>JAJNNC010000001.1 GCA_021730635.1 Catalimonadaceae bacterium JC749
AAATATGATGCCATCTTGAGTGGCAATCCCAACAACATTACCCATGCAATAAAGATTCCTCATCTGCATATTTTTTTCTCTCAGATTCTCGTTTGTAGAAAGCAACAGGAGAATGATTTGTATCTTTTTTATTATTCTTCCTTTCTTTACATTTTAAATTAATAGCAGCCTGCTTTATGACGACTTACTTAAAATTTATTATTCTGTTTTTTTTCTTTGCTTTCCCCTCCTGCGGGAAAGAAGAACCGCTAGCTCCTGTTGAGGAGGAAAAACCTTTAACAGCCTTTGATCCTCCTGTAGATTTGGGTGTGGTTGGTCATAAAGCTATTGATGAAGCCTCAGGCATCGTAGCCAGTAAAAAAAATCCACATGCCCTTTGGGTCCATAATGATAGTGGGGCTGAACCCCAGCTTTTCCTGATTGATACCCTGGGTAAACATCTGGCCACCTTTCATCTACAGGGTGCAGCTAATCGGGATTGGGAAGATATAGCCATAGGGCCAGGACCTAAAGAAGGAGAAAGTTATATATATATTGGTGAAATAGGCGATAACCAGGCAGTTCATGATTCATACAAGATATATCGGATCCCGGAACCTCAAATCAATCTGGGCGATGTGCCTGTGGTAGATACACTCTACCAAGCAGATGTGATTGAATATGAATATCCGGATGGAAAAAGAGATGCCGAAACCTTACTGTTAGATCCGGTCAGCAAAGATTTATATGTGGTCTCTAAAAGAGATGAGTTTGAGCACATTTACAGAGTTGCCTACCCGCAAAATACGACAGAAAAAGTCACGCTGGAGAAAACAGGGGAGTTACCTATTCAAATTGGGGGCGTATTGGATCAAATTGTAGGAGGTGATATTTCTGCTGACGGCAATGAAGTATTATTGAAATCTTATGTACGGGTTTTATATTGGAAAAAAGAGAATCCAACAATAAGCCTTACCGATTTACTGCAACAGGAACCTGCTGTGTTACCTTATACAGTCGAACCTCAGGGAGAAGCTATCGGCTTTGCGGCTGACAGCGGCGGATATTTTACGTTGAGTGAAGCCCAGGGTGGCGCTGAACCTCATCTGTACTTTTACAAAAGAAAAAAATAAGCAGCTACATTTACATGCCTTCTACAATTTCAATGGTAGTGGTTGGCGTACCAGGGCCGCCTTTGGCTCCTTCGTACTTCAGGAACAACCCATCTGATGTACGATACCAAAGATAAGCTGACCAGAGTTTAGACAAAAACATATTCTTAAGGGTCATTTTTAATTTAACAGCTTCTATTACCTGATTATCGATTTTCAAATTTTCTATTCCCACTTTTTCTGCCTTAAACTGAAGAGGCTCCAGATCAGATAATTTGAGTGTCCAGAAGGTTATACTTTCCTGGCCAGACAGAGCAAAATAACTTAATCCCTGATCAATTTTATTGATCCATATATCTTTATCTATGGAGACAGATTTTTGTATTTTCTCATCCCTTAACACACCGTTAATCTGGATAACGTTGTTTGTCCTCTCTGCTGTAAATTCTGTGTTTTCCTTGTGATTCTGATGCACCCACTCCTGGGTACTGCCTTCATGGAGAAAAAAATGTTTTGAATATTGTTCTGGCTCCTGTATTTCTATTACCTCATAAGCCCCTCTATGCGATTTACTAATTTCCTGTAAGGTTTTCTCACCATCCGTAATAGAGACATACAGCAATTCCTGTGAGAAAACAGAAAAAGGCATCCCTCCTCCTAAGATGAGTCCTATGACCCATTGATACAATATGCTGTAACTATTTTTAGCCATGGCTCAAGTTATGTATTAATAAGGATAAAAGAGAATAACTTAGCACCATTCTTTACACTTTCTCCATTTGCAACCAGGCAGGTTTCCGTGTTACAATCTTGGCTCCTAAGGCATTTAAAAGATTGTAGAGACCAAAATAAGTGCGATTGATATACAGGGCATCCCGTGGCCCCCGGGCACTTTTGGATTCTCGTACCTCTCTCATGTTAGAAACCCGCTCGCTCAGGTTAAAAATTTGTTTGAAGTATACATCGTCTGAAAAATCAAACGCATCATGATGAAAAGGGCGACCCAACAGTTCTATCATTTCCAGAAATATAGCTTTGAAAAGCTTTTTGTCATGTTCCGTATCCTGGTCAAACAAGAAGCCCAAATCGTAAAAAATGGCGTCTTGTTCCACTTTGTTATCTAAAATATCTTTTTTGATCAGGCTAAAGTATTTATAGTAAAAATCTTCCGGAATAATTTTCACACAACCAAAATCAATAATGCCTAAACGACCATCCGGTTGCATCAGAAAATTACCGGGATGAGGGTCTGCGTGTACTTGTTTCAATGAATGTACCTGATAATCATAAAAGTCCCACAGCGCCTGCCCGATACGATCTCTCACTTCCTGAGACGGATTGGTGAGCAAAAACTCTTTGAGATGCTTTCCTTCTATCCAGTCCATGGTAATAATCTTGTCGCAGGACAAATCAGGATAATAGGTTGGGAAAAACAAATGCTCTATGTGGCTGCATTGCTGCGATATTTCTACCGAGCGTTGCAATTCCAGCGCATAATCAGTTTCTTCCAGCAGCTTACCTTCTACCTCTTCCAGATAATGATCCAGGTCTTTTTCATTAATATTGAAAAGACGAACGGCAAAAGGCCGTACAATCTTCAGGTCGGAACTGATACTATCGGCTACGCCAGGATACTGAATCTTCACGGCCAGTTTCTTCCCATGCAACGAGGCTTCATGTACCTGCCCCATAGAGGCTGCATTCCGTGCATTTTTGCTGAAAGTATCAAAAAGTGCGGTAGGTCCTTTTCCAAAATATTGTTGAAAAGTTTTTACCACTAAAGGATAGGATAAAGGGGGCGCACTGTATTGGGCCATCTGAAAGCGTTCCGTATAGGCCGTAGGCAGCAGGTTTTTATCCATGCTCATCATCTGCAATACCTTCAGCGCGCTCCCTTTCAGCTCACTCAAACTTTCATAAATATCGGTTGCATTGTCATGATGCAGTGTATCACGACTCACTTGCGGATTGAAAGCTCTTTTGGTATAATATTTAACATAGTTACCTCCGATTTTGGCACCAGTTTTCACAAATCTAGCCGCCCTCTGCACTTTGGAGGTAGGTATTCTTGACTGTTCTTTCATGTAATTCATTATTAGACTCTTGCTGGCAAACTCATTTAACGATAATTTCTTTGAAATAGAAAACGGGCCAAATCCACCGCGGTATCCAAAGCTCCCCTACCCATAATATCAAAGGAAAGGTTCACAGCCTTTTCTATAGCCATATCGGTTTGTTCAAAGTTTTTACTATCGTCTTTTATCCAAAAATTAAGAACGAATAATAGCTGACGCCACAAACCTTCGTCATACTTGTTACTAATCAAAGGGCGGTCTACCACTTCGTTTGTCTCTTTTCCTTCACTGATCAACTCATTGACAAAATCATAAAATTCGTTCTTGAAGCTGTTTAAGATGTTGTTCTGCTTGCTATAAAAGTCTTTTTGAAGAGCCTTGTTTTTGAAAGAGAAAGTGACATAGCTGCGATGATCTTTCAAAACCTCTATCCATGTATAATAGAAAGCCAGCAATTTTTCTCGCACTGTATATTCATTATAAATGGCTTCACCTTGAATTCTTCGGATAGCCTCCTCAAAAAAGCCTTTCCATGTTTCTTTTTCTATGGCTGTGAACGAATTGTAATATGTATAAAAATCAGCCTCTTTCATTTTCAGCTTTTTAGTGAACTGATAAACAGAAGGGGGCTGCACTCCGTGCTCGAGCAGATAATCAAGGTAAGCTTCTTTAATTCTTTCAGATTTGTTTTCTCCGGATTCACCCGACTGTCCTCTTTTTTTTGCCTTAGTATTTTCCATGTTTTATAAACATTTATTTTCCGATGAAGGTTGGCTTTTAATTAAAATTTGTTTAAGACTTTTGGTTATGTATTAAACAGTATTGTAGAAAATATAATTCTCTAAATAGTTGAGATTATCTGTATCAGAGGATTTTTATGCTGTGGAACACACATGAAAACGTGAGAGGATAGCCTTTCAGTCACAACCAACATGGCCGCTAAAGCAAAAAAATAAAAGCTAAGGTACTTCCTGTCCTCGGGCAGCCGTCCAGAGTTCAAACCACTCCTGGCGCGACAATTGAATGCTTTCTGCCTGGGCCGCAGATTTTATACGGTCCGGACGGTTGGTACCAATGATAGGAATAAGCCTGGCCGGATGTTTATATAGCCATGCCAACGCCAGTTGGTCAACAGAGGCCTGATGGTGCCTGTTGCTAACTGCCTGCAATGCATTGTGCAAACGTACATGCTGTTGGGTGTCTTTATTTTCAAACAATTTCCCTCCGGCAAAAGGAGACCAGGCCATCGGGATAATTTTATGCTGGAGGCAATAATCAAGCATACCATTCAGGAAAGGTTCCTGGTGTAAAAGGGAAACCTCGATCTGATTGGTCACCAAGGGAAAGGAAAGGCGAGACTGAAGCAGTTCAAACTGCCTCACCGTAAAATTGGAGACTCCGAAATGCAGTACCTTTCCCTGATCCTTGAGCCGCACAAATGCTTCAGCTATTTCATCAGGGTCCATAAGCGGGTCTGGACGGTGGATCAGCAACAAATCAATCCGGTCGGTTTGCATTACTTTCAATGAATTTTCTGCTGAACCGATAATATGTTCACGGCTGGTATCATAATGTTTAAGCAGATGATCCGGCCTTTCCTCAGAAACCAGCTTGATACCACATTTGGTAATGATTTCCATTTTTTCTCTCAAAGCAGGCTGTAAGGCCAAAGCCCTTCCAAACATGGCTTCGCTGGCATAGTTTCCATATATATCGGCTTCATCAAAGGTAGTAATGCCCTCCTCAAGACTGGTTTCTATCAACGTCAACGTTTGTTGTGGGTTTAAAGCGGGAGGGTCTACCAGACGCCAAAAGCCAAGGACTAACCTGGAAAATTCAGGACCTTCCGGTAACAGCTTAATTCTTGATACACTCACGGTAAGATTGTTTAGCGTAAAATTGTTTTATAAAAATAGAATAGCTATCGGTATTCCGATAGCTCCTAGGCATTTGCCTTTTACAGTTACCTGTTTCTTCACGCCAAATTTGCAGGCAGTGCAGGAATATTAAAAAAACTTAAAAACCACCAATAGGTTTTGTCTTCTCCCACCGGAGGTTTAAACTTTGGCTTTTTCTTCTTTTAGCAGTCGTCTTAAGATTTTCCCCACATTAGACTTAGGAAGTTCATCTCTGAACTCTATATACTTAGGCACTTTGTAAGCGGTCATATTTTCCCGGCAGTAAGACAACAGTTCTTCCTTGGTCAAACTGGGGTCTTTCTTTACCACAAAAATTTTAACGGCTTCTGTAGACTTAGCGTCAGGTACACCAATAGCCCCCACTTCCAATACCTTATCATGGGTAGCGACAGTATTCTCAATATCATTAGGATAAACATTGAAACCCGATACGTTGATCATTTCTTTTTTCCGATCCACTATTTTGATAAATCCGTCTTCATCCATCACGGCAATGTCACCAGTTATAAACCAGCCATCAGCAGAAAATACACTTTTGGTTTCTTCCTCCATATTCCAATAACCCGACATCACCTGGGGTCCTTTGGCATAGATTTCTCCCGGCTGACCAGTAGGTACGGCATTTCCTTCCTCATCTGCAATGATAATCTGCGTGCTAGGCAAAGGCAGTCCAATCGTACCAATTTTTTCTGTCCCATCAATAGGATTAGAAGTTAATACGGGTGCCGTTTCTGTCAGGCCATAACCTTCGGCCAAAGGCGTACCTGTCACTTTTTTCCATTTCTCTGCCACCGCATTCTGTACGGCCATACCGCCTGCACTCGCTACTTTCAGATGACTAAAGTCCAGTTGACTAAAAGCCGGCTGATGCAAAAGCGCATTGTATAACGTATTGACGCCAGTAATCACTGAGAAAGGCTGCTTTTTTAGCTCCTTTAAGAAGGATTTCATGTCCCGGGGATTGGTAATCAACACGTTCTTACCTCCTATTTTCATAATAGAAAGGCAATTCACGGTGAGGGCATATATATGGTATAGTGGCAAAGCCGTGATCATGGTTTCCTTTTTTTCCTCCAGCCGCACCGACATCCACAGAGCGATCTGCTCCATGTTGGCCACCATGTTGGTATGAGACAATATGGCACCTTTAGAAACGCCGGTGGTACCTCCGGTATATTGCAGAAAAGCCGTATCACTTCCTTGCATGGAGGGTTTTTCCAGCTTTAATTTGCTACCTCTCTTAAGCGCATCATTCAGGGCGATGGCATCCGGAAGATGATAGGGGGGTACCATCTTTTTTATATTTTTCACCACAAAATTGACCACTTTTCCTTTCAGCCCGCCCAGCATATCACCAATTTCAGTGAGGATTACTGTTTTGATGTCTGTATTGGCGATAATCTTTTCCAGATTACTGGCAAAGTTGGTCAGGATCACAATAGTGCTAGCACCAGAATCTTTGAATTGGTGTTGCATTTCACGGGGGGTATACAAAGGATTGGTATTGACCACCACTACCCCAGCCCTTAAAGCGCCCAGCATTACCACAGGATACTGCAGAAGATTAGGAAGTTGCACTGCCATACGATCCCCTTTTTGCATGCGTAGCTCATTTTGAAGAAAAGCAGCAAAATCCCTAGACAATGCATCCAGTTGATGAAAGGAAATAGACTTACCCATACACTCAAAAGCGGGAAGGTCGCCATATTTCTTGATACATTCTTCCAGCAGGTCAATCAATGAGTTGTATTGGTGAGGATCGATCTCCTTAGGCAGCCCTTTAGGATAATTTTTATGCCAAGGATATTCTGTTGAAGCCATACAAAATATTTATAATGTTGTTTTTAAAATTGTCTAAAAATTCTTTGCTTTAACTAAGCATATTAAAAATATTGCAACTAAAATAGCAATATCCAAGAGGTTTTCAAATAAAGGAAAGAAAAAGCGTGTGAGCAGGAGTAATTGGAAAATCAATAAACCAAAAAAGGCCATGAAAACTCACGGCCTTTTTTGAAAAACAACATTAACCCAAAAAATGAAGTGCTGTAGGGGAAGGAGTCGAACCTCCACGGAGTAGTTAGTTCCGACAAGTGTCAGAATTTATCCTATCGTCTCCACCCCCGAGACAGGAGGGCATGTCTGCCAATTTCATCACCCTACAGTATGTTACTGAATCTGAGTCAGATGTAATAAACTTAGATTCTTAAGCAAAATTAATATTTTTAATTTTAACTTAAAAAAAATTTAATAAATTTGATTAAAATTTATATCTATCGTAATTTTAAGGCGATAAAATTAAATCAAACCTAATTTCCCCCAGCAAAATGAGTAAAAATTTAGAAATTGATAACATTGATTTGAAGATCCTGGCCCTTCTCTCTGAGGATGCTAAAATTCCCTACACAGAAATAGCAAAAAAGGTGTATGTCTCAGGTGGTACCGTCCATGTCCGGATGAGGAAAATGGAGGAAATGGGTATTGTAAAAGGTACCACTCTGAACATGGATTATTCCAAGTTGGGGTATGATATCACAGCTTTTCTTGGTATCTATCTGGAAAAAAGCTCCCTGTACAACGAAGTGGTGGTCGAGTTGAAAAAAATCCCTGAAGTAGTGAAAATTCATTACACCACAGGCAATTACAGTATATTTATTAAAATTCATTGCAGAGATACCAAACACCTGCGTGAAGTTTTACACGACAAAATTCAAAAGGTCGACGGTATTGTCAGAACAGAGACACTCATTTCACTGGAGGAAAGTTTGAACCGTCATATACAACTGGGTGAATAATTTGGTTTTTTTTTGAAGTGTAACTACACTTGTTTAAATTCGTTCTAAATAAGACGCAACTAAGGGAACGTTTCATCCTGTGTAATGTTACCTTAATGTAGTTACTATTAAATAGAGAGACACCTAACATTCTGCTATGAGCAAAGACAACAAAATTCTGGAAGAATTTACCAAGTCGGACTATAAATACGGTTTTGAATCCAATATTGAATCAGATTCGGCTCCCAAAGGGCTCAACGAAGATATTATACGGTTTATTTCCTCCAAGAAAGAGGAACCTGCCTGGTTGCTGGAATGGCGCCTGAAAGCTTATCATCACTGGCTAACGATGGTTGAACCCCGATGGCCCAATGTAAAATTTCCTGCTATCAATTACCAGGATATCATTTATTATGCTGCTCCTAAACAGAAAGCCAAACCCAAAAGCCTGGATGAAGTAGATCCTGAATTGCTGGATACCTTCAAAAAACTGGGCATTTCACTGGAAGAACAGAAGCGTCTGACGGGTGTAGCCGTGGATGCCGTGCTAGACAGTGTATCTGTAGCCACTACTTTCAAAGAAAAACTGGCGGATTTAGGCATTATTTTCTGCTCCTTCAGCGAAGCGGTACACAAACATCCGGAGCTGGTGAAAAAATATATGGGTTCGGTCGTACCTATCAGTGATAACTACTTTGCAGCACTTAATTCGGCTGTATTCAGTGATGGATCTTTTTGTTATATTCCCAAAGGGGTGCGGTGCCCTATGGAGCTTTCCACCTACTTTAGAATCAACGCGGCCAACACAGGGCAGTTTGAGCGTACGCTCATCATAGCGGAAGAGGGCTCCTATGTGAGCTACCTAGAAGGTTGCACAGCCCCCATGCGTGATGAAAACCAGCTGCATGCGGCCGTTGTCGAGCTATATGCCGCCAAAGATGCCGAAATCAAATATTCTACAGTACAGAACTGGTATCCAGGCGATAGGGAAGGAAGAGGAGGTATTTATAACTTTGTGACGAAACGAGGTATCTGTGCGGGAGAAAGATCAAAAATAAGCTGGACTCAGGTGGAAACCGGATCGGCTATTACCTGGAAATACCCTAGCTGTATCCTTAAAGGAGACCACTCCGTGGGTGAATTTTATTCAGTAGCCGTAACCAACAACCGCCAACAGGCAGATACCGGCACCAAAATGATCCATCTGGGTAAAAATACCCGGAGCCGTATTGTCTCCAAAGGTGTTTCTGCCGGACGAAGCCAAAATAGCTATCGCGGTCTGGTCAGAGTAGCCAAGCGCGCTGACAATGCCCGTAATTTTTCTCAGTGTGACTCCCTGCTGATGGGTGATCAATGCGGAGCCCATACTTTCCCTTACATAGAGTCTGATAACAAAACAGCCCAGATTGAGCATGAAGCAACAACCTCTAAAATTGGGGAAGATCAGATTTTTTACTGCAACCAGCGAGGTATCGCCGATGAAGATGCGATTGCTCTTATTGTAAACGGATACTGTAAGGAAGTCTTGAATCAGTTGCCCATGGAGTTTGCTGTGGAAGCTCAAAAGCTGCTGGCACTTACCCTGGAAGGTAGCGTTGGATAAGATAAAGAGATTCTATTCAGAACCTATTAGCCTTCATATTTATTATTCAATCAGAAGACCTGTGCTTCTGATTTTATTTATTCACACTATTGAAATATATAAGCAATGCTGACCATTAAAAACCTGAAAGCAAGAGTTGAAGATAAGGAAATTCTAAAAGGAATTAATTTAGAAGTAAGAGCTGGTGAAATCCATGCTATTATGGGTCCTAATGGCTCCGGAAAGAGTACGCTGGCCTCTGTGTTGGCGGGAAGAGAAGATTTTGAGGTGACCGAAGGGTCTGTGGAGTTCTTGGGCAACGACCTGCTGGATATGGCTCCAGAAGACAGGGCCCGGGAAGGCGTGTTCTTAGCGTTCCAGTATCCTGTAGAAATTCCGGGTGTTAGCACTACCAATTTTCTGAAAACAGCTTTGAACCAAATCAGACAACACAGGGGACAAGATCCGTTGGATGCTGTTTCTTTTCTCAAGTTGATGAAAGAGAAAATGAAGCTTGTCGAAATAGATCAGTCACTTATCAACCGGTCATTGAACGAAGGGTTTTCCGGAGGAGAAAAGAAGAGAAATGAAATATTTCAGCTGGCAATGCTGGAACCCAAACTAGCCATATTGGATGAAACGGATTCAGGGTTGGATATAGACGCCCTACGAATTGTAGCCAATGGGGTGAATAAGCTAAAGACCAAAGACAATGCTACCATCGTAGTGACCCACTATCAGCGCTTGCTGGAATATATCATCCCTGATTATGTGCATGTATTGTACAATGGGAGAATTGTGAAGTCCGGCACCAAAGAGCTGGCACTTGAACTGGAAGAGAAGGGGTATGACTGGATTAAAGACACCACAGCTACCACTGTTTAAGCCAGTATCCTAATTATTTCATTTTTATGTTTTCTACCGTATGACGCAGATTATTGATAAGCAGAGTAAATCAGCACTACAAGAAGCATTCCTAAGATATTTTGAGAATTCAGAAAAGTTAAAAGAGCCAGCGAGCAGCTTTTTATATGAGCTCAGAAAAAATGCGATTCATAGCTTTGAGCAATCGGGGCTACCTGGCCATAAGCATGAGGAATATAAGTACACTCCTATTACCCGCGCGCTCGACAAGAATTTTGACAGCCAGGATCTTTCGCTTGAGGAGGTACCCAATCCTGATCTCCTAGCCCGGATAAAGCCCTGGCTGCTAACAAATATAGATGCCAACATTGTGGTTTTCATCAATGGCCAGTTTTCTCAGGAACACTCAAAGATCGTCAGTTCTCCACAAGACATGATCCTTAAACCATTGTCGCAGGCTTTTATAGAGAACAAAGAGCTGGTAGAACAACACTTTGCCAAACAGGCTTCTATTGAATCAGATGCCTTTGTAGCCCTGAATACGGCCTTTGCGCAGGAAGGATTGTTTCTGCATGTACCCAAAGGAAAAGTTGTGGATAAACCCGTTCTGGTATATTTTATCAACGACACCACACAGAGGAGGGTCATTGTTCAGCCAAGAAACCTTTACCTTATTGGAGAAAATAGCCAGGTTGATCTGGCAGAATCTTTTTATACGGTTGGTGAAAACCCGGGATATCAGAACATTGTCTCTGAGATCGTAGTGGCTCAACATGCTATTGCCAACTATTACAAAATAGAGATAGAAGGCCAGCAGGCTTACCATACGGGCACTACCCAGGTACAGCAGGCAGCACAAAGTCTTTTTAACGCCACCACTGTTTCTCTGAGCGGTGCTATGGTGCGAAACAATCTTAACATCGCCTTAGATGCTGAACATTGTGAGACTCATATGTTTGGATTATACATGCTGGATCAGCATACGCACGTAGACAATCATACCATTGTAGACCACCGCCTACCCAACTCCTTTAGCAACGAATTGTATAAAGGCATCATGGACGATCATTCCCGGGGGGTGTTCAACGGAAAAATCTATGTGAGGCCAGGAGCCCAGAAAACGAATGCTTTTCAATCTAACATGAATATTCTCCTGACAGATGATGCCTCTATAGATACCAAACCCCAGTTAGAAATCTGGGCCGATGATGTCAAATGCTCTCATGGCGCTACCACCGGCCAAATTGATGCTGAGCAGTTGTTTTATTTAAGAACCAGAGGCTTGAAAAAAGAACAAGCCCGGGCGATCTTACTGAAAGCCTTTGCCGATGATGTCATTCAGAACATAAAAGTAAAACCTCTAAGAGAGCAGCTCGAGCATATTATTGCTGCCCGATTAGAAAAGAATTATCAGTTATGAGTCATTTTTCTCCACATTCTGCGGTTGCTGCGAACGCTGATTTTGATGTACAGGAGATCAGAAAACAATTTCCTGTCCTGCATCAGCAGGTCAACAACAGACCTTTAATCTATTTTGACAATGCGGCAACCAGCCAGAAGCCCGCTGCGGTCATAGAGGCGCTCCATCATTATTATACCCATGATAATGCTAATATCCACCGGGGTATTCACACTTTGGCCGAACGAGCTACCGCTGCTTTCGAGGCCACACGGCTGGCTGTCAAAGAATTGATCAATGCCCGTGAGGTAGAAGAAGTAATCTTTACCACTGGAACCACAGACAGCATCAACCTGGTAACTTCCTCCTATGGACGCTCTTTTATCCAACAGGGTGACGAAGTGATTATTTCTGCCATGGAGCATCATTCTAACATTGTGCCCTGGCAAATGCTCTGTGAAGAAAAAGGGGCTATCCTCAGGGTCATTCCCGTTACTGAGGAGGGGGAGCTACAATTAGAAGAATATAAGAAAATGCTGAACGAACGCACCAAATTTGTCAGCATAGTGTATGCTTCCAACTCCCTGGGTACGATCAACCCGGTGGAAGAAATGATTGACCTGGCGCACGAACAGGGCGCAGTAGTGTTGTTGGATGGTGCCCAGGCCACTGCCCACCTGGATATTGACGTGCAGCAACTCAATTGTGATTTTTACGCTTTTTCTGCCCACAAAATGTTTGGTCCCACAGGGGTGGGTGTGTTGTATGGCAAAAGAAGATTGCTGGAAAAAATGCCTCCTTACCGGGGTGGCGGCGAGATGATCAAAAATGTAAGCTTCGAAAAAACAACGTACAATGATATCCCCTACAAATTTGAGGCAGGTACTCCCAATATTGGAGATACGGTTGCTTTCCTCAAGGCCATTGAGTTTATCCAGCAGGTAGGGAAAAAAAATATAGCAGTCCATGAGCATCAGCTGTTAACTTATGCCCATGAGGCTTTAGAAAAGGTGCCGGGTCTGAAAATTATTGGTAAAGCGAAAAAGAAGGTGAGTGTAGTCTCTTTCATTATTGAAGGTGTTTTTCACTTTGATATCGGGCAGATGCTGGACGCCAGAGGCATTGCTATCAGAACCGGCCATCACTGTACACAACCGCTGATGGATATTTATCAGATTGAAGGAACAGCCAGGGCTTCTTTTTCTGTTTATAATACGACAGCGGAAATTGATAGCCTGGTAGAAGGCCTTCAAAGGATTGTGAAAATGATGAAATAAAGCCCTATGTCCGGAACCATTAACGAGATTCAAGACGAGATTATAGAAGAGTTTGCCATACTAGAGGGTGATGCTGAAATGACTAACTTTTATATTATAGAGCTTGGTCAGAAACTGCCGCCCTTAGCAGAGAAGCACAAAGTGGAAGAAAATACCATTAAAGGATGTCAGTCTAAAGTATGGCTCATTACAGCGCCGGAAGGAGAGCGGATGACTTTTGAAGCAGACAGTAATTCAGCCATTACCAAAGGGTTGGTAAGTCTGCTGGTCAGAATCTTTGACCACCAGAAAGCCAGCGATATAGTGGATGCGGATCTGTACTTTATCGATAAGATTGGAATGAACCGTTTTATTGGCACCCAACGATCCAATGGATTTGCCGCTATGATCAAACAGATTAAACTTCTGGCGCTGGTTTACAGAGATAGTAAAGAGATTGTGAAAACAAACGCTACTGACAAATAATATGAGTGAACAACTCCATACACAAGATTTGAGAGAGAAGGTAGTAAGTGCTATCAAATCGGTCTATGACCCTGAAATACCGGTAGATATTTACGAACTGGGTTTGATTTATGAAATTAATATTTATCCGGTAAACAATGTGTTCGTACTCATGACGCTGACTTCTCCGGCCTGCCCTTCAGCAGAAGCTATTCCGGGAGAGGTGGAACAAAAGCTCAAAGAAATTGAAGGAATTAATGACGTAAAAGTAGAGGTAACCTTTGACCCTCCTTATACCCAGGATATGATGTCAGAGGCTGCCAAATTAGAACTAGGATTTCTATAAAACCGGAGGCTTGTTACTCACTGCCTGACTGAGGGGAGAACATGGAGTATCCAGCGTCCAGAATCATTCAATAAATTTTAATAATAATAACCTTATTGACCTATGTACCCAGAAGAATTAGTAACGCCAATGCGGGCTGATTTGACAGAAGTTGGCTTCCAGGAATTTAAAACAGCGGAAGAAGTAGATAATCACTTGAAAAATCATCAGGGTACCACGCTGATGGTAATCAATTCCGTTTGTGGTTGTGCAGCCGGAGCTGCGCGTCCCGGCATAAAAATGGCTTTGGCGGAGAGTGAAAAAAAACCTGATCATCTGACTACTGTATTTGCAGGTGTAGACCTGGAAGCTGTAGCCAAGGCCAGAGAGTATACACTCCCCTATCCTCCCTCTTCTCCTTCTATTGCCTTATTCAAAGATGGTGAACTGGTGCATTTTGTCGAGAGGCATCACATTGAGGGTCGTCCGGCAGCCATGATCGCCCATCATTTGGAAGATGTTTTCGAAGAGTATTGTTAACAACCGGTAGGTTTGTTGGCACTTGAAAAAAAGGCTGCTCCCATAGGGCAGTCTTTATTTTTTGCCGGGACTTTCTCTATCCGAACCGGTACTGTCATTATTTTATCTTCTTCCCAAACTTACATCTCTTGCTAAGAAAGCAAGATTTTTGTCTGGGTATCAGTATAAGACTTGCAGTATATGATCCATGTACTTGTACTTTTACCTGCTCTTCCGTTGCTGGTCGCCGTTTTTTTAGCCTGCCAGGCTGAACCCGATTATAATTTTGCGCAGCAAGGAAATGCCTCATATTATGCCAATCTCCTGAAGGGCCATCCCACAGCCAGTGGAACGCTCTACCATCCGGATAGCCTGACGGCCGCCCATCGATACCTGCCTTTGGGTACTCAAATCATGGTCATTAATCTTAAAAATAACCGACAAATAAAGGTCACTGTGAATGACCGTGGACCTTTCCATAGCCGGCGTATCCTTGATCTCTCCCGCAGCGCGGCAGACTCTCTGGGATTCAGACAGGCCGGTGTGGCAGAAATCATTATCAAAGCCGTGCTATCTGAGAAAGTGCTGGAAGAACTTCATTTTTTAAACCAGGACAATAAAAAACCATAGTATATTATTGGTACTTCATCAGTATCATGTGAAAGGTTTGTATCACTTCCTCATGGCTAACCTTGTAATACTACCTCATTCTTTAGTTTTTGTCCCTGCTCAAAGGCTGTGATGTTTTCCAGCGTCGTCTCTGCTATGTTGGTCATGGCATTTTCAGTAAAAAACGCCTGATGGGCCGTAATGAGCACGTTGGGGAACGTCATGAGCCGGGTGATGACATCATCCTGAATGATGTGTCCGGAAAGATCCTGAAAAAACAGACGCTCTTCCTGCTCATACACATCCAATCCAAAATAGCCGATCTTACCTGATTTGAGTGCCTCAATCACGGCTTTGGTATTGACCAGGGCACCCCGGCTGGTGTTGATCAGCATCACCTGATCTTTCATTTGCGTAATAGCTTCCTGACTAATCAGGTGGTATGAAGAGGGTGTCAGGGGGCAGTGCAGAGAGATAATATCTGCCTGTGGATACATTTCTTTCAAACTCACATACTGAATGCCAACCTGCTTGAGGTCTTCCTGCGGATAGGGATCATGCGCCAGCACTTTACAGCCGAGGCCCAACATGATTTTAGCAAAAATTCCTCCTATGGTACCGGTTCCAATAACACCCACTGTCTTCCCATGCAGGTCAAAACCCATGAGCCGTTCCAAGGAGAAGTTACCATTTCGCACCCTTTCATAGGCCAGATGTGTTTTGCGATTTAATGTCAGGATCATCGCCAAGGTATGTTCCGCTACGGCATAGGGAGAATAGGCAGGCACACGAACTACCTTCATGCCCAGTTCCCGGGCTGTTTTCAGATCTACATTGTTAAATCCGGCACACCTCAAAGCAATGAGCCTGACAGATATTTGATGCAAGGCCTTTAAAGTCTCTGCACCTGCCTTGTCGTTGACAAAAATACAAACACCTTCCTGCCCGTGCGCCAGAATAGCCGTATCCGGATTCAAGGAGGTGTCAAAATAGGTCAGCGTATGACCGAAGGTATGGTTGGCCCTGTCCATAAATTCCCGGTCATAAGATTTAGTGCTGAAAAAGGCTATTTTCATAAAGCTAAGCTTTGGATAAAAAGGAAGATACGTGACGAATGATGTCAGGAAAAAAAACATGAAATTCCTGGCTAAAGGTCTCGAAGTTATTTTTCAGTTTCTCTGTAGCGGTCTCCATGCCAGACTCAAACCGCGTACGGCGTGCCATGCCTTCCAGCGCCCTTTGAATACCTTCCAGACGGGCATATCCTAACAGCCAGTTGTGTTTGCTCATATAATACAACACATCAGCAGCATTTTCCGGCAGCAAATCCCGGTACGCTTCTAATTGCAAATAGACATAATCAGCAAAAGAGGCTAATTCCTGTTCGGTATATTGCTCCCAGTGAACAGCCAGCAGATGATCATAAAACAGATCTACCACCACCCCTGCATAATGTCCGTAATGGGGAACCAACCGATGCTTACTATCCAAAAAGGCAGGATGCATATCGGTAAAAGAGTCAATTTCCCGGTGCAGCAATATACCTTCTGCAATGGGGTCAGGATACTGTTGATAATTTTTTCCTTTGACAAAATCACCCAGAAAATTACCTACAATCAGGGTAGGAGAAGTAGAAGAAAGAAAAAAGTGCGCCAGGAAATTCATTAACCAAAAAATACGGTAAGTGTTATTGTTGAAGTAACACTAATTTTTTGTTTTCCGCAAATCAAGTTGGCACAAATAAATACCATGATTTGCTACTTTTGCGATACGTATGCAGCAAACACAGGAAGAACTCAAGAAGGTATTAGCCTTATTACAGATAGAGAAAGAAGCAGATCTGGAATATTATCGTCAGAAGGTTTTAAATGCCTCTCTGGAAGACCGGAAAAAAGAAGGCTTATGCTGGCATCCGGTGATCCTTACCGGACAACGTTACAGCATGGGCGAGAAGCTGATCGTGAAAGTCACGCGGCAGACAGATACGAAAAAACCGCATGTGTTCCAATCCGGTAAGATCGTAAGTCTGTTCAGTAGTCATAATCCTCAAAAGCACTCGGTATCGGGCGTGGTCAATGAAGTCCGCTCAAATATGATGACCATTACCCTCAATGTAGATGAGCTACCCGACTGGGTCAATGAGGGCTCCATGGGTATTGACCTGCTGTTCGACGACATGTCGTACCGTGAAATGGAAAAGGCGCTGAAAAAAGTCATAGAAGCACAGGAAGGGCGGCTCAGTGATTTGCGGGAGATACTTCTGGGTCACGGCACTGCCCATTTTTCTCACCAACCCCCTACCCATGTACCAACCTTAAACGCCAGCCAGAATGAAGCCCTTCACCGTGTGATGGAAGCCGAAGAGGTAGCGATTGTCCATGGCCCTCCCGGCACGGGTAAAACCACCACCCTGGTGCAGGCTATTGTGCAGACGGTAAGCCACGAAAAACAAGTGCTGGTGTGTGCGCCCAGCAACGCTGCCGTTGATCTGCTCACCGAAAAACTAACAGAAGAAGGCTTACAGGTTGTCCGTATTGGCCATCCGGCTCGAGTCACGGATACCAATCTGAGTAAAACCATCGATGCCCAGATCGCCAATCACGACTATTATAAAGACCTGAAGAAACTCCGACATAAAGCAGAGGAATACAGAGAACTAGGTCTGAAATATAAGCGAAAGTTTGGGAGGGAAGAACGGGAGCAACGCAAATTACTGTTGTCAGAAGCTTCTAAAATGCGGAGTGAGGCTGATCAATTGGAGTATTATATTGTAGCGGATATTTTTTCTAAAGCGGATGTGGTCACCAGCACACTGGTAGGGTCTGCCAATAGCCTGATCAAAGGCTTTCGCTTTCGAACGGTCTTTATAGATGAAGCGGCACAGGCGTTGGAAGGGTCTAGCTGGATTCCGTTGCTAAAATCCGAACGGGTTATTTTTGCCGGCGACCACTGCCAGTTGCCCCCTACCATCAAATCCTATGAGGCGGCACAACAAGGGTTGAGTGAAACTCTTTTTGAAAAGTGTATTCAACGCAAAAAAGCAGCCGGCAATCCGGTGGATACTATGTTGCAGACACAATACCGCATGCATGAAAAAATTATGAATTTCTCCAGCCGGTACTTTTACCAGAACGCTTTACAAGCAGACAGCAGTGTCAGAGAGGCTACCTTAAGCCCCGACCAGCCGCCTCTTACTTTCATTGATACAGCCGGCTGCGGCTTCACGGAGAAGACAGAATCAGAGAGTCTCAGTACCTATAATGAAGAAGAAGGGCAACTCATGCTCAAGCATCTGGACGACCTCATCCGTGACCTGGGCGTAGACACATTTCAGCAACAACAACTTTCTGTAGGTATCATTTCTCCTTATAAGGCTCAGGTAAGACTCCTGACAGAACGCTATGAATCTTTCGAATATATACAGCAGATCAAAGAGCAGATCACCATCGATTCGGTAGATGCTTTTCAGGGTCGCGAAAGAGATATCATCTATATCAGTCTGGTCAGGTCTAACGAGAAAGGCGATATTGGTTTTCTAAGCGATATCCGGCGTATGAACGTGGCCATGACCCGAGCGAAAAAGAAGCTAGTGATCTTTGGAGACAGTGCCACTTTGGGCAGCCACAGATTTTACGATGAGTTCCTCGATTATATTCAGGAGGTAGAAGCTTACCAAAGCGCCTTTGAATTGATATATCAATAGAATCACTCAAATGATATAATAATTTTTATATTCACGCGTTTTTATTATCATTTTGATAACAGACATTACATTTGACTAATAAAATATTTTATAATGTCGTCTTGGTTTTGTGAAATTAATCTAAACTTTACCTAATGTAATATCAGAAAAGTTATATCAATTGTCTGGCTTTACTGATAAAATACATAACTTCCTCTCTTATCTCATCGCATATCCTACACTGCCCTTATTCTCGAACTAAATTTGTATGTATTTCCATGGATTGAAAATGATAATACCATGAAAATACATGATTTCAAGGATCTACCCCTGGTGCAGAAAATTCACCAGACACAACATACAGGTGTATTTCTGACAGTGACCCGTGTCAGCGATTATGTGATCAAACTCTATGCGTTAGGAAAATTTTATGTGGAGATATGGTATGATGTGGAGAAAAATGAGATGGATGTGATGGCTTTTGACAATACAGAATGGCTGGCCGCTTATATTCCTGATATAGACTTCTCCGCTTAGGTAAAACTCCCCTTCTGTTTTGTTCATCACAGGACATCAAGTGTTCGTTTTCGTACAACAATTAGTATAGAAATCGGCCTAAATCAAGCATTTTAGGCCTTTATTGTATTTGGCATGGCTATTGGCTAAGGGTATATAACAACATAAAATAACATTAACCCAAAATATATTTAGCCATGACAACTCAAGTAATAACTATCAGCCCTCATTGGTTCATTGATCTGGAAGGAGCTTATATACCTTATACTGAAGAAATCAGTCAACAAAAGCAGGAACCTATCAAGCGCAACAGTACTCCTTTTTCTGAAATGAAATCCGGAAAGTTCAGAAAGCTATTTAACCGCCATACCATCGCTTACCGTTAGTCGGTAAACAGCAGTAAATATACCGGCGCGGGCTTTGCCTCAAATATTTTCCTGAGATTTAGCCAAATCATTTCTTTTACCTACTTTTGCGGGATCGTAATGAACATAAAACTTCCTGTTCTCATCAGCAGGAAGTTTTGTTTTACAGCCCCGGGATTATGAAGCCATCAGAGATCAGGTTAGAAGAATATCAGTACATTTTACCGGAAGAAAACATTGCTCAGCATCCTTTACAGCAGCGGGATAGAGCCCAGCTGCTGTTGTACCAGCAGGGGATGATTGAAGATCATACTTTTTTTGAGTTACCAGACCTGTTACCCAAAAACAGCAGTCTGTTTTTTAACGACACGAAAGTCATTCCGGCCCGTCTACACTTTCAAAAAGAGGCTTCGCAACAAGCGCCAGGTGCCCTGATCGAAATATTTTTGTTGCATCCAGTACGACCTGGCCCTATTGTCAGCCAGGCAATGCTGTCGCCTTCGCCTTGTACCTGGCATTGCATGATTGGAAATCAGAAAAAATGGAAGGCTGATGCTGTCTTAAAAAAATATATTGAGGTAGGCGGAAAAGAAGTAATACTGACAGCTCATCTGGAGCAAAGGCAACAAAAGGAGGTTACTTTTCATTGGGAACCTGCAGAAATTCCATTTGTGGATATTGTAGCATCGGCCGGTCAGGTACCTTTGCCTCCTTATCTGAAAAGAGAAGCTACCGATGAAGACAAGCCCCGGTACCAAACGGTATATTCAAAACAAGAAGGGGCTGTGGCTGCTCCTACCGCCGGCTTACATTTTACAGATACCTTATTGGAGGCAATCCGTCAACAACAGATTCCACTTCAATATCTCACACTTCATGTGAGTGCCGGTACTTTTCAGCCTATTAAAGAAGAAGTAATTCAGCATCATCCTATGCATTCGGAACAAGTAGTGGTTAGTCAGGAAAATGTACGGGAGCTGTTAAGACCTGACCGGCAAATCATAGCCGTGGGCACAACCTCCATGCGTACTTTGGAGAGCCTCTATTGGTATGGCGTACAACTGCTCAGGGAAAACAATGAATTGTTCCATATCAAAAAACTGACGCCCTATCAATACCCTCCTGATGAATTACCTACTGCTAGAGAATCCTTTGAGGCGATACTGCAAAGGATGGAAACAAAGGAAATTGATAAGATAGTAGGAGAAACGGAAATTTTTATCTTTCCGGGCTATCAATTCAAAGTCTGTAAAGGTCTGATCACTAATTTTCACATGCCAAAATCTACTCTGATCCTATTAGTGGCTGCTTTTGTGGGGGAAGATTGGAGAAAGATTTACGAACATGCCCTGCAGCGTGGCTATCGTTTTTTAAGCTATGGCGATTCTTCCTTGCTGCTACCTGAAAAATAGATTTTCCAGATCCTGAGGAACTGGAAAATCTGATAGCTTTAATACTGAAAACTCAAACTTTCTAAGTTACTAATCCTGTTATAGTAAGAGACCATCAAGTACATGCTAGCCTCTTTGTTCAGGTTCTTTATTTTATTTCTTTTTCTGAAAATATTCATTTCATCCTGATGTGAAGCCATCAGAGGCAGCACCTGTCTTCTGAAATTTTTAATGCGATGAACTTTATTTCCTGCGTAATAATACCAGTCTTCAATCTCATACTCATCACTGGCATCAAAAACGTCATATTCAAAAACTCTTTTTAAGAGGGTAATATCGCCCTGGATAACCACCTGAAAAAGTTTTTTCTCCATGCGATCAAAAAAACTATTGGAGCGGTAGTCATAAGTACGATACTGAAGCACGTTGTCACATTCATCTTTTGTACTGACCGCATCAATCATAGAAGCATGATAAGTCAGCTGCCTGCCATCATCGGTAGTGACTACTGCTGAGTTAATAAATGAATTAATGTCCACTATCCCAGTTATCACTTTACCATTGGTTAACAAAACGCTGCCTTCAGCAGGCGTTTGGGCGCATAGGGTAACCTGAAATAAAACCAAGGCAGTCAGTAAGCTGAATAAATATTTCATTTTATGCAATATAATAAAAAATCTTACAAATGTATCTTATGACAAACATATACATTTTTCCAGAATTTTCTATGAAAAATTATAATTATTTTTTAATAAATTATATAAACATCTTCTTATAGGACTTTCCATGGGCAATTGAAGGCATAAACGTTAAAATGCTTACGCAGGTAGGACAAAAAAGCATTGCAACAATGCAATCATAAATTTGTACTGTTTTGCCTAAAAAATTATTTTTTAAGAAAAATGGGATATAGGATCAGTTTACACCTGGAACCTTAACTTAAAGCACCGCAAATCGTATAATATAGTAGAAAGATATCTATGTTGATCAATCATATTTAAGGCTAAAAACCATCCATTTTTAGTCTAGGGTTGGGAAAGCGGACAAGCAGCTTTCCAGCTGTTTTTTTAACGGGCACTTCCTCAGTGCCCGTTTTCATGTGCCTTGATGCTTATATACCCATACTTTCTGCAGCTATTTTAACGTTTACTGACTGCACCCTTAAACGAATCGACCCATGGCCCCTCAGCGTTCTTCAAACAGCCGTTTGCTCATAGGATTTTTGCTAGTGCTCATTGGTTGCTATCTCTTGCTCAATAACTTTGACCTTGTTCCTTTTCGGCTTCCTCCTTATTTTTTCTCATGGCAAATGATCTTGATAATTCTGGGGCTCATCATTATGGGCACCCGGGAAAATAAAGGAGGTGGTGTCACCCTGGTGCTCATAGGGGTTATCTTCCTCATCCCTGAAGTTTTTGATGTTTCTTTTAACGAAATTTTACAGTTCTGGCCCTTAATTTTTGTCATCATCGGCTTAGGGATTCTTTTGCGCTATAACAAGGAAAAAAAAATAACGAACTATTCCGCCAGGGTTTTGGAGGCGGATTATATAGACGATGCTGCCGTTTTTGCCAGTAACCGTAGAACCGTCAACACCAATTTTTTTAAAGGCGGCCGTGTGACCGCTATCATTGGCGGTTCCCGAATAGATTTAACACAGGCAGCACTGGCCGAAGGAAAATATGAGATAGACGTGTTTGTGCTACTGGGATCGGTTGAAATTATTGTGCCTAACGACTGGAATGTAAGAAATGATGTCAATGCGATTGCAGGAGATTTCAAAGATAAACGGACCTACCATACACCTTATCATGCACAAGCCGACCGCCAGCTTTTTCTGAAAGGTATCACGATTCTGGGTAACGGCGAGATCAAAAGCCCATAATTCGGCCAACTATCTTTCTACCACCGGAGACGCCTCCCGCTTATAAAAAGAGGCAATACTCTGTGTCAGCTTGCTGATTTCGATCAAAAAACCATCATGCCCATAATCAGAGTCTACTACTGCCAGACTGGCCTGCGCTGCATGCTTTGCCAGGAATTCCTGTTCCTGCAAAGGAAACAGAATATCTGATTTGACACCGATAAACAGACTTTTGGCTTTTATCATCTGTAGAGCAGCCAAAATACTTCCTCTTCCGCGCCCCACATTATGGGAGTCCATCGCCTGAGAAAGTATCCAGTAAGTATAGGCATTGAAACGGCGGTATAATTTTTCTCCCTGATACCGCTGATAAGAAGATGCCCGAAACTGTTCAATTTTTTCATCGGTATCTTCATGCTGGGTTTTCTCATACGTACGATAGTTCCTGTACGAGAGCAGGGCTACCGCCCGTGCTGCCCTCATTCCATTCATACCGGCTTCCGGCGTATTGGTCAGCCAGGTGGCGTCGTGCTCAATGGCCATACGCTGGGCCTCGTTAAAGGCTATCCCCCAGGGAGAATGCTTCGCATTAGAAGCGATCTGAATCAGATATTGTACACTGTCAGGATACATGATACTCCACTCCAGGGCATGCTGCCCACCCATAGACCCACCTATGAGCGTATGTATTTTTTCTACTCCCAGATGCAGCCGCAGCCGGTTAAAACTTCGTACCATATCCCGGTTGGTCAACAGCGGGAAATCATGAAAATAAGGCTGATTGGTTTCCGGATTCACAGACAATGGACCGGTAGACCCATAACAGGAACCTAACATGTTGGCACAGATGATGAAATACTGGTTAGGGTCATACAGCATCCCTTCGCCAAACAGGCCAGGCCACCAATCTACAAAATTAGAATTGCCGGTGAGGGCATGGCATACCCAAATAACATTGTCTTTTTTCTTATTGAGTGTACCTAAGGTAGTATACCGAAGCTGAAAGCCGGGCAAAGAAGCACCCGACTCCAGCTTAAAAGGTTGATCGTAGTAAAATGTACTTGTATTTAACATGAGTTTTTATAACACTAAACCAGCACCGTATCCTTTATCTGCTTAAAGGCTTGTTCAAAATCTGCTTTTATATCGTCAATATGTTCAATTCCGGTAGAAATTCTCAGTTCCGTTGGAAACACACCGGAATCCGCTTGTTGCTGCTCATCCAGCTGAGAGTGCGTGGTAGAAGCCGGATGGATAATCAAGGTCTTGGCATCTCCTACATTAGCCAAATGGCTTACGAGCTTGAGGCTATTGACAAATTTTTTCGCTTTTTCCAGATCTCCTTTCAGCTTAAAAGTAAACACGCCACCAAAACCCCGCTTCAGGTACTTTTTAGCCAGTTCGTGATATTTACTGGATGGCAACCCCGGATAATTTACACTTTCTACCTCCTCTCTTTTTTCCAGCCACTGGGCTAGTGCCAAAGCATTCTGTACGGTTCTCTCTACCCGTAGGGATAAGGTTTCCAGACCCTGTAAAAATAAAAAGGAGTTGAATGGACCTAAGGCCGGGCCAAAATCCCGCAATCCTTCTACACGGGCACGAATGGCAAAAGCAATATTGGGTAACCCCAACGGATTATTAACGCCAAAAACATCAGAGAAAACCATTCCATGATAACCTTCGGCAGGTTCTGTAAACTGTGGGAATTTTCCATTAGCCCAGTTGAAGTTACCGGAATCTATAATGACACCGCCGATGCTGGTTCCATGCCCACCGATCCATTTGGTTGCTGAGGCCACTACCACCGCCGCGCCATATTCAATAGGACGGAAGAGAAAGCCCCCTGCGCCAAAAGTGTTGTCCACCACTAAAGGAATGTCATGTTTTTGTGCCAGCTTGGCAAAAGCCTCAAAATCGGGAATATTGAAACCCGGATTGCCTATTGTTTCCAGATAAAGAGCTTTGGTATTCTCATCAATAAGCGCTTCGTAAGAAGCTATTTCATCCCCTTTCGCAAAACGGACGTCGATACCGATGCGCTTGAAAGAAACTTTAAACTGGTTGTACGTGCCGCCATACAGAAAATTGGTAGAGACAATATTATCTCCCGTCTGGCAAATGTTGTTAAGGGCAATAAACTGAGCCGCTTGTCCGGAGCCAACAGCCAAAGCAGCGACCCCTCCCTCCAAAGCGGCAATACGCTTTTCAAACACATCCGTAGTAGGATTCATGATACGCGTATAGATATTCCCAAATTCTTTGAGGGCAAACAAATTGGCGCCATGTTCGGCATTTTTGAAATTATAAGAAGTCGTTTGATAGATAGGCACGGCTCTGGATTGGGTCGTAGGGTCTACCTCCTGTCCGGCATGTAATTGCAAAGTTTCAAATTTAAAGGTCTGTTGTGACATGATGTTATAGGGTTATATGTTTAATTAGGTTATGCTAGTGATAAGGCATCCTTACGGAAGTGATATCTTCCCGGCAAGCAGATGCCTACAACAGATAATATTACGAATAACAACAACAGCCTGAAGGCTGCCTATAGGATAGTAAAGATGATAAATAACAAAGAGGTAACTGCCTTGCAAAAATGAGTAATGCGGTTTGTTTGCTTTTCATATTTTTAGATACATTAATTTATATTCTCCCGACAAAAGTCAGGATCAGGATTTAGCACCTTTCCTTGTTGCAGGAAGGTTGCTAGCGTTTCAGCGAGCCTGTCTCTCCACGCTTCTTTATAAATCAATTGCCTTCCGGAAAAAAACTGAAGGGATGCATTGACTTGTAGATTGCAATATTAGAAATAGTTTGTAATAATTACAAACAAGCCTTCGAATTGTTTAAAATTTGCCAGTTATCCTGGGGAAATCGCTGTCATCCGCTTGTCTTATTAACCTTGGTCACGCATCTTTTTGAAAGCATTGATCAGCCCATTGGTAGAAGCATCATGCGAACTGACTTGTCCTTCTCCTTTTAACTCAGGTAATATTTTCTTCGCCAACTGCTTGCCTAGCTCTACGCCCCACTGATCAAAAGTAAAAATGTTCCAGATAATGCCCTGCACGAAAATTTTATGCTCATACATGGCAATGAGAGCCCCTAAAGTGCCGGGTGTCAATTTCTGAAAAAGAATAGAATTGGTTGGCTTATTGCCTTCGAAAGTTTTGAAAGGTGCCAGCCACTGAATTTCTTCTTCAGATTTACCCTGCTGTTTTAATTCGTCCACTACCTCTTCCCGGGTTTTGCCCATCATCAGGGCTTCAGTCTGGGCAAAGAAGTTAGCCAAGAGCTTAGGATGGTGGTCTCCTATCGGATTCTGGCTGATGGCAGGGGCCAGAAAATCACAGGGAATCAGCTTGGTACCCTGGTGGATGAGTTGGTAAAAGGCATGCTGTCCGTTGGTACCCGGTTCACCCCAGATAATAGGCCCGGTCTGGTAATCGACCGTTTTACCATTGCGGTCTACATATTTTCCGTTACTTTCCATGTTGCCTTGCTGAAAGTAAGCCGGAAAACGATGCATGTATTGGTCATAGGGAAGAATGGCTTCCGTCTGTGCCTCAAAGAAATTATTGTACCAGAGGCCAATCAATGCCAGCGTAACCGGTATGTTCTTCTCAAAAGCGGTATTCCGGAAATGCTGATCCATGGCATGGGCTCCCTCCAGCAACTGCACAAAGTGATCATACCCGATATAGCAGGCAATAGACAGCCCAATCGCTGACCAAAGAGAATACCGGCCGCCTACCCAATCCCAAAACTCAAACATATTTTGGGTGTCGATACCAAAGGTAGCGACTTCTTCCTGGTTGGTGGACAGTGCCACAAAATGCTTTTTAACAGCTTCCTGATCTCCCGCTTTTTTCAGCAACCAGTCTTTGGCAGTCTGGGCATTGGTCATCGTTTCCTGGGTGGTGAATGTCTTGGAAGCTATGATAAATAAAGTTGTCTCTGGATTGAGTTTCTTTAGTGTCTCTGCGATATGGGTACCATCCACATTGGATACAAAATGCACCTGAATATTGGGCTGGCTATAGGCCTTCAGGGCTTCGGTCACCATCACAGGCCCCAGGTCAGAGCCACCAATCCCTATATTGACGATGTCGGTGATACGCTGACCGGTGTAGCCTTTCCAGGCACCACTGCTAACCTGATGGGAAAACTGCTTCATTTTATCCAACACCGCATTCACCTCCGGCATCACATCTTTGCCGTCTACTGTGATCGGATCATCAGACCGGTTGCGCAGGGCCACATGCAGAACAGAACGGTCTTCTGTCCGGTTAATTGTCTCTCCGGTGAACATGGCTTCTATAGCCTCCGAAAGCTTTGTCTCCTGGGCCAGTTGGTACAGCAAATCCAGGGTTTCCTGCCGGATAATGTTTTTTGAGTAATCCACCAGTATGTTCTCAAACCGGATGGAAAAACGGTCAAATCGTTGAGGATCTTCGGCAAAAAGTTCTTTCATTCGCACCGACTGCATCTGCTGAAAATGGCTTTCCAGTTTTTTCCATGCCTGGGTTTGGGTAGGTTGAATATTGGGTAGCATGCGCAAAAGTTAAGGTTTCAGTTTTATAGATTAGACTGGCTAAAATACATAAGTTGTAGCAGGATTGAAATATTTTGTTTGAAAGGAAAACACATTCCCGATTTTTGACAAAACAATTCGCTACGCCTGCAATGTTATTAACCTTTATGAAACCTATGCACCATGAATTATATATACTTTTTTTCTTGTCTGAGCCTTACCCTTATGTTTTTTCATTTCACTGTTTCCGGACAAAAACTGACCGCAGAGGAAAAGCGGATACTCACCATTATAGATAAAAATCATGAAGAGGCGGTTCAGTTTCTGGAAGAGACTGTCAATATCAATAGCGGGACGTACAACATCGCAGGTATCAAAAAGGTAGGTGCTTTATATCAAGAGGTATTGGACGACATGGGCTTTGCCACTACCTGGTGTGATATGCCCGCAGCAATGAAACGTGCCGGACATCTCATTGGTGAAAGAAAGGGAACGCAGGGAAAGAAGTTATTACTCAATGGACATATGGACACGGTATTTGAGCCGGACAGCCCTTTTCAAACCTGGCAGGTGCAGAATAACGTTGCCATTGGTCCGGGTGTAACAGATATGAAAGGAGGATTGATGGTCATGTTGTATGCCCTGAAAGCCCTGCATGAAGCCAACCTGTTGGACGACCGGCAAATTATCGTCATACTGCACGGAGATGAAGAAAACGCGGGGGACCCCATAACGATAAGCCGGAAAGACCTCATTGAAGCTGCTAAAAGAAGTGATATTGCCTTATGCTATGAGCCTGCCACCGGTTTTAATGATGCCACTATCGCCCGCCGGGGCAGCAGTTCCTGGGCGCTAAAAGTAACAGGAAAGCAGGCCCATTCGTCCAGCATCTTTACCGAACGGACAGGTGCCGGTGCTATTTATGAAACAGGAAGAATTCTGAATCGGTTTTATGAAGCGTTGCAGGAGCCATATCTCACTTTCAGTCCGGGTCTGATGCTGGGAGGTACCACTGTCCATGTGGATTCATCCGGCACTTTGGGAAATGCCTCGGGGAAAGCCAATGTGGTTGCCAAAGAGGCTTACGTTAAGGGAGATTTACGTTTTCTGTATGAAGAGCAAAAAGAAAAAGCCCGTGAAAAAATGAAAGCCATTGTGGCAGAGAGCTATCCCCTGACGCAAGCCGACATTACTTTTGAAGAGGGTTATCCTTCTATGCCACCCACCGATGGCAATATGGCTGTCTTAAATGTGTTGAGCCAGGTGAGCTTAGATCTGGGACAGGGAGCCGTAAAACCCTATGATCCGGGAAACAGGGGTGCCGGCGATATTTCATTTGTCGCTCAATACCTTGATTGCCTTGACGGGCTGGGCGCCATGGGAGGCAACTCCCACGCACCGGAGGAATACATGGATCTGACTACCCTGAAAGATTTTGTCAAACGCTCGGCGCTTCTTATCTACCGCCTGACCCGATAGGTACCATGACTCAGCGCGACAGCGGACAGCAGGGAGAAATCCTGGCTGCCGATTATCTTGAGAAGAAAGGATATGAGATTGTAACCAGAAACTTCCGGTACAAGCGGGCGGAGATTGATATCATTGCCCAAAAGAGTTCTCTATTAGTTTTTGTAGAGGTGAAGGCACGCAGCAGCAACGTCTATGGGCATCCCGAAGAATTTGTAGATGAGAAAAAAGCCTCACTGATTATAGAAGCGGCCGATCATTATATCAATATGCATCAATGGGAAGGTCTTATTCGATTCGATATTGTGTCTGTCATGCTCAAGCCTTCGGTCAGTATACACCATTTTGAGGATGCTTTCTACTGAGCTTCTCTTTCTGACTGCGATTCATCAGTAAAACCTGACAGCCAAAACCATAATGAAGCGTGGTGTATTCGGTATCTACCCTACGCTCTTCGTGTTCTTCCAGGATAAGATCTTCATGCAGGTCAAAAGAATTCTGTACATAGCTTATCTCAACAAAAAAGAGTGTTCTTTCACTCAAAGGAAGTTTGAGCTTCCCGCCATATCTTTTTCCTGATTTTTTTAGAAAGATATCCTGGTGGGTCAGCTGCTGGTTCAGCTCGTTGCCATAGCCTCCAAAAGCATCGTCCTGCAGATACTGGTACCAGAAGATATGATAGGTGGGCGTCAGGTAGAGATTTCGATAAAGGCGCAGGTCGTATTCGGCAAAAAGGCCATAGAGAAACCGGGTACGGGGCCACTTGCCGATATTATAGTTAATGGTCCGGCCTTCCTTCCCATATACATACTCCTGTGCCCGCCCTATCTGATTGGCTTCTATGGCCAAGGAAGCTCCAATATTAAAATGGCGGTAAGCATACGACACGCTGCCATTGAGCTGAAATACAGCATCAATGGCCGCTCCATATTCCTTTCTTAAAGAATCTGTGGTGGTTACATAGGAAAAAGACTGATCGCCATTGCCTGTAAAGAAGTTGACCATCAGGTTCAGGCGTGAAGCATTTCCTAACAAAGGAACCGGAAACTTTTTAGCCGGTTGTTTTTTTCTTTTCATCAGATAAAGACCCCTGGTTTTCAGGTAATCTTCATGCAGGGCCAGATCGTACATGAGGTATTCAAACTTACCGGCTTCTGCTTCCACAACTACTTTTTTGATTTTCTCATTACGATTGAAGACAATAGCAGGGCCATCATCCGTAAAATCGTAATTGTTGTTATCATCTACAAAATAAGCCAGACGATCGCGCATGTTGCCAATGACCATAGTGTTCACAACGCTGTTGCCTTGCTCATCTTCCAACCCTACCATGAGTACCAGCGTATCGGGCATGCCTGTCATATCAGGTAAAACCAGCCGGTATTTTTCTTCCGGAAAAGAATCTCTATCAGGATTATTCTGATGTAGCACTGCGGTTGTCAGCGAATCGGAAACATAGCGGAAGAGGGCATGGGGCAGCTCATTGATCATCTGAATGGCAGAATCTGCCGGATTGGATGGTATTAACTGGTTTTTGAGCAAAGGATACAAGTCAATGCTACGCTGTATGATTTGCGGATTTTGCTGTGCCAACAACGTTTGGGCCCCTAAAAATATCATCACAAAGCTACAGAACCTCAGCTTCTTAATGCGCATTATAAAAATTATTAGTTTCCTAAGGAAATTCTAAGATAATTGAAAATAGCATAAGAAGCCTGAAAAATACCGGGATGGTCTGGCAACCACCTTGCTGAATCAGAAGTTTGGCATACTGAAAGGTTTTCTCAGCATGCTATTGTTATCAGTATAGTACGGTAGTACCAAAGTAAAACGGCAATAGCCTTGAATGACATCTACATTTTCAGATGATACAGGCGGCTATCTTTGAGTGTAAACCCAAGGTGACGATACAATTGAATCGCTGCTGTCCGTTCGTCTTCTGTGAATAAATATATTTCGGTCAATCCCATCTGTCTGCCTTTTTCTATCATTGCCTGAATCAAGTTCTTACCAACTCCTTTTCCTCTCATTGTTTCCTCTACCACCACATCTTCAATCCAACCCTTATAACCGGATAGCACCTCATACACCGCCATAGAAGCCATTCCTACAATCCTCTGATTTTCCCGATAGGCCAGCAGCACCACAGGATTGTTTTTATCCAGGACATCGTTTACCTTTCTGGCTTTCCGATCAGCGATTAACTGCTTAAAAAGCCCGTCTATGACATCCTGATCCTGTGAGGTCAAGGACTCTTGTTTCAGTTCTGTTATCATGGCAAATTTGTAAGTTATGTGTCATAGGTCAGGGCCCTGATGAGAGCGGCATGTTGCGGATAGGCCTGTATGAGTTGAGCACGATCGGCCATCTCAAAATCCCGGAAATCAAAGCCGGGCGCTACCGTACAGCCTACGATCGCATACCTAGTTGGCTCTGTATTTACCTGGGAAGCATCCACTTGGGAAGCATCCACTTGGGAAGCAAACCAACAACCGGCCGGCACCACGATTTGAAATTGTTCTCCCTGCTCAATGTTGTTACCCAAGTGATAAGTCTGCAACCTGCCTTTTGGATCAATCACATAGATATGCAATCGATGACCGGCATAAAAATGCCACATTTCATCAGATTTAATCCGGTGGAAGGCAGAGAATTTACCCTCCGGCAGCAAAAAGTAAATAGCAGTTGCATAATTTCGCTCTATTCCGGCAATGACTCCTTCGGCCCGGTAGGTTTCCTTATAAAAACCACCCTCAGGATGAGGTTGAAGCTGCAGTTTGTCAATCCAGTATTGTGCCTGCATAAGCCTGTTTTGGATGTTAAAAAAATTAAAGGACTGAAGTGTTTAAGGATTGAAGGACTGATGATACTTATTTAACACAAAACTAAAAACACAGAACCTAGAACTTAGAACTCTACACTCAAAATCATTTCTTTTTCTGATACTCATACACTACCTGCCCTTCAGGATTCCATTCTTTAATCGTATAGGGCTTGGTGTTTTCATCATAGGGATCATCCGGATATTTTATCTGCTTTTTAGCACGGCGTTCAAAGTCATAATATTCTGTCCAGAGGCCTACTTTTCTACCCATCTGGTATTCTCCTTCCACTGCTACACGACCACTCTTATGGAAATAAAAATAGTATCCTTCTTTTTCACCGTATTCTACTGGTGTCACTTCCTTTAAATTTTCTCGCTTTTTATCATCATAATAGGAGATTTCAGATTCACGGGGCCAGCCTTTGGAGTATTTTTCTTTGTCCGTCAAAATATTGTTGCTGTTATAGTATGTCCAGCGCCCGTGTTTGGTACCTTTATAGAAAATGCCTTCTGCTAGAATTTCACCTTCTTCGTTTATTTTTTTATAGGGGCCATGTAGAATAAGCGCCTTATCTTCCTGGATATTATGGGTTGTACGAATCTGCTTGCGCTTGGTATCATACCAGTAGACATCCCGCACATAAGGATCAGGTTTCTCAAACTTTTTCAGATAGTGGAACTGCTCAATAATGGTTTGTCCGCCATAACCCGATTTGGTAAATCCTTTTTTACTCTTAATGTTATAATATACATTTCTTTTACGTTTCTTCTTTTTCACCTTGGATTCCTTCTCAGCTTCTTCCTCCTCTTCTTCCAGGTTGATGGTAAGCGGCACCTTGGTGGCAGGATCAATGATAAACTGATCGGTAGTGTCGGCTGGTATAGAATCAGCAGCTACCTCTGGATTCTGTGCATGTAAGAAAAAAGAATAGAGGCCCAGCAGGAAAGTCAGAAAATATTGTTTTCTCCTATGAATGAGTTGTATCACAGCAAGCGTAATTTTAGATTCTTATTTTATCTAGATACAAATACAATACCTGTCAATAAGTTCCACCAATTTATATTGTTTGGTGTTTTTAGTTTTAGGTTCTAAGTTCGTAGTTCTGAGTTCTAGGTTCTGTGTTTTTAGTTTTGTGTTAAATTAAGTATCATCAGTCCTTCAATCCTTAAACACTTCAGTCCTTCAATTATTCTATCATTTTATTCACACCAAAACTTTGAGCTCTTCGCCTACCTCTTTGAAAGCCTGAATCGCTTTATCGAGGTGATATTGTTCGTGGTCAGCGGAAATTTGTACCCGAATACGAGCCTGCCCTTTGGGCACAACAGGGTAATAAAAACCAATCACATAAATACCTTTGTCTAACAGCTTTTCAGCAAACTGCTGAGCCAGTGTGGCATCATATAGCATAATGGGAACTATAGGATGTTCTCCCGGCTTGATATCAAACCCTGCCTCCGTCATTTTCTGGCGGAAATATTTAGTATTACGCTCCAGCTTATCCCGCAACTCTGTTGTTTCCGACAGCATATCCAATACGGCTATAGAAGCTCCCACAATAGAAGGAGCCAACGTATTTGAAAAAAGATAAGGACGGGAACGCTGACGGAGCAATTCTACAATTTCTTTACGCGCACTGGTAAAGCCACCAGAAGCACCACCAAGCGCCTTTCCCAAGGTTCCTGTAATGATATCCATCCGCCCCATCACATGGTGGTATTCATGCACCCCCCGGCCTGTCTTTCCCATGAAGCCCGTAGCATGACATTCATCCGACATGACCAAGGCTTTATACTTATCGGCCAGATCACAGATTTTATTCAGTTGAGCAATGGTGCCGTCCATAGAAAAAACCCCATCTGTCACTATGATCCGCTGCCGGGCCTGTGCAGCTTCTTTCAACTTTTCTTCCAGGTCATGCATATCGTTGTGCTTAAAACGAAACCGTTGGGCTTTGCACAAACGCACACCGTCTATAATAGAAGCATGATTGAGTTCATCAGAGATGATAGCATCTTCCGGCCCAAAGAGCGGCTCAAAAATACCTCCATTGGCATCGAAAGCAGCCGCATAAAGAATGGTATCTTCCATTCCTAAAAACTGTGATATTTTTTCTTCAAGCTCTTTGTGAATATCCTGCGTGCCACAAATGAATCTGACGGAAGATAAACCATATCCGTGGGTATCGATAGCCTTCTTGGCTGCCTCAATTACTTTTGGATGAGAGGAAAGGCCTAAATAATTATTAGCACAGAAATTGATGACTTCTTTTCCAGTAGTAGTATTGATCTCAGCACCTTGCGGTGTAGTAATAATTCGTTCTTTTTTATACAACCCAGCTTCTTTAATGCCGGCTATTTCTTTCTCAAGAGAGGGTTTTAGGGTTTGGTACATATCGGTAAATTTTAAACTATGTTATCATGCAATAGTAACGATGAATGGCGTTAAATAATTTTGTCTGTATATTCTCCTATATGATTTTATTAAATTTATAATTTCGCAGCAGATTTTTCTTCATATATTATTATTTTTTGATATATATGCAAATATAAAAACAATCTGCTGAGTAAAGCACTTTTGATGATATGGCAGAAAACAATAACATTCTGGTAATTGGCGCAAACGGACAGTTAGGGACAGAACTTACGTTAGCTTTGGTCAACACCTATGGTAAAGATCACGTAATTACGACGGATATACGAGAGCCTACTGAAAAAATTTCTTTGTTTGAAGCCCTGGATGTGCTGAATCAAGAGCACCTGAAGCAAATTATACAAGCTTATCAGATTTCGGAAGTTTACCTTCTGGCTGCATTGTTATCTGCCAGAGGAGAACAAAACCCCATGCTCACCTGGCAGGTCAATATGGACGGGCTGATTCATGTGCTCGAACTGGCTCGTGAAGGTTACATCAAAAAAGTATTCTGGCCTAGTTCTATTGCCATATTTGGTGCATCAACTCCTAAAAAAGACACTCCTCAGGAGACGATTACTTCGCCTGATACCATGTATGGTATTACCAAACTCGCCGGCGAGCGGCTTTGTGCTTACTATGCTAAAAAATATCACATAGATGTGCGCAGTTTGCGTTTTCCCGGATTGGTTGGCTACAATGCCCTACCCGGTGGTGGCACGACAGACTTTGCCGTAGATATTTATCATAAAGCACTGGAAGGAAAAAAATATCATTGCTTCCTGCAAGAGAATACCCAACTTCCCTTTATGTATATGCCTGATGCGGTTAAAGCTACTATGCAGTTAATGCAATCGCAAAATCATCAGGTCACTGTCAGATCAAGCTACAACATCACAGGTTTCAGTTGTACACCCGCAGCCATAGCGGAAGCTATCCGTAAAATTATTCCTGGCTTTGAGATTACCTATGAGCCTGACTTCCGGCAACAAATTGCTGATTCCTGGCCAGACAGTATTGATGACCAGATGGCCAGAAAGGACTGGGGCTGGCAGCCTGCATTCAACTTAGAATCTATGACTCAGGATATGCTGATGAACCTATCAAGATTGCATAAAAAGGAAATTATTATTGATATAGTTTAATTTTTTCTTTTTATTATTTGAAAAGAAGATTATCTTGGCGCCATCGTCAACTAACTTCTCGCATTAAGTTACATCTTCAACTGACTGAAGAGAAAGCACAAACCTTAATGTTAAGTACTGGGGTTAACCCAGCTTAAAGCAGACACTAAACACAAAAATAATAAGTGGTCTCAACAGGGGTGAACTATGTCCCTGAAGGTAAGTCTTTCATACTTCATGATCAAACAAATAACAAACTGGTTTATTGGAGATTATCTCAAGAAAACGGCTGATATTATAGAGCAGGCCCGCATCACTCTGATTTACCAAATCCTGATGACTACTTTTGTTTTAGTAGCGGCTGTTCTCCCCAGTCTGATCATCAACAGCCACTATATTCAATTAACTAGATCCGGATTGGTAGTTGTCATATTTGCTATACTGCTCTTTTATCTAAAGTTCCGGCAATCTGTTATTTTTATCAGTCACTTAATGGTAGCTGTAGGTACAGCTAACCTTATTGCCAACACCTTCTTTATCTTTCAGCGAGTAGACGGAGTGAGTTACCTTCTGGCTGTAGGGGATATTTTGTTTGCCTTTTATTTTCTCAACTGGTCCTGGGTTATCTTTTATACCATTATTAACATAGGCGCTGTTGCTCTCTTTATTCTGCTGGATTATTTTAACATTTATCCGGTTCAGAAACTTTCTGATCCCCTTTCCTTTGATGTATTCTACATCAGTATGCTTACTATTTTTATTCTGATTGTCATCATGTTGCGGCATTTCAGGATTGCCTTTAACCTGTCCTCCAATACACTTAAAGGAGCGTTGAACCAACAAAAACATCTTACCCAGAAATACCTGAATCTGAGTGAGGAAGTGAGCAAAGCCAGAGACAAGGCAGAAGAAATCAACCGCCTTAAAACTAATTTTCTCAACAACATGTCGCATGAAATCCGAACACCCTTGAATGGGATTATTGGGATTGCTCAACTCATTGAGGCCGAAACAGACAAGGAGTCTATCAAAGAGTATGTAGACATTCAAAAGAAAAGCGGAGAGCGACTGCTGAATACCATCAACAGCATTCTTCACCTTTCGCGGTTGGAGGTAGTACAACCTCAACTGGTTTTAGGCCGCATTGAAATCAACCAGGTGGTAGAAGAATGTTTTACCTTGCTAAAGGTGCTGGCCCAACAGAAGAGGATTGATTATATATTCAGGCCATCACCTACGCCACTGGTCTGCCTGGGCGACGTTACGTTATTGCATCAGGTATTTAACAATCTGATTGGCAATGCCATTAAATTTACCGCTTCAGGAAACGTCATCGTCTCGGTAGAAATATATGAACAGGATCCTGATTATTTATCCGTCTGCATTGAGGATACCGGGATTGGTATTGCAGAGGAGTTTTTGCCCAAACTATTCAAACCCTTTTTGCAGGAGAGTTCCGGCCACGGACGGCAGTTTCAGGGAAGTGGCCTTGGGCTGTCGATCGCCAAAAAATACATAGAATTAATGGGAGGGGATATCAAGGTAGAAAGCACAAAAGGAATAGGCAGCACCTTTACCGCTTTGCTGCCTATTCACTATGAGAATCATTGAGGAGGAGCCCTGCATAAGGCAGGCCTTACCTATTCGGCGACCAGTGTGACACTACGCTGAATAAAGTTGGTCAGTTCAACACCAGTCAGAATATTCTGGGAGAGTTTGGCCAGATCAATGGCCTGCTTCGCCAATTGTTCTTTCCTCTCTTCCGTATCAGCCTTTAAAATTTTATCAATGAGCGGATGGTTAGCATTCACAGCCACACTATACTGATCAGGCATTTGCCCCATCATCATAAATCCGCCCCCACCTGTAGCAGCCATATCTTTCATGCGGCGCATAAACTCTGGCAAAGTAATGACTACAGGCATTTCGTCAGGTGGCATAGACTCCACAGTAATAGTCATGGACTTATTGTTCGCAGCCTTTTCAAAGACGGCTTTCACTGCTTCTTTCTCCTTGTCTGATAATACACTTTCTATCTTTTCGTCCTTATCCACCAGTTTTTCTGCCGTATCCGCATCTACCCGCTTCAGGCTGGTTTTCTCCAGTTTACTCTCCAGCATATTGATGAAGTGGCTGTCGAGGGGGCCGTCAAAATTCAGCACATCATAAGATTTTTTCTTAGCCGACTGAATGAAGGTATCCTGCTTCCCTTTGTTGGTAGTATAGAGGTACACAAGCGTTCCGTTTTTATCTGTCTGTTGGGCTGCTACCTGTTCACGATATTCTTCCAGGGTAGAATACTTATCTTCTACATTTTTCAGCAGAACGAAATTTTTAGCCTTATCATAAAACTTATCCTCGGCAATCATACCGTATTTTACAAAAAGACCAATGCTGTCAAATTTTTCTTCGTAAGCTTTGCGATCTTTTTTAAATAGCTCATTGAGCTTATCAGCCACTTTTTTGGTGATATGGGCATTGATTTTTTTGACATTACTATCCGATTGCAGATAACTTCTGGATACGTTAAGCGGAATATCAGGAGAGTCTATCACACCATGCAGTAACATCAAAAACTCAGGCACCACATCTTTCACTTCATCGGTAATAAAGACCTGCCGTGAATAGAGTTGAATTTTATTTCTATTAAACTCCATCTCATTCCGGACTTTCGGAAAGTAGAGGATACCTGTCAGGTTGAAAGGATAATCCACATTGAGGTGAATCCAGAACAGGGGATCTTCTGCAAAAGGATACAGTTCTTTATAAAACTTGATATAATCCTCATCTTGCAGGTCGGCAGGCGCTTTTGTCCAGAGTGGTTGCGGATTGTTGACTACCTGTCCGTCAAATTCCACTTCTACCGGCAAAAACTTGCAATATTTATTCAGTATATTCTGCAGCCTTTCTTTTTCTAAAAACTCCTGCGAGTCTTTATTAATATGCAACACCACATCGGTACCCACTTCTTTTTTAACGGTGGCGGTAATCTGAAATTCGGTACTCCCATCGCATACCCAACGGACAGCCTCCGCTTCTTCCTGATAAGATTTAGTAAAAATCTCAACCTTATCGGCTACCATGAAAGAAGAGTAAAAACCCAAACCAAAATGACCAATAATCTGCTTGTCTTCGCCTTTGTCTTTATACTTTTCCAAAAACTCAGTAGCTCCTGAGAAGGCAATCTGGTTGATATATTTTTTTACCTCCTCGGCAGTCATACCGATACCATGATCACTTACTGTGATGGTTTTTAATTTTTTGTTGATAGAAACTTTTATCTTCTGTTCACCGAGGTTCTGGGTATATTCACCCATAGACGCCAGCCGCTTCAATTTCTGGGTAGCATCTACAGCGTTGGAAACCAATTCCCTTAAGAAAATTTCATGATCTGAATACAGAAATTTTTTGATAATGGGAAAAATGTTCTCGGTATTAATAGATATTGTGCCTTTTTCTTCTACCATAGTTTCTTGAGTGTTAGGTTCGCAATAATTCAGTAAAAGCGCTTTCAAACTTTATTCCACCTACAGAAAGCCTGTATTTGGAAATAAAATCCTGACAGCCTGTCAGCACAGCCTGACAATTTAGTTACAATATTGAAATAATTGATTGGATGTGTGGGTGAGAGAAGGATTGAATAACTGAAAAATTGATGGTGCTCTTATTTTAACGCAACTCTATCAACGTTCAACTGTAACCTTAGCACTGTGAACATGAATCGCAAAACTGTCAACTCAGAACTTGAAACTATAAACTTAAAACCCAGAACTTAAAACTATAAACTCAAAATGCTAAACAAATTCACTATCGCAGACGGTCTACCGAGCGAACCAGTTTTTCATCGCGACGGATAAATCGATTGGCAAAAATATTAAGCATGATAGCAATAGCCGGCAGGAAAAAACCAATTTCATAATCTCCCCTGCCCGGCAGATAAGCTTCTCCTTCAAAGCTATAATACCAACAGGCACCCAAGCTACCCAGCATAATCAAATTGTTGAGCGCCCCCAGCTTCATTTGGGTTAGGCGATTACGGAATCGAAAAATTTCATAAAAAGCAGTAATGGCAGCTACTACTGCTAAAACAGCAATCACAATCGTGTTGTCTTCCTGCTGTATCTGAGAAGAGGTGCCTTCAGAAGAGATTAAAGCTAAAGTATAAGCATCTAAGGTAGTTTCCTGAGTCTGTGAGGCGCTCTGTTCTTCCCAGATAGGAAAAAACAAAATGAGAATCATACAAATGGCCACTCCCAGCAACAACAGAGACTGTACTCTTTGTAACATAAATATACAATTTGGTTAATCTAAGAATTGTATTTTTTCGTATATCAGATGTTTGGGGCGAAGTTATTAAGATTTACATAACTTTATCAAAAAACATAAGTTTATTATTTAAGGGAAGTCATCTAATAGAATAGATTATTTCCCGTTATTGTATAGAGAAGCTCTAAAAATCTATAAATATGTCGGAAAATCAGGAACATTTAAATACGTCGGAAAATCAGGAGCAACATCAGGAAACTGAAAGTTTTCGTCAGAATTATACGGAAAAAGAGAAGGTAGAAATCTTTGATAATGAATTTTTACCACAGATAGATTCCATGTATAATTTTGCCTATCGTCTTACTTATGATGAAGATGATGCCAAAGATCTGGTACAGGAAACTTACCTGAAAGCTTTCCGCTTTATTGATTCTTTTCAACGAGGAACTAATGCGAAAGCATGGTTGTTCCGAATTTTAAAGAACAGTTTCATTAATGACTTCAGAAAGAAAAGTAAGGAACCTTCCAAAGTAGACTATCAGGAGGTAGAAACTTACTATAACTCTGAAGACGTTGACACCAATATCACCACTGATTTAAGGGTAGACGCTGTTCAGGACATGATAGGGGACGAGGTATCCAATGCCCTCAATTCATTGGCGGTGGACTTTAGGACGGTTATCATCCTTTGCGATTTGGAAGGATTTACTTATGAGGAAATGGCCAAAATATTAGATATACCCATCGGCACTGTCCGGTCCAGACTACACCGGGCCAGGAATCTTCTGAAGGATAAGTTAAAGTCATATGCTGATTCTATGGGTTATTCTGACAAAGGCTAGAAAAGCCATTTTTTTATCTTTTTTTCTTAATTCATTTTTTATTTTTTTCCGAGGACTTTTTTTAACAAGTTATCATGGAACAGTTAACAAGAGAAAGCAATCATTATAAAAGATGCATGGATCTGTTGCCCCTGGTGCTGGATCGACAAGCTACTTCAGAAGACGTTCAATTCTTTCACACCTATGCCATCAACTGGCCGGAAGTAATGGACTGTTATGAAAAGGAAAAGGCTTTCCGTGAAGCTATCAAAAATAAATTAGGCATTTTACCGGCTCCCGAGGATTTGATGGATAGTATCAAGCAAAGTATTGCCAGAGTATACTAGCCAGTTTTACATGCAGCAAAGAAAAGCTATTATTTTTTCTGCTCCATCGGGATCGGGTAAAACGACCATCGTCCGATACTTGCTCAATAAAAACGCTAATCTCGACTTTTCCATTTCAGCCTGTACCCGTGAAAGAAGACCCCAAGAAGTCCACGGAAAAGATTATTACTTTCTAACACCCGAAGAATTTAAAACGAAAATAAAAGAAGATGCCTTTGTCGAATGGGAAGAGGTGTATCATAACCGGTTTTACGGAACGCTAAAATCAGAAGTAGAGCGTATCTGGCGTAATGGCAAACACGTCATTTTTGATGTAGATGTCATTGGCGGGCTACGCCTTAAAAATTACTTTAAAGAGCGTGCTCTGGCAATTTTTGTCAAAGCCCCCTCATTGGAGGCCATTCAGGAAAGGCTTATCTCACGCCAAACAGATTCCCCTGCCAGCATCCAACAACGTCTGGAAAAAGCTGCTTTTGAGATGACTTATGAAGATCAGTTTGATGTGACGATTGTCAATGACCAACTTGACCATTCTTTCCGCCAGGCACAGCAATTTTACGATGAGTTTACCAAGAATTGACTTTCTTTGATCCGTGATGACACTAAAAAACCGAAGCCTAACTCGGTACTTCGGTTTTTATCCAATTACAAATTTTAAGATCAATTCAATTGCTTTGCCCTGAACTTTCTGTTTGGGTAGACTCCGTATCTTCAGGATATAAGACTACTTTCACGTAGCGATCCATGTTAAAATATTGGTTAGCTGTTTCTTTCAGTTCTTCGGTCGTTAGCGCACTGATGATCTCTTCATATTCCATGATGGCGCTGGGATCCTGTTTCATAAAATAATAACGTTGCAGGTTGCTCAGCCAAAAACCATTTTCTTTTAAGTTGGTCTCCATCTCGCGCCTTTGTGCCTCTTTTACTTTCTGGAGATCTTGCGCGGTAGGGCCGTTCTTTCTGATATTCTCTATTTCCTCAAATACTGCTTGGGTCAGGTCATCCACATTTTCCGGTGCGCAGGGATAGGCTATCGTGATGGAATAATGTTCATACGGGTATTTTTCCGCACTCGCTTGTGCACTGATGCCATACACACCACTTTTCTCTTCCCTTATTTTCTCAATCAGTTTGATGTTCAAAGCTTGCACCAGGGAATTTAGCTTATAGGCTTCTTCCCGGCTATAGGCAAAATCACCAGTGAAGGTAAGGTTAACCATACTCTTAGGGTCCGTACCTTTCTTGATAGATTCCTCCACCACACCTTTTGGTGGCCGTACTCCTACATCTTTCCAGCTTTCCTGTCGTTCAATATCCGGCAAACTTCCCAAGTAGGTAGACAGCAGCGGTTTAAGGGTTTCTACCTCAAAATTACCCACGAAAAAGAAAGTAAAATCACTGGCATCTTCAAAACGATCGTCATAAGATTGCCAGGCTTCATCGTAGGTAATGCCTTCCCAATCTTTTAGAGTAGGGTATCCGCCACCTCTTGGATGATTCTGCGATAAAATACGGGCCACTTTGTCATAATAGAAATATTGCGGATTGGACAATAGATTCTGGAAAACCGCTTTATTTTTACTGATATAAGACTGAAAGGCAGAGGTATCTTGGCGAGGGTCTGTAAAATACAGATAAGTTAACTGTAGCAAAGTTTCTAAATCTTTGGGCGTTGTATTCCCGTTGAAACCTTCCTGCAAATTACTAATATATGGGGATACGCTCACATTTTTATCAGACAGAAACTTTTGCAAATCTGTTTGAGAGAAATCTTTCACACCACTTTCCGACACGATACCATCCGCATTGGCTGCCGAGAAATAAACTGAATCACTAAAAAGAGAATAGCCGCCGGGACTGTAGGCAGTCATCAGGATTTCATCTGCTTTGAAATCGGTAGGTTTCAGCACTACTTTTATGCCATTAGAAAAAGTAAGCTCTGTCACACCAATGCTATCCAGCTTCTTTTCATCGACTATTTCGCCCGCCTGCGGTGCATTTTCCATCAAGGCAGAGGCCACGGCTTTGTCTTCATAAGGCTGCACTGCCACACTATCCATTTCTCTAAGCATAGCCGCCACTTCTTCTTCTCCAGGTACCTTCACTCCCTCTTTATCAGGGGCGGTGACCACCACAACCCGGTTTTGGTCTTTGATCCACTGTTCTGCCAGCTGATTTACCTCCTCTAATGAAATGCCTGGCAAATATTCCTGCATAAATTGATATTCAAAAGCAATACCGGGTATGGGCTCCCTTTCCAGAAAACTACGCACATACTCATTGGCATAACTGGCAGATTCCGTTTTTTCTCTTTCATTATAAGCTCTTTCGTATTGGGTAAGAATTTGTTTTTTGTAACGATCCAGCTCTGTTTGTGTAAACCCATACTGCTTTACGCGCTGATTCTCTTCCAATAAGGTTTTGACACCTCGTTCGATCCCGTTCTCTGGCACAATGGCAAACAACTGATACGCATCTTTACTGCGCACAATATTGCCATAATAAGAGCCTGCATTCATAAAAGGAGGGTCAGCTTTTTGGGTCAGCTCTTCAAATCGCTGGTTCAGCATGCCCGTAAACAGTTGCTGCAGCACCAGGCTGCGGTAGTCGTTCAAAGTAGTTTGTTCTTTAGGGTCTGCTTTGTAGAAAATCACAATCTGGTTGAAGGAAGCCTCCTTATCGGTAACAACAGAAACTTTAGTATCTGCATGGTCGGGTACTGGAAAAACTTCCCGCTTCCGGGGCTGATCCGGATTTTTCAGGTCTCCAAAACGCTTTTTGATTTCCGTTTCCATACTATCTACATTCACGTCGCCCACCACAACTACAGCCATCAGGTCAGGACGGTACCATTCTTCGTAGAAACGGCGAACTGTTTCATAATCAAAAGATTCCAGTACCTCTTTAGTACCAATGGGCAAACGATCAGCATAACGGGAATCGGTAAGCAATACCGGCAGGTATTTGTCCAGCATACGCCTTTGGGCGCCCTGTCCGATACGCCATTCTTCTACAACAACACCACGTTCTTTGTCTATTTCACTGCTATCGAAACTGATGGCTCCTGCCCAATCCTCCAGAATCTGCATTCCTTTTTCCAGGGTGGTATCGGCGGTTGGCAACTTGAGCATATATACCGTTTCATCAAAGCTGGTATAGGCGTTGAGGTGGGCACCAAACTTCACACCGGCTTGCTGCAAAACGTTGATAAGCTCATTCTTTTCAAAATGCTCAGTGCCATTAAAAGCCATATGCTCCGTAAAGTGAGCCAGCCCCAGCTGATCTTCATCTTCCAGCACAGAACCTACCCCTACCGCCAGTCGCAGTTCCGCACGCTCTTCCGGTCTGGTATTTTTGCGAATATAATAGGTTAAGCCATTGTCCAGTTTCCCTACCCGCACCTGCGCATCTACCGGAACTTCCTTAAACAGATCTTCAGAAACAGGAGCTTCCTGTGCGCTGGCTTGAAAAAGCCAACAAGAAGTCAGCACCAGCAAGGCAAAGGCTGTGATTTTGTTGTGTATCATTATCATAAAATTTTTGGTAGAGATATTAAATATAAAAAACTTTACGGCTAATGCCGAAAAATGTAAAGGGTTATTGTGTTCAGTATTCTCAGTTCTGCGTTTTTAGTTTATAGTTTTAAGTTCTGTGTTCTGAGTTCACAGTCCTGAGTTGATAGTTTTGCGATGAATGTTTACAGTGCTAGGTTCACCGTTGAACGTTGATAGTGTTGCGTTAAAATAAAAGTACCATCTGTTCTTCAGTCCTTTATTCAACGCTTGGAATGGTTTGTTTTGTATACAAAGCAGTCATTGCGGGTGATGGGGGTAAAGTAATCAGCTTCTTCAATCAGGATTTGAGCTGTGGTTTCTTCTACCGCTGCAATTTCCACTCTCACGCCCTCCGATTTCAGATGCCGGACCAGTTCTACATAATCGGCATCTCCTGACAGAATGATAATAGTATCTACCTTGTGGGCCAGTTGGGTCGCTTTAATACTCAGCGGAATATCGGCTCCTTTATAACAGGGTACCACGGAGCCGTAATAGTGTTTATGCAAACGGTCGGCTAGTTTAGAGGATATGCTGTTGCCTTCCCGGAAATAAATCAGACGATTCAGACCACGTCCGTCTAAAAGTTCAGGAATGAGCGTATCAAAGTTGAGCATGATGTCATCACTACCCAGCAGCTTGTGCAGGCTGATTTCAATATTATTACCGTCTACTAAAATAGCGACGGTCTGATGTATCTTAACAGGTTCTGGTTGTTTCATATCTAAAAATAATAAATTTACTTACCTCATTAACTGGCTGTCACGACAATTAGTTTGTTTTGCCCACGCCCTCCGTCCCTAGCAGGTGCCTGTGCCATTCTCTACCAGTTCACCTAATCAGTAAGTTTTTACACCCCTGGGAATTTCTCCTCTTCTCAACTGATTGACCAGCAAGTGAGCCTTACGCGTGGGTTCCGGCAAACGATAGGTAGTGACGCAATGAGAAACAATACTGACAGCTGTGGGAATATCGGTCAGGTGGCCCGGAGAAATATACACGGGTTTCACATTGTTTTTTGTTCTTAAAGCCACCCCGATGGCTTCATGGTTATCATATATTATTGCCTGTTTATGGGCCTCCGATGATAAGGTACCATACATACCGGTCAGTAGTTTTTTTGCACAACCAATGGTGGGCCGATTGATCCAAAGTCCGAAATGCGAAGCAATACCTAATCTTCGGGGGTGAGCAATGCCATGACCATCCAGCACAATCACGTCAGGCTGTAAGGGTAATTGTTCCCAGGCTGCAAGCAAAGCAGGAATTTCACGAAAAGACAACAACCCCGGAATATAGGGAAAGGTCGATCTTACTTCCGTCAGGGAATGCATGACTTCTGTCATGTTCTGATAATCCAACACTACAAATCCTGCATAAAAAATATCCGAATCCCGGTTAAAAGAGATATCAGCCCCAGCAATATATCGGATATCGCGCTGGAAAGGCTGAATTTTGATTTTTTTTCTAAGGTCGCGCTGAATTTTGATGGCTTGATCAGGTTTTACATCCCAAAGATGAAGTGGGGTCATAGAATGAAAAAATAGAAGTATAACATAAAAAATAACAGGTGGTCTGCTATGAGCACAAAATACCTACACTTTTATTTCCATTACTTACATCCGTAATAGAAAACTTGGTATGCATTATTTATTTATTCTTTAATAATACAATTTTGTTTCGTGATCAGAAAATTTTCTTATCCATAAGAGTTTTCTGAATCAAAGAAATTGTTTCTCATAGTTTAGGTAGTTTAGAAAGCCTGCTTATCGTTTAAGCAGGCTTTTTTTTATTAACGGATTGTTAATTATTTATGAATATGTATTCATACTATTGAGTAATAGAATCAGATAACCTAGCTTTATAGCCTGTAATCAGTATTAAAAATTTTTTAGCTCCCCGTTGTCGCTTTAAGAGGCAGCGGGTTTTTGTTTTTTAAGATTTTCCCAGAATTCTTTGAGGAAGCTATCCTAAAAAGATCCTATATTCTCTTTTCAAAAGTTCAGATTGATTTTTTGCTACTAAGTTATTTCAGCTATTGTTTCAAGTATCACCTTTGTTTATTATATTGACTCTTACCGCTGCTTAACATGAGTAAGCCAAACGACACCTTTTGAACTACTAAATATACAGCCTATGAAAGTTTTCGATAATCAGCACATCAAGAACATCGTCCTGTTGGGTAGTGCTAAGTCTGGAAAAACCACCCTGGCCGAAACCATGGTGTTTGAAGCCGGCCTGATCAACCGGCGTGGTAGTGTGGAAACCAAAAATACCGTATCTGATTTTCACGAAATTGAGCATGAAAGAGGCAATTCTGTCTATGCAACCCCCCTGCATACCGAGTGGCGGGGGTATAAAATTAATATTATTGATACGCCGGGTTTGGATGATTTTATTGGCGAAATCGTTTCTTCTGTCAGAGTGGCCGATACCTGCGTTTTACTACTCAATGCGCAGCAAGGGTTTGAAGTAGGCACCGAACTGATCTGGAATTATATTGACCAATTCAGAAAGCCGACCATCTTAGCCATTAACCAGATGGATCATCCGAAAGCTAATTTTGAGGCTACCTGGGACTCTATCCGGGTCAGCTTTGGAGAAGCGGCCGCCCTGATGCAATATCCGGTAAACCCTGGTGAGGGTTTTAACGCTATCATCGATCTGCTGAAAATGACCATGTATCGGTTCCCTGCCGAAGGCGGTAAGCCGGAAAAACTCCCTATCCCGGACGATGAAATAGAAAGAGCCAACCAATTGCATAACGAACTGGTGGAGAAGGCCGCTATCAACGATGAAGACCTGATGGAACTGTATTTTGAGAAAGGAAATCTGGACGAAGACGAATTACGGAAAGGGCTTCGCATCGGCATGTTAAAACATGAAATGTTTCCTGTCTTTTGCCTTTCTGCCAAACAAAATATGGGAAGCGGCCGCCTGATGGGCTTCATCGACAATGTGGCACCCGGTGCTTACGATATGTTTCCGGAACGTACTGTGGATGACAAAGAGATTGAATGTAAACCGGATCTGCCTGCCAGTTTGTTCGTTTTTAAAACGTTGATAGAACCATATTTGGGCAAACTTACCTACTTCAAGGTCTGTTCCGGAGAAATTAACATTGGGATGGATCTGGTGAATGCACAAAATGGGGGTACGGAACGCATCAACCAGCTCTATATTATGGATGGCAACGACCGTAAACCCGTAGACAAACTGGTAGCCGGCGATATTGGCGCTACTGTTAAGCTCAAAAATACCGCGACCAACCATACTTTACATGCCAAAGATTTTGAGGTCAACTTCCTGCCTATGGACTTTCCCGAACCACGGGTGCGCACAGCAATTGTCGCCGATAGTAAGAGTGATGAGGAAAAAATGAGCGAAGTGATCCGCGAACTGCAAGAGGAAGATCCTACGCTAAATATACAATACTCTAAAGAGCTCAAACAGCTGATCTTGTCGGCACAGGGAGAACTTCACCTGGCGGTGACACAATGGCGGTTGAAACACGTGTATAATATCCAGGTACACTTTGAGAATCCTAAAATCCCCTACCGGGAAACCATCCAAAGACAGGCTTATGCTTCCTATCGCCATAAAAAACAGTCGGGTGGCGCGGGGCAGTTTGCGGAGGTTCACCTGACTATTGCGCCCTACTTCGAAGGAATGCCCGATCCTTCCGGTTTTAACATCCGTCATAAGGAGGTCATAGATTTACCCTGGGGAGGAAGACTGGTGTTTTATAACTGTATTGTAGGGGGTGTGATAGACGCCCGCTTTCTGCCTTCTATCCTGAAAGGTGTGATGGAAAAAATGGAAGAGGGCCCCATCACCGGCTCCTATGCCCGCGACATCTGTGTGATGGTACACGACGGCAAAATGCACCCGGTAGACTCCAACGATATTTCTTTCAAAATTGCAGGCTTGCAAGCTTTCAAACAAGCCTTTATGCAAGCAGATCCCAAGTTGCTGGAGCCTGTATATGACCTGGAGGTTTTGGTTCCGGAAGAACTGATGGGTGAAGTGATGACTGACCTGCAAACACGGCGCTCTATTATCAATGGGATAGATACTAAAAATCAATACCAGATGATTAAAGCCCGAACCCCCCTTTCAGAGCTAAACAATTACAGCAGCACCCTGAAATCATTGACACAAGGCAGAGCCAGCTTTATCATGCGTTATGCGGAATACGCTCCTGTTCCTTATGAATTACAAAAACAACTGATAGCCGAAAGCGAGACAATCACAGCCTGATTCCTGTGATTTTCTTCAAGCGTTATTTTGTAAGAAAATAATATACCTTAAAGATACCCGAGACAGGATGCAGGGACGAAGCCACATCACCGTTTAAAAAAGGCTTCGTCCTTTTCCTTTCAACCGAAAAACAAGCTAGTCTATTTTTCAACATTCGACAAGGTTTCCAGTGCCAGCATCAGCGCATGGGTTCCTTTTTTGCCATGCCCCTGAGCGCTGACCCCTTCATAGAGCTGTTTTACCAGCGACAAGCCCGGCATAGATAAACCCATACGATTGGCTTCCTGAAGCGCAATACCCATATCTTTGATAAAATGCTCCACATAAAAGCCGGGGTCAAAGTTGCGTTTTACGATTCTGGGAGCCAGATTTTCCAGTGTCCAGCAAGCAGCTGCTCCCCCACTGATGGATTGTAGCATGGTAGGCAAATCCAGCCCTGCACGATACGCATATAGCAGACTTTCACAAACACCAATCATGGTGCCGGCGATCACAATCTGATTACACATCTTGGTGTGCTGTCCTGAGCCAGCCTTACCCTGATAGACGATATTTTTACCCATGATTTCCAACAGGGGCATCACCTGGTCGACGGCTGATTGCTCGCCGCCTACCATAATAGAAAGTGTGCCATTTTTCGCGCCAACATCTCCTCCCGACACAGGGGCATCTATGGCCGATATCCCTTTATTTCTGGCCTTTTCATCAATTTCCCGTGCTAAGCTTGGCTCAGTGGTAGTCATGTCAACCAAAATGGCTCCTTTCCTGGCCCCAGACAAGATGCCCTTTTCCCCAAAATATACTTCTCTCACATCATCAGGAAAGCCTACAATCGTAAAAATGATATCGGCCTCACTGGCCACTGCCTGAGGGGAATCAGCCCAGGCGGCTCCTCTATCCAGAAGTGGCTGCGCTTTAGAAGGTGTTCGGTTATACACAACTGTGCGGTATCCGTTATCCTGAATCCGGCCCAACATGGCCATACCCATAACTCCGGTACCAATCCAGCCTACCGTTGTGTTTTGGTTAGTAACTGACATACGATAAAGGTTAATAGTTGGTGAAAGTGCTAAATAAAAAAATTTTTCTTCAAAAACATGTTGGTTACTCAAAAGTTGGTAAAGCTGAGGTAAAAACCTATACCCCCATTATCTTGCTTTCTGCTACTTTTTTTCCACCGCCAAGCTTCTTACATTTATACAATGCACCCATTGGCCCGCATATTGTCGGTGAAACTGTTGTATCGATACAACCTTTTATTCTGGCTGACGCTCTGTCTGCTTCAACTGATACAAACACTTTCTTTGACCCTTAGCTTTGATCAGGCATTTTTGTGGATCCATGTCATCCGCTACCCCATTGCTACCTGCCTGAGCTACTGGATTCTGAGCCATCTGGTCTTTGATCTGTACCTGACTACCCGTAAAATTCACCTGCATGTTTTTATTATATTTCATATGAGTGCCAGCCTGGGTTTTGGCTTCGTGCACAAGCTATTGGCCTATACCAGTGGCTTGTTACTGGAACGACTTTTCCTGGAGCAGGAAACCAAAACCTGGCGAGAGTTGATCCAACTCTGGCAACAAACCTGGTTTGACGTTGTTAACCCTATCGCTGTATATTGGATGATACTGGGTATTTTGCTGGCCTTGGATTACTGGCACCGCTTCAGGGATCAGGCTTTACGCTCTCATGTGTTACAGCATCAGCTGACAGAAGCCCAGCTGCAGCATCTGAAAATGCAGATGCAACCCCATTTCCTGTTTAACGCCTTAAATACCATTGCCATGATGGTGCGGCGCCATCAGGATAAACCAGCACTGGATATGCTTACCGGTCTCAGCGAAATGCTGCGTAACAACATGAGTAAGAAAAAAAAGCAGCTCATTACCCTGGAAGAGGAGCTTACGCTGGTGAATCATTACCTTAGCATTGAGAAAGTACGGTATCAGGATCGCTTGCACCTGGAAATAAATATTCAGGAAGACACCAGGCAAATGCTGGTGCCGAATCTGATCTTACAACCTATTGTGGAAAATGCTTTTAAACATGGTGTGGCCCATGCACTGGACAAGTCCCTTGTACGAATTGCTGCCTACTATGAACAAGATCAATTGGTACTGGAAGTATTTAACAGCATTGATGACTCTTCCCAAGATTGGATCTTGGCCAAAAGCAGAGGCATAGGACTCGGCAACACTATCGAACGGTTATTGCAATTGTATAGAGGAAAAGCCAAATTTCAGATCAACGAAAAAGAAGAGGGAGTGCTGGTACGGATTACCTTACCGGCTCATTCCGCCGATACTTCCAGGGTGCTGAATTTACGAGAAGATTAATTCAATGAATGTGATGGACAAAATCAAAACGATAATCGTGGATGATGAAGCTGAAGCGAGAGAAGGCATCAAAATGTTGTTGGGGCAGGATACTGAAATTCATATCACCGCTGTTTGCAACAATGGCCTACAGGCTATCGAAGCCATACGGGAACATCACCCCGATCTGTTGCTGCTGGACATACAAATGCCGCAGGTCAGTGGATTTGAAGTATTGAACAGTGTGGAAAAGGAAGCACTGCCCGTTGTCATCTTCATTACTGCTCATGATGAATATACGCTAAAGGCTTTTGAGGTACATGCCATTGACTATCTGTTAAAACCTTTTACAGATCAGCGTTTTTTTGCAGCGCTGAATTATGCCAAACAGCACATTCTCCACCAGAAACAAAGCAAGAGCCAGCAATCTCTCTCCCACTTGCTACACACTCAGCAGGAAAAACAGACTCCTGCAGAAGGCAGGCTCATCAAAGAATCCAAAAAATTGATCAACAACCGGTTGGTGGTGAAAACCAATGGCAGGATTCATCTTGTACCCTTGGAAAAGATTAGCTGGATAGAAGCCTATGATTATTATGTAAAAATTCATACAAAAGAGCATACTTTCGTGATCAGAGACAGTATGAAGAACATGGAAGAAACCTTACCCGATCTTTTTCTGCGAATTCATAAATCAAGCATTATTAACACACAACACCTGGCCGATATCCACGTTACTGCTCAGGGAGATTATGAAGTAAAGCTTTCCAGCGGTGAAATATTGAAAGTAAGCAGGAATTATAAAGACAGGGTCAAAGCCCTGTTAATCTGACTTTTCGCTATGCATAAGAAATTATCTGTATTTTTAGTGGGCACCAGCCTTTTTTTATCTGTGGCTGCCTGTTCTTCTAACACCAAACCGAGTGCCTCTCCACCTGCTATGGCAGACACGGTGAAAATGAAACTTACTGCTGAAGAGACAGATACTTTGTCTGCTGAAAGATTGCTGGGAAAAATCAACCCTTCTAAAGAGGAGAATTTTGTAAGAATCCCCCCACAGTATACAGATAAATCCAATATCTATCTGCACAAGGATGCCTACCAAGCCTTTTTGAGGATGGCAGAAGCGGCGGCAGCCGAGGGTTTTTTTTTACAAATCATCTCTGCTACCCGTACTTTCGCCGATCAGAAAAGAATATGGGAAAACAAATGGACAGGCAAGCAAAAAGTAGAGGGACAAGATCTTAGTCAGACCATTCCTGACCCTGCACAAAGGGCTATGAAAATACTGGAGTACAGCTCTATGCCTGGTACCTCCCGCCACCATTGGGGAACAGACATTGACCTGAATGCCCTCAATAACTCCTATTTTGCGTCGGGCAAAGGACTGAAAATCTACGAATGGATGCAGCAACATGCTCCTTCCTATGGCTTTTGCCAGGTATACACTGAAAAAGGCCCTGCCCGCCCCCATGGCTATAACGAAGAGAAATGGCATTGGAGCTACATACCGCTGGCCGCTGACTTGTTGACGCATTATGCCCGGCAGATCAGCTATCAGGATATTAGTGGCTTTAAAGGAGCCGAGGTGGCAGAAAAGATAAACATGATCCCTAACTATGTGCAGGGAATTGCCCCCGCCTGCAAAGATTGGAAAGAGGAGTAATTTTTCTGGATTTACCGGCTATCCTTTTTGTTTTGAAAGTATTTTTTCTACATTTATGTAATACATAAAAGTAGATAATATGAAAGGGACTTATCTGGGAGAATTTGAAGAGTTGGTTTTACTTTCAGCGGCTATTTTGTACGACGAAGCTTATGGGTATGCTATCGCTCAGGAAATAGAGAAGCAGACCGGTCGCTCCATCAGCCTGAGTGCAGTACATTCAGCACTACATCGCCTGGAGCAGAAAAGCTTTCTGACATCACGACTCGCCGGAGCCACTACCAAGCGAGGTGGAAAAAGGCGGCGATTCTTTACCCTGACCTCCGATGGTAAACTAGCACTGCAGGAAGCCATGCAACTGAGACAGCAGATGTGGGCAGCCATTCCGCAGGTTGTCTTTCATACTACCTAATTTCATCACGCTGTTAATACCTATGCCTACACCAGACAATCAGTTCTCCGAACATCAACCACCTGCCTGGGCCACCCGTTTTCTCCGCTGGTACTGTAACCCCGAGCTGTGGGAAGAGGTAGAAGGTGATTTGCAGGAGGCTTTTCAGGACAGAATCAGAACCCAGGGTATCATGATGGCAAAATTGCGCTATGCATGGGATGTCATGCGGTTTTACCGAACTTTCACCCTGGAAAGCAGAAAAATACATTATCCCAAAGCGCGTTTTACTGAGAGGTTCTTTCCATCTCTGAAACTCTCTCTGCGATACCTTTGGAAACACAAAAGCTTTCTGCTGATCAATCTTTTAGGTTTGGCCATTAGCCTGGCGGCCTGTCTGATGATCCTTCAATACATATCATTTGAAACAGGATATGACACTTTTCACACCCGTGCTAACCGGATTTACAGGCTCAGCGCTACCCTGAAATCAGCAGGATCAGAGGATCTGCTGGCGCCCACAGCCATTGGATTAGCTCCTGCCCTTAAACAAGGTTACCCTGAAGTAGAAGCGGCCGTTCGTTTTATCCCGACCATGGCTGTTGTTCAGCATAAGGAGGGAGCATTGTTTAGTGAAAATTATATTTTTAAGGCCGATCCGGAAGTTTTTGAAGTTTTTGATTACCCTATGCTGGCAGGTAATCCGGGTACTGCGCTGAAAGCGCCTCACGCCGTTGTATTGAATGAGACGCTAGCCAAAAAATACTTTGGCGACAGAGATCTTCAAACGCTGATTGGTCAATCGCTGACCATCAATCATCAGCCGTACCAGATCACAGGCATCATCCAAGATTTACCTAAAAACTCAGATCTACGATTTGACGGCCTGCTTTCCTGGCAATTTCAACCGGAAGACTGGCTGGAGATTGAAAGCTATACCTATGTCTTGTTCCGGGATGCACAGGATGCAGCGCCTTTTGAGAAAAAGCTGGCCGCTATAGATGAAACCCAGGTAAACCCCAGGCTTCAGCAAGAATGGGGAGCTATGGATGTACAGCTTTATCATCATCTGCATCCACTCACCAGCCTGCATTATACAGATTACCTTCTAGGAGATACGGAGTATAAGGGCAATAAGATGTATGTCTATATCTTTTCAGTCATCGCGCTGTTTATTGTCATGATTGCCTGCATCAATTCCATCAATTTTTCCATGGCTCAGGCATCCCGCCGGAACATAGAAGTAGGTATTCGCAAGACTATTGGTGCCCGCCCGTTTCAGCTTTGGTGGCAATACATGAGTGAGACGCTTCTGATTACTTCAGCAGGTATGATACTGGCTATACTTTTCGTGCTGCTGGCAGGCGATTATTTCAGTGAAACGCTTGGAGAAGGTATCACTCCGGCAGCCTTATTACAGTCCGGATTCTTATACACAGGAATAGGAATTATTTTATTCATCACTCTTTTGGCAGGATGTTATCCGGCATTTTTCCTCTCTTCTTTTCATCCCATCAAAGCACTTAAAGGGGCTAACCTGCTCAATAGGCAAAAAGGGACGCTGCGAAAGTCCCTATTGATTATTCAGTTTACGGTAGCAATCAGTATGGTGATCGGCACCTGGGCTGTGCGAAGCCAGGTATATTATATGCAAAGCAAAGATCTTGGCTTTCGCCAGCATAAGATATTGTCTGTTACGATTCCGGATGATGAGGCCAGAAAAAGGATTCCTGCTTTTCGAGATGCCTTACTGAAGCACAGCCATGTCAGCCAGGTATCTTTTGGTTCCAGACCTGATGCCCTTTGGTCTGTGAGTGTACTTTCTGTGAAAGTGCATGGAGAAACTAGAAAGATGTCTGTGATCGGCATCAATGTGGATGAAAATTATATAGACCTGCTGGACATGAAAATATCCCGGGGGCAGAACTTTTTACCGACAGGGAAAGAAGATCAGATTATTGTGAATGAGGCTTTTGTCAAAGAAGTTGGGTGGGATCAGGCTGTGGGGCAGGAAGTGGTCTTTTCTGAAACAGACAAAAAAAGAGTGGTAGGCGTTGTGAAGAACTTTCATTATGCCACATTACACAAAAAAATAGAGCCTTTTATTCTCTTTTATCATCCTGAGCCTCAGATCAATGTATTGGTAGACATTGCTCCCACAAATCTGGAGATCCTTGAAGCCACCTGGCAATCTACCATGCCCGACTATCCTCTTGACTTTGAGTTTTTAGAAGATGCCTTCCATCGTAAGTACCAAACGGAAACCCGCATGCTAACCTTGTTCAATTATTTCTCCGGTCTGAGTATTTTCGTTGCCTGTCTGGGCTTGCTAGGGCTGATTTCCTTTGTAGTACAGCAAAGAACGAAAGAAATAGGCATCCGGAAAGTACTGGGAGCCGGTAGGCTGATGATTGTTTCTTTGGTTTCTAAAGAATTTATCCTGATTCTGCTAATGGCTTGCACCATTGCCATCCCTTTAGCCTATGGAGCGCTCCAGCAGTGGTTGCAAAGCTTTGCCTATAAGGTCACGCTATCAGTCAGTTTGTTTATTGTATCGGCTGTTGCCATCCTAATGCTGGCCGTTCTGACGCTAAGTTATCATGCGCTGAAAGCAGCAAGGCAGAATCCTGTAGAGAGCCTGCGGTATGAGTGAAGTCAAATAAGGTTTACGGTAGTACGGTATAGGGTTTACGGTAGTACGGTGTACGGTATATGGTAGAATGGTACACGGTAAAACGGTATAAGGTACACGGTTTGAAGTTTTACCTTGTCACCGTATACCGTGCTACCGTTCTACCGTACTACCGTTCACCATACCGTTCCTGGATAGACAGAAAGCTGGTGTTAAAGACATGATTCTGCCACAACGCTAATGATTCTCACGCGCAGTCCGATCTGTTCTTGTTTGATCAAAAATATCCTTTTTTAATTGTGAACAATACCTCTATTTTTGCGAGCAGTTAACCATGTCCGGCATGATCCTGACCGCAGAGAATATATTGCTTTTTGGCTCTATTTTACTTTTTTTGAGCGTACTGGCCAGCAAAACCTCCCGTTTTGGGATTCCTACCCTGGTGCTCTTTCTGGGTGTAGGCATGCTGGCAGGCTCAGATGGTATCGGAGGAATTTATTTCGACAACCCCCGGACGGCACAGTTTATTGGTATCATTGCCCTTAACTTTATCCTTTTTTCCGGTGGGCTGGATACCAAATGGGAAAGTGTAAAGCCCATTTTATGGCGGGGTATTTCCTTGTCTACCCTCGGCGTGCTCGCAACGGCGGTGAGTCTCGGGGTGTTTGTCCATTATCTTTTGGATTTTAGCTGGCAGGAAGCATTGTTGTTAGGAGCCATTGTCTCCTCTACCGATGCGGCTGCCGTATTTTCTATTCTCCGAACAAAAAATATTGGTCTGAAAGATTACCTGCGCCCTACTCTGGAGCTGGAGAGTGGAAGCAACGATCCTATGGCTTATTTCCTGACGATCAGTCTCACCACCCTGGTCGTACAGCAAGATGCTTCGGTGCTCAGCCTCATTCCTATGTTTTTTCTGCAAATGTTGCTGGGTGGCGCAATGGGGTACCTCATGGGTCGGCTCATGCTCCGGATTGTCAACAAAATCAACCTGGAGTTTGAAGGACTATACCATGTGCTGGTGGCCGCATTGCTCTTTTTTACTTTCTCATTTACCGACTTCATAGGAGGCAACGGATTTCTGGCTGTCTATTTATCCGCGGTTGTCCTAGGAAATCATAGTTTTATTCACAAGAAAAGTCTGATGAGATTCTATGATGGTATGGCCTGGCTCATGCAAATCATCATGTTCCTTTCTTTGGGATTGCTCGTTTTTCCCAGCCGCATCCTCCCTATTGTGGGGGCAGGGCTGCTCATTGCCTTATTCCTTATTTTCGTTGCCCGCCCCTTAGGTGTTTTCCTGAGCCTACTGTTTTTTAAGATAAACAACCGCAACCGGGTGTTCATTTCCTGGGTGGGTTTGAGAGGGGCTGTCCCTATTGTGTTTGCTACCTATCCGCTGATTGCCGGTGTTGAAAAGGCAGATATGATCTTCAATATTGTATTCTTTATCGCCGTGTTGTCGGTCACTTTACAGGGCACTACCTTGGGGCTCCTGGCCGGGTGGCTGAAGCTAAGCATGCCTGAACCGGTGCGCAACTACCCGCTGGACATTGAGCTATCGGAAGAAGTGAGAACAGAGTTGATAGAAATTGAATTGCCAGTGGGCAGTCCTTACGCTGGCAAAACGCTGGTGGAATCAGGCTTTCCCAGCACAGCCCTGATTGTCCTAATCAAGCGGCAAAATCAGTACATTACACCTCGAGGGTCCACCACCCTGGAAGTAGGCGACCGGCTCATGGTGATGGCCGACCAAAAAGAAACACTGGAGGAAGTAAACCAGAGCCTGGGCATCAGAAATTAACCAGGGCAATAATCCATTGACGCTCCCTTCCAATCATTACCCCACTCACCTCGTCACTCCCAGCTACAATGGATCAAACTGCCTTTTTCTTTATGATGCTCAATAAGCAGATACACATCAATTTCCTGCTGTAATTCTTCCACGTGAGAGATAATACCAACCACTCGCTTTTCTTTCCGCAACGATTTCAGCGTTTCAAAGACTACCCGCAACGATTCTTTATCAAGCGCACCGAAACCTTCATCCAGGAAGAAAAAGCTTTGCTGAGCCTGGTTGAGCGATTTCACATTTTCTGCCAGCGCCAAAGCCAGACACAGGGCTGCCTGGAAGGTTTGTCCACCGGAAAGAGTCTTGAGCAAACGGGTACGCCCATTGTTGAGATAGTCACGGACTATAAATTCATTCTGCTCATTGAGTTCCAGGCTGAGGTTGTTTTTTGTCAGCTTCATAAAACGGTGGTTGGCAGCCCGGCACAGGTTGTCCAGCAAAACGGTAGAGGCATAATTGACAAAGCCGCTTCCCCGGAACAAGCTCACCAGCTCTCTCAGGTTGGCTTCCCGCTCCAGGGCTTTTTCCAAAGCTTGCTGCAATTCCTGGGTTTTCTTTAGTTTTTGCTGCATATCGATGATATGCTTGCGGGTGAGCGCATAGCTTTCCTGCAACTTTTCTACCTCCATTTTCAGCTCCTGACAGGCATGGATCGCCTGGCGGTGGGCAGGTTCGTCATAGGATTTCCCCTGAGCTTCCGCTTTCAGTTTGTGCAGGGTTACTTCCGTATTATGCAGCTGGTTTTTGTAAGTCAGAATAGCCTGTTGTTCGGCATCGGTATCCAATTCCAAGGCCAGCAAATCTCTTACCTGCTGCACACTATCGAATTTCTTTTCTGTGCAAAGCTCCTGGATTTCCTGGTCCAGTTGTTCCGCTTTAGCGGACAGCTCCTCCAGATTGACCTGTACTGCTTCCCGTTTTCCTTCCAGTATGCCCAGGGCCCGGTCTATCTCAGTGTAGTTTTTCTGGGCAGCTTCGTATTCCTGTTGCACCTGCATGAGCTTTTGCCTCCCCTTTTGCAGGCTATCCTTTAAATCCTCGGTGGTGTATTTGACCAGCTTTTCATATTGCAATACCTGCAGGGAAGTCAGCTGGTTATCACAGGCAGCTTTTAGCCGTATAAATTCATCTTTACGTTGTTGCAGTTGGGTCTGGGCCTGCTGCCATTGCTCTTCCTTGTGCATATGTTGTTGCCGCAACTGCCGGATCTGTCCCCGGTATTGTAAAGCCTGCTTTTGTTGCTTTTCATAATCCCGGACCGCATGGCTGATTTCTTCGTATGTCTTTTGCTGATAATCCTGCCAGACAAAAGCAGCCTGGTGTAGGGTATGTTTTTCCTCTACTCTCTGCACCAGTATTTTCTTATCCTGGTAAATGGTGGAAGCAATCTGATAATCAGCTTCTAACGCTCTCACAGACTGATCCAGCCGAAGCAAGGCAGCTTCTTCCTGGTCTAAGTGCTCCATATGTTGTCTTACAGTTTCAACTTCCTGGGCTACAGAGTGTAGCTGGGCTACGGAAGGATGATGTGTAGAACCGCACAAGGGGCAGGGTGATCCATTTTTAAGATTACCGGCATATTCAGCCATTTTTTCCTTCACCAGCAGTTCTCTCAGTTGCTCCTGGGCCTTGGCCAGGTGATTCTTTACCTCCACCCTCCTTTTCTCCAGAAGGATATAAAACTTCTCAAAACTTCCGTTCTCTTTCGCCCAGGCATGCGAAGACAACAGTGTTGCCTTTTTCTGCAGAATCAATTCCATTTGCTGCTGATGCTGCGTAAGGGCCTGCTGATGATGGTCTATTTCCTGCAACAGGCTTTGCCTAGTCTGGTGCCAGAAGTGTATTTCGCTTAACACCTTTTGTTGCACCAACGCATCGTCCAGGCCACTCAGCTGAATTTCTTTTTGCTGTAGTGTATGCTTATGTTGGAGAATATGTTCCGATAACTCTGCTACTACCTGGTTCTCTTCTTTCATCAATCGCTCCATGCCCTGCAAGTCATGCAACCAACCTCGTATTTTGATAGCCTTTTCCAGATCATCACACTTTTGCTGATCATGGTCTCGTTGGGCATAGGCTTTCTGCTTTTCTTTCCATTGCCTATGCACCTCTTCCAGCTTTTGCTGCCCTGTACGAATGCGTTCTTCCAGCGCAGACAGTTCATCTGACCGCCTGCGTTTTTCTGCCAGGGTTTCTGACCAGAGTCTCAGTTTCTCATTAAAATGAGTGCAAGCCTTGATATAAGCATTGAGCTGCTGCTCTTTTTGCTCATAAAATTCACCCTGGCTCTGCAAAGTATGCCATTGCTGTTGGGTTGCTTCTATTTCCTCGAACAGTTTTTTGAGCTGATCCCACTGCTGGCATTCCTGGTCCAGCTTACCCAGCACCTGACGGTTGTGAGACAGGCTCATTTCCAGTTCTTGCAGTTCCTGCTGGTGCATGGCAATCTCCTCTTCCGATACATGGCCAATCTCACCCAAACGGGCTTTGATTTCCGTCACCTTCATCTCAGTCTTTTTCAACAGGCTGGCAGTTTTCATCCCTAAGTCAAACTTTTCCAGATGAAAGAGTTCTTTAAGCATTTGGGTCCGTGCCATCGGTTTCTGGTCTACAAATTCCCGGAATTTTCCCTGGGGGATAATGACTGCCTGCATGAAATTTTCATAGGTCATTCCCAGAATAGAAGAGGCATCCGGCACGTCCAGGGGCGACCACTGACCATTTTCCCGAACATACTGACAGCGCTCCTGCACTTCTACTTTTTCAAAATCCGATTTTTTCCTTTTGGCAGAAAAACAAAAGCGATACTGAGCCTCCTCCTGATCCTGCGTACGAAAGATGAAGTCGATAGACAACTCATCGCTTTGCAGGTTGAGCATGTTGTAATAACGATTGTCACCACTTTTGTTCAGGCGGTCGCTACGGTCGTAGAGCACAAACATGATAGCTTCCAGGATAGAGGATTTTCCACAGCCTACGGAGCCAAAAATGCCGAACAACTGCGAAGCAGTGAGCTTCTCAAAATTGATATACTGCTCCTCCTTATAAGAATACAGCCCTTTAACCTTCAGCTCTACAGGAATCATAATGTTGAATATTAGATTGCGTAAACACCAGCGTGAGTAAGTGAATGGATGAATGTTTACTCATGGCTAATGCATCACTGGTCATGGTCATCCACATCAATTACTTCGTTGAGAAGATTCATCAAGGCCGGATTTGGTGGCTGCCCCCTCCTCAAACGAAAATAATCAGCGAATAAGACACGGATATCTTCATTGAGATCAATCTTAGGTTTATCCTCCTCCCTGATGCCCTGCTCCTGTTGAATGTCTGGAATGATGCTGACAATACCGTCATGTACTTCGTACAAAGCTTTTTTTACCTGACTGTCAATATAGGTATCACTCACCAGGGTCAGTTCCACAAAAGTATGCTGATGGTCCTGGAGCCAGGCGATAGCGGCTTCTGTGGTTTCAAACCGCTTACGGACCAGCTGACGACCCTGCTGCAGGCATATGGGACGTACCTTAGCTTCCTGGCCGGGTTCTGCTTCTATGATCGCTACATATTTCTGCTGGTGCGCTTCACTAAAACTATAAGCCAGGGGGCTGCTGCTATAGACAACAGGACAGGGCTGCCGGGCAATGGTCTGATAACGGTGCAAATGTCCTAAAGCCACATACTGCATTTGTACCGGAATATCTTCCGTGTAAATAGCCTGTGCACCTCCCATGTGCAGGATGGGTTTCTCATCGTCGGGTTCTTCCGGAGCCGGACCATCCTTTTGCATAAAGTACAAGTGAGCCACCATCACATTTACCCCTTGGGCATCACAATACTGATCGGCCAGGAATTGCCATTTTTGCCTTAAGAGCTTTCTCAGTTCCTGCTCTTTGTCTTCATCGCCCAGATAATGACGCAGGGTTACTTCGTTGGCATAGGGTGTCAGCAAAAGACGGAGCGGATAGTTCACTTCCGGGAGCGCTAATTCTACAAATCCCGGTGCTGATTGTAAGAGACGCAACCCACAGTCGGTTGCAAAATCCGGAATTTGTGTAGCCTGCCGGCCATGAAAAATAATACCACATGCCCGTGCCAGCGGATCAGGGGCTTCAATACGGTCGGGAGAATCATGGTTGCCGGCAATCGCAATCACGGCTCTCTTGCCATGGTTGGAAAGACGGTGTACCGTTTTGTAGAACAGTTCCTGGGCTTCGTTGCCAGGGTTAAAGGTATCATACAAATCGCCTGCAATAAGAACGGCGTCCACCGCTTCTTCTTCGGCAATCGTACAGATTTCATTCATCACGGCTCTCTGCTCTTCCAAGCGCAGGTAATCACCCAGCCGTTTCCCCAGATGCCAGTCGGCGGTGTGTAATAGCTTCATGGACTAAAAGTAGCAAAGGCTACGAAGGGTGTCAAGAGAGAGTGCAAGTTTCGGATGAAATCATTTCTTAATAGTGCTGAACACCATGTCGATAAGAAACTCTTCCAGGTAATCTTCCTTTTTGCCATTGACATCTGTCAGAGAGGGCAAATGCTGGGCAAAGAATTTTTGATAATGAGCGCTTTCCGAAACGGTGGAAACCAGCGAAGCCGGATACGGATAATTGGGATTTACCTCTAAAATGATAGTGGCAATTCGTTTGCACAAACGCTTATAGCTATAAAAAAAACCTTCACGATTGTCTTCGTCCACCGCTTTTGTCAGGTAAGCCTTGGAAGATTCTGCCACTACAATTCTCTGCAAGGTCACTTCATCAATGTGGGCAAAATCAATATCATTCTCGATTTTTCCAGAAAGCATACGGATAGCTATTCTTAACCTTGCCTCTGCCGAAGATATGTTACTGGTAGCAAAAACCAGACGGTATTCCATCCAGTTCCAGTACCAGGAGATCAGGTAGATCAGTAACTTGTGCTTGTTCTCAAAATATCTGTAAACGGTAGCCTCTGTAGAACCAATCCGTTCGGCCAGTTTCTTAAAAGTAAAAGCTTCCAATCCTAACTCATCTATCAGTATGATACCGTTTTTTACAACCTTACGGCCGATCTCTGACGATTCAGGATCCTTCAGATATATGTTCTCCCCTACCTCAAATCTAATATTTGCCAGCAAACTTTTCATTTAAAATTTTCCCTTTATCTCTTTTCGCTCACCTCCTGAGGACTGGGCAGTTTTAGTTTCTCCATTTTATCCAATTGGCCATCTCCTGTTAAGATTAGTTTTACATTTTTGCGTTTAGCCGTGTCTTTGTAGTTTTCTATCAGCTCTTTTATATCATGATCTATAATCACGGATTTGGTAAAATCTATTTCCAAGGCTGAATTCCCCGGTATGTTTCTTAGCGTTTTCATAATGCTGGCCTTATTTAGAAAAGACACCTCTTCTGCCAATACAATACGATACTTCTCTTCACCCTCTGTGGTCTTTTCTTTATGCAGATAATGGGAAACATGATAGTTGTTCTTTAAAAGATAGAAAATGCCCATAACCAGGCCTATACCAATCCCTGTGAGAAGATCTGTGAGAACAATAGCGACTACAGTGGTGACGAAAGGTAAGAACTGACTCCAGCCACTCCGGTACATACTTTTAAACAAAGCCGGTTTAGCCAGTTTGTACCCGACCATAACCAATATAGCCGCAAGGCTGGCCAAAGGGATCATGTTCAATACCTCAGGGATTAACATCACGCTGATCAGGATAAATACTCCGTGAATAAAAGCAGAAAGTTTGGTTCTTCCCCCTGATTGTATATTAGTAGAACTACGCACAATAACCTGCGTAACAGGTAATCCTCCTATGAGGCCTGAGACCATATTTCCTACTCCCTGGGCTTTCAGCTCTCTGTTGGCGGAACTTATTCTTTTGTAAGGATCCAGTTTGTCTGTGGCCTCCAGGCACAGTAAGGTTTCCAGACTGGCTACCACCGCCAGGGTACCAGCCAAAAACCATAGATCATACGTGAAGATCCGACCGAAATCCGGCGTGGTAAACTGCTGAAAAAAGCCCTGGATGCTGCCCGCTACAGGAAGTTCTACCAGATGATTAGCTCTTAAGGTTATATTAGGAAAATTATATTGGAACAATATGTTAAGCAAAACACCCAATACTACCACTACCAAGGGGCCCTGTATGATCTGAAAAATCTTGCTTTTCTTTAAAAGGACTCTATCCCAAAATATCAGGATAAACAGAGACAGGGCGCTGATAATGACAGCAGCAGGAGAAACATAATTGAGCGCATTGATGAGTTCTGAGAAAGTAGTTTCTCCATCGGCTTGGACAAAGGTTAGGTCTCCTTCATAATCTTCGTCGTATCCAAAAGCGTGAGGAATTTGTTTTAAAGTAATAATAACCCCTATGCCGGCTAGCATACCCTTAATTACTGAGGAAGGAAAATAGTAAGCGATACTACCCGCCTTTAAAAAACCCAGCGCCAATTGCATAAGGCCAGCCAGCACAACGGCAGAAAGGAACACCTCAAAATTGTTCAAACTTTCAATAGCATTTAAAACAATGACAGCCAACCCTGCCGCAGGACCACTCACTCCCAGCTGAGAACCACTGATAAGCGTGACGACAATGCCACCCACAAAACCTGCTATGATACCCGAAAACAAAGGGGCACCGGAAGCTAGTGCAATACCCAAACAAAGCGGTACAGCTACCAGGAATACGACAATACCTGCCGGAAAATCATACTTAAACTCTTTCAAACTCATCATTGCTCTAGTAGTATTTATGCATTAACAATAGTATTACTATTAATACACAAAAGTATTACCATTGTTTTTGTAATGAAACAATTTTAGTATTTATTTTTACGATGATTCGTATAAAATAGAATCAGCACAGCTATTTTCTATAAAAAAATATGAAAAAAGCTGTCATGCTCGATAAAGACCTTTCTGTATTTTACAGACAAGAAACAGTAGTGTCTATTGCCTGACAATTGGTTTTGCAAGCATGAAAATTTCACTTGCCACCGTCAAGTATGCTTCAATTTATTACCTTTAACATACCCAAAAAACAACTTACTATGGCTGAATTGAAAACTAAACCTAATGCACAAAGTGTAACCTCATTTCTCAACAATGTTGAGAATCCTCAGAAAAGGGAAGATTGCCATACCATAGCAAATCTGATGGAACAAGTTACCGGACAGCCCCCCGTGATGTGGGGAGAAAGTATCGTCGGTTTTGGGCATTATCATTACCGCTACGAAAGTGGTAGAGAGGGCGACTGGTTTGTTATAGGCTTTTCTCCCCGGAAACAAAATCTAACGCTCTATATCATGCCTGGTGTTGAGCATAGCCAGGAATTGCTCAATAAATTGGGGAAATATAAAACGGGTAAAGCATGCCTGTACATCAAAAAACTGAAAGATATCAACCTTGATATTCTGAAGCAATTGTTAGCTAAATCCGTATCCATGCTGCCATAAGTTCAAAACTGCGCCTATTTTACCACATTCAAGGAGCACGCAGTTGGTACTCATGCTGGTCGGTAAAGCTTTTTTTGAGAGCTAACCGCATCGTTTTACTAACACATTTCTACTTAAAAACGGTATAAATGGCATTATTATATGCCATAATGTCACTATTATTAGCTTATTTACCCTGTATTCCCGCCAAATTGTCGCTAAAATTTGGTTTTTTTCCCTTGGTATTGCTTTTGATTAGTTGGGTATGTAAACATCAACAAACAAAAAATAAATATAATTATGACACTGATCACATATAACAACAGATTTCCCAGGTTCTTTGACGATTTCTTTACCAAGACCTTGGACCAAAGATGGAACAACAACATTAGCACAAGCTTGCCCGCCGTTAACGTAAAAGAAACAGAAGGGGGATTTGAGCTTGAAGTGGCCGCTCCCGGTTTGAAAAAAGAAGATTTTAAAGTAGAACTTAACAAAGATGTCCTAACTATTTCTTCTGAAAAAGAGTATAAGAATGAAGAAAAGGATCAGGAAGGCAAATACACCAAGCGGGAGTTTAAATATCAGTCTTTCCAACGCAGCTTTAGATTGCCGGAAGGGGTAGTGAATGGAGAAAAAATACAGGCCAAATATGAAAATGGCATTCTGTACCTGAGCTTGCCTAAGAGAGAAGAAGCCAAACCTAAAGCAGCTCGGCTGATTGATGTGGCCTAAGCATAAAACAAGTTAAGAAATAACCAGCGGGCGGGAGATAAAAACCCGCCTTTTTTTGTAAAAGTGAGTTTCGCTTCGGGTTAGAAAAGATTGTGTGTACATGAATTACTTATATCTGGTATGGAATACAAAGATTATTATAAAATTCTAGGCGTCAGCAAAGGGGCTACCCAGGATGAAATTAAGAAAGCTTACCGCAAGCTGGCAGTAAAATACCATCCTGATAAGAATCCTGACAACAAAGAAGCTGAAGAGAAATTCAAAAATGTTGCCGAAGCCTATGAAGTGCTGAAAGATCCTGAAAAAAGGAAGCACTACGATGAATTGGGTGCCAACTGGAAATACTATCAGCAGCATGGCACAGGTACCGGGGGTTACGACTGGTCACAGTCAGGCGGCAGAGGGAGGCAAAGCTACGGTGGGTTTACAGGCGATTACGGTGATCTGTTTGGCAATGGTAGTGGTTTCTCAGATTTCTTTGAAAGCTTTTTTGGCGGTGGTTTTGGCAACAGACAAACTTATAGCAGCCAGGGTTTCAGCAGCTTTAAAGGGCAGGACTATGAGGCGCAGGTCAATATTTTGCTGGAGGAAGCTTACTATGGCACTTCTAAAGTGCTGAAGCTGGATGGTAAGAAAATCAGGATTAAGCTGAAACCGGGTATTGAAGACGGACAGACCCTAAAAATCCCCGGAAAAGGAGGGGCAGGCATACAGGGAGGCCCCGCTGGTGACTTATACCTCAAAGTACAGGTACAGAATAATACTGCTTTTGAACGCAAGGGGGATGATCTGTACGTAGAAGTACCGGTAGACCTTTATACTGCCGTGCTGGGAGGCAAAACCAGCCTTACCACCATGAAGGGTAGGGTCAATATCAATGTGCCGCAAGGTACTGAAAATGGCAAAGTGCTTAGAATGAAAGGCTTAGGCATGCCACGGTACAAAAAACCAGAGCAGCATGGCGATTTATATGCCAAAATCAGTGTGACACTGCCTAACAACTTAACTGCTGAAGAAATCGAATTATTCACAAAACTAAAGGCCATTCGGGAGGGTTACCATTCGCCTGTCGAGTAAAGCTGGCTTGCCATAACCATCCATGCCGGATGCTTTGCTGTTGACCATGGGCGTCCCTATTGGGTTCAGGAAGAATAATGATAAGGTTCTTCCGCTGCCTTACTCCGGCTTTTCTCGGCCCCCACGGCATGTTTGATCATGATGAATTCATGGATGTTTTCCACATCCACAATACCCATCAGGCTACCATTCTCGATAACAGGCATCACCATCAGACGTTTTTGCTGAAACTGTTGGTAGGCTTTTTCTAATGGCATATCATAAGACAATGTTTCCACCTGACGGTTCATCACATCTCCTATTTTCACGTGCTTGCCATATTCAGAAAGCGCTTTGATGATTTCGTTTTTACTCAAAGTACCGGCCACATGATCTCCCTCCAGCACCAGAAATACCGTAGACTGTCCGTTGAGTAATAACTCTACCGCATCAGTAAGCTCATCCTCAACGGATACCGTTCTAAAATCTTTCATAATCACATCATAAACGTGAAATCCCTGCATCAGCGAGCGCTTTTCTGAAAAGCTGGCTTCTGCCTGTGCGCCCAAAAAGATAAAAAAGCCTATCAGCAAAAGAATAGGATTGTAAAACAACCCAATGACCACAAAAAAGATGGCCAGCACCTGCCCTACAGAAGCAGCAATACGGGTAGCTTTTACCCAGGATAGCCTGAAAGAGAGCAGCGCACGCAGCACACGTCCGCCATCCATAGGAAAAGCAGGAATCAGATTGAACAAGGCCAGGATGAGATTGGCGAAAAAAAGCGTATACAAAAAAGTACGACTGTCAATGGTCATCACATCGAAGTTCTCCTGGCTGAAGGGAAGAATGCTGATCATGATAAACAAACAGGCAGCAATCACCACATTGACCGCGGGTCCTGCCAGGGCCACCACAAGTTCCTGCTTAGGGTCTTCCGGCAGGTTTTGCAATCGGGCCAACCCTCCAATAGGTAAAATGGTGATGTCCTGGGTTTGTATGCCATAGTGGCGGGCAGCCAATGCATGACCTAACTCATGTAGAAACACACAGGCAAAGATGGCCAAGATGAAAATAACTGCCCAGAAAATCTGCTCCAACGTTTGTCCTTGCAATGCATTCTGCAGAATAATCCAGCTTACCAAAATCAAGAATGTCCAGTGTATAAATACCTTTATACCTGAGACTCTGCCTAAACTCAATGACCATTTCATATCTTTTAAACGTAAGAAAGCCTGGAATAAGTCTTTATTATTATAAATGTAGCTGTCGTAAAATGGTTTAGCAACATCTGGAAGATTTGATAACTTTAAAGCAGAGCAAGAAGTTTTAAATGCTGCAGCAACATAAGCTTTCCAGCAAAAAATAGACATTTCAAAAGTAATGGCTACTAAAACAATCATTGGGGTGATGGGCCCGGGCGAAAAGGCGCCCCCCTTATACCTGCAATTGGCTTATCAGCTGGGCGGGTTAATAGCGGCAGCAGGTTGGGTTACCTTGTGTGGTGGACGAAATGCAGGGGTGATGGAAGCCGTAAGCCGGGGGGCCCACGAACATCAGGGTTTAACAATAGGCATTTTGCCAGATGCCCACCCTGACGCTGTATCGCCCTTTATAGATATTCCGGTGCTTACCGGCATGGGAAGCGCCCGCAATAACATCAATGTATTGACCTCGCAGGTAGTAGTCGCTTGCGGAATGGGGGCGGGCACGCTCTCCGAAATTGCTTTGGCGATTAAAGCCCGGAAACCTGTTATCTTATTAGGATACCCACCGGAAGATATACTTTTCCTCCAAAAGATAGAGGCTCACAACCAAATCAGGCAGGCTGAATCAGCCGCTGAAGTGATTGCCATCATCAAAGAAATATTGAACTTGTAGCTAGGCCTCCTCAGCTTTTCAGAAATTATTTATAGTCAGCTTCTTTGTCCTTTTCAGAGGTTTTGGGTGCTTACCGCTCAGGCTTGCTACTGCCTCTTTTGCAACCCAGGACAGACGCTGGGATAAGCAGGCAAAAAGCCCTGAAAATAAACAATTGCATTGGCTGAGCTATTGATTAGAATGAAGTACACACTCACTACGATGCGTAACCATAAAATACCTCTTATTTTTTCTATTGCTATCACTGCGGGTCTGGCTTATCTGATGTTTCGCACTGTCTTACAACAAAGCGAACATCCTATCACCTTCGAGCTGTTTGCTGCCCTGATCGGTGTTTCCATCACCATACTGCTAACAAGTATTCTGCTGAAACGACAGACAGAGGCAGAACTCAAAAAAGAAGAAAACATCATGTTCCTGGATCTGAAAATGAAAATTTACCAGGAACTGATCGACCAGCTCTATGATATTATCTCTAAAAAAAAGGTGCTGGAAGAAGATATGATTGAAATACGCCTGTTGAATCAAAAATTAGCTTTCATCGCCAGTCAGGATGTGCTGATTGCTTTTCGCCAATTTTCCGAGTGTTTCGCTTCTCTGGCTGTAAAACCCGCTATTGGCAATGAAGAAATAGATTTACTCCTGGTAGAGCTCAGCGAACTCAGCTTTTTTATCCGTCAGGACCTGCTACAGAATCCTTCCCGGGCTGAAGATGATCCGGAACAGATCAGACAGGCCATTCAGAAAAGTAATGAAAATCTGGATATAGAATAACTTATTTCCATAAACCAGGTTTACCTCTGTACAGCTTATTTTTTCATCTAACAGTTTTTTCGTTATGCCTTCTCACTCAAAAACTGCATTAATCACAGGAGCGACCAGTGGCTTTGGTCGTGAATTTGTAAAACTTTTTGCTCAGGATGGCTATCATCTGGTGATTGTAGCCCGTCATGCTGACGATCTGGAACGGGTAGCCACTGAGGTGCGTCAGAAACATCCCCGCTGCCAGGTAACAGTTATGCCAAAAGACCTTTCTGAGGTTGGCTCAGCGCAAGCCTTATATGAAGAAGTAAAGCAACAGCAGATAACCATTAATGTACTGGTCAACAATGCTGGTTTTGGAGATCATGGTTTTTTTGCCGATACCGATCTGGAGAAAGAGTTAGCCATGATACAGCTAAACATCACGGCTTTGGTGCATCTGACAAAAGTCTTTTTAAAAGAAATGGTACAACGCAACGAGGGGAAGATACTACAGCTGGCCTCTACAGTGGCCTTTATGCCAGTGCCTAAAATGGCTGTGTATGCGGCTTCTAAAGCTTTTGTGCTTTCCTTTACAGAAGCGCTTCAGCACGAACTCAAAGATACGCACGTCACCATGACCGCCCTATGCCCGGGAGCCAGTGATACTGATTTCTTCGAACGTGCCAATGCCGAAGACACACGGGTAGTAAAGGATACAGGACTGTCTGATCCGGCTAAGGTAGCCAAGGATGGCTATGAGGCCCTGATGAAAGGAGAAATGAGGATTGTGTCAGGCGCTAAGAATAAGATACAAGCCTGGATGTCTAACTTCGTTCCCGATAAGCTGTTGGCCGCTGGCATGGCCAAAATGATGGAAGAAAAGTAGTATATCACTGTCAATGAGCATCAGGAAAAAGATTGTATTTCCGGTCTTTGATTATATCGGAAGTCCTTTGATCGGTACGCTGGCCGTGTTTTTTCTTATCATGGAGACCCGGCATCCATTGAGAAAAAGGCGGGTCATGCGCCGGCATAGGGCTCAGCGGAATGTGGGCCTGGCAACGACTGCCTTTGTGGCCTTACGCCTTCTGCAGATTCCAGCATTTGTGTTTGTTGCCAGATGGTCTGCAACACATAAAACCGGCCTGTTGCAACGGTTTTCCATGCCTGTCTGGCTGCACTATTTCCTGGCCTTCCTCTTACAGGACTATGGCAGCTATACCTGGCACCGGCTAAATCATCGCTTACCATTTTTGTGGCGTTTCCACAATGTCCACCATATCGACCTGGATTTGGATGTGACCACGGCGCTTCGCTTCCATGCAGGAGAAATTTTACCAGGCATTTTTTACCGGGGAGCGTTTGTAGCCTTATCCGGTGCAACCCCTTTACAGGTTCTGGTCTATGAAATTGTATTTGAAGCAGCTACCCAATTTCATCACAGCAACTGGAAGCTGCCCTATCCGCTGGAAAGGTGGCTTTCTTATCTGATTGTCACGCCACGCATGCACGGGATTCATCATTCCATTGTACGCAGAGAAACTGATAGCAATTACTCCGTTGTATTTTCTTTCTGGGACCGGCTTCATCGCACCGTCCGGCTCAATGTTCCCCAGGATGAGATTGATATTGGTGTGCCGGCTTACCGGGATTTTGAAGAACAAACGGTAAGAAATCTCCTTACACTTCCTTTCCGGCCTCAGCAGCCCTGGCAGCTACCTGATGGTACAGTGCCCGACCGCACTACCTTGGGTCAGAAAGGAAATTTAACTCCCTAAACAGCCAGAGCTTAGAGATTATGTTATCATTCACCTATTAGCTACTGACTTCTTTCTTCAGCAGATCCTTATATTTTTTTTCAAATTTCTCCACCTTAGGTTTTGTCACATTGATGATATAAGGGTTTTCAGGATGATGCTCATAGTAATTCTGATGATAATCTTCTGCCTCATAAAACGTGTCATAAGCATTGAGCTGCGTAACAATGGGCTTGTTGTACTGCCCGGACTCACTCAGTTCCTGCATATAGGCCTCTGCTTCTTCTTTCTGCTGTTGGCTATGGTAAAAGATAGCCGAACGATACTGCTTCCCTACGTCAGGCCCCTGCCGGTTGAGTTGGGTGGGGTCATGGGCCGCCAGAAAAAACACTTCTAGTAAGGTAGCATAAGACACTTCTTCCGGATTGTAATATATCTGAATAGATTCTGCGTGGTTTGAATTTCCTGCACTCACCTGCTCATAGGTAGGATTGGGCTCTTCTCCCCCTGCATAACCTGAAATGACACTTTTGACACCCTTCACCCGCTCAAAGATAGCTTCAGTACACCAGAAACACCCTCCGGCAAAAGTAGCCGTATCCAGGGAAGACTTCGCTTCTGCTGACAATGCCGCAGGCTCTACCGTAAAAGAAGAAGCCTCAATTTGATTGTTTTGCTGGTTAGAAGCACAGGCAGTAAATACCCAGGCAAACATGACTGCCCATACATATGATAAAGTTTTCATAAAAGCGTTTTGTTGAATTATACTACTACAACGATTTCACAAAGTAAATAGTTGAAAAACATTTGTAAGGTAGGCTCAACGACAAATCCATCAAAATATCCGGATAGGAAAGAAATAAAGTATTGCCAACTTATTGAGGTTGAAAAGCCTATCACTCACTCAGTGCTTTAATACGTCTGCCAGGCTATGGTATAAACAGGTAAGTAAGCTATTTAAACTTTTTATCTTAGAGAATGTCATATTATAAAAAAGGATGGTAAAGATTCCTATAACATGGTTTTTTTTAGGCGTGTGTCTGCTGGCATCCTGTGAGCAGCAAGAAGATACCCTCCGTGTGGATTCGCTGCCTGCCTGTTTTGAAGACAGAGCTACCGTGCAGGTGATTAACCAGCAGGATGGCACTGTTCAATATGAAGATGGCGCCCTGGTTATCCTGGTCAAAATGTCTAACGAACAGCTGGTTCCCTGTAATCTGCCAGACACTTTTCAGGAAAATGATAAGGTGCGGTTTAGTGGCAACAAAAAAGAAATTTTCCCCAATGAACGCAGGGCCGGACAACCCTTTGAGCTTACCTACATCGAAAAGACAGGAGAAGAAACTTCCAAGTAATCTCCCTGTTGTCTGCAGCCGGCATAAAGGAAAGCAACGGGTCGGCAACCCGTCGCAGCTTTTACATCAGTTGCTCCATCGTCATGACCGGAATATCTTTGGCAGGTCCCTGAACTAAAGGTTTCCAGTTGCTTCGGCTGTGCTGGTAGCCTTCTTCGGTAAGGGGCCATAGCATGGGAGCCAGAAAAAGAATAGTGGCCCGGTATCCTTGCAGTATAGCACCCATATTACCGGTAGCCTTAGAATTAGCCGCTTCATTCTCTATTTCGAAAGGTCCGGAAAAACCCTGTTCTTTCAGCGTATCTACAAAAGCTCGCCAGTCCATACTGTCTGACCCGCCATAACCTGGCAGCATGGCTTCATAATGATGCCGGTCCCACTCGTGGGCAGGCTGCGGAATCCCTGTTTTTTCAGCCCATGTGTTATCCACTTTTTGCATGGGATACATGCCTCCCCAGTAGATCCGGGCAGGATTCTGTTTGTTGCGGGTGGCTTTCACATGTATTCTTTTAATCCGGTGCATATCCGAAGCCTTGATCACAGCTACCGGATCCGTATGCTGCCATACATCATGAGAAGGATCATAAATCTCTCCATGCGCCGGGCTGGGAATCATCTCATACATCAGTCGCCGGGCGGCCAATACGCCTGTCAGATTGTTGAAAGTAGTGGTATATCCAGCCGAACGCCAGCCTTCCATTGGACAATTCTCATAAAGCACCGTTACACCCAAATCTTCGGCATACCGGATGATCGGCTGAAATATCTTTCGATATTCGTCCAGATTCTTCTGGAATCCATCCTCCTGATTGCCCAGCTCATGGTTGTAACCCACAAAGGTGCCTACTGTGACATCGTTTTCATTGCCCCCCAACAAATGAGCAATCCGGATCAGGCGGAGTATATGATCCTGATTCTTTTTTCTTTGAGCAGGATCACCGCCTATACAATTTTCAAAAGCCCCAACAGAAAGGTGTAACTGTGCCTCGTTAAAAAGATCCATCACACGTCTGGCTTCTTCCGGTCCAAAATTTTCATAGTCCAGGTGTGTAGCCACATGGTCCTGGCGGGCGCCATCGCGGCGGAAAACACAAAGGTCGATTCCCTGGGCACCCACTGCTTTTGATTTCTCTATTACCTGTGATAATGGCAATACATCAAAAGCAGAACTCATTACCCATATTTCGTTATTCATAGATCAGGTATTTATTACGTAAAACAATGCTTGGTGTGAACTTAAAAAAAAGCATGGAATGTTAAAAAACCTTTTTCTTTCAGTACTATTTCTTCTCTTTTATTTTCAGAACAGTTGCAATAAAATAAGTTTATATTATAAGAAAGTTTGAATTATCCTGGAATGTGAGGCAAAAAAACCTTCAGTACTTCCATCTAATAAAATAAAAAGTATATTTGGATACCAAACTACTACTCCAATTTTCATGAAGAGCACTCTGCTGAGCCTAGTTGCCATTTTGCTTTTCAGCACACTGTCAGCTCAAAATCTTAGTAAAATTGACAGTTTGTCTTCCTTACTTCAACAGGCTGATTCTACGACCCAGGCTGCTATTCTGAATCAGATCGCATGGGAGTACCGATTATCCTATCCGGATAGTACGATTTTCTATTGCCAGCAGGTGATTGATCTGAAGACAAGTCAGCATGCTGTAGCCGAGGCTTTCAACTTTACGGGAATTGCCTACATGTATAAAGGCAATTACGCGGAAGCTTTCCGCTACCACCGGGAAGCTTTGGATTACGCAAAAAACATTGCAGACTCCTCACAAATGGCCCACGCCTACAACAATCTGGGCAGGCTATTTTTTACACAGGGCGATATGATTAAGTCTTATGATTTTTTCGTACAGGCCCTCCACATCTTTGAGGAAATTCAGAATGAAAAAGGTATCGGCTACTGCTACCAGAGTTTGATGCAGCTGTATAAATTGCAAAACGACCAGGAGAAAGCCCTGGATATGCTACAAAAAGCCCTGGTGATCCGCACAAACGCCGATGATGCCAGAGGACAGATATCTACATTGAAAGAACTCGCCCAATTGTATGCAAAAACCCAGGATTTTGAACGTGCCCAACATTATCTTTTTCAGGCAGAAAATATAGCCGACAGTATTGGCGATAAGATCAGTATGGCTGAAATTGATCTGGCGCTGGCTGACCTTCACTGGCATCAGCAAGACTATCAGCAGGCCATGGACAGGAGCCGCCGGGCTTTGGTGACGGCGGGTGGGTCTAACAATCAGAATCTGCTTTCTTCCATTTACCTCATGCTGGCCAAGATTTACAATGCCCAACATGCCTATCGTAAGGCCAAGTTGTATTTTAACAAAGTCATCAGCTTTGCCAAAAAAACCGGCAACCTAAAAAACCAGAAAGAATCTTATTACTACCTGTCTGAAATCTATAAAGCAAACCAAGACTATCAGCAGGCGTTAGCCTTCCACCGTCAGTATTTGCTTCTGAAAGATTCTATTTATGATACGGATGTTGCCCGAACCATAGAGCGGCTGGAAAATCGCCTGCAAATGGAAGCAAAGGATAAAGAGTACGAACTGCTGAAAGCCGCTGCCGCTAAAAACCAGATGATTATCCGGCAGGAGCGTATCAAAAACATTGCGAAAAGCGTGATCATTGGTCTTGTATTACTGCTCTTGCTGGTGCTTTATATTTTCTATCATCGTATCCGAAAGAAAAACAGGCTGCTGCTTGAGCAGAAAGAGCAAATCGAGCAGCAAAACCATGCTATCGTGAAGCAAAATGTAAGAATCCAGGAGCAGAACCTGAGCCTGATGGAGCATAACCATAAACTGGACGAGCTCAGCCGGGAGAAGGATACGCTTATGAATATTCTCGCCCACGATCTTAAAGCGCCTTTCAACCGGATTAAGGGATTGTCCGAACTTATCCTGAGAAATTTAGGAGATGACACAGAACGTGAAAAATATGCTTACCTGGTCAAAGAGACTGCGGAAGATGGGGTAACGCTGATCAGGGATTTGCTGGATGCCAATGCTTTCGAGCGCTCCAACGATTTGCAATGCACAGAAGTGGACCTGAAAACACTGATGGAACATTTAGCGGCCAGATACCAGGCTGTAGCCCAGCCTAAAGACATTCGTATTCATCTGAGTATACAAGATGACCTTCACTTAAAAACAGATAAGCTTTATCTGACACGCATTCTGGACAACCTGGTTTCCAATGCTATTAAGTATTCTTATACCGCTACCTCCGTTTTTCTTAAGGCATACAGCGATAAAAAAGGACAAATCAGCTTATCCGTGAAAGACGAAGGTCCGGGATTCAGCGTAGAAGATAAAAAACACCTCTATCAGAAATTCAGAAAGCTGAGTGCCCGTCCTACGCAGGGAGAAAGCTCTCATGGCTTGGGATTAGCCATCGTGAAAACACTGGTCACCCGGCTGGAAGCCAAAATTGTGCTGATCAGCGAACCCAGGCAAGGCAGTGAATTCGTCATTACTTTTCCGGCCTATCAGGAGGAAATGATAAAAAGATAGTAACTCTGCTTATGGCCAGTCAGCCTTCCAGTGTCTTTTTGAGTAGGTCTTTCACTTTTCACCAGTTTTCTTATGGTTTCCACAATGACCACTCTGCTTCGTGGATGCATCGGACCCTAGGCATGTAAAAACTCCGCTAGTTTTTTTCGGATTTTTTCCTCTTCAGGCTGGTGAGACCGCCGAGCCAGCAGCTGCTCTATCAACTGTGTCAGCCTCAGTTTGTCCGAGTGGCTTCTGATTTCCGGTGAAAACTGTTCTATCAGATCGTAAACAGCCGTGAGCAACATACCCGTCACCTGTTGGTTTTTGTTGTTTTCTAAAAGGGCTCCAACCAATAGCAATAACTTATGAAGCACCGGAATATCCTGCCCCGCATAGTTCCGGATAGCACTAAAGCTAAAGTAAAAGAGATCTTCTATTGGTACCACGGTTGCAATCATCCGGAGCTCATGCTGATCATCTTTCAGGACGCAGCAATCAGGCAAATCGAGCCGGTGAATGAAGAGGTCTGTCAGGCGATCTATGGCCTGAATAGCCGTACCAGGATCATTGATACCCGGACTCAGGGCTTTGACAGCAATCTCTGTGAGCTGTTTAAAACCAAAAACATAATTCTGAGCCAATACCTCCTGATGGTGGAAAACGAAAGTTTCAAAAATACTATGCTGACGCTCCTCCTCCAACGTTGAACTGATGGCAAAAAAGGGTTCTCCCCTGCTGATATATTTTCCGGCAGGAATCAGTATTTTAACTGCTACGCCTAGCTTTTGTGTTGTTTTCAGAAAGGTGCGTTCATCTACATTGTTGTAATAGCCGGAGACAGGACTTTTAATGACATGCCAGTGTGCCGTATCAGGCAAGGTATCTTCCGATACATAGGTTTTCTTTTGTATTTCTCTTTCCAGGCTTTTCAGGGTTTTGGCGTAAATATTATTGATAATATTCCCGATCTGTATATCCTCTGAAATAGACTGAATGAAGCTGACGAAAAGTGCTAAACTGATTAAGCTCAACAGGGTGTTGATAATAATAGATAGGCTGGGTATTTCAAATGCGTAAATCTTGGACTGTATGCTGGTCAGCACTACAAAGGTAAAGGCAATGGTACCCAGATAAAATCCCATAATGACCTGATGCGATCGTTGTCCGATGAGGCTGGGCAATACCCTGGGAGAATAATTGGAGGAAGTCTGGTTGAGCACTACCATCACCATGGTAAAGCTGAACACCATCAGAGAAATCATGCCCCCTGCTATGGCACTCAGCAACGAACGGGCACTATCAGGGTTAATAAGGCTCTCAATACCGATCTTATAGCCCACCAGACGGTCGGGAGACCCCTGATCCAGGTACAAAGTAAACAACGACAGCAAGAAAAGTAATACGGCAATCAGGGTAGGAACAAAAGCAATGCTGGTAATCACACGGAGGTAGAATTTATACAGCGAGTTGGTTTTGACGTATTGGTTCATAGAAGTTGTCCATCCGGGTAGCCTCGAAAAATCTAAGTAGGGGTTTGTTCCATTAATCCGTTTCCCCCACTAAATGTTTCAGCTTGAGCCCGGCAAAGGTTCAATATAGTGCAATGTATGACTCTCCGGACCTCATCCTATTTCGCCACAGGTAAGACGACACCCTGGTTTTTTGTCTTCAGCAGATACACACTGCCTCCGGCACATACATACAAACTGCTTCCTTCTGCTCCTCCAAAACAAACATTATAGGCAGTCGCCGGAAAAGGTTTAAAATCTATCAGCTTGTTCTCATAAGGATCAATCACATACACGCCAGTGGTTTCTCCTTCTCCGGCCGCTCCGTACAGAAGCCCCTTGGTATCGATGGCCATACCGTCTATACCACGGTCGGGAAAACGGAATACTACCCCTGCCGGTGTCAGGCTGCCATCCGGCTGTACCTGATAACGGTGCAGCAGTTGGGTACCTCTGTCTGAAATGTACATGAGGTGCTGGTCGGGTGTGATTAGGATACCATTGGGTTTCTGTAGGTCCCGGACCACCAGCGTCACTTCGCCGGGGGCATCTATGCGGTATACCCCACTGTAAGGCTGACTTTTTTCAGCACCCGAATCAGGATAGTAAGGATCGGTAAAATAAATTCTTCCCTGCGCGTCAACGCACAAATCATTGGGGCCAATGAAAGGTTTGCCTCTGTATTCCGCAGCCATCACGGTGAGGGTGCCGTCTTTTTCATACCGGACAATCCGACGTTTGCCTGCCGCGGCGTCTTCAGGGTAATTGCCACTGTTCGACTGACAGATCAGCAATCGCCCTTCCTGGTCAAAAGCCAGACCGTTAGCCACACCGCTGGGTTGCAACACCACTTCCACTTTCCCGTCGGGTGTCAGCTTGCGAATCACATCATTGGGTTGATCGGAGAAATACAAATGGCCTTCCGGCCCTATGGCTGGCCCTTCGGTGAGCTTGCCTTCCTCAAACAGGCGCAGTGCCTCTGCTTTGGATTCAAAAGCAGATCGGGACGACTGGCAACTCCAGAGCAGGCAGAGGCCTACCCATCCATAAAAACACTTCTTCCGGAAGAAGTTTACTATACATTTTGCCATAGCGATTGTCATCTTCGGGCCACACATTTATGGGGTTTCAAATATGCGTTTTTTATTATGGAAAGGAAAACGGATTCTCAGAATAAGAATTTATTCTCAAAACAAAGCGAGGATTCTACGAACAAATTCTCAATTTCTACTATACCAACTGTGATAAAATAAAAATACTGCTTGGCAAAAGCCGATGGTATTATGTTTGATATTTAACTTTTGAAAATAGCGATACATGACGCTTGCAAGCCAGACGATATTAAAGCTGTTTTTTTCATTATTTTTGTCTGATAAAGGCACAACGGTATGCCTCTGAAAAGTTACAAAGAAAAGATCAGCTATCCTTCGGGCATCCTACTCCTGACCGGGCTAAACTTCCTGGGAGGAAAATCTGTATTTATTTTCGCTTATGTAGAAAATGATATTACCCTTCTCTGGCCTCCCATCGCTATCGGTCTTGCCTTCCTGTTAAGATTTGGATTAAAATACTGGCCCGGTGTCTTATTGGGAGAATTCTTCATCCATTACTCCAACGGACAATCTGCTTTTCTGGCCAGCACCACCGGTTTGGCCGAAGTTATAAGTATTGGAGTAACTATCTTTCTCCTGAGAAAAGTAGGATTCTCCAAGCGGTTTACCCGGCAACAAGATGTACTCTACTTTACTTTGTTCGGGCTGCTCGTTTGCCCTGTGACAGAGGCTTCCCTGGGTGTCAGTGCCCGTCTGCTGGATGGCATGGTTTCACTGGAGGAGTACGGTCAGGTGTGGATATCCTGGGTAGTAGGCGATGTAACTGCCCTTATTGTATTGTTTCCTGTGCTGGTTACCTGGCCTAACCATAAGGTATTTGCCCATTGTTCTCTCCTTAAATTTTTGGAATTTCTATGCCTGCTGATGGGTCTCTCCCTGGCAAGTTATTTTGTTTTTCTCTATCCGACAGAGGCCAGCAGCAATCAGATTCCTCTTGTTTATTTGCCCATGGCTTTCCTGATCTGGGCGGCTTTGCGGTTTGGCCCTTATCAAACAGCACTGGCTGGCCTGATCACGTCAGGGATGGCCGTTGTTGGAACTGCCCGTGGTTTCAGTCCCTTTATCCAGGAAAATGTCTTTTCCACCATCGCCTTCTTATGGGCCTACCTGATCGTCGCTTCGGTGCTGGCCCTGCTGCTGGCTGTGATTCAGGTAGAAAATCAACAAGCCCATGAAAAGGTCCAAAACAGTGAAGCCAGATTCAAAGCCCTGTCCTCTGCCGGGTTTGAGGCTATTTTTGTCAGTATGAATGGGGTAGTTGTAGATCTCAACGAAGCAGCCCTGGAGCTTTTTGGGTATGACTACCCTCAGCTCAACGGGATGCCCCTCCGACAGCTTATCGCTTCAGACTCTGTAGAAATGTTTGAGCAACATATGGCGTCAAATGAGCAAAATCCCTTTGAACTGAAAGCCTTGCGAAAAGACGGAGGTTTTTTTTTCGCTGAGTGCCGATACCGTGTCTACCAGTATGAAGAAAACAAGGTGGTCATTCTAGCCCTCAGAGACGTTACCTCCTTGAAGAAAGCCCTGGAGAAAGAACAACACTTAAATGAAGAGTTAGCCATCCACGAAGAGGAACTCAGACAACAGCTACTCTTTGTGGAGAAAATGAATATAGAACTAGAGAAGACCAACAAAGCCCTCGACAGGTTTGTGTATAGTGCTTCTCATGATCTGCGGGCTCCCATCTCTTCTGCGCTAGGACTGATTACCATTGCCCGAATGGAAGAAGACCGAAACGAGTTAATCAACTATCTGGACATGCAGGAAAAAAGTCTGCATCGTCTGGACCAGTTTATTGGTGATATACTAAATTATTCCAGAAACAGCCGGACAGACATTCTCAAAGAGAAGATACAGTTTTCAGAACTTGTACAGGAAATTTTTAAAAATTATGAGTTTGCGAAAAACTTCGCAAAGATTAAGAAAATAATAAAGATAGAGCAGGCAGGCTTGTTTTTTTCTGACCAACGCCGGATCAGTATTATCCTGAATAACCTTATCGCCAATGCGATACAGTATTATAACCCTTATGCTACGGAACCTTATGTAAAGGTGCAGATAGAAACCAACTGGAGTGAGGCCATCATCAAAATTATTGATAATGGAGTGGGCATCGGCGCAGAGCATCTGGATAAGGTCTTCGACATGTTTTACCGGGCCAGCACCACTAACGTAGGATCAGGGTTAGGCCTCTATATTGTGAAAGAGGTAGTAGAAAAACTGAATGGCACCATTACTTTAAAGTCAGAAATAGACAAAGGGACCAGCTTTGTCCTGACGATTCCTAATCTGATTTAACACCTGTATTAGCACACCTCATACCCTATTCTTTAGTGAACGCTTGTCTCTGCCGGTTCACTAGCCACTCCCAATCGTTTTACCAGCTTTCCTACTGTTAACCCCTGGACAATGATAGAAAAAACGACTACAAAGTAAGTAACAGTGATAAAGAAATCCCGCTCCATATGGTTGGCCAGTGACAGTGCCAAAGCAATGGAAATGCCGCCTCTTAAGCCTCCCCAGGTCATGATCAGATCGGTATAAGGCACAAACTCCAGCCTTCTTTTGTAAAAGTAAATCGGAAGTTTAAGCACCAGGTAGCGGGATATTAATACGATGACAATCGCCAGCAGACCTGCTATGATATACTCCTGGGCCAAGCTGATAACCAGCAGTTCCAGACCGATGAGCACAAACAGGACAGCGTTCAGCAACACATCGATCAGCTCCCAGAAGCGATCCACATAGGCTTGTGTAAGTTGGGAAAAAGCGGTGTTTCTGGCACTGTTACCAATAAACAGACCTGCCACCACCATAGCCAGCGGACCGGAGAAATGCAGCTTACTGGCCAGCAAATACCCTCCCATCACCACTGCCAGCGTAATCATTACTTCCGTTTCATAATGATCAATGCTGCGGGTAAGCCAGTAGGTCACATAGCCGAGAGCAAACCCTAAAGCAATACCCCCCAATACCTCTTCAGCAAATAGCAGGGCCACTTCTGCAACCGTTACCTGGCCAATTCCTTTCTCTGCAATATTGAAGATGGTCAGGAAAACCACGACGCCAATCCCGTCATTAAAAAGAGATTCTCCCACAAACTTGATCTCCAGTTTTTTAGGAACCCCCACCTGCTTTAAGATCCCCAGCACCGCAATGGGGTCTGTAGGGGAAATCAAAGCACCAAACAAAAGGCAATAGATGTAGGGGATCTCCAAATGCAGAATACTGTGAAGTGTCAGATAAAAAAGAGTGCCTACCACAAACGTGGAAGCAACCACCCCTATGGTGGCAAATACCAGGATAGGCCCTCCCTGCTCTTTGAGCCTGCTCCAGTCGGTGTGCAAAGCACCGGCGAACAACAGAAAACTCAGCATTACCTCCAGGATTAAATCTCTAAAGTCGATGCTACCGACGATATCTTCAGCATCTTGAAGCACCGCCTGGTTAAAACTTCCGGCGATGAGCACCAGGGAGGTAAACAGGATGGCCATGATCATCAGACCGATGGTGGTGGGCAGTTTAAAAAAACGAACATTGATATAGCCGAAAATTGAAGAAATAACCACCAATAGGGTAATGATACTGAAAATATCCATAGTAAGCTTGTGTGTGACGCTGTGTAAATCTGATAGTAAAGAAGTAAAGGTTTAACTTAACAGGGGTAAATATAAAAAACAAGCTTAAGTTTTACTGTGGGTAGCGGACAGATAGGCAGAAAAAACAAAACCCGGCATGACCGGGCTTTATTTTAGCGGCGTACAATAATAGAAAAGAAAGCGTTTCTTTCTTTCAATGGTAATAGAACAAAGATGCCACCAGGGAAAGCAGCATCAAATCCAAATGGGTCACACTCCTTACGTATGCAAGAAGGGTGTCTCGCTTTCTGTTTCTGTTAGCCAGGATTGAATTTTTTTTTTGGCAAATCCCATCAGTAACTACATGATTATTAGAAAGATCCAAGTTGTCAGGGGAAAGTACAACAAAACCCCCTGTTTTACGACTAATGAAGCAAACTCGAAAGCCTATATTCTTTTTCAGGATACTCAATGCTGACCATCCTGCCAGCCCTATCATACAAAAAGACAAATGTTTTCTAATTTTTGTTAAGATTTCCTACGCTTATTCTTTCACACCTTCACGCATTAAGTCTGTCATCACCGGTGATTTTAATGCCAGACCCGACAGCCAGGTATACCAGCTACTCTCACAGGGTACGTCAGCCTACGCAGGGTTGCAGGACAGTTACAAGATCGCAAAACACCCTTATGGTCCAAAATGAACTTTTAACAGCTTCGAAAAAACACCTGTGGTAAAAACGTGACCGCATCGACTATATCTTTACCAACAAGCAGACACAAGTCAGCAAGCACATAACCATTTCTGAACAGAGAGGAGAGGTATTTCCCTCAGACCACCTCCCAGTGATGGCAGCGGTTACTTTTGACGAATAAAGGGTAGCCTGTACCCTCAAAATACGTTCAACGAAGCTTGCCCTTCGCTGTTTTTTTGCTTATGAAGCAAGCCACTTCCTGAGGATAAGATATTTGTATAAACTGATAAAAAAGTATTGAAATACCACCCACTGTTTCCAGAAATTTGTAACTTCTGGTAACATTGAAGCAATCCGAAATAAGTATTCACTAACTCATTACCTAAAACTATGAAGAATACTCCCTATACAATTACCCTGCTGGGTACGGGCCTGATTGGCACTTTCTATACCATGAGTTTACACGGGCAGCGTAGGATGGACCGGGTGCATACAGTATATTCCCGTTCGGAGGAAAGGGTAAAGCAGTTCGCCGGGCAATGGGGAATCCCTCGGTGGACCACCGACATGGCGAAGGCCATTCAATCTGATGAAACACAAGTGGTCGTGATTGGCTTACCAAACCATCTTCATCTGGAGGCTATACGCCTGGCCGCTGAAGCGGGCAAAGCGATTTTATGTACCAAGCCCCTGGGAAGAAATGCTGAAGAAGCGCTGGAAATGCTGGAGATCGTGGAGAAGGCTGGTGTTTTTCATGGGTATCTGGAAGATCTGGCCTATCCGGCCAAGACACTCAAAGCCTTAGCTTCTGTCAAGAATGGTGCGCTGGGCAAAGTGTTATGGACCCGTTCCCGGGAAGCGCATCCAGGCCCCCACAGCGACTGGTTTTGGAATCCGGAATATTCCGGTGGCGGAGCCATCATAGACATGGGCTGCCATTGTATTGAGATTGGCCGCAATTACATCGGTAAAGATATACGTCCGGTAGAAGTCATGTGCTGGGCCGATACTTTGGTGAAACCCATAGAAGCAGAAGACAATGCCATCGGATTGGTCAAATATGCCAACGGAGCCATCAGTCAGTTTGAAGTCAGCTGGTCGTACCGGGGCGGCATGGACCTGAGAGATGAAGTGGCGGGCACAGAAGGCACCCTGCGGGTTGATCATTTTCTGCGCACCGGACTGGAAATGTTTACCAGCGTAGGAGAACGGGGCTATGTCGCCGAAAAAGCGGAAAGTGAAACCGGCTGGCTCTTTCCGGTAGGCGACGAAGCGCATGCGCTGGGGTATCCTCCTATGTTTGAAGATATGTTTCTGGCGATGGACGAAGGCCGCCAACCTATGGAGACCTTTTACGATGGCTATGTGGTGAATGCCATTATGGATGCCTGCTATCAGTCGGCACAGTCCAAAAAATGGGAGCCTGTTGACCTGAAAGTCTGGAGAGGCCAGGAGGAAACTGCCAGACAAACCCAGTTTCAAGAGTATGATCAGGATCATTATCTGATCAAAGAAGAGTTGCTCCAGGATGGCAGAAAAAAACTGATCCTGAAAGAAAAATCAGGAGGAAAGATCGTACAAAGGGTACAGGATTCCTCTCATTAGAAAAGCTTGATCACGACCGCATGCTTAGCAACAAACATATTGTCATCATAGGCGGCACGTCCGGTATTGGCCTTTCAGCCGCTCAGGCTTTTATCCGCCATGGGGCTAAGGTGGTGGTAGTGGGTCCGCATCCTGACACCAACCAACAGGCACAGGACCTCCTTGGGGCTCAGGGGTTGGTCTATGCAGGCGATGCGACGCAGGAAGAAACAGCGCCTGGTGCCATCGACCTATGCCTGAAACAGTGGGGAAGTTTGGATGGACTATACCATGTAGCCGGGGGTAGCGGCCGGCGACTGGGCGACGGCCCGCTGCATGAGGTTACCACAGAAGGGTGGCACAAAACTTTGAGTCTGAACCTGACTTCCGTCATGTTTTCCAACAGGGCTGCTATCAGCGCATTTCTGAAGGCTGGAAAAGGAGGCAGCATTTTGAACGTAGGCTCTGTCTTGGGCTATGCCCCTGCTCCTCAATATTTCGCCACCCATACCTACGCTACCGCGAAAGCTGCCATCATAGGCCTCTCCAAATCAGCAGCCTCCTATTATGCTAAAGATAACATACGCATCAACGTGCTGGCACCCGGCCTGGTGGAAACACCTATGGCCCAGCGAGCTGCTGCTGATCCCGCTATTATGGATTATATCAAAACCAAACAACCGCTCGACGGTGGGAGGATCGGAAGAACACAGGACCTGGAGGAAGCTGCCTGTTATTTTATGTCTGATTATGCTACCTTTATTACCGGACAGGTGTTGGCCGTAGATGGCGGTTGGAGCCTGAGTGAAGGACAAATCTCTTCAAAGTTTATGTAACCATGGCAACAGCAATAGGAATCGATATAGGGGGTACGAATATAAAAGGGGTTGTACTCAATGCTGCAGGAAAGATCATACAGCAAACCGTGCAGGCGACCCCTTCTGATACGTCCGGAGAGAATGGTCATCTTCTGCCTTGGAAGCAGGCGGTAGCCCAGATGCTACAGCAATTGAAAGATGCCTGTGCTGGCAGGATAGATACTATTGGCTTGGCCGCACCAGGTCTTCCTAATCCTCAAAATACAGCCATTCGGCTGATGCCGGACAGGTTGCAGGGACTGGAAAACCTGATATGGATGGATTACCTGCAGGAGCCTGAAGTGTGGGTACTCAATGATGCCGCTGCAGCGCTTATGGCGGAAGCCTCCTTTGGTGCCGGAAAGGGCCTGAAAAATATCGTGATGCTAACACTGGGTACAGGTGTAGGAGGCAGTTTGTTCATCAACGGCACATTATACCAGGGAAATTATCAGATGGCCGGCCACCTGGGACATATGACGCTGGATGCAGACCGCGACGAACAAGGGATCACCGGGATGCCAGGCACCCTGGAAGCGGCTATCGGCAATTCGACAGTGGCTAAACGCTCCCTGGGAAGGTTTGAGACAACGGATGCGCTGGTCAAAGCCCATGTTCAGGGCGATTACTTCGCTACCTACGTGTGGTTGCACTCCGTTCGAAAACTGGCGCTGGGCATCTGCTCCCTCTGTCATTTGCTCTCACCCGACCTGGTCATTCTGGGAGGAGGCATCACCAAAGCAGGCGATGCCCTTTATCAACCTTTGCATGATTTTATAGACATCTACGAATGGAAACAGGTAGGCGAAAAAATACCCATACAGCAAGCTCACTTCAGTGATATGGCCGGTGCCATCGGCGCGGCTGCCTTCGCCCTGGGCAAATTACCCGCCACCACCCTTCCATCATCATGAACCATTATCGATTAGTTTACATTTAACCCTTCAGTTCTTCAATCACTAATATGGACGTAATCAAGCAATACCTTCAGCAGTGTCGACAGATTATTGATGTCGTAGAACAACAGTCGGACAACATCAGAAAAGCAGCTAGCTGGTTTGCTGAAACTATTCTGGCCGGACGCATGGTACATGTATTTGGCTCCGGGCACAGCCGGATTATGGTAGAAGAAATGTGGCCCCGCTATGGTTCTTTTCCCGGTTTCAATCCTATCGTGGAGCTATCCCTGACATTCCACAATCTGGTGGTAGGTGCCAACGGACAAAGGCAAGCCATGTTTCTGGAGAATGTGCCGGGCCTGGCCGAAAGAATTCTCAGGAATTTTGACATCAGCACCCAGGATACGGCTTTGATTATTTCTTCCAGCGGATGCAATGTAGTACCCATCGAGATGGCCGAGAATTTTCAGCAGAAAGGGGTGAAGGTGGTGGCACTCATCACCAAACAACATTCTGAAAAAAGCAGCAGCAAACGGGAAGATGGCAAAAAGCTCGGAGATTTTGCCGATCTCATCCTGGATACCGGCGCCCCGGCAGGCGATGCCATGGTGACCATACCCAACCTGGATACGCCCGTTTCTCCCGGTTCCACTGTGGGAGGCGCCCTATTGATCAATACGCTCAAAGCCGAAACAGCCCGGCTCCTGACAGCGGCCGGACAACCCCCCAAAGTATTGAGTGGCGCCGTCGTCGTGGGAAAAGAAAGAGCGGTCCAGTTGTTTGAAAGTGCTTATGACGAACATGCCCATCGGTTGGCAAAACTCTACCATGCTGTGGGAAAGTATTCGGATCTATCGTAGAGAATAACAGTTTGATACTATGATGGCGTTTATCAATCATCATCAGATACCCTTACTGGCCGAAACAGATGTACTGGTCGTAGGAGCAGGTTCTGCCGGTTGTCTGGCGGCTTTGGCGGCCAGTCATGACCGAAAATACAAGGTGATGCTGGTCGAACGGTACGGTTTTCCCGGCGGCACCTCTACCCAGATGCTGGATACCTTCTATGGTTTTTTCACCCCGGGCGATGCCCCTAAAAAGATTGTAGCAGGTTTGCCAGACACCATTGTGCATGCGCTGCATGAAACAGGGGATATGTTTTTGCGTCCCAATACGTATGGAGCGGGCACAGGAGTAAATTATAACCCCGAACGGCTAAAGCATGTCTGGGATCAGAAAATCATAGCAGCCGGTGTTCATTTTCTGCTACACACTACGCTGGTAGATGTAGTCATAGAAGAAGCTGAACCCATAAGCTGTATCTTCTGGAATAAAAGCGGATTTTACAAGGTCAAAGCCAAAAGAGTGATTGACGCTTCTGGTGATGCCGATTTCTGCCATCTGGCCGGATATACCTACGAAGTGGCCGGCGAATTAGAACCTGCCCAAAGCATGACTACCACTTTTCGTATGAGTAATGTCAACTTAGAGAAATTTCAACAGGCAGGCGGAAAACAGATGCTGAAAGAAAAGATGAAAGAAGCTGTTGAGACCGGGAAGCATGCGCTGCCCCGTAAAGAAGGCTCCGTCCATGAAATGTGTCAGCAGGGTTGTGTTGCTACGGTAGCTGTCAAAGTAAATGATTTGCGAGCACTGGAAGTTGCAGAGCTGACACAGGCTGAGATAGAAGGAAGAAGGCAGGCTTTTATTTATGAGACTTTTTTCCGGCAGGAAATACCCGGCTATGAGGCGGCCAATATTATAGGGCTTTCTCATCAGATTGGCGTACGGGAAACCAGACGTGTCTACGGAGCATATCGGTTGACAAAAGAAGATTGTCTGTCCGGCTCCATGCCTCCCGATCGTATCTTACTCTGCGGAGCGCCTATCGAAGATCACCGTAAAGGAAAAAATGGTGAGGACGAAACGTTCTGGCAGTATATTCCTGGCCGTGGTGTGTATGGCGTGCCCTATGGTACTATTGTTCCGCAGGGAAGCGAATATGTCTGGGTGGTAGGCCGTTGTTTTTCCGCTACCCATGATGCGCATGCTTCCTGCCGATCTATGGCCCAGACTATGGCGATGGGTCAGGCGGCTGGTCTGGCTGCTGTACTCTCCTTAGACACTGATACAGCGGCGCATGCTTTGGAGGTCTCCAGGCTGCAGGAAAAACTACTTCAAGTAGGCGCCATCTTGGAAATACCAGAAACCATAGCCGATACCAGCCGGAGTGGCTGGGTGCATAATTTCTCCAAAACCAGACAATAATAAATAGTCCGATGGAAGTTCCTGCTTCTCCATTCGTTCGTACTGTATTAGGCGACATTTCTCCGGAAGGCATGGGATTGACCTACTCCCATGAACACATCATCATTGAGGAAAGTTATCCCACCCTGACCAACCCTCTGTTTCTCCTCAACGATGTAGAGAAAGTATCCGAAGAACTACAGCGCTTTTATGAGGCAGGGGGGAGAACCATGGTCGATACCATGCCAGCCAATTGTGGCAGAAATGTGCGCAAACTGGCTGAAGTCTCCCGCCGTACCCGTGTCAATATTATTGCCCCTACCGGTATTCATCTCGAGCAATACTACCTGCCCCACCACTGGCGCTACGCCTACACGGAAGAGCAGCTAACGCAGTTATTGGTAGACGATGTGCTGATCGGCATCGATGCGCATGACTATAATGGCCCTTATGTACATCGTACACCACACAAAGCAGGGATGGTAAAATTGGCTACTGGAGATGAACAGATTACCACCCATCAGGAAAAAATCTTCCATGCAGTGGTAAACACCCACCGGGAGACAGGCGTGCCTATACTCACCCACACTAATGCTGGCAAACATGCCATCGACCAGGTTAACTTATTTGAGAAGCTGGGCGCCAACCTGCCGCATGTTGTCATTTCCCATGTAGACCGTTATCAGGACATCGGATACCACCGGGCATTGCTACAAACGGGCGTAAAAGTAGAATATGATAGTGCTTTTCGCTGGAAAAAAGGAGAAGAAAACGGCACTTACAAACTGCTGAAAGCTTTACTGCCTGAGTTTCCAGACCAGATTACCATGGGTATGGATGCTGCGAAAAACAGTTACTGGCAATCGTATGGTGGAAAGCCTGGCCTGAATTTTTTGCTCACCACTTTCAGAGAAGATTTAAGAAAAATGGATATGGAACAGTATTATGACAACATTTTTTACAAAACTCCCGCCCATCTCTACACCTTCTCCACACCCAAATAAATAGCGTCTACCTTACCTTCACCTTCCTTCAGTCCCTCAATCATTCCCCCCTTCAGTCCCTCAATCCTTCAATCCCTAAACCCTTCAGTCCTTCAATCCCTCAGTCCCCTCCCCATTCTTTTTCTTTCTTATACAATAAAGGAGACTTACCTGTGATCTTTTTAAACTGCCGGTTAAAATTAGACATATTGTTGAATCCGCTTTCATAACATATCTGGGCAATATGATGCTTATCTTCTAAAAGCAGCTTGCAGGCATACCCTACTCTTATCTCATTCAGAAAACGGGTAAAACTTTTGCGGGTACAAGCTTTGAAATACCGACAAAAAGAAGGTGTCGACATATTAGCCACTTCAGCCACGGTAGTCAAAGGAATGTCTTTCTTAAAATTGGTCATGATGTACTCATGCACTTTGGTGATCTTGTCTGTGCCGGAGGCAGCATACTGTTGGACAAAACCCGGACTGGCCAGCAACGCATATTCTTCTGATAAAGACAGCATCTCCAGAATGGATAACAAATGTACAATCCTGCGATGGCCGTTCATCTCCAGCATTTCGTGCATCATGGCGGCAACCTGCTGCCGGGTTTTTCCCAATATCTTCAACCCGAACTTGGCCCTGTCGAAGAGTTGATTCACGACAATCATTTCCGGAAGATTAAAAAACTCTTTTCCCAGAAAATCTTCTCTGAAATGAATCACAATGGCCTCTGCGGTCAGAGAGGGTTCACCCTGGTAATAAGCAGGATCATTTTGGTATACATGGGGCAGATTAGGTCCTAAAAAATCCAGGTTGCCATCCGAGAAACGTGCCGTATGATCCCCTACCGTGCGCTGTCCGGTGCTTTTTACTACCAATACCAGCTCAAATTCCGGATGATAATGCCAGGGTGTGGGATAATACGGATAGATATCCTTCTGTAATACAAAAGAATAATTCGGTTCCAATGTCAGCTTTTCAAGTCTCGGCTTCATAAGGACTTATCCAATTATTGATGGTAGATAGACAACGTGAATGATACTAAAATTTTTGCATAAACTGATAAAAAAGTATCAAAATACTACTGGCTGATTTTTCATATTTGTATACACGAGCGCATAAGTTCAAGAACAACAGCCTCCACTACTATGAACAACAACCTATTATATTCCCGCCGTCAGCTCCTCAAAACAACTGCTTCACTGGCCTGTCTGACGGCTTTTAACCCCTCCTGCCTGTCCGTTTTTGCAGCCGACCCCCAAAAGAAATATCGTATTGGCGCTTGCGACTGGTCTATTGGTAAACAAAATGAATGGGAGGCGTTGGCTTTGGCTAAAGAAATAGGGCTGGACGGTGTGCAGGTAAGCCTGGGAAACACAGAAAACAACATGCACCTGCGACAGAAAAAAGTACAACAGGCCTATCACAAAGCGGCTGATCAATATGGTGTGCAGGTTTCCAGCCTCGCTATCGGGGAGCTCAACCGGGTGCCCTATAAATCTGAAGCGGTCACGGAAGAATGGGTCAGGGATAGTATTGAGGTAGCCCAAGCCATGGGATGTCCGGTGATACTGCTGGCCTTCTTTGATAAAGGCGATCTGAAAGGAGACAAGCCTGGCACAGAAGAAGTGATTCGCCGGCTGAAAAAAGTAGCCCCCAAAGCAGAAAAGGCCGGTGTGATCCTGGGGGTGGAATCCTGGCTGAGTGCCGACGAGCACCTGGAAATCATACAGGCCGTAGGCTCAGAAAATGTAAGAGTATATTACGACGTGGCTAACGCTCATAAAATGGGTTATGATATTTATGAAGAGATGGCTCGCCTGGGCAAAGAATATATCTGTGAGATTCATGCCAAAGAGAATGGTTATTTATTAGGACAGGGCAAAATAGATTTTGTGAAAGTGAAACACATCCTGGATGAGATGAATTACCAGGGATGGGTTATCATTGAGGGCGCTACCCCGGAGGGAGCCGACATTTACCCGTCCTATGTGGCCAACCGCCAGTATCTCCATGATCTTTTCCATGCCTCCTAATGTAAAAGTTAAACGATGAATGTTATGCGCCTTTTCTATTACTTTCTGGCTTTTGGGCTGCTCTCCTCCTGTATGGGAAACCAGGAGAAAACGGAAGAAACTACCCGGGAAAAACCACCCCTTTTTGTAGCAGACGATCTGGAGGTGAGTATATGGGCTGAATCTCCTCAGTTTTACAATCCTACCAACATAGACATTGATATCCGCGGCCGCGTTTGGGTTACGGAAGCTGTCAACTACCGGGATTTTAACAATGCGGACGGTCACCTGATCCATCCCAAAGGAGATAGAGTCATGATCCTGGAAGATACCAATAACGATGGACAGGCCGATACTTCCAAAGTATTCGTACAGGATGAAGACCTTCGCTCCCCCCTGGGCATTGCTGTCATCGGTAATAAAGTCATCGTATCCTGCGCTCCTTCTATCATCGTCTATACCGATGAGGACGGCGACGACAAACCTGATCATAAAGAAGTGCTGCTGACCGGTTTTGGCGGCAGAGACCACGATCATGGCCTGCACTCCGTGATGGCCGGCCCCGATGGCCAGTGGTACTTTAATGCAGGCAATGCCGGTCCGCATGTCGTGACCGACCAGGCAGGCTGGACACTCCGGGCCGGTAGTGTCTATACCGGCGGCACTCCTTATAACAAAGAAAATACACCTGCCCAAAAGAGTGACGATGGCAGGATATGGACAGGCGGTCTGGCTTTACGAGTCAACCCGGATGGTACAGGCCTGCAGGTGCTGGGGCATAACTTCCGGAATTCTTATGAAGTGTTTGTGGATTCTTACGGAAACCTCTGGCAGAATGATAACGACGATGAAAAAGCTTCCTGCCGTACCAGCTGGATTATAGAAGGCGGTAACGCAGGCTTCTTCAGCCAGACAGGCGTGCGGACCTGGCAGGCAGACCGCCGTCCGGGACAAAGCATACAGACAGCCCATTGGCATCAGGAAGACCCAGGCGTGATGCCTGTTGGCGACCTATACGGCTCAGGCTCTCCTACCGGTGTGGCCGTCAACGAAAGCGATGCCCTGGGTCAGCAGTATCGTGGACTGCTGCTGAGTGCCGATGCTGGCAGGAACATCATTTTTGGTTACTATCCTTCCCTGAAAGGAGCTGGCTTTGATTTCTCCGAAAGAACGCCCTTCATCGCCTCAGTGGATATGGACAACGAAAATTATCGCTGGAATGAAGTGGATGAAAACCAGAGAAAGTGGTTTCGCCCCAGCGACGTGACCATCGGTACGGATGGTGCCATCTATGTGGCCGACTGGTTTGATCCCATTGTCGGTGGCCACCAGATGCATGACAAGAAGGCTTATGGCCGTATTTACCGTATCACACCTAAAGACAAAACCTTAACATCCCCTTCTATTGACCTGACCCACACCCAAGGACAGATACAGGCATTGCTCAGTCCGGCGGTGAATGTACGCCACCAGGGATTTGTCTTGCTGAAAGAACAGGGAGAAATAGTACTGCCCGAAGTGAAAGCGCTCCTTTCTGAGGACAATCCTTACCACCGGGCTCGTGCCGTGTGGCTGCTGTCGCAGTTAGGAGCTACAGGGGTGCAGGAAGTAGCAAAGCTGTTGCAGGACCAGGACCCTCAGATCCGGATCACGGCTTTCCGTGCCTTACGACAGGCAGTGCCGGAACAGGTATTATCCTATGCGGAACCGTTAGCGGCAGACCCATCAGCGGCTGTCCGGAGGGAAGTGGCGGTAGCGCTCAGAGACATTCCTTTAAAGAATGCCCAGCCGATATTGTTAACGTTGATAGACGGCTATGAGGGAAAAGATCCCTGGTACCTAACGGCCCTGGGCATCGCCCTGCAAGGCAAAGAGGAAGCTTTCTATCCGGTACTCCTGAAGCATTTTCAGGCGAAAGAAGCTGAAAGCTGGCCCCAGCCACTCGCTGATCTGGTGTGGGAAATGCATCCTCAGGCAGCGGTACAGGCCTTACAGGCAAGAGCTACCGACAAAAAGTTGTCCGAGGAAGAAAAACGAAAAGCACTGGTCGCGTTGGCTTTTATACCTACCAGAGCCGCTGCACAGGCTGTCAGGCAACTGGCTACCAGTAACACCGCTGACATGACAACGCAGGCCAACTGGTGGTTGCAGTTTCGCAAGACCAACGACTGGCGAGCGTACTTACAGGACTGGCAGTCGCCGGATACACAAATGCTCAAAGCGCAACCTGCCTTACTTGCCCTGAAAAAGCAGGTGATGGATACTACTTTGCAGTGGGACAAACGATTGACATCAGCTACCAGTCTGGCCAAACAGCGGGAAGGGAAGCTTCACTTAGTGCATATGGCAGCCCTGGATTTGCTACCGGATACGATCCGGCAACAGCTCAGTGACCAGATGCTGCAAGAAACGGATCGGTATATCAAAGCATTAGCTGCCCATTATTTTGACTTCTCCGATGAACAAGAACTGCAGGTGAAAACAGTATCCGATGTATCGGCCGATCTGGAGCAGGGCAAAATACTGTTCAATAGCAATTGCCTGGTCTGCCACAAAAGAGGACAAGCGGGCAGTGAAGTGGGTCCTGACCTAAGTAATATCCATACCAAGTATGATAAGTTGGGCATGACAGAAGCCATTGTAAACCCGGATGCCGCTGTCGCTTTCGGTTATGAGCCCTGGCTGGTCACCACTAAAAATGGCGGGATCGTGTATGGACTGTTGCTGTCGGATGGGCCGGTGGTTACCGTACAGGATATTTACGGAGGCCGGTATATGATGGAATCCTCCCTGATAGAGAGCAAAAAGCAACTACCTTTTAGTATGATGCCGGCGCCAGCCATGATGGAACTCGACGATCAGGAAGTAGCCCATATCGCCGCTTTCTTACTACAAGCTCCTACAAATAATTAAGCGACCAAATAAAACAACATTTATTCAATCATTCAAACCATGCAAAATCAACCGATCAGAACCACCGTCATTGGCAGTTACCCCTTTCCGGGATGGCTTTTATATGCTTCAGAACATTTAGACCAGTTTGGAAAAACGGACATAGCAGAGATGATAGAAGATGCCGTCACGGTGGCTGTTCATGATCAGGTGGCGGCCGGACTGGATGTGATCACCGATGGAGAACAGACCCGCCTGGATTTTAACCTTTCCTTTTACGGCTTTTTGCAAGGGATTCAGGAGAATGCCGAAGTGCCCAGAAAATGGGGGCCCCCAGCCCATGACCAAAGAGGCAAACATGCCATTGTGGAAGAAATCTCCGCACCAAAGGGATTGGGTGTGGTAGAAGAATTCAAAAGGTTACAGCGCCTGGCTCCGCAAGGTCCGGTGTTGAAAGCCAGTGTCCCCGGCCCTTTTACTCTGAGTGGCCGACTGCTGCCCAACAACCGCTACCCGGACCGGTATGCCGTCACAGAAGCCTTACTGCCCATTGTACGAAAGGAGCTGGAAGATCTGGTGGCCGCCGGTTGTCAGGAGATCACGGTAGACGAGCCTTCTATGAGCTGCTATGCCTATAAAGAGGATACCAAACGATTCGTTGATATTTTCAACCGTACGGTGGAACCGGCTGTCAACCGTTGCAGGCTTTCTACCCACCTCTGTTTTGGAAACTATAAAGGGCATGCCGTAGGCTACCGGAGAATCAAACCCATGCTGCCGGATTTCCTGGACTTCAAAGTAGACGAAGTACATGTGGAAATGGCCAGCCGGGAGTTTGCCGAAATCGAACTTACCGCTGAGTTTGCCAAAAGAATGGACGTAGCCGTAGGCATTGTGGACGTCAAAAGCTACTACATAGAAACGGTAGAAGATGTGGTGGCCAGGATCAGGCAGTGTCTGGCGCATGTTCCCGCAGAAAAACTCTCTGTAGCACCCGACTGTGGTTTGAGTCAGACCGCCCGCTGGGCCGCCCGACAGAAACTGATCAACATGGTAAAAGGCGCACAGCAAGCAAGAAAAAGCTTATGACATTAACGAAGTGCTTAAATTTATAAACTAAGGAGCGTAGGGAGGGGCAAAATTGCGGCCCCAATGGAATTGCCGCAACGGAGTTGAGGGTGCGAAGGGATGTGGGTGGAATGATATTTTGCTGCGGGGTGCAGCCCCAAGACTTTTGGGTGGTTCGCCAGGGTGGCCCCGCCACTGCGATACTTTTGTCCGTCGTGGAGCGATCGATTGCAAAAGTAACAAAACAATCAGAAAACAAGCTCTTTTAGCTTTGATTCAGCTTCAAAACAATATGCTGAAAATTAAGCTATGCACTGCTGTTTAACATGATATCAATTCAACATGAGCCTCTCTTTTGTCATCACCTGACTATCCAATGCTTAGCTCAAAATAGCAAACGCAACCAATCCTTCAATTTGAAATTTTGTCAACCCCGTTGCTCGTAGAACAGCAGTCGCAGCCGTAACATGCCTTTTGTTACCGCATCACCAGCCTTTGTTACCCCATTACCACCTCTGCTTTTCTTCCTGTTTTACACCCTTTTCTTAAGTTACCAATCAACCGGTGATGGTTACCAATGTCCTAGCCTGTCCATGGGTCTTTGCAGTAGCTTTGTTTCATTAGATTATTTAATAATAACGACTATGAAAACGCAACTCACCCCGATGGCAACCCTCTCTTCTGGCTGAGGATCAACCCCTCAGGATACCCCTTAAAGTATCTCTGCTTCCCAACTCATGATTTCTCTTATTCCTGAACCACTCACAGTATTCAGCACGATAAACCTTTGCCCACCATGAAAAAGATCCTGTTCCTTATCGCCATCCTCTTCACCAATCCTGTCCTCTCCCAGCCTATCGTCAAAATATGGGGCACTGAAGATACACTCACCGTACAACAGCAGATCGCTGCCCATCTGGCTGCACTAGACATATGGGAGCCGGTATATATTATGGTAGATTACACCACACAAATACCGGAGACACTGGAAGGCATCACTTTCTGCCTGAACCCGACTACGCCTACCGCTCATCCTATTATCAAAGTGAAAGTAAATGCCCGTTTGGGTAAAAAGAAACAGGAGCTCGTGCTGGCCCATGAAATGGTTCACGTCAAACAATATGTGAAAGGTGAACTCATGGTAGACAATGAGCAGCAGGTATTCTGGAAAGGAAGAAAGTATGGCAACCGGAATGCTGATTATCTTCAATCTCCCTGGGAAAACGAAGCGTACCAACAGGATAACCAGCTTACCCTGCAATGGAAGAAACAACAGAAAGACCCACTTAACGCCCAGGCACCCCTCACCGCCTCACATGCCAACCCTCATTGAATAAGATGGGTTTGAAAAAGAACATGGGTTGACAGAAAAATACTACCATTGGTTTTCCTGCTGCTCCCTCTGCTTGTCATTGTTACCAAATTACCAGTATCGGATACAAATGTCTTAGCCTGTCCATACAAGGATGCAGTAGCTTTAGTTCATCAGGTCATAAAAAAAACACCTATGAAAAAGCGACTGCTTTTCCCTTTTGCCACACATTTTCCTTAACTACTACTTGCCAATGGCTTATAGAAAAAAGCCTATCGGCACTACAGAATACTATATCCGAAAATATAGGGCTGTCTATTGATAGTTTTTATGATGAAACTTTACTACCTTTTTTTACAATTACGCTGCGTTGATCAGATGAAAACTTTTTCTATAGCCGGCCTCTGTTTATGGCTTCTCCTCTGCATGAACACAGCAAGTGAGGCCCAGGTAGAAAACCTCCGTTTTGAGCGCCTGACCATAGAGGATGGACTTTCTAACAACTCAATATGGAACCTGCTGCAGGATCATAGAGGCTACGTATGGTTTGGTACCCGCAATGGTCTGAATAAATTTGATGGCTATACTGTAACCACCTACAAACGGGAACCCAGAGATTCCGCCTCACTGCTTTCCAATGGCATCGGGGCAATGCTGGTAGATCGGGAAGGCAACCTGTGGATAGGCTTTGATGGAAATGGTATCTGCCAATATGACTACCATACGGAAAAATTTATCTGTTATCAACATCCCACCCAGCAGTATACGGGTGCCTTATCCCTGAACGAAGATCAGGAAGGCTCGCTTTGGTTAGGCTCCCTCGACGGTTTATACCGGTTCGACAAAAGTACAGGAACCTTTTCTGCTGAAAACTTCGCCCCCCTGCTGGTTCCAGAGGCAGATAGTAGCCTGGACCACAATTTTATCAATGTTATCTACAAGGATAAAAAGGAAACACTATGGATAGGTAGTCATTATGGCCTGCACCAAATGCATCTGCAACCGGGCGGTAAAGATCAGCCTTCCCAGGTAAGCTTTACCCACTACCACCATGATCCTGCCCGTCCCAACTCCCTAAGCAATAACGTAGTGCATGATATTCTGGAAGATCATATGGGTGTGCTGTGGGTCAGTACCGACGATGGATTAAACGCCTTCAACCCGGCTACGGATTCCTTTTCTCACTATACCATACAATCTACGGGTAGTAAGGCTGGCGACCTGGCCGAAGACCCTCAAGGCCATCTCTGGATAGCTGCCGACAGCGGACTGGTTCGTCTGAATAAAGAACGCACCGAGAGGGTTGAAGTCAAACACAGCCCTGAAAACCCATACAGTATCGACAAGGATCATATAGTATCATTGATGGCCGATCAGTCGGGAACGATTTGGGTTGGAACACTCTCCCATGGCATCAACAAAGCCAATATTTATCAGAAACCCTTTCAGCTTTATCAACATCATCCTTCCCTTTCTCACTCCTTAAGTCTAAACCAGGTGGTTTCTATCACCGAAGATCAAACAGGCACCGTATGGATCGGCACTTTGGGCGGTGGTCTCAACCGCTTTGACAAGCAGAAGCAGACCTTTACCCATTACCGGCACGACCCTGAGGACCCCCGCAGCCTGAGCGACGACTATGTATCGGATATCCTGGAAGACCAAGAGGGGAATTTGTGGATTGCGACCATGGGGGGCCATAAAACCTTTTCCCGGCTTAACCCCAACACTGGCACTTTTGAGAGTTATTCGGAAGGTGTCTACGGAAAACTGGGAGAGCATGGCGTTTTTACTATTTACGAAGATAAGGAAGGCGTGCTCTGGCTAGGCACCATGTGGGGCGTGAAAAGCTGGGATCGCAATACCGGAAAAATCATGCACTACACCCATGATCCCAACAAGCCCGACGGACTCAGTGACCACTGGATCACGAGTATCATTGAAGATCATCAGGGAAACCTATGGATGGGCGCGGATGTGGGTTTGAACAAACTGGACCGGAAGACCGGCCGCTTTACCCAGTATAAGACTGATAGTCACAATGACAGCATCACTGCTAATGAAATCAGGTGTGTCTTTCAGGATTCTCAGAAGAACCTTTGGATCGGTACCAAGGGCGGCGGATTATGCCGCTTTGACTATGTCACCGAATCTTTTGAGGCATTCACACTAAAACAGGGCCTGCCGGATAACACAGTATATTCTATTCTGGAAGATGAGGCTGGTAACCTCTGGCTGGGCACGAACAATGGCCTTTCCTGCTTTTCCCCGACCCGGCAAACCTTCACCAACTACGATGCATCGGATGGTTTACAAAGCAACCAGTTTTCCATTTCTTATGGGATAGGCGCCCACGCCAAAGGCCGGGATGGCACCCTCTATTTTGGTGGTATCAATGGATTTAACGCTTTTGATCCTGCCAAAATTCAGCCCAACCCTTATGTTCCGCCGGTGGTCATTACCCAGTTCAAGCTATTTGATAAGCTGATTCCGGGCAACCATGAAGCCAAAGAGATTCACCTTGCGTATGAGGAAAACTTTTTCTCTTTTGAATTTGCTGCCCTCAATTTCATGAATGCGCAAAAGAACCAATATGCTTACCGCCTGCAAAATTTTGATTCCGACTGGGTTGACAGTGGCACCCGCCGTTATGCCAGCTATACCAACTTAGATCCTGGCAGGTATGTCTTCCAGGTGAAAGCCTCCAACAATGATGGCCTCTGGAATGAGCAGGGAACCTCGATGATCCTCGTGATCCATCCCCCCTGGTGGCAGACCTGGTGGGCTTATGGCTTGTATGCACTGCTAGGAATCAGTATCCTGTATGGCCTGGTCTATTACCTGGTCTCCCGCGAAAGACTCAAGAACGATTTGAAACTACAGCGCTTAGAATCTGAGAAAATGCATGAGATAGACCAGATGAAAAGCCACTTCTTTGCCAACATCTCTCATGAGTTTCGCACCCCCTTGACCCTCATTCTGGGTCCCTTGCAAAACTTTCTTGCCCACTCCTCTGCAGAAAGCCAGGAAAAACCTGTCTACCAGATGATGCTACGCCATGCCCAACGACTGCTACACCTGATCAACCAGTTGCTGGACCTCTCCAAACTGGAAGCTGGCAACCTGAGCCTGGAGACTAAACCCGGCAACCTCATTGCCTTTCTCAAAGGCCTGATGCTCTCCTTTACCTCGCTAGCTGAACGCAAACACCTGCAGTATCATATGCAGTATCCCACGGAGCATCCTGTAGTTTATTTTGATGCCGATAAGCTGGAAAAGATTATAGTCAACCTGCTCTCCAATGCCTTCAAGTTCACCCCTGAGGCAGGCAGCATCACGGTGAGTGTGCGCTTACTGCCCACAGACCACTCAGCCTTGCCTGAGTCTGTCAGAAAAGCAGGTGCTGCTGCAAAGCTGCTGGAGCTGAAAGTACAGGACAGTGGCCAAGGCATTGCGCAAGAAGAGCAGGAGAAAATCTTTGACAGGTTTTACCAGGTAGAGGCTTCCCGTACTAGAGAACAGGAAGGTACAGGCATCGGTCTTTCTCTTGTGAAGGAACTGGTAGCCCTGCATGGAGGAGAGATCACTCTAGAGAGTCAGGAAGAAAAAGGCAGCACTTTCACGGTGAGACTGCCACTGCTGCTGGCCGACTATGAACAAATCTCTGTAGGAGAGCCTGTCAGAGAAAATGGGCAGCCAGCCTTCTCAGCTTTAGAGATGGCAAAGCATGCCATGCAAGAAAGCTCTCCTGCTGTCAGTGAGCAACCCTCTACAGAAGCCCCCCTGGTGCTCATCGTAGAAGACAATGCCGATGTGCGGGCTTTTATCCGACAGACCCTGCAACCTGCTTATCAGACTATAGAAGCAGTAAATGGACTGGCAGGCTACCAGAAAGCCTTGGAAACCATTCCCGATCTGATCTTGAGTGATGTGATGATGCCCAGCATGGAGATACCCAGAATGGATGGCATTGAACTTAGCCAAAGGCTCAAAGCAGATGAAAAGACAGCCCACATCCCGGTGATCCTGCTCACGGCCAAAGCCAGTGGCTCAGACAAGATAGAAGGCCTGCAAACCGGAGCGGATGACTACATCCTCAAACCCTTTGAGGCAGAAGAGCTGTTGGTGAGGATCCATAATCTGATAGAAAGCAGAAAGAAACTAAGAGCGCACTACAGCAGGCAGATCACCCTGCAACCCAAAGCCATTACTATCACCTCGGTGGATGAGCAGTTCTTACAGAAAGTCATGCTGGTGATAGAAGCCCACATGGATGACACAGCTTTTGGGGTAGAAGCCTTGGGCAGGGAGGTAGGCATGAGCCGTATGCAACTGTTTAGAAAACTCAAAGCCCTGACAGACTACGCTCCTGGTGATTTTATTCGGGTCAGGCGTTTGCACAGAGCCGCTGAATTGCTCAGGCAAGGCGCTGGCAACATTGCAGAGGTAGCTTTTCTGGTAGGTTTTCAGGACCCTTCTTACTTCACCAAATGCTTTCAGAAGCAGTTTAACCAAACCCCTTCTGACTATATAGCCCGCACCTTTTCTTCCTAAGCCTATGAAAACTTTTTCTATAGCCTGTCTCTGTTTATGTCTTCTCCTCTGCATGAGCGCAGCAAGTGAGGCCCAGGTAGAAAACCTTCGTTTCGAGCAACTGACCATAGAGGATGGACTTTCCAATAATTTTGTGGTGACTATACTACAGGATCGTAGAGGATATGTATGGTTTGGGACTGCCAATGGCCTGAATAAATTTGATGGCTATACTGTAACCACCTACAAATGGCAACCCGGGGATTCCACCTCCCTGCCTCACAATGGCATCAAGGCAATGCTGGTAGACCATGAAGGCACTTTGTGGGTAGGATATAATGCGAATGGTATTTGTAAATTTGACTACGATACGGAAAAATTTATCTGTTATCAGCATCCGGTCAAGCAGCTTGCGGCTGCCATATCCCTGAACGAGGATCAGGAAGGCTCACTTTGGATAGGTTCATACTTCGGTTTATACCGGTTCGATAAAAGCACCGGAACTTTTTCTGCTGAAAACTTCGCTCCTCCACTACTTCCCGAGGCAGATAGCAGCCTAACAAATAATTTGATCAATACTATTTATAAGGATAAAAGAGGTACGCTATGGATAGGTAGTGGTTATGGCCTGCATCAGATGCATTTACAACCGGGCGGTAAAGATCAACCTTCCCAGGTAAGCTTTACCCACTACCGCCACGATCCTGCCCGCCCCAACTCGCTAAGCAATAATATGGTGATTGATATTCTGGAAGATCACAAGGGTGTGCTGTGGGTCAGTACCGAAAATGGATTAAACGCCTTCAACCCGAATACGGATTCCTTTTCTCACTACTACTACTATCCTATAAAAGCTACAAATATGGGTGGTGATCTGGCCGAAGACCTCCAAGGTCATCTCTGGATAGCTGCCGACAGCGGACTGGTTCGTTTGAATAAAGAACGTACCGAGATAGTTGAGATAAAACACATTCCTGAAGATCCTTACAGTATCAACAAGGATCACATGATATCGCTGTTGGCCGATCGGTCGGGAACGATTTGGGTTGGAACCATGACTCATGGCATCAACAAAGCCAACATTTATCAGAAACCCTTTCAGCTTTATCAGCATCATCCTTCCCTTCCCCACTCCTTAAGTCTAAACCAGGTGTTATCTATTACAGAAGATAAAACCGGTACGGTATGGATCGGCACTTACGGCGGCGGTCTCAACCGTTTGGATAGACAAACCAATACCTTTACCCACTACCGGCACGACCCTGAAGATCCCCGCAGCCTAGGTGACGATAACGTTTCCAAAATCCTGGAAGACCGGCACGGGAATCTGTGGATTGCGACCACGGGGGGCAACAAACCTTTCTCCCGGCTCGACCCGGGCACCGGCACTTTTGAGAGTTATTCGGAAGGTGTCTACGGAAAACTGGGAGAGCATGGCGTTTTTACTATTTACGAAGATAAGGAAGGCGTGCTCTGGCTAGGCACCATGTTGGGCGTGAAAAGCTGGGATCGCAATACCGGAAAAATCATGCACTACACCCATGATCCCAACAAGCCCGACGGGCTTAGTGACCACTGGGTAAAGATGATCATAGAAGATCATCAGGGAAACCTATGGATGGGCGCGGATGTGGGTTTGAACAAACTGGACCGGAAGACTGGCCGCTTTACCCAATACAAACATGACAGTAACGATGACCAAAGCATTGGCTCTGATGGAATCAATTGTGTCTTCCAGGATTCCCAGAAAAACCTGTGGATTGGCACCAAAGGCAGCGGATTATGCCGCTTTGACTATGTCACCGAATCCTTTGAGGCTTTTCCACTAAAACAGGGCCTGCCCGAATACACAGTGTATTCTATTCTGGAAGATGATGCAGGGAATCTGTGGCTGGGTACCGATAAAGGTCTTTCCTGCTTCTCCCCTACTCAGCGAACCTTTATCAACTACGATGCATCAGATGGTTTGCAAAGCAACCAGTTTTCCATTTCTTATGAGATAGGCGCCCATGCCAAAGGCCGGGATGGCACCCTCTATTTTGGTGGTATCAATGGATTTAACGCTTTTGATCCTGCCAAAATTCAGCCCAACCCTTATGTTCCGCCGGTGGTCATTACCCAGTTCAAGCTATTTGATAAGCTGATTCCGGGCAACCATGAAGCCAAAGAGATTCACCTTGCGTATGAGGAAAACTTTTTCTCTTTTGAATTTGCTGCCCTCAATTTCATGAATGCGCAAAAGAACCAATATGCTTACCGCTTGCAAGGCTTTGACAACGATTGGATTGACAGTGGCACCCGCCGCTACGCCAGCTATACCAACTTAGATCCTGGCAGGTATGTCTTCCAGGTGAAAGCCTCCAACAATGATGGCCTCTGGAATGAGCAGGGAACCTCTATGACCATCATCATCCATCCTCCCTGGTGGCAGACCTGGTGGGCTTATACACTCTATGCCCTGCTGGCTCTGGGAGCTATCCTCTCCATCCGTCACTATGAAATGAAACGCTTCAAGCTCCGACAAAGAGCAGCCTACCTATCGGAACTAGATCAACTCAAGAGCCGCTTCTTTGCCAACATCTCTCATGAGTTTCGCACCCCCCTCACCCTGATCCTGGGACCGGTCAAACAACTGATGGATCATTACCCCAGTCAGCAAGATCAAGAATGGCTCAGCGGTATTCAGCGCAATGCCCAACGATTGTTGCACCTGGTCAACCAGTTGCTGGACCTCTCCAAACTGGAAGCTGGTAAACTCAAACTAGAAGCTGTGAAAAGTGACATCATCGCCTTTCTCAAGGCCCGGGCTTATGCCTTCTCCTCCCTGGCCGACCACAAAAATATTCACTTTTCAGTGGAACTGCCCAACGAAAAGACCGGGGCTTATTTTGATAGAGATAAACTGGAGAAAATCATCAACAATCTGCTTTCCAATGCCTTTAAATTCACGGCAGAAGGAGGCTTAGTCACACTGAAGGGGCAACTTGTTTCCCAGGATCATAAGGAGTGGATCCAAATTCAGGTGGCTGATTCAGGAAAAGGAATCCCTGCCGAAGAAATTACCAAAATCTTCGATCGCTTCTACCAGGTGGATAGTTCTCAGACCCGGGAACAGGAAGGCACAGGCATTGGGCTGGCCCTGACCAAAGAACTGGTAGAATTACATTATGGCACCCTCCAGGTGGAAAGCACGCCAGGACAAGGCACCCTCTTTACGCTTTTGTTGCCATTGGGTAAAGAGCATCTCAAAGAGGAAGAGATCATCCAGGAATTACCCCTGCCACCCGATGAAATAGCATCAGATGAAGCAAAAATACATCCTTCAGCAATACAGTCCCATCTACCAGACAAATACCAGGAAGAAGCCACAGAGCAGGCAACAGAAAAACCAGTGGTATTAATTGTAGAAGATCATCAGGAAGTGAGAAGATTTATCTGTGAAACCATCCACCCTCATTATCAGGTCATAGAAGCCGCCAATGGCAAGGAAGGGATGCAAAGAGCCAAAGCCCTCTTGCCTGACTTAATCATTAGTGATGTGATGATGCCCTACATGGATGGCTATCAGCTCTGTGAAAAGATCAAGACTGATGAGCTGACCAGCCATATCCCCCTCATCCTGCTCACAGCCAAGGCAGATAGGCAGAGCAAACTCACTGGATTGGAAACAGGAGCTGATGATTATCTTGCCAAACCCTTTGATGCTGAAGAGTTGCTGCTCATCGTCAGGAACCATATTGAAGAACGTAGAAAGATGCGGGAACACTACAGCCGACAGATCACCCTGCAACCCAAAGCCATTACTATCACCTCGGTGGATGAACAGTTCTTACAGAAAGTCATGCTGGTGATAGAAGCCCACATGGATGATGCAGCCTTTGGGGTAGAAGCCTTGAGTCTGGAAGTGGGTATGAGCCGTATGCAACTGTTTAGAAAACTGAAAGCTTTGACAGACTACGCGCCTGGTGATTTCATCCGGTTCAGGCGTTTGCACAGAGCCGCTGAGCTGCTCAGACAAGGGGCCGGTAACATTGCAGAAGTGGCTTTCCAGACAGGTTTTCAGGATCCTTCTTACTTTACTAAGTGCTTTCAGAAACAGTTTAACCAAACTCCTTCCGAATTTCTGGCTGATACACTTTCTTAGCTAATCATGCAAAGAAGACCAAAATACCATCTTCATTACAAATCATACCACCCGAATTACCCGGTTTCAACTACACTGGGCTATCCATTCTTCAGTAGCACCAACAAGCAATATAACACCTCTTTAATTTACTGAATTGAGGAAATGAGATTTTGTTACCAGTATATGATACTATACTACTAGCCCCTCTACGCGCGCTGTTTTTGCCATGAAAACACGCCATGATTATACCAGTCGTTGAGACTATCCGCCTACCCTCTCCCACCCGCAGGACCATAGCTTTGCTTCATTAGTAACGCTAACTCTCCACACGATGAAATCACTATTATTACTGGCACTTGTTATTTTCGCAATGAATGATACTTTCGCCCAACCCGTGATTAAAGTCCGGGGCAGTGAGGATTCTGTTGCTCACCTTTCTCAAATCATAAAATGTCTGGATTATCTGGATATTCGGGAAAACATCTGTTTAAACGTATACTTCTCGAGTCACCTGTCCAATCAGTTGGATGGAACAACCTATGTGCAACCAGCGCCAGCTCTTAATGGACGCCAATTAGTCAAAGTCATCGTCATACGGATAGCCTCGAGTCTGACTAAGGAGAAACAAAGTCTGGTGCTGGCACACGAAATGATCCATGTCGGGCAGATTATCCGGGGCGAACTCGAGTTCGACAAGCAGCAGGTAATCTGGAAAGGGCGAAAGTACCTGGATCGTCTCCTTGAGCCGCGAAGAACCCCCTGGGAACTGGAAGCGTATCGTCAGGATCGTGCGTTGGCAGCCATCAGCACCTTACCGACGGTTACCCTACCCATGGCTTCTCATACCGCCTATTAAAATGATCCATTTTATATCTCCTTTCTTTTTCTTAAATTAACCCTGGGTTCTTCCCATATCATCTATCATTATGAAGGTGACAGTCAACGCATTTTTTGCAGCTATCTGCCTAGGCTGTGCTGTAAACGCTCACCTGCTGGCACAGCCGGAAAACCTCCGTTTCGAGCAATTGACTATTGAGCATGGACTTTCCAATAATTTTGTGTCAAAAATACTACAGGATCGTAGAGGATATGTGTGGTTTGGTACTGCCAATGGCCTGAATAAATTTGATGGGTATACTTTCACTACTTACAAACGGAAACCCGGGGATTCTACTTCATTGCCTAACAGTGGAATTGGGCAAATGCTGGTAGACCAGGAAGGTACCTTGTGGATAGGATATGGTGGGAATGGTATTTGTAAATTTGACTACGATACTGAAACATTTACCTGTTATAAGAATTCTATCAAGCAGTATGCGGGTGCTATATCCCTGAATGAAGATCAGGAAGGCTCGCTTTGGATAGGTGCTAGGGATGGTTTATATCGTTTCGACAAAAGCACCGGAACGTTCTCTTCTGAAAACTTCGTCCCCCAACTGGTTCCAGCGGCAGATAGCAGCCTGGTGTCCAATGTCATCAATGCAATCTACAAAGATAAAAAGGGAACATTATGGTTAGGTAGTCATTATGGGCTGCACCAAATGCATCTGCAACCGGGCGGTAAAGATCAGCCTTCCCAAGTGAGCTTTACCCACTATCGCCATGACCCTGCCAACCCAAACTCTTTGAGTGATAATGTGGTGATTGATATTCTGGAAGATCACAAGGGTGTGCTTTGGCTCAGTAATGAAAATGGATTAAACGCCTTCAATCCGGCTACAGCTACCTTTTCTCAATACTACTACTATCCTTTAAATGCTACGAATTTGAGCGGCGATCTGGCCGAAGACCTCCAGGGTCATCTCTGGTTGGGTACCGACAGCGGACTTGTTCGCCTGAATAAGGAACGCACCGAGATAGTTGAGTTCAGAAACATCCCTGAAGATCCCTATAGTATTAACAACAATCACATTATATCTATACTGGCCGATCGGTCGGGAACGATTTGGGTAGGAACACTCACCCAAGGCATCAACAAAGCCAGCATTTATCAGAAACCCTTTCAGCACTATCAGCTTCATCCTTTCCTGCCCCAATCCTTAAGTTCAAATCTGGTGGGCTCTATGACCGAAGATAAAACCGGTACAGTATGGGTCGGCACTTTTGGAGGAGGTCTCAATCGCTTTGACAAGCAAACGCAAACCTTTACCCATTACCGGCACGACCCTGAAGATCCCAGGAGCCTGGGCGACGACAACGTATCCAAAATCCTGGAAGACAGGGAGGGCAATCTGTGGATTGCTACGCTATACGGTAACAAACCATTCTCCCGGCTCGACCCGGGCACCGGCACTTTTGAGAGTTATTCGGAAGGTGTTTACCAAAAGCTGGGCGAGCATGGCATCTTCACCCTGTATGAAGATAAGGAAGGCGTGCTCTGGCTAGGGACCATGTGGGGCGTGAAAAGCTGGGATCGCAAGACGGGCAAGATCATGCACTATACCCATGACCCCCCTGACGGCCTCAGCGACTCCTGGGTAAAGACGATCATAGAAGATCATCAGGGAAACCTATGGATGGGCACTGACAAGAGTTTGTATAGACTGAATCGGAAGACCGGCCGCTTTACCCAATACAAACATGACAGTAACGATGACCAAAGCATTATTTCTGATGAAATCAAGTGTATCTTCCAGGATTCCCAGAATAACCTGTGGATTGGCACCAAAGGCATTGGATTATGTCGCTTTGACTATGCCACCGAATCTTTTGAGGAGTTTACACAAAAACGGGGACTGCCCGACTACACAGTGTATTCTATTCTGGAAGATGATGCAGGCAACCTCTGGCTGGGTACCGATAAAGGCCTTTCCTGCTTTTCCCTTACCCGGCAAACCTTTACTAATTACGATGCATCAGATGGTTTGCAAAGCAACCAGTTTGCCATCTTTTATGAGATAGGCGCTCATGGTAAAGGCAGCGACGGTACGCTGTACTTCGGTGGTATCAACGGGTTTAACGCTTTTGATCCTGCCAAAATTCAGCCCAACCCTTATGTTCCGCCGGTGGTCATTACCCAGTTCAAGCTCTTTGACAAAGTCATGCCCGGCAGCCATGAAGCCAAAGAGATTCACCTTGCGTATGAGGAAAACTTTTTTTCCTTTGAATTCGCCTCCCTCAATTTTATGAATGCGCAAAAGAATCAGTATTCCTACCGCCTGCAAAATTTTGATTCCGACTGGGTTGACAGTGGCACCCGCCGCTACGCCAGCTATACCAACTTAGATCCGGGCCGGTATATCTTCCAAGTAAAGGCTTCCAACAATGATGGCCTCTGGAATGAGCAGGGAGCCTCTATGACCATCATCATCCATCCGCCCTGGTGGCAGACCTGGTGGGCATACACCTTGTATGGTTTGCTGGCTTTGTGTATACTTTGGACAGTCCGCTATTACGAGATCAAACGGGTCAAGCTCCGACAAAGAGCGGCCTATCTCACTGAACTTGACAGTGTCAAGACCCGCTTTTTCGCCAACATCTCTCATGAGTTCCGTACCCCCCTCACCCTCATCCTGGGGCCGTTGAAAGATATGTATGATGATACTTTTAAAGGCGACCGCAAAGCGGTTTTTGGCGTAATGATCCGCAACGGGCAGCGCCTGCTCAACCTCATCAACCAATTATTGGATATCAGCAAACTGGAAGCAGGCAAGATGCAGTTACAAGCTACCTACACCGATCTGGTTGCTTTACTCAGGCATATTGCGGCTGCCTATGAGTCTATTGCTGCTGATAAAAAGATCAAATATTTCTTCTATCCCGAAATGCCAGAACTTATGCTGTATGCAGACCAGGAGAAGATAGAAAAGATCGTCCATAACCTTTTGTCCAATGCTTTTAAATTTACGCCTGAGAAAGGAGAAGTCATCCTCTACCTGAAATCAGAGGAAAAGCAGTGGGCGCTGATCTCGGTGAAGGATACCGGCACAGGCATCCCTGCTGAAGAACTGGATAAAGTCTTTGATCGCTTTTATCAGGTCGATAGTTCTCAGATCCGGGCCCATGAAGGCAGTGGACTGGGCATGGCCCTGGCCAAAGAGTTGACAGAGCTGCATCATGGCCACATCACCGTGGACAGCAAGGAAGGGAAAGGCACCACCTTCACGGTGTGGCTGCCATTGGGCAAAGCCCATTTGTCAAAAAAAGAAATTCGTGATCATGTGAAAGTGGAACTTCCGGAAAGAGTCGCTCTTGATCAGTTAACAGATAGGGAGGTAGTGGAAGAGAAAACAATACCGGTGGATGCAAACAGTAATAACCCCCTCCTTCTGGTGGTAGAGGACAATACAGACATGCGCCATTACATTCTCAATATCTTGGAAGCTCATTATCAGGTGAGGGAAGCGAAAAATGGTCAAGAAGGAATTGTCATGGCCCGGGAACTGCTGCCCGACTTAATCATTAGTGATGTGATGATGCCTGAGATGGATGGCTACCAACTCTGCCAACAACTCAAAACCGATGAGCTCACCAGCCATATCCCTATCATCCTGCTCACGGCTAAAGCTGACCAAAAAAGCAAGCTATCCGGCCTGGAAATCGGAGCGGATGACTACCTCTATAAACCCTTTGATGGAGATGAGTTACGCCTGATCGTGAGAAACCGCATTGCCGAACGGCAGAAAATGCGCGAGCACTACAGCCGACAAATGATCCTGGAACCCCAATCCGTCCTGGTAGCTTCGGTGGATCAGCAATTCCTGCAGCGAGTGGTGCAGATCGTAGAGGACCATATGGCCGATACTTCATTCGGGATAGACGTTTTCACCCGTGAAGTCGGCATGAGCCGGGCCCAGCTTTTCCGCAAGCTCAAAGCCCTGACCGATTATACGCCCGGGGATTTCATCCGGGTCAGGCGTTTGCACAGAGCCGCTGAGCTGCTCAGGCAGGGAGCCGGTAACATTGCCGAAGTGGCCTTTCAGACAGGCTTCCAGGACCCTTCTTACTTCACCAAGTGCTTTCAGAAGCAGTTTAAGCAAACTCCTTCCGAGTTTCTGGCTGCTCGCTCGGTTTGACAGCATTCATTTCTGGGCTGTATGCAATGATCTATCCCAACAGGCAGCGGTTGAGGATGACTGTTTCTCATAGCCTTTCCATAATGGACAGAAAGATATGCCTGATTATTTTCCCGCTGATCCATCCTTTTCTACCAGTTGATACTAATTTACCAGTTTTGGATACAATCGTCCTAGCCTGTCCCTGGCATTTAACTATAACTTTACCAATGTCTGCAAGCAAAGGACCAATTCGTTTTGTTGGTTTAAGGGTTATGCGTTTCGTAAAATTTCATACTATCAGGAAACCTGGGTCTGAGTAGATTCGGGTTTCTTTGATGAAAACTGAAGACAGGCTAGCCTATCGCTGAAGGTAGCTTCAGTAAGGCGTATGGCTCAGGCTTATCTCAGGGGATAATGGTCATTAAAAATCACAACCTATTTATCTACTATGATAATGAAAAGAGGTATATTCATAACAAGCTTATGTTCAGGCAGCTGCGACACACTTTTCTGGTGATATCCTGCCCCACCACACTGACAAAACAATTAATCTTCTAACAGATCAAACGATGAAAACAAATACGAAACGCCCAGGGAACTGCTTCTTCTCAGCCCTGGTATTGGTTATCCTCCTCTCTCTGTGGTATCCCTCACTGTTAAAAGCACAGCATCATTCGGCAGCACAGCCAGATACCAAACCTGCCACGCTGCTGCCAGGGATGGGCAATGATCACCATCCTATCACAACAAAGAACCCGGAAGCGCAGCGTTTCTTCGATCAGGGCTTGATGATGATCTTCGGCTTTAACCGTCCGGAAGCGGTACGCTCCTTCCGCCGTGCCGCGGAACTGGACCCACAGGCAGCCATGCCTCACTGGGGATTGTCTTTGGCCCTGGGCCGACACCTGAATATGGATACGGATATGGACGTGCAGGCACAGGAAGCGCACCAGGCTATCCAGAAGGCAGTGGCGTTGCGTGCAAACGCCTCGCCCGTCGAACAAGCTTATATTCAGGCCCTGGCCAAACGTTGCTCAGGGGAAACGAATGCGGATTGGGAAAAGATAGACCAGGATTACCACGATGCCATGCAGGGGTTGATGCGACAGTACCCCGATGACCTGGATGCGGCTTCTCTTTATGCAGAGAGTGTGATGAATCTGAACCGTTATAGATGGTACGATGCCAAGGGCAACCCTTCAGAAGAAGCGGAGGAGAGTCGTCTTTTGCTGGAGACTATCATGAGACGCAACCCCGACCATGCACTGGCCAATCACCTCTATATTCATTTGCTGGATACCTCTCCTCACCCTGAACATGCCCTGGCCTCTGCCTACCGCCTGGCGAATCTGGTACCGGGCGCCGGACACCTGGTGCACATGCCCAGCCATATTCTGATGACCCTGGGCGACTATGAAATGGTGGCAAAAGTGAATGAACAGGCCGTGCAGGCGGACCAGGAGTACCTGAAACGAACAGGAGTAAGCGGAAACATTTACACCCATATGTATTATCCCCACAACCTCCATATGATCGTCCGGGCACGGATGGAGCAGGGCCGATACAATGAGGCCAAACAAGCGGCTGACAAAATCAAGGAGTTCCTGGAACCTGATTTTGATAAAGATCCCATGATGATTGATTACTTCCTGCCCAATGTGCTCTTTGTGCTCCTGCGCTTTCAACAATGGGATGAGGTGCTGGCTATGCCCATGCCACACGACCGTATGTATATGACCAAAGCCCTCTGGCATTATGGGCAGACCCTGGCCTTAGCGGCCAAAGGCCGTAGGGAGGAAGCCACCGCAGCAAAAGCGGCCTTTTCAGAGGCCAGAAGTAAGGTGCCATCAGATTGGATATGGATGTTCAACGCAGCAGATACCATGTTAAACCTGTCAGCTATCATTCTGGAAGCCCGGCTGGCTTCAGACGAACAAACAGCCCTTACGCACTGGAAGAGGGCAGTTGCTGCCCAGGATGCCCTCAATTATGAGGAACCGCCGGCCTGGTATTATCCGGTGCGAGAGTCGCTGGGAAGTGCGCTTTTACGTGCAGGACAAGCCGCAGAGGCAGAAGCCGTATTTCGTGAAAACCTGAAGCTGCATCCCCGCAACGGACGCTCCCTTTTCGGACTGCTGGAGAGCCTGAAAGCACAGCAGAAAAATGAGGAGGTTCAATGGATTCAAAGGGAATTTGACAATGTCTGGAAACCGTCGCCCCTATCGTTACAGATCGATGACTTCTAGGAAAGAGCCAGGATTTTTCGCCTGACATCATCATGAGGGTGCCCTGCTACTGGCCGGAAAAGCGAAGGAAGTAGCATTGTTTTTCTATGAAGCGATAAACCCGACCACGCGGGACGGATGCGACAGTGAGACTACGAATAGAAGAACTGTAGTGAACAAGCAGCGGTAACACTTCCCTACCTTTAAACATTGTATGGAATACCTAAAGTGTTTCCTAACTTTCCCCTCTGAGGAAGGATCCGCTCGCCCATGATCACACCGAGTCTTCCCTGCATCCATGCTGGCGAAGACATATTGTTTTTATGGGGCAACAGCAGACGGAACCTACCTTTTGGTGCCCTATGACCAGCTGTTTTTGCAAAACTACCATGCATGCCTGCCATGCTTCTTCTACCCCCAGGTGTTTGTTGCAAATTTACCAGTAAAAGTAGCAGGTGTCCTAGCCTGTCCATAGCCCTGTCCTGTAGCTTTGCTTCATCAGGTCATACTTCAACTGTTAAATGATAACTCCTATGAAAAAGCAACTTATCTTCGTTTTAGCCCTCTCCACCCTTTTCCTGGCTGCCTGTGCAGAAGAAATGCTATACCCTCTCGCTTCTGATGCTGCTGTCACGCCTAAAGTTAAAATGACATCCTTTTATCCTGAAGAAGCGGCCATTGGAACAGCCGTCACCCTATTTGGAGAAAACTTCAGTCTCTCCCTTGCAGATAACTATGTTACCTTCGATAGTGTCAGGGCAGAGGTGATACAAGCACAAACAGGAACCGTAGTGGTGCGTATCCCTGACACTTTAGCACCCGGTGATTACACCATCAGTTTGTTGGTACATGAACAATGGGTGAGTTCCGCAAAAGCTATTAAAGTAGTTGATCCAAGGTTGTAATGGCTTCAGGTATCTGCCCTACTGCGCTCTTAGTACATATACTTTTCAGTAATTTCAGACATCAAAGTAATAGCTTTCCAATAGCTATTGAAAAAAGCCCATGAGCAAAAATTAAGTACAATATTTATAAATATAGGACTGTCTGTTGATAGTTTATATGATGAAACTTCACTACCTTTTTTCACGTGATTAACCTGCGCTGGTGATGAAAACTTTTTCTCTCATAGGGTTCATCAGTTTGTTGCTTCTCTCTTGTATCCAACTCAGGGGACTTACCCAGCCGCAAGACATCATCTCCCGCACCTATACCATGAAAGAAGGACTCTCCCATGATGCCATACTTTGCTTGTTGCAGGATAGCCAGGGTTTTATTTGGGTAGGTACGCCATCGGGTCTGAACAAATTTGACGGGTATCATTTTACCACCTATTTGGAAAATCCTTCAGACTCTAACAGCCTAACTAATGGTTGGGTAAACTGTTTGTGGGAAGACAAGCAGCAAAGATTATGGATTGGGACTACAAAAGGGCTTGATTTATTGGATCTTAAAACTGAAAAGTTTTATCATCTGGTACTGGATACGCTGGATTCAGTCAAGGAATTTAATATGGGTGTTCATGGTGGTGTGAATAAAATACGGGAACGGGAAGACGGGAAACTCTGGATCTGTACCGGTCAGGGAGTGTATCTGGCTGATCCGCAAACGCTTTCTGTCAAAAGAATCATTTATTTTCCTCAGGAGGCCGATGGAAATACTTTTACCGACATTGCTGAAGCCCGGGATGGTTCCCTATGGATAGCAAACAGGAAAGGACTCTTTCACAGGGATGCGCATACCGGACAAACGACCCGTTACCGGCATGATCCTTCGGATTCGCATAGCCTGGCGCACGATGTGGTCAGTACGGTGTATATAGATCGTTATGACAGAGTATGGGCAGGAACAGAAAAAGGCTTTGATTTATTTAATCCTGAGGATCAGTCATTTACGCACTTTTTACAAAGAGAGTTACAATTTGTTGGTTCCCAGCTTGAGGTACATGCTTTGTTAGAATATCCTGATGGAACATTTTGGGTGGGATCCACTCGTGGATTGTTTGCCTTTGATCCTGAGACCGAAAAGTTTGATTCAATAATGGATCGGTATATCTGGTCTTTTTTGAAAGACAGACAAGGTAACATTTGGGTAGGGACTGACTATGGACTGCATCAAATAGCACCTCAAAGTAAAAAATTTAACATTTACCGGCAGTTTGGACAAACGGATGTGGCTGATGTTAGAGTTTATGCAGAAGATGTAGACCATCATTTATGGATCGCCGGCCTCCGTCCCAATCATTATCTTTTTCGGTTTGATCCTTCTTCCAGGCGTTTCTTCCAGTTTCTGCATGATCCGGAGAATCCCCAAAGTTATTCAGGCAATAGTATCAGAGGCATTATTCCTGATCATGAGGGAGGGGTCTGGCTGGCTTCCTATTTCAAACTGGAGAAATTCGATCCGCAATACCAGACCTTCTCAAGCATTGCTCTACCTTTTGAGCCTACAACGATACTCAAAGATTCCCAGGGGAAGATCTGGCTGGGGGGATGGGCGGAAGCAGGAATATATGATCCACAAACAGAAACGTATGAGCGGTTACCGGCTTTTCCCCGTACCACAGTTAATTCTTTTTTGGAAGACCGGGAGGAAAATATTTGGGCCGGGACTGACGTGGGGCTCATCAGGTATAGTTTGAAAACCGGGCAACTGGATATTTTCAAACATGATCCTGCTGACCCTCAAAGTTTATCCAATAATCGTGTCTACCATCTGATGATGGATCAGGATGGAATCATATGGATGGGCACTTTCGGGGGGCTCCATCAAATGATCCCAGGCACAGAAAAGGCTAAACCAAGATTCATCCATTGGCGAAGCTTTAATTCCGATCTGCCCAGTGATAATGTATATTCTGTTATTGATGGCGGAGACGGCACCCTTTGGATGAGTTGTGGCAACAGGATCTCTCATTTCTTTCCACAGACAGGCCAGTTCCGCAATTATGACTATGATGACGGACTGCATGGTCAAAGTGTGTTCAAAGGTCTGAGAAGCCATAACGGCGAAATGTTTTTCAGTAGTAAAGATGGCCTGATTGTCTTTCATCCTGATAGCCTTCAGGACAATCCTTACATTCCTCCGGTAGCCATTACTGGATTTTCTATCAATAGTCAGCCAGTACCAGTACGTGGAAGTTATGTAGATACCCTGCAATGGGAAACACCCTTGGCTCATACCATGCCCTACACGAATGAGATAGAGCTTAGCTATCAGCAGAATGATTTTTCTTTGGAATTTGCCGCTTTGAACTTTGTCAACCCTGGAAACAATCTCTACAAATACAAGCTGGAACCCTATGAAAAAGACTGGATTGAAACTACGGCTGGTACCCGTATCGCTCGTTATACAAACATCAGTCCAGGTACATATACTTTCCGGGTCATCGGTTCCAATAACGACGGCTTGTGGAATGAGGAAGGCAGCAGCCTGAGCATCATCATCCATCCGCCCTGGTGGCAGACCTGGTGGGCTTATACAATCTATGCCTTGCTAGGAATCAGTATCCTGTTTGGCCTGGTCTATTACCTGGTCTCCCGCGAAAGACTCAAGAACGACTTGAAACTGCAGCGCTTAGAAGCCGAGAAAATGCATGAGATAGACCAGATGAAAAGCCGCTTCTTTGCCAACATCTCTCATGAGTTCCGTACCCCGCTAACTTTGATCCTGGGTCCTTTGAAAGCCTTGCAGGAGGGCACTCTCACCGGTGATCCAAAAGCTGTCTTTGCTGTGATGAGCAGAAATGCCCAGCGACTGCTCAGGCTCATCAACCAGTTGTTAGACTTCAGCAAACTGGAAGCAGGTAAGATGCAACTGCAAACCACTCAAACCGATCTGGTCCTCTTGCTCAGGCACATTGTCTCCGCCTATGAATCCCTGGCTACTGAGAAAAAGATCAAATACTTCTTCTATGCGGAAGTAGAGGAACTCATCATGCAGCTAGACCAGGAGAAAGTGGCTACCATCATCCATAACCTCTTGTCCAATGCTTTCAAGTTCACTCCAGCAGGAGGAGAAATAATCCTGCACCTGAAAGTAGAGGAACCATGGGCTACTATCACAGTCAAGGATACTGGCATAGGCATCCCTGCTGAAGAGCTGGACAAGGTCTTTGACCGTTTCTATCAGGTAGACAGCTCTCAGACCAGAGAACAGGAAGGCAGTGGGCTGGGCATGGCATTGGCCAAAGAACTCACAGAGCTGCATCAGGGTCAGATTAGGGTGGAAAGCCAGCAAGCAAAAGGCAGCACCTTCACTCTCTGGCTACCTTTAGGCAAAGCATCTCTACATCCAGAACAGATCAGAGAGACAGCAGAAGTAAAAACCAGTGAAGGGTATTTTGTTGATCAGCCATTGACCAGAGAGATAGCAGCAACGGAAGAGGAAACTACCACCATAGAAGCTAATGATCATCCGCTCATCCTGGTGGTAGAAGACCATGCTGACATGCGTCACTACATCCGCAGTATCCTGCAAAGTCATTATCAGGTGCAGGAAGCCGCCAATGGTGTAATAGGATTACAGATGAGCAGAGAAGGCTTGCCTGACTTAATCATCAGTGATGTGATGATGCCCCAGATGGATGGCTATCAGCTCTGTGAAAAGATAAAAACCAATGAGCTGACCAGCCATATTCCCATCATCCTGCTCACAGCCAAAGCAGATAGGCAGAGCAAACTCACTGGATTAGAAACCGGGGCGGATGACTACCTGGCCAAACCCTTTGAAGCAGAGGAGTTGCTGGTGAGGATCTATAACCTGATAGAAAGCAGAAAGAAACTAAGAGCGCACTACAGCAGGCAGATCACCCTGCAACCCAAAGCCATCAGCATCACTTCTGTGGATGAACAGTTTTTACAGAAAGTCATGCTGGTGATAGAAGCCCACATGGATGACACAGCTTTTGGGGTAGAAGCCTTGGGCAGGGAAGTAGGCATGAGCCGTATGCAGTTACTCAGAAAGCTGAAAGCACTAACTGATCAACCACCGATAGATTTTATCCGGGTCAGGCGTTTGCACAGAGCCGCTGAGCTGCTCAGACAAGGGGCTGGCAACATTGCAGAAGTAGCTTTTCAGACAGGTTTCCAGGACCCTTCTTACTTCACCAAATGCTTCCAAAAACAGTTTAACCAAACTCCTTCTGAATTTCTGGCAGCCCGCACCTTTTCCTCCTAAGCCTATGAAAACTTTTTCTCTCATATGGTTCATCAGTTTGTTGCTTCTCTGCTGTATGAGAGGGATAAGTTATGCTCAGACAAAAAACCTTCAGTTTGAATATCTTCAACAGGGGCTTCCCAAAACGGGTATCAGTAGCATACTTCAGGATCAGGAGGGTTTTATGTGGTTTGGTACCGAGGATGGCTTGTATAAATACGATGGGCACAAAGCTACGACCTATCAAGCCGATCCTGCTAACCCGGATCATACGCTACGATCTAATTATATAAGAGCCATCCACGAAGACCAGAAGGGAAGACTCTGGGTCGCCACATATGGAGGCGGATTACATCAGGTAGATAAACGAACCGGAAAAGTCATTTACCCTATTAATTCGGGACAAATAAATGAATGGAATGAGCTTTATCTTTTTACTATTGTTGAAGATGAACACGGAATCTTGTGGCTGGGTTCTTCCTTGGGCTTAGTCAGTTTTGATCCGGCTACTGAAAAGTATAGCTTGTACCCTTCACCCAATAGGGAAATCATTTTCTCTTTAAAGAAAGATGAGCATGGCATATTGTGGGCAGTCAATCCAGAAGGGATGTATCGCTTTGATCCTACTACGGGTACATTTATGCTATTTCCAGTAACTGCCTTATCTAGATCTAATCATGTAGATAAGAAAGGAAACGCCTGGATAGGTACCTGGGGAGAAGGATTATTCCACATGGATACCCATACACCTGGTCAGTTTACGCCTTATAATCCGGGAGGCTTGATTAAAAACATCATAGTAGACATTTATGAAGCAGATGGTTTGTGGCTGGCCACCAGTGAAGGATTGCAGCACATAGAGGTTAGCACTGATCAAGTCACTACGTATCAATCGGATCCTTCCCAGCCAGGCAGTCTGAGTAGCCATATCATTTGGTCTGTTTACAAAGACCGTACAGGTAATCTGTGGGTAGGCACTTCTAATGGCGTAAATAAAGCCAGTACACGTACCAAACCTTTTTATACCCACCAGATCATCCCGACTCCCTCTTCTTTCCACCGCCCGGAAAACGAAATTTCTGCTGTATTGGAAGACCATACGGGCACACTCTGGCTCAGTAGTGCCGCTAAAGGATTATACCGGCTAGATACCCAGACACATCAACTCACTTACATAGTAGTCAATCCTGATGATAAGCGTACCATGCTGTACAGTCAAGAGTGGCCATTAATAGAAGACCAGCAAGGCCAGCTTTGGGTAGGCACAGATATGGAAAAAGGACTCTACCGCTTAGATCGGGCTACCGGAAGATTTATCCGTTACGCTTGTGAAATCTTCATCAGAATGCTGGATGTTGATGCTTCCGGCAAACTCTGGATCGGTGGGCGTTACAACGAAATGGCTTCTTTTGATCCGGCAACAGAGCAATTCACCTACTATATAGCTAGTAAAAAAGACTCTATGAGTTTAATTCCAGGAAAAATTAACGACTTGATGGTGAGCCGTATGGGAGACGTGTGGGCGGCTACCGAGAACGGCATAAGTCGCCTGAATCCTGCAACTGGTAAGTTTACCCGCTACCAGTCTAATTCAAAGGCACCCAAAGGGCACTTGAATGATCATTATGTGCTCTCGCTCTACGAAGACCAGGAAGGCATCCTCTGGGTAGGTACTCACCAGGGAGGATTGAATCGGTTGGACCCCCATACTAACACCTTTACCTACTTTACTACACAGCATGGGCTACCCAGTAACCAGATAAGGAGCATCATTGGGGATGAAAAAGGTAATTTGTGGATGGGTACCAGCCAGGGATTAAGCCGCTTTAATCCCAAAATGCATACATTCCGCAACTTCAATATTAGTGATGGTTTGCCAGGCAATGAATTTTATGGAGCCGGTGGAGTCGGTAGTGTATTTAGCCGTAATGGGAAATTGATGTTTGGCAACATGGACGGTTTAGTTACCTTTTACCCCGATAGCATCCAAGAGAATACTATCCTCCCACCCGTCTACATCACGGGTTTTACTGTGATGCAACAGGAAAGGGAGATACCCGCTACTCACATAGAGCTTCCCTACAATGAGAACTTTCTTTCTTTTGAATTTGTAGCCCTCAACTATGACGCTCCTGAGAAAAACCAATATGCCTATAGGCTGGAAGGCCTAGACAAGGCTTGGGTTGACAGTGGCACCCGTAAATTTGCCAGCTACACTGCCTTAGCCCCGGGAGAATACACCTTCCGAGTGAAAGCCTCTAACAATGATGGAATCTGGAACGAGCAGGGTGCTTCCTTATCCCTTACCATTCTGCCTCCTTGGTGGCAGACCTGGTGGGCTTATACAATCTATGCCTTGCTAGGAATCAGTATCCTGTTTGGCCTGGTCTATTACCTGGTCTCCCGCGAAAGACTCAAGAACGACTTGAAACTGCAGCGCTTAGAAGCCGAGAAAATGCATGAGATAGACCAGATGAAAAGCCGTTTCTTTGCCAACATCTCTCATGAGTTCCGTACCCCGCTAACTTTGATCCTGGGTCCTTTGAAAGCCTTGCAGGAGGGCACTCTCACCGGTGATCCAAAAGCTGTCTTTGCTGTGATGAGCAGAAATGCCCAGCGACTGCTCAGGCTCATCAACCAGTTGTTAGACTTCAGCAAACTGGAAGCAGGTAAGATGCAACTGCAAACCACTACCACTGATCTGGTCCTCTTGCTCAGGCACATCACCTCAGCCTATGAATCCCTGGCTACTGAGAAAAAGATCAAATACTTCTTCTATGCGGAAGTAGAGGAACTCATCATGCAGCTAGACCAGGAGAAAGTGGCCACCATCATGCATAACCTCTTGTCCAATGCTTTCAAGTTCACGGCTGAAGGTGGAGAGGTGATCCTGCACCTGAAAACAGAGGGGCAATGGGCTCTTGTCAGTGTGAAAGATACCGGCATGGGTATAGCTGCTGAAGAACTGGACAAGGTCTTTGACCGCTTCTACCAGGTAGACAGCTCTCAGACCAGAGAACAGGAAGGCAGTGGGCTGGGCATGGCATTGGCCAAAGAGCTCACAGAACTGCATCAGGGTCAGATTAGGGTGGAAAGCCAGCAAGCAAAAGGCACTACCTTCACTCTCTGGCTACCTTTAGGAAAAGCATCTCTACATCCAGAACAGATCAGAGAGACAGCAGAAGGAAAAGCCAGTGAGGGGTATTTTGTTGATCAGCCATTGGCTAAAGAGATAGAAGAAGAGACTACCACCCCAGCAGCCCATGATCATCCGCTCATCCTGGTGGTAGAAGACCATGCTGACATGCGCCACTACATACGCAGTATCCTGCAAAGTCATTATCAGGTCATAGAAGCAGCCAATGGCAAGGAAGGGATGCAAAGAGCCAAAGCCCTCTTGCCCGATCTGATCCTCAGTGATGTGATGATGCCCTACATGGATGGCTATCAGCTCTGTGAAAAGATAAAAACCAATGAGCTGACCAGCCATATCCCCCTCATCCTGCTCACGGCTAAAGCAGATAGGCAGAGCAAACTCACTGGACTGCAAACAGGAGCCGATGATTATCTTGCCAAACCCTTTGATGCTGAAGAGTTGCTGCTCATCGTCAGGAACCATATTGAAGAACGTAGAAAGATGCGGGAACACTACAGCCGACAGATCACCCTGCAACCCAAAGCCATTACTATCACCTCGGTGGATGAACAGTTCTTACAGAAAGTCATGCTGGTGATAGAAGCCCACATGGATGATGCAGCCTTTGGAGTAGAAGCCTTGAGTCTGGAAGTGGGCATGAGCCGTATGCAGTTACTCAGAAAACTGAAAGCCCTGACCGATCAGGCACCTAATGATTTTATCCGGGTCATCCGTTTGAAAAGAGCGGCTGAACTTCTTTCACAAGGCGCTGGCAACATTGCAGAGGTAGCTTTTCTGGTAGGCTTCCAGGACCCTTCTTACTTCACCAAATGCTTCCAAAAACAGTTTAACCAAACGCCTTCTGACTATATCGCTGCCCGCTCCCTTTGACAATTTGACAAAAAGCAGCGGAATCGTACCTTTGTCTCGTGGCAGAACAACTGATTCAACCTTTACAGAAAGACGACACGTTGCTGCAAGACGTGCAACAAACCGCTTCTTCCCGGGAAGCGCATTTCCACTTGTGGTGGCTGGGGCAAAGCGGCTACCTCGTGCAATGGCAGGGAAAACACCTGCTCCTTGATCCTTACCTGTCGGATTCACTGACGAAGAAATATGCCGACACGGAAAAGCCGCATATCCGCATGACAGAGCGGGTGATAGATCCGGGCCGTCTTAACTTTATTGATGTGGTTACCTCTAGTCATAACCATACCGATCACCTCGACGGAGAAACGCTGATCCCTCTGTTGCAGGCCAATCCGGACATTGCCTGTATTATTCCGGAAGCCAACCGGGATTTTGTAGCCGAGCGGCTGCGGCAGGAACCTTCCTTTTTTACCGGCCTCAACGACGGTGACACCCTGGAGGTAAAAGGCTTTCGTTTTACAGCCGTGCCTGCCGCCCATAATACGATAGAAAGAGATGAGGCAGGCCGCTGTAAGTTTCTGGGATACGTCATACAGTTTGGCCCCTGGACGCTCTACCACAGTGGGGATACCCTCTGGTATGAAGACATGGTCAACCGGCTCTCTCCTTTTGCGATAGATGTCGCCCTGCTGCCTATCAACGGCCATGATCCGCGCCGCAAGGTAGCCGGTAACCTGAATGCACAGGAAGCGGTGCAACTAGCCCAACAGATAGGAGCACGCCTGGTGATTCCCTGCCATTATGATATGTTCACTTTCAACACGGCTGACCCTGCCGATTTTATCCGGGCAGCGGAATCTCATCATCAGCCCTATCGGGTGTTGCAGGGTGGCGAACGTTGGAGCAGCCATCACTTATCACCACGCTGAGCTTTCTCTCTTTTCAGTGGTTTGATAATAGAGGCTAATAGTCTGGCAAAAAATGATAATATTCTATATTGCAAGACCTATAGCTACTAATACAACTTAGTCAACGTTCATGATGACCAAACTATCTGCCACCTTATTTTTTCTGCTATTACTTTTCAGACAACACGCTCCTGCACAGGCTTTAGAAAAACCAGACTCTATAGACATTAGCTATGGTAACAGAGGTATTGAATTTCAAAGTCCCGATGATCGCTTCCTACTACAAATTCAATCGCGGCTGCAGTTTCGCTATGCGGTACCTTCCGACCAGGATCCCATTACCTTTGATGACTTCCAGCTGCAAAGAAGACATACCTTCAAGATTAACCGTGCCCGTCTGAAAATAGGGGGGCATGCCTTTCAACCCTGGCTGAAATACTATTGGGAGTATGAACTTTCTCAAGGCAATCTGCTGGATTTTCGCATCATGGTGGAGAGATGGCCTTTCTTCAACATTAAAATCGGACAATGGAAGACAGAGTATAACCGGGAAAGGGTGATCTCATCAGGGCAGCAGCAGATGCTGGAGCGCTCCCTGATCAACCGCCCTTTCACCCTGGATCGTCAGCAGGGTATTTCTTTGTATGGCCGTCTGCAGGCAGCAGGAAGTGCGGATTTTCATTACTGGTTTTCTGTGCTTACCGGCACAGGCAGAGGAGCAACCATCAATGATGATGCCCATCTGCTCTATACAGCCCGTGTGCAGTGGAACTTTACAGGACAGCTCTTGGAGATGACGGGTTCCGATGTAACTTATCGGGAGCAGGGAGCAGGCAGCCTGGCCTTGGCAGCAGCGACCAACCGTAGTGCGTACACTCGCTTCTCACAGGCTGGGGGTGGACAATTAGAAGGGTTTGCATCCGCACAGCCCGGTCAGTATCGTACCCATCAGTGGGTAGCAGAAAGTGCCTGGATGAAGAAGGGGTTTTCCTTTCAGCAGGAGTTTCACTGGAAACAGATCCATGATTTTGTCAGTGAAGAAACGACCACCTTGATGGGCAACTATGTGCAGGCAGGATACTTTTTCCACTCTCTATGGGAGTGGGTACCACAGCCTCTGGAACTAGCAGCCCGCCATACCTGGTTTCAGCAGGATTTGTTCGATGCCAATGCATCTATGAACAATGCCTTGGAACAGGGATTTTCTTTTGCCGCTAACTGGTTCTTTCAGCAGCACCGCAATAAGCTGACGGCCGATGTAGCCTATCTTCATTTTTCTGAAGCTATACAGGAACCAGCCAGTGGTTGGCGTTTTCGCTTTCAGTGGGATATATCTCTGTAAGGAGAAAGACACCCATGAGAAAAACCTATTCTTATGTTCCGTATTCCATGCAGGAATTCTAGCTTCGGAGAAGCAAAACGCCTAATATTTTCTAGCAACTTTTTTATAGAATAAGTTGAATATCAAATCATTTTTTCATAAATTTTGTTATATAATACTTCATGTTAACTTAACATTGTTAACATTAACTTAACATTGAATTACATTTTTTAAACGAAACAGAAAGGAGGAAGCGATGAAAAAGACACCGTATGAAGCAAGAGCAAAATATGGACTCAACCGGTTCATGTTTGGAAAAGCCAAAAAGAAATCCAGGCCTTTTTACTGGATTCTCATTGTGCTGTTTTTGGCATTGTCGTTATTGCTAAGCCTGTAAGTGCATCAGCATTCAATGGCGGTAATATGGGCTTTACAGCCATCTCACACCGCTTTTAATAGTAAGGCTGATCAGCTGAAAGGGCTTTTCGTCAGCCGGTTCTGAAGGATCGTCATTCTTTGCCATAATACCTCATACCCAACATATCGGCATGTATTCATAACAGGTTCGGAAGTTATACCCGTTGCGTTAGGAGGTTTCTTCCGAACCGGTTGTAACTGCAGGCAATATATCAGAGAGATTCCTGCCTGCGCAGGAATGACGGTTGAAATGAGATATGACATAAACCTGGTTCGGAAATAACTTCCGAACCCTATAGAATTTCAGACCCTGCATTGCCATATGCTATTCAGGTAATAAGAAAACACTAGCAGTCGATGGTGAAATTTACAGAAAAAATATGATGCTGCCAGCGTTTTATCAGACTACGAACCTATTTCTTTGCATAAAATCATTATGTGATTTTATTAGAAACTAAGCACCCTTTTCTCTCAATTTACGGGTAATTTGACACTTTTTCCACAAGTTATCCTACCTATTCAGAGAATATATGATTACTGCCGTTATTTATTATAAGAACTATATGCATACATACTGCGAAAAATAAGGTTACGTCTCCCATGAAATCAAGCTACAGAAAGCACCTCAGTAGCGCTTTCAACAAACCTGCCCTCACTGCACCCGTCTGCACCCTTTTCTACTGTTTCTCTTGCATAAGCCTGCATCCTGCCCTTTCCCGGCTGTCCCGGTTTTGCTTCGTTGCTATCAGAAAATTATTAACCATTAAACGCAAAAGCATATGCTGCAATACTCTTTAGTAAATAACCCGCTTACGCCCAATCCTACCGATTTAAGGGCTATCATTCAGCAATACAAAAGAAAAAAGATAGCAGATATTGTCAAGCAGCTCACGGTGCCGGGTTCTATTCTGAAAGAAACAGAATGTGAGGCTGTCATCAAACGCTTCTTACAGATCATCGCAGATAACCTGCAGGAAGGGATAGGCCTCGATTCTGAGTTCCTGATCATCTCGCAAACCATCAGCGGTGTCTTTAATCACGAAAACGATCCCTTTGACCGCAGCCGTCATCAGGTCAATATGACGGTTAGACCCGGTGCTGCTTTTCAGCAGGCACTGGATCAGGCGAAGCCTATCAAAACGGATAACCATATACCTACGCCTGCCATTAAATCTGTTTTTGATGTGAAGACCAAAAGCAATGAGCAGCTCACGGCCGACCGTATGTTTGACATTTATGGCAGCCAGCTCAAGATAGAAAATGCAGAAGACCCGGCGCAGGGCGTATTCCTGGTGAGCACCCAGAAAGAAAAAGAAGTAAAGGTAGAATATATTCACCACAACGGCTACCGGAAGTTACAGGTAGAGCTTCCGGCGGGTTTGAAGACCGGCGAGAAGTACCGTTTGGAAATACGCACCACCGTGAATGGCGGCAAAGAAATACGCACAGGCAGTTACCACAAAGTATTGTCTGTGGCATAAGACTTCTTTTTTACGTGCCAGGAAACCTTTGGGTCAAAAGCTCAAAGGTTTTTTTGTGCCCTCTCCCACCCGTCTATCACAGGCTGTATCCTTTGTAAGCTCCTGACAGTATGCTATCCATCTCCTTCCTGGCATACAGGGAAACCCCTTCCTTGCATACTATCTACTGCCTAATCATTACGCTAGTAAGAGGCTGTACTGCATACAGACCAAGCCTTAGGTTGCAGGCAAGGCAACCCTTTCCCTGTATACAGACCTCTTCCGGTAGAGGAGCATGGACTATTTTATTATGTCAAGCGGGGGAGAGAACCCCTGAAGCAAGTGCCGTGGGTTTGAGCAATAACTAATATTTAGCAAGCCATTTTCTGAATAACCACAGCTTATTTCATCAAAATTTGATACCTTTTACAACAGAAAAGATACTACAGCAACCTATTCGACCCTATGAGTACGCCTGCTCTAGAACTTATACGAAAAGCCAAAGAAACCCAAGCTGCATTCTTAGATTTAGGCAATTGTGGTTTGAGAGAACTGCCTGAAGAACTCTTTACATTAACAGCGCTGGAAGGTCTGAGTCTGAGTGATACTTACTATGATTTTTATAATAGAGAATGGATCGATTCGTCAAATAATGAATCCCACAACCAGCTGAACAGCAAACAACTTGAACCTCTGGGAAAACTGAAAAAGTTAAAACAGTTACATCTGAGAGGGGTATTGCAAGACACATCGGAGAACGCTACCATTATATTTCTTGACAATCTGCCTAATTTACAAATTCTGGACTTGGGTGGCAATGATTTAACAGAGGTTTACCTTCCTGAAACACTGAGCCAATTACAATACCTGTACCTGAGCAGGAACAAGCTAACAAAGATTTTCCTTCCTGAAACACTTGGTCAGTTACAATACCTGTATATAAAAGGAAACAAACTGACAGTCCTTACACTGCCCGAAGGACTTAGTCACCTGCAATATCTGGCTGTGAGCCAGAACTTTCTAACAGAGATGAGAGTGCCGGAAGGGCTCACCCGGTTGCAGCACCTGGATGTGAGTGACAATCAATTGAAAGAAATTTCTTTTCCTGAAAACCTTGACAAGCTAAAACGACTAAATCTCAGCAGGAATCAATTGGAAAAGATTGTTTTACCCCAAACGCTCAACAAGCTAAAACGCTTGAACCTGGAAGGTAATCGTTTGAGAAAGGTCGCTTTGCCCGACAAGCTGAGCCATTTGCAATACTTGTATCTAAGCCGAAATCTACTCACAGAAATTAATATCCCTGCAGAACTCAACGAACTGCAACATTTATACTTGAGTGATAACCAATTAACAGAGATTACGCTGCCAGAAGGATTAAACCATTTGCTTCACTTGTATCTGAGCAATAATCAACTAACAAAAGTATCTTTCGCTACTCCGCTCAATCAGTTGCAATACCTCTATCTAAGAGCAAACCGACTGACAACCATTGCTTTGCCTAAAAACCTCAACCAGTTGCAATACCTGGACGTCAGTGATAATCAACTAACAAACCTTACATTGCCTAACGGGCTCAGTCAGTTACAGCATTTGTTTCTGAATGGGAATAAACTCAGAGAGCTTACCTTGCCCAAGGGGTTGCACAAACTGCAAAGATTGTATGTAAGCGGAAACCAAATCACGACAATAGCTCCTACCATTGCCCTTTTACAGCGCTTGCAACATTTGGTTCTGGACAATAACCCATTGAAAGAACCTCCTTTGGAAATTTGCCAGGGTGGTATTGGTACCATCCGTTCCTGGTTTCTTTCTCAGGGGAAAATCAAGCAAACTCCAGATGGTCAATGGATATTGGCAGAAACAGAAGCTGAAGTAGACATGATGCCATTGTATGAGGCCAAAATTGTACTGGTAGGCAATGGAGAGGTCGGTAAAACGTCTATTGCGCTTAAATTACAGGATCTTTATGCCCCTTTGCCCAAACCTGAAGAGCGCACCCACGGACTGGCCGTCTATCGCATGAAGAAAGATATAAAACCTGTTAAAGAGCATACAGAAACCATCACGTTCACTTTTAATATCTGGGATTTTGGAGGGCAAGGCAAGTTCCGGGCTGTGCAACAGTTCTTTTGCAGTCGTACTTCTTTGTATTTATATGTGACCTCTCCAGATGAAAATGATCATAATCGAGGAGATATTTACCAGGGTTTTGACTACTGGCTTAATATGGTGCGAGCCTTTAGCTTTGATATAGAACATAGGCTGTCGAGCCCGGTCATTCACGTTCACAACAAAAAAGATCTGAAGGTACAGCCTATTGATGAAGCCACTATTCATAATTACTACCCACAGATTCATCCGGAAACCATTCGGATAAGTTGTAAAACGTTGGAAGGGCTGGACCAGCTGGAAAGAACTATAGAAATGATTTTACCCCAGGTCAGCTATGACATATTCACCCGCAGATACAGTCCGGCCTGGCTGGCCGTTAAAGAAACCCTGGAAGAAAAGGCAAAAGAAACCACCTATATGGCTTACCAGGCATATCTGACACTGGCACAAGATAAAGGCCTTACTCAGTTTGAAGCCGAACATTGGCTGGATACGCTGGATCGGATCGGAACGGTGATTCATTTTGGTAAGATAGAAGCCTTGAAAGACCTGATCGTTTTACAAGCCGAATGGGTCAAGGAGGCTGCCTATGCCATTTTGCAGTCAGAAAAAGTCATCAGAAATTATGGTAGCTTCAACGAACTGGACTTTCCGAATATCTGGCAGAAGTTTAAACAAGAAGAATATGCCCAGCTCATCGCCCTGATGCTGGCTTTTGAATTGTGTTATCAGATCAAAGATCCTTTTGGCAGACCCCTTTATCTGATGCCTGCTTTATTTCCGGAAACCCCTCCGGCCTACCAATTCGAAGAACTGATGGGTAAACTTTCTACTGTTTATCAGGTACGGTTGACCTTCCAGCCTTTTTATCCGGCAGGCTTACTGCACCGGCTGATGGTGAGAAAAAATGATTGGGTGCATCAGTGGTACCGATGGAGGCAAGGCGTGATCGTTCACCATAAGGGTACCTACGCAGAGGTAATCGAAAACTGGCAGGAAAAGCTGCTGGAGGTAAAGATCGTGGGCGATCAACCAAAAGCTTTTTTCCACCTATTACAACAGGAAATCACCGACATTCTTGATGACTTTAAACACACCAAAATGATCGCTCAACTGGATACCACTGTAAAGGGTTATTATCAAGATAAGTGGAGAAATATGGCAGACCTACAGGCATTTAAGGTTGACTTCTGGAAAGCCGCTGATGCCACGGCCATGCCTGATGGCAAACCGGAAATGAAAGTATTTATCTCCTATGCACATGCTCATGATGACTATTACAAAGCCTTTTATGATAATTTTAAAAGCTATACTAAAAATCTACCCTTTGTCCGACTCAACATCTTCACAGATGAGCGCATTGCACTGGGTAGTGACTGGCATAAGAAAATTCAGCAAGAAGCTGCTGCCTGTGATGTTGCCATTTTGCTGGTCAGCGATCATTTCATGACCTCCGACTATATCAAAGAACATGAGGTAACTGTCTTAATAGAACGTATACAGGCAGAAGGAGTATTGGTAGTCCCTATCTACTTTTATCCCTGTCGCTTCTATGACTGGGAGGTTTTTAAAAAGACTCAGTTTTTCAAGCCCAAAGGGGCTGATTATGGCCGACCCGACAGAGACAAAAAAAACAGATTCTGCTATGCGGATCTAGTTGAGTTTGATTACAAGGATGGCATTCCTATACTGATGCCCAATCCTGCCCGTGGAGATTATATGATGGATTTTATAGATAAACTAGAACCCGAACTCAAAAGGCTGATAGCAACAAGGAAGAATACCTAATTATTTCTAGTTCATAGTTACTTCCAAACTATATATTACGAAGATAGTCTGGGATCACGTTATGGCGGCACAATTGCTTATTTCTTCTTATATTATCCTATAGATTTAGCTGCCTCTGGGCAGAGGCATAGAGAAAACAGACCGTGTCCATTGATGATCCTACCCTACAAGCCATTGCGCAAGTCAAACAACTTGCCGAGCTGCTGTATCCTTACCATCGCCAGTATGAGCGCCAGCAGGATGAAAGGGCCGTGTTTGCCTATGTCTATCACGATATCACACTGGATCTGATCCAAAAGCTGGAAGATCCTGCGTCCGGCTTTGAAGACCCGGTCTGGGTAGCCAAACTGGCCTGTGCTTTTGGCAAAGCCTATATGGCAGCTATGGATGCCCTGGATGCCTGGCTCCTCCAGCATCCGGAGCTGAATGAAGCGACGCCCTGGGATACCCTCTATGAGACGGTGCCCAGACCTTGGGCCGATGTGTTCCGGGCTTCCTGCCGCGAACAGTCGTATGTGCTGGAAGATCTGATTTATGCCATGATGGCCCACATCAGCTACGACTTACCGCATGCCTTGCTGAAGGTACAACCGGACAATCATCGTCTGGCAGATTTTCACCTGATGAATGAAGTGCTGGCCAACCGTACTGAACAGATACAAGACCAGGTAGCAGACCGCTATGATCTTTTTCTGATTCGCCTCGACAAGCTGGCCGGTTCGTTCGATGAGTTCTTTACCAACTATGGCATCCGGGCTTCCCGTTCGGTGGCCTGGTACAATGCCATGCGGCTCAGTACGGAAAATTGTCGCCAGCAGGCAGAAGCCTCCATCCAGCGGAGTACCTTTCTGTTTATACAGTCGGTACGTCATCCGAAGGAGTGGTGGCTACGACTGACTGTCCGATTCTTCCGGTTTATCATTCCCAGGCGTAGGAAGTGGCCTGGATAGGTTGTATTGTTTGGAATAGAGTAGTAGTCCGGAAGTAACTTCTGGACTAGTTTCTATTCAGATATAACTTCCGAGCCTTTTACGAAGTCACACCAAGATTAACTTTTCTTTTGCTCGACCAAAAGAAAAGTTAGAAAAGAAAAAGGCGTCATCCAGCGTGGAGCGCAAAAAAGCCATCCTTTTGCCCGTCGTGGAACGATACTTTCACACTAGCCTACCCGTTCCAGGGCTTCTCAGCCACACAACCCACAGGATGGCCGCACATTTTGTGAACGCAACCCACAATACTTGTTAACTAAGTACTGAGGTATTTCTCTGACGTTTGAGTTAAAAGGAGCGAACTTCATACAAACCTAACACAAGGAATTAAGCGATATTATTTGAGGAAAAAAGAGAATGAACATACAAAGACTATTAATGTCCTACGAGGAGGTATTCCTGTAAGGTTCTGGTTTTAGGATGCGTGAAGACTTCATCGGCCGGGCCTTGCTCGATCACCTCTCCGAAATACATGAACACCACATAATCGGCCAGACGTTTGGCCTGCCGCAACATGTGGGTCACCAGAATAATGGAATAATCTTTTTTCAGCTCTTCAAACTGCTCTTCTATCTTGCGGCTGGAAATTGGATCCAGAGCGGAAGTAGGCTCGTCGGCCAGAATCATCTCCGGATTGACGGCCAGTCCGCGTGCCAGACACAAGCGTTGCTGCTGACCGATAGACAGGCGGGAAGCCGGCGACTTCAGTCTGTCTTTTACCTCGTCCCACAAAGCGACCTGCTTTAAATGATACTCCACCTTTCCGGCAATTTCTGTCTTGTTATATACACCCTGTATCCGCAGCCCAAAAGCGATATTGTCAAAGATACTCATGGGCAGCGGAAAAGGCCGTTGGGAGAGCAGCCCCATCTTCTGCCGGAGCCGGGCCAGGTCTGCATTTTTGGTAGCCAGAATATCCTGCTCGCCCAGACGGATACTGCCTGTCACCCGCATGCCCGCGTGCAGGTCGGTCAGGCGGTTGAGCGATTTCAACAGGGTGGTTTTACCGCAACCGGAAGGCCCCAGAAAGACGGTAATGCCTTTAGACGGTATAGAAAGATTTACATTTTTAAGAATATGCGACTGTTCGTGGTACACATTGAGTTGCTCAATTTTCAGCGCATGTTTACTGAAATTATACTCCGTCTTTACAGGGGTAGACTGTGCATTATTTATGATAGTATTCATCGTTATATCGTATTTTTAGAGAGTTTAGAAGAAATATATCGGGAAATGATACTGATCAGCAAAATCAGGACGGTCAGTATCACAGCGGCGGCATAAGCCCGTGCCTGTACTTCCGGTATGGGTGACCCCAACTGGAAGAAAATAGCCAAGGGTAAGGTAGCTGCCGGATCTGCCAGCCTTTCCGGAATATAATCCGTATAGCCAGCGGTGAATAAGACGGCGGCGGTGTCGCCTACCCCTTTGCCGAATCCTAGCAGAAAGGCTGTGGCAATACCAGGCAGTGCCTGCCGGAAAAAGATGACAAAAGCTGTTTCATAGCGGGTAGCCCCCAAAGAATAAGAAGCTTCCAGCAACCCCAACGGTATACTGCGGATGACCTCATCCATCGCCCGTATCATGATGGGGGTAATGAGAAAAGCGATGGTAAGGGTACCCACCAGCAGGGAAGCCTGCAGGCCCAGCGCCAACATCAGCGTAAAGCCAAAAGCGCCATAGACGATAGGCGGTACGCCCCAGAGAATATCCAGAATAAAGCGGATGGTGTTTTTCCAATGGCCATATTTTACCAAGGCAATGTTGATAAACAGGGCGACCGGCAGGCTGATCACAAATGATATCAGAGAGGCACCCACAGAAAGATACACTGTGCCGACAATCGCATTGAGGATACCCCCCTCCTTACCAAAATAAAAACCACCTTTGGGCACCTGTGTAATCATATCCCATGACAGGGCAGGAACCCCTTTTTTCAGTATTTCATAGATGATAAAGAACAGAATAGCCATGATGCTGTAGGTGAAAAACCCCATCAGGTATTTAAAAAACTGCTCTTCCCATATTTTTCTCTTCAGGTTCATAGTAATGTCTGTTAAAGCGTGGTGGTACGTTGGATCAGCACTCTGGAGATCAGGTTAAAGACTAAGACGATGGCAAATAAGACCAGGGCCGCAAACATCAGCGCCGAGTCGTACATAGGAATAGATAGCATCTCGCCATAGTTATTAGCGATCAGGGCCGGTAGCGGATAGCCTGGCTCCAATACACCTTTGGGTAGCTGTGCCATATTACCCACCACCATAAGGACGGCAATGGTTTCGCCGAAAGCTTTGGAAACACCCAGCGCATAGGCCGCTACGATACCGGGCATGGCTTCCCGTATCACTACTTTTTTGATCGTTTCCCAGTAGGTAGCACCCAACGACAAGGAAGCTTCTTTCAAGGCTACCGGAATACAGCGAAACACTTCCAGCAACATGTGCAGCACAAAAGGAATGACCGAGATAGCCAACACGATGCTGGCAGCCAGTATGGTATACCCTGAGGTATCTTTTCCGAAGAAGGGGCCAACATATTTGGCGATGAGCGGCACGACCACCAGCACCCCCCACACCCCATGAATAACGGAAGGAATACCGGCCAGCATGTCGATGACAGAACGCATGATGCTCAACAATCTTGGCGGCGCATACTGTGTCAGGTAGACGGCCGGGAAAAAGCCCAGCGGTATCAGGATCAGGAGTCCGAGCAAAGATACAGCGACCGAACTCAGGATAAAGGGCAAAAATCCGAACTGCCCACGGCCCGGTTGCCAGTCAGAAGAAGAGAACAGATCGATGAGTCCTTTTTCTTCTAACAGCGGTATCGATTTCAGGATAAGTCCTAACACGATGGCGAAGGGCAACAACAGGACAATCAGCGCTGCCGCTACCATCCAGACCGAAGAGGTTTTATTTTTAAGTTTTCTACTCAGTTTCATAAGGATTGAAGGACTGAAAGGTTAAAGGATTGTATGAATGAAACTTTCGTTTTTACAGGGTAGTGTCAGGAGATTGTAATTTGGCCGATTCACTTTGAATTTTCTCCTCCGTAAGTTTGATATAGCCTGCCTGCTCCACAAACTGCTGTCCGTCGGTAAGTACCCACTGCAAAAAGGCTTGTACCAATGGATTTTGGGGTTGGCCTTTCGCTACAAAATACAAATCACGCGCGGGGGGAGAAGGATAGCGTCCATCGGTGATAGCAGCCACCACCTCGTCCATATTATTATAAAAACGTTCCTCATCACTGATCACCCCATCGTTGTCGACGTCGATAGGGATCACTTCTATGCCAGGATATTTTTGTTTGGTTTGCAGGTCGTACACATAGATAATATTGTTGAAGCCAATACCATTCTTGTCTTTTTTCAGTGCATCGGCCAGTCCCGGATCGCCAAACACCCCTACCCCTTGCAAAGCTTCCTGCCCTTCGGCGCCCAGATATTCTGCCCAAACGGCTGCGGCACCAGAAGCATCTGATCGGGTGTAGACAGTAATCTTGGCATCCAGATTCTCTTCAGTCGCTTTACCCCAATTCTGGAGATCGCCTGTAATAAAGATTTCACGAAGTTCTTCCTGGGTTAATCCTTTCTCTTTGAGAGGTTGGATCGCCGGATTGTCTGTACTGATGGTGGGCAGCACCGCATCTTTTGTAACAGCCAGCCACCAGGCACCCTTTTGTTTTTCTTCCTGCTTCAACTCCCGGGAGAACATGCCCAGGTCTACTGCTTCTGCCAAGGCATCGGCCATCCCTTTTCCAGCGCCTCCCGCTGAGATATTGAAACGAACCTCCGGATGAATTTTAGTGAATTCTTCAGCCCAGACCGTTACCAAAGGATACAGGGCAAAAGCACCGGAAATAGAGACAGAACCCTCCAATTCTCCTGCGTTTTCCCCAGATGCCTTCCGGTCTGCGGAGTTTGAGTTTTGGCAGCCGTAGCACAAAAAGGTACTTATAACTATGATTAAGAGATACTTCAGATACATATTTGTTTACTTTATAATGAATATTAATATTTTATCTATATAGGATTAGTAGACTAAAGAGTGCAAAAAATTAATGGCTAAAATCCATTGTGTGAAATATGGTAAATCGGGAAATATATTGGCTGATATAGTCTATGCCGCTATTTCGCTGTTGAAACCAGTGAAAGAAATCAAACTGCAGTTGCAAGTTTTCCAGTATCCCATAATTCAGTGCCATACCCAGCCGGTTTTGGTCAAAGGTATTATAGACCACCTGTTTACCCAGATTGAGCATTATTTCATCGTACATTTTGATATCCAGGGCACCTTTTTTAACATCTTTCCGGATGAGAGGATACTGCAGTTGCAACTGGTACCGGGCCCGGAAGTTAAAATCATATCCATCGGTTAACTGATTGCCTTCCATTTTTCTGAAATAACGTTCTTCAAACCGATAACGATGGGCTATGCCCAGTTTGCCTGCTTTGGTTTTATGGTTAATTTCCTGATGGGGTCGCCATTCGGGCCGTACCACTTCCACCGCCTGTTCAGGATCGGCAGGAAGGGATTGCAGAAAATAAGAAATACCGGTACCAAAGGTAAAAGCATCGCCCAGCAAATAGTACAGTTGCACTCTGGGCAATAAACGTACCTGCTGACGATCAGGAAAAAGGGAACGCCGCTCTTCTATTTCTGCATGGAATTCCCAGTGATCTCCCAACACAAACTTGGGATAGTAGCGTACCCAAAGGAAGGCTTGGGAAGTGATATTTTTTTCATTCTGCTGGGCAGCCGCCTGCTGTACCATCCATAAAACCAGCAGTAAGGGATACATTTTTCGCCTCATGGGTTGGGCTCAGTTAGTTTTGTTAATACAAATATATATAATCTATATATTTGATAGACTAATTGTAGAAAAAATATTTTTGTATCATGAGTTTAGTATGCTTGATAAAAAAAATTTTATCTATAAGTCTATAAATTCAATAGAGTTATTACATTTGTAAAAATGTCATTTCTGAAAGTTTAATTTTTTTTATGACCACTGCCCAATCCTGGTGGTCTTCCTCAGTCAGTAAGTTCAAGTAAATACAAAATTGTTAATCAAATAATACCTTTTTCATTACTATATATAATCTATAGAATTAATCAACTATTATGAAACACTTTTTATCCTCGTTCCCCCGCAATGCTTTTATCAGCCTTGCCATCGTGCTGCTGACTTTGTTGTCGCTGCAGTTACCCGCTCAATCTACCGTCGTAGAAGTGTCTGGTCATGTTATTGACCAGGAAACCCAAGAACCCTTGCTGGGTGTCTCTATCGCTGTCAAAAACTCCGTGACCGGTACCATCACTGATGCTGATGGGAATTTTTCATTTAAAACAAAGTTGAAGTTCCCTTTCACCTTGCTTGTTTCCTCCATTGGCTATGCGCCACAGGAGTATATTATTGAGAATCTTTCTTCTGATATCCATATTGAACTGATCACACAGACCTTGCTGGCGGAAGAGGTAGTGGTTACCGCCTCACGGGTAGAGGAGAGGATCTCCAAATCGCCGGTAGCTATCGAGAAACTGGATATACGGGCTATCAAAGAAACGCCTTCGCCCAGCTTTTTTGATGCTATCGAAAGTGTAAAAGGCGTACAGATGACTACCCTCAGCCTGGGTTTTAAAGTGCCAAACACCCGCGGGTTTGCCAACACAACCAATGCCCGCTTTCTGCAAATGGTAGATGGCGCTGATACACAGGCGCCAGGGCTGGGCGTTTCCATCGCCAATACGGTAGGCCCTACCGAACTGGATATAGAAAGCATTGAGATCACGCCCGGCGCTTCTTCCGCCCTGTATGGTATGAACGCGTTGAATGGGATTTCTAACCTTATCACCAAAAGTCCTTTTCTGTATCAGGGGTTGAGTCTTTACCAGCGTACGGGCGTTAACCACGTAGACGGCGTGGAGTACACCCCTCAATTGTTTACCGAAAGTGCGGTTCGCTATGCCAAGGCTTTCAACAACCGCTTTGCCTTCAAAATCAATGTAGGATATCTGAGAGGGACCGACTGGGTAGCCGACAGCAGACGGGAACTGAACCCCGAGGCCAATGCCTCTGTGGGTTTGGTAGGAGATGATAACCCTGCCGCTGACCCGCTGAACGCTTATGGGAACGAAAGTTCGAACAGGAGAAACCTTACCCTGTCCGATGGCAAAAGATATGAAGTGCGTCGCACTGGTTACTATGAGAAATATATTGTGAATGACGACTACAAGGTAGAGAATGTAAAACTGGATGCCGCCCTGCATTATAAATTCACTGAGAACATAGAAGCCTCTTATGCCTACCGCATCGGTACCTCCGATGCTATATATCAGAGAGGCAACCGCATTAAACTGGATGATTATTGGATACAGCAGCACAAGGCGGAAGTGAAAGGCAGCCATTATCTGCTGCGGGGCTACCTGGTGATAGAAAATACTGACGACTCTTATAACCTGCGGCCTATGGGTGAAAATATGGACCGGGCTTTCAAAAGCGATGATGTCTGGTATACCGACTACCAAACTGCCTTCAACGAACATTACGGACAAGGAGTGTCAGTGGCAGAAAGTCACCGCCTGGCGAGAGCTGTTGCAGACGCTGGCAGGTACGTTCCGGGTACGACCGCCTTTGAGGAAAAACTTGATGAGCTAGCTCATATCAATAACTGGGATCTGGGTGCCCAGTTGGTGATGGAGCATAAATTCTATCATGTGGAAGGGCAGTATGATTTTCGAGACAGGATCAAGTGGATGGATGTATTGATAGGCGCCGATTACCGTGATTTTTTGATACAGCCGGAGGGCAATAGCTTTACCAACCCAAGCGGAGATGATCCGCTGGCCATCCTGCATAACGCCAAATACGGGGCATTTGCGCAGGGGACAAAAACATTGCTGAAAGAAAAACTCAAACTGACAGCTTCCCTCAGGTTAGACAAAAATCAGTATTATGAGGCAGAACTCAACCCAAGGGTTGCTGCGGTGTACACCTTGCAACAACTGCACAACTTCAGGGTGTCGTACCAGAATGGTTTTCGTTTTCCTACCTTATTTGAAGGATTTTCTACGGTCAATAACGGAGGGGTGATCCGCTTTGGCGGGATAGACATCATGTCACAGCATTTGCAACTGTTTGAAAACTCTTACCTGAGAAGTTCGGTAGATGCCTTTCAGGCGGCTGTTACCAGCGATATCAACAATGCAGGCAAAACACGGGAACAGGCTACTCTGGATAACCAGGGTTTGCTGGAAAGAAATACATATACATACCTGGTGCCGGAAGAAATCAACGCTTTTGATGTAGGTTATAAGGCCTCCTTGTGGGACAACCGCCTGTTTATCGATGCGGATTTCTACTATAATATTTACAATAATTTTATAGACCAGATAGAAATCGCCGTACCCAACGAAGGCACCATCGGTGAACTGGTCAACGGGGTGGATCCTACCATCTTTGAAGTGGAAGACCGCACGCGCCATACCCGTTACCGCATGTGGACCAATGCCAAAAGCACTTATTACAATTATGGCGGTTCTCTGGGTATTTCTTATAATTTTTACCAGAAATACAGTCTGAGCGGCAACCTGAGTTATGCCAAACTGGATAAGATTGAAGCCAAAGACAATGGATTGGAAACACCTTTCAATACACCTGCCTATATTGCCAACATCAGTATAGGCAACCGGGAGCTTTTCAAAAACTTTGGGTTTAATCTCGCCTGGCGGTGGCAGGATGCTTTTGCCTGGAAAGCACCACTCGCTAACGGGATAGTACCGGCATACCATACTTTTGATGCGCAGGTGACTGCCAAAATACCTTCCCTGTTGGCTACCGCCAAACTGGGTGGCTCTAATCTTTTCAACAACAGGTATTATCAGTATGAAGGAGGGCCTGTCATTGGAGCCATGTATTATCTGGCACTCACTTTTGACGGTTTGTTAAGGAAATAAAAGCATTGCTTAGAAGATGGTAAGCCCTGATTTTCATATGATATGAGCGGGGCTTACACTTTATGGATGATCCTGAAAAGGATATCGTTGAACCTTGCTCATGCGATGAACAGAAAACGCACGGTTGATGATAGCCTACACCAAATCTTTTGCTTTCTTTTTGAGTTTTTTTTCCCTTTCTATAATGGAAGCCAGCGTAGCGCTTTTGAGTTTGCGTACCGTTTCTTTTCGAACCTCAAAGAAAACATCCCTGATGCCACAGACATCCTCGTCTTTACACTCTTCACAGCGCTCATAATATTTGTAGGTGACGCAGGGTAACAAAGCAATAGGGCCATCGAAAAGGCGCATAACATCTGCTATGGTTACTTTCTCAGGTTTCTTTAACAGGTAATAACCACCTCCCCTTCCTTTCTTACTATTCAGAATACCGGCATTTTTCAGATCCAGCAATATGGCTTCCAGGAATTTCTGAGGAATATTTTCACTCTCGGCAATCTGGCTAATCAAGATGGGACCTCCTTCCTCGTAGGTTCTGGCTAAATATACTAAAGCATTGATCGCGTATTTGGTCTTTTTGGAAAGCATGGGATAAAAATAATAAAGTCTATATAATATGTAAACTAAATCTTACTAGAAGATAAAAGATAAGGGCATGAAAGTAACAGGATGAAACCGGATAAGACAAAGCGCCTGCGCTCTGCTGATTATTAACAGGGTATACAGCACCAATCATATAAGCAACATCAGGGATTTGCAGACAGTTCATCCTGCCTGAGGAATACGTCCTTTTAGCCTAGGATACACTTCTTTTACAGCAATTATTAATACATTTACCAGTTAGGATGGATAGATTCATAAAAGATGTTATGGTAAAAATTCCTCTCAAATTTTCTTTTCTATGCTTGTTGGCTTCAATGCTTTTAGAAAGCTGTACCTCAAAGAAAAGTGAATTGGTATGGGACAAAAACCTTTATCGGATTGGTTCCCAATCTTCTCCACGGGCAACGGATTTGAATGAAGATGGGATCCTTGACATTGTGATTGGTGCCGGTAAAAATGAGTATCAATACAGCCAACAAGGCATATTGGCCCTGGATGGCAAAACAGGAGACATCTTATGGGAACAGGAAGCCGCAGATCAGGTGTATGGTTCCGCTACCTTCTACGATATTACGGGCGATGGGGTGCAGGATGTGTTTATCGGAGGAAGATCCCCTGAGTTAAAGGCCATTAATGGCAAAACGGGTGAGGTGATATGGACTTACCAGTACCAGTATGAAGAGGATCCTGTGTTACAGTACGCACGCTTCAACTTTCAGAACAGTGTGTTGGCACCAGACCAAAACCAGGATGGCCTCCCAGACCTGCTGATTGTCAACAGTGGCAATTCGAAAGCAGCTCCCTACACAGAAGAAAACCGTTTTCCGGGTGTACTGATGCTGATTGACATAAAAACAGGGCATATTCTTGCCGCCGACACCATGCCTGACGGCAAAGAATCGTATATGCCTCCTTTATGCTTTGAGCAGCCGGATAGCAAAGACCCGCTCATTATTTTTGGTACCGGTGGCGAAACCATCGAAGGCAAGCTGTATATGGCCAAACTTTCTGACCTGCTGGACCAGCAACTGTCAAGGGCGACGGTGCTGGCTTCCGAGGAAGGCCATGGCTTTATTGCACCTCCTGTCGTGGCCGATATCAACCAGGACCGTTATCTCGATATAGTAGCTATCTCCCATAGCAGCACTGTTTTTGCCATTGATGGAAAAAATCAGGATTTGTTATGGCAACAGCACATACAGAATACAGAGTCGAGTAATAGTTTTGCCGTAGGTTATTTTACAGACGATGAGGTGCCTGATTTCTTTACGTTTGTGAGTGAAGGGCAATGGCCTCACAGTACGGGGTCTATACAGATCATGCTGGATGGCTCCAACGGGCGCGTGGTCTACATGGACTCCATGGGCTGTACCGGGTTTTCTTCTCCTGTCGTTTATGATTTAAACAGGGATGGGCAGGATGAAGCCATTCTCAGTATCAATGAGTTCGATTGTGCGGTAGGATTTGCAGGCAAAGCCCCCAGCGTAATGGAAAACAAATTGATTGCCATTGATTTCAGCAAAGGTTCTGTCAATACCATTGATCAATCACCCGGTTTTAAAAATATTTTTTCCACACCCTGGATCGGTGACCTGGATGAGGATGGTTACCTGGATATTATTTACTGCCAGTACTATCATCGGGGCGACCTGCTTCTTTTTTTAGGCATGAGAATCAGAAGAATTTCGACGCCTATCCGTGTGAGAGATGCTGTACGCTGGGGTGCCTATATGGGATCTCACGGAAACGGAATATTCTGACACAACAACGATACCGCTGCATAGCAATACACCCGGATTGACACCTGATAAGCATCCGTGTAAAGCAGATTTTTGGTTGGAATTTCTTCCATAAAAAAACCCTGAAGGCCAGGCTCCAGGGTTTTCAATCATTATCATATTGTATTATGGGTTAGTTGCCACCATCCCACCATACTCTGCCGGTGGGGTCATCGGGTGAAGTAGCCCCGGCAGCAATGTTATCACTGTTTACAGCAACCTCATGGGTTGGCAATCTCAATTTCCTTGGTATGGTACCATTGGTCACATTACCCGGATAGTTTACAGGTGTCAGCTCCGGATAACCTGTTCTTCTCCAGTCGGCCCAGGCATCCCACCAGTTGAAGAATTTGCTAAGCCACAACTGCTCGCCGATCATTTCCAAAGCAGGTTCGTAAACCCCATAGGGATATTGCGCCAGGTAATTGGCTACTGCTTCGTCAGAAACGGTAAGGGAAGGATCATAACCATAAGGACGCTCGCTGGAATTACCGGCATACATTTGCATGGCAGCCTTCACGCCAGCTTCATAATGCGCCTGTGCTGTTCCCGGTACAGTACCGATTCCGCGTTCGATAGCTTCGGCCATCAGCAGCTCCACTTCCGCATAATTCATGAGCATATACGGATCATCATCATCTAGCATCAGCAGGTTAATTCTGGAAAACAGCTCGCTAGGGTTAGCGCCTACCTGCCCTACATAACCATCGAGAAGACCTTGGTCTAACCCGTTGGGCATACCTCTCTGCACCAAAGGATCTTTATTGCCGTTCACCCCATCGCTCAGAATCAACAGTCTGGGATCATCATCGCTGGCATCGTTAGGATTGGCTCCTTTTAGCATGTCCACCAGCGTATTGCTCAGAATAGAAGGTTGTCCGCCATCACCCGCTGCGAAAGCCCTTGAAATACCATTTTGATTCGTCCATTCGCTTGGACCGAGCGACATGGGAACCCATGCATTGTCGTCGTTGCTGGTAAATACACCTCCTGCTACTGCTTTGGTCACATACTCATTAGCCATTGCCGCATCGACATTGGAAACCCGCATAGCCAAACGTAGCATCAAGGAATAAGCCCACTTTTTCCACTTAGCAATGTCGCCATCGTAAATAAGATCAGCAGCAGCAAAACCCTCATCCGGATTGGAAGCACTGATAGCTGCAGCGGCTTCATCCAGTTCTTTCAGGAGATCCGTATAGATAGCCTGTTGAGGATCATAGGCAGGCGAAAAATTACCTTCTATGCCGTTGAGCGCTTCTGAATAGGGAATGTTACCATAATAGTCGGTCAGACGATGGAACAGAAAAGCACGTAGTATTCTGGAGGCTTCCCGCGTATTCTTCTTCTGTCCTTCCTGAAATCCTCCGGGCCCGGTTTGTATCAACACCTCATTTAGGTTTTTCAGCTGGTCACCATAGATAAACTCCCAGGGCGCATTGTAGCTTTCCACGTTATCGGTGTATTTGTCACCAGGGGCAATACCACCACTCACATTGGCTAACTGCTGTATAGCATAGGCGGCAAAACCAATATTCGTTCTCCAGTCGATGTATCGGTTATCTCCGGCGGAGCCAGCGGAAGCGGCACCCAGTTCAGCCGCAGTGAACAGAAAGTTCATATCAACTTGCGGCAGTGCCTGTGGGTTTATATTCAGATCGCGCAATTCGTCAGTATCACATCCGACAAGCGGCGTTACCAGCGCTATGGCGCATAGAATCAATTTATTTATATAAGTTATGTACTTCATTATTTTACTATTTAATGTTTTAGAATCCCACTCTTAAGTTAAACCCATAGCTACGGGTGCTGGGCATAGCAAAATATTCCAGCCCTTGTGCACCTGCATTAGTAGAATAAGCGGACTCCGGATCAACATTGTCAATATTCTTGTGCAAGATAGCCAGGTTCCTGCCCACAAAAGAGAGCGTAATGTTTTGGAACGGCGTTCTTTCCAACAAAGATGATGGCAAGCTATACCCTAAAGTAAGTTGTCTCAGTTTCCAGAAAGAAGCATCGTATAAGAACATAGAAGAAATGGCTGTAGCCTCCCCTCCTATAGAGTTCCAGTAATTACGGGCTTCGTCGGGAGTCAGGTCTCTATCAATAGGCGTATACACAGGTTCATCTTCCGTACCTGTATTAACCACACCGGTGACATGTAGCGGTGTTTCTCCTGCCCTTCCAATCAGCGATTGCTTATGCAGCCCCCACTGGGTCAAACGGTTGTTGGTTCCTGAGAAAATATCCCCTCCTAACTTAAAGTCGATCAGGAAAGTCAGATCAATACCTTTGTAGTTAAAGGAGTTGTTGATACCGCCTGTCCAGTCAGCAATACCATTTCCTATCGGCACATAGGTAGACGAAGCCACAGGGCGTCCATCTTCCAGGAAGATGGGGCGTCCATCGGGTGTTGTTTGTTGAACACGACCGGTAATCATGCCGAATGGCTCTCCGACCAGGTGCTTAATATACACGTTTCTGGTTCTGGGTTCTTCCAGTGTCAACTCTTCAAAACCGGGTGCCAGGGAAACTACTTCGTTGATGTTCTTAGCAAAGTTTAAGGATACATCCCAGAGGAAGGGCCCTTGAATCGGTGTTCCTGTGAGCAGGATTTCAACGCCTTGATTTTGAACTTCACCCACATTGACCCGGGTAGCACCAAAGCCTGACGCTCTGGAGATAGTGACACTCAGAATATCATCCGTGGTTTTCTGGTGGTAGTAAGTAAAATCCAAACCCAGCCTGTCGCTAAAAGTTCTCAGGTCGAAACCCACTTCAATTTCTGTGGAAGTGGCAGGAATAAGGTTCGGGTTAGGAATCGTACCATTGTTGCCACCTGCTTGTGTAAAGGTAGCCATGGTCCGGCCTAAGTGAGAATTGCCATTCAGAGAGTAAGTCAGGTCCGTATTGTACGGCGTAAGGTCTCCGATAAAACCGGTCTGCGCCCAGGAACCACGTATTTTACCAAAGCTCAACCAACCTGGCAGTTCGTCAAAGGCATCAGAGAATACGAAACTCGCTCCTACTGAAGGATAAAAGAGATTGTTGTTGGGTGCTTTCAGCACAGACCACCAGTCTTGCCGTCCGGTAGTGGTCAAGAACAGCACGCCGTTGTAGCTCAACTCAGCCGAGTAAAACAAAGAGTTGATACCTTGTTCGGAGAAACCATAATCATAATTTCTCGTGGCTGCATTGTTGATAGCAGGGAAGAATGGCACATTAAAACCATTACCGTTAGCGGCAATTCTTTCACTTGATCGCCGCATTCTGTTGCCACCCACAAAGGCATTGACACCAATGGTTCCAAAAGTTTTATTGAACCCTACGGTGTATTCCATGTTTATCTCCCGAACGCGGTCTTCGCCTTCAGAAATAGAGCCTCCCAGTTGGTAACCGGTACCTTCCGGGGTTAAAGACTCATCTCTTCTGGTAAACCAGTCCATCCCAATCCGGCCAGAAGCATACAGAAAGTCGGTGAAGTCGTACCGCAAGCCACCGGAGGTAATCAGACGGTCTCTGGTATCATCATTATTAAACTGGTAAGCTGACCAATAAGGATTCTGTCCCCAGTTATTCGCCGCTGGCAACCATTCCTGGCCTGGCCTTCTGGGATCTCCACCCTGTCCATAGATGAGCAACAGATCGTCGGAAACACCTTCCGGAATAGCACCCAATTTGTTAGGATCTCCTTTATAGTTTTCTACATTGATGCTGGGAGGCATTCTCCAGATAGATTGCACAGCGTTTCCGGGAGAATCTGACAGCACAGGTCTGTTATGCGCTTTTTCGTGAGAGTACAGGGCTTTTGCATCTACCGTAAGCTTGTCGGCAAACTTGGCGTTGGTGGTGAGAGAAACGTTTGTTCTATCAAAACCGGTGTTGGGAATCACACCATCGCTGCGAAGATCGGCCACTGAAAAGCGGAAAGTCTGGGTTTCAGAACCTCCTGAAACAGAAAGGCTATTGGTCCAGGCGCTTCCTGTCTGATAGAAGCGATCCCAGTTATCCCCGGCATAAGAGTAAGGTCTTTCCACACCGTCGAACTGAATGACCGGGCGGCCGTCCATCAAAGTACCCCAGGAATCATCACCCCAGTCGAAAGCCTGCTGGGCGGTACTGGGCGCTGTGGCTACCTCATTCACATGTTGACCTGAACCATATTTTGTCTGAAGATCGCTAAGGTTGTTGATGGTTTCAAAGACGTAGTTGGAATTGAATTCAATGCCCAATCCTCTTCCAGCCGCTCCTTTCTTGGTTGTGATGAGAATAACCCCATTACCGCCTCTTGAACCGTAGAGCGCTGAAGCACTGGCCCCTTTTAATACGGAGATAGAGGCAATATCATCCGGGTTGATACTATTCAAACCATCTCCTTCATCACGGCCACCCCATAGACCAGCCTGACCAAATCCTGAGTTGTCGATAGGCACCCCATCCACGACATAGAGCGGCTGGTTTTGCCCTCCCAGCGTCTTATTACCACGAATGATAATACGCGTGGAACCGGCAGGACCTGAAGACGGTCTGTTCACATTCACACCGGCCACTCTTCCGGCCAACTGATTGCCTATGTTGATCTCACGGGCTTGGGTCAGACTAGAGCCATCCACTTCCGATACGGAATACTGTAAGGCTTTTGTTTCCCGTTCAACACCCAAGGCTGTTACGACTACTTCCTGTAAGGATTGGACATCGGGCACCATCACCACGTTAACCGTAGATTGGTTCCCTACTTCTATCCTATTTTCTGTATAACCTATGGAAGAAAACACCAGGGTAGCGTTAGCCGGAACACTAATCGTATAGTTACCGTCCATATCGGTGATTGTTCCTTGTTGGGTACCTGCGATAACTACGTTGACACCGGGAAGAGGAGCATTATCTTCCTGGTCGGTAACTTTTCCACTGACCTGGCCCTGTGCCCACAGGTGGGTAGCACAGGCTGTCAGAAACAAAAAAATAAGTAATTGTCTTTTCATGTAACATGAGTTTAGGTTGAACTACTGATTTTGAGATTAACATTAAGGGTTGTAAAATTTTAATAAACACTGATAAACATAATGGGTGCATTTGCCCATATAGTGAACAATTTACGTATTATTATTACATCTGCAAACTTTTCGAATTTATAATTATCTCAGGAAAAATCCACCTGCTATCCGCCTTAAAAGGCATATATAAAAGACAGGGCAACAGCTTTTATATTATATTATTATTGAATATTACTTAAAGAAACTGAAGATTTGATAGCCTGCGAAAATAGTTATGATCCCTTTGTTATATAGTATTTTTTAATACCAATGAAGCGTCCATTATTACTTTATTTTCCGGAATAATCCGGAGGTGACAAGCGGTTGAGAACATAATGCCCCAGGGCTTTACCCTGCTTCACACCTTCTTCAATAGCATCCCTGAAATGAATGCCTCCATACAAGCGGGAAATGGCAGCTTCTTCTGCCGCCTGATAAAATGAGGTAAAGGACCTGACCGGTAAGCCGAAATAGACTTCCGAGGAATCATCAAAAGCGAAATTATCTCCCAGCAGGGCTGTCAGCATGACGGCCGCCGCACTGGACACCACACTATGGCCACTAGTATATTCCGGGAAAGGGGGTGTTTGCAACAGGGGTTTCCAGGTTTGGTCATGATAGCGGTTAATAGCCGTTTCCGGCCGGATACGGTCACTCTTGTATTTCTCCTGCCAGCAACTGATAAACGCATCGTGCAGGGTAAGGGCCAACAGGGTGTGAATCATGACGGTGGAGTCGAAAGAGGTTTGGGCTTTTTCACAAGCAATACCGGCAATACCCATCCAATGGCCTCCTGGTGTTATTTTTTTCAATCCAATGGCCATATGTCCTGTAAACTGTACAGCAAAGGGGTTGCAATCCCAGAAATTAGCAATCTCTCTTTGTTCTTTCGTCAGGTGGTTGACGGTCTCATACACTTCTATCATTTGCGTAAAAAAACTGCTGGTACTATCCAGATTGAAAGCCGCTGGCGGCGAAGGCGCAAACTGCCTGGAAGAGTCCATGAAAAAGGTTCTGATGTTTTTCCAGTTCGGCTCAATGGCAGCAATATACGCCGGAGGCGTAGGATACCAGCGCCCTTCTTCCTGTGTGGGTGTATACTGGGTATAGGTACTCAGCCTGGTATACCCATCTCCTTTTGCATATTGCAAGACCTGCTGCGCGACAGCTTCGGCATAAGCCTTATGAGTGGCCACTGCTTTTTCAGACAAAGGATACTCCTTTTGATAAGAAGCCAGGTAAGCGTCCTGCTTTTCCTGCAACATATAACCGGAAGGCATCATCTGCTTACCCAGCTCCAGCATCGCATAGGTAGCCGCAAAAACGTGATCGAGAGCCTCCGGAACCGGCAAGGGCGTAAAGGCTGGCTTCTCTGTAAACTGCTGGCTGATGTCAGGAAGACTTTTATTTTGGGTTTGCACCACCTGATAAGCAGCCAGCAAGGAGTAAGCGTAAAAACGGCTGGCGGCTGGTGGGTTCACCACATCGTGCAGCATCACAGCTGATAGTTCAAAGACCTGATCGGCAAAGTCTTTCACAGCCTCTGGTCGCTCTTTGGGAGCGCTTCCGGCATAAGCCCAACATATGATACAATGGAGCCACAAATAAATGCTTATCCTTTTCATGGATGTGTCAGTTTGTAAGATTCAACGCCAGCGTTATTGATCCCTACCAGTAAATAAGTATCGTTTTGGATTTTAATTTTTTCCAGAGATTTGGCATCTCCTTTTATATCAAAGCCTGAGGTGGCCTGCGGCACATAGGTAAAGTTCCCCTGGCCATCTCCTTCGAACAATTGCCCATAGTTGGCATCGATCACACCCATACGGATTCTGATAGCACTCTGGTTTCCAACAACAATCAGGTCTAAATGGCCGTCCTGGTTATAGTCCAGGGTGGTCATCGCGTACACAGGCGCAAACTGTGCCTCTTTGGGTAAAGCATGAGGCATCATTTTGCCGTTTTTATTTTCCAGGTATACAGTGGCCAGTGTTGCTGCCTTCAGCATCGTAGCCTCCTGCAACTCTTTTGGCGAGAATATATCCGTAAGCTGTGCATTGGCATAAGAAGAATAGGAAGTGAATTTCTGCCGCATACTGTAAATCTGATCCAGTAACTCGCCCCGGCTGGCAAAGGGGTAAGATTTCCCCTGGATGTAATACGTCATGATGGGATCAATAGAGCCATTGCTGTCAAAGTCTTTATAGACCATCTGCAGCGGTTCCTCTGCGCTGGCTTTCAGTTGTGAGTTTAAGCCGAAATTACCGGCCACCACATCTTCATCGCCATCTGCATCAAAATCGGCCACCAGCAGGCTGCACCATAAGCCACTCATTGGCTGCTCAAAATACTGATCCGTGGCTTCCACAAAGGGCTGATTCCCTTTGTTGAGGTACACCTGTATGGGCATATACTCTCCCACGACTACCAGATCTTTACGACCATCGCCATCCAGATCGGTCCAGGCAGCGTCTGTTACCATACCAGCCTGTGCGAGCCCCGGTATATGGTGGGCCACCACATCGGTAAAATGTGGCTCCCCACCGGGACCGTTGCCGTCATTTTGCAGCAGATAGCTTTGAGGGGCTACCGGATATTCACCGGGAATGACCCGGCCTCCTACAAACAAATCCATATCCCCATCCTGATCAAAATCATAGGGTCTTACGCAGGATTTACTGACCAATAGGGGCGGTAAGGCATTGGCAGCAGTGGTGAAATTCCCCTGACCGTCGTTCAGGTACAGCCGGTCTTGCAGAGCCAGGTCATGCGGCTGATAATCCTGATAGCCTCCGCTGGCCACGTACAGGTCCTGATCACCATCACCATCCGCATCAAAAAAGATGGCATCGGCATCCGTATGGAGGGCATCTTTTTTCGCAAACGACTGGTTTACCTCTTCAAAGGTTCCTGCGGGCGTCTGTGTAAACACTTTACCCAGATTGCCTTTGGCACCCCCTACAAAAACATCGGTGAGCTGATCCTGGTTGATGTCCGCTGTCGCCATGGCCGGTCCGCAGGTCGTGAGCATGGTCATCAGCAGGGGCTGTCTTTTAAAATCATTGTAGGCATATTCCTGGTGCTGGTAAGGTACCAGGGTTGGTGTTTTGGAGAACACACAGTAGTCCGGAGCGGCCGCTACCGGCATGGCTTTCTGATCAGCCTTTTTTTCCTCCAGCGTTAAGGTCTGGTTGGCTTTCACCTTTTTGATGACCTGCTGTTTTCCTGAAAGCCAGACCACCCTGAGAGAATCCGCCACAGACACATCGCCCAGCCCCAGGTGCAGTTTATGACTGACCGAAGACTGGAACCCACGGGTAGGCATGTATTCATAATACTGCTGCCCTTCTCGGGTGTATACATAGACCTTCGAACCCAAAGCTGTTCCTTTTTCAGGTTTGAATACCAGATCCAGATAGTTTTTTTCAGGATACTTTTCACGGGCCATATTTTGGTAGACAAAGGCACGTTCATTCAGGTTGTTGACCACCAGATCCAGGTCACCGTCGTTATCCAGGTCGCTGTAGGCAGCCCCATTGGAAAATACACGGGTATCAAAACCCCAGTGAATGCTCTGGTCGGTAAAGGTCAGGTCTTTGTTATTCTGAAATATATAATTGTGTATGGGAGTAGAGGTCATGCTGCTCACCAGCTGAAAAGTATCGGCCTGTTCGTTGTTTACAGCTTTCTGAAAGTAATAGTCTCCCTTGAATTTCAGAAAATCCCGGTTGGTATAATCGCGATAATAGCCATTGGTGACAAAGAGATCTTTCCAGCCATCGTTGTCAAAATCAGCAAACAGGGAAGACCAACTCCAGTCTGTATTGGAAATACCGGCGAGCTGCCCGATTTCACTAAAAGTGCCGTTGGCATTGCTGACGTGCAGCATGTTGCGCATATTCTGGTGATAATACCCATTGACCACCATCAGGGCATACTGTTCATAGTTATCCGGACCGTACAACAGCTTTTGCCGCTCATTGTCTTCCGGCAGCATATCCAGCGTATAGATATCCGACTGCCCGTCGTTGTTGACATCAGTTATGTCTGACCCCATAGAGAAATAGGAAATATGCTGGAGATAATCCGTCATTCTGTCGGTAAACGTACCATTGCCATTGTTGATATACAGGTAATCCGGCTCTGTATAGTCGTTAGAAACATAGATATCCTGAAAGCCGTCGCCATTGATATCGGCAAGGGCCAGGCCCAGGCCAAACCCCAGCGGGCTCCCTTTGATGCCGGCTTTTTCGCTGATGTCGGTAAAATGCCCGTCTACATTTTCATACAGCTTGTCGCCTGCCCGTGGGTGGCGGGTATTTCTGACACCTTCGAACTCTATACTGTTGATAACGGTGGTATTATGGTTGAGCAGATACATGTCCAGATCACCGTCTTGGTCAAAGTCAAAAAAGCCCGCATGGGTACTGTTAGAAGGATCGTTGAGCCCGTATTCGGCTGCTTTTTCTTCGAACTGAAGATCACCCTGGTTGATATACAGCTCATTACGGCGTGCCTGTTCGTCACCCCAGCCTGAGTAGCACACATAAATATCCAGTAAGCCGTCGTTGTTCACATCCGCCATGGTGGCGCCGGTAGACCATGCATTTTTTTTGCCTGCTACCCGGGCAGTTTTGGTGATATCTTTAAACGTCAGGCCACCCTCATTAAGATACAGCCTGTTGTTTTCCATATTGGCCGTAAAGAAAATATCATCGAGGCCGTCGTTGTTGATATCCCCGACGGCCACTCCCCCACCATTATAAAAATATTCGTAGGTCAGAATATTTGTCTTCTCATTCTCTGTGAGCTGATTTTTAAAAGATATACCTGTTTCACGGGCCGACAGCAACTTAAATAAAGGGTCTTCCTGTTCTTCCTGAGGACGAGCCCCTTCCAGAAAAACCAGGCTTATTGTCAGCAACAGGAATGTTTTAGTAATGCGGTTGTTGTAGTAGAACATAGCCCCCATACCTGCTTACCATAAATATCAAAGACTTATATATTGAGAAAAATACAAAAAAAAAGCAAAATTCCCTAACATAGGTTGCTGTTGCCCCTTGTAAGGCTACTCTTTCACCCACCAAACGGGAAGACTACTGTATTTTTCACAGACTATAAAAACTGTATACAAACCGGCTTGGGAACCTTTGTCTCAATGCCTGTGTCTGTGAGTTTTCCTGAAGCGCTATCCAGAGAGAAAGTCACAATGTTGCCGGTGTTCTGGTTGGCGACCAGCAGGAATTTACCGGAAGGGTCTATGGCGAAGTTACGAGGTGTTTCTCCTTGCGTAGACTGATGTCCTATCAGCTTCAGTTCACCTGATGTCTGATCAATACTATACATGGCAATGCTATTGTGTGCGCCCCGGTTCGTCGCATATAAATATTGGCCTGAGGGTGTCACATGGATATCGGCACAGGCTCCATCCTGGCTTCCTTCCGGCAGGGTAGAAATGGTTTGAAAAGGCGTGAGCGCTCCACTGGCCGCATCTCTCCGGCAGGCGATCACCGTGCCATTGAGTTCGTTGACCAGATAAGCCCAGTCCTGGTCGGGATGAAACGTAAGATGGCGCGGACCCGCCCCAGGTGTGACTTTCGTGTTGTTGTTGGTTTGGCGGAGGGTTCCCGAATTGGCATCCAGTGCGTAGAGCAACACCTGATCGATGCCGAGGTCTACCGCATAAAAGTAATTGTTTTGAGGACCCGGAATAATCATATGGGCATGGGGGTGTTCCTGTCGTTGCGTAGGGCCTTTTCCTTCATGCTGTATGACTGATGAAGCAGCCTGCAACGCACCATCTTCACCAATAGGATACAAGGCAACATTACCCCCTCCATAGTTGGCGATGGCTACAAAACGACCGGTAGCATCTATGCTGATATAACAGGGAGCCGACCCATGCGAAGAAACGGCGTTGATCTGTTGCAGTTGTCTGGTAGCCGGATCAAAGCGATAAGCATACACCAGCCCTCCTTCAATGGTGTCGTTTCCAGCTATCTCACTCACCGCATAGAGGTATTGCCCATTGGGATGAACAGCCAGAAAAGAAGGATTCTTGATACCGGAAGCAGTGCTTTGCAGCGTCAGTTCTCCGGTAGAAGGATTCATTTCATACACATAAATTCCTTCCGATTTGCCTTCCGGTGATTCCTGCTCTGTATAAGTACCGACAAAAAGTAGTAAGGGATTAGCTTCCTGTTGTTCTGCCGATGAAGAGGCCTGGGTTTCAGCCTGATCCTTTGGACCGGATGACTGCTGACAGGCGCTCAGTAACAGAATACATCCCAGGAACAAAAGAGGAGCTTGTAAAGCTGTAGGTAGTGTCATATTAGCTAAAAATTTTAAACCGCCAAGTTATAGATTATTCATTGAAATTAATTCTTAAAACAGGGTTTATTTTAATAAAAGAGCATGCTTTTTGATGGTAATATATATGTGCCGGGCTGCCCTTTCCTCTTCATACGGAACCCCTTCCTTTTATTATAGGATGAGCAGGTTACCAATCTCCCTTGTTTGATACTAAGGAAAACGAAGTTTACTACCCTCATTTCTAACCGCATGATCACTATGATCAGACTATTTCTTCTCTTACCGTTGGCAGTCCTGTCTACCCAACTGTCAGCGCAAATCAACTGGGTTTACGATCTGAAGACAGCCCAGGTCCACGCCCTATCCAAAAACCAATTGATTGTGATAGACTTTTGGGCGCATTGGTGCGGTCCCTGCCGTATCATGGATCAGGAAATGTGGAACCACCCTGATATGCAGCCCCTTGCTGAAAACTTTGTTGCGCTGAGGATTGATGTAGATTCAGATCCAGGCGTTGCCCGAAAGTACCGCGCTACGGCCATCCCCAAAGTAGTGGTTGCCGATGCCTCCGGAGAGATCATATGGGAAATGGTTGGCTTCGGTGATGCCATTGATTATCTATCCGTTCTGCAAGCCCTCCCTGATGAGGTGAGCCATCTCAACAAAATATTGCGTACCATCCTGCAGAAGCAAGAAGATAGCAATACTTACTATCAGTTAGGATTGGCCTATCAGAAATTTGGCAGAGAAACAAGCAACCCATCCCTGAAGAATGCTTTTTTGGCGCTGAGTGACCAGCACTTCAGACAGGTTTCTAAAAAAAGTAATGACGAAGTACTGACGCATAAAGCTGCCTTATACAGTATTCTCAACGATGCTTACCGGAGAAAACCCAAACAAGTGATGAAGCAAATGGCCCGCAGAAAAGAGACTTATACTGACGAAGCCTTATCCGAATTAAGCCATTTCATTATGGCGTATTGTTATAAATGTGAAGGAGACGAAGAAAATCTGCGCAAAGAAAAGAAACAGTTATCCAACCAGGAATATCTGAAGCAGCTTGAAGAATAAATGTTCTTTCTTCCGGGATAGCAAAGTAGTCATGGTCACTACTCCGGAGATTATTTTTGGTAGAATGACCAGCCGTTCTGCTTTCCTTTCAAATCGCTTTTTTGTTAGTACACCCTTGTATCTGGCTGCTTCACCCTGAAAAACAGGCAGCCCTGTCGGGTACGCTTTATTTTTGTATTAGGCTGTGTCTGGCAAATACCCTTTGGCTCGAGAAAGCGCTCTTTCGTCCCTGGTTTTCGTGCCTTTTTTCCGCCATAGCTTAGGCTATGCCGTCAAAAAGCACACTCGCCCAGAAACAAAATCTTCGCTTTTCAAGCTCAAAAGCATTTATCAGACACAGCCTAGTGGAAAATCTATGAGGGAATACTGGTCCTGTTGTAAGGGCTGTTGGATCACCCTCTGTATGTTGAACTTTTAATGGAAACGGATATGAAACCACTGTTTGTCTTATTGATCACTTTTGTGCTGACCCTGACAGGTACGCAGATTTTCGGGGGTGGCTGGGACTATATACTGGCAGGCCGAGTGGCCATGGCCATCATGCTTTTATTTACAGCCATAGGCCATTTCAAATTCTCGAAAGGGATGGAAATGATGCTGCCAGGCTTTGTGCCTTTCAAAAGAGCACTGGTTTTACTGACCGGTGTGATAGAGATTGTGGCCGCTGTCGGGCTACTCCTTCCGTCGTTCTATACGCTTACCTCAGAATTACTGATTATCTTTTTTATCCTCATCTTGCCGGCCAATATTTATGCGGCTATCAACCATGTGGATTTCGAGCGAGGAACCTATCAGGGCAGCGGCATGAATTACCTGTGGTTCAGAATACCCCTGCAACTGCTGTTTATCTGGTGGGTATGGTATTTTGGTATTGCTGTGTAGACACGATTTCTACCAAGAAAGCTATAGGATGAGGCCGGACCTGTTACAGACAGTCCGGCCCTCTGTAGTTTCTATACAAAATAATATGGGAAGGCTTTACCCGACAGCCCTCAGATATTGACGATTAACTTACCCCGGGTCTTGCCAGTTTCAATCTGATAGTGTGCTTCCGGAAGTGCTTCGAAAGGGTATTCCTGAGAAATATGAGGCTTAAGTTTCCCCGCTTGCAACAGGTTGACCAGTTGCTGCATATCTTCACCGCTGGAATGTACCACATATCTTTCAGCGCGAATATTTTTTGCCTGGGCTTGTTTTTCTTTCTCCTCGTCTATATGTCCGGCAATGGTGATCAGTCTGCCTCCCTGCTTGAGCACTTCCATCGAACGGGTAATGTTATCGCCCCCGATGGCATCCAACACCAGATCCACTTTCTGTACTGCTGATTCAAAGTCTACACTTTTATAGTCCACCGGTTCGTCGACCCCTAATGCTTTCAAAAAGCTTGCATTAGAGGCAGAGGCTGTTCCTATCACATAAGCGCCCAGGTGTTTGGCAATTTGCACCGCAAAATGACCTACCCCTCCGGCAGCCGCATGGATCAATACGCGTTGCCCTTTTTGTAAACGGGCTTGTGGTACCAGCACCTGCCAGGCCGTCAGCGCAGCCAGTGTGGTGGCCGCAGCTTCCTGATGAGAAATGCCAGCGGGTTTACGCACCAGATGGGCGGCGGGCGCCGCTACGTATTCCGCATAAGCTTTTCCATGTCCGGGAAAATTGACCATGCCAAACACCTCATCCCCTTTTTGGAAATTCCTGACATCCGATCCTACCTCTTCCACTTCTCCGGAAATATCCCACCCTAAAATGACAGGCGGATCTTTCTGGAGTTCTCCGTACAAAGACTTTCCCCTTCTTGTCTTCATATCTACCGGATTAATACTGATAGCCTTTACCTTTACCAGTACATCCTCAGCAGAAATGGCAGGCATAGGAAGGTCTGTCAGCCGCAGATTTTCAATATCTCCGGGTTGTTCTAAAATAAATGCTTTCATAGTCTGTAGTTTTTGTAATCGTATGAATACAACGTGCTACAAACTGAAGGGTTTTTCCATGGCCCACAGCAGGAATAATTTAGTGGGCAGGTATAGCAATTTCCAGCTTCCATGCTTATCTTTGATAAAGATGAATGATTATCTGGCATGAAGCTTTTTATTCTCATCAAAGTTTACGGGCTGGCTATCATCTTGACAGTACAGCCGTTGCTTTTCCCGATTACACGACCAAACCAAAAACTTCAGCAAAAGGATACTGCCTCATTGCTTTACGGTCACTCTGATCAACGGGAACGATCTTGTGCTACTGCAGGCGTTCAGCATGAACCACAAAATACCCGGAGGGAAAGTCGCTTATCTTTTTCCGGCTATTCTTTTCAAGAAATCAGCTTACAACACAGGCAGCCTCTGAGCGCCGAACATCATTTGGATATTTACCAGTTTTCTACTGCTTTGTTCAGCCTTCCCCTGGCCTGAGATTTTTCACCTCCCCTTATGAATGCTGCTTCATGGACTTTCTTAACAGTTGGGCATTGATGGCTACGATGACGGTACTCAGACTCATAAAAACAGCGCCTACCGCGGGGCTGATGACCCATCCTGCAATAAAGCCTGTGGCCAGTGGTAAGGTAATGGCATTGTAAGCGGTAGCCCAAATCAGGTTTTGGATCATCTTACGATAAGTAGCTCTCCCAAAAAGAATGAGAGCAGCAATGTCTTTCGGATTACTGTTTACCAGTACAACATCGGCGGTTTCAGCCGCTATATCAGTACCGGAGCCTACAGCAATACCTACCTCCGCCTGCGCCAATGCCGGTGCGTCATTCACCCCGTCGCCTGCCATAGCCACATACTCACCCTGTTTTTGCAATTCTTTGATTTTATCCAGTTTCTGATCGGGTAATACTTCCGCGAAGTAGCCATTCATCCCCAGCTTTTTACTGACCACACTGGCCACCTTTTCATGATCTCCTGTCAGCATAAGGGTCTTGATACCATGATCCCGCAATGTTTTTACCGCTTCCAGCGATTGCTCCCTGATCTCATCGGCCAGGGCGATGTATCCTGCTAGTTGATCATTTACCAGCACAAAGACCACTGTTTCCGCCTCGTCTGTGTAAGCTGTTTCCGGTATCTCCAGGTGATTTTCCTTCAAATAGCCAGGGCTTACTACTTTGAGCTGCTTGCCTTCCACCTCTGCTTCTACCCCTTTGCCTGTGAGCGCCTTAAAATGGTGGGCCGGTGGTATATTTTTCTTCAGTGCTTTCGCCTGTCGGACAATGCCTGTAGCGATAGGATGTTCAGAATGTTGCTCCAGCGCCGCCGCCATCAGCAGCATATCTTCTTTGGATAAGGTTGTATCTGTACTTTCAAAACGGCTCACGCCAAACTCACCCTGGGTGAGGGTTCCGGTTTTGTCAAAAACCAGTGTGGTAACCTTTCTGGCATTTTCAAAAGCCGTGCGGTTGCGAATGAGCAAACCCTGTTTGGCCGATAGGGCGGTTGAGATAGCCACTACCAAAGGAATAGCCAGCCCTAACGCATGCGGACAGGTAATCACCATGACCGTCACCATCCTTTCTACTGCGTAAGCCATCTCTCTTCCTAATGCCAGCCAGGTGATTAGCGTACCCAGTCCTGCCGTGATGGCGATGATCGTAAGCCAGAAGGCTGCCCGGTCGGCCAGATGCTGGGTTTTGGATTTCTTTTCCTGTGCTTCCTGTACCAGTGTGATCACTTTAGACAGGTAGCTGTCTTTGCCTGTATTCTCCACACGAATCTTCAGCGATTGGTTGCCATTGAGTGAGCCTCCAATGACTTTATCTCCCTTTGCTTTTCTGACAGGTCTGGATTCACCCGTAAGCATGGCTTCATTCAAATGGCTTTCACCTTCTATAATGACACCATCGGCAGGCACTTTCTCTCCGGGCTTGATAAGCAGCCTATCTCCTTTGTTTACTTCTTCCAGCTTTACGTCTACCACTGCCTCTCCCTGTATCTTATGGGCTTCAGCGGGCATCATTTCCACCAACAGCTCCAAGGCACGGGAAGCCCCCTTCACCGATTTCATTTCTATCCAGTGACCCAGCAGCATCACTACAATCAGGGTAGCCAGTTCCCAGAAGAAGTCCATGCCTTCCAAACCAAACACTACTGCCGAACTGTACACATAGGCCACTGTAATGGCCACGGCAATGAGCGTCATCATACCAGGGTTCCTGGCTTTTATTTCCTCTATGAGCCCGGTCAGAAAAGGCCACCCTCCATAGAAAAAGATGAGGGAAGAGAGGCCAAAAAGCACATACGTGTCTCCGGCAAAAGACAGTTCAAAACCCAGCCACTGCTGGATCATGTGGGAGAGTGCCAGCACCGGTACGGTAAGTACCAGAGATAGCCAGAAACGTTTTTTGAAATCATTGATCATCATGGCATGATGATCATGGTGCCCGTGAGCGCCATGTCCGCCAGGGTGATGTTCTGCATGACTTTCATGCTCCTTAGTGTGAGGCCTCTGATGAGTGCCTTCCTCGTGGCCATGAGCCGTCGTTTCAGCCAGTTCCTTTTTTATTTCATTTGTTTTTTCTGTGGCCGTATCTTTTGCAGAGCTATGATGATGGTGGTGTGTGTTTTCCATAACTCAAAATGTTAAATGTTTGATGATATCCCTCATGTCAATGGGTTTTGGCTCCTCCAGCTTCATTTATTGGCCTATATGAAGAGCCCTACAGTTGCCTAAAAGGGGGCGATCAGAATATAATTGAGCTTTTTTACGATTTTACTCAAAAATAATCAGCAGTAAACCTAGGAATTATCCCCTGTTCGGGTGTTATATAATCCCTGTTATTATTTATATAATTCGGAAAATCAAGCTCCGCTATGCTCCTACAGAAGCTGCCTCTTTTTCCATCTGCATCATGTCTACGACCAACCCTGCCCAGGTGAAATCACGAGCACCGTAACCCTCTCCTGTGAAAGGATGATAGTATTCACGGAAACCACTTTTTTCAATAAGCGCCTTGACGCTATTGATCAAAAGCTTTGAAGCATCCTGGTAGCCCTTTTCCATCAGAAACTGATGCATAAACCAGTTGAACAAGATCCAGGTAGGCCCCCGCCAGATATACATAGAACTTCCCGGATGAAAGGACGGATGATTCCTGGCCACAGAGGGTATAGGAAAAGGAACGGCAAACTCCTCCTTATGAAAGAAGTGAGTCTCCATGACTTGCCGACAGATCTGGTCGGGCATTTCCCGGATGACGACAGGGAAGAAGATAGTAGGCGTCAGGATCTTTATTTTTGTATTTTCTTTGCCATAAACATCGAAGAAAGCAGCTGATTCCTCCTCATACATCAGCTTCAACATACTTTGCAGGGTTTGATCGGCCATGGCTGTAAAGGTTCCCGCATCCGGGTCCTGCAGCACTTCACAGAGCCTAGCCATTGCCCGCAGATTCTGCACATAGATAGTATTAAAGCCTACTTCTTTTACGATGAAATAACCTTTTTCATAAATCTTATCTGATTGGTAGTTGTATAAAAAGTTACGTACATCTACCGCCACTACCTTCCAGAACAACCGCCAGTCAGCTTTTTTCTCCGGAAAACCCACCACCGGATCAAAAGTAGGTTTCCAGTCCATACCGGATTCAAAAGGAGAAATAATGGAGATCAGGCCGTCTCCATCAAAATCTCTGTGCCGGGCCAGCCAGAAGTAGTATTGCTTCAACCGGGGAAGCATCTCCTGAAGGAAGGCACGATCTTTAGTAAGCTGATACACTCTGTAAACTGCCTGTGCCACTAAAGGAGGCTGAATCAGTGCACTCATGTGTGTACGAAACAGTTCCCATTTCAAGCCTGGTTTTGACTGGAAAATATCTGTCAGCCTGCTGGGGAATACAGTATCCCAGTAGATCATATGACCTACAAAACCATTTTCCTCCTGCAAAGCAAAGAGACTGGTGAGATGTTTCTTGGCCATCTCATGCTCTCCCAGTGCGGTCAGAATGAAAACATGCAGACAGGTATCCCAGAAGAATTGGAAAGGATACCTGCCTGGCGAAGGTTTGGTATAATGAAAGTGAGTGTTAGTTGATTTGGAGTAGCCGGCTACCATATTCTCAAACATCACTTCTCTGGCTTTTTTTCTGATTTCATGATCAGTCATGAAAATAGTATTTCAATAGTTTCTCCTAGTTATCTAAAATTTTAGGCTGAGGCTTTGAGCACCATTCCTTGCCAGAAAAATGTAATGGCAAATGCTTCCATGTTCATTATGGTAAAGCCTGCACTTTCTACCATTTCAACGATCTGGCTTGGCCAGTAAGCTTTCTGATGTGCCGCATCTATCCGTTTGATGACCCACTCAAAGTATCTGGCGAGCCAGCCATCTTTGGTATAGTCTAACAGCAGAAGCAACCCATCTTTCTTCAGGATTTCTCTGAGGTAACGCAGTTCGGAGATGGGTTGAGGCAAATAGTGTAAAACACTGGTAGAAACAATGATATCAAAAGGAGCATCAAATTCTTTGTGGCTTTGCAGTATTACTTTTTTTTGGATATGCGCTGGCAGTTGCTCTAACTTTTTTTGGGCCTGCTGCAGCATTTCCTCGACAGGGTCATACCCTATGACCTGTTGCATGTCAGGATGTGCGATGAGCAATCTTTGGATCAGGGTGCCTGTGCCACAGCCATAGTCGAGCACCGTTTGATGAGCCACAGTATCAGGAAGACACTGCATGACTTTATCCAGTGTAACCTGGGTATAACGCTTCCATTTTTGATCATAAAAGCTCGCAATGTGTTTATAATAATCGTTAATCATTCTTAAAATGATATCTTGAAAAAGATTCCTGAAGACAGTACCAACCAGCGCAAAAGGATCCACCTGCTTTCAGTAAAGACCTTGCAGCGCTATCAAACGAGTGAGAGAGTGTCTGTTTCCACTCCGTAAAAAATTAACAGGAGCCTGAACCCCTCTAGTTCTTCTTTACATTTACTTCACGTACTGATCCCAAAGGCCATAAGATTCCTTTTTTAGTCCGCGAGGGATAGCAAGGGCAGCCACTACTAATCCTATACAAGTTCCGGTGATGCTGAGGGCCAGAGGGCTATCTTGTACGATCCAGGGACCAATCGCTACCACCAGACCCAGTAGAATGTTCAGGTAACGACCGATACGTACAATTTCTCCCATACATATCACTGAAATGACCAGGATCAGTGAGCCTGCCAGATGGAAAATGTCGGCAGCCGTGGCCTCAATACTTACGCCAAAAAGGGCCGGGGCAAACATAAGCCCTAAGCCCAGGATAGCTGATACCACGAGGGTCCAGGGAAAACTCATTCCCCAGATAGAAGCTTTGAAAACCTTGCCCGGATTTTGCGGCAGTTCCATCAATTCCGGAGAACGTTCATCCTGGTTATGCTCAAAAGATTCTCCTCCTTTCCAAAATACTTTCCACAGGGAATCACCCCGCCTTTTGGCCTGTACCATATGCTGGCCCATGGCAATCACCTCATCAAACTCCAGGGGAATCATGGGTAACATAATGGCGGCCGCCAGGAGGCAAAAAGTACACCAGGCTCCTACAATCACTGGCTGGGAGATCACCAGGAAGATATGGACCAGCCCCAAAGGAATGACCAGAATGCCAAAGATAGTCACCATCCAGGGCATGGTACGCCAGCGGGAAGGGCTGCCCATCCACCCCATCAGAAACTCGAGTGTATAAGCAAAGGCACCAAAAGCACCATCAGAAATAGGAAGAGAATGAGACATGTTAGAATTAAGCACCTGTCGGGTGCCGTCTCCAAAGAAGGGGTCCCAGGCATGGTCAATATAACCCAACTGGAAGGCACCCAGATAGCGGGATACTACCCATCCAAAAAAACCAAGCACAATCATGATCCAGCGCTGCGGCCAGCTAGACGGATTATAGCTCCAGCCGGGCGGCACTTCTGACCCCATTTTCATATACATGATCATATTAGGCATGCCTGGAATGAGTATGGTCAGGGAAATGACCAACACGCCTACCAGCGTATCGTTGAGGTAAGCCGCAGCATTCGGTGCCCAAAAGAGAAGCGGTGCCAAACTGAGCCAGATACCAATAAAGCAACAGATCCACAGGCTCACCGGGCGGTTGGGCGTGAGGGTGCGCCAGCCAAAGAAGATCAGCAGCAATCCGCTGATGATATCGCTCCAGGTCATAAAGCTGATCCGCTGCTGTAGCGTTAGCCATACTTCCCGGCCCCCACTGGGCGCAACAGTAGCTTTGGCGTAGCTAAACGTGAGCGGGGAAAGCACCAGCCACACACCCAGGATCACCAGCAGCCAGTAGATCCATAGGGTCTGCATATGATGCATGTGGAGCATCTGCATGCGCTGATCCTTACTCATGGTGTGATCATGCATTTCGTGGCCTTGCCCTTCCTGATGCCCTCCTTTACCTCCCTGTTCTTTCATAGAATGGTGTTCGGACATAGGCCGGGTGACACCTCGCTGGCCCATACCGCCATGCTGATGCTTTTTCTGGTGCTTATGTGCTTTGTCTTTCATGGCTGCTATTATTTAAAAAACTTCTTTGTTGTCTTTATTAATAGGGGCTAAGAAATAGAGGCTTTCAGCCAATACGCCTGACTTGCTCCATCTGAATGATGCTCTTTAATCCGGTATTCCATCTGCAAAGCTCTTTCGAACACTTCTTCATCCAGGTAGGGCAGCCTGGCATGGCGGGCTATCACCTGTATGGCATGTGAAAAAATCAGATACAATACAAACTTATATCGTTATTATGCTAACCGCCGGAGGATAATAGTGTTCCTGATGCTGTATACAAGATTTTGTTTTTTTGTTATAAAATATAGGTGTACAGCCAAGCAATAGGCTATTTTATCCGGAAGACTTTCCATTATAGATATCCTGCCAACTCCAACCATCATTCTGCAACAGACCTGACAGTAAGCTTCTCCTTGACTTGAGCTGCTGAAATTTTGTGCGTATTTCTTCAGGATCATCCGCTATAGCTATGCCCGCCTTGGTTAAGGCAGCGAGCGCAGGAAGCGGTTCCTCCTGCGGCACAGGCTTGATGAAGGTATGCTTGAGCATATTGAGATGAAAGCTTATAGCATCTCTTAAGGGCATGAGGTCTTTCCGGGCTATATCATCTTCCTGTTGAACCGCCAGCCACCATATGCTCAAAGCTTCGTCCAGATTGGTAAGATTGACGGCTACGGCATCTTTTTTATGGCCTGTATGAAAAAAATGTAAAACGGGGTAGGCCATATGGCTTTGTGTATGCTTATTCAGCAGTTGCTGTAGCTGAGCTACGTATGGCATTAAACGGGAAAAGTCATGGCCATTCCAGGTATTCAGGAGAATCTGCTGGGGAGAGTTTCCCAGATTACTAATACAAAGACTCAAAGTTCTTTTATTGATGATGGCGGTAGAAACGGAGACAAAGTAGCTGATGGCAGTTGTGATAAAAATGAAACCAGTGAAGGAGAAAACAGCCGTGAGCACTTGCCAGAATTTGCTACCCGATTTAAAATCCCCATTACCCATGGTAGACAGCACATAGCCACTGAAATAGATTTTGTCCAGTAAACCTGCCGTTTCCTCTTTCGTGGAAGAAACCACTGATCTTTCTTCACTCAGTAGCATGAGGTACAGCCCTGCCCAGAACAACAGAACCCACAGAGCAAGGGTAGACAACAAAATGAAAACACCCGCTAACCTGAGCGGCCTTTTCGTCTGAAATGTCTTGCTTAGGAAAAGGAAAAAGTACCAAATCCTGTGATTCATATGGTGTGTGAGCAGGCCAGCACCACTGGAAGAAAGAGTGGTATAAAAAAAATCATAGGCAACCAACATGACTACCCCTACGCCTGCTATAAAAATAAAAATATTCATGATCCGGATTTTATCATTAAACTTTATCGATGGGTGTTCGCATCGGAAAACCTCCCTTTCCTGAAGTACTTTTCCGATAGGCAGAAACAGAGATACCGGTCACTTTTTTAAACTGAGAAGAAAGATAATGAACACTGCTATATCCTAATTGAGCGGCAATCTGCCCCAGGCTCATTTCGTCGTAGTCGATAAGCTCTTTCACTTTTTCTACCCTCAACTGTATGTAATACTGTTCTATGGTTCTGCCCTCCACCTTAGAGAACAGTTTACTCACATAATAATAATTCTTACCAACGCTGCTGGCGATGAATTTAGAAAGTGACAGGGTTTCTTTTTCCGCCGGCGGCATCTGAAGGAAACGAATGACAGCCAGTTTGATCTGCTCCAAAAGAACCATATCCTTGTCCTGAAGTAATTCAAACCCAAGTTCGTTTAATTCAGAGGCAATCGCTTCCCATGAAACCGCCTCAGGGATTTTCACCTGAGCATAGCCTAACTCAACATGTGATATTTGAACACCCAGTGATGTTAAAGTGTTTTTTATGGCCATAATGCAGCGGTCACATACCATATTTTTAATATGTAAAATTGTACCTTTCATAATATTGCTATTCATGAAGCACTAGCGCTTATTTAGGGAGAGGTCTGTTTGTATAGGCTGAAGTTCTCTTTGGATTGAAAGTATAAGACCTCATCACTATGGTTGCCCTTTCGCACAATGTAAGCTTCTGATTTATCTACCTTTTCACCCGTCACAGGATCTTTGGCATAACGCACCTGCGGATCATTTTTGATTCTGCCTACACACATCTGGCAGCAGCCATAATAGGTTTTGCCTTCAAAGGGTACAGGTATCTGCTTCTTACCGCCCATATAGGCATCGTTGACCATACAGACCAACTCAGCGGAAATACCTGCCTCCTGCCTTCCCTGTGATAGGTAGGCTGAGGCAGGCTGTTCTGCGATTTCAGTATCCGTCTGTTTTGTGAAATTAAAATAAGTAAATCCTATAAAAGCGGCAGCCACCACCGTAATGATTAAAAGGCTGGTAAGTTTGCCTGTTGTTTTCTCTTGATGTTTTTTCATAGTTCTATTGTTAAAAAGAGGCTGCTCATACAGCAGCACAGATCGTGGTCTGTGCCTGCCGGATCAGAGCGATTTCTTACTGCAAGGTTTTTTCTACTGAGCCACACTGCAACATCTTATCTCCGAAATAAGGATTTTTGATCTCCTGCTCACTAGCCAGCCAGTAGGCACCCTGGTTGTTATTAGCCATAGGGCAATAAGCCTGGTATACCTCTCCGGAAACAATAGATCCTTCTACCAAGGTTACCATGGCATTGCTGAGCGCCACAAAAGCCTCCCGTTGCTTTTCAAGGGAAGAAGCTTGTGCTATTTTGCCAGCTTGCTGTTGTGCTTCTGTGGCATGATCCAATGCTTTAAGAGAAGCTGCCAACATTTCCGCCCCTTTCTGAGCCTCATGAACCTCCGAAGCAACCAAAGCTGTTTGGATATGCAGGTAATGCTGGTAGGCAGTTTCTATTTTTTTATCCTTAAACACCGGACTGCCTGTCTGCTTTTGATGCAGGGCATGTCCTTCAGCTTTTGCATCCTGAGGGTGGCCCGATTGAGCCTGTGAAACAGAAAATGGCAACACAAAGGCTATCGCTATGATGATCGGTTTTACATTTTTTCTTTTCATGATAATGTTGTTTTGTTCTAGTGATTTATTTTGGTCATATACATAATTTCGTTAATGCTGATGATCGGCGGAAGGTTGAGGCTGGCCTCTCCCTTCTTCGAATACCCGACTGCCCTTCCGGTAGGTTTCTGTCAATTCTCCACAGCCAAGCATTTGCTCGCCGAAATACGGATTGCGTATTTCTTCTGTCTCACTGAGCCAGTAAGCTCCTTCATCACCAAAGACCATAGGGCAGAAGTCTTTGTATACTTTCTCTTTTTCCAGCCCAAAAGACTCCGTGATCTCAAGCATATGCTGCGAAAGTGAGCTAAAATGTTCCCGAAGCTTTTCCAGATTTTCTGCGCCCTCAAAGGCAGTCAGGCTCTCTGCAAATTGGCTGGCCAACGCCATCCAGCGGTCGTGTGCCTGACCTTGGAGTAATCGCATTTCTACCTGGCCCAGGGTACTTTGCGCCTTGGCTGCTGCCTGTTTTGCAGCTGCTCCATCAGAATCTACCAGCGCATTTTTTACGTCAAAGTAAGCTTCTGCTACTGCGGTAATCTGCTGACGAAAAGCCTGGGGTACGTCCATGGTTTTGCTTTCCGGTCGACTCATCATGCTATAGTTACCCGAAAGCTGCGCCGCAGCATCTACAGCAAACACGCCATTGGTCACAATCTCTTCACCTGCTTCCAGACCAGCCTCTACCAGATACATGTCGCCCATGCGCGGTCCGATGGTAATCTCACGCATCTCATAAGAGGGCATGTCCGCATCGGGCACCTTTACATAGACCACCGAACGCTTACCTGACCAAAGCAAAGCGGTTCGTGGAATAGCCAGGGAAGAGGCCTGTGCCTCCAGGTCAGACTGTATGCGTGCTGTCACAAACATCTCCGGTTTGAGTGCTCCCTTAGGATTGGCCGTTTCGGCCCGAACGGACGCTGCCCGTGTCTCCGGGTTAATGATCGGATCGATATAAGTGACCTTTGCCTCAAATGTCTTTCCAGGAAGGGCTGCCACTGTAAAGGAAACGGCATCTCCTATCTCTATGAAAGGCAAATCTGTTTCATACGCATCGATCATGATCCAGACCCGACTCAAATCCACCACTTTAAAAAGGACAGAACCCGTGTTTACATAATCTCCTACAGCAATGTTACGCTGGATTACTACACCACCTTTATCTGCCACTATGGCCAGTTGATCACTCACTTTTCCCGAGGTCTCAACAGCATCAATTTGCTTTTCTGTCAGCTTCCAGAGCTTGAGTTTTTCACGGGCAGCGGTGTACAATTCTGGATAGGTTCCTTTTAATTTGGCAGCTTCCAGCAGTTCCTGCTGGGCCGTGCGTAGCTCGGGTGAATACACTGAAGCCAGTCGTTCTCCGGGTTGTACCCGCTGTCCGGTAAAATTGACGAAGAGCCGCTCAATACGTCCGGGAAACTTAGCAGTGATAGAAGCGATCTGTTGTTCATCGGCCTGCACCTTCCCAGTAAGCAACACTTCTCCTTCGGGAGAAACACCCTTTACGCTTGACGTGTGGATATTGGCCATCGCTATGGCTTCGGGTGTCATACTGTGGACCAGAGGGTTGGTAGCTGATACAGAAGGCGCGGAAGCTACCGGTACCAGATCCATCCCACAGATGGGGCACTGCCCCGGCTCCGACTGCCTGATCTGCGGGTGCATGGAGCAGGTCCAGACTTCATCGGAAGATGCATCATGCTGATGTGACGCAGATGGTTCATGGTCTTCATGAACGGCAGAAGGCTTTAACCCCCATCCGATGAGGCCTCCCAGTACCAAGGCCAAAAGGATGGTTAGAACGCTTTTTTTATGTTTTACTATATTATTCATTTCTTTTCGGTTTAACTTTTTCAGTTATCCAATTCCGTAGTTGCCAATCTCTCAAGCATAGCCGCTGTCACATGTTGATCTACGATCGCTGTGATGAGTTTGAGCTGAAAATCTAGCAGTTGTTGCTGTACGCTGAGCACTTCCTCCAAGCCCTGACCCTCCGAAGTATAACTGATCCTGAGCAGATTCAGGGTCTGCCTGGCCAGGGCTGCCTGTTCCTGGTAGAGCGTTGTTCTCCGGGTCGCATCATCCAGATCGCGTATTGCATGGTGCCACTGTGTGGTAAGCTGGTTGACCGTTTGTTCCTTTCGCTGCTGTACGGCCTGCTGTTTGAGCGCCGCCTCCTGCCGCATGGCAGTGTATTTTTTCCGGTAAATAGGGATACTCATCCTAAGCATGGGCATCAGCATATCGTTTCCTCCCATAGACATGCCATCTTCCACCCTTGGGCGGAAAGGCATATAGGTGATCCCCGCACCCAACATGGGTCTCCCTTCCAGCCGGGCCATCTCTTCCTGCACCTCATAGGCTTCGGTTTCAGCATCCAGCATTTTTAGCATAGGATGGTTCATCGTGATACTATCCAACAAAGCATGATGATTCAGGATCAAGGGTTGGCTGACAAGGGTATCGGCAATCCTGACAGGCTCATGATAGTCTCTGTTGAGATGCTGGTTGAATTCTGCCTGTAAGTGAGCATGGGCATCTTGTAATGAAGCCAGCGTATTGTCCAGTCCCTTCATTTCTATCCGGATTCTCAGCACATCGCTCATGCCTGATTTGCCGAAGCGCATTGCTCTACCGGATGAACCCATCGCAGGGGCTACATTGCCAGCGCTGTTTGTGCTCGAAGAATTGCTTCCATTTCTATTGCCCCCCATATTTCCCATTGAGGATTCTGAAGCAGGTGGTGAGGCACTGTTCATAGTATTATCATTCGGCATACTACCAGGAGTTGCCTCACTGCTACCGCCATTTTGAAAGCGTACCAGGGCCAGACGCTCATAGGCTCGAAGAATAGCCAGATTTTCTTCAGTAACACTGATCTCTTTCTCCAGGCGGTACATTTCATACCACGTACTTTTTACCTCATAGAACAAGCGGTTTTTAGCATCCTGAAACACCTCATACCGGGCCAGTGCCATTTTACTGGCTTCATCTTTTCGAGCGCGGAGCATACCAAACCAGGGAAACATTTGCATAAGTTGGATGTCTGCCTGCTGGTTGCCCATCACCCGTTCCATAGTCTGAAGGAAAAAACCCATACTTAACTCAGGATCCGGTAGGCCGCCTACCTGCGGCACCCTCTCTAAGGCCGCCAGGTACTCACTGAAATAAGCTTTCAGCTCAGGGTTGTTTTCCGCAGCGAGTTGCAAGTATTCTTCCATTTCCTGAGCAAAGGTGATTTGCCAGAGGCTCAATAAAACGAAAGTGATGATTAACAATCTTTTCATGATCTCTATATTAAGATGCTGTAAATACTTCGGGGTTCTTTTTTAGCTTTCTCTCTGCCCACCAGCAATACAACACTGGCACCAGAAAGAGCGTCATCAGTTCCAGGGTCATCCCTCCAAAAGAAGGAATAGCCATAGGAATCATAATATCAGCACCCCTCCCCGAGGAGGTGAGTACCGGCAACAGAGCCAACAGCGTTGTAGCGGTGGTCATCAGGCAGGGTAGTACTCTTTTTTTACCGGCTGCCAATACTGCCTCCCGTACTTCCTGTACATTGTCGGGAGATCGTTTTTCAAAGCTCTGTTTCAGGTAAGTAGCCACCACGACTCCATCATCGGTGGCAATCCCGAACAGAGCAATAAAGCCCACCCAGACCGCCACACTCAGGTTGTAGGTTTTCATCTGGAACAACTCTCGCATAGGTGTGCCAAAGACTGAGAAATCCATGAACCAATCCTGCCCATAGAACCATAGCATCATAAAACCACCAGCGAAAGCCATGGCTATACCTGAGAAGACAAAAAGGGAAGTGGCTACCGAACGGAACTGGAAATAAAGAATCAGAAAGATGATGATCAGGCTGAGCGGCACCACAATAGACAGGCGTTTTTCTGCTCTGACCTGGTTTTCATAGCTGCCTGAAAACTCATACCGCACGCCCGAGGGAACGATGAGTTCTCCCGAGGCTATTTTTTCCCGCAGATAACGCTGGGCTTGTTCTACCACTGTCACTTCGGCAAAGCCGGGTTTTTTATCCAGCAATACATACCCTACCAGGAAGCTGTTTTCTCCACGGATCATTTCAGGACCGGGCCGATAGGTAATCTCAGCCAGTTGCTCGAGCGGAATGTAGGAACCCATAGGGGTAGGCACCAGCATATGGGCAATGGCATCCGGATCATCCCGCCATTCACGGGCATAGCGCACCCGGATAGGAAAACGTTCTCTGCCTTCTACAGTAGTGCTGAGTGGCATACCACCAACGGCTGTTTCTACATAATCCTGAACATCCCGGATATTGAGTCCGTAGCGGGCGATCTGCGTTCGGTCAATATCAATTTCCAGATAAGGTTTGCCTACGATACGGTCGGCAAATACGGCTTCTGATTTCACGGACGGTACCTCTTTGAGGTATCTTTCTAACTGAAGGCCAAACGTTTCTATGGTTTTCAGATCAGGTCCGTAAACCTTAATACCCATAGGAGCCCGCATGCCGGTTTGCAGCATCACCAGACGGGTTTCAATGGGTTGCAATTTGGGAGCGGAAGTGACACCGGGAATATTCACGACACTCACAATCTCCTGCCAGATGTCGTCGGGACTCTGAATATGATCGCGCCACTGACGAAAATATTCACCATCGCTATCGGGCATGAGCTGCTGTACCTCTATCTGTTCCGGCGACATGGTTTCCGGATCATACACTTCCCCATTTTTTAAGACAAACTGCCCCCCTTCATTTACTTTAAAGCGGCGTTTATTGCCGTTAAGATCGGTGATATACTCACTTTTATAATTGATCGTATTCTCAAACATAGAGATAGGCGCCGGGTCAATGGCTGTTTCGGCTCTGCCCGCTTTTCCCACCACCATGTCCACTTCGGGAATGGCCGTCACCCTTCTGTCTAGTTGCTGCAGAATCTTCCGGTTTACTTCAATACCTGAGTGTGGCATGGAGGTAGGCATCAGCAGGAAAGAACCTTCGTTCAGAGAAGGCATAAATTCTTCCCCGAGCCCCGGAAAGGTTTCGCTCATGGCTGACCAGGCAGCCGTTTCCCGGACATTCCAGTTCACTTTTTCTGCAGCGCTGGGAATAATTCCAAATACTCTGTCGAAGCCCAGCCATACATTGATTCCCACCAATATGATGAGGACAGGCGCTATTAAAAAGAGTCCTTTATGGTTCAGGCACCACATCAACAGGCGGGGATAAAAGCGCAGAAAAAGCGCAAAAGTGCCCAATACTAATCCTAGAATGAAGCCGATAAACAGGAAATTGACCAGCAAACTATTAGATACGCCCAGGGGCATCCACGATGTGGCCAACAGCCAGGTTACAGCCAACACTGTGACACCTACCCTCAGCAGGTTCCGGTGGGGTTCCAATTTTTCAGGAAAATAATGGAGCAGCAGATTGATAACGCCAAAACCAAACAATACCCAACCTGCCCAGGCCCAGACCGAAAAGGCAATCAGGGGACCTGCCAGCACCAGCAGATAGTTAAAATATAAAGAGGCTTTCCCTTTGCCCTTCTTCATAGAAAATACCCAGTGAGAAAAGGCAGGCATGATGATGAGCGTGAAAATGACAGCAGCCACCAGCGCAAATGTTTTAGTATAGGCCAAGGGTCCAAACAGTTTGCCTTCGGCTGCCTGCAAGGTAAACACGGGTAGGAAGCTCACAATAGTAGTGCTCACGGCCGTCACAATGGCAGAGGCTACTTCAGTGGTGGCCAGGTATATCGTCGTCAGCTTAGACTGTCCCTCCGGCGCTGTTTCCAGATGCCGTAGGATATTTTCATTGAGGATAATGCCCAGATCGACCATGGTGCCGATGGCAATGGCAATGCCGGATAAAGCCACAATATTGGCATCTACCCCCACATATTTCATAAAAATGAAACACATGAGTACCGCCAGTGGCAACAAGGCAGAGATGAGCAGAGATGCCCGCAGGTTGTACACCATCACGATAATGACAATGATGGTAATAAGAATCTGCAGGTTGATGGCTTCGTAAAGGGTGCCTAAGGTTTCATAGATCAGGCCGGTACGGTCATAGAAGGGCACGATGGTTACTTTAGAGACCGTGCCGTCTTCCAACGTTTTGGAAGGCAAACCCTCCGCTAGTTTCTCTATTTCTTCATTGACATGGTTGATCACTGCCAGGGGGTTGTCGCCATACCGGGCGATCACCACACCGCCTACCGCTTCGGCACCGGATTTGTCCAGGATACCACTCATGTTACGGGGTTGCGGCCCGATGTTCACATGGGCAATATCTCTGATCCGTAGCGGCACATTGTCTACCACTTTTACAACCGCCTGGTCAATATCACTGATCTCTTCTACATAGCCCAGCCCTCTGACAAAATAATCCACCTGATTTACTTCAATGGTGTTGGCCCCTACATCAATGTTGCTGTTCTGCACCGCCTGCATCACATCCATCAGCGAGATGCCATGTGCTTTCAACGCTACGGGATCCACATCCACCTGGTATTCTTTGACATAACCGCCTACGGAAGCCACTTCTGCCACTCCTTCCACACTGGTAAGGGCATAGCGCACATAATAATCCTGTATAGCCCTTAGTTCATGGAGGTCCCAGCCTCCGGTGGGGTTACCTGCTGAATCGCGACCTTCCAGGGTATACCAATAGACCTGACCGAGAGCGGTAGCATCAGGACCTAGCTTGGGCTGTACACCCTCAGGGAGCAGGCCGGCTGGCAAGGCATTGAGTTTTTCCAAAACTCTGGAGCGGCTCCAGTAGAAGTCGATGTCTTCCTCAAAGATGATGTAGATGCTGGAAAATCCGAAGGCTGAGCTGCTACGCACGCTCTTCACACCCGGCAAACCCAGGAGCGAGGTGGTGAGCGGATACGTAATCTGATCTTCCACATCCTGCGGAGAACGCCCCATCCATTCGGTAAAGACAATCTGCTGATTTTCACCTATATCAGGGATGGCATCTACCGGCACCGGATCACGGGGAAGAAAATCAACCTCCCAGTTGAATGGCGCCGTAACCACACCCCAGGTAATGATGAGCAGTAGTAAGAGAACGGTGACCAGCTTATTCTCTAAAAAGAACTTGATAATAGTATTGAGCATTTTTCATTCAATTTTGAATACGGGATGGCAATAGCAAAATATGCCATGGGACTATAGTAAAGCCATAGTCTGATTCACATTGAATGAAAGGCTATAAGAGGAAGGATTGAACGAATACCGGTATGTTGCGCTCAATCAGCGGCGGTATATAATGAAGATAACTCGGAAAATGGGGAAGGTCTTTCTGGCCGAAAGAAAGCAGCATGCTAGTGACCACCGCAATGAAGGTAAGATCAGGTTTTAATTCCGGATGGATGACAGTTTCCGATAGAGATTCCTGCACCTCACTGACAATCAACTGGTCTTGGCAACAGGGGTCTTTCTTCCCTTCATCATGGGAAGTGTCTTCCTGCTGATGGCAGGGAGGCAAGGCTTCTGTGTGTGCTTCACAGGCTTTTGCTTCCGCAAAGAACGCCAAGTCTTGAAGTTCTCCTCCGCAAAAATGCATACTCATGGTAAAGCCGGTCGTAGAGACCAGCACAACCAGGGCCATGCATACTGCTATGATTTGACGGATAAACTTCACAATAATAATAAATAGGGTATATCTGATTTTCAGGCAAATATACGTATAATGTAAAAAAAGGGTGTTATGATATTTTCAAAAAGTTTTACATAATTTTGGACGAAACGATACAGAAAACAAACACCCCCAAAGAAAACAGCAGAGGTGTTCGTATGATAAAGCCAGCAGGTTTATCCTACTTTTTCTGCTTTAAAGCCTGCCTTCTGCACAGCCTCCTTGATTTTCGCTTCCTCAGTGCTGCCGACAACCGTTAGAATTTTCTGAGGATTTTGAATATCTACTTCCCATTGATCTTCGCCAGCCGCCTGGTTTAAATAAGGCGTGACAGCTGCCAGACATCCTGAACATTTAATATCAGTTTTAAATTTCATTGTTTCCATTTTTTGTTTTATTTATTTACTAGGTTCAACTATGTTTTTTACTCACTTGGTTTCATAGGTATCATACAAATTTACGGATAGTTACCAGCATCGGCTTTACAGAATTCTCTAAAAGATTTATATAATATATTAATGATCCTTTTTTGTTTAAACCCAGCATAGATAGAAGCTGTGCTTCTATCATCTAAAAGGGTTCATGTAGTTGGCTTTCTAATGCTGGTGATTTTCCGACTCATTCTGTGCCTCTTGCCTCATTTTCTTTTCCTGTATTGCTTGAAACCATCGCCCCATGGCTTCATAGGCTTCAGCGGACATAGCAGGTAATTGCCGGACTAAAGCCGTAACGCCCCAAATAGCATCTTCCGGATGAGTAGGCCCCAGAGCCATCATCCCGGTATCTTTAATCCCGTGTTTCAGGATCCAGAAGAGTTCGGCATCACTCCACTGCCCCACCACTTCTTTCCGCGTGAGGTCCGGCGCTTCGGGATAGAGGATCATCCAGGGATCGGGTTTTTGACCAGGCGCGCCGTGGCATGTCTGACAGGCTCCCCTGTAGTGCCCATAAAACTGCCTGGCATAGAGAGGATCCAGCAAGTTAACAGTATCGGGCACCTGTATGTCACGGGCATGGTAACGGACTGACTGCTTCATGGTTGTTCTTAAAATCCACTCCACAGGTTTTGTGTGCCTGTCGGTAGCGCCCACATGATAAACCCCTGTGAAAACCACAGACAGAAAAGCAGCCAGCACAACCAGAAAAGCAACACACAGGAAAGGAAGGCGAATCCATTTCTTCTTCATGATCATTTATGCTTTATTCATTTGTTGAAAAGAGGGCGGAAGATGTGCACTATCCTTGTTCACTGGAAATACCTTTCCATACAATACTGCCATCCTACAGGCCCCCTGCCCATTGTATTACTGTGGGGAGCCAGCACTCATCAGGCCAGGGTAGAGACGAAGGTATACCTGCAAGGCCCATGGATTGTCACCGTATAATTCTTCCAGTTGATCAGGCGAATTATACCAGCTTCCCTGTGCCCCTAAGGCTAACTGGGTATTCAATACCTCCCACAACCTCTGCTGAATACCCAGCGAAATGGCATGAACCGGAAAGAGGGTGCTATGTCCGTATACTTCCTCATCCAGCAGCAACTCTTCCGTAGATTTTTCAACCCATTCATATTTGCCATATACCGTGGTGGTATTTGCACTTAGGGCACTCTCCAGCAGAAAAGAATTTTGCGGGTCATGATGTCCTTGTGCCTTGTTATACCCCCAGACAGCCGTGGAGTTCAGAAAAGTATGAGTTCCAAGCCGTAAGGCATGGATGGCGGAAGCAGTGGTTTTATCTACATCTTCTCTCGGGCCCAGGGTGTGTACGTCTTTCACCCAGGCTTTGGAAACCTGTAGGGCCCAGGCCGGTGCTGGATTATAGGATAATCGGGCCGACCAGGAATCAAACCGGGGGCGGTCGAAGCCATACCGCTCTTCATCAGGCTCGCGTCCTGTAAAGACCGACCCTTCCAGTTTTAGTTGCTTATAGCGAAAACCCAAAGTTCCTACGCCAAAGGTAATGTGCGTCGCATCCTGCCAGTGATGTCCTATGGGTGCATCCGGATTATACAAGCTGGATACACGGTGCATGAAAGCGACCGGCCCGAAAGCAGGTTCGCCCGGATAGCCTACGTATGCAAACGCATCTATATCTTTGGAAAACATATGGGTATAGCCCACAGAAAGCTCTGAGAACAGATCGTGCGGATGCTGACGGTCTACCAAGGGTTCTCCTTCCCAGGTTTCACCGGATTGAAATAAAAGAGGGTAACCTTCGCCTCCTACCGTTAGCGGGTCCAAACTGATCATGGCACTGAAGCGGAACAATCCACGGTTGCCCACGGCCGTTTGCCCCATCCCCATCAGCCAGTTGGGAGCATCAAATTTACGATCTCCCCTGGAGCCTTTGCTGCCTATATCCTGGTGGTTGTAGCGTAGAAAAAGATTTCCATGAAACATGTACATCCATTTTTCAGTGTGCACCATATACCCATACATAGGAGAAGCATCGGGCAACCAGCCTGTGCCTGAACCATTCCGGTTCATGGGCAGGTTTCGAGAAAAAGCATGTGTCATGGGTACGCTTTCTGTATGCCCTTCATGATGGATGCTATTAGTCTGTGCAGGCTGATGTTCTTCGTGGATAGAGCCCTCCTTGTGATGTCCCTTTTGGTGAGGGCTATCCGCAGGCTGCTTATGCTGTTTTTCATGCGTAACACTATCATCCTGCGTATGGTGATGATGTCCTTCCGTTTGCCCCAGGGCACTGTTTGCCAAAAATAAAAGGCCCAGCCATAGAGTAATATTAAATGTTTTCATAACTTTAAAATAAGACGTGATTTATTGTTGCTGAGACTGGCAGGATTAGGGCCCTGCCAGTTTCTTTTTAAGGAAGCCCTGGATTCCTGTATGTCAGACCTTACCAGAAAGCTTAGGTAAAGGTAAGAATAGGATATCGTTGAGGCTTTACATTTTAATCGGAATGGTTTATATAATTTCCTGGCTGTCAATTCATTAAAAAATACTTTCATCATTTCTCCATAATCAGTAACTGCCTTTTAATGGCGAAGCCATGAGGAGCTATGTTCACAAACCTTTTTCTATGAAAGAAACAAGAGCCGGTAAGCCACCGACTCTTTTCTAAAAGTAATCATTGCTGATGGGTATCTCCGTGCGCCAGGACAGTGCCTACAGTTTCGCTGCTCTCAGGCGTAAACTGTTGCTCACCACAGAGACAGAACTCAGGGCCATGGCTGCGCCTGCAATCATAGGGTCCAGCAGGAATCCGTTCACAGGATACAGCACTCCCGCTGCGATAGGAATGCCGATCAGATTGTAAATAAAAGCCCAAAACAGGTTCTGGCGGATACCCTTTACCGTCTTAGAGGAAAGTTTTAATGCTTTGGGAACCGACTGCAAATCGGAGGTAATCAGTGTCATTTTAGCCACATCCATGGCAATGTCAGAACCTTTGCCCATCGCAATACTGACATCGGCCTGCGCCAGGGCATGGGAGTCGTTGATACCATCCCCCACCATGGCCACCACCTTGCCTTCTTGCTGAAGTTCTTTCACAAAGTCAGCCTTATCGGAAGGCAGCACCTCCGCTTTGTAATGCCTCAGCCCCACCTGCCTGGCCACGGCTGCGGCCGTCTTTTCATTGTCTCCGGTCAGCATATACACTGTGATCCCTCTCTGCTGCAAAAGATGAATCGCTTGTTGGGAAGTATCCTTGACTTTATCAGCGATGGCCAGTACAGCCAGCACTTCCCGGCTATCGGCAAAATAAATTACTGTTTTGGCTTCTTGCTGAAACTGCCCGGATGCCTGATCTAAGGTATCAGTGATGTTGATCTGGTTTTCAAGCATCAACGAGCGGTTACCAACAAAATAGACAGAGGCATCGGGCAGGGTCGCTTGAATCCCTTTACCGGTGATGCTCTCGAAAGTCAATATTTCTACCCGTTCTGTCACTTCCGCTTTCAATCGGCTGACCACTGCATCAGCCAGTGGATGCTCCGAATTTGCCTCTATCGCATAGAGGATCTGCTTATACCGAGAAACTCGATCCGCTTCGCCGTTCCATACCCAGTCTGTTACCACGGGTTTTCCTTCGGTGATGGTGCCTGTCTTATCCAGCACTACCGCATTCACTTTATGTCCTATCTCCAGACTTTCGGCGTCTTTGATCAGAATGTTATTTTCCGCCCCCTTTCCCACACCTACCATAATAGCCGTGGGGGTAGCCAGGCCCAGGGCACAAGGGCAGGCAATCACTAACACAGCAATGGAAGTTAACAAAGCATGGGTGAAGGCATTTTCGCCGCCCAACACCATCCAGGTAATAAAAGTAAGGACAGCAATACTGATTACAATGGGTACAAAGATACCTGCAATTTTATCTACCAGCCGCTGCACGGGCGCTTTACTACCCTGGGCTTCCTGCACCATCCTGATGATCTGTGCCAGGAGGGTATCGCTCCCCACTTTTTCGGCGATGAACTGAAAGCTCCCTTTCTGATTCACCGTACCGGCAAACACCTTCTCATCCTTCTTTTTTTCTACGGGGACAGGCTCTCCGGTAATCATACTCTCATCTACAAAAGAGGAGCCGGAGGTGACTACGCCATCTACCGGAATTTTCTCTCCTGGCTTTACCACCAGGGTATGGCCTACCTGTACGGCAGCCACCGGCAATTCCTGTTCTTTTCCTTCTATGATGACCTGTACTGTTTTCGGTTGCAAGCCCATCAGTTTTTTAATCGCTGAAGAGGTAGTAGACTTGGCTCTATCTTCCAGCAGTTTGCCCAGAGAGATAAAAGCAATAATCACTGCCGCTGCTTCAAAATACACATGAGGATGAATGCCTCTGGCATGCCAGAATTCAGGATAAATCGTATTGAAAGTGCTAAAGGCGAATGCAATGCCTGTGGATAAGGCTACCAGCGTATCCATGTTAGCTTTTCCATACCTGGCCTGTTTCCATGCATTGACAAAAAAACGGCGCCCAAAGTAAAAAACGACTGGAGCTGTTACAATAAGAGAGATCCAGTTAGCATAGGGCATATCCATAAAAAACATACCGATGATCACGACCGGAATTGCCAGGACAGAAGCTCCTATTGTACTGATTTTCAAGGTATTGTATTGTTGGCGCTGTGCTTCTTCCTGCACAGCCTTTGGGTCTTCTGCATCAATCACCAGGTCGTACCCAATGGAGCGAATGGCTTGCTGTAAAGTTTCGGGTTTTACCGCCGTATCGTAGTCTACCCAGGCCGTTTGGTTGGCAAAGTTGACGCCAGCGTCTGTTACCCCTGCTGTTGATTTGAGCATCGACTCCACACTCACCGCACAGGCTGCACAACTCATGCCCAGTACCGGAAACGTCTGATGTGTACGGTTACCATTCCGGGAATCGCCATTCCGGGAACTACCATTCCGGGAACTACCATTCCGGGAACTACCGTTCTGGGAATCGCCATTCCGGGAATTACCATTCCGGATTGTTTCTTTATCTAAAGTATTATTATTCATTGCCATTGTTTTACAGTATTTATCGTATTCTGCTTGTCTCTAATCCCTCACCTTATAAAGATACCTTCCTAAGGCCCGGTCTGTTTTATACAATTACTGATATGTTTTACATGATTTTAGTGAATATCCCAAAAAACCGGATGCATCCCATACCTCCTAAAGCTCTACTTCCTGATCGGTCCATCTATGTTTTTTTAACTTTATTTCCCGGAAGTGTGAAGGTGTGAAACCGGTAAGTTCTTTAAACTGGTTAGAAAGATGTTGAACGCTGCTAAAGCCGATAAGATAGGCTATATCAGTAAGTGTAAGATCAGTATAGACCAGCCATTCTTTCACCTTCTCCAACCGTCTGTTGATAATGTACTTCTCCAATGTAATGCCTTCAGTAGCAGAAAATAATGCGCTCAGCGTATTATATTCCATAGAGAGCTTCTCCTGTAACAAACGTGAGAACTTTACAGGTACCTCATAGTCTTCAGGTTCCTTTAACACCACCTCAATGAGGTCTTTGATCTCCTGCACTACCTTGCTGTTGCGATCCTGGAGAAGCTCAAAGCCATTTTCCGCTAACACCTGCTGTATGGGGGCTAAAGAGGGCAAGCGAGAGGTTCCTGCCAAGGTTACCGAACCCAGATGGATTTCTTTCACGATGAGTCCCAGATCTGTAAAAGACCGGGTCAGTACACGCTTGCACCGATCGCATACCATCCCTTTGATGAAAATGGTTGTAGCATCTTCCATACCTGATAGTGTTGGTTACTGATGCCAAATTCAGAAGAATGCCGGTATTTTGCTTTACACAATTATCGGAAGGTTTTATAAAATTTTTCTCCACTGCATACAATCGCAGGAACAGAAACTTGAAGCTTGCAAGGCTGACAGCATCAAAACAAACTAAGCTGCGCCTTTAGGTTAATGACTTCCTGCCTGGAGGGATACCACAAACCTACAATGGAAAAGTTTTCAGGAGTTGTTTTGGTATTTGCCATGAAAAAGGCCAGGTCAAACTGCTTTACATCCGCATAATGCTGGATTCTTTGTATGGCTTTTTCTACGCCTGTCTTTCTGGCTACTCTCTCTATATTTTCATCCGTTACCTCTGCGGTGTGGCCTGCACAATCTTGATGGCCGGAAAGTCCCTGACAGCGCCATTGAACAAAAATCCGGAAGGGTAAAAAAGACAACTGTTTTTCTACCTCCTCTGAGAGTCTGTTTTGGTTTTTCAGAATGTCAAGATGGTACTCGTGGGCTGCTTTTTCTTTCTCCGTTTTGGGCAAACTCCATACGCTGTCAATGGCACCTACCTTGATAAAACCCAGGGAAGCTTTGGTTTTCTTCTGTGCTTCTTCAAGTGCCGTCAAACAAGGGTAATGCCAGGAAGCATTAGCCTCAATGAACCGGTCTCTCCGGCTCCAACCTTTGTTCGGATACAGCCTGCCTACCCTTTGGATATCTTTGCTCATGATATTATAACATTCCGGACGATAGTCCTGTCGGCTTCTGGCGATAGGAGCTTCAATCCAGTCAAACACATGATAAGATAAATGATTGGGCACATAACGTAAGGGAATAGGATGCAAGCGGATGACCTTACCTTTTTCTGTACACCCCCCGGCAAACAGCACTTCCGTAGAAGCAGTGGTCAGATCAGGATAGGATTTTCCCCATATAAGTATCCGGGTGGTTTTCATCGGACACAAAGATAAGCACAACAGGCTTATCCATCTAGCCCTGCCACCGGTGATTTAGGGTAGGAGAAAACCAAGCTCACCGGGAGAATTTGTTCAGGCCGGCTGACATAGACAGCCGCTTCCGGCAAGCCATGTTTGAAAGTCCGGATTACGACAAATGTATCATTGGCTCCTGGCAGGTAGTTTAAGGAGATCCAAGGTTCATACACTGTAATACAAACCAGTCATTCTTCTCAGATCTGATAAGGCTACTTTGATATTTTCCTGCTGACCTATGACTAAATACTGAGTGGATGAAATAGTGGTTTTCTGTTCCAGCAAGTTCTTTAATTGGTGTAAAACCCTGTACTCGTATTGCAGGCATTCTTCCAAGGTTTGTTCCACCTGATGCATGATGTATAATAGATAAGGCTGGGCAAAATATTCCTGGATCACATTGGTTTGCTGGCAAAAGGCAACAGGTACTCCTCCTAAATCCCGGATTTCTTCTTTGATGGTGCGCTTAAAATTTTCTCTTTGCTCTGCCAGACTCATCAGCCGTCCCTTCAGAGCAGGCTGATCAATTTCTTCAGCAGCTTTTTGATATCCTTTCTTCGCGTCATAATTCTCAACAAGCAAACGATTTAACAATTGTACTACACCTGCTTCTTTCATGGTATATTAGATTTGTCCGTAAATGTTCAAAAAATACAAAACCTCAGGACGACCGCTAAAATCTGATTTTTTACGGTGTAAAGGTATAAAATCCACGCTTCACGATAGAGGAAAGGGATTTTACGTTTTTATTAATATACCAGGGAAAAGAAAATAATTTGTTAATCTATCATAAAAGCTAGCAGCCGCAAAAAATACATTGATCCAACAATTTCAATCAATCCCTCATTACAGTTTTAGCCGAATGCCCTTCCTGCTCAAGAAGCCAGTCACCCACACACATAATAAAGCAAAAACAAAGGATTTGACCAGCCCTACCCCTCCGGTGAGCATCATGTCCGGCCAGTGGATTCCCAAAAGCGTAACCCCGGCATAGGCAAAATAAGGTATTAAATAACAGAGCAAGGTATCGGTTCCGGCCGGTTTAATAAACCTGAACCAATGTGCCTTTCCTTTCCAATCGGCTAAAATATAGATCACCATAAAGGCCAGGATGGTCAAAGCACTGCAGATAAACAACCAGGCAGGGGTGGCACCTAGTTTGGAGATACCCCAGAAAGTGCGGGTATACAGGCCTAAAACGATGAGTCCGGCAGAAAGCACAAGCAAAAGGAGCATCATCGGCTTAAGCGCATTTTGTTTTCTGAAATGCTGAAACACCAGGGTTGTCAAAACACCTCCCAGGGTGAAGGCTGGCAAAGTGCCTCCGATAATGGGGTTAGGAAGCCATTGAAGAATACTATCTTCGGATATCATATTGGCACTGGAAACCATACTCAGCACACAAAAGAGAATCCAGGCTGCCACTATTAATTCATATCTTTTTCCGGAAAAAGCAGTGATGAGCGAACCCACCAGGTAAGACCATCCAATCAACCCCAGAATACCCCACCAATACACAGAAAAACGGTCTATATTGTCGCCTTCCCCGCCACGGAATACAAAAGCCAGCGTCAGCAAGATCACAATGCCGATCCCCTGTCCTGTTCTGGCAAGCCAGGGGCGGATCGTTTTCGGATACACATTCCAGATCAGAATAAAAGACAGGCAGGAAAGGGTGTACCATACCACCCGAGGCATTCCGGTAGCGGCCGCATGTATATTCTCTCCATTGACCAGAAATACACCCATCACCAGCAAAGCCAACGAACGACTTCCAATGTGGAGTAGCAATTGCAGGCTGTTATCTCCCTTTTTCCTTCGGTGGGCTACTGCCAGAGGAATAGACATACCTACAATGAAAAGAAAGGCGGGAAAGATAGTATCAGCCAGTCCCATCCCATCCACGCCCTGGGGTACATGTTCTAACCATAAGGGGATATGCTGAAGCGACCAGAGGTCATTGACAAAAATCATCAACACCATAGTGATGGCCCGCAGAATATCAATAGAAACTACTCTGGCAGTGGTCGATTGCAAAGCTGAATCCGTACTTAGTTCACGGACCTGGGTGGGAGCGAGCGTTTTGGTGGCATCCATTTCGGTGCAGGATAATGCTATGTAAATAGCATTAAATATAGCATAAAAGTATGAAATATACGCATCATGAGCCTGGCCTTGCCATTTTGCCGATTCCTTTCTCCGGGCGTAACAGTTGATGGAAAATGAAGTACCCCATGAGCCATTGAGCAAATTTTAACCTGCTAAAAACGCTTGCTCCTGCCTGATTTCCCTTTGCCATATAAAGAATATTTGTATCTTGCTTTTCAAACTTCGCTCAGGCTGGAACCTTTGGGCTAAGACTGTCTTACTTAATGATTACACAATAAACCTAAAACCTTAGTATTAATGAATCATTTTAATATTAACCGTCGCCAATTTCTTCAAACGGCTTCGGCTTCTCTGGCACTTTCCACCTTTGGTATGGGAGGGCTGGACATTATCTACCAAAACCAACCACGCCGGGTTGCCTTGATCGGTACAGGATGGTATGGCAAAAGCGACTTGTTCCGGTTGATTCAGGTAGCGCCTGTGGAAGTGGTAGCCCTCTGCGATGTAGACAAAAATCTGCTCAATGAAGCAGGCACTATGGTAAGCCAGCGGCAGAAGTCTGGCAAGACCCCTCGCCTCTACAACGATTACCGGAAAATGCTATCCGAAAATGAGCTGGATATTGTATTGATCGGAACGCCTGACCATTGGCATGCCCTCCAAACCATCGATGCCCTGAAAGCGGGTGCCCATGTTTATGTACAAAAGCCCATCAGTGTGGATGTGATGGAAGGGGAAGCCATGCTCGCCGCAGCCCGTAAATATAACAAGGTCGTACAGGTTGGCACCCAACGGAAGAGTACCCCTCACCTGATCGATGCTAAAAAGAATATTGTGGATGCCGGCCTGCTCGGGAAGATTTCCCATGTGGACATGTGCTGCTACTTTCATATGCGGGCTAATGGCAATCCACCGGTAGAACCAGTACCGGATTTTCTGGATTATGAAATGTGGACAGGCCCTGCTCCTCTACGTCCTTATGATGGACTGCCACATATACGCTGGTGGCGAACCTTTATGGAATATGGCAATGGCATCATGGGTGATATGTGCGTCCATATGTTGGATACTGTGCGCTGGATGCTGAACCTGGGCTGGCCGAAACGTATTAGCTCCACGGGGGGTATTTATGTACAGAAGGAAGGTAAATCCAATATAGCTGACACTCAATCTGCCGTTTTTGAATATGACGAGCTCAACTGCGTATGGCAGCATCGCTCCTGGGGTACTCCTGCCAATCCGGAATATCCCTGGTCCCTGACCCTGTATGGAGAAAAAGGCACTCTGTGGGCAAGCACCATGGCCTACGATTTCATCCCTCAGAATGAAGACCAGAAGAAGATACACAAAGATGTGGTGTATGAAAAAGAGAAATATCCCGAAGATCTCAAGGAGGAGCGCATTGAATTGAATGCAGCCCCTGCTACCCGGTTGCATATGCTCGACTTTCTAGCGGCTATTGACAAAAATAGCCGGCCGGTGGCTGACATCGAGGAGGGGCATATCTCTACGGCAAGTTGTATTCTGGCCAACGTATCCATGGAAACGGGACGTCCTATTGTGTACGATCCTCAGAAACGCCAAATTGTGGGAGACTCTGAATTGAATAGTTTTCTTCAGCGTAGTTACCGTCAACCCTGGGAACACCCCGATCCCAGCAGCGTGTAAAGCTGTCGTAGAAGAAATATATTCATCAAACCTTATCGTTCTTTCATGTCTCATGACGAAGCTCGGATATGATATTAGCTTGTGGGGTGTGATTCTCATCAGCCTGCTGGGTTGTACAACGGCATCCGAAAACCAACAGGAAGAAGGACCTTCTCCTACTCGAACGCCCACGGAAGAAGCAGCCTCGTTTCAACTTGACGACGGTCTGACAATAGAGCTGGTGGCTGCTGAACCGATGGTGCAGGATCCGGTAGTCATCACTTTTGACGAAGACGGCAGGCTTTGGGTGGTAGAGATGCGAGGCTTTATGCCCACTATCGATGGAGAAGGAGAGGAGGAACCTGTGGGTCGCATCTCCGTGCTGGAAGATACAGATGGCGATGGGCAGATGGACCACAGCACGGTGTATCTCGACAGCCTGATCATGCCCAGGGCACTCGCTTTGGTTCCCGGCGGAGCTTTGGTGGCAGAAAACGAAGCCTTATGGCTGACACAAGACCTGGACAGTGATCTTAAGGCTGATACAAAAACCCTGATTGATTCGGCCTATGCCGGGAGTGCGCTACCCGAACATGCCGGCAATGGGTTGTGGCGGGGTATAGACAACTGGTATTACAATGCCAAATCCCGCTTTCGTTATCGCCTGAGGGAGGGAAAATGGCAGCGCGATAGTACAGAATTTCGCGGACAGTGGGGGATCAGCCACGATGATGAGGGCCGACTGTATTATAATTACAATTGGTCGCAACTGCATGCTGATCTGGTGCCTCCCAATTATTTTTCCAGAAACAAAAACCACACACCCACCACAGGCATTGATCATGGCCTTACCATTGACCGGCGAATCTATCCTATCCGTGCTAACCCGGCGGTAAACCGGGGTTATATTCCCGGTACCTTAAACGAAGAAGGCCGCCTGTTGGAATTCACTGCCGCCTGTTCACCCCTCTTCTATCGGGGCACCGCGTTGCCTGAAGAATACTATGGTAATGTTTTCGTCTGTGAACCTTCCGGCAATCTGATCAAACGCAATGTGGTGGTGAAAGCAGGACTACAGTTGACTGCCCATGACCCACACCCCGGAAAAGAATTTCTGGCCTCTACCGACGAACGATTTCGTCCCGTACATCTGACGACAGGGCCGGATGGCGCCCTCTACGTGGCCGATATGTACAGAGGACTGATCCAGCATGGGGCCTATGTGACGCCTTATCTGCGGGAGCAAACCCTCGAACGCAAGCTGGTACAACCCATCCATTATGGAAGAATCTGGCGAATTGTTCCCAAAAACGGGAAGCCATCGGCACCGGTAAAACTTTCCGGGATGTCTTCTGCAGAACTAGTAGATTATTTATCGCATGCCAATGGATGGTACCGGGATATGGCACAGCGGCTGTTGATTGAGCGAAAAGAGACCAACATACAGCAGACACTCACAGAAGTAGCTTTACAAGGAGAAAACTATCTGGGCAGGTTCCATGCCTTATGGACACTGGAAGGTTTACAAATGAGCCAGCCGGCGTTGCTGCTTTCACTCCTACACGACCAGAATCCGCTTATCAGCACCACTGCTCTACGGCTGCTGGAACCTCTGGCCAAAGCAGACCCTGCAATACGTGCAAAACTAGTGCAGGAGTTGCTGAGCATAGGGTCAAAAGCCCCCATTGAACAAATATTGCAGATAGCACTGACAGCGGAGATGCTCGACCCAAAAGTTGCACACCAACTGTTAACAGCTGTTGTTGTACAATATGATACTTCTGCCTTGATCCGGGATGCCGTTCTGAGTAGCCTTCAGGATCAGGAGTTTGCTTTTATGAAAGCCTTATGGAAGTCTTCCGCATGGAAAGACCATCAACCCGCCCGGGAAATCTTTCTGGAAATGCTGACCACCGCTATCGTCCGGAAGAGAGAACCTGCCGAACTGACTGCGCTTTTAACCTTACTGGATGTGGATAAAGCCTCTTTTGGCTGGCAGGAAGAAGCGGTACTCACTGGCCTGTCGATCCAGGGAAGTACCGGTCAGATGAAGCCCGTCAGGCTGGCCACAGCACCCGCTATTTTAACCCGGTCTGACAGTGAGATAGCATCGTCACGCCTTCCTGCCCTGGCAGCTTTGTTTGAATGGCCAGGACATGCTGCCGCAACTAACTCCATGCCTAAACAAAAAGCTTTAAGTGAAGAAGAACAACAACAGTTTGCGTTGGGAAGACAGCATTATCTTACTACCTGTGCCGGATGTCATGGCACAGACGGAGCGGGTTTAAGCCGGTTTGCTCCGCCCCTCATCGGCTCTGAATGGGTTCTTGGCGATGAAAAACGGCTATCGCTCATCATTCTGCATGGCATGGAAGGTCCTGTAAAAGTAGTCGACAAGGTCTACGATGCACCAGAGATATTACCCGTGATGCCAGCGCACTCTACGATGGACGATGCTGCTATTGCCGCTATCCTGACCTACATCCGAAATGCCTGGGGCAATCAGGCCAGTGCGGTTAGTAGAGGGCTGGTGGGTAAAACCAGGCATACCTCTCAGGGAAGAGTGGTTCCCTGGACAGCCGAAGAACTGAACCAGCATATGCTGGAGTCCGAGACTCCTGCCGGTCAATAAAATCCTATAGCTACTGCGTACTATGAAAATTAAACCTAAAACACAAAAATCAGATCCTCAGGGAGATGCTATCAACAGACGCACGTTCCTGCAACGGGCTAGCGCAGGCGCTGTGGCACTGTCATTTCCGGGTATCCCTACCCTGGCCTCACTTTTTAAAGAGGTGCCCATGGGTGTCGTCGTGCATTCTTATGCCAGCCGCTGGCACTCAGAAACACCCAGCAAAAAGTATCCGGGATTTCAACAGGCCATCGACCTGTTAGAACATTGCCATAAGATTGGCGCCGGTGGCATACAAGTGGGTGTCAATGACTGGACGGCAGACTTTGCCCAAAAAGTCCGTGACAGAAGAGAAGCGTTGGGCATTTACCTGGAAGGGTCGATCGGCCTGCCCAAAACTAAGGAAGAGGTATCAGGCTTTGAGCAGGAAGTAATGCATGCCAAAGAAGCGGGTGTGCGTGTGTTGAGAACAGTATGTTTGGGTGGAAGGCGCTACGAGACTTTTTTCACACAGGAAGCATTTCAGGAATTTAAGAAAAATTCACTGGTAGCTCTGCAGTTGGCTGAGCCTGTGGTTCGAAAACACGCCATGAAACTGGCAGTAGAAAATCACAAAGATTGGCGGGCTGATGAATTGGTCAGCGTCATGCAACAAATTGACAGCGAATGGGTAGGTGTTACCCTTGATTTTGGCAACAGCATCGCCCTGATGGAAGATGCGATGGAGGTAGTACAAACCCTGGCGCCTTATGCCATGAGTACCCATGTCAAAGATATGGGGGTGGAAGAATACGACGAGGGCTTTCTGCTATCGGAAGTCCCCCTGGGAAGCGGTATTCTGGACTTACCAAAAATGGTAGCCATATGCAAAAAGCACAATCCGTCCATCACTTTCAATCTGGAAATGATTACCCGCGACCCACTGGAAATTCCTTGTCTGCAAGAGGCCTATTGGGCAACTTTTGAGGGAGTCTCCGGCAGTGAGCTGGCCAGAACCCTTCGCATGGTAAGGCAGCACCCCTATGCCTCGGCCCTTCCCAGAGTGACCCAACTGAGCGCCGAAGAACGGCTGGCTATTGAAGAAGACAATGTGGTAGCCTCCTTGACGTACAGCAAAAACAGATTAGCATTAAAATAAATCAATATCAACTTTTAATTATGAGTAAAGAAACACTACCCGGAATCAAACAATTTGACTTAAGTGGAAAAGCTGCCATCATTACAGGAGGATCTAAAGGGTTGGGCTTAGCGATGGCTGCCGGTTTAGCCTCAGCAGGTGCCAACGTGATGCTGGTCAATCGGAATGCAGAAGAAGGAGCCCAGGCTGCTAAAGAACTGAGTGCAGCGTATAAGACAAAGATTCTTTCTTTTTCAGCAGACATTACCCAGGCAGATCAGACAGAAGCGATGGCCCAGGCAGCTATGGATGCTTTTGGTCAGATTGATATTCTGATCAACAGTGCTGGTATCAATATCCGGGGCCCGATCGATGAAGTAACGCCGGAAGATTTCAACAAAGTGATAGCAGTAAATGTGAATGGTACCTGGCTGTGCTGCCGGGCAGTGACACCCTACATGAAAAAAAACGGAAGTGGCCGTATCATCAACCTGGCTAGTACGCTCGGGCTGGTAGGTTTGGCCAACCGGACACCCTATACAGCCAGTAAAGGGGCTGTCGTGCAGATGACCCGAGGCCTGGCGCTGGAGTTAGCGCCTTTCAATATCATGGTGAATGCCATTTGTCCGGGGCCGTTTCTGACAGAAATGAATGTTCCCATCGCTGGCACCGAGGAAGCAAAGAATTTCATTGTAGGCGCTACCGCCCTGGGCCGCTGGGGAGAGCTGCGGGAAATTCAGGGGGCTGCCATTTTCCTGGCCAGTGATGCCGCCAGCTATATGGTGGGTTCCATGCTCACTGTTGACGGTGGCTGGACTGCCAAATAGCCGGTATTTTCGATCGCTACTGTTTAGAGGATTTTGTTTGGTTACGGATCAGTCTCACATCAATAGGACTGCTGAAATTTAATTTTTTTCAGATTTTATCCAATTATTTTCGTGCTTTTCTATGGATAATCCATTCCCTAACATAGAGTTTATATTCTGACCATGGCATAGAAACTAAATCCTCTTTACTATAGTTTTCTTCCCGAACCACCTCATCTAATTTATCCAAAAATTCATTGTAGGTATTCCAGATAGCTTTACCACTAGTAAGCTTTTCTCCCTTGATATGAAACAACCAGTTCCTCACTTCTCGGATAAGTACTTCAGGATCTTCTTTATGATAGGCTATATCATTACCAGAGAGGTCGGAGATAACTTTCTGATAACGGTATTTTTCTTTATCTAGAATCAGACAACGCTTGTCAGTATGCTCTCCTCCTTTAAATCTTCGACAGCCTAAATCTAAACCTAGTTCAAAAGGCATATTGAAGCGAGCCAAATCACCCGCCTTGGCTGCTTCCATACGTGATAGATCATGAATGCTGTACTTGGATGCCTCAATAAGGTTTGCTATGCCTTGAACACGTGTCCGACCAGAATCTAAAGTTTCGCTAATCTGGGGATCAAAACCACAATAAAGGACAGTAAAAAGAAGAGGCTTTAATAAAGTTTTATAATCTTCATCAAAAGGACAATTGATAAATACATTCGTTTCAAAAGTCATTAACTAGCTAAGGTCATGCGTTCTTCCACCGAACCATCTTTACGATGAACCACTACTTCATCTATTTTTCCTCTTTCTAAATAATGAGCAGCTTCTTTTTTAGCTTCATTCTTATCAAGATAAACTCCCAATGCCCTTTTAGCTCCCTCCTTTACAACCTGCCACTTACCTTCCCAGATAATAATGTGAATCTTGTTCTCTTTGGTAGCGCCGGATTTTCTGAATTTAGCTGCTAAATTGCTTTTGTTGATCGCAGTTGATTCCATACCCAAATATACGCACTAATGGCTGAAAAAGATATGACAAGGAAAATGGCTTAATTATTATACATTCCTGGGCCGCTGGGGAGAGCTGCGGGAAATTCAGGGAGCTGCCATTTTCCTGGCCAGTGATGCCGCCAGCTATATGGTGGGTTCCATGCTCACTGTTGACGGTGGCTGGACTGCCAAATAGCCACTATAAGGTTATCGCTAAAGCTTATATAAAAGATGTAATAACGTAAATAGTCACGATGGCTGTACATGCCAGGAGCAGCGTACCCACACTATGGGATTGGTACCCCTGCTTGATGTTCATGCCTGTAAGCTGCGTCATGGCCCAAAAGAAACTGTCGTTGGCATGAGAAACGGCGGTAGCCCCCGCTCCAATAGCCAGCACTGTGAAGACTTTCAGAATGGGGGTATCCAACCCTAAGGTTGGCAACAGCGGCGCTACGATAGAGGCAGTGGTCACCAAAGCCACAGTAGAAGAACCTTGTGCTGTCTTCAGCGCCAGAGCCATAAAGAAGGGCAGCAACAGGCTCCAGTTACCTCCTGCCACATTGCCGCTTACCAGATCAGCGATCCCTGAATTTTGTAGCATGGCACCAAATACACCCCCCGCACCCGTGATGAAAACGACCGGCGCAGCAATGATAATGGCTTCGCCAAACCATCCGGTGGAGGATAACAGGGTTTTGTCTAGTTTCTCCGGAAGCATAAAGGACAGAAAAGTACCCAACAACAAAGCGATCAGCGGATTACCAATAAATATGATAATGGAGGCAAAGGCATTTTCCCCAAAAGGATGGGTAGGATAACTGGCGATAGAAGCCAGTACGATTAAAAGCAACGGGACGATAATGGGTAAAAAAGACTTTCCGAAAGAAGGATATTTTTTGACCTCTGTTGTCTTTTCCACTTCAGCGAATTGCGGAACAAGGTCAATGCGTGAGGCATAATATTTGGCAAAAAAGAAACAGGGAATCAACGCGATCAGACTTACTATGATGCCCCAGAAAATAACCAACCCCAGGTCGGCTCCCAGGATACCGGCAGCGGCAATCGGGCCGGGTGTGGGAGGCACCAGCGAATGACTGGCTGTTACGCCTAAAGTCAATGCGATGGTAGTGGCAGCAAAGGGCAGTTTGCCTTTAAAAGATAAGGATTTGTTAATGGGGTTGAGCATAATGAAAGTACTATCTCCAAAAACCGGGATGGATAAGACCCAGCCTGTGAGCATCATGGCCAGCATGACCGATTTCTCCCCGATATAGCGAAGTATTTTTTGAGCGATGACAAAAGCGCCCCCGGTCTTTTCTAAAAACGTTCCGATAATCACGCCCAGTATGATCAGGAGGCCGATTCTTCCCAACACCCCTCCAAAGCCATCCGAAATAGATTTGAGAATGAGTTCGGCTGACATGCCTGATAGTAAACCATAGGCAATGGCTCCTACAAAAAGCGCCAGAAAGGGATGTATCTCAAATTTGATGATAGCCACAATGATGAAAGCCAGGGCTAATAGCACAATGAGGAGGGTAAGCATAATTTCGTTTTAGGTTTAGTTTGGCTCAAGCCAAAGTGTATTTTAGAGATTCGTATTAGCTTCTGAAATTATTGATTTAGTATTGAAATTACATACATCCTACCAGAATAATATTTTTGCCTGCACTATATGCCTGGTTTTGAAGCAAAGACTTCTGAAAACAGATCAGCAAAAGCCTCCTGTTTTCAGAAGCCTGTAGAAACTTTGCCTAGCACTTGGCCTGATGCTGTCAATGGCTGTGGTGCCCTCCCTCCCCTTTTTTCATTTCCGAAAAAAGATCGTAGGCTCCTTGCACAACCAGCCGAGCCTCCCTCGGTAAATCAGGGACTGACTTGATTTCCACCAGTCCATTTTGGGAGATACCGGTCACCACCTCTACACTCTGAAATACAACCCCGCCCGGCTCATGGTGATGATCCGCCGAACTTTCTTCATGCTCATGTTCGTGTCCGGATGCCTGCTGACTCTCCTGGGCATGTTCATGATCTTCTTCGTGTGCCGGTTCCTCTTCCTCATCGTGGGCTGTTTCCTGATGCGGCAGCTCTTCCACAGCCACAAAAATATACTGTCTATCCTCATCCCGGATCACGGCTTCTTCCGGCAATGCCAGTGCCGCTTCCCTACCCGTATAAATAGTGGCGTCCAGATACAGGCCCCGGATAAATTCCGGGTGTTCTCCCTGTATATGGCCATGTACCCGGACTATCTTTTTTTCCATATCGAAAGATTTTCCAACCAGAAAGACTTCTCCGGCATAGGTTTTCCCAGCCAGGCTCGGTACTTTGAATCGGATCTCTTGCCCTACCTTGATCTTGTGAATATCTTCTTCAAACACATTGAGCTCTAAATGCATATGAGCAATATCAATGATTTCATAGAGCTCCTGCTCGGGCTGAACAAACAAACCATTGTGGATATTCAGTTGCGTAATATAACCGGAGAAAGGGGCTCGAATGTAGATGACAGCAGAAAGGTTCCCCTTGCTAATCTCCTTCGGATTGAGTCCGATATACCTAAGCTGCTCTTCCAGAGATTTCGTACGGGCCAAGGTCACCTTATAATCAGCTTCCGCTTCCTGGTAGCGTTTTTTTGCGGCAATATTAGCCGAACTAAGCTGTTGCTGACGCTTCCATTCCGCCTCCAGATAATCCAACCGGCTCACCTGGGTTAAATAATCCTCCTGAATTTTCAGATAGTCGGGATGTTCCATTTCTGCCAACACATCTCCTTTTCGCACATGGTTCCCCACCAGATAATTCGCCTTTTTCACAAAACCTGCCATAGGAGCAGAAATGGCTGCGATATTTTGAGGCGGCAGATCCAGCACTCCATTAGACTTTACAAACCCGGAAGTATTCAAAGTATCAAAATTGCCAAAAACTACTCCTGCCATGGCCATCTGGGCATCCGTCAGCCTCACGCTGTTTTCCTCCCCGGCATGGTCATCATGATCAGTGGTTTCCTCCTGGTGTGCCTGTTCCTCTTCATGCTCATGGTCGGTAGGTGCCGTACAACCAAAGCTCAAAAAGTAACACACTAGAATATGTATGATGGACAATAGATTCGGTTTCATTACTTGATTTTTAAAAAGTTAATTCGCTTCATTTTATAATGACTCTCCTGTCAACTGCTTTACGGCAATCACAGCCTCATTGTATTCTCTCAGAGAGCGTAAATATGCCTGCCGGATATCCATAGCCTGTTCTATATTTTGTATATAGGCCACATATCCTATTTCCCCAGCGGCATAACTCTGCGTGGCGGCAGCCATCTGCTCTTCTGCCAACGGAAGCCCCTGAGACTCATAATAGTCGAGCGAGGCCATCAGCTTCTGTTTCTCTCCCAGCCATCGCTGGTATTCTCTCTGCCAGTCGAGCTGCTGCTTTTTCCATTCCTGTTCAGCCACCTGCTTTTGCAAGCCGGCAGCCTGAATACGCCCCTGTTGTGCCCAAAAAAACAGCGGGACATTGACTCCTACCCTGTAAAGGAAAAATCCTTCCTGCCCGTTGACGGTCTGGGCGCTATAACCTACCGAAAGCTGGGGCCAACGCTCCGAACGTTGCGCCTGTAAGGCCGCCGTGGCTACCGCTGTATTTTGCCTGTAATAATCTAAAAGTGGATTATTTTGCATGGCAGCAGCATCTGTGGCAAATGCGGTAGAAGTCTCAAATTTGACAAAATCCCCTTCTACCTGAAGCGGTTGATCCATGTTTAACCACTGCTGAAGATTGTTGAGTGCGATACGCTGATCAGCCTGTGCCTGCTGCAGCATCATGCGTATCTGCTGACGTTTGGCTGAAGCGGCAATCCAATCCAGCTTGCCGGTTTCTCCGGTTTCATAGCGGAGTAGCGCGGCCTCTTCAAAATGCTGGAAAAGACTATCCAGCTCCCTGATGAGTTGTAAGCGGGTGCGGGTGTAAAGTGCCTCGTTATAGGCAGAAGCTACGGCTGCCATTAAATCATTGCGGGTCAATGTCTGCCAATGTTCACTCAAAGCTGTTTGCTCTTTTTGATACTGGCTCCTCCGCAGGTAGGTAAGGGGAAAATCTATATTCTGTTGAATACCCAGGGAGCGTATGCCCTGCAAATCCTCACCGTTCGTTTCTTCCCGCTGGAAAAATAATTGGGTGTTTCCCAGGTCAATGACAGACCTTTGCAATGCCTTTTGTCGCTCTACCTGCAAGCCAGCCTGCGCTATGGTCGGATAGTTTTCCACCGCTATGGTTAGGACTTCTTCCAGTGTGAGGGTCATGGTATCCTCTGGGGCAATTTGTGCTTTAGCCGGAGAGGCCATCAGGCTCAGTAATCCTATTATCAGGACAGAAGCTTTTGTACCAAACCTGGGCCATCCGGTTTTTTCCAGGTATTCATACAACACCGGCAGCACCACCAGGGTCAGCAAAGTAGCGGTTATCAATCCTCCTATCACGACGGTAGCCAGTGGCCGCTGTACTTCAGCGCCGGCAGAAGTAGACAAAGCCATGGGAAGAAATCCTAAAGAGGCAACCGAAGCGGTCATGATGACAGGTCTGAGCCTCACCTGCGTTCCCTTCAGGATGCGTTCTCTCAAATTGGTAACGCCTTCCTGTTTGAGCTGGTTAAAATAGGCAATCAGTACAATGCCGTTGAGCACCGCCACACCAAAAAGGGCAATGAATCCTACCCCTGCAGAGATGCTAAAGGGCATATCCCGAAGCCATAAGGCAAAAACACCCCCGATGGCGGACAGCGGCACGGCAGTGAAGATCAGCAGCGCCTGCTGCACAGAGCGAAAGGTAAAGAACAACAGAATAAATATCAGTCCTAGGGCTACCGGTACGGCAATGGAAAGCCGCTGTCGGGCTTCCAGCAGGTTTTCAAACTGTCCGCCGTATGTAATGTAATAGCCAACGGGCAGTTCCAGCTGTTCTTCCAGCCTTTGCTGAATATCTTCCACCACACTTTCCGTATCGCGGTTGCGGGTATTGATGCCAATGACAATCCGTCTTTTAGCATTATCTCGTGAAATCTGAGCAGGAGCCTCTTCCAATTGGATGTCTGCCAGTTCTTTCATAGGCACCTGGTTTCCCTGTGGTAGGGAGACATACATATTCTGTACGTTACTAATGTCTTGCCGAAACGCTTCCTGAAACCGCATGACCAGGTCAAATCGCTTTTCTCCTTCAAATACGACGCCCGCATAGCCTCCGGAAAAGGCTGTATTGATGGCCTGGTTCAGCTCTTGAATAGGAACACCATATTGTGCTACTTCCTCCCGGTTGTAGTTAACCTGAATCTGGGGAAGGCCACTTATTTGTTCTACCACTACCCCACTCAGACCTTCCACCTGCGCAATCAGGGCACGGGCTTCCTGCGCTTTTTGCACAAGTACCTCCAAATCTTCCCCATATATCTTCACGGCAATATCCTGCCGTACTCCGGTCATCAACTCATTAAAGCGCATTTGTATAGGCTGGCTGAATTCTGTGCCCACCCCGGGAATCGTATTCATCACCACTTCCATCTTTTCAAAGAGCGCTTCCCGGCTGGAGGCACTCACCCATTCTTTTTTATCTTTCAATACCACAATAATATCCCCTACTTCCATGGGCATAGGATCGGTAGGAATTTCAGAAGTACCGATCTTGGTGACAATTTCTTCAATCTCGGGAAACTCCTGCAATAGTGCTTTCTGAATTTTGGTGGAAATGGCTACACTACGATCCAGGGAAGTGCCGGTAGGCAATATCTGGTGCAGTGCCAGGTCGCCTTCTTCCAGCGTAGGGATGAATTCTCCGCCGAGCCGGCTAAATAATACTACCGTAATGACCAGCAGCCCTACGGCTATACTGAGTACAAGCCATTTGGCATGCAGGGCAAACCGGATCACCGGCTCGTAGAGCCGATGAAAAAAATTCATGATGCGGTCGGCGATGGTTGTCCTGACCACGATCGTGCGCTTAAGAAATAAAGCGGACATCATGGGGACATAGGTCAGTGAAAGGATTAATGCACCCAGGATGGCAAAACTTACGGTCTGGGCCATGGGCTTAAACATTTTTCCTTCAATCCCGGTGAGTGCCAGGATAGGCAGGTAGACAATCAGGATAATAATTTCGCCAAAAGCCGCCGATTGGCGTATTTTGATAGCCGCTATATTCACTTCCTCATTCATTTTCGCCGCACTCAGGGTTTGGTTAGGAAATCGACTATACAGGCGGTGAATAATGGCTTCAACAATAATGACTGCTCCATCCACGATCAATCCGAAATCGATAGCGCCCAGGCTCATCAGGTTGGCCGATACACCGAAAACCTGCATCATCCCCAAAGCGAACAGCATGGAGAGTGGTATGACAGAGGCTACAATCAATCCTGCCCTGAGATTACCCAGCAGTAGTACCAATATAAAAATAACAATGAGCCCACCTTCTACCAGGTTTTTGGTAATGGTGACAATGGCCCGGTCTATGAGTTCCGAACGGTTGAGAAAAGGTTTGATCACAACACCGGCCGGAAGACTTTTCTGGATCTGTGCTACCCGTTGCTGGATCGCTTTGGTAACCTGATGTGAGTTTTCCCCTTTCAACATAAGCACCAGGCCACCCACCGCTTCGCCTTCACCGTTCCGCGTGAGTGCCCCATAACGCTGTGCGTAGCCAAACTGCACTTCGGCCACATCCTCTACCAGAATGGGCGTTCCCGTTCTGTTTCTGATCAGCACTTTACCCAAATCTTCCAGCGATTGAACCATTCCTTCGCCCCGTATGAAATAGTAGGTATTGGTTTTAGCAATATAAGATCCTCCTGTATTACGGTTGTTATTTTGTAAGGCGTCATACACATCTGTCAAAGTCAGATGATAGGCCCTCAGCTTTTGCGGATCAATGGCTACTTCGTATTGTTTCAGATAACCGCCAAAACTACTCACCTCAGCCACACCCGGCACACCAGCCAATTGGCGCTTGACAATCCAGTCCTGAAGGGTCCGTAACTGCATCGGTGTGTAGGTAGTGTCTGCTACCGGATCAACGACCAAGGTATACTGATAAACCTCACTCAGGCCGGTTACCAAAGGAGCCATATGAGGCGTGCCATACTCTTCCGGAATACTTTCCTGGGCTACCTGTATTTGCTCATCCACCAGTTGCCGGGCCAGGTAAGGGTCTACCTTTTCTTCAAATACTACTGTGATAACGGACAGCCCAAAGCGGGAGATAGAACGTATTTCCACAACATCCGGAATAAAAGACATAGCTACTTCCAGCGGGTAGGTGATGAACTGTTCTACCTCCTGCGTAGCCAGATCCGGGGCTTGGGTAATGACTTGAATCTGGTTATTGGTAATATCCGGAACGGCATCTAGCGGAATTTCAGAAAGAGAATAGATGCCCCAGCCGATCAGCCCCAATACCAGCAAGCCTATAATCAGTTTGTTTTTAATAGAAAAATGAATGATGTTATCAATCATGATCAAATGTTTAAGTATTCTCAATAAAGTCCCTGCCCTGCAGGCACAAGGCAAGGGGTAGCAAACAAAAAAATGAAATTACTTAAACCTGAGGGGGCTGAAAGATGGAATGGAAGTATTCAGAATAAAGTGGCTCCTGATAGGGAAATACCTTCTCGGGCAGCATTATAGCTTCGCAAAAATAATGATAGGTGATAAAAGTAGGAACAAACAGGGTGACAGTATAGCAGCAGGGTTGCCCTTTAAAAGGCAGTTCTTCATCATGATCATCCTGATGATGATGGGCCCCCTTATCCTGAGAACCATAATGGAAGGTCAGAAACTCAACAAGGTTATTGTCAACACCATGAGCATGCTCCTGATAATGCTTGAGCAAAGCAGGAATCTTAGGAATCTCACAGCACAGGTCCATTGGAGGTAGTAATGCCTGGAAGGAGATCAACAATGCCAACCCGTTGAGCAACAACTTTTTCATGAGAATGCAAAGATACATAAAAAATCAATGCCACAGAATGGCATAAACCAGACAATATCATGATCACCATGAAGGGTGTCCATTCATTCATTGCTGCATATTTACTCAAAGTCCAGGTACTTGCGCAAACACAGCCCCAGCCGCTCTGAACTACGGGGTAGTAGACTTAAAGGCAGAGGCACTCTGATGAGCCTTTGTTAATCATTTTGTGGTGTAAGCCCAACCCATGAAACATCTCTGACGAAGGTATCTGTATAGAGTAAGTTTACTAAAAATAATTATTTGCAACTCTGTTGCATTTATGAGTTTAGATATTAATTTTGGCAAATATGAAACTGATTGCTCGCTTTCGGATCATACTTGCCTATCTTTTGTTGGTAGCTTTTTCTCTGATAGCACTACCCAGCGCGTTATGGCATCATTGTGAGTATCGGGCGATCAACATACAGGAGAGTAATAGTGAACAGGCTTACGTTTCTGTAACACAAGCGTTGTGTTCCATCTGCGCCGTTCAAATAGCCCCATATCTCTCTCCCACCTACTGGGATACGAAGATTGAGGTTGTGGTATTTCACCTGCAATCCTTACCTCAATATGTCGGTCAGGAATTTACCTTATCCACCTCGTTAAGCTTACGTGGACCTCCTCTTGGATAAAACTTTACCCTTTTCTACTTCCAAAATTAATCTCAGATGACACTTGAGTGCTGATTGCATAGTACCAAGCAAAGTGTCTTACGAATTGATGTATTGCGTCGCTTTTTACTATTCCAAAGGCTTGGGATAGGTCTGGCCAGTTGTTTAAAAAGTAGTATAGTCATCACCCAATCTGGTAGGGTCACAGGAAAAGTTGCGTCTGGATCTTCATAATCAACTGTTTATTTCACACAGTAGCAGAAGTAAAATCGTAACAAGAACTTTTCTCTTTCCACGGCTACCCTTGGCAAATATGCTGACTATATGACTGAGATGACGGCCCGAAGCATCAGTAAATCCTTTAGGTCTGACTGAGATTGCCTCACTCTATTACAAAAGCTAAACTAGTTTTATCTATGCTCAAAGCAATAAACTTAAGCAAATCTTACAATGGCACTGCTGCCCTTCGTGATGTCTCTTTCGAAGTGAAGCGAGGAGAAATATTTTGTCTCCTTGGGCAAAATGGCGCAGGCAAAACCACCACCATTAATCTGTTCCTTGGCTTTGTTGAAGCTACCAATGGCAAAGCCCTCATCAATGACATTGAGGTAAGACCTAATCATGCCCTCACCCATGAAATGATCGCCTACATACCAGAGGTAGTACAACTGTATGGCAACTTAACAGGCATAGAAAATCTGGATTTCTTCAGCCGTCTTGCAGGAATAAAATATGCTCAGCAAGTACTTGGTAAGTTTTTAAGCAAGGCCGGCCTACAAGAAGAAGCCCATGCTAAGCGCTTGTCAACTTATTCAAAGGGCATGCGCCAGAAGGTGGGTATTGCCATAGCCCTGTCAAAAAATGCCGATGTCATTTTCATGGATGAACCTACCTCTGGTCTTGACCCAAAAGCTACTGCCGAGTTCACCAGTATTTGTAAAGCATTAGCCGCTGGCGGTAAGTCTATTTTTATGGCTACACACGACATCTTTAATGCCGTCAATGTAGGAACAAGAATCGGCATCATGAAAGAAGGATCATTGGTGCATACCATTCCTACCTGTGAGGTAAATGCCAATCAATTACAGCAATTGTATCTGGAAACTATTTAAACATGCTTACTGAAATGATACAAAAACTACTATTTCTTCTTTTGCCTGTAATGATTTGTCATCCGTCTTTTTCCCAGATCAGCATGAGGGGTAAGGTCGTTGACGCTCAGCAAAAGGCTATTCCAGGGGCAAGCGTTACCATCCGTAGCGATGGTCAAAATCAGGGCACGATCACAGATCAAAATGGTGCTTTCATCATAAACCTTTCTGATACCGGCGTATATGAAGTTGAAGTCAGGTTTCTGGGGTATGAAACTTACCGGAAGTCATATGAGCTTCTTCAAGCCCAAACCTACGACTTGGATACCATCGTTCTTACAGAACTCACCCAGGAATTACAGACTGTAGAAGTACTCGGACGTTTACAACGTGACTACAACAGTGCGTATTCCTTTTCTGCCACCAAGATTGCCATTGAAAACAAGGAGCTTCCGCAATCTATGTCTACTGTTACTAAGGAACTGATAGCAGACCGGCAGGCCTTTCAGTTAGCCGATGCAGTAAAGATCGTTAGCGGAGTAGCTCCCTCAAGTTATTACAACCAGTACAATATCCGGGGCATCAGCCAAAATGAAGAAGGCCAGTTCCTCAATGGGATGCGTACCCGGCAATATTATTTTCTGCAACCCATCACCTCTCATATTGAAAGGGTAGAGGTGCTGAAAGGCCCGGCCTCGGTTACTTTTTCCACAGTAGACCCGGGAGGAAGTATCAATATGGTAACCAAAAAACCGCTGGCAGAAGATCGCAAAGAAATCAGTATGAGCGTAGGCAGTTTTAGTACGATCAGAACCGCCCTGGATTTTACGGGTCCCTTGAATAAGTCTAAAACCCTGCTCTACCGCATCAATGGTGCCCTTCAGGAAGCAAAGTCTTACCGCGATTTGGTGACCAACGATGCCCTGCTCTTTACGCCCTCTGTTAGCTATATCCCCACAGATAAAACAGCCATCAATGTGGAAATGATGTATAGCCATAGTACAGGCACACTGGATCGGGGTCAACCCATTTTTGGGGCTACGGCTGGCATGACAGACTTGAACAGTACACCCATTAGTTTAAACTTAGGCGCATCCAATGATTTCTTTATCTCCAAAGAGTTCATCATCATGACGAACCTCGCCCATAAGTTTACAGACAACATTAGTTTCAGTACGGCCTATATGAAGCAAACGTGGACAGAGGATTTACAAGAGCATCGAACCACCAATGCATTTGCCGTAGATATTAATAACCAACCGCTCACAAGCCTGGCCGCCATGCGGTTTATACAGAGACAACAGTATTGGAACACGGACAACCTGAACGCATACTTCAATATTGACTTCCCTCTTGGCAAAGTCTCTAACAAACTTTTAGTGGGCTATGACCTGAGTCGCTGGCACAAAACCAAAGGAGGTGGGCAAAATTCAGCCAGAGGTTTTCTGCTTACCAATGGCACTGTGACCCCAGGTTTTGATGTAACCAATGCAGATGCTTATCAGACCATCACGACGGATGGCAAGACACTACCAAAACCCAATGTAGCGCATTTTGATCTTAACAATCCGCAGTACACCATCAAGAATGTAGAAGATTATGTGCTGGACTCCAGAATTGCCATACCCTCTGCGCTAACTTCAACCCATGCGATTTATGTGCAGGAACTGCTAACATTCGGAAAGCTATCTGCCCTGCTAAGCCTGCGGCAGGAATGGTTTGAAGATATCACTAATTATGAAGCTACGAACGAAGCAGCCTTTACCAACACTGCCTTGATTCCAAGAGTAGGTCTTACCTATGCGCTAACCAAAGAGGTAAATGTCTATGCTACCTACCTGGAAGGCTATCAACCTCAGTCCAATACAGTGACGCTCATGCCCAGTACAGGAGTATTCTTCTGGGATCCTAACTCGCCAGCTCGTTTTAAACCACTCATTAGTGATTTGAAAGAGGTAGGGGCTAAAGGTGAGTTTTTCGACAGTAGAGTAACCATGAGTGTAGCGCTGTATGAGATCAATCAGAAAAATATTTTGATGAATGCCAACCTTCCTGCTTTTCCGGATTCACTGGTGCAGCGTGGCGCTGACAGGAGCCGTGGTTTTGAATGGGAACTGGCAGGTTACATTTTACCCAACTGGCAGATCAATGCTTCCTACAGTTACATTGATGCCCGTATCGTAACTGATCAGGACGAAAGCCTCAATGGAAAACGCAAAGAGAATACTCCCGTTAACAGTGCAAACCTGTGGTCACGTTACGATTTTTCTCGTACTACTTTCCTCAAAGATCTGGGTATTGGCGTCGGACTACAATACAGTGGCAGCAAAATACCGTGGTTCACACGAGAATTTACAGTCCCTGCCTATACTCTTATGGATATGGCCCTGTATTACAATCCGGTCAAAACCAATGTACAATTAGCAGTAAATATCCACAATGTGTTGAATGCGACCTACTGGATCGGTGCTCAAAACTATCTCAGGTTATTTCCGGGTGCTCCCCGTAACTTCCTGCTTACCGCAACTTATCATTTTTAGGACTTATGCAAAAAGATTTAGTATTACTCATCGCAAAACAGTTCTGGTCAAGTACCTTCAAATTAAAGGCAATGTATCCAATCCTATGCATTGTAGTGCTGATACTGGCGTACGCTGCATATAGTGGCTGGAAAAATTACACTACCCACAATCACATTCGAAACCACTATCAACAGGTAGTAAGACAGAGCTGGGAGAGCAATCCTGATAAACACCCGCACCGGATGGCACACTATGGTTCGTTTGCTTTCAGGCTGAAACACGCCCTCAGCATGTTCGACTTTGGGCTGGAAAGTTTTACCGGTAATGCCGCATTTTTGGAAGCTCACAAGCAGAATACGGTTAATTTTTCAGAAGCCAGCTTCTCGACCGGCTTGCTAAGATTTGGTGAGATAAGCCTGGCCATGTTGCTTCAGATCATCCTTCCTTTGATCATTTTCTTCCTGGGTTTTGCTTCAGTGGCTACAGAAAGAGAAAACGGAACCCTGAAAATTGTCCTCATCCAGGGTGCTGGCTGGAAGGAGATACTGTTTGGCAAGTCTCTGGGCTTGATGGGGCTGGCTCTTTTGTTTTTCATTCCTGTAGCACTGGCAACGATGCTTTTGTTATTCATCATTGAAGACAAGGCTTTGACGATGGATGTATGGTTGCGATATGCGGCAATCGTCATTAGTTACCTATTATTTTTTCAGATACTCTGCATCGTCACTGTATTGGTTTCTGCCATCAGCCAATCAGCCAAAGATGCCCTGATCAAACTACTGGGGGTGTGGTTATTCTTTATCGTCTTGCTGCCCCGGACCACCCAGGCCCTGGGAAGTTACTGCTATGCTTCACCTTCTAAAATCGAGTTTGAATCTTTGATCGAAGAAGCGCTGATCAAAGCTGGGGATAGCCACAATCCTGATGATCCGCATTTCAGCGCCTTAAAAGATTCGCTCTTGCTGGCCCATCAGGTGAGTTCAGTAGAACAGTTACCCTTCAACTATAGTGGTTTTGTGATGCGGGAAGGAGAAAGAATCAGCACCCATATTTATAATGATCACCTGCATGCCTTGCTACAAACTTATGAAAAGCAGAATAGCTTCACCCGGCTTACTGCCTTGATCAACCCGTATGTAGCTGTCAAAAATATCTCTATGGCCCTCTCCGGGACCGATTTTGAATCCTACACTGCTTTTCAAAAGCAGGCGGAAGCGTATCGGTATCAGCTGGCACAAGAGATGAATGAACTACAGATGGAACTGATCAGCAATAAGAAACTGGGTCCGGATGACGAGCCATACACCATCAGCCGGGAATACTGGAAGAAATTCCCTGATTTTAAATATCAGTTTATCTCCATCAGCGCTGCGCTTCGCAGTGAATTGTGGTCAATCATAGCCCTGGTAGTGTGGAGTATAGCTTCTTTTGGGTTCATCCTCTATCTGTCAAAAAAAGCCAAAGCAATTTAGTAATGTATTCACTCATCGTAAAACAATTCATTCGCTCAAAAACAGTGGTGCTTACCACTATACTGATCCTTGCCCTGGGTATGATCAGTATTCTTATTGGAGAACAGTTTTTAGCAAAGCAGGAAAAAGCCATTGCTGAAGTCACCCGGCATCAACAAGAACACATAACGCGGAACGTACACTGGCATCATGATGAAATAGGGTTATTGCTCTATTACCTGCGTTTTGCTCTCATCAACAAACCCGATAAACTGGCCGCTTTGTCTATCGGACAGCGGGATGTGAATGCCAGCATACAAAGTGTGACCATCCGAAACCTGGAAGGACAGCGATATGATACGGATCTGAGTAACCCTTCGAACCTGCAATCGGGTAATCTGGACTTAGGCTTTGTGATCATTTATCTGTTTCCTTTACTGATCATTGCCTTTACGTATGACTTGCTTTCCGAAGAAAAGGAAACGGGAACTTGGCGGTTGGTGGCTGTCCAATCCAAATCCATCCTTCGTTACCTATTGTACAAGTTATCCGTTCGGGCATTCCTGCTGTATGCAGTATTGTTTATGTTATTCGTCATCGCCATCCTGAAGTTATCGCTTCCGCTTAACGAAACTCTAGTGGCCTTTTTCGTACTCAGTGTACTGTATCTAGCCTTCTGGTTTGCCTTATGCTTCTGGATAGTATCCTGGCAATGGCACTCGAGCTTCAATGTACTTACCCTGCTCTCACTGTGGGTCGTGCTCGCCATTCTGTTACCTGCTTCCGTCAATAACTTTCTGGCGAATCAATATCCAGTTCCCGAAGCTTTAAGCACCATGGTAAAACAGCGGGATGGCTATCACGAAAAATGGGACATGGAGAAAGAAGTAACCATGGATAAGTTCTTCGCTCACTATCCTCAATATAAAAATTATCGTTGGGCTGGTGATGGCTTTAATTGGCTATGGTACTATGCTATGCAACAGATGGGCGATGATGAGTCTCGTGAGCAAAGTGAAGCCATGCGTGAAAAGATCCTGCAGCGTGAACAGGCAAGCCGTGCTGTGGCACTGGCTATTCCTACCATGCATGCTCAGCTTCTGTTTAACGACATTGCCCGGAGCAGTTTGGGCAACCACATGGAATTTCTTGACCAAACGTACGAATTTCATGAAAGGATGCGACTGTATTTCTACCCTAAAATATTTGAGAATGCATCGGCTGCAGAGGAAGACTGGACGCAGTTCAAGCCAGAGTATTTTACAGGAAAGAATGAGGTACACTGGGCTGGAATGGTTATTCCTCTTCTCTTCATTACCACTGTCATCTCAGTACTCTCAGCATACAATGTAAGAAGGCTCAAGGCAATGTAAACGATCTCACTTAGAGTAGCTGAACAATAGGCCCTACAGACTTGACAAAAGGATATACGATATACATAGAAATATAAAAGCAATGCTACACATCATGTCAACGAAATGCCGTGCATTAGCAGTCATAGGATGTTTTTTACCCTTCATGCTGAGTGCACAAAATAGTTTTGTCTTTCAGGAGCAGTCCATTGCACCAGGTACTCATCAGAAGTTTAAGCTAAAGATAGCTGAGGGAAAGGACAGCACTTTTATTCCGATAAGTGTATTTCATGGAAGCCAGCCAGGGCCGGTGCTTGGCCTCACAGCAGGAGTGCATGGTTACGAATATGCCCCTATTCTGGCTGCGCAGCAAATCGCACAACGGATAGATCCGAGTACTTTGTCTGGCACTGTGCTTCTTGTCCATCTGGCCAATGTGCCTGCCTTTTTAGGGCGCAGCCCTTATGTGAATCCTACAGATCAGAAAAATCTGAACCGTGAATTTCCGGGCAAAGCGGAGGGTAGTACCACTGAGCAAATCGCTTATCAGATCACCCAGGAAGTCATTGCACGATCCGACTATTTTTTAGACATGCACTCCGGTGATGCTCCGGAAGACCTGCGACCTTATGTAGGCTACTACAGATCAGGGCGCTTTCCTGAAGCTTCCCAACAAGGAGAAGCCATGGCCAGAGCCTTAGGATTTGATCATATTGTAATCTTTGATGTAGCCAACGAGCGTATGGATGAGCCCAGCCTATACTGTTCGCAGGAAGCCTTTCACCGGCAAATCCCCTCAGTGGATATTGAGTGTGGCAGATTGGGTACTGTCCATACAACTGATGTAGACCCTATAGTGAAGGGTGTGATGAGCCTGTTGCGCCACCTGGGTATGACGAAGGGGGAGCCTATATCTTTGAAAGCGCCAATCATCATACAGGAACGTACGAGCGTGACAAGTCCTCAGGATGGTATTTTTTATTCACTAAAGACATCAGGAGAATTTGTCGCTGAAGGAATGAAAGTAGGCTATATCACTGACTTCTTCGGAGAAAATCCTGTAGATGTTTTTGCCAATGCTTCCGGGATTATCCTCTACATAATAGGTACCCCACCTATCAAACAAGGAGAGACAGTGGTAAGGATAGGACTGATGCCCACACCAAAAAAACCTGAATAATGCTCTCTCTGCTACACCACACTTTCTTGCTTGTACAGCTCTTTTTTACTGGATCAATATTATTCTTTGCACTTAGCCCTATAGCTTACGGTCAAAATGCTCAAAATTTTCTTCCTCCTGAAAAAGCCCCTGAAGTACAGGCGAGAGAAGCCGTGGAGGTGATCACCGTAGATGGTCGATTAGATGAAGCGTCCTGGCAAGAAGCTCCGGTCATTGATAATTTCTTCCGGATGGAACCCCGTCAGGGCGGTGCTTACCGCTATCCTACCCACGTCAAAATTTTATTTGACGACAAAAATCTTTACTTCGGGGTTTTTGCCTGGGATAGCCTGGGGCGCAAAGGCGTGCGGGTACAGGACTTTCGACGTGACTTTATGTATGGAGAAAACGATGTGATTTATATTCAATTGGATCCTCAGAATCTCCGGCGCTACTGTGTCTCCTTCCAGGTGACACCGCTGGGCACCCAGCGCGACTTACAGGTGTTTGACGATAGTTTTAAAGACAACGATTGGGATGCCCTGTGGCGAGTACGCACTGCTGTAGTGGATAGCGGTTATTTTGCTGAGTTTGCCATCCCTTTCAAATCGCTGCGTTATGAACGCACAGCACCCGGCGATTCCATTTCCTGGGGAGTAACCCTGGCTAGGATGGCCCGCCGTGGTTATGAAACCACCGTTTTTCCAGCCATACCGCAGGCGTATTCGCCCTATCGGATGACCTATGCTGCCCAGTTGAAAGGTTTGCAGTTACCTGAGCCTTCGGTCAACCTGCGGGCACAACCTTATGGCTTGTTTCAGTATGACCGACGCACAGGTGAGGAAGGACAGGTGGCTACTGAGCAGAATTTTAAAGCAGGCGGTGAGCTTAAATGGGCGGTGAATCCACACGCTGTGCTGGATCTGACGTTCAATACGGATTTTGCGCAGGCCGATGTAGACCGGGCTGTCAATAACCTGACGCGCTTTAACATATTCTTCCCGGAAAGAAGACAATTTTTTCTGGAAAATTCGGGGGTATATGCCGGGGCAAGTGTAAATGCCATTAAGCCATTTTTCAGCCGCACTATCGGTCTGGCTAATGCCCAGTTCAATGCCGACCCTGTACCCATAGAGGCAGGAGCACGTTTTACGGACCGCACTGAAGCACGCACGCTGGCAGGTTTGTTTGTGCGCCAGCGAAGTACAGAGAATCAGGGGGTGGCCAACTTTGGCGTATTGCGTTATGCTAAGAACTATGGTCGACAGAATAGCATAGGCATGATGCTCACCCATCGCCTGGATGAAGCCAAACCGGACATTAATTTTACGCAACAGAACAATACAACACTAACCATAGATGGGCTGATGCGACCCAAAGATGAAATTACAATTCAATATATGGCTTCCGCCTCACGGGACAATTCGCCAGATAACATAGGTTTTGCAGCCCACCTTTATGTTGGCTATTTTCCCAATAACATGTATTTAGGGTGGTTAAGTAATATGGTTAATAGAAAATATGCCCCTGATATGGGTTATGTCTTTCAGAACGATGTCATACAGCATAATCCGGGAGGATACTACATCATCCGGCCAAAGGGTAAGAAGTGGCATTGGATACGCAGGTGGGACCCTGGCTTTTTTCTTAATGCGTATCAAAGTGCTTCTGACGGAGCTTTTCAATCCGCTCAAATAGATATTTTTCCCATTTGGTTTATCTTTCAGGATGGAGGTAAATTCACCGGTAGTATTTTACCGACCTGGGAGCATTTCTTTTTTCAGCCACTCAACATTCCGGTTGCAGCAAAAAAGTATTATTATACCCGCTACCGGCTAAGTTATAGCTCGGATGCTTCAAAAAAAATATCTGGCAGCATCAGCTACCAATGGGGAGATTATTACGATGGCGCCTTGCAGGAACTGAACATGGGCATCCGTGTAGCGCCTATTCCCCACATTGCATTTTCGGCAGAATATACCTACAATGGTATTCAGGCGTTAGGAGAACAACAAACCACCACTGATATACATTTGGTCACAGGAGAGTTGAGGTTGGCTTACAACCCTCGCATTCGGGCTTCTGCTTTTTACCAATACAACACTGCCGATCAACAGGGGCGTTGGAACATACGGGGCAGTTGGGAGCTTGCTCCTCTGAGCTTTCTTTACATTGTATTCAACGAGAATTCATTCCTGGATACCAATGTAAGGAATCAGTCATTGATCGCTAAGCTAACCTATCTGAAACAGTTCTGATTAGTTTTCTCTTTGTGACACCAGCTCACACACCTTATGGAAATAAACCATAAAAACCCCTCTAATACTAAAATTTGAAGGGCTTTAATACTAACTAAATCTGTGAGGCAGAGGTAGCAAGCATTCGAACCTCCTGCCTATAAAGATTTTCTTCATTTGTTTGAGGCGGAAGAGAACCTAGATTATAAGAATGAAAAAATTATAATTGTGAGGATTCGGCCTATCTGAGTCACTTAAGTTGTACTGTTTTGTATGTACCTAAATATTGTGACACATAAAACATTGCAAATCAATAGCTTAACTCTTATCATTATTAAGTTTATTTACCAAAAGGTTATACTCCTTTATAATACTATCTCTGTCAGAACCTGAAGAACACTCTAAAGGTAGAGCCTTGTTCTACCTGGCTTTCTACCTCAATCTTACCACCGGCATTCTCTATTATTTTCTTGACTATATAAAGGCCAATACCACTGCCTTCCACATGGTGGTGCAGCCTTTTGAACATGGAGAAGATCTTGTCTTGCTGGGAAAGATTCATACCTAAACCATTGTCTGTGATGCTCAGTATCTGATAGCTGGAGGTCTCATGACAGTGAATCTGGATGCACAACGCTCTTGTAGGAGAACGATATTTCAGGGCATTAGACAGCAAATTATAGACAATGCTTCGCAGGTTCTTGGCAGAAAAGTGGATAAAAGGACAAGCAGATACCTCTATGCTTAACTGAGCACCCGCTTCCTGTATAGAGGGTTGCAAATCCAGTTGAACTTCCGCTATCACCTCAGCTAGAGAAACCTGACTGATATCTTCTCCTGGATCCCGCTGAAGCTTGGTAATCTCGGTGAGTTCCTGAATGGTTTTCTTGAAACGTTCTACAGAGCTTTGCATCATGGTCATAAGTTTTTTGATCACCTCTTGCTCAAGGCTCTCTGCTGGCAGGTTACGCTCCAAGGTCTGCAGGAGCCCTTCAATATTGGTAATAGGAGCTTTCAGATCATGAGAAGCTGCGTAGATGAAGTTGTCCAGGTCTGCATTGACTCTGAGAAGTTGTTCATTTACTTCTGAGAGATCTTCGTTGCTGGCCGATATTTCTTCATTGGCAGCCGTCAACTCCTCATTGGCAGCCGCCAGTTCGCGAGTAAAATCCTGCAAAGCTCTTTCATTTTGCTCTAACTGCTTTCGGGCCTTCGCCAAATCAGTGACCTCAAAAGCAAATACCAGGACGCCATCCACCTTACCCTGGGCATCGTAACGGGCCTGGTAGATAAAGTTGAAGTAGCTGTCTTCCAGCGGTGCCCCTTGCTGACGAGCCAGGCGGACCAGCACTTCCTCACCCTTAAACGTTTCTCCCGTCTGCAATACTTCTTGGAGGATGTACCAGATGGGCTGATCGGCGATTTCGGGTAGGGCTTCCAGCAATGCTCTACCCAGCAAGGGACGATTTGGAAATAACTGCTGATAGATAGGATTCACTAGTTCAAAAACCAGATCAGGTCCTCCGGCTACACAAATAGCCGCTGGCGCTTGCATAAAGAATCTCTCCAGGCGATCCTTTTGTCGTTCTACTTCCATACTTGTCTGCACACTAGCCAGAGAGTTGGCTATTTGCCCTGCCAACAGCTTGTGAAAAATTTGATACACCTCATCATACGTCAGCTTGTCACTGACCCCCAGAATCAAAAAGCCCATCATCTGTTCTCCCCCTGGTTGAAAAACAGGTAGTATGACAGCTTTATGAGGAAGATCAGTTTCAGATTCATGGGGAAAGTGGGGTAAGACCGTCATGGCTGGCTGCTTGTGCTGTTGCACCTCAAGCAGTGGCCAAATAGCCTTATCTGATTCGGAGAGCACGATAAGAGGTTGCACCAATGGCTCTGGCAGGTCTGCGGAATACCCCATCAGTCTGGCTTCACTGGCATTTTCCTGGAGCAAATAAATCAAGCTGAAAGGAATGTCCTGTGGGTTAGCAGCCATCACCTGACAGGCTGTTTGGCAGACTTGCTCCATAGTGGGCAACCCCGCCAATATTTCAGCCATGTCCTTGGTGGTTTGCTGACGGCGTTTGGCTAACACAGTCCAGGTCACTTCATTACAGGCACAGAAGATGCCGTTGATCTTACCCTGGTCATCAGGCATGGAGCTGTAGGAGAATGTCCAGTAGGTTTCCTCCATAAAACCTTTCCGTTTGAGTTCAATATGCAACTCTTCGGCATAGAAGGATGGTCCTCCTTTCAAAATATCCTCCACAATGCCACCTATCTGCCACCAGATTTCCGACCACATCTGCTGGGCTTGGGCTCCTAGCGCCTGCGGATGTTTATCACCCAAGGCAGGCAGGTAAGCATCATTGTGAAACATGTAGAGTTGCTCTGACCACCAGATAAACATGGGATGCCCGGAATGAAGGATCATACGCAGACCGGTTTGTAAACTAGCCGGCCAATGTGCCGGATCGCCCAGGGCATGATTCTTCCAGTTGTAAGCACGCATCAGCTCCCCCATCTGTCCTCCTCCTGGAAAGAGAGAATGTTGCGCATGAGGATGATTCTGCTTTGCCGAATCGCTGCTAGCATCAGTATGCTCCATAAAAGTGTGTATTAATAAATTCAGGCTAAAGTATTAAAAGAGGATTTGCCCTAAAAAGGTTTTCTGTTCTCCATTGTGACCATGACTAGACAACAGATGACTCAGAGGAAAAGACAGCAGATAGGCTACGCTGTACCACTCCCTTTTTTTGACGTAGATTTTATCACCTTCATTCTAATCATTTAGATTCTAAAATAGAATCAAAATAGCTATATATCCATTTATCTTGTAGGTATGGTGGGAGTATTCGTAGCACAGTGGATCGTCTCCCAATAGTTTTGATGAGCGGCCTGTATAGCTGCAACTCATACATCAGAAGGGAAGTGATTGGCATAATGTCACACGGTGGAATGCCAGGCCGCACGCCCCTGTTCTAACCAGCGCGCACATTCCAAGCTTAAAACCTGAGATTTGGTCGCCTCGTACATGGCTAGCTCATCGGCTGATAATATATCTCGCCAACGACCATTCGTGCCTTTGAAAAAGAAGGTATTGGCACCCCCTTGAAAGATCTGGTGGCCTTGCGCCTCTAACCTTCTTTGTCGCACAGTGGACAGACTCGTGTAGTGAACAATCCTGGAAATAGCCTCAGCTGAAACCTTAATGTCTAAAAATTCAGCGATCCGCGCTATCTCTGCCAGGGGGTTAGCCAGTAAATCAGCGTAATGGAAGAATTGGATATTCTCTAAATGGCGATAATCCCACCAGGTCTGAGCATGATGCATATTGCCCCAAAACGGATACCCTTCCTGTTCCCAATCAAACCAGCCCTGGCTGATCCAGCTTTGCCAGAAGGCATGGATATCTTCGGGACAGCGGGGACAGGGCTTGCCGACTAGCCCACGGGCTTCATTAATTTTTTGATAGAAATCATCGGTATAGTGAGCATAATGGTTCCACAAAGACATGAACACGTCTCTGGCATCCCGTCCGACTACCACATATTTGACTTGAGGATAGAAAGGCAATCCATCTAGCGGTAAATGTGTTTTGATAAACCGGCGGTGTTGCTGAGCCTCCAGGGTCTCATATAAAGCCCCGATCTCACCAGTAAAGGTACCGTCGATCCAGAAGCTGGAGCCATTGTCTGGGAGCGGCCGGTCAGGAATACTAGCTTCATTTCTCTCTAGCCCATGAACAATGAGTTCTCGCACAATTACCTGCATCCAGGTGGTACCAGACTTAATAGAAGTTGAGATGACAATATCATCAGGGCGAGGTGAATAAGCTTCCCATCGGGTGCTATCCATATGGTGGTTTTGATATAGGTGTCTGACTTGTGATAGTGTTGATATCATAGGATTTCCCAAACTGGTTTTTAAGTAAAAAACAAAAAGCCGTGTAGCCCTTAGGGCAATGGAAGCGTATCAATATACCATAGACCGCGAAATGACAGTCTATCACTGGTTAGATTTTTATAGTATTCATTGAAAACTAATCTATTACTGATATATCAATCTTAATAAATACTATAAATGAAAAAGCAGGTGATTTTGAATCCGCAATCAAGTAATTCCCACCAACTAATAGACCAATGAATAAATAAAAAAAGTAGTGCCCTTTTGACACTACTCTTGTTTTATTACTACCTACTCAAGTTGAAAAAAATATCTATATGATCCAGTTTAAAAAATGCCTCTATCATCATATATGGCTAATCCTATGCCAATACTAATTTTACTCTTTCCCCTGTTATTTTCGCTTCCAAAAGGGAAAAATATTCTACAAAATGAGGAGCAGCAGCCGTCTTTCTTACCCACCACTTCCTTTATCTCTGCTTGCCTTAGAGGCACAAAATGGTGCTTAAAGTTTTACTGCTTGATATTTAACTACACTATTTTTAGCTTCTTTTTTAGCGCTCATAAAAGGATAATTATATAGCAGTTTCAGACCGTTGTATTAAATAAACTTCTTTCATTATTATCTTGCGCCTCAAAGATTTACTACCTATTTTAAATAACCTATGAAAAAAATATTTCATCAGATCCTATTAGTAGAAGATGACACTATTACTAACTTTATCAATGAGCAGTTGCTCTTAGACATGCAGGTCGCTGACAGAATCCATGCAGTGGGGAAAGCCGAGTTGGCTTTAACTTTTATTAGGCAACATTGGCTATCACCCGAAAAGCAAACAGAATCTGAAAGTAAGTTGCTCCTGTTGGATATCAGGCTGGAAAATTGGGATGGATTTGAGCTATTGGAACAGTTACCAATCATTGAGCACCTCTGCATTGTCATACTCTCTGCTTCTACTCATCCTAAAGATATTGAAAAGGCGAAAGAATTGAAGGTAGATGCCTATTTGGAAAAGCCCCTCACCAGAGAAAAACTGGAGGCTGTTGCTGATAAACTGAAGCAATGTGCTGCTTAACCTACTCTTTTATCCTATTTTCTATTTGATGCTTGATTTCATGAAACTCAATGGTTTCAAAAGAGATTGGGTAATTATTTTATAAAAGAATCTATTATGAGCAGTTAACAATTTAACATTTTAAGACAAGAAGCTATTTTTTACTTGTTTTCTACTTGGCATGAAAGCTAATTTTACTGATATCCTGCTGGTGGATGATGATCCAGTCAGCAATTTTATCAATGAAAACCTACTGGCTGAGTTGCAGATCAGCGACCATATTGGTGTGGTATACAATGGCAAAGAAGCCCTGGATTATATTGAAAATTATTGGCATACAGAAAGAAACTTTCTTTGACTCCCCTGAAAAATTAATCCTGCTGGATACCAATATGCCCGTTATGGATGCCGACATGGAACGGAGTTTGAATTTTTAGAGCATTACCGGAAAATAGCCCGCAAGGATGAAGTCTTGATTGCCATTCTTTCCTCTTCCAACAATGAAAAGATATGGAAAGGGCTGGCCGCTATTATGTCCAGTCCTATATCCAGAAACCCTTGGACAAAGACAAACTATTTCATCTTCTAAAATATTAGCTAAGGCAAAAGGAAATATTTATAGCACTTTTAGACAGTTTAGTCCCACTAATGGTAAGATCAGCTTAGGATCAAGCCAAAAAAGCCTTACCTAGTCACTATAAAAAGATCTGAAGGAGAATTATCCATGGAAAAAACTTTTATTGAGAGAATTGTTGATTTACTAATCTGGAAGTAGCCCTATATGGATTAAATCAGCTTATCAATACCATCTATGTCTACGTTAACCTGCTGGTCTATAGGCTACAGAATTGTATGGCACGTTACTCATACCTTGTCAAATTATTAGATTATTTTTTTGAAAACACATGCTTTTTGAAAACAATTTATCACTCCCAGTGATTTACTCAAGTGTGTTTTACACTTTCCTTGAGAAACTATGAAAAAGAGCAAATCACCCTCTTCAGATACATCTACATCCAACCTAGAGACACTTACTGACACTATCTCCATTCCAGTTGTCCAAGAGAGAGCCACAATCAGCAAGAAAATTGTGGCCTCCGGAAAGGTGAGAATCAGCAAAAAAGTAAAGCAAGAAGATGTATTGGTAGATGTGCCTGTGGAGCATGATGAGATGGAAGTAAAAAGAATCCCCATCAATCGATATGTCAAGACACCACCTGCTGCTATGCGTTATGAAGGTGATACCCTGGTGATTTCTGTGCTCAAAGAAGTCGTAGTCACAGAAAAGCGATTAATGTTGGTAGAAGAGTTACGCATCACTAAACGCAAAATCAAGGAGACTGTACAAGAAAAGGTAACTTTACGCAAAGAGCAGGTCAGTGTAAAGCGGATTAGTCCTGACTCAGAGGAAAATACCTCAGAGGCATGCCCATAGCATTTTTTCATTTTTTACTTATTATATTTTTTTATTTAACACCCACACTTATGGCACAAACAGTAATTGGAGTATTTGAAAAAGTAGCGGATGCCAACCGAGCCGTTCAGCAACTGTTAGAAGTCGGTTTTCAACACGCAGATGTAGATGTTTCTCCCAATGATAGGAATAGAGACATCAGCAGAGAAGAAGACAGAGACAAAGGGATCGCAGGATTCTTTCAAGCTTTGTTTTCAGATGCTGACGAACAAGACAGGTACAGACAGGCCACCAGCAGAGGCACTTTAGTCACCGTGCATACCCAAACCATGGAAGAAGCAAAGCGTGCCTCAGCCATCTTGGATGAATATGGATCAATGGATGTCAAGGATGCTTCCTATTCTAAAGATACGGCTGCCACTGCTGAGCACACAGAGGGTAGTATACCGGTCATTGAAGAAAAACTGCAAGTAGGTAAGCGCAGTAGAGAGTCAGGGCAAGTAAGAGTATGCAGCAGAATAGTAGAACGCCCGGTAGAGGAGCATTTACGGCTTAAGTCTGAGCATGTATATGTCAACCGCAAACCCGCCAATCGTCCTGCTTCTGAAGATGAAATAGCCAACTTCAAAGAAGGATGCATAGAGGTCACAGAACACGAAGAAGTTCCTGTGGTTCACAAAGAAGCCTGGGTAGTAGAGGAAGTAGATGTTCATACCGATGTAGAAGAGCGTGAGGAAATAGTCAGAGACACAGTTCGTCAGACAGAAGTAGAGGTGGATGAACATGTAAGTGAGGAGGAAAGAAGACTTCGAGCCGAAGATGATTATGATGGAGACAGAAGATAAGTCTTCAGCAGCTAGGTAAGATCTAAAAGAGCCCGGTGTATCGTACTGGGCTTTTTTTAGATTTTGATAAAACTATTCGCTTGAATAAGGCAGGAAAACATCTTGGCTCCCCGCCAGAGTTCTGCCAATTTGTGAAGCATCCTTAGCGATCCAAAAAACATAATTTTTCAGCAAGCTATCTTCTTCTTTATTCGTAAAACATTTTTTTATTTTCCTAAACTGATGAATACCCCTCCTGCTTATATCAAGTATTTCTTTGCCTTGGGTGCCCTGATGCTTACCATTTACATCTGTATCATTGGCAAGTCTATCATTAGTCCCATTCTTACGGCTTTCATATTAGCGCTTCTGCTCAGGCCCTTAAGCACAAAAATAGAAACACTGCGCATCTCCAGAGGCTTTAGCTCCATCCTTTCTATCGTTGTCATATTAGCAGGAATAGTAGGCCTGTCCTGGTTTTTTTCTTCACAAGTAGGAGGCATCGCCTCAGATCTGAATGCCATAGGGAGCAGGTTTAATGAAGTAATAGATAGGGCTCATGACTGGCTGGAAAACACTTTTCATATCAAGCAACAGGAACAAACCGCCTATCTTAAAAATTCGCTTAATACTTTTCTGCGCAGTAGTAGTTCCATGTTGACCCGTACAGTTTCTGCAACGGCAGGATTCTTTACTGCATTTTTTCTTTTTCTGTTCTCCCTTTTTTTCTTTCTCTACTACCGCCGTTTCTTTGTGACTTTTGTCTACAAGCTTTCCAGAAATGCCAATCACCCTCTGGTGGAGGCCACGCTTGTGAAGATTGAAAGAGTGGTCAGAAAATACATATTAGGCCTTTTTGCTGTCATTCTGATCATTGCTGTGCTGAACATCATTGGACTCGTGGCCCTTGGCATCCAACATGCCGTTTTCTTTGGAGCCCTGGCTGCAGTGCTCACCATTATCCCTTATATTGGAATTGCTATCGGATCATTGCTCCCCATTATTTTTGCTTTCGTGACCAAAGATTCGCTTTGGTATCCCTTAGGCGTAGCGCTGATATTTTGGTTTGTGCAGTTTCTGGAAGGTAATTTCATTACCCCTAATGTAGTAGGTTCCAGCGTGAGTATCAATCCCTTTGCTGCTATCATTGCCTTGTTCATTGGCGGTATGATCTGGGGACCTATCGGTATGATTTTATCCATCCCTACCTTGGCCATGATCAAAGTGATTTGTGATGCTGTCCCTTCCCTACAACCTTATGGTTTTCTGCTGGGAAATCCACCGGATGAGGATACTTTGGAAAACAGACGTCCTAGGTTGAAGGATCTCATTAAAAACACAGATAAAAGAGCCAAAGCCTAGTTAATCAACCTTCAAGGTTTCCACTTGCTGCCACTACTGGTAAAAGGAAACATTTATAAGGAGCAGTAGTTTTACCTGTATGAAAGCTCATGACCCATGCAAGCCCCACAAGATCCTACAGGATTTCATCCGCAGCCAAGGACTCACCGTGGATCAGACGGCTGAAGCCATGGGGATACCCACTTGGAAACTCTCAGCCATTTTGATGGAGCAAAAAAGAATTGATGCAGAACTGGCTGCCAGGCTGGCACTAGCTTTTGGCACAACGGCAGAATACTGGCTGCAGTTACAGCATGAGAAGGATAGGTGTGATGCTGAAGAGATCCATAAGAAGCTCAAAAAGAAGAAAATAGTCAAACAGCTATTAGCTGCATCCCAACTTCCTCTACCCACAGCAGCCGTGAGCAATTCTCCCATATAAGGTTACAAGAAAAATTGAAAAATATGAAGCGATAAAAAATAAAAAAACCCTCTAATACTAAAATTTGAAGGGTTTTGATACTAAATGATTCTGCGAGGCAGAGGGTAAGGCTCTTGAATCATTTCTGTATATTTCTGATAGTCAATAAATTATTGTTTTAAAAATAAATTAGGCTACCGAATAGGTCACCTTTTGGTTTATTTGTATTTGTTCCCATTTAGCTGGCAGGTTTATGTATCAAATTATTCCTCTTTTTAAATTATAGGTTACTCATCTTCATTGATACCTTCATTCCATAAATCGTAGCAAGCATTCGAACCTCCTGCCTATAAAGATTTCCTTCATTTTTTTAAGGAAGAAAAGAGCCTAAATTCCAAGAATGAAACAATAATAATTACGAAACGAGGCTCATCAGGATGATGAGTAAAAGTATTTCTTTCATCATGGATACTTAAAATTTATTGGCCTTACAAACGAGGACATGTTGCTCCCGATGAATGGAAATACGGATAAAACCACCTCCTCAGCATCTATTTTGAACTGGATGCTCCAATAAAAACAACATGTTTCAATTCCAGAGCAGTGATAATAAAACCTTCCACTTTGATGGCCATGAAAATATCCTCATACGTTCCAGATTCCCAAACAATTGAATCTTCGCTGGTTGTTTCATCAATGGCTATTTCAAATTCCGATACAGAAGAAAAATTGTATTGGGTTTGAGCAAAGGTCAAGATCAATCAATGGGGTGTGATTCGCCTAGTAAGGATCAGTTAAAAATGTCCATCAATCCATTCACCATAATAATAATGGAAAACACAAAGGCAGTCACCATGATTATGTTGGTTACCATTCGCTTGGTGGGTAAACCAGCATTTTTCCGATTCCAAAGGACAAGGAAACTGATGACCACAAGCGGCAAAGCGAAAACATTAAACACCTGCGTAAAAATCTGACCCTGAATTGGATTAAACCCAAAAACAGGAACGCTCAACGCAAGCACGCTCGCCACTCCCGTGATCAGCTTGAAGCGACTCGAGGTAACATCCAGTTTCCCGGAATTAAAATCCCCAAGCATTAATGGAACAATCATCAGGCAAGGGAAGATCGAGGAAAGACCCGCACTCAAGGTCCCGGCAAAAAATATGCTGACGGCAAATTTTCCGACGGAGGGTTCCAAAGCGCCTGACATGTCTAATACGTGTGTTATTTCTTTTCCTTTTCCATACAAACTTCCACTGGCCACGGCCATAATTGATCCACTAATAGTGAATATCAACAGTGCCGCGATTATCGAATCGTTTTTCTGTATTGTAAAATCATCTTTAGTCCAACCTTTTCCTTGAATAAACAATGGCCGTGACAGGAACGTAGCTGCTGCCATCGTAGTCCCCACAAAGGCTGCAATGAGAATACCAGCCCCTTCTACTTCTGGGATTTTAGGAACCAATCCCCTGATTATTTCAGTGGGTAGCGGAAAAACAAAAAGGAGCGTGAAAATGAATGACAACCCCATTAAGGTGACAAAAAGGGCAAGTACTTTTTCAAACATGGAATAATTACCTTTTACCAAAAGGAAATAGAAAACCCCTATGATCAAAATAGCAAGCCCTAGAACAACCCAATACTTTTGACCTTCAAGTCCGGAAAAATTGATCGCCAGGATTTCGAAGATCACATTAGAAGTAATTCCCAAAATCCCTATTAATGAATTCCATTGACCGATTCCCACGGTTATGATAATGGCAATGGCCAGGAATTTACCCCAAGGTAAATGATTTCGAACAGCAAAAAGGGCGGTTTCTCCGGTAGTCAGGTAATAACTTCCGGAAACGTAAATTAAGACTCCCGAAAATAGACAGCTAAGAAATAGCACCCAAAGCAGGTCCATCCCAAAAGAATTACCTGCCACGATCATAGAAGTGACACTACCCGTTCCAATGGTATAGCCAATGGCAAATATGCCGGGCCCGAAGGCTAATAGGAAGGTTAATAACTTTTTCATAGAACTTAGTACAGAATTTCAAGTTTTTGCTGCTCTTCCACCTTGACACAGATACCTAAATTAACGCTGAACTAACAGGTGATGAAATAAACACCTTTGTGCAGACGGACCCATGGATGACTATCTTCAGCTTCTTGAGGACAATGTGGTATAAAATTCACCTTAACAAGTTTATCTGTTAATTTTTCCAGATGTATTTCCAGTCATTAGCTCAAGTACATCTTCCAGAGAAACAATGTTGGCGTCCCCTTCCACCGTATGCTTCAGCGCACAGGCTGCCGTAGCGAACGCAAGTGCTTCTTCATCACTCTGATAATGTAATAGTCCGTAAATTACTCCCGCAGCATACGCATCTCCTGTACCCACCCGATCTACAATGTGGGTTACGTCCAGTTTATTGGCTTGTATAAAGCGCTTCCTGTTCCATACTTTACCTTGTATGCGATTATGAGAGGCACTGAGCATCTCCCGTTCCTTATCAAATATTTTCATGACTTCAGGGCACACCGCTGTGAGCTGACTTGCGGCAGCTATGAATTCCTCATCCTTGTTGCCTGTGGTTTCAAATCCAAAAATTTCGCAAATATCTCTTTGCCCGGCAATAATAATATCACATCCTGCTATCAACTCAGGCATCACTTCCTGTTGTCTTTTACCATACTTCCATAAGTTTTTGCGAGAATTGATGTCAGAGGATACCCTAATGCCCTTGCTTCTGGCTACTTGTATGGCTTCTCTGCAACATTGCGCTGCTCCTCCAGAAATAGCTGGCGTAATACCCGTCCAGTGGAACCAATCGGCACCCTCAAAGATGGCATCCCAGTCGAACATAGAGGGCTCTGCCAGGGCGAAAGAAGAGTATTCTCTTTCATAGACTACTCTACTGGAACGATGTACAGCCCCTTTTTCCAGAAAATACTTGCCTATTACTTCTCCACCGTATAGAATTCTGGAAGTATCAACCCAGTGGTGTCTTAAAAATTGAGTAGCAGCTTTGCCAATCAGATTATCAGGAAAACGGGTAATGTGTACGGCATCCATACCTAAATACGCTAATGAAATAGCTACATTGGCTTCACCACCTCCGTAGGCTAGATCAAGGCTGGTAGCCTGTGAAAATTTAGCATGGCCCGGAGGTGACAGGCGCATCATCACCTCGCCGAAGGTTACAATTCTTTTCATATCCAGTCTAATAGCTTGTTAAAGTCGTAAGCCTCTGGCTCCGGAAGATAAGCCGAAGCCTGTTCGTAATCTTCTTCCAGGATATAATGCATATTCTGAAAGCATAGCTTGGCAATTTCAGAGTCAATATCTACCAAACGAGGGGGGATCTTGCCATCTTTATTTTCAAATTCCGATAGATAGAGCGGGGTAATGTCACCGCGTGAATTGGCGCTTACGATGCAACCGCTTTTTCCTTCATCGTAAAGTTTTTTAACTCCAATCCCTAAAAGAGTACAAAGGGTAAGGTCAAACCCTATGGGTCGGCAGCAGCGTAGCTCATAGCCGAGTTCTACCGGGCGACTCTTCAGCCGAATGCCTAGCCTTTTCAGCTCTTTCTGCAATAATAGATTGAAAATATGTGACTTGCTAACATTACCTAGTTCCGGATGTCCATGAGCATCATACGTGAACTCAACGCCTGACTTTCGCAGTTCCTCATTGTCAAGGATATGAAACACTCCTTCGCTAACCAATGCCACCCCGTACTCAATCCCTAACAGCTTACGTTTTACAACAGAGGATATAATGAGGTTGGTGATTTTGCTCAGGGTTGGCCTGGTTTTGTTGAACATCTCGGGAATGATCATCATGGGAAAGTGACAGCCAGTGGCAATGCCAAAGGCAAGGTGACCAGCCGACCTACCCATCGTGGAAACGATAAACCAGTTGCGGCTGGTGCGGGCATCCTCGTAGATGGTGTTGCCGATGCGTACGCCCTCATCTTTTGCCGAATGGAACCCAAAAGTAGGATTGCGATCCGGTAGTGGCAAGTCGTTGTCAATTGTTTTAGGAACATGGATATTGGAGATAATGATATCCTTACTAGCCAAAAACTTGGTGACCCGGTTAGCCGTTGAGGCCGTATCATCACCACCAATTGTCACTAATAATTTTATATTTTCTCTGGAAAAGATTCGGGTATTGAAGTCTTCGTCTTTCGGTTTGAATCTACTCATAATGAGCGTAGATCCACCTCGGCTAAAAATGCGGTCCGCATGATCAAAGTCAAACTCTTTTACATCCGGTTCATCGGAAAACAAACCCTTGTATCCTTCCTGTATGCCCAGCACCCGGTAACCGTCCTTCAAAAATATTTTAGCTACGGTACTGATTACTGTATTAATACCCGGGGCAGGCCCTCCACCACATATGATTGCTACAGCTGGTTTCATAAGGTTATCTTTTATGCTATTGCTAAACTGTGTTTATGCTGTTCCAAACTTTACTTAAGAAGCGAGGGTCAGACAATTTTTGCCAACGGATAGTAAGCCTGATACTTTTAAGAAAATGCTAATCCTCCATTTATATCAACACTATTCCCGGTCATGTAAGACGATTGGTCACTAGCCAGATAGACCACCAGGTCCGCTACTTCCTCTGCCTGTCCTTCTCGTTTCAGCGGTGTTTTATCGGCTACCATCTTTCTTACTTCGTCTTTGGTGAAATCATCGTGAAATTTCGTAGCGATCATTCCCGGACAAACGGCATTTACCCGGATTCCCTGGGGACCAAATTCTTTAGCCCAGTTGCGCGTCAGCGTCATCACCGCGCCTTTAGAGGCAGCATAAATGGCTGAACCCGGGCCGCCCCCGTCACGTCCGGCCTGTGAGGCCACATTTACAATAGATGCACCTTCCACCATAAGCGGCTTACATGCTTTCGTAACAAACACAGTACCCTTGAAATTCACGTCCATTACCAGGTTGTAAAACTGCTCATCAATTTCTTCAATAGTTTTCCTGGCAAAAAGACCTCCCGCATTATTTACCAGGATATCCACACGATTACCAAATGCTGCTTTGGTTTTAGCAAGCAAGTTGTCAATATCTTCCTGCTTGGTTACATCCCCATATACAGCAATGGCTTCTCCACCTTTGGCAGTAATGGAGGCAACAGTATCCGTACTGTCCTTTTCACTGCCAAAATAATTAACCACAACTTTGGCTCCTTCTTTGGCTAACTTGATACAGATTGCGCGCCCAATATCCCGGGCTCCGCCGGTAACCACAGCTACTTTACCTTTGAGTTTCATTTTATCTTGTTTTGATGTTTACTAAATACCTAATGCCTGTCCACCACCTACCTGTATGGTCTCGGCCGTAATAAAAGATGCATCTTTGCTGGCCAGAAAAGAAACCACAGAAGCTACTTCTTGCGGTTCGCCTAATCTTCCCAACATGATATTGTTTTTCCACGAAGCGAACACTTCCGGCTTGGTCTCTTTGATTTGCGCGTGAAATGGCGTATCAATGGTGCCCGGGGATACGGCATTTACCCGGATTCCATACTCGGCCAGGTCTTTTGCCAATGCCCTGGTAATGGCGTGTACCCCCGCCTTGGATGTACCATAGATCCCAGCCCCGGGCCCCCCCGCATTCCAGCCAGCATTAGAGGTATAATTAATAATAGTGGCATTTTCACCCTTTTTGAGATAAGGAATGGCCGCTCTTGACGTAAAAAAAACAGAATCCAGGTTAAGTGCCATTACCTTCCTGTAAAATTCGGTCGTCATTTCCTCGAATCTTGACCGACCACCCAGCCCACCAGCATTATTGACCAGCACATCGATTCTACCATATTTTTCACCAATGGCCTTAATATTAGCGTTTACCTCTTCTTCGTTGGTAACATCAAATCCATAATAGGTTGCTCTGATATCTTCCTGGGCCAGCTCTTCCACTCTTTGCGCTCCCACCTCATCTTCAATGCCATTTAATATCACCGTGTACCCATCTTTTCCCAGGCGCTTTGCCACCGCAAAACCAATACCTCCGGTTGCACCGGTCACTATCGCTATTTTATGTTCAGATTTATCGTTCATGTTTTTATGTGTATTAAAGTTTAGTCAACTGATTTAATTTCTTTAGCAAAAAAAGTGATGGACAAGTAGCCTAATGGCACAAAAACAGCAATCATGATAAAGATTGGGGTATAGGAATAATTTTCGGTGATTACCGGGACCAGAAAATTCATGATGATCACTGAAAAGATACCAACAGTGCCTCCCAACCCGGCCAATGAGCCTACAGACTTACCACTAAACAAGTCGCTTGGAATAGTCTGGATATTAGAAATAACAAACTGAAACCCAAAGAGCACTACTGCTACTATAGCCACAAATTTTATGGCGGTGTTGCCATACAAAATGGTTGCCGCCATTCCCAGGAACATAATGATACACCCAATGAGTATGGTTTGCTTTCTTGCTTTATCTATTGATGCTCCATTAATCATTAATCTGCCTGAGTAGTACCCTCCAGCAAGACTTCCGAGCGCTGCCCCCACATAAGGGACCCATGCCATGAGACCAATTTCTTTTACATCGAATCCGTATACATCGGCGAGATAAATCGGCATCCATCCGACAAAAAGCCACCAGATCGGCTCAATAAAAAACCGGGAAGCCAGCACGGCCCATGATTCACGATGTGAAAGAATAGCCGGCATACTGAGGCCAGGTTTGTCAGCTGCTTTTTCTTTTTGTTGCATCCCGGACAGAATATGGTCTCTTTCCTCATCGGTGATCCAGCTATGTTTTGCTGGTAGTGCTTTATTAAAAATCAACCAGGGAATGACCCATATTAACCCCAGTACCCCTAGCAACACGAAGGTCATTTGCCATCCTATGGCAACCCACACAACTGCTATGAGTGGCGGGGCAACAATTGAACCCATGGCCGCTCCGGAATTAAAGATACCTTGTGCCAACGCCCGTTCTTTCACAGGAAACCATTCTGCATTACTCTTAACAGCACCCGGCCAGTTACCTGCTTCGCCCAATCCCAGGAGTACCCTGAAAAAACTGAAGGTAAGCACGCTTCTTGCCAGTGCATGCAAGGCAGTTGCCAACCCCCAGACCGTAATTGAAACGACAAACCCTAACCGGGTTCCGATTTTGTCAAACATCTTCCCTGAAACCGATTGCCCAATAGCATAGGCTACCAGGAAAACATTAAGGATCAGAGCGTAATCGTTCTTATCCATTCCCAGGTCACTGGAAATGTCGGGCCACATAATAGCCAATGCTGAACGGTCTATGTAGTTGATAATGGTTGCCAGGCAGACCAGTCCGATGATCCACCAGCGTAGCCCATTAATCTTCAGCAGTTTGGGTTTTTTAGTCTTGGTTTCCAAAATATGATGGTTTTTTACCTGTTAGAAAATCTTCTCTTACCGGGCTGAAAGTATCAATTAACATTCCTGCTTCAAGGCACACGGCACTGTGTAATAGGTTCGGTTCGATATATACGCCATCTCTTCCACTGACAATTTGCTTGACCCCATCGATCTCAAATTGAAATTTTCCTGACACACAATAAGTGGCCTGTGTATGAAAATGGCTGTGAGGTGTGCCTAAAGCGCCCTTCTCAAACTTGACGAGTACCATCATGATCTGATTATCATAGCCGAGGATTTTTCTAGAAACGCCTCCTCCAAGATCTTCCCAGTTCATGCCTTCTGTTAAAATGTACTTTTCACTATTTCTTTCCATTATTAATATGTTTTTTAAAATGATAAACTCCTTTCCATTTCAAGGGACCCATTGTAGTTGTGAGTGAGTGCTGGCTGTTCTCCTGTTTATCATTAAGCGAGAATGCAAACTGATAAAGCTCACCGCTCTTGAGTTGAAATTGAATGGCGACATAATCCGCTGATTCATGAAGTACTTTCAGATCGGTGACGGATGTAAATGAGTTGATTGGAATCTCACTGGCGTAGTCATAAGTGCCATGCATCTCATAGAGGCTGGCAAAAGTTGTGTTACCTCCTTTTCTCCTATGAATTAAGCCCGGATCTCTTCGCAGGTTGAAATTGGGATCATTGGCCCCTATCCTGGTCAATAGCAGCTCATCTCCCTCACGAATATCAGCGTTCATGGTGAAGAATCTTCCATGGTTGAACCAGGTAAACCTTAATACATCCCCTTCAAGAGCAGTTTGACCTTCCTGCCACAAATGCTGGTAACCATCATTGGTACCCATGGGGGTCAAGCTGTTGTTCGTTTCAATTTCCTGATTTGTTGACATGAGCCCACCTACATAGTAAAGCGGCAAGTCGTATCTCGTATTTTCAGGAGCCTGAACTGAGAAAAGATCAATGATGATTGGGTTTTCTAATTCCTCAATGCTTACGACTGCCATGGTCCGCTGCATCACAATGCTGTCATAAGCATTCAACTCTTTAGCGCTCATGATCTGTATGGTATCACCCGGCAAAAAGAAATAGGGGGTACCAGCAAATTTGTCAGCTGCCTTCACATTATGATCAAATTGCGAATCCTTGTTAATAACAAGCGTATTATGCGCGACTGTCTCCTTCGCCCAGCTATGATTTTCTTTCAGGTACCCTCCACCATCTTTATGCTCTATGTTCACCCAACGTGCCGAACCATAATCCTGGATGACCTCACCAAGTTCATCGTATAGCAGGAATCCCAACCGGTCGAAATGGCCGTGTCCCATACCATGTTTGGCATATTTCATGACCAGGGTCAGACCATCAGCTCGGATAATGCCAATAGCGCCTTCATCACCCATCGCACCGTCGGTAAGTTCCAGGCTTTTGTATTCATAGGGTTTTGCTTTCCCCTCAGCGATTGCTTTTGCAGCAGCCAGGCCGGAATTATCTAACGGAACCCTGCCCTGATCCTTGATAATGGAAAGCAATTGTGGATCGTTTCCACCACAATGATAGGCCATACTCACAGCATAGACGAGCTCTCGGGAGGCCAGGGACATCCCCTTCTGTGCATCATTGATAGGAAAAAACTCTCCCTGTGCGTTCGTTTGATTAATCAGGGCATAAATTGCTTTAATTAACAAACGATCCCGATAGTTTAGAATTTCTAATCCAGGTTTCTTATTGGCTAAAGCCTGGGCAAAAACCAGGAACGGATAGATGGCGTACCGTTGGTAATAAGGCCCTTCCGTGTAATAGCCATCTGGAGAAAAGGAGTGATCAATTTGTGCTAAAAACCCACCTTCTTTATATCCTTTTAATTCAATGGTGCCTCCATCGTTATCAGATTTCAGCTTCACAGAATCGTCGATGTCAAATGCATAAAGGGCCCTGTCAATGAGTTCTTCATCGTCCATCACCAAACCAATCATCCCTACCGCTACATTTCCCCACGCGCTATGATTATGGATACGATTAAAGAACCTGGGGTTTTCAATGGAGATGAAATCAGCGTAAGGTCTGAAAAGCTCAGTATTCAGTCTGGTTTTTGTTTCCTCATCTAACCAGTCGTAAATGCAGTCGTACCCCTGACTGGTATAAACCAGCCAGTTCGCATCATTGAGGCATTGCCAGAAAAACTTTCCCGGGGCATAAGACCGTGTGGCTGGATGTTTACCCAGTTTTGGGAATATTTCTGCGTACTCGAGAAGCATATCCCGTATGTAGACCGCGTATTTTTCCTCACCGGTAATCTGAAACAGTACCCCTGCTTTCTGCATGGTGAAGAAGTTGGCCTTATGTCTTTCATGGGTATATCCACCAGCCAGGTCTTTAGGAATTGGAACATCAATACCTGCTTCAATTTCTGCGTCTACTTGCTCACGAGCAGTTTCAAATGATTGATCGAAAAGGGGTACCTTTCCCAGACTTGCTCGCATGTTGGTAACCCCTTCCACTGTTAAAATAAGGTTTGGGTGCTCCTGTCCGGCATGAACCTGTTCCTGCTCCGCATGAGCGAACAAGAGAAAAACTAGCGATAGGATCGAGACTAACTTCATCTGTTTGCGATTATTTTTTCAGCCATACAAAGTTCACCCATAGTCTTCATCCCATCAGAGCCTTTGCTGTAAGTGATTTTTACATCACTATTCGCTTTACAGGATTTAATCGACATTTTGACAACAGGGGTCACGGATGACTCTTTGCAAGACAGCACCCAACTATAAGTTGCTATAAGCATGAGAGGGCAACAGTATTTTCTCAATGTAGCCTGTATAAAATTTTTAACTGGCATTAACGTGTAGTTTAATCGGAAAAATATCTGTGAAATCAGTTAACAAAGGGCAACTTTTGCTGCGCTTTGTTAGCATTTCTATTGAGCGTAACCAGGGTTTTGAGTTATTACTCCATCAGAGGCCAATACTTCCGAAGGTGGAATGGGAAACAGATAATAATTCGGATCGATGATTTGTCCCATCTCGGCATCTACAGTTCCGGTTCTCACTAAATCAAACCACCGCTGACCTTCCAAAGCCAGTTCCAGTCTTCTTTCATCATAGATGGCCTGTCTCACCAATTCCTGGGTGTTAAGCACTGTATGATCGAGAACATTTAATCCAGCTCTGACCCGGATAGGATCCAATACATCCAGTGCTGCTTCTCTTGCGGCATCTGTATCAGCATTCTCATTCACTGCTTCAGCATAAAGTAGAAGGATATCCGACAATCTCAGCTCGATGAAGTCCTGTTCCAAACCCCCGGTATATTTAATACCAGTTCTGGCTTCCTCATCAATGGTCAACGCTTTTCGCAAATCTATTCCTCCCCCTGCAGTACTACTGGCATCAAAAGCAGCCGTTAAGTCTGGATCTAGTGGAAAGTCAGACTTTGGATCCTGTCCGGCAAACCATCCAGGAAATTCAGTGGCAAGGGCCGTATAGGCATCGCTATATGAAGTAGAAAACTGGGTAGCAAAAAGGGTTTCTGAACTCTCGTCAGTTACCACATTGGCAAAGTCAGCTTCCAGCACAACACCCGCTGAAGCGGCATTATTAATCACAGTGGCAAGCACGTCTTCTGCATTCTGAAAGTCGCCGATATGCATATAAACCTTGCCTAACAATGCGCTGGCCGCAATTTGAGACGTCCGGCCACTAGTAATCTCTGAGTTATCCAAACTCATTATTGCATCTTGCAAATCAGGAATGATCACCTCGCTATAAATAGTTTCAGCTGGTTGTCTGGGCAAAATAGAAGGATCCGATACACTTGGTGTAGCTTCCAGATTCACGGTAACATCACCGAAAACTTTCACCAGCTTAAAGTATGACAATGCTCTAAGAAACTGCGCCTCACCTACTTCAACAGGGTCTTTTGAATTCTCAATCACGTTATTCGCACTCAAAATTGCTTTGTACAAATTACTATACATCGGACGAAAGAATAATCCATCCATTTCCAGGATATCCGTATTAAATCGGTCAAAAGATGGGTAAGGCTCTTCAATCATCAGCATATTATCTGACCTGAAATCGCCCATGACCGCCAATGGCGTTGCCGAGCCTGTCTGATAATAATATGCGGCATTTAATACTTGAGAGTAATCGGTTAAAGAATTTGAGGCAACCAGGTTAGGGGGTGTCTGATCTAAATCATTTTCACATGATGTTATTAAAAACACGGACACCACTAACATATATAGCTTTTTCATGACTTTTAAATTAAAAATTAACATTTAGACCTAGCGTGAAACTTCTCACAATGGGACTTGCCCCTTCCTGATACCCATAGGTGGTGGGTCCTAAATAACCAGAATTCGTAGTTTCTACACCCTCCGGGTTGAAAGAGGTATATTCGTCAGAAAATAAATACAACAAGTTGGTAGCAGCAGCATATACTCTTACTGACGTAAGCCCTACGTTTGCGACCCATTCCGGATTGAGCGTATAGCCTACCGTCAGGTTTCTCAAGGCTATAAAAGACGCATCCTGCACCAAGGCCCCGTGAGCAAATCTAGTCTGCGTATAAAATTCTCCGTTATGATCAGCAATGCCGTCCTGATCCGCATCAAAACTTTCCCGTACGCGGCCACCAAATTGTGATTTCCAGTATATGGGGTCAATGTTGTAAACTTCAGCTCCCTGAGAACCTTGGAATTGGAATGAAAAATCAAAATTCCTGTAGTTCATTTGAGAATTCAAGCCCCAGTAAAAATCAGGCGTATTTGATCCCAACTTCACAAAATCTTCCTCGTTGATTTGTCCATCGTTGTTTTGATCTACGACATAATATTCCGAGCTGTTTATCCCGATATTTCGGGTTGGGTCGGCTATAAACGCTGATTCTACTTCACCAGTGACTTCCAATCCCCACATCTCACCAATTTCCCCGCCAACATAATTTCTCCACTGAGGTCCCCTGCCGCTTGGTCCACCATAAACCACTCGTGGCAGTTCTTCCAGGTCACCCAGGCTGGTGATTTCGCTGTTAACAGTGGAAAGGTTTGCATTCACATTCCAGTTGAAATCAGTTTTTTCAATGATCACTGCGCCCAAATTAAATTCTATCCCTGAACTTTGCACATCACCACGATTAAGTACTATAGAAGGGGTGCCTAGAACTTCTGAAACACTTTGATTAATTAACATGTCCTCAATATCCGAAGTGTAATAATCCACACCCAGGGTAAAACGGTTACCAATTAAGCCAATATTGAAACCGAAGTTGGTCTCGGTATTGCTCTGCCAGGTAAGATTTTCGTTTGCTATGTTTTCAGGAATAAGGAACCCTGTTCCCAAAGCAGTTGCCTGGGTGGACAAAAGGCTTAATGCATCGTATGCGCCCAGAAAAGAGGTTGTTCCCAATGTTCCTCTGCTAAATCGTAGCTTTAAATTGCTTATAAGGTTTGAGTTAAAGAAGGATTCATTATGGATATTCCATCCTAAAGAAACGGCAGGGAATGTCTCAAAACGATTATTCTCACCGAAACGGGAATCGCCGTCTCTTCTCAGTGATACGGAAGCTAAATAACGGTCGGCATAGGCATAGTTGACCCTCCCAAATATGCTCCGTCTCGAAATCGTTTCATCTCGCTCAGATACAGTAATATCAGCTGGTTCAATGAAGGAATAGTCTACTGGCAGATCAATCGGTAAGTTAGTACCTCTGATCGTAGTTCCTGTTATATAGAAATTTTGAAATTCTAATCCAGCTACCGCAGATAGCTCATGATCCCCAAAGGATTTGTTAAAATTCAAAGTGGTCTCACTCAATACAGAAGACCTTTTAGTGTCTATTTGGTCCAGGGCAGACTGATTGCTTCGTTCCTGAGCATCTGCCAGCACCCCCCGCCAATAGTAATCCTGCATATCGCTGAGGTCGGCACCCAGCACTGTTTTGATATTTAAACCATCTATGATGCTGTATTGTAGGTAGGAAAAAGCATTAGCGAAATACGTTCTCTCAGTACTTTCTGCATAATCTAGTTTAGCGGCAGGACCACTATCACTAGTTCCTCCGATTCCATTCTCGCTTCGGCCATAGTGCCAGTCATGCGCGATTTCTCCCGGTTGCAAATCATAGATGCTGGAAACAATATTTCCGTTTCCTCTGTATCCTTCATCAAATGGCGATAAGCCCAATGACTGTCCCTGCTGATCCAGCGCCTGTACAAACGCAATGGACGCATCGGTGTGATAAATCGGATGAATACTGTAGGCCCTGAGGAGATCTCGCATATCGTGAGGCACACGCTCCTGCTGGCCAATAAATCCGTTAAAGCTTAACCCCGCCTTGAATTTGTCGCTGAGGTTAGCATCAACGTTCAAACGGCCGTTGTATCGTTCAAATCCCTGTCTCCTTACGATACCTTCCGTATTCAGGTAACCCAGGGAAGCAAACACATTTATCTCATCACTTCCCCCTCTCATACTTATGTCATGGCTGTGGGTCATACCCTCACGAAATAGCCAGTCTTCCATACTCACTACATCAGGTGCATCCCGGTAGGCATTTAACCTGTAATTCACCAATTCCGGATCGACTTCAGAAAGATCGTAAGCATCAGTTTGTAAATCACTGGCCCATTCACCGGCTGTTTTAAGCATTTCAATGTCATCCACATATTTGCTTGACCAGCTCGTGTAACCGTTGTAGCTAAAGCTCAGCCCACCTCTGCCCTTTTTCGTGGTAACCAGGATCACGCCGTTGGCTCCCCTGGAACCATAAATAGCAGCCGAAGCAGCATCTTTCAATACCTCGATACTTTCAATATCATTTGGATTCACCGTGGCTAGGCTGCCCGAAATTGGATACCCATCTACCACAATGAGTGGGTTGGAGTCTCCAGATAAAGAAGAAGCAGCCCTAATTTGAATCCGGGGATCGGCACCGGGTTCACCGCTTTGATTTTGAATCAGAACACCCGGCATCTTGCCGGCAAGCGCATCGTCTACCCGTGGAGCTTGAATGGCTGCTATATCTTCACCGCCTACTTGTGCAATTGCACCAGTGTTATGTGATTTTTTCCGGGTACCATACCCTACCACGATAACTTCTTCCAGTTGTTCAAGGTCTTCCATAAGGGTAACATCAATCGTACTTCTGCCGTCTACAGCAATTTCCTGCGTTTCATATCCAACATACGAAATGATCAGAACCGCATCGTCGCCCACACTTAATGAATAGTTTCCCTCAATATCGGTGACTGTTCCTTTAGATGTCCCTTTTTCAAGGATCGACACACCAGGTACTCCTAACCTGCTTTCATCCACAATTGTACCTCCTACAGTATGCTGTGCCACTGAAACTGCAGAGATACAAAGAGCCAAAACCAGTATGAGCGTTAACCTCATAATCAGTTTGAGCAATACAGATTTTAAATTATTTTCCATAATAAAGAATAGATTGTTGTGATAATTACAAAATGAGGGGAGTGAAACGTAGGCGGGACGATTACTACAGGGTTCTGCTCAGGACAGAATAATATTATTATGCCTTGCTATTGACAAGCATCTTTAATAGTTTTGTAGAAATCAAGGAGCCTTAGAAAGATACCGATCGCCAAATTGATATTTTACCGCTCCACTCAGATTTGACGGATTAACCACTGGTTAATCCTTTTTAATTTTACTTAGGTTGTATTTTTCTCCATAGGCTTATTTAGATTAAGGAGCCATTACCGTTAAGTGTCTGACCATTTTTAACTGTTTTGACATATTCACTTATATCCTTCAAATGCTCTTTAATAGCCTGACCGGCTTTTTCAGGGTCTCTGTCAATAATGAACTGCAAAAGTTGCTCGTGTTGCTTCACAGCTAATCCAGCCCTGCCTTCTCCACATACATTATGCTTCTTGAAATACTGCATGATGTCAGGCGTAATGATTAACATTAAAGACGTCAGAACTGAATTTTTGCTGGCTTCTGCTACCTTCAAATGAAACAAAAGATCTTCTTCGACAGCATCTTCTTCCAACTCTATCTTCCTTCTGTGTGTGTGCAGCGCATTCTCAATTTCTATGATATCCTGATTCGTTCTGTTTTCTGCTGCTAACTGCACGATGTTCGTTTCAAGAATTACCCGGGTTTCAACCAATGATCTGAAATCCCGGCCTTGGATATTTAATACATCGGTAATAAGTCCTTCCAATGCGGGCATCCCGAGTCCTGACACTACTGTACCACTTTGTGGTAATGTTTTCAGAAGGCCGTAGAACTCCAGTTTTCTACGTGCTTCCCTAAGGTGGGTTCGACCCACCCCCAATTTTTCACTCAACTTACGCTCCGATGGCAGACGATCCCCAGGCTTTAGCTGACCTGAAGTGATTAGTCCCCTGATCTGGTTAATTATTTTATCGACCGGGGATTCAACTTTGATGGGGAAAAAGCTATTAAGTAACTCCATGTTTAACTGAGTGATTGGTTAACCAATTTATGGTATACCAGTTAATTTTCCTAGAAATAAACCGATTTTTTTTATCTTTTCACAAATGTTCATACTAAATAGTCAAATATTATAAATTTTGTAAAAGAGAGTAGCTTAATGTACCGGGTGCCATATAACTGGACAACTATTATAATTCAATCTCACTGTTTATTTTTTGCATAAACTAATGTCAAAATATGCCACTATGGCCGAAATCACCCAACAGCAAGCTTGATTAGCAGAGAAAATATAGGTCAGTATAGATAGTTTGCTTTTCAAGAGCTTATTGACTTATGATTTTAACATTATTTTTACTGAACGCCAGGCTATTACTGACAACGTCTCCGGAATTTGTAAGCGTAATATTATTAATGTTGGTGACGGGTTCGCCATTGGTGAGGTGTAGTGTCAATGGGGCACTTTCCTGCCATTGAGAGTCAGAAATGGTCAGGTCTTGTACTCCATGGAACTTAAGCGAAGCCTTTGTCTTATTGCGTGAACCTTTGCCAACGTCTGTAAAGGTAGATTTTGTGACGCTTACAATGGGGCCAAACGTACTTTCATCGTTCCCTCCCCTATAAATATTGACCGCGGCCCCTTCCACCTGCTCAAACGTACTCCCGGTAATAATCACATGTTCAACATTATACATGCCCAAATCTTCCAACTCCTGAGCCATGGATATAACGGAACCCGTCACATGATGAAAATTGGAGTTTTCAATCAGTATAGTGTCAGCCATGGTAGCTGGGTAAATCTTTAAGAAGTCGAAAGTATGATTGACATCCAGGTTTTTTATTTCACAGTTTCGGACAAAGAGCTTGTAGTTTCTGTTCATGGAATATTTACTGGTACTTACAATGCTGTTGCCTGCCATGTCAGGAGATTTGGAGCCATCAAGTATGACGTTGACCAGTTCCAATCCTCCTTCATTCTCAATGCTGAAAAATGAATTCTTTTCAGATAGAATAGTTGGCTTATCGGAAGCTTCAGACAGGATCGTGACCAGGTGATGAATGGGAACATTTTTAGTCAGCAGGTACTCAGCAGCGCCTCCCAATACCAGTATGTCACCGGATTCACTCTCTTCCAATGCGTTCAGTATGGTATTGACTCCTGGCGCCACATGAATCTTTTTGCCGGTTCTAAAGGTCGGCTCTTTAAAATCCTGTGTGTAGTATTCAGCTCCGGTTTCACTTTTTTCTACAGGTAGCTTAAGGTCTGAAAAACCTATTTTATCCAGTAACTCCTTAGCAGGAACTTCCAAACCATTGTCATTTTCATGCACTTGATAATCAACGAGTTCAAATCCCTTTTCCTGAGGCGGAATGGCTTCTCTGTTAATCAGGTTTTGAGAAAATGTAATGCCGGAAATATCATCATAAACTGTGAAGGGGTTAGGGTTTGTCTTGCTTAAGAAAAGATTTCTGGAAAAGGTGGTCCCAATGGGTACTGCCGAACGTTCTGCATCACTACCGGCACAGAACTGTACATGGTCGCAATCGATGATAATATTACCTTCCACTTTCGAGTCTACTACCTGATTGTAGCGGTTGATCGGTGAGTTAGGGACTCCGTTCATGATGACCAATGCCCCTCGGAAGCGATACCCGGTAAGACCACTCATATAATTGTTGACAACAGTCTGGTATTCATTAATCACCCGTATACCGCCGGTGTTAGGCTTTCCCTTCCCGAGAAAATAGTTGTTCTCTACCAGGGTGTGCTGCCCGTGACGCATGGTAAGGGTTCCCCGGCACTGGTCAAACACATTGTTTTGGAAAACATTTCTCCCTGATTTATTGGAAATAATCTCGTGCTCGCCGTCGCAGCGGTCAAAATAATTGTTTCTCACCATGGTCTTGCTATCAGTTAGGGAATAATGGCTGGTTCCAATTCTGAGTGTTTCACCACCATTGGCAGCCAGATTTTGCCGGGGACCAAAATAGTTATACTCAATCAGGTGGTTGTTCTCCCTGCTTTCTTCAGTATTTAGCATCACGGCCATGGTCACGCCTAAATTTCTTTTTCCGGTCAGGCTGTTGTGGTCAAATGTATTGTTCTTCCCATACATGGTTACCCAAATGTCTGATTCGAATCGCTCAGGGTTACTAAAATTATCGATGACACAGTTCGTTACCCTGGAATGATTTGCCAATTGGTCTTCACTGGTCCGAAAAGAGATGACAGCACTGGTTGGGGAATATCCATTTCTAAATACTAAGCCTGAGACTGTGAGGTAGTTGCCCGACAGGCTTAGGTTAGACTGACCTTCAATAAACACTTTACCAGCTTCTTCGGCAGTCAGTGTAATCAAAGAATCTTTTTTTCCCTCCCCTATAAATTCAATTTCAATATCTTTCCAAACTCCGTTGGCCAGGGTGATCACACTCCCCGGCTTGGCATCGGCTATGGCCTTTTCTAATTCGGCTTCATTGCTGACCAGACTGGGGCCTGCACTATCGCAGGAAAATATGAATTGGGAAAAAAGTACGAAAACCAATAGTTTAATAAAGAAATGTTTCATCATAGTCGTTAGGACTCTACTAATATTAGAGCCGTTTATTTACAAAGTGGAATTGTTAAGTTCGGTAGTGGCTAGTTTCTAATGCGTAATAATGGCATATACACCTTCATCCGGGGTAGTAAGGAAATTACCCGCTATAAAGCAGTTTTCAGATACGCTCTATTCTTCTATATGCATGCCTTCATCAGCGTTAACTGTACCTCTATTTTGTCTGCCCTGACCGAAAGGGAATTAATTTGTATAATGCGATCAGCGCCATGAGGATGCAAGAATTACGCCCTTGCAAGGGAAGTGTTAGATTGTGTTTCATGAGTAGTTTATTTTAAAGTGTCAGTAATGACAGCTCAGGGAAAAGGACATGAAACCGCTTGACAAGCCAAACAGAATTTGGCTATATTTGGGAATCAAATTACGTTCACTCGGAAATACTGTTTCAATTTGGCGATTGTGAGGTATTTTCTCGTGATTGTGTCCGAATGGATTAGCTACTAACTAGGCTAATCCATTTTTTTATTTCTGATTGCCATTGCTTTTGTTTAACAATTGGTTTTTGCTGATAGAAAAATTCAGAATTTCCTGCAAGTGGCTGTTCATTGCTTCTGCCGCCTTTTCACCATTTTTCTTTTCAATATATTCCAGAATTTTGTAGTGTTCTTCTAAGGCTGTAACCGGCCTGTTGCCAGCACAGACATTATTATCTTTAAAATACGTTAGTATGTCTGGCGTAATAATGAGCATTAAAGATTTCAACACCGGGTTTTTACTTGCTTCAGCAATTTTGAGGTGAAACAACAAGTCATATTCTACTGAATCTTTCCCTGATGACACAGCCTTCTCGTAGTCAGAAAGTGAATTAGATATTGCTACAATGTCATCATCTGATCTTCTTAACGCAGCCAGTCGTGCAGAATTTGTTTCCAGCAATACTCGAGTTTCTACCAAAGCGTAAAAATCTCTGCCTTCCATCTGTAAGACGTCGGAAATTAGCCCTTCCAGGGCAGTAATACCAAGCCCTGCTACTACGGTTCCACTCTGGGGTAAGGTCTTAAGGATACCATAGAATTCAAGTTTTTGTATGGCTTCCCGTACATGGGAGCGACCAACCCCCAGGAGTTCGCTCAATGCCCGCTCAGATGGCAATTTGTCACCTGGCTTTAGCTGGCCGGTTGAAATTAATTCTTTTATCTGCTGAATAATCTTATCAGCAGGTTTTTCTATGATGATCTCTTTAAAGGTTTTTAAGAATTTCTTTTCCATTTTTGAACTAGTATACCAGAAACTGGTTAACCAATTTACAACAATAGTTTTTAATTAGCAAACATTACTTAAAATTTCATGTAAAATTTAATATTCATCTTGAATAACTATTATTTTTTCTCATCATTGATATTCATGCGTTTGCAAATACCTCGGCGTTTGGGTCAAGTACGGCATGGTTCCACAGTTTCTAAGAGGGAATATCAGCTAATCAAATCTCCCTAGAATGTTTTCAAAATAGATTAGTTTCTTCTGTTGTATGAACCAACTTTTAGGAAAGTTCGTGCACCCTACTCATCTGTCCGCTGCCTAATCTAACCACTACCGTTTAAGGCTCTGTAAAAATCTCTTGGCTCTTGCACATTTTCATAAGGGCTTCATCTTTGATTTTTTCAAGGCAATCCCTCGCAGAATGACGAAAACAGTTTTCTTAGTCATCACCTTGTACTTGACCATCAGCACATGAAATACATTGATGAAAATGATAATGGGAAAATAGCTGAATTTTTGTTTAATGCACGTCTGATCCGGAGAAACGGAATGATTGTAAATTGCAGAATAGAGAAGCATTGCGTAAGTTAAACCTTCTGTCAGATCAATGGAAAGCAGATGTACTACCGGAAAGAAAAGATATGATAAACAATGAATAGATAAACAAAAAAATATCTACTATGAACGAGCGATTGAAAGCAGCTACCGATAGCCCGTCAAGAAGAAACTTTATCAAGAAATCTATCCTGTGGGGAGCAGTGATTCCTCTCCTGCCTGGAAATCTATCTTTGAGGTTTCATGATCATGCGGCTACTCCTTTGAAAATTCACATATTCTCTAAGCACTTACAGTTTTTGAATGAACAGGACATGGCTGACGCTGCTGCCGAAATAGGTTTTGATGGCATTGACCTAACAGTACGTCCTGAAGGACATGTACAGCCGGAGAGAGCGGAAGAAGATTTGCCGAGAGCGGTAGAAGCTATGCGTAAAGTGGGTTTCGCCCCCACCATGATGACCACCGCCGTTCATGATCCCGATAGTCCAATCGACAAACAAGTGTTGAAAACAGCCGCTAAACTTGGGATGCAGTATTACCGCATGAGCTATTTTCGTTATCAGGATAATAAAAGCATCCCTGAATCTTTACTGTATTTCCAGCAACGAATGAAAGCGTTGAGTCAGCTCAATAGTGAGTTGGGTTTGACCGGATGTTATCAGAATCATGCTGGAAACTATATTGGAGCTTCTATCTGGGAGCTGTGGGATATTCTGAAGAAGGCCGATCCGCAGTCGATAGGCGCTCAGTACGATATCCGACATGCTGTGGTGGAAGGGGGCTTGTCCTGGCCCAACGGCCTGCAATTGATACAATCCCGCATCAAAACCTTAGCCATCAAGGATTTTATATGGGAAAAGAAAAATGGAAAATGGCAACCCCAGCATACTCCCCTGGGAGAAGGCATGGTAGACTTTAAAACCTACTTCCAGCTATTGAAAAAATACCGTATACAAGCTCCGGTATCTCTCCATCTGGAATATCCGATTGGAGGGGCTGAACATGGAGCCGCCAAACTATCGGTCGATAAACAAATTGTTTTTGATGCGATGAAAAGAGATTTAAGCACCGTCAAAGAGTTATGGCAACAATCAGAAGGATGAGAGCAGTCTGCCGGAACATAATTTTTTGACAGCAGCAGGTAACTTTTTCTCTGCTTGCGTTAGCAATAAGAGGTTGTTCATCGACTCATTGATCCTGGATTTTCCATTCAGTATTGGATAAATAGCCTCGGACGCTCACCATGGCTTTGGACTCCTCCCTATATCTGGTCTACGATCTTTCGGATGGTGTAATCTATAAGGCCTGGAAAGGTGGGTTGCTACTGGAAGGGGCACCTCTTATTTTACCGATAGCTTTCAGCATTTTGTCTAGGTTGCCAAGCAAGGATGAAACGCTTCATTTGTGATCTGACCGACTTGGTTAGCACATTGATAGGAGGTGCCACCTGGCTGACCATCGCCAACTGTCACAAGCAGCTCAATAGGGGGTTGGGGGAGACAGTATAGAACGCTAACCCACTTACAATAACATCACTGGTGCTGGGCATAATAGTACCTTTCTTTCAGGAGTTTGGGGTAATAGCTAGCTGGATTAGTGATTAAGATTAGAGTATCAATCCGCCCTTAAGACAGCCTATTGTGCTGTTGTATAATAGAAGTAGTGAGGCAGTGCTATGACAACTTATGCGTAGTCTGTGATTGTATGATACAGTTTTCTCAATCATTTACTTAGAGTAGCTAGAGTTAAAATAAATCACATCAATGTTTTTAAATACTTGAGCTTTTTACTCCTTAGTGCCAGACTTGGATATATGATAACCCTATACCTTTCCAGTTTTTTTAAGTGAGGCACCCTATCTCCTTATTTGACTTTTTAAGTGAAATAATGCCTATTTCTATAAAGGATAAAAACCTCTAAATCCTTGTTAAATTTTCTTGAAATGAACATATAGTAAATTCGCTACTTGTGCTTATCTTTTCTCTATCCAATGGTAGCAAACTCTCTTGAAGGAAAGGGAGGGTGAATAGCTATGCTGCCCAGCATGTGGCTCAATTAAGTGACCAAGATAACCCCTTCACGCAATAGCTTTTCTAGCAAGAATTATCTGTAGAGTACAGCTAGTGGTGGCCATTATTTTTCTACTCTCCTCCATGCACAGCTGTGCTATTCAAGGAGATTGAATTTTTCAACTCACAATTTCTTGTATAAAGGGTTTAAGTCCAGGCTATCCTCCATTTCCTTTTGCAGTTGCATCAATGCTTTGAAAAGCTGTTTCACCTTCTTTTTGTATGGCTGTTTGTCAGCCAGGTTATGTAACTCCTTAGCATCTTTTTCCACATGATACAATAACACTTTATCAATCGCAGGATAAACAATCAACTTAAACCCATCTTTGCGGATCATGCGCTGGCTGTCTATATAAGCCCCATATATGGCCTCATAGGGGCTCCTACTAGTTTCTCCCTTAGCTAAAGATAACAGACTGTTGAATTCAACATAGCTGGGCTTTTTAATACCTGCCAGCTCCAAACTACTGGCCATCACATCCTGAAGGTAGATATCAGCATCTATTTTTTTGCCTTTGGCAAGTTCCGGGCCTACTACCATAAAAGGAACCCGGATACTATGGTCAAACATGTTTTGTTTCCCCAACAGACCATGTTCACCACAGGCAAGGCCATGATCTGCTGTAAAGAAGATATAAGTATTGTCTTTTTGACCATTTCTGTCTAACGCCTCCATTATGTGCCGGATTTGCTCATCCATATGGGTGATGATGGCGTAGTATTCCTGCCGGTGCACTTTTACGGCGTATGCCGTCCGGGGAAAGGGCGCCAGCTGCTCATCACGCAGGGCCTTACCACTGCCCATGGCCTCTTTAAAAGGATACGCTGCCATAAAATTCTCTGGTACTGAGATATTATCCAAAGGATACTTCTCTACATATTCCTTGGGAGACTGGCGGGGGTCATGGGCTGCATTAAAGGCCAGATACATAAAAAAAGGAGCTTCTTGGCTGGCTGCCTCTTCCAAAAAAGAAAGCGCATCATGGCGGAGCACCTCACTCCAATGCGTGCCTCCTTCCCAAAAGCCACCAAATTGCTTTTCCCAAGGCTGCCAGCCCTTATCGTTTTCATGTTTGGGACGATGATAGCCCTCGGCTACGTCCTTGGGCATCCCTGGCCTGATGTGGGCCGTATGCATAAACAGCTGAGGGGCTGGCGCTGCCACATGCCACTTCCCACTCATATAAGTGTTATACCCTGCTGCTTGCATTAACTTTGGCCAGGTTTCTTCATGGTGTTTGCCTGCTGCCAAGGGCTTGTCCAAGGCATGGGCCCTCCACAAAGATCTCCCGGTAATCATCATCGCACGGGAAGCCATGCAGACGGCCCCATTCCAGGCACCCATGTTGTAGGCATGGGTAAAGGTGACACCTTCATGGACTAACCTGTCCAAAGCAGGCGTCATGATTTCTTCGTTGCCTAAGGCATGGATGGTAGAGAAGGCCTGGTCATCGGCAAAAATGAAGATGATATTGGGTTTGTCAGTCCGAGACTCGTCAGTCCGAGACTCGTCAGTCCGAGACTCTTCAGCTGATGGATGGGTAGTCAAGGCCCCTTGGGAAAGAGAAGCTCCCCCTAGCATACTGCTTAGGCAAAAAATAAAAGTGAACAAGCCTTTAAACATGGATCTTTTTTTAGTTTTCAGGTAATTTCAAGAGTTACTGGCTGCTGGTACAGCATCTAACTTACGATAAATCTTTGTCAATATTGATTGAAAAAATATCTAAATGGCTTATGTAGTATTCATAATCCCGAAAGTCATTGTCACTCCCCACAGCGATCTTTTTCTCACCTGGTTCCCTGTCTTTTTGCTTGATTTATTCTCTGTAGGCAGGTAAGTAAGTCAGATTCTGGGTGCCCCAGGGATCTTACCGGGTATTAAAGAGTCAAGAAGACTGTATTATCACTAAAAGCAAACTTTGTCTTATAGATAGACTAACTGCCATAAGAGAAAAGCAAAAGGGTCGGTATAGTAGGCTATGGTCTCCTCAGCTGTTCCGCTTCCATGCCCTCCTTCATACAAGCGCAATAAAGTGACTCTTTCACTTCCTCTTTCTTGGGCTATTCTGGCAGCTAGTTTGGCAGGCTCCCAGGCCGGTACCCGGGTATACTGCTTTCCAGCGGTCAGGAGTAAAGCCGGGTAGGCCTCCCCTTTTTTTACATACAGATAGGTATCCATCTGGTCCATAGGCAAGGCTCCCTTCTTGGCTGGGTTCCAACACAGTCTGATCTTCTAGTGGAGAATTTCCCAGGATATGAAGCCTAACACGCACTTTGTCAAAAAGATCTACCGAATCTTCCGGTAGGCTCAACTGGGTGTAAAAAAAAGCCCGGCTATCCGGCAACCAACTCGGAAAGTAGGAAACACTGGCCTGGATCACATCCGAGCGTAACTCACCACGAGCAACATCCAACACCCGTATTTCCATCTGGTCGTTCCCTTCAGGATAGAGTTGCATCGCCACATGTTATGTCATCTCAACACGATGGCAGCCGCCCAACGCGACTGGCATCGTGCTACGGGGTCAGCTTAACGCTTCGCGATGGATGTCCAGCAGCTCCGGAACCGTGCTAGCTGGGCGACGGCCTAATCCGCACTCGGTGGCAATACCGAAATTGGCGAGGTACTTCTTTGCAGTGGCAAGGCGATTCTTGGTGCCTTCAAGGCCGTCGGTGTAGTGCACTAAACCGAGGTAGATTCGGGCGTCACCGGTCTTTAGCTTCTTGAGCGGCGCAAAGTAGACATCATCGCTACGGTTCCGAGGCACGGGTACGTGGAACCAGTCGATGCGCCGTGTTGAGATCTCCGTGGCACGGTTGGCCATCTCAACGACAAGACCGAGATCCTCGGGCTCCTTCATGTGCTTGTGGCCCAGGTCAGCGTAACAAAGGTGAATGCCCATCAGCGCGTCCTCGGGCACCAGAGGAGTCATTTCCTCAATCTGCTTCGTGTATTGTTGCCAAGCATCGCCTTCGTCACGCCACGGAAAGATCCCCTCTATGTCGAGAACCTCCCAGCAAACATCCCATTGAATGGCTAGATCTTTCGCCGGAATTGCTTTGGTGATCTTGTCCACCTCGTGCTTCAGCGCCTGGGTGTAGGCCGGAAGAACACGCGCGATCTCACCTGGACTGCGAAAGAACCAAGACACGGCGCTACGCGGCAGCGGCAAACTCACTTGAAAGCGAACGTCTTTCGGAATGTTGCCAGCCTCACGGTGTTTTTTGAACGCCTCGTAGGACTCTTTGGCGACGTCTGCGTAGAGCAGGTTATCGAAAGACAAGTCGGTGACCCCGTCTTTGACCTTGAAGTTCCATAAGTCGTGCATCCCGGTGGGCATCCAATCCTCACGACCCTCGTCGGGCTTGGCCGCCGGAGGCTTAAGTAGGGTCTCGATCTGTGGATGCTCGGCCCAGACACGATACGCCTGAAACACAACCCAGATAGTGCGGTCGCCAGTCTCGCCGTCAGGAATGGATGCGACATACGCTCCGACGTGTGCGCCGCAGGTCTTGAACACCGCGTCGCGATCTTCGAGCGGCACGCTCCCGACAAGCAGAATGTCGCCTTGACTCTTCATATTTGCCATAGTTTCTTATCAATTAAAGATTATTACGGTTGCTTTTGTAAGGAAATGAAAAAGTACTATTTCACACGGTGACCGCACTGTCAAAAAATTATGACGACAACTGACAGCATAATGCAATTTAATGCAAGAGCGGGCTTAAACTCAAAGGAATTCATGGATTTATTTTACCTCTTCGATCCCTTAGCTGAAGAACATCACCGTCACCATGATATGGAAAGGTCCACTTTAGAGAAAGAGCTTCGCCCAGTGATTTTGGAGAGCAAAAAAACCGGGGTCAGCTTGAGATCCGTCTCACTTTAAGCTTGGGACAATGGATATACAACCAGTAATTCCTGGTATCTATTGAAGGGTGATTTCAATCTGAATTTAGCTACCTTCTTTGTGGCGGATCGGAATGGAATTGTATACAGAACCACAGTTAATCCAGACCATAGCATAACAGGTGAAGATGATTTTGATAATTTATTGAAAGATGAAAAGGTAAAAGCAGTATTAAATTGGTTGAATAAAAGGAACAACCGCTAACACCGGTGGCTGATGCGCAACTCTGATTTTTGCTCTGAAAAATTTTTCTTTGAATGGCTCTGGATATTTTCCACAAGTTTTTCTTATCACGTCCAGCAGAAAGAATGCAGCTTACAAAAAGCTGATAATTGCCCTTCCAAGGCTTTCGCCTGAGCCCCTACCTACTTTTTGGAGAAATTGAGGTACTCTTAAGGTTATAACTGGCAGCAGCTAAGAGCAAAGAGCATTATGGAAGTGAAGAGATAAAAGAGCAAATTCATTATGATAAACTCCTGGGTTTTATTCATTCCGATGACCGCCGCAGTTCAGAGAGATGCTACAAGACTTTACCAAGGTCCAGGTTTACCAGGATCTGGAAAAGAAGCTTTCAGGGACAAGGAAATTGAAGAAGTGGAAGGCCAAACAAATTGCTTACAAGGCTAACCTTGGAAAGAAAAAAAGCTAAGAGCCTCACCACAGCATAAAGCAGACGGCATGAGACAGCATTCATATGGTTTTCATTATAGCCTGCCAGATATTATTTTGCTGGTAAAGTCTTGCAACGAAATAGAAAATCCTCATTTCAGAAAAACTTATAAGGCTGATTTATCTCTTGAAATTATGAGGTTGATATTACCGGAGGGGGGAGAATATTCCCCAAAAGATATTGCTAAATTAATGGATTATGAAGAAAAAAAGTCATGGCTAACCTTTTGTGCTTCCCTACTGACGAGCTTTCTTGGTTATTTTTCAAGCTTCCTGATTTTTTAAAGCCAGGTATTTGGATTATAAACTGACACAATCAACAGGAGTAGAGCCTGTTATTACAGTGATTTCTACGCCTGTTTCCTTTATTCTGATGATAAAAAATAGTTGGAGAAATTGAAAAAATTCGCTTGCTGATCAATTGATTTGCTTGCATCAACCATAAGATTAATAATTACATCAAATCCTGTGCTCCTACTTTCAGTGGAATGAACTTATCTTAGCGCATAATTTATTGAAGGTAGGTCGTCAATCTTGGCAACGTTTAAAGTGGCATCTCATGAAAAAAAATCATAATAATGTTGAGTTAAATTTTCTTTCTGGCGGTGGAGAAATGGGTGAGCACATCCGATCTTTGGATTGGGCCAAAACTTCTATAGGACCTATTGCTCACTGGCCCCAAAGTCTGAAAACAGCCCTTAGCATTTGCCTGAATGCTACTATGCCCCTCTCTATCTTGTGGAGTGAAGAACTGATCCAATTTTATAATGATGCCTATATTCCCATTGCCGTAGGCAGGCATCCTCATATCCTGGGTGGCAGAGTTCCCCAAAACTGGCCAGACACCTGGTCTGGAATTAAAACCTATTTTAACCATGCGTTTGAGGGAAATGCCTCTTATGTGGAAGATACTTTACTGGTCACCCACAGAAAGGGCATACTGGAAGAATGCTATTATACCATGTCTTTCAGTCCTATCAGAGATGAAAGTGGAGCCGTTGGTGGCGTTTTTCATGCTATTTTAGAAACTTCTGTGAAGGTAATTAATGAACGACGCCTACAAACCAGTCGTAATTTAGCCGCCAAGCTAGCTGATGCAAAGACCGTAGAGGACGTATTTTTGCAGGCTAGTAGGCTACTTTCTGAAAATCTCTATGATATCCCTTTTACCCTTTTTTACTCTTACACAGAAGACAATCAGTCTTTAAAATTGCTTGCAGCCAGTGGCTTGAATCCAGATTTATTAATAAGTCCAAAAGAAATAGGGTTAGCTCAGATAAATGCTGTTTTACCCTTTCGCACAGTTATAGAGCGTAATCAGGCTGAACTCGTAGAAGATTTGGAAGAAAGAATGGGGGTCATAGAGGCAAAACCTTGGTCTATGGCCACACAAAAAGCATTAGTACTTCCCATCACACTTCCTGGTAAATCCCAGCCTTCTGCCCTTTGGGTAGCAGGCATAAGCCCCCGGCTGGCCCTGACGGAAAGTTACTACCACTTTTTTGATCAACTTACCGGGCACATCTCTGCTGCGCTGGCTAATGTGCTAGCTTATGAAGAAGAGCGGAAAAGAGCTGAAGCTCTTTCAGAAATTGACCGAGCGAAAATTACTTTCTTCAGCAATGTCAGTCATGAATTCAGAACCCCCTTGACCCTATTGTTAGGACCGTTGGAAGAGTTAATCACGCAACAGGCATCTCAGCAGAAAGCACAAGGGCTGGCGAAGGTAGCCCACCGTAATGCCCTTCGTCTTCAAAAATTGGTCAACATGCTGCTGGATTTCTCTCGACTAGAAGAAGGTCGGCTACAAGCCTCTTACCAACCCACCAATCTGTCCAGACTCACCACCGCCTTGGCCAGTAACTTTCGGGCAGTTATTGAAAAAGCTGGATTAAAGCTGAAGGTAGAATGCCCTACTTTACCAGAGCTCATCTATCTTGACCGAGACATGTGGGAAAAGATTGTTTTGAATCTGCTTTCTAACGCCTTTAAACATACCTTTGAGGGGGAGATTCAAGTCATCACTCGCTGGCAGAATGAGCGAGTGGAATTACTAGTGCAGGATACAGGTATTGGAATTCCTTCAGATCAATTGCCTCACTTATTTGAACGCTTTCACCAGGTACCCCATGCCCGTTCTCGGACTCATGAGGGTAGCGGCATTGGTTTAGCACTAGTGCATGAGCTTGTTAAGTTGCATGGGGGTCGCATCACTGTAGAAAGTGTGGTGGATCAAGGGACACTCTTCACTGTTTCTATTCCTACAGGAAAAGCTCATCTACCTACCGATCGCCTGAAAGCAGCATCCACTTTGTCCTCCACAACACTGGGAGCCCAGCCATTCGTTGAAGAAGCCTTACGTTGGCTAATAGAGGAGGATAGTGAGAGCTTCAACTTATTGACTTATACCCAGGAAACTGGGATGCAAGCAGAAAGCTGGCACACAACAACACCAGCCAGTAAGGATAAAGCACGGATTATTATCGTCGATGATAATGCTGATATGCGTGATTACTTGTCTCGTCTGCTGGCACCCCATTGCGAAGTGGAAGCCTTGCCGGATGGTCAGGCTGCCTTGGCCGCTGCCCAAAGGAAGAAACCTGATTTGCTGCTTTTAGACATCATGATGCCCCATATGAATGGCTTTTCTTTGTTAAGCTTGATACGTAATGACCCTCATTTACAATCTATTCCTGTTATTTTACTTTCAGCCCGGGCTGGAGAAGAAGCTAAAGTCGAGGGATTACAGGCGGGAGCAGATGATTACTTAGTAAAACCCTTTAGCGCTAAAGAATTACTGGCCAGGGTACAGACCCATCTGGCCTTGGCCAGGCTTAGAAAGCAGGCATCAACAGCTTTAAAGGCGGAACGTCAGCGCTTGTATGATTTACTCATGAATGCTCCGGCTAGTGTGGCTATCCTTTCGGGTCCTGATCTCATCTTTGAATTTGCCAATCCTCAGTATCGTAAGCTGTTAGGCATCGATCACAACATTGATGGCAAACCACTTTTAGAAGTAGCCCCGGATATTGCTCCTGCTCTTTTGGAAACTATCAAAAAAGCAGCCTTTCAAGGAGAGCGTTTTGTGACTTATGAAATTCCCATATTATTAGATTGGGACGAGAAAGGCACAGCCTATACAAAATATTTCAATCTGGTCTACGAGCCGCTTCATGCAGAGAATCACCAACCCAATGGTCTGGTTTGTTTTGCCTTTGAAGTCACAGAGCAGGTAAAAGTCAGACAGAAGATCCAGGAGAGTGAAGAGAAGTATCGTAGATTGTTTGAAAGGATGGATCAGGGATTTTGTATCCTTGAAATGATCTTTGATGCAAACGACAAACCCTTGGATTATCGCTTCCTGGAAGTAAATCCCACCTTTGAGCAGCATACAGGCTTGAAAGGGGCAGCAGGCAAGACTGCCCGTGAGCTTCTACCGGATCTGGAAGAACATTGGTTTGAAATTTATGGCAGAGTGGCCCTGACAGGTGAATCCATCCATTTTACGGAAGGCTCTGAGGTGATGGGCCGTTGGTTTGAAGTCCATGCCTTTCGGCTAGGTGGCAGTCAAAGTCGGAAAGTGGCCCTCCTTTTTACGGATATCACGCAACGCAGGCAGACAGAAGGAACCCTACAGCGAAGTAATGAGTGGTTTCAACTCGTTAACAAAGCCACCCAGGATGCCATTTGGGATTGGGATCTGGTGACACAGAAAGTTAACTGGAATGAAGCTGTTCAGACAATGTTTAACTATCAGCAGGAAGAAGTGGGGCAAGATGCCACCTGGTGGTATGAACATATTCATCCTGAGGATCGAGAGTGGGTCGTAAAGGATATCCATAGCGTCATTGAAACAGGAAAGGTGCATTGGTCTAAAGAATACCGTTACCTAACAGGGGATGGCGGTTTCAAAATTGTTTTTGATCGTGGCTTTGTCCTTCATGATGCAAGCGGTAAACCTGTGCGTATGATTGGTTCCATGCAGGATATTACTGAACGAAAACAGGCAGAGCAAACCATTAAAGAAAGTGAACATCTCTTCCGCACTTTTGCCAATAACATACAGAATCTTGCCTGGATAGCCCAACCCGATGGCTGGATTTATTGGTATAACCAGCGCTGGTATGAGTACACCGGTACCACTTTAGAAGAGATGCAGGGATGGGGCTGGCAACAAGTGCATCACCCAGCGCATAAAGAAAGGGTGCTTGCCTTTGTGCAAAAGGCTTGGGGCAAGGGCGAGACTTGGGAACTTACTTTTCCCTTAAAAGGAGCTGATGGCCGGTACCGCTGGTTCTTAACCCGTGCTTATGCTGTCAAAGATGCTACAGGGAAGGTGGAGCGATGGATTGGCACGAATACCGATATTGATGATCAAAAAATGGCTGAGCAGCAACTTCATGCCCTTACCCAGGAACTGGCTGCCAGTAACGAGGAGCTGGCTGCTGCCAGTGAAGAGATTCAGGCCAACCTTGAGGAACTCAGCGCTAAAAATAAAGCCCTTTCAGCCATCAATGCAGATATGGATAATTTTATCTATACGGCTTCCCACGATCTGAAAGCCCCTATTTCTAATATTGAAGGGCTTTTGCAGATGCTCCACAGAAATTTGCCTGAGGACATCACAAATGCTGCCCAGATGCAAAAGCTCTTTAAGTTGATGTCTTCTTCTACTGAGCGTTTTAAAAAAACAATTATTGATCTCACCCAAGTAGCCAAGGTAGAAAAAGAGCTGGATGAGCCTATCGGTTTGGTCAATATCGCAGAAGTAATAGAAGAGGTGCTGCTGGACCTGGAGTTTATCCTACAAGCATCGCAGGCCAGCATAGAGAAAAATTTACATCCATGTCCTTTGGTAACTTTCTCTGCCAAGAATATGAAGAGCATTGTGTATAACCTTGTCTCCAATGCTATCAAGTACCGCCATGCAAACAGAAAACCAAAGGTTAAGATTAGCTGTAAGCAAGAACGTGATTTTGTGGAGCTGACAGTGGCAGATAATGGTTTAGGTATACAGAAAGCAGACCAAGACAAAATATTTGCCATGTTCAAGCGATTACACAGCCATGTAGAAGGCACAGGCATTGGTCTCTACATTGTCAAAAAAATGGTAGACAGCGCAGGAGGTCGTATTCAGGTGGAAAGTGAAATCGGAAAAGGCTCCACGTTTAGCCTATATTTTAGACATTAAATGATTTTTTACTGACAAATAGACGCTTAAACTTCCTTTAACAGTAAGGTTATGTAGCAAATAGCCTGGAAAAGCAGAGGGTGATCCCATCACCAACTTTATCCATATCCATAGATATCTATGGCAAGTGCTGCAAGTGGCCCATCACATCACAATAGCAGAAAGGCTTGCAAAGCCCTGGCAAGTAGCATCTGAACCTTGTAATTAAAAAAAATAGTTTAACCGTTTGGTTCATGGCGGCAGGAAAACAGAATAATTTTGCTCCAAGCAATAGTAGCCAAGGTATGTCTGGCTATAGGAAAGGTGAGTTTTTTATAAATACCACAGACATCCGCAATTTCTTTTAAATAGGCGTTAAGCTTTTGATTAGAAATGACCGGTAATAATTTGCCTTTATTAACCGACTCGGGATGGTCTTCGTATTTTTTTAATAATGGCCATAGCAGGAGGAAGCAGTGGCATATTAGAATAAACACCCGTTTTTTTACGTCCGGCAATAAGCCAGTACTCCCCGTCATTGCCTTTGGAAACGTCTCTCCAGGTAAAGCTTGTAAACATCAGCGGAAGCCCATCCGGTATAACAGTAGAAGACAAAAATATCCTTACCGGATTTGTTTATTTTAGTTTTGTTCAACTAAGAGAAAAGAGCAAATGAATAGTTCATAGTTCACAAATTTAGGTAGCCCTGTTTTCAGCAAAAAGTTACTAATAAAAATGCAAATGTTTGCTTATCAGCTTTTGCAAAATTCGGTTACCTATTTATAGAAATAAGCAATAGGTGATTAAAAAATATAAAGCACAAAAAATAAAAACCCCCTCAAATACTAAAATTTGAGGGGTTCTGATACTAACTGAATCTTCGATGCAGAGGGTGAGGGATTCGAACCCCCGGTACCTCTCGGTACAACGGTTTTCAAGACCGCCGCGTTCGACCGCTCCGCCAACCCTCTGTATGAGTGATCTTGTAATTTAGGAGTGCAAATGTATATGTTTTCTGCTTCTTTGCCAAAAGGTTTTATTAAGTTTTGTTATTTTTTGTTAGCCCCCTTTCTAAAGAAAGTAAGGATGCAGCAGTGCCAGCATTTTCTGTGGCGGTCGGCAGGGTTTTTTAGTATCTGCCCGCATAAAAACCAATTTTGTTTCGCCTTCATGCACCAGCTTCCCCTTTTCATTATAGATATGATAATAAAAGGTAATTTTGGCTGAAGGCATTTCTTTAATTGTCACTTCCACACTGAGCAGATCGTCATAGACAGCCGGTTGGTGGTAATAAGAATGATTTTCCAATACAGGCATCATAATTCCCTCTTCCTCCAATTGTCTGTAACTCATGCCCAGCCTGCGCAATGCTTCTACACGGGCCACTTCAAAATAAGAAGCATAATTTCCATAATATACATATCCCATCTGGTCTGTTTCTCCATACCTTACCCTTAGTTGAACTGTATGCTTATACATAAATCAGACTTAATTATAGATTCCCGCTTTGCTTAAAGCCTGTTGATATTTTCTGGCATTAGCCATATGGGTTTGCAAATTGGTAGAAAAGTTATGATAGCCTGAAAAATCTTCTTTAGCACACATATACAGGTATTTATGATCCTCATGATGCAATACAGCATCTATTGAGGTGATGGAGGGCAACCGAATAGGACCCGGAGGAAGTCCTGTGTATTTATAAGTGTTATAAGGGGAGTCTATTTCTTTATGTTTATCCAACACTCTTTTGATGGTAAAGTCTTGTGCGGCGAATACCAGTGTGGGATCCGCTTGCAAAGCTATATTTCTGTTTAGCCTGTTAATATACAGACCTGCCACCCTAGGGGCCTCATCCACCTTGTTTGTTTCAGACTCCACAATAGAAGCCAGGACAGAAACTTCAATGGGTGTCATATCAATCGCTTCTGCTTCAGACAATCGTTGCTGATTCCAGAAGCGCTTATACTCCTGGTGCATCCGTTTGAAAAGATCTTCTTCTGTTGTAGTCCAGAAAAACTCATAGGTATTAGGAATAAACATACACATAATGTTGTCCTCACTAAAACCATATTGGCTGATCAAAGCGGAATCATTGAGCATACTTTCAAATTTAGCGGCATCTGCTTCCAGATTTTCGCAGAGACGCTCGGCTAATTCATGTTTTAAACGTATATTATTGAAAGTAATATTAACCGGTTCCTGCTTGCCAGACCGTAATAACCGAATGGCTTCCAGATTACTCATATCTTTTGTTAGCAAATACCGTCCGGGTTTTATAAATTGATCGTACTTCATCAATTTGGCGAGGAAACTGAAAGAAAGTATATCCTGTACGTAGTTTTCCTCGTTTAACGTTTGTTGTACGTCAGAAAAAGTAGAACCAGTAGGGATTAGCAATATTTTATCTTGCTGATCCACTAACAGATTGGGGACCTTTAAAGTCTGATATGCGTAGAAGGAAAATGAAACTGCTAGAACAGTAATGATGACTATTAGAACAATAAATATTTTTTGCCTTTTCATAACAGTTGCAAAATTATTAATTTGTCTGAGAACCTCATTTTATGATTTATACTTTTATCGGGAATCAACTGTGATGTAAGATATCCACTATAAAATAAAATTGTGTTTACACAACACTGTTTACCATCTGAATGGTTTAATAATAGAGAATTTTTAGATGTAATTTAAAGATAAGATTTATGAAAGCTGAACTTATTAAAATCCACCCTGAAAATCCTGAGCTAAGGAAAATTGATAAGGTAGTATCCATATTAAAAAAAGGAGGTGTTGTGATATACCCCACTGATACTGTTTATGGCATAGGGTGCGATATTTTTAACCAGGAAGCTGTGGAGAGGATATGCCGTATAAAGGGAATGGATTGTGAAAAGAATAGCTTATCTTTTATTTGCTATGACCTGAGTGATATTTCAGAATATGTAAAGAGCCTGGATACCCCTGTGTTTAAACTCATGAAAAAAACGCTGCCTGGGCCTTACACTTATATTCTCAATGCTAGTAACAAAGTGCCTAAGATGATTGCTCCCAAGAGAAAAACAGTGGGTATCAGAATTCCTGATCATAATGTTCCTCGTCTTCTAGTGAAACGCTTGGGCCATCCCATTATCACTACTTCTATTCGCGATGAAGACGAAGTGATTGAATACTCTACGGATCCGGAGCTGATTTATGAAAAATTTAAGGACTTGGTTGACATCGTCATTGACGGTGGCTATGGAAATAATATAGCTTCTACGGTGGTGGATTTTACCAATGGTGAGGCAGAAGTTGTCAGAGAAGGGCTGGGCACTTTGGAGCCATTTAGCTAAGATGATGGAACCCAACAGAGGCCACGAGGTTCTCATTGACTTACACTATTTTCCTTGTATAGAATATTTTGCCCGTATTTTGGATTTCGATAAGATCCTTATTGAAATCAACGAGCATTATGTGAAGCAAACATATAGAAACCGTTGTTATATACCAATAACAAACAAAATACAATCTCTTACCGTACCTGTATTAAAGGGGTTGGGAAAAACAAAAGTGAAGGATGTGAAAATTGCCTACCACCAAAACTGGCAGGATCATCATTGGAGGACTATTGCTTCAGCGTACGGTAAGGCTCCCTTTTTCGATTTCTTTGCTAGTGAGTTTCATGACATTTTGTACAGAAAGTATGTGTTTTTAGTGGACTTAAACCTGAATCTACTGACAAAATGTCTGGACTTTCTAGGTATGAAAAATAAGCAACTTCTGTTGACTAATGAGTACTTGGCATCGCCTGAGAAACAGATAGTTGACCATAGAAACACAATCAATCCGAAAAAGAACACACCTGATAATCGTTTTTTCAAGCCGACATCTTACAATCAGGTTTTTGGCAAAGACTTTGTACCTAATGTAAGTGTAATAGATTTACTATTTTGTGAGGGTTCTCGTGCCAATTATATTATAAATCGCTCAATATCTTACAAAAGTTGAACAAATGTGTAAGATGCGGTGTTGATTTCTAGTACAAAATTTATATCTTGCTGCAAAGCAAAACACGATATAAACTCTCACTTTTACCAAATCACTTATTATTAATTCCTTGGTAATATGGAAGCTAAATTTTCAAATAGAGTAAAAGAAGTAATCTCACTAAGCAGAGAAGAAGCTCTTCGACTTGGTCATGATTATATTGGAACAGAACATTTACTGCTAGGCATGATTCGGGAGGGAGAAGGAGTGGCAGTAAGTCTATTAAAAAAACTTGGGGTTTCTTTAGATGAGCTTAGAGCTGCTGTCGAACAAGCTACCAAGGGAACAGCTACAGGAAATGTAAAGAACCTAGCTAATATTCCTTTAACACGGCAATCAGAAAAAGTACTTAAAATTACTTACCTGGAAGCTAAAATTTTTAAAAGTCAGTTGATAGGCACAGAGCACCTGCTTCTTTCAATATTAAGAGATGAAGACAATATTGCTACTCAGATATTAGAGAAGTTTGATGTTAATTATGATGTTGTAAAAGAATTACTTGAATATCAAACAGAGCATCCTATGGCTTCGTCAGATACAGATGACAGTGACGAGGATACTTCCCGGATCTTTGGAGGAAGCTCTAGTTCCGGAAGAGAATCAAAGAGTTCTGAAAAGTCTAGAACACCCGTACTGGACAATTTCGGACGAGACTTGACTAAACTGGCAGAGGAAGATAAGCTGGACCCTATTGTAGGTAGAGAAAAAGAAATTGAGCGTGTTGCCCAGATTCTTAGTAGAAGAAAGAAAAACAACCCCATACTGATCGGAGAGCCTGGCGTAGGAAAAACAGCTATCGCTGAAGGGCTAGCCTTACGTATTGTTCAGAAAAAAGTATCCAGAGTCCTCTTTAACAAGAGAGTAGTTACCTTGGATCTGGCTTCTTTGGTAGCTGGCACTAAATACAGAGGGCAGTTTGAAGAGCGTATGAAGGCCGTGATGAATGAGATTGAAAAGTCCCCGGACGTTATCTTATTTATAGACGAATTACATACTATTGTAGGAGCTGGCGGTGCTTCTGGCTCGCTAGATGCCTCTAACATGTTCAAACCGGCTCTAGCAAGAGGTGAAATCCAATGCATTGGAGCTACTACGCTGGACGAATATCGCCAGTACATTGAAAAAGACGGGGCCCTGGCCAGAAGATTTCAAGTAGTAATGGTTGATGCTACTTCCCCAGAAGAAACGCTACAAATCTTAAATAATATAAAAGATAAGTACGAAAGCCATCACCATGTAAACTTTACCCAGGAAGCCCTGGACGCTTGTGTGAAGCTATCCGACCGTTATATCAGCGACCGTTTTCTGCCTGATAAAGCCATTGATGTGATGGATGAAGCAGGAGCACGGGTACACATCAATAATATTCATGTACCTGACGAAATCGTCAAACTGGAAGAAGCCATTGAAAATATCAAAATAGAAAAGAATCGGGTGGTGAAAAGCCAGAAGTATGAGGAAGCTGCGCAACTTCGAGATCGGGAGAAAAAGTTGATCGATCAATTGGAAGCGGCTAAACAGAAGTGGGAGGAAGAAACCAGGACCAAACGATACACAGTACATGAAGAAAATGTGGCAGAGGTAATTGCTATGATGACTGGCATTCCTACCAAGCGTGTCGCACAAAACGAAAGCTCTAAGCTTTTAGGCATGGCTGAAGAACTGCAAGGTAAAGTCATTGGTCAGGAAGAGGCTATAAAGAAACTGGTGAAAGCTATACAAAGAACCAGAGTAGGTTTGAAAGACCCACATAAACCTATTGGCTCCTTTGTTTTCTTAGGCCCAACGGGAGTTGGTAAAACAGAATTGGCAAAAGTGCTTGCCACCTATCTGTTTGACAAAGAAGACGCACTCATCAGAATAGACATGAGCGAGTACATGGAGAAGTTTTCTGTTTCCAGACTTGTGGGAGCACCTCCAGGCTATGTTGGATATGAAGAAGGTGGACAGCTTACTGAGAAAGTAAGAAGAAAACCCTACAGTGTAGTATTGCTGGATGAAATAGAAAAAGCCCACCCAGATGTCTTTAATTTGCTCTTGCAGGTTCTAGATGATGGCATTCTGACCGATGGACTTGGAAGAAGAGTAGACTTCAGAAATACCATCATCATTATGACCTCTAACATTGGGGCACGCGATCTTAAAGATTTTGGTGCTGGTATTGGGTTTGCTACTAAATCTAAAGAGGAAGGTATGGATGATTTAATGAAATCTACCATCCAGAATGCTTTGAAGAAAACATTTAGTCCGGAATTTCTCAACAGATTAGATGATGTTATTGTCTTCAATTCTTTGGGAAGAGAGCATATACATAAAATCATTGACCTGACGCTTAATAAGCTTTTTTCAAGAATCACAGCGCTGGGTTACAACATCGAGCTTACAGAGAAAGCGAAGGATTTCTTGGCAGACAAAGGGTACGACCCTCAATATGGCGCACGCCCTTTGAACAGAGCTATTCAAAAATACCTTGAAGATGCTGTAGCAGAAGAAATCTTACGAGGCGAAGTTCAGCCTGGTGATATCATTCTGGCTGATTATGACGGGAAAAGCGAAGCGCTTAAACTTTCTTTGAAAAAAAAGAAGCTGGAAAAAGAGAAAAAAGAAGATAACTAACTAACAAAATAAAAAGGTTGCCGATGGCAACCTTTTTTTATGTCTTTTGATACACAAACAACAAGTTAATAACTCCCCAAATACTTTCTGATTCCCCACTCTACAGTAACTAATAACATTAATACAAAAAACAACCATTTTAGATTAATGATAGGGAGGTATGCCTCATTAGTATAAATTTTTTCTTTCACCTCTTGGTTACCTAATTCATCGGAAAGTGCATCCATATCGTCTTGTTGAAAAAATAATCCCCCGCTTTCCTCTGCTAACTGCCTAAGCATATTATGATTGGCGGTCAGGTCCAACGCTTCAATTTGCAAGCTTCTCACTGTAAACTCTCCGCCGCTGGTCAACGTTTGCCCTTCCAGATTGACAGACGCATTATATTGGTAAATTCCCTCAGATAAGTTACTAATCCGATAGCGTGTATTATTTTCGTTAGTTATGTAGGAAAAGTTTTTCTTTTTGCCCTCCTCATCTGTAATGATAAGATCAATTTTAACTCCAAATACCTGCTCATAGATGTCATTGTAAATCTCTGTTTCAAAAACAACAGGTTCAGAATCTTCAAACTCATTTTTCACAGGATATACCTTAAAGCGCCGCTTATCTTCTTTGGCCGATAAATACTGTGCTAATTTTGTAACCAGCCCATCAAAGGTTAGTGTATTTTCATATTTTGCATACTCCTGCAAGCGCCATTGCCATATGCCTTCTGCTAACAGAACAGCAGTTTTTTTGCCTTCTTCCTCTCCTACTACTAATAAGGGTTTGCTGGTATTGACATTTCCTACTTTCTGATAAAGCAATGCTTCCGCCCTGTTCTTCAACTCAAGTTTGCCAAATGGCACAGTCAAAGGCAAGTATTCTTCCATGGTAGATTGATTCTCATTATCAAGTTGGAAACCACCAAAATCCCGGTTAAAAAAGGCGCTCACTTCATCAGTATCATTGTTTGTATTATTGATCGTTATAACATCGTTTAGCTGGCTCAAAGCAAGCAAATCTGTCTGGCTGCCTACCACAAACCATCGTCCTTTGGCCTTTTCCAGGTATTCATTTACCAGTGCAGAACTCACACCTTTACCGGGTAACTGGTGGAAAATTACCAAATCGTATTTTTCATCATTGATATCTTTACGATTGGCGGTTTCGTCTACGCTTAACACTACCAGTTTCAATTCGTAATTCTTGTTACTTTCTACTGCCGATTTAATTGCTTTTATGTCAGGATGAGGCGCCTGGGCTATGAGCAATATCTTCTCTTTACCTTCTATAATCTCAATGTAAGCATGCCCATTATTGTTCTGCGCTGTAAATTCGGTGTCCTGGGGTTTTACTTGCACTATATAATGTTGCATCCCCTCTTTATCCGCATCTAGTAAAAACTCTAGCGAATTCACTCCTTTGTTTTCGTTAAACTTAAGTTGCTTACTGGCTATTGCTTTACCCTGATTATTCACCGTAACCTCTACTGTTTGACCTTCAAATCCTGTATTAGCAATTTCAGCGACCAATGGAAATTTATTGCCCTGATAAGCGATTTTATTATAATACAAAGTTTTGACATTAATGTCTTGTTTAGGAACTGTATCTCCCAGCCCTATCGTGTTAATCGTAAACCGATAGGGATTATAGGTGGGTGAAATACCACGATTGTAGATTCCATCAGAGAATAATACAACAGAAGACAGATTTCTGCCTTCGTAGTCCGAAATAATCTCCCTTAATAAACCGTTGATGTCACTGCTGACAAAGTCAAAATCAATTGAATCTAAGGCTTCAGGAGATTCAAAACTTCTGTAGTCCAGCAAATATCCTTTTTCCTGAATTTCTTCTCCTATCTCTCTAACACTACTTTTTAATTGGTGAAGTGCTGAAGAGTCTGCTATAGCTGCAATAGAAGCAGAATTGTCTATGGCAAAAACAACCACTGGCTTCTCCAGCGTGTTTTTTATTTGTTTTATAAACGGCCCAACCAATAGAAGACATAATAGACTTACTAAAAAAAACCGTAAGGCTGATAAGGTATAATTAACACGCTTTCCCCAGATACTATTTTTAAATCTTTTGCTTTTAATATACAATAACATTGCATATAAAGCCCCTACCACTAAACAGGGAATGACCAACCAGGGAGAATTATCAAACAGAAAATGAATTTGCTGCATAGCACATATGATATAGTCTAAGTTAGCATTCCTCCATCTACCTGAATGACCTGACCGGTAATGTAGGAAGCCATATCGCTGGCCAGGAAGAGTGCGCATTCGGCAACGTCTTCGGGTGTACCGCCTCGTTTCAAAGGGATACCCTCTCTCCAGCTTTGAATAGTTTTTTCGTCCAACTGACCAGTCATTTCTGTCTCAATAAAACCTGGTGCAATTGCATTTGAACGGATATTTCTTGAACCCAACTCCAAGGCAATGGATTTAGTAAATCCAATAATTCCGGATTTGGAAGCCGCATAATTCGCCTGACCCGCATTCCCTTTTAACCCAACCACTGAGGTCAGATTGATGATAGATCCGCTCTTTTGTTTCATGAAAGTTCTGGTAGCTGCTTTAACTGTGTTAAACACAGATTTTAGATTGATATTGATTACACTATCCCACATTTCTTCATTCATCCGCATCAACAGGTTGTCTTTGGTAATACCAGCATTATTCACCAAAACATCAAGGGATCCAAAATCGGAAACCACGTCGTTGATCAATTTCTCAGCGGCATTGAAATCAGAGGCATCAGAACGATAGCCTTTAGCTTTTACCCCCATTCCAGAAAGTTCTTTCTCCAAAGCCTCTCCTTGTGCGACACTTGATAAATAGGTAAAAGCAACATTAGCCCCATGCTCAGCAAATTTGAGAGCAATAGCTCTGCCTATACCTTTAGAGGCTCCTGTGACAAGTGTATTTTTTCCAGCTAGTATTTTCATGGTCATTTGCTTGAAGGTTTATTATGCCTTGCAAACATAAGTAAATATCTTACTTGATACCGAATAAACGAATTACATTTTAATTTAGTGAGCAGCCAACGAAAAAAGCCATCTTAATGATGGCTCAAAAATAAAAGGGTATGCTGAAGGAGAATTACAGTATTTCCTCAACCAAATGCATAACTTGTTGTAAGTGTTTTTGATCTACCTCTGTAAAATATTTCAACTTATTGCTGTTAATATTTAAAATTAAAGCCACATTTCCTTTGCTAAAGGCTGGTATGACTATTTCGGATTTGTCAAAATCGCCGCAGGGAATATAGCCTGGGAATTGCTCTACATCGTCCACAATCACGGTACATTCCCTGGCATAAGCCACCCCACAAACGCCTTCTCCCTTAGGAATATGCATCCTTGCAGCTACACCCTGAAATGGTCCTAATATCAATTCTTCTCCATGTGCAAAATAAAATCCTGTCCAGGTAAAATTCATGCCATGATGCAGGATAGCAGCTACGTTGCCCAGGTTTGCAACTAAATTATCTTCTCCATAAATAACTTTTCTGATTTGTTTTAGCAAAAGGTTGTACCGTTGTTCTTTACCAGCTGCTTTTGGCACAACCAGCTTTTCTAGCATGACCATAAATTAAAATTAAAATAATATTTCCCTATATTTTTTAAAAAATTTAAATTACCCTGCAGTAAGCTTGAATTACAATCAAATATATGGTATTTTTTTATAATTGTAAAATTTTATTACGTATATTCCTGTAATATAAATAAGCAAGTTATAGATGAGATAAGTCGAAGAAATTTTCTTATGGCTAGAGTGTGTCATCTTTTAGTGAATAAACTAACTCATTAAATTTCAAAGTATCTCTTCAATCAGATGCATGACTTGCTGCAGGTATTTTTGATCTATCTCTGTAAAATTTTTCACTTCAAAACTATTTGCCCTTAATAAGAGGGCGACTTCACCTTTTCGAAAAGCAGGTAAGATAATTTCAGACCGTTCAAATTCGCCAACAGGATCATATTTAGGTACTTGTTCAATATCATCAATAATAATAACACATTCTTTTGTATAAGCAGACCCACAAACACCTTCCTTTTTTGAGATCGTTGACGGCACTAACGGGCCAAGGTAAGGACCTAGGGTTAAATATTCCTCTTGTACAAAATAGAAACCAGTCCAACTAAAACTCAGACCTTTGTGCAACAGTGCTACAATACTGGTGAGGTTTTTAACCAAGTCATCTTCATTATAAACTACTTCCCGAATTTGTTTCAGTAATTTACTGTATTGCTTTTGCCTGCTTTCCATGTTAAATGCAGGAGAAATATTATTTGTCATATAATTTTATTGTGATATATATAATACTTTATCAATCACAAATTAATATTTTTACAAAAATTTAACCAATAAATTACATAATATTTTTTTTAGAACACAGGCTTTATACTGCTGATGAAGCCAAAACCTTGTATCTGCCAGTTTGTTTTAGTATAAAAAGTTATGAAAATATTACTCAAGTTGATCTTCTGTTTTTACTTCTCTCATATGGCTTTTGCACAGCAAACACAACCCCTGAGATTTTACCATTGGAAGAATCGGGTTCTCATTGTTTTTTCTGCTACAGAGCAGTCAGATCAATACAAACAACAGATACAACTGCTTGAAAAGCAAGAAGAGGAGCTCAATGACAGGGATTTGGTTACTTTTAAAGTATTTAAAGATCATATGATAAATCCTGCTGGAAAATCACTGGGAAAAGAATCTGCGGATGAGTTGCGAGACAAATACAAGGTAAAAGAAGGTGAATTTGCAATCTTATTGATTGGAAAGGATGGCACTCTAAAAATAAAGCAGGAAACCCTGCTTCCAACAGATCATTTATTTGCCACCATAGATAGCATGCCCATGCGGCAGCAGGAAATGAGGAATGGAAATTAATTTCTTAAATTCGTCATTTCTTTGATATCTATCTCTAGGGCACCTACTGCCAGTTCGGCTTTTATTTTTAGCGGCACTTTATTTCTATCATCTGAAATCCAAACTCTCACAGGATCACCACCTTTAAAAAAATCATTTTCAGGCAATGAAGGGGCAATGACAATTGAACGAATATTTCCTAAGCGAGTTTTGATTTCTTCGCGTCCAATGATCTTTACCTGTAAGCCATAAACTTTACTGTCAAAGAAACCATTCACATTAATGATGTCACCATCTCTCAGATTACTATAATCCAAGGTTCTTAGAAAATAATATCCTCCAACAATATCCAAGATATTGTCAGGAACTTTGTGTAACTCTTTTTCTTTTGGTTTTCGTGTTTCCTTGTCTAGTTTTAATACAGTGGCTACATCCTTCCGATGATCAAAGTTAATCATCTCATTTTTACGGTATTTTCCTTCCTCTATATAACGATAGGCTTTGTGAGGAATAATAGAAGCAGTATCTACATAAGCGCCCCAGTTGTCTCTAATTCGTACTATCAGATCGAAAAAGCCTGTGGTTTTACCATAAATATCAATTTTGTAACAGGCACGATTGTTTATATAAAAGTAATCCTCACTCACCTCCATAGTAGCCTCAGCAGCGTTGATGAGGCCATAATGAACACGATAGGTTAAAATCTCTCCTGCAGTAAAACTTTCGTTGTGCACGTAACGGTACTCTTTTGGTTTGAGCATAAATGCAAAAATGCAGACCAAGCCTGATACCAGAAACAGCAAAACTTTTTTCATACTTTTTTGGATCAAAAGGCAATTAGCTTTTAATACTTATACGGTGTAAACTGTCAGAAAGTGTATTTCCGTGCTAATCTTTAGTACAAATATCCAGCCATGTACGATTTTGAACATTTAATGTGCGGAAATGCACATTACACGCTATTCAAATGGCATTTTCAAACAGCAACAAACAACGGCATACTTGTTGAAAATCTAAAATGACAACATTAACGCAATAGTTTATAGTCAATGATTTTATCCCAACCGAATAGTTGAAATTCAATGCATTAGTTTTTTTGAACATACCATTAAGAGCCGGATAGCTTGTCCGGCTTTTTTTGTTTCAAATAGAAGGATATTCTTTTTTCAGATAGGCCATAAAAGCCTTGAGATTACTATTGTATTTTTCCTCATACGTTTGTTGAAAACTATCTACTTCCGATTGATACCGCACAAATGACTTAAAAAAAGTATTATTCGGAAAATTATCAGGTTTTTGCAGCTTTTTGATGACAGCAATATAATGTTGATTCTTAAAATTAATGGTATCAGCATCCTGAATGATATCGGTGATTATCTCGCGCTTTTTGTCAGCTTTTACGCTATCAGGCATTTCTGATGTATAAGAATGATATAAGCTATCCAGACGCTGAATTCCCCTGAGCATATGATCTACATATTTTTTCCGATCAGCCATGTAGGTTTCATAATATCTATATTCTGGTGTATCATTTCCATACTTATAAGCTAAGAAGCTTTTCGCTCCTTCATGTCCGATAAAAGAGGCCAGATTCTCATTGAATTTCAAGTTATTTTTGACAAAGACAGTCCCGTGCGTTAATTCATGAATCACTGTATTGGCTACGTTTCCGACATCCCGAAAAAGCAGTTCTGACATAATCGGGTCATTGAAAAAACCTAAAGTACTCCAGGCACTCACTGTCCGTATACCCGTATCATAACCTTCTGTTACCAAGTTTTCCTTTTCTTTCAAGGCTTTATCATAATTGAAAAAACCCTTATAAGAAAAACTGCCTAATAAAGGAAAATTCCATTGTTTATCTTTTAAAGAATAAGGTTCGCAGGCAGTAACTACCCATAGAACTGGCTTTCCTTTCTGGTCATAAATAGTTTGATAGCTATCTGAATTATTTACGCCTAAAGAATCTATGGCAAAATCCCTGATTTCCTGCACTAACCTTATTTTTTGCTTTAAAGAGTCTGCTACTTCCTCATCTTGTAAAACCTCTTCAATGTCGCGGGATTGTAAAATAATTTTGAGCTGGCCTTTTGCTTGACTCATACCATAAATAATCAATTCATGATGCCAAACTGCCCATACACTCAATATTATTAACGCAATTGCTAATATTTTTTTTAACATAGAAATTCCTTCAAGCCAATAAATGATATTCGTAGTCCTCTTTCTTTTTCTTATATCCAACCACAAATCATTTGCTCAGAATAGCTGGCTATAACTAATTGTTTTTCAATTACTTACAATAATAATTCCGAGAAATAATTTATGAAAAATGAAGACAAATATATGCAACTAATCCGTAAAAATTCATGTTCAATTATAGCATCTTTAATTTGTTAAAAGCATGCTAAAATAGTACCTTCACTATGTATTATATCAACGATAACATCCAACTTATATGAGCGATCAATCAGAAAAACTAAAAGCTTTACAACTGACTATTGATAAACTTGACAAAACATATGGAAAAGGGACAGTCATGAAGTTGAGCGATGAGCGTGTGGTAGATGTACCTGCTATCTCAACGGGTTCCTTAGGATTAGATATAGCCTTGGGCATTGGTGGTATACCAAGAGGCCGTGTTACCGAAATCTATGGTCCTGAGTCTTCTGGTAAAACTACCTTGGCTATGCACTGTATCGCTGAAGCACAAAAGCAAGGAGGTATTGCTGCCATTGTAGATGCCGAACATGCTTTTGACAGGAGTTATGCTGAAAAACTAGGTATTGATACTGAAAATTTGCTGATTTCTCAGCCTGATAATGGTGAACAAGCTTTAGAAATTGCTGAACATCTCATTCGTTCTGGTGCCATTGATATTATTGTCATTGATTCTGTAGCTGCTTTAGTACCTCGAGGCGAGCTCGAAGGTGAAATGGGAGATAGCAAAATGGGTTTGCAGGCAAGGCTTATGTCTCAGGCTTTAAGAAAACTAACTGGTGCTATTAACAAAACCAAGTGTGCTTGTATCTTTATCAATCAGTTAAGAGAAAAAATCGGGGTTATGTTTGGTAACCCAGAAACAACTACTGGCGGTAATGCATTGAAATTTTATGCCTCTGTCCGTCTGGATATCAGACGCATTGGTCAGATTAAAGAAGGCGCTGATAATGTGACAGGAAATCGCACTAGGGTAAAAGTAGTAAAAAACAAGGTAGCTCCTCCTTTTAAGGTAGTTGAGTTTGACATCATGTATGGAGAGGGGGTTTCTAAAGTAGGAGAAATTTTAGATCTGGGCGTCGAAATGGATATCATCAAGAAGTCAGGATCATGGTTCTCGTATGAGAATGAAAAACTAGGACAGGGAAGAGATGCTGTCAAGAAAATTATCCTGGACAATCCTGAATTAATGCAGGAAATCGAAGGTAAAATCAGAGCTAATATTATGAACATTCATCATGCTATGGAAACGGACGAAACAGCAGATGATAAAGTGTTATCGAATGGCGCTGAGTAATATAAAATTAAATGGAACAAAAAAGCTGTTGAGAGACAGCTTTTTTGTTCTAAACTCTTTGTAGAATTTTAAAAAATACAAAAGCAATATTTTGATTGATGATCAATAGTTACATATCGAGTTAAGTTGCTTGTCACACATAAAAAAAGACCTCCGAAGAGGTCTGGCAATCATACTAGTAGTATTTCTTATCGCTTGAATCCAAGCACTGCCCCTCCACAGTGATTTTGAGAACCTTCGAAGGTAAAGGTAATATAGTAAATACCAGTAGCATTACACGGATAAATAATACCTTTGTTAAAGTTGCCATTGGCAAAACTAGTACCTACTTTTTTCCGATTTGAGTCATATAAACTCAAAATAATACCATCAGTTCCTTCTCCTGGAGCACAGATATTCATAAAGTATTGTGTACCCTTAGCAAATACATAAGAGTATTCAATCTTTTCTTTAGAACCACCTTCACCATCAACTTCATAGCTCTTTACAAAGTTAAAGCCATCTGCCAATTGTGGGATACATGCATCGGTATGCGTTGAAGGATTACACTGGGCTTTGGCCTGAAAGTCCAGAAGAAATATAAATGATAAAACGCTTATCAATGTAATTGTAACTTTCATGTACATCTATCAATATTTTTAATTAATAATGTAATCTCGGATTTCAGCAGTAATCATGGCAATTTCTCTGATATTATCATCAGTGATATTGATGGAGCTGGTGCTCTTATTGGTAATAGTTACAATACCATTTACTTCTTCCAACGTCGATTCTGCATATGTTTGTGTAATTTCAATATTTTCAAATGCCTGCTGCAACTTAATCATCCTCTCTTGTAATTCTTTAATATGAGGACTGGAATCACTATAAAAAGTTAACAAAAGCATTATATTTTCAAGAATGATCTTTTGCTCTCCTACTCTTTCTCTTAACTCCTGATTGCTCAAGTCAGCTAGCGTTACTTGGTTTATAATGTGTAAAGCTTCAACCCAACCTCCTGTGAGTAGTAACACACTCAAATTTGAACGCTGTTGCTGTTGTAGATAGGTGTTGATATGATTAAAATTTTGGGTAGTAATTAATAATAAAGAATCTAAATTGCGGCTATTAGTAGCTAATCGCTTGATTGTTCCAAAATTGAAAAACTGTCCGATACTAAGCCCATCTGCTAGCTCTTTGATAGAATTTAAATAAAAGATAGCATCCTGATTTTGTTCATATATGTTAGTATATCCCAAATCTGTTCCATATACACCCAAATTCAATGCTTTTGAAAAGTTGTTATTATAGTCAGAAATATTATTTGTAGCATTAAGCAAATTTCTGTTGTAGCTCGCTCCTGACTCTTTGAGAAGCACTGAAATTTCCAAAGGCGAAGGTACTTGTTGCAATATGCTCTCAAGCACTTCGTCAGAAATGATAGGCCCCTTCTTTTCTGCGTTACTAAGACTATCCAAAAAAGCCTGTTCATTTAGTTTAGTATCAGATTCACAAGACCAAAGAGCGGATGAAACTACCGCTACAAACAATAAGAATCTTTTCATGAATTTCTTTTCAATTTTTATGACAAATCTAAAATTCACTAATATGTGCCAAAACAGAAATTGGTATATTTTATTACGTATGAGTCTTTTCCGAATCAATTAGAATTATTCTTAGAATTAAATACATTGACACGGCTGATAAAGCTCAGTCCTTTGCTCAAAAACTCAAAATATAAACATACATATAGTATAAAGGTCATCAACCAAATTACTATCATGTTGAAGTAAAAAGTATCTACTGACAGACCAGCTACAAACTTTCTAGGAGCAAAGAATTGTGTTCTATAACCAAGCAACCCGTTGCCTAAATAGGATTCATTATAAATCGGATCGACTCTCTGTAAAAGCCTTCCATTATATTCTAAGATTCTGTCTGATGCATTAACATTTCTGACCAGATCCGCTAAACTTTCATTATAATATTTATTTTTATACTCGTTAAGATTATAATGGAGATCTGGTTGACTTTCCAGGTAGTAAACTAGTTTATCCTTATTTTGAACAGCATTATTAAAAATTTGGATATAATTTGAGTTTAAATCCCTAAAATATTTACGAAGCCTGTTTTCTATTTCTTTGTTTATATGGGCTAGGGTAAGCGCCTCATCTATGGATAAATCTTCAATACCTTGACGAAATGTCTCTTTTTTAATCTCATCACGAAGAATTTTCAAATCCTTCTCCATCACCAATTTTATTGAATCATTATCAGTATTGAGATGTTGCATTACGAATTGAAGTTTGTTCTCTAACATGGGTATCAGATAAGCAGACTTAAAATCCGCCTGCCTTTCCTGTTTTTCCAACTCGTAAAAGGGGCGGTTAAATGAATTATTTTTATATTGATGTACTGTCATAGCTTCATAGGCCCAGCGAGAAGCGACTAAATCAGCTACAATGGGGACCTCTCCTTTAGAACCGATAATACTATTCAGCTTATCAAAGTTGAATAGTAACCCGCTTAAAATCATTTGCGGTATTAACAACAGTGGAATAAGAATATATACTGTGACAGCAGAATTGAAAGCTGCTGAAATATTAAGACCTAAAATATTAGCAAAACAGGAAATCGAGAACAATACCAGCCAAAAACTTACTGTCATTTCTCTTATTTCCAAGATAGTATTGCCAATGATAACAAAACTCATGGTTTGGATAGCAGAAAGCGCAAATAGAATAATAACTTTGGACAGTAAATAACTATTCCAACTTAAATTGAGAAACGATTCTCTCTTTAGAATCTTTCGATCCCTAATGATTTCTTCTGCACTTACTGTTAAACCCATAAAAAGTGCTACCACAATACTCATTAGTAAATAGGCAGGGATGTTTTCATTGAATCGAAAAGAGTAATCGGCACTGTTGCCATCTTTGTAGCGGATAATAAATGAAAGAAACAATGCTAATACAGGCGCTTCCAGTAAATTGATTAACAAATATTGTTTATTACTAAACTTAGACAGTGTATCTCTGACAGTAAATATCAAAGTCTGCCTGATTCTTGATGGGATATGTAATGATTTAGGAGGAGCTTCTTTTTCTTCAGCTACTTTTTGTATTATAAATGATTTCTCATATTTCTCATGCCACTGCTGAGGTGTTACTTTGCGTTTATTGGTAAACTGACCATATTCATCTACCACTTTGGCCTCAATGATGTTAAAGATTTGTTCAGGATTAACATTGCTGCAAGTAGGACATTGTCCTCTATCTGCATCTACCTGATTTGATGCTTTTTTAAAATAAGTAACCGCCTCAACCGGATTGCCATAAAATACAGGATAACCCCCTGTATCCATAATATACATTTTATCAAACATTTTATAGATGTCTGACGAAGGCTGATGAATTACAACAAAAATAAGCTTTCCTTTTAGGGAAAGCTCTTTTAGCAAATCTATTACATTTTCAGAATCACGAGAGGATAATCCTGAAGTAGGTTCATCTACAAAAAGGACTGCAGGCTCTCGTATGAGTTCTAAAGCTATGTTTAGCCGTTTTCTCTGTCCACCACTAATAGATTTATCCAATACACTACCTACCTTTAAATCTTTGCGATGTTCCAGACCAAGGCTTTCTAAAGTACCAACTACCAGTTTATCAAGTTCTTCTTCACTTTTATCTGCAAAACATAATTTAGCATTGTAATATAAATTTTGATATACAGTTAGTTCTTCAATAAGTAGATCGTCCTGAGAAACATACCCAATAACTCCTTGTATTTGTTCTTTTTGCAGATGAATATTAAATCCATTTATAGAAACTTCACCGTCAGATGGCACTTCTATGCCAGCCAGAACATTAAGCAGTGTGGTTTTTCCCGCACCACTAGCTCCCATTATTCCGATGAGTTTTCCAGTACCTTCTGATATATTAATATTTCGCAACCCTGTCATATTATTAGGAAAGCGAAATGCTACTTCTTTAGCATTAAAAGTAATTTTTGCAATAGAAAGGTCTGAAATAAAATGGCGAATCAGATCACTATAGTAAAGTGCTGTTCCTTTGGGTGTTTTGATAGTACTGCCATTAGAAAAAAGATAAGATTGATTTGGCTTCATAATAAAACCATTCAACACTACATTATCATGGCCTATATATTTTACAAAATACAGCTCGACACTTTTAACTTTCAAGAAAATGATTTCACCATTGATATCAGTGTGTATATGTTTAAAATGTTTTGTGTCCTCAGCTGTGCTGTCGCTAACGGTCAGTATGTCTTCAAAGTGAAAACGGCTCTCTTGGTTGTTATGAGCAAAGCTTTCAATCAGTTTAAATTCATCTTTAACAATATTGAAAACAGTAGAAATTGTATCAATAATCTCTACTCGTTGTTCACTGAAATTTCCATCAGATGCTACCAGTTCTAGGATTTTTATTAAGACTACGACTTTTTGTTTTTGCGTGAGCGTTTTGTTTATTTTCTTACATATAGCCAGTGTTTTAACAGAATCCTTTACTGAAGTTAGCTTTTTCTTCTTGACTTTTACTTCATCATTTTCCTCCTCTTCCTGTCCATAACCGGTATACTGATCATAAAGTGCTACATATTCTTTCACAGAATCTTGGTCAAGCTCCTGATTAAAAAAGCTGATGACAAAATTTCTTTCTTTTTCTGTGACCCCACCATCTTGCTTTGTAATAATAGCAAAAAGCTGTGTAAGCGCTTTTAGTATTTCTTCACTCATTGTTGGTTCTTCCTTTGCTGATGTTGATTATAGGTCATAGAAACATTGAAATCATGTAACGGCCAATAATTAGCAGTTCATTACCCGTCAGACTCATCTATCCTATTGGAAGAGTCGTTGTCTTTGATAAATGCAGTAAAACTCTTAATGATATTAATATAAACTAAACTCGAAAGGAACTTCTACAAGCTCAGAAAACTCTTGACCAGCTTCTTCCATATCTTCGTCATCCTCGTGAAAATACCAATGCACTTCAGCATTGTCAATATCCTCAATTTTTGAGAGTACGTCTAATATTAATTTTGACGAAGCCGTATTAAAATATTCTAATTTAAATACGAAAATGCTTTTTTCATTAGGAGTCTGAGCATATTTATCAAGCCAATCAAGTATAGGCTGATAAAATTCAGCAGAATCTTCAGGGAGTGAACGTCCTGAAATTTCAAATATACCATTATTCTTATCTAAGATAATTTTAGGAGTATCCTCAGTACCTTCTAAATTAATAATTTCCATTTTCTATATGATTTAATGAGGTAAAACCATGAATTAAAGTCTAGGGATAGTGGTCTTTAGCGAAAAGAATGATCTTTCGTCATCAATGACCGAAAAATCATACTCGAGCTTCTGGCCTGACTTACGCGCCATATCTACAAAGCCCAAACCAGCTCCACCTTTGTCGGATATGGTTGTATTCTTTATAATATCCTTATAAAGCTCTTTTAAACCCTCTTTGTCCAGACTATTTACTTGATCAAGTTTACTCTTAAGCTTTTCAATATCTTTATTATTTAAAGGATTCCCTGAAGCCACAATATACTCATCACCTCGCTTACCAATCATAAAAACAGCATTGTATTCGTAATTCTCTCCCACTTTGTAACCTTCACCGTGCTTTACAATATTTTGTAAGCACTCGACCATTACGTTGAAAACCTTTCTCTTCACATTGGATTCCTCACCTATAGAATCCATATTACGCTCTGCCATTGCCAAGACTGACTTAGTAATCTCTTGTGTGAACTCACCTTCATACACCAGAATCAGGTTCTGTTCTTGCATAGCCTTGTGTAATTCATACACATATTTCATATTCTATAATGTTTTATTGTGTTTTTAATTTTATACTTAAAATTTAATACCAATCATTAATACATCATCGGTTTGTTTTTCATCACCCCTCCAGCTTTCCCAAGCTTCTGCTAATATATGATGTATTTCTTCCATAGGACGTTGATAATTTTCTTGAATTATGGCTCTCAAACGTTTTGGGCCAAATTTACGCACTTCCGGCCCACCAAACTGATCAGGAAAGCCATCGGAGCAGAAGAATATTGAATCTCCTTTATTTACTTTTATTTTGGTAGTCGTAAAATTGGTTTGATTCTTAAATATACCTCCCCCAATAGGAAACTTATCTCCCTTAATTTCATTCATCTCTCCTTTACACATATGATATAGGGGTCGATGAGCTCCGGCATAATGTATCTCTCCTTTGGTAATCCGACACAAGGCGATATCCATACCGTCTTTCGTCTTAGAATCCTCGCTATGCTGACGTAAGGTCTGTGTCACACCCTCATCTAGCATATCTAAAATCACACCTGGGTCTGTTATTCCTCTACTTTTCACAATGTCGTTAAGCAGAAAATAACCAATCAAAGAAATTAAAGCTCCAGGAACTCCATGTCCAGTACAATCCACCGCAGCGATATATGTGTCTTCTCCTTTTTGAAGAAACCAAGGAAAATCACCACTAACTACATCCCTAGCATTGTAGAAGATAAAAGATTCCGGAAATACCTTTTTAATAATCTTATTATCGGGTAAGATAGCACCCTGTATTCTTCTGGCATAATTGATACTATCGTTAATCTTTCGGTTCTTACTTTGAATCTCTACCTCTATTAGTTTTCTTTCTGTAATGTCATGGGACACTACCAACACGGATTCTAGCTTTTTTTCTTCATCAAACTCAGGAATAGCATTAATATGCATAATACGCCCTCCAGCTGCTGTAGGGAACTCCATCTCCTGTGATACTTTGTGATTTGTGTTTTTTACTTCATCCAGAATGCGTGTCCATTCTGTTACAACAGAAGGATTTAGATCAGCCTCAGATATTTTTTTCTTGAGAAACTGACCAGGCTTCTTTCCTGTGTACGCCTCAATGGTTGGATTGATATAGAAGAAAACCCCTTCCTGATCTAACCTCGTAATCAAATCCGGTGAATTTTCAGATAAGGCTTGCATTTTACTTCTCATTCTTTCTTCTTGCTCTGCACGCTTTCGTTCTGTAATATCTCGGGAATTGATGACGATACCCCTAACAGCAGGATCTGAAAGCAGGTTATTTCCAGTAGCTTCTACCCAAACCTCTGCATTATGTTTAGTTTTATAAATATATTGTACTGTAACAGTTTTCTTAGGATATGCTAACAAAGTGTCAAACATTTCATTAAAGACCCCAATACCCTCACCCAGGATATGCTGAATATCACTGTAGCCAATCATATCCTCTGGTTTATAACCAAAGATCTTTTCCACCGAAGGGCTGATATATCGAATTTTTCCGTCTTCCTCATAGATGGCGATAACTTCAGAAGCATTTTCCAATAAAGAAGCCATCCGCTTTTGCGTGTGTTCTACTTCTTCAAATTGCTCTTCTAATTGCTGATTTGTCCGCCTTAGTTCTTCCTGTGTAGCCTGCATCTCCTCAGCATTCTGTCTTAAAATCTCCTGTTGTTCTTGCAGCTCATTACTCATTTTCTGAGACTCACTCAATAAAAGACGAGTCCTTTCATTAACTTTAATGTTGAAAACGGTTCGAGCTGTTATTAAACTGATTTCCTCCACAAATTTCACATCGCGGGGGCTAAACTTGTCAAAACCAGCAAATTCAAGGACCCCATACACTTGCTCATTCGTGATCAAAGGTACTATTAATAAAGCTTCGGGTCTTTGCTCCCCTAACAAACCTGAAGTAATCGTAACATAATCGTAAGGAATTTCTGTACGAAAAACAGTGTCTTGCTCAACAGCAGCTTGACCTACTAATCCTTCTGCAAACTTAAATTTTGCTTTCAGATGTTTTTTCTTATGATAAGCATAGCTTGCCCTCATTTCAATGAAGATGTTATCTTTATCTTCATCATTGACAACATAAAAAGCACCTTGGATGGCATTAATTTTTTTTGTTACATAAGCAATTACCTCATCCCCTAATTCTTCTATATTATTATGAGATCTTAGTATTTCACCTACTTCCGCTACACCCGTCACAATCCAGTTACGCTCTCTGTCACGCTTTTCGGAAGATTGTATACTATCTCTCATATTAATTAAAGCGTTTCCTAGTGCATCTTCCTTGCTTAGCGGTTGAAAATTAGTTTCAAATGATCCCTGCCCAATTGCGTGAGCAAAAGTAGCTGTACGTCTCAATGCTTGTACCAACTGATGTGTTGTTTCAGCCATCTGTCCTATTTCATCACTACTTTTCTTTTCAACTTTTTCAGGTAGAATTCCCAGGCTAAGCATTTTTAATGTAGCTTTTAACGACAGAAGAGGTTCGATGAGAAAACGAGAGAAAACAAAGCTAATCAGCAAAGAGACCGCAATTATAAATACACCTGCTACTATAAATTTGCGAATGAGTCCTTTTGCGTCTTTGAAGATTTCTTCTTGATCTATTTTAGTAACAATTCCCCATTTTAACCATGGAATATACGACCAGGTAGCTAAAGTTTTTTTTCCGCGATAGTCAATATCTATTGTGGCACCTGGAATATTGTTTACTGCCTGCTGAATGGCTATCTGTTTTTCATCATTAAGAGACACTCCTTTCTGAAGTGCAATCTTATTGTCAGTATGTCGTAAAGGATTTAAATAAACAACTTTATCCTTATAAACTTTTCCTAGTAGTGTCTCACCCGAATTCCCTAAACCTGTAGTATCCTTGGCAATATCAAAAAATGGTTCTGCTTTGATTTCAGTAAGGAGTACCTGTTTTGTGGTATCTGCCAATGGCATGCCCAGCAGAAAAAAATAATTATTATCATGTTCAAATAAACTACTGAAATATACAGAATCTAATGAGGCAGTAAGTATTTTTCCATCAGGATCGTTAAAATATTTACCTTCTTTCTGGCTTGAACTCTCCTGACCTGCTGCTAACAGAATTTTCCCCTCCCAATCTAAAAGATAAACATGACTGATATCACTACCTTTCGTTATATTTTCAATTTTACTTTTTATGTTTTCTAATGAGCTCTCAGCTTCTTGCGCCTGTTTGTTATTATTGTTGTTTTTATTATCAATGCCTTCTCTTCCTGCTAACACAATCTGTCTGATAAATTCTGCATTATTTTGATGCCTGTGGATTAGGCTTCCAATTCTATCTTTCTTGAGCTTTGTAATAACATTGAGATTCGACAGATACCGATCAGTTAGTGAATTCTCCACCAGAGTATAAGCGGTAAGGCTGATGGCTATTACAGTAATGAAGACGACTGTAAAAACCAGAAAGGTTATTTTGCTGCCAATATTTACCTTTTTGTACATATCAAAACTAAAAATTTGCTTAGAGGTTTAGCATAATCTTGAAGCGGCACTCAAGCTATTTCGGAAAATCATTTAACAGATCAATAAACTACTATGATGCAAATTGCAAGATTCTTATCTTTATTTTAACGCTTAGCATTTTCTAAACTTACATTGTCAATATTTGTCAGTTTTAGCGCTAATTTGTTAAAGCATTCCTGTAATGCCTTTTCCTGGGCAACCGAGAACTCTTTAAAAGAAGCTATTTCTACTACCCCAATAACCTCCTCATTGGACAGAATAGGAATAATTATTAAATGAGTTGGACTAGCCTTTCCAAGACCAGAAATAATCTGAAGATATCCCTCAGGAACAGATTTAATGTTAAGTAATTTGCCTTCTTTAGCTGCTTGTCCGGCGAGTCCTTCACCAAAACGATACACTACCTGTTTACCTTCTGGGATAATATGGGCGAAAGAAGCAAACAATTCAATAACTCTATATTCTCCATCTTTCTTTACCTCATAAGCAGCTGCCTGGCTTGCCTCAAACTGTTTACAAACTACAGAAAGAGCACGATTAAAAATCACATGCTTATCATCATTCATTTTCAACACTTCTTCTATAGCGGCAATATGTATTTGCTGCTCATGAGTATCTTCTTCTGAATCAGAAACAGCATTCATCTTCATCACCTCTCCTAACCCTGTCTGTGGAAAAGTATCTTCTTCTGTGTCAGAAGCCAAATCCATAGACCCTTTTTTGACTTTCTCACTACTATAGGATTTCCATTGAGAACCAGTTTTGAGGTTTTGATCACGTCTGAAAATAATCAAAAGCACAATAGAGAGTATACCAAAAGTGAAAGAGCTACCAAACGCGAGATAGACTTGGTTAAATAGAGGTTGCAATAACTTGATTTGAATTAAATCAATACTTTTGGAAGCATTCATTAATTTCTCAGGAAGTTGGTATAATATATATGCGGCCCATCCTATACTGGCAAAAAACAGGACTGTAAAAAGCTTGATAAGCGATTTAGATAATGATTTTATCATTTATTTATACTGTTTATTTAATTCTATAAGGAAGTCTATGATTTTTTGAGTATTGAGCACATAATCAACTTTTGTAAGTTCCATAGCAGCTCTGGGCATAGTATCTATCATACAATCGGAAGGATCTTGTACAATTGTAATTCCCCCTCTATCTTTAATCTTTTTCATACCCATGGCTCCATCACGATTTGCACCAGAAAGTAAAATTCCAATCAGTTTCTCTTTAAATACATAAGCAGCCGTTTCTAAAGTTATATCAATGGCAGGCCTTGAATTATTAATCATTTCTTCAGTGGATAGTGAAAAACTATGGCCTAATTCCAGAGACATATGATAGTTGGCAGGTGCCAAATAAACTTTCCCTTTTCTTATGCTTTCCTTATCTATAGGTTCGGTTACCGGCTTTACGCTTTTGAGAGAAAGTGCTTCTACAAAACCATTTCTCACATGTTTGAGGCGGTGTAAACACAGGATCAATGGCAGTTCAAAATTTTCCGGAAGATTGGCCAAGATTTTTGTGATTCCCTGAAAACTTCCGGCGGAGCCACCAATCACTACTGCCTTAAATATGTTGCTGACATTGAATTGACTCATATTTAAACTTCCATCCAAACGAAAGTACTACTCCTTGATCTTTTTATAAATTTTCTCTTCATTGTTTACTACAATGAATTTGTTGGCAATTTCACACCAGATGAGAGATTCTTTAGAACCAATGGCTAAATAACCATACTTGAAAAGGCTTTCGTGAAGTTTCTTCAGAACAGAATTCTGCAGGTTTTGATTGAAGTATATCATAACATTCCTACAGAGAATTAAGTCAAATTTGTTAAAAACCCCTCCTCTTACCAAATCATAATTTCTAAAAGAAACTTTCTTAATCAGAGACTGATCCATCACAGCTTTTCCATTCTTTTCTTCATAATAGTTTTTCAATGTGGAGGTTCCTTGAAAACGGATATAGTTTTTTTCATTCAGCTCCATATTCTTGATGATGTACTCACCTTTCTCCGCTTTAGATAAGATAGGTTTATCAATATCACTGGCAATGATATTTACTTTATCAAGAATACCCATTTCTTTCAATAAAATGGCCATAGAAAATACTTCTTCCCCTGAAGAACATCCGGCATGCCATATGCTGAAAGTTTCGTGGTTGAGCAAAATATTGGGGATGATGTGATCTCTTACTTCTCTCCAAAAGGAAGGATCGCGAAACATTTCAGTTACATTAACAGTAATTTCTGGAAGAAATTCTTCGAAGAACGCCTTTTCGGTTTCTATTTTCTTTATTAAATGATCGACGGTAGGAAGTTTATATAATTCTAATATGCGTTGGATGCGCCTTTTAAAAGAAGACATCGCATATTCAGTAAAGTCATAGCCATAGCAATTTTTAACAGCTTGGGTGATCTTTCTTAAATCTGCAATTTCAACTTCTTGTATCTTGTCACTTCCGTGGCCAGGAGAATTTCCTGACCCGCTATATACCTTTTGACTATCAAACATATGTATAAGGCCCAGTTTTGTTCTATTTACACTTGGTAAAGCCAAATGTCGCTAATCATAGCAACAGGGTCACAAAATAAGTCAAAATTGGATAAGAACGAGGGCTGATGTTAGCGCGGGATAAATAAAAGATGTAATATAATTTCTGTATGTAATGTCAATAGAAAAGGTAAGTGAAGATAAGGAGCTTATTTTACAATACAATCCGATGATTTTACAAGTTACTTCTATTGTAATTAGAACCTCAAGAAAGAGCTAATCTTACCTATAAAGCATACCCAATATGGACAATTATATTTTAAGTATCACAGGATTAGGCGTAACCTCCTACAACAACTTCTTTCATTTGGCTGGCCACAAAGTATTTTTCTGCTGTTTCCCGTATCGAGTCAGCATCTATTGTATTAATTGCATTTAAATATTTTTTGTAAAAATCGTAGTCAAGGCCGTATAAGTAAATATTCTTAAACTTTTCGGCGAGAGCAAAAGGAGTATCAACAGATGAAAGCAATCTACCAGCCATGTAGTTTTTTACAGTAATTAGCTCAACTTCGTCTACTAATTCATTACGCAACTGTTGTATCTCTTTATACACTTCGTCAATGACCAATTGAGTAAACTCTTTTTTTACATCTGTTCCAATAATAAAATACCCTGCTTCCTGATGCATCACAATACCTGAGTTGATACCATAAGTAAGCCCTCTTTCTTCCCGTATATTCTTCATGAGACGGGAGCCAAAATATCCTCCCAATATGGTATTCACCAGCCTAACCTGATGATAATCCGGATGGGTTTTAGTAAATAATGGCATACCTATACGAACCGAGGATTGTAAACTATCAGGTTTTTCTATGATATGTTTTTTGCCATCGGCAGGTGAGAAAGGTGGCATGCCATTTTGAATATGCAGTTTGGGTGCTACCGGTTGCTTTCCAAAATATTGATCTATTGCTAGCAGCACCTCTTCGTTTACATCACCGGATACAATAATTTCAAATCCGGCATACAGATTATCCTGATAAAAAGAAAGCAAGTCGGCAGAAGTGATCCTTTCTATGTCTTCAGCATCCATAGATCGGCCATAGGGATGGTCAGATCCGAACAAAACAGACTTCATTTTTTTGGAAGCCAATACACTAGGCTTTTCATTATTTACTTTGAGGCGCTGCTGTTGTATAGTTTTGAACTTTAACAATTCTTCTTCAGGAAACGTGGGATCTGAAGTGAGTTCGCTAAGCAATTGCAGCAATTCCTTGGCGTATTTGCTCAGGCAATAAATATCAACGGAGGAATAATCCACACCGGGTGACAACTGCAGGAAAGCGCCGTATTTATCCACATACTCAGAGATGTCAAAAGCTGTTTTGCTGGAAGTACCTTCAGCCAGCATTTTAATAGTAAAAAAGCAAGCACCCGTTAGAGCTTCATGCTTGATTCCCCCATTTCTAAAAAGTAATTCTATTCCAAGGACTGGCTGCTTGCCAGCCTGAATCATATGCACAGGAATTCCATTAGAGAGGTATTTAGTGGTGGCTTCTACTAAATTCACTTCCCGAATAGGCTGTGAAGGAGGCGCTATGGTTCTATCTATAATCATACTACACTTAAACTTTTAACGTCCGTTATGAGCTAATAAGCCAGCCTTACTGGCCAAATAAAAATATTGATGGTATTGTCTTTCCAAATCAACTTCTGAGGATACAGCTTCTTCAGAAGCGTTCAGAAAACATTTGATCCAACCTTTCCTGAACAAAGATTGTAATATGTCTTTCAAGGCTTCCTCTTCCATCTTTAACTCCTGCCGTAAATGGGAAAAAGGCACAACGAAGTAAAGCTCATCCAGCACATCATATTCTTGGTCAGTCATAACAACAGATTATTTGTATTGTCTGTCCTTCCAGGTATAGCCTCCAAAGTTAGCGCAAATACCGAAAAAAACCACGTATGCAGAATAAATGAATTCCAACATCAGAAAGTTTTGGAAAGGCATTTTTTTTCCCATAAAAAGTAATACATCGCGCAGAAAAAAAAACTCAATAGCTGCCTTAAGCAGCCAGAGCAAAAGAAAAAGAAACCAGAAATACCCTTTAACGATAATCAAAAGCAACGTAAACAAACTTGCAAGGTGGTAAATAAACACAAAGACAGCTATGGCCATCACCGATTTGTTTTTATGCAGCTTCCACTTACCAGCCCAACGGCGCCGCTGATGGTAAAATTCTTTCACGGAAGCTTTGGCATTTGTATAGACGACTGCCAGAGGGGTCTTTAGGAAAAAAACTTGCTGTGGATATTTTTGATATATTTTTTGCATTAAAAACTCATCATCGCCGGAAGGTACATGGACGGAACCTTCATACCCATTTACTGCAAAAAAAGTATCTTTTCTGAAAGCCAGATTAGCGCCGTTACACATATTGGGCCGCCCCGCCTGCATACTGGCTGCTCCTGTGCCAATCAGGCTGGCAAATTCTATGGTCTGAAAATGCTCAAATAAGTTCTTTTCCTCGTCAAAACTCACAGGGCCTGATACCAACAGAGGTTTTCTTTCCTGAAAAAATTGACTCAAAGAGGCCAGCCAATAGCTTCCTACCCGGCAATCGCCATCAGTGGTGACCACAATTTCTCCTCTTGCCAAGGCAATCGCCTGTGTAATGGCCATTTTCTTATGAGACCCTGTAAACCCGGGAGGCAACCTGAGTGAGATCACATCGATTGAGAAGTTAGCTTCTTTTCGATACGCCATCACCAGTTTCTTTGTATCATCTTCTGAATCATCGTCCACTATGATCACCTCTAGTTTAGAGAAGGGATATGGGCTGCCTCCGTATACCCGCTGTTTAGCAATACCCTGTAGCAATGCTATAATATTGTCGGCTTCGTTTCGTACCGGTACAACAATGGTAATGTACGGGAGTTCATGAGACGAAACAGGTTCGGGTTGAAAGGATGGAATCTTTAGCCAGTGCCAGTACAGCCATAGGATACAGATGCAATACAATAAAGTAAGTCCGGAAAATAATATAATCATGGTAGATCAGAAATGCGTTCAAATAAATAGAAGGATTGGCGTTCATTAAACCGCTATGGATTTGATTATGAGTAATTATAATTTTAATCCAGCAGTCAATATAATTTTTTTATAAGTATTAAGAATGCATATATTAGACACATGAACAGACCAAACCAGGAAATAGTGAAAGAAAAAATAATTTTGGGTATAGACCCAGGTACCCAGGTCATGGGGTATGGTGCTATTCTCGTGACCACCAATGCGCTGCGACAAAAATCTATACAAATTGTGCAATATGGCGTCATTCATCTGAAGAAATATGATAAACATGAGATCAAATTGAAGAAAATATTTGAACGGGTGGTAGGCTTGATTGAAGATTTTGCGCCGGATGAGATGGCTCTTGAGTCTCCTTTTTATGGTAAAAACGTACAGTCTATGCTCAAGTTGGGCAGGGCACAGGGAGTAGCGATGGCCGCTGCCCTCAGCCGGCAAGTGCCCATCATAGAATATGCTCCCAAAAAAGTAAAACAATCCATCACCGGTAATGGTAATGCTTCTAAAGAACAAGTAGCCCATATGCTGAAAAACCTACTCGTGTTTCCTGCTTCACTCAGTGAAGATCATCAACTATATGATGCCACTGATGCACTAGCCGTCGCTTTATGCCATCATTACCAACAAGGAGCCCCTATTCGTCATAATAAAAGCTGGAAAGCTTTCCTTGTAGATCATCCAGAAAGAATCAGCAGCTAATTATTTTTATGGCAACAACAAAACAAAAACCAGATAAAATATTACTACAATTTGACGAAAGTCTGAACGCTAAAGACACTAAGATATGTAGTGAACTATCTTCCGTAGTGCGAACCGGTGATTATCTTTGGCTGGCTTTTGATGAAGGGGCTAGCCTGGAGCGACTCAAAAAAACAAGTGAGGGTTTTACAGAGCATGCTTCTTTCAGCTTACATGAATTTATTTCCCTTCCGGAAGGAAATGAGGAGGAAATAGACATTGAAGGACTAGCATACTATAATCATTATTTGTGGCTGATAGGTTCTCATAGCCTCAAAAGGGATAAACCGGATAAACGCTCTGAACCTACGAAAAAACGGATCAAAAGACTTGCCCAGATTGAAAAAGAGGCTAACCGATATACATTGGCCAGAATTCCCACCCTGCAAGATCCTGATACCGGAGAATACAAACTGTACAAATCATGCCCTCATCCGGATCATCCGGATCAGCTGTTGACAGCAGCTAAACTAAAGGCAGGGAAAAAATATAGCCAACTGAGTAAGGCTCTTAGGAAAGATCCTCATGTGGCCCCTTTTATGCATATTCCCGGTAAGGAAAACGGATTTGATATTGAAGGCATTGCCGTCATGGACGAAAGGATTTTCCTGGGACTACGGGGTCCTGTCTTGAGAGGATGGTCTATCATACTGGAAATCGCTGTTAAAGAAACGAAGAAAGGAAAACTAAAGCTCAGGAAAATCGGCAAAAAGAAAAGCAAATACCGCAAACATTTCTTTGACCTGCATGGGATGGGCATCCGTGAACTGACTGTTGCCCATGATGATATTTTAATTTTGGCTGGTCCGACTATGGATTGCGATGGCACTATTGCCATGTACCGACTCAAGAATGGCATCAAAGATCGTAAAGAGACCCTTACTTATCATAACTATATTGAACGTATGTTTGATGTGGTGATAAGCTATGAAACGGAATATGGTACTGAAAAAGCAGAAGGACTTACTTTGATGGAAGATGGACAGTTATTAATCGTCTACGATGCTCCTGCTGAAGAAAGAAAGCAAGGACAAAGCCATACTTATGCCGATATATTTTCTTATGACGGCCTCTAAAGAGCTGATCATTTTTTTAATCTCACCACCAGTAGGCTTTTTCTAAACCACAAAAACTGATTAATCCCTTATTATAATTCAACACAATACCACTGAATGTATGAAGCAAATTGCCATCATCTTTGACATGGACGGCGTCATTGTCGATAATCATCATTATCATCTGAAATCCTGGCTTTCTTTTTTTGACAAATACCACATTTCCATGAGCGAAGAGGAGTATAAAAAGCAGATTAACGGACGGACCATGGAGGAAATTCTGCCCAAGCTAATGAACAGGGAACTTTCTCCTGCTGAAATTACCCGATATGGAGAAGAAAAAGAAGCCTTGTACCGGGCATTATATCAGGATAGTATCGCTCCAACGCCCGGATTACAAGCCTTTTTATTGGAACTGGAAGAAAAACGTATTCCCAAAGCAGTGGCCACCTCAGCACCACCGGTTAATGTTAAGTTTACCTTAGAAAATACGCAATTAGCCTCCCTTTTCCCGGTTGTGGTAGACGATACTATGGTTTCCAGAGGGAAACCAGATCCGGAAGTATATTTAACCACAGCGAAAAAGCTGGACATACCTCCCAGCCAATGTGTCGTTTTTGAAGATGCATTGCTTGGTATACAGGCGGGTAAACGGGCCGGTATGAAAGTGGTCGGCGTAGCCACTACCCATACCCGCCAGGAACTGGAAGCCACAGAAGCGGATCTTATCATCAATAATTTTGAAGCCCTTCATCTGCACAAATTGCTAGATTTGCTACACCTATGAAGTGTATTATTTACTTTTTCCTGTTTGCCTTAATCTTTAGTGCCTGTGGTAGCAAAAAAAATTTTGACCAGGCTGCCTGGCAAAACCCGGAAATAGTAAGCATTCACGAAGAAGCGCCCCATGCCACCCTGATTCCCTACCAGGATATCAAAACGGCCATTCGTGATCAACGGGAGGCTTCCGATTACTTTCAACTCCTCAACGGCACCTGGCAATTTTACTGGGCTATCAACCCCTCTGAGACTCCTGAAGATTTTTACAAAACCGATTACAAAGCCAGTGATTGGGACGAAATTCCTGTACCTTCCAACTGGCAAATGTTGGGCAAGTACGATCTGCCCCATTATACCAACATTAAACATCCTTTTAAAGCAGATCCGCCACGCGTTCCTACAGATACCAACTCGGTAGGAAGTTACCGCAAAACCTTTACTATTCCGGAACGTTGGCAGGGCAAGCAAATTTTTCTGCATTTTGATGGAGTACAATCTGCCTTATCGGTATGGGTAAACGGACAGGAAGTGGGGTATAGCCAGGATAGTATGACACCGGCCGAATTTGATATCACTGCTTATGTGAAGCCAGGAGAAAACCTGTTGGCTGCTGAAGTGATCCGCTGGTCGGATGGGAGCTATCTGGAAGACCAGGACTTCTGGCGCATGAGCGGCATCTTTCGGGATGTATATCTCTTTGCTACCCCGAAAGTACATATCCGTGACTACTTCTTTCGTACCGACCTGGATGAACATTACGAGAACGCAGAAGCCAAACTCAATATTACCCTTACCAATTTTGGGGAAGAGAACTATCAGCCACACACCGTACAGGTCTTTATACTGGATGCTGAAGGAGACACTGTGCTGAATGATGTACTCCAGGCTACTCAAACCATTGCTACCGGACAGGAGATGGTCATGGAAGCTACCTATGAGGTTCCTACTCCTAAAAAATGGAGTGCTGAGCAACCTCATCTCTACCGCTTGGGATTGATACTAACTGATGCTACAGGTCAGGTTACCGAAGCCATCAGCAGTCAGGTAGGCTTTCGGGAGGTAGAAATCAAAAATGGTCAGTTGCTGGTCAATGGTGTTCCTATTTATATCAAAGGAGTCAACCGGCATGAGATTGATCCTGAGCATGGACGGGTAGTTTCTGAGGAAACGATGATCCAGGATATCAAACTGATGAAGCAACATAATATCAATGCTGTTCGAACGTCCCACTATCCTAATACTCCCCGATGGTATGCACTGTCTGACCAGTATGGCCTTTATCTGATTGATGAGGCCAATGTGGAAAGCCACCAACTCTGGAATGAAGGCGTTTATTTAACCCGGCAGCCGGAATGGAAAAACGCCTTTGTCTCCCGGGGTGTAGCCATGACAGAACGGGATAAGAATCATCCCTCTATTATCATGTGGTCTTTGGGCAATGAAACCGGAGATGGAGATAATATCACAGCCATGGCAGATTCTATCCGCCGTATTGATCCTACCCGGCCCATCCATTATGAAAGCCGGATTGAAGATTATGGCAAAGTCCCCTCGGGTTTTGATGTTATTGCCAATATGTATGCCCGCACCGATCAGATGATCGCTTTTCATCAACAGGATACTACTCGCCCCATCATTCTTTGCGAATATGCCCATGCCATGGGCAACAGTCTGGGAAATCTGCAAGACTACTGGGATGTGATAGAATCTCATGAAAGAATGCAGGGTGGTTTTATCTGGGACTGGGTAGACCAGGGATTAAAAAAAGTAGATGAGCAAGGCAATCCCTATTGGGCTTATGGAGGAGATTTTGGTGATGAGCCCAACGATGGGGATTTTTGTATCAACGGGCTGGTCTTTCCTGACCGGACCCCTCAGCCGGAATTGCTGGAAGCCAAAAAGGTTTTCCAATACGTAAAGGTAGAGCCGGTAAATCTGCAGCAGGGCCTGGTCAGAATTACCAACAAATACGCTTTCAACAATCTGGACATGCTTACCATTCACTGGGTCCTGCAAAAAGATGGCCTCACAGAGCGGGAAGGCACTATGGGCTCTATCGATCTGGCACCCGGCCAAAGTAAAATAGTGCGGGTCCCTGTCCATCAAGGGATGATTCACAACGACGCTGAATACTTTTTAAACCTCAACTTTGCTTTAAAAGAGACAGAACGCTGGGCAGAACAGGGATACGAAGTGGCCTGGGAACAGATACCCCTCAACCCGGGCGCGGTGCAACGGGAAGATCTCAAGCTGGCGTCTATGCCTGCCTTGGATTTGAGAGACAACACCGACCAAATTATCATACAGGGTAATAATTTTACCGTTGAGTTTGATAAAAATGCCGGCATGTTGAGTGCGATGGAGTTTAATGGACAAGCCTTGCTCGCCGGCGGATGGCGCCCCAACATCTGGCGTGCCCCTACGGATAACGATGATGGAGGCGGAGAAAACAGCTTTGGCTTCCGATGGCGACAGGCGGGGTATGACAGCACTTCCTTCGATCTCAACCACATAGAAGCACGACAAATCAATCCTAAAGTTGTTGAGGTAACCATCAGTGGCATGATGAACGGACATGCGGATAATTTCACAAAACACATACTGGATTATCAGAGTGTTTACCATATCTACGGTAGCGGCGATATACTTCTGAGTAATCACTATGAAGTTGATCAGAACCTCCCTCCTTTACCCAAAATTGGGATGATGATGAAACTACCCCGTTTGTTTGACCAGTTCGCCTGGTATGGAAGGGGGCCTCACGAAACGTATCAGGACCGTTATACGGGAGCACGGATAGCCCAACATCGTGGCAGTGTAGCGGGACAATATGTACCTTATGTATTGCCGCAGGAAAATGGTAACAAAACGGATGTACGCTGGCTTACACTGACCAACCAAGAAGGTATCGGTATCTTTGCTTCCCATGAGGCTGACCAATACCTGAATACCAGTGCCCATTTATATGATCTGAACGCATTTGATCAGGCTACCCATACGCCTGAAGTGAAGGAAACTGACCAGGTCACCTTGCATCTGGACCATCAGCAAATGGGTTTAGGAGGTGATGACAGCTGGTCGCCGGCAACGCATGAGGAATATCTGCTTTCTTCCAGCACCTATACCTATCGGATCAGAATAAAACCTATTGATTTGCATAAAACAAACCCTGAAAAACTATACAAAGAAAACCTGCCAGAGATGGGACAGGCAATAACACTGCCCTAGCTGGTTTATCCCAATAATTATGCATGTCAATACAGTATCCTTAATGAATTCCGTTATGTCTGAAAATGCAAACGGAACTTTCTTTGTCAATACTCAATTAATAGTCTATGATTAAGGTACTCTCATTTGTATTTTTAGTGAGTTTTCTGCTCCATCAGCCCTTAAGGGCACAACAGCAAGGTGGTATCAGGCTTGCCAAACTTAAATACAACGGAGGCGGCGACTGGTATGCCAACAAAACGGCACTTCCTAATCTGATTCAATTCTGTAATGAAAACTTAGATACAGGGCTGGCGTCAGATGAAGAGGTGGTGGAAGTAGGCAGTCCGGAAATTTTTCTGTATCCCTATATTTATATGACAGGACACGGCAATGTTGTGTTTTCTGAGGAAGAAGCGCAGAATCTGCGAAAATATCTGATTTCAGGAGGGTTTTTGCATGTTGACGATAACTATGGGCTGGATGAATTCATTCGAATAGAAATGAAAAAGGTGTTTCCTGAATTGGAATTTGTGGAAATCCCTTTTGATCATCCTATTTATCATCAAAAATTCCCTTTTCCAAAAGGATTGCCCAAGATTCATGAACACGATGGAAAAACACCGCAAGGCTTTGGATTGATGTATGAGGGGCGTCTGGTATGTTTCTATTCTTTTGAATCTGACCTGGGAAATGGTTGGGAAGACCAACGAATTTATAATGACCCGGAGGAAATCAGGCAGCAAGCTTTAAAAATGGGTGCTAACATTATTGCCTTTGCATTTACCCAAGACTAAAAATATGTTTTATTGAATTAAAAAAAGAAGCTTGTTGTTTCATCAGGAAAAATAAATTTCATTTGCACCTTACAGATCAATTTAATTTGCATGAATGCTTTATCTGTAATGTTCCGTTAAGAATCAATCTAAATAATGTTTCATATTTCTCTTATCTTTCAGAAACAATTTTATTGAACAATCTATTTAACTGTTAATATCCACACCAAAATTTTATCTAAGTGATTATAATAGCTTTCTTTATCGCACATTGGTATTTCTCTCTGTTCTGCCAAACTTTCTTTCTACATCGCTATGCTGCTCATAAGATGTTTACGATGAGCCCTTTCTGGGAGAAATTCTTTTACATCTTCACATGGATCTGGCAAGGGTCTTCTTATCTGAGCCCAAGAGCATATGCTGTGTTGCACCGTATGCACCATGCCTATAGTGATACGGAGGATGATCCTCATTCACCCCATCATACTGAAAACCTTTTCACTATGATGTGGAAAACAAAAAATATTTACAACGAAGTATTGAAACACCAAGTAGAACCGGAAGCCCGCTTCACCAAAGACGTCCCTGAATGGGAATCTTTTGAAAAGTTTGCTGATAATAACTTTGTGAGAGTGAGCTGGGGCGTACTGTATAGTTTATTTTATATCTGGGCTATTTCTATTGCCGAATTGCCGGGTACACATTGGTGGATGTATGCGCTGCTGCCTATTCATTACCTGATGGGGCCTGTTCATGGAGCCATTGTCAACTGGTGTGGCCATAAATACGGGTATGCCAACTTTGACAACCACGATAAGTCTAAAAATACGCTGTTGTTTGATTTTCTTATGCTGGGAGAATTGTTTCAGAATAACCACCACAAGCTACCGAAAAGACTGGATTTTGCGGCGCGATGGTTTGAAATTGATCCGACCTACCCGGTGATCAGAATGCTGGAAAAGCTTAAAATTATCAGGATGGCAAAGCTCAAGAACGCTTAACACCACCCATGATTACACACGCCGGCAGCCTTGCCGGCTTTTTTTTTCGAATAAAACTAAATTTTTAGTTGACAAACTAATTTTTTAGTTATACATTAGTATAACCCGATAAACACAGCTCATTATGGAAGACAAGAAGAATAAAAACGTAGACCTGGAAAGGAAAAGGCAACTTCATCAGACCATCGGACTGGTAATTAGTATGGCTTTGGTAACCTGTGCCTTTGAGTGGCAATCGGCATGGCAACCGGTCATTGACATTCCCGAACCCCAGGTGATGGATGAAATACTGCCTGACGTCCCTGTTACGGACCATAAACCACCCAAACCCAAACCTGTAGCCATTGAAATTGTCGAGGTAAAGAATGAGGAAGAAATTGACGAGGAAATCACTTTTACCTTACCCACCTTTGATGATCCTGTAGAAGAAAATCTGTTTATAGAGGAGCCGGAAGATGAAAAACCTGAGGAAATTATCCTCAAAGCGGAAGTAGACCCATCCTTTCCGGGTGGTTTGCCTGCCTTTTACGAATACGTGAGTAAACATTTGAAATATCCCCGGCAGGCTATCAGAAACAGAGTAGAAGGCAAAGTATATGTACAGTTTGTGGTTGATACAGATGGCGCGCTCTCTGACCTGACCATCCTCAAAGGGATTGGCGCTGCCTGTGATGAAGAAGCCTTGCGTGTTTTACAAAATTCACCCAGATGGAATCCGGGAAAACAGCGTGGCCGTGCTGTGAAAGTAAGAATGACACTCCCGATTATTTTTAAACTTCAGTAATCCTATGAAAGAACTTACCAAGGCCGAAGAACAAGTAATGCAGATTCTCTGGCAGATCAGGCGTGGATTTGTCAAGGATATTCTGGATAAAATGCCAGACCCTAAGCCAGCCTATAATACCGTTTCAACCATGGTACGTATCCTGGAAAAGAAAGGCTTCGTCGGCTACACTGCCTATGGCAAAACCCACGAATATTATCCCCTGGTCGATAAAAAGGATTATAGCCATTATTTTCTCAAAAACTTCATCGGGAGCTATTTTGGGGGCTCTTTTAGCAAACTGGTTTCATTCTTTGCCAAGGAAAATGATATGGACATCCATGATTTTGAGCAACTGATGAAATATGTAGAAAAGGATCTGAAAGATGAAGACAGTGAAAAACCTGACAAGCCTCCAAAAGAGCAATCATAAGGGCACTGCAAAACAGATCTGTCATTTTTCATAAAGAATGAACCCATCCTCATATCTCTCTAACCTGCATGCTATGAATACTCTCTCTATCTATCTCCTGGAATCTACTATTTGCCTGGGCGTTTTTTACTTTTTTTACCTGGCTGTGTTGCATGATCAGCCTGCCTACCAGTACAACCGCTTCTATCTGCTGATCACCTCCTGCCTGTCCTTTATTTTTCCCCTGCTGAATGTTCCGTTGGACATACTAGGGTTAGGAAATACACAAGGCATCACTGCTTCTTATAATGGCTATCTGCTCCTCGATGCCGTTGAAGCGGGCCAGGCTGGCCAAAAGATTCCTTTCTGGCAAAACGGACTGGCACTGGCAGGAATGATCTATGGGATGGGTCTTTGCCTGACGGCCTTTTTCTTTTTTAAGCAACTGTACCGTTTGTACCGTATCATACAAAATGGTAAAACCGAATCTACCGGGCAACAAAATTATCGCCTGATTTACACCCATGGACAACTGCCGGCTTCTTCTTTCCTTCAATATCTTTTCTGGGATAACACGCATCCTCTGGATTTTCTGGAGCAACAGCAAATTCTGACCCATGAAGAAACGCATATACAGCAAAAGCACAGTTATGATATCTTATACCTATCCTTGCTGAAAATCATCTTCTGGTTTCAGCCTCTGGTTTATTTATATGAAAAATCAATACTGGAAACCCATGAATTTGCGGCAGATGCTGCCGTATTGAAAAGATCGCACCCGAAAGAATATATCCGTCTGCTGACCAAACGTCTGTTCGACGGCATGGACATGTCTTTAATCAACCACTTTTATAAATCTAAAACCTTAAAACGTATCAAAATGATGGAAGCAATTAATAAAAAAACACCCTGGTATAAATTTGTCCTCATTGTGCCGGTCATGCTTTCTGTTTTCTTTACTTTTTCCTGCCAGCCAGAGGCAGAGGAAATGAGCCAAGAAGTAATCGCTGAAACCTATGAAGAAGTGCAGGCGCAGCTCCAGCAAGTTGGAGAAAAGTTACAGACAATTACTCAAAAATATTATCCTAAGAGTAATGAGTTTACTAATGCTGCTAATAAAAGCGGCAATGAAATAGCTGCTTTGAAAGCAGCAGGCGCTAACAGTGAAGACCTGAAAAAATACGAAGATCTGCTTGCCCAGAAAGACCAACTTCATGAAAGACTCATGCATTTGCCTGATCCGGATGGCGTGTATATGGTCGTAGAAAACCAGCCTGCCCCACAGGGTGGTTATGAAGCCTTTTTTCAACATGTCGCTAAAAATCTGAGATATCCTGCCCAAGCCAGAAGAATGGGTATAGAAGGCAAGGTTTTTATTCAGTTTACGGTGAATGAATATGGAGAGCTTACGGATATCAAAGCGTTGAAAGGCATTGGCGCAGGTTGCGATGAGGAAGCCATGCGGGTGCTGGAGAGTGCTCCGGAATGGCAACCCGGTACTACCGAAGGCAAGCCGGTAAAAGTAAAAATGGTATTGCCTATTACTTTCAAACTGGATCATGCAGATGCTTCCAAAAATCAATCATTGAACTCGGACACTGAACATCCTGAGCTATCAGACGGTAAAACACTGAGTGAAATGGTAGTTGTTGCATACGTTAATTAAACGGTCTGAATATCAGCAGAGGATACATTAATATAGCATTTAACATCTTCTACGACACTATCGGGTCTGGCTAGTACTGGGCCCGGTTTTTACGTTTTTAACCACAGCCATCATCATGGGCAACTTCAACAGGCAGTGTGATGACGGTTTCTTCTATTCCTCCAGGTAAAACTACTCTACGATGCCATACCTTTTGTCGGCCTCTGCCCGCGACATCGCATTGAAGTGCCACCATTCGCTGGTAATAGGCGTAAAACCCGCTTTGGTCATGACCTCCCGCAGCAACTGCCGGTTAGCTACCTGCTCCTGCGTAAGCTGACCCGCTGCCAATAATGCCTCTTCCCGAACAGGATAGGCCAACACTCCAAAATAGTCGAAATCCGTACCCATATCCAGCGGCTTGCCATCTGGTCCGGCAATGGTCAGATCTACTGCTGCTCCGTAGTTATGAATAGAGCCCTCCTGTGGATCGGCCACATACTTGGTCTTTTCAGCATCCGGATAATCCAGCGTATCCCACAGAATTTGTTGTACACGACGCGGGCGGGTGGCATCAAAAATATATAAGGTATAATCAGGGTGGGTTTCCTGGAGATATGCATTAGCTTTGGCCAACATATGGGCCGGTTCAGCCTGCAAAAACGCCTTATCAAAATCACCATACACATCTACCCCTACAAAATTGTTGTTGGTACTATACCGTAAATCCACCAGAATGGTGGAGTCCAGTTGCTGTATATTGACCAGCCCTTCATGGATCAGGTTTTGCTCTAAGGAACTCATCGTCTCTTCCCTCTTATTTTCATATATGTGTGGTTGTGCAATGGTGTCAGCACCCTCTGATATTGTCCCCTGCTTGTCGGCACCGCAAGACCCTACAAGGACAAACAAGCTCAACCCAAATAATTTTTGCCATATCACCATGACTATTTCCTTTTAATTTTGAGAAAGAGGCAAAGAAAAGCAAATTTGTAACAAGACAAAAGATATGAACGATCCCATATCAACCTTAGCTCATAACTTCAAACTCAAAACTCAAACCCTTTTTTTATCAACAATAATTATTTATCTATGCCCTTTCTATCATAAGCCTATGGACGGAAATGCTATTGTTATTACCCACGGACTGTTAAAAACCAAAACGGCCAAAACAGCCCATGGCCTTATTCGAGACACCTCCCGTTACCACATTGTAGGAGTCATAGATGCCGTATCTGTCGGAAAAGATGCCGGAGAAGAATTAGACGGGAAGAAAAGAAATATTCCTATTTATGCTTCCCTGGAAGATTATATAGAAAACGCTGCTGAAAAAGCACAATACTGCCTAGTGGGTGTGGCTGGTAAAGGAGGTCGTATCCCCGAAGGCATGTTGGAGATCATAGAAAAAGCCATCCTTTCGGGTATGCACATCGTGAATGGCTTGCACGAATTCATGAGTGATATTCCTCCCATCAAAGCCCTGGCAGATATTCAGGGAGTAAACATCATAGATATTCGCAAGCCCAAACCTAAAGATCAGCTAAGTTTCTGGTCAGGTCGCATCAAGGAAGTATCCAGCCTGAAACTAGCGGTATTGGGTACGGATTGTAACCTGGGAAAACGGACGACAGCCCGTTTGTTGTTACATACTTTGCGGGAAGCTGGCATCGCCACGGAAATGATCTATACTGGCCAAACAGGCTGGATGCAGGGCAATCGGTTCGGGTTTATTTTTGACTCCACCTTCAACGACTTTATTTCCGGTGAAATAGAAGATGCTATCCTCCGTTGTTATGAAGAAGCCAGACCGGATGTAATTCTGCTGGAAGGACAAAGCTCCCTGCGTAATCCCAGTGGTCCGGGAGGTGCCGAATTTCTGGTATCGGGCGAAGCCAGGCATGTCATTTTACAACATGCGCCCGGTAGGAAATATTTTGGAGGTTATGAAAAAGAAAAGCTGGAAATTCCTTCTCTGGAAAGCGAAATCGCGCTGATTCGTATGTATGGCTCAGAAGTGATTGCTATTACCTTAAATGCGGAAAATTTAAGTCCGGAAGAAGCCGCTGACTATCAGGAAAAATACCAAAAGGCATATGGAATCCCGGTCATACTCCCGCTGGAGGAGGGACTGGAAGCTATCATTCCCCCTATTCGTAAGATACTACCCCACCATGAAAATAAAAGAAATTAAAGTCTGGAAGGAGAACCTGCAACTTACCCGACCCTACACCATCGCTTACAAAACGGTGACCGCCGTCGACAACTGTATTGTAGAAATCACTACGGATACTGGATTGTACGGCTTGGGAGCTTGCAATCCCAGTAAGCAGGTAGTCGGTAAAGACGTGGACGATACCCTGGCTGTTTTGACGGAAGAAAACCTCAGCTGGCTTTACGGACGCGATATACGGGAAGTTTTTCAGCTCTGTCATGAAATCAGGCAGCAGTTTAGTGAAGAGCCGGGTGCCTGCGCTGCGCTGGATATTGCCTTGCATGACCTGCTGGCGAAGCAGCTGGAGATTCCGCTCGTAAAATTTTTAGGGCAGAAACATCATGCCTTGCCTACCTCTATCACCATCGGCATTAAAGACCCGGAAGCTACCCTGGAAGAAGCAAGGGAGTATGTAGGCCGGGGATTTAAAGTGATTAAAGTCAAATTGGGAAGATCGCTGTCTGAAGATGTGGAACGCCTGAAAAAACTGAAAGAGGTTTTCAAAAAAGACATTATTATCCGGGTAGATGCCAACCAGGGATATTCCCGGCTGCAACTGGAAGATTTTTACCACACCACCCTTTCCATGGATCTGGAGCTGATAGAGCAACCCCTGGTAGCCAATGCCATTGAAGACTATAAAAAACTACCCGGTGCTGTAAAAAAACTGGTGGCCATCGACGAATCCATGATTAGTCCGCAAGATGCCTTTCTGCTAGCTTCCAAGCCTGCTGCCAGTTCCATTTTTAATATCAAACTCATGAAATGTGGCGGTATTCAGGCTGCTAAAGAAATAGCGGTGATCGCCAAAAATGCTAATATCGAGCTAATGTGGGGGTGCAACGATGAAAGTGTGGTGAGCATTGCTGCTGCCTTGCATGCTGCTTTTTCCTGCCTCCATACTCGCTATATAGATTTAGATGGTAGCTTTGATCTGGCGAAAGATGTGGCGACCGGGGGCTTCCAGCTAAAAGACGGCATGATGTCTGTACTAGATAAGCCCGGATTAGGCGTAGAGAAAATATAAAATAGCCTGATCCAATAAGCGTTTATCATTGTGTTTTTGAAAGAAAGATGTTTACGTAAATCCCCATGAACTTATTATTTCGTTTTTACCTCACCCTCTTTTCATTTTCTATTGTGGTGGGAACCCTACAGGCACAGGAAATCAGTCCTGCAGCGCCTCCTTTTCTGATTTATGAAAACAGTGCCTGGGTAGACTCTGTGTTCAATACCCTCAGTCAGGACGAGCGGATCGCGCAGCTGATCGTAGTCGCCGCTTACTCTAACCGTGGGCCGGAACATAAGCAAGAGATCATGAAACTGATCGAAGAGCAAAAGATCGGAGGTCTGATTTTCTTCCAGGGTGGCCCTGGCCGGCAGGCTAAGCTAACCAACGACTATCAGAAAGCCTCCAAAGTACCCTTACTCATTGCGATGGATGCCGAATGGGGGTTAGGAATGCGTCTGGACAGTACCATCAGCTATCCTTATCAAATGACTTTAGGCGCCATTCAGGATAACAACCTGCTCTATCAGATGGGTGCTGAAGTAGCCCGGCATATGCAGCGGGCAGGCGTCCATGTCAACTTTGCGCCCGTGGTGGATGTCAACAACAACCCCAAGAACCCGGTCATTAATTTTCGCTCTTTTGGAGAAGATAAATACAATGTAGCGCAAAAAGGTATCGCCTATATGAAAGGGATGCAGGACAATGGTATCCTGGCTACCGCCAAACATTTTCCCGGCCATGGCGATACAGGTACCGACTCCCACCTGGCACTCCCCCAGATCAACCATTCCAGAGAGCGACTCGACACGCTGGAATTGTACCCTTTCCGGGAAATGATACAGGCCGGTATTGGGGGTGTGATGGTAGCGCACCTGAATATTCCTGCCCTGGATGCTACCCGGTCGTTGCCCTCTACCCTATCCAAACCCATTATCACTGATTTACTCAAGAATGAGCTGGGTTTTGGAGGGCTCATTGTCACCGATGCGATGAATATGAAAGGGGTGACCGGCAGTAATCCGCCGGGGGTGGTGGATAAGGATGCGATTCTGGCAGGAAACGATATGCTGGAATTTACAGAAGATGTTCCCCGGGCCATTGCCGAAATCAGGAAGGCTGTGAACCAGGGACTGATTACCCAGGAAGACATTGACCAGCGCTGCCGCAAGATGCTGGCTACCAAACAATGGGTAGGCCTGCATCAGTTTGAGCCACTGGTGGTTCGGAATATAGGTAAAGAACTCAATACGCCTACCGGTGAGCTGCTAAACCGTAAGCTGATGGAAGCGGCCATTACCGTATTGCGCAATGAAAATAACATGATGCCGATCTGGCGCCTGGATACCCTGAACATAGCCTCTGTTTCTTTTGGTGCCGACAAAGTAACGCCTTTCCAGAAGATGCTGGGTTTATACACAGGCGTCAAGCACTTTACCCTTCCCAACAATGCTTCCCAGGCACAGGTAGACCAGGTGAAAGCGCAGCTTAAGGATTATGGACTGATCATTGCCGGTATACACGATGAAAGCAAATACCCCCGTAACAAATGGAGCCTTTCCACGCCTGCACAACAACTGGTGAGTGAACTGGCTGCCATGGAGCATACGGTCATGGCTGTCTTCAAAAACCCTTATGTGCTGACAAATCTTAAAAATATTGAGCAAGCCGATGGCCTTTTGCTCACATACCAGGATAATGACAACGCTGAAGAACTGGCGGCACAGCTGATCTTTGGCGGTATCAGTGCCAGCGGACGTTTGCCGGTGAGTGTAGGCAGTAAATTCGCCGCCGGAGAGGGTGTGGAAGTGAAAGGCCATATCCGCTTTAATTATACGCTGCCTGAAGACGCCGGCATGAACTCTGATATTTTATACAGCCGGATCGATTCTCTGGTCTACGAAGCCATACACAAAAAAGCCATTCCTGGCTGTGAAATACTGGTAGCCAAAGACAAGAAGGTAGTGATGTATAAGGCCTACGGACTGCATGAATACAGTGATACGCTTCAGGTAGACCGTACCGACCTGTATGATCTGGCTTCCATTACCAAAATTTCTACCGGCCTGCCCGCTTTGATGAAACTCTACGATGAAGGAAAGTTTAATCCGAACGCTACGCTGGCTGATTATCTGCCAAAGTTTAAAAGATCGAATAAGGCGGACATCTCCCTGCGGGATATTCTGGCACATCAGGGGCGGTTAACGCCCTGGATTCCTTTCTGGAAAAACACCTTACGAAAGAATGGAAGCTACAAATGGTTTACGATCAAAGCAGACTCTTCCAAACGCTTTCCGATCAAGCTGACGGACAACATGTACCTTCACCACAAGTATCCAGATAAAATTGTAAAAGCCATCCGGAAATCGCCCTTACTGGAAGAAAAGAAATATGTGTATTCCGACTTTTTCTTTTATCTGGCGCCCCGTGTGGTGGAAAGCATCACCGGAGAAGATTTTTACACCTATATCCAGGAGAACTTTTATGCCCCTTTAGGAGCCTCCACGATTACCTATAATCCATTTAAAAAATTTCCGGAAAATAGCATTGTGCCTACCGAACACGATTACCTCTTCCGCCACCAGCCTATTCATGGCCGTGTACACGATGAAGGGGCTGTAATGCTGGGCGGTATTTCCGGCCATGCCGGTTTGTTTGCCAATGCCAATGATCTGGCCAAGCTGATGCAAATGTATCTGGATAAGGGTTCTTATGGTGGACAACAATATATTCAGCCCTCTACGCTGGAAGAATTTACCCGCACTCAGTTTCCGGAAAACGACAACCGCCGGGGTCTGGGCTTTGATAAGCCCAATCTGGTATACAAAGGAGAAAATAACAATACCGCCCGGGATGCCAGTCCGGTTAGTTTTGGGCACACCGGCTTCACTGGCACCTTTGCCTGGATGGACCCAGCCCATAATTTACTTTACATATTTCTTTCTAACCGGGTAGTACCCAGCCGGGAAAATACCCGTTTGTATCAGCTGAATACCCGCACCAAAATACAGCAGGTACTGTATGACGCCATGATACAGGAAGCCCTTCTGATCAAATAAAAAAAGCGGACATACTATCCGCTCCTTTTTTTTTAAACAGGTCATTCTATTATACCTGCTCCCCTACGTTCTTCCTTTTAAAATAATTGATGACCCCACCTTCCAGGATAACTTGTATCTGCCGGTCGCTGAGGGTATAGGTAAGCTCATAGGTTTCATTTTTGGTCTTGTTATATAGTTTGATGTCTTTCTTTTCCTGCAAAGCATCTCGTACACCTTTCAGCTCTATGGTATTCCCTTGTTCTATCTTATCATAATCTTCCGGTTCGACGAACTCCAGGGGCAGAATACCAAAATTGACCAGGTTCTGCCAGCCAATACGCGCATAGCTTTTGGCGATCACAGCCACTTGCCCTAGGTATTGAGGAGCAATGGCAGCATGTTCGCGGCTGGAACCCTGGGCGTAATTTTCTCCCGCAACCACCACATGTCCGCCCTGTTCTGCTTTGGCCTTCTTAGCCCGGGTGGCAAAGTTCTGATCTACGATATAAAAAGCCCATTCGCTGATCGCCGGAATGTTGCTGCGAAAAGGTAGCACCTCAGCACCAGCCCGTAAAATTTCGTCCGTACTGATGTTGTCTCCCATTTTCAGTAAGACCTGCAATTGGTAATGATCCTGCAGACGGTCAAATTCCGGCAGTGATTTAATATTAGGCCCTTTCTCAATTTCTATCTCTTCACTGTTCTTGGGAGGCGCCAGCAACAAGTCTGTATTGATAATTTCCTTTTCTACGGGTACATACGTGGGGTATTTCATGTTGAAAAGTTTCTCTAAATCCCGTGGGTCAGTAATCTTACCGGTTAAGGCTGAGGCAGCCGCCGTTTCCGGGCTACACAGATACACCTGATCATCCAGGGTTCCCGAACGCCCAGGAAAGTTGCGGGGCATGGTTCGCAGGCTGATCTTCCCAGTAGCGGGAGCCTGTCCCATACCGATACATCCCATACAACCTGCCTGATGAAAACGGGCACCGGCACGAATCAGATTTTTGAAAGCATCGCTGGCTGATAAATTTTCTATCATCTGCCGTGAGGTAGGATTCACATCAAAAGAAACTTCGGGGCTGACGGTATGGCCCTTCACTATTTCGCTCACCACCCAAAAATCACGGAACCCTGGATTGGCAGATGAACCGATGACGACCTGGTGTACCGGTTTCCCCTCTACTTCCCTGACTTCCACTACATTGCCCGGACTACTGGGGCAGGCAATCAGCGGCACCAGTTCATCCAATACAATTTCATCATATTCGTCATACTTGGCACCTTCGTCGGCAACCAGCTCTGTCCAGTCGTCTTCCCGGTGTTGGGAAGCCATAAATTTCTTTATTTCCTGGTCGGAAGGAAAAACTGTGGTGGTGGCACCCAGTTCCGTACCCATATTGGCGATGACGTGCCGGTCCATGGCTTTCAGTGCCTCCAGACCGGGGCCATAATACTCAATAATCTTTCCCCGACAACCTTTCACATCATATCGGCGCAACATTTCCAGGACCACATCTTTGGCGCTTACCCAATCGGGCAGTTTACCCGTCAGTTTGACACCCAATATTTTGGGCATTTTAAAATACAGTGGTTCACCGGCCATGGCAAAGGCTACATCGAGGCCGCCTGCTCCCAGGGCCAACATGCCTAAAGCACCTCCGGCTGGTGTATGGCTGTCGGAACCCACCATTGTCTTGCCAGGAATCCCGAAACGCTCCATATGTACAGGATGACTCACCCCATTCCCTGGCCGGCTAAACCAGACGCCAAATTTGGCTGACGCCGATTTTAAAAACACATGATCATCGGCATTCTTGAAATCCGTCTGCAAGAGGTTATGATCTACATATTGTACCGACACGTCTGTTTTGACGCGATCAATACCCATAGCCTCCAGTTCCAACATTACCAGGGTGCCCGTGGCATCCTGCGTGAGCGTTTGATCGATCTTAATACCAATTTCTTTGCCTGGGGTCATTTCCCCATCTATCAAATGAGATTGAATTAGTTTTTGCGACACGTTGAGCGAAGATGCCATGTTGTATCAATTTAGGGTTGAAAAAATAATCCAGATTGGAAAAACAGATGACAACAGAATTGTCCTTAAAACTAAACGCACTGTAGATAGAAGTGTTTAACTTTTAATAAAAGGCCGGATGACAGTCTTATAGCAGGAACTAAGACGCGCAAAATCCTTCACTGTGGATTTATCATAAGAACAAAACCAGCAGGATAAACCTGAGTAGCAACATATCCTATGTTATGAACTGGATTTTCATTACATTTTATGCTAATCACAGCGTCAACTTTTCAAGCGCTTCATAAAGCTTATATAACCAACCCTGAGTCAGGTTTGTTTATGATTTACACGGCCTGTAAACTTTGTCAGCACTTATGAGCTTAACCCAGAAAATAAAGAAAAAACCTAAGGAGTATGCTCCTATTCTTCCCAAACGCAGGGAGTGGCCGGTAGTACAATTAAGCAGAAACCAGAAAACCTTTATTGAAGAGGTTATTCTAAGGAGTATCAGCCGGATCCGGGAAGAAGCTCCCACCCGTGAGGCACTCATCGATGTGCTTGAAACGACATTGTACCGGGAAAGACTGCGCATCCGGCAAAACCCCTGGGCTGTTGACCCCGACGATGAAGAAGCCTTCTGGAAAAAAGTAAAAAGCAGGCTGGTAGATATTTCGGCCCATCAGTTCACCCAACAGCAGCAGGAGCAGGAAGTTCAAAGTATTTTGCAGGATATTGTCAGCCGGTATACCCGTGAGATCGCCAGTAGGTTCAGGCACTCCTATTATCGTTTTGCCCGTCGGGTGGTCACCTTTGGTTTTTCCCGTTTGCTCAACGCTTCCAGGGTAAAAGGCTTTCGTTCGCTGTTTAGTACCCAATATTCCCTTCGCGACAAGATTCATATTGTGGGTGAAACAGAACATCTGCGTACCCTGGCACAACGCGGAACGATTGTGATGGTCCCTACACACTTCAGTAACCTGGATTCTATTCTGATAGGCTGGGTCATTCATACGCTGGGGCTGCCTCCTTTCATTTACGGTGCAGGCCTCAATTTATTTAATATTGGCATTTTCGCTTATTTTATGAATAGCCTGGGAGCCTACAAGGTAGACCGCCGGAAGAAAAATAAAATTTATGTGGAAACACTTAAAGCTTATTCCTGCGAGGCGCTACAATGGGGGATTCACAGCTTATTCTTTCCCGGAGGAACCCGCTCCCGCTCCGGAAGGATTGAAGATAAGCTTAAATTAGGGTTGCTGGGAACAGCCATGGAAGCCCAGCGCATTCATTACCAGCAGAGTGAGCGAACCGGGGAACCGGCTGAAAAAATTTTTGTAGTCCCCGTGGTGTTGAATTATCATTTTGTGCTGGAAGCCCCCAGCCTGATCCGGGATCACCTGGAAATAGAAGGACAGGAGCGCTATTATGTAGAAAGTGACGAATATTCTACTTCTTATAAGATCATTAAATTTCTGATCAAGTTTTTTACCAAAGGTTCTGATATTTCTGTTAGCTTTGGCCGGGGTATGGACCTGCTCGGCAACCCGGTGGATGAGGAAGGAAGAAGCCTGGACAAACGCGGTCATCTGATCAGCATGCAGGAATATTTTTGCAGTGGTGAAAAAGTGACCCGCGATACCCAGCGGGAAGAAGAATATACACGCATGCTGGGTGAAGCCATTTTAAAATCCTTTTATCAGTATAACCGGGTTTTTTCCAGTCATCTGGTCGCTTTTGTCGCTTTTGAAATGCTGAGAAATGCCTATCCTCTGCTGGATATTTATAATTTTCTCCGGCTACCGGAAGAAGACCAGATTATTCCTTACCCACAGTTTAAAGCAGTATGTCATGCCGTAAGGGAAGAAATCTTCCGCTTGTGCCAACTAGGAAAGGTACAGATGGCTCCACATTTGGAAATGGATTTAGATGAGGTCATCGATCATGGTATTAACAACGTAGGCATGTATCATTCAAAACGCCCTCTGCTAAAGAATAAAGAGGGAGACATCATCACTATGGATTTAAACACCCTATTTTATTACCATAATAGGCTGGAGGGATATCATCTGGCAAGAATCATCCTATTAAAGACAGAAAAATTATCTGAGCCTTATGCATAAACAGGTTGGCGTGGTAGGCGCAGGCAGTTTTGGCTCCGTGATCGCTAATATACTCGCGGAGAATAGTTCCGTTTTACTATATGCCCGGCGCCCCGAAGTGGTAGAGGAAATTGCCGAAACACGAATGCTCTCCGGATATAAGTTCCACCGACGGGTGATCCCTACGAATGATCTGGAATTTTTAGCCAATCAATGCCATGTCATTTTTCCGATCGTATCCTCCTCCGGTTTTCGAGAAACCATAACAGATCTTTCTCCTTTTCTGCACCCCTACCATCTGCTGATCCACGGTACCAAAGGGCTTGATATTAAAAAAGAGGCAGAAGGCCCTCTCAACCGTGAATCGGTACGAACGATGAGCGAAGTGATCCGGGAAGAAAGTGTAGTGGTACGGATCGGCTGCCTGGCGGGTCCTAACCTGGCAAGAGAACTGGCAGAAGGGCAACCAGGAGCTACCGTAGTGGCCAGCCACTTCGCCGAAGTCATTCAGACAGGACAAAAGCTGCTGAGAACCAACCGTTTTCAGGTCTATGGCAACGCCGATCTGATAGGCATTGAATTATGTGGTGTCCTGAAGAACATTATTGCCATTGCCTCAGGTGCGTTGAGCGGGCTGGGCCTTGGGGAAAATGCCCGTGCTCTGCTGGTAAGCCGTGGGATGGTAGAAATGATTTATCTGGGCAAAGCCCTGGGCGGCAATACCGAAGCTTTCATCGGACTGGCTGGGGTGGGTGACCTGGTGGCGACCTGTTCGAGTAAATTCAGTCGCAACTATACGGTAGGCTACCGGCTGGCGCAGGGAGAAACGCTGAATGAAATCATGCAGAATATGGATGAACTGGCAGAGGGCGTTAACACCACACGGATTGTCAAACAATTGGCTGACTACTACGATGTGAGCGCGCCTATCACCCGTATGCTCTACCGGGTGCTGTTTGAAGATTTACCCGTGGAAAAAGCGCTGGACAGCTTAATGAAAATGTCTTTCAGCGAAGATGTGAATTTCCTGTAAGTTTCAACCCAGGAGATCACTGACGTCAAAAGAAGCCTGTAACCCATTAAATGCTATCAGTAACATCCGGTAAACAATTCAACCTGCGTTTTTGACATCACTGCTCTGTTTTCCTTTATCTTTATACAAAAAGGTTGTTTTGAAGATTCGTTTTCCCCGATTTACGGAAGAATTAAAAAGACTTCATCATTTGGAGCAGTACGCCGGGCTAAAACCACCGGTACTTCCCCGGCAGGTGTTGCTTTTTTTGATGGCTGTGCTGGTAAGTACAGGTGTTGTTCTACTGCTTTTTCAGCAAGACGCCATGACCCGGGAAGCAGTCTACATGGCTGGCATTTTTATCCTGGCCGCCCTGTTGTGGGTTACAGAAGCTCTTCCTTTGTTCGCTACGGCCATTCTGATCATTGTCTTGGAAATTATTCTGCTCGCCAATCCGGGCCAGTGGTCAGGGCTAGGATTCGCCCAAGGTAACTCACCGGATTATACTGTTTTTCTGGCTCCTCTTTCCGATCCGGTTATTGTTTTATTTTTCGGCGGATTTTTGCTGGCACAGGCTGTCTTAAAAGAAGGGGTAGACAAAGCTCTGGCAGGATTGATCTTACGGCTGTTTGGTGGCAAGCCTCTGCGGGTTATGCTGGGCCTCATGCTGATCACTGCGGTATTTTCTATGTGGATGAGCAATACGGCTACCACCGCCATGATGATCACGCTGGTGATCCCTATAGTGGAACAGATTCCAAAAGGGGATCCATTGGGTAAAGGATTATTGTTGGCAGTTCCTTTTGCTGCCAACATCGGAGGCATGGGAACGCCCATTGCTTCACCGCCTAACGCTGTAGCTGTCTCTTTCTTACAGCAGGCAGGCTACGGAGTGAGCTTCTTGCAATGGGTACTGATTGCCGTCCCGCTGATGGCCGGTTTACTTCTTTTTTCCTGGCTATTGCTTTACGCGGTGTATAGACCTAAAGATAAATCTATTCGGCTGAAGCCGATGCCTCATGCCATCGATACCCGGGGGTGGTATGTTATTTTTGTTTTTTTCATCACTGTATTGCTATGGCTTACCGACCGGGTACATGGCCTTTCTACAGCCGTAGTGGCTTTATTCCCGGCTGTTGCTTTCACAGCAACCGGTTTGCTTACCCGAAGCGATGTAAACAGCCTGGAATGGCATATCCTGATTCTTATCATGGGAGGAATCGCCTTAGGGCAGGGAATGCAAATGACCGGCCTTGACGATATACTGGTTTCTTTTATTCCTACCCAGGGAAACCTAGTGCTGGCGATATTAGTGATAACTACTATTTTATTGAGTACTTTTATTTCCAATACGGCTGCAGCTAACCTGCTATTACCCATCGGTATCGCCTTTGCCCTGGATCATCTGGGCAGCGACAACCCTGGTCCGGTACAGTTGGCTATCAGCATTGCCCTGGCGGCCTCTCTGGCAATGGCTTTGCCGATCAGTACACCTCCCAATACCATTGCCTACAGCAAGGGTTCTTTAAAGACTTCTGACTTTACCCGTATCGGTATCTTGGTAGGAGCGACTGCCGTTGGCATGATTATCTTGCTAGGCAACACGATTATCAGCTTCTGGATAACCATAACTCCATGAAAGATTACCTGCATGAGTAAATATGATGGCTCCCCACTGTTTGTGTAGTTACCCCCGGTCCAGCAGGAAAATGATATAGGCGATATAGCAGATGAGATAAAATACACCACTTCCCCTGCCGATAATACTGCGCTTGCGAAAAGAAAAAGAGATGATAGGAAGTGTACTGGCAAAGATGATCATCAGGATATCAAAGTTGCTGAGTTCGCTAAAGGGCAAAGGGCGAATCAGGGCACTGATTCCCAGTATCCATAGAATGTTAAAAATATTAGATCCTACGGCATTCCCTACAGCAATATCAGCATTACCCCGCTGCGCCGCCACAATAGAAGTAAAAAGCTCCGGCAATGAAGTACCTATGGCTACCACCGTTAATCCAATGAAACTTTCGCTCATGCCCAGCAACAGTGCTAATTGAATGGCGCCATCTACCGTCCACTTACCGCCCAGAAATAAAGCCAGCGCCCCCAGCGCTATCCATCCGATCGCTCTTCCCTGAGACATTTCCACAAATTTTTCTTCTGAAGGAAGAGGATCATCCTTTGCCATATGAAAAACATATACCAAAAACAAAGCGAAAAAGAAAAGGAGAATACCACCATCCAGTCGGCTGATAACCAGCGATGGGTTTCCATCAAACAGAGAGGCATTGGCCAGAAAACCAATGAGCAGGGTAGCGATCAGCGAAAAAGGAATTTCCGATACCAGGGTACTTCGCTGCAAGGGAAGAGGCCGAAAGATAGCCGATACTCCTAAAATCAGCAGAATATTGGCAATGTTGCTCCCGAAAACATTACCGATGGCAAGGCCGGCGCTATCGTTGATACTCGCCATGATGTTGACAATCAGTTCCGGCATGGAAGTGCCAAAAGAAACAATGGTGAGCCCGATCACCATATCAGATATGCGATAGCTTTTCGCCAGCGAAGAAGCGCCACTCACCAGCCAGTCAGCACCTTTAATCAGTAAAAAAATCCCAATAATAAACAGAAGATAAATGAGCATCATACCATGTCAGTGAGCAACCGGGCCATTATTTCTTATCAATATCACCCGATAAAGGATTCATTTCCTATGTAAATAGAAAATTTGAGGTCCTATTTGCAACAAAAATTCATTATTCTTGCAGAAATAAACCAACCATCTTTCCCTTCAGCGTGTCCTATGAATTACATTTTTACCTGTTTAACCTCACCCGTTGTGAAAAATACAGTGCTCTCCGGCTGCCTGATTCTGTCAACGCTTTTATTGTCTCATTGCGATGATGATTCTTTCAACTGCATACAAGGCTCCGGTCAGGTTGTTTCGGAAGAAAGAGAACTAGCAGAATTTAAAACCATCATATTAAATGGGTCGGCGCAGGTACTGCTTACCCAGGGCTTTATCCAGGAAGTGAGTGTAGAAGCTGAAGATAACCTGCTACCTTCTATCATTACACAGGTGTCGGGAGAAATCCTTACGATTGATTTTGAAAATTGTGTCAACCAAAGCGAAGCCATCATTGTCAATATCACCATTCCCGTGATTGAAGGGATACAAATGTCAGGTTCAGGGCATGTGGAGGGCACCAACCCGATAGTAGGTGAAATGTTGGAAATCCAGATTACCGGGTCGGGCAGCCTGACACTGGATCTTACCTATGATGAAGTGGATGCGACCACTACCGGGTCGGGCAATATCAATCTTTCCGGAGCCGTCATGCACCAATCCATACGGCTCACCGGATCGGGCAATTATTATGCAGCAGCTCTTTTATCGCAACATTGCGAGGTCACCGCTACCGGTAGTGGCAGCGCTGAAGTGAATGTCAGCGATACACTCACGGCTACCCTCACTGGCAGTGGCAATGTGGTTTACGAAGGTGATCCGGTCATCAACAGCAGTGTCACCGGCTCAGGTCGGGTTATTAAAAAGTAACACCTCTGTTTTCAGGGCTCATCCAGCCGCATCCGTTCGGCAAACCCGTTGAGGAAAGTACCTGCCGGATTAAACTGAAGCATGGTCTGCCGCCAGGTTTCAAACTTTGGATACCAATGCCGGATTAATTCTGTTTCTCCATCCAGGCGGTTGGTAATTTTTCCCCAATGCGGCTTGCCGCCCCTGGCCAGGTGGATGTCCTGGTAAGCATTGAGAATCAGGCTGGCTCCTTTTTGTCTTACCAGTACCGGATTGCCAATATAACAGACATCTGTCTGGTATTCGGGCGTGAGGTATGCTGGCGAACCTTTGACAAAACGGATCGTAGGGGCCGAACTGGGATATAACTTAAATTGATGGGCCAGCTGGGCTACTTTATCAAAAATCTCTTCCATCACTTCCAAATAGGTAGTCTGGTGCCTGTCATAGGCAAATTCGGACCCATGCCCTTGGGAAGCAATATATTCAAACCCCTGAAAAAGTACTTTATAAGACTTATTGATGTAGGTAGCATCTCTTACCGCTTTGATAGAAGTTTCCAGCATCCTGGGCACAAGCCGGGGAATATTATTTACCACAAAAAGCGACAAATAAAAAGTGAGAGGCACCCGGCTCAGGATAGAAGATAGAATGGCCCTGGTACCATCTTTCAACCGCCAGCGCGGAGGTTTGTCTATTTCAAAGGTTCGGGTAATCATGCAGGTATGCTCCCCTTTCACTTTAAAAGGATTCACCACAATGAAGATGCTTCGCACTGGCAACTTGACATCCTTTCCATTCAATTTGATGAAATAGTCATCAAACATTTTTCCATTGGCCAGTTTCTCCTTCACTTTGAACCACATGTCTACGGAGCGGTTCTCATACAACCAATACCGCGGCACTACGGCCAGCACATAAGAATAGATAATGCCCGTACAGCCCAGGCTGACTACCACACTGTAAAAAGTATCGTCATCCTGAATCAGCGTTATATCTTCTTCGTTATGTTGTGAAGGATCCGTAATGCCATCGGTAGGCTCAATCCGGTAGGTTTTACCCCCGGCCGCCACTAATACCATAGAGCGTACCAAACCCGACAAGGCTGGAAGATGGCGGCCTGCGCCGTGTGTGCCTGTAGCAATAGCACCGGAAATAGTCTGGTTATCAATAGCACCCATGTTGATCAGCGCCACTCCCTGCTTATCCAGTTGTTTGTTGAGTTTTTCTACTGTGATGCCCGCCTCCACTTCTACCAGGGGTTGTGTTTGCCAGGCTGCTTTCAACTGTTCTTTCTTTAGAGGAAGCAGGCGACAAAGCCGACACATGTTCACCAGATAACCATCCGTGATGGCCACATCAGAATAAGAATGTCCGGAACCTACGGCACGGATGCGGGCCCCTGTTTGTTCGGCTTCCCGGATGGCTGCTACTACATCCTGGTAAGATTCCGGCTCCAGATATTTCAGCGGATGAACCTTGTATTTCTTGATTTTGTTACTCCAGGTAACACGCTTGGAAATTTTCATAGTCTTGTGGTCAGGGGCTATGGATGGAGTTAAAATTTTTGTATCAACTGATAAAAAAGTATCAAAAGGATACTGACTGATTTTTCATCTTTGTAAGATATAGTGATCAGTAAAGGGTAGACAGCAGCTTTCAACAGTGTTTATTGTCAGTATTTTGAATGGCTTCCGGCAACAAGTTTATCCAACGCACTGAGGTGACCATTAAACATACCTATTTTTTAAGGATAGTACTAAAACTTTGACATAATAAAGAGGCGCTTAGCGCTTTTAATTTTGCAGATACTGCACAAAAAGGTGTCGAAAGTAATATAAATGATGGTGGCAAGTTTCTAAATTTCCAGTATATGCCTGGCTTCTCAAGAAAAAAGAAAATCTTTCTATTCCTTATGATAGGTGTTGTCACACTGATACTTACCTATGGAGTGTTGCATGTCCTATCTCAGGAGAACCAGAAGGTCGACTTTAACACGCAGATACGCCCCATTCTCAACAAAAAATGTATTACCTGCCATGGAGGCGTGAAGCGTTCCAGCGAATTCAGTTTGCTATTTCGTACCGATGCGCTCAGCCCCAACGAATCGGGCAAGCGCGCCATAGTACCAGGCGATCCGAAAGCCAGTGAAATGATCCGCCGTATCAGGCATCATGATCCGGAAGAACGCATGCCTCCTGAAGGAGATCCTCTACCCAAGGAAGAGATAGAACTGCTTACCCGCTGGATAGAACAGGGCGCTTCCTGGGAAGATCACTGGGCCTATGTGAAACCGGAACCTGTCGCTGTCCCTGATATTTCTTCTACCTGGGGCCATAATTCGATTGACCCCTTTGTTTTGCAAAAGCTGGAAGAAAATGATTTACAACCTTCTCCTCAGGCCGATAAAGCTACGCTGCTCCGAAGGGTCAGCCTGGACCTGACAGGTTTGCCTCCTACCCGGGAAGATCTGCAAAACTTTCTCAACGATGACAGCCCACAGGCTTATGAGAAAGTGGTAGACCGGCTGCTGGCTTCCCCTCATTATGGAGAGCGCTGGGCTGCTATGTGGATGGACCTGGCCCGCTATGCCGACTCCAAAGGGTATGAAAAAGATGACCAGCGTTCTATCTGGCAATATCGCGACTGGCTGATCAAAGCCTTTAATGAAGACAAACCTTTTGATCAGTTCACCATGGAACAGCTGGCCGGCGATTTGCTTCCTAACCCTACGGATGATCAGGTATTGGCTACTGCCTTCCACCGCAACACAATGAACAATGATGAAGGTGGTACTGATGATGAAGAGTTTCGGGTAGCTGCTATCATCGACCGGGTGAATACCACCTGGAGTGTGTGGCAGGGCACTACCATGGCCTGTGTTCAATGCCACAGCCACCCCTATGATCCTATACGGCATGAAGATTACTATAAATCGCTTGCTTTCTTCAACAATACAGCGGATGAGGATGTCCCCAGTGAATCTCCTGTCTTGAAAACTTTCACTGCCGAAGCAGACAAACAAAAACTGGAGCAGATGAAAAACTGGGTGATCCAGCAGACAGCTTCTGCTGATGAGAAGCTGGAAAAGGCGCAGGACTTTGTGAATCTGGTCAGAATCACAGAACCCAAAATTCATCCCCACTCCTTTGACCAGATCGAGAAAGGTTCTCTGGCCGACAATAAGTATCTGTTTGTAGAACCGGGCGGATATGCCAGGCTCCCCGACATACCGCTACAGGGTGAGGACCACCTGTTTGTGAGCTACAGTGCCGGAAGAAGTACGGGCCGCGTCGAAATCAGAATGGATAGCCTGAGCGGCAAACGTCTGGGTGTATGGCAGGTGCAGCAAAAAGATAATTTTGAAATCGCAGTCATTCCTATTCAACCGCAATCCGGACGTCATGATTTGTTTTTGATCTTCAAAGATCCGGGACAAAAAGGAGCGGTTTGCCATATTGAATGGATGCTTCTGCATGAAACACTTCCCGGCAAAAACCAACCGGGCTATGCTGACATAGAAAGAAAATTCTACAGTTTATTAAATACCAATGAGGCTATTACCACTCCGGTGATGATAGAAAAAGAACCAGCCTATCAGAGGAAAACACATGTATTCGAGCGCGGCAACTGGATGGTATCAGGAGAAGAAGTACAGCCAGGTATTCCCCAGGCATGGAATGACCTACCGGAGGGTGCGCCCCTCAATCGCCTGGGAATGGCCCAATGGCTGGTGAGTAAGGATAATCCGCTGACCGCCCGGGTAACGGTGAACCGCTTCTGGGCACAGCTTTTTGGAACTGGTATTGTGGAAACGATAGAAGACTTCGGCACCCAAGGGGCCAAGCCCTCTCACCCTGAGTTGCTCGACTGGCTGGCACAGCAGTTTATGTATGAGCATCGCTGGAGTACGAAAAAACTGCTGAAACAGATGGTCATGTCGGCTACCTATCAGCAGTCCTCTAAAACGACACCGTCGCTCCTGGAGATTGACCCTGACAACCGATGGCTGGCCCGCGGGCCGCGTATCCGTCTGGATGCTGAACAGGTACGGGATCAGGCGCTGGCTGTGAGTGGCTTATTGAGTGATAAAATGTATGGCCCTAGTGTCATGCCTCCACAACCTGCAGGCATCTGGCAGGTGGTCTACAGTGGTTTGGAGTGGAAGACCAGTGAAGGTGAGGATCAAAACCGGAGAGCTTTGTATACGTACTGGCGCCGTACCAGCCCTTACCCTTCTATGATTGCTTTTGACAGTCCGAGCCGGGAGTTTTGTGTCACCCAACGGATTAACACCAATACGCCTTTACAAGCGCTGGTTACGCTGAATGATACGGTGTATATTGCAGCAGCACAGGCACTGGCACAACGAATGCTACAGGAACATCCGAACCAGGTAGAGGCACAGATCAAAGCAGGCTACCAGATGGCGATGGTACAGGAAATCGCTGACGAAAAACTGGCCGACCTGCAACTATTGTATACGGAGGCTTTAGCTCATTTTAATAAGAACCCGGAGGCAGTAAAAGCGCTCACAGGGCAGCAAGACAAGCAACTGGCGGCGTTGACTGTAGTGGCCAATGCTATTATGAATCTGGATGAGTTTGTCACAAAGGCCTGATACCCGGAAGAATGACTGGCCCATATGCGCCAGGGGTACCGGTCTGATTATCAACGAGAAGAACACGTTATACTTATGAATATTTTTCAGGAGCTACAATACAAAAATATACAGTATGAAACCCGCCGGCATTTTCTAAAAAAATGCAGTTCCGGCTTAGGGGCTATCGCCCTGGGTTCTCTGCTGGGCTGTGACCCTTTTTCCACTACTAAAGCAAGCAACAATATAGTGACAGAGGCAGGCCCTATGGCTCCCAGATTTCCTCATTTTGCTGCCAAAGCGAAAAGGATCATCTATCTGCATATGGCTGGCTCTCCTTCTCAGCTGGAGCTTTTCGATTATAAACCAGAATTGGTCAAACTGGATGGAAAAGACTGTCCGGCCTCTCTGCTGGAAGGCAAACGGTTTGCTTTTATTGAGGGGGTTCCCAAAATGCTGGGCCCACAGGCCACCTTCAAACCTTACGGTGAGTCAGGCATTATGCTTTCCAACCGCCTTCCTCATTTTTCTACGGTGGTGGATGATGTGGCTATCATCAAGACCATGCATACCGATCAGTTTAACCACGCTCCCGCACAGTTATTAGTGCAAACCGGCAGTCCCCGCTTGGGAAGGCCTAGCATGGGTTCCTGGGTAACCTATGGATTAGGCTCTGAAAATGACAACCTACCAGGCTTTATGGTGCTGGTTTCCGGAGGAAACACACCCGACGCCGGTAAGAGTGCCTGGGGAAGCGGTTTTTTGCCTACTATTTATCAGGGGGTACAATGCCGGTCAGAAGGAGATCCGGTACTTTATGTTTCTGATCCGGAAGGTATCAACCGGGATCTCAGACGGAAAACGCTGGATGCAATCAATAAAATTAACGAGAAAGAATACCATGCCATGGGTGATCCTGAAATCATGACCCGGATTTCTCAATACGAAATGGCCTTTCGCATGCAAACATCTGTGCCGGATGTGATGGATATTAGCAAAGAACCGGAATATATTCATCAGCTATACGGTACAGCTCCTGGTCAGGCTTCTTTTGCCAATAACTGCCTGCTGGCCCGTCGGCTGGTAGAACGAGGCGTTCGTTTTGTACAGTTATTTGATTGGGGATGGGACTCTCACGGCACCGATAAGAGTACGGCACTGGAAGATGGTTTTCATGAAAAATGTCGACAGATTGACCAGCCCATGAGTGCCTTGATCAAAGATTTGAAACAAAGAGGATTGCTGGAAGAAACCCTGATTGTTTGGGGAGGAGAGTTTGGGAGGACCCCCATGCAGGAAAACCGCAACGGCAAAGAAATGCCTTTTAAAGGAAGAGACCACCACACTGAGGCTTTTTCCGTGTGGATGGCAGGAGGAGGTGTCAAGCCTGGCACCAGCTATGGAGAGACCGATGAAATTGGGTATTATGGTGTCAAAGACCGGGTGCATATTCATGACCTTCAGGCAACGATCCTGCATCTCCTCGGAATGGACCATGAAAAGCTTACATATCATTTTCAGGGAAGAGATTTCCGGCTCACCGATGTAGAAGGGAAAGTGGTGAAAGGCGTGCTGGCATAAAAGTAAAAAGGGGATGTATACGGCAGAGGTTCGCTGGTTCTTCAATCACCCTGTAGCTATGACTACGCTGCTTAAGATTTTTCCTCATCAAATGCAGCCTGAGCGGCATGACTTTTATTTACTCCATACCGGCAACCATCTGGGCATTAAGTGGAGAGAAGGAAATGTAGAAATCAAGCAAAGGCAGGAAGAAAGCCAGCCATACCGTAAGGATAACCTGAGTGGCCAGCTGGAATTCTGGAAAAAGTGGAGTTTTGCACTCAAAGAAGAGAAAGCTTTACAGGCTTTTCTTAATCCAGGACATCAGCAACACTGGATGAAGATGGAGAAACAACGCACCTTGCTGTTGTTTGTCTACGATCTTCAGGAGCGTAAGACCTCACCAGTTTCCCCTGATAGTGAGGTTGAAGCTCAATGTGAGCTGGAAGTAACGCGCATTGTCATCAATGAAAAGGCATTTTATACGATAGGACTGGAAGCCAGTGGGCCGACAGAAAGATTAAAAGAAATCCTCGATGGCACCATTGAATATGTTCTAAATAAAATTAACTTGAAAGAATGGCACCTTTCGTTACAGCATGCTGAAAGTTATCCTTCCTGGATAGAAAAGAATATAGAGGCATGGAAGCACCATTGAATGAGAATGATAGAATGTTGATCATTAATAGTTAGTAATAGTTTTCATTAGTTGAAATAATAATTTTATGGAGGCAGAAGCTTCAGATTTGGTACTTTTTTTCGGCAGATTTCATCCGCTCATACTGCATTTACCCATCGGATTTCTGGTCATTGCTTTCACCCTGGAGGTGCTGTCCCGGTTTAAGCAATTCCAGGCCTATAAACCTGCCGTCGGTTTTGTGTTATTCTTGGGCGCTGTTTCTGCCGTAGTGGCAGCAGCCCTGGGTTATATGCTGGCACAGGCCGGTGGCTATAACGAAGATCTGCTGGCCATCCATCAATGGACAGGGATTGGTGTTGCCGTAGCTTCCGTGGCTGCCTTCCTGCTATACCGGCAACAATCGAAGAAACCTTCACTGATCATAGACAGGGCTTACCTGTCGCTTATGTCGGTGATGATGCTCACCCTGACCGTGGCAGGGCATTTTGGTGGCTCTCTGACCCATGGGTCAGATTATTTAACCCAGTATATGCCCAACCCACTCCGCCAATTGGCAGGGCTGCCACCTAAAGAAGAAAAAGTATTTAACAAGATCACCAATCTGCCGGAAGCTGTGGTCTATACGGATATTATCTATCCCATCCTGGATGCCCGTTGTGTATCCTGCCACAACGAAAGTAAAAGTAAAGGCGACCTGCAAATGCATACTGTGGAAGCTTTGATGAAAGGAGGGGAAGATGGTCCCGTGTTCGTAGCAGGAGACCCTGAGGAAAGTCACATGATTCAACGCATTCATCTGCCGGAAAATGATGAGGATCATATGCCGCCGGAAGGAAAAAGTCAACTGACAGACGAACAAATCAAGTTGCTGAACTGGTGGGTGAAGGAGGGCGCTCCTTTTGACAAAAAAGTGGCAGAAGTGAAGGTAGATGAAGAGATTCAGGCTGTCTTAAACACCCTGGTCGACCCCGGTGCCAACATGACGGAGGTGGAAAAACTATTGGCATCTGAAGTAGCACCGGCCAGCGAACAGATTTTGAAAGACCTGCATAGTGAGGGTGTGCAGGTGATGCCCCTGTCCGCTGAAATCCATTGGTTGCAGGTGAGTGTGCCGCAGAACCAGTCCGGAGACGCTGTCATGAATGACCTCGGTAAAGTATCCGAGCAGCTCACCTGGCTGGATCTGGGAGGCACTGCCACCACCGATGAAGCACTGGCTGCTGTCAGTAAATTTAAAAACCTGACCCGTCTGCACCTGGAAAATACAAAAGTGACAGACGAAGGACTGCAACATTTGAAAGATCTTCCCTATCTGGAGTACCTGAACCTCTATGGTACGCAGGTGAGTGACGAGGGAATCCAGCAGCTGGCCGGACTGAAAAATTTAAAGAAGCTTTATGTGTGGCAAACGCAGGTAACCCAGGAGGGCGCTGCCCAGCTTCAGGAAGCCTTACCCGGCGTGGAAGTCAACCGGGGACTGAGTCCGGAAACAAAAGACACCATGGAAACGGCTGAGGAGGCATCTGATACGAGCGAGAAGGCAAAAGAACTTGCTGAAAATTAGACGAGACGCTCACCACCTGTGAAGGGTTATCCCTGTCAGAATGGCCAGGAAGCAATGAGGCATGGTAGATAACGTTCGTGCATGTGCCGTAGCGGGGTTTAGGAGGACTTAGCAATGAAGCGTAGCGGAATGCTAAGGCTGACCTGCTGCGACTTGTCCCACGTGGCCAAACGAAATTAAGAAACAAAAACTATAATACAACACTAAACCCCCACTATAGTCGCATGCACAGTGGCGCATTCGACCGTTACTAAGCAGCACCAATGCCAAAGCTACGTGACTTCATCTCACACCCTAAGCTTTGGGATTGGTACTCCTTTTTTAGCGAATATCTTTCGCGTTATTAAAAGTTGCCAGGCAGCTATCCAGCGGTTGACCTTGTTGATAGATGCAGTCGCAGAAAATTTCGCAAGCCGCAGGGTTTTTGCTGGATGCACATTGATTTCTACATTCAGCTTCTTCGTTGCCCGGCACAATCTGATATAAGTAGAAAGTGCCAATAATGATAAAGGCTAAGACTGCAACGGAACCTCCAAAGAACACAACTCGTAGGCGTTTACCCAAGGGCTTTTTCAGCATAGGAGGATCTGTTTTGGGCTGCTTCAATGGCAGAATGTGTTTCAAACGGTCATAGTCCCAAATTAATAAGAACAAGCTTGCCAATACCATCATTGTTACAATCCGGGTACCGTCAAAGCGGGTAGCATAACTAAGCACACAAATATTGACGATGATGGGAAAGTACATCATTGCACCAAGAAGGGAAGTTCTCGGAATCAGTAATAATATAGCTGTTATGATTTGAGCAATTCCAATAAAGGTATAGTAATATCCTGTTAGATGTAAGGCATCGAAGTAATGTCCTAAAGGGTTGTTGGACGGCAGGCCTGTGAAACGTTCACCCATGATTTTTACGTAGCCCGATGGAATAAAGCTTGCTGCTAAAGCGATGCGGCAAAAAATAGCAAATCGTTTAAACCACTCATCTGCTTTTGCCTCATAGTATAGTTCTTCCATTCTATTCATATGGTATTTCAAATGAAGTAAGACCGATAGCGGAATATTCTGAATCCATTAAAATTCATGCTTTTTTACTTGGAATTATTTTACTGAGGAGATAATAAAGGACTAATGCTATCGCAGACCAGTAGAATGCGGATGCGAAAAGCAAAATAGGAGGTGGCGGATCCGGTTCTTTTAATAAAGGCGACAAGGGTCCTATCAAAACAATTTTGATAGGGTAAATAATTGTGGATACTGTGCTCTTCCAAGGTATTGGTGATCCAGTTCCCGGGAACAACTCCCCGTTACTAGGAAAGAGTCCAACTTCAGACCCCAAAAGTGAATTAAAAATGAATTGAAATCCTAACGCAGAGACGAGGAAGAGAATAACGAATTTTGTGCTTGAAATTTTCATGTTGTTGATTTTTATACTTTCAATACAAAATTAATTAAAAGTACTTTGTATTTCAAAGTAATATAAAAGGATATTCCGGAGTAGTTTGGTTCCGCACTGTCCTATTGGCCTGTTTATAGGCTGTCAGTGATGACTTTGCGCGTTGTCTACGCAGTCGAAACGTAGTTACCCACGAAAATTTTGATTTTGAAGGTCTTCAGTTGTTTGTTACTAGTTCACCCTTTGTCGTGGGCGTGGGATTAGCCCTTTTGTTTTGCTTGCCGCTCTTTCCCGCGCGACACCAAAGCAAGCAAAAGGGCCAATGTTGGAAGCACCGAATCTGTCCGGCGGCATTGTGCATAACAGCTTATCAAAGAGCGTTGTCTATTTTCTTCAATGGCTCGTTAGCTGGCACATGCTGCGCTACCCCAGTACAGGGCAGCCCGTGTATTACATCATTTATACAGCCTTATTTCCTGCTGAAAGCTGCCCTACGTTTTTCCGTGCTTGCTGGGCTTCTATTTGCATTGTCTGCCAGCCAGGTAATCAGGCGTGTGGCGTTGATACAGCCTTTATTAGGCATACACGCAAAAAATCTCTAACTTTAATGAATGAATCAAATCTCTGTATAACAATGCGCCCAGTTACTTTGAGGCTGCTCCCGGCCATCCAAAGCACCTCATTCAATTATGAACTCAAATAAAATGAAGGCAGTAGTTCGCTCGAAATACGGTCCTCCCGACATTCTAAAGATTGAAACAGTAGAAAAACCAATTCCTAAGGACCATGAAGTATTGATAAGAGTATATGCCACCACAGTGAATAGAACCGATTGTGCTATTCTTTGGGGCAAACCCTTTATCATGAAATTCTTTACAGGACTCTTCAAACCAAATGACCCCATTCCGGGAACAGACTTCGCAGGCCGGATTGAAGCAGTGGGCAAAAATGTTAAGTCCTTCAAAGTTGGAGAGAAGGTATGGGGATTTGATGACAATGGCTTAAGCTCTCACGCTCAGTACATGACCCTCTCAGAAAATAAGGCAATGACTACCTTTCCTGATCATATTACTTACGAACAGGCAGCGGCCAGTCTTGAAGGGGCCCACTACGCCTATAACTTCATCAACAAAGTAAAACTTAAACCCGGACAAAAAGTGCTGGTGAATGGAGCCACGGGTGCTATCGGATCGGCTTTAGTACAACAGTTAAAATTTTTTGGTGCTTCTGTGACAGCCGTTTGTAACACAAAAAATGTAGCCCTAATCCAATCGCTGGGTGCCGATAGAGTGATTGATTATACCCAGGAGGATTTTACTGCCATCGCTGATCAAAAATATCATTATATTTTTGATGCAGTAGGTAAAAGTTCATTTGCCCAATGCAAACGACTCCTACACCCGGGTGGCGTTTACGCTTCATCAGAATTAGGGGCTATGGCACAAAACCCTGTTTTAGCCCTCATCACCCCGATCCTGGGCAAGAAAAAAGTTAAGTTTCCTATTCCACTTGATAAGAAGGAAAGCCTGTTGTTTATCAAAAATCTCACAGAAGAAGGGGAATTTAAACCTGTGATCGACAGAAAATATTCATTAGAAAAGGTTGTAGAGGCTTACCAGTATGTGGCCAGTGGTCAGAAAACAGGAAATGTGATCCTCACCATGGAAGAAGCATAACAGGCACTGAAAAAGCGACATGGGGTAATTGAAGACAAGCACAAAAAATCAGATCCTTATCAGGATTAAATTAAACCTGACAAAAGTTTGCGGTATCACCTCAAAACCGTCATATTACACACAAAAGAGCCGTCATTGATCTCTTTAGTATAGAAAACGCTTCTCCCAAAAATGAGGCCAACAGGACCCATATTACTTTTGTTAGGCATTGTCTTGCTGAGCTGTCATCAGCAGGAAGAAACTACCTTCAATACGCTCACCGAAGATAGCCCTGCCATAGAAGGAAACCCTGAATATTTACCTTCTCCTTATGTCACGGCCGGTGATAGAGTGTATATGGTGGGCCATCAAAACGGTGCTTTTCCAGAACTGGGCTGGCATATAACAGGAGAAATGGGAGGCATCTGGAATCATCCTATCAAATTGATGGATGGTTTTCATGCTGCGTTGGTATGGAACGAGGAGGCTGAAAGTCTGGACGATGCCCATACTTTTATCAACTATCCCTTTGCTAACCAACACCTGTTTACCATCGCTCATAAAAATATAGAAGTAGAAAGATGGCAGTTTGTTCCGGATCAAAAAGAAGGCATTGCGGTACAATTCATCATGAGAAACACAGGATCAGAACCGCAAAACCTGAAGTTTCAATTTGAGGGATTCTCAGACCTGAGACCTACCTGGTTGGGTGAACGCACCCAAATGATAGACAGCACGGATGAAGCTTCTTTTGACAGCAAACTTGATGCATGGGTCGTGAAAGATCATTCCAATCCCTGGTTTGTTTATTTTGGGGCCGATGAAAAATCTACAGACCACGCTACAGCAAAATCTTCTTATGCCGGGAAGGGCACGGCTGCCTCCCTGGTGTATGATGTGACCATAGCAGGGAATAGCACTTATACCATCAACTTTACGATAGCAGGGTCTTACACCTCTCAAAACGATGCACTGGCTACTTATAAAGATATTCAGGACCACCTTTTCGCCTATGTGGAAGCCAAGAAGAGACGATACGAACAACTGGCTTTGCAGTCCAAATTAACCATCCCTGATAAGAAAATGGAAGAAGCCTTCGAGTGGTTAAAATATAATTCTGACTGGTTGGTCCGGTCGGTACCGGAAATAGGCACAGGGATTATGGCGGGTATTCCCGACTATCCCTGGTGGTTTGGTGTCGACAGTGAATACGCCCTGAAAGGATATATGGCCATCGGGCAGCATGATACCGCTTTAAAGACCATCGCACTGATAGACAGCCTCTCCCATGCGGTTAATGGCAATGGAAGAATCATTCATGAAGTGTCTACCAATGGAGCGGTATTCAATCAAGGAAATATCAATGAGACACCGCAATTTGCCTCTTTGATTTGGGAAGTGTACCGTTGGACCGGAGATCAGGCATTTCTGAAGAAATACTTTCCTACCATCAAGAAAGGGTTAGAATGGCTGCTGGCTGAAAATGACACCAATCAGAACCTGTTTCCTGAAGGCTTTGGCATGATGGAAATTCATGGATTAAATAGTGAAATGATTGATGTGGCCTCTTATTCTCAAAGAGCTTTTGAAGATGCCGCAAAGATAGCGCGTGAACTGGAAGAAGAAACATTGGTAGCGCACTATGAAGAAACAGCCCGCCAACTGAAAGAGAAAATCAATCAGGCCTTTTGGTCGGAAAAGTTTCAGTCCTATGCAGATTTCATCGGTACGGACCAGCAAGCCCTCACCCTGATAGAAGATGCCCTGATCAGAGCCGATACCCTCAATAAACCATGGGCTGTGGAGGAATTACAAAAAACAAAGCAAACGATATTGAACAGCCCTTCTTCCGAGGACAATCCGTATGTATTATACCACAACTGGGTAGTCAACACACCTATGGAAATGAAAATAGCCGATCCTGATAAAGCCCTGAAGGCATTGGAAACAGCCGCTCAATTTGTCAATCCCTTTGGGGTATTTGTCACCGGTATAGACCGTGACGAATCGGCAGGCTCCGATGAGGGTTCTTTCAAAGGCTCCAAGGTATTTTCCTATACGGGGGCTGTAATGACCCTCCCCACTGGTGTACAGATAGTAGCAGAAAATAACTATGGGCGGGAAGACAAAGCCCTAGAATACCTTCAAAGAATGACCAGAAGCTTCAGCTATGCCCTGCCCGGTAGTATGTACGAAGTCTCTCCTGACTACGGCATGATGACCCAGGCCTGGAACATCTACAGTTATGCCGTTCCTATTGTCAATCAGTTTTTTGGTATTAACCCGGATGCCGCTCATAAAAAAGTTACCATCAAGCCTCAGCTGCCAAGTGAATGGGATGAGGCCGCCCTGGAAAATGTGATAATGGGTGATGATCATGAGGTGGATCTTTATTATAAAAAAACAGCAACACAGGTCTGGATCAAAGCCGTACAAACCAATCCGGATTGGCAGTGTGAAGTTATTTTTCCGAAAGTGAAGAACGCAACGCTTGAAGTAGTTGAAGGAAAGGCACTTCCGGCAGAAGACCAGTGGGTCATAAACGCAGAAGATACCACTGTAGAATTCTATATTCAGATAGATTAAGCAACAGAAATACCGTATGGGTCACATGTAATTCACCGTATCGTTAGTCAGTATAACATGCCATGAAATGATACATTCAGAGGTTATATCGCTAGAAACAGAAAGACTTTTGATCAGGCCATTGTCATTCAAACAGATGCTTTGTTATATAAAGTTAGACAACTCTCTGGAAAAGCAGTTAGGTCTTAATGCATACCCCAGAAAACTTTCCAATGAACTCAAAGAGGCATTAGAGCAGGTAGTTCTACCCAGTATCGCTGCCCATCATCACAACTACTTATACAATACTTTATGGACCGTTATTCATAAGGCCAAAAGAGTCATGATTGGAGACTTATGCTTCAAGGGAAGCCCCAATAAAAAAGGAGAAGTAGAAGTCGGCTATGGAACGTATACTGACTTTCAAAGTAACGGATTTATGACAGAAGCTTTGGGCGCATTAGTCCGATGGGCCTTTGACCAACCAGGCGTACTTTCTATACTTGCAGAGACAGACAAGTATAATTACCCTTCACACAAAACACTATCCAAAAATGGTTTTTCTAAATATAAAGAAATTGACAGTATGGTTTGGTGGCGGCTAGACAAAAGCAACCGAGTAGATGAAGTGCATGTTCTGCCTGAAATCTCTCAGCAGTAAACAACAGGGTTTCAAAGTTTGTCACTAGCTTATAGCTAATCAGAATAAAGCGTTGGCTCTTATAAACGGACCCTATCATGAAGCAGATTATTCCTCTGTTCCGGAACCTGGTTACTAATGTAATTCAGCAATACACTCAGGCATTAGACAGAAAATAATCCACCAATTCGAAACTACTATAAGTCACAGTATGATCAGATCCTATACAAGTAAAGACAAACAAGCCGTCATGGCTTTACTGAGGCTGAATATACCACAGAATTTTGATGTCTCCGAAGAGAACGACTTTGCCGACTATCTTGACCACCATGTAGAGGAATATTTTGTCGTAGAAGAAAATGGTAACATTATTGGCGCAGGAGGCATCAATTATTTCATGGATGCCCAGACAGCCCGGATTTCGTGGGATATGATTCATCCTGACTTCCAGGGAAAGGGCATTGGCACCCTCCTTACAAAATACAGAATCGATCAAATCAAAAAAAATCCAGGGATACAGGTGGTGGTTGTCAGGACGACGCAACTGGCCTATCCGTTTTATGAGAAAATAGGGTTTGTATTAGAAAAGACGGAAAAGGATTATTGGGCAAAAGGCTTTGACCTCTATTATATGACACTGGCTTTGCACAATACTACTGGCAGTCAAGACTAACAAAATTGATCACTGCCATAAGCTTTTAACCAGGCTGCATCACAATCAGTAATATAAACAAGCAGATAATAGTATCCATTCAGCAGCCATTCCCCGTAAAATACACATAACCCCAGTGAATCTGATCATTCACATCATCATAAAATCAAACGAACAACAATGGTTATCAAACTTGCCGAAGGAAACCTCAAAACAAAATTCGGAGAATTTCACGAAACCCTTTTCTATAACGGACAAAAAGAATCTATCGCACTCACCATGGGCAATGTAGCAGGGGAAGAAGGCGTACTGTGCCGGGTTCATTCTTCCTGTATTTTCGGACATGTTTTCAACAGCATTGAGTGTGATTGCAGAGAACAGATGGAAATCTCTCAGCAACTGATACAAAAAGAAGGTAAGGGCATTATTATCTGGTTAGACCAGGAAGGCAAAGGAAATGGGCATTTTGCCTTGTTGAAAAGTGTTGCCTACAAAAGGCAGGGGTTCAAGCAGGCAGATGCTTATGAAGCTGTTGGCTTTAAAAAGGACGCGAGAGACTTCAGGGTAGCAGCAGAAATGTTGAAGGAGATAGGCGTCAGGTCTGTACGGATGCTCACCAACAATCCTCACAAAACAGATATTCTTACCCAACATGGCGTGCAGGTGGTCGGGACAATCCCTACCACGCTGACAAAGTAATCAGCTATTCCCATTCGTATCGTCAGCAATCTTTCGGGGCATAGCAGTGAAAGGTAAAAAAATCTTTCGCATAATGTCCAATAGGGGCCATCTCATTTGTCATAAGGGTGAAACATGAACATTCACGAACTTTTACATCTTTTGACATGAGAAAGTTAAGCGCATTTACTTTTGTGACCCTTAATGGTTACTTCAAAGGGTGGGACGGAGATATTAGCTGGCATCAGCATAGCGCAGAAGAAAACGAATTTGCCGGGGAAAGTCTCCAATCTGGTGGCAATACTCTTCTGCTAGGACGAATAACTTATGAGATGATGGCCTCTTACTGGCCGACGCCGGAGGCGCTCAAAAACGATCCGATCGTGGCTGAAGGGATGAACAGGGCAGAAAAGATTGTTGTTTCAAGAACACTGAAAAAGGCCAACTGGAACAACACAAGACTGTTGCATGACAACATGGAAGAAGAAATACAAAAACTGAAACAACTACCTGGAAAGGATATCACCTTGTTGGGCAGTGGCAGCCTTGTTACCCAGTTGGCAGCAAAGGGTCTGATTGATGAGTATCAGCTTATGGTGAATCCGGTGGTCATCAGTGGTGGCACTCCCTTGTTTAAAGACATTCCCCATATACTGGATCTTCAGCTTATCAAGTCCAAAACTTTTAAGAGCGGCGTTGTTCTTCTCTGCTACCAGCCGAAAAGTCTTTCCTAAGTAAAAAATCATAATAACATGGATGAATTCGTCATTTTAATGCGTTTAGACCTGATCACCAAAGAAGCGCAACCTTCTCCGGAGCAATTACAGGGATATATGAAACAATACCAGGATTGGGTGAGCAGCCTGATGGCCCAAAACAAATTTCTGGGTGGTACAGGCTTATCAACGGAGGGCAGGGTGATCAGATCCAACCATATCATTACAGACGGGCCTTTTGCTGAAATCAAAGAATCCATTGCCGGATACATCATCATCAGGGCAAAAGACTTTGAGGAAGCGGTCAGCTTTGCCCAGCGATGCCCTATCTTGCAGGGAGAAGGTAATAGTGTGGAAGTAAGGAAAATAGTGTCAGTACACGACAGCGATCAGTGATAGCCAATACGTTTGTAAAAGCTTCTTACAGATGAATCACCAGGAATTGATGCCGCACCTGTTCAGGACAGAATACAGAAAAATTGTGGCTGTCCTCTGTAAACATTTTGGGCTCTACCAGTTAGAAATGGCAGAAGACATTGCCAGCGATACTTTTCTGACAGCCGCCCAAACATGGGGCCTCAAAGGAATTCCTCAAAATCCGACAGCCTGGCTGTACCGTGTTGCCAAGAACAAAGCAAAAAACGCCTTGCACCGGGATTCCATCCGGGATGCCATCCGGGATTCCCTCTACAAAAACAAAATGGTGCCCGACATGAAAAGCTGGGCTTCTGCCTATCAGGACAAAGAAATTGATCTATCGCCGCAGAATATCCACGACAGTCAGTTGCAGATGATGTTTGTCATATGTCATCCTTCCCTGTCACCGGAAGCACAAATTGGGTTGGCACTTCGTATTCTTTGCGGTTTCGGTATCAATGAAATTGCAGATGCCTTTCTTTCCCACAAAGAAACCATTAACAAAAGGCTGTTCAGGGCAAAAGAAAAACTCAGGGAAGAAAACATCAGGATTGAATTTCCGGAAGACTCCGCCATTGACGAGCGATTGGGTCCTGTATTAAGAACGCTCTATTTGCTGTTTAACGAAGGGTACTATTCGGTCAGCCAAGACAAAACTATTCGGAAGGACCTCTGCCTGGAGGCGATGAGGTTGTGCACCATGCTTGTTGAAAACGCTGCCACCAACAAGCCACCCGTCAATGCGTTGCTGGCCCTGATGTGTTTTCACGCCTCCCGGTTCGAGGCACGCTTAGACCAGCAGGGCGAACTTATTTTATACGAAGAACAAGATACCAGCCTCTGGAACACCGACCTGATCAGTAAAGGAGGTTATTTCCTGCAGGCGGCAGCCACTGGCCATAGTATCTCAACATATCACCTGGAAGCAGCCATTGCTTACTGGCACACACAAAAGTCCGACTTACAGGAAAAATGGAAAAATATTTTGCAGCTCTACGACCAATTACTACAAATAGAGTACTCCCCCATGGCAGCACTGAACCGAATCTTTGCGCTCTCCAAAGTAAAGGGTAAACAAGAAGCCCTCACCGCCGCAGAAAAACTAAACCTGTCAGATCATCATTTTTATTGTATCCTGCTGGGCGAACTTTACACGAGTATCGACGATAAAAAAGCAAAGCAAAATTTTACGAAAGCCCTTTCCCTGGCAAAGTCTCAAACCGAGAAACAGATGATACAAAAGAAAATTGATACCCTCTGACAGAACTGTCATAATAGTCAGCCAACTACCATTACACTTGTCCATTTACTTGTTTCAATCCTCCGGTAACTATAAATTACATCCGGAAAATGAATAACAGGTTCGGCTCAGCCGCCGTGCTTTTTTACCCCACTACACAATTGACGAGAGAACGATGAAAAAAATATGGTTAATGCTGGCAATCAGTGGTCTGCTTATGGCTAACACCTTTGCCCAGGTTCCTCCAAAGAAACATCCTAAAACCTCTGGAAAAGACTGGATGCCCCTTTTCGAATCCGATTTATCCAATGCCATTTACCCGGAAGGCATCTGGCGCTTTGAAAAAGAGGAGCTGACAGCCACCGAAGACCAGGCAATCTGGAGTGAAAAGGATTACGATAATTTCATCCTCGACCTGGAATTCAAAACTGCAGAAGGCACCAACAGTGGCGTAGTGGTCTATGCTACCGACCTGGAAAACTGGATTCCCAATTCGGTGGAAATCCAGATTGCCGATGACTACCATGAGCAATGGGCCAACGCACCCGCTACCTGGCAGTGTGGTGCCATCTTCGGAAGGCTGGCACCCCAGAAAAGTGCTGTAAAAAAACCGGGGGAATGGAACCGCTATACCATTACTTGCCAGGATAAAAACATCTGGGTGATGCTAAACGGAGAAATGGTGGCTGCAATGGATATGAGCCAATGGACGGATGCTAAACAAAATCCGGATGGATCAGAAATTCCTTCCTGGCTTAACAAACCACTGGCAACACTACCCACGCACGGTCATATTGGTTTGCAGGGCAAGCACGCCGGCGCACCGGTTTGGTTCCGGAATATTAAAATCAAGGAGATTCAGTGAAAAGCCTGGGATGAGTGCTTGAGAAGATGATGTATCTTTCTCGCTTATTTATCTCAATTTGTTGTATTTTTGCAGGAACCGAGTTTGTTCGGCCAGTTACGATGAATCACCAAACCTGATCATGATGAAAGCTACAATTTCCGGCATCATCCTTCTGTTTATTGCTGTCTTTATTTTCACCGGCTTTGTGTTGCCTGAAAATACTATCAAAGAAATTCGGCAGAGCCAACCCATCACACACGAAACCTTACCGAATATTCTGCTGGTAAAACCTGATGGAAGCCAGGTCTTTACCAAGAACCTGGAAGGAAAATCCATCATAGTGCTTTTTCAGCCTGATTGTGACCACTGCCAACGGGAAGCCGTACAGATACGGGAACATCTGAAAGCCTTCCGGGATTACAACATGTATTTTGTTTCTTCTGCTCCTATTGAAGAAATTGAGCAGTTTTCAGAGGAATATAACCTGAAGGGTAATCCAAATGTCTTCTTTGCTTACACGGATCTGATGAATATTCTGAATAATTTTGGAGCCGTTCAGACGCCTTCCTTATACATTTATTCAGAAGAACAGAAGCTAATCAAAGCTTTCAATGGCGAAACGGCCATAGGGCAGATTCTGCAGCACATATAATAAAAAAGCCTTTGCGAATGACAAAGGCTTTTATTGATAAATCAGTTTCCGACAGGGCTAAACATATCCTTCTTCCTGGGCCAGGATCCGTACGACCAATCCATCCATCTCATCTTCAATACGCATCTGACAGGCCAGACGGCTGGTGTCAGACACTTCGGGTAAGGTATCCAGCATTTCCAGTTCAGGGTCTGTAGCTTCTTTATATTTATCGTCACCGTCCAGCACTTCTACATGGCAGGTAGCACAAAGGGCCATCCCGCCACAAGTCGCTTGTACCGGATAATCGGAAGCTTTCAGCACTTCCATCAGTGACAATGACATATCAGTAGGTACTTCAATAGGACGGCGTTCGCCGTTATTTTCTTCTACATAAAGGGTAATCATAGATCAAAAGGTTTGAACACCATTGACTGTGGTATATTTAAAACTAGGTTTTTTTCCGCCACTCACAATACGGTAAGCGCTGTGCGACATCAGTGCCGCTTCATGGAAACCACACAGGATGAGCTTTAGCTTGCCTGGATAGGTGTTGATATCGCCTATCGCATAGATACCTGGTATGTTGGTAGAATAATCTTCCGTATGCACCGCAATAGCGTTCTTGTCCAGGTTCAGGTTCCAGTCGGCGATAGGACCTAATTTCGGGCTTAATCCAAACAGCGGAATGAAATAATCTGTATTGATCACTTCCGTATTCTTCTCATTGTCTGAGAGAATACAAGCATTCAGATGACCATTGCCTATGATAGAAGTCACATTGGCATTCAGGCGAAGATTAATCTTGTTCTGATCAGCCAGGGCCATCACTTTGGCCGCAGAATCCGGGGCTCCCCGGAAAGTACTCCCCCGATGCACCAGCGTAAGTTCTTCTGCCAGCTCCGCCAGATACAAGGTCCAGTCGAGGGCAGAATCACCACCACCGGCTAATACCAGTTTTTTTCCACGGTATCTCTCAGGATTTTTCACAATATAATGAATACCTTTTCCTTCATAGGTTTCCAGGTTTTCAATAGCGGGTTTCCGGGGTTCGAAGCAACCCAAACCGCCAGCAATAACCACCACCTTACAATATATTTCGGTGCCTTCATTGGTTTGCAGCCGGAAAGAGTCATCTTCCAATCGCTCCAGTTCCTCTACCCGTTCTCCCAGCGTGAAAGAAGGATGAAAAGGAGCGATCTGCTGTTCCAGATTATTCACTAAATCCTGCGCTAACACTTCCGGATAGCCAGGAATATCATAGATAGGTTTCTTAGGGTAAATCTCAGAAAGCTGACCACCAATTTGCGGCAGCGCATCCACCAGGTGACAGCGCATTTTCAGCAATCCGGCTTCAAACACGGCAAATAAACCTACCGGTCCGGCACCAATGATACAAATGTCAGTGCTGATGGTTTTTTCTTCTGTAATGTTTAACATAGTGATATTGCTTTACTAATGCGTTTACGCAAAGATAAATTAATTGTTTGCTATAGCAATAATTATTATAGCAATTAATTGGGTAAATAAATTATACGGCTAAATTTTGATAGATGGTATGCAAGACGTGCTTGAAGTGCTCGAAGTCATCCCGACTCAAACTATTCCAGGCCGCTTTGCGGATCTGACTGACTTTCGGTTTCATTTCTTCCACCTTTCGCTTGCCGGAGGCTGTCAGGTGTACCTGACATTTACGGCGGTCATTACAGTCCACGATTCTTTCTGTCAATCCTTTGGCACAAAGTAGGTCAACAATACGGGTCAGGGTGGGAGTTCCTTTAAAAGTGATTTCGGCCAGCTCACTCTGGTTGATATTCGAACTGGGGTAAAGTTGTTTGAGTACCATCCACTGATCCACTGTGACGCCGAAATCAAACTCTGTAAACTTTTTCTGAGCGTATTGCTTGATCCGCCTGGACGTTTTCTCCAATAAAAAGGAGTATTCGCTATAGATATCTTCCTGGGACATTTAAACCTTTATTACTTTTCCTATATTTCTTTTCGTTAAACTTTTCTCAATTTTCGGTACAAAAGGTAAGACCGTTTCGTAACGAATATCTTTAGCATGAATCACTATAATATTAAATTTCTGCAAATTTTGCTGAAATTCAAGGTTCTTAGCACTAGTAACCAAAGCCAGGTACACGCGTGTTATAAAACACAGGAGTACCACTTTGTATCCTGGGCGATATGGTAATGAGTTGTTGGTTCATGTTTTTATTTTACGATCATCAACCTTTCGTTTATCTGCTTCAAAGCAATTTTACAGTTAATCTTTAACCTATTTATCTTCTCTACATTTCTTATCATTCCAAAGTTTCTTCTTGCTCTTTTTCTACATTTTCTATGTTGCCCATAGAAGGGGGAAGACTGCTATCTTGGGCAGCCCATTGCTCATTGGGTTCAGGTCCCATTTCCAGCAACAGCTCACCGCCCTCCATGATTTCCTCATGCCGCAGATAGCTTCTGTTCAGTAGCTCACCGTTCAGCAGAGCAGCCTGGATGTAGCGGTTCTCGCTGGACGTGTTGTGCGCTCTCACTAAAAAGGTTTTTCCGCCTTTTAAATTCAGGGTAACCTGATCAAATACCGGACTGCCAATGACATAGCAGGGTATACCTGGTGTGACAGGATAAAAACCCATCATACTGAACACCAACCAGGCCGACATTTGTCCGGCATCTTCATTTCCACTCAAACCACCGGGTGTAGCACTGTATTCTTCCTGTATGATGTCGCGCACTCTTTGCTGGGTTTTCCAGGGAGCGCCGGCGTAGGCATACAGATAGGCGGTTTGGTGTCCGGGTTCGTTGCCATGCCAGTAATAACGCTGCTCAAAGAGCGTATCTAATTTTTGTATGAATTTCTCTTTTCCACCCATCAGTTTTAATAACCCGGCTACATCCTGGGGTACATACCAGGTATATTGAAAAGGAGACCCTTCGGTGATAAAACTGGCACGGGGTGCCACCGGATCAAAAGGTTCTATCCAGCGGCCATCGGCATAGCGTCCCCGCACGTAGCCTGTGAGCGAATCAAATACATAACGATAGTTTCTGGCTCTTTGGATCAGTGCCTGATAATCCGCTTCTTTTCCCAGTTCTTTAGCGACCTGTGCCAGTACAAAATCATCATAGGCGTACTCCAGGGTGCGGGATGCCTGTTCGTTCTGATGAAAAGAGTCCGGTACGGAATCTTCTAAAGGGATAAAATTATATTGCAGATAAGAGGTCAGGGCACGCCGCCCCTTTCCACTACGATAGCTTTTTAGGTCCGTGTTAGGTTCAAAAGCGTTTTTTCGCATCATCTCATACGCCAGTTCCTCATCAACCGGTTTGATTCCTTTCATCCAGGCATCCCCAATCATGGCAATGGCATGGTCGCCGATCATGGCAGCCGTATAGCTGTTCCACGCAGGGAAAATAGGGAGCCAACCACCTTGTTGTGCCATCACCAGCAGCGACTCTACCATATCGGCCGTCCGGTCCGGGTTGATGATCGTATGCAGCGGATGCACCGCTCGGAAAGTATCCCATAGGGAAAAGTCAGTGTAGTAGTTAAATTTATCCGCTTTATACACTTTTTTGCTATTGGCAAAACCCACATACACGCTATCCACATCACTAAAAAGGCGGGGCAGCATCATGGTATGATACAGCGCCGTATAGAACATGATCTTTTCTTCTTCACTTCCTCCTCCCACCTGGATTTTGTTCAGCGCCTCTTTCCAGGCCCGCTCGGAAGCTTTACGTACCTGGAGAAAATTCCATCCGTTTATTTCAGTTTCAAGATTTTTCCGGGCCTGAGGAATACTGGTGAAAGAGGTACCTACTTTTACCTTGAGCGGCTTTCCCTTGGCAGCGGCCAATTGGACAAAAGCCCCTACTGACTGTCCGGAGGCTTCTATCTTCTGTTCTCCCTGCATAATTTCTTTTCCTTGCCAGAGGCCATAGGTTTCAAAAGGTTGTTCGAAACGGATTACAAAATAACCGCTAAAACCCGCGCTTTCTCCCCAGCCCTGATAGATTCTGTGCACCGGATTAAAACCAACAATTTCGTTTCTTTCAGGAATGATCTCCACATAGCCTTCTCCCTCATCACTGTTAGGCTCTACAATGATATAGGTAGCTTCCTCAGTAGCAGGGGTGAACTGTAAAAAACCGGCCCGGCTGGTGGCTGTCATTTCAGCCTGTATCCGGTAATCGCTTAGCATGACAGCATAGTAGGAAGGTGTCACTTTTTCCCTGGTATGTGAGAATCGTGAGGCCCGTTCGACCGGATCTACTTTCAATTCTCCTTGCAAAGCCATAATGGTTACACTGCCATAATCCTGTGTACAGGAGCCGCTCATCCAATGACTCCCTCGAAAACCTTGAATGCTGTCATCCTGGTAGTAATAGGGTGATAAGCATTTTTGCTCTGTAGCCCTTGTCTGGGGCGTCCATTGCGTCATCCCGAAAGGCATGCCAATGGCAGGAAAAGTCTGCCCTCGAAGTTCAGAGCCTGCTTCACTGTGCAGGCGCGCCGTTTCCGTAGTGCTGGGCGCTGTCCCTATGAGGGGCCGTACATAAGCAAGCGGTGAGAGATTCATATTTCTGGACTTTTCAGAACAGGCGGAGAATAAGACCAGACACCCCAAAAAAGTGACAAACGTTTTGTGGATCATAAAAACAGATAATACAAAATTAATCTTTGTAATTTCAGGATTTGCAGGAAATTTACAAATTTAGAAAACATTCTGGTCACTCAATCACAAATCATCCATTCTATGAGCCGCTTTATCTGTATTATACTATTTGTCTTGTTCATCAACCAAAACGCTGTTGCCCAGCAATGGTATAAAGGCAATCTGCATACACACTCCTATTGGAGCGACGGCGATGATTTTCCGGAGATGATCATGGGCTGGTATAAGTCACATGATTATGATTTTGTCGCCCTTTCCGATCATAACATTCTGGCCCAGGGTGAGAAATGGAAGCTGATTCCTAAGTCTTATGCCCATGAACAAGGTTTTGAGCGATACCTGGCTCAGTATGGCGACGATTGGGTACAGTATAAAAAAGACACTGCCGGACGCACAGAGGTAAAGCTAAAAACACTGGAAGAATACGGCCCCCTCTTCGAGGAAGAAGGTAAATTTCTGATCATACCCTCTGAAGAAATCACAGATAGCTATGAGGATAAACCCATTCACATGAATGCGACCAACATCAAAGAACTGATTGAGCCTCAGGGTGGAAAGAGTGTAGCAGATGTGATGCAAAACAACCTTGATCAGGTGTATGCCCAGCGGAAACGCACCGGTCAGCCTATGTTCCCTCATATCAACCATCCCAATTTTGGCTGGGCCATTACGGTGGAGGATATGATGCAACTGCAGGGAGAACGGTTCTTTGAGGTATACAACGGGCATCCGCTGGTCAATAATTATGGTGATTCCCTCAGGCCTGGCACCGAACAGATGTGGGATCAGTTACTCACCCACTATATCAAAGATGGTAAACCCTTGTTATACGGACTAGCTACCGACGATGCCCATAGCTATCATCTTTACAATAGTGAAAACAGCAATCCTGGCAGAGGCTGGGTCATGGTTCGGGCATCATCGCTCACCCCTGCTGCTCTGATAGAAGCCATGGAAAACGGAGATTTTTATGCCACTACGGGTGTGGTGCTGGAGGATATTCAATACAAAGCCGGTTTGTTAAGTCTTCAGATAGCCCCCGAAGAGGGTATAGACTATACGATACAATTCTGGGGAAGCAAGCAGAATACAGGGATGGAAAAGGCGGGCATGCTGTTGAAAGAAGTAAAAGGGAAACAGGCCCAATACCAACTACAACGGGATGATTTGTATGTGCGGGCTAAAATTATCTCTACCAAACCCAAAGAAAACCCTTATCAGGAAGGCGATGTGGAAACTGCCTGGACGCAGCCTGTCACATCGCCTTGAATATTAAAATCGCACCTTCGCCGGAAAGTATTTGGCAATCAGGTCTTCATAATACGGACGCAGCTTTTCGGCATTGGGTGGCTCCGGACTCTTGGAGTACAAATCGTAAGGGTTGAATTTGTTGACCCACTTAAACATGTCGCGGTCATGATCATCCATCAGGTAATCATACTCCCCTTCGCGGTGTGCCGGATAGAAAGAGTGGTAACGGATCATGTAAAGCGCTGGTTCGGGCAGGTAATCCTTCACCACATGGTATAGATATTCATCATGACCCCAGGAAAGATGTACATTTTTCAGACCGCAACCTTCTTCATAGACACCCAGCTTCTTTTGGTACTGCTCATTCTGAGAATCGGGGTTGTGCTGAAAAAACTCAGGATACACAATCTTATCAGAATACCGGCAACCTACCGGGAAAGTATCGCCTACGACAGCCCACTGTGGTTCTCCGAACAGACACAGAATCTTGCCCAGATCATGGATAAAACCTGTGAGCACAAACCAGTCAGGGTGCCCGTCGGCACGAATAGATTCAGAAGTCTGCAACAAATGTTGCAATTGAGAAAGGTCAATATCCGGATCGGAATCGTCTACCAGGTTATTCAGAAACTCGGCCGCTTCCCAGATAGACATTTCTTTGCGGTTCAGCCCCAGATATTCTTTTTCTTTGGCCCGGACAAAATCAAACGTCTGGTACGTATGATTCAGCCGGTAGAATTCTCTTACGGTATCCCGGGCAGGATTATCATAATTGCGGTAATCTTCACGCTCTTTGGCAGATTGTACATTTTCTTCCGGATAACGGGACACTACAAAGTCTTCCCAATCTTCCAGACTTTTCAAAGGATTATTTTGATCTATTGATCTTTCCATAATGAAATGCAGTTATTTTTCATAAAAATAGCAAACTCTATGCTTAAAACGTACTGTGGGGACTATTTTGTTTTTGTTCGGCCTGCAAAACCTCAAGATACAACTGGGGTTTGTCCAAATTGACCTTGTCGGCCTGGGAATGAATAACAGCACGAAATTCTTCTGCTGTATTGCTGTTGGCGTAAGCCATGATTTCTATATCGTTTTCACGGCAGACCTTTACCAGTTCGGGTGTAATTTCTGTCACGTTGCACTCTATGATCTGGGCATTGTATTTTTCTTTCGCTTCCAGCGCTTCTTCTGGCGAATGTGCGTTGACTTTCAGGTTAAAGTCTGGCGCCAGCTGACGAAACTCGCGGGTCATGGCAGGATTCCAAAACCAGAAGAAGGTATCCTGCTCCATCTGTAATTCCCGTATCATGGCGATGAGTTCCTCCAGATGGGCCGCTTTCACATCCAGGTATACTTTGGCTTTCCCTTTGATCCACTGCAAGTATTCTTTCAGGCGAGGCACTCTTTCTCCCTTATAATCTTCGCTGAACCAGCTTCCTGCATCCAGTTGATCTATGTAGCGGGATGTTCTGAGCCGTACGGGCCCCCATCCGTTGGTAGTGCGCCCCAAAGAAAAATCGTGCAATATATAATGCACCCCGTCCAGGCTGCGATGCACGTCAATTTCTACATAAGCCACTCCCAACTCAATGGCTTTCACTGCCGCCGCAAAGGTGTTTTCCGGTGCCAGATGGTTGGCCCCCCGGTGCACGACCACCTCGATAGGATGTTTTTCCAGCACGGCGGCAACCGCTGCTTTTTTAGGGACATCCTGAGGCACATAGTCTTCAACATTGACTGTTGCAGGCTGGCAGCCTATCAACATCAGGACAAAGAAAACAATACTATAGCTTAAGCAGGGCTGCTTCATAGATAAAAAATGTGTATTTCCGGGCCTGTGTCTCTGTCAATTCTTCTTTATGCCATACAGAGACATCAACGCACTTACCCGAAGATACACCTATGTTTGTAAAAAAATATACTTCAATCCGAGCATCAGTTTAAATCCATCACCTTCATACCGGCGCTGCCCATAATTAGTATGCACACTGTACATAACACGCTGCTTCGCCGGATCAAAGCCATCCACATTGTATAACTCCTCGTTAATAATATTGTGATACCCGCCCCAGTCTTCGTTGATCAGGTTCAGAAAATTAAAGCAGTTGATGTTGAAGATCAGGGACTGATTTCTGAAGTTCCTTTGAGTTAAAAAAGGTTAATCCTGGAAAGGGTAAAAATAAAAAAACCAGCCTTTGGCTGGTTCACTCAGAATCGTTCAGAAAGACTCAGGGTGCTGTCTGTCAGAACCCCTGCTGCGCCTGTATGCGGTTGCTTTGTATCAAATTACCAGCACTTTCGATGGCATCCTGCGCCCTATTTTCTATTGACCCAAAATTACCTTCCGTAGCTGCTCTTACCTGGGTGATTACCTGATCCAACTGCTGTTGGGTATTTCTTAACTGTTGGAGGTTTCCCTGTGCAGTACCCGAGGCATTTGTCAATTTTTCTATCTCATATCCTACCAGCGTTTTCTGGCGGTTCAGGGTAGCCAGTAGAATTTTCTTATCCAGAAAATCAGCCCCTTGTAATTCCAGTGGGTCATTGTCCGTAAGATTTGTATTTTGCTGTAACTTCTCTTCCGGATACATGGCTTCCTGCTCGCTAGCGGTTTCTATCTCTTCCTGGGTATTGTTATCCTCATCCCCTCCGTTACCACCACATTGAGACAAAGTCAAAGAAGCCAATAGGGCAAGTACAAACAAACTGGTCTGTTTAAAAAATGTTACTGCTTTCATAAGTACCTTTGCTTGATTAAGTTATTTATCATTAAAAACAAAGAAGCAGGGTGAGTGTTTTGGCACGAAATAATTTGTGTTTTTGTTGGTTAAACTTAATGACAGCTATTTGTATCATACTAACTGAATTATACTTCTGATATCATGATCATTTTATTGCTTTGGTCTGCTCTGGCAAGCGTAGGCAGCCTGATTTTCCAGTCTCCTGTCAATTATGTCAAAACGGAGGTCGGAGAAGGGATCACACTCAAAGTTCCTGAATCGTTTGCTCCCCTGCCGGATAACCTGATGGAACAGAAATACCTTTCTGCCAGAAAACCTATTGCCTTATATACCAACGAGAATCAGCAGGTAGACGTAGGCGTGAGTACCTCCAATGCCCGGTGGCAGGCCAATGATTTGCCGATGCTGCAAAGCTTTTACCGATCCAACATCATGGCTTTGTATGATGAAGTCGCTTTCAACAAAGAAGCCCTGGAAAAAGTCAATGGAAAAGATTTTGCTGTCTTTGAGTTTGTTTCTTTAGTACGCCCGGAGGAGGACGCCTTGACGGCGCAGCGGCCTATCAGAAAATACACCTATATCCAATACACCATTCACAACGGTAAATCTTATGTGTTTACTTTCAACTGCCCTGCCGAACAACAAAGCCAGTGGCAGGAGGTCGCCAAAACGATTATGGAGAGTGTAAAAATCAGCGATACGCCCCCACAGAATGAATAGTAAAGAATGCTGCGCATTCTCATATCCGATCATTATAATGCTATTACCTTGAACATTTTTCAGAGAGACGATGCTTACTTCATGCGCATGGCCCTGCAGCAGGCACAGTATGCCATGGAAGAAGGTGAAGTGCCGGTGGGTGCCGTGGTCGTAGCTGATGGCCGTATCATTGCCAAAGCGTATAACCAGACAGAGAAGCTGCAAGACCCAACGGCCCATGCAGAAATGTTGGCCATGACTTCAGCTTTTCATTATCTGGGCGCTAAATACCTACCCGGCTGTACGTTGTACGTCACCTTAGAACCCTGCCTGATGTGCGCTGGCGCGCAATATTGGGCGCAAGTAGGCACACTGGTCTACGGAGCCGACGATGTAGAAAGAGGATTTACCACTTATGGCATTTCGCCTTTACACCCTAAAACTAAAATAAAAAAAGGCATATTGGCTGACGAATCCAGGAAGTTGATCCAGACATTTTTCCGTCAGTTAAGAAAGTGAGCCATAAAAGGCCTGCGCTGATCACTGTTTATTAGTTGACCACCCGTATCAAAAATCAAACAAGTTCTCAAGATCTGTGGAAATGCCGACCCTGAAGCCAAAATCCTGATATTTTCCATCAGCAAAACTGCTGATCGCTTCCAGTCGCAGAAACCGGAAGATGTTATCCAGGCTATAACCTACTTCCAGGTAGTGGGGCGAAACCTCTGTATGGAGATAATTCAGTACCAGATTTTCCTTCAGCCCCAGCATGCGAACTTCAAAGAGCTGTGTCAGCAACAGCTTGCGAAACTGGTAATAGAGATGTCCCGCCAGGTAGTTTTGTGCTGTGCTATACGCATAATAATCCAAGAGGCGGAAGCTGGCCACAGGGTCCGATACCTGCAATACAGTACGGTTACCCATAAAATGCTGAAAGTCGGGAAAGTACAGGCGGCGGTTATTGAGAAAACTACCCGCATACAGATTATAATCCAGCCGTCCGCGGATGCCAATATTGATCTGATCTTTCACGCCCAGTTCGAGCTGATCAAAATTTACATCACTGGAAAAAACTTTTGAAAACCCTTTACGGTATTTCAGCCGGAAGGTAGGCGATGATTTACGGATCTCTTCTTTCTCTCCATCATCGATTCGGTATTTTAAGAAGGGCCGGTATTCTACGGCGATAGTAGCTATCAGTGCCTGGTGGGTAGGAAATTCGGTATTATCCAGTTCCAGGTTTTCAGGTGCATTTGGCAGAAAGTCCTCTTCATCCCGCTTTTTGTTAAAAGTAAAATCCGTGTTATTGAATAGCTGATGTCGTTCTGCCCACTCCAGGCTGCTCTGCCACATCAGGGCATCGCTGACATGGTGTGTGTTGGATAGTTTCACGTAATCTTTCTCATAAAGCTTGAGATAGTTGCGCTTGTAAAATAAAGTGTAAATGGTATTGGTGACCGGGGCAATGGGTGCTGCCTCGTTGAGCTGATACACAAAGCGTCCGCCTTCCAGGGTCAGCGCGTTTTTTTCTTCCTGTCCGGGGTAGTAGAAAGCCGTTTGCAGCTTTCCTGTCAGTTTTTCCCGTGCAAAAGCATATCGTAGGACCGGTGAAATTTCAAGGCTACGATTGTGAGAGAAATGGCGCTCATAGGTAAGAGGCACGTTAAAATGCAAACCCTCCACCGTATTGAAGTTAATACTTTGCAACGGAGAATGGTAGGCTAGCGAACTGTGTTCTCCCAAACGGAAAGTGGTTTCCCAAAACAGGTCTTCTATCTGAAAACCGTTTCTTTTTAAAGTATCAGCGTCCTTTCGTTCATTCTTATCTTGATCCTGGTCTTCATTTTTTTCAGCGATTGCCAGGCTATCCAGTTTCTGGTAGCTCTTCACTTCCATCTCACTCAGGGGTACCGGGCGAATGCTGGCCCAATAGGTAGAATCATGCTGGTAGGCGGTAGAATCAATGGTCATGCTGTTATTAGCGACCACTTCCGGTGCCTCTTCCTGCTTTTCCAGTTCTTTTTCATACTCTCTCAACGCTTTCCGAAGGGTCTTACGGGTCAGCTTTTGTTCTTCTTTGAATACCTTGTCTGGCTTCATTTCCTGGTTTACCTCCTGATCCAGCTGTTCTTCTTTCTTCAGTGCTTCCGCCAGTTCTTTATCCAGCGTTTCATCTACTACTTCTACCTGCACATCCAGATCAGGATTCAGGGTAACCTTATAATTGCTAACTGTGGCCAGATATTTATATTCCAGGTCTATCCCAAAAATTTTTCCATACACCTCGATCCGATGGGTCACCGGCATCCATACTTGTCCTTCTACGGGCGCGTAAATCTGTTTTACATTGAACTGAAAGCCCATCTTATAGGTCATCACATTCAGGCTATGGATACTCCAGAGATCATCTACAATATAGAGATAGCCACTAAACACATTATCGCCCCGGGAGCGGGGAATGACCCGTATCTTGTTTATTTCATAATGGCGGTCATAAAAACTTCCTTCATAACGGAATTTATAATAGGCAAAAGCCCGTGGAGAAAGTGGAGAGATTACACCCGCCACTTGTGGCTCATAGAAGCTGCCGTTGATGTAACTATTAGGTCCGGTCGCATTATCTTCACCCACCGAACGAATAGAAATCACCTTTTCTGTCAACGTATTAGGCTGCTCGAAAGTAATTTCACTCACCGATTCGGTCAGGAAAACCGTAGAAGAATCCATCCCTTCTTCTCGCATAGGTTTTTCCAGAAAGAAAGGCACATCTTTTACTCGTCCGGCTCCTTTGATATATACCTGAGCCGTATAACGCTGTACCTGCAGGGTATGAAACTTACTTTTGGCAATGGCCTTACGCATGATGGTATAAGCCGGATCTTCTTTCCCTGCCCGTATCTGCACCTCCTTCAGCTGAATGGTTTGCAGCGGCATCGCCACGTCCATCTGCTTCATAGTGCTGCCAATAGTTACCTGCTTTACAGCAGAAGCATATCCCAGGTGCTGAAATACTAGTTCGTAAGTGCCGGGTGCAAGTTGAATTTCGTAAGAACCGTCTTCATTGGTGCTGGTGCCGGTACCCAACTGTTTGATGTAGATGGTGGCAAAAGGGAGAGGCTCCTGGTCTGTGTTATAGACCTTTCCCCGGATACCCTGTGCAAAGCTGCCATAAGACAAAAGGATGCTAAGAAAGATAAGATAAAGTTTGCGCATACAGGTAACTTGTCTTTTTCACAATCATAAAATATATACCTCTCAGATGCCGTGAATAAAAATAAGGTTGCTTGTATCGGTAATGGGTAACGGATTGAATATTCAATCGGATGTGAAGGCCAAGATATAAAGCAATTTTGAAATTGAAGTTAGAAAAGTTCTTTCTTTCTTCACTAATTTTATAGGTTCTTCTCAAAAGAATACAGATTTCCGAGCAGATTTGCGTTTAATTGGCTAAAGAAATGTAGAAATGGTATCGAGATTAATCAAATACTCCATAGACAGAGCGAAAAGGAGTAAGTTTATCCAAAATATTTTTGAAGCGCCGATAGCGCTGGACAAGTTTGGCAAATTTGGCGAGTTCAAAGATTCCAAAGGGCATGTGTACGAACTCAAAAGTGGCCTGCGAAGCAAAATCAAGCCTGGCTGGGAGCATATGTTGAAAGAAAGAAAGCTCGATACTTCTCCGGCTCACCTGGCCAAAATCAAGCAGCAGGGCGAAATCAGTGTAGAGAAGATCATGCCTTTGTTGAAAACAATGAATATATCCCTGCCACAGAGCCGCATCTTGGAAATTGGCTGCCATGCCGGTGCCAATACTTATGTGTTTGCGCAGCAAGGAGCTCAGGAAGTAGTAGGAACAGAGTTTTCCGGATACAAGGCCGCCTCTGTAGATGAACACTACGTGGAAGAACAGAAATTAAACGAGATCAACGAAGAACTCAAGCGGTTGAGAGATCAACTGAGTATGGCTTTTTCCCGAAAAGAGTCTGTCCGCTTTGTAGACGACGACATCTGCCATTCCAGATTAGAAAAAAACGCCTTTGATCTCATTTGCAGTTGGGACGTGTTGGAGCATCTCCATGATCCGGAAAAAGCTTTTGTCAATATGGCTTCTCTGCTCAAAAAAGAGGGCGTTATGATTCACCAGTATAATTCTTTCTTTAGTCTAAACGGAGGCCATAGTCTATGTACGCTTGACTTTCTGTGGGGGCATGTCCGATTGAGCGAGCAGGATTTTATTCGGTATTTAGAAGAAATAAGGCCCCGGGAAAAGGAACGGGCTTTATCCTTTTACCACCAAGGTGTCAACAGAATGACCGTCAAAGCGCTGGAAAGACACTGTGCCAAAGCAGGCTTAGAGATTGTCTCTTTATTACCTTTCACCAAAGAGCAGCATATCCGTATGCTTGATCATGATATTTACAGGCAAAGCAAGAGCAACTATCCCAACCTCACACTCCTCGACCTGACCGCTCCAAGGATCATGTTGGTTGCCAAAAAATCCGGTATTGCTTAAGTATATCCTGGTTTGCTAGAGTGTGTAAGCTACGCCAAAGCGTAAGGCCACGTTGCTGATCTCGAAGTAATAATCGGTCATGACTTCCAGACGCCAGAAATCCGTAATGCGGCGGGCATACCCGGCACCAAAAGCATAGTCTACTTCTTTGCCCAGCAAAGGACGAAATCGTAGAAATGCCGTCTGGATAGGATAGATGCGCATACCCGGCACAAATTTCAAACCTCCTTCTGTCCAGTATTCCACTCCGGCCGTCATAGCCAGTTGGGTTAACAAAAAGTAGTTGGCCTCTACGCCAAACTGAGCCTTGTCTATAAACTCCACCGGCTTTCGGTTGTCTGTTTTATAAGCATCAAAATGAAACCCTACCAGGTATTGGGCTTTAACAGCGAAATGGGTCAGTAAAGTGAAAAGGAGAACCGTAAAAAATTTCTTCATGAACCTTGGTTTTGGGGCAAAAGTAAGATCGATCTCTATGAAAGCAAAAAATTATTTAGCGGTTAGCGCTATATCAAGGGCCAACAGCTAAGGGTTGGAGTCAATTGTTTACTGCTAAAGATACTATTCTTTACTTTCGTATAACTTCTTCAGCTCATTCAATTCATCCCGCAAGCGCGCTGCTTCTATAAAATCCAGCTCTTTGGCGGCTTTTTCCATACTCTTTTGGGTTTTGGTGATCAATTTCTCCAAATCCGGCTTACTCATATAAGCCACCACGGGATCAGCGGCCACACTACTCTCTTCCGGTTCCACATACGCTCTTATCATTTTTTTAGAATCAGCCACTTTGGTTTGCACCAGGATAGATTCACGAGATTTCAATACAGTGCGGGGCGTAATGCCATGTTCTTTGTTGTAAGCCATCTGCTTGTTTCTACGCCGGTTGGTCTCATCAATCGCTACCTGCATGGAGCCAGTGATGGTATCGGCATACATAATGCACATACCGTTTTCATTACGGGCTGCCCGCCCAATGGTCTGCACCAGCGACCGTTCATTACGCAGAAACCCTTCTTTATCGGCATCCAAAATAGCCACCAACGATACTTCGGGCAAATCCAGCCCTTCACGAAGCAGGTTAACCCCTACCAGCACATCAAATTCTCCCAGTCGCAAACCCCGCAGGATCTCCACCCTGTCAAGGGGTTTCACTTCGGAGTGAATATAGCGGCTCTTGGTACCAGCCCGCTCCAGATATTTTTGCAACTCTTCGGCCATCCGCTTGGTCAGCGTGGTCACCAGCACTCTCTCCTTTTTTTGTACCCGCTCATCTATTTCTCCCAGCAGATCGTCAATCTGATTAATACTAGGGCGTACCTCAATGACAGGGTCCAGCAGGCCGGTAGGCCGGATCAACTGCTCTACCACGACCCCACCCGATTTCATCAACTCAAAATCACCGGGTGTGGCACTGACGTAGATAGTCTGGTTGGTCATGGCTTCAAACTCACTGAAAGTAAGCGGTCGGTTGTCTAAGGCTGAAGGCAACCGGAAACCATAATCCACCAGACTGACTTTCCGGGAACGGTCGCCACCCCACATGGCTCGAACCTGGGGTACCGTTACATGGCTTTCGTCGATCACCATCAGATAATCATCCGGAAAATAATCCAGCAAACAGAAAGGTCGCTGACCTGGTTGGCGACGATCGAAATAACGAGAGTAGTTCTCAATCCCCGAACAATAGCCCAGTTCTCGTATCATTTCCAGGTCAAACTCTGTCCGCTCTTTCAGCCGTTTGGCTTCCAGGTAGCGCTGTTCCTGTTCGAACAATTCCACCTGCGCTACCATGTCATCCTGAATCTCGTAGATCGCCTGATGCAAAGTGTCTTTTCCGGTGACAAAAAGATTGGCCGGGTAAATGGTGATCATCCGTTCGTCAGAGATCTTTTTACCGCTATGGGGATCTATGCGGTGAATGGCTTCTATCTCATCGCCCCAGAAGTAGATTCTGTAGGCAAAATCAGCATACGCAATAAAGATATCTACTGTATCGCCTTTCACCCGGAAATTACCCCTCCTGAACTCCGCTTCTGTCCGGCTATAGAGAATATCCACCAAAGAATACAGCAATCGCTGTCTGGAGAGCACATCGCCCTCCTGCAGCCGGATTACATTCTTTCCAAACTCATCCGGATTACCCAAACCATAGATACAGGAGACGGAGGCTACCACCAGCACATCGCGCCGGCCGGAGAGCAGGGAAGAAGTAGCACTGAGGCGTAGCTTTTCTATTTCTTCATTGATGGCCAGGTCTTTTTCTATATAGAGGTTCGTCGTAGGGATATAGGCTTCCGGCTGATAATAATCGTAATAGGAGATAAAATATTCTACAGCATTTTCCGGAAAGAACTGTTTAAACTCTCCGTATAGCTGAGCGGCCAGCGTTTTATTATGGCTTAAGACCAAAGCAGGGCGGTTCACTTCCTTCACCACATTGGCAATGGTAAATGTCTTTCCCGAACCCGTAACGCCCAAAAGTGTCTGGGCAGGTTCTCCCTGCGCCAACCCCTCCACCAGCTGGCGAATGGCCTCAGGCTGGTCGCCGGTAGGTTCGTAGTCTGATATCAGTTTGAAATCCATTCTTTGCGTCAGTTAATAAGGTGCAAACAATAATAACGTTCCTCAATCTAAGGAGTTCTCCTTAATTAGTAAATAAGAGAAGATTCTTTTTTTAAGTATTATAAAGGTATGATCATAGACCAGGTGGGTTTGTGTCTTATTGTGCTTTACATTGAAAAAGGGCAAGTAAACAAGTTACTGCTTACCCGTGTAGGGCAGCAATGCAGTTGCACAAAGTAAGATCATAAAGTCATGCAGTATGGAGCAAGTTAGCACATCCGGTTTTTTATAACAGAGAACCACCCGCAGCAGATGGGAGAAAAGGGAATGAGGTACTTTTCTTTAAATCTCAATAATTTTTGATACTTTCTAGCAGTTCAGGAACCCGATTCTGTACGAAATCCTACAGTGCGGCTTCATCAATAACATCATATCCATGCGCAATAAGATTTCGAAATCCAATAATCTTTCGATATTCGGGCACTTTATCTTCAAGATTTTCTTGGTCAATACGTTCAAGTCTTACCAATGCTTCGCCAATTATTTCAAATTCCCTCTCAATGGCAAGTTGTAGAACTCTATTTACTTGATACTCTTCAAAATTTTTATCGCTTGTGAATTCTATAACTTCTTCACATGAAAGGATTAGATCGAGTAATAGCTTTCTAGTGCTATGCGGCATAAACAAGTGTTTTTGACTTCTCAACTTCCTCCTGAAACAATGGATTCCTAAATCTCTTGATAGTAAGCAAATCGACAGGTTGTTGGTAAATTTCTTCGAGTTTTTCTTTTAATCCCATGAATTGATCAAATGCACCAGAAAAACCTGCTCTCTCAAATTCTACTAGAAAGTCAAGATCACTATCCTCTGAAAAATATTCCGAAACATAAGACCCAAATACATATAGTGTTTTGACCCGAAATTCCTTACATACTTGTTCAAGCGCTTTATTCTTAAGTTCTGAGATATTCATTCTTACTCTTTATTATATAGCTAAATTTCTAAGCCGCTCTTTAATATTACAGACTCTTGCTTCAGTCAACTGTAACTTGGTATAAATTTACATTAATACCTAATATCATTGAGGATTTGTGGAATCTCCGAATATTCATCAAACCAAATAGGCTCAATGCCAAGTTCATTTAATATCAATTTCTGCTGTTCGGTTGCCTTATTTTGAACTTCTTGTAGTATACCAAATATTTCATTTCGCCAAAACATCTCTTTTCTTCCAGGAGCGCGCTTAATGCCACTACGATCAAATCTATCGTAGTAATCTTCTGTCCTACTGTTTATTATGATCTAGTTCTGCGGCAGAAGGAGTATGCCATTGTGGCTTTTTGAGCAAAGCAAACTGTATCGTTTTAATCGGAGTGTTTCGAATAGCATCGAGAAGCCGGCGCATGTTACGATCTGATAGGGAAAGACCAATCATAAGACCTACTGTGCTTGACATGCAATGAATCTGAACCAAGTTTGACCAGGAATACGGGTCACTTGCAACGCGGTTGTATTGATCTTCCGTAAAAATTATTTCCTCAGGGTTCGATCCTTCATTGTTTCCTAAGGGTACATATCCATGTACATGGTAGATGGGCAACTTCCTGTCCAAGGCAGGTTTGTCAGCGTTCCAAATAGGTTGATAAAAGGTTTGGTCCAAAGCATGTTCCAGAAGGGAGTCATAGTTATATGTCACAACTGATTTAATGCCTGCTTCAGAGCGGGAATTACAGAGTTCTGCAATGCCTCTTAACGTAGAATTAACCTGCTTTAGATTCGATGAATTTGGAATAATTAGCTGGCCTTCCTCTGCTTGCTGAAAACCCTCATATCAAGTTTCCCGAAGTACATTCAAAAAATCCTGTTGGTTATGGCTAAAATGGCTACGAATTTTCCGAGCTGTAATCTCCAAGGGTTCCCGAAGGTGTTGAAGTTGCCATTCGGCGATTGCAAGGAGATAATTGGGGAATGGGCGCCAATTACCCAACCGTTGCTGGTCCATGACTTTGAAATACATAGCCAATACAAGAGCATCCCAAGATGGTAGACCACTTCCTATTGACACACCAGCTCCCAAGTAGAGGGTCAGGTTACGGTTTTTATATGCTTGACGCAGTTTGTTGATGCTGTCCATTAATTACCTCCAGACGTAGGTCTAACTGCCAATGAAGCTAAAATATATCACTAACAAACAAAAAAAGCAATGACAAAATCTGTCGGCATCATGACACAAAAGAACATGCAAAGCAATGTTACACTTCTAGTCGCGTAATCATAGCCCATCAGCTATTCCAGATTTCCCAGCTTTTTTCTGCCTGCAGGTGAAGCATCTCCAAACCATTTTTTACTTGCGCGCCCTGCGCTGCTGCCCGCTTCATGAATGCAGTCTGTTCTGGATTATACACCAGATCATAACAGAAGTGTTGGGAAGTTAGCTGCTCATAGGCCAGATCCGGGTAGGTATCGGTGTGAGGCGACATGCCCAAAGGCGTTGTGTTGATGATTATGGGGAAATCTGTCAGAGAGTGAGACTCCCTTAACTGCGCATAAGAAACGGCATCTTCACCATCCTGCCGGGATACCATCTGATACGGTATATCCATATTATACAAAGCGCATTTGACAGCCTTGGAAGCACCTCCCGTCCCTAAAACCAAAGCTTTCATTGCTTCAGCTTGGCCTATCCAGTTTTCCAGAGAGATTTTAAAACCATAATAATCGGTATTATACCCTGTCCTGTGTGACCCTTCTGCCTCAAATTTAATCGTATTCACAGCACCGACCTGTTTGGCGCTGCTATCCAGTTCATCCAGAAACCGCATGACCTGCTGTTTATAAGGGATGGTAACGTTCAGTCCTTTCAAATGAGGATATTGCAGAAATAAGGCAGGCAGTTCTTCTATGTTCTTCAACTCAAAAAGCTCATAGCGTGCTTGTTGAATTCCTTCTTTCTCAAACTTGTGCGTAAAATATTTTTTAGAGAATGAATGACTGAGCGGATAGCCGATAAGACCAAAAAGATGTTCCATAGCAAAAAATAATAAGATTAAGTCCTATGGCGAAAGTCAGAAAAAAATGCCATAAACAAAAAAGAATCGGAAAGGCTACTGGCTCACAATAAATTTTTCTATTTCCTTCAGGGTAATCATGCCTTCATAATAAGCTCTCCCAAATACTACCCCGTATAATCCCATATCTCTTAATCGCTCAATATCCTCCAGGCGATGCACACCTCCACTGGCAATCAGGCGAATGCCTGGAAATTTCTCCATCAGGTCGCGATAGAGTTGAAAGGAAGGCCCTTCTACGATACCTTCTCTGGAAATGTCGCTGGTTTTAAGAAACTTCAAACTACGGCTATAAAAGTAGTCCACATGCTCAAAAAGATCAATTTGCGTATCCTGCTGCCACCCCAGAATGGCTACTTTGCGCCCCTCGGCACTGATGGTATCAGCACCCAACGCGATTTTCTCTCTGCCATAGGAAATCACCCACGACGCGAACTCTTCACGCGTTTTAACGGCTGCAGTGGCTGCGGTTATTCTCTTGGCCCCATATTCAAAAGATTGATTCACATCTCCGTCTGTGCGGATGCCTCCGGCAAAATCTACCTCCAGGTGGGTATGGCCGGCGATGGCTTCCAGAATATGATAATGTACTGGCTTTCCCTGGCGGGTGCCATCCAGGTCCACTAACTGAAGTTTGGTAATGCCATGGTCTTCAAACTTCTGGGCCAGGTCTATAGGGCTTTCAGGATAAATATGTTCTTTTGAAAAGTTCCCTTGTTTGAGCCGGGTAATCTTATTTTCTATAATAGATATGGAAGGGATAATCTGTATCTTTCTCGAGTGCATGTACAAGAAATATAAAATGTAAAATTACTTCACTAAAAACCCTAGACAAAAATTGCAATATATATCTTTAAATGCAGGCAATTTACGAAAACTTATTAACAAAATTGGTATTTTTTAATTATTATTTGAACATATTTTCGTATTTCTTATAAAAATAGCAAACACCACCAGCTTTTCTTGGCCAAAGAATAAAGCCAGTGATGAGCGGCTTTGAAGGAATAGGGGTGGTAGCAGGCTGCAGGTCTGTTTGGAGACATGTTTGCTTTATAGGCTAAAAGGGTAATTTACCCAGATCAACATTGCCGCCACTGATGATGATACCTACTTTTTTCCCTTCAAAATGCGTTTTATTTTTCAGCAAAGCCGCCAGCGGCACAGCAGCCGAAGGCTCCACAACCATTTTCATCCTTTCCCAGATAAGCCGCATGGCCTGCACAATTTCCTGATCAGAAACGGTCAGGATCGTTTTTATATTTCTTTGAATCACAGGAAATGTTTTGCTACCCAGCGATGTCAGTAAGCCATCGGCAATGGTATGGGGAGAGGCCGACGGCACAATTTTACCTTCCTGCAGGGAGCGCCAGGCATCGTCCGCCCCTTCAGGTTCGCCAGCGATTATCTCTACAGCAGAGGAAAGTCCCTTCACCGCAATAGCGGTTCCACTCAACAAACCTCCTCCCCCTACAGGTGTCATCACTACTTCTAAATCCACTATCTCCTGGAGGAATTCCAAAGCAGCCGTTCCCTGACCAGCGATCACACGATCATCATTATAAGGATGTATGAAAGACGCTCCTGTAGCCTTGATGACCCGGCTCAAAGTAGATTCTCTGGCTTCCAACGTAGGTTTACAAAAGATGATTTCGGCTCCGTATTCCGCTACTGCTTTTTTCTTTACTTCCGGTGCCGTTTCCGGCATCACGATATAGGCTTTGGCACCCACATGCTGGGCTGCTTTGGCCAGGGCTTGCCCATGGTTTCCTGAAGAGTGTGTCGCCACACCCCGCTGCCTTTCTTCTTCCGTGAGCGAAAGCACGGCATTGGCTGCACCACGCATCTTAAAAGCGCCTGCCTTCTGAAAGTTTTCACATTTAAAGAATACAGCTGTACCTGCCTTCTGATTAATGCTCCTGCTCATGAGCACAGGCGTGTGATGAATGAAAGCGTTAATTCTCTCGGCGGCTTCCCTGATCGTTTGTAGTGTTGGTTCCATGCATTATTAACAGTCTGTCATGAGTAATCGTCCCTCTAATTCATTTTAAAACCTCACCTCGATACTCATGCTTTTCATCGTTTAAAAATTAATGTGCTTTCAACCAGTTTTCACCGGTGCCTGTGCCTACTTCCATGGGTACCGACAAAGGCAGGGCATTTTTCATCAGCTCACTCACCTTTTCTTCCAGTATGGTCAGTTCGTCCCGGTGGGCATCAAACACCAATTCATCGTGTACCTGCAGAATCATTCTCGATTTTAGCTTCTCCTGCTGCATCCACTCATAAATATTGACCATCGCAATTTTGATCATATCGGCGGCGGTTCCCTGAATCGGTGCATTGATAGCATTGCGCTCGCTGTAGCCCCTCAGGGTCATGTTGCGGGAGTTGATATCACGCAGATAACGTTTTCTACCCATTACTGTTTCCACATACTCCTGCTCCCTGGCCTGCTGAATGATCTGATCCATGTAACCCCGGATACTGGGAAATTCCTGGAAGTAAGCTTTGATAATATCAGATGCTTCCTGTTTAGGAATGCTCAACCGCTGAGCCAGACCAAAAGAGGACACGCCGTAAATAATCCCAAAGTTGGCCGTTTTTGCCTTCCGGCGCATGTCCGCCGTTACTTCCTCCAGGGGTACATGAAATATCTTGCTGGCGGTAGCGGCATGAATATCCTGCCCGTTTTTAAATGCTTCTATCATGGTTTCATCCTGGGCAAAAGCGGCGATAATACGCAATTCCACCTGAGAATAATCAGCAGACATCAGCACATAATCAGGATTTCTGGGCACAAAGGCCTTCCGGATCAGTTGTCCTTTCTCTGTGCGGATGGGAATGTTCTGTAAGTTAGGATTGGTGGAGCTCAGCCGGCCGGTGGTAGTGACTGCCTGGTTGTAGGAAGTATGAATCCGTTGATCAAAAGGACTGATCAGTTTGGGCAAGGCATCCACATAGGTGCTTTTCAGCTTCACCAGTTCCCGGTAATCCAGAATCTTACGGGCAATTTCGTGTTCAGTAGCTAAATCAGATAAGATATTCTCCCCCGTAGCATATTGTCCCGACTTGGTGGTTTTAGGAGTTTCAAGGAGTTTTAGCTTATCGAACAAAATCTCTCCCAGTTGTTTGGGCGATCCGATATTAAACTCAGCGCCAGCCGCCTGAAAAATCTCCTGCTCTATTTGCAGAATATCTTTGGTCAGCTCATCGGAAAGCTCATGCAGTGTTTGCGTATCTACTTTGACGCCCTCATACTCCATAGAAGCCAGTACCTTGACCAAGGGCATTTCCATAGTATAGAAGAGTTTGGATAGTTTATCATCCTCACGGAGTTTTTTTTCAAAGATCTCTTTGAGCTGAAAAGTAATATCCGCATCCTCCCCGGCATATTCCGCTACAGTTTCTATGGGCACATCCCGCATATTGCCCTGCCCTTTTCCCTTTTTACCAATAAGGCTCTCGATAGAAACCGTCTTGTAATTCAGATAATTTTCTGCCATCACATCCATACTATGGCTGGTTTCGGGATCAATCAGATAGTGGGCGATCATAGTGTCAAACATAGCGCCCTCTACTTCCACCTCATATTTTTTCAACACTAGCATATCAAACTTCAGATTTTGCCCAATTTTCAGCAGCTTTTTATTTTCCAGTAGTGGCTTGAATTCCTGCACAATCGCATGGGCTTCCTGCTTATCTTCAGGAACAGGGATGTAAAAGGCTTTGCAGGTTTCGCAGGCAAAAGCCAGTCCGACCAGTTGAGCTTCCAGGACATCAAGGCTGTCTGTCTCCGTGTCAAAGCAAAAGGCAGTTTGCCTTTCCAGTAATGCTATCAATTTTTTTCTTTTCTCCGGGGTATCTACCAGCTGATAATCATGGGCGATACTGGCAATATTTTCAAATCGGTCGGGCAGAATAGCCTCTGTTTCGGCAGGTTCTTCAAACAAACCCATTTGCGGAGTAGCGACATTGTCGCTTACTACCCGCCGCATCAGTGTACGAAACTCAAGGTCCTGGAAAATCTGCGTCAATTTAGCTTTATCGGGCCCCTCATAACGCAACGCTTTCTCATCAAAGACAATGGGCACACTGGTATGAATGGTGGCCAACTCCTTGGAAAGCAATCCTTGTTCACTAAACTCCAATACTTTTTCTTTTTGTTTTCCTTTGAGCTGTCCGGCATTTGCAATCAGAGATTCTACTGAACCGAACTCTTTGATGAGTTTGACGGCAGTTTTGGCTCCTATACCGGGGATACCGGGGATATTATCTACAGAATCGCCCTGGAGCCCCAGAATATCCCGCACCTGATCCACCCTTTCAATTTCAAATTTTGACAACACCTCCGATATGCCCAATACTTCTACCCCATTGCCCATAAAGGCTGGTTTATACAAAAAAACACAGTCTTCTACCAACTGCGCATAATCTTTATCCGGTGTCATCATATAGACGGTAAACCCTGCCAAAGCTGCTTTCTTAGCAAAAGTGCCAATGATATCATCGGCCTCGTACCCATCCAGTTGCAACACCGGAATATTGAAAGCCCTGACGATCTCTTTTACCACGGGGATGGCTACACGGATATCTTCTGGCTGCTCTTGCCGATTGGCTTTATAAGCTTCAAACTGCTCATGACGAAAAGTAGGGGCGCTGGTATCAAAGGCTACCCCAATATGGGTAGGTTTTTCTTTAGAAAGCACTTCCAGTAGGGCATTGGTAAAGCCGAGCGCCGCCCCTGTGTTGACTCCTTTAGAATTAATTCTGGGATTCTTGCTGAAGGCAAAATGAGCACGATAAATCAGCGCCATAGCATCCAACAGGAACAATTTTTTTTCTGATCTGTTCATGCAGTCAAAATTATAAATAAACATCCACTATTCGTACCTGGTCAAATATCATATTTTTTTTAGACCCTCCTAAAATACATTTTCTGGAATTAATGAAAAATTTCCTCTCATAGTTCAACCGGTTTGCAGAATTATCCCATCAAAAATTTTCTGATTCTTAATTTTCTACAGAGAACGCTCTCAATAAGTAAGGGAGCATAGGTAAGAATTTAGAATCAATCGCCTCTTTTTAATTATAAATTGATTGTCAACACAATATAGACTCGTACCCAGAACGTTAAAACGCAGGTTGATAAGCTATAACTTGTTTGTTAGATAATGACAATATTTATAGCTTTGCGCCGAAAGTAAGAGGTACAGATTTCATCTTCAACCGTTCCCATATAAAATATGGCTTGCAGGGTAGCATTTATACTTATAATATTTTTTTCATTTCACCAATTGCCATCAGCGCTGGCACAAAGTTCAGACTTGCTGCAAAGAGACCTGACCAATACCAGGGCAGATCAGATCAGTGATGAGCAGCTCAGGCGTTTTGTTCAATACGCTGACGAACGAAATTTAAGTGACCAGCAGATAGAAGCCGCGGCCCTGTCCAGGAATATGACCAGCATTGAGGTGGAAAAGCTAATGAACCGGATCCGGCAAATAAGATCGCAGGGAGGCAGAAGAACGCAACAACCAAACGGATCCCAAAAACCATTGCTCACTGATAGTGTACGGCAGCAAACCCAAAGCCAAAGAGACACTTCGCTGGAGAAAGCCCTAACGGAAGAAGAAAAGAAAGTTTTTGGTATTGAGCTTTTCAACAGCTCAGACCTTACTTTTGAACCTAGCCTCAACATGGCTACACCGACCAATTATCAGGTAGGCCCGGGCGATGAGCTGCTTGTCAATATATGGGGAGCTTCCCGGCAGTCCTATAGTCTGGAAGTCAATCGCAATGGTACGGTGGTGATTGATAACCTGGGCCCGGTCTATGTCAACGGACTTACTATCGGAGAAGCTTCTCAACGAATTCTTAACCGCCTTACAGAGATTTATTCCGGTTTAAGAGATAATCCAGAAAGACCTGCCAACACTTTTGCAGAAGTAACCCTGGGACAGGTACGCAGTATTCAGGTAACCATTGTGGGCGAAGTACAGAAACCAGGCACCTACACTTTGCCATCTTTGGCAACAGCATTCAACGCCTTGTACCTGTCGGGTGGCCCCACTTTTATAGGATCTTTCAGAGATGTAGAAATTGTCCGAAACAATGAAGTGGTAGCTCAGCTGGACGTGTATGGTCTGTTGGTAGGTGGAAAAAACCCTCAAAATATCGTCCTTAGAGATCAGGATATCATCCGGGTGGTTCCTTACGAAAAACGGATTGAACTGAAAGGTGAAGTAAAACGTCCGGGCTATTACGAAATGAAAGCAGATGAACCGCTGTCGGAAGCCGTCCGTTTCAGTGGTGGATTTACTGACGAAGCTTACACCAACCGGCTGAAAGTGACTCGAAAAACCTCCAGAGCCAGGCGTATTGAGGATGTGGAAGAGCAGGCCCTGGATGCTTTTATGCCTAATAATGGAGATGTAGTGCAGGTAGATTCCATTCTGGATCGATTTGAGAACCGGGTGGAAATATATGGTGCTATCTTTCGACCCGGAGAATATGCCTTACAAGAAAAAATGACCCTGATGACCCTGATTCAGCGAGCTGAAGGTTTACGGGAAGATGCATTTAGTAAACGGGTGCTGATCTACCGAAAGGATGACAATCTGTCTGCTGAAGTCTTATCAGCCGATCTGCAAAGTATACAGGCAGGAAACGCTACAGACATTCCACTAAAAAGAGAGGATATTGTCCGGGTATTATCACTCAAAGACCTGGAAGAGGAGTTTACTGTAGAGATCAATGGTGAAGTTCAGGCTCCGGGTAAGTTCCCCTTCATGTATGACATGACTCTGGAAGATCTGATTGCGATGGCTGGCGGCATGAAAGAGTCTGCTTCCAAGGCTAAAGTAGAGGTGGCCCGAAGGATCAGGCAGACAGAAAACCAAGGAACCAACGGAGGCACCAATGGTGATGTGGCATTATTAAAGACCGCTGAAATTTTGGAATTTACCATTAAAGAAGATTTAGGCATCGATCCGGCCACAGCACAGTTTACGCTTCAACCTTTTGATCAGGTGTTTATCCGCCGATCTCCTGGTTATGAAGAACAGCAAACCGTATATGTAGAAGGAGAAGCGCTTTATCCGGGAAAGTATGCGATTAAAAATAAAAATGAACGAATTTCCGATTTGATTAAGAGAGCAGGTGGACTAACCTCCTATGCTTATACAGAGGGAGCCTCTTTGGTTCGGTTAAATCCGGCTTATTTCATAGAAAAAGCAGAAAAAGAGGAAGCATTGAGAGACTCCCTGAAAATGCTTCAATATCAGAAATATTTTTCAGACACCAACAACAACAACTCCGTCAATAATTCCGGAAATACTGCCAAAAGACTGACGAACACCCCCTTACAAGAAAGTATACTGATCAATCAGGCCACTGTACCCAGGTACAAAATCATTGAGCCACTGACCCAAAATATTGGTATTGATCTGGAAAAAATAATAGAGCGCCCCGGATCAAGATATGACATTCGGCTACTCCCCGGAGATACTTTAATGATTCCAAAAGAACTTCAGACAGTAAGAATGAGTGGTGAGCTGTTGTACCCGGTATCTTCCCGGTTTGACAGAAGAAAAAGCTTTAAGAATTACATCTCTGAAGCAGGAGGTTTTACCAAAGAAGCTGATAAAAAACGGTCTTATATTATCTACGCCAATGGCTCTGTGGATCGTACACGTAGCATACTTTTTGTTAAAAATTATCCTGAAGTAAAGCCCGGAGCAGAAATTATTGTACCTGTAAAGCCCCCGAGGCCGAATCTTAGTCCTCAGGCCTGGATAGGTATCGGTTCTGGGTTGGCCACCTTGACTTTAACTATTATCACCATTCTGGACAGATTACCGTAAGAATGTTTACAACAATTAAGTTGTGGAAACAAAAGAACAAGAAATAAAGAATAAGCCTCAACCGTCTGAAGAAAAGGATACCGTCCATCATGAAAAAGCCGGATTGGCTGCTTCAAACGAACAGGTAGAGGAGATTGATTTAGCGGATCTGGCAAAGCAGATCTGGCAGAAAAGAAAAGTGATGATCTACACGACCATTATCGCTTTCCTTTTGGGTATTTTTGTGGCGGTTTTTAGTCCAGAAGAGTATGAAGCCAGTGTAGTGCTGATGCCACAGGCTATCGGTTCGGGCAGTGGTGTAAACGCTGGCCTGCTGCGACAGTTTGGCGGACTGGCAGGCATCAATCTGGACCATACCAGTGCCTCAGGAACGCTTAGCCCTACTTTGTACCCTGAAATTACAAACAGCACACCTTTCTTCCTCTATATAATGAAAGAGGAAGTTTATTTTTCAACCCTGGATACCACACTAGCCATAGAGAGCTATTTTAGTGAACTTCAGAAACCAGGCGTTTTAGACTATACAAAAAAATATACCATCGGGCTGCCTAAAGTGATTATTGGCCTCCCTGCTGTTATTATAAATTCTTTAAAAGACAAACCCAAGACAAACCCTGCTGCGACTACGGCCAATAAGAGCGATGCTGTAGCAGCCGATTCCCTGGCTGGTGCTTCTGGCGATCACCCCATTCAGGTTACAGGAAGAGAGATGAAAGTAATCAGGAATCTGGAAAGTCGTATTGAAACCAGCATTGAATCAAATGGCACAGTGAAAGTCAGTGTGGAAATGCCGGACCCGCTGGTGGCTGCAAAAACTACAGAATTAGCGGTGAATTATCTCACTAATTACATTAGAGAGTACCGCACAGAAAAGGCACAACAGGATCTGGCATTTATAGAAAAACAATACAACGAAAAGAAAGAAAAGTATAACATAGCACAACAAAGACTAGCGCGTTTTCAGGACAGAAATACGAACATCTTCACAGAAAGCGCAAGGATTGAGCTAGAGCGCCTGAAGACCGAAAATAACCTGGCTTTTAGCTTATACCAGGGATTAGCGCAGCAATTAGAACAAGCTAAAATCAAAGTACAGGAAGAAACGCCAGCTTTCAAAGTTTTAGAACCTATTCAAGTGCCGCTTGGCAACAGCAAACCTAATAAAGAACTGATTATTACTTTGTCCCTGTTTATAGGCGCCTTTATCGGATTTGCCATTGTGTTTTTTCAGATTCTTTATCTCAATCTCAAAAGTAAAATATTATAGTGCATGGAAAATTATCCGGAAAAAAAATTAGCCGTAATTGGATTAGGCTATGTAGGACTTCCTCTCGCCGTTGCCTTTGGTAAAAAATACCATGTAGTAGGTTTTGATATCAACCAGAAAAGAATTAGAGAACTCAAAGAATATGTAGACCATACAGAAGAAGTTTCCCCAGAAGAGTTGCAGGAAGCTTCCGGCTTTTCCTGCACCACCCAACTGGAAGATATCAAAGATTGCAGCATTTATATTGTGACTGTTCCCACACCCATCGACCAATATAAGAAACCTGACCTTACACCACTTTATAAAGCCAGCGAAACGGTGGGAAAAGTCCTGAAGAAGGGTGATGTTGTCATCTATGAATCTACTGTTTTTCCCGGATGTACTGAGGATGAGTGTGTGCCGGTGCTTGAGAAATTCAGTGGTTTAGCTTTTAACCAGGATTTTTACTGTGGCTACTCACCCGAAAGAATTAACCCTGGGGATAAAGAGCATAGAGTATATTCAATTAAAAAAGTGACCAGTGGCAGTACCCCTGCTGTCGCCGATATGGTTGACCGTTTGTACCAGTCAGTGATTACGGCCGGTACGCACAAAGCGTCATCAATCCGGGTGGCCGAAGCTGCCAAGGTGATTGAAAATGCGCAGAGGGATATCAACATTGCTTTTGTGAATGAATTGGCGCTTATCTTTGACCGTATGAACATCGATACACAGGAAGTATTGGAAGCGGCGGGTACCAAATGGAACTTTTTACCATTCCGGCCGGGTTTGGTGGGAGGCCATTGTATCGGCGTTGATCCTTATTATTTAACCTACAAGGCAGAAAGCCTGGGCTATCACCCTGAAGTTATCCTGGCAGGAAGAAGAATTAATGATAATATGGGTATCTTTGTAGCCAATAAGGTAGTAAAACTACTATCGCAAAAAGGCCATGCTATCAAAGGTGCTTCCCTGCTGGTATTGGGAATCACTTTTAAGGAAAATTGCCCGGACATCAGAAACAGCCGTGTCATTGATATTATCCAGGAACTCAAAGGCTTCGGATTGGAAATATCTGTGTACGATCCATGGGCCGATCCGGAGGAAGTCCAGCATGAATACGGGCTGACATTGGTAGAGAAACTTGATAGCAAATATGATGGTATTGTATTGGCTGTAGGCCATCAGACATTCAGAAATCTTGATTTGAATAGCTTAAAGAAGGAAAACACCGTAGTGTACGATGTAAAAGGATTTTTTGATAGAAGAGTGGTAGATGCTAAGCTATAAATGATATATCATGGCGAAAGATAAAAAAATATTAATCACGGGTGCTGCCGGTTTCATCGGTTTTCATTTATCCCAGAAGCTATGTCAGGCTGGCTATACTGTTACAGGGATTGATAATTTGAATGATTATTATGACCCTACGCTAAAAAAAGCAAGGTTAACCATTCTGAAAGCTTTGCCTAATTTTTCTTTTCATCAGATTGACCTGATCGATAAGGAAAAGATGGATGCCCTCTTCAAATCGAAGGGGTTTCATTATGTTGTCAATCTGGCCGCTCAGGCAGGTGTACGCTATTCTCTGGTGAATCCTTATGCTTATATTGATGCTAATGTGACGGGCTTTCTCAATATCCTGGAAGCTTGTCGGCATTTTCCGGTAGAACATTTAGTGTATGCTTCTTCCAGTTCTGTGTATGGAGCCAATACCTTGATGCCTTTTTCGGTTCATCACAATGTAGACCACCCGGTTTCTCTGTATGCGGCCACCAAAAAATCCAATGAGCTGATGGCCCATACCTATTCTCATTTGTATGACATTCCTACCACGGGGTTGCGCTTCTTCACGGTGTATGGACCCTACGGAAGACCGGACATGGCCCTGTTTTTATTTACCAAAGCCATTCTAGAAGGCCGCCCGATTGATGTTTACAATAATGGAGAGATGCAACGGGATTTTACCTATGTAGACGATATTGTAGAAGGAATCAGTCGCCTGATTCCCCATGTGGCGGCTCCCAATCCGGACTGGAACAGCGATCATCCAGATTCAGCCACCAGCTTTTCTCCCTTCAAATTATACAATATTGGAAACAATAATCCGGTGAAGCTGCTTCATTTTATTGAGGTACTGGAAGATTGCTTAGGCAAGAAAGCACAGAAAAACTTAATGCCTATTCAGGATGGTGATGTCCCTGCTACTTATGCTGACGTAGATGACCTGATAAAAGATGTGGGTTTTAAACCCAAAACCAGTATAGAAGAAGGTATTGGCAAGTTTGTAGAGTGGTATTTAGACTACTATCAGAAAAAAACATTCGTATAGCTCAATTTTAATGATACCGGCCACTAAAGGTATTTCTACTACCTATCATGATAAATGAGGATAGATCTATAAGGTTTATTGCTATAGGTAGCAAAGTAAAATTATTATGTAAAAAGACAGCAACTTAATGAAACAAAGTTGCTTGTAGAAACAATACAAGGAAGCTTTATCTTTGGAATCATGAACCCATCTGATAAAATAACGGTATACTCAGCGGACACTTTGAATCAGTCTTTCCTGAGCATATTAGTCAGAGTTTTCCGGGAACTGCCAGAAGCGCATGAGTTAGGCCTTCGCCTCTTCAAACGTAATATCAAGGCAATGTATCGGCAGTCGTTGTTTGGTTTTGCCTGGGCGTTATTCCCTCCCATCATTACGGCGGCCCTCTGGATTTTTCTTCGCAACAATAATGTAATGAGCATGGGCGATACGGGCATCCCCTATCCTATCTTTGTACTTACCGGCACCATGCTATGGCAAATTTTCATGGAGAGCATTCAGGCTCCTATCAAAAATGTAACAGCGAATAAAACCATGCTGGTAAAGATTAACATACCGCGTGAAGCTCTATTACTTTCTGGTATGTATGAAGTGTTATTTAATATGTTCATTAAGTTAGCGCTTTTGGCTGTTATATTCATTGTTTTTAATCAGCCCATTGATACTCATATTTTACTGGTGCCTATAGGTATCTTTGCAATCATTTTATGTGGTTTTGCTATCGGCCTGATCCTTACACCTATCGGCGTATTATATAATGACATAAACTATGGCCTTGTGATAACATTACCTTTTCTGATGTATCTCACGCCGGTTGTGTATCCTAAACCGACAGAAGGTGTTGTGGCTACGATTATGAAACTGAATCCTCTGGCGGTGTTAATTCCTGAAACACGTTTCTGGTTCACCGGCCAGCCGGGAGAAGCTATGAGTATATTCTGGGCTTACACAGTTTTTTTTGCTTTTTTGCTTTTTTTGGGGCTTGTGGTTTACAGGCTGGCTCTACCCATGATTATAGAAAGAATAGGCAGTTGAGATAGCCCCTGAATGATTTTAATGTTTCTTCAAACTTGAATTTGCGCAATTATAGATAAATATGAAGGATGAGGTTTTAGTCAAAGTAGAAGGTGTATCTAAAAAATTCTGCCGTAACCTCAAACGTTCTCTCTGGTATGGCGTGCAGGATATTTCCAGGGAACTCATAGGCGCACACAAGCTTAGTGCGCTGCGTAAAGATGAGTTCTGGGCCGTAAACGAGGTAAGCTTCGAGCTGCGGCGGGGTGAGTGCCTGGGATTGGTTGGCCACAATGGTGCCGGCAAATCGACTTTGTTGAAAATGCTCAATGGCCTCATCAAACCAGACAAAGGAAAAATTACAATGAAAGGAAGGATAGGAGCATTGATCGAACTGGGCGCTGGCTTTAATCCTATACTCACTGGAAGAGAAAATATTTATAGCAATGGAGCGGTTTTGGGATTCTCCAAAAAGGAGATAGACAAAAAGCTTGATGCTATTATAGACTTTGCTGAGGTTGGAGATTTTATTGATACACCCGTACAGAATTACAGTTCAGGGATGAAAGTAAGGCTGGGCTTCGCGGTAGCGGCTCAACTGGAACCCGACGTATTACTGATTGATGAAGTATTGGCCGTAGGAGATGTAGGTTTTCGCATCAAATGCTACAATGAAATCTACAGGATTATGGAAAAGGCTGCTGTGATTTTTGTAAGTCATTCCATGCCACAGGTAGGAAAAATCTGTACCGCAGGCATTTTATTAAAAGGAGGTAAAAACCATTTGTTTTCTCCGAATATTTCTGATGTGATTGCTGCTTACTATGATCAGTTTGGAGGTGATAAGATGAGTTTTGAGGGTAGTGGAAAAGTGACAATCTTCGGGATAAGTTTCGGCAATCAGGATAATGTGTATACGGTTTCCTCCCTAGAGGAACTGAATAATGATTATCATCACGAAGTTGATTTAAGCAAATCGCTTTTCGTTTCTGTATCAGCATCGATTGACCCTCAAATAGAATATTATTCTGTATTATTTTCAATATCTGATGTGGATCAGAAAGTGGTTTCACAAATCATACCTCCTGAAAATTCATTCAAAAATGGAGAAGGTCCTCAAACTATCCATATTGAACTGAAAGATTTCTATTTAAATACGGGTAAATACTCTCTCTCTATACATTTTTTAAAAGAGCAAAATACAGATTGGGGAGAAACTTTAATCGGTATTAGAAGCCTTCTGAAATTTTCAGTTAAAAGAGATAAATTTTTAGGTTCTGCACCAGTACTTCACAAAGCTCAATGGAAAATTGAAAGTAATTATAAGACAATTTTAAATGATTGAAAGAATCGTATCCAAATTTGCCAGCAAGTTTCACAAAGGAATAGCACACACCAAAGAATACTACTTTTGGAGCAAAATTCCCAGTGCTACTTTAGTGAAGGAAGTGAACTTAAAAAATTTTGGAGGTTGCAGACTTTTTGTAACAGATATCAACCAGGATGGGATTAAGGAGTTTCTCTGGCTTCAAAGCGCGGGAATGTTCAAGTCTAAAATTTATGATGACTTTCCTGGCATTAAGAACTACCTAGACAAAATAGGGCAGGAAAATGTTTTTTGCCTTACAGCTACCGATCAGGATGGAAATGTGCTCTGGCAAATCGGAGAGCCGTATGAGGGAGAAAACCCGTATTTAACGCATTCACCAGAACATCTCTTAAAAACCGGAGATGTAAATGGAGATGGTATAGATGAAATTCTGGTTTTTGATGCTGCAGATAATATTTTGGTGCTCAATCCTCTCAACGGAGAGGTTATTCAGAAAATTAAGCTGCCTAACGATTCTTTTTCCATACTATATTATATAAAAACAGGAAAACAACCCAAAGACTTCATCCTACTGGTAGGTGTGATGGACCGCTCTTATGCACCTCATCCTTATGCGAACCCTTGGCTGATCATTGATAGTAATTTTGACATTATCAATAGCCAAGATTATATAGGGGCGGGACACAATGTTCTTCATGAAGACTTCAATAATGATGGTAAAGTTGAACTAGTAATAGGATATCAGTTGGTCGACACAAAAGGCGATGTAATCTGGACAACTGACTATTGGAAAGACAAAGAAATTGATAGCCTGGAACAACACGCTGATTATATTCATGCTAAAAAAATCAATGAACAATGGGTGATTGCCATATCCGGAAGTGATAAACAGTATTTGTTGGATACGAATGGAAAAACTATTTGGGAAAAAAGCTTGCCGCATCCACAATTTAGTATCATTGGATGCTTTAAAGGCGAACCTAGAATTTTGGTAGCCAATCAGCGGGAAATAATCAATTCCTTCTCGCTGGCGGGGGATGAAGTCTGGAAAGGAATGTTGCCAGAACATTGGCCCATGGGAAAACCAAAACTGGCTAACCAAAAAAGACCTATTCATTCTAGTGATCCTTTAGACTTCATTCCAGGAAAAAATAACACAGATTGGTTATTGTACAAGGAAGGTGGCTGGCCCTTTATCGTCGACTTTCAGGGAAATATTGTGATGAAATTTCCTTTTACCCCCCACGCCAAAAAGAAAGATCCAACGGTAGGGTTTCACAGGCTCAATGATATTGGAATGGCCTACGAAGGAGAAATTGTAGACACTGATAATGATGGGAAACTAGAAGTGATTATTTACGATCGCAGCTATTTATGGATTTATAAAATTGATAAGCTTAATGAAAACAATAATGAAGAAAATGTATAAGGTCATGTTTCCTGGCAAAAAAAACAGAGACACACAGTCCGCAGTCTTTATCGAAGACAAGCAGTCGGGTGTCAGTAAAAGACAATATGCCAGTTATCAGGCCTACTTGGATCATCAATCGGAAAAACTTGAAAAGAAATTGAGTCAGATTCAACAATATGATATTGAGTATGAGCAAATTGTAAAAGAACGCTACCAGCATACATTCAAGTTTTCAGGAAAAACTATGCTTTGCCTTGCTGCTAGATTAGGAGGGGAAGTCAGAGCTTTCAAATCCCTGGGGGCCTTGGCGATCGGAGTGGACCTGGAACCAGGTGAGCATAATCTTCACGTGCTTCATGGTGATTTTCATAATATCCAGTTTCCTGATAACTCTTTCGATTTTGCATTCACCAATGCCATAGATCACGTTTTCGAGCTGGATTTGTTTCTTCAGGAAGTGCAAAGAATTTTAGTTTCCGGGGGTATCTTTATCGTGGAGTTTGCAGAAGTGACTCCAGGTGAATATGAGGTGTTAGACACCAAGAATATCAGCCCTATCCTCGATATCATCAAGAAATTTTTCGAAGTTATTGAAAACCAACCTGTCACTAATGCTACTGACTATGGTACATGGTCAGGAAGAGTGCTTCAATTACAGAAGAAGTAACGTTTCAATTGCTCGAAACAATGGACTATACAACCAATCATATAAAAGAAAGATTTTGTCCTTCATGTTCTTCTCAAAATCAAACTGTATTGTTTACTCTTTCGATGGCAAAGGTTTTTCAGGTAAATCCTACTTATCATGAAGCCTGGTTTAGTGAAAGTAGTATTTCCCCCGATTTTGAGTTTCCCATCGTAAAATGCAATGAATGTGGCTTCGTTTTTTCTCGGTTTAGAATGAAAGATGAGATAGCATTCAGCTACTATAATGAAGGCATTGATGCACAGAAAAGCCAAGAAAAAATTTTTAAGAAAGAAAAAAGGACTTCCTTTCTGGAAATCTGGAGAAATTTGAATCTGATATCAGACAAGCAAGACTATGCAAAAGTGTTGGATTTTGGAGCAGGGTGGGGTGATTTCTTAGCCATTGCCAAGAGTCCGGGTGTTGAAGTTTTCGGTTTGGAATTTGACGAGCGTAAAATCGCATTTGCACAATCACAGGGTGTACTTGCCGGGGATATACAGTTTATTAAAAAAAATGCTCCCTATGATATTTTTATGTGTAATCAGGTTTTAGAACACCTTAACCAACCCAAAGAAGCCTTAGAAGAGCTTCGAGGTGTTTTACGTATTGGCGCTGTAGGGTTTATTTCTGTTCCAAATTTTGATGAACCTGTCATCGATCAACAGTTGTCCCTATTGAACTCAGGCTTACCTGCCAAAAAAGATGTGGACCCTTTGGGTCATCTGAATTATTTTACACCGCAACATTTAAGAAAGATGGTATCAGATGCAGGTTTTGAAGAAATTTCGTTCCCTTCAACGCAAAACGTTACGAAAAGCCTGCTTTCTTCTCTGTATAATAGTCTTAAAAAAAACACACAAGAAAAACCAGGTACAAGCATATATGTAAGAGCAGTATAAATACAACTGCGTTGTAGCACATAAATTTAATGGAAGAAATAGACAGAAAATTTCGATTAGCCCGTATTTGGTCAAACCGTGAATTGAAAAAAATTGCGCCTCTCTTTACGGGAAAAATAGCGAATGTATCTGCCGGAGAAAATAATGATAAAGAGGGAGATACCTATGATAATTATTTTATCAACGGAGAAGAATTCTGGTTGACCAACTATGAACCGGGAACCTACAGAGGCTTTCAGGGCAGAGACAATGAGTTGTTAATTGATTTGACAAAAGCACTACCACAAGAATTCGAAGGCAAATTTGATGTTGTCTTCAATCATACTACACTGGAGCATATTTTTGATGTTTTTACTGCCTTTAGAAACTTGTGCAAACTCACAAAAGACATAGCAATAGTAGTGGTTCCTTTCACACAAGAGCAACATGAAACGCCGGGCTATCTGGATTACTGGCGTTTTACGCCAACCTGCATGAGGGAGCTATTTAAGACTAACGGAATGCACGTATTGTATGAGTCGGCAAATAATGACTTCAATGCCGCTACTTATTTGTTCTTTGTTGGCTCCAAGCGGGCAGCACATTGGAAAGGAAAGATGCCTGCCTATACTGCTATTGAAAATGCCGCTAATTGGATAGGAAAAAAAAACAACAGAGGCCTCTTCGCAAGATTACTGAATTTCAAAAATGAAGATAAAGGCACCTGCTGAGTTTTTAGCATCAGTATATAATATCTAAACAGATTACAGTGATTGATCAGGTAACTGTTATCATCAGAAGTGTAGGAGAGCGAACTGAACCTATTTGCAGGAAACTTTTAGAAGAGGTATTTCTTTCCAAAAATATCCATACTATCAATACCCGTCCCTTTAGCGAGGCCATAAGAAAAGCGTTTCAACTGGGAGTTACGCACCATTTGCCCTGGACACTTTGTATAGATGCGGACGTACTGGTAACCCGAGAAGGCATTGCTCAACTGATAGAAAGATCTCATCAGTTGGAGAAAAATATATTCGAGATTCAGGGATTGGTGTTGGATAAATTTTTTGGCGTAAAAAGGCCGGCAGGAAATCATCTCTATCGCACAGATTTGATTCCCAAAGCCTTGGAACTTATCCCGGAGGAAGGAAAATCTTTAAGACCTGAGTCTGATATGCTAAATGCTATGTCGGCTTTGGGGTATCCTTGGGCACAACAGGAAGTTTTGGTAGGTCTCCATGACTTCGAACAATTTTACTCCGACATCTACCGTAAATGTTTTCTTCAAGCACATAAACATCAATGGATCTTACCAGAAATTGAGGCATTCTGGCAAAGTATGCGCACTGAAGACAAAGACTATGAGGTAGCCTTATGGGGGCTTCAATCAGGTAAAGTTTATCAAGGAACTATACGGGTCGACAAAAATTTTCTTCAGGAAGAAGCAAATAATGTTTTAAGTTTGAAAGGTATACCGGAAAAATCAACCTTTGATGTTCTTGCACCAGATATCTTGCGAAAAACCACCTTTCATGCAGCAAACAGCAACTATTCAGGACTGCAACACAGGATATTTCCTTCGTCGTTATGGAACCGGGTCATCGCATTGCAAAACCATAAGCCTGCCTCTTCGCCAGCATGGCATCAAAAGTTTTTATACCGGATGGGGAATAAAATGGAGCATATTGGAAAAAAGATGAAAAGTCTTTCGAGACTTAAAGAGTAAATACCTCATTTTTACAGGGGATTTGTTGAATAGATTACAAAAATGTCAAAACACCAGATTTTAACGGAGGATGAATTTAATAACTACAAAGTTAACCCAAAACTCATCCAATTAATCAATCAGTATCAAAAGGAGCATCACCTGTCAAATGAAGAAATCAGTATTCTTGATTTCGGATGTGGCAGAGGAAGATCTGCCTTGAAACTAAGACTAGAGGGGTATAATGCCTTTGGCGTAGACACGGATAGCGAACCCATACAAAATGGAATCCCTTTGTTTTCCAAATTCGGTCATGACGGAAAAAAAATACTATCGACCATAGAAGTGAATTGTAAGACTCATTTTCCTGATGGCCATTTTGATATTATTTTCAGTGAACAAGTCGTTGAGCACGTGAGCCATTTGGATTTATTTCTCAGAGAAGTGGGAAGGCTTACAAAGCCTGGAGGCATAAATTACCATATTTTTCCCTATAAATTTCACTTCAAAGAACAGCATCTTTATATGCCTGTCATTCACTGGCTACCTAAAAATAAACTCAGAGAGGCTTTTATATTCTTTTATGTATTGCTGGGCGTTGAACCCCACTGGAAGGAGCTAGAGGGTAAAAACATAAGGGAAAAAGCCAATATATATTATAATTACAGCATCAGCAAAACTTTCTATCGGACTAATACATCTCTGAAAAAGTTGTTTAAAGGCAACCATTTTCAACCAAGGATAAGTAATTTAAGATATCCGGTCAAGGTTTCTTCATTAAACACCTTTTTTCCGCATTCTTGTCAAATTATAGCGATTAAAAATTAGAGTTTACCATACCGATTTTTATTGCAGTCTTACTATAAAGATTTCTCATGAAGATTGCCTTTATGGCATACGATGGAAAAGATTACAACGCAGGACCCATCATCAATGCTTCCCGGTTGTTACCCGCTTTACAAGCGAGAGGCCATGTCGTCTGTGCGCTCATTCCTTATATGAACGGAGAAGCCCCCAACGTTAAAAATTTGAAGGACAAGGGTGTGATGTGTAAAACCATTCCTTTCCCTGCGTATACTGAAGATATGATCTATTGGCTCTTACAGGAAGTGAAAAACTTTCAACCGGATATCTTCATTCCCAATATTTCTTTTCAGGGTGGATTTGCTGCCCGCTGGGTGCGGGAGTCGGGCATTCCCACGGTGATTGCACACAGAAGCGATGATGCCCTTAACTGGTGCCTCTTTCAAACCTTCGTGGCTGGTAAGCCAAAGTGGCGCGTCAATGGTTTGGTCTGCGTAAGCCAGTATTTGAAAGAGAAGTCGTTACAACGTATGTCTGAGCAAATTCCTGTAACGGTCATCCCTTCGGGCGTACCGACATCTACCCATGTAGCCACGCATCAGGAAAGTGATATATTGAAAGTCGTCTACGCAGGCCGTCTTGTTCAAAAACAAAAAAGAATCTGGAATACTATCGATACCTTTATTGACATACTAAAAGAGGATACAGCTATAGATTTTACTATCATTGGCGATGGGGTAGAAAGAGATGGATTGGAGAAAAAAGTCAGGGAAAGTGGTGTAGCAGGGAAAATTACCTTTAAAGGAAAATTGTTGGGAGACAAGTACCATGAAGAACTTTCAAGGCATCAGGTCATCGTACTAATGTCGGAATATGAGGGCATTCCTGGCTCCTTGATGGACGGTATGGTTTGCGGCCTGGTACCTGTCTGCCTGGACATCGAAGGCATCAGAGAACTGATCAAACACGATGAAACGGGTCTCATTATTCAAAAACGAAGTGATTTAAAAGATGCCTTAACCCAGTTAAAAGATCATTCTTATAGAAGCCAAATAAGCTACAATGCAAGGGCTCATATTCAAAAAAATTATTCACTGGATCAAACTGTGAGCCGGTGGGTAAAATTTTGTGAGCAGCTTGTTGAGGCAAACGATAAAAAAAAGAAAACGATCAAAGTTCCAAAAAGATTGATGTTACCTTTGTCAACAATGCGTTTTGAAGGGGCTTTGCGGAAGGAAACAACCTTATTTTCCATAGCCTATTTTTTCCACAGAGTAAAAAATAAACTATTATTGACGGCTAAAGCCCTCTTTCCCTGAGATGAAAAGCTTTGACAATTTCATAGAGATTCCACTGACAGGCGAAAATCTGGATAGATACTACCACCGCACTTCTATTCTTCAATCGATTCAGAGGGCGATGCCTCATTTTCATGGGAAGCTGCTGGATGCCGGGTGTGGCAAAATGCCCTATAAAGAATTTATCTTACAACATTCAAAAGTGAAGCAGTATGTGGGATTGGACATAGAGAGTGCTATTGTTTATGATGAAAACGTTCGGCCCGATTTCTATTGGGATGGTAAAAAGATGCCTTTTGAAGAACAATCTTTCGATGGGGTTTTTGCCACTGAAGTGTTGGAACATGTACCGGATCCTTCCCTCTTTTTACAGGAAGTAACAAGAGTGCTGCATAACAAAGGCTTTCTTTTCTTTACCATTCCCTTCTTATGGCCCCTCCATGAGACACCTCATGATGAATACCGTTATACCCCTTATGCGATGGAACGCTTATTAAAAGAAGCAGGATTTACCAAGGTCCAAATAGATCCGCTGGGTGGCTGGCATGCCAGTATGGCACAGATAATGGGATTATGGTTAAGAAGAAGCCCTATGTCGGTTCATAAAAGAAAAATCCTGACCCAGCTATTTTTTCCCTTTTACAAATACCTCTTGAAAAAAGATCAGAAAATAGTAGGTGAGGGTCAGATGATCACGGGGATTTCAGGAATTGCTTACAAATAGAAAAATTCAACTTTTGGAAAGTTTAAACGACAAACCTAGAATAGCGATTATTTCCCCGGAAGAAGCACCTTATTCCGCTACTTTTATCAAAGCGCACATTGATTTATTGCAGGCGGAGGTGCGACATCTTTTTGGCATTTTTTTTCCTACTGACTCTGCCGATGGTCGATTCCTGCTTCAGGAAAAGGAAATACTCAGAAAGATTTTTTATCAATGTAAATTATTCAGAACCTATAAAGGATTATTTAAAGATCTGCCGCTGGCTAAGTACCTGCAGCAAGAAAAAGTTCAGCTTGTATTAGCAGAATTCGGTCCTGTAGGAGCTGAAGTACTAAGCGTATGCAAATTTCTTCGTCTTCCGCTTCTGGTTCATTTTCATGGATACGATGCCTATATGTATACGACCTTATCCCGTTATAAAAAGCTGTATCAGGAAATGTTCGAGTATGCTTCCCAACTGATCGTAGTCTCGCAGCATATGAAAAATCAGTTGCTTCAACTGGGCGCTCCTGCACACAAACTAGTACTCAATCCTTATGGCCCCCATGATGCTTTTTTTGAGGTCAATCCTACCTTTGAAACAAAAAATTTTGTTGCTGTTGGCAGATTTGTTGAGAAAAAGGCCCCCCAGCATACACTGGCAGCCTTTAAAACAGTTTTAGAGAAAATACCAGAGGCAACTCTGGTTATGGCAGGTGACGGACCTTTATTGCCAGCATGCGAGCAGTTGACCAAGCAGTGGGGCCTTCAAAATTCTGTCAGGTTCATAGGAGCCACCTCTCATCAGGAAATTATTTCATTGTATAAGAAGGCCTACTGTTTTGTACAACACTCTGTGGTAGCCTCCAACGGTGATTCAGAAGGTACGCCTGTGGCTGTGTTAGAAGCTGGCGCGGCCGGTTTACCAGTCGTTGCCACGAAACATGCGGGTATTCAGGATGTCGTTGTTCATGAGAAAACCGGATTTCTGGTAGCCGAACAGGACATTGAAAGTATGGCCAATTACATGATAACATTAGCACTGGATCCTGAACAGGCAAAACAAATGGGAGAAAATGGAAGAAAAATTATTATGGATAACTTTACCATGGAAAAGCATATCTCTGTCATCAATAACCTTATAACAAAGAGCATTTATGTTTGCTAAAATGAAACACACACTTAAAAAGCAAATGATAAATTATAGCCTGAAGGGTGATAATGTACACTGCTTTTGCTGTGGTCATAATTTTATTACTTTCTTACCAGGAGGCGTAAAACAGAAAAGGCCCAACGCTTTCTGTCCTGCTTGTGGCTCTTTGGAGAGGCACAGACTCGTATGGCGTTACCTGAATACAAAAACTAACTTGTTTGAAAAAAGCACAAAGCTTCTCCATGTGGCGCCAGAACCTCTCTTTTATAAGATACTGAGCCATCACAAAAATATTGAGTATGTGCCTTGTGCTAAGTTTGGTCAGGGCTATGAAGATAAATATCCGAAAGGGACACAAAACATTGACATCACGGCTATAGATTTGGAGGATAATACATTTGATGCTATTCTTTGCTCTCATGTTCTGGAGCATATTCCGGATGATCAAAGGGCCATGCAAGAATTATATCGTGTGTTAAAACCCAACGGATGGGCTATTCTTCAAGTGCCCTTGGATGCTACACGAGATACGACTTACGAAGATTTCAGCATTACCGATCCTACAGAAAGGGAAAAAGCTTTCGGCCAACACGATCATGTACGTGTTTATGGAAATGATTACGAGAAAAGGCTTATCAATGCTGGATTTCAGGTAAAAAGAGACAAATTTGCCTATCAATTTTCCTCTGCAGAATTGTTTAAATATGGTCTTGTTCCAGAAGATGTTTTCTTTTGTACAAAGTAATAGTGTAAAATGGAGCCCCTGAAGGTATCTATAATTATTCCTCTGTATAATCGTGTCTCTTTTATAAAAGAAACAATAAATTCTATTGGTGCGCAAAATTATCCTTACTGGGAGGCTATCATCGTAGATGATGGTTCTACAGACGGGTCCTTTGAACTGGTGAAAGACATGGCAGAGAAGGATCACAGAATCAGACTGCTTCGGCGCGACCGGGCACCTAAAGGTGCGCCTACTTGCCGTAACATTGGAGCAAAACATGCAAGAAGCGATTTTATTATTTTTATGGACTCTGATGACCTGTTGGCCCCTTTTTGTCTGGAACAGAGAGTGACTGCTCTCCAACAGCATCCGGACTATGACTTTCTTGTTTTTCCAATGTTACTGTTTGAAAAGGCTGTCGGCGATACAAATTTATTATGGAATATCGACACCGAAGAAGATGACCTGGCCCGATTCCTCCGGTGGGATCCGGTTTGGCAAACCATGTGCCCGATCTATAAACGGTCTTCTTTCCTACAGGGAGGTGGGTTTGATGAAAACTTGTTTTTTTGGCAGGATTACGAATTACATGTGCGGTTATTATATTCTAATTTTAAATACAAGAAATTATTAGAAACAACCCCCGATTGCTATTACAGGAAACATAATAATGAAACGTTAAGTCAAACCAAGACTTCCCACCCTGAAAAACTCCAACTCATGCAGGGAGTAGTCAAGCATTTTGCGGATGAGATCTGGGCCAGAGGAAAAGGCAGGAGCCAGTATGCACGTTGTATCAGCGCTGTGCTATTTTGGTTAAGTTTATCTTGGATTACAGAATATAAATCGTTTGATATGGCTAAAAATAATTGGAAATTTTGTTTTCATAAGAAATTAATCTCTCCAACTACTTACTGTATAGGAATTAGTTGTTTAGTGATAAAATTTGTACAATCACAATCCTTGATACTTTATCTGCTTCTCAAACCTCTGTATAAGCTTTTTGTCCTTTTGCTGCCAACCATATATCGAGATAACCGGGTCACAACTCAAAGAGTAATTTATCCTTTTGTTCATTCCCATTCCTCATTAAAACTATTCTCTACTATACTATAAATCAACTCCTTGCTGCGATTTTGTCCTCAACAGGGTAAAGATGAATTTGAAGAAGCTCTGCCCAACAGGAAAATATCAACCTTTGTCAGCCTTCCCCTAATTATGTTATTTTACTTATATTTGCTGCTCAAAGTTAAGCACCCATAAGTGGTAAGTACAGCCTAACAGAGTTTCTGATACATTGAGTAAAAAACACATATTAGTTTCGGGTTCACATCGTTCTGGATCCACTTGGATTGGTACTATGCTCTCCCTTTCTCCGGATGTTAACTACATAGGCGAACCTTTTAATATAGGTACTAAACGATATTGGTCTCCATTACAATATTGGTTTGAGTATGTCGCTGCGGATGACGATCCGGAAAGGCAAAAAATATTTTTAGCCTATTTACGGCGATTTACCCACTTTACTGTAAAAGGTGCTATTTCTGATATAGCACATATCAGGAGCGAAGGGGAGGCGAAAGAAATCATTAAACGCTATATCAGCTTTTTTGCTCATAAAAGGCAGCTGTTCAAGGATCCTATCGCTATCATGTCTGTAGACTGGCTGACTGCTCATTTTGATCTGGATGTAGTGTTGTGTATCCGGCATCCAGCTGCCTTTGTAGCCAGTTTGAAAGTTAAGAACTGGAATTTTGACTTTGCCTGGTTTGGGCAACAGAAAAAATTAATCAACGGTGTTTTAAAGCCATTCAAAGAGCAAATTGAGGCGATGTCGGTGAACAAACACGATATCGTTGACCAGGCTATCCTGCTATGGAATATGATCTACTATCGGGTTTGGTTATATCAGGAAGCACATCCTGACTGGCTATTGATCAGGCATGAAGATATTTCTCGTAATCCATCCGAGGAATTCAGGAAATTGTTTGATAAGCTAAACCTTGCCTTTTCTCCGAAAATAGAGAAGAAAATTTTAGAAACTACTACCCATACCACGCATGAGGATGCACTGGTTAGAAACTCGGCTGAGAACACTATGTCCTGGAAAAAAAGACTAACCGCTGAAGAAATCAATAAAGTAAGAGAAAATACTAAGGAAATTGGCAGTCATTATTACAGTGAAAAAGAATGGTAGTATCTCAACCACATTCCCACACCGCCCCCCTGGTATCAGTTATTGTTCCAAATTACAACCATGCCAAATATTTACATAAACGAATTAACTCCATATTAAATCAGACTTTTCAGGATTTCGAACTCATTATCCTGGACGATAAATCACAAGACGAGAGTCGTGATATCATTAGCCAATTTGCGTTACAAGACAACAGAATAAGAACTTATTTTAATGAAGTTAACAGTGGTAGCCCTTTCAAGCAGTGGAACAAAGGTGTTCAGTTAACAAGAGGTGAATATATCTGGATTGCAGAAAGCGATGATTACGCTGAGGAAGATTTTTTATCTACTTTATTACCTGTTTTACAAGCACACAAAAAGGTAGGAGTAGCCTATTGCCAATCTTGGATCGTGGACGAGGAAGATAGTGTGATGGGCAATATGGAATACTGGACAAAAGATTTAAACCCCGATCGGTGGGAAAAAAACTACGTCAATTATGGTATCGACGAGTGTACCAATTATTTAGTAAAAAAACCTACTATTCCTAATGCGAGTGCGGTTTTGTTTAAAAAGCAAACTTACTATAAGGCGGGTATGGCAGATGAAAATTATGTAATGTGCGGTGACTGGTTAATGTGGATCAAAATGCTGCTGAATGCAGATATTTATTTTGTTGCTCAATCTTTGAACTATTTCAGACTTCATCCGCAAACCACTCGTAATATTAATAATCATGATAAGGTTTTAATAAAAATCAGAGAAGAATATAAAATATTTCAATTTATCACAAAAAATGTTACTTTTGAGAAAGCGACTTTAGAAAGATTAAAACAATACATTTTTCATCGTTCCATAGAATTCTGCCCAGCAAGCTTAAAATTTTCTTTCAAGTTTCTGGATTTTATCAGGATTGTCCGAGAAGTAGACCGGAAGGTTTACTGGAGGCTTAGTGTGTTTATTTTAAAAAGACTATTTACTTACATACCAGAAAAGATTAATAACAAGATCAAATACGCTTGGGCAAAACAAGTAATATTATGAGTAAAATATTTACCGTGATTAGTTTCCTGATTTTGCTAATGGCAGCTTTTGGCTGCGGTGATCTTGACGAAAACCATATAGATTCTGCCCATGTAGTTGTAGATTTTTCTGTTCCTAAGGAGAATGTAAAATCCATGAGTGGATTTTTACATGGCATCAATTATGACAAACCAGACGATAGCCTCATTCACCTCCTAGAACCTAAACTTTTCCGTAGTGGCGCCAGGTTTTATGATGCCTATGCCCGGAGGTCCAAACTCAATGCCAGACAAATCCTCGTTATAAGTGGTTTATGGGCGACCGGACCAGGTAGAAATTTTAGTGTGATGCCATACAGCGATTATGATCTCTACAAAAAATTTCTCAAAGCAGCTCTAGATAGTGTGGGAAATAACGTCATTTTTGATATGTGGAATGAACCTGATGTAGGCCATTTATGGACAGGAACACAACAACAATTTTTTGAATTCTTTAAAATCACTCATGATATTATCAGAGCTAAATATGGAGATCAGGCAATTATAACAGGGCCCAGCAGTCACTTCTTACCGGAATACATTCAGGATTTTATGATATTCTGTGACACGGCGAATATTCAGTTGGATATCTTTTCATATCATGAGTTATATGAAAAAGATTATGCTTCTGTACAAAACAATTTAAAATATATCCGGAGAAATTTTGTAGAAAATCCGAGATTCAGAAATGTAGGCATTAAAGAAGTACATGTAAACGAATATGGTTATGATGGCTTTCAGTTGAATCCTTCGCTGGTCTTGGGGTATTTACACAGTTTAGAACAGGGAGAAGCTGATGGTGCCTGCCGTGCTTGTTGGAATGATTTAAATAATAAGTCCACCTGCTGGAATGGCACACTAGGTGGCCTCCTGACCCACGACGACCACAAACCTAGAGCAGCCTGGTGGGCGCACAAATTATATGCTGAAAGTGTGGCAGGCCGGGTGCAAAGCTTTTCAAATATGGATTTTGTGGCTAATTTTGCCTATATTCCTCCTCAACAGAAAGAGGAAGCTTGTATTATATTGTCAAACAGTAGCAGAGATAAATATATTGAGGATATGGAGGTTACTGTCAAAAATATTTCCTCCCTTCCATTTATCAAAGACAAAGATCTTTCACTTATCATTAAAGTTTATAAGATACCCGAAACCGAGAAAGCTCCTTTGGAAGATATTGAATTAGTAGAACAAGGCCTTCATACGATTGAAAATGATAATATAAGGCTTACTTTTCATAGCGTTGATCCTTTATCCAACTACGTACTAAAAATTAGTCGGAACCCAGAACTGTAACGTGAACCTAATCCATATAGCAGCTGCCGTAGACGATAACTATGTACAGCACTTGGGTGTCATGCTTTGTTCTCTTTTTGAGAATAATAATCATAAATTCCATATTCACCTTTTAAAAACAAGAATTAGTCAACGGAATTTAGAAGCCCTTCATACAATCATCGATACTTATAAGCAGGCTATCACTGTGATTGACACGCAGTTTGAAAATGGGCAACAATTTTTCATCAGTGGTCATATAACTCTCGAGAGCTATCTTAAGATATTTTTACCCAAATACATTGCCTCCGAAACAGATAAGGTTCTTTACCTAGATGCGGATATTATTGTTAATCAAAATATAGAGCCTTTATGGTCATCAGATATTAATACTCACTTATTAGGAGCAGTAGAAGATGTCACATTAGACCGGCAAAAAGCATTAAAAAATCCTGCTAATTACAAGTATTTTAATGCTGGTGTTCTGTTGATTAATCTGAAAAAATGGAGAGAGCACAACATCATGGAAAAAGCTTTGGTTTTCATTGAAAATCACCATGAATTAATATTATACCATGACCAGGATGCGCTCAATGCCGTTTTGTATGATCAATGGCTCTCCCTTCACCCAAAATATAATATGCAGGCTCCCCTTTATATGGAGGAATTTGAAACCTATTACGGGAATCCGAAAGAACTAGAAGAGGCTAAAAAAGATCCGGTCATTATCCACTACTCCGCTCCTCTCAAACCCTGGCATTATCTTAGTTACCATCCTTATACCTCGGAATATTATAAATACTTATCTTTGACCCCCTGGAAGGACTTTAAACCTGCTGATAAAAATTGGGTTAGAGTTGTAAGAAAGCTTAGCCGTCCATGGCTCAGGAAATTAGGTATTAAAAAGGTATTTGGAAAACATTTGTATTAACATGTATACAGGAGAGACACCCGTTTTATTTCTCATCTTTAATCGTCCTGATAATACATACAAGGTCTTTAAGGAAATACAAAAAGCAAAACCTCGGAAATTATATGTAGCAGCCGATGGCCCGCGGGAAAATAAACCTGGAGAAAAAGAATTATGCCAGGAAACCAGACAAATAATTCAACAGGTTGATTGGGATTGTGAAGTACACACACTTTTTCGGGACAAGAATCTGGGCTGTGGCAAAGCGGTTAGCTCTGCTATTACCTGGTTTTTTGAGCAGGTAGAAGAAGGGATTGTTTTAGAAGATGATTGTGTCCCTCATCAAAGCTTTTTTTTCTTCTGCCAGGAGATGCTTAAAAAATATCGCCATGACACCCGTGTGATGCACATTTGCGGAAGCAATTTCCAATTTGGCAAGGTAAGAGGAGATGGGACCTATTATTTTTCTAAAGCTGTTAATGTATGGGGATGGGCAAGCTGGCGTAGAGCCTGGCAATTATATGACTTTGATATTAAATCCTATCAGGCATTGATAGATCAGAACATTTTACATAATGTATTCGGCGATAAAAATATACAAAATAACTATAAAAGAACTTTTACTTATATTCATCGTGGTACCTGGGACAATTGGGACCAGCAATGGGTGTATGCAGTCTATGCAAACAATGGTTTAAGTATAGTCCCCAATAGAAATTTGATTTCTAACATAGGTTATGGTAATTCCGCCTCTGCTGAATATTATGAAGATGATAGATTTATCAATATGCCCAGAGAAGAAATTACAGAACTCATACCGCCTACTTTTATGGTTCCCGATAGAGAGGCTGATGAATATTATCACAATAAAGTTTTCACCCATCCTCCGCTGCCCAAAAGAATTAGGAGGAAATTGAGAAAAATTTTACATACCCTATGAGGGTCTTAGTCTACTGGCATGATATGTTTCTGGAACATTCAGCATACCTCGTTCAGGCATTTGACGAGGCTGACTGGATAGATCAGATTGTGCTTCTTGGACCAGAGGCAATCGCAGGTTCTGAGTCCATCTTTCACCAAACTGACAGCGCTCAACATACCTATCAGCCTAAGCGAGCCATTGTAGCTAAAGTGAAAACATATCGCTACATGCCCAAATGTTGTCGGTTCTCTGAGTACAAATACTATCTTAAGCGTTATCAACCTGACCTAATCATTGTATTGGACGAACCTTTGTCTATGAACGTACTGCTGGCTGGATTAGCTAGATACCAGGTTCAGCCCCTTCAAGGCAAGGTTTTGTTCTACGGTTTTGAGAACATTTATAGTACTATCCCTACACAATATCTTTTAGACAAACCGAGTATAGCACGGTTGCTATCCACTGTAAGAAAAGGCATTCGGTTTTTACTGCTAGACAAATTATTAATGCCTATAAGGAAAAGGCTGGTTTATGGAGGGCTCACCTCATATGAGGAATGTACTACTTATATACATAAAAATAATTGGTATCCAAAGATAAAAGAGCAATGGTGGCCTATTAATTTGCGATTGTTTACAACTGCTCGTCCTGCCAAACTCGCTGATGATAGCATAAGTGCATTCAAAGCTACAAATAAAAATATCATTGCTTATGTCGGCAGATTTGTTCGGGAAAAAGGGATTGAAGATCTCATACAAGCCATAGCATCACTTGATGAATCTTTTGTGCTATTGCTCATAGGAAGCGGCCCTGACCAGCCTTTAATACAGGTATGGCTGGAGCGATATCAGGCTCAAAGTAAAGTGTTGATTCTTGGTCCGCAATCCCCTCAATCTTTGTCTGGTTATTTGCATGCCATCGATTTGCTTGTTTTACCCTCAAGAACTAGCTATTTTTGGAAGGAACAATACGGAAGAATTTTAACAGAAGCGATGGCTTCCCAAACGCTGGTCATTGGATCAGATTCAGGATCTATTCCTTTTGTAATAGGAGATCCACAGCTTATCTTTCAGGAAAACAATCCACAAGCATTGAAAGAAAAGATAGCTGCTGTTTTCAATGAAAACATACATAAGAATGCCGATTTGCTAGAAAAAAATAAAAAAAGAGCGTTAAAGGCGCATCCGCATTGTTTTATTAAAGCATTCTGTGAGTTATAATTAAATGAAGGTTCTGCATGGAGAATGATTTATATAAGAACTATACTTCTATGGCTGTTCTTTCCGATACAGAGGAAGAACTTTTTTCCAAGTGGGGACAGCTTTACTTTACCAAACGCATTTTACCTCACTTTCCTAAAGAAAAGGATATTCAGATCTTGGAAATTGGTTGTGGCTACGGAAGATACTTAGTGGCGTTATCAAAACTCGGTTATCAAAATAATTTTGGTATTGACATCAGTGAAGAACAGATCGCTTTTGCAAAAAATCAATTAAATTTAAAGAATGTAGAAAGGGCTGATGCCTTAGATTTTTTGACTACTCACCAGGATAAATATGATGTAATCCTACTCTTAGATGTGATAGAACATTTGGATTTGGATTATGCCATTAGTTTGTTAAAGAAAATATACCATTCTCTTTCTGAAAATGGAAGAGTCATCATTCAGGTTCCTAATGCGATCACCCCTTTGAGCCCTAATTATTACGGGGATGTAACGCATCTGAAGCTTTACTCACCACGAACGATGGCTCAGTTGCTAAAGACCAGTGGGTTCACCACTTTCGAGCAATTCGAACTTCCTCCTATTGCCCATGGCCTAAAGAGTACTATCCGTAGAATATTATGGAGCACCCTACTCAAAACCAGCATCAAAGCCTATTTACTAGTCGCCAATGGAGATCATGCAGGCAATATTTACACAAGTAATTTTCTTACAGTAGGTGTGAAATGATTCGGAAAATGTTATAATCATATCCGTTTGGAAACCAGTTAAGCACCCGATATAGTAACAATAGGTTTGAAACAAATCCTGATCAATGGTAGCTTTTTAGCACAGCCCCGCACCGGAGTACAACGATTCGCTCTTGAAATTAGTAAAGCCCTGAGAGCCATTCAGCCCGATATCCTCATCGCTGTACCTAAAAATACTATGAAATCTGAAATTTGGCAGGATTTAGCGCCGATAACGATCGGACGTTTTAGTGGCCATTTATGGGAACAAATTGATTTGCCGCTTTATGCTTGGCAACAAAAGGCGCTGCTACTCAATCTGGATATGCGAGGTCCCCTGGCCTACCCTAATAAAATGATTACTATTCATGATCTAAACTTTTTACATAATCCAGCTTGGGTAACCCCTAAGTTTTATTATTTTTATAAGCTTCTGGTTAGTGCTGGTGCAAAAACCAGCAGGAAAATATGCACAGTGAGCCAGTTTTCTAAGTATGAAATAACTCGCTTTCTCCAAACAGATCCCGAAAAAATAGCAGTAATTTATAACGCTGTTTCTGATCGAATCAAAAATATACATACTGTTGCCGAAAAAGTGATTTCGTCAGATTATATTCTTTCAGTAGCCTCTACAGATCCCCGAAAAAATCTCTCATGTTTGATAGAGGCCTTTCATCAGATATCAAATCAAAACATAAAACTGGTACTGGTGGGTTTATCTCATAAAAAAAATGCACTATCCATCAGCAATGAAAATATTATTTTTCTAGGCCATATCGATGACAAAACCTTGGTAAATTTATATCGGCATGCCCGGCTATTTGTATACCCTTCACTCTACGAAGGGTTTGGGATACCGCCACTAGAAGCCATGTATCATGGTTGCCCGGTAGTTACCTCTCATACAACAAGTTTACCTGAGATTTGCGGTGATGCTGCTTGGTATGTAGATCCTGAAAGTGCTACCAGTATAGCAGAAGGCATACAATACCTATTGACGGACACGGCAAAGAGAAATGAACTTATTATGAAGGGCAAACAACAGGTAAAGCGATTTGATTGGAACCAATCGGCTGAAAAATTATTAAGTATTATAAAAACAATGAATGACAAGTACTAAAGTTATCTGCTTTTTTCCTGATTTGAAGTTAAGACTATAAAACAAAAACTAGATAAGAACATGAAATCAAGGCTCTCACTTATGATAAGTAACCTTTTGTGTAACCTTCTGTACTAACGCTACAACTGACTACTGTTGACCTTATTGTGTACGTATGAAAGTAGCCTTACTTGCTAACGATCGCCCTTCCTACTATAAACCTATGGCAGTAGCTCTGGCTAAGATGCTATCTACCCTTGGTATGTCAGCTACCATCTTTTATGAAGGGACTGCCATCATGAATGAGCCTTACCCCACTGTAACTTACCGAACCAAAATTGTTGTTAAACAGATACTGAACCTGCTGGGAAAGAAGTATTATATTCCACCTATTGCTTCTATTGAAACACTTCTGAAAAAACTGACGGGGTATGATGCCATCGTAGTGGTAGGGCATATGCCCACTACTTTTGCCAAAGCCAACTATACAGGTGTAGATATTCTGAAGAAAAAACTGAATGTGCCGATCATCAATTATGATCTGTGTTTTCTGGCTACCCATGGCATGTGGGTGAAACTCCTGAAGAAAGATCCTAAGTATGGAGGCTTTGCAGGTCTAAACCGGTTCGATTACTACATGGCAGTGTCTATCACTACAGAATATCCACTGAAAAAGGACGTTATGTTTCCGGTATCCTGTATTGGTGGTGATTTTCAGGCAGAAAATTTGTTTCCTGAGCAAGAGGAGTTTATGGCACTGGTAGACTTTGAAAGAGAAAGTCATCCAAAAGAACGGGCATTGCAATTACAGGCACTGAAAGAGACAGATACAAAGTATTATATACTACACGGTACCTATTCGGCGGACGAGATTAGAAATATATACCGTAAAAGCGCAATTTATTTTTTAGCCCACCGGGAAAGTTTCGGGTTACCCATAGTTGAACTGCAACACTGTGGTTGTCTTATTTTTACTCCCTACAAGCGATGGGCTCCTGCTCACTACCTCTTTAAGTCGCCTTATGAACGAGGAGAAGGACAGTTGGGTACCAACTTTAAGGTATATCGTAACGACCTTACCTTACTGAAAAGTATGATTCAGGAAGTGAAAACACAGTATAATGCTCATAAGGTAGTAGAATCGTTTAAAAAGGAGTATCCTATGTTTTATACAGGCAACTTAGCCGCTTTGTCTGAAGTTATGAATAAAATACAGCAAGGTGTTATTCATGCTCAATCACATAATGATTACAAGGATCTGGACCAAGAAATAATCCTGGACTAACATATCGATTTAATAGTTATAGCGTATCAAAGGATGAAGATTGTTTTATCACTTACTAAATACAAACAGAGAAAATATGAATATATGGCAGCCCTGCTGCTTACCTTTATTGTATTGTTGCCCAAAGGAGGTATCCGGATGGCTGATATCCCTCTGACAACAGGATATGCTATCTTGTTTTTTCTGGCAGGTCTTAGTTTCACCTGGTATACCTTCAGTGGCAGGATTCGCTGGATAGGGAAATACCAGGCCATTTGTTTAGGCTGCTTTATTCCGTTTTTCGCATTGTCTACTTTTAAGATTTTAGCATCCGGTTATCTGAGCCTGGGTTTTATGATTTCATTTTATGTCTCCTTATTTTTTATTCCTGTTACCTTTTTGCTACTTTTTTACCATCCTCTCAAACATATTTCCTTTGAGTTTATCAAGAGCCTATTGGTTAAGTTTATTTTCCTGACAGCTATATATGGTATCTTTCTCTTTTTTTATAAACTCTATACCGGAGAATTCATAGAAATTCCATTGGTTACGGTTAATATGGGAGATGTGGGAGAACTGGAAAATAAGCACATCAACCGGGGAGGCATTTTCAAACTCATCTCTACCTATAACAATGGAAACCTTTATGGCATTTGTATGCTTATGCTCCTACCACTCTATCAGCAGTTCGAGAAAAAAACACATAAGAAAGGGATTGTCAAATTAGCTTTACTCCTTACTCTATCGCGTACTGTTTGGATAGGACTCATCATGTTTGAATTTCTGAACTTTGTTTTTATCAAAAGAAAAACGATCAAATCATATATCGGTATAGGCATGGCGTTGGTCATTGTCTTCATTGCCATCAGTATTGGCTTGTCCCTGTTGAACAAAAATATATACTTTCTAGCCGATAGCAGTCTGGGTGGCCGGGCCGATCAGGTAGAGGTTCTGAATGAAAGCACATTTTTTCCAGATCTTTCTACACCTTTTCAATATATAAGAGAGATGGTATATTTCAGTGTTATCGAGAACTTTGGCTGGATAGGATTGCCCCTCTTTTTCCTTTACTTATCTACCCCTATTCTGCTGTATATGCTAAGGCAAGTACCCCAGCCCCGCTTCATTGTTAAAAAATGTTTGGTACTGGGCCTGGTACTTTACCATTTTGTAGCTATTGCCGATGGTGCTATTTTGTATATTCCTATTATGGCTATTTACTGGCTTGTTGTATCGCTGCTGCTAAGCAACCTGAATCTACCTTCATCCAAAGAGAAGCCTGCATGCACATATGTATAGATGCCCGTATGTGGCATGCCTCGGGTATTGGCACATACCTGCAAAACTTGTTGCCTCCACTTTCTCATCAATATAATTTAACCCTGATAGGAGATGAAAAACAGTTAGCAACCTGTCACGCAAAAATTATCCATAACACCATCCCTATTTACTCTATCCCTGATCTGTTGCGTTTTCCCAGGCTCGTTCCTTCATGTGATCTGTTCTGGAGTCCTCATTACAATATTCCGTTACTACCAATCCCTGCCAGAAAGCGACTAGTAACCATACACGATGTATTTCATCTGGCATTCCTACAACAGCTCTCTTTTAAGCAGAAGATATATGCCACATCAGTGCTTAAGGCGGCTGTCAGATTGAGTGACAGCATTGTTACTGTATCAGACTTTTCTAAAGCTGAAATTATCAGATATACCCGAGCTGATCCCGAGAAAATTCATATGATTTATAATGGCGTGAACCATGAAAGGTTCCAGCCTGTTCGGCAACAGGCACTGCTTCAAAAAGTGAAACTTCAGTACCAATTACCCGACAAATATTTATTGTTTGTAGGAAATGTGAAGCCTCACAAAAATCTTATGAGCCTGGTAAAGGCTTTTGCCCAAATCAAAGAGCAATTGCCAGGTTACTCTTTGGTCGTTGTAGGTAAAAAAGAAGGCTTCATTACCGGAGACGACACCTTGTTTAACATGCTGCAACAAGACGACAGTTTATCTCGGCGGGTTACTTTTACAGGTTTTGTAGCTGAAGAAGATCTTCCTGCTTTGTATACCATGGCCGATTTATTCATATTTCCTTCATTGTATGAAGGGTTTGGTTTACCCCCGCTGGAAGCGATGGCCTGTGGCTGCCCCACCTTGGTCTCCGAGCGTGCTAGTATGCCCGAAATTTGTGGAGAGGTAGTTTGGTATATCAATCCTGAAGATGTTAATCACATCGGTCAGCAGATCATACGGGCAGTATCTCTTTTGCCCAACGAACGCCAGACATGGATTGAGAATGGTATCAAAAAAGCTCAACTTTTCACATGGGAAAAAGCGATAAGCCAACATATCAGCATCATTAGTGAACTTATCTAGTGGTACTGGCAAGTTAGTCTTACATTTGCCAAGGGGTTGATCCTTCCTGATTAATCATTCTATATATTTACAGTAAAACATGCCTCGCTGCTCATGGCTGCTCTTTACCATTGATATAGAGTTTAGAGGGTTTCTTGCCTGAATCTATTTTCTTGATAGAGGCATCTGGCATAGAGGGATCTGAGTTGATAAAAGTAGTACAGGTTACCCCTTTATTGGCACCAGCCCATTCAATTTTAATTTGATAGGGAATGCCAGTGATAAGATTTTCACTGATTCGGTTTACCGGGGAAGAATTGTAATCTGACTGTGTCGTACTTAATGCGTATAGGTTTTCTTTCTGCTGAGCAGAATTTATTATTTGATTCCTTTCAATCTCCAGAACGCCTTTGTTGTGGGTTTGTCCAGCTTTGATAATATAATTGTAAGGAGTAATGCTCCGTGTGATGTTGAATGTGTTTTCTTTAATTAAAATGTATTTATTGTTATTAAAGCTAAGATTAAGGACAACATTGTGTAATTGGTTCTTCACAAACTCAATATGGCTGCTGGGTCCACTTTGTTTTATAAGACCAATCTTCTCATGAGCTGTAAAGGTATTATCATAAAAAATAACTTTACCATTGTCCTGTTTTTGCGCTGCATTATAAATGCAAGCCAGTGGATGGGCCGGATGGGCCTGGGATAAACGGTTATTTTTAAAAAGGATATTTCGATTATAATGGAAAGTAGCAATACAGCCGTTCTTACAGTTTTTAACATCATTATCCAGCGCTTGTGCATTGAAACATCCTTCAAAATCTATCCCTACATCACCACAATTCGCTACCTTGCAATTCTTTACAGTGATATTTTCACCCATGCTACCCCATATACCTCCTCCTCGTATCTGGTCTACTGCAACACCAGCCACTAAACCATTTCTACTCTTCCTCACATTGACAGTATCACCATGGCGGTCAGGATGACTGTCGCCACCCCACCACTGAATACCATGGTTATATCTTGAAAAAGTTGAATTAGTAATTTTCCAATCACTGGCATAATAAAATAACACTCCGTTTGTACGGTGCGCTATGTAATTTTCGGAGCCTACTCCAAAACAACTATCAATTTCAATAAAAGAATTGCATACTTTGAAATATGCATCAGAATGAAAATCCGAAGGAATTATTTTGTAAGGATATTGACGATCTACCCAGGTTTCTATAATTCCACCATTGTAAACCTCTACTTTCCTAATAGTTAAGTGTGAAACATTGGTAGCCAAAATTGCAACAACATTCTGTGCCGGGTTGTCAATTGACCTAAAAGTCAGATTGCTTACGGCGATATTTTTTTTACTATTGATGGTGAAAAAAGAAAAATCTTTTGATGCCAGCGTTTTTTCAGTAGAAATAAAAGTAGAATTTCCGCTACCTTGAATGATCTGATTGTCCTTTAACTCCAGACTTCGGCTGATTAGATAATGGCCGGGCGGAAAATAAATCTTATCATAGTCATTCAGAATATTTTGTATTTGGTCAGTTTGATCGGTGAGGCTATCTCCAATGACCCCAAAAGTATGGACATTGACCAGTGAATCAGTGATTTTGCCCGGATGGATATTAAAGAAAAAGGAAGCGTATCCAGTATTTTCAACAATGCTAGATAAATAATATCCTAAGCTGCTTAAAAAAAAAGCAATGAATGTCCATGTCTTCATGAAGTGATAGCAGTGTAATACGTATAATGAAATCCAAAGTCTATTTGCTTTGGTATATAAAATACAAACGGTAAAAATCCAGAACGAATATATTGCTCCAAGATAGATTTATACCTTACTAAATTTTTGATTTCATAGGTTTGTAAGAATTTCATACTCAATAATCCGGGAGGGTTGCCACATGCTTATATCCAGAAGCAGATTTTCTCTTTAGCACAAATATGATGTTGAGAATCTTCTCACAATTTTACGATACGGGGAGCATTCACTCTTTGTGAAAATCCGATTTTCGCACCATAGTTTAAAAAAGCAGCATAAAAGACAAAATGGCTTTTCATCTCCGATTTATAGTTTTTTGTTCAGTATACTGATCGGTCTGGCAGACTTAATTCTATGTTCTATCGCTTCAATATCTCTGATGTAAATGGTGTTATGTTCACCATAATGCTCCATAGGTACCAGTCTTCTTTCAAAAACTTCATATTTGAATGGATGAAATCCCAGGGTAGATAAATGGTTATGAATTTCTTCATCACTATAACCATATCTTTTGCCGGACCCGTTCAACTCAATGATAATCGCTTTTAATCCATGCTCTGTCAATATTCTATTACTTCCCTGTAAAACTTCTTTCTCAAATCCTTCTACATCTATTTTTATCATCATAGGCGGCTTATTGATTAAATCATCCAACTTTTCTATTCTAACTTCCACCACATCCCGTTCGTGATCAGTGGCCACATGATTGATGGTATCTAATGATCTGGTAAATTTTAAAGATCCATTTTCAGAGCCTATCCCAAGATTGTGAAGGGTTACGAGGCTATCTATATTATTGAGATAAATATGCTGTCTTAATATTTCAAAAGTGCGTGGTATAGGTTCAATAGCAATAGTTTTGCATCCTACCACCCCGGCTGCCAGAATGGTATAACTCCCTATATTAGCACCAACATCTACAAATGTATCTTCCGGACGAAGTGTATGCATCATAAAAGCCATGTCTTCAAATTCATGCAAACCAGTATAGATATTAAAAACAGCTCCGGTTAGCCCTTTAGAAGCTATGAGCCTGGTATTCTCCACAAAGGGATGTAGAACCGGATGAGGATTGACCTTGAAATACAGCTGCCATTTTGCATATCTTATTACTGTCTGCCATTTATCATGCTTGGTCAGGGGATGATTAAGAATAAATTGTAGTGTTTTGAAAAGCGCCATTTTTCTCTTTGCAAATGTTACTAACCCAAATGTATATATTTCGTTTTGGTTGGATGCTGATGTAATGATTAAAGCGCACCCAATTAAATTAATCAAAAGTAAAGCTGTCAATTTACATTGAGAGCAAGAAAATTACTTATTAAATCAGTCAATCTTTTTATAGAGAATGTCAATCCAGGTTAAACTCTACCCATCGTTGTATCATATTTTTGAGACTAGTTTTTATCTAATAGTTCAAATTTCTTTGAATTGTTCTCCTATAAAAGAATAAATTTGTTCCTATAAATGTAAAAATATGTCCTTAAAGATAGCTGTTGTACACGAGTGGTTGGTGGATCACTCAGGATCAGAAAAAGTATTGGAGCAGATTCTTCAAGTTTTTCCTGAGGCTGATCTTTTCAGTGTGGTAGAGTTTCTGCCTGAGGATCTGAAATATTTTATTCAACATAAATCCGTTCATACTACTTTTATTCAAAAGCTTCCTTTTGCCAAAAAGAAGTATCGGAATTACCTTCCGCTGATGCCACTGGCCATTGAGCAGTTAGACGTTTCAGCCTATGATGTTGTCATTTCCAACAGTCATGCAGTGGCCAAGGGCGTTATTACCAGCAGTAATCAGCTCCATATCTGTTACTGCCATTCTCCTATTCGATACGCCTGGGATCTCTACCACCAATACCTTACTGAGTCTGGGTTGCATAAAGGTTTCAAGGGTGTCATCGCTAAAATGTTTCTCCATTATATCAGGTTATGGGATCTGGGTACTATCAACAGGATAGATTACTTTTTAGCCAACTCTGGCTATATCGCTCAGCGCATAAAAAATATTTATAACAGAAATGCTACGGTCGTTTACCCACCCGTTAATATTACAGACTTTGAGTTGTTTCCTCAAAAGGAGGACTTTTTCCTCACAGCTTCTCGCTTTGTACCCTATAAGAAAGTAGATCTGATTGTAGAGTCGTTTTCAAAGATGCCCGATAAAAAACTAATTGTTATCGGCGATGGCCCTGATTTAGAGAAAGTAAGAGCCAATGCGGGAGACAATGTGGAGCTATTAGGATTTCAGCCGCTGGATGTTCTCAAACATTATATGCAAAGGGCGAAGGCATTCATTTTTGCTGCTGATGAAGATTTCGGCATTATGCCAGTGGAAGCTCAGGCCTGTGGTACACCCGTAATTGCTTATGGGAAAGGAGGTGTACTGGAAACAGTAATAGAGGGAAAAACCGGGCTTTTTTTTGAAGAGCAAAGTAGTCAGAAAATTATACAAGCGGTACGACATTTTGAAGAATTGGCAGGAGGATTTGAACCAGCAGTGATCAGAAAACATGCAGAGTCATTCAGCGCCTCCAGATTCAGATCAGATTTCGAGGGTTTTGTGAAAGAGAAAATAGATCAAAAATTTCAAATTCATGTTCCAACTGAATAAGAGGAGCTTTCGTCTTTTGTGGGTCAATCCGATACTCCTGACACTACTCAACATTTCTATAGCATTAGGTCAAGTAGATTCTATAGCATATCATATAGGGGTCATGGGAAGCACGGCTACCCAGCAATACCTTCCGCACTGGATCACAGCTAATCGATTTGGTATCCTAGATGATAATGAGTACGCTGTCAGTGTATTAAGAGGAGGACTTCAAGCGAACTATAAATTTTTTAAAACCTTAAAACTTGAAGGCAAAATAGATGCAGTAGCTAAACAGTCTTTCAGAGCATCACAAAACAGCGATTTTTTTCTGCAACAAGCTTATTTGCAGGCTACCTATAGCATTTTCGAATTAACAGGAGGGCGTATAGAGCGTACCTTGGGAACCCATGCTGAAGGTTTATCAAGCGGGTCCCTGGCACTTAGTGGAAATACCCGTCCGATCCCTATGATTTTTATCAGCGTTCCTGAATTTGAATCTGTTCCTTTCACTAAAGGTTTCATAAAATTTAAAGGAACCTACGGACATGGGTGGTTAGAAAAGGAGCGATACGTTAAGAGTCCATACCTTCATGAGAAATCATTTTACCTCAATTTTGGTGGAGATTTTAAAATTAACTTTTCTGCTGGTATTGTGCATTTTGTAATATGGGGTGGAGAGGATGCTTCTATTGGTAAACTTCCTTCAGATTTTAAAGATTACCTGAGAGTTATTATGGGGAAAAGTGGTGAGGGTTTAGATACTACCAAAAATGTGCTGTTAGGAGAAACCGCCAATGCCTTAGGCGACAACCTTGGCATCTATGATTTTGGACTCCAGGCTCATCTGAAAAATTTTGATCTATCCCTTTATCATCAAACGCCTTTTGAAGACTGGACAGGCACCCGCTTGTTTAGAAATCGTGACAGACTTTTAGGTTTGCATTTAAAAAACAAGAAAACAAACCATATCGTCTCTGGCTTCGTTTATGAATTCTTATATACGAAATATCAAAGCGGCCCTGGGCTGCCTGGTGGCGTCCATGATGCTCCAGGAGATTCAGGATATGGCTATGATTTTGGAGGTAGAGATAACTATTATAATAATTATTTGTACAAAACAGGTTGGGTATATCAGGACAGAATTTTAGGAACGCCTTTATTTTTTACTTTGTCAAGAGCCAGGCTTTATTTTCCTGGTTTTGTAGAACCTGATAGAAGACGATTTAATTTCAATGTTGTTAATAACAGAGTCACAGCCCATCATGTAGGGTTTATGGGAAAAATTAAAAAGGTTGGTTATAAATTTTTATCTACCCTTACTAAAAATTATGGGACTTATGGAGGGATTAATGGAGGTATCACAGAATGGGGCAGTATCGAAAACCCTGATCTGGAATATGCCTTTAAACCCGCCAGAAATCAGTATTATTTTTTGTTAGAATTGGAATCTCATCCTTTTTCTTCCAATTGGTCACTGCTAACAACCTTAGCTTGGGATACAGGTGATTTAACCAGAAATGTTGGAATACTGGTTGGATTGAAACGTCAGGGATTGATCAAAACTAAAAAATAAGAACAAATGGAATTAAATCCATACCGTTTTGTTAAAAATTAAACTTTAATCATTACAGTCTCTTTTAACTTTTTTTATAGTTTTGTGCCAAGTTAAAGCATTTTTTATTCTCAATTTATATTACATCGTAGCTGTAAGACGGTTACGTTTTTGTTTTCTTGGTATAAACAAAGAATTTTACAATCAAAATCCAACGTTCCTTAAGTTTCATGTGTCTGATAGGTGTAGAATTTTTCATTTGGCATGATTCATGTTGACATCAGATGAATATATTCTTTATGAAAATTCACACTTATATGTCACTAGGTGAATCCATGTAAGATTAATTGTGATTATGCAACACAGATTTTCACATAATATAAGAACCCTGCACATAGTAGTTGATTTTTTACTACTGAACCTATCCTTTTTAGCTTCATATTTTTTTAAGTTTCATGAGCTAGGCAGTTTATTTGCTGCCCCTTATTCAGGGTTGTTGTTCTTTATTAACATTGCCTGGTTTTTATCTATCCTGGTTGTTAAACCCTATAATATTTCCCGATCTTCTTCTACGGTTCCTTCTATCTTAGGGAAACATTTCACTTCTATTATTTTGCATGCTCTTCTGATTGCCACCTTTTTTGTGGCTTTCAGGGTATACTACTATTCGCGGGAGCATATTTTTGTTGCTTATCTTATTTTGTTTTTTGTAGCTTCCTTCTGGAAAGGAGCTTTTACTTATTTTCTCAGACTTTACCGGCTCCGCGGATACAATAACAGGAAAGTAATCATTGTAGGATACGGAGAAATAGCAGAAGAATTAAGAAATTTCTTTGTGCGCCATAAAGAACAGGGTTATAAACTTATGGGCTTTTTCGACGATAGAAAGAGATATACGCATATACGAAAAGGGACCATTGACCAGATTTATGATTTTGTCTTGAAAAACGAAGTGGACGAGATTTATTGCTGCATTCCTTATTTAAGCTATGATACAGTAAAAGGTATTGTAGACTTTTGTGAGAAGCACGATAGAAAAACTAAAGTTGTTACGGATTTTCGTAGCTTTTACTCTAAGGGAGTCACTTTAGAAAGATATGATACAATTCCCGTACTCAACATTACTTCTTCTCCCATAGAGGACAAAAAGGCAGTAGCCATTAAGCGTATATTTGACATATCCTTTTCTGTGCTGGTATTCATTATAGGCCTGCCCATTTTTGTGCTGGCAGCACTGATCACTAAATTAACTTCTAAAGGACCTGTTTTTTATGAGCAGGAAAGGGTCGGTAAAGGAGGCAGACCTTTCACTATGTATAAATTTAGAAGTATGTATACCAATGCGGAGCAGGCTGGTCCGAGCTTAGCCTTTAAGGATGATCCACGGATTACGCCCTGGGGAAAATTTATTAGAAAAACCCGGTTAGATGAGTTGCCGCAATTTTATAATGTGCTGAAAGGTGATATGTCTATCGTGGGCCCACGTCCGGAGAGGCAGTTTTATGTAGATCAGATTGTAGAAAGAGCTCCCCATTATAAATACCTTCAGGGTGTAAAACCTGGTATTACCTCTATTGGGCAGATCAAATTTGGTTATGCAGAGAACATCGATGAGATGGTAAAGAGACTCCGCTACGATATTCTTTATTTAAAAAACGTATCGCTTGCCTTTGATTTGAAGATTATCTTGCTCACCATTGTAGTAGTTCTGAGAGCGGAAGGCAAATAAATCAAAGTTCTGGTAAAACAAAACCTGCTATTACGCCTGCCAAAATAATCAGCGGCGCAGGAATTTGTGTGAAACGCAATAAAAGGGCTGTTCCCACTATCACGGAAATATTAAGCACATTTGCTTCAAGCGGCTCGAAAAGCAGCAGGGCAGCCGCAACTACCATCCCAGAACTAGCTGCAGTTATGCCTTCCAGTGAAGCTTTGATAACACGATATTTTTTAAGCGCATCCCAAAAACGAATCACAAAAAAAATTAAAAGTGTACCGGGCAGAAACACGCCTGCCGATGCCATGAGCGCCCCCAGAATTTCCCCGGACAGACCATACTGCCGCATGGAAAGGGAACCGATATAGGCACTAAAAGAAAAGACAGGACCGGGAACGGCCTGTACGATCGCATAACCTGTAAGAAATTCTTGAGACGTGAGGTAACCTTTAAAACGCACAAACTCTGTATAAAGCAGCGGAATTAATACCTGCCCTCCTCCGAAGATCAGACTCCCCGTTCTGTAGAAATTCTCGAATAAACGTACAGGCATGTAGCGGGTAGTGGTGGCCAGCACAGCAGCCACCACAAAAATACCTATCCACAGGAAAAAGTTACCCCACTCAATATTAATTTTCTCTATTTCTTCGTGAGAGTGTTTTTTATACTTGCTGGAAGTGATAAAACCTGCTACCAGCAGTATGGCCGGAAAGATATAGGGAGAACGAATGAAATAAGAGAGAATGGCAGAGGCACTCAGTAAGAGTACTCCTGTTCTGGTATTTACCACCTTCACACTGATCTGATAGCCTGCATAGGCAACAAAACCAACCGCCATAGGCTGGATAAACCTGGTGAATGCCAACGATAATTCTTTTTCCTGAAAATTGGAAATAGTAATAGCCAGTATTGTCATGATCGTGACGGCCGGAAGCGTCCAAACCAGCAAAGTAAGAAAGGCAAGCTTAGGACCTCCTATTCGAAAGCCAATGGCAGTAATGGTCTGTGTAGAAGTAGGACCAGGAAGAATTTGACACAGGGCATACAACTCGATTAGCTCTTTTTCTGTGAGATAACGCCTTTTCTCTACCATCATTTTCAAAAGCATACTCATGTGAGCCTGAGGCCCCCCAAAGGCACTGAAAGTGAGCAGGAGAACATCTTTCAGAAAAATGTAATAACGTACGCGCCTAATCAAATGATGTCCGTATTAGCAGGCCAAATGAATGTCTATCTAAGTTTGTACAGAGACAATGGGAGTCACTGTTATCAAATCCTGATATAGGAGCTGAGACTTTATTTTTTTAAACCTATCTCTGCCAACCTTTCCTGCAAAAACTCTCCGGCTGTCATATCTGCATAGCTTTTAGGATTTTTCTCGTTCACACAACTACTAAGGCATGTTAAATCCATTTCTGATCTGGGATGCATGAAGAAAGGAATAGAATACCGGGAAGTACCCATTCTTTCTTTAGGTGGGTTTACTACGCGGTGAATGGTAGATTTTAAGGTATCATTGGTTAACCGGGCCAACATATCCCCTACATTTACAACGATTTGTTCTGGTAAGGCGGTGATAGGAATCCACCGACCATCACGCCGAAGTACTTGTAATCCTTCTGCACTGGCTCCCATCAACAGGGTGATCAGATTAATATCACCATGCTCAGCGGCCCGTACTGCATCTTCCGGTATCTCTTCCGGATGTGTGATGGGGTAATAATGAATCGCCCTTAAAATACTATTGCCATGACGTACTTTGTCCTCAAAATATTGCTCTTCCAGGTCAAGATACAGGGCAATAGCTTGAAGTATTTGCTTGCCAGTTTCTTCCAGTGTTTTAAAGGCTTGTGTAGCAATGGATTTCATTTCCGGCACTTCTTCCGGCCAGATATTTTCCGGATATTCATTCTTTACAGGATCATCATCTTCTACCACCTGCCCAACATGATAAAACTCTTTTAAATCACCTGTATTCCTGCCTTTGGCATGTTCTTTTCCTTTCCCTGTATATCCACGCTGTCCGAATAGTCCCGGAATATCATATTTTTGTTTAATCTCCTCAGGTAGACCAAAAAACTTTTGAAAAACCTGATACAGCTGGGAAGTCAACGTATCAGAAAGCCCATGGTTTTTTACTGCTATAAACCCAATATTATTGAATGCGGTGCCTAAATCCTGAACAAATTTTTCTCTTTGCTCTTGATTTCCCTCCCGGAAATTTCTCAAATCCAAAGAAGGTATTTCATCATATAACACTTTGTCCATTTTTTTACTTATCTATATAAACACTATGCACTGGAATATTTGGCAAAATTTGTAATAACTTTGCAATTCATCAAACTTAAACAATCGTAGTTATGAAAAAATTATTTTTAGTGTTTATTTACTCAACTTTTTTAGCGCTTATGTACGCCTGTTCGCCTTCCAGTACACAGGAAGGAGAAACAGATACACTGGCTGAGAATTCTGATGAACAAACGCCGCAATTAACCATATCTCCAGCTCCTGCCTCTCCTGATTTTCCGGATGCTATTTTGAAAATAAACAATCCCACAGAAGGAGCTACGCTTTCCTCTGAAGATAGTATAGCATTCACGTATGAGGTAACCAACTACGAACTTGGCGTGCAAACAGAAGATGCAAATCAGAAACAAATAGCTAATTCTGATCAGGGTCAGCATATACACCTGATTCTCAATAATGAGCCTTATCATGCGATCTATGAGCCTAACTATAAATTAAGTCTGGAAGATGGCCATTATGTTGCAATCTCCTTCTTATCAAGATCTTATCATGAAAGTGTAAAAACACCTGATGCTTATGTCCTCACCCAATTCAATGTAGGAAATACTGACGAAGAGAATGTAGACTTGTCGGCTCCTATGCTGTTTTATAGCCGCCCGAAAGGCACCTACACCGGACCAGATACAGAGAGCGTACTGTTTGATTTTTACCTGGTGAATACAGAATTAAGTAGCACGGGTAATCAGGTGAAGGTTACCGTGAACAATGATACTACCTTTACAGTGAATGAATGGCAGCCTTACCTTATGGAAGGACTTCCTATGGGTGAAAATACTATTAAAATAGAACTGGTAGACAGCCAGGGAAATCTGGTAGACAGTCCTTTTAACAGTGAAGAGCGAACGTTCACGCTGGAAGAAGGAAGCCAGCCAGCTTCTTAACCTGGCCGGATATTATATTGTATGGCAAGCGGGTTTAAGCCCGCTTTTTTTATTCTACTACTTCTCTTAAAATAGATAAAGACTTTAAGTCACCAAATCCATCTATGTGAAGCTGATAAAACTTAATGATATCATCCAGCAACATACGCCTTACCTCATGTCTTATTTTTATGTTTTCAGTATAAGGAGAGGTTAACAGGCGATTCATGATGTTTTTCTCCTCCGCACTGATATCAGGTTTACCAATAAAATCATACAGCTGGTGAAATAACTCGTCGGCCGACTGAGGAGAAAAGCCCAGAAAACGACTCAACTTCAACATAAACTGAAGATGAAAATTCTGGAAACCTTCCGGCATATGATCAAGCATCAGTAAAGAACTGTGTAGAAAATCAAAGAGAGCCGTATTCCCTTCCTCTTCTTTCAAACTTTTATTCAAGACCTCAGCGATAAAAAGTGCAATACCTGACTTCAGAAAGTCGTAGGGTAAGGTAGCGTATGGTTCTGCACACTTGATGTCAGAGATACGATGCAGCCCTCCTCCTTTCTTATAATATACTACCAGTTCCAGCAAAGTTAAAGGCTGAAAGAATGAAATCTTGCTTTTACTTTTCTTTTGGCTGCCTCTCACACTGTTGACAATATAAGATTGCATACCGAAGGCTTCCGTATAGATCCGGGTAACGATAGAAGTCTCTCGGTATCTGATAAAATTCAATACAATTCCACGCGTTTTGTGTAACATATTAATCAATGATAGCTACCTTCCCTACGAATGTTTCTTCACCGTCGGCGGTCGCACTAAAAACAAGGTAAATGCCTACCCCTACTCTTTGTCCCTGATAGTTGCGTACATCCCACGAAGCGGTACCGCCTGCCGCCTCAATTTCTCTTACTAAACTACCTGCAATATTGGTAATTTTTATCGTAGCATTTGCTGCGACTCCTGTTATCCCTACCAAACCCTCAAAATCAGCCAAAACCGGATTAGGAAAAATTTTCACCAAGTTGTGCTGCACATTAGGTTCTGTGGCCGTACCACGGTAAGATATGACACCCTTGTCGGTGGCAATAAACACTTCCCCATCGTTGTCATTCACTGTTATATCCAGGATAACATCAGAAACCAAAGGGCTGTTTCTGCTTGTAAAATGATGTAGCAAATTTTCCCCGGCTTCGTCGAACAGCCATAGACCATTGCGGGTTCCTACCCACTTCCTGTTTCCACCATCTACCGCCAGGGCGGTAATGTATTCGCCAAGTAGTAAAAATTGATTCTCAAAGATAGGCCTGATCACATCTACACCCGAAAATACAGCCCATGGATTTGGAAAATATGCCACTCCCTCCTCTCCTCCTATCCAAATTTGTCCGTTTCTATCCCTGACTAGGTCCGTGATCCGACTGCCAGGCAACTCAGCGCTGGATACGCTCTCTTTTACATAGAGATGATCTTGTGTCTGCTGATCGAAGACCAATATATCAAGGCCTGCATTGGTTACACTAGAGGTTTCGTTCAACAAGATCCAGGGATTACCATTGTCTGCAAGTATTATTTTTAAAGGAAACTGACTGGCCAGGGTACCGAAAGAAAAAGCCTGCCAGCTGTTGGCTGGAAAATTGAATCTATGAAGAGGGGCAGTAGCATTAAAATTGGTCAGCCAGAGTTCGCTATTATCTTGCAGGGCAAGAGAAGTAATGTTGTTATTTAGTAAAGTACTTCCTTCGTTCTCAGTGCCTATGAAGCTGAAATCCGTGTTGCCATCCCATTGTAGTACGCCGGCTCCCAGGGAAGCAAAATAATAATAACCGGAAACAGCATCGTAGGTGACATCCAGCAGTGCAGGCGTAACGGGCAAGTTTCGGTCAGATTCGTAATTTTTCCAACGACCTTGATCAAAAACAAAGAAAGCACCGGTTTCACTTTCCCTGACTTCTTTCAAAGCGATGATGCTATGGTTTGTATATCGTAAACTTCTCACATGGTCTGATCCAGGTCCCTCCGGATAAAAGCTAGTGTATATATTACTTTGCTCACGGATAAGCCCATTCTCCCTATCTCCTACCCATATGTTTCCCTCATCGTCCACTGTGGCCTCCTGCGGTTGTGTAAGAAGAGCATCTTCCAGCCTGACAACTTTTCCTTGATCGTACCTTAATACGGAGTCTCCTATAATCATCACCATCTGATCGGCATTTACCTGTAGACTACTAAAAGTGCCCATGGTAAGTACTTCTGTAAGCTGCCAGCTGCTACCATTGTATCTATACAATCCTTTACCATCCAGGCCCGCATATATCTGGTTGTTTAAGGAAACTAAAAATCGTACAGGTTGTATAGGAATACCTTCTGTAGTACCATACCTACGCCAGTTTCTGAAATCCTGGCGATTGACTTGAGCACTCAAAGAAGTGGCTATAATACCCTCTTCCGTTGCCAGAAAAATACTATCTTGGGTCAGTGCGCTGCTATAAATAATCAGGTTGTCTCCTGTGCTGCTTAGATTTGTATAAGATTCTTTGATAGCAACCGCCAAGGTATCTTCCGTAGAGATTTGAAGCACTCTTACACCCTGACTGGTAGCAAGATATGCCGTATTCGTGTCTTGTTGAATATGATTAATTTGCTCCTCGTTACCTGCATCGTGTATAAGAGGAAAAGAAACGATCCGGTTCCCTGCCCATATATCTACCCCACCACTCTGATAGGCTATCAGCAAAGTACCAGAAGAAGCCTGGTAATCCATAGCAGATACCCCTACATCACTCAGGCCATTAACCGTAGATACAACGTTGAGGCTTTGATCTGCTTTGTCCCAGAAGAACACGCCATTTTGGGCAGCGGCAAAAACTTTAGTTCCTGCAACCTGTACATGATTTACATTTTGATAAGAAAAATGGGTACGCCAGGTACCTATGGGAATCGCCACCTGTGCCCAAACCTTATCAACACTTGAAAGCAGAAAAAGGAAAAGCAGTATTTTAATAACCACCTTCACTATCGTTCAATCATGAGAGGTACCAGATTGTTGGGCTGCTTTCTTTTTCATCCCCTGGATAAAATGAAAACGGCACCGGGCTTCGTATTCATGCTGAGCTCCCAGCATAAGTTGCTCTTTTGAAGGAGACAAACGGAAAGAAAATGAAGCCGGAGCACCCGATACGGCACAAATAGCATGTACTTTTGTGACATACTCGGCGATGGCCATAAGAAAAGGCATGGGGCCAAAAGGTTTACCTTCAAAGTCCATATCCAATCCTGCTACAATAACCCGCTTTCCCTCATTGGCCAGATAATTACATACGTTTACAATTTTATCATCAAAAAACTGAGCTTCATCAATACCAACTACTTGGCAGGCGCCAGCCAGCTTGATGATTTCCTCTGCATGCTCCACAGTCACCGAAGGGATGCTCTTATTGTTATGAGAAACGACTTCTTCCGGATGGTAACGAGTATCTTTTACAGGTTTAAAAATTTCTACATGTTGTTTAGCAATAATAGCCCGATTAAGACGCCGAATCAACTCTTCTGTTTTTCCGGAAAACATGCAGCCACTGATGACTTCAATCCATCCGGCAGGATGCTCTCCTCCTGGTATTCCTCCAATCTGCGGTTCGATAAACATAGTCCGATGTATATAAGTATATTTAATAGCCAGGTTGATAACGATTATTTTTAATTCAGATTTGCAATGACTGGCTAAATGTCTTAATTATAATTATTGAAAGGCATTAAAAATGCTGTTACAAAATAAATTATTCTACAAAAAGGTTAATAATAAAAAATATTAGTTTATTCTCTGCGTAAAAGAAATAATTATTGATATGGAGAGCAAATTAAACATAGAAGCTGTCAAAGAATATAGTGCTGCCTTTGCGGTGGCTACAGCAGACCAGGCTTTTGCACAACAAGACAAAGTTGAAGGCCATCAGATTATATCGCTTACTCCCGTCAAACAAATAAATTTATTTGTTATCAATGATTTGCTTAACAAGTGGAAGGAAGAAACTTTGAAAATCAGAAGTCCTTATTTTGATTACGAAGCGGTAGAGGTCAAAGAAGCGTTACAAGAATTTATGAATGTGCTCTCTCAACATATTGCTGTGAGTCGTGACTACTTGGTACCGCTGGTAGAATCTGCCACTTTTAATACACTGATACTATTGCTAGACCCTCGATATTTTTATCGACAGGTACTGAGCGATGTGCAATACAGCTTGAATAGAGAAAATCTGAAAGAGCTTTTTAAATACACTAAAATAAACCGCTCTTTTCCCGATATGCTATTGCAACATATGGAAAAGGAGAAAAAACATGAGATACATGCAAGCTATGCCTTATGGCTTTTAGATGAGAAAGCGGATCAGTTCACGGAGAGTCAGTCGGAAGTGAAAGAAATAATGAGCAGTTTTTCTCAAACCAAATCAATAAATCAAAACACTTTTTATACTCGCCCTTCGTCTGAAAATTTAGTACCTGTTACCTCTACTTCTTCCTTCGAGAATAAAAGTGTTGAAATAGATCAAGGACCGAAAACGCTTAACGATTACTTGAATAAAGCATCCGGTACCTCCCTGGCTGATATTCACCTGAAGAAGAAAATAAGTAATTTAAAAAGCCACATCAGTGTCAATCAGCGTTATATGTTTGTCAGAGAATTATTTGACAACAATAATGAAGATTACAGCCGGGCACTCACTGAGCTGGAGCAACACCAAACTTATGTAGAAGCATTCAATTATTTGCGAAATGAGTTTGCTCAGAAATACCGATGGCGTATGGACTCCGAAGAAGTAGTAGAATTTCTGGAAGTAATCTCCAAAAGATATCAATAAATATAACTGCTGTGAGTCTCGCGTCCTCCGAGTGTTTATTTTATTGAGCCCTGTTCAATATCTGCATACGATGGGCATCCAGCTTTAATAAAATAAAAAGTAAAATAGTAAATGCCCATAAAGAGGACCCTCCATAACTGAAAAAGGGTAATGGAATACCAATAACAGGGAAAAGGCCTATGGTCATGCCGATGTTGACGGCAAAATGGAAAAACAATATAGCAGCCACACTATACCCATAAACCCGGGCAAATGTGGATTTTTGCCGTTCAGCAATGGCCGTAATCCGAATTAATAACAACACAAAAAGTCCGATAAGCACCATACTTCCAATCCACCCGTGCTCTTCTCCAATAGTGCAAAAGATAAAATCCGTACTTTGTTCAGGCACAAAATCAAATTTAGTCTGCGTGCCTTCCAGAAACCCCTTCCCCCAGAAGCCTCCGGATCCAATAGCAATTTTGGATTGTGTCACATTCCATCCATAGCCCAAAGGATCTGCATCAGGATTGATCAAAGCTTTGATTCGATTCTGTTGATGCGGTTTTAGTACATCTGTCACTATAAAATCTACACTAACAATAACACAGATGACTGCTACTGCGGCTACGGCTACCGTCACAATTCTCTTTGTTTTTTTCGTGTTGATGCCAATAAATAAAAAAGAAGTAACGACAACTGCAATAATTAGATAGAGTTGGGGAATAAAGAGGGTAAGCACAAAAAGCACGACTACCGCAACTCCAATGCCTAATAAAAGAGGAGAAAAACCTTCTCTATAAAAAACAAGTGCAAACGCACTGTATACCATGGCAGTACCTGTATCACCCTGTAAGATGATTAATATGGCAGGCAATCCGATGATGGCAAAAAGAATAATTTGAGATCTTATACTTTCAAAAGCTTTGTTATTATGGCTCAGATACTTAGCTACCGCTAATGCTGTAGCAAATTTGGCAAATTCTGAGGGTTGCAGGCTGAAGCCTCCAATAGTGAACCAGGATTTCGAACCGGCAATTTCCCGACCGAACAGTAATACAAAAATTAAGAATAATATTACGGCAGCATATAAAAGATAAGCAAAAGAATCATAAAAACGGAAGTCAATAAGCATGAGCAGCGTGATGAGCCCCACGGAAGTAGCAATCCAGATGAGCTGCCTACCGGAATTCAGAGAAATATCAAAAATGCTCTGATCCTGCTGCTGAACATCAAATACTACAGCGAATATATTAAGCCAGCCTAAAGCAACCAGCAGAAAATAGAGAAGGATAACTCCCCAGTCTAAACGGTTAATAAAGTTGTTTTGCTCTCTCAATCGTAAAAATCTCCTTTTAAAATGTATTCTTCCATTTGTGTTCTCTCCGTACATCCCTGTATGTACTTTTCAATCAGCAAACCGGCAATACCGGCAGCAGCACGCGCTCCCTGCCCACCATTTTCCACATAGACAGATAAAGCGATCTGTGGATTGTCTTTGGGAGCAAAAGCAATAAAAACAGAGTGGTCTTCACCATTATTTTGTACTGTACCTGTTTTTCCACAAACCTCAATGTCTTTCAGTTTGGCCCGATATGAGCCTGTTCCTGTCTTCACCACTTCGGCCATCCCTTCCACAACAGGTGTGAAATGACTGGCATCGATGGTAGTATAATGTTTTTCCCGGTATTTTTCCAAAGGCTGCCCGCCATCTCCTATTGATTTAATTAGATGAGGTATATAATAATATCCTCGATTAGCAATAATGGCAGCGAGATTAGCCATTTGCAGAGGGACAATCTGTAACTCTCCCTGCCCAATGGCATTGGAGTATATAGTGGAAAATTTCCAACGATTGTCGCCATACAGTTTGTCGTACAGGGCAGGTGTAGGAATGTACCCCCCCTTTTCGTTGGGTAAATCAATGCCCAATGTAGTGCCAAAACCAAAGCTAAGGACATGCTCTCTCCATGCTTTCAACCCTATTTCTGTATCTTCGAATGTATTTTCTGACACTCCTCTGTTCAGCATTCTTTTATAAACATTCCAAAAATACGGGTTACAAGAAACTTCAATAGCCCCTTTCAGATCTTCATAAGAGTGAGGGCCATGACAACTGATGATGCTTCGATCACAAGGAAATCGGGTTTCCGGGGTTATAATGCCTTCCTGCAAAGCAATTAATCCCTGTACTGTTTTGAAGATAGAACCTGGAGGATAAATACCCATTAGAGGGCGATTGTACAAAGGCTTAGCCGTATCAGACAAAAGTTTACTATAATTACGGCTATAGTCTCTGCCTGAAAGTGAATTCGGATCGTAGGTAGGAGCAGAAACGAAACAAAGCACTTCCCCGGTCTTAGGTTCCAAGGCTACAACACTGCCTTTCTTTCCTTTCATCAGCGTTTCAACATAAGCTTGCAAGTCCAAGTCAATGGTAGCCTGTAAATTTTCTCCCGGTATGGACATCGTATCTAAAGCACCGTCTTGAAAGGCACCTTTTTCTACGCCTCTCACATTCACCATTTTATACCGTACTCCCCGTTTCCCTCTCAACTGATCTTCATACATAGACTCCAGACCGCTAATACCTATATAATCTCCTTGTCGGTAGTAGTTAGCGCTATCTCTTTCTAATTGATATTTACTGATTTCGCCTGTATATCCAAGCGCATTAGCCAAAGCTCGGCGTGTATAAGCACGGTTTGTCCGGGGCTGAATACGAAAACCCGGATAATTGATAAGAAAATCCTGTACCGTTGCAAAAGTTTGATTTGATATTTGCTTGATAAAAATAGAAGGCTTTACGTAGGAGTAGCGTTTCGCAGCATCTAGCTTTTCTGCAAACTCTTCCTGTGTAATATCGAATAGTTTACAGAAGGCCGCTGTATCTTTTAGATTAACATCTTTAGGAACTACTTCCAAATCATAGACAGGAGCATTAAAAACAACCAATTTTCCTTTTCTATCGTATATGAGCCCACGCGAAGGATGTCGCACTTCGCGTTCGATGATGTTACTGTCTGCCTTCAGTTTATATTGGATATCCAAAACCTGAATCGCAAAAAGTTTAATGACAAAAATAGCAGCTACGAGTATAATGGTCAGCCGGATGACGTATTTTCTGCTACTGTTCATCATATTCATAATACAGGTCTTCTTGAAGAGTGCAAAATATACTGGATAACAATGACCATTACAAGTGTGAAGGCAGTACTTGCTAAAACTTTAATAAAAGTAAAATAAAACAAGTCAAAGCTACCCATCTCTATAAAAAAGATAAGTAAATGATGAATTAAAGTCAATGGCAATGCATAAGTAATAAACCACTGTAACCCTAGAACTTTAGGAGAGGGCGTGATACCCAAATCATAACCACCTCTGGGGGTAACGGCTTCTATCCAGTATTGCCTTATATACATGACAAATACACAAGCAGCCGCATGTATGCCAAAAGTATTATAAAATATATCTACAAGAAGCCCCACTGAAAATCCTAGGAGCATGCATACAATTACGCCGGCCTCTATAGGCAGTAATAAAAGGAATCCCAGATATAGAAAACAGAAAGATACATCAAATAGTACCAGATTTCTAACAATGAGAATCTGCAAAAGCAGGTATACAATGAAATTCAGTGCCTGAGGCAGCATGTGTCTGCTATTCATTGGGGATGTTGTTTTTCAATTTCAAAGAGTCTTTTTCGTGTCTCAATCTGTTTTTTACTACATATACATAAGACAACTCCTGAAATTCAGTAGAAAGTTTCACATCAATATCATAAAAAGCAGCATCTTCTTCAGGTCTTACCTCACCAACAGTTCCGATGATAGTGCCTGGAGGATAAATGCCACTATATCCGGAGGTGACTATTGTATCGCCTGTAATGATGTTGATATGAACTGGGATGTCATTTAGATTGGCGATGGCCGGATTTTTTCCACTCCATTGAACAGAACCCAGGGTGTTAGAACGTTTTATCAAAGCAGAGATATACATGTCAGTATGTAAGAGGGAGCTGATCACCGCAAAATGTTGGGAAACATCTTTTACTTTTCCTACCACTCCATCCGGGCAAATTACCCCCATGTCTTTTTCAATACCATCTGCCAGCCCTTTGTTTATGGTTACATAATTCTTGGCATGGTACACAGTATTATCTACCACTTTCGCAGGAATGAATAAATACTGCTTTAGGCGCAAGCTATCTCTTCTGGTTTTAGCAGCAGCCACAATATTTACGGAATCTTCTGCAAGGGCTTCTATGGCCAAAGAATCACTGAGGTTGTTAATACCTTCAGGTTGTAAACCATTGTGTAAAATTTCTCGCAGTTTCGCATTCTCTTCAGAAAGCTTCGAATTGACCTCTGCCAGTGAGAAATAGGTGGTTACACTGTTAGAAGTATTGAGTACCGACGCTATCAGCCTATTGGATGAGTTGATGACAGCCGCCTGATGATAGGCATTGTTGTTGACAATGAAATAGGCGCTGAGAACCTCCAGTATCACAAATAATACAGATGCTCTATAGCGAAATATAAAAGATAAAAGACTATGCATGTACCCATTAAGTCATCAATACAGACTTATAAGCTTCAAACTTTTTTAGAGCCACTCCAGTTCCCCTAACTACCGCTCTTAGCGGATCATCAGCTACATGCACTGGAAGTTTTGTTTTTAACGCCAGACGCTTATCTAATCCACGCAACAATGCTCCTCCTCCTGTCAGGTGTATACCGTTATCATAAATATCGGCAGATAACTCAGGAGGTGATATTTCAAGAGCCTTCAATACGGCCTCTTCAATTTTAGAGATAGATTTATCTAAGGCAAAGGCAATTTCAGAGTAAGACACTTTGATAACTTTAGGAATACCTGTCATCAGATCCCGCCCTCTAATTTCATAATCATCAGGTTCTTCATCCAGTTCGGTCAGCGCTGAACCTACTTCAAGCTTTACTTTTTCGGCTGACCGTTCCCCAATGAGCAGGTTGTGCTGCCTGCGCATATAGTCCAGAATATCTTTGTTAAAAGTATCTCCGGCCGTACGGATAGACTGATCACAAACAATACCAGATAAGGCAATAACAGCAATTTCAGTAGTACCTCCTCCAATATCTACCACCATAGAGCCCACAGGCTGATCAATATCAATACCGATTCCAATTGCGGCGGCAATGGGCTCATGTATCATATAGACTTCTTTGGCACCCGCGTGTTCAGCTGAGTCACGGACAGCTCTTTTTTCCACCTCAGTAATGCCGGAAGGAATACAAATGATCATGCGGTGAGAGGCTGGAAAATACCGGTTTCCTGTATCAATCATCTTGATCATACCTCTGATCATATGTTCTGCTGCATGGAAATCGGCAATAACACCATCTTTTAACGGCCTGATGGTTTTAATATTTTCATGGGTTTTTTCATGCATCTGCATAGCCTGGCGCCCAATAGCCAGCACCTTGTTTGTGGTGCGATCAATCGCGATGATAGAAGGTTCATCTACGACAATCTTTTCCTTGTTTATGATAAGCGTATTAGCCGTTCCCAGATCAATAGCGATGTCACTGGAAAATAAATCGAAAAATCCCATGTTCTTTCTGATACCTATTTATATGTTGAACTAATTAGAAATGCATTTGAAATTATGCAAATTTGCCTTAAGAATAAGACATTTTAAAACATTATTTCGCATAGACTTACTAATAAGTAAGAAATTTTTAAATTATTCACGAAACGAAAATAATTGACATCTTACCACTTGACTGCAAAATGTTTCGCGCAAAATTAGAACGAAAATTCAATTAATAACAGAGGCTTTGGCAAATTCTAAACTTAGAAAATGAAGATTAGGAGATTTCCTAAAACCTTTTATATCAGAGGGTAATGTTCTGTAATTTTGGTTGTCTGATAGGAAAAGTTTAAAAACATTACCTTACTTCGTACAGCTGACCAAGCTACGCTACACTTACCATGAAAATTTTAAGATAGCAAGTGTACAGGTTATGGTGTTTCCGTACTCACCTCATTGGATTTCTCCAGACTGTTCAAAACGCTCAGACTATCCACTACAGCCGAATATATTTCATCCAGCTGGTTCATATGAGATAAGTAGTATTGATAGCTTTGGTAATAAACTGAATCATCGATATCGTGTTTCTCAAATAAGTAATGCTCGTAATTCCGGAAAAGCATTTCAACAGAATCAGATTTCTGCACGCCTATATAACTCATCTTTGCTTCAGTCAAATGCAAGTCGATTAAAAACGAGATCATTTTTTCTTTGCTCAACAAGTTAGCAGGCTTCTTTACATATTCTTTTCCATCCTTTTGGACACAACCTATAATCCATCCGCTACATAGTAAAACAAGCAGAATCTTGCAGATTAAATTATACTGTAAAATGTTTTGCTTCATAAGCTTTGTATTCTTCTGCATATTGAATGCTCAATATTGAGAACGAAAAAGGAAGAGAAAAGCATATTTTATTTTTTGAAAATCGCTGTGGCAAAAGGGTACCGAAAAATAAGGCAACAGCTATAGACTGAGCATAAGGTGAAAGCAACCAAGGGGTTTGACTAGAGTATGTTTAAAATTTGTTCTTTGATTTTTTCCAACTCCTCTTTCATGCCTACTACATATCGTTGTATGATAGCGTCATTAGCTTTTGAACCAATGGTATTGATTTCCCGGCCAATTTCCTGAGAAATAAACCCCAGTTTCTTGCCATTAGATTCCGGTTCCTGCAACACTTCCATGAAGTAGTCTAAATGATTGGTAAGCCTTACAATTTCTTCATTGATATCCAGTTTTTCAATATAATAGATCAACTCCTGCTCAAAACGGTTTTTGTCAATTTTTTCTGCCTCTAACTCCTCAAACTGACTTTTCAATTTAGCCTTCATCTTTGTATCCCTTTCCGGCACCTGATCCTTTATTTTTTCCAGCCAGGCTCTGATGCTGGCAATGCACTGAGACAGGTCATTTTCTAAAGCCACGCCTTCCTGAATTCTGAATTGTTCGCAGCGATCCAGGGCTTCTTCTATAACTTGTTTTACTTCCTGCCAGATGGTTTCATCTATCGTTTCTTGTACATTTGGTTGAATAACATCTGGAGCCTGGGCAGCCAATCTAAAAATATCGCCGGAGGTATCCTGAAGCTCAAGTTTCAATTCTTGATAGACTTTGTAATATGCTTTGAATGCTTCTTTGTTAAGCAAAGTGGTTTCCTGAATCACAGGACTTCCTGCAAAATCTATTGTTATTGAAACCTTTCCTCTTTTAACTTTTTCGGCCAGCAAGCCTCGAACTTCTATTTCTTTGTCATTAAAAATACGAGGCAGTTTTACGTTAGCATCGAGAAATTTTGAATTCAGGGTTTTGATCTCAGCAACAGTTTCATAGCCGTTGCTCTCCCGCTGCGCCTTGCCATAACCAGTCATTGATTTAATCATAATATAAAAGTGTGTGGCGGAGATAATAATAAATTTAAATATAAAACCAACGTTCAAATCTATAAAATTCAGAAATTATATATAACAGTATTTCTTCCGTCATGTTTTCCTATAACTATTGTACCAGTGCTTTATGTTGTGAATGTTTCCTGGTATTACAACTACTTTAGATTATAGGCTCAAATTTGACCATTATGCTTACCAATAGTAAAGAAGACCTAATACAAATTGAGGAAAGAATTAAGGAGATACAGTCCTATGCCTACAGACTGGAAGAACGTTTTCAGCCTATTCTTGAGTCGGTTCACCCCAAAAATCAAAAAAGCGCCCTTAACCTGTTACATTACATTGCATTGAGGCATCACAACATTGATGATATACAACGTCATCTTTCCAGTGTTGGTATTTCTTCCCTTCAGCATGCGGAAGGTCATGTGATGGCCAATATTCAAATGGTTTTGCGTATTATTCACCAACTGGCTTCTAAAGAAACGAATCAAGAGGAGGCTCCAGTTTCCTTTACAGAAGGAATCCGTATTCGAGCAAACAATAGGAAAGCTGTTTTCGGGCCTAATCCGCATAGAAAGAGGAGTGTTCATATTATGGTTACTTTTCCTACGGAAGCGGCCACTCAATACTCCTTGGTAAAAAAAATGATAAAGGCCGGAATGGATTGTGCCCGTATCAACTGTGCTAAAGACGATGAAAAAGTCTGGGAAAAAATGATCAAAAATGTCAGGAAGGCAGAAGAGGAACTGGGTACACACTGCAAGATCTTAATGGATTTGGCCGGCCCTAAAATAAGGACAGGTTCTATCAAAAAAGGACCTAAGGTAATTAAAATAATTCCTTTTCAGGGCTTTAAAGGAGAAACTATCAAACCAGCGACTTTACGTTTTTCTACTAAATTTAAACAACCTTCCAAAAATGAAGCCGTCATTCCAGTTGGTAAAAACTGGCTTTCTAAAATCCAAAAAGGAGATAAAGTCTTATTTACCGATACCCGCGGCCATAAAAGGAAGATTGAAATCAAGAAGGTGGAAAAAAAGGGAGCAGTGGCAGACCTCGACAAGGCTTCCTTTCTGGATGAAGGTACCGAACTGGTTCTGCGCCGAAACAACAAGATTATTGAGAAAACTACTATTGGCAAAATTCCTGCAGCCAAGCAGTATATATTGCTCAAAAAAGGAGATTTGTTATATCTTCACAAAGATGACCAGCCGGGAGAGCCACCCCAGTACAATGAGGCAGGAAAAATAAAGCGCCCGGGCCATATTGGCTGTTCTCTTCCTGAAATTTTTGATGATGTAGAAACAGGAGACCCTATCTCTTTTGATGACGGAAAAATAAAAGGAAAGATCACGGAAACCTCTTCTGACCAATTAACTGTGGAGGTCACTTACGCTAAAAATGATCAGCGTTCCCTGAAGCCGGATAAAGGTATCAATCTGCCGGAATCTTACCTAAGTGTAAGTGGCTTGACAGACAAAGACTTAAAGGATCTGGATTTTGTGGTGAGGCATGCCGATATCGTCAATCTTTCTTTTGTCCGGGATCCTAAAGATGTTTTAAATTTCCTGGAAGAACTAAAAAATCGAGAGGCAGAAAAAATTGCCATTATGTTAAAAATTGAAACACAACGTGCTGTCAATAATCTACCCTGGCTTATACTACATGCTATGCAGCATTATCCGGTAAGTATTATGCTAGCCAGAGGCGACTTAGCCATAGAAACCGGTTGGGAAGAAATGGCAGTACTGCAAGATGAAATTCTCTGGCTGTGTGAAGCAGCGCACGTCCCTAGTGTTTGGGCTACCCAAGTGCTCGAGGGTATGGCTAAAAAAGGATTACCAAAACGAGCGGAGATTACTGATGCTGCCATGGCACACCAGGCCGACTGTGTGATGCTCAATAAGGGTAAATACACCATAGAAACCATCGAGATGCTGGAAGACATTCTTCAAAAAATGGAAAAGCAAAAGATGAAAAGCTCCAACCTGGTACAACAGTTAAACATCGAAGAGGCCTTCTTACACAACTAACCTGTAAAAGCAGCAACTTTCAGACTCTTCCGAATCCATCCGACCCCACAGAACAGATCGTAAAGCCAGAACAACAGAGCTACTATTGGATATGGCTAGCTATCTTAAAACAAAATCTGCGAGCTATATGAGACTTTTACTACGTGTAAAATGACTCATGATAACTCGCAGATTTAACAGACACCTTATGCCTCACTTATTGTGCATAAGAAAATCATTCTCCAACTATTCAGCTCATCAAGGAGTTCTGATCTTATCCTTAGGAGGAATCAACTCATTGGATGGATTGACAACATCCTCGCTGCAGCTGAATAAAAACATAGTCGGGATCATCACAGCAAGCAAAAGTTTAGCGGTCTTAGAAACAACTTTTCTCATAGTAAAGGTAGTTTAGTTATTAGGGTAGAAAATTACGATGTAATATTTATTAATGTTAATATGATTGTAAATATAGTTTTTTAAATAATAGCTTGCAAAATTTTGTTATGTTTTTTGAATTTGTTTACAAATTAAGTATGAATGTTACAGTGTTGGCTTATAAAGCAAGTGTTAAATTAAATTTTTTATCGCTAAATTTTTTGTGGCATCTCCCAAACAATCAAATACCCTTTATCAGAAAAAATAGGATTTGTAAGTAACTCAATTATAACTATTTACTAAAAGTATATTGCATATATACAAATCAATACTTCGTTATTTGCAAAATGAATTTACCAAACACAAAGATGGTATAAATATTTTTTGAGTATAAATAACTATAATAATTAGCTATTCTCTACTAAATTTTCAAATAATAATACTCAAGTTTGCTGGATGATACACACGTAATATATTGTAAGAATTACAACTTTTTATTGCTTTTATTAAGGTAAGAATATGTGCAAATTGCAGCAATTCATATAATTTTTTTTAGTTAATTGACCCCTAAATCTTTGAATGTGAAGTATGTAAGTTTGAATTGAAACAGGAAATATGTAATATATCCGTATGAAAGCTGTAAAGAAACCTTTGATCGAACTTACAGGCAAAAGTTTTCGGTATACCTTTAAAGACCGGAGAAAATTATTCAGTCTGATCCTGGTCCTTTTACTCCCATTTGTGGGTCAGATTTGGAGAGCAATTCCGGAGAATATAGAGTTTGTTCAATATGGTCATTTATACATATTTATCTATACCTTCGTCACTCATTTCAGCTTCTTTCTCATTGCCATCGCCTGGTTCCTTACCATCCACCGCCGTGATTTTGCACTACAAATACTGGCTATGGCTGCTATCTGCTATGGCATCTTTGTAACCTTTGATACCTTACCCATTACAAATCATACTCCTCTCTGGCTTGATATTCTTACTTCGCTGGTCATCTTTATCTTTGTCTGTGCTTACATTTATTATATCTATAAAAACTATGTCAATCGCTCCATAGACTATAAAGTACTGCACGACGGTATTGTTCATGACCTGCACCATGAGCGATTTTTAAATGAAATCAGCCGTATTGAAGGATTAATGGATATGGCGGAAATGGAAGAGCCTTACAAATCGATCTGTCAGAAAGAAATTGCCAAACTGAAAGAATCTGTTGCCTACATTGCCGAAAAGTATAGCGATCTGAAGTAATTATTGCCCAGTCTGAACGTATTGTTTCAAATCTGAGATACGTTCTATCTTTAGTCTCTTCGCCTGATTTTCTCTCATCATCATGGCAGTAGTATTGTTAAAACCTAAGGGCTGCAGCCATTCCAGTTCAAATCTTTTTTCAGACATTCTCTTCACATATTCATACACTTTCTGCTTATCACGAATCAGACTATCTATTACATCTTTCTCCGGCTGGAGTAATACCAATAACCCCGTGCCGGTATATTCCGGATAAATATCCACTGCATCTGTTTTCATAGCATCCATCAATAATTTGGTACCACCAAAACCCAATCTTAACTCAACCGTCAAAGGGCTGTACGCTTCAATCAAAGCGGCAAACATTTCAGCCAGGATAAAATTCTCTGTAAAACTTTTGGATCCTATTACGATAGCTGGTTCACCTGTTCGTTTGGGAATGGTTTTCATGCCTGATTTTTCCAAAAATGCCCTGGCTACTTCTCTTGAAGATCTTTTTTCCTGATCCACCTCAAAGTTCATCTGCATCATAGCTTCTTCAGAAATTTTGCCTGCCAGCCGGCTGAAGATGTTTCTGAGCTGTGGGTATTGCTCCAGTATCTCCTTTCTTGCCAATGGTGCTGCATAATAGGGAGGGTAGTAATTTTTATCATCTTTCAATACCCGAAGATCATACGCTTTAATTCTACCATCCGTGGAAAAGCCACTAATCACATCTACTTTTTTGTTTCGCAATGCCTCATACATTAATCCTATTTCCATCTCTCTGACTGGCAGTGTAAAACCGTAAGCTTTGGTAAAGCCCGGATATCCATCTTCCCTTTCCATGAATTCTGAATTGAAGCCTGCTGTCAGCAATTTTTTGCTATCCATCGTCATATTTTCCACCAAGGCATATCCTACCAACAGGACACCTGTCAAAGTGGCGATCACCAGCAAAGGTTTCAGCAGAACCTGTATGTACTTCTGAAAAATACTCAGAATGGCATCCAGCAAGATAGCCAGCAGAGAAGCAGGAATGGCACCTGCCAGAATCATGTTAACATTATTGACAGCTATTCCGCGAAAAATAAATTCTCCCAATCCTCCGGCAGCGATAAGGGCACACAAGGTAGCCACACCGATGTTGATAACCATGGCAGTCCGGATACCGGCAAAAATGACAGGGGTAGCCAGAGGAAGTTCTACCTTTTTTAGAATTTGACTGCTGGACATGCCTAGTCCTCTGGCTGCTTCGATCACTGCCGGATCAACACCTTCAATGCCCGTATAGGTATTTCGTACAATAGGAAGCAAGGCGTATAAGAAAAGAGCGATAATGGCTGGTGTAACTCCTATGCCAAAAACAGGAAGCAGAAAACCCAATAGGGCGATGCTTGGTACTGTCTGGATGATGTTGACAAACCCTAATACTGACCGGGAGAGGTATTGATAACGGGTCAGTAAGATACCGGCTGCAATGCCTACTACAATGGCAATCAGCAAGGCTATTGAAGTAATCCATATATGCTCATAGGTTTGCTCCAGTATTTCCTGCCGATGTTCCAGTACAAATGAAATAAACCCTTTCAGCAATGGCTTTGCATTTAACTACGTTGACGACTAGCTATGCTATCTATATTTTCTCGAAGTCCCAGAAGAGCATCTTCAAAAATCATATTCATTAATCAGCCGGTAGAAAAGCCGGGTCAGTTTAGGTTCTGCCTCATAGGCAATACGGATGATCTCTTCTATCCTTACTACTTCCAGATTAGAGGGGTCGCACAAATCGGTAATGATAGAAGCTGCCAGCACTTTCATATTCATGTGTTTGGCTACAAGGACCTCCGGTACCGTAGACATACCGACCATATCGGCGCCGATGGTTCTCAAAAAACGATATTCTGCCCTGGTTTCCAGGTTCGGCCCATTTACTGCCACATACACACCTTTATGAATACGGTATCCCTCCGCTTTTGCAATCTGCCAGGCAGTATGAAGCATTTTGCGATCATAAGGCTCACTCATATCCGGAAATCGTGGTCCCAACTCATCCAGGTTCGGCCCTGTCAAAGGATTGGAAGTCTGCAGATTGATATGATCTTCTATGAGCACCAAATCTCCTTTATGATAGGTCAGGTTCATGGCTCCAGCCACATTGGAAATATAAAGGGTATGAATGCCCAGCAGTTTCATCACCCTGATGGGGAGAGTGATTTCCTGCATTGAATATCCTTCATAATGATGAAACCGCCCCTGCATCGTCAAAACCTTTTTGTTGCCCAACAGTCCGTAGATGAGTTTACCGTCATGGGTTTCTACCGTACTCACCGGAAAATTAGGAATATCGGCATAGGATATTTCGTGCTGAATCTTTATCTCCTTTACCAGCCCTCCCAGCCCTGTACCCAACACAATACCAATTTCCGGCTTTTCAGTAATGACAGCACTCACATGCCGATAGGTTTCGTAGATTTTTTCTTTCATGTACCCTTGGTGTTCCCCCAATTAGTAATACAGTATTTATAGCCTATTATCTGTCGAACTGTATGATAGTTTTTTCTATAATGTCACAACAGGCATGTAATTGTTTTTCTGTGATCACTAAAGGAGGAGCAAAGCGAATAATATTTCCATGGGTTGGCTTAGCCAGCAATCCTTTATCTTTTAACTGTAAGCAGATTTGCCAGGCAGTGTCGCTGTCTTCTGTATCATTGATCACTATGGCATTTAACAACCCCTTACCCCTTACCAGAGAGATCAATGCTGTGCGGCGGATCAAAGCACGCATTCTTTCCCTGAAAATTTCGCCCAACCCCATGGCATTCTCTGCCAGTTTTTCGTCAATCACTACCTCAAGCGCTGCCATCGCCACAGCACAGGCCAGCGGATTTCCACCAAAAGTAGAGCCATGTTCCCCTGGTTTGATGGAAAGCATCACTTCATTATCTGCCAAAACCGCCGATACAGGCATCACACCACCCGACAACGCTTTCCCAAGGATCAAAATATCCGGCTTCACCCCTTCATACTGGCAGGCATACAGTTTTCCTGTGCGGGCAATGCCTGTCTGCACTTCATCTGCGATAAACAGCACATTTTTACTTTTACACAAAGTATAGGCCTTTTTTAAATAACCTTCGTCAGGTACAACGACACCAGCTTCACCCTGAATGGGCTCTACCATAAAGCCAGCCACATGAGGATCCTCCAATGCTTTTTCCAGGGCTGGCAGGTCATTGTATGGGATAATCTCATAACCCGGCATATAGGGTCCGAAACCGTTTCGGCTGGCAGGATCAGTAGAAGAAGAAATAGCCGCCAGCGTGCGTCCCCAGAAGTTGGCTGTCACAAATATGATTTTAGCCCGGCCATCCGGAATTCCTTTCACCGTATAAGCCCATTTGCGACATAGCTTTACCGCTGTTTCCCCGCCTTCTACCCCTGTGTTCATAGGAAGCACCTTGTCGTAGCCAAAAAGTTCGGTGATGAATTTTTCGTATTTGCCTAACACGTCATTATAAAAGGCACGGGACGTTAAGGTTAGTTGCTGCGCCTGTTCTATCAGGGCATTGATAATTTTTGGATGACAATGTCCCTGATTAACAGCACTATAGGCTGACAGAAAATCATAATATTGTTTGCCTTCCACATCCCAAACGAAAATACCGCTTCCTCTGGAGAGTACTACCGGAATGGGATGGTAATTGTGCGCTCCATACTGATCTTCCAGCTCGATAGCTTGCTGACTGGTGATATTAGCATTGATCGTATCCATAATATATTATTGTTGCCTGGAGTTAATGTATAATAAAACTGCCTGTTATTTGTTTAGGCTTTTTATGAGGATAGAGCCGCCAAACTTTGCAGTTGCTGGTACCGTAAAGTTGTGTGATACTTTCCAAAGGTAAACAATTTTTAATCAGCTTACAGAATCACTGTGACGAAAAGAAAAGCAGCTAAAGTCGATCCTTTACCCTTAAAAGAGGGAGATTATTACCTCACAGATCAAGGATTTATCGTATTTACGGAACAGTATCACTTAAAAAGAGGTTACTGTTGTAAGCATGGATGTCGGCATTGTCCCTATGGACACAGAAAAAAGTAAGATTAATATTTTAAAAGAAAATATTTTTTTAAGATATTTGCATCCTTAATTTAAAGAGAAGAGAAATAATAGTGTCATGGCTAAAGTTTGTCAGATATCAGGAAAAAGACCAAAAGTAGGAAATAACGTTTCTAAAGCGAACAACAAAACAAAAAGGAAATTTTATCCTAACTTACAGAAAAAGCGCTTTTATCTTCCGGATGAAGATCGCTGGGTCACTCTCAAAGTGTCTACTTCTACCTTGAGAACCATCAACAAGAAAGGTATATCAGCGGTTTTGAAGGAAGCAAGGGCTAAGGGTATGGCTGTAGTCTAACACAGCCTGTACTTTTGCATTGATTTCCTGATAAAATCAGCATTCACTCATATTTAATAGTAAAAAAATGGCAAAGAAAGGAAAAGGCAACCGGGTACAAGTTATTCTTGAATGTACTGAGCACAAAAACAGTGGGCAGCCGGGGACTTCTCGTTATATTACTACGAAAAATCGTAAAAATACGCCCGAAAGACTGGAGCGAAAGAAATACAATCCGATCTTAAAAAAATCTACTGTTCACCGCGAAATTAAATAATTATGGCAAAGAAAACAGTTGCAACCCTTAGAAATCAGAATGCCAAAGGCTTTGCTAAGGTTATCAAAGCTGTCAAGTCATCTAAAACCGGTTCTTACACTTTCAAGGAAGAGATGGTGCCGATTGACTCGGTCAAAGATTTCATAAACAGAAAATAAGAAATTCCTGTTTATTAGTTATTCATAAGCCCATGTCGGGCTTTTTTTGTATAAGTTCCTTTATCAATCTTAACCTGTAACCACTACACCTATGGGTCTTTTTGATTTCTTCTCGAAAGAGAAAAAAGAGTCTTTGGATAAAGGGTTGGAAAAAACGAACCAAAACTTTTTTTCCAAAATGGGCAAAGCCATTGCCGGCAAGTCTAAAGTGGATGAGGAAGTGCTGGATGAACTGGAAGTGATTCTGGCCTCCAGCGATGTGGGCGTAGATACCACCATCAAAATTATAGATCGTATTGAGGAGAGAGTAGCGCGTGATAAATATCTGACAACTTCGGAACTGGACAGGATTCTCAGAGAAGAAATAGCAGCTTTGCTGGCGGAGCATGATGACCTTTCCGCCGGACCCCGTGACGAATTCTATATACCTGAAGGCCCTACTCCCCATGTTATACTGGTAGTAGGGGTTAATGGAGTAGGTAAAACGACCACCATCGGAAAATTAGCAGCTCAATTCAAAAGAAATGGCAAAAAAGTATTGCTGGGAGCGGCAGACACTTTCAGGGCCGCTGCTGTAGATCAGCTGAAACTCTGGGGAGAGAGAGTAGGTGTGCCGGTAGTAGCTCATGGTATGAACACAGACCCTGCATCCGTTGCATTTGATGCCGTGAAGCAAGGCGTTGAACAAAAAGCCGATCTGGTAATTGTAGATACCGCCGGACGCTTGCATACCAAAGTAAACCTGATGAATGAACTATCCAAAATCAGGCGGGTTATGCAGAAAGTGATCCCCGAAGCACCTCATGAGGTGTTGTTGGTGTTGGATGGAAGTACCGGACAAAATGCTTTTCTTCAGGCCAAAGAATTTACCCGTGCTACTGATGTAACGGCGCTGGCCATTACTAAACTCGATGGTACTGCCAAAGGAGGGGTAGTGATTGGTATTTCAGATCAGTTTAAAATTCCTGTGAAATATATTGGGGTAGGAGAAAAAGTAGACGATTTACAGACATTCAACAAGATGGAGTTTGTAGACTCTCTTTTCAAAAAGAAATAATCAGGGAACAAAAATCAGAATAGCACTAACACTGATGATCAGCCCTATCATACTGCCCACCAGTATGTCTATAGGTTTATGCTCGTTCAGATAAAGCCGGGCCGACATCACAAGTCCTCCTACCAGAAGAATAAAAACGACAGGCCATAGAATCTGCCCTTGCGGATATTTAAAGCCTAAGCCAATCAAAAAGCCTATCAGACCGCCGGCACTGGCACTGTGGGCACTCACCTTTAAAAACAAGGTAACTATACTTATCAGTATGATGATCAGTGTGGTAGCTGCCAGAATGACAACCAGTACCTGGTTCACTCTGAATTTAGAGAAAAACATGTAGGTGGTAATCGCATAAAAAATACTGGTAAAGAAAAAAGGCAGCAGCCGGTCTTTCCTTTCCGGCATAGAGAGGGCGGTAAATTTATCCATGACCATGAGCGAAGAAAGCCGTAGGGCTGTAATGCTCACCATCGGTAAGACAAAAGTGGTGATAAAGATGGCCAACAAAATATATCGGGCTGCTTCCTGACTCACAGGTTTCGTCACGACAGGGACGTAGTAGAACAACAAAGCCAACAAGAGTGTTGGCATGAGTAGAGGGTGCATGATGACGGAAATGGCAATCGCTAATTTTCTGAGCATTAAAGTTCTTTTCTAAGCCTGGCTACCGGTATCTGTAGTTGTTCTCTGTATTTAGCCACGGTTCTTCTGGCAATATTATACCCTTTGTCTTTCAGCAGTTTTTCCAGCTTATCGTCAGAGAGTGGTTTTCTTTTATCTTCATTGTCAACTAATCCTTTCAGATAATTTTTTACTTCCCGGCTACTCACATCTTCTCCGGATTCAGTAGCAATCCCTTCTGAGAAGAAATATTTCAGAGGATAAATACCAAATTCCGTCTGCACAGATTTGCTGTTGGCAACCCGCGAAACCGTAGAAATATCCATTCCGATTTCGTTGGCAATATCTTTCAGAATCATGGGTTTTAATTTGCTTTCATCACCGGTAAGGAAAAAATCATACTGGTATTTAATGATTGTTTCCATGGTAGTGAGTAAGGTATGCTGCCGCTGCCGGATGGCATCTATAAACCATTTGGCTGAATCCAGTTTCTGCTTTACGAAAGCCACTGTTTCTTTCAGCTTTTTATCTTTCTTCTTACTCTTGTCATAGGCCTGCAACATATCAGCATAGGAGCGGCTGATCCGGAGCTCCGGCGCATTTTTGGAGTTGAGCGAAAGTTCTAATTTTCCATTATTGTTGACCAGGATGAAATCCGGTACCACATACTGCGTCCGGGCAGCAATCTCAGACCCACTACCTGGTTTGGGATTCAGTTTCGTGATGATGCTGATGCCTTCCCGGAGGGAGTTTTCATCGACCCCTATTTTACGGCAGATCTTATCATAGTGCTTCTTGGTAAACTCCTTGAAATTATCCCGAAGAATTTCAATGGCAATCCGGGTGTATTTGTCTTTCTCTGGTCTTCTTTCCAGCTGGAGCAACAGGCATTCCTGCAAATCTCTGGCAGCGATACCAGGAGGATCAAATTGCTGAATTTTATATAGAATCTCTTCTACCTCCTCCATGTCTGTTTCAATATTCTGCGAAAAGGCCAGGTCATTGATAATGGCTTCCAGATCTCGCCGGATATAACCGTCGCTCTCAATACTACCCACCAGTTGAGTACCGATAACATACCGTCTTTCATCCAATCCCAGAAAGTTGAGTTGAGACAGCAGTTGTTCGCTCAGGGAAGTAGCACTCGGAATGGGCATTTCTCTGTCTTCATCATCCGAGAAATTACCATCTCCATACATTTTATAACCATTGATCTCATCCTCCGCCAGATAATCTTCTATACTGATATCTTCGTTCAAATCTTCTCTCTCTTCATACTCCTCTTCATTGTTACTAGCTACCTCTTCGTCTTTTTCTCTGCCTTCTTCCAAGGCAGGATTTACTTCCAACTCCTGCTCCACACGTGCTTCAAGCTCGGCAGTAGGTATCTGTAACAGTTTGATAAACTGAATCTGCTGCGGCGATAATTTCTGACTTAACGTTTGACTTAAACCAAGCTTCTGCATGTATCTTTTCCTTTACACCAATAGTCTCTTCTGGAATTCAAATTTATTATATTCTGACAAATCTTTGATAAAAACGGTAAAATATCGTTGTTTTGCTGTCAATTTTTGGTACACTAGTAAGATAATGGCAGAAACAGTAAAATGTTGTTTCTTAATTTATGTTTTTCCCTTTTACTGAGTGTAAATAACTGTCTGGATCATGCAGCAATCAAGGACTAAAATAAATTTTTTGCTAAAAAAAGCCCCGGTTGGCACCAGTGTTTTCGTGAAAGGTTGGGTAAGAACCAAACGAGGTAATAAAAATGTAACCTTTATCGCTTTAAATGATGGTTCTACCCTTCATAACTTACAAGTGGTAGCCGATCCAGGCCAAATTGCTGAAGACATCTTAAGAAAAGTCAATACTGGCACTTGTCTTGCCGTTCGGGGAACCTTACTCGCTTCTCAAGGGTCAAGACAGACCGTCGAACTGCAGGCAGAAACGGTAGACATACTCGGCGAAGCCGATCCTGAAAAATATCCCTTACAACCCAAAAAACATTCCTTTGAGTTTCTTAGGGAAATTGCGCATCTCCGTCCTCGTACTACCACGTTCGGCGTGATCTACCGCTTGCGCCATGCCATGACATTCGCCATTCATCAGTATTTTCATCATAAAGGCTTTTTTTGCGTTCATACGCCCATCATTACGGGTTCTGACGCCGAAGGAGCCGGTGAGATGTTTCGGGTGACCACACTCGACCCCACTCGTCCGCCCCTTGACGAAACAGGAAACATTGATTACCGAAAAGATTTCTTTGGTAAAGAAACGAATCTTACCGTATCGGGCCAGTTGGAAGCGGAACTAGCGGCCCTGGCTCTTTCTGAAGTATATACCTTTGGACCTACTTTCCGGGCTGAAAACTCCAATACTTCCAGGCATCTGGCAGAGTTCTGGATGATCGAGCCGGAGATGGCTTTTTATGATCTGGAAGACAATATGAACCTGGCCGAAGACTTTCTGAAATATCTGGTACAGTATGCTTTGGATCACTGCCAGGAGGAGCTTGAGTTTCTGAACGAAAGAGCGCTGGAAGAAGAGAAAGATAAAAAGAAAGAAGAGCGAAGTGAGATGACCCTCTTAGAGAGGCTGCATTTTGTCGTAGAGAACCAATTTGCCAGGATCACTTATACAGAGGCCATAGACATACTGAAAAATTCAAAGCCCAACAAAAAGAAAAAATTTCAGTTTTTGATTGAGAATTGGGGCGCTGATCTACAGTCGGAACATGAGCGATATCTGGTAGAAAAGCACTTTCAAAAACCAGTAATCCTTTATAATTATCCCAAAAATATCAAAGCTTTCTATATGCGTCAGAATGATGACGATACAGTAGCTGCCATGGATGTGTTGTTTCCGGGCATTGGAGAAATTATCGGAGGATCACAACGGGAAGAACGTCTCGATAAGCTTCAAAGCAGAATCAGAGAGATAGGTATTGCCGAGGAGGATGTCTGGTGGTATTTAGAAACCAGAAAGTTTGGTACTGCCCCTCACAGCGGATTTGGCCTTGGCTTCGAGCGCCTGATGCTGTTTGTCACCGGCATGTCCAACATTCGGGATGTGATTCCTTTTCCACGTACACCTCAGAATGCCGAATTTTAGTCCCCGGCTCGCTGTGCATGGTTCATTCCAGGCGTTGTGAACCTAAACATTAGGTAATCAGTAACGGATCATCATGTCTAAACCATCGCAAATCATTGCTTCAAAATTCCCCTTTGTTCCTACCCAGGGGCAACAGCAGTTATTTGCCTTATTTGACCCTTTGCTGGACACCAAAGTGAATGGTCGCTACGCCTTGATTCTTAAAGGCTATGCCGGAACTGGTAAAACAACAGTAGTGAGCGCCTTGGTAAAAGCCTTACCAGCCTTTAACTTCCGCTATATGCTGTTAGCGCCCACCGGCAGGGCCGCCAAAGTGATGGCCAACTATGCCGAACGCAGTGCTTTCACCATTCATAAAATTATCTACCAGCGTGCTGCGGACCCTATCAGTGGTAAGTTTCAGTTCAAGCGCAGGCGCAATTATGCCAAAAATACTTTATTCATTGTGGATGAAGCTTCCATGCTGGCCGACGATCCGAGCTTTGGCAAAAGAGGCCTTCTGTCAGACCTGATTGATTATGTGTTTGAGCATACTTCCAATAAATTACTGTTAATAGGAGACGCTGCCCAGTTACCTCCCGTAGGGCAGTTGATCAGCAATGGCCTGGATGCAGATTATCTGGAAAGTACTTTTGGTCTTACGCTTTTACAAACGGAGCTAACAGAAGTGATGCGTCAGGGTATGGAATCGGGTATACTGTTTAACGCAACCCAACTTAGACAGCAGTTAGACCAGGATAGTTTTCAAATAGCTTTTAAAACCAAGACTTTCCGGGATATTTACCGTATGTCAGGACAAAGGTTGGAGGATGGCTTACGATACGCCTATGATAAGTTTGGAAAAGACAGCACAGTGGTGGTCTGCCGATCCAACCGGGAAGCTGTGCAGTATAATCGGTATATTCGTCAGCAGATTTTTTTCTCTGAGAATGAAATTGAAGTGGGCGACTATCTTATGATTGTCCGGAATAATTATTTTTTCCTGGAGGAAGACTCCCCTGCCGGTTTTTTGGCCAACGGAGATTTTGTAGAAGTCATGAGAGTGGTCAGTTTTGAGGAAATGCATGGTTTCCGGTTTGCAACCCTGACCTTACGCCTACTAGACTATACGGACCAACCCTCCTTTGAAGCCAAAGTCATCCTGGACACCTTACATGCTCCTACCCCTTCCCTGACAGAAGAAGAATATGACCGTCTGTTTCAAAGTGTATTTGCCGACTATCAGGATATGGGTACCCGACAGGAGCAGCAGGAGGCCATTCGCAATGATCTTTATCTGAACGCATTACAAATCAAATTTGCTTATGCCTTAACCTGTCATAAAGCACAGGGTGGGCAATGGGATGCGGTCTTTGTAAGCCAGGGCTATCTCAAAGATGAAATGATCAATCAGGAGTATCTCCGTTGGCTTTACACCGCCGTGACCAGAGCCAAGAAAGAACTCTTTCTGATGAACTTTCACGATCAGTTTTTTTAAAACCGATGGTGCCCACCTGCTACCCAGTGGATTTACCTGATGTCTAACACCTCTACTTCAAACAGTACGGGCTCATAAGGCTGCCAATCTCTGTAGTCTATCGCTTTTAAAAATTTCTTTCTGACCTTCTCAGGTACTACTTGTATACCTCTTCCAAAAGCCAGACGGGAAGGGATTAATATTCTTCCTTTGGCTCCTTTTTTCATCTGTTTGATGCCCATATCAAATCCGGGAATCACGCTGTTGGTACCCACCGCAAACTGAATTGGTTCATTTTCTTTAGACTGATCAAAAACCTGATCATTCAGATATAACCCTTTGTAGGCTACCTTCACGATCTGTCCGTTTTTGGGAAGCTCTCCTGACCCTTCCTGGGTAATCTGATAGAAAAATCCCGAATCATGTTCGTTAACGTTGACCAGCTGATGAGAAGCAATATACTGCTGGAGCGCTTCTTTTTCATTTTCTCTCAGATCCGCTTCTTTTTCTACCTTTGTAATTTCCACATCGGTAATCAATATGGAATGAGCCGGAAGCACATTTTCGTAAGAAAAATCGCTGAATGAATATACTGAGGGTATATAGAATCGATACCTTTCTCCTTCTTTCATCAAACTTACTCCTTTGTTAATCCCCTGGGGAATGATGCCTCCGTTGACATACTGAAAACGAATAGGTTTACCTTCCGTGGTAACCGCAGCACTATCTACAAATTTTCCGCTTAATGTGGACATGGTATAGCGGATGCTGACCACTTCGCCTCCCTTCAAGGCTTTGCCAGCATTATTTTCTTTTACTACAGCATAATATATACCGCTCTCTGTTCTTTCAGCTTCCAGGTTATGATCCTGAAGGTAGTTGGTAATTAATTGATCTTCTTCTTTGAGTAGTTTCTCGAACTCTGACTCTTCGGTGTCGATACAACTGGTTAATGTTATAATGGCTATCAAGTATAAATACTTTATCCATTGATAATTTCCGATACGCATGATAAGCTTGCTTTACAATGTTAGATAATCACTGGAATGGATTTCAGTTTTTTTATGGACACTGCGCAAATACGAAAAGTTGGAAACAGGAAAAAATTTTCTGTTTCTTCTCTATGCTTTAAGAAATCAGAAAAGGCAATACATTTCGGGAATTTTTTCAGGAATAGTTTTTGTTAAAAATTATGTTTAAGGAAAGAAAATTAAATTAACCTGATAACCATGAAAAGACTTGTTATCTTATTAATTGGCGTAGTATTAGCCGCCCAGGTGTATGCCCAACAAGCTTCACAAAAGAACGAAGAAAAAGCAGAAGGTCCCCAGATAACTTTTGCTGAAAGTACACACGACTTTGGTGATATAGAACAGGGTACCAAAGTAAACTATGTATTTGAATTTGAAAATTCAGGTACAGAGCCCTTGATTCTCTCTAACGTTTTAACTACCTGTGGTTGTACGGCTACTTCATGGCCCCGTGAGCCCATTGCTCCTGGTGAAGGTGGTGAAATAGCTGTTTCTTTCAATAGTTCTGGAAAAATGGGAAAACAAAATAAGGTAGTCACAGTGGTATCCAACGCGGTGAACTCTCAGGAAAGAGTGAAAATCATTACCAATGTGCTCCCTAAAAAAGAAGCACAATAAGCATAAACAGCCAATGGCTGACCTTGTAGCTCCATTATAAATGATGGAGCTTTTTTATTTTCTGCACAGTCTATTTATAGCTCCAGAGAGTGTGTCTCAGAGTCGAGACCTAGTGCATAGCATCAGGAGACTGCCTGTTTTTCCTGATGCTTTACGATCATTTGTTCCATCTCCTGAAATACTTTTGCTTTGATAAAGGGGACATCCTGCTGTGATTTATCATGGGTAACCACAGGCTCTCCAAATTTTACATAGATGGTACCCGGTTTCACCCGTCCGGTGCCTGGGGGTAATAATTTACCTGCATTGATCACTACCATTGGCATGATAGGGGCTTTCGTTTCCACGGCTATTCTAAAGGCCCCTTCATAAAAGGGCTTCAGCACAAGATCCGTCCGATTCATAGTACCTTCGGGAAAGATGAAGATAGAAATCCCGTTTTTGATAAGCCTGATCAGCTTCTCTACACTTTTTTTGCGGCTTTCCACACTAGAACGGTCAACCATTACGCAAACCGTTTTAACAATGATGCCTAATACTGGAATCTTTGCTAACTCTTTTTTCCCAAGCGGTCTGAACTGGCCTGGAATGAAGAGGGGCATAGCCGGTGCATCCAGAAAAGAGGAATGGTTACAAACATAAATATACGCCTTGTATTTATGTAAATTTTCTATGCCTTCGCCCTTGTACTTAATAAAGGTTAGCTTAGAAAAAATGACAGCCCACCATTTGATGGCTTTAAAGCTGATATACCTGCTTCTTTCCCCAAACAGTAATGGGGCCAACATAAAAGGCAAGAGCAACAGCATAAATACGGTAAATACAAGCAACACCCATAGGGCATACAACTTCAGCAAAAATGACTTAACCAACAAGACGATTGATAATTCTAGATTATAAGATGAATAAACAAATATAGAGCTGCCACTGATAAGAAAAACAAAAAGCCGGATACATAAAAATGCAACCGGCTTCTAACAATCAAATATTAACAAATCTAAATCAAGCAGACATATTAAAATTACCCAAGTTTGAAAGTAATGGGAAGCACCATTCTAACTTTGACAGCTCTTCCTCTTTGCTTTCCAGGCGTCCATTTAGGAGCATTTTTCAATACTCTCACGGCTTCTTCATCACAACCAGCCCCAATACCTTTGATGGCCTGTACTTCAGTAATAGTACCGTCTTTGTCCACAACAAACTGGACGAAAACTTTTCCTTCAATACCCATTCTTCTTGCCTGAGAAGGATATTTCAAATTTTTACCTACATATTCGTAGAAAGCGGGATATCCTCCTTGTGGCTCAGGTTGGTCTTCTACCACCATAAAGATTTCGTCTGTAGCTTCTTCTTCAGGTGCTTCTTCAAAAACCATCTCCTCTATTTCCGTATCTTCTGTGATTTCTACGTCAAGGTCAATTTCTATTTCTTCTTCTATTTCTTCTTCATCGGGTACCTCAATAATTTCAGGCTGTTGAATTTTTGGTGGCGGTGGAGGCGGTTGCTCCGTAGGAGGAATTTCCATTACATCTTCAAAGTCACTTTCCACTTTTCCCAGATCAACCAAACTGTTATCATCGTAGGATCTCCACTCAAAAGCCAGTGTGATAAGAGCCAGACTGATCACAAGCCCGATGCTCAAATGCAGGCCGGTGCGTTTGTTTAGATCTGCTCTCGATGTTTTCTTTGCTTCCATATGAATGTCTTTATTCTAATTACCATGTAATAATAACATGAAATTTACAAAAAAGAAATAACAAGCTCAATTAAATTTTCGGAAATAATTAAATCACAACTTGTAAATGACATAAAAAAGTCCATAACCTAACAAACATCCTACAATATTGGCTACCCCATCGTACACATCTACCTCTCTGCCATTGGACAAAGATTGTGTAATTTCAAGAACGAATGCATAGGCTACCGATATTTTTAACGAATTTCGGATGGCATTGTTACGAAGCCCTGTAAAAGCAGACTGCTTAATGAATCCGACTATCATTAAAAGCACTAATACACAAAACACAAAAGCATGAGCAAGCTTATCGATACTCAGCAAAGTAGGCGCTAGCTCCGGTAAGTGCTGACCTGGCAATAAAACCAGGAAAAGAATAAAAATAGCCCACAGAATGGTAAGCAAATTATATCGAAGAAACATAACAGCTTGCGAGGCCTTATTCGCCCGTCAGCTCCTGATAGGCTTCGGCCTCCAGCAGCGCCTCTAAATCGGAGGGATTGTTTACCCTGATCTTTATCATCCAACCCTTCCCATAAGGATCTTCATTGACCAACTCCGGTGCAGATTCTAATGCCGGGTTCAGTTCTAAAATCTCGCCAGCTACCGGCATAAATAGATCAGATACTGTTTTTACAGCTTCTACCGTCCCAAATACTTCTCCTTGCTGTATTTCCTCTCCTACCGTCTCTATTTCAACATACACAATATCGCCTAGTTCGCCTTGGGCAAAATCCGTAATGCCTACATAGGCTTCGTTACCCTCCAACCGAACCCATTCATGGTCTTTTGTATACTTAAGGTCTGCAGGTGTATTCATCATTTAAATTTTTGCCTCAAAAGTACATTCTTTTTTCTAATAGGAAAAGTAATCCAGAAGTTAATCTACAGGATCCATTCCGTATAAAAAAGCAAACAATTTGTATAGCAATGGATGAAGCGAAAGTCCTTGTTTTCTGATACTCTCTGCTGAAAAGAACTATTGAGCCAGGTTAAACCGCACCTGTGTGCCAAACTCTGTCGTTGTTCTCTTGTAAGAATTGGTTACCCGGGGATCGTTCACCGTTCTGGCGAAATATAGCTGTACGTTTAGCTTCTCATTGACCCGGTAATCTACAGTGGGCCGGAACTGGAAGTTGAGGTTACCATTGGTGATGGTGTTCTCTTCTTCTATCTTCCGCTGAATGGTTTTGGTATCCTTCAGCGACATGGCCATATTAAAGGTAAGATCATTTTCCAAAGTGATGGTTTGCCCTTGTACTCTGAAGGGTAACCTGAAATTGGTTTTGGTGAATCCAAAGTTGAGGGTCAGCGACCGGCTGGTAAGCTCGGTTACCTGTGCATTAGACATGTTCAGCGCCAGGCTTCTTTCTGTATCGTAAGAAATACGCCCGGAAAGTCTGCTTTGGGTTTGTGTACGGATATTGAGACCGATCAAAGGCGCAAACCTTTCTGTAATGGTTACCTGCTGGATGATATACGTGGGCACAAAAAAGGATGAGTCATTCAAGATGGTAGCCATAGGATAATCCGTGGCTCCATTATCCAGTTCCAATCCTGTTTCATACAAGAGGGAGTTATTATAATTATTAACGCTGTAGGCTGAAGTGTAGGCATGCGAGATAGTCACACTTTGTAAAACTCCGGCTAAAGCAGGAATCACTCGGGTTAATCCATTATAATCAATCCGCCAGTTGGGTAGTGGCACTTTAGGAAATGGATTGAGTTTTATTTTTTCAGGATCCTGCCCTGAATAAGCCGCTAAAAAGGCAGGGATCAGCACATCCTGGGAGTTGAGTTGGTAATACCCTGTATCAATTGGATTCGCTTCCGCCAGGCGATTCAAAATAGTATTGCGGTATTCCTCAAACTGCTGGAACACTTCTGAATCGTTTTCTTCATTGCCCCGAGAAAAAGCCGTAGGCAAGGTGAAATAAGTAATGTTATAAGTACCGGCTACCGAAGGGTTTAGTGCGCTGTACCCTCCGGTACTATCCCGACGGAATATTTCCTGATAGGTAGCGGTTGTGGTTTTCTTGAAGTCTACCTGAATCCGGAAATCTCTAAAAGGCTCTATGTTGGCCCTGACCCCCACATCTTCTACAGTAGATTGCTGGAAAGGCATTGTCAGTGCTGTGCTGGGAGCCAGCCATCCATTATCTCTTGCTGTGAACCGGATATCAGGGTTCTGGCTGCCCAGAATAAAAGGAATGCCCGGCGCTTCAAAACCCTCGCTCAACCCAAGGAGAAATGGTGTTGGCATAAACCCGGGCAGCATGGTTCCATCGGTCAGGCTGTAGGTAACGTTGATATCACGTAGAGACATCAGCATACGCAGAAAACCTTTTAAAAATTTAGAGTCAGAGGCGGGTGCCGCTGCCGTACTATCTTCGGGATTGGGAGCCGGTGCCGGCCTTTGGGCACCACCCCGGGCGGGCGTGTTAATATCCTTCAGAAATTTTACTTTATTATACAGCCGCACCATATCTATTTTACCATTGAGACTTTGGTTGCGGTCATTTTGAATCGTATTGCCCAGCGTATCCACCTGGTTTAAGGCACCTGCCTGCCAGGTATAACCTGCTCCGTACCGCACATCCGCATTAACCCAATCTGTCAGAGGAATTTTATCAAAAGGTACGGCATAAGTGGCTGTGAGCGTCTGGTCAAAATTTTTGATACGCCCCAGTTTCATCAGGTTCATCAACACAGTATCCCTTTTAGCTTCCGTATCCAGTTCACCCGCAGGCTCATCAATGATAGAATAGGCCTGCGCACCATAATCCAGCGACAAATTATTGGAAAGATTCCATTGCATGTCATATAGACGGGTGAAAGTAAAGGCTTTCTCATACAAGGGGTCTATGCCAACGGTGGTCAGGTTAGCGTTGCGCAACTGTGTTTTAACATAACTGCGGTTCAGATCGGCCCGCACGTTGATGCTGGAAGGCACTGGCGAAAAATTAAAATCTTTGATCAGTGCCAGCCAGGGAGAACTTAACGCCTGGCTGTTGGCAAAAGGAGCGATACTGACCTGAGGGAAAGAATAATTGTATCCTATACCTCCCCGAATCAGCCGTTGCTCATACAGGGCTGTATTGAAATTGCTTCTTTCCAGATCACTGTAGGAATATGAGAAAGTGAAGTTGGACAAATCAAAAAAATGATTAGGCGCATCTTCTCTCAATTTAATCTTTCGCACATTAGTAAAATTGAGACTTCGCCGTACTGCCTGATCTGTCACAATATCCAGATAAGAAGCTCTTTCTGAAGCGGACAGAGAGCGAACGGAGGCATCCAGCGGGATATCCGGATCTCTCGGATCAAACTGGGGTGTAATGTCCGACTTTTCATAACTCACAAACATGGGCACCTGAAGCCCCAGCTTCTGCGGCAGCATTTTCTCTACATTCACATTGGCTGAAATATCGTACTCTGTGGTTTCTTCCCGGCTGCGCTCCGAAATTCTGGATTGTATTCCTCCAAAACCGTACGTCATATGGCGGGCAGCCGCGGTGATGTTGGCCACGTCGGCCAGTTTGGTGTTCACCCTTGCATTCACAGCCCAGCCACTGGTACGGTCGAAGTCCCCTACCCTTAGTTCATTAGCCCAGATACAGACGGATTTGGCCGAACGATCCGTTGTGGTGATAGGGTTGCGGACGCCAATCATCACCGTTTGTACGGTGCTCAGATCAGGGCGCCCTACCACCGTGATGTTATACTTACCTACTTTTTTGGAATAAGGTAAAGTGACGGGTAGCGACTGACGGTTTCTTTCTGATTTGATAGCGTATAATTCATCCAGTGAGATATCTATCTCATTAGCCTGCGGCCATACTGCTTCGGGCGTGCCTACACCCGGCGGCGACATCGCCAGGGGAAGCTCAATCTCATAGTAGTTTTCTGTGAAGTCTGTACCTATACGAAGGAAGCCTCTCACCGTGCTATCTCCGGCTGTCTGACTTTCTGCATGCAGAAACATACGCAAGCTGCCATAGTTGATCAGGTCCAGCGTCATATTTTTGTAAGCCGCCCGGGCATCCCCATCTTTCAGATCCTCTACACAAAGTTTAATCGATTGTTCATTTACTCTCCGCTCAATGGGTGAGGTATTGTCACGATCACGAATAAAGCCTGGTGGAAGCGTATAAGGAGAGCCTTCGCTGTTAGGTCCACTGTTTTCCTCAATATTGACTACCGAAATGGTGAACTTTGGATCATAGGTTTCACTGTATTCAAATACTCCTCTGTTTTTAAGATCTGCCGTGTAGCGGCGCCATTGGCTTCCTACCAGTTGGAACTTGGCAAACCGAAGGACCACCGGCTGAGAAAAGCCCGTTAAATAAGTCCGAACATAGCGGATAGATTTAAAGCCCTGTATACTCCCCTGCACCCGGTCGGGCTGGCGGATTGGAATTCTGAATAAATACCAGGTAGCATCTGGATGTTCTCTACTGGTGATTTTATCCACAATATAGTTCTGCCCTACCTGCCATTGGCCTGGTTGTAAATCCACCTCGTATTCATAATATTCTTCCAGATCACTGAGCGTATTGTCACGGTTGAGGTCTTCATTTTCTGGTTTTTGTGTACCAGAAGATGTATAGCGGTTATTGTCGCTGGCAATAGGCGTGTTTCCTTCCAGACCATTGAAATTTTTGTATCGCTCTATAATTTGTGCATTCTGGTTATCCAGCTCTGGTCCCAGATAATACTGAAAATTATCGGCCGAGGGGTCGCCAGCGATTTGGTCGCGAGCCGATGCTGGGAGCAGGTTGGTGAAATTCTGGCTATAAAATTCGGCTTCCTGATCGTTTCTGACGCCATCAAAACCAACATCCTGGTTGCTGCGGGCTTCAGCAGAAGTATTATCAAAAAAGTCTGTAAGAAACTGCTCTGTGGTGACCCGGCCTAATTCTGTTATCTGTATATTTTCCTGTCCGTAATCTTCCGGCAAGCCGTTCTCAAAGAAGTGCCTGCCATCTGGAATAATATCTTCCGATACACTACCCAGGTTGAAAATAAGCTTGCCACCGGTTGTGTTGTTCTGGTTTACCCGGCCATCCCGCACTACCCCATCTTCTCCGGGAATAAAGGGGTCCAGTAACCAGAATTCTATATACTCTACATTGGTCTTGTCAAAATCCACTTCGTTCGTGATAGCTCGGGTAATGCCCCCCCAGTTGCTCTCCGGATCTTTTAAAGTACCACTCTCAGTCAGATCAGGGTTATAGTTATAAGGACCTCTTTCAGAGGGAAAGTAAGCTAAATCAAAAACGGGCAGGTTTGTATTCACTACCTGCTCATTTTGTTGAGGAAATACCTCCTGCGGCACAATAGGCCTTTCATAGTGGTTTTTGATCTCCGCAGGAATATTATCGGGCTTAGCGTTTCCTCGATTAATATAAAAAGCTGAGTTGTCTACCACATACCAAGCCAGTTTGGCACGTTTGTAACCCACACCCAGCTTATTGCCTGCGGTGGCCGAACGGTCAAAACGACTGTCGTCTGTGACAGGGGTAGCGGCTACAGACCAGTTTTGCCATCCACTCAGGCTAAAGGGGATCACGGTGTTTTCAAAATCGTCAATGTAAGAGGTACCGTCACCATCTACCACATTGGAAGTACCGGGAATCAGTTGAGCAAATTCTGCATTCACCGTGATGGCGGAAGGTTCTTTGGTTTGTACAATGGGCAGCAAGTCCACCATCTTGGTCAGAAAACGCGACTCTTTGCTATAGTTGATATCGAAACCGTACTTCGTATTTTTGGTAGGCTCATCGCCTATTTTGACCCGTGTAATCAGCGGTCGCTCATTCAAGTGGAGAATGGTGGCCCCAATATTGAAATCATTACTCACCCGGTAGTCGAGGCGGGTACCAAACAAACTACGTTGCTGAAAGTTGAACAGATCTGCTTTCTCAAAAGTGATCTGAATTTCTTTCCCAGAATTTAATATACCTTCATTGAGGATAGTCACTTTCCCCAGATTATAATCTACCGTAAAATCTGTCCCTTCTGTCAATAGTTGATTGCCTGCCAGCACCTGCACAGAATTTTCTGCTATATTGATGCCCGGCAACATGATTTCGTTGGCCGAACCTGCCACGAAGCTTCCCACCAGGAAAAATTTATTTTTAGTGGTAATCAGCTCAGCATCAGCCTTGGTAGTTTCATAGAGCGCATCGTATACGTATTTATTGATCAGGTTCTGTTCACTTTCCAGAAACTGCTGCTCCAGCTGATTTCCGAAAGGCTCCAACACAGGAAAAATGATCGTACCCAGTTCCGGGTCGATAGTGATCCCTTCCACAAAGTCGAAGTTACCATCGGCCGGCGGGTCGTTATTCTGGTTTAGCTGATCTAATTTTAAAAGACGGATCAGGGGTATATCTTTCGTATTTTCCCCTTCGTGCAAACTGGGATTGTCAATTCCTGTGTTGTCGTCGCGGTACACCACCCTCAACTGAAACCCTTCCCGGCTAACCTGGTTAGCATTCAGCGAGTAGATGTTTTTCATCATCAAGTCCCAGGTAGGTACTTCCGTATTGATTTTGGTAGGGCGCAGCAATTTCAGAAAAATCACCTCATCATCCGGCCGGTTCTGATAGTCCTCAGTCAGTTCACCCACTTTATAGGCCTGACCATTGTAGGTGTATTGGAAGGCTACTGCCAGCGCTTCATCGTTTTGTAATTTGCGGTTTAAGGTAATATATCCCAGTTCACTATTGAAGGTATACTCACTTTCGTTCAGCTTACGTGCCGAAGTGATCACTTCAAAGTCGGTTGCTTTAACAAGCCCGAACTGGCTGGTCAGTATTTCACTGGTAGCGTTGGCATTCCGGATACCAGCAGTGTTTTGCAGGCTGGTAAACAGTTTGTTGGCATCATTGCGGGTAGGTCCACCTGCTCCGGGAGCGATCTGAGGGTTATCATTCCGGTAGATGACGCTGCCTTCACCCAGATCCATAAAACCGGCAAAGTTACGAAGGGTTTCCGTATTGTTGTTTCTGTTGAGTACGTATACTTCTACCCGGGTTACGTTCAGTCCGGACGTAATTTGAGGCAGGCGTATCCAGTTTTCATAATTCTGGCGGAAGAAATGTCCCAGGAAGAAATGCCTGTTTTCATCATAGTCAGACCCCCGAATTTCGAAATCGCGGGTTTGAGAACCACTCTCTATGGTAACGGCATCGCTACGGCCACGCTGTACGGAAGCCACACTGGTGACCATGAGTTTGCCAAACTGAAGCTGGGTTTTTAAACCGAACAGGCTCTGGGAGCCGGTAATCAGACTATTACTCACGGGCAGGCTCACATTTCCCAATTCGATTTTTTGGATGATTTCGTGTTCGTAGCCCGTGTATTCTACTTTTACATTATTCTGGAAATCAAAGGAGTTGTTGTTGTCGAAATTGGCTGTGACAGCCAGTTTGTCACCAATCTTACCCACCACATTCAGGCTGATCTGCTGATCGAACTCAAAATTGCCATTACGCTGCTGCCGGATGGGAATGGAAGGGTTGTCTATGCGCTGAAAGCGCCCTCCAAAATCCAGGGTCACAAAGCCGTTGGGTCGTATATCCACAAAAGAACCCCCAAAAAGCCGGTCAAAAACAGGGGTAGTATAGATAGGAGGAATGAGTCGCTTACCACTTACGGCACTTTCTCCATCCAGCCCCACCGAGCGATTCTTCCAATACTCTCTCATCATTTCTCTATCCTGCAGGCGGGAATACTCCTCAAAGCTCATCCGGGTAGGAGCACGGAAATCTACACCGCCCAACCTTTCATAAATAGAATAATCAATGGTTGTGTCAGTGGTGTCCAGCCGGGGCGTGATCTCCAACTGGGTAGGATCCTGCGGAAACAAGGGAGAAGGAGACTGCCGGTTAGAAAAAGGGTCTCCAAACCGGTCCTGAAAATTATAAGTGGGACGTGTGGTCTGTCTGTATTCCTGGTTACCCGTGGTGTCTTGTGGAATAGTATCCTGCGGTATGGTATCTGCAGGAGTTGCAGGCACATCAGGATCTACCTGCCCCCAGGAGAGTAAGGGTAAAAAGATAAACAAAAGACCAAGGCGGCACCTTTTGTTTATATTTAGTACAAAACCTCGAAGTTCTGTATTGAAGACTGCCAAGGGAACTATGATTGAATTGTTTTTTACGTGGTTTTGAGCGCTAGCTTGATTAAATCCTCTACCCGAGGGTTGGAGGATTCGTTTTTCTTCTGCCATTCACTGATTGCTTTCTCAATACTCTTTTCGGCTACATTTCGATTTACTCCTAGGGTAATCAATGCAGATAACGCTTCGGCTCTGATGGTATTGTATGCACTACCATAGAAACCTTGTAACTTTTCAGGTGCTGTGCCAGAAAGCGCATTTTCTTTTTTGATTTTATCCTGAAGTTCTAATACAATACGTTGGGCTGTTTTAGCACCAATCCCTTTGACACGCTGTACTGTTTTGCCATCTCCACTGGCGATAGCCATTTTAAGTTCTTCCACCTGCATAGAAGAGAGAAGCATTAAGGCCAAGCTTGGACCTACGCCACTGATAGACAGCAAATCCAGGAAAAGTTTTTTTTCTTCCGGGCGGGCAAAACCAAACAACAGCATGGCATCTTCCTTTACATGCAAGTAAGTATGCATTCTATAGGTATCACTTTTTTCTATCGCGTTATAGGTGTTTAATGAAATTCTCAGTTCGTAGCCGATCCCATGCACATCCACAATCACATAGGTAGGTTCTTTGTGTGTAAGTTTTCCTTCAATATAAGCAAACATACCAGTATTTGGGTTAACCGGAGATGGCAATAGGCAATAAGGTTACACTTCTTAAACTGCTATCTCTTTCCTGTTTATAGCAATGCCAGATAACTTCATGATGTTAGGGTTTCGCTTCAAACGGTTTTTTTAGATTCTTTTACCAAAGCAGCCCCTACGGCTTGATTTTCATGTATATCTCACATCGATGCTATTGGCGGCAAAGCTACAAAAAGTAAGGCAGATAAAACAAGATGAATTCTCTGGTGAGGCAAGGAATATCTAAAAGTTGCATTTTTTCTTGCAAGTAGTGAACTTGTTGGAAGCTGCTTCTCTTTTCAAAATATATCGCAAAACTTCCTGCTACATTCTTGTGTAGGGATGAGAGGTTGATACCAGCGCCCGGGCAGAAATCTGCTAAAAAACAGCCTGGCACTGGCCACTGATTTCAGTACACTGTCCATAGCGGAAAAGAAAATATCAACAGGAGACGTCTTTTCTTGAAAAATAAATGTATACAAGAATAGCAAATGGCACAATATTTCCTTTGTAAAATTAGCAGAGCCTACAGTATAGCGTTATCTTTGCAGGTTAGTGAAGGAACTAAATCTTATCTTGTCGATAAATCTACAATATTATTGATGCTTCTCTGGCATGTGGCATAATTATTACACAATCTTACTTCTCATGGTATGGTTACAAACCATGGGGCAGACCTATGCACAAACTGCGGATAGTCTGCTACTCGGTTTGAATAATGCTACATCTTTAGAAGAGCGGACCAATTATATGAATGGTCTGTCTTCCTTCTATAAGTATAGCCAGCCTGATACTGCCTTTTACTATGCCCGACAGTCTATAGCTTCTTCCCAAAAAGCCAAGTACAAAGCAGGATTAGCCCAGGCTTACTTAAACATGGCTGCCTGTTTTAGCCACTATGCCCGCTACAATTTTGATAGCCTTACCTATTATCTGACACTCGGTATTAATATTTACCAGGCCAATCTGGACTCTGCCAGCATGGCGCTGGCTTATTACAACATCAGCAAGTCATGCCGTAAGAATGATAACTACACGCTGGCACGCAAGTATGGGCAGGAGGCCTCTGTGCTATTTGAGAAGCTGGGTAACAAATCTATGCTCGCCTATTCTTACACTTTGCTCTGTGAAATTCACAACTCCTTAGGGAGCAACGATCTGGCGGATGACCGCTGCCTGAAAGCCCTCCGCCTGTATGATGAGTTAAATATGGAGGAAGATAAAGCCACCCTTTATAATAATCTGGGTAGTGTCAACTATGACATGAAGATCTATGATAAGGCGAAAGAATATTTGCTGATGGCCATGGAGACTTCCCAAAAATACGGGTTGACCTCAGAGCTTTCTGCTTCTTACATTAATATGGGCGAGGTACTTCAGCAACTTCAGGATTTTGAAGGAGCGTTGGATTATTTCAGAAAATCGCTGGCACTGGTCCGGGATGATGAACTGGGAATGAGCTATGCTTACTTCAATATTGGTAAAACCTTTATCATGCAGGGAGAAAACGAGCAGGCGCTCAATCTGCTGGAAGGGGCTCTGGAAATTGCCGAACAATATGGCAATTTATGGTTGCAGGCCAACAGTTCTTTAGAACTGGGAAAAGCGTATTATAATCTGAATGATCTGGAGCAAACGTTCAATTACCTGAACCGCAGCCTGAATTATGCGAAAAAATTAGGCGCCAGCGCGATCATTAAAGATGGTTATTTTCAAATGGCCAATTACTATTACCGCATCGGTGACCTGGAGAATGCGCTGATCTACTACAAACTTTACGACATAGAAAAAGAGCAGATATACGAAAGGGAAAAAGCTCAGCTAATTGTAGAAGCCCAGACATTGTATGAACTGGAAAAAAAAGATGACCAGATCTCCTTACTTGAACAAAAAAACCAGATTCAGGAGCTTCGCGCCAGTGAGCGTAAACTCGTGAACTATACTTTGATCGTCGGGATCATTCTGCTGGGAGGATTGGGGATGGTTTTCTTTAGCAAATATCGACTGAAAATTCAGGCGAATAAAAAACTGGAACAACAGAAAGAGGCGATTAACGGGCAGAAAGTTAAAATTGAAAAGCAAAGGGATGAAATCATCACCAAAAGTAAACTGCTGGAAGAGAGAAGCCGGGATATCAAAGACAGTATTATGTATGCCAAGCGAATCCAGCTCTCTCTCTTACCTGAGAAGAATCAGTTAAAAAGTATTTTTCCGGATTCCTTTGTTTTCTTTAAGCCTAAAGATATTGTAAGTGGCGATTTTTACTGGCTCCATGAAATGGATGACAAAGTGATTATTGCCTCCCTGGACTGTACGGGCCATGGGGTGCCGGGTGCCTTTATGACTGTGCTGGCCAATTCTATTTTGAATCAGCTGGTGCTTGAAAATAAAATCAATACGCCTAATGTGGTGCTTTCTCTTATGGATAACCGGATCAAACAAGCTTTACACCAGCATCATCCGGAAAGTACCAACACGGACGGACTCGACATGGCGGTTTGCATTATCAACCGGAATACACTGGAGGTTTGTTATAGTGGCGCTCAAATGACCGCTTACTACACCCTTGAGGAAGAGCTTATGCAATTTCAACCGGACCGTTATTTCATTGGTGGCAACCAGATTACAGAAAAATACTTTACCAACAAATGTGTACAGTTGCAACGGGGCAGCATGATTTATCTGGCTTCTGATGGCTTTCAGGATCAGTTTGGGGGTGCCAAAGACAAAAAGTTTATGCGAAACCACTTCCGCCAAATGTTAAATTGTCTGCAACACCATCCAACCGCCGAGCAGTATCGTAACATTAAAGAAACCTTTGAGAAGTGGAGAGGGAAACAGGTACAAACGGATGATGTGATGGTGCTGGGCATCCGCTTATGAGAATTTTATATCCTGCTCACATTTATGTTATGGTTGAATTATTTTGTGTCAATTACCTGAGTAACCGTATAAGTTAAGTTTGTAATAGATCAGGAAGAAATAGCCATTTTGCCATTTTTCAGTTTATAATTCAACTTATCATTGATAAGAGAAGTGAGTGGGATATCAAAATGCTTGTGTAGCTTATATACTAACTCCAAATCCAAAGGTTGTTCTCGATTTAATATCTCCAACAGCCTTTTTTTTCCTCCAAAGAGTGGCACAGCTTCCTCAATGCTTTGTGTTTGCTGCTCTATGTGAAATTTAATTGCTTCTATAGGGTCGGGATACTCTATTTTGACATTTCTATTTTCGTAATCCTTAATAAGCAAACTAAGAAGTTCAGCTTCATCCCCTTCTTTTGTTTTAGGTTTTGCAGCAAAAATTTCCTCAAATCGCTTCAAAGCAAGCTTATACTCTTTTTTACTTTGAATAACCTTCATATTTTAAAGTTTAGTTACATCTAACTTATCATATTCCGCATGGGTACCAAACCACTTGATAAATATCCATCTTCTATTGTAATTGACGGATGTTATCAATCGATAGTTACCGCCGAGAATATCAAATACTACCAGATCAGTTCCTCTCCCTATGATACTTGCTTTTGGATAGTTCTTTTTTATATCGGCAGGAATGCGCCACTGAAGGCTGCGAACATGATCATACCATGAAAGCAAAGGTTCTTTACATACTGCGTGTCTTTTTCCAAACTCATTGATCGCACTTTTATTATAGATATTCATGCATAAATAGCTCAACAATTAAGTTAGGTAGATTTACTCAAATGCAAAAGGCACAAACGTAAATTGTTCATGCCTTTAATAGTCTTTAACTTCACAACTTAAATTTTTACTTCATCCAGGTTGATGAATTTGATTTGTTGATTCTCTCCCAATTCAATACCAACTACGGAATCCTTGCTGATCGTGCCTGCCAGTATTTCTTTAGAAAGTTTGTTCAGCACTTCCCGTTGCAACACCCGCTTCAGCGGCCGGGCCCCAAACTGCGGATCAAAGCCGAGTTCGGCAATATGGGCCAATGCTTCATCCGTAGCTTCCAGCTTGATACCATTCTCTTCCAATCGCTGCTGAATCAACTTGAACTGTATGTTCACAATCTTGGTCATATCCTGCTTGCTCAGCGGACGGAACATGATCACTTCATCAATCCGGTTGAGGAATTCAGGCCTTACCGATTTTTTCAGCAGGTCAAAAACTTCCTGCTTGGTATCTTCCAATATTTCTTCCTCATTGAAAGGATTAATTTCCTGAAAACGCTCCTGTATCAGTCCGGAACCGATGTTGGTGGTCATGATGATAATGGTATTTTTAAAGTTGGCGACCCGCCCTTTGTTGTCAGTCAGCCTGCCATCATCCAGCACCTGTAATAAAATATTGAACACATCGGGGTGGGCTTTTTCTATCTCATCCAGCAGAATAACAGAGTAAGGTTTCCGACGAACCGCTTCTGTCAACTGCCCCCCTTCATCATATCCTACATATCCCGGAGGCGCTCCAATCAGACGGCTTACGGCATGCCGCTCCTGGTATTCTGACATATCTATACGGACCATGTTATTCTCGTCGTCAAAAAGAAATTCCGCCAGCGCCTTCGCCAGTTCGGTCTTACCAACCCCGGTAGTTCCCAGGAAAATGAAAGAACCGATAGGTCGCTTGGGGTCCTGTAAGCCTGCCCGGCTTCTTCGCACCGCATCAGACAATGCTTCTATCGCTTCCTGCTGGCCGGCAACCCTTCTGCTGAGTTCATCTTCCAGGTGCAACAACTTGTCGCGCTCACTTTGCAGCATTTTGGACACCGGAATGCCTGTCCACTTAGCCACTACTTCAGCAATATCTTCCGCATCCACCTCTTCTTTGAGCAGAGAACTTTCGCCCTGCATGGCTACCAATTGCTTTTGCAGCTCCTGTAGCTTTTGTTCGCTCTGGGTAATTTTACCATAGCGTAATTCTGCCACTCTGCCATAATCACCCGCACGTTCTGCCTGCTCTGCTTCTATTTTGTAATGGTCTATGTTGGCTTTCTCATCCCGGATACCCTGTATCACCGATTTTTCATTTTCCCATTTCGCCTTCAGGTCTTTACGCTTTTCATCCAGATCAGCAATTTCCTTCGAAAGCAGCGATTCCTTTTCTTTGTCTTTCTCACGCCGAATGGCTTCCCGCTCAATCTCCAGTTGCATGATTTTACGGTTCAGCTCGTCCAGTTCTTCCGGCAGCGAATCAATTTCTATCCTCAGCTTAGAAGCCGCCTCATCCATCAGGTCAATGGCTTTATCCGGCAAGAAACGGTCAGAAATGTAGCGGTTAGAAAGTTCTACTGCAGCAATCACGGCATCATCCTTAATCCTGACACCATGGTGCAATTCATAGCGGTCTTTAATCCCTCTTAGAATAGAGACAGAATCCTGTACGTCCGGCTCATTGACCATCACGGACTGGAAGCGGCGTTCTAACGCCTTGTCTTTCTCGATATATTTCTGATATTCTTTCAGCGTGGTAGCTCCAATGGCGTGCAGCTCGCCTCGAGCCAGCGCAGGCTTCAGCAGATTGGCAGCATCCATAGCGCCTTCTCCACCTCCACCAGCGCCAATCAGCGTATGAATCTCGTCAATAAACAGGATGATCTCACCATCAGAATCGGTTACTTCTTTAATCACCGACTTAAGGCGCTCTTCAAATTCTCCCTTATATTTAGCACCTGCCACCAGCAAACCCATATCCAGCGCAATAATCGTTTTGGTTTTCAGGTTTTCCGGCACATCACCATCTACAATCCTTTGGGCCAGTCCTTCTACGATGGCTGTTTTACCTACTCCGGGCTCTCCCAGCAGGATAGGGTTATTCTTCGTCCGACGGGCCAGAATTTGTAATACCCGCCTGATTTCATCATCACGGCCAATCACCGGGTCAATCTTTCCGGCTTTCGCTAACTGATTCAGGTTTTTGGAATATCTTTCCAGCGACTTGTACTTGGCTTCTGCATTTTGGTCAGTGACCCTGTCACCACCCCGGAGTTCCCGGATGGCGGCTTTTAAATCTTTCTCTGCAAAACCGGCTTGTTTCATCAGTTTGGCAGTTTTGTCGTTAACACCCAACAGGCCCAGTAAGATATGCTCGATGGCCACATACTCATCGTGAAATTCTTTCAGATAGCTTTCCGCTTTCCTCAACACAGCCGCTGTGTCGTTGCTCAGGTAGGGTTGCTGCCCGCTTACTTTAGGATAGGTAGCAATGATTTCATCCAATCCGCTCTCCAGCGACCCTTTGTTGATGCTTAGTTTTTTGAGTATAAAAGAAATTACGTTCTCATCCGACTGCAGCACTGCTTTCAACACATGGCCAGGTTCTACACCCTGCTGTTGAAAGCCTGTGGCAATCTCGGCAGCCTTTTGTATAGCTTCCTGTGCTTTAATAGTATAGTTGTTAAAGTTCATAGTATTTCTCAGGTTTCAGTTCGTTTCAAAAGCTATAAAACAAATCTTCAGCCAAGCCCAACTTTACAGATTTTTAAGACATTTTGGCGCATTTCCTATGTATTCTATCAAAAAGCAAGACAATCTGTCGCTTTTTAGTGCGTAATCATTCTGGTTTAACGCTAAATTAAGGTGAGTCTCGCTATATTGATAAAACACATATACTCCTGAAAAATGCCTCCATATTTCAGAAAAACTTATCCACAGAAGTAAGGTTTTTCAGGAATCAATAGGAACCAAAAGAAAGTTATTTTAGCTTTACCTTTTGTAGTTGTAATTGTATTTAACCCTATTCAACAGCCTTATTTTTTTAACAGAAGCTCAGTTTATTGAATTATTTTAATGCCTTGTTAAACAATAACACCGTACGCGTTAAAAAATTTAAAAGTTATTGGTAAAGTATTTACTTTTTGTAAGAACTAGGAGCGCATAATTTTTTGCTTTGCATGAAGTTGAACAATAAAATTGTTAGTGGTATTGGCTGGACATCTATCTCTGCTTTTGGTACCCAGGGGCTCCGTCTTGTATTCAAGCTCATACTGGCCAAACTTCTGCTTCCGGAACATTATGGCATCATTGGCATGGCGGCTGTCTTCATCAGCTTTGTGGAGGTCATCAGTGAACTGGGCTTGAACTCTGCCTTGATTCAGAAAAGGAAAGAAGCCCTGCCTCCCTCTTATTTTGATACTGCTTTCTGGTCAAACTTACTGATTTCCTGTTTCGGATATATTGTCATTATACTGGCTGTAGCCCCTTTTGCGGTATGGTTTTATGAGGAAGAGATTTTAGGAACTCTGCTTCCTGTATTGGCTCTCTCTATTATCATCAATGCCTTTTATGTCATTCCCAAGGTCATCTTGTCGCGTAGGATGAATTTTAAGCCGCAGGCTTTCATTGAAATTTCAGCAGCAGGTGTTTCAGGTATGGTAGCCGTTGTGCTGGCCTATGCTGGCTATGGGGTATGGGCACTGGCCTTCAACGGTATTCTGATCTCTCTTACTTCTGCCGTGCTTTATTTCATCAAAGTGCAGTGGACACCTCAGCTTCATTTTGACTGGGAGGCTTTCAGAGATCTTTTTGGCTTTGGCAGCAAGGTGCTGATAGAAAGAATTTTCAGTTTTTTCACGCTCAACATAGACTATATACTGATTGGAAAATTCATAGGAGATTCAGCCCTCGGAGCGTATACCCTGGCTTTTATTCTGACCAATACCTTTATGAAGCAGGTCAGCGGTATTCTAAACAAAGTATTATACCCGGCCTACGCTTCCATTCAGGATAATATTGACCAAATCAGACATTACTACTTGCAGTTGGCAAAGCTCAAAAACCTGTTCATCTCACCCATCATGATGATTTTTGTTGTCCTGGCAGATGGAGTGATACGGGTTGGGTTTGGAGAAGACTGGCAGGCTGCTATATTTCCGCTACGTATTCTGGCATTGGCTGTGATCATCAGTACCATTGGCGGATCTGCCACTATTGTGATGCGAAGTATGGGTCGCCCGGATCTTTCTATGAGACTGAATATATTGTGTACTACTTTTAGTACCGTTCCCTTGGTCATTATCGGTTCACAGCTCTACGGCATCAATGGCGCTGCTGCAGGTATCCTGTGTGACAGAGTCATACGGCTTGTTTTTTACCAGTATCAGATCAAAAGACTTACGGGGATCACTTTTTTTCAACTGATCAAGCAGGTGTCGGGTGCTCTCTTCACCTGCCTGATGATCGGTGTGCTCATTTACTCACTGTATGTTACGCTCTCCATACCACCCCTGCCTATGCTGATCATGGGTTGCGTGATGACCCTTATTCTGTATGGCCTTTATTTACACTTCTTTGAAAAGAAACTGGTAGGAAAAGTGAGAGAGTTGGCTAAGATCAAAAAAAAAAGCGCCCGTCCCAGTATATAATACCAGCACAATAGTCTTAGACCATTGTGAAAGAGAAAGTCAAATTGTTGCAAAATGATCAATGCAATGGTGCTGTCCCCTTGAAAAGGAGGAAATTATTTACTTTCCTATATTCAAGCCAGCTTTCATATTCTGAATATAGTTAGCCAGGGCTTTCTCCCAGTGAGTGTCTGCATCCCAGACATCGCCTAAATAGACATCTCCGGTATAAATGTGCTTTATATAATATTTATAGACAGGAGCCGGAGAAGAGGCTCGTTGAGCAGGCGCTTCCGAAGAAGCCTTATAGCCCAGCATGTCGTGCAAGTGCTCCGGCGTGGTGTGTAATCTTAATAAAATATACTGGTAGCCCTGCTGACGTACTTTGTCCTCCTCCAACTGAGGATTCACCAATCCGTATTCGTAGGGGTACTCTTTCATAATGGACTCTAATTTCTGATCGTCGGGTGACAGGGACTGCTCGGCTGTGCTATCTGTCGTGGCAGGCTGCTCTTTGACCTCCTGAAACCGGGGAACCGCCAGCTTGTCTAGTTTTAAATCCTGGGCAAAAGCCTCATATCTTTTACCGTGAATTACATTGCCCGCTCCTACAAAAAATTCGGGCTGATCATTGATCAGATGGTTTTCTACCACCATCCCACTTCGAAATACCGCTTTACCAAATTCAAAAAACAGCTGATCACTCTTACCGGCTTCCATTTTGAAGGCTCCCTGATTTTGTGCCACAAAAGAACTTTCGCCATTGAAAGGTGCTATCAGCAATGTATACTGCTGACCATCCTGCAATAAAAGAATAATGTTCTGAATTTGTCTGCTTTTCAGGTCCGCTGCCAACTGTTGGGAAGCATCTCGTCCGGCTTTTACATCCTCATAGTAATAATAAGCTACCGCATCTATGCCAGCATCCCGAAAGGCCTTGTGCGCTTGTTGCGCCAGGGTTTTCCAGTTAACCTTCCCGTCCGAAGCAGGCACATGGACGAAAACAGCCGATTTGGTATGAAGGAGATTCTCAGGCATCTGGGCCGAATAGTTCAGCGCACTGAAGTCTGGAGGGAGGGCAGCTGTGTTTCCTTGCCCTACAGAAGTGAGGCATATAAAGCAGAATGAAAGGATCAAACCGGGCAGGAGCAGTTTTTTCATATACTTTTCTTCCGTTTAGTATAGTAACGATAAAAAAGCATTTTTCTTTAAAATAATTCCCGATGAGGTAAGTAAATAAATATAAAAAAAGGAATTCTTTTCGATCTGTTTGCAGACAAACACTAGCATGGGGTCATCAAAAAACTACTCTTTCCCGGATTGCGCTCTGATGGCCTTTACCTCGTCGAAGGTAACCACGTCTCCCTGATTTCCCCAGCTGTTTCTAACGTAGTTTAACACATGGGTAACTTCCTCATCCGTTAAATTCAGGTCCGGCATCTGGTTATTATATTTTTGCCCGTTCACCTCTATTTCACCGCTCATACCATGCATCACCAGCCGGATAGAACGTTGTTTGTCTTGCATAAGATAGTCGGAGCCAGCCAGTGGAGGGTACACACCAGCGATACCTTCTCCTGTATTCATATGGCAACTTAAACAATAAGAAGCATAAATATTGATACCCTTCTTTATGCTTTCCTCCAGTGAGGGCCCGGTCTGGTTCCATGGTGATTTATTGACAAAAGAGAAAAGAACAGCACTTAAAAAGAGCGCTATGCTTAAGATCATCAATGCTTTATTGGTCATTAGCTGGAGTTTTACCCATTCTTCAAATATAGTGGACAAATCTTATTTATTCCTATCATTATTTTTATTCTCTTATCAACTTTCGAACACTAGCGATGGGTTAAACTCCAATTTGATGAAGTTGCTCAAAGACGCAGTGGTAAAAGCCTACTGTGGCTGTTTATTGTCCGCGATAGGGATCAATGGTTTCAATCGTACCATCCGCCTTATGGGTGAGTTCTGTGACTTTGATGTTTCTCAGGTGGGTTTGCCCTCCCGACAATTCTGAGTCGTGATAAAACAGATACCACTTCCCCCGAAACTCCACAATAGAGTGATGATTGGTCCAGCCCAATACAGGATTTAAGACCACGCCCCGGTAGGTAAATGGCCCGTAAGGATTATCTCCGGTAGCGTAGGCAATATAATGCGTATCGCCTGTAGAGTAAGAAAAATAATAGGTATCCTGGTACTTATGCATCCAGGCGGCCTCAAAGAAGCGTCTATCATTGTCTCCGGCCAGTAGAGGGTTTCCATTTTCGTCTACAATTTGCACATCCTTCACAGCTTCATCAAAACCGAGCATATCGCTGCGCATCCGGGCTACTTTAGGACTCAGCGCCGGTTGATCATCTTCCGGATATTCATCGTTAGGGTTGTATGTACCGGTGCTCCAACGCTGGAGCTGTCCGCCCCAGATGCCGCCGAAATACATATAAAAAGTGCCGTCCGTATCTTCGAAAACGGTAGGATCAATGCTATAACTTCCTTCGATGGGTTGTTCTTCCGCTTCGAAAGGTCCTGTTGGGGAGTTACTGGTGGCTACGCCAATCCGGAATATATCTTCCTGATCCTTGGCAGGAAAATACAAATAGTAGGTATCATTCTTAAAGGCCGCATCAGGCGCCCACATTTGCCGACTGGCCCAGGGTACATCCTTGACATCCAAAGCTACCCCATGATCGGTCACTTCCCCTGGAATACTGTCCATAGAAAAGACGTGGTAGTCCTTCATATCAAAATGACTTCCCAGATCATCCTGTGGTATTCCTGATTCTACATCATGGGAAGGATAGATGTAAATTTTGTCTTCAAAGACATGGGCCGAAGGATCAGCCGTATAGATATCGGTTACCAAGGGCTCGGATATGGCATTTAGGGTATCCTCATTGGCTGAAGCCAGGGAATCTGTGGTGCCCTCTTGCTTCCCAGAACCATTCCGCTGGCAAGCACTGAATAAAAGGGCAACGATTAGAGCAGTGAGTGAAGAAGTAAGGCAAAAGGATCTAAGCATTTCTTAATTGTTGAGTAGTTGAGGTTTGAAAAAGTGTTAGCAGATCAGCTTCATAACCATTCCGCTTCTTATCCAAAGAAGCTAATAGTAAAATAACAAAAAAATGGACAAACCCTATAACACTCCCCAAAAGAGAATACCATAAATTTTCTTCAGGATAGAAGCACAAGCCTTTGCCGTAGGTCCGGTGGAGGTATTGCCTTTTAAAAGGATACGGAAGGTTTGGTATAGCTCGTGTTCACTGGCTCACAGCATTTTGACCATATGGATTTCATCGAGGTATTCTCCTTTCACTTTCAAGGATTTTACCTCTGTTCCCCACACTTGAAAGCCCAGCCGTTCATAAAGTTGTCTGGCCTGCCCAGCCCGGTTGGTGACACTCAGGTTGATCTGTTCCAACCCCTCGAGCTTTTCCGCTCTTTGCAAGCAGGCTTGCATTAGCTGTTGGCCTATTCCCTTATGACGGCAATCCGGATAGACAAAAACACCCCAGACAAAGGCTTTGTGTCTTTTCTTTTGCCTTGACTCTCGCATAAACCCTATGATGCCTTTCAGCTGATTTTCCTCAAAATAGCCCAGGATAAAATCTTCTTCGTTCTTTTTGGACAAACTGATACAGGTTTGTTCGCGTTCAAGGCCTTCTTCAAAAGCAGCCCCAAAGGCTTCCGGATTCAGCTTCAGACTATCCAATCGGATGGCCATGAAGGCGTCTAAATCGGCAGTAGTAAGGGGTCTGATCATCATGCAAGGAATTTCAATCCGAATCTGTATACTTATACTACTTTACTTTCTACTGAAGGGTTGGGCTATGCTTGATGCACCTGGAGGGATGCTACAAGCGAGGGAATTGTGTTAGGGTTAGGCTAAGCCGCCCGAAATTAATTTCCGGACTAGTGAGCCTGTCAATGCTTAAGGTAGTCTGAATCAATTTTATCTCTACAGAATGAGCATAAGTCAGGTATTGTCTGTTGCCATTGTGTCCCGTTTAACATCAGGCAGCTATCGCTTTCAGCACAATGCTTTAGCCCTAATGCATGGCCGATCTCATGCCTAGTGACCTTCGTTAGATTCTCCTTAAACTCATCCTGATTTTCAGATTCCCTCTTTAGCCTGTAGGTAGAAATAGTGGCTACCGGTAATTCCGGATGGGCAAATCCCCGTATTAATAGAGCCTCCCCCCAGGACTTTTCTCCAATTGTCATGGCTGAGTCGGTAATCCCTATTACCATATCATACTGGCCGCTTTCCAAGGTAACCAGTGCTTCATTGATCTCTTTTACATTCAAGACCATCAGTGTTGTTTCTTTCTTCCATTGCGTCGTTTTCATCCTGTCTTCTATACTTAAGGAAAGGGGAAACTGAACTTTAGCCTGATAAAAACTGACAATACTTTCTTCAGCCATCTGTAAATGGGTAGGCTGCACCTTCCCAATAGTCACTATGGCAATTTTTATCCTTCCTGCTTTTACATGCTCACAGAGAATTAACAGTAACAGGCAGATCAGCAGGCTTCTAAACATGTTTTGTTTTTCTGGTGGTCCTTAATTAAAGGCTATTTGCCAAGGTAATCTCAATCCAAGTACTATGGAAAACAGCTACCATATAAACCATTGAAACAATAAATATATGGTGACGCAAACGATAGAGATTAAGCTAAGCCGCCCGGAGGCAACTTCCGGACTAGTGAGTTTTTTTCTATCCTTATTCTTTTGAGGAGACAAAAATATCTACTTCTGCATGGCTCCAGTCTTTGCTTCGGTCGTCATAAATTTCAAAGTCATGCCGATAGCTTCTCTCAATGTTTGAGCGCCAAATGTCTTGCCAGGTATTTGAGAGGCAATCAGGCATTTTACCTTTTGCCATTACTTTAGTGTAAGATTGTTCAGGGATGGTTAAGCTGTCCATGCCTTGCGGTGCTTCTGTGTCAATTTCCACCCTACAGCCAATGAAATATGAAAACGGCTGGGTATGATCTCCTTCGTAATCAAAATAGACAGCATAAATTTCATCACTTAACTTGTTGGGGATGCGCCGGGCGAAGTTTTCTGTTTCAAATTTCTTCCATAAGTTTCCGCATTCAATATTTGATTGACCACCTTCATTGGTCGTCTTTCTGTCAAGTTTAAGGCCAATAAGCTTGAAATCAGGTAGCTTTGCTTTTTCCATAGTTTGTTGTTGCTACTTTGTTTTTCGGTTAGTTTATGGTTACTGAATCGTCTTGGCAACAGCCGCACTTTATTTTCTACCACTTATGGGATAGCTTATAAGCTTGGCAATAACTTCGTGCCAGGGGGTTTATAGTGCTTCTATTTCAAAATGTAACAACATTAAATCTTCTTTTGGCAGTGCCAGACTTGTCACAGTGCTGCCCTGTTTATCTGCAAACTCTACCTCATATATTCCTTCCTCTAACACTTCTACAATGGTACCTACCTGCCCTTTTACTAATTTATCGTCGGGTATAGCTTTTAGTAAAGCGACTACATCTAATAATTTTAATGAATAGGGATGAGAATGATCTTCTTTCATAATACTCTATTTTACATAACAGGTAATAAGACGAGGAAAACCCTCATTTCTTTTAATAATCCATCCTGTTCTAACTATTGCTTCTTGACCCAAGTTACGAATTATTATATCAACACTATATCTTTTACCATATTGATCTTCTTTCCCCGGAATAGCTTCACTTTTTGATAGGGCACTGAGAATACTTTCTTTTAAAAAGGCTGCATCTTGATCGGTAAGACCTAAGGTAGATTCGAAAACAATTGCTTTTTCTTTTCCTACAGGATGAAACTGATTCAGGCAATAGTCTTTAAGTTTTTCTATGGCAATGAAAGCTTTTTGGTGATTGGGTAGTACAATCATTAATTTTATTTTTATCTAGTACCTTCCAATTTTTTTATAGGTACCCATAGAGAGTAATAAAAGATTCGGAAGTAACTTCTGTGTTAGAGAGTGTTTTTTATTCTTTGTCACTCCTATGGTTAAACTTTTCTGATCTTACTTTCATAAGATTATTAAAATAGTATTCTTGGTATTTGGCTTGAAAGCGGATAAAATTCTCTGTTCTATTATCATTAAAAAGGCTTTGGAGATCATACTCAAAGCCATAAATAGTAGTGCAGTTGTTTAAAACTTCTTTAATGGTCTGTAAATGCAAAAAGCCTTCTTCAAAATCTTTGGTCTGAAAACCCTTTATTTTAAAAGGAATATTGATTTCATGGTTGTCAGCATGAGCAAACTTCTTATCTCTAAGTTTTCTGACATTTTCGTAAAAATCAGTTGCTTTAATGTTCAATAGTTTCCTTTCATTGTCTAGGTGTATTGTTTCAAAAGATTTACCGCGTGTTGAATAAATTACTTCATTCAATTGAAATAATGATGAAATATTTTGGTCTTTATCCTTTCTTCCTTTTTCTAAAAGTTTATTGTACTCCATTATTATGCAATATTGTAATGTAACACGATAGAAATTAAAAGGGTGAGAATTCACAACTGATAATTCATTTTTGTTGTAAGGAATATCAGAGATTATGTGTAATTCTGTCAATGAAGAATTGCATAGATAAATGGACCAATAAACATGATCAAACCTATCTCTAAGACTTTTTTCAATTAGATCTTTTGCCATTAACCTCTTTGTTCAGGTACTGAGAAAAATTACAACTTACTTATGAAAGATAGCTCTTTATTCTAAATCTCCAGAGAAAACAGTTACTATACAAATACTTTCAGGCAGTTAAAATTATTCATGTACCTGTGTGTAGACCATTACCGCATAGGCTACTGTAGAATGAAAATCTTAATGACAGAGACAAGCACAAAGAGATAGAAGATTCCTGTGAAAGCAGTAATGTCGTTTATCAGGAAAAGGAAATTTGGTAGGCGGGAACGAGATGTTTGTTGCCTGTCGATTTTAAAAGGGTGCGCAACAAAATTTTTTTAGTGCCTGTCGTTTGAAGGCTTTCAGGATAGGCAAAAAAATAAGCCCCGCCTTTCCAGACAGGGCTGATGTGCCAGTGGCTACAAACCGCTAACAGCTGTGGGTATTAACTTACCTTGCGGTAGCTGGCCGCTTTCAACGCTTTCTTAATACGTTGTCCAGGATTGAACAGCACTTTGTTGCTCTTAATACTGCTCATCTTCACATCCTTCTCTTCTTCGTGTCCCTGGCTGCTCACAGAGGTACGGAAAGAGCCTACTTCCCCCAGACGAACCGTCTCACTGTTGGCCAGCTTTTCCGGAATCAGATTGACCAGGGCCGTCAATACGGCCATGATGTCGGCTTCACTCACGGTAGAGATCTTCTCTATTTCTTTAGAGATTTCTTCCAGCCCGCAGCTTTTGCTGGCTACAGAACGCGCATAGTACTTCGTTTGTCCTCCGCCGGCTACGCCTGGCTCTCCTTTCGCTACTGTCTTATACAGAATTGGCATAAGAATTTAGATTTAGTTGAAACAAATATGATTAACTACCGACAAACTAAAATCATTTTTGGTATATATTATATTGATAAAATACCATTTAGTCACGCCCATGACTTTTCAAATAGAAAGCAGCTGACAATGAACCATTTATATGAACACAGCAACTTCACAAGTGCGCTGCACCGCATACAAACATTCACCCATCCATGCTAAGATTCACGCATTCTACCATGCCATTATTTCCTAAAGATGTGCGTACTCTGCCCGTATAAGGCTTCTGCGGCTTCCATCAATGTTTCGGATAAGGTAGGATGCGGATGAATAGTAAGGGCAAAATCTTTGGCTGTGGCAGCCATTTCTACGGCCAGCACCCCTTCCGGAATAAGATCACCGGCGTTTGTACCCACAATGGCTACTCCCAGAATACGCTCCGTATCCGGCTCAATAATAAGCTTGGTGAAACCATCATTTCTGCCCAGCGTAGTTGCCCGGCCAGAGGCAGCCCAGGGAAACCTAGTAACTTTGACCTTTTTGTCCTGTGCTTTTGCTTCCGTTTCGGTGAGGCCACACCAGGCAATTTCCGGATCGGTAAAGACCACAGCCGGAATGGCTTGCGGCTCGTAGGCTGTTTTATGGCCGGCAATGGCTTCGGCAGCTACCTTCCCTTCGTGCGTGGCTTTATGGGCGAGCATGGGTTCTCCGATAATATCTCCGATGGCATAGATAGAGGGCTCGGCAGTCTGGCGCTGGGCATTCACTTGCACAAACCCCTTGTCATCCACCTTGACCTTGGTATTTTCCAGTCCCAGGTTTTGGGTACGAGGTTTCCGCCCTACCGCAACCAGTACCTGCTCATAGCTATCGTTACCTTTGTCGGCATCTTTCCCTTCAAACTTGACCCGCACCTGTTTTTTCTTGACCTGGGCTTCGGTTACTTTGGTTTCAAACATCACCGTTTCAAACAAATCCTTATTGCGTTTGCTGAAAACGTCTACCAGGTCACGGTCAGCACCGGGCATGAATCCGTCGGTCATTTCTACCAGAGATACTTTGCTGCCCAGTCCGGCATAGATGGTTCCTATTTCCAGACCGATATAACCCGCGCCTACTACCAACAGGGTCTCAGGTACCTGTTCCAGATTCAGTGCATCGGCAGAATTGATGATATGGTGATGGTCAAAAGAAAGGCCGGGCAATTCGACGGGTTCTGAACCTGTAGCCAGGATGGCATGCTGAAACTTGATCTTACTACCTTCCTCCTCTCCTGCTACCATTTCCAGCGTATGGGCATCGGCAAACTGGGCCATACCCCGGATATAGGTGATCTTTCGCTTCTTGGTAAGCGTACCCAGACCGCCCGTTAGTTTTTCTACCACTTTGTTTTTCCAGTCTCGAATCTTATCCATGTGGAGTTTGGGTTCGGAAAACTGCAAGCCCCAGGCTTCTGCTTCCAGTGCTTCCTGCTTGACCTTTACCAGATGCAGCAACGCTTTAGAGGGAATACACCCCCGGTACAGACAAACACCGCCCGGATTAGCCTCCGGATCTATCAGGGCTACTTCCAGTCCCAGGTCGGCTGCCATGAAAGCGGCACCATAGCCTCCCGGCCCGCCACCTATTACCACCACTTCATACGCTTGTTGCTTCGCCATATTGTTTCGTTTTTAAATAAAATAAGGACTGAGTGATTGAAGGGCTGAGGGGTTGAAGGACTGAAGGATTAAAGGATTGAAGGATAGAATGTAATGCTAATAATCATCATTTTGCTTTTATTCAACAAAGGTTACATAAAGAAATATAATAAAAGCCAAGCAACGCATTTAATCAAACCTTCAACCCTTCAGTTATTCAGTCCTTCACACCCTCAGTCCTTTATCCCTTCAGTCCTTCAAAACTTATCCTTCCATCAGCATCACAAAGGGATCTTCCAGCGCCTGACAAATCCAGCGCAGGAAACGAGCCGCTTCCGCTCCGTCGATCAACCGATGATCATAAGAAAGCGACAACGGCAGCATAGAACGGGGCTGAAACTCGCCGTCTATATACACCGGTTCCATTTGCGTGCGACTGATACCCAGGATGGCTACCTGTGGCTTATAGACAATAGGCGTAAACTGCGTACCGCCAATGCCTCCCAGGTTAGACACCGTGAAAGAACCGCCTTTCATATCCTCTGAAGAAAGTTTACCGTCCCGGGCTTTCTCAGCGATCTCCGGCAACTCCGCCGATAGCTTGACCACCGACTTCTTATCTACATCCCGGATGACGGGCACCAGCAGCCCTTTTTCCGTATCTACGGCTACGCCGATATGGTAATACTTCTTATAGATAACCTCTTCATTGGCTACGTCAAGGCTGGCATTGAACTTAGGAAAGGCCCGCAGCGCACCCGCCGATACTTTCAGCAGAATAGCCGTAATGGTCAGTTTGCCACCGGCTTTTTCTACCTTCTGCTGGTATTGCGCAGTATATTCTTCCAGTTGGGTAATATCGGCTTTGTCAAACTGCGTTACATGCGGCACGGTCTGCCAGGCGTCTGACATACTTTCTGCTGTAATACGGCGGATAGAAGACATTTTCTCCCGTTCCACATCGCCCCACTGGCTAAAATCCGGTAAAGCTTTTTCTTTAGACTTAGCCGGACGTTCTTTTTGACCGCCTTCTGCCTGTGCTTTCACGTCATCAGCTGTGATTCTGCCGCCAGGGCCGCTGCCTTTTACCTGATAAATATCTACACCCAGCTCACGGGAAAGGCGCCTGACAGAAGGAGCGGCCGGCACCTCCTCTTTACTTTCTTCATCCTGTGCCGTCTCTTTTTTCTTAGTCGCTGTTTTTTGGTCAGCAGCCTCTTCTTCGTCTTCCTCCTCAGCATCCTCCTTTTCTGCTTTTTTCTTCTCTTTCTTTTCCCCTTCTTCAGGCTCTTTCTTCGCCTTTACTTCTTCTTTCTCTTCCGACGCCTCTTTTTCTTCTTCCGTTTCTTCTGCCTCCTCGTCCTCCGGTGCTTCTTTTTTCGCTTTCTCTTTCGGCTTTTCTTCTGCCTCACCTTCGTCTTCCTCCTCTGATTCACCATCCTCGCCAATCTCCAGTGTCAAGATCACATCCCCTACTTTCAGCTCATCGCCTTCGGCTATTTTGATTTCTTTTACCGTGCCTCCTTCCGGGCAGGGCACTTCCACGGAAGCTTTATCGCTCTCCACCGCAATGATAGACTGTTCTTCTTCAATGGTATCGCCTTCCTGCACCAGGATTTCTACCACTGTGCCGGAGTCCGCATCCTCCGATATATCCGGCATTTTTATCTCTTTGACCATAGTTTCATTTTTTGTGTTAATATGATGTAGGCATTGTTTTATCCGGATCAATGTGCAGATCCTTCATGGCTTTTTCTACCGTCTTAGCTTTTACTTTTTTCTTTTCTTTCAGCGCATGCAGGGCTGCTACCGCAATGTGCCGGTGATCCACTTCAAAAAAGTCGCGCAGGGCTTCACGGTTTTCGCTCCGGCCAAAGCCATCGGTGCCCAGCGCATGCAATGTGTCTGGAAACCATTTGGCTACCATCAGGGGTAACACTTTCATATAATCTGTGGCAGCCACAAAAGGACCTTCTTCCTTGGCAAGGCATTGTTGTATATAATTGGGCTTTGCTTTATCTTCTGACTGTAACCGGTTTTGTCGTTCGTTTTCTACTGCATCGTCATACAAAGCCTTATAGCTGGTGACACTCCACACCTCTACTGCTAAGTCGTATTCTTTTTCCAGCAGGTCGGCGGCCTGCAGTACTTCTATCATGATAGCGCCACTACCCAGCAGATGCACCTTCTCTTTGCTTTTCTTTTTAGACGAACGGTAGCGATACATCCCTTTCAGAATACCTTCCTGCACATCTTTTGGCATAGGCGGCATGGGATAAGTCGCATTCATCACGGTGATATAATAGAAAATATCCTCCTGCTCTATGTACATCCGCCGGATACCTTCCTGTACGATGGTCGCCACTTCATAGGCAAAAGCGGGGTCATAGGCTTTCAGGTTAGGATACGCCAGGGCTAATACATGGCTATGGCCATCCTGATGTTGTAGCCCCTCGCCGGGCAGTGTCGTACGACCGGAAGTGCCACCGATGAGAAAACCTCTGGCACGGGCGTCAGCTGCTGCCCACATGAAATCGCCCGTACGCTGGAAGCCAAACATAGAATAGAAAAAGTAAAACGGAATGGTGTTGATGCCGTGGGTGCTATAGGCGGTGCCCGCCGCGATAAAAGAAGACATAGAACCTGCTTCCGTAATTCCTTCTTCCAGGATAGAACCTGTTTTGGATTCTTTGTAGTACAAAAGGCTACCCTGGTCTACCGGCTCATATTGCTGTCCGATATGGGAGTAGATACCTACCCGGCCAAATAAGGCATCCATGCCAAAGGTTCTGGATTCATCCGGCACAATGGGAACAATCAGTTTGCCTATGTTTTCATCCTTCATCAGTTTGGCCATCAGCTGCACCATCACCATGGTAGTAGCCACCTCCCGGTCGCCGGAACCTTCCAGGTAACTTTTAAATGCTTTGTCAGCCGGAGCTTTGATGGGATTGTCCTTCGCGACTCGTTTGGGGATCAACCCTCCCAGCTTCTTCCGCCGCTCCATCAGGTACTGCATCTCTTTGCTTTTCTTATCGGGGCGGTAATAGGGTGCTTTGGCGATATTATCATCTTTGATAGGCAAGTGAAAACGGTCGCGATAGTCTTTCAATTGGTCTTCATTGAGTTTTTTCGTCTTATGCGCTACGTTGCTGGCCTCTCCGGCTTCTCCCAGCCCGTACCCTTTGATGGTTTGCGCCAATATGACGGTAGGGCCACCTTTGTGCGCCAGTGCCGCTTTATAAGCCTGGTATACTTTTACCGGGTCGTGGCCGCCACGGTTCAGGTTTTTGATATCTTCATCCGAATAGTCTTCTACCAGTTGGAGAAGCTTTTTGTCTTTACCAAAAAAATCTTCCCGGACAAACTTACCGTCTTTCATGGTATAAAGTTGGTACTGCCCGTCTACCACCTCGTCCATTCTATGCACCAGCCGGCCGTCTTTATCTTTGGCCAGCAGCGGGTCCCACTGGCTACCCCATATCACTTTGATCACGTTCCATCCGGCCCCTTTGTAGATACCTTCCAGTTCCTGAATTACTTTGTAGTTTCCCCGCACAGGTCCGTCGAGACGCTGGAGGTTACAGTTGATAACAAAAATCAGGTTGTCCAGCTTTTCGCGGGAGGCTACCGATAAAGCGCCAACAGACTCCGGTTCATCCATTTCACCGTCGCCAAAGAAAGCCCATATCTTTTGGTCTGTCTTTTCTTTAAGCTTCCGGTCTTCCAGGTATTTATTGAAGCGTGCCTGATAAATGGCCTGCACAGGTCCCAAGCCCATAGAAACGGTCGGGAAGCTCCAGTAGTCGGGCATCAACCGGGGATGCGGATACGAAGAAAGGCCGCCTTCGGCTGCCAGCTCTCTCCGGAAGTTATCCAGTTGCTTCTCTGAAAACCTACCTTCCAGGTAAGAGCGGGCGTAAATGCCTGGCGTAGCATGCCCCTGGTAATAGACCAGATCGGGTGTTTGCCCTTCTTCATCGCCGCGGAAGAAGTGGTGAAAGCCTACTTCAAAAAGTGTGGAGGCTGAGGCATAGGTAGAAATATGCCCACCGATACCGCTTTCCTTTTTGTTAGCCCTGACGACCATCGCCATGGCATTCCAGCGGATGATGTTACTGAGTGCTTCTTCTATTTCCAGGTATCCGGGATATTCTTCCTGCTCATCGGCGGGAATGGTATTAATATAGGGGGTATGGACAGTGTCAAGGGTAATACCATGCTGTTGTGCCTTTTCCTGCAGGAGTTGCAACAGTTCCCTGACCCGCTCCGGACTTTCATTTTGCAGAATGTAATCCAGCGATTCCAACCATTCCTGATTCTCAAATTCATAGATTTGGGTAAGCTCTTTTTGCTTCATGGCAATTGGGATAAATTTAGCAGTATATGCATCATCAGCCGGTTGATCCTTTCCGACCCTCTATCAGATTCGGAAGTGAGTTAGTTGACTTCCTTACATGATAAAATCTAATACAAAGGGTTTTGTTATCAGAATAGGATGAAATCTGAAGACAGGGTATTGTTTTGATTTCTGTGGGATTGTTCAAAAAAAGGTGCTTTCTCAAACAAATTCATCAGGCAGTGATTTCTTTAGAATAGATAGACATTTAATGTTTTAGCCATGATCAAGGAAGAACAACTAGACGAATACACCAATAAACTGAAGCGGTATCTGGCCAACCCCAGCAGCACACAGACTTTTTATGAAAGTTACCAGGAGGATCACAGCGAAGCTGATTTTGAAGAGTATACGCAGGCTATAGAAGATCTTATTACCCGGCTGGAAGAGAAAAAAGTAAAAGATCAAGATAGTTTGTGTAAGGAGATTCAAAAGTTAAAGCTTCCACACAACCAGTTTGGCTGTTAGCTTTTGCTTTTTTAGATATGGAAGGGTATAAGGGTCAGCTTTACCTCTGTACCTTGATGCAAGGTACTATTAATTTGTATACTGCCCCCGCTTTTTTCTACCATGACCTTCACCAGATGCAAGCTAATACCTTGACCGTTACTCTGGCGGGTGAATCTTTGGAAAGGCATACAGAGTTTGCTGCCATATCGGTCCATATCGATACCAATGCCATTGTCCTGAATGGTAAAAAACACCTTTTCTCCTTTTCTTTCCGTGTACATGCGAATCACGGCGGGTCTGTCTTCCGCCCTGTAACGGATGGCATTATCGAATAAGCTTTTGATCATACTTTGGAGAAAGTCTTCACGATAAGTAATTTGAGGGCAAGCCTCAAAATTTGTTTCAACAGTCATATTATTTTCCAACAAAGTGCCATACTCTTTCATCATTCCCATCACCAAAGACTCGAAAGACACCCCCCTGGTCTGAGGAGTTTTGGGCTTTCTGGTATTAATGAACGCCTCAAAAGCTTCATAAAACCCTTCAATTTGTTTGAGATAATAGTTTTCCAGATCTGCCAAATGCATCTGAGCTTTCTCCACCATATTCTTTTGCAGAAGAAGTTTTGTGCTAGAAAAAAGGTTTTTGAGATCATGCGCTCCTTTTCTGAAAAATAACTTCAGGTCCTCTGCAAAAGTAGAGATGTCCGGCGACTCTAAGTCTAACGGTTCATGGATTTGTACAATGACCAAGGTTTGTGGCAGGTCTGTTTTGCTGGATTCTTCAGGAATAAACAGGACCTCAAATGATTGTCCGTGAGTGAAAAATGGCATCACTAAACTTTGGTTCTTGCCCACTACCTCCTGTTGGTGTGCTTCTATAAAGCGCAATAAGTCCTGAGGAATACTTACTGTGGTAGCATTTTCATGATCAAGAAGCTGATATTCCTGCGTAGTGTAACGAAGTATGGCGTAAAGATGCTTCAATGTGATACGTTTATGCCCGTTATTGGCAGATTCCTTTATTAAATTATACAATAATGACAATCGATAAAAAAAGATATGGGTTTGGCTTTTTTATCAGTGAAATATTTTATTTTTAAAACTTGATTACCTGTAGCATCAACCTTGAACGTTCCCAAAGTTATTGATTAGATCTCTACTAAAAGTATTTGTTTGGAATAAATTATTCCGAAGGCTTACCATATTATTTTCTATTGACGCTACTTCTGATGGATACCATTAAGATTCTAATTGCTGATGACCACAAGCTGTACCGGGAGGGTATCAAGTCATTGCTCGAAGACGAAGAAAATATTGACATCAGTATTGAAGTGAGCAGCGGCGTGGAGGTGTTGGAAAAGCTGAAAAAACAACCCGTAGATATCATTCTAATGGATATTGATATGCCTGATATGAATGGTATTGAAGCGACCCGGGCTGTGAAGGAACTTTACCCTGAAACGCGGATTTTGATCCTCTCCATGTATGACAATCTGGAATTTATCCTGGATGTACTGAAAGCCGGCGCTTCTGGTTATCTGTTGAAGAGTACAGAAAGCTTGGACCTGGTGAGCGCTATTAAGGCATTGGCTTTAGGGAGCTGCTATTACAGCGAAAAAGTTTCTAACAAATTATGCGAGTATCTGAATCAGATCAATGTTAATGCTTTTTCCGATGATAAGGCGGCGGTGGCTCAGCCTGTACTTACCCAACAGGCCAATCTTACCAAAAGGGAGCTGGAAATATTACAGCTCATAGGAAAAGAATATACCAACCAGGAAATAGCAGACGAACTTTTTATCAGTACAAACACCGTATTTACGCACCGCAAAAACCTGATGAAAAAGCTCAATGTTCGAAACATGGCCGGACTCATACGCTATGCATCTAAGTACGGTATTATTTAAAAGCTAAACCCTTCACACCTTATTTTCTTAAAACTGCAAGCCAGGAAGCGTTCATTTTCATCATTTTGTGCCTCACTAAAAATAGTGATATGCTCTCTTGCAACTCACTAAAAACAGGCATTTTTCCCATCTTTTTTCCGATTTCCTTTTTTTATTCCTAATTACTCAAGACTTTTACACTATAAACACATTGAAGTTTAGGGACAATTTTTTCAACTACACTGTTTTCCGTTATGGAAAATTTTTTCAACTTTTTTTCAACGATGAAAAATCAGGGCACTCTCAATGTAGTATATTCACATCCTCATTGAGGTGCCCTTTTTTCTGATTTCAATTTTTTAATATGTATTGAAGTCTATAGAAAGGGAATTGTCTATTTTTTGTTAACCGGGTTGATCAGAAGGTTTTATAGTAGCGACTTGTCATCAGCGTACAAAACAGCCTTCCATTTTTTCCACTACTAAAGAAAATGTATGTTCAAGTTTATTAATAATGTTGCGCTGATAGAAGTTAATAAAACCCTGGAAGCTGTTCAGATAACCTTTAGAGACTCAGGTGATATAACACAATATATAGAAACCCTTCGCATGGCCAACAGTTTTGCCAACCTACATCATTGCCATGCCTACCTGATGATTAAGAATAGCTTTAAAGACATAGGTGCTGAGCAATTTTATCGTCTTCTAACGCATTGGCTGCAAGCGATGGAACAGAATTTTGATCAGCATTTTTCGGGCAGCGCTCAGGTAGCCTTACTAACTCCTCAGGATACTTTTCTTACCTTTACCAACATCATGCGCTCAACGCAGACTAAGCCTTACTATCACGTATCGTTTGATCTTTTCCATACCAGCAAGGCCGCTCATCTCTTCTTACAGCCAAATCCAATCAAGGTAAATTTTCACAGTCTTTAACCCCCATTCATTTCAGTAGATACATTCCTGGATATATTTTACCTTTTAACTTCAGATTTCGCCGAATCAAGGATTTTATTTGTGTAATTGATTATATTTTATCTGTTTATACTTCTTTACAACGAAGAGATAATTAAATTTATTCCCGGATATCCTCCTGAACAAAAGCCAGATTTCAACAAACAGAGGTTATCATTTATAAGCCGGAAGCGCAAGCTATGGCTGTACCCTGTCGGTGAAGATCATGAGAAAATTCACATGGATTTTTCAATACCTGCCTACAGAAAAACCGGATTTTGTCTTGTAATAACGTTACAAAACCGGCCAGGATAGCCTGAAGACTGAATAAGTCACCACAAGGTCTGAAGTCAGGCAGCATCATGTATCATTTCACAAGATCAGGATTGTCTATTTACGAGTCTAGGAAGACAAAAGGCATTCAACATACCTTGGTTACTATGGCTAATATTGAAAAGCCAGAAAAGGCGATAGAAAAAGAACAGAGCATTATCCGGAGCTTAGTAGAAGAATCTGATGATGTTTTTATTGCTGTCGATAAGCATTATCAGGTGTTAGCTTTGAATGAAGCACAGAAGAAGATCTTTCGACGGGCTTTTCAGATAGAGCTACAGATTGGCCATAATCTTTTACAAACATTTGAAAACTATCCCATTTTATATGAAAGAACGAAAGCTTATTATGAAAGGGTCTTTCAGGGAGAAAAGTATACCGTAGATACCTATGAAGTGCAGGCAGAACAGAAAAGATACTATGAACTGCAATTTACTCCCATTAAAGACAAGACAGGACAGGTGATAGGGGCTGCCCAAACCAGCCGGGATATTACCCATAAGGTAGAAATTAACAAGAAAATCCAGGAAATTACAAAAAGGAGTATTCATCTTACCGGTGAGAAGTTTTTCATAGATCTTTCCGAGCAATTAACCTCTATCTTCAATGCCAAGTATGTATACATGGGCGTGTTTAGTGAGGATCATAGCAGCGTAAATACCCTGGCCTTCCGGATAAAGGGAAAATTGGCAGATAATTTTTCCTACAGCTTAAACCATACCCCCTGTGCGGCTGTCAGCCAGAATAAGGAGACTTATTATTTCGAAAATGTTCAGGGAAAATTTCCGGAAGATGGAAAATTGGAGCGGTGGAACGCAGAAAGCTATGTGGGTATTCCAGTCAACGCACCTTCTTCCGGCGACCCTATGGGCATCTTGGTAATGATCAACGACAAACCCTGGGAGCCTGTACCTTACGCAGACTATATCTTCGCTTTGTTTGCCACCCGCGCAGGTGCTGAGCTGGAAAGAATGCGTGCAGAAGAAAAAATAAGGAAAAAAGATAAACAACTGGCCAGAGTATCAGACAATGTACCCGGGGTTATTTATGAATTCAGGATGAAACCTGATCAATCGACAGAATTTTTGTATGTCAGTGATGCTGCTGAAAGCCTGCTAGAATTATCCCCGAAAGAACTAATCAAAGATGTAAATAAGGTTTATAAGCAGGTACATCCAGAAGATCGGGCAGCCTTCTTCAAAGCTATGGAGCGTTCTGCCTCGTCTGTGGAGCACTTTCACTATGAAGGCAGAATCTTTGGGAGAAAATCCGGCAAACTCAAATGGATTAAAATTGATGCAAAACCTGAAAAAAACGAACAAGGCGATATTGTCTGGTATGGGTTTATTGATGACATCACCAAGCTGAAAGAAACTGAATTCGAGCTTATTAAAGCCAAAGAAGAATCAGAACGGGCAGCCAGGGCAAAAGAGGATTTTTTAGCCACCATGAGCCATGAAATACGCACTCCTCTTAATGCCATCTTGGGGCTTGCCAATTTGTTGTTGACCAAAGAGCCTAAGGAAGATCAATTAGAAAATCTGCACACGCTCAAGTTTTCTTCAGAGAGCCTGATGAACCTCATCAACGATATACTTGACCTAAGCAAGTTGGAATCTGGCAAAGTGGAGATCAAAGTAGCGCGGATTGACTTACGATCGTTGCTACACAGTATCAAGCAAGCCCATCAGTTGCTGGCTACTGAAAGAAACAACAGCCTCATCATAGAAATAGATGAAAAGGTGCCCTCTGCCGTGTTAGGAGATCAGGTAAAGCTCGCTCAGATTTTAAATAACCTCATCGGTAATGCTGTGAAATTCACCTTTGACGGAGTCATTACCGTGAAAGTCAATGTAAAATGCAAAAAAGAAGAAAACCTCTTCCTACATTTTTCTATAAAGGATACAGGCATTGGCATACCACAGGAAAAACTTCAACATATTTTTGAAAAATTTACACAGGCAGATAATTCTACTGCTCGACAGTTTGGCGGTACAGGGCTGGGTTTAACCATCACCAAGATGTTACTGGAATTATTGAATAGCGAGATTCATGTAGAAAGTACTGTCAATGAAGGGGCTGTTTTTTATTTTGATTTACATTTAAAAGAAGATCTGTCGGTGAGTGAAAGCAGGCCGGGAGAGCATACGAATACAACAAATCTTCAGCGTATGGAGGATATTAAAATATTACTGGTAGAAGATGTGGCCATCAATCGTTACATCGTGATACAATATCTGCAAGGGTGGTGGGATGTTCAGATAGATGAAGCCAGTAACGGTACAGAGGCTATTGAAATGGTAAAAACGAAAGCTTACGATATCATCCTGATGGATATTCGCATGCCGGAAATGGACGGATTCGAAGCGGCAAAGATCATCCGCTCCTCTACAGACCCGAAGCTACAGCAAATTCCCATCATTGCCCTTACTGCTGACACGGCGAGGGATCTCAAGGACAGTCTTTATGAATTTACCGATGTGGTGACTAAACCTTTCAATCCTAATGAGTTGTATGCAAAAGTTATTAAATATACGTCTGCCTCTCAACCTAACATTGAGGCAAAAAATCATCCTGTCCAAAGCGACACTCCCCTACTCTCCGGAGTAATTGATTACCAGATGGCAGAAAAGCCTTTGCGTGGTGACGTAAACAGAGTAATACATTTCTATGAGGTAGCCGAACAAACACTGGCAAATTACAAAGCAGAATACACGATGGCAGCAAAACAGCGCAACGTCAGTGAGATGGGCCATGTAAAACACAAAGCCAAGTTAACCCTGAGCATGCTGGGCCTTAAAACACTCTTTTCCCTTCTGGAAAAAGGAAAAGCATTGGCAGAACGGGAATCCGATCAAGCTGCTTTAGAAGATTTGCTGACTGAAATTAACCGTCGGTTTGAAGAGGCTATCGATGCTGTAAAAAGGCGAAGAAGCCAGGTGGTTCAACAGGGCTTATAAACCACCTAGACGTCATATCCTACAATGGGGCTTAACCACTTCTCAGCGCTCTCAAGGGTCATCCCTTTTCTGATGGCATAATCTTCTATCTGATCTTTGTCAATTTTAGAGACCCCAAAATATCTTGATGCCGGATGCGAGAAATACCATCCGCTCACAGAAGCCGCCGGCAGCATAGCAAAACTCTCCGTCAGGGTGATACCCGCATTGTTGGTAGCCGAGAGCAGATCAAACAGGGTTGCTTTCTCCGTATGATCAGGGCAGGCCGGATAGCCGGGTGCTGGTCGAATACCCTGGTATTCCTCCCGGATCAGTGCTTCGTTTTCGAGCTTTTCTTGCGCATTATAGCCCCAGTATTCTTTTCTCACCTTCTCATGCATGAGCTCAGTAAAAGCCTCTGCCAGCCGGTCGGCAATGGCTTTGATCATGATAGCATTGTAATCATCATGGTCGGCTTCGTATTTTTTGGCGATCTCTTCACAGCCGATGCCAGCTGTCACGGCGAAGCCGCCTATATAATCGGAAATTCCTGTTTCTTCAGGAGCCACAAAATCGGACAGACACATATAAGGTTTTCCGGCCGCTTTTTTAGTTTGCTGCCGTAAATGATGCAAGGTAGTAAGCACCTGGCTGCGGTCTTCCTGCCCGCCCTCAAAGTGATACAAGGCTATATCATCATCGTTGACAGTGTTGGCAGGGAAAAATCCGATTACGCATCGGGCGCGCAACAGCTTTTCCTTTATCACTTTTGTCAGCATAGCCTGTGCATCCTGATAGAGGATACGGGCCTGTTCTCCTACCACTTCATCTTCCAGGATTTGAGGAAATCTTCCAGCCAGTTCCCAGGTCATAAAGAAGGGCGTCCAATCAATATAGGGGGCAATCTCTTCCAGTGGGTAATCGTCAAATACCCGGATCCCCAGAAAACTGGGTTTGGTTACCTGGTGGGTTGACCAGTCGGTCTTAAACTTCTGCTCTCTGGCTTCTTTGAGGGTGACAAAGTTTTTTCGCTGCCGCATGCCGCTATGTCTTTCCCGCATCTGTTGATATTCTTCCCGCACCTTTAGCTTATACTGCGTCTGGGTTTCTTTACTCAACAGCTGACTGACTACCGGAACAGAACGGGATGCATCCAACACATGGATCACGGCACCCTGATAATTGGGTTCTATTTTTACGGCTGTATGAATCTTAGAGGTAGTAGCACCACCGATCAACAAAGGCAGTGTAAATCCTTCCTCCTCCATTAGTTTGGCCACATTCACCATCTCATCCAGAGAAGGAGTGATCAACCCGCTGAGCCCTATGACATCAACTTGCACTTCTCTGGCTTTTTGCAGGATTTTCTCGGCCGGTACCATCACACCCATATCAATCACCTCATAATTGTTGCAACCCAGCACGACGCCTACGATGTTTTTACCGATATCGTGGACATCACCCTTCACAGTAGCCATTAGGATTTTTCCTTTGGTGGTTTGATCACCCTCCCTTTTTTCAGCTTCAATAAAGGGAAAAAGATAGGCCACTCCCTTTTTCATAACCCGTGCACTTTTGACAACCTGAGGGAGAAACATTTTACCCGAACCGAAAAGATCACCCACTACGTTCATACCATCCATTAAGGGGCCTTCGATCACCTGGAGGGGGCGTTCGTGTTGCTGGCGGGCTTCTTCAACATCCTCTTCTATGAATTCTGTAATTCCTTTGACCAGGGCATGTTCCAGTCGTTTGTTGACTGGCCATTTTCGCCATTCCTGATCTTCTTTCTTTTTGGCAGTGCCTTTGTCTTTAATGGTTTCTGCAAACTCCAGCAGCCTTTCTGTGGCATCATCCCGCCGATCCAACAACACGTCTTCTACCCGTTCGAGCAAATCTTTAGGAATGTTATCATATATTTCCAGCATACCCGGATTTACAATACCCATATCCATGCCTGCACGCTTGGCATGATAGAGGAAGGCTGAATGCATGGCTTCCCTCACCACATCATTGCCCCGAAACGAGAAAGACACATTGCTGACACCACCACTCACATGGACGCCTGGCAGATTTTCACGCACCCATTTGGTCGCCATGAAAAAATCCAACGCATTGTGACGGTGTTCTTCCATGCCTGTAGCTACAGGAAAGATGTTGAGATCCAAAATAATATCCTGGGGAGGAAACTTTACTTTCTGCACCAGTAAATCGTAGGATCTTTTGGCAATCTCGATACGCCTTTCGTAATTGTCGGCTTGCCCTTTTTCGTCAAAAGCCATCACGATGACGGCAGCGCCGTACATTTTAATACGTTTAGCCTGCCGGAGGAATGTGTCTTCCCCTTCCTTCAAACTGATAGAATTCACCACGCATTTTCCTTGCACACATTTAAGTCCGGCCTCGATGATAGGCCATTTGGAAGAGTCAATCATAAAAGGAACGCGGGCAATATCGGGCTCAGCAGAGATGAGATTAATAAATTTCACCATGGCCTGCTCGCCATCCAGCATCCCCTCATCCATGTTGATATCAATGATTTGTGCGCCATTTTCTACCTGCTCCCTTGCTATGGCAATGGCTGCTTCGTAATTTCCTTCTATAATGAGACGGGCAAACTTACGGGATCCGGTAACATTGGTTCGTTCTCCAATGTTCACAAAACCGGTATGCTCATTCACAATCAGCGGTTCTAAGCCGCTAAGGCGTAGATCAGGAATAGTGGGGTCACGCAATACGTGGGCCACTAAAGATTCTTCAATGTGGGTTTTATCAATATTCATAACAGATGGCTAAATACAACAAGGGCCGTTTATTCTTCAACAGTAACAAGGGCACCATTCACCAGGCGCGGTTTGTATTGGTTGGCCATACGAGCGATTTCCCGTATATGATCAGGGGTAGTGCCACAGCAACCTCCTAATAGATTAATATAACCATGGCTTACAAAATCTTTTAATTCAGCAGCCATTTGCACGGGGGTTTGCTCATATTCTCCAAATTCATTAGGCAATCCGGCATTAGGATGCGCAGAAATAAAACAATTGGCATGTCGGGCTAATTCTTTGATATAGGGATACAAATCTTTGGCTCCCAAAGCACAATTCAGCCCTACGCTCAACAGATTGCCATGCATGACTGAGTTCCAGAAAGCTTCTGTAGTCTGTCCGGAAAGGGTACGGCCACTGGCATCGGTAATAGTACCAGATACCATTATCGGAATCTCCAGTTCATGTGCATCCAGATAGGCGTTGATGGCAAACAGGGCTGCTTTGGCATTGAGGGTATCGAAAACTGTTTCTACCAGGAGCATATCCACACCGCCATCTACCAGGCCTCGTACCTGCTCTGTGTAGGTATCGACCAGTTGGTCAAACCCAACAGCCCGGTATCCCGGATCATTGACATCAGGTGAAATAGAAGCTGTCCGATTGGTAGGTCCCAAAGAGCCGGCTACAAAACGAGGTTTATGGGGCTCTTTGGCTGTAAATTCACGGGCCACATCTGCCGCGATCTTAGCTGACTGGTAATTCATTTCATATACCAAATGTTCTAAGCCGTAATCAGCCTGAGCGATAGCGGTAGAAGTAAAAGTATTGGTTTCAGCAATGTCAGCACCAGCCTCAAAATAAGCCTGATGAATCGCCCGGATAATGTCCGGACGGGTCAGCGACAAAAGGTCATTGTTGCCTTTCAATGGAAAAGGATGGTCTGTAAGCTGCTCATTTCTGAAATCAGACTCATCCAATTTATAGTTTTGAATCATGGTACCCATCGCACCATCAATGATGAGAATTCTTTCGCTTAACGATTGGTATAAAAGGGCTTTCTTATTCATAATTATCCTCAATGAGCTGATAAAACTTCAAGTAGAATGCGAAAATAGTGAAGAAAACACAAAGTTTTTTACATTTTCTTATAAATTTAGAATATACTCTCTTTAGCACCTGCTGGATAAGACAGGAAAACAAACCAGCAGTTGCATTTTACGGCAGAATGAGATTTATCGATGCTAAGTTTCTGTGTAAAAGATTTTACATTTGATACTTTTGCTTCTCCTGTCATATTCTTCCCGAGAATACGTTAAATTTGTAGCAAAGAAACTGCGGGTTATAAACATATCGTTTACTGATTTATTTTCATTTAATACAGATGGTAGGGATTAAAACAGTGAGATTGCATTTTAAGGGCAAACTATTGCTTACCGGTTTTGCCAGGATTACCCGCATTCCCAATCTGCTTATCCTGGCCCTTACCCAATATCTTACCGCTATATTTTTATCAGATGTCTATGCCAGTTGGAAAACCTACCTGCTAGACTGGCGCTTATTTCTCCTAACCTTGTCCACTGTCATTATCGCCGCGGCGGGCTACATTATTAACGACTATTACGACATAAAGATTGATTATATCAACAGACCAGAGCGAGTAGTAGTAGGAAAGTTACTAAAACGACGGGTAGTGATGGTAGCTCATACCGCACTGAATGTAGCAGGCATTGCCCTCGGACTGCTTTTATCATGGGCTATCGGACTCATTCATTTTATAGCTGCTTTTTTGTTATGGTTTTATTCCAATCGACTAAAACGTCTGCCTTTGATTGGAAATCTGGCCATTGCCACACTTTCCGGGTTGGCTGTTGCAGTGGTCGCCGTGCTCTATCGTGAATACAAACTCATTATCTTCGTCTATGCTACCTTTGCCTTTGCGATTTCTCTGATTCGGGAAATCATCAAGGATATGGAAGATGTACAGGGAGACGAGGTGTTTGGATGCCGCACATTACCTATCATATGGGGAATTAGGAAAACAAAAAATCTGCTGTATGTGCTCATTGGCTTTTTCATATTTTTGCTTTTCTTTCTTTCCGGTATCACCGGTAATCAGACCCTGACGCATTATTTTATTATTTTGATCCTTCCGCTGGTTTATTTTATTGCCCGACTGGTATATGCTGATACCAAGCGTGATTTTGCTTTCCTGAGTGACTTCTGCAAGCTGCTCATGCTAAGCGGCATATTAAGTATGATATTTTTTTAATACATAAACAATCCATCTTTATACTGTATTGATTATATATCAGTAAAGCATTTTTTCTAATCAAATATAGTTTGGGTATGAAAGCTATTATTTTTTATATATCCTTTTTTTTAGTTTTAGCATGTTCCTGTGACGAAGATGACGGTCAATCACCATTACCCGCCCAGACCTGGAGCTATGCCGGCCTAGGTCAGGATACGATTCTTGAAGTTGAAATCATAGAAGAACAACTATGGGCTGCTACCCGGAACGGTATGTATAAGAAATCAGTGAATGCCAGCGACACTTCATGGATACATGCAGGGTTAGCAGGGCAAACCATTACAGATTTTATCGCATTTAGTGTTCAAGAAATACTGGCTGCCATAGCACTTGGTCCAGCCAATCCCAACCAGCCCTTTTACAAGACTGAAGATGGGGGCACCACCTGGGAGCCCATGCAAAGTAATTTTGGTGGACCAGATGTTCAGACATGCTATGCGTTAGCAATGCATCCTGAACAACCCGATATACTCTATGCCAGAGGCAATTACAATGTGGCCAAGTCCACAGATAGAGGACAAACCTGGGTGAGTGTTTTTGGAGATTGGGATAGTTTTGGTTACCAAGCGGATTTGATATATATAGACCCGAACCATACCGATGTTGTGTGGGCAGGCGGTGAATCCGGCATTTTTTCTCCCTATCTTTATAAATCTATGGATGCAGGCCAGACGTGGACCCCTATGAATATTCCTTACCAGGGAGACAATGCTGTGTACTCCATCGTAACTGATCCTGCTGACTCAAATCGTGTATTAGTCGGCATGGAAGGACAGATTATAGCCACAGAAGATGGCATGAACTGGGATATATTGTTTTCTCCAGAAAACTACAGCTACATCAAAGACATACAGCTAAGCACAGTGAATCAAAACAAACTCTATGCAGTAGGAACAGACGGTGGTAATAATATAGGAGACATCATTGTATATGTCTCTGATGATTTTGGGAACAGTTGGGAAGCCAACCGGCATGAAGGCCCAAAAGGGAAAGTATACGCAGCCGAGGATCTGGCTCTTTATCAATATCAGGGGCAGGAACTCATCTATGTAGGCACTAATCAGGGTGTTTTTATTTACAAGCCATAATCCTGTATTAATACTATTTAAGTTTAGGAGTTGATGGTATATTTGCCCGTATGAAAAACATAGCGATTTTTGCTTCAGGCAGTGGCACCAACGCCGAGAAAATTTTTGAGAAGTTTAATGATCATCCCAAAGGCAAGGTGAAACTCTTGTTGACCAACAACCCTAAAGCAGGTGTTATTGCAAGAGCAGCACGTTTCAACATCCCGGTACAGGTATTTGATAAAAGCATCCTCTATCATACAGATGATGTTTTGTCATGGCTGAAAGAGGCTGAAATTCATTTCATTGTATTGGCTGGCTTTCTTCTGAAAGTGCCTGAGAATATAGTGAAGGCTTACCCGGGACACATTGTCAATATACATCCTGCTCTGTTGCCAGCGTATGGAGGTAAAGGCATGTATGGCATCTATGTCCACCAAGCCGTAGTCGCAGCAGGTGATCAAGTCACCGGCATCACCATTCATCAGGTCAATGAGAGATATGATGAAGGCAATATCATCCTGCAAATCAGATGCCCTGTGCATCCTGGAGAAACGCCGGAAGAAGTAGCAGCCAAAGTACAAAAACTGGAACATCAGTATTACCCTCAAGTTATTGAAGAGTTGATCAGCAGGCCATAATATCACTTAACCTATAAATCATGCATAAGAAAATTAACAAAGCCCTTATCTCAGTGTATTACAAAGACCAATTAGCTCCTATTATCAAGCTTTTGCAAAAGCATGGTGTTACGCTCTATTCCACTGGAGGCACACAAAAATTTATAGAAGAGCAGGGGGCCAAGGTAGTGGCTGTAGAAGATCTGACAGGTTATCCCTCCATATTGGGTGGCAGGGTTAAAACACTGCATCCTAAAGTATTTGGTGGTATTCTGAACAGAAGAGCAGTGGAAGAAGATCAGCAGCAAATACAGCAGTATGACATTCCCTCCATTGATCTGGTCATTGTGGATCTTTATCCTTTTGAGGAAACGGTAGCCTCCGGTGCCGGAGAGGCTGAAATTATCGAGAAAATAGATATCGGAGGTATTGCACTCATCCGGGCCGCTGCCAAGAACTTTAAGGATGTGCTCATCGTTTCTTCCCGCCAGCAATATAAAAAACTGGAGCAGCTGTTGCAGGAGAAAGCAGGGGCCACTGACCTGGAAGATCGCCGTCTGTTTGCTATGGAAGCATTTGCTACTAGTTCGAAGTATGATAACGCTATTCATCATTACTTCCAGGGAGATACTGCTGAAGAGCATGGATTCGATAAGACCCAACTCTCCAAACAAACACTGCGTTACGGTGAAAACCCTCACCAACAAGCAGCCTTCTATGGAAATCTGCAGGAGATGCTGGAACAGATCAATGGAAAAGAGCTTTCTTACAATAATCTGGTAGATATTGATGCGGCAGTTGCTTTAATACAGGAGTTTGAAGGTGATGTCGCTTTTGCCATTCTAAAACATACCAACGCCTGTGGGGTGGCCACCGGAGAAAGTGTGAAGGAAGCCTATCTGAAAGCCTTTGAGGCAGATACAGTATCCGCCTTTGGTGGCGTATTGATTACCAATGCGGAAGTTGATAAAGAAGCAGCTGAGGAAATCAATAAATTGTTTTTTGAAGTACTCATTGCCCCTGCGTTTTCATCAGAAGCCCGACAGCTGTTGAGTACGAAGAAAAACCGGGTACTCTTACTTCAGAAACAGCCTTTAACCACAAAAACCCAATTTAAAACCCTACTCAATGGTGTGATAGAACAGGATCGTGATCTAAAAACCGATGCGCCGGAAGATCTGAAAGTAGTGACGCAGAAAGCTACTACTGACGAAGAAAACGAAGCGCTGCTTTTTGCCAGTAAAGTTTGCAAACATACCAAGTCAAATACCATTGTGCTGGCCCATAAAGGACAGTTATTGGCGAGTGGTGTAGGACAAACATCGCGGGTAGATGCTTTGAAACAAGCCATTGAGAAAGCCAAACACTTTGGGTTCGATCTCAAGGGGGCTGTTATGGCTTCCGATGCTTTCTTTCCCTTTCCTGATTGCGTAGAGATTGCCCATCAGGAAGGCATCAAAGCAGTTATTCAGCCAGGAGGATCTATTCGTGACCAGGATTCTATTGACTTTTGTGACCAGCACGGTATGGCTATGGTCTTTACCGGCTTCCGTCATTTTAAACATTAACAGAATCCGTGATAAAAAAAGGCAGAACCTATCAAAATGTTCTGCCTTGCTTTGGGTATATACAGGATCTTTTTAGTTCAATTGGCTCGCCGTTTCTCTCCGTATTTTTCTTTTGATAGAAGGGCTTATATATACTTTACCTTTAGTATTCTTTACAATCGCTGGCGTTTTTCTTTTCACAAGCGAAAGGTAAGCGACAAAAACAGTCACTAAAGCCAGGAAAGAAAAGATAACTGATGCTTGCGCCAGGATAAAAAAGCTAAAGGCTACGATCAGGGCACTGGTGCTACTTAGTATGACACTTGCCTGAAAATGACTGAACCCCCGGTCTATAATAAAATGATGGATATGATTACGATCTGGGTGGAAAGGCCCTTTCCCACTGGCAATCCGCTGAATAAAAAGACGCAGCGTATCAAACAAAGGGATGCTCAGCACAGTAATAGCCAGTGTTGGCGCATTGCCCACATACGCAATATGCTGCGTTTCATTAATTTGAATGAATTTGATGGCCAGCAAAGCCAAAATAAAGCCTATGACCAGGGAGCCACAATCGCCCATAAAAATTTTTTGGGTTTGCGAGAAGTTATATTTCATGAAGCTGATCAAAGAACCTACCAAAGTAGTACAAAGAATGGTAGCCCAAAGCAATCCGGCTATGTAAAAATAAATACCGAAAGTAATACACGTTACGACTCCTAAACCACCTGCCAATCCATCTATACCATCAATAAGGTTATAAGCATTGACCACTACAACAATCACAAATAGTGTGATGATAAAACTGACCACATACGGTATCTGATAGATATCAAAAATACCGAACAGACTCCCAATTCTGATATCAGTAAACCAAATGAGTAGCCCCCCTGCCAGTAATTGAGCAATCAGTTTCTTGTAAGGGTCAATCACCAGGATATCATCTTTTAATCCAATGAAGAACAAAATAATCAAGGAGGGTAAGAGAAGATGAGACCGACTTTCCTGGTCGAGTGTCAGGTTTGAAAAAAGAACGAAAATAATGGAAAGAGCAGCAAAGATAGCGATGCCTCCCAAACTCGGTGTCTTCTGCGTGTGAGAACTCCGATTGTTGGGTTCATCCATTAAATGTTTTTCTCTGGCTACTCTGATTACTACCGGGATAGTAATGTGGGTAACAATGCAGGATAATACAAGCGCAAGCAAAGATATCAGCGCTGGCGCAAGTAGATAGTTGAACATAAAAGCCTTTCGTTAGATAATTCTTAATTTGCTATTAAAGAATTAAAGAAACGCTTTCTTTTCTATTGTAAATGTACGCTGATGCCAAAGGTAATAGCTCAGAATGAGAAAAACGTAAAAATGTAAGGTTGGCGTTATATACTTTATAAGTTTATAGAAAAGTCAGAAAGGTGCTGTGTCTGACTTTTCAGCTACCTTCCTATTATGCTTCTGAAGGCAAGAGTTTTTCTTTCTGATCCATGGAAGGGAGCTCAATCTGCTGCATCAGCTTTTCTTCCAGAAGATCGGCCCAGGCAAACATATACCGGCTCACGTCTTCCTGATGATTATAGCGAGGGTATTTGTATGCCTCCGGCAAGCGACTCAATACTGCTTTGTCGGAAAGTTTTTCCAAATGCTTGAAGTCTTCCAGTTCCATGCCCGCTTCCAGCATAATGGAAATCACCTGATCCATGAGATAACCGCTGGTAGGGCAATAATCCAAAGCCTGTTCACTCCAATCGCCGCCCCGGGTACGCATGGCATATTCATGTATCTGCGCTTTAGAAAGCTTGGTTATTTCTTGTACCAAATGTCCACAATTACAACTGCCCATATGCCCCCACTGATAATGCGCTGTCATTTGAATTTTTTTTGCCGTTTTTCTCAAGGCTGCTATCAATTCTGGTGTCGGTTTAGCCATAGTGTTAATGAGTTAAGAGTTGTGCGAAAAATAACCTAGCTTTCCAATAGTAGTGGAAAGAGTTAATTTTTTTACCTTTATTTTTTAACAGAAATATAATTATATCTATTTTTAAGTACTCTAACTAAAATAATGGTATTAAAATTTAACCACAAACATTTATGGGAAAAGGAGATAAAAAAACCAAAAGAGGCAAAATAGTAAATGGTACTTACGGTGTTTCCAGACCCAGAAAGGGTAACAAATCCTCCGCTAAAACACAAAAAACCAAAAGCGATAAATAGGATTTTATCCGGAGGAAATATTGCGGATTTTTACAGTAGGGAACTGTATTCTTATACAGGCAATTGTTTAAAAAGTTTTTCTACTATCTTGTAAGCCGTTTTAAAACGCTCCTCCGGATCATTTACCGGACCAATACCAATCCCTCGCCAGACTGGTTCTTGCTTTTCACTGGATATCAGATCTACCACCACAGTCCCTGTTTTTTCTATGCGTATTTCTTTATAGCGGTAGTCGGTACGAGGCCATCCCCAGGGGTAATTATATGACCACATGCCGTACATGCCATAGGGACCGTAGGGGTTTGTACTTTTTGTCACCTCTTTTCTTTCCTCTTCTGTAAGAATATTAAAAGCTACATACAGGTCAGGATCTTCAGCATCAGGCTGAAAACCTTTTTCATGCATTTGCCTGGCAATTCTCTTTCTCAGTTCCTCATACAAAATGGCGGTGGCCTGGTCTAGCTGCTCCAGTGGGACACCGACGAAAGCATACGTTTTATAGACAGACAAATTATCTTCAGTCTCCTTTTCTGAAAATACTTTTACGGAAGAACAAGAAGACACTGCCGTCAGTACGGCACATAGGATTAGGTAAAAAGCAAATTTCATGTTTTTCAGGACTGATTGTCATTTTACGATACAACGAAAACACCAGCCTAATCTTGTGTGAAGATCCGCAGGAGCTGGGGCTATAACGCTAAGACAATTTTTCCCGCATTTTGGTTGGATTCCATATAACGATGAGCCTCCCGGACTTCATGCCATGCAAAAATTCGGTCTATCACAGGCTTTAATCGACCATTGCTGAAGAGAGGCATGGCAAACTGAGAAAAATCACGGGTGAGTTGTATCTGGTAGTCTAAGGCACGAGCGCGCAGCGTGGAGCCTATGACCTGCAATCGCTTTTGCAGCAGCAATCTGAGGTCAAAATCTTTTATTTTTCCACCACCCAGGCTAGCCAGTAAAACAAGCCGTCCATCGCGTCGTAGACTTTGTATATTTTTCACAAAATAAGGAGCAGCAATAAAATCAAGGATCACATCTACCCCCTGTCCGTCGGTATGTTGAAGGACTGCTTCCTGAAAATCCACAGATTTATAATCAATGGCCTGGTCTGCTCCTAGATCCAGGCAGATCTGATGTTTTGAAGCGGAAGCCGTCACGATAATCTGTGAAGCCTCAAGTTGCCTCGCCAATTGGATAGCAGCAGTACCCACACCACTGGCGCCTGCATGAATCAACACCTGTTCTCCGGACTGTAAATGAGCCAGCCACTGCAGTGCCTGATAAGCTGTTAAGAACACTTCCGGAATGGCAGCCGCTTCTGTCAGGCTGAAATGCTCAGGAACCGGCAGCGCCATATCTTCATGAATGACAGCGAATTCGGCATAGCCACCTCCCGGCAGAAGACCAAAAACCAGATCACCCTGCTTCCATTTACGGACTGCTGAACCAGTAGCTACTACTTCTCCGCTCATTTCCAGACCAAGAATGGGACTGGCTCCCTGGGGAGGAGGATATTTTCCTTCCCTTTGTAGTATATCGGCTCGGTTCACTGCGGTAGCAGCCACTTTAACCAGAATCTCATGTGGCTGCGGAACAGGCGTTTCCCAAATGCCTATGTGTAACTGTTCGGCGCCACCAGGAGAGGTTATGAGAATGGCTTCCACTATAGCTACAATTATATATTATTATTTTCAATGATTTTGCCGCTCAGCCGCAGCAACTCAATCTCTGCAATTTTAGTAGAATATACAGCATTGATCAGGCGGCTTTCAGCTTCTACCGCATTCTGCTGTACTTCCCGCAATTCGAGATTACTGGTATTGCCTAACCGATATCGTTCTAAGGCAATTTGCGTATTCTGTTTGGCAACGTCCAGATTTTCCTGTTCCAATTCAAGAAGTGCCATGCTGTTCTTGTAATCCATAAAGTTTTTCTCTAACTCTGCCAGCAGAGACTGCTTGATGTTTTCTGTTTGCAAAGCGAAGCTTTCTGCGGTAATCCGCGCATTTTGCACTTCTCTTTTTCTGTTGAACCCATCAAAGATGGTCCAGCTGCCAGTCACGCCATAATATGGTCCGTTAGACTTTCGCAGCAGCACAAAACCTGCCTGTGCCTCCAGTGAGTTATAATTATAGCCGCCATTCAAAGAGATGGTAGGAAAATACTGAGTACGCAGCCGTTTAGTCTCCAAATAGGCTATATGCTGATTACGCTGAGCCAATAAAAGATTTGGATTGCTGCTGATGATCGTGTTTTTTAACTCCTCCATGCTCAGCATCATATTGGGATCTATCTGGTCTGGCACCGAAAAATCTGCCTCGGGAGGTCTATTTAACAGATTGTTTAGCTCAACCTTTGCATTGTATAACACTTCCTCTTGCTGAATCAGTGCCGACTTATCCGCGTTATAATCTACCTGAGCCGTAAGGAATTCTAACTTTGAAGCCTTTCCCACCTTGTATCTTGCCTCAGCAATATCCATTCTTTCCTGAGAAAGCGCCAACGATTCCTGAAATACTTTCTGCTGTGCTTTTACTAAAATAACTGTATAGAAGGCACTACTGATTTCAGCTATTTTATTTTCCACCACTACTTCTGTGTTGAGGGTCTGTGCCTGCTCTTGTTCTTCCAACTGTTGCAAACGGACGAACATTTCGGTACCATCAAAAACTATCCAGTTGAGGTAGGCAGAAGCTGCCAAATTAGTAGACTGTGCATTGCTGGCATTCTGCTCCCGACCATCTGCAAATCGCTGGTTGGTTCTTTGTATTTCTTTGATTAATGATCCGTCTACCCCTACCACAGGCAAAAGGTTGTACACCCCTAAATCCTGATTGTTTTCAGCAATTTTCTGCTCATTCCTGGCAATACGTATATCAAAATTATTTTCCAGTCCTATTTGAATAGCCCTGGACAAAGAAAGTGAATCCTGAGCGAATAACAACATAGGTTGGCATAGCGCCACTACGCTGAGTATCAATCCTAATAATTTCATAAATTATGCAATCCTGATGAGGTTGTGAAAATTTTACTGGCCACTTGCCTTTTGCATTTTTCCGGTTTCCCGCGACATATAAGTGTAGATCACTGGTATAATGAAGAGTGTTAGCACTAAAGAAAACAATAGACCACCAATGATAGCCACCCCCATGGGAATACGGCTGGTAGAAGCAGCCCCCAGTGCCAGGGCAATAGGCAGTGCTCCCAATATGGTAGCCAGGCTAGTCATTAAGATAGGCCTTAGCCGGAGTGTAGCCGCTTCTATGACCGCTTCCAGTTTGTTCAAACCTTCCTCCTTCCGCTGATTGGCAAACTCCACAATCAAGATACCGTTTTTGGTCACAATACCGATCAGGACGATAATACCAATTTCACTGAAAATGTTGAGTGTATGGCCCAGCAGCCATAGCGTGAGTACAGCACCTGCCAAAGCGAGGGGTACGGTAAACATAATAATCAACGGATCAATGAAACTTTCAAACTGAGCGGCCAGCACCAAATAAATCAATACCAAAGCCAAGCCAAAAGCAAAGTACAAGCTGCCTGAGCTTTCTTCATAGTCTTTAGAGGTTCCTGACAAAGCGGTTGAAAAAGAATCATCCAACACCTGATCGGCTATTTCATCCATCACACCAATGCCCTGCCCTAAGGTGTATCCCGCTGCCGGTTGTGCCGATACAGTCGCAGAAATATAACGATTGTAACGATACAGCTGTGGAGATGAACTTTGCGTTTCCAGTGTCACCAGGTTGTTCATCGTAATCAGTTCTCCCTCAGCATTTCTCACGCTGATGGATTGCAAGTCCAGAGGTTCATCCCTATTGGTACGGCTGGCTTCTCCGATGATCTGGTATTGCTGACCGTTTTGCACGAAATAATCGAAGCGTTGTCCGCTAAAATACAGTTGAATAATTTCGGCAATGTCTCTCACGGAAATTCCCAAAGCTCTGGCCCGTTCCCGGTCAATAGATACGGCTAATTCAGGTTTACTGAATTTGAGGTCTAAATCCACTGCTTCAAAGGCAGGATGCTGGGAGGCTTTTTCCACAAAGGTTGGCAGTATCTCCTTCAATCGCTCAATATTGGGTGCCTGAATTACATATTGCACCGGTAGTCCACTGGAGCGACCTATCTGAATGGTCTGTTCCTGCACCACAAAGGAGCGGGCGAAGTTCATGTCTCTGACAGTAGAAGTGAGCTGCTGGGCAATCTCCTGCTGAGACCTTTCTCTTTCTCCCGGCTGAGCCAAAGTGATCCGTACAAAAGAGCTATTGACTGAAGTGCTGGCGCCAAATCCGGGTGAGGTGACCGCGACCAAGGCATCTTTTTCCTGCAGAGTATCTACTACATTCAGCAATTCCAACACATATTCATCCATGAGCTCAAAGGAAGTTCCCTCCGGTGCGGTAGACATGATTCTGATCCTGCTTTTGTCCTCCTGAGGCGCTAACTCCGATGGAAGGAAGGACCCAATGAGCACGATCATCCCCAGCGAAACGACCATTACTACAATAGCCACCCACCGAAGTTGCATAAACCTGGTAAGCGCATTGTTGTAGCCGGACGTCATCCGGGTAAAGAACCTTTCTGTCACGAGAAAAAACTTACCCGTACGCTCTTTTTTCTTCAGCAGGCGCGAGCTCATCATGGGTGTGAGGGTGAGCGACACAAAAGCGGATATCAATACTGAACCAGCTACCACCACGCCAAATTCGCGGAAAAGACGTCCCGTTACCCCTTCCAGGAAAATGATTGGTAAGAATACGGCTGCTAATGTGACCGTTGTAGAGATAATGGCAAAGTATATTTCATTAGAACCCTGGTGGGCTGCTTTTTTGGGGGGTAACCCACTTTCAATTTTCTGATAGATATTTTCCAACACCACAATGGCATCATCCACAACCAGTCCGGTAGCCAGCACAATACCCAACAAAGTCAGGATATTAATGGAAAAGCCGGCGACGTACATGATGAAGAAGGCGCCAATCAGCGAAATAGGAATTGCGATGGCTGGAATCAAGGTAGTTCGCCAGTCACGCAGAAACAAGAAGATAACTATGACTACCAACCCAAAGGCAATGATGATCGTTTCTTCCACCTCGGTAATGGCTTTCCGTATGGTGGTAGTAGTATCTATCGCATAACCAAATTTCAGGTCATCCGGCAGCTCACCTTTAATCTGATCGACTCTTTTATAAAACTCATCGGCAATAGCGATATAGTTGGCTCCTGGCTGTGGTGTAACGGCAATCCCTACCATAGGGATTTTATTATTACCCCGCAACAGTGTCCTTTCATTTTCTGCCGACAGCACCGCACGGCCAATATCTTTAAACTTCACCACGGCCCCCTCTGCTTCTTTGATGATCATCTCATTGAAATCCTCCTCTGTCACGAGCCGGCCCTGGGTACGAATGGTCAGTTCGCTGCCATATCCTTCTATCTTTCCGGATGGTAATTCTACGTTCTGCTGTAACAGTGCACTTCTCACATCCAGGGGTGTCAGTTGATAAGCCTCCAGTTTGGCAGGATCCATTTGCAGGCGCATGGCATATTTTTTCTCACCCCAGATACGGATATTACTGATACCCGGAATGGTTTGCAGCCTTTCTTTGAAGATGTTGTCAGCAACATCGGTCAGTTCCAGCAGCGTCCGTTGGTTGCTTTGGATGGTAAGTGCCAGGATAGTGGTAGCATCCGCATCCGCTTTACTCACGACGGGAGGATCGGCATCGGGCGGTAAGTTTTGTCTGGCTTGAGACACCCTGTCACGAACGTCATTAGCAGCAGCCTCCAGGTCTTCACTCAATTCAAACTCTACCGTGATGGAACTACGCCCGTCGCTACTGATAGAAGAAAGGGAGCGTATACCGGAAATCCCATTGATACTTTCTTCAAGAGGTTCGGTAATCTGGGATTCAATCACATCCGCATTGGCACCGGTATAATTGGTCTGGACAGATACGATGGGAGGATCTACGCTAGGGTATTCTCTGACCCCCAGATAGGTAAACCCAATCACCCCAAACAGAATGATCACAATAGACATGACCGTGGCCAATACGGGGCGATTAATACTAACAGAGGATAGGTTCATAGATATTATAAGGCTACATTGGGTTGTTCAATATCGATTTCTAATTTCGGCTCCTTAAATTCTTTAAACTTCAGCTCCATCCCTTCCTGAATGGACATCAATCCGGTAAGCACTACTGTGTCCTTCGGTTCCAGCCCTTCGGTGATCTGCACTACCCTCTCTGTCCGGATCCCTGTCTTTACTCTTTGAGATTTGGCTTTTCCACCCCTGGAAATAAAAACTTTCTGCCCTTCAAGCTCTGTGACAATGGCCTCAGTAGGCACCAAAATGGCATTATCAAAGGTTTTCAATACTACCTCAACCTTGGCGAAGGCACCGGGCTTGAGCACATTGTTAGGATTACTACTTCTTGCCCTGACTCTTACCGTACGGGTATTGACATCTATTTTAGCGTCTACCGCATATACCTGTGCACTGTAGGTATCCCCTAACCCCGTAACATGAAAGTTTACTTTGCTCCCTTCGCTGATATCCCCTACATATTGCTCAGGGACTGAGAATTCAACTTTTATCGGGTCAATTTGTTGGATGGAAGCGATTAAACTGGAGGGAGATACATACCCACCCTCGCTGATGTAGCGCAGCCCTATAACACCGGTGAAGGGAGCCAGTATGTTGGTTTTAGCAATTTGAGTCTGAATTAAATCTACTTCTGCTTCCAGTGTATTCAATTGGTTGAGTGCAATATCATACTCTTCCTGGCTGACGGCGTCAATGTCTAACAATTGCTTTTGTCTGGATTCTTCACTTTGTAGCAGTTTTTCCTGTACTTTTAATTTTTTAAGTTGGGCATTCAGCTCGCTGGCATCAATTTTAGCCAATACCTGCCCTTTTTTTACCCGGCTTCCTTCTTCAAAGTTAAGTGCTACCACCCGACCAGAAACTTCAGGACGTATTTCCACTTCTTCGTTAGGCAGCAAAGTACCTGTAGAAAAGATTTTATCTTCTATCTTATCCGTTTGCAATACCAAAGCTTCTACGGAGAGACCCATTCTCTGGGCTCCTTGTGAAGCCGGTTGATTTGCTTTTTCTTCTTTAGAACAGCTTTGCAAAACCAACACCAAAGCCAGTACACCATGAAGGAACAGTCTGTTGTTAATGAGAAATTTAGTTATTTTCATGCTGAGGTTCACTTTTTTTCTTAGGGCTGATTCGATTGAATTTTAAATGAATATCTATAGCAGGAATTGCTGACAAATTATTACTGATGGTGGTGATATAATGATAAAAATTAGCAATGTCTTCAGGCTGTAATCCATCAAACGCTGCCTGATTCGTCTCATAAAATGCTTTTTTTATGTGAGGAATAATCTCTTTCCCCTGAGCCGTTACCTCCAGAAGATGCTCTCTTCTGTCGTTGGGATTACGTCTACGCTTGACACATCCTTTCTTCGATAAGTAATCGATAATCCGCACCATAGATACTTTATCTATACCCAGCTTTTCCGCCAGCATCTGCTGTGTGATCTGCTTCTCATTTTCTGCAATCACGATCAGCGTATAAAAATAGCGGTCAACAGGTAAGTTCTGTAATCTTTCGGATACAATGCCGAAATACCGTTTGGCAATAGCCGTCAGGTTTTTAGTGAAAGGAAAATCCTTTGAGAATTCTTTTTCGGGCATCACGGTTCAATGCAAAGTAAGTAACAGTTACTGTAAGCAATATTAACTATTGTAAATACCATAAAATCTGGAAAAAAGTTGTTATGTCTGGCAGGTCTGAAAGATGAAATCTACCAAATGTCAAAACAAATCTACCAATCGGTAATAATCCACCATGGTTTTCCGGAAGGCTTCACGTTCGTCATCATTCTGGAGAAGAGGAAATCTCTCCTGATTGTTTATGATAAATAACTGCTGTGCACCGAGAAGGCTGTTATACAGTTGACTGGCAAATTCGAAATGGGCTTCTTTATTGCCATTCATAAAGTAAAATATGCCATCTTCCTGTCGAACAGTATCTTGCCAAATGACCTGTATGGTATCTATGTGTTGAAAGAAAGGGTTAGGCTCTACCAGCAGGTAAGCCTCGTCGAATCTCCAGTTGACAGCAATGGCTAAATTCACTATAGGCTGACTTTCTGCTTCGCTGCGCTCTTTGATCCGGTAAACATCGAGTTTAGCTTCCTCCATCACTGTTTTGTCATAATAAAGTTGCCTTACGTTTCTGAAAAAAAGCTCGGAGGCATCGGAGGTCGTAAACTTCACCTGTTCAGACGCAACCTTTCTTTGTTTGTCGGGATTACAAGCCAACACAGTAAAAGCAAAAAAAATCCATACAAATCTACTCACAGGTGATACCTGAATGATTGAGTGATTACATGATGGAAGATTGTACGGATCATTCATATTTACTTGAGATTACTATTTTTCCTATTTTATACGGTGGTTGATGGTAAAAAAATCAGGATTTTCTTAACACTAAGGTGCTCATGCTTCGGGCATCTTCTACCAGCACCGTCTTCAGAGGTTCTATCCAGTGAAAGGAAAAATCGCGGGTAAGTTGCTCGAGAAGCGGACGGGTAAGGAGAAAACGCTCCGATCCATCGGGCAAATAATACCTTCCTTCTCCCGTTTGTTTGGCTTGCGCTTCCATACCAAAAAGGGAAGCCATACGAATAAACAAAAGCCCCTCCCGGCGGAGTACACGCCACAGTTCCTGAAACATCTGCCAGAAAGCCTCAGTATGGTCAGCAAAGTGCAATACCGCGCTGGAAATGACGCCATCAAAGCTTTCCGGCGGAAAAGGAAGACGTGACAGTTCATCTTCTATGAATTTTTCAGGATCAAAGTCGGGATGCAGCGATTTGCCCATCATGCAAAGCATCCGAAGCGCCGAAGCGTCTCTGTCTACCCCCCAGGTTTCAAAGCCATTCCGGATAAAATAGATCAGGTTGCGGCCTTCTCCACAGCCAGCATCCAGCAGGCGCATTGGTTTCTGAAAACGACCTTTTAAAATTTGATCGAGCAAATAAATATCAATATTGCCCAGTGCCTGGTTCAGTGTTGTGTAATGCAAAATAGTATCACTTTATTTTATCCTAATGCAGAATCTCGAGAATTGGTTTATATCTTTGAGATTCTAGCGATAAGTTTTAAGATTCACAGGAAATTTAGCAATAAAGATGACAGAAAATCCTCCTTTTCATTTGGCCTTCCCGGTAGCCAGCCTGATAGAAACCCGGGATTTTTATGAGGGCCTACTGGGCTGTAGTGTAGGCAGAACCTCTGATAAATGGATTGACTTTAATTTTTTCGGCCACCAGATCACTGCCCATTTAAAACCGGAGGAAACCTCCCAGGCACATGCCAATGAGGTAGATGGAGATCAGGTACCGGTACGTCATTTCGGTGTTATTCTGTTGTGGGATCAGTGGGAAAAACTAGCTGAAAAGCTGCAGCGCGAAGGCATAGCATTTATCATAGAACCTCATGTCCGCTTCCAAGGACAAATAGGAGAGCAGGCTACCATGTTTTTTCTGGATCCTAGTGGAAACGCCCTGGAATTTAAATCCTTCAAAGACCAGCGCCGGATTTTTGCCACCTGATATTTCCCAGTTCCCGTTGTTACATATTGATGATAATTTCTTTTTTAGAGAGCACGATACTCCACATACCCAGAAATTGATTGGTATCTGCCGGGGATGGTTGTGAGGCAGCCAACATTTGCTGGAGTTCACTTTGCATCACCGGCTGGGTATACAGATAGCTTTCATCATCAATTCGCTGCACATTATGATCAATTTCCATCTCCTGCTCCACATTATAACGGTAGGCATCCAGTATTTGCTTTTCCAGGTCGCTGAGTTGTTGGGGCAATGTATCCTGCAAGGAAACCCATCGGATCTTGGCAGCGTAGGCACGCTCCAGGGAATCTACTGAACGGCTGGTTTCATTTTTAAAATAATCAGCTAATTTCTGCTCAGAGGGATTCTTCTGGTATTGGCGGATCAGAACCTGCTGAGCCATTTGTGCCAGGCTATCTCCCTGCCCATAAGCGGCTTCAATGATTTCTCCGGGTAATACATGTTTAATTTCTCTTTCTTTCATTTCCCTTCGTAAGGCCTCCCGGTCGACAGGTTTGTTGTCAGAAGAACCACAGGCAAAGAGAAATAATCCTATAATAAGGTGAACAATGACATACTTCATGCTATCATAAACAGAAAAAGGAAGAGATTGTGTAGTGCAACATCAGATTTATTCCACGCTAATGAGGGGCGTTTGCTTCTCAACAGTTTCCCCAAAAGGCATCAGATCAAGCTGAAGCGAACGAGTCTCCTTTAAAAACGCGTCCACGTGCTCTTTCTGTACTACGACAAGCAAGCCTCCACTGGTTTGCGGGTCGCAGAGTATTGCTTTTTGCTCTTCTGTGATAGGACTGATCTGGTGTCCGTAACTATCCCAGTTGCGATAGGTTCCTCCCGGGATGCTCTTTTGTGCCAAATATTTTTCCAATACAGGAAACCGGGGTACCTGCTCACTTTTTATCACAGCACTGACCTCACTCCCCTCACACACCTCACACAAATGTCCTAATAACCCAAAACCTGTCACGTCAGTCATGGCTTTAACATAAGGTAACTGACCAAAATGGTAACCAGCCTCATTCAGCTGAAGCATGCTCTGGCGAGCAAGTGCCAAATCTTTTTCCTCTACTACCCCCTTTTTCTGGGCTGTGGTGAGAATCCCTACCCCCAAGGGTTTGGTCAGAAAAAGCTGACAGCCCGGCACCGCACTACTGTTTTTTTTCAGGTGTTCTATGTTGATCTGCCCTGTGACGGCCAGCCCAAAAACAGGCTCAGGGGCATCGATGCTATGACCGCCGGCCAAAGCAATACCTGCTCTTTGACAAGCCTCCCTGCTACCATGCAGTACCTGCCGGGCTACCTCCGGAGGAATTTTATTGACAGGCCAACCTAAAATAGCAATGGCCATGATGGGTTTACCTCCCATTGCATACACATCGCTGATCGCGTTGACAGAAGCAATTTGACCGAAATCGTAGGGATCATCAACAATAGGCATGAAAAAGTCGGTCGTACTGATAATCGCCTGACCATTACCTATATCATAAACAGCCGCATCGTCTTTGGTGCTGTTGCCTACCAGCAGGCGGGAATCCATCTGGACGGGATCCTTCCGGACGGGATCCTGATTTGCCAAAATACTTTCCAGTACTTTAGGAGAAATTTTGCAACCACAGCCAGCCCCATGACTGTACTGTGTGAGTTTCAAAGTGGTTGTATTTTCCATCATTATAAAGAAGATATCCTTGCGTTGTCCACGGCCTCTTTCACAGCCAAAGCATTTATATAGGGATCTGCTGTATTACATACAATTTCTTTTATATAATTCGTGTTTCTCATGGCTAAACAGCGCTGATAACTTTTATCATAATAAAATAGAAGTATGTCGGCGACCTCTTCCAGGCGCTTATCCTCCAATGCTTCTATGGCTTTATGGGTTTCCAGCCCGCCCAACCTTTTTTGAATTTTCATAATAGAAGCTACCAGGGCCTCCCGCTCACATTTTCCATATTCTTCTACCAATCGGCTGATCCTTTCTTCCCTGGCTAAGCTAACTTTCACCATGGGTGCCTGCTTCATTTGATTCCACAAATCCAGCGGGAGTTGTACCCCCCCAATACTAAACGACTCGTCTTCCATCCAAACTCTTCTGGAGGAATCTATCGATCGCCATTGGGTATAGAGGTCATTCTGAAACTGCTCGGAAGAAGGTTGCCTACCCAAACCAATACCGCCGAAAGCCGAACCACGATGACAGGCCAATGCTTCCAGATCAATGATTTGCTCGCCTAGTTCTGCCAAAGCCTGAAGAATGGCTGTCTTACCACTGCCAGTTTCCCCTCCTACAACAATCAGTGGAAGTGGATTTTGAAAAGCGGAAAGCAGATGGCCACGATAAGCTTTATAGCCTCCTTCCAATGTTTCAGCACTCAAGCCTGCCGTTTGCAAGAGCCAGGCAAAACTTTCACTTCTCATGCCACCCCGCCAACAATGCACCAGTATTTTTCCTTTGAAAGCTAATCGGCGGGCTTCTTCCACAAACGAACGCATTTTAGGACCCACCAGCTCCAATCCCAATAAAATAGCTTCTTCTTTTCCTATCTGTTTGTAGGTAGTGCCAACCCGGGCACGTTCCCTGTTATCAAAGAGTGGAAGATTATAGGCACCGGGAATATGCCCTCTGGCAAATTCAGCAGGAGATCGTACATCTATGACAGGAAGTTCTTTAGATTGATCTAAAAATGCTTCAACAGATAATTTACTCATCCTCATTTTTGTATCATAGCACTAGTTAGAACAGACGGTAACGATAGCTGATTTCCACTTATCTTTTAGTGCAAGGTTAGTCCACTTTCACAATTTCCTCCCGGATCATCTCTTCAGGAATTTCTCCTTCTGTACTGGCAACGACCATAGCTACAGAAGCGTCACCTGTTACATTGACTACCGTACGGCACATATCCAGGATACGGTCTGGGGCCAGAATCAGGGCGATCCCTGCTGTAGGAACGCCGATTGCCTCTAAAACGATCACCAGCATAACGACACCGGCACCCGGCACGGCAGCCGTCCCGATTGAAGCCAGCACCGCTGTGAGCACAATCATCAGCTGATCGCCAACAGATAATCCTAAACCCAACGCCTGAGCAATAAAGACAGCCGCCACCCCCTGATACAGACTGGTACCGTCCATATTGATGGTAGCACCTAACGGCAGCACAAAACTAGCTACTTCTTCAGATACTTTCAGGTCTTTCTCTACCACTTCCATAGTCACCGGCAAGGTAGCCGCACTGGAACTGGTGCTGAAGGCCAGCAGTTGTGCCGGACGGATACCTCTGAAAAAGTCTTTATATTTTACTTTGGTAAATATTTTAAACAAAGCGGGATATACCAGGGCTACCATTGCTACCAGCCCGATAAGCACCGTGACGGAATACCAGAGCAAGGCATACAACAACTCAAAAGCTTTATCTGGGTTATCCCCTGCTAATTCAACGATCAGGGAGGCTATCAGGGCAAACACGCCATAGGGTGCCAGCAACATAATAAACTCAACAATTTTGATAATGACGTCATTCAGTCCATCGAAGAAAGCAATTACTGGTTGCCCTTTTTGTCTTGGTATTTTCAGCAGGGCGATACCGATGATCAGGGCGATAAACACTACCTGTAGCATGCTGCTGTTATTGCCGAAAGCTTGAAACACGTTCTCAGGAATCACATCGACAAGAGGCTGCAATGGGCCGGCATCTTTCACACCTTGCGCCACATCTTCCCGGCTTTCTACATCTCCGCTATACAGTGTCATCAGATTTTCCCTCGTAGATTGCGGCAGTTTCTTTCCGGGCTGAATAATATTGACACAGATCAAACCAATGGTAATGGCGATAGTGGTGGTGGCCAGGTATACAGCAATTGTTTTGCCACCCATTCGAGAGAGTTTTGTAATATCTCCCAGGCTGGCTACCCCTGTAATAAGAGAGGCCAATACCAGTGGTACAGCAATCATTTTGAGGGCATTGACGAAGATAGTTCCAAAAGGCTTGATATACCTGGCCGTAAACTCAGGTGACCATCCAAACTGAATACTAGCCAGCCCAAACAGTAACCCTAAAATAAGGCCAATGATTATTTGAGTATGTAGAGGAATTCGTTTTTTCATGTAGGTCAGGCAGTTATGAGATTTCTTCCAGGCTGTAAAAATGCAAAATAAGAAAAGAAAATACTAAACCTTGCTTGCCTAAGGAAAACGAGAAAAGATTTCAGGACTTCGTATTTCCCAATTATATCGGAAAACCGGAAAATATAGATACATTATTTTTTCAAGCTGTACCTCCTGATTTGATCACATTCAGCATAAGTCACATGCCCTGTTGTCCATTTTCTGTAATGAGAGCGTAGCTTTGCGGATGTTTACCAATACTGCCTGAAAGCAAAAGGTTTACGGTGGTATAAATACTGGAGATCGTGTTCATGGGAAAAAGCTTCCCGCTCAAAGCTGATATTTCGGTAGGCCTGCTCATGGGAATGCCCTTTCATCCTTCCCATTAGGTACTCCAGCAGATATAAAAGATAAAAAGGGATGACCAGCAGTTCTGCCTGCTGCCGGATGTGAATTTTTTCGTGGTTCATCAGCGTGGCATTACGCTGATCTTGTACGAAACGTAGCAGAATGAAAGGGTATAGCGTAATAGCCCTGGCAAAATTAAAAGTGATATATTTCACCAATCGGGGAGCGTACAAAACCATGGTAAGCGTTTACTTTACATCAACAGATCGGCTTGCTCAGTCAGGCCTTATATATAAATCTGACAGTATGGAAGAAAAATCATGGGTTTTGTTATCCAAATAGATATAAGGGCAGTATACGTTGAATAAATCTTCCGACAGAATAGCGAGCAATGAATTTCTCAGACTGACGGCTCGTCCTAAGTTTCTACCCCCATTGGACACATTTCTTTCTGTTTCGTCATATACATACTGTCGATCTGAGATGTCAGCCTGGATAAAGTAAACAGATTCATTCTGAAGAATGCCAAAGAAAACTTCCTGTACCATCGCTTCCGGAAAAACAGTAAGGGAAGCGCGGTATATGGTGGTGTCGCTATCAAGGGCGGTTAGCCGTTCCAACTGGCAGGTACAGAATTTTTGTCCCCAGGCCAGCGTAGTTATCAGGCTCATCAATAATATCCCCAAGAGTTTGTGTGTCATCATGTTAAGGTTAGGTAATACACTATGTTTCATTATTTCGCTGCGCTGCTTTTTCGTCTTCCTTGGTCAGTGCGGAAGGGGAGAGCGCAGATTCACTTTCGTAACCCTTCATCCGTTTTTTACCGATACCTCCCGGTTCGGGCAGCCAGCGGTTTACCAAACCCAGCACATCAGAAATCAATCCGGGGAACAATCCATTCAGCCCTGTCAATAGCTTAGCCTGAACAGACAGCACCAGGGTGCTCTGACCATGGCGGCAGGCTTCAACGATATCTTTGGCTGACCCCCTGGCATCCATAGAAACCAAGGGAGAAGCATCGCTCACGGTAAACCAGGTCTGTTCTTCACGGTGTTTGCCTTTGAAAAGAACATTTCTGGGGCTACCTGTCCGCATCAGACCCGGACAAACGGTGGTTACATAGATATTGTCTTTCAGCAATTCGGCTCTATAGCCTTCGGAAAGACCTACCAAAGCATGTTTACCGGCGCTATAGGGCACCAGGTGGGGGATACTTACTTTGCCTCCAATAGAGGCTATATTTACAATACGGCCTTCTCTGCTTTCACGCATTTCAGGCAAGACTTCTTCCATGGTATATAATGGCGCCCAGTAGTGAACCTTGATAGATTCTTCAAATTCCCGTTCTTCCATCTCCTCCAGTGGGGCTACCTGTATGGTACCAGCATTGTTAATTAATACTTCTACCGGCCCAAAGCGACTCCTTATTTGCTCAACCATCGCCCGTACCTGTTCCCTTTGGGTCACATCACAGGGAATGGCCAATATGTCATAGGGATTATTTTTTTCTTCGGCCAACACGGCCAGCTCCTGGCGAGCTTCTTCCAGGTCATTTTCATTGCGGGCACATATCACTACCTTAGCACCTTGCTCTACCAGCACCCGGGCCAGCTCCAACCCCAAACCCCTGGAACCACCCGTAATTAAGGTAGTACGGTTGGCAAGATCTATCGCACGCTGCTGCTGGTTGATCAGTCGGGTAGCTACCACACCACCCACACCTATGGCCGACCAGAGCAAGGCTTTTTGTGTAGTATTCATAGTTAAAAAAATTATAATAAAGATTGCATAAAAGTACAGTCTGCTATAAGCTTACGAAATTATAAAATATTTATTGAAAAAATCTCAGGAATATTCAGATTAATTTTTCTGTTTTGCCGCTCTTTTTGTTATTGAAGAATAATGCTGTATCTTGATTCGTCAATCAATTTCACTATAAAATGAATACGCACAACCGACGCTACGCACTCAAAAAGATTGCTGGTAGCACAGCCTTGTTTGCCGCAACGAATCCACTGATAACTTCCTCTAACCTTACACTGAAAGAACCATTGAAACTGAAAGGCAACATCAAGCACTCGGTCTGTAAGTGGTGCTACGACAAAATTCCCTTGGAAGAATTTTGCGTCGCTGCTAAGCAAATGGGCCTACAATCTGTAGAACTTTTGGGACCTGAAGAATGGCCTGTTCTGAAAAAACATGGCCTTACCTGCGCTTTGGCGGCCTACTGGAAAAATGGGTTTGGTATCACCAAATGCTGGAATCGCAAAGAACATCATGATCAGTTGGTGGCCCTTTATGAAGAAAGCATTCCGCTGGTAGCCAAAGCGGGTCTGGATCAGATCATCACCTTTTCCGGCAACCGTGAAGGGATGGATGATGAAACCGGTATGAAAAACTGTGCTACCGGCCTGAAACGTATTATGTCGCTGGCTGAAAAACACAAGGTAAAAGTAGTGATGGAACTCCTCAACAGTAAGGTAAACCATCCGGATTACATGTGCGATCATACAACATGGGGGGTGGAGCTCTGTAAAATGATAGACTCTGAGAATTTCACTCTGCTCTATGATATTTATCATATGCAGATTATGGAAGGAGATGTGATTGCCACCATCCGGGAATATCATCCTTACATTTCGCATTACCACACCGGTGGTGTACCCGGCCGGGCAGAAATAGACGAGACACAGGAACTGTATTATCCAGCCATCGTACGCGCCATTGTTGACACAGGCTTTCAAGGCTTTATTGCCCAGGAGTTTGTTCCTAAAAGTGGCGATCCGCTGGCCTCCCTGCAGGAAGGCGTAGAAACCTGTGATGTGTAGTTAGCCAAAACAGGAATGAGCAGTCGTTGATTTAAGGTTGGCCGTATTTACCATTATTCGCAAAACGGCCAGTCATTATCTATTATACCCTAAATCCGGCCTTGGCTGAAAAACTCAGAGAGCTATCTTCCTTTTTTCCGGCAATCAGAAATACGCCCGGGGCTTCTGAACTTGGGGTGCTATAGAGCTTGATGGTATCCTGAAAACGGGATTCCGCCAGGAAATTAATCTGCAATGATTGCAAAGGATGCTGCTCATACTGCTGGGGAGCAAAGCAATCCAGTACCCAGTGGATATACTGCACATTGTTGACGTGCCAGTTGTGATCCAGGTCCGTATATCGTACCCGAACAGCATAAATTTCCTCTTCTAATTGTGGTAATTCTATTTTATCTATGGTTTCTGTCAGCGCCTGCTTGTCTGGCACCAGCAATTGCTCCAGGAAGTGATCAGGACGCACCGGCCTGCGGGTAGCGGCATCTACCATGAGCCAGTAAGAAGTAGCCTGACACAACACCTCACCCGCTTCATCACTGAGTTCAAAATCCCGGATGGCAAACAAGCGGTTCAGGCCTTTGGGCCAGGTGCTGATGACGATTGTATCGTGCCATGTTGGCAAACGGTTGATCTTTACCAGTAACCGGGAGAGTACCCAGAAGATATTTTTCTGCTGCAAATGGGTATAGCCTACTCCCAGCTGTTGCGCATGATGACTGGCTACCTCCTGAAAAAGGCTACACATCACTTCTATTTTCAGTCGGTGCGTCAGGTCTATTTCAAAAGACCGCACCGTAAAGGATTCCCGATGTATGAGTGGCTTTCCAGACAAAACTCAGATTATTTTAAGGTAAACAACGTAAGCTATGGGAGAGGCTGTTGGTTCAGGCTTTGATAGACAGTGCAAAGAGCTCCTGATAGTAGGGCATGGCTTCTTCGTATAAAGGGATCAGATGCTCGGGCAGTTTTCTTTCTTTCTCCTGCTGTTTCTGAAACCCGCTAGATCGATGTACATTTTCGTACCAGTATTTAGCCCACACGCCGTCTTGCGGAATAGGCCCGGGAGCCCATTGGAGCATACCTTCCTCAAAGGGAATTTGTAAAGCCTCACACAATCGCCTCATCACCTGAGGGGGATCTTTGAGGAGTTCGCCGGAGTCTAGTACCACTGCATTTTTGTGCTCCTTCTGTAAGAAATGCAGTATAGCGACCTGCCGCTCCAGTCCTATGTCTGTCATATCCGGATAGGGAATCACCTGGGCAAAAGAACAGATCAGTTGTTTGGGATTCCTGATCAGGAAAAGATTATCCAACATCGTCAGAAAAGTAAGGTCGCCTCCCTGCAGATGATGCGCCATTCCCTTGATAAAAAGTATTGATTTTTCGTAATCGCCTAAAATAACCTGCTCTACCACCCGGTTCCAGTCGCTATCCATACTTTGCAATACTTCCTCTTTGCCCGGATGATCTTTATCTGTCAGGCGAAGGTAATGCGCATACAAAGGTTCATCCACCACTTGTGTATCCGACCGGTGGGCAAAGGAGTACATGAGTGCCGTAGACAAATTTCTGGGTCCTGAAATAAGATGGATACGTTTCATGAGAGCTTTTTAATCCCGCTTACTGCCGGGTATCATTACGCCCAGTCCACCATCGATGCGATACGCCTGGCCGGTCATAAAAGCTGCTTTGTCGCTACACAGATAAGCAATAAATTCTCCCACCTCTATCGGTTGGGCAATACGTTTGGTCAGATGCATATCCACACACTCCTGGTAGACCTGTTCGGGATCAGGTGATTGACTGAACCCCCAGCGAACCATAGGGGTATCTACCGTACCCGGGCAGACTGCCACACAACGTATCTGAGGGGCATAATCTACCGCAATACTGCGGGTAAGGCCTAGCATTGCTGTTTTTGAGGTAACATAGGGACCTACGTTGCCCTGGCTGAGCATGGCCTGTACGCTGGATACGTTGACAACCACTCCTTTGCCTAATTTTTGCATGTGGGGGATGGCATGTTTGGCACAGAGAAAGGCACTTTTCAGGTTGATATTCATCACCAGGTCCCACTCTTCTTCCGTAGTTTCCGTCACTTTGGAGTATCGCTGTATACCAGCATTGTTGACAAGATAGTTGATCTGCCCAAACTGCTCCACACCCTGTGCCACGGCCTGTTTCACTTCCTGTTCTTTGGAAACATCGCAGGGAATGAAAAGCGATTTTCCCTTTCCTTTTTCTTCGAGTTTTCTGCCATTTTCCTGGTCTTTATCCAGAATAATAACATTGGCACCTTCTCGCAGGAATACTTCTACGCTGGCAGCGCCAATGCCTTTACTTCCTCCGGTAACAATAGCAGTTCTATTTTGATGATCCATAGTCTGTTACAATATGGCTTAAAGTAAAGCAAATTTTCAGAACCGTCAAATGTAGCAGACGGGGAAATGTTGAGTAAAAAACCGCTTGGGCAGCATTCAAATATTTTAACTAACTTGGAAGCCCAGAAAAACCAACATTTACAATGAGCCTGCCACAACCACTACACAAAACATGGACTATTATTTACACTATTTTTTGCCTGGGCTGCACTGGCAATCCAGCCTCCAACCAGGAAACTACAGCAGAAAGCGCTTCTCAACAAAATCTTCCAAATATCATTTTCATTCTGGCCGATGATCTGGGCTATGGTGATGTGGGGGCTTATGGCCAGTCACAAATACAGACACCTCATATTGATCAGCTGGCACGGGAAGGCATCCGTTTTACTCAATTTTATGCAGGGGCAACCGTTTGTGCTCCCTCCCGCAGTGTACTGATGACAGGGCAGCATACCGGGCATACGAGAGTACGAGGCAATGCCGGAAGGGGCGAATCCATCAAACAATCGTTGCAACCTGAAGATACCACCCTGGCTGAACTACTGAAGAAAACAGATTACCAGACAGGGTTGGTAGGTAAATGGGGGCTGGGTGAGATTGATGAACCGGGCATGCCGCTGGATCAGGGCTTCGATACATTTTTTGGTTACCTCAACCAGAAACATGCTCATAATTATTATCCGGCTTTTCTATGGCGCAACAGGGATACCGTTCATCTTCAAAACGTCGTTCCACCTGCTCAAAACAACGAAGAAGGTTTTGGCGTGGGGTATGCTACCCAAAAAGTGGCATACAGCCATGACCTATTCGTGCAGGAAGCTCTGGATTTTATTCAAAAGAGTGAAGGTCAACCTTTCTTTCTGTATTTGGCGCTGACCATTCCGCATGCTAATAATGAGGCCGGAGACCAGGGTATGGAAGTGCCAGAAGCAGCCTCATACGCACAGCAGGATTGGCCTGAAAATCAGAAAAACATGGCAGCTATGGTCACACGTATGGATAGCGATATAGGCAAAATTATGGAAGCATTGAAGAATTATGGTATAGAGGAAAATACTATTGTCTTTTTTACTTCTGATAATGGCCCACACCATGAAGGAGGCAATGATCCGGATTTCTTTGATTCCAATGGCCCGCTACGGGGCACTAAGAGAGATTTATATGAAGGGGGTATCCGGGTTCCTTTTATTGTTCGCTGGCCCGGTCATACGCCAGCAGGCACTACTTCGGATCATGTGGGCTATTTCGGAGATATGATGGCTACTTTTGCTGATATTGCGGGTGTTACGCCTCCTGAGCATCTTCAGAGCATCAGTATCTATCCTACCTTGCAGGGAAAACCTGAGCAGCAGCAACATGATTATCTCTACTGGGAGTTTTATGAGCAAGGCTCCAAACAGGCTGTACGCATGGGGCAGTGGAAAGGAATACGCCAACCAATGTTTACCGGGGAGATAGAATTGTATAATCTGGAAGAAGATTTGGGCGAACAAAATAATGTAGCCAATCAGCATCCGGATGTAGTAGCCAAGATAGAAGCGTTGATGGAGGAAGCACACGAACCCTCTCCGCTATGGGCTGTCAAACAATAATTGTTTTTCCGGAAGACTCCTCCTTTTCCACGTCAAGGTGAATAAAAAACCTGAACATACAGATGCTATAACATAATTGTTATTTGTCAATTGTTTTTACCTTTGTGCTCATAGTAAATTTTTTAATATAACTAACTTTCATACTGATGGCTCATAATTTATTAGCAGGAAAAAAAGGTATCATATTCGGCGCACTGGATGAAAACTCTATCGCCTGGAAAGTAGCGCTGAAAGCCAAAGAAGAAGGGGCTTCCTTTACATTGACCAATGCGCCTATTGCTTTGCGTATGGGCAAAATTAATGAGTTGGCAGAAAAATGCGACGCCAAGGTCATTCCCGCTGATGCTACCTTGGTGGAAGATATAGAGAAGCTTTACAAAGAAACGCAGGAGGTATTGGGCGGCAACCTTGACTTTATTCTGCACTCTATTGGCATGAGCCCCAATGTACGCAAAGGACGGGAATATGGTGACCTCAACTATGACTGGTTTCTGAAAACCCTGGACATTTCCGGTTTATCTTTCCATAAGATTATGCAGGTAGCGGAGAAGATGGATATTATGAACGAATGGGGCTCTATTCTGGCACTGACCTATATTGCCGCTCAACGAACCTTTCCGGATTATAGCGATATGGCTCAGGCCAAAGCAGTATTAGAGTCTATTGCCCGTAGCTATGGTTACCGTTTTGCCAAGCTTAAAAATGTACGTGTTAATACTATTTCTCAATCGCCAACTAAAACGACGGCAGGCACAGGTATCTCAGGATTTGATGTATTTTTTGACTATGCCGATAAAATGTCTCCACTGGGCAATGCCACCGCTGAAGATTGTGCTAATTATGTGATTGCTATGTTCTCTGACCTGACGCGCATGGTCACGATGCAAAACCTCATGCACGATGGTGGATTTTCTTCTTCCGGAATTTCTGAAGAAATTATTGAAGAGTTGAGCAAATAAAATGTTTGGGAGCATGCGAGAATAAAATCTCATACCAAGCATACCATTCAGGGTAACTTGACTGATCCTGTATTGCTCTCATGCAGACTGGAAAACTAATTTATGAACGCAAGACATAAAATTTAAAGCTTTTTTACTGTTGATCGAGTATTTAAACTTGTAATGCCAGCAGTACACATTATGGTTGTTTTTCCTAATGCCAAAATCAATCTGGGGCTGAATGTGACCAATAAACGCAAAGACGGCTATCATGACATAGTCTCCTGCTTTGTCCCTGTTCCCTATTCAGAAGTATTAGAAATTATAGTCAGCAAAAAATTTAGTTTTACTTCATCGGGCTTTGCTATCCCAGGCAAACCGGAGGAGAATTTATGTGTCAAAGCCTTTAAACTTCTGAAAAAGGATTTTGGCCTTCCTGAAGTCAGTATTTACCTGCATAAGATGATACCCATAGGGGCCGGTCTAGGAGGAGGGTCGGCAGATGCTACCTTTACCTTAAAAGCCCTCAACGATCTGTTTGAACTGTTTCTGGATGACAGCCTGCTGGAAGATTATGCGGCTCAGCTGGGTAGTGATTGCCCTTTTTTTGTCCGAAACCAACCCGCTATGGCTTATGGTACAGGCAACCAACTGGAAGAGATTGATCTACCACTGTCTGACAAGTATCTGCTACTGGTAACACCTACTGTACACATCTCTACCGCAGAAGCCTATAGAGGCATCACTCCTACCCGGCCAACGGCTAATCTTAAAGACATCTTGCGGCAGACCCCCGTGCATGAGTGGAAGCATCTGGTCAGAAATGATTTTGAAGCAACAGTCTTTCCAAAATATCCGGAATTAGCCGAAGTGAAAGAGAAGTTGTATCAGGCGGGTGCCCTATATGCCAGTATGAGCGGCTCAGGGTCTACCCTTTATGGTCTTTTTGAGACAGAGCCCCCTGAAGAAATCAGCTTTAATACACACTACCATGCCCAATCTTTTGCACTTTAGTGCAAGCATGAGCCTTTTTGCTTCGGAGCCACCATCCCATAGACCGCTTGTTTAATTCATGAGATAATAAAGGTCTGCTGCCTGCGTATTTTTGAAGTGATTGTCACACAGTTGGTTGTAAAGATTTACCACCCGCACCTGCTCGTGTGCTTCCTTTAGCTTCAATCGGCTTTCCTCAATATAGTGATTGATTTCTTGCTCGAAGCGTGCCATCCAGGGCAACACCTGTGCTTCAAAATTTTTTATTTCTATGAGTTCTTTACTTTTAACAGCAAAGTAGCTGTGCTTACATACGGCGTTCAGGTAAATATGGGGAGCCCGGTAATCTTCTGTAATTCGAGGCCGGCGTATATATTTGCTCTTTCGCAGTACAGTGATTTGACCATTGGCAATTACTTCAAAAAAAGCTTTTCGTTCATAGCCTGAGAGGAGTTGATGCTCGATAGCAATGAAATCTCGCTGACGAAATTTGATAGGATCAAACAAGGTGAATTGCGAAACACTTTGTGCTGTGAAAGCCCTGATAATACCATTATCCCGAACTTGTACTACCTCAAATTTTAAATCATAATTAATTTCTCCTTCAATGACTTCTCCATCTTCCAGTGTGAGCCTGCCATTGCACCATAAACCATAACTATCGTGCGCCTTTGTGGTAATAAAGAATAGCATACAAGCTATTGCTGTGAACAGACCTTTTTTCATTATACAGATATATCAAATTGAATCTTTGCTGGCAGGCGTTTTCCGAGTCCCTGCTTTATTCAATGATTTCTGTATCAAACTTAGCACCTCATCAGTGCTGAGAAGTCTTCATATCCTGTCTGATATGGTTTGTGTAAGAAAGGGTTAAATTATTCAAAGATCACCCGTAATTGTATAGAATTAATGAAAGATTACGTATTAACGGATTTAATCTTTGCAAGAAATAGCTGATAGTCAGACGGCTACAGTTGCCTTGATATGAGGGTGCGGATCATAGTTCTCCAACGTAAAATCCTCAAAAGTGAATTCAAAAATGTCTTTCACATTTGGATTGATACGCATTTGAGGGAGGGTACGGGGTGTCCGGGAAAGTTGTAGCTGCGCCTGCTCTATATGGTTAGTATACAGGTGGGCATCGCCAAAGGTATGAATAAATTCTCCTAATTGCAGTTCACATACCTGTGCAATCATCATGGTCAGGAGTGCATAAGAGGCAATATTAAATGGAACTCCCAGGAAAACATCAGCACTACGCTGGTACAACTGGCAAGAGAGTTTTCCTTCTGCCACATAGAATTGAAACAGGGCGTGGCAAGGAGGTAATGCCATTTTCTCTATATCAGCAACATTCCAGGCCGATACCATCAGGCGACGTGAATCTGGATTCTTTTTTATCTGACTGATAAGCTGAGAGATCTGGTCAATATGCCTCCCATCCGGTGCCGGCCAGCTCCGCCACTGATAGCCATACACAGGGCCCAGGTTTCCTTGCTCATCTGCCCATTCGTCCCAGATACTGACCTTATGTTCTTTCAGGTACTGGATGTTGGTTTCTCCCTTTAAAAACCATAGTAGCTCGTGTATGATGGATCTCAGATGCAGTTTCTTGGTAGTTACGACCGGAAAACCTTCCTGCAAATTGAACCGCATCTGGTAACCAAAAACACTCAAAGTACCTGTGCCGGTACGGTCGCTTTTCTTCACGCCATAGTCCAGAATGTGTTGCATTAAGTCAAGGTATTGCTGCATTGCTCAATCGTATTTTTTATTTGGGTAGAAATAAAACCGGGTGTAAAGTAAGGGAAAATATCCTGATGCGAAAAAACTTTTCTACGAACATTTTAAGCAGATCGTAGTCGCCATTCAAATCTTCTCATGGACCAACATATGTAAAGGCTAACGGTCTACCTCTCCCAAGACAATATCTATGGAGCCCAGAATGGCAATCAGGTCAGCGATCATACAGCCTTTGGCAATTTCTGATATGACAGAGAGGTTGACAAAACAGGAACTTCTGGCTTTACAACGCAGCGGAATGTCACTTTTACCGTCGGCCCGGAAGAAGAAGCCTAGCTCTCCCCTGGGATTTTCTGCCCGCACATACAGGTCCTGGCGTTTAGGGCGAATTTTTTTCGGCACGTGGGAGCGGGGGTCAAAACCACGGGTGCGCTTCAAATCTCCCAGTAACTGATCCAGGCATTGTTCTATGATTTTGATAGACTCCTGGCATTCCTGTACCCGCACATAATTTCTATCCCAACAATCACCTACCGTTCCCATACTACCTTCTCCTATGGGCACCTCAAAATCCAGTTCCGGATAGACAGAATAACCGTCGATCCTCCGAAGGTCAAATTTCAGGCCGGAAGCCCGGAGCATAGGCCCTGAAATACCGTAATTAATGGCTAAGTCCAGCGGCAACACGCCTACCTGGGCGGTACGTTCTACAAAAATCTTGTTTTCAATCACCAGGCGGTTCAGTTCCACTAATTTGGGTTTTAGATACCGCACAAAATCCCGGCAGCGCTCCTCGAACCCAACAGGCAGATCATAAAACAGCCCCCCAATCCAGATGTAATTATACAGCATACGAGCACCACAAGTCCATTCCAGCAAGCGCTGTATATGCTCCCGATCACGCATCATCCACAGAAAAGGAGTATAAGCCCCAATGTCCATAGCATACGTGCCAATGGCTACAAAATGGGAAGCCAGCCGGTTTAGTTCTGCCACCAACACCCGAATATATTCTACCCGCCGGGGCACTTCTTGGTCGATACCCAGCATCCGTTCTACTCCCATCACATACGCATGCTCCGAATTCATGGCAGCCAGGTAATCCATACGGTCTACATACGGAATGGTCTGGTTGTAAGGCATTGACTCGGCATGCTTTTCAAAGCAACGATGTAGATATCCCAAATGGGGCACGACTTCTACGATAATCTCTCCATCGGTGACAACTTCCAAGCGGAGTACACCATGGGTGGAAGGATGCTGAGGCCCAATGTTGACAATCATTTCTTCCGCTTTCAGATCTTCCGGACGGTATTTATTCGGTTCTGAAAGTCTCAGATTCTGCTCATCAAACTGATATTGTATTTCGTTGGCCATACTGTTTGGAAGTTACCAAATGCTTAATAGGCTACTTTGATTCCGTGATAATACGTCTGGAGCTGATAGTCTTTGCGTAAAGGGTACCCTTCCCAGTCGGCAGCCAGCAGGATCCTGCGCATATCGGGATGTCCGGTAAAGCGGATGCCCAACAGGTCATAAGCTTCCCGCTCATGCCAGTTGGCGCCACGCCATATATAGCTGACGCTGGGGATTTCCGGCAAAGGTTCCCCTTCTTTGTTACGGGGAAGCTGAACTTTCAAACACAACGCCACAGCATAAGGAATGGAATACAGATGATATACCACTTCCATTGTGCCCTCTTCCGGTCCATTGTCTACTGCAGACAGGCAGGAAAGAAAATCAAAATAGGTTTGGTCATTTTCATAGAGCTCCAGGCAGACTTCTGCAATATGAGAAGCTTTTATATACACTGCTGAGGGTGTTGCGTTTTCATCCGTACCTCTAATTATTTCTTCACCAAACCTTTGTACTAAAAACGCTACGATCTCTGTAAAAGTCATATGCTAATCAATGATAAACATCAGTACATTTCAGACACTTTGCTGCCGTTTTGCCAATAATCTTTCCAGTGCTGCGGGAGCCATTAAAGATTCATGACGGATTTTCTCCTGCAGCTTTAAAATGCCGCCAATCAGGGCTTCCGGCCGGGGAGGACAACCCGGCACGTATACATCTACCGGGATAATACGGTCTACCCCTTTTACCACATGATACCCATGCTCCCAGTAAGGACCGCCACAGTTGGAACAAGAACCCATAGAGATCACGTATCGTGGTTCAGACATTTGTTCATATAAACGCCTGACACGATCTGCCATTTTGAATGTAACGGTACCTGCCACAATCATCACATCCGACTGGCGGGGCGAGGGGCGAGGGATCACACCAAAACGATCCAGATCATAGCCAGAGGCATAGGTAGACATCATTTCTATGGCACAACAGGCCAGCCCAAAACCCATAGGCCACAGAGAAGACAAACGTGCCCAATTGATGACATCATCTACTCTGGTAACAATAACGCCACCTTTACCAAACTGCTGATCTAATAAACCCATAAACTGCTATACATCTATCGCCTTATTTTTGCCATTTCTCTCGTTCACCTGCTCATACAAAGCTTTAGGAATAGGAGATCGATAAACAGGCTTTTTTACATGCGGTTTAATCCAATCCAAGAACCCTTTTGCCCACGCATAAGCCAATCCTAACGCTAAGATAGCTACAAAAATAAACATCTCTGCTAAAGCAAACCATCCCCAAAGACCCTCCGTGGCTGCTATGAGTTCCTGCCGGCCAAAGACAGTGGCCCAGGGAAACAGAAAGACAATCTCTACATCAAACAAAATGAAGATCAGGGCAATAATATAAAAACGAGGGTTAAACTGCCCCCAGGCAGTGCCCGTAGGATCTTCTCCACACTCATAGGTGGTTAACTTTTCCGGATTGGGCCGGTGAGGCCGGATGAGTCGTGCTACCAGCAAGGCTATCATGACAAAAACAATAGCGCCGATAATAAACAAGAGAATCTCTCCGAACCCGGTCAACTGGTTATGCTGCATGTTTCAAGAATAGTAAATAATAGTGCCATTTAAAAATCCAGCGGATCAAAGCGTTTAAAATGACCATTCATACGGATGATTTCTTTCGTTCGTTCTACTTCTTTCAACACGGGGATAGTTTTTTTCAAATGTTTGATGACAAAGGCCTGGCGTTCGCTTTCTTTTTCTATCTGGATGAGTTGGTACTCATCTTCCAGGGAAAGTCCGATTTTATGGCCGATGTCAAAGGTAGTGATATCTTCCGCTACTTCTACCGTTTTGACGATATTGATGGTTTCATATAATTCCTTGATCAGGGTGATCATTTCAAAACGTGTGCTGTAATCATCGTCGTAGAGATTCTTTAAAAAGAATACTTTTCCTCCAGCATATAATTTCCCTTCTACCTGGTTATGAAAAGTATCTACTTTAAATACCCTGGTTGCCAGAGTGGTAATATCCATTCTGCCATCTTCATACTCTTTTACTAATTTTTTAATGGAAACTTCCGTCCCGTATTCAATTTTGTTTTGTACATAAGAGGGAATGCCAAAAGGTGTTTTCAGCGTCAGACACTCATTAATAAGCTGCTTGTACCTATCTTCAAAAATATGCAGGTTAAGCTCTTCCCCGGGAAAGGCCACTAAATTGAGTGGAAATAATGGTAAATAATTTTCCATGGCTATGTATTAAAAACAACGCCACCGTCGTTTTATAGCTGACTATGAAAGATACTTGCCGTTTGGTAAACACTACCTTGATAAGCCATAAAATTAATTATTTAAAGAATAATAATAATATTTCAGGCACGATTATTGTAATTGTTTTATTAGCGCAAGGATTTTTCTAGCGTTTGTTTAAGGTTGATAGTTGGCCCCGGACGTCTAGCCACGTCTGGGGTTTTTTTTATGAACCAAAACAAGACAGTAATTTTTCCATCTGCTCAGCATCATTATACAGATACGGCGACACCCTAATGGATTTTCCTCTAACAGACACATATACCTTTTTTTCCTGCAACCGCCGATGCAAATTGTCCATTGATAAGTGTGAAGGTAATCTGATACCAAACAAATGACTACCTCTGAAGTGAGCATCTTCCACACTATACCCTTTGTCAATTAAGGCTTGTGTCACTGGTTCTGATAAAACCCGGCAATACTGTTGAATGTTTGCAATACCCCACTGGTTAATCTCCTGTAAGGCCTGTAATAGCATAGGGACCAAAATAAAGTTACTCCGCTCCCCTACTTCATAACGTAATGATTGGGGTTGGTATTGATCTTGGTAATTGACCAGACCTGAGAAATTTTCACTGCCATAACGGGTAATCCAGCCTTCTTCCAGAGGGTCTCCCCCATCAAAATATTCGCCAAAATAAGCCATTCCAATGCCGTAAGGGCCCATCAGCCATTTATAACCAGCGCAGATCAGGGCATCCGGTTGGAGTTCCTGTACGCTGAAAGGTAAGGCTCCCACCGACTGGGTACCATCTACTACCAGCAAGGCACCCACTTCATGCGTACGCCGCCGGATAGCCGCTAAGTCAAATTTTGTCCCATCCGACCAGTGTACATGGCCGATGGCCACCATACGGGTATGCCCATCTATGGCTTCCAGTATTCTTTCATTCCAGATTTTCCCACGATGGGACAATGTTTCAGGAGGCGCTATGGTAGTGAGCACGCCCCGGCGACTGGCCGTCAGCTTCTGCCAGGCGTATACATTACTGGGAAATTGCTCTCCGGCTACTATAATTTTATCGCCGGGCGACAAATGAAGATTTTTAGCTACCGTGGCAATCCCATAAGAAACAGAAGGGATAATGACGATTCGCTGCGGGTCTTCTACATGAATGATTCGGGCAAAGGCCTGACGCAACTGATCAGCCTGATCAAAAAAATCTGGCTGAGTGATCAGATGCGGTGTTTTCTTCAATGCCATTCCTTCTATACCGGCAGCCTCCACACTCTTCATCAGAGGAGACATATAAGCACAGTTGAGGTAGGATACCTCAGGAGGAAGACTAAATTTCTCTTTCTGGGAAGAAAGCATAGGATTTTTTTCCATTCGGTTTAATGATTTTCCGTGAAATAAAGATAGGAAGGTGCTTTATATTTATGTAATTTTTGAGTCGCAATAAATTGATTGACTACCGCACTGTACCATGAAAGAATTAAACCGGATTGTCGAGGCCTATCGTCAAACAGACTTTTCTGAGCAAAAAGCGGCCTTAGCTACGGTTGTAAAAGTACAAGGTTCTTCTTATCGCCGTGCCGGAGCCCGTATGTATATAACGGACGATGGCCGCTGGGTAGGCGCCATCAGTGGCGGCTGTCTGGAAGGTGATGCCCTGCGAAAAGCACGACAGGCCATTCTGCAGGGAACTTCCAGTGTAGTGACCTATGATACCCTACAGGATGACAGCGCCACCAGCTTGGGAGTAGGGTTAGGTTGTAATGGGATTATTGATGTACTGATAGAACCTGTAGATTACCTGCGGGAGCAGATAGACTTATTTTCTATTTTCGAAGTTTTCCTGCACACCAGAAAACCTGCTTTGATAGCCACTATTTTTAATATAGAAGAGTCGATGACTTATGGTATTGGTCAGCGACTGGTGATTGATAGTGGGGGCAAAGTTTCTCACACCATAGAAGATACAGATCTGGCAGAAAAAATTCAGTCGGATGCTTACAAAGCCTTACAAAACGGAAAGTCAGCTCCCAGGTTGTATCAAACCGAGAAAGGGCAGGTAGAGGTAGCTTTAGAAATACTGCATCCTAGTATTGAGCTTGTCATTTTTGGAGGTGGGTTTGACGTGGCCCCGGTTGTGACCTTAGCCAAAACATTGGGCTGGCATGTTACCGTGACGGATGATTGTATAGCTCATACCGGAGCCAAGCGTTTTCCCGGCGCTGACCAGGTATGGCATGCGGCTCGTGAAACAGTAGTAAGCCAGATGAATATCACTCCTTACTCAGCTGCTGTCTTGATGTCGCATAACTACAAGTATGATTTGGCCATTTTGCCTGCTCTGCTAGCGTCTTCTGTACCCTATATCGGAATACTGGGTCCGCGCAAAAGGACACAGAAAATGCTGGATGAACTTTCCCAAAATGGGAAAACTGTCTCAGAAAGGGAAGAAAGGCGTATCCATAGCCCTATTGGTCTGGATATCGGTGCAGAAACCCCGGAAGAAATTGCGCTGGCCATTGTAGCAGAAATTCAGGCGAGACATCAGCAAAGAAAAGGAGGGCTTTTAAAAGATCGCCCAGGATTTATTCATGAAAGATAAGTATAAAACGGCAGCTATTATCCTGGCCGCTGGTGAATCATCCCGCATGGGGCAGCCTAAACAGTTGCTTACTCTGGATCATCAAACGCTGCTTCAGCAATCTATCGCTACCGCACTGGCGGCAGAATGCGATCCGGTTGTTGTTGTACTAGGGGCTCATGCCGATTTGATACGACCCACCATTGCACACCAGCCTGTCACCATCACCTACAACGAACAGTGGAAAGAAGGGATGGGGGGTTCTATACGTACTGGCGTAAGACAATTGACAGCTATGTCAACGCAAACAGAAGCAGCCATTATCATGTTGTGCGATCAGCCCCTTGTAGATCCTTCGCTGTTGCAGAAACTGATCCATGAGCACCAGTCTTCCGGAAAACTTATCGTAGCATCACAATACCAGGATGTCCTGGGAGTGCCTGCTTTATTTCATCATAGTTTGTTTGAACAATTGTCCAGGTTGAAGCAAGAAACAGGAGCCAGAAAATTAATCCGAGAATATGAGGATCACACGCAGGCCGTGCCCTTTGCCGGGGGTAGCATCGATTTAGATACAGCTAAAGATTATCAGAATTATCTACACAGGAGAGATGACAAAAGTGGTTGAGGAGAGCACATAAACAACTACTACTATTACATTATTGGCAAAAAGTTATTGGGATGCAATTGCATACAAATGATATGGCATATCAGAAACAAAAGCAGTATCGATTACCAGGCTATGATTATGCCAAGTCTGACGAATATTTTATTACCATCTGCACCAAAGAACGACAACCTTTTCTGGGAGGTATTTCACAGGGGGCTATGAAGTTATCTAGGATGGGGAATATAGCAAAGAAATTTTTGCTGGAAATTCCCGGAAAATTTGAAAATGTTCATCTGGATGAATGGATTATCATCCCGATTAATCATGTTCCTATCAAAAACAAATCAGGTATTCCAAACAACCCTATGGAATTACCCTATAATACTGTTGGAAAATTATGCGCTGGTATAAAGATGGGTAAAATTTGAATGCGGCAAACAGGGAAATTCTTTATTTGCCTGGCAGGCACGATTTCATGATCATATTATCCGAAATACTCTTTCTTTAGAAAGGATACGCCATTATATCAGAAATAATCCATTAAGGTGAGAGTAAGATCGTTTAACCTAAACATTACAAGATCAAAATAGTATTTATCAAAGTAATCGCTGACAGTAATACACTGATTGTCCGCTTACTCTAAACTACCTAAATGTTAATCCTATGATAACCAAAGTATACAACCTGATCGCCCTGTTTGCTCTGTTACTCTACGGGTACCCTCTGTATTTATCAAGTCTTGATTATCAGAACAACGCACCTGAATTGGCCACGCCAACAACACTGATGGTAGACACCCTACCGCAGGCTGTGCTGGAAAAAGCCCAAACGAATTTTGAAACGTACTGCTCTGGCTGCCACGGCGAACAGATGCAAGCCTTTGTAGACCGCAACTGGAAGCATGGTAATACAAAACAGGCTATCGTACAATCCATTACCCATGGCTATAGTGATGTAGGAATGCCTGCTTTCGGCCAAGTGCTTTCCGCAGAGGAAATTGATGGCTTAGCCGGCTATATACTTACGGGCATTGAAAATGTAGATCGCTATACTTTTCAGGAAGAAACGCTACAATCAGATACCTTCCTGACAGCCTCTTTTCAGTTCAGCCTTGACACCCTGGCCAGCAACCTGGAAGTTCCCTGGGGCATGGCTTTCCTGCCCGATGGAGATATGCTCATCACAGAGCGATCCGGTACACTCTACCGGCTTCGCCAGGATCGGACACTGGAAGCAGTAGAAGGAGTTCCTCCCGTACTGGCCGAAGGGCAGGGTGGCCTGCTGGATGTAGCCCTCCATCCCGATTTTGAGAACAATGCCTGGATTTACCTTTCCTATTCCATTTTCAAAGTAGAAGGAGGTGATACCCTTTCTTCTACAGCCATTACCCGAGCTAAGCTGGAAGGTAATACCCTTTCAAACCAAGAAAAAATATTCGAAGCGCTCCCTTATGCCAAGACACGACACCATTACGGGTCCCGTCTGGCGTTTGACAAGGAAGGATATCTCTACTTCTCCGTAGGCGACAGGGGCAACCGGGAGGAGAACCCCCAAAATCTGGATAACCATTGTGGAAAGATTCACAGAATTAAGGATGATGGCAGTATCCCAGAAGACAACCCTTTTGTCAACCAGCAAGGGGCCCTGCCTTCTATTTACTCTTATGGCCACCGTAATCCACAGGGTGTAGCCATACAGCCTGCCACTGGTGTCGTTTGGACCCATGAGCATGGCCCCAGAGGTGGTGATGAGGTCAATATCATTCAAAAAGCACATAATTATGGCTGGCCTGTTATTTCCTATGGTATCAATTATGATGGTACTACCTTCACCCACCAAACGACTCAGGAGGGTATGGATCAGCCTGTCTTATATTGGGTCCCTTCCATCGCTCCTTGTGGTATGGCTTTCGTCGAGGGAGATCGCTACAAAGGATGGGAAAACCATCTACTGGTAGGCTCTCTGCGCTTCAAGTACCTGAACCTATGCAAAGTAGAAGGTAATAAGATCGTGCAGGAAGAGATACTGATGGAAAATATAGGAAGGGTCAGAAATGTAGAGATGGGTCCCGATGGGTACATCTATGTAGCAGTGGAAGAACCTGGAGCCATTTATAAGTTGGTTCCCCTTGAGGATTCATAGAGAGGCGGGGTGCTCCATTTTTATTCTTTACAATGCGTTATGAAAAAAACCATGAGAAGAATCCTGCTGGAATGGGGAATCATAGGCAGTATAGGGCTGCTGCTCTATATCACCGGCATGCATACACAGGTTATGGGATTTATCCAGCAGGGTATTTTAATGACCGGCCTGGTTCGTCCCGACCTAAAGGAAACGGATGAGAACTCAAAGGCAGATTATGGACTCACCCTTGTCAACAGCCAGGGGGAAAGGGTAGATATGCGTGACTTTAAAGGAAAAGTGATTTTTCTGAACTTCTGGGCTACCTGGTGTCCTCCCTGCCTGGCGGAAATGCCGGGTATCAATAAACTGTATAACGATGTAAAAGAAGAAGACATCGTTTTCCTGATGGTATCGCTGGACAAGGATTTTGAAAAAGCCCGAAAATTCAAAGCCAGGAAAGATTTCAGCTTCGAGGTATACCGGCTGGCAGGCAGCCTCCCCGCACAATATCATAGCCCGAGCATTCCTACTACCTTTGTGATCTCTTCCGAGGGAAAGATAGTGCTCAAACATACCGGCATGGCACACTACGATACGGAGCGTTTCAGACAATTTCTGAGTGACAACACATAGTTAATCACTTAAAAATTATATATTTTTATCATAGGAAACTATTTATTACCCAGCTGCTTCTGAAGCTCCTTATATCAATACATGAGTAAACACTGATATTCATGAGAAGTATAGCATGCTTCATTTTACTTTTATCACTGGCCATGCACAGTTACGGACAAACCCCTAAAAAAGCAGAAACTGTCAGTTTGAATGGCATACAGCTTTATTACGAAGTGTATGGTGCAGGTGAGCCCCTTCTGTTATTACACGGCTGGACGCAAACCTCACAATCCTGGATAGAACACATCGCTGATTATGCGCTTCACTTCGAGGTATACGCTGTTGATTTAAGGGGGCATGGTAGAACCACACCCCTTAGTGAAGACTTTTCTATCAAAAAAGCAGCAGAAGATATATTGGCTTTGATCCATCACCTCAACCTGGAGAAAGTCAAAGCGATTGGTTTGAGTTTTGGGGGCATTGCCTTGCTTGAACTAACCCACCTACATCCGGAGAAAATCGCCTCCATGGTGCTGATTGGTACCGCCTATCAATATAGTGGGCAAGACAATCAGGCAGAAAACCAGGCTTTCCAATTTGAAAATCTACCTCCTGAATTTATTGAGCAGCTTCGCCGGCAGCACCATGGAGGAGAAACACAAATCAAAGCGCTGTTTGATCCGAAGGTAGCCTATGAAGTCAGGCTTTCGAAAGATGACCTTCACCGCATCAGGGTAAAAACACTCATCATTAGCGGTGACCATGATACGGTAGCAGGCACGAACACTGCTTTCGAGCTTCACCAGCATTTACCCAGTTCTTACCTCTGGATTGTTCCTCATGGAGATCATACGCCTATTTATGGCCCTCAAAAAGCTGATTTCATTCGCCTCACCACCGCTTTCCTGAAAGATGAATGGTAACAAGAGGATAGCGCAGGCTGTCGAAAACGTACAATTTTATTGAAACCCTTTTTCAGACTTTTGCCCTAAGTTTTCAGCTATTGTCAACAGAAATACAATGGGCAAAGAAAAATTTGAAACCTCCAGAGCCACCGGCATACATTTTCAACTCAGCCAGCTAGCAGGAGAATGGGAAGGCATTACCCGTACCTGGTTTGAACCTAATGTACTGGCGGACGAATCTCCTGCCCGCGGTACGATCCGCACCATGCTAGACGGAAGGTTTATCCTGCACGAATACCAGGGTAGTATAGAAGGTAAATTGCTGGAAGGAATGGCTATTTTTGGATACCAATTGGGCCATGAGAAACTACAATGTGCCTGGGTAGACAGCTTTCATATGGGCACTGGTATGATGTTTTCGGAAGGGAATCGTCCGGGCCAGGCACCTCACCCATGGTCTGTGCTGGGCAGTTATGGCATGCCAGATAGCAGTCAGCGCTGGGGGTGGCGTACCGAATTGGAACTTGTTGATCAGGATCAGCTCCTGATTACCGCTTACAATATTTCACCCGAAGGAGAAGAAGCCAAAGCCGTAGAAACGACCTATCACCGTGTAAACCGGAAACGTTAAAGAAAGCGATCATCAACATGGAGAACCAAAATTTTGCCAAGGCGGAAATGTTAATTCGCCAACCGGTTGACAGGGTGTTTGAAGCATTTGTTGACCCTGCCATAACCACTAAATTCTGGTTTACCAAAAGTACAGGAAAACTGGAAGAGCATAAAAAAGTTGATTGGTCCTGGGAAATGTACGGTTTTACAGCTACTGTGCTGGTCAAGAAAATTGAAAGAAATAAAAAGATTGTGATTGAGTGGGGAGATGATGACACCAAATCCACTGTAGAATGGTCTTTTCAACCATTCAGTGCCCACACCACATGGGTGAGTATTATCAATAAAGGTTTTGAAGGCACGTCAGAACAAATGCTGTCTCAGGTCCGTGATTCCACTGAGGGATTTTCATTGGTACTGGCCGGCTTGAAAGCCTATTTAGAACATCACATTCAACTAAATCTGGTGGCCGACAGATTTCCCAAGGAACTGAATGCTTAGGGTATGCCCAACACATACATTATCAAATGCCTTCATAAAACTTCAAATGAATTCATTTTTGTAGCTAACTCAACCAGGATTTCCCACCATGATGCCTACTACCTTCTTACAGATGATTCCTGTTCTACCCTCTGCTGACGTAGAAAGAGATGTTGTATGGTATCGGGAGAAAACGGGTTTCGATTGCCTTGACAAAGCTTACAGGCAAGAAGGCACACCGAGCAGTTACGCTGTACTCAGCCGCGACAATCAATATATCCATCTGCAATGGCATGCTGGCACAACAGATGATCCGCTGCTTGAGGGTTCAGTGATCAAGATTTATGTGAAGAATATAAAGCCTTTGTTTGAAGAGTTTGTGGAACGAGGCACCATCACCCCCGAACAGTTTCGCAAGGATACACCCTGGAAAACAAACGAATTCGGTTTTTACGACTTGAATCATAACGCCATTTTCATAATGGAAGACAGTGCATCATGATACATTCTTTGATACTTACTACACACTGCCTTCCTGTTTGTAGCCATCTTTCTGTATAGCATTCTTAAATTTTAACTTAAAAATAAATATGACCCATCACGAAACAACCCCCGATATACGATTTGAAGGAGGGGTTAACATTGCCATTAAAATACCAAAAAGTAAATATGAAGAAACGGTAGCTTTTTACCGGGATATCTTGAAGCTTGAAGTGATAGAAAAGCGTATTGACAACCCTACGGTTTCCAGGACACACCAGGTGAAGTTTGGGAGCAATGTGGTCTGGCTCGACTGTGTTGACAATTACACCCATTCAGAAACCTGGTTAGAGTTAAACACCACAGATGTTGCTCAGGCCACGCAATATTTGCAAACAAAAGGAGTAGGCACTTGTGATGAATTGGAGAAAATCCCAGAGGATATGCATTGGATCATGGACCCCGCTGGAACGGTATTCATCCTCGGAAAACCAGAATAACAGCAACGATTTTCACTAGCTGATAGGCTGAACAAGGAAAGGTCTGGGTTTACCCTCACCGACCCTGTTCCGCTTCCGGCTGGTATCTGGCTACAGCAATTTTGGAATCGGCTGTTCCATAATAGATAAACCATTGATCCTGGTAGTAGACCCATCCTTCTACAAATACCACTTTTCCTACCTGTCCCTGTATCTCATAAGGCTCTTCCGGCTTGATAAAATAACTGGCTGTCCGTTTCAAGAGGCGGGTTGGGTCTTCAGCATCCATGAGTACTTGTCCGGCCGTATATGTGCCTGGGAGCAAATTAGGATCTCCACCTTCATCCAGATTCATACTATTATAGATAAACAGGATACCCGCTTCGGTCAGGATTGGGGGTGGCCCGGGTTCTACCAACCGGCTATCAAACTGACCTTTTCGGGGAGTAAACACCTGCTGTAACTGACCGTTGTCATCTTTCAGGGGTGTCCAGTGGATCAGATCGTCCGAAGTGGCAATTTTCATTTCCGTATCGCCCCAGTACATCCAGTATTTGTCCTGTATACGCACCGCCACCATCCGGGCCCCTTCCCTACGGCACACAATAGCACCCGATTTTGACCACAAGTCGACATATTCTTCTCCAAAAGCCAGTCCATGTTTTTCCCATTGCAAGAGGTCAGTAGAAGTGGCCACACACAAACGAGCGGTTTTGCCGTCATAAGCGGTATAGGTCATAATATACCGCCCTTCTTCATCTTCCACTATACGCGGATCTTCACAGCCTCCCTCCCATTCGTATTTTTTCATAAAATCGTTGGCAGGATAAAAGACTGGTTCCGGCAGCCGGATAAAATGAAGGCCATCTGTACTTTTGGCAAGGCCCAGGCGAGAAGTACCCTGATAAATGCCAACACTGTCTTCGGCCCTGTAAATCATGAAAACCGTGTCGTTACGAACAACTGTTGCCGGATTGAAGACATCTTTCACCTCCCAGTGCAAGGTTTCCTGCCGGATAGGATCCAGAAAGGTTGTCTCTCCCTTGGGTTCCAGCACCGGATTCACATCATTGACCTTCTGAAAAGGGCCTAAGGTCCATGCCTCTTCTGTAAGCGTTGTATCGGATGCCGGACGCTCCGTAGGAGCAGGGTTGCTACAGGCGGTATAAACCAAAAGGGCGATTGGAAAAAACGGTTTGTACATCATGCAATTTGTTGGTAACCAAGCTTCCGAAACACAAAGAGTGGAAGGAAACAGCAGACTTGGTACAACAAATATACAGGGTTATTTCTTTAATCAGGGTAAGATCAGGATAAACACCACAGGTTAGTGAAGAATCTTTCCGGGAGGCAGGAATAATGGTGCCTTAGTCAGGCTTTCCGATTTGAGAAAGCCAAACTAAGGACTTCATTATAGAGAAATCTTGAGGTAATGTTGTGAATACTATCATTTCTCTATTCATTGACCGGCCGTCTTCAGGTTGCAGCCAACAGGCCAGTAAGGCTCATAAGCCGTCAAATAAAGCTGCACATGGCTTTCCCATGCCCGAAATAAATTGTTAAGTGATATATTAATGTGCGCCGTTAGACGATATTTTTGGCGATGGTATATCTTTCAGCATCAACTGAATATTCTTTTCCTGGGCAGTAGCCTTGAAGTTATGGATCGTCTCCAGCACATCATGGTCAATGTATTGGGAATACTCTCCGTTAATCTCTACCGCACTGCCTTCCGGCAACTGATCCAATGCTGTGGCAATACTGCCTTTGTTCAGGAAAGACACATGCTCGCTGAGTTTGATTTTTATACTTCCGTTGGAAGCGTGGGTCTCATGATAGTAAGGCGTGCTATGATTCGCCTTCAAAATAAAGAATATACCTACGGCCATTCCTATAGTGATACCAATGAGCAGGTCGGTAAATAAAATAGCCAGTATTGTGACAATGAAAGGGATAAACTGATCTTTACCCATCTTATACATCGCTTTGTAGAGAGACACTTTTGAAAGCTTGTACCCTACTATAATCAGTATAGCAGCCAGCGCTGACAATGGGATCAGATTCAGAATATAGGGAATGACCAATACACACACCAAAAGGAACAAGCCGTGGTAAAAGGCCGATAATTTAGTCCTTCCGCCAGCTGCTACGTTGGTAGAACTTCTTACAATCACAGCAGTCATGGGAAGTCCACCTAACAACCCGCTGACTACGTTGCCTATGCCCTGTGCCTTCAGCTCCCGGTTGGTAGGAGTTTTTCTCTTGTAAGGGTCCAGTTTGTCGGTGGCCTCAATACTTAACAAGGTTTCCAGACTGGCGATGACAGCGATAGTGAATGCTACAACATATAGATCAGGATTCAACATTTGAGTAAAATCAGGAAACTGCAGCTCGTTCATCAGTCCGCTGAAACTGCTGATCTCCGGAATAGATACCAAATGCTCCTCGGTGATGGCAATGGCAGGGAACACCTGTAAAAAGACCTGATTTAAAAGGATACCTGCCAGTACGGCTATTAAAGCACCCGGCACTACACCTATTATTTTGTTATTTTTGATGAAGGGCCTTTCCCACAGTAGGACAATACCAAAAGCGACTACTCCGACGATCAAAGCGCCTAATCTCAGGGAGGCCACTGCATTGAGGATAGCAGAGAAAGTATTCTGTCCGTTTTCCCAAAACCTGTCTTCTCCAAAGGCTGTCTGGTCCACTCCCATAAAGTGAGGAATCTGCTTTAAAATCAGAATCAGACCAATAGCGGCCAGCATGCCTTTGATCACGGAAGAGGGAAAATAAGCACTGACAATCCCTGCTTTAAAAAAACCCAGCACCACCTGAAGCAAGCCCGCTAAAACAACAGCAGCCAGGAAAAGCTCGTAGGTTTCCAGCGTTTCTATAGCGTTTAAGACAATCACAGTAAGACCGGCGGCTGGTCCGCTTACTGCGAGCTGCGATCCGCTGAACCAACTGACGACTACCCCGGCAACAATACCGGTAATGATACCTGCAAAAAGGGGCGCACCAGATGCCAGAGCAATACCCAAACAAAGCGGTAAAGCCACCAAAAACACCACTAACCCCGCAGGTAAATCATTTTTTGTATATTGAAAATAACTTCTTAAGTTCTGTTTCATAAGGGGATATTTCTTTCACAAGAGTAAAATAGGAGGCTATTGATTATGCCGTAAGAATAAAAATACGGGAAGGAGATTAAGATGGGATTAAAAAGAGATTAATATAAGATTGAAATCTCAAAAAAATTGATAAAATATTCTGTTATAGAATTTTAATCTATATAGTATAATATTTCACAATTATATTTTGTATTTTGAGAATACATGAAATATAATATTGAAACGACTGAGAAATTATTAGAGAGATAAAGATGAATTCTGTTGCAGGAAAATGAAAAACTGTGTGCCCTGTTTTAATTTAGAAGTAATATTGATTTCACCCCCGTGCATCTTCACAATTTTATCTGTCAGAGAAAGCCCAATGCCTGATCCTTTATAGCCACGGGCATTACTGGCCCGGTAAAAGGGTTGTGCTATGTTTTGCAAATCCTGTTCGGCAATACCAATGCCTTTATCTGAAATAACCACAGTCAGTCTGGTTTTATCAGCTTTGATAAGCACCTTCACTTCCTGATAATCAGAAAATTTACAGGCATTTTCCAATACATTCATTAAAGCCGCATGGAGTAATTTTTTATTCCCTTTCACAGTAATGAGCTGTTCATCCTCCGGGATATGCTCAAAATTAATATATACCTGGTTGTCAGGAAGAAGATGGTCCAGATCTTCCTTCACTTCCATCATTAGTTCGTCAATCCGCACATCTTCATTGAGGAAAACTTTATCATCAAAATCTGTTTGCGCCAGGTTCAATAACTTTACAATAAGGGTATCCAATCTTCTGGCTTCAAAATCAATAGTCTTCAGAGCGGTTTTATATTCTTCTACAGACCGATCTTTGCTCAGGGCTAATTCAACCTCGCCAATGACTGCCGTCAAAGGATTTTTTAGTTCATGAGAAGCGTTGCTGATAAAATTCTTCTGTATCTCCAGGGAAGTCTCCAGTCGTTCCAGCATCTGGTTAAAAGTGGTAGCCAGTTCGTTAATTTCATCCTTACTACCTCCTGTAGAAAGCCTCTGGTGCAGGTTAGAGAGCCCAATCCGGTTTACATCTTTCACAATACGGGTAATGGGTTTCAACGCTTGAAGGGAAAAGAAACGACCTGAAATAAAAATGATACCGATGCTTACTATAAAACAGATAATCAGAATCTTTTGCAGATCAGCCAGCTTCATAATCCCAAAACGATCTATGGCCGAAATGATCACCACGAAATCACCCTGATTATCATTATACCACATGGCTACCGCCTGCCGGTCTCCGGATTTTATTTCCATATACTCCAGCGTGGCCATATCCCGAAAAAAGGTGGCAGGCAAACTCACCTGCAAGGAATCCTGCATCGTCTGTAATTGGTAACCCAATTCGAACAAACCAATAATTTCGTCGGGAAGATACTGATGATATTTCTTCTGAACTTCCTCAAAAGTATCTTCATTTAGTTCGTCCTCCTCCAGGTAAAACTGCTCGGTAATGACAGCCCGTTCTTTCAGGCGGTCATAAAATTCTATCTGCCGGTAGAGAGAAAAGAAGTAATAAATCGCTACACTCACACCCGTCAGAATCAGGGCTGTGATGACAGTAGAGATCAGGGTGAGCTTCAAGCGTATTTTCATCGCTAATTGGCTTTCAGTACATAGCCCATACCAATCACAGTGTGAATAAGTTTCGGTGAGAAATTCTTGTCAATCTTATTGCGCAACAAATTGACAAAGACATCTACTACGTTGGATCGGAAATCCTGATTCGCATCCCACAGCTTCTCAATGATATCTATCCGGGATAATACCCGCCCCTGGTGGCGCATCATCATTTCCAAGAGTAAAAATTCTTTGGAAGTCAGCTGGATAGGAGTGCCATTTCGCAACACGGCTTTCGTGGCTGTATCAAGGGTCAGATTGGCTATCCGCAGCAAATCGCTTTTATAATTATCTTTGCTTCTTCGCTTTAAAGCCCTGAGCCTGGCCACTAATTCATTCAGATCAAAAGGTTTGGTCAGATAATCATCGGCCCCGGCATTCAGCCCTTCCACAATGTTTTCTTTGGTACCTAAGGCTGTTAGCATCAGAATGGGGGTGGGGGATCGGTATACATGCCGGATTCTTCTGCAAATTTCTAATCCATTGATTTGAGGGAGAATGATGTCCAAAACAATGACGTCGTAAGGATAATGGCTCGCCATACTTAAGCCTAACTGCCCATCGTAAGCAATATCTACGACAAAATTATTTTCTTCTAAACCTCTTTTAATGAAAGAAGCCACATTAAGTTCGTCTTCAATCAATAGGATTTTCATAAACAATAATACGAAAAAGTGCCTAGAGGGGGAACATTTACGGATGTAAAATAAGCAGGTTCACTGCTTACAGGTCAATGTTTTCTGTATCAGTTCAGCCTGTAGTATTTGCGTTAGGGCAAACAATCACTGATATTGCAGCATGAACGATAACCTTTTTAGCCTATCTTTAAAATATGGCGTTTCAAATTGAAATCTTGCACTTAAAAAAGTTCTTTTACCATCCCTACAAATAAGCCAAGAGGAAACGAAAATAAATGATAGCAACTGCGTATATTCTCATATTTTTTCATCCTGAAGAATAATCGCCTGCATTTAGCGCAAAATATGATATTACTTTTCGAGTTTCAAATTCCTTTGAAAGATCCTGTCCAGATCTTTCTGGTTATCCTGGTGATTATTCTGGTGGCACCGCTGCTGCTCAACCGGTTTAAAATCCCTAGTATTATCGGTCTGATCCTGGCTGGCACACTAGTGGGACCTCACGGCTTAAATCTTCTACAAACTACCGAAACCACTTTGTTTGGTACGGTGGGTCTGCTGTACATTATGTTTTTAGCCGGGCTGGAAATAGACTTGAACGATTTCAGGAAGAACCGGCACAAGAGTATTATCTTTGGAGCGGCTACCTTCCTGATACCGCTTGTTTTAGGGACCCTGGCCAGCTTTTTTCTTTTACAATACCCATTTCGTTCCTCCTTTCTGCTGGCCAGTATGTTTGCCACGCACACCCTGATTGCTTATCCTTTAGCCAGCCGTTTGGGGATCACCAAGAATGAAGCAGTTACAGTGACAGTAGGGGGCACCATTATTACCGATACCCTGGCCCTGCTGATATTGGCGGTGATTACCGGCTCTGTCAGAGGAGAAATCAATTATCAGTTCTGGATACGGCTGATCGTGTCTATGTCTTTGTTTGTCTTTATAGTCTTGTGGGGCTTTCCCAAGGTTTCCCGCTGGTTTTTCCGGAACGCGGAAAAAGAAGATGTGAGTCAGTATATTTTTGCCCTGATGGTAGTATTTGCCGCAGGCTTTCTCTCAGAAATAGCTGGCTTAGAACCCATCATCGGTGCTTTTTTAGCGGGTTTGGCGTTGAATCGTCTTATTCCCCACACTTCTCCGCTCATGAACCGGATAGAATTTATCGGAAATGCCCTGTTTATACCCTTTTTTCTGATCGGAGTGGGTATGCTCGTTGATCTGCGTGTACTGTTTCAGGGAATGCAAGCCCTGGTGGTTGCCTTTACCCTGACTACCGTCGCTTTATTGAGTAAATGGCTGGCCGCTTTTGCTACCCAGAAAATAGTAGGGTTCTCCTTATTACAGCGTAATGTGATTTTTGGATTGAGCAGTTCGCATGCAGCTGCCACCATCGCCATCATCCTGATTGCCTATAACCTGGAGATTCTGGACGACAAGGTTTTGAATGGCACTATTCTGCTCATCCTGATTACCTGTATGGTCAGTTCTTTTGTGACCGACCGGGCAGGCCGGCAGTTAGCCATACAGGAGAGCCATCAGAAGCCCGAACTGGCAGAATACCGGGAAAAAATACTGGTACCGGTCGCCAACCCGGCCAACCTGGAGCGATTGATTGACCTGGCCGTGATGATCCGGAAACTAAAATCAGAAGATCCTATTTACCCTTTATCCGTTGTTTTAGACGACCAGGAAGCACAGGATAAAGTACTGATCAACCAGAGAATGTTCGAGAAGGCGGTTAAATACGCTTCTGCTTCCAACCATCTGCTACAACCCATTTCCCGGGTAGACCTGAATGCCAGCAGTGGCATCGTTCGCACTATCAAAGAGCTGATGATTACGAAGGTGGTGATGGGCTGGAACGGAAAAGTGACAGCGAAGGAACGATTTTTTGGTAGTGTGCTGGACAATGTACTGGATAGTACAGAGCAAATGGTGTTGGTCACCAAGCTGCTTTACCCCATTAATATTTATCAGAAAATCGTGCTGGTGGTACCGCAAAATGCCCAGGTAGAAGCAGGGTTTGATCATTGGGTGGAAACCATGGCGCTCTTTTGCCAGCAAACCAGTGGTGTTATGCATCTTTTTGGCAATCAGGAAACCATGTGCCAGATGAATGACATCATCCAAAACAATAAATTTACCATTGAAATGATCAAAACGGAATTTGATGAATGGGATGATTTTCTGATTTTATCCCGGCATGTAGGCATTCAGGATCTGCTCATTGTAGCCAGTGCCAGGCAAAATACCCCATCGTATCATTCTTATATGGAAAAACTTCCGGCTTACTTATCCAAGTATTTCAGTGCCCATAGCTTTATTGTACTCTATCCGGAGCAGAAAATTTTAGTCTAGCAACGCTGACTTGGTTTTCTGTGAGGAGGAACGTAAATTTCAGTATGACAGTGTACCTTGATGTTTGTAGCATACAGCGACCATTAGATACCAAGGATCAGGCACGAATTGCCGTTGAAGCCGAAGCTGTTTTGGCTGTTGTTTCTCTCATTGAGGCTGGTATTGTTGAACTTATTTCTTCTGAACCGCTGTTATTTGAGGCGAGCCGTAACCCGGATCAGACACGTCGGGAATATGTATTAGAGGTGTTGGGTAAAGCTACTCAGTTTGTTAGATTAAGTGAAGAAATTGAAAGGCAAGCCAGAACATTTACAGAAGCTGGCCTTAAACCATTAGATGCTTTGCATTTGGCATCAGCAGAAATCAGTAAAGCTGAGTTTTTTTGTACCTGTGATGACAAGTTTTTGAAAAAAGCAAAAGCTATGGATAACTTAACTGTTAGAGCAGTTTCACCAATAGAACTCATCGAAAAAGCAGAGTTATGAAAGCAAATGTTAAAACTTTAAGTGAAATTACACAAGAAGCAACTCGCCTCTTGTATAAAGAACTAGGCATTACCAATACTGTACGTTTTTTAAACCAATTCAGGGCAGGTTACGGAAATTATACGGAAGAACGCGAACAACTTTTTGCGGATATGTCTCTGGATGACATCCTCTCTCAGATCAAGCAAATGAGAAAAAAATAATTTATGTAGCTCTAACTGTAAGATGGTTGAGACAGCCAAGTATTGCTCATTGTGGCCAGTACCAGGCAAAATACCCCATCGTATCATTCTTATATGGAAAAACTTCCGGCTTACTTATCCAAGTATTTCAGTGCCCATAGCTTTATTGTGCTTTATCAGGAGAAGAAATTTTAGCCTGAGTATACTAGACAAACTTCAGCACCTGACGGGCTTTTTTCTGAGCCTCACGGGGAAATACCATCAACGATTCTTTGATGATCAACGAGAGTTTCTTCAGCGCTACTTTGTTGGCCGCCAAACGAGCCTGACGACGGGAATATCCATGACCGGCGGTCATATAATAGTTTTTAGTGATATAGCCTACCCGCAGGGTCAGGAAGGCATTGCCGGTACCTTGCAGGATAGAGGAGGAAAGTATCCCCAAACCAGGAATGGCACCTAAAAAGCCCCGGCTTAGCTGGGGAAAAATCTCTGCCAGTTCGGCATCTTCTATACCATCGGCAATGAGAGCAGCTGCCAACACTTTGGTATAGGTTTTCACCAGATTACCGTAGGTAGGACGATAGCCATAGCTACTCACCAACTCTTTTAGCATACGGAAGTTGATGGTGAGTACCAGCAAGGCATCCAACCGGCCATTCTGGGAAAGGGCTGTGGAGATAAAAACCTGCTTGGCATGGCGATGAATGATGTCGTCCATTTTGTCCAGCCGGCCGTCAAAAATCTTTTCCAGCGTGTCGCTGGGATCTACTCCTTTTTTCAGGGATTCCTTTAATGCTTTGTGCTCTTCGGCATCCAGCCTGCCCTGCCGCATAATGGTACGGGCTGTTTTGGTAGCTATCTTACTGCCCGGTGTGGTTTTATCCAGATCCAGATAGTCGCTGGCCTGAATTTCAGGCATAGAAAAAACAGAGAGCAGCGGACGAACCAGCAGAAAGAAAAGGAGCAGTGCTGTGACTACATAAAAGGCAATGCTGAGGAAAGGGTGTATTTCTTGCAGGTTATTGCCAATGGTGAGTATGTTACCAATGATGAGTAAGGATAAGACAAACAGCAGGCCGCTGCCAATCAATATCCAAAAAGTCATAGAAGAATTTCTCTTAAACATGTGAGTAATTGCTTGCCAGCAAGCTTATGGTATCTATTAATGTAAACTTAACAAAATCTAATCCTATCTCTCTTTTCCACCATTCTAGCCCTTCCTACACAGCCCACTCTTTAACATCCGCTTTTTGCTGTTTGGTTCCTGAAATCCATAGTCTGGTAAAATAAAGATTATCTACCGGATTACAGCATCTTTTTATCAGGAAACTTATTTCTCAGAAGTATGTTCGTTTCTGAACACCCTTGTTCGCTAGTGAACATTTATCATTCAATGATAGGCCTATTTAGGCTGTCAGGCGTTTGGCACAGTTTTCCTATGTTTAGGTAGTTGGTCCATAGATCTTGGCTGATTATAACCTGCTAACAGTATGATTAAAAACTATCTGAAAGTCGCTTTCCGCAATCTGGTAAAACAGAGATTTTATACTATCATCAATATTCTGGGACTCTCTATCGGCTTAACGGCCTGCCTGATAATCACTTTGTTTGTCGTAGACGAACTCAGCTACGACAGGTACCACGAAAAAGCAGATCGCACTTACCGGGTGAATGCACACTTCAGCTTAGGCGGGCAGGAAGGGCACTATGCGGTGGCTCCTGCCCCTTTAGCCATGACGATGGTAGAAACTTATCCGGAGATAGAAAATGCAGTCCGTTTCAGAAACCGGGGCAGTTATACGATATACCGGGAGGAAAACACTTATAAAGAAAACCAGATTATCTTTGCCGATGCTACCCTTTTCAATGTATTCACCATTCCGCTGCGCTATGGAGACCCTCAGACGGCCTTGAGCCAGCCGCATACCATGGTGATCAGCCGGGCAGCCGCCCAGAAATATTTTGGAAACAACTGGGAAAGTGATCCCCCCCTGGGTGAACATTTATTAGTAGGACTGGACAAAGTCTCTTACCAGGTTACAGGTATTTTTGATAAAATTCCTGACAATTCTCACTTTCATTTTGATGTATTTCTTTCTATGGCTTCCCTGGATGAAAGCAAGGAAGAGGTATGGCTTAGCAACAATTTTTATACTTATCTGCTTCTCCGGGAGGGTACCGATGTAAATTCCCTGCAAAGCAAACTGAATGAAACCTTTGAGCGGTATGCCGCCCCTCAGATCAAACAATACGCAGGATTAAGCATAGAGGAATTCAAACAGTCGGGCAACAAATTCGAATATGAGCTATTTCCCCTCACCGATATCCATTTGCAGTCGGATCTGGATGCCGAAATGGAAGCCAACAGTGATGTCCGGTATGTCTATATTTTCTCAGCCATTGCCTTCTTTATCCTGCTGATTGCCTGCGTCAACTTCATGAACCTGGCGACAGCCCGTTCTTCCGGCCGGGCCAAAGAGGTAGGTGTCCGGAAAGTACTGGGGTCACAACGGAAACAACTCATTGGGCAGTTTCTGGTAGAAGCTATCATGATCTGCTTTGTTTCTTTGGCCATCGCATTGATAGCAACAGAGGTACTGCTGCCATTCTTTAATGACCTGGCCAACAAACAACTCCATCTCAGTTATATAGAAAGCTGGTACATTATCCCTGCCCTGATAGTCATCGTATGTTTGGTAGGCCTGCTGGCAGGTAGTTATCCTGCCTTTTTCCTTTCTGCTTTCCGACCCATTGTGGTATTAAAAGGAAACCTAGCCACCGGTATGAAAAACAACTGGTTGAGAAGTACGCTGGTGGTATTGCAATTTGGCATTTCTATCATCCTGATTGTCAGTACAGTGGTAGTATACCAGCAGTTGAACCTCATTCAGAACAAAAAACTGGGTTACGATAAAGAACATGTGCTGGTATTACAGAACACCTATTACCTGGATACCCAGGTGGAAGCTTTTAAAAATGAGGCCTTGCGTCATCCTAATATTGTGCATGCTTCTGTATCGGCCTACTTACCGGCCAGCTCGCTCGATATTAGTAACAACTCTATTTTTCCAGACAAAAACCCTCAGAGTGAATATATTACTTCCCTTTCCTGGTATTATATAGACCATGACTATATTAAAACCATGGGGATGGAGATTGTGGAAGGAAGAGATTTTTCCAGGGCATTTGCCACTGACTCCTCAGCGATGATCATCAACGAAGCCGCTGCCGAATATTTTGAGTTTTATAAAGATGGCGGAAGCCCTATCGGTAAAATCCTGAGCCAGTTTGGAGAAGATGATAATCCCACTGACTTTTCTACTTATAAGGTCATTGGGGTAGTGAAAGATTTTAATTATGCTACGATGCGTCAAAAAATTATGCCCATGGTAATGGTTTTGGGTCAAAGCACCGGTGCCATCTCCTTCAAAATTAAACCGGAAGAGATGCAGGGTACTATTGCTTTTCTGGAGAAAACATGGAACGCATTTGCCCCTGGTGTTCCCTTCGAATATTCCTTTATGGATGACCGTTTCAACCGCATGTATACCGCTGAACAAAAAGTAGGGAATATTTTTACAATATTCTGTTCGCTGGCTATTCTGATTGCCTGCCTTGGCCTGTTTGGCCTGGCTTCCTACACTGCCGAACAACGTACCAAAGAAATCGGTATCCGAAAAGTAATGGGTGCTTCCGTATGGAGTGTAGTCATGATGTTTTCCAAAGGTTTTACCAAACTGGTTATCATTGCTTTGCTGATCGCTATACCTATCTCCTACTATGCTATGAACCAATGGCTGGACGACTTTGCCTATCGTATTGATATTGGGCCGACTACTTTCCTGATTGCTGGTGTCATTGCCCTGTTGGTTGCCTGGATTACGGTAAGTTTCCAATCGTTTAAAGCGGCTACAGCGAACCCGGTCAAAAGTTTAAGAAGCGAATAAACTGGCCGGGAGCTTCGTCTGCCGGAAGGCGACTTGTGCGGTTCATTCAGCATTTAGCGCACAAGTCACCCTAAGACCTTATTACCATACCCAGTATGGTCTTTCAGGGATGCCAGACCAAAATATCTTTATTATTTTTTGTGAAATTGATGCCTGGCGTAAACATGTAAGAAGAGTAACTCATATTATCCTTACCTGACTGGCCTTCCTGCCATTCGCCGTTGTCAATCCAACGAGCCAGAAAATAGCTTTTAGCACAGGGTTTATCGCCGAGAACGGTACTCATAGGAGGACATTTATCCCAGTCTTTCGGGAATAACTCCGAAGCTGCATCTGCGGCGACCAACGCCTCCATCACCGTGCGGGATGATGCTGTATTGGAGTCATAAACGGCTTTCTCAAACAATACATTTCCTTTGTTCCATTCTTTAGCAAAAGCATTGAACTGATTAGGATAGAAGTTGACATAACGGGATCCACAAACGGCTTTTGCTCCTACATTCAGCCAAGTCTGATTAAAGGTTCGGCCATAACAATTGACCTGGTAGACCATGCGTATGGGCAGATGCCTGAAGCCGGATTTTTCCTCCGCCAGCTCTGCTTCCAGTTCGGATGGGCTGAGGGTTTTATTATTGGCAAAGTAAATAGCATCCTTGTTGCCATGGGTAAAGATAAAAATGTCAACATAATACCCTTCATTGACCAGTTCGATGAGTTGATTCAGAAAGACGACTTTGTTGGGTTTCAGCACTTTGGTAGGTTGGGTTTGCCCGGGCGCTGAAAAGCTCTCTTTGAGTAAAACACTCTTGCTGTATCCATCGATACAATGTTGCAGATTTACCTGTGCATTTTGTACCAGTGTATAAAACAAATTGTCGTCAAAATGGAATACGGTAAGGGATGCACTTTTCTGTGGAGAAATATCCCGGGCAACAGTCCCTGCGCTGGTCTGTGCTGCATAAGAAGATTCCTTTTTCATAGTGTTAAGTATTTAAATAGATGATATGATTACCTGACGAAGATAGGAAGGCTTCTCTCCTGAAGGTACTGGCATTTTACAGATGGCGGTCGCCATGACACAAGTGGTGGTGTTGCCAGTACAACTGTATAGGCATGAAATATTGACTCAGGATGCTCAACATACCGTGGTGTTCTATGCTGAAAATGCAGAAAATCTCAGCCTGGCCTCTGCTTGTCTAATGTTGAGGTATAAGGCAAAGGATATTGGTGGAAATTTGTGACCACCGGAAGCATCTTTGGAGGCTGATATTGAACAAGACCTATGCAAACGCTTCTTTAGTACAAACCTTGATCACCTGATGCTGTTAACCTGTAAGGCCACAAGTTATTGCTTTCTACCAAGGGAAGAAGATGGAAATTATTCATCGGAACACTGCATGGCAATGGCACCCATTATGCTGAATAGCTACATCCTCTAAAAAAATTCACAAGAAAAGCCTGCAGCTTAAGATTCTGAAAGTTTTTCTTCATACTCTTTGATAATCGCTTCGTACTCTTTTGTTTTTCGTGTCATTTCCTCCTGAGTTGCCTGCAGTTCTTCCATATTCTGCCGCATCTCCTCTTCCTGAGAGCGAAGCATCTCCGCCTGCTCCCTCGACTGCTCCAAGAACTTACGCATTTTCTCGCTGTTTTTAACAGTAGAAAGAGAAGCGGCAATAATTTCACCAGCGCTTTCTACAAATTCTATCTGGTATTGCTCAAAAGGTACGAAAGCCGCTATTTCCAGTACGCCCATGATTTCTTCATTGTACCGCAAAGGGACAATCATAATACTGCGGGGAGTCGCTTTGCCCAACCCTGAAGTAATACGGACATAGTCTCCCGGTATTTCTGTCATATAAATGGTCTCGCCTTCCAGATAGGCCTGTCCCAACAGCCCCTCCCCTAAAGCCACTTTCTTTTCAATATACTTCTTCCTTTCATAGGCATAGCAGGAGACCATGTCCAGGCATTTTTTGTCATCATTGATCACAAAGATGCCAGCTTGATTAGCCCCCAGACAATGAATGACATGAGTGAGCATTTCGTCTGCCAGTTTGGTGACATCATGCTGATGCACACGGGCTATTTTATCTACTTTCGTTAGTGCTTCTGTAGCCCATAATCTTCGTTCATCGGTTTCCTTTACTTTTTTCATCTGCTCCCGCATCTCTATGAGCTCACCTACCAGATTTTCCCGGTTGGCCTCACGATTTTCCTGGGTTAACCCTTCCCATTCTATAGTGTAGTTACCGGAAGCGATAGACCGGATAAAGACAAAAGCTTTTTGCAGATTGTTAATCAGGTTGCTCATGATAGTATTTTCATCCTGTCCGGTTTGCGGATGCCTGTCGTCAAAGATGAGGTTTCTATTATGTTCATCCAGTTCTTTAAAAAGTTTTCTGCGAGCTTTTTCTGTCTTTTTGGCAAGAAAGGAGAGATAACCACACAGCCCACCAACGCTTAATAACAAGAACTGGACAAACACTACGCCTTGCATGGTAGCCTCATAAGTATGCTGAGAGTCTGCCTCAATCCTGTTCTCAAATTTAATAACATCTTCAGTGAACTTTGAATATACTTTCCACACATCATACCCCGGATCTTTAGATAGCACCTGTAGAATGCTGTTGATACTATCTTTTTCTCTAAGATTTACCATCTCTTCTATCAGGCTAAAATAATCATCAAGCTTGACCCGCACCATTTGTAGATCATTGAGCGCTGGAAATTTTTGCTGAGTAAGATAGTATGCCAGTGAATCTAAATTGTTTTCACGGTTTTCCTTGGCATCGTGAAATGGAATCAGGAATTTTTCATCTTTGATAATGATATAACCTCTAAGCCCCAAATCTGCATTATTCACATGCGTATGCATGTCTTGTAAAGCATTTCTTACATTGAGTACTTGTGCCTGCACTTTTAAATGTTGTTTCACTAGGCTTTTGCCGTAGAAAGTCAAACAGACACTGGTGATGATCAGCAATACGACCAGGGTGATAAAAAAGTTAATGCCCCGTTGATTAAACCACTGAGAGATGTTCATATATATCTTCAGAAATAGTTAATAGGTATACTGCAAAACTAGGAAGTAACAGACAAGAAAAAATCAGAAATTATATCGGTTTAATACGGTGGTAATGTATCTGTGCAAAACTTTGTTTGGGATGTTACCAAAGAAATCAGGCTTTATGACCGCATGATGAAAAGTTTGCAAATGTTAAAGTGACATTTTATGCATCTGAAACTAGGAACAAGAAAATGAATTGAATCACAAAAGCAGCTGCACTCTCAGAAAATAATAACCCGGCACAAAGGGGACTGACAACGCCCGCTGTAAAATGTAGCGCAGCAAAAGACCGTCTCCACACCATGAAGCGAATAACTATTTTTTCAATAATGCTTCCAATTGCTCTATCCTTGTTTTCAACAGGTTGATCACCTCCTGCTGTTCCTGAATGGCCTTGATAGCCAATACACCAAAACCGGCATAGTTGAGGGAGTAGACACCCGGTGACCGTTCGTCGGAAGAAACGGATACCAGTTCGGGGAAGAATTTTTCCACGTCCTGCGCCACAAATCCTAGGGAAGCCTTTTGACCTGGATTTCCTTCAAGGTACTGATATGAGGAAGGTGACAGTTGCATGATACTGGCCAAGACCGTTTTCATGGGCTGAATATTGGTTTTGAAACGCCGGTCGGAGGCAGTATAAATACCGTCCGTAGGGTTGAAAGCACCGCGGAAACTGCCATCAAAATAGAGGCGGAGTTCACCATTGCCCTGGGCTACGTATAACTCCCAATTGAAATCCGAATTGTTACGATGGAGATTGATTCCAAAACCTTCATGTACTACTTTCATCATGTAACCAGTGGCCTCACCCGGTGAGTGCCCTATACTTAGGCCATCAGTGCGTACCTCTAATTTGCCCAAACCAGGACCGTTCGGTGAATTGGTGATGATACGGGCCCGTCCGAGCGAATTGTTGGCACTCAGGCTGACAGAATACCCAGCGTTTCCGGTTTCGAGAGCACCCCCGTCTTCATTCCCTACCGTAATCGCCGGCACTGCCCAACCTGAACCAATGTTGTTACCAACGACCAGTTCCTGATCAGGCCCTGTATTGCCAATCCCTAGTTTTCCGTTGCCAAGGAGGGTCATACGGACGGTATCCACATTGTTGTTCTGGAAACGGAAATTCAGTTTGGCTTTGACGGGAGCAGGTGTTGTCAGCCCATCAATATTCCAACGAACATTGGGTGCCACATTATTTTTAAAAGAAAGGCGGGCGTAATCAGCTTCTTTTTCGGTGAGCAGAAGTTGGGGCTGCGTATGGGTTGAGTTGTGCGCTATTTCCAGCAGCGCAGCAGGTTGAGTGATGCCGATGCCCACCCGGCCATCCTGCCAGATTGCCATACGGCTGGTAAAAGCGGTGCTGGTATCTGCTTTGGCTCCGAAGAAGAGATGGACACCTGTGTTGTTAGTGGCCAGTGTCCATTGGTGGCCATTGTTGGGATACCCCAACACAAATTTACCTACGTTGGCATTCACCCGCAGATCTCCGTTTACTTCCAGCTTGGCCTCCGGCACATGGGTGCCAATCCCTACATTACCGGCACCGGTAATCAAAGCCGCCCCACCCGATGACTGAAAAAAGCCCCCTCTTCCCTTTCCTTCAGCAATGCCTATCACTCCGGTACCTGTCGAATCATTGGTGCGTCCCAATACGCCGGCAAAAGTACCATTGCCACTGGATAAACCCACCACGCCAAAGCCTTGCTCCGTGGTGCCGAAAACAGCAGCACCATTAGCCAATCCTATTGAAGATCCAGCACCCTGCTTTCCGGCAATAGCTACGCCATTGCCCGCAGTCGTATTGGCAATGCCGAATGCTATTGTATCAGGAAGCGCTGCTTCGCTGGAAAAAGGAAGTGAGAAAGCTATGTCAGGCAAAAGGATTGAACCCCCGTTTTTGGAGAGAAATAAGGTATCATTCAGTATCTGTAGCTGTTGTATTTCGTTGGTAGTGTCTACATCCGCATCGTTGGTCCCACCCTGTAAAGCAGAGAGATCTACCGAATTACCGTTTTCAATGGAGAGGATGGCTCCACTTAAACTAAGGATTTGGTCATCAGCACCGGCATGGGGGGTATCCGTGGGGACAGACAGCTTGATGGTATTACCACCGGAAATAGTAAGTTGCTGGTTTACAGAATCATACACTAGCGTTTGGATTTCATTGGCAGGATCATTGTCGCTGTCTCCCCCGCCAGCCTGGTTGGCATATAAGGCATAGGGGACAGACAGCAGTTGGCTACTGCCCATAGCAACATAATTAGTCCCTCCTTCCGGGTCGATGGCTACCCTCAGATAATAGGCATGTCCGCTCCAATCGATACCCGCAAAGTCTCCCGCAAGGGTAGCACCCTGCCCGATCTTCAAAGTGAATACCCCCAGATCGGTAGTGGTAACTTCATGCCTTTCAGCGTATTCCCATCCACCAGACAGACTATCACTTGCCAGGCTGATATGAATGCCCAGATTGGTGTTTTGGTAAGGTTGATTAGCGGCATCCCTGGCTACTGCCTGATAATTGAAACTCTGAGGGGCCTGACCCAAAGAACGAGTCACAAACCCTGCGAGTAGGCATGATAGGAGGAGTATCTTTTTCATCGTTTACAATTTTTTGTATGGGTTAATGATTTACTTTCTGAATCCTGAAGGTTCGGATGGGTCGTCCTTCCCGGCTCACCCGGAGCAGATAAATACCCTCTGGCAAAAGCTGAAGATTTAACAGATGGCTGTTCGGTGTCAAGATGTTGGTAAACAGGCGACCGCCGAGCAGATCGGTCAGTTCAATCTCCAGGATACCCGGCAAGCTGCTTTCTAACTGTAGCCAGCTGTCAGTAGGGTTAGGAAAGACCCTGAGCATCTCATTGAAAGCGGTTTTCCCTTCAATGGCAGAGACAACATTGTAATACCCCTGTTGAAAGCCATGAGAAAGCCCCGGACCGTTTTGAAATACTTCTACCATCAACTCGCCTGCTGTGAAGTGGAGGTTACCCAGACTTGGATGAGACTGATAATCGCCACTGCTCCCTATGACGGTTCTTTCCAGAGGTTGAGCCAGCAAAGCGTAGGGGACGCTACCCACAAAAGCGCATAGGAATAATAGCTTCATACCTTTAACATTGTATCATAGTTCAGATAAAGGTAGAAACCAATACCACACGAGAGTACTGCCATTTCACAGCCGGTAGCACGCTGTGCATAAGTGGATAGGAAGAAACAACAAGTGAGTGTGGATGAAAATGTAGGCTACAACCTATCCAACAGGCTCAAAAACTCCTCCTTCCTGCGACGGGAGATATCTACATGGTAATGATCTGTCAGGATCACATAGCCGCCTTCTCCCTTTACATACTTCTGAATGTGCTTCATATTGATCAGGTAAGAATGATGTACACGGCAAAAGCCGGAAGCAGCCAGCAGGCTCTCAAAGTCTTTCAGGTTTCTGGAGATAAGGGTGCTTTGTTTATTTGTGAGAAATAACGTGGTGTAATTGCCATCAGCCTGGCAGTAAATAATATGGTCTGTATTGAAAAATTCAATCCCTTCAAAGGTGGGAACCGCCAGTCTTTCAATTTTTCTGGCTCTGTACTGAATGTTATTCAGTACCGACTGATACTGGTAGGCACTGTTTTTCTGCTGCAAACGGTTCTTCACTTTGCCGATAGCATGCATCAGATCATCCACGTCTACCGGCTTCAACAGATAATCCAGGGCACTGAACCTGATCGCCTTAATGGCGTATTGATCGTGTGCCGTCACGAAGATTACCTCGAAAGTGACCGGTGACAAGCGTTGCAGCAAGTCAAAGCCAGACATATGGGGCATCTGCACATCCAGAAATACCAGATCAGGTTTCAGGTGTTGAATGGCCGCCAATCCTTGTTCTGGCGTTTCATAAATGCCTGCGAGTGACACTTCCGGGCAAAATTTCTCTATGGCTATTCTCAGCGCTTCCCGTCCGTCGGCCTCGTCGTCGATGATGAGTGTACTGATCATGTTTTATGCAATAGGAACCATAATGTCTACCCGCGTCCCTAACACCTGATTCAGAGAGTCTTTCAGATCTGTAATCCGGATCAGCTGTTCTAATCGCTCTTTACTGAGCAAGCGCAGGCGCTCCTCTGTAATCTTCATACCCAAAGATTTTTGTTTCGACACCGACTTTTCCTGAAGCCCCTGTGCTTTTTCTCTGCCTATCCCATTGTCCTCAATACTGCATAGCAGTCGGTCTTCTTCTTCCCTGACAGCAATGGTGATCATGCCTGTATCTTCTTTGTGCATCAGTCCGTGCCAGATGGCATTTTCCACAAAGGGTTGTAAGACCATAGCCGGGAGGTAGGTGTTTTCTCTTTCAATAGACTCATCTACCAGAATTTGATAGTGAATCTTCCCTTTAAAACGCAAAGCTTCCAATTGAATGTAAGCCTCCAGCATGTACAGCTCACTTTCCAGCGATACCCGGGTGACCTCTGTGTTTTCCAGGATCAGACGTACCAGTTTGGAGAATTTGGTCAGATACAAAGAGGCACAGTCGGTTTCCCCTTGCAGAATCATCCGGTTAATAGAATTCATACAGTTGAAAAGAAAGTGAGGATTGATCTGTGCCCGCAGGGCTTTCATTTCCAGCTCACTCAGTTGCTGTTTGAAATGAGCTTCTTTGATTTCTTCGTTTTTGACAGCCAGCAGCCTTTGATGCTGTAACCGCTGTCGGGAGATATAGATCAATAACAGAGTCAGCATGCTCACGAGTATTAAGCCTGCCAAAGAGGTTCTTTTCAGGGTCGCCTGACGCTCCACTTCCTTTTGCTGGATTTCCTTTTCTTTGGCTAACAAGGTGATCTGCTTGTCCTTCTCGGCCGTTTCATATTTGGCTTGAAGCTCATTGATTTGTGCTGCAGTTTTTTCATTAAAAATGCTATCCTTCATCTGATGCGACAACTCATTAAAATGATATGCTTTCTCAAAATCTTTTCTTACCACAGATAATTCTGAAAGATCTTTGTACAATTCACTCAGCAAATCTTTGGACCGTATTTCTTCGGCCAGGACTAATCCTTCATGTAGAAAAAGGGCAGCTTGTTGAGGGTTATTTAATTTCAGGTAGCTACGACCTACATTATCCAATGTAATGGCAAGCGATCTTTTTTGAGCTAATTTTCTACGAATAGCTAGGGCTTGTAAATGGTAAAATAGGGCTTTCTCCCATTGCTCCAATTTTTCATGCAAGTTACCTAAATTACTCAATACCATAGACTTCTCAGATGTATGGCCTAATGTTTGAATAAGGTCAAGGGCTTGTTCATAATATTGCAGGGCCGTATCATAACTTTCATTAGAAGCATAGGCATTCCCTAAATTCTGAAGCCCCATGGCATAATCTTTCTTTAAGTCTAACTTTTTATAGATTTCATTGGCCTGCTTATAGGAAGCAATAGCATTTTTATATTTGCCTGTTTTTCTGTAGATATTACCGATACTATTGGTTGTATTTGCCAAACCATGTAGATCATTTTCTATCTCATAGATTCTAACCAACCGGTAGTAAAAAGCCAGGCTCTTTTCATAATCTCCTAAATTGCTGTAAGCTTTGCCCAATCCAAACAAGGCTTTTCCTACACGAGTAGAGTCTCCCAACTTAGTGCAAAAATCTTGATAAAAATGAAAGTGATGTACTGCTTCATGATAGTTTCCTTCATCTAGATCTATCATCCCGTAATAGTAGTGCGAAAGAAAAAGACCTCCTTCAAAAGTCAACTTCTCAGATAATTGCTTTACACTATCGGCATACTGCCTGGCTAACTCGTTATTTAAACGGGAGAGGGTATACAGATAACAAACCTGGCCATATACCCTCACCTTGGCTGTATCCTCCGGCAATGTTTTTAGCATATGGATTAGGCTGTCCAGTTCAGTTTGTAACTGTGCACATACCGGGGCGGTAGCCCCATTCCATAGGATGATCATCCATCCTATCAGCAAGAGGTGCTTTCTTCTCATATTCATCATGGGTGAAACGCCTGATAACTATCGCTTTATTAGTAAATCTACAAACCCAATTTGTAATGTTACCTGCACAGTCTCTCTGACTTCTCCTAAGTTAACAAGAGATAAATCGCTGAACAAGCATTTTCACAGTCTGATTGTAAAGATCATTTTATTGTATTTTTGGAAGATTTCTGTATAGAATACATAAGTATTCAGCTGCCAACACATAGGTCAAAAAGTTGGAAAACTCCTGCAACCCAAAAACCCTGAATAATGTCCGATTACGAACATTTCTGCCCGCTAACGAACAGAAATTCATCATGGGTATTTTTGTAAATCGCTCATTGACAAGTGTTTAATACCTAGCATATTAATTGAAGAAGAGATTTTCAACGTCATTGACCAGTTTTTTTATCTTCTCTGTTATGTTTAAAAACTATCTCACCATTGCTTTGCGTAACCTGTGGAAGTATAAGCAGATTACTTTTATCAATATTTTTGGTTTGGCCGTAGGCATGACTGCCTGTATTCTCATCCTGCTTTTTGTGCAGCATGAACTGAGCTACGACCGCTATCATGAAAAGGCAGACCGGATTTACCGTGTCTCCCGGGAGTGGCGCAATGAGGATGGCACCACTAACCTGCATCTGGGTCATGCAGCTCCTCCTTTTGCCCCATTGCTGGAGAATGATTTTCCCGGCGTCGTCTTACAGGCTGTCCGCCTGATCGATGATAGTCCGTTGATTACCTACGAGGAGGGCAACAAACAGATTGTAGAGGAGGATTTCTTTTTTGCCGACCCTGATATCTTCCAGGTCTTTACCTTTCCGATGCTTCAGGGAGACCCGAAAACGGCCTTGCAGGAACCTAATACGGTGGTGTTGACAGAAAGTACCGCTAGAAAATACTTTGGTGAAGAGAACCCCCTGGGAAAAACACTGAACTACAACAACTCCGTAGATATGAAGGTGACCGGGGTGGTGGAAGACGTGCCTTCCAACTCCCATTTTCATTTCGGCATGCTGGCTTCTTTTACCATGGTAGAAAATTTCTTTGGTATAGACAACCTGATGTCCAACTGGGGGAACAATTCCTTTTCTACCTTTTTGCTGTTACCCGAGGGGTATGATCCTGAGGATCTGCAGGCGCAAATCCCAGGTTTTCTGGATAAACACCTGGGCGAATACCAGGGCATTCCGGCCTCACGGTTTAATTTTCTGCACCTCTGGCCACTCACTGATATTCATTTGCACTCTCATCTGGATTCTGAAATTGAACCCAATGGAGATATTGCCTATGTGTACATTTATACCATCATTGCCTTGTTTATCCTGGGTATCGCCTGTATCAATTTCATGAATCTTTCTACGGCACGGGCAAGCAGAAGAGCCAAAGAAGTGGGCGTACGGAAAGTAATGGGTGCCCTACGCACTACCCTGATCAAGCAGTTTGTCTCTGAGTCTATGGTTATCGCTGTCTTTTCACTTCTGTTAGCAGTATTGTTAACCACACTGTTTCTCCCCTATTTCAATAATTTCCTGGGTAAAATGCTTTCCCTGAATGTGGCCGAAAACTTCTTTGTCTTGCTATTGCTGGTAGGTATTGTGATGGTGGTAGGGCTGGTAGCAGGAAGCTATCCGGCTTTCTTCTTGTCTGCTTTCCAACCAGCCAGCATCTTACGGGGCGGGGGACATCCGAAAGGCAAACATACCCACTTACGGGCCGGACTGGTCGTGTTGCAGTTTACCATTGCCACTGCCCTGGTAGTAGGTGTCATCACCATAGAAAAACAGTTGGATTATGTGAAAAGTAAACCGCTGGGTTTTAACAAGGAAAACCTGGTAGCCTTACCCGCTAACCAGGAAATTTATAATCAGTTTGAGTTAATCAAAGCACAGCTGATAGAACAACCGGGTATTTCAGACGTCACCCTCTCGAGCCGTATACCCTCCGGCAGGTTGCTGGATTCTCAGGATGCCCAGGCCGAGGTAGACGGACAGATGAAAGATGTAAATTTCCGCATTGCCGATGTGCACGTAGACCACGACTTTTTAAACTCTTTACAAAGTACCTTTGTAGCAGGCAGGAACTTTGACTTCGAGCGTGTCAGTGATTCTACGGAAGCTTTTATCATTAATGAGGCCACGGTGAAAGCCATTGGCTGGCCTTCCGCAGAAGAGGCGGTAGGAAAAGAATTTCACTATGGCGACCGGCAGGGCTATATCATTGGAGTAGTGCAGGACTTTCACTTTGAATCTTTACACCAGCCTATTGCTCCCATTGTTTTTATGGTCACTGGAGGCAGATTCAACAATGTAATCGTACGCATCAAGGAAGGAGCTATGGAGCAAACCCTGGATTATCTGAAAGAGCGCTGGGCTTACTTACAACCTGGTTATCCTTTCACTTATTTTACCATCCATGACCGTTTTGATCAGCAATATACGTCGGAAGATAAACTGAGCAAGGTGGTACAATACTTTTCGATGTTAGCCATTATCATTGCCGCTTTAGGGTTGGTCGGACTAGCCTCTTATACAGCCGAGCTGCGCTTTAAAGAGATTGGTATCCGCAAAGTGTTGGGGGCTTCGGTGGGGCAAATTTTGTTGCTGCTTACCAGAAGCTTTACCTGGCTGGTGCTGCTGGCTTTTCTGATCGCCTGTCCGCTCGCCTGGTACCTGATGCAGCAGTGGCTGGACACTTTTGCCTATCATGATACGCTTCACTGGTGGGCATTCCTGGCGGCCGGCGCCTTCTCTATCCTCATTGCCTGGGTCACAGTAGGGTCTCAAACTATACGAGCTGCTGCCAGCAATCCGGTAGAATCATTGAGAAGTGAATAAACTAGTAGGGTACACGGTGGAACGATAACACGGTGTACGGTAGAAGGGTATACGGTATAGGGTATGGGTGTAAGATCTACGATCACCATTTACCCTTATACCTTTTACCGTGTTACCGTTCACCGTACTACCGTGTACCGTTTTACCCTTCCACCGTAACACTGTAAACCATACTACTGTGTAAAAACATGCTAAAAAACTACCTGATCATCGCTACACGCAGCCTGATGCGGCAAAAGCTACTCACCTTGATCAATATACTGGGCCTGGCCATGGGATTATCCTGCTGCCTGCTGATCCTTCTGTATGTATCTCACGAGGTAAGTTATGACAAATTTCATACCCGTGGTGACCGTATCTACCGGGTCAACTGGGCCAGCAACCTCAGTGGAGAAAGCCGCCCATCTGCCACCACCTCTATCCCCCCGGCAGAAGCAATTATCCACGACTTGCCCTCAGTAGAAGCCGTCGCCAGAATGTATAACAGGAGTGGTAGTGTAGAAGCGGAAAAAGAAGTAAAATTTCAGGAACAACAGGTTTATTTTACAGACAGCACATTCTTCCGGATCTTTTCTCTACAATTTCTTTCGGGAAATCCTGCGCTTGCGCTGACCTACCCAAACGCTGTTGTGATCACGGATGAAATGGCTCGAAAGTACTTTGGGCATACAGATGTTCTCGGCAAATCATTGTGGTATGAAAACAATACTTCTTTAAAGATCACAGGCGTTATAGAGAAGCTGCCGTCTCATTCTGACCTTACCTTTGATTTTCTTATTTCTTTTGAAACTTTGTTTCTGGTAGAAAACAAAGAAATTGCCGATTACCTGAAGTCCGACTGGCTGTACAATCCTGTCTATACTTTTGTATTGCTCCCACCGGGTCAGGCACCGACTGAAGTAGAAAAAGGATTAGCAACCCTGCTAGAAAAATATGCCGACGAAAGAGTTAAACAACATATCTCGCTCTCTTTACAACCTTTGCATGAAATACATCTCTATGCGGAAGGGATAGAGGGAAATCCCAGTACCAGTAGCATTACCTATATCTATATTTTTGTGGCTATTGCCCTGATCACCTTGCTGATTGCTGGTGTCAATTTTATTAATCTGGCTATAGCGTATTCCTTAAAGCGGGCCCGGGAAGTAGGGTTGCGAAAAGTATTGGGTGCCCGGCCTATTCAATTAATCGTACAATTTTTAGGAGAATCCGTATTGGTATGCATTCTAGCTTTTCTGCTGGCTTTTTTCCTGACACAGCAGTTTCTTCCTCTGCTTAATGATATTACAGGAAAACAATTGACACTCAGCCTGGCCAATAATCTGTATGTACTGTTCGCTTGCGTTGCCTTGTTTGTGACAACCAGTCTGCTGGCCAGTGCTTATCCGGCCTTTGTCATCTCCCGCTTCGAGCCTGCTATGGCACTGAAAGAAAAGGTAGGGGGTGTAGGGCAGGGACGTTTACTACGTAAAATTTTAGTAATCACTCAATTTTCTGCTTCCTTTGTTCTGATGGTGGGTGCCTTCGTCATTTATGAGCAACTCCAGTATCTTCGGAATAAGCCTCTGGGTTTCCAGAAAGAACAAATTCTGGTCGTACCCATTTTCGGAAGCAACGCTTCCAGTATTAGCCATGCCGTGGATGGCCCGCTGAGAAACAGAATGAATGCCTTTGAAGAAGCTTTGCTACACAACAGTCATATCGGGGCTGTCACGGCGGCTTCTTCCATGCCGGGCGCTGGTTTTGTGAGAGGACTGATGATTCCGGAAGGATTTTCAGAGCAGGATAACCTTTTCGTACCCTGGGTGTCTGTAGATTATGATTTCATTGCTACCCTGCAAATTCCTTTGGTAGCAGGACGCGATTTTTCTAAAGATACAGGCACAGATCACCTGCAGGCTTTTATTATTAATGAATCGGCCGTTCGTATGTTTGGATGGAAAAATGCACAGGATGCGCTGGGCCGGTCTATCATTCGAGGCGACCAGCAGAATGGGAAGCAGGGGCAGGTAATAGGCGTTATTCAGGATTATCATTTCAACACTTTGACACAACCTCTAGAGCCGCTCGTATTAGATGTGAATGCCGGAAGATTCACGGAATTTGCAGTGCGTCTACAACCTGACCATATGCCCGAAACGATAGCCCATATTGAGAAGCAATGGAATGCGGCTTTTCCAGAACGGGTGTTTGAATATAGTTTTCTGGATGATAATATTGATGCCCTTTATGACACTCAGGAAGATTTGAATAAAACCATTGGATATTTTGCCGGGCTAGCCATTCTCATTTCCTGCCTGGGTCTTTTTGGTCTGACTTCCCTGTTTGCCGTTCAGCGTACTAAAGAAATTGGAATCCGTAAGGTGCTGGGTGCCACAGTACAAAGTATTGTACTGCTGCTTTCGAAAGAGCTTCTATGGCTGGTGGGTGTAGCCCTCCTGATAGGAACCCCTTTTGCCTTTTATGCCACCTACTGGTGGCTTCAGGATTTTGCTTACAAAATCGAGATAGGCTGGTGGCTATTTTTTGAAGCTGGTCTTTTTGCTGTATTTCTGGCGTGGTTAACCATCAGCTATCAGACCATTAAGGCAGCATTGATCAATCCGGTAGACAGTTTAAGAAATGAATGACGGTGAACCGGTAATACGGTAGTACGGTACACGGTGAAAGGGTATAGGGTAATATCTACGATCACCATTTACCCTTATACCGTTTACCTTTTTACCGTACTACCCTATACCGTGTACCGTACTACCGTTCTACCATATATCGCACCACCGTGAACCGTTTGTATAAATAATAGAAGAATGTTAAGAAATTACATCAAGACAGCCCTACGCAACCTGGTAAATAGCAAATTTTATTCACTGCTAAACCTGTTAGGATTAACACTAGGCCTTGCCTCCACCCTGTTCATTGTATTGTATGTGGTGGAAGAACTCCGATACGACCGCTTTCATACGGATGCCGATAGGATCTACAGAGTCAGGATGGACCGTTATGACAGAGGCAGCAAAACATTTGAGAGCGCTGTTACTTTTCCGGCAGTAGGCCCGGCCATGGAAAGAGATTTTCCGGAAGTAGCCGGTTATACCCGCATGTTGCCCTATGCCCGCGGCGTCTATGCTTATGAAACTCCGAAAGGGGAACTCCGGACCTTTCAGCAGGAACAGGCCGTTTTTGCAGACAGCAATTTCTTCCAGTTTTTTTCTTATCCACTGCTTCAGGGAGACCCGGCTACTGTCCTTCAGGGACCCAATAAGGTAGTTATTTCTGAAACAATGGCGCAGTTGTATTTTGGAGAGGAAAACCCCATAGGCAAACTGCTTACTTTCCGGGGTGAAGAAGTATTGGAAGTGACCGGCGTTATGGCTGATCCTCAGGCTTCGCACCTCATTTTTACGATAGCCGTGTCTATGGCAACATTGGAAGGCTTTGAGGAGTTTGAAACTTTGTGGGGCTGGTATGATTTCTATACATATATCAAACTTCGCCCTGCAACAGACCCACAAACTTTAGAAGCCAGGTTTTCTGACTTCATCAACCGCTACAAAGGAGAAGATTTACAGGAGGTGGGCTGGCAGGAAGTATTCTTACTGCAACCACTTACCAGCATTCACCTGTATTCTCACCTGAGTTGGGAAGCAGGTGTGAATGGCGATGGCAACACCGTCTATTTCCTGTTGCTGGTGTCAGGGCTTATTATCGCTATTGCCTGGATCAATTTTGTGAACCTGACCACTGCCCGTGCCATGAAACGGGCCCGGGAAGTAGGCGTGCGCAAGGTAGTGGGTGCCAGCCGTATCCAACTGATCCGGCAGTTTATGCTGGAATCTCTGCTCCTGAATGTGACCGCTTTGGCACTAACCATGGTATTCGTACAGGCATGCCTTCCTCTTTTCAATCGCTGGTTACAATTTGAACTGACTACCCGTTGGCTGTTTTCACCCTGGGGCTTAACTGGGCTTTTCTGTGCATTAGGATTCGGTACCATCGCCTCCGGATTGTATCCGGCCTTTCGCCTGAGTGCTTTCCGGCCCGTGCGGGTGTTAAAAGGAGCCCTTCCCTCGGCACACCGTGCCTTTTCCTTCCGACAGGTCCTGGTCGTATTTCAGTTTACGGCTTCCATTATTCTTATTGTGGGCACTCTGGTTGTCATACAGCAGCTTCATTTTATGAAAGCGCAGAACCTGGGCATCGATCTTACCCAAACGCTGGTTGTCAGAGCCCCTTCCGTAATAAACCAGGAGACCCGCACCGACCGCCTGGAAGTATTTCGCCAAAGAGTCACTCAAATTCCTACCGTCAGGAGTCTGGCTGCCACCAGTAACCTGCCCGGAGAAGAGAACTTCGCCATCAGCTCTGTACGTAGTGCCCATGAGCCGGAAGTGTACCGGGACGTGTACAACGTAAGTGTTGATCATCATTTTATGGAAGACTTTGAGATTACCTTTCTGGCCGGACGAAACTTTTCTGCTGATTACCCTTCAGATACGTCGGCAGTCATTCTCAATGAAACGGCTTTGAAGCTATTGCAATTTGAATCTGCTGAAGCTGCCATCGGCGAGAAGATTCTGTTGAATCAGGACCGGGAAGAAACCATTATTGGCGTCATCAAAAGCTATCATCAGGCTTCACTTCGGGAAGAACTTGACCCCGTACGGTTTATTCTGGCACCTCAATACACGGGTTTCTATGCGCTGAAGATCAGTGCCACACAACCACAGCAGACACTTGCCGACCTGGAAAGAGTGTGGCAAACCTTGTATCCGGGCAACCCAATGGATTACTTTTTTCTGGATGAACATTTTGCTCAGCAGTACAAAGCGGATGAACAATTTAAAGATATCTTCTTGCTCTTTGCCGGACTGGCCATCCTGATAGCCTGTTTGGGGTTGTTTGGGCTAGCTTCTTACACCGTTGAGCAAAGTACCAAGGAAATAGGTATCCGTAAGGTGCTGGGCGCCTCCACTTCCAGTATTGTCACGCTTTTGTCACGGGATTTTGTCAGGCTTATCGTCATGGCATTGGTGCTTGCCCTTCCCTCAGGCTATTTCATTTTTGAGCAGTGGTTGCAAAATTTCGCCTACCGGATGGAGATACCCTGGTGGCTGTTTCCGATCGTTGGGCTGTTGGCCTTACTTATTGCCCTACTGACCATCAGTTTTCAATCGGTGAAAGCAGCGCTGGCCAATCCGGTGAGCAGCTTAAGAAGTGAATAGGCACACTGTCCGTTGTTGTACATCTATGTCCGAATTCGTACAACTCATTAAAAAAATGCTTTTCTAATTCTATAGAAAAACGGCTTTTTCATATTGGCACTATTGTTAGTAAATAAATGCTGACAGTATGGGGTCAGACTGCGCACAGCTATGGCTGTCTGCACAATATAAACATAGACCATGCATACTATGATCGTTTTCTACGCATTCAACGCTTACTAATAAAATGATAAAAAACTACTTCGTTATTGCCATACGAAACCTGCTACGGCATAAGGTGTTTTCGTTCATCAACATCTTTGGGCTGGCAGCCGGCATGTCTATCTGTTTACTGATCATTTCTATGCTGATAGAGCAAAAAAGCTATGATCAGTTTCATGAGAATAAAGACCGTATTTACCGGGTTATTACTCATCCCTTTCCTTACAACAATACGGCTACCTCCCCTGATCTGCTGGCCGAAGCGCTGGAAGAATATACTACCATAACACAAACCACCCGGCTCAAGCGAGGCTTTGGCGGAGATGCTACTTATCACCAAACTACCATCCCGCTGATTGGATTCTTTGCAGAATCTTCTTTGTTGGAAGTGTTTGATTTTCCTCTTAAATATGGCAACCCTCAGCTGGCGCTGCAGGAGCCTTTTTCTATCGTTCTTTCAGAAGAAATGGCTGAAAAACTTTTTGGAAATGAAAATCCGCTGGGCAAAGTTTTATCATTTGAAGAACGGGGTCTGAATGCTTTTGGCTACAGTCTGAGTGCACAGAAAGGTCAGCCTTATGGTGATTTTAAGGTAACGGGTGTTTTTGAGAAAACGACTAACAAGACACACATCCCCATGGACGCTTTCATGTCTTATGCCACCCGCCAGGGGCTGGTGCAGCAGGGTATCTGGGAAAAGCATGAGGAAAAATGGTCGGATGTTCACAATACCTATACCTATGTGCTGTTAAAAGAAGGGCAGTCGGTGGAAGAATTTTCAGCGATCCTGGATCAGGTGGCACAACGTGAATATGCACAACTGGAGGAAGCGTATCATCCCTACCGGTTCCAGGCACAACCACTAACACAGATTACGCCAGGTCCTTTTACCCTGAATAATCCGATGAGTATTCAGTTGCCGCGGGAATCCTATTATTTCTGGGGCATCCTGGCGCTGCTCATTATGGTCACGGCCAGTTTCAATTATACCAACTTATCCATTGCCCGCTCGCTGACCAGAGCAAAAGAGGTGGGCATCCGCAAGGTGTCGGGAGCTTTCCGCTATCATCTTTTTGGCCAGTTTATAGGCGAATCCATTATCATTGCCGTCTTGTCGCTGGGCATGGGTATTCTTTTTTTTCAGGTCTTAAAATCCGGCTTTATCAACTTGTGGGTTAATCAGTACCTGGAATTTGAATTGGCTGAGAACATTTCTATTTATCTTTATTTTCTGGTATTTGGCATCATCGTAGGCCTGATGTCCGGCTTTTATCCTGCCCTTTACATGAGCCGTTACTCACCTTTGCAGGTGCTGAAAAATTTCAAGCTGGTTCGCCCCGGAGGTCTGGGTATGCGTAAAATACTCATTACGCTTCAGTTTACCTTCTCTCTTGTTTTTGTCATATCCGCGCTCATTTTTTATAAACAGCTAGACCATTACCTGCACATGGAATATGGCTTTTCTAAAGAGAATATACTCAATGTAGAACTACAGGGCCAGGAATATGATAAAGTAGCCAGCCAGCTGGCGCAGGTCAATGCGGTAGAAGACATTTCAGGCAGTTGGTACGTTCCTGCCTCCGGTATTCAGATTGGCAAAGAGGTACGTATCAAAGAAACTGCAGAACCCTTATATTTGAATTACATGGCTGTTACGCCCAATTATTTTGTCAACCATCAGATTCCCCTGCTGGCCGGCAAAACATTCTCCCTGGAAAATCCTTTGCAGGAAATTGTAATCAACCAAAAAGCAGTGGGGTTACTGGGTCTGAACAGTCCGCAGGAAGCGATAGGCACCACGCTACTGGTTGAGGATACAGAGGCGACAGCAGGCTATCGTAATGTGGTAGTGGTGGGCGTAATCAGAGATTTTCAGGGAAATCTGCCCATAGAAGAGTTACAACCGATGATGCTGGATTATGATCCGGCCAACATCAAAATTGCCAATGTGCGCATCCTGCCTGCAGATATCCGGGAAACCATGGCCTCCCTGGAAGAAAGCTGGCAGGCTATAGACCCTTTGCATGCCTTTGAGGCTCAATTTCTGGAAGACCAGCTGAATACCATCATCAGGGTTTTTGTGGATATTCTGAAAGTCTTCGGCTTTCTCACCTTCCTGGCTATCACCATCGCTTGTCTGGGTCTTTTGGGAATGGCTGTTTTTACGGCAGAAAGCAGAGTAAAAGAGGTCGGTATTCGCAAAGTGATGGGTGCAGAAACAGGACAACTCGTTTTTCTACTGTCCAAAGGGTTTCTGCAACTGCTGCTCATCGCTGTGGTCATTGCTGCTCCTATGGCTTATTTCGGCAATAACCTATGGCTGCAAAACTTTGCCAACCACATCTCCCTGCACCCCGGCACTTTTCTGAGTGGTATTGCCATCATGCTGGGCTTGGGCTTGCTGGTCATTGTATCACAAACACTGAGGGCTGCCATGCATAATCCTGTCAAAAGTTTACGGGATGAATAATAGACCTTATATTGTCCAGGAGTGGACAAGCTTGTCCGGTCACGAACAGTGTTTGTGGGAAGAATCCTTGTATATGCCTTAATAACAAAGGTTTTTCACTTGGCACGCTTTTTCTATAAGCTATGATGCCCTTCTGTTAGAGGTGGTTCTGATACAGAAGGTAGACTGATATACAAATGAGGCAGGTAACGAATTGTTACCTACTTCAGGCAGCCAATAATAAAAGTAGTTTATAGCAAGTACATCTCATAGTTCTCTAGTATTTAAGGCACAGGTCTGTATGGCCTGTGTTTTTTTAAATATGTAAGAAACCACAGGCAGACAGATAACCCTGCCTCGCAGTGCTTAAAAATTTGTCCGTAAACGGACACAAATGTTCTCATGCGTACAGATAAGAGCTGGTAAAAAGCTCAAATTTGCCTGTTATCACAGATGGCATATTTTTTTCAAACCCAGAAGAAATAGTTTACTTTTTTACCTTTCACGCTAATACTGGTATAATGCTGAAGAATTATCTGCTTGTTGCTTTAAGAAGCTTCAACAAACAAAAAGTATATGCGCTGGTCAACCTGACCGGGCTTACGATCGCCATCGCCGTTGCTATCCTGGCGGTCGTTTTCATCCGTCATGAACTGAATTATGATGTCTGGGTTCCTAACCAGGAAAACATTTACAAAGTGTATAGAAACTGGGAGAACTCCGGAGGCTCGGCCTGGACACCCTACCCTCTCGCTGAAGTATTGCGTAATGAGTTTCCTGAAATTCAGAGTGCTACGCGCGTAGAAAACACAGGGGAAGTGTTGATTGCTACGGAAGATCAGCAAAAATCAATTTACGCTAAAGATGCTATTTCTACTGACAGTAGTTTTCTACAGGTATTGCCTTTTCCCTTGCAAGCCGGTGATCCGGAAACGGCACTCCAACCACCATTCTCTGCTATTCTAAGCCACACTCTGGCTGAAAATTTATTTGGCAATGAGAATCCCATCGGAAAAATCATTGTCTTTAATGACGACACCGACTACCAGGTGACAGGGGTGCTGGAACCTTATCAGGGAAATACCCACCTGGACACAGATATTATATTACGTGACACTACCTATGCAGGAGGGTCCTGGTCTGGCAATAGCCCTGCCGCCTATGTGGCTCTGGCTGAAGGGGCTGACATACCCTTTCTAGAGCAGAAGATCACAGACAATATCACACCCAGAATCAAGGCAGAAGTAGGCGACAGCTGGAAAAAATTTCCCGACTGGAAACTACAGGCCCTGACTGCCATACATTTGAACGAAGCCAATGTGCATGGCCCTTTTGTAGGAGAAGGCCGGGTGCGTACGGTCTATATTATTGGCATAGTGGCAGTGCTGGTGCTGACCATCGCCAGTATCAACTATATGAACCTGGCAACAGCGCAGGCAACAAGGCGCGCTCGTGAAGTAGGCGTACGCAAAGTGACCGGAGCGAGCAACCAGCAACTGATCCGGCAATTTCTGGCAGAAGCCACACTCCAGGCTTTTATCGCCTTACCGCTGGCGATGATACTGGCAGATTTTACGTTACCTGCCTTTAAAATGGTAGTAAACCGGGATTTGGTATTGAACTGGTTTGTATGGAGAGATTTGAGTGGTTATTTGCTGGTATTGGTGAGCCTGCTGGGCATACTGTCTGGAAGTTATCCGGCGTTTTTTCTGGCTGCGTATCGTCCTACCGACGTGCTGAAAGGGCAGTGGCTACGTAAAGACAAGGGAAAAGTATTGCGCAATGGGATGGTGGTCGTACAGTTCACCGGTGCCATGGTAGCTGCCATTGTCATGTTTTTTATCTATCAGCAGGTGCAGTTTATGCAAACGCAGGAACTGGGTTTTCAGCCGGAGCAGGTGATGGTGATCAAAACCAACACCAACCAGACCTACCAGAAAGTAGAAGCCATGAAGCAGCAGCTTTTGCAGAATTCTCATATCAGAGGCATTAGCGGAACTACTACCCTGCCCGGTCAGCAGGAATCAGATTACGCATTCAAAGTGGGAGGTTTTGAGGAAGATCAGTTTATTGATATTTATTTTACAGACGCCGATTATACAGAGACCCTAGGGTTAACCTTGAAAGAAGGTAGATTTCTTTCCCCAGCCGATACTACACCCAATACTTTTGTGGTCAATGAATCCTTTGTGAAAGAATTTCATCTGGAAGATCCTATTGGTCATCCGTTGACTTTCAGTATGATGGAAACCACTGGCACTATCATTGGCGTCATTGAGGATTTTCATTATCATAGTTTAGAAGAAAATATCAGTCCTCTTGCCATTTCCGGTGCTATAGATTCCATGCGCGGCGGATGGATTCACAATGTAGCCGTCCGGCTTTCTACACAGGATATACAAAGTACTATTGCTGAAGTAGAAACATTCTGGAAACAGATAGAACCTGCCCACCCCATGCGCTACACTTTTCTGGATGATGATTTTGCCGGCCTCTATGCCGAACAGGAGAGGCTGGGCAAAACATTGTTATACGCAACCCTGCTGACGCTGCTGATCGCTGCCCTTGGTTTGTTTGGGCTGGCTTCCTATATGGCAGAGCAACGTATCAAAGAAATAGGGGTGCGAAAGGTATTGGGGGCTTCTGTCCAAGAGATTGTGCTGTTGATGGGAAAAGATTTTCTCAAACTGGTGCTCATTGCCGGTCTGGTAGCGGCACCTATTGCTTTCTGGCTGGCACAACGCTGGCTTTCCGGTTTTGCGTACCGTATGGATATGACGGTCTTCCCTTTTGTGTTGGTGATCCTTTTGGCTGTGCTGGTTGCTTTCCTTACAGTCAGTTCAAGAGCTATAAGAGCGGCGCGGGTCAATCCGGTAGAATCATTGAGAAGTGAATAAAAAACGGTATACGGTAGAAGGGTATACGGTAAAGGGTATACGGTAAAGGGTATACGGTAAAGGGTATGGGCGTAAGATAAACAGACACCTTATACCCTGTACCGTACTACCATATACCGTTTTACCGTGTACCCTATACCGTTCACCGTACCACCGTGTACCTTTTATCATTTAAGATATGTTTAAGAACTACGTTACCACTACCCTAAGGAATTTTCGTCGACATAAGGCCAATACACTGATCAATATAGCAGGGCTGGCATTGAGTATTTCCTGCTGTATCTTTATCTACGCTTTTGTCAGACATGAATATACCTTTGACAACTTCCATCGCAAGGCTGATCGTATTTATCGGATAGTTTCTCAGTATAATGGTCCCAATGGATTAAGCTACCAGGGATATGTCACCTTTCCTTTAGCCAATGCCCTACGACAAGACTTTCCCGACCTTGAATATGTCACCCTGGTGTATAATAACTTAACGGCAGTGGTCAAAACACAAAATGAAGCCGGAACGCTCAATATGTTTGAGGAAGATGAAATGGCGTATGCCGATGAATATTTTCTGGAAACTTTTGATTATGAGGTATTGGCTAGCCAACCGGGAAAACTGCTAGCTACCCCGGAAGAGGTAGTACTTACCCAAAAACTGGCAGATAAATTTTTTGGACGGGCTGCGCAAGGTCAGTATGAAACGCTGATAGGTCAGACTTTGCTTATCAATAAAAATCCCTACCGAATTTCAGCCATTCTGCAAGACATACCGCGTAATACCAACGTTACTTTTCAGATGCTGCTCCCACTGAAAGCATTTGAAAGGCTGGAACCTCAGCAGGCTGAAAATTGGTATAACACCAATTCCAATACCTACGCATTTGTTACCTTATCCGAACAGGATGATCCTGCCAGGGTTGAAAAACAATTGGTTGCTTTCACCCATAAATACTTTAATGAAGAGACTGCTTCCCGACAGACCTACTACCTGCAACCTTTAACAGCAGTACACACCGATGAACAATATGAAGGCACTCTCTATGCCGCACCCCGGATACTGATCATTGCTTTCGTAACCATGGGCCTGATCGTGTTGCTTACAGCCTGCATCAACTTTGTCAATCTAGCCACGGCACAGTCGGTCAAGAGGGCCAAGGAAATTGGCATTCGTAAGACCCTGGGAAGCCTTAAATATCAGCTGATCATTCAGTTTATGGGTGAGACTTTCCTGCTGACGATCCTGGCCTCGCTGGTAGCATTCTTTCTGGCCGACTGGTTTGCGGGTGTTTTCAACCAATATCTGTCAGTGGTTACTGATTATGGCCTCACCCTGGACATTTCTATCCTCTACTTTCTGTTAGGATTATCGTTGTTCATCACCTTACTGGCCGGTTATTATCCGGCACAGATATTGGCCAGCTACCGTCCGGTAGAAGCTTTGAAGCAGTCTATTTCGCAAAAAAACACAGGTTTTGCTGGCCTGTTCTCATTGAGAAAAACTTTGGTGGTTGCCCAATTTGTAATTTCACAACTGCTAATCATAGGTACCCTGGTGGTGGCCATGCAAATGCACTACTTCCGCAACCTTGATCTGGGCTTTGCCAAAGAAGGAATTATGGTTGTTTTCACTCCGGGCGAAGATCAACAGAAACTGGAGGTTTTACGGAACGAACTGATGAAGCAGGCACCCATACAGTCTGTCAGTTTCAACTCAGGACCACCTACCTCCGGCAGCAGCAGTTGGACCAACTACTATGCTAAATCTGCGGGAGATGGGGAGAAGTACGCCATCGAACGAAAGTATATAGACCCTGAATATCTGTCTATCTATGAGGTATCGCTGCTGGCAGGCAGAAGCCTGCGGGAAGAAGATAAGGTGAGCCGCGACAGTACCGGTGAGATAGCCCGCTACCATGTCTTGCTCAATGAAAAAGCAACAAAACTACTGGGCTATAGCCATCCGGAAGAAGCTATTGGTCAGGTCATCATCACAGATGCTACAGACGGTCGCGGCAGCGAAGCCACCATTGTAGGTGTGACAGAAAACTTTGCCAATGCTCCTTTACAGCAGGAAGTGCATCCCTGCATGCTGGTGTATAGCCGCGATTGGGTATATATGACGGCCATCAAAATGAATTTAGAACAAAAAGCCCAGACTTCAGCCTACATACAAAGTGTATGGGAAGCACTGTACCCTGACCAGTTTTATGAAGCTATGTTGTTGGACGAATACTTCCAGATTGAAGCCTTTTATTTGATAGAGGATATCATGTACCAGGGTTTTAAGATATTTTCTTTGCTGTCTATCTTTATCGGCTGTCTCGGTTTGTATGGCCTGGTGGCTTATCTCTCCCTGCAGCGCCAGAAAGAAATCGGCATTCGTAAAGTGTTAGGTGCATCTGTTGCTCAAATTATGTATCTGTTCACCCGTGAGTTTCTGTGGCTGGTCGTACTGGCTTTTATCATTGCAGCACCTCTTGGATATTTTGCCATGCAAGCCTGGCTGGAGTCTTTTGCCCACCGCATTGAATTGCACCTGGGTTATTTCGCGCTGGCGCTCCTGACTTCCGTAGGTATTGCCTGGATCACGGTAGGGTATAAATCCATTAAAACGGCTATCACTAACCCGGTAGAAAGCTTAAGGAGTGAGTAATGCTTCAGCCGTGGTGCCCTAACTTCCTGAAACGCCGGACGCTAAAACAGCAAACAAGGTGAAAAGTATTTTGACTTTCTTACCTGAGAAACAGATAATACCCCAAACCCAGCAATACACATACGCCTATGGTCTTGAGCATGTCCCAATGAAGTTTGAAATAACAGAAAAAAGCGACCAGGGTAATGATCAGGGCGGCTACATTGAGGGTTTCCCATTGCGGTATTTGCAGTGTCATGCCTGTTACCTGCCGCTCATCTATCTGCTGAAAAAGGGTCCGGAGCGTAAACCATACCCCCAGGTTAAGTATAACACCTACTACCGCGGCAGTAATGCCAGACAGTATCGTGTTAAGATTTTTGTTACCCCTGAGGTATTCTATATAGGGCGCTCCGGCAAAGATGAAAAGAAAACAGGGCAGAAAAGTGACCCAGGTGACCAGCACAGAAGCTAAGATGGCTGCTGTTAAAGGCTCTACATTTCCGGGGAAACGAAAAGCCCCCATAAAACCTACAAACTGCACTACCTGAATTAAGGGACCGGGTGTGGTTTCAGCCATACCGAGTCCATCCAGCATTTCTCCGGGTTTGAGCCAGCCATAAGTTTCCACCGCTTTCTGGGTGATATATGCCAGCACCGCATAAGCACCTCCAAAAGTCACTACGGCAGTTTTACTGAAGAAGACGGCTTCAGAGAAGAAAATATTATCCTCCCCCAGGAAAAGCAGGATAAGCAGGACTGGCAAAAACCAAAGCAGCCCACAAATAACAATGACCTGCAGGGTTCTTCTGGCAGCAGGTTTTTCCGGCTTGATATGGCTGTCAATCACAGCCATTTCATCCTGATCTGAGAGTTTATGCCCTTTGATGACATAAAATTTTTCCTCCCGGATCCTCCCCCCTATAAATCCTATGAGCCCTGCGGCCAGCACGATATAAGGAAAATCTATCTGGAAGAAAAAGATGGCGATGAAAGCCCCTACTGCCATCATGACCATCACTTCGTTTTTCAACGCTCGCTTCCCGATCTTGATGACTGCCCCTATGACAATAGCCAGTACGGCTGGCTTAATGCCAAAGAACAGCCCCTGTACAAAAGTGACATCTATAAAAACCGCATACAGGATACTCAGGATCAGAATAGACAAGAAACCAGGGAGAATAAATAAAGTGCCGGCTACGAGGCCTCCTTTGGTTTTGTGCAACAGCCAGCCAATATAGGTAGCCAGCTGCTGTGCTTCGGGGCCGGGAAGCAACATGCAATAGTTAAGAGCATGCAGAAAGCGGTTTTCGCTAATCCATTTTTTTTCCTCTACCAGCAGTTTGTGCATCACGGCTATCTGTCCGGCAGGTCCGCCAAAGCTGTAGATCGCCACCTTGACCCACACCTTTAAGGCTTCTTTGAAGTCAACCATCTATTCAGTAAGCAATTGTTCAATGAAAAAGCAGCGGACAAGTCACCACTGCTTATCTCAAAGATAGGGCATAAATCTATCAGTAGTATGCCAGGCAGTTTAAACAGCAAACGGATTGTTTTCTGTCGTTGTTTGCGCAATCCGCCTCTGGCTTTGCCTCCTGTATTGGTTGGCAGGAGGGATAGCATCCTGGGTATTTTCCAATTCCTTACAAAAACATTATCAGGAAAAACCTTATGGATTGGTTTTCTCTTTTACAGGGTTCGTCTAGTTGTTTTGCCACTCTGTCTATTAATCCGGACCTTATAGGCTAAAAACTACGATTTATGCGTATACATTGATAATTATCACAAGAAAAATGAGACTTCAATAAAAATTTTCATCTTTTTTGAAACAAAGTATATACAATTGTTGTATAGACAAACAAAACCAGATTGATTTACTAACAAAAAACACATGAAAAAAGTATTCAGTAAGTTTTATGCCCTCAGCCTGTTAGCGCTGCTGGCTTTTGTAGCACCCCACAAAGAGGAAGCTACCTATGCTGTTGATCCGCAACAAAGCCAAATCAAATGGAAAGGTGAGAAGGTTACCGGCGAACATACAGGCACAATTCAGTTGAAAGAAGGAAACCTGGTGGCTCAGGACAACCAACTGACTGGCGGCCGCTTTGTCATAGACATGCCCACCCTCGTTGATGAAGACCTGACTGGAGATTCTAAAGGGAAACTGGAAGGGCACCTGAAATCTGATGATTTCTTTGGGGTTGAGAAATATCCTGAAGCTACTTTTGTCATTACCAAAGCCACTCCTCAACAGGGGAACCAGTATGAAATTACCGGGGACCTGACTATCAAAGACACTACAGAACCTGTTACTTTTCCCGCTACTGTCAATGTGAAGGATGGGAAGGTTGCAGCAGAAGCTACCATCACCGTGGATCGTACCAAATACGGGATCAAATTCCGCTCCGGTAGCTTTTTTGATGACCTGGGCGACAAGATGATTTATGATGAGTTCGAGCTTCAGGTTTCGTTGGTCGCTAACCAGGAAGAAGTAGGCAACTAATCAAAAAAAATATAAAAACGATCAAAAGGCCTCAGCATCATCTGAGGCTTTTTTTATTGTCACACAATCATGATACTCGGTTCATACGCCAGCATGTTATGAGCACCTGAAGCCATCCTCCCATCCAACTGCTTCACTCACTTTTTAAAAATAAAATAAACGGCCAGCACCAGCAATATGAATCCTACCAGATGATTCCAGCGAAAAACTTCAGTCTTGAATACGGTCAGTGCAAAGATGGTAAACACTACCAGTGTGATCACTTCCTGAATGACTTTTAATTCTACCAGAGAGAAAGGGCCTCCGTTCGCCCGAAAGCCAATCCGGTTGGCAGGCACCTGGAAACAATATTCAAAGAAAGCAATTCCCCAACTGATCAGCACGATCACGGCCAGACCTGCCTGTTCAAACCAATGCAATTCTTTAAATTTTAAATGACCATACCAGGCGATTGTCATGAAAGTATTAGATAATATCAGCAATAGAATCGTGTAAATGGCTTTCATAGAAAAAAATTTCGCCAAAAGTAATACAAAATTCCATCTTCCTGTTTGACTACTGACACTTAATTTTAAAGGCAGAACATCACGAATGGCGATGCACAAGAAAAATGATACTGCTCAGCGAAGCCTATCCCCTGATCATCAGATTCCTTCTCCTGAACTCTTTATAATACCGGCGACGTCCCATATGATACCAGACAGCCAAAACCACAGAGACCAGCGCAATCAAAATAGTCGCCGCACTGGCTATCTCAGGCTGTACGTTGATGGGTACCAGATAGATAATAAAAAACAAGGCCAGGAGCGCCAGCGATACATATAAACCTCGGAAAGTATGCTTATGAAAGGAACGTCTTAGCTCCTCCTCGGTGAGTTGTGCCAGTGAATTACTATTCATAATAGGTAAATAAGTTAGGTCCTACAATGTTTTGATTTTTCGCCGGATGACTATCGTAAGCTATTTCTTTTCTAAAATTTTTCATAACCAGAAAAAAAAATAAAAAAAATATGTCCTGCCTGCCAACCAAATAAAACTTCCTGGTGTCATTGTGTACATATGCGAACAATTATGCACGATAATGAACAACTTTGACGACTATTTGGCATGTAAAACACTCATTTTCAAATCATTACTTAATGGCACATTAGTTGAAATATACTTAAAAAATTAACCTAGCCAGGATTGCCTCCTCATCGTCATGTTTAGAAACAACCTCATCTTTGCCCATAGAAAACTGAAAAAGAACAAGCAAGTTTCTTTCATCGAGCCTATTGCTCCCCACGCAGTAGAAAAAGGCAAAGAGATAGGACACAGAAAACTTCTTATCATTCTGAAAAGACAGCTTTCCTGGCAGTTTCTTGGCGAAGCTACCCTGATCAGCTTTATTGCGCTGCTACTGGGAATGGTCGTTATCCAGCTGCTTTTACCCTACTTCAACGAAATGACAGGCCAGTCTACCACTATTGATGACATTCTTTCAGCAAAGTCTTTGGTGCGTTTGTTGGCAATAGTCTGTTCAATAGGCCTTATAGCCGGTCTTTACCCCGCCTTTTACCTGGTTGCGCTGAAACGCGCAAGCCTCTTGAAAAAGCCTTTGAAGGCTGCTTTCAATAAGAGCTGGCTTCGTAAGAGTCTGACCATATTTCTATTCAGCATGGCTATATCTCTGATGGTAGGTAGCCTTGTGGTCTTTGACAAGCTCAGCATCATCAGCAACCATTCGCTGGGATTTGACCATGAGCAGATCATGGTGGTACCTATCAAAAACAGCCTTGTGCAGGATAAACTGGAAGTAATTAAAAATGAGCTAACACAAATAGACCATGTAATTCATGTAACGGCAGCTTCTAACATTCCCGGCACCAATTTTAATCAGTTTCCAATCTGGCGTATGGATAAGCCACAACACCAGATAGACGCCTCAGAATGCTTTGTAGACGATGATTTTTTCACCGCTATGAATATTCAGGTGCTGGAAGGCAGGGGGTTTTCCAGACAGGCAGCCTCCGACTCAGTCGATAATTTCATTATCAACGAAACAGCAGCCCGTGCTTTGCATCTGCGTCATCCGATAGGAGAAACCCTGATATGGGGCTGGGGTTCTGCGGCAGTTCCACAAAAAGGCATGGTAGCCGGAGTGGTAGAAGATTTTCCTTTTCAATCTGCACACGAACCGATCCGTCCTCTGGTCTTCCGGGTATCCCCTGGCGCTTATAATTATATGCTGATTAAAATAGAGCCTCAAAACATGAAGGCTACTATAGGCACTATTGAAAAATTCTGGTCAGGTATCGATCCGAAGTATGGCTTTAGCTTTCATTTTCTGGATGATAACCTGCAACAACAAATATGAAAGGGCCCATGCGTAAGCGCATAGCCGACAATAGCAAATAATAAATATCATATAAAACTAACTAAATAATAAGCCTGAATACAATGAATACTATCTACTTCGAGAATTTGAAGGTTTGGCAGGACAGCACTGATATCGCCGCTGCACTATATCAGCAATTGAAAGACCATCAGCCTTTTAGTATGAAAGACCATATGCAAAGGACAACGCTTTCTATTGCTTCTAACATCAACAAATTCTTTGAAAGGCGCTCTCAGGAAGAATCTATACAATTTCTGTATACGGCTCTGGAATTTTGTATGGAACTCAAATCTCAATTACAAATAGCGCAGCATGATCAGTTACTCCTCACAGAGGTATCCGATCTGTTACAGGAAAGAGCCCGTCAAATTTCTGCGATGCTCTACAAACTCATTCACAATAAAAGAACAGCCATGCACCCTCTCTACAATCCTTTGTATTGTATGGCATAAAGCTGCGGTTCATCACCGATACCGGACAGCTATCGGACAACAATTCTATCTGCTGTCTGGCCTAAGAGCCTTATTTATTGTCTGAGTTGCTTTCGGTTCCCTTACCATGTAGCGATCGAGTCTTAAAAGGTCATAAAATGAAAAGGGCAGGAACGATGCCTGCCCAATATTTACTCTTTCATTTGTCTATCATATTAATCACTGATAATGACTTTTCTGGTCAATGGTTTACCATCTATATAAAGCGTCAGCAGGTAAAGGCCATTTGGTACTTCTCTGATCCAGAACGTCTCTTTCACTTCAATAGCTTTTCCTATCGTTTTTTGCTTGATGCGTTTCCCATAAGAATCGGCTAGCACCATACTGACCATAGCAGGCTGTTTCAAGCGGAAAGCCACTTCCAGATAATCGTTTGAAGGCACAGGATAAACAGACAGGTTTCTGCCAACCAAAAGATCTCTGATACCTGTGACAGCACTTTCGTAAACGATGCTAAACGTCTCGGAGGCTGTATTATCATTTCCAGCAGCATCGGTGACCGCACCTGCCGCAATGGCTATCGTGACCACAGTGTCAGCTGAAGGGGTGATGTTAGCCGTAAAAGTAATGCTATCCGTGGTTTGCACAGTAGAAGCCACCCCATTATCGGCTGTAAAATCTGCAGAGTCAAAGCCACTCACTGCTTCGCTGAAAGTGATGGTGACCACAAAAGGATTGGCTTGTGTTGTATCTCCTTCATCGGTACTGATGGCTACCGTAGGGGCCGTTCCATCAAAAGTCACGCTCAAAGTAGCAGACGCTTGGTTGCCATTCCCCTGACTATCCAGGGCTACTTCCTGTGCCACAGAAATATCGACAGCACCATCTTGCACCGGGGTGATCTCAGCGGTAAAGGTCACACTGTCCGCCGTGGTTAGCCCGGAAATAGCGCCGTTTACTACGGTAACATCAGCGGAATCAAAGCCGCTCACCGCTTCACTGAAAACAACTGTCAAAGGAAAAGGATTACTATTCGTGACAGTGCCTGCCGTACTGCTAAGGGTCACAGAGGGGTTGGCACTATCAATTGTAAAGGTCAGTTGGTTTGATGCCGCATTCCCATTGCCAGCCAGGTCGGATACAGCCCCGGCAGCCACAGCTAACGTTACTTCACCCCCTGCGGTGATCAGTACATTGGCTGTAAAACTAATGCTGTCGGTGGTTTGCAGGGTGGGTACTGTGGCATTGGTAGCGGTAATATCGGTAGAGTCAAAACCGCTGACAATTTCACTGAAAGTAATGGTAAGAGGAATAGTATCTACCGGATTTGTAGACGGGGATACCAATTCTACCGTAGGAGCTGTTGCATCATATCTGAGCGTTAGAGGCGCAGAAGCCACATTATTTCTTTCATCTTTGCTGGTAGCTGCTGCCGCCGCAACAGACATGGTCACCTTGCCTTCGGCATCAGGTGCAATGTCAGCCGTGAAAGTGATACTGTCGGTGGTGGCCAAATTAGCAGCAGTACCACCTGTCACGGTTATTTCGCCTACCTCAAAACCATCTACCTGTGCATCAAATTTAACAGTTAGCACAAATGGATTTTGATTAGTCACACTGTCTGCAGCGGTTAATGACACCAGCAGAGCATTGGGATCATATTCTATACTAAACTGTGTGGCAGCCGTATTCCCCTGCCCCCCTGTATCGGTGGCAACGTTGGCAGCAATATCTACGGTAACCTCCCCGGTGGCTACAGGGGTGATCGCCGTAGTGAAAGTCACACTGTCTTCGGTTTGCAATTCGCCAGCCTCTCCATTGCCTATGGCGATGTCTCCTATAGCAAAGCCACTCACCGCCTCGCTGAAAGTGATGGTGATCGGTATGGGCGTTACGTTGGTCACTCCGCTGGACGTACTGGAAATAGTGACAGCGGGAGCCATTGTATCTTTAATAATCTCGTCGGCGGCACCCATACCCGGATTACCCAGCTCGTCTGTCAAATAAAATACGAAGGCTACGATACCATCACTCAAAGGAGTGAGGTTAATGTTGGTTACCTGCCCATCGGCTGCGCTGACAGTGCCTGAACCTGAAACCTGTTTGCCACCGATACCTTTAAAAACATAGTTGTAAGTGGTGCCTACTTCTGCTCCTGTATAGGTAAAACTGATAGCTGTTATATTGCTGCCATCCGCAATGTCCTGATCCAGGGTGGCCGAATAGCCGGAGGGACCGGTCACATCGGTACTCAAAGCTGTGGAAGCTACCCAGTTGGAATTGCCCCCTGTCAGCGCGAAATTATATAGTGTGCCATCATTCGCATTCGCTGTAGCATCCGGCAGGGTCGTCACGCTTGCGTTATTGCCCGCTGCCGTTCCTTCATTAAACTGATAATAGGCAATAAGACCCGTTTCGTTGCCGGCCAGTGACAAATTCTTGCTATCATTTAGCTCCGTGGCGGTCTTGGCGTAATTCCAGATTCTAACTTCATCAATAGCGCCATTGAAAAAAAAGCCAGTGCCATAAGCACCAACCCAAAGGCTATCACCTTCGTCATTATAGTTTAGTCTGGGAACACCTTTCTTTTGTGAGACCTGCAGGCCGTTTTTATACAGCGTCAGAATATTTTGATTTTGATTATAGGTAACCGCTACATACACCCACTGATCCACTGGAAATACGGCTGTATCCTGCACCATATCCCAATCCCCGTTGTGTCCGGCTGCCAAACGAAAACCGGTTTCTTCAGGAATCCAAAGGGCTGTATTGGCGGTGATACTGTCGCCGGAGATGACGTTGTTACCTTCACCACCTCCTGTATAATAAACCCAGGCTTCTTTGGTGTAAGACCCCGAAATAAAAGCTTTAGTGTCTACATAATCATCAGCTCCATCAAAATCCAGTGCGTTGTCTTGTCCTTGAACAGGCATTGTCCAGCCCAGCCAAACCAAGCAGGTTAATGCGCTCCATAGTAATTTTTGCTTCATAATAAAAAGTTAATTATGTTTTTGTACTGAAATGCATCGTTTTGAACTCCTCAATTTTTTCCTACATACGGGCAGAAACCAATAGAATAAATACCAAAAAATAAGTTTACCCATACAAAATTGTAAGTTGTAAAAATTTTTATCTAACAAAAATAATCATTTAATATTTAATTAATTACAAAAAAAATAAAAATTATTCTAAAATATGATAGGGGTCATTCATATAGTATCATCTTGCTGTATCTTTTTCCCTGTATTGTGAGATGTCTAAAAGCCGCCAAAAGCCTCATAACAAGTGAATTTCTTACGCTCTCCCAATATTAAGTAAAATTATTTGTTTTGACTGCCTGAATGCAGATGGATTATTTAATTACTCACCACATTTAATATACCATTTGAGAAAAGTTATGACAGGTACATGTAGACACATCATTAGAAGCACTGCCGGTCAATGACTTGCCCCAACCCAACACTCCTGTGTGAAGGTAATACTGCGGCAGGTCATTAGCCTTGGGCATCATGTGTGCTGATTTCAGAGGAGAGAATATTACTGGCGAAGCTACTATCAGAATATAAAAAAGGATTAACCTGCAAATATTTACTAAATGTTCTGATCTAGCCTTTTTTTGCCACATAATCTTCAAATATTCAGCCCCTTTTCTTCAAAAATTCAAATTTTCTGCTAATTTTAATGCTACACATAACTTTACCTATCCATGATTCAGGAAAAGTATTTAGAAAATTTATTCAGGGAGTATTCCAGAACATCCGAGTTTCTCGACGAGGTATTTGACGAAAATGGTCAAATAAGACAACATTATCAGCGAGTATACAATCATCTGGCAAAAATATCGCTGCCAGATTTTAAATACCTGAATGATTATGCAAAAAAATCTTCTTTCGATCAGGGCATTACCTTCAATGTTTATTCGGATAAATCCCAGGGCGTAGAAAGAATATTCCCTTTCGACCTGTTTCCCAGGATCATTCCCACCAAAGAATGGGAGAAAATAGAAAAAGGGCTCATACAACGTAACCGGGCACTGAACCTTTTTTTGCAGGATATTTATAATGAGAAGAAAATTCTCAAAGATAATGTCGTGCCCAAAGAACTCATCTTCTCTTCTCGCCACTACTGCAAGCACATGATGGATTTTGTGCCTTATGGAGGCATCTATGTGCATATATCCGGTACGGATATCATCAAACACAAAGACGGTGAATATTATGTGTTGGAAGATAATCTTCGCTGCCCCTCCGGGGTTAGCTATGTGTTGTCAAACCGCATGGCTACCAAAAGAATCCTGCCCAATCTTTTTTTCAAAAGCCGGGTTCAACCAGTGGTAGATTATCCGGAAGCCCTGGCTGAGGTGATCAAGAGCGTGGCCCCCATCGGGGTAGACCAACCTGTGTGTGTGGTACTCACACCGGGCATGTATAATTCTGCTTATTATGAACACTCTTACCTGGCTCTGCAGATGGGCATGCAGTTGGTAGAGGGTCGGGATCTGTTTGTGGATCATAATTTTGTATACATGAAGACCATCCACGGGCCCAAAAAGGTGGATGTCATCTACCGCCGGATTGATGATGACTTTATTGACCCTATGGTTTTCAGAGCAGACTCAACACTGGGTATTCCCGGCTTAATGTCCGCTTTCCGGGAAGGAAACGTCAGTCTGGTGAATGCACCCGGCACCGGCGTGGCCGACGACAAAGCCGTGTATACCTATGTGCCCGACATGATCCGCTATTATCTGAGCGAAGAGCCAATCCTGAAAAACGTATTTACTTACCGCTGTGAAAAGGGCGACGACTTCCTCTATGTGCTGGAAAACCTGGACAAGCTGGTGGTAAAACCTGTAGATGAATCCGGCGGTTATGGAATCTTCATTGGCAGTAAAGCCAGCCGGCAGGAACAGGAAGATTTTAAGGAAATCATTAAAGCCAATCGTCGCAAATATATTGCGCAACCCATCATGTCCCTGTCAGTGCATTCTACCTTTATAGAGGAAAATGAACGGTTCGAACCCCGCCATGTGGATCTGAGGACCTTTTCCCTCAGCGGATACCAAATAGAGTATGTGTGTAAAGGCGGGCTCACACGTGTGGCTTTAAGAAAGGGAAATCTGATTGTGAACTCCTCCCAAGGCGGCGGGTCTAAAGATACGTGGGTGTTGCAGGAGTAGTCACACATTTCATTTTATACCGGATCAACAACCTCCGGTTTCTTTTTATAATCATATTTACCTTACACTAGTATTAATTTAGACAAAACTTTAATTTACGTTCCTCCTCATGATGCTTTCAAGAACGGCCAACAGTCTATTCTGGATAGGAAGATACATAGAAAGAATAGAGCATTTGGCAAGATATATCAATGCACAGTATCTCTCTTCTTCTGATGCTCCCAGCGCTTTTGACAAACAGCTAACCCTGGAGTCCATGCTTTTTATGGCCAGCGCCGCTCAAAGTTTCCAGGAATATAGCCCTCAGATAGTGGATCATCAGGTTATTTATTTTCTGACACTGGAAGATCAAAATCCCTATTCTATTAAAAACTATGTAGCATTAGTACGGGAAAACGCACGGGGTGTACGGGATAATACTCCCACCGAGTTGTGGGAAGCGATTAACCGTTTTTATCATGCGATGAATGTTTTTACGCGGGAAGAAATGGAGAAGAAAGGGCCTTACGATTTCTGTAAAAGCGCTATGGATACCACTACCATTATCAAAGGGGTAGCTGATAATACACTGCTTCGCAATGAGGTATGGTCGCTGATCAGGACCGGTATTCATCTGGAAAGAGCCACGCAGATTACACAAATTATTCTTTCAAAGCTACAGGATATCAGAAAAACAGAGGAATCCCCTATGAGCCAGGCTATTCAAAGTTACCATTGGGCCGCCCTGCTCCGGAGCGCCGGCGGACTGGATATGAGCCGCCACTACTATGGCACTACACCCAACCGGGAAAGGGCCATAGATTTCCTGCTTCTCAACCAGAAATTTCCCAAATCGGTACTTTATAATCTGGAAAAGTTGAAAGCGGATTTAAAAATTATCAGCAACAACAAACCTATTTCGCCAGATTCCGTTGAGTTCACCGTTGGTAAATTGACAGCCAACATGAATTTTTTAACTTTGGACGAGATCCTGGCTCAGGCAGAAAAATTTTTACATGATTTACAGCAAACCCTTATCCGGATCGGTGCTCAGATTGAACAACAATATCTTACTTTTTAAATGGTGACATACCACATTTCCTACGAAGCTGAGAACGTTTATGACCATCAGGTGCAGGAAGCCCTGTTTGAGTTTCTGGTAGTACCCTGTACCAGCGATACCCAGGAAGTGACAGAGGAAAAGATAGAAAACTCTCTGAAAATTCCATTCTTTCGTTCCCGCAATGTTTTTGGCTACAACCTGATCTGTGTCAGGATAGGTAAGCCTTTTAATCATTTCAAAATAAAGGTGAGCTGCACTGTGCATAAAGCGACAGAAGACTCGTTTCCTTCTTCGGCAGATAGCCTGCCTCTGGAAGAAGAACTAGCCATACTGGACTCCGATGCGTTCATTGTAGATCATTACCTTTACATACAACAGACTCCCTTAACAGCGCTGCCAGCGGAGAAGATTCCTTCTTCACTCTTATATCAGCGGGATAAATCCTTGTTAGAGTATATGACCAGCCTGAACAGTGCTTTGTATGGCATGTTAGAATACAAGCCAGGGGTAACTAATCCCTCTACCCGCGCTTGCGACGTGCTGAATAACCCAAGGGGTGTCTGCCAGGATTATACCCACCTGATGTTAGGGGTATTGCGGCATCACCAGATTCCCGCCCGTTATGTATCGGGCTATCTTAACCAGGGGCAAGACTTTATGGGTTCAGCCCAGATGCATGCCTGGGTGGAAGCTTTCGTTCCTAAGCTGGGTTGGGTGGGTTTTGACCCTACCAACAACCGGGTGGCCGACCATCACCATATCAAGGTAGCGGATGGCACAGACTATACCGATTGTAGTCCGCTAAAAGGTCATATCAATCCTCCTGTTCCTAACAAAACCGATCATACCGTACAGGTAGTGCAACAATAGGTAATTATAGGAATACATACTGTGCGCAACCGGACAATCATGCCCGTATCTGAACAATCTGCATCCTGAACAAAGCCTTTTATAAGCGATCAGGCAGGTTTTACATCCTGGCATATTCCTTGAAACCAGGGCTATCAATAGTATGTACTAACCTAAGCTGTTTGCCATGAAACGTATCGCTTTCACTTCCTTCCTTTTGCTTTCTTGTCTCTCATTTAGTATGGCTCAAACACGCCTGGAAGCCAGCCAGATTATTGATCAGATCAATCAGGGGCAGGCTGTTCACTTTGAAAATGTAGAAATTCATGGAGAACTGGACCTGACAAACCTGGAAAACCGGAAAGAAACCAGTAGTGTCTCCAAATGGTTCAGCAACCAGGATACCTATGAGAGCACAGTAGAAAGCGCTTTATCCTTTGTTAACTGTACCTTTCAAGACGATGTCATCGCCTATTATCACGATGAAAGGTCCGACGACACATACATAGCCAATTTCAGGGATGAGGTACTGTTTAAAGATTGTACCTTCCGGCAAGCCAGTGCTTTTAAATATTCAGAATTCTCCGATGACGCTGACTTTCAGGGTTCTGTCTTTCAGGAGGAAGCTAACTTTAAATATGCCGAATTTTCAGAAGCTCCTAATTTCAGCCAGGTAGTCTTTGAAGATGATGCCAACTTTAAATACGCTGAGTTTCCACAGCAAACAAAATTTACCAATGTGGTATTTCAGGAAGAAGCCAACTTCAAGTATGCTGAATTTCCCAGCGGTGCCGATTTTGAAAAAGCGGTATTCAACGGATTAGCCAATTTTAAGTATACTAAGTTTGCCAATCCGCTGAATATAAGGAGCGTATCGTTCAACGGCGATGAGGACTTTAAATATACCACCGTAGAAGGAGAAGAATTTACAAAATATCTGCTGGACAACCGCTAAAGTATTCTCATAAACCCACTTTTTTCTTTTCCGGCGCAAAACCGGAAATGATCATCCTCTTCCATCACAGCGTTTTGTCGGTAAAATGACAACAAAACAGACGGATATATGCTAAATATGCAGCATAAAATAAGGCAGGCCTGGAGTTCTTTTGTAAATCCAAGCCTGGCCTGAGATGCGTAAATGCGTTAAAACTATCTCGTATTCTATTTTGTTATTAAGCTGTATGAAACGTTTAAATTTCAAACCCATATTTATTGCCCTGTCAGGCATCATTGCAGTGGCCTGTTCTCAGGAACAGAGTACTGCCCAACAATATATTGGCATTATGGAAAACAAAGAAAATCATCAGTACGAAGTACAACTTTCGGAAGAGGAATGGAAAGACAGGCTGACGCCTGAACAATACAACATTCTGCGGGAAGCAGGCACCGAACGAGCTTTCACAGGCGAGCTGAACAACAATAAAAAGAAAGGGGTATACTATTCGGCCGCTACAGGTCAACCCTTGTTCACCTCAGAAACCAAGTTTGAGTCCGGCACAGGATGGCCCAGTTTTTATGCCCCTGTGACGAAGGAAGCTGTCGTGCTGAAAGAAGATAATAGTTATGGCATGGCCAGAGTGGAGGTATTGGATAGCAGCAGTGGCTCACACCTGGGGCATGTTTTTCCGGATGGCCCCAAACCCACAGGCCTACGCTATTGTCTGAATTCAGCTGCTCTGATTTTTGTGCCGGAAGGAGAAAATCCTCCTCAGCTGGTGAAAGATTATCTGGAAAAACATCCGGACGAAAAAGTAGACTTATAATTAATCTATTATAGCAGAGAGCAGCGTTCTACAGCAAACAGAACGCTGCTTTTTAATTTCCTTACCTTTTTTCCCCTAAACTAAACCAGTTCCCTGAGTTATCTTTAAAGATGGCTTCCACCCCATAAAACTCCTCTGTCGGCTCCTTGACGAACTCCACTCCTTTCGCTTTGAGTTCCTCATAGGTAGCCCGAATGTTGGGCGTTTCAAATACGCCAAACCCAAAGGTTCCGTTTTTGACCAAATCTCTCATGCTCTTCGCGGTTTCCTTATTGAATACGATACCCTCCTGTATGGGCATCAGCGTAATTTCCAGGTCTGGCTGTTCCTTGGGGCCAACCGTCAGCCAGCGTGCATTAGACCCCATGGGCGCATCAGTTCTTACCTCAAAGCCCAGTTTACCGACATAAAAATCCTGTGCTTCCTGCTGATCCAGCACATAAATACAAGTGTGCGACATTTTGGTGATCATAGCTTTTTTTTGGTAAAGGTAACAGGAAGAAAAACAGGAGATTTCTTGAAAATTGCGTTTTTAGGGGGTCCAGCCACTGACGCTGGCAAAACAGCCGGGCACATAATGCAAAGGTTGTTTTTGCATTAACTTCCGCTTCCGCCTCTCTTGCCTGCGATATACCTGGGGCGTTATTCCCGTTCGTCGTTTAAATAGTGAAGAAAAAGAGCCTACACTCTCAAAACCAACTTCAAAACAGATAGTAGCCACCGGTATATGCTCTTGACTCAGCAAGACCTTGGCTTTTTCTATTCGCTGCGTCATCAGGTATTGGTGCGGTGTCTGGCCATAAGCTTCTTTAAATAATCGGATAAAATGATATTTGGAAAAATAAGCCTCATGGGCAATATCATTCAGGTTAATGGGCTGATAGTAATGCTGGTCAATAAATAATTTGGCTCGTACAATACGGCGGTACAAATAGACAGCGGGGTATGCTGATGCTTTCTTTTTCATCCGATAGAAAAGTATAAGCTATAAATTACAAATACCAGCATTTAATGTCTATCTTCTGGCACTGTTTGTTATGCAATTATGAAAGTCTTGTGTAGCCATCAAGTTTACAGGGTTGGCTGTTTGATTCTGGGATTCTTCTCAGCAATAAGTGCTCCCCCGGAGCATCATCCTATCACGGAGGAGGTAGAATTAAAAACAGCTTCGGGTTCACTGTATGGTACCCTGTCCATGCCTCAGGAAGCGCAGCCCTGTCCGGTAGTATTGATCATTGCTGGTTCAGGCCCTACCGACCGCAACGGCAACAGCGATTTACTGCCAGGAAAAAACAATGCCCTGAAAATGATTGCAGACAGCCTGGCTCAGGCTGGTTTTGCTTCCCTCCGGTACGATAAGCGAGGGGTAAGAGCTAGCAGGGCAGCCGCTTCGCAGGAAGAACATCTTCGTTTTGAGCACTATGTAGAAGATGCTGTCGCCTGGATCCATCAACTCAAAAAAGACAAAAGGTTGACAAAAATAGTAGTGTTAGGGCATAGTGAAGGTTCACTCATCGGCATGCTGGCTGCCCGTAAAACACGGACAGACGCTTTCATATCGGTGGCAGGAGCTGCCCAACCTGCCGATTCTCTGATCCTGGAGCAGCTTAGCACACAACCCGATTTCGTCCGGGAGGAAGCAAACAAAATTATTAAAGAACTTAAAAAAGGACATACCGTTCAGGCTGTGGGCTCAGGCTTTTATGCCTTGTTCAGGCCCAGCGTGCAACCCTATCTCATGTCCTGGTTTCAATACCATCCTGCCAGGGAAATTGCCAGACTCAAACAGCCTGTACTGATTGTACAGGGCACTACCGATCTGCAGGTACAGGTAAAAGAAGCCAAACGACTGGTAACAGTGAATCCAAAGGCTGAACTCGTTCTTATCGAAGGGATGAACCATATACTAAAAGGATCCTCTACCGATACACAGGAAAATATCGCCTCCTATAGCACCCCGGACCTCCCCCTGGCTCAGGGATTCATGCCAGCGATTATCCGCTTCCTGCAACACTATTTGTAAAGTAATTAAAAAGTCATAGACAACAGCATGATTATATCAATCCTCAACTTTTGACTACTTTGTAAACCATGTTGCCCTTATCCATGTTAATAGATGTATATACATGAATTATTGACATGGGATACGAAGCAATGCATATAGATACACTGATACAGAAACGATTCAGCCCCCGGTCTTTTAAAGATCAAAATATTAGCCGGCAAATGTTAGAGCAACTTTTTGAAGCGGCCCGCCGGGCTCCTTCCAGCTTCAACGAACAGCCCTGGCGATTTATTTATGCTACCCGCGACGATGAAGAAGCTTATGTAAAGTTGCTGGACTGCCTGAACGAAAAAAACAGAAGTTGGGCCCAACAGGCACCGGTGATCATGCTCAGTGTTGCCAAAACCACCTTTTCAAAAAGTGATGTACAAAACCGGCACGCCTGGCACGATACAGGTATGGCTATGGCTTTCTTGCTGCTCAAGGCCACAGAGCTGGACCTTTATGTGCGCCAGATTGCAGGCTTTTCTCCGGAAAAAGCCAGAGAACTTTTGCACATTCCGGACGATTATGAACCTCTGGCGATGGCAGCTTTAGGTTATCTGGGCGACGAAGAAAATCCTCAAAAACCCCGTAAGCCCATAGAAACCTTTGCATTCCAAGGACAATGGCCTTCCTGATCGGATAATCTGGCGTCTATCTTTCAGTGCATACTTTTCTGGTTAGAAGAATTCAGCTGGCATCAGCAGAATGAGAGATTATTGTAGGATAATGAACCGGAGGCAGGTAACTTATCATCTACAATTTCCGGTATACTCAATAATACAACTCTCGATACTATGCAACTGGAAACACTACGATATCCAATCGGCAAATTTTCGCCTCCCCAACAGATTTCTCCTGAGGAAAGGCAACATCATATTGCCGAGATAGAAAGCCTTCCGCAGAAGATGCGCCAGGCGGTAGAAAATCTGTCAGACGCACAACTGGATACCCCTTACCGGGAAGGAGGTTGGACCATCCGGCAAGTCGTTCATCATGTGCCCGACAGCCACCTCAACGGTTATATCCGTTTTAAATGGACCTTAACAGAAGAGCAACCTACCATCAAGCTGTATTATGAAGACCGCTGGGCTACCTTGTCAGATGCGCAGGATACCCCTCCGGAAGTTTCTTTACGCCTGCTGGAGGCTTTGCATCAGCGATGGGTGATCCTCTTGAAAAATATGCAGGAGGAAGACTGGGCGAAAACCTTCATGCATCCGGAACAGGGCCGCCTGGTACGTCTGGATACTGCCCTGGCTCTTTATGCCTGGCATGGTAAACATCATCTGGCCCACATACAGTCTTTAAAAGACAGAAGGGGATGGTAACCTGGTAACCTGTAACCCCTATTCGCTCTTCAGGACCGTTGCCGGATTACTTCTTGCCGCCTTCATCGTCTGCGACCCGATCATCATGAACGCAATCAGCAATACCGCCAGCAAGCCAACGAACAACTCAGCGATTTGCACGGGTGTATGATAGGGGAAATGCGTGAGCACAACACTTTCGAAGAAGAAGTAAGTGACCGGCAGTGCAATGAGCGCCGATATAGACAGGAGCCATAGAAAATCGCGGCTCAATAAGTATATAAGGTTACCGGAGCTGGCGCCCATCACTTTGCGGATGCTGATCTCTTTTAGTCTTGTCTCGGTAGTGAATACCACCATTGCGAACAAGCCCATCGATGCGATAGAAATAGCCAGGAATGAAAGGAAACCAATGATCTTAATCATAGCGGAATATTCGCTGTAGGCATCTTCTATTGTTTCGTCATAGAATTCGGCCTGAAATGGATGAACGGGATCAATCTTCTTCCACATTGACTCGAGCTTAGCCATGGTCGCCAGCATGTCAGTACTCTGTATTTTGGCATTAATGACCGCCCTGTCTTCGGGTGTCCAGAACATGAATGCTACCGGCTCAATGAGATTCTCAACCTTGCCATAGTGAAAGTCTTTCATGACGCCAACAATGGTCATCTTGCGTCCATTTCCGCGGGCATTACTGAATGTGATCTCCTCCCCGATTGCTTTCTGGGGATTGTTGTCAGCTATGTTAAATCGTTTTAAGACTTGCTCGTTAACGATCACTTCTCTGACGGCTTTGGCTGTAGTGGGTCGTGCTATAAAATTTCCCCCGGCAATGAGCTTGTATTCATGCAGGGATAAGTAGTTTTCGTCGACGTGGTTGGTCATGATCAAGGCAGAGTCGCGCGAATCTTTGTATGTCATATAGCCGCCCCAGGCATTCCCAACGGCAGTGGTTATCAACGACCGCGACAGTGCGGTTACTTCCGGCATCTCACTCATTTCCTTGAGAAGCGCATCGGGTTTATTGCCCTGCATATTGATGTTCAGGATATTTTCAGTGTTGAATCCCAGGTCGAATGCAAGAATGTTTTTATACTGCACATAGCCGATGGCGGTGGTGGTAATAAAGATCAGTGTGAACGTGTATTGAATGATCACCAACGCACGCCTCAGGGTTGCGAGTTTGTATACTTTTACCGACCGGTACGCCGGAGCGGACACATTCCTGAGCGCATTGATCGCACTGACTTTCGAGAAGAAGATGGCAGGCATGAAGCCGGCAATAATGCCTACGGTGACCGAAAAGGCGATAAAGGCTACCACCATAGACGGCGTGAGCTCGAGCTTCACTATGCGCTGCATCTCCGGAGCCAGGTTTATCAGCTGCGGTCGCAATACGAGAAAGATGAAGTAGGAAAGAAGAAGGGCTGCCAGGGAGATCATGATCGCCTCCGCCAGGAACTGTTGCCGTACCTGGCTCTTGCCGGCACCGATCGCTTTGCGAATACCTACTTCCTTAAAGCGGCGCATGGCACGCGCTATCGAAAGGTTGGTATAGTTGAAACATGCAGACAATATCACCACGAGTGCAAGCCCGCCAAGTATCCAGAGCACAAAGGGAGGCATGTGAGGGCTTACGGTGTGAAGGCCCTCGGAGCGACGGAGATTCTCTCCAACCACGATTTTATATAAAGGTAGAAGCTCGAGTTGGATCTTCGTGTTATCATCGGCGAGATTTTCCTCCTTTGCAATGGCATCGAGCTGCGACTGGATTGAGGCCATGTCGGCATGTTCCGATGGCAGAAGGTACACGTAGTTTGACCACATGCTTGTCCATTTTTCGAGATTCTTGTCGTTCTTATTGAGCTGCTCGGCCGTCGACAGTGATACCAACGCTTCGAAGTTGATATGCGAAAAGAAGGGAACATCCTTCATTACCCCGGTCACCTGGTAATCGAGCGTGTCGAATTTGATTGCCTTGCCGAGCGCAGACTCATTGCCGAATAGCTTTCTGGCTGCCGTCTCGGTCAGAACAATCGAGTAAGGATCTTTCAGCGCCCTGTCGGGATTGCCTTCCAGCATTGGAAATGTAAATATACTGAACAGCGATGGCTCCGCCCAGAAGCCCTTGATAGGGAGAATATTGTCGCCGACCTCCGCATCCTCCGAAAAGCCGTCGCGCACAATAGCCACTTCTTCAATGCCCGTTACTTTTTCCCGGATCAGCTTTCCGGTCTTTATGGATGTGGATGCAAACTTACCCCCTTGCTCACCAGTGAAAGTCGCTACGTTGGTGATGCGATAGATCCTCTCACCCTTCTTATGGAACCTGTCGTACGAATGCAGGTCGAGCACGAACGCGATCAGCAGTAACCCGACGGACATACTGATGGCAAGGCCAATAATATTGATGGACGAGAACAGCTTGTTGCGCATTAAGTTGCGTGCCGATGTTTTGGTGTAGCTTCCGATCATGATCCAGTGAATAAAAAGATTGACAAATGTTGGTCTTCGTACCGTATAAATTCTGAAGAACTTGAAGGCATCAATCATGTAGATCAGCTTCGCACGACGTGGCCCGATGGATCGTACATTCCGCTCGAAGTATTCGTTGAGGTCTCCGATAAGATCCTCTGCGAGGTCGGGCTTACAATACCACTCTACAAACCGCTGTGCCCAGTGGGGCGGATGGTGTTTTTGTTCTTCCATGCTACACTTTTTTCCAGACAAGCGACGGTATCCGGTCCCATAGCTGATCGCGTATCGACTTGGCGCGGACCAAAGCTGCCTTTCCCGGTATCGTGAGTTGATAGAATCTTTTGCGTTTACCACCACGGGTCTTCGTTGCTTCACCCAGATGACTTTTCACAAGCCCCTTCTCTTCGAGGCGGTTAAGCACCGCATGCACCACACCAAGTTTCACTGAACGACCCGTTTGATTCGAGAGTTCATCGCAAATCGCTACGCTGTAGGCTTCTTTCATCAACGCAGCAACGGTGAGCAGCACCAGTTCTTCGAATTCTCCGATGTTTGTACCCTTCATCTCCGATGTTTATTGCGTAAATGTATGTAAAATGAATGTATTATACATACAAAATGTAATTAAATTAATGATAGCCTGACGCGTTGTTATGAATAAATTTCCATTGTTATTGCAAGCTGTTCACCAACCCTTGTAGAAAAAGTACTTACGCACGAAATATGATGGAAGGTAAACCGCTCCAATACAGGCAGTTGCCACTCAAAAATACTACAAATGAGATTTACGTTTGAGAATGTGCATACAACCACTTGTGATCTACCACTCCTGTGAAAATCTTCTACCAGCGTAAGCATTTTTTCTCATTGCTCTATACCTTGGCTTTTCTCTCAAAAATACTCGCTCTGTCGACAAAAGAAAAGATGTACTTCACTTAGAGGGGTACGCTATTTCTGCTCTTCCTGTGGGTTTTAATATTATAACCAAATATATGGAAAGTACTTTTGAGGAACAGATAAATCTGTATTAAAACCTTATGGGTATTGTGGCTGCAAAATGGGAGTATGTTCTTTTCTTTCAATGTCAGATAAGAACTTTGCACAAACCCTGATCCATTGCTCCGGGAAGGTTTCATTGAAATTTTCATGACCACCCCCCTCAAAAATGTATAAAAATTTATGCTTTGTTTTTAAGTTCTGATAGACAGTCAGTGTTTCTTCATTGGTTACTCTATCGTCTTCATCACCTGCCAGATAGAGCACCGGACAATTTACTTTTTTAGCATACTCTGCCGGATTATGTTTAAAGGCGTTAAAGTTAAGCTGCAAACCGCCAAAAAGGGTTAGCAAACTTGCCATGGGAAAACTTGGAAAGCCCATAACTTTAAACCTGTTTTGAACACTTTGATATAAAGAGCCAAATGGATATTCAAGAATAACTCCTTTCACGGTCAAATTTGCATCGTGCAACGCTTTTAATATGGCAGCGGCTCCCATACTGGTTCCAAACAGAAAGATAGATGGTTGAGGAAACTTCTCTTTATAAAACTGGTAACTGATGATAACATCTTCACTTTCTTCATAGCCAATTGTTGTATAGTTACCTTCTGAATTTCCACTTCCTCTAAATCCAATGATGGCTGTAGCATAACCCATTGTATGTAAATCCATGGCCCTGGATAGCATTTGAGCTTTATTACCAGCGTAACCATGATAGAGAAGTACAATTCCTTTTGCATTTTCCTTGGGGATCCACCAGCTTTCTAATTTTTTATCACCTTCTATAAAAAAGGTCTCGTATGAAATGGCAGGCAGGGTTAAGTCTTGCTGATGTGGATTCTGAATACCTGTGAAGAGCAGGTTAATTTTATCAGAGACAGTTAAACTTTCGGGATCCGTCCTTGCCGGTGAAGTAGCTGAGAAATGAGTAAACTGGTAAGCATGAAGGTATGAAATAACCAATAAGCTAATCATGCCAACTATGGCGAAAATAAATAAATACTTCCGTTTCCGCTTTGATGATTTAATCAATTTTGAAGGCGTTTAATCCTTTATTAATAGCTATCATAGATGCTGGCAATGCATTAGCCGAAGCATGATGCTTATACCTTTATATTTAGATTAATTGATCGATGGCTTGCGTAATTTGCTCCTCTGTAGAAGCCCCACTATATCCGATAATCACCTCCCTGATAATACGCTCTTCATCTAACATAAAAAAGATGGGCGTAGCCCGGATATTGTACTGACTGTTTACACCTTCCTCTGACATCAGAAACTGGTAGTCTAAACCCGTTCGTTTCCTGTAGGTGGATAATACGTTGGTATTGCTGGTATAACTCTCTATGGCTACTAAATCAAAGTCTTCCTTATCGTATGCCGAGGATAAGCTGTTCAAAAAAGGGATGGATGCCCGACAGGGACCACAGTTAACACTGGTAAACTGCACCAAGACCACTTTACTTTCAAATCCGTGTAAGCCTACTTTTTCTCCATATTCATCAGTCAGCAGCCACTCAGGCGCTTTTTTGCCTAATAGTTCGTGCGGGCTAGCTACTTTACTTTTTTCTCCGTATTGTCTGATTTCATAATCTGCCGGAAAGTAGGAAGCAGCTACAAAATCTTTAATATCTAATGTATTAAACGCAGCGTTAGAAACCGCTTCTGTTGAAATATTGTGCTCCATTTCCCGTCTATACCGGTAAGGCAAATGGGTTGCCTTGTCAATCCACAGCTCATAGATGGAGGTTGGGTCCTGGTACCCATAGGGAGGTTCCGGATTGTAATAGGCTTTGCCGAAAAACTCTACCTGCTCATCTTCATGGATGGTTAATTTTACATAGACCGTATCTCCCAAATCATTAAAATCTAAGGAGACACTGTCCTGGGTGGTTAATGCATACTCAAGAACATCGCGTGTATATTGATAAAAAGGAACTTTCACAGATCTAAAAGGAAGTTTCCTGACCTTAAAGCTGTCTATCACTATTGCTTTTTTCTCTTCAGAAATTGCAGCTCGCATGTTGCCATCATAAACGAATTTTAACTGGGTAGTATCCTCGCTATTCAATCTAACCCAACTAGCGCCAAGGGCGGTGTCGGCAGGATGATCATAGGCTTTATAATAACTACTATGAACCCGAGTGGGCACTGTATCACCGGGAGCCCAGGTCTCACCACGAGAAAAATAGATAGCCGTTTTTATTTCTTCCAGGTGAGTGAGCACTGTTTGCAGGTATTGGCGAGGTGTTTCCGTTTCATTGTCAGAACAAGATTCAAAAAATACCAGGCAAGCCATTAAAAGGATAATCATTCGGTAGTGCATAGTTGTTTATTCTGCTTTGACCATAATGCCTATCTATGATGAGTGGGGATAAGAAAGCACCAATTTTCCACTGGTACAAGCCACCTATATATAAATTTACAATTTGTGGAGAACTTTCCAAGCACTACCAAAGTATCCTGACCCATGGAAACTCCATTCATTCATAGGGGTTGTTAGAGCACTTCCTATTTATTGCTATCCTCAGAAAGCATTGCTTCAATCTGTTTCCTGAGTTCTAGCTGATGACTGGGACTAGCCGCCATTGACTTAAATATATTCCCTGATTTATCGATTAATACATACCTGGGTATAGCTCCTTGGATTCCTCCAAGGCTATTCCACATATCTTCTATCAACTCATTATTGGCCCTGACATGATATCCTTTCAGTTCATTGTACTTAATACTTTGTTGCCATCTCTCTGCAAACCTTTGCTGATCAATGGAGATATAAAGTCTTTGTACCTCTGGCTCCATGAATGAGGAAATTTCATCCTTGTATTGAAAGTCTTTAATACAAGGCAAGCACCAAGTAGCCCAAATATCAACATACAAGTAGCTACCTGAAAATTGGTTGATGAGGTCTTTGAAAGTAGTATAATTCGTTTTTATGATCTCTGCCTCTTTATACTTTTTTCCAGCTGCAATGATTGAACCTTTCAGTTTCTTGATATTAGGTTCAAGTAATGGCCAATAAGACACATTAGGATGTTCACTTTTCAACTGATTGGTTATGTCTAACAAGGCAGGTGAGTAATAAAAATCGCTACCTAAAAACGTGTTTAGATAGTTCAATTGATAAGCCAGGACCGACTTGTCATCATTAAACAATAAGGAGTCAAATCCTACTAATTTATGATAGATATCCTCATCTATGGACATTGGTTGTTGAAAGTCATATTCTTTGTAGGTTTGCATAACAAATGAATGCATTCTTAATAATTCATTGTAATAAGGGCTATTTGGCATGGGTTCTATTTCTCGGCTGATGTTATGGGTAAATGATTCAATCAAGTTCTGCCACCGACTGTTATAAATTTCAAGTGTATCAACGGTATCTTCATGTAATACTAAAAGTTGTTGCTGTTTTTTCAGAAACATGGCATTCAAAAAAACTATACCATAGTAGGCCTTAATTTCATTAATCAAATGTTTTGTTACTAGCTGAACCCAATCTAGTTCTACTCCTTCCAAATCAATCGGTTTTTCTGCATAAACTCGGTCAATTTCCTGCTGCATCATTGAGTCTAGGGTATGAACAACAAGTTCCGGAGTTTGAAGCTTAGCAATGAATTTGGAATGCTCATTTCCGCTCACTGAGATAAGTGGGCTCTTCATGGAAGTTGAAAAAGTATGGTAATAATGATTGATTACTTCTAAATCTCCACGCACTGAAAATGAAGTTGGGTCATTCTCATCAAATACAATTTCTATGGTAGCATTATCCGTAAAAAATAAGGTAGACCGAAATTGCTTGTAGCGAAAGTTTACCTTTCCAAGTTCTTCAGGGTTTAAGGTTATGTTGAAATTTCCACTTGCACTAGGTTTAATAGATTGCCCAATCAAAGGATGGATTCCTTTCCAGCTATGAGAGTAATAAATCTCTGACTTGCCGTCATAATGATAAATTTTTCCACTAATAGTTGCCTGTGAAAACACATTTGAGGATAGCAGGAAAAAGATAAATACGATCATTAACCGACAAATCATAGTAATTTTAGTGGTTACACATATGAGTTTTATTGCATTAGTAAGTGCGTATAAACTGTAACGACAAGCATAACCGCTGGCAAGGCCATCGGCCGAACATAGAGGCCAGGTCGTGTTAGCAGTCTTATTCATTCTCTATCGTAGAGGAAATCACTGTTATCATGTGGTATATAGTCACCAGAAAGGTACCTTTTGATTCTGGTAACCCTCAAATCATTTTCTTCTCTTTTATGAAGATAATGAAAACCGTCTGGTGCACGGATCATCGCAATTAATGCAAGATACTCATCTTGATTAAGCTCTTTGAATTTCTTATCAAAGTAAAATTCTGATGCATTTCCAAAACCATACATGGCTCTTCCATTACCTTGACCCATATAAGCATGGTTTATAAATAATTTTAATATAGTATCTTTTGGCGTTAGAGGATCAAAAGCAAATCTTGCAATTAGTGTTTGTTTAATTTTTGCAAGTCCAGGTTTGAAATCATCAAAGTAAAACAACTTCACCAAACCTTGACTAAGGGTAGTTACGCCAGCGCCAGGAGTGCTGATATCAAAACCCTTATGATTGTAAAAGTTGGGATCCTGAATTTTGATAAGCGCATCCAACTGCTGTTTTGTAAGATCTTCTAATTCTAACAGAATGCTTTCCGGGCGTAAGGCATTGGTAACTATTTCTGGCGTTTTCGCTCGTGCATTCATCACTACTATGAAATAGTAGATAAAGACTGCTGCTAGAAGTAATCCTACGGAGAACAGAAAGATTTTGAATTTTCTCATTTAAGCGTTCTTTATGCCTACTAACGGTTCAGATAGGACACATACCTCTGGACTTTCTTTATCTATTAAAGTATCAGTTTTGAACATCAGTTGCAATAACTGTTTAGAGGCGCGGCCAGCTAGGTGCGGCCGGCCCAGGTATGGGCTATTTCGTTTGTTGTCAGCATGATTCCTCAATGCGTTAATGTAATTTCAACCCGTCGATTTAGGCCGGAACTTGATAAGCTATTGAGAAGAGGGTATCTGTTTCCAAAACCTTTCGTAGTAATTCTTTCAGGTTTTATTCCTTTATCAATGAGCCATTTACCGACTTCCTCAGCTCTTTGTATGGAGAGCTGTAAATTATAAGCTTCACTCCCAACGCTATCCGTATGCCCCATGATGACTAATTTTATTTCAGGGGATGTTTTGAGATAGCGAAATAAACTATTAAGCTCGTTGAAAGAGGTCTGCTCGAGTTGATAGCTATCAAACTTGAAATGTATATTCTCTAAAATGATGGTATCCCCAACAGTGATTTCTTCTGTAAAAGGATGAATGGAGTCAGGATTTGTAACGAAAGCATCAGGACTCTCACAGCCACAGGCTGTACTGTCCGAAACACTATATAGTTCTACATGATCTACTAGATAGTAAGCCGATGCATTGACATCCAGGCTGCTTTTATAGGTTGCGTTACGGCGATTGACTTTTAGATTAGATCGGGAAGAAAATCTGCCAATGGTTATATAATTTTCCCCTCCGCTGGCTACATAGTTTGCGCATAAAGTTTCCCAATCGGCTGTATTAGTTAATTCTTTGGTAAAGGAAATACTGACAGCATCCGGTGGTTTCGTGTAATCAATCACTAAGGGTTCTTTTGAAAACAAGACACCAAATTTGTCAATAGAAAACCCCGCGTTGGATGATAGGCGAATGTTGATCCTGAAGCAGTAGTTTCTCCCTTTTTTCAAGGGTTCTAAAAGTTTTGTCTGCAGGCTTTCACTATAATCTGGTAATAAATGTCTACTAAGGTTCTCGTCATCCAGGTAAAGCATCAGGCCTACATATCCATTATACGTCTCCGGGGTATTCTGTTGTTTAAAATGTGGGGGTACCCCTTCTACGCTCCGGTGAATGCTATAATAATCAGGTGTGGCTTTATCAGGTGAATACCATGCCGGGAGCAATGACTCAATCTGATCCTGTCCGTTATTGATCAACTGTATCGGCTTGAAATAATACTGATCAAAGGAAGCGTTTGCTATGAGCTCTCCAGCATGCGCAGCCTTTTTTACGAAGACTGAATCGCTTGAAAAGTCACTTTTAATGATTTTTCCAATGAGACTTTCTCCCTCATACACATCGATGGCAGCGTAGGCCAACGAATCATGACGATATTGTTGGGTCAAATAAAGAATACCTTCCGGATTGTAGTAACGCCAGGTACCTTCTTTTAAAATGTCAGTATGGCAGTCGTGAACTTTTTGGGTGTATTGGCGAATTTCTTTGATGGTGCCGTTGGGATAATAGGCTGTCCATTTCCCAAATTTTCTATGTTCATGAATAATGATCTCCGGATAGGTTGGATCTTTGGATAGACAGAGAATATATTTTCCCTTGTATTTTTTCTGTCCATTGGCATAGATATCTTCTGCTGAATGGATACGGGGATTACAGCTTAAAAGTAAGACCAGAAGAATTGTTCCAGGAAGATAGTTCATGAGAGTATTCTTTTGGTGAAAACGACCCTGGCTAAGAGATGTATAGGTTTCAGAATACGTATTCTTCAGCCGGGCACCGAGTTTGGCTATATGTTAAAGGGTTCATTGGCAAACTGTCAGGCAGTAAATTTTCCTGGCCTGTGATGGCGGGTCCTACTTAAAGCATTAACTTTGTCATAACTTTTTTTTCCTTAAATCCAGATTGTACGTCAAACCAATCTGCAAAGTATGATTTCGTTCATGGTTTATACCGTCGGCTTTCACGACGTAATGATTCAGATAACCGAGTTGTATATTATAGTCTTTATTGAAGCGCCAGCCTAAGGCAAAATACAATCTGTTTTGGTCAAGGATATTTTTGCCAATTCCTTTACCAAAACCAAGAAACACCTCATCATAAACGCCTATAAACAAGGTATTATCTTTCAACTCGCTTCTACTCAAAGGTACCGTTAGAAACAATCTATACCGGGCACGATTTCGGAAATTGTAGCCATCTTCTTGGGGATTACCATTTGTGTCAGCACTAATGCTCTCCAAAAACCGCTGTTCCAGACGGTACCGGTGATGAAAATAGAGTCTGCCAGTATTCTGCTGAAGAACAAGTTGTTGCCAGATACGATGCTCGTTGAACGAAAATGGAATCGGCTGCTCTCCATAAGGGAAAGACTTTATCCAACCATATCCTCCTGTAAGCATGAAAGCATTATTCACATGCCAGTCTAGTCCGGCACGAAGAAGGGATTGCTGCCAATCAGTGATCCAATCATGTCTGCGCCATTGGTATTCAGTGTGTATACTTAATTTTTCTGAAACCCGGTGATTACCGAAATACATATACCAGCCATTGTATTGGGTAACAATATTTTTGTTTGTTTGAGCAGTCAAGTCATTAGGCAGGAAGAATAGCCATGACAGAAGAAAGAATGTTAATAGGAGTTTGATGTTAGTTCTTGTTTTCTTTATGTAGGAGTGGTCTTTAATGTCTGTGTCTTTATTGATTCCTTTTATCATGTCTATTGTTTTTGTTGAATGCCCACCAATGCCCAGAGCATAAGCTGCAGCGAATTTAATGCACTTTAGCAAATTATGTTCACTATATTTTAAGAGCAGATCACTTGCTGACACTTATTTTTTATCGCTGTTGCTTATCCGCCATGTCAGGCACAGCTATCAATTCAATCTATTTTTTTCCTAATCTATACAGAAATTCGTCGGCAATTCCATTATGATAAATCCATCTTCGCTTACCCTTGTCTGTCCAAACGCTCACCCCTAGACCGTAGCCATATTTTTCATCCTCTGATGAGACAGATTTTTTCTCTTTCGCTACCCATCCAAAATGATCTGACCAAATGATTTGATCACCCTCTGTGACTGCAGCTATTACACTTCCTACATTTTCCTTCTCAGTATTCTCCTGAAGCCTTTGCGCTAATTCACTGCATATTTGTGCACTGTCAAATCTATCGCTATTCTGTGCAAAAACTGCTTTTAAGAGAATAAGATAAACAGTAAATGTGTCAGCATATTTTCTTTTCATGTTAAGTTTAGTTGTGCTTAACAACTGTATGAACACTATTGTGTTTATCTCTACTATAAAAAGTAGCGTTTAGTCCGCAAAAACGATCAATAAACGCTCCATTTCTATAGGCCATATTACCAGCAAAAATAGGGCGTTGCCGCCCATTTGTTGGAAGGCTACTGTTCAATAAAAGCTGAGGCCATGCAGAAACGATCTAAAGGTCTTCAAAGAACCCTGGCAGTAATCTACTTTGGCTTTTCCTGCTAACGCAGCGAACGTTCATCGTAAGCAGGGGCTTAAAAATAAAACGCAACCCATACAATTCAAAGAAATTCCTCTTACCCCAATAACCCTTCACGATAAATAAGGAACAGAGCAGCAAGATTTTCCTTAGAATTAAACCCAGACATTTATTAGAAAAGTACAATTTAATGAGAATAGGACTACCTTGGAGCCAGACTGGAACAACACTGGAGAAACACTGGAGCTAGCCTAAGGGTCAAAAATAAGAAAAGTACAAAAACTGTAAGGCCGCTACCGCTTTCGTAGGAGGCTTCTTTTCTCCTGATATCGCCTCTATCCCACTGTCTTACTTTTCTTTCCATCAGTATGAGTGGGTTCTCCTTATTTTTCCGAACATCAGAGCGGTACTTATCACTTTTTTCTGTTACTTTATGCTGTCGCCGGCTCTTTACTTTGGCCGGTAAACAGCCTAACATGCTCACTATGTATAAATACTTTCTAGCCTTCGGATTATCCTTTATGTTTTTCTCTGCGTATTCACAATCAAAAAATGATAGCCCCTTGAAAATTGGTATAGTAGGCCTGGTCCATGATCATGTGCATGGCATCCTCAACCGTTCAGGTCAGACTGACATTGAAATAGTAGGTATTGTAGAACCTAACCAATCTCTGGCACAAAAATACGCCAAGCGATACGGTTTTAGCATGGACATCGTTTACGACGACCTGGAAAGTATGCTGGAAGCGACTAAACCCCAGGCCGTTACAGCTTTCAACACCATTTATGATCATTTGAAAGTGGTAGAGGTCTGTGCTCCCCGAGGCATCCATGTGATGGTAGAAAAACCCCTGGCCGTAAGTCTGGCCCATGCCCGGCAAATGGAAAAGCTGGCCCGCCAGCATCAGATACATTTACTGACCAACTATGAGACTACCTGGTATGCCAGCAACCACGAAGTATACCGCCTGGTGCAGGAAGAAAAGGCCATTGGTAGTCCCCGCAAAATTGTGGTTCACGACGGGCATCCCGGTCCTAAGGAAATTGGTGTCAGTGAGGAATTTCTTGAGTGGCTGACCGATCCGAAATGGAACGGCGGCGGTGCCCTGATGGACTTTGGTTGCTACGGAGCCAACCTGATTACCTGGTTTATGCAGGGGCAGCGCCCTACCTCCGTGACCGCCGTGACGCAACAAATCAAACCCGATATTTACCCCAAAGTAGACGACGAAGCCACCATTGTGATCACTTATCCTCAGATGCAGGGCGTGATTCAGGCTTCCTGGAATTGGCCTGTCGGCCGGAAGGACATGGAAGTATACGGGCAAACAGGTTATATTCATACGGTCGATGGAACAGCTATGCGCCTTCGCCTGCAGGAAAAAAGTGCTGAGAAAAGCAGTCAGGCACCCGAGAGAAAGCATCCTTACGATGATCCTTTCACTTACCTGGCTGCGGTAGTCAAAGGGGAAGTAAAAGTAAAGCCAACCGATTTGTCTTCTCTGGAGAACAATATGGTAGTGATGGAAATACTGGAGGCAGCCAGAGAGTCAGCTTCTACAGGAAAAACAGTAAAGCTGAAATAAACAGGAATAAAAAAATCTGTTGCTGCAAAGCAACAGATTCTTTATCGTCAGGGAAAATAAATTTAGGTCAGGCTCCAGCCCTGGCGGTATTCACGGTGTAAATACTGATTCATCTCTGGCTTATTGGTAAACGCCATTTTATTACCATCATATACCAGTGTCTCACCAGGCACGCGTAAGGCTACTACTCCTAACAGCATTTTCTCAGTAAGCGGAGACGCATAGCTAAAGGGACAAGTAGCTTCCCCTTCACCCTTACAGGCATTGGCCCAATTCATTTCATGGTTCGTTGCAATACGTTTCAACGTGGGTTTAGGCGCTTGGTAACTATCTGCCAGGCTCTTCGGCATGAGACGGGGGTTCGCTCCATAGGTTTCGTGCATCAGCTTTCCTTTACTTCCTACCATAATGACACCTCCGGTCGTATTTAATTTTTCTCCTTCTTCCATCTCCTCCGGGCGGGGCGGCATCAGTCCACCATCATACCAGGTAAGTGTTACCGGTGGCATTCCTTCCCTTTCTGCAAATTCGTAGGTTACCATGGTAGCCATCGGATACGAAGCGCCGTTGATAGGTTCGGTCAGCCAGGGCGTAGAACTTGCCGTAATCTTATGGGGATAACCTAATTTTAAAGCCCAGTTTGGATGGTCAATCAGGTGGGCTCCCATATCTCCCAAAGCACCTACCCCAAAATTGGCCCAGCCTCTCCAGGCGAAGGGATGATAAGCCGGATGATATCCTACCTGTTGTGCGGGACCAAGGTAAAGATCCCAATCCAGGGTGTTAGGCGTAGACACTTTTTCAGTAGGCGCCGGAATGCCTTGTGGCCAGATAGGACGATTGGTCCACACATGCACTTCCTGTACATCGCCAATAGCGCCATCCCATATCCACTCATTGATTTTGCGGGCATCATCACTGGAGTGACCCTGGTTACCCATTTGCGTCACAACACCGGTTTCTTCCGCTGCCTTGGCCAGTTCACGTGCTTCTTTTACTGTGAAGGTCAGGGGTTTTTGCACATAGACATGCTTTCCTTCCTTCATACAGTGCATGGTAATGACCGCATGCGAATGGTCAGGCGTAGCAATGACAACCCCATCAATATCGTCACCCATTTCAGAAAGCATGGTACGATAATCACGATAAAACTTAGCTTTCGGATATTCTTTTCTGAGACCTCTTTCGTTGACCAGACCTTCATCTATATCACAAAGTGCGACAATATTCTCGCTTTTCAGATTGGCTAAATTAGCCTTTCCCATACCACATACCCCTATACCTGCTACATTGAGTTTGTCACTCGGAGCCACATAGCCTTTTCCTCCCAAAACGTATCGGGGAACGATCATAAACGAGGCCGCGGACATAGCGGCACCTTTCAAAAATTCTCTGCGTGGAAGATTGTTTTTTTTGCTGATGCTAGGTTGTTTTTTCATTGAGTTTCTATCGTTAGAAGTAAGCTGAAGAATAACTGTCAAATAAAGTTCTTAATTTAAAACAAATTCAAATGTTAGAAAACAACTCTCCGCAGTAAAACCACAAATCCGTAAAATACTTGTGCATTGCCATGCTGCTTTGTCATAGTCTCCTCAGACTTGTAAAACACCCCTCAGACCCGGCAGATCATAAATTTTTGTGACTTATACTAGCTTTGAGGTCTACGTTCAGGCAACCAATAGCAGGGGTAATTCCGTAAAATAATATTCGATGCTAAAATGACTCACAAGTAATTTTAGACAGGCGTATAACATTTGAAGAATTCAGAATATATATTATGGCAGAAGTAGTACATTTTGAAAAGGACGTTTTAGAACGAAGTCAGGTAGTTCCCGTCGTTGTTGATTTCTGGGCTCCCTGGTGTGGTCCGTGTCAGTTCTTAGGCCCCGTCATAGAAGAACTCGCTACCCAAGCCCACGGGCAATGGGAGCTCATCAAAGTCAATACAGACAAACACCAAGCGCTTTCGGCAAAGTATGGTATCCGGGGTATCCCAGCAGTTAAAATGTTTTACAAAGGCCAGGTTACCGCTGAGTTTACCGGTGCTTTACCCAAACACCAGATCCAAAAGTGGCTGGAAAAACATCTGCCAGATGAGAGAAAAGAGAAGCTGGCTGCCATTTATCAGCACCTCTTTACAGATCAGCATGCAGTGGCAGTACCACAGCTTGAGACACTGACCGCCTCCCATCCTGATCTGGAGGAAGCTCGCCTCCGGTTAGCCGCTGCAACGGTAGGGCAACACCCGGAACAGGCGCGCCAAATTGCCCAAACCGCACAACAACACTTAGAAATGGGTGAAGATCTATTAAGTTTAGCTGATTTAATGGAATGCCAGGAAAAAGCAAATATAAAGGTGACTGAAACCATTCAGACTGCGCAAAACGCATTGAAGCACTTTCAATATGAGCAGGCACTAAAGGCGTTAATTGAAGCTACGTTATTGGATAAGTATTTTTGCAACGAGTTACCCCGCAGAGCCACTATCGCTTTATTCCGATTTATGGGTATTCAGCATCCGTTGACCAAAAAATACCGTCGCCGGTTTGATATGGCTTTATACTGACCTTTCACTTATAACCCAAGAATTTTAGCATTGACGAAAAAGTCAGAAGCTATGTCGATATCAACGTCCTGAGACAGAAGTTCGTCGGTAACGCTTTTCACGTGTAGGGTGAATTTATCTTTTTTAATGTATTCTTTCAGATCCTGATCGGTAGTTTCCAGCGTAATGATTTTACCTACATTGTCAGGAATATTCTCCAGGGTAGCTACTTCAATTTCTGAAAGACCCTCGGCAGCTATCGAGATAGTGACTGATTCCAAAAAGCTGAATGTCTGGCTTTCCGGAGAAGTAATAGTAAGGTTCAGTGCGGTAAGCCTGATCTCCTCGACTAAATCCTTCCGTGTTTCATTAACAGCAAATTCTGATGAGGAATTAGTCTCAATATCCGGGGTAAACAGATTCACAGGCAAATTCAGTCCGGTACTCTTCGAGAGGGTAACCGATGAATCGTAATCCATAGTGAACTCAGTTAATTTTTCAATATCCTTACAGGAGGTATATAAAATAACGGGAATGATCAGCAAAACAACTTTTTTCATAATATCTGGTTTTAACAACCACAAATTGCGCTGTAAGCGTCATTACTTCAAATACAAACAATTCCTTTCCTTACTTTCGTGCCTTTTTTATCAGATTATGGGCAAGCCTTCCAGGCTACTCCAACAACATCTTAATTTTTATCCTACAGCTGCATTGATAAAAGTATAAAATACCGACAAATTGGAATATCTCAACTGAACTTTTTGACAACAAGAATTCCTGTCTTGCTGGTGAGAGAAAATCTTTTTACGTTATTTTTATAAGCAAAAACGCTCAGGGGTAATACCAGGAAACCTTACAACACCTATTATAAAATAATATTTTACACTGAAGCTTTCACTCAAAAGGAAAGGAATCAGGTAAGATTGCATCTGGTTTTAACATAAAATTCTGCGCTTTAGAATAAGTCTGAACACGAGGCAGAAATCTTACTTCCAAGCAAAATAGCAGCGATTTCATGAGGATCTGTTAAATACAGCGGTTGAAGATTGTTGAAAATTAACAGACAAGGACCATTTATTAATAAACCGAAAACGATTATTTATGCCTTAGTGCATACTTTTCCTTGCTAAAGTAACATATATAGTACGTGATAAATCTTCCAAATAAAAAAGATAAAAGTTAAAAAATATTACTTACTTGATTAGGCATTGTTTAGCATTTCAATATTAGGATCATGTGGAGGAATCATCTGGTCATTGCTCTCAGGAATTTATACAAGAGAAGATTTTACACTTCCATTAATATGTTTGGCCTTACCCTGGGATTAGCCTGCTGCGCATTGGTGATTCTTTTTGTTCGTCATGAATTACGTTATGACACATTTCACCCCAGGCACCAGGATATTTACCGCTTAATATATGAATATAGTTCTCAAGCCTATACGGTTACCGGATTCTTAAACTGGTGGGATACTTCACCGCAAGATCAGCTTATCAAACCTGAGGCTTTCAGGCAAATCCCGGAAGTAGAAGAAGTAGCTCAATTCAATGTCACCTACGGCGAAACGATGGGTGATCATCCTATATTTGTGGAAATTGAGAAGCCAGGAGATATGCCCGAACGCTTTTCGGAAAAGCAAGTCCTGATCACTAACACTGGTAGAGAACTTTTCCATATTTTTGGATGGAAGTTTTTGGAAGGCAACCCGCTTGAAGCCTGTTCGGAATTTTACACAGCCATCCTGACAGAAGAAACAGCCAGAAAATATTATGGTAAAAACTGGCCGGAGAAGATCCGGCTTGAAAAAACGATTTACTGGGAAGAGCAGGCATACCGGATTACCGGTGTTATAGAAGATATACCTGCTCATGCCCACTATGATTTTGATCTTATCTTATACAAACCTACGATTCCAAGTTGGTGCGCCTACACTTATCTCTTATTGCATCCTGATGCTGAGACCCAGGCGGTAAATAACAAAATTAATGAAGTATTAATTGACCTGGAACCTACCATTGCGGATAATCCACTTCAGGAAACCAGCTATTTGCAGCCACTGAAAGATATTCATTTAAACTCAAACTATCTGTATGAGCTAAAACCACCTGGAGACATCAGATACTTATATGTTTTTTCTATCATAGGCCTTATTATCCTGCTTATTACCTGCACAAATTATATCAACCTTTCGGTAGCTATGTATGCAGGGCGACACCAGGAAATCGGGATGCGTAAGGTGCTGGGAGCCCATAAGAAAAATATCCTGGGACAGTTTCTTACGGAAGCTATACTGTTGACCTTACTTTGTTTGCCATTAGCACTCATCTTATTACAATGTATTCTTCCTGTCTTTAACCAGTTAATGAACCTAAAGCTGAAGAATGATTTTCTTACCAGCCTTTCCATGTTTGGTTTATTAACTGCCACTGCGTTCGGAGTGGGTGTCTTGTCGGGCCTATATCCCGCCTGGATTCTAGCTCGCAAACAGGTAGTGCGCCTTTTTAAAGAAGGGATCAGCCGGCGGGGCGAAGGCCTGCTGGTACAGCGCGGGCTCATTATTTTTCAGTTTACTTTGCTCATTTCCCTCAGCAGCGCTACATTTTTCATCAATCAGCAGCTTCGCTATATCAACAATAAAGACGTAGGTTTTAACAAAGATGGTGTCATCTCTTTTAATCCTGTTAGCATTGAGAATTTCCACCGTATTAAAAATAAGTTACAGTCCTATCCTCAGATCAAAGCCATAGGCGCCGGTATACTACCAGGCATGCGTGCAAGCAGCCAGGTAACCTATCAGTTGGAAGGCTCTGCGGATCGCTTTATTGATGGAAGTCTTTGGCATATGGATTATGGAACCGTGCGTGCCCTGGGGCTTCATTCTGACCTTTTGACCCAAATTGAAGAAGAAAAAAGGGATTTCAATGAGATTTTACTTATTAATGAAGCAGCCGCTAAAGTCCTGAGCACGGTAGCAGGCGTGAGCAAAGAAGAGCTCATTGGGATGACAGTGAATACCAATTTGGAGTATGAAAGCGAATCCGGCGAGGGATATGGAGACAGATATACAATCAGTGGATTTGTAAAAGATGTACACTTACACTCACTCAAACAAAAAATTAATCCTTTATTTATCAGAATTACCAAAGAACCTGACTGGCTTTATCATGCTATCCTAAAAATTGAAACCAAGCATTTGAGTGAAACTACCCGACTCATTGAAAAAGTATACTATGAAGAAGTAGACGGACTTCCCTTTGAGATTCATTTTCTAGAAGACCAATTACGAAAGCTGTATGAGCAGGAGCAACGGGTCAGCAACCTCACTACCTATCTAAGCATCGTAGCTGTGGTATTAGCCATTTTAGGTCTTATCGGACTGACTGCGTACCTGACCAAGTTACGTATCAAAGAAATTGGAATTCGGAAAGTAATGGGAGCTTCTATAGGGCAGATACTTCTCCTGCTTAATCGAGAATTTATTCTTTTGGTGATAGTATCAACTGTCATCGCTGCCCCCATAGCCTATCTGGCCATCAACGAATGGCTTGCTGATTTTGCTTATCGTATTACTATCAACGTAATCATCTTCATCTTCATTGGCTTTATTGCGTTTTTAGTATCAGTCACGGTAGTAACTATTCAATCTATCAAAGCGGCTAAAGCCAATCCAGTTCAGACACTGCACAGAGATGCCTAGAATTTTCTTTTTAAAGTTATTTGATCCCTGAATGTTATACGCCCCACAACCTTATACCGTTATGTATCCGATATATTCCTCAGGAAAGGAAATTATTCTACAATCAGACTACAACACAAAGAGAGGTATAGATGGTAAAATCAAATTTTATTTATTTTCAATTTTGCAGAATAAAAGTTTGCTTTTTAAGCCGTATTTAATATTATTGCACATAACAAAACAAAACAACTAGAATTTTATTTTATTACCAAGTTGAAGTCATATTAATGACAAAATAAAAAAATAGAAAAAGTAACTTATTGCATAAAGTTTGATTGTTTCCATATAAACTCAGGACAATAGCTTAAAAAGCCATTGATAATTTTATCCAGTTTTTACTGGAAATGATTTTATTTTTCACTACTCATAAAGAATATAATTTTTTTTGAATAATTATTAAAAATATATCAATCTTTTAAATTAATTTTACGTTTATATTAAAGAACAATTAATTTTTTAAACTCGAAAAAACAGAAAAACAAATTAAGAATGGACAAGAAAAAAGATACGGTAAGCCTGTTAAATAGCTTACTTAAAAAGAATTGCGACGCGAAAAGGGGATATCACAAAGCTGCCGAAGAAATTGATCAGCCTGCTCTCAAAGGATGGCTGATGAGTTTAGCAGAGCAGAGAGAGAATTTTAAAAAATCAATCAGAGAAGAGATTCGTATCCTGGGGGGAGAACCTCTTGTTTTTCAACAGGTAAAAGGTAAGGTTCAGCAAGCTTTCATTAAGCCTGAATTACTTTATTTGCTCAATAACGTAGAATCTACGCTGGAGTCCTGTCTGCGATACGAGTTGAAAACATTAGCCAAATACGAGAATTTAATCAATAAAAATACTGTGGCTCCTTCCACCCAGCATCTGATTATTGGTCAGCAGGAAAATATTAAACTGGCTCTATCAGACTTAGAAGTCAGGATGACGGAGTCAGCCTATAGTTTATGAGGTTTGTGCAATCAATATAAAGATTAAGCCGGTCGCATATGCTACCGGCTTTTTTTTTGAGTGCTTCTCCCTTACTACAATATTATTATAGAGCTGTGTACTTTCAGCCGAACAACCTATAGCAGATTCAGTTTATTACACATGAATCTTATAGGTAACATTCTTTGGATCATCTTAGGTGGATTTGTTATTGCCCTGGAATACGCAGTAGCAGGTTTGCTCATGTGCATTACTATTATTGGAATTCCCTTTGGCATTCAGTCGTTTAAACTTGCCATTGCTAGTCTTTTTCCTTTCGGCAAGGAAGTGAAGCATTTACCTAACGCCGGCTCAGGTATATCTACGCTGCTAAACGTAATCTGGATTCTGTTAGGGGGTATATGGATCACACTCACACACCTGGTACTTGGCATAGGCCTGTGCTTAACCCTCATTGGCATCCCCTTTGGACTACAGCATTTCAAACTGATGAAGCTTAGTTTTACACCTTTCGGCTATGCGTTGGATTAAAGGAGAAAAGCTAACGGTCTCAAATATCCAACTTATCACAAATGGTTAATGCACATGTACTCCTAACTCCTTCCAGGCTAAAGCACTAGCCCCTAATACCGCCGCGTTTTTATCTTCCAGTGCAGAAGGAAAGATTTTAACCTTATTCCTGAAGACCTGAAACATATACTTTTCCATATATTCCTTGGTAGGTTTAAAAATCAGATCTCCTGCTTTTGCTAGACCTCCCAATAAAAATATGGCTTCCGGACTAAAAATAGCTACCATGTCTGACAGCTTTTGTCCCAACAGGCGGCTGGTTTCATCGAAAGCAGCACATGCAATCGGATCTCCTTTCAGGGCAAGATCTGTGATCATAGCAGCTGTTAATGCATTAAAGCTCACATCGCGCAATGGACTTTCTTCTGTCATTTCTGCCAACAGGCTAAAAATTGTCCTTTTAATACCTGTCGCTGACACATAAGATTCCAGGCATCCCTTACGACCCAAACCACAGGTTCGCCCTTCAGGCTTATGGAGGATATGGCCCATTTCACCAGCAAACCCATCATTTCCGTAAATGAGATCACCATTGGCCACAAAACCACTTCCCAAACCAGTACCCAAGGTAATCATAATAAAGTTTTTCATTCCTCTGGCTCCTCCGTAAATCATCTCTCCGATAGCTGCTGCATTAGCATCATTGGTAAGAACCATCGGAACATTATAATACAACTTAAAAAGTTTAACCAGTGGTACAATCCCTCTGAATGTTAGATTAGGGGCATACTCAATAGTACCCGTGAAATAGTTTCCGTTGGGAGCTCCGATCCCTACTCCTACAATTTGGAGTTCTTCATTGATTTGCCTTCTTAGAATCTCAACCTCTTCATGCAAATATTTCAAAAAAGCATCTATGTCACCTGGCGGCGTTTTAACAGTTGAAATAGATGTCTCACCATAGAGATAACCGTCCTGATCTACAAATCCGAATTTTGTGTTGGTGCCCCCAATATCAATACCTAATGCTACATTCTTCATGATCACATTTTTTAATTAGAGTGTTTGGTTTAATTTATAGTAATAATATAATGAATTTCTGCTCGATTTAATTTTCTGCTGCTACAGACGGGTTGTCCGGTTTAAGTACCAACCGTAGCAGATACATATCTGCTGTAATATAGAGGACAGCTTCATCGTTGCCAAAAGTACAGTTGGCAGTGGCTTCTCCGGTTTTGATAGTACCCAAAAGCTTACCTGATGGATTGAAAACCCATACGCCTCCCGGCCCAGTAGCAAAAATATATCCTTCACTGTGCACTGCCATGCCATCGGGTAGCCCTTTTTCCTGTTTTGCCTGATCCGTAGCGTCATAAAATACGCGCCCGTTTTCAATATGGCCATCATCTTTTACGTCATAAGCCATCCAGATAGCCTTTCCTGGATCAGAATTGGCTACATATAAAGTTTTCCCATCCGGTGAAAAAGCGATTCCGTTAGGTCGGGATAGCTCTTTTGTAAGCAGAGTAAGCGTACTATCTTCAATACTAAAACGATAAACGCCCTGAAAATCCAGCTCCTTTCCAGGGCTCTCCTCAGACTGACCCGGCAAGCCATAGGGAGGATCTGTGAAATATAAGCTGCCATCACTGAGAAATACCAGATCGTTGGGGCTGTTTAATTTCTTACCTTCATATTCATCTACCAGGGTTACATACGTAGGGGATGGTTCAGCCAAAGGAGCCTCCATACGAGCGATACGCCGGTCGCCATGTTGGCAAAGCACTAAACGCCCTTCCCTATCCAGCACCAATCCGTTAGAACCAGGCTCGGAGCTTTCAGAAGTTTCTCCTGTGAAGCCTGAAGGTTTCAAATACAAAGAAATGCTGTCTCCTTCGTGCCACTTGAAAATGCTGTTGTTAGGAATATCAGAAAATAACAGATAATCTCCCTGGGGAACCCAAACCGGGCCTTCTGTCCATTCAAAACCTTCTGCCAAAATCTCCAGTCTTGCAGCAGAATCCAACACTCTGTCCAACTCAGGATCTAGCCGCTCAATAAATCCCAACGTATCATAAGAGGGAGATTGGCTCTGAACTGTGCTATCCTGTTCAGCCGAATCACCGGGGGAGCCACAGCAGGATAAACCAATCACGAACAAAAAGGCAGGCAGGTATTTGATCATGGTAGTTTTAAGGTTTTTACAGTAAATCTACACTTTGCCAACATGTATCCAAAATTACCTACTCAAATTTTCACTTTTCAATCATCATACGATGAGCATTGACACAATATAAGTCCTGCTACCAATTATGCTTTTCTGATAAAACTTTGTGAACACATTGGTCATCAGGTAGTTAAAATTAGGAGAGAAATATTTAACCCCGGAAGTTATGAAGATATTATTAACCGGAGCCAATGGGTATATTGGTATGCGTTTACTGCCCGTCTTAGTAAGAGGTAATCATCAGGTAGTGTGTCTGGTGAGGGACAAAAGGCGTATCAAACTCGACAAGGCACTGGAGGAAAGTGTGGATTTCTATGAGGCGGATTTGCTCAAGAAAGAAACCTTGGCTGATTTACCCCAGGATATAGACGCAGCCTACTACCTGGTGCATTCCATGGGTAACGCTTCCAATTTCGAAGAACTAGAGAGCAAAGCGGCTCATCATTTTGCAGAACAAGTTGCCAAAACAAACTGCAAGCACATTGTTTACCTGAGTGGCATTGTCAATGACAAAAATTTGTCAAAGCATCTGAAGTCCAGAAAGAATGTAGAGGAAATTCTTTTGAATAGCGGTGTGCCTACCACCATACTGCGGGCAGCCATCATTATAGGCTCAGGCAGCGCCTCTTTTGAAATTATCCGGGATCTAGTGGAAAAGTTACCCCTCATGATTGCTCCCAAATGGCTTAACACCAAATGCCAGCCGATTGCTCAGCGGAATGTACTTCAATATTTGGAAGGCATTTTACTGAAAGAGGAGGCTTATGGACACATCTACGATATTGGCGGGCCTGATATCCTTACTTATAAGGAAATGTTGCTAAAGTTTGCCGAAGTCAGGCGACTGAAAAGGCGTATCCTCACCGTACCGGTTCTTTCTCCTAGGCTCTCTTCCTTATGGCTTTATTTTGTGACCAGTACTTCTTTTTTCCTGGCCAGAAGTCTGGTAGATAGTATGAGAAATGAAGTAATTGTAAAGAAAAAAGGAATAGAAAAGATCGTACAATTACCCGAACTGATTCCTTACCATCAGGCTGTGGAGAGAGCATTTCAGCGGATAGAACAGAACGAAGTGATCTCTAGCTGGAAGGATTCCTTTAATCACAGCCGGATTCATATCAACCTGTTTGACTATATGAAGGTGCCTGAACATGGCGTGTATCGAGACATCAGAAAAGTTCCTTTTGATAAACCCAAAGAGCAGGTGATCAGTAACATTTGGAGTATTGGCGGCAAACGGGGTTGGTACTATTTGGGCTTCCTCTGGCAGATAAGAGGATTTCTGGATAAACTCATAGGAGGTGTAGGATTGAGAAGAGGCAGGCGCAATGCCAATACACTGGTGGCTGGTGACGCCCTGGATTTCTGGAGAGTGTTAGTGGCAGATCAGGAAGAAGGACGGTTGCTGCTTTTTGCTGAAATGAAACTTCCCGGAGAAGCCTGGCTTGAATTTAAAGTAATCAGCGAAGATCATCAGTGCTATCTCCTGCAAACAGCTACCTACCGTCCGCACGGACTAGCAGGCAGGTTATACTGGTGGGCTGTATTTCCTTTTCATGGATTTATTTTTCCGGGCATGGCTAAGCGTATCATACGTTTTGAAGAAAAACAACGGGAAATCGCTGAAAAAGAACAGAAAGAAGAAATCTCAGCATAAATTTTTATCACAGTGTTCCGGATCACCTTTACACTCTTTACTACCAACACACGTCCTTAAGGTATGAGAGATGTTGTCATTGTGGGTGGTGGTCTGGCCGGTTTGATGAATGCACTTCAGTTGGCAAAAGCCGGGCTGGATGTGTTGCTTATCGAACGAAAGACATACCCGTTTCATAGAGTGTGTGGTGAATATATTTCTAACGAAGTCATTCCTTTTCTGCAATCCCTAAACGCTTATCCTGAACAACTGCGTCCTGTTGCTATCCGTCACTTTATGCTCAGTGCCTGTTCCGGCCGCTATAGTAGTGCTCCGCTGGACCTGGGAGGGTTTGGCATCAGCCGCTATGCTTTTGACCACTTTCTTTTTGAAAAAGCAGGACAGGCAGGCGCTGATTTCCTGCTGAACACACAGGTACAGGATATCACTTACCAACATGATTCCTTTCAGATAAGCCTGCCCCAGGCAGAGCAGGTAACCGCTAAAATTGTGATCGGCGCTTATGGCAAACGGGCCCGGCTCGATAAGCAGTTGAACCGCCCTTTTATCCGGCAACACTCTCCTTATATAGGTGTGAAATACCATATAAAAACTGACTTTCCGGAAGATTACATTGCCCTGCATAATTTTCAGGGTGGCTATTGCGGCATCAGCCGGGTAGAAAATGGTATCTATAATTTGTGTTACCTGGGAAGCCGTTCTTCACTCCGGCAATATGGCAGTATTCAAGCCATGGAAGAGACGGTCTTGTGCAAAAATCCATTTCTGAAAAAGATATTTCAGGAAGCTGAGTTTCTGTTCGACAAACCAGAAGTGATCAACGAGATTTCTTTCGCCCCCAAAAAGCCAGTAGAGCATCACATTCTCATGTCAGGAGACACAGCAGGCCTGATTACCCCGCTTTGTGGCAACGGTATGGCAATGGCACTGCATTCCGCCAAACTTTTATCAGACCTGATTATACAACGTTTTCATTCCCAACATTTTGACAGAACCAGCCTTGAGAGGGAATATGCCCGGCGATGGCGGCAGCAATTTTCTACCCGGTTGTGGGTTGGGCGGCATACCCAAAAGTTATTTGGCAGCCGCTATACCTCCGAAATAGGGGTGCAATTGTTTAAGTCTGTGCCTCCCCTGGCTCGCCAGATCATGAAGCGCACACATGGGCAACCATTTTAACAGATCAATCTTGGAAATGAATCCTTCCCAATAGAGGTTTTCATGACCAACTAGGTTTTTTCCCTTCCGATAGACCTACTCCTATACTATATCTTAATTCTTTCTCTCAAATCCTTATTTCATCCTGCTTTTTTTCAAGTATATCGACATTTTTTGCCCTCATCACCTTTCTTCTTTTCCTTTGAAGCACACATTCATTTTAACCCAATGAAACATAATATGAAAATAAAAAATAGTATAGGGGCACTGCTGCTGACCTTCCTGTTGGGAAGTTGCAGTATCTATTCTCTGCAACCGCTCTATACGGAAAAAGAGTTAATTTTTGATCAGCAATTACTGGGTACCTGGATAGACGCCGACAGTAATACCTGGCATTTTGAAAAATCTATGGAGCAAAACAGTCATGACTTTGAGCAATTTGGGGTCAACCCGAAGACCTACACCCTGACGTATACAGAGGGGCAGCATTCAGCTCAACTTTTTGTGCATGTCTTGCAGCTAGAAAACCAATTATTTGTAGATCTTTATCCTTCCGATCACTACGATGAGGACATAGGAAATGAACTGCTGGCAGCCCACCTGCTGCCGGTCCATACCTTTGCCAAAATTGACATAGGAGCGAATGAGCTCATCCTTCAGTCTTTTAACGGAGAATGGCTGGAGGACTTATTTGAACAAAATAAGATCAGGATCTCCCATGAAAAGATACCATATTATGGTTTTACGCTGAGGGTGTTAACAGCTTCTACCAGCGAACTGCAGAAATTCGTGACCAAATACCAGCATGAAAGCGATGCTTTTGAAGAACTCAGTCAGCTGACACGTAAAATTTAACGGCAAAAGTTGAAAACATCGTCACTGCTCAAGGCTATAGTACAGAACAGGATAGGGCAACATGTCCTGTTCTGGATGGTCTCCTTTTACCTGTTGCTTCATTTCTTTACAGAGGATGAAGACATCACCGCCATCGATTACCTCTACACAGCGCTTTTTCATTTTACCTTGGTGGTAGGGGTCTATCTCAACCTGCTGGTGTGGATACCCCATTTACTCAGGCAGCGAAAATACGGGTTGTATGTCCTTGGCCTGCTCCTCACCATCGCAGCTTGTGCCTGGTTAAACATTTTGTTTTTCCGATACCTGGTAGATTTTATCCTTCCGGGCTACTACTTCATCTCCTACTATGAATTGTATGACATCGCCCTGTTCTTTGTGGTCTATGTGGGCCTGACTACCCTGCTCAAATTATCCAAAGCCTGGTTCCAGCTTGCTGCATCGGAAAAACAACTGGCGATGGCCCGGCAGCAAAAGCTGGATGCCGAATTGCGGGCTTTGAAATCACAGGTGAATCCGCACTTTCTTTTCAACAGTCTGAACAATCTCTATGGCCTTGCCCTGAAAAAGGATGCCAATACTCCTGCCTTTATTCTAAAACTGGCAGAGGTGATGCGTTATGTTCTCTACGAAGCCGACGCAGCCTGGGTGCCGCTGGAAGATGAAATTCATTTTACCCAAAACTTCATCGACTTGCAGAAGCTAAGATCAGATCAGAGAGCCCATATCACATTTGAGATACAGGGCACTGTCGGTCAACAAACCATAGCGCCCCTGCTTTTCCTGCCCTTCATCGAGAATAGTTTTAAACATGGTGTAAAAGGGTCTACAAACAACTCTTTTGTGCATATCCATCTGAAAGTCGCGCCGTATCATGTCCTGTTTAGCATAGAAAACAACAAAGGTACGGTAGACGAAGTAGAGAAAAGTCCGGCTGGAGGCATCGGTTTGGAAAACGTGCGACAAAGGCTGCAGCTCGTTTATCCTGACAAACACCATTTGATAATCCGGAACCAGGATACCATCTTTGCTATACAACTAAAACTTACCCTCACATGAAGGTGAAGTGTATCCTTGTCGATGACGAACCCATAGCCCGTGACATCATCGAACAGTACATTCAGGACATGCCCCAACTGGTGCTGGTAGCCAAATGCAGCGATGCCTTTGAAGCCATGCATGTCTTACAAAATGAAGACATATCGCTGGTGTTTCTGGATATCAATATGCCCCGGTTGTCAGGGCTCAACCTGGTAAGGGCCTTGTCCCATCCTCCCCAGATCATTTTCATCACGGCTTATCCTGAGTTTGCAGTAGAAGGATTTGAGGTGGAGGCAACCGATTACATTCTCAAACCATTTTCCTTCGAGCGTTTTGTCAAGGCGGTGAACAAAGCCCTTAGAAAAATGGCTTCTCCTTCTCTCTCACTGCCCGATCCGGGCGAGCATACCTACCTGGTGGTAAAAGCGGATAAGCGGCTGCACAAAATCAACTATCAGGATATACTGTATTTCAGTGCCATCGGCGACTATATGAAAGTACACACCCCGCAAAAGGTGCTCATTACCAAGGAAACACTGAAAAATATAGAAACGAACCTCCCCTCGCATCAGTTTATCAGAATTCACAAGTCATACATTATTGCCGTGGATGCTATCCAGTATATCGAGGGCAACCAGGTGAAGGTCAACCAGGCACTGCTTCCCGTTGGCCTCACCTATAAGGATAAACTATTGGAAAGGCTGAATCAAAAAGATTAATTCCGTACTTTTATGATCTTATTGATAACACTTTTTGTTATACCTAATAATCAAACCCGTTTGTACTAACGGGACGCAAGTAGGTTGATGATTGCTATGGCAGAATACGAACTATATACCCTCCCTAATGGAATTCGCGTTGCTCACAAACAAATGTATCATACCAAAGTCATTCACTGCGGCTTCATCCTGGATGTCGGCAGTCGCGATGAAAATCCGGAGCAACAGGGGCTGGCTCACTTCTGGGAGCACATGGCCTTTAAGGGTACTAAAAAGCGAAAAGCCTTTCATATTCTGAACCGCCTGGATTCTGTAGGGGGTGAGCTGAACGCGTATACGACCAAGGAAAAAATCTGTTTCTACGCCTCCGTGCTGGATCGCCATTTTGAGAACGCACTGGACCTGCTCACCGACATTACCTTTGACTCTATCTTTCCGGAAAAGCAGATCGAGAAAGAGCGGAATGTCATTCTGGAAGAAATGGCCATGTATTATGACTCTCCCGAAGATGCGATACAGGATGAGTTCGACAGTGTGATCTTTGGCAACCATCCTCTGGGCAAAAATATTCTGGGCACAGGAGAAAGTATACGCACCTTCCGGCGGGAAGACTTCAAACACTTTGTGCAGGAGAATATGAATACGGAAAAGCTGGTATTTTCCTGTGTGGGCAACCTGTCGATGAAAAAAGTGATCAAACTGGCTGAGAAATATTTAAAAGACATTCCTGCCCTTTCCGGAGAAAGCCAGCGAGTCCCCTTCACTGGTTACAAACCGCAACGCATGGAGGTGACCCGCACGCTGACCCAGGCGCAATGTGCTATTGGCAGAGATGCTTATCCGGTGCATGATGAAAGAAACCTACCCTTCTTTATGCTTTCCAACCTGCTGGGTGGCCCTGGGATGAATACCCGGCTCAACCTGGCCCTGCGGGAAAAGCATGGTTTGGTATACTCAGCCGATGCGGAGTACCAACCTTATACAGATACGGGTCTGTTCGCTATTTATTTTGGTACGGAACCCCGGCAGCTACAACGGGCTATTGGCTACATCATGAAAGAGCTGAAAAAACTGCGGGAAACCCCTTTGGGCACCATGCAGATGCACCGGATGCAGGAGCAGATGATGGGGCAGCTGGCCATGAGCAGTGAAAACAACCAGAACCTGATGCTGGCCATGGCCCGCAGCATTCTGGACCATTACGAACTAGAAGACCTGGATACCCTCTATGATAAGATCACGAACATCAAACCAAAAGAAATTCAGGGCATTGCGCAGGAAATGCTGAAAGAAGAAGACCTGAGTATCCTGACCTATCTACCGGATTGATGCCCGAATGAGAGTATGGAGGCAGGATCGCGTGATTGAACGGGAAAATCAAGAATGGGGAAGTGAATGAAGGATATTTTATTCGAGACAAGCCATACTACTGTTGTGTATTCTCAGGATTCGTTTTCGCCGAGGGCTGTTTGCTTTTCCCAAATTCCACAAAATACCCTAACGTCACCGTAAAAGTCTGGTTCTGCAGCATGTTTGGGATTTCCGTCAGGTTCCTGTCTATCACGCTTCCCAGGCCATAGCTGAAGCTGGTGCCAAGCTGGAAGGTGCCTACCTTGGTCGCTACTTCAAAACCACCGGCACCCCGTATACCTATATCCAGTTGGTTGGCCGTTCTGGTTCGCATCAGATAAGTCACATTACCATCAGCAATGCTGGGTTCCTGCCGGGTATCAAAAGTATGCAGATATCCCAGGTACATGCCTGCCTCCAGGAAGATACGGACATTCTTTTTGCCGATATAACCGTGGGCTGTGATGGGTACTTCCAGGTAATTTAAAGTAACCTCATAGAAAAGGCTGTCTGTGTATCGCTGAGGTACCTGTGCCGTATCAATAAAGATCTCCCGCCAGCCCTTTTGTGTATAATACATCTCGAGCTGCAGGGCAAAATTAGGTTCCGGAAAATACTGCAGCGCCAAACCGCCGGTATACCCTTGCGTGGATATGATGCGGGGAGGGCTTTCCCGCGCATAATTACTGTTGGTTCTGGTGATAAAAGAAAAACTACTCCCTCCCTTAACCCCTATGCTAAACCGATGATCCGGCTTATTCCGTTGCGCCCAGCCCTGCTGAAAAGAGAGGAAAACCAGTACCCATACCAGAAACAGAAAGAAGAGTTGTTTCATAAAGCAATACTACGGCAAACTTTCCGGAAGTCATGGGATTTCGGCATTTTTTATGCTGACTTCCCTGCTTTCACTAGGACCTTCCCGATAGCCTAACGTCAGCTTCTATAAAGTTTGTACACCAGCTTATGTTTGCTTAGCATATAAGGCATCGGTCAGGTAAGAGGACGCTTTCTCCTCATGAAAACTGATAAATTACAACAGGAAAAGGTACACCAACCCTACGAATAAGCAGTGTTTCATCAGGAAGAAGGATGCAACGCATATAACTTCTGCGGTAGTTCATCCGGCTGAACAGCTTTTGCAGGCCCATTTCCCGGGTCATCATGAGGAAAAACAGTCAGGGTGGGTAACATACCTCAGCTGGGATCTTACCAAACGCCTTTTTCTGAGGAAAACCGGCATGCTTGCTTCTCCGGCATGACCCAAATACCAGCGATGTGTTTACCTTCCTGAAAATTGCTATCTTAGTCATGTTCAAACAGGGAGACTTATGGACAGTAAAATACAGGGAACTGATGCAGTAACCATCCCTAAAAGCCTGATATACGAAATCGTAGATGATAGTCCAATTTACTATAAAGGCTACAAAGATTATTTTAATGGAAAAAAACAGCCTGAAGAGCTCACAGGAAGTAGCTATCTACCATCTTTAATCATCACCCAACTGGTGTATATATTGATGTCGAAGCTGGGAAAAGATTATAAAATACTTACCAATGAACTTGGTTTGCCATTTAACAAAGGTACTACCAGAGCCGCAGATATTGCCATTATTTCTAAAGAAAGGGCGAAACAGATACAGGAAAAGCATCAATACTTAAATATTGCACCAGAAGTAGTGATCGAGGTGGATATCAAAGCGGATATTGAGGAAGAAAAAGATAGTTTTAGCTATATCAATCAGAAAACTGATCAGCTACTGCAGTTTGGCGTTGAGAAAGTGATCTGGATACTGACTGAATCAGGAAAAGTAATGGTTGCCGAGCAAGATAAAAACTGGGAAATTACAGGCTGGGATAAATCAGTAAATATACTCCACAGCGTAGAGGTCATTATTCAGAGCCTGACGCAAGAGGAGGCACAGTAGAAAACCAGCCAGAAGCCCATAACTTTACTCAACACCTGATCTGGCTGCTTATGATCATGAGTTGTATCATTTAGGTTTTAATAAAGAAAATATAATAAGTAATAAACGAGCGTAGGAGTGGGCAAAATTGCGGAGGGTGTGGTGGCTATATGGGTGGAATGATATTTTGCCCAAGATTTTTGGAGACTTTTCATCGATTGGAAAAGTCTCAATGAAATCAAAAGACAGATTTTCAACTTTTTGATTAAGCTTTAATCAATAGGCTGAAGAATTTAGCTATAAATTATGCACTATTGTCACATTGATCTGATATCAGACAAAGGCTTAGGCCCCCCTGCCTTGATTTCATCGCTGGCGTTTTCTGCAAATTTCTCAAAGTTCCTGATAAACTGCTTGGCCAAATCGTTGGCTTTCTCATCATACGCTGCCTGGTCTTTCCAGGTATTGCGTGGGTTAAGCATGTCGCTGGGTACTTCCGGACAACTTTTCGGCATGGCCACCCCAAAGACAGGATGATTTTCATACGCTACCTTCGCTAGCTTTCCTTCCAAAGCAGCTGTGATCATGGCACGCGTATATTTCAGTTTGATGCGGCTGCCCTCTCCATAAGCCCCTCCAGACCATCCCGTATTGACCAGCCATACGTTTACCTGCTGTTGCTGCATTTTCTCCCCCAGCATCTCAGCATACCGGGTAGGATGCAACGGCATAAAAGGAGCACCAAAACAAGCGGAGAAAGTAGCCTTGGGTTCTGTTACCCCGGCTTCCGTACCAGCTACCTTGGCCGTATAACCTGAAATAAAATGATACATGGTCTGCCCCACGGTCAACCTGGCAATGGGTGGCAGGATCCCATAGGCGTCGGCTGTCAGGAAGAAGATGTTGTTGGGCACCGCTCCTACAGAAGGATCCACGGCATCTCTGATATGGTAGAGCGGGTAAGATACCCGCGTATTTTCAGTTACCTGCCTGTTGGTATAGTCTACTGTGCGGGTACCGGGGTAAAAGCGGGTATTTTCCAGCACCGCCCCAAAGGTAATGGCCTTCCAGATCTCAGGCTCCGACGCTTCCGTGAGGTCAATCACCTTGGCATAGCATCCCCCCTCAAAGTTGAACACACTGTTGGCTGTCCACCCATGTTCGTCATCGCCAATCAGGTAGCGGTTTGGGTCTGCCGAAAGCGTGGTTTTGCCTGTACCGGAGAGCCCGAAGAAAATGGCCGTATCTCCCGCCTTGCCCACATTGGCACTGCAATGCATAGCCAGCACATGATCCTGCTCCGGTAGCAGAAAATTCAACACACTAAAGACACCTTTCTTGGTTTCTCCCGTGTAGCCGGTGCCGCCTATCAGGATCATCCGCCGTGTGAAGTTGATGATCGCGAAATTACTGCTGCGGGTACCATCTTTTTCAGGATCTGCTTTGAATTCGGGTATGGCCAAGATGGTAAAGTCTGGCGAAAAATGAGCAGCCTCTTCCTCTTTGAGCCGAAGAAACATATTGTAACAGAATAAGTTATGCCAGGCCTGGGTATCAATGATACGAATCGTAAGGCGGTATTGGGAGTCGGCACAGGCAGCGGCATCCCGCACATAGATTTTGCGCCCGTCCAGAAAGTGAATCATCTTCTGCAAAAGCTGATCGAACTTCTCTGCATCAAACGGGATGTTCACTTCACCCCACCACACTTTATCCTGTGTGATTTCGTCTTTCACAATATAACGATCTTTAGGCGCACGCCCTGTAAACTTACCGGTATCGCACATCAACGCACCTGTATCTGTCAATACTCCCTCTCCAGCTCTGACAGCTTCTTCTACCAACGCGGCCGGTTGCAGGTTCCAGCATACTCCCTGGGTATGATGAATACCGAGTTGCTCCAAACTTTCCAATACTGAAATTAAGCGAGTTGTTTTCATAAGGTAACCATTTGATTGTTAGCAATAAACACAGGGCCTCTCCCATCCGTCTATACAAAAATGGTATATCCTGGGCTCAATATTTATGAGAAAAGTTATCTCAAAAAATGATTAATATCATCTATAGGATGAAAAATTTTGATGGTTATCCATGCCAAACTTTAATAATTATGCATACTTATTGAATTTGAATTCGTATACTTCTGAAAGAATGTTTGGCATGAAAAAAATTTTAGTATCCTATCAGGTTCCCAAAGAAGGATTACAGGTCCTTGAGCAGCATTATCAACTAACGTATCCTTCGGGAAAGTCTTTTACCTATGAAGAGGTATTAGAGATGATTGGATCTTATGATGGCCTGATGGCCGTCAATATGAAAGTAGACCAAACCTTGATAGACCAGGGGAAAAATCTTCAGATCATTGCCAATTATGGTGCCGGATATGATAATATTGATGTAGCCTATGCCACCTCCAAAGGCATCGTTGTGACCAACACCCCTGAGGCCGTTACAGAAGCTACCGCTGAAATCGCCTTCGGCCTTATGCTGAGCCTGACGCGCAACATCACCTACTGTGATCATAAACTACGGCACGACCCGGAATTCCGCTGGGGTATGTTACTCCAGCATACCGGACATTCTCTATATGGAAAGACACTGGGAATTATTGGTATGGGCAGAATTGGCAGGGCCGTTGCCCGAAGAGCTGTGGCTTCTAAAATGAAAATCATCTATCATAACCGAAGCCCTCTTTTTGAGCCCTTTGAGCGAGAATACGAAGCCGAATATACTTCTATGGCAGCCCTGTTGAAAACTGCCGATATTGTGAGTATTCATACCCCCTTGACCTCCCATACCCGCCATATGATAGGCCGCCAGGAACTGGAGATGATGAAGCCCACCGCCTATCTGATCAACACGGCCAGAGGTTCAGTCATTGACGAGCAGGCACTGGTAGCCCACCTGGCCGCCGGAAAACTGGCAGGCGCAGGGCTGGATGTTTTTGAAAATGAACCCCACATTACGGAAGAGCTGTTGCGTATGGATCAAGTGGTTCTCACTCCTCATATTGGTACGGAAACCATAGAAGCCAGAACTGACATGACCCTTGAGGCAGCACAAAACCTGATAATGTTCTTTCAGGGTAAGACCCCTCGCAATGTGGTAAAAGCAGCATCTACTCCCCTTAAATGAGGGTAACTAGGACAAGGTTACCCTTTTTTGTTTTGAAAATCCTCCTCTGTCTGTAAAAAACCTGTCGCCTGCATTATTACAAGGATGCCTTCTGCCTGTGTGCGGCCTTCCTGCCTCTTTGGCAGTGCAGCGCTAAAAAAATCAATACTTTTACCTAAATACTTTTCGACCGGCATAACCCTTCAGGTTCTGCTGCTGTGGACAAGCAATAAAGATAGGTATGTACATCCATCTTCAGCCAAAAATTTCTAAAAATCCGATTAGTTTTATTAAAATTTTAAAAGCAAAAACAGATTTTAGAAATTTATTGTATATTCTTCACAGGATAGCCATCATTATTTTCTAAATTTAAAAACGATCCGGATTGTGCAGGACAGAGTTCTCAGCAATTTTTTTTTAATATCGCCTCGAACCAAAATCAGCTTAGCATCATGCGCATCAATCAAGAGCATATTAAAGCAGAAAATGAAAAGAGCATCAGCACGCACCAGACAAAACTGCAACTTCTCACTGCCACCCTGGACCGCGGTAACAATGATTTAGAGGAGATCATTCACCGGATTGCTGCTATGCAAATCGCCATTCCCAGTTGGGCTTTAGGAACCGGGGGCACCCGTTTTGGAAGATTTGCGGGAGGTGGTGAGCCTCGTAGCCTGGAGGAAAAAATAGAAGATATAGGTGTCTTACATGCCCTCAACAGAGCAAGCGGGGCCATCTCTTTGCATATCCCCTGGGATATTCCTGAAAACCCGGATGAGATCAAAGCATTAGCCGATAGTCTCGACATCCGGTTTGACGCTGTCAACTCCAATACCTTTCAGGATCAAAAAGATCAATCGCACTCCTATAAATTTGGTTCTCTTTCTCATACAGAGGCCTCTGCTAGAAAACAAGCGGTAGATCATAACATTGCAGTCATAGAGTACGGCAGAGTCTTAGGCTCTCAATCCATCACCGTATGGCTTTCTGATGGCGCTAACTTTCCCGGCCAGCAAAACTTCCGGAAAGCTTTTGAAAGAACACTGGATTCTCTACAGCAGATTTATGCTCATTTGCCCGATGACTGGAAAATGTTTGTAGAGTATAAGCCCTATGAGCCCAACTTCTACTCCACTGTCATTCAGGACTGGGGCAGTTCTATGCTGTTGGCCAGCAAACTAGGCTCTAAAGCTTATTCACTGGTCGATCTGGGACATCACCTGCCTAATACAAATATCGAGCAGATCGTCAGCCGTCTGATGATGGAGGGCAAACTGGGCGGTTTTCACTTCAATGATTCCAAATATGGCGACGATGACCTTACCGTAGGCAGCATCAAACCTTATCAGTTATTTTTGATCTTCCTGGAATTGATACAGGGGATGGCACACCAGGAATTTGCCTGGATGATAGACGCCAGCCATAATGTAAAGGACCCTTTAGAAGACTTGCTCCAATCGGTAGAAGCCATCCTGATTGCTTATGGGCAAGCCTTATTGGTAGACCAGCAGGCCTTACAGGAAGCACAGGAGCGCAACGATGTGGTCATGTGTCAGGAAATTCTACAGCATGCGTTCCGCACCGATGTCAGACCCTTGCTGGCTGAAGCCCGTCTGCGTCAGGGGGCTGCCCTTCATCCTTTAACAATGTATAGAAAGATGAGGGTAAGAGAGCAGCTGATCAAGGCACGTGGTGCTACCACGCTGGCTACCGGACTCTAGATCCAAACGAAACAACTACTAATACATAACCTATGGCAGAGCCAGTTATTGCTATTTTTGACATTGGCAAGACCAACAAGAAGTTGGTCTTTCTCAACCCGGATTACCAGCTTTTACATGAAGAAGAACGTCAGTTTCCCGAAATACAGGATGATGACGGATTTCCCTGTGAAGACCTGGATGCCGTATGTCTTTGGGTCAAGAAGGAGCTCAAAGACATGAAAAAAATAGATGCCTTCAACGTAACGGCCATCAATGTGTCGGCCTATGGTGCCAGCCTGGTTCACTTGGATGACAAAGGAAATCCGGTGACGCCTCTTTATAATTATCTGAAACCATACCCTGATGTGGTAGCTAAACAGTTTTATGAACAGTATGGTGATAAAAACACATTCGCCCTACAGACAGCCTCTCCTCCCATGGGCATGCTCAACTCTGGATTGCAGCTATACTGGTTAAAATACGAAAAGCCTCAGCTGTTTCAGCGGATCAAACGCAGCTTACACCTACCTCAATACTTTGGTTACCTCATCCATAAAAAGATGTATTCTGAGATTACCAGCATTGGGTGCCACACGGGCCTGTGGGACTACCAGGCCGACCGGAGTCACAACTGGGTCTACCAGGAAAAGATCACCTCTCTGCTTCCTCCAATTGCACCTACCCATACCTTTGAGATTATCAAAAGTAAAGGCAAATCCATCTTCTGTGGGGTTGGTATCCATGATAGTTCAGCCGCATTGGTTCCCTACCTGTTAGCCTTTGTAGAATCCTTTATGCTGCTCTCTACAGGTACCTGGAACATCACCCTCAACCCTTTCAATCATGAGCCCCTCACTATTGAGGAATTACAGAGAGACTGCCTGAACTATATGGACTTTCGGGGAACGCCGGTAAAAGCGTCCCGCATCTTCTTAGGAAATGAACATGACTATCATGAGAAGAAACTCGCAGCTTATTTCCATAAATCTCCCCTGTATCATCAGTCTGTTAAACTAGACAAAACAACATTATACGAGCTTCTGACCCATCAGCATCCTTCCAGAAAATTCTATCCACAGACCATGCAGCACACAGGGCCTATTCCAGAGCATACCGGACCGGAAACTGATTTGTCTTTATTTCACAATTATGAAGAAGCCTATCATCAGCTAGTATTGGATCTGGTCAACATGCAGGTGCTTTCTCTAAAACTGGCTAAAGGAAAAACATGTCCGGAAAAAATTTTCATTTCTGGAGGGTTTTGTAACAATAGCCTATTCATGCAATTATTAGCCAGTTACTTCCTGGAAATAGATTTTTATTCCACTCACCTGAAAAGATCTTCTGCATTAGGTGCCGCTTTAGTCATGCATCGCCACTGGAATCGAGACAGTGCCATAGACCATTTGTTTAACTTTGAAAAAATTCAACCTGTATCCGTAGAAAAGCTTCATCAGTATCAAATCCAATAGCATGAAAGAAAATACCGTTGTCAATAAGTTAAATAGTATAGAGGAGTTTGAGAGGACTCCGGTACCCGAAAGAAAACTCAAAGGATTAAAAAGCTTCATTGGCATGTATGCCGGTGAACATACTGCCGGTACCGAGTTTGTCATCGGTCCACTCTTTGTAGCGCATGGTGTGACGGCGATAGACCTGTTTGCCGGACTCATCATGGGCAACTTGCTGGCCGTATTGAGCTGGGGATTCATCTGCGCCCCTATCGCCACCCACACCCGCGAAACCTTATATTTTAAGTTGGAAAAAATTTGTGGGCGCAACCTGGTAGGGATCTATAATCTGGTCAATGGTATGATGTTCTGTTTTTTAGCGGGTTCTATGATCGCCGTATCGGCTACGGCTGTGGGCATCCCTTTCAACATTGCTATGCCGGAACTGGGCGACTGGCTTCCTACCAGCCTGGGGTGGATCGTTACAGTTTTTGCTGTAGGGGCTGTCATTACAGTGGTAGCCATGTTGGGCTATGAACAGGTATCCCGCTTTGCCAATATTGCTTCACCCTGGATGATCCTCGTGTTTGTAGCGGCGGGCTTTGCGGCCCTGCCTGACCTGGGGGTTCGCTCACTGGGAGATTTCTGGCAGGTAGCTCAGGAAAAAATCTGGACCGGCGTGCCAATGGAGGGACAAAGCAAATTTACCTTCTGGCATGTGATGTTTTTTGCCTGGTTTGCCAACATGGCCATGCATATCGGCATGGCGGATATGTCTATCTTACGCTATGCCCGTAAGTGGCAGTATGGCTTTTCTTCTGCTACAGGTATGTTTCTGGGCCACTTTGTAGCCTGGATTGCTTCAGGTATTTTGTGTGCGGCTGCCGGAGCCATTGCACCCGGCCCCATTGCTTATAACGCTGCTGGTATTGCGGGTGCCATCTGTGTGATCATTGCCGGATGGACTACGGCGAACCCTACCATCTACCGCGCAGGATTAGCCATACAAGGCATGATGCCATCCGTCCGGCGTTGGAAAGTGACATTAGCGGTAGGGGTGGTCACCACGCTGGCCGCTTGCTTCCCAGCCTTGGTGATGCGACTGTTGGATTTCGTAGCCCTATACGGTTTGATCCTCATGCCGATGGGAGCCGTTATTTTTATTGATTTCTATGTGTTGCCCCGTATGGGTCTGAAAGACAACTTTGCCACTAAAGAAGGCTTACGCTTTTACTGGGCACCTGCTTTTACCTGGTTCACCACCCTGGCCCTATGCCTGCTGCTCAACATGAGTGCTGGCGTAGATATCTTCTTCTTAGGGCTGCCCGGCTGGTTCTTAGCCGCTTTACTGTATATTGGTGCCAGCAGATTTTTACAGCAAAGAAAACAAACTATCTTAGAAAAAGCACAATGAAAAATATACTAAAGCTCGTTTCTCTCATAGGATTACTCCTTACTGTGGTTCCTTCTATTCTGTATTTTTATGGGAGCTTATCCTTTGATATGCACAAGTGGCTCATGGCCTTGGGGGCTGTTGTCTGGTTTTCCTCAGCTCCTTTCTGGATGAATCAGGCGACCGACTGAGATTCATCGTCTGCTTAAAATCAAGCCTATTCTCTTCCCGGAAGCCTGTAAGATTCTGCTTACATTTCTCATTTTTTTTTATAATCTTGTCAACACTTTTAATCAGTCTTTTGTGCTATGTCCACTACTCACAACAATTTCTTACTAGGCTATGATGTCGGAAGTTCTTCTATCAAGGTCAGTCTGGTCCAAGCCGACACTGGCGCTGTCATAGCATCAGCAACTTCTCCTAAACAGGAATTACCTATAGAGGCGCGTCAGGAGGGATGGGCCGAACAACATCCCGATTTGTGGTGGGAACATGCTGTGAATGCTACTAGCCAACTGAAAGCTGAGCATAGCCAAAAGTTGAAAGAAGTGTCTGCCATTGGTATCTCCTATCAGATGCATGGACTGGTACTGGTGGATAAAAATCAAAAAGTACTGCGCCCTTCTATCATATGGTGCGATAGCCGGGCGGTGAGTATCGGAAAGAAAGCCTTCGACGAACTGGGCAGTGCACTCTGCCTGGGTCATTTTCTAAACTCACCGGGAAATTTTACGGCTTCCAAGCTCAAGTGGGTACAGGAGTATGAGCCCGCGATATACAAACAGATTGATAAAATGATGCTCCCTGGCGATTATATCGCTATGAAGATGACAGGAGAAGTAAAGACCACCGTTTCCGGTCTTTCGGAAGGTATCCTCTGGGATTTTCGTGAGCAAAGCCTGGCCAGGCCATTACTCCATTTTTACCAGTTAGAAGAGTCTTTTATACCGGAAGTTGTGCCTACTTTTGCCGTACAAGGAACACTTACTGAAAGTGCCGCCCAAACCCTAGGGCTTACCAAAGGAGTAAAAGTGGCCTACCGGGCCGGCGACCAACCCAACAATGCCCTTTCTCTCAATGTGCTGGAGCCGGGCGAAGTGGCTACCACAGCCGGCACTTCCGGCGTACTGTACGGCGTAAGCGACCATTTGGAATATGACCCTCAATCCAGAGTCAATACTTTTGCCCATGTCAACTACAGCAGGGAACACCCACGCTATGGCATACTGGCCTGTGTGAACGGTACCGGCATTCTGAACAGCTGGCTGAAAAACCAGTTGATGACCAACCACTTATCATACGATGAAATGAATACGCTAGCAGCCAGTGCCCCTGCCGGTTCGGCTGGTGTGGTTGTATTACCCTTCGGGAACGGCGCAGAACGACCGCTGGCCAACAGAGACATTGGCGCCCATATTCATGGTCTGCAATTTAATCTGCACAACAACAGTCATGTATTACGAGCGGCACAGGAAGGCATTGTATTCGCCCTCAAATATAGTTTTGATATTATGCAGGAGATGGGCATGCGCATCCATAAAGTTAAAGCAGGAAGGGCTAATATGTTTCTCAGCCCGGTCTTTCAGGAGGCATTTGTCAACACCACAGGCGCCGTGGTCGAGTTGTATAATACTGATGGTGCAGTGGGTGCTGCCCGGGGAGCCGGGGTGGGTGCCGGGCTGTATCAGAGCTTTTCAGAAGCCTTTGCCCAACTGAAGAAACTAGATACGCTCACACCAACGCCTACTTTGCAAACTGCATACCAGGCAGCCTATGAACGTTGGCTTGAGACCTTACAACAGTATTTATCATAATATCAGATTTCAGCTGCCGCAATGATCCATAAAGGTTATTCGGCCTGTTAACGCTGAAATTTACTATCCAGAATCAAAATTTATCATTTTTAAACATTACACAGACTATGACATCCAAAGGCGTAACTACTTCAGAATTTTTTCCAGAGATTGGTAAGATCAACTATGAAGGTCCGGACACCGACCATGTATTTGCCTTTCGTTATTACGACGAGCACCGCATGGTTGGCAACAAAACCATGAAAGACCACTTACGTTTTGCCATTGCCTACTGGCATAGCTTCTGCAATACGGGCAGTGATCCTTTTGGCGCAGGCACCCGTGAATTTCCCTGGGATAAATATAGTGATCCCATGGACAACGCTAAGTATAAGCTGGAAGGCGCTTTCGAGTTTTTCACCAAGATAGGCGCTCCTTATTATTGTTTCCATGACCGTGATATTGCTCCCGAGGGAAACAGTGTAGCCCAATCTGAGAAGAACCTGCAGGAGATTGTGGCGATGGCGAAAGAATATCAGAAAACCACCGGCGTCAAGCTGCTGTGGGGCACTGCTAACCTATTTTCTCATCCCCGCTATATGAACGGTGCTTCTACCAACCCCGACTTTCAGGTAGTGTGCCACGCCGGCGCCCAGGTAAAAGCTGCTTTGGAGGCTACAGTAGAACTGGGAGGAGAGAATTATGTATTCTGGGGTGGCCGTGAAGGATATGCTTCTCTGATCAATACCAACATGAAGCGGGAGCTCAACCACATGGGCCAGTTTTTACGCATGGCCAGAGACTATGGCAGAAAAATCGGTTTCAAGGGAGTGTACCTTATTGAACCCAAGCCGGCAGAACCCAGCAAACACCAATATGATTTTGATTCCGCCACCGTGATTGGCTTCCTGCGGGATCAGGGGCTGGCTGATGACTTCAAACTTAATGTTGAACAAAACCATGCTATACTGGCTGGCCATACATTTGCGCATGATTTGCAAGCGGCTGCAGATGCAGGGATGCTCGGAAGCATCGATGCCAATATGGGCGACGTGCAGAACGGTTGGGATACCGACTATTTCCCTTCTGACCTATACGACTGTATCCATGCTATGATGATAGTATTGCAACAGGGCGGGCTGGCTCCCGGAGGTTTGAACTTTGATGCTAAAGTGCGCCGCACTTCCTCGGATGCAGAAGATATGTTTATCGCACACATTCTGGGGATGGATACTTTCGCCCGCGGTTTACTCATTGCCCAGAATATCATTGAAAATTCTAACTTTCTCCAGATGAAAGAGAATCGCTATTCCTCTTTTGACAGCGGAGAGGGTGCTGCATTTGAGAACGGCTCTTTAACGATGGAAGATTTGAAAAATCTGGCTGAGAAAAATGGAGAGCCCAAGAAAACCAGCGGTAAGATTGAGCTGTATGAAATGCTGATCAATAATTATATCCGCTAATCAGCATAAGGGACAAACACTGACAGGGTTCGTCTCACATCAATCGAAAGTTTTTGTGAAAGGCTTTGTCAGTGTTTTCATATCAGGTTTTTAATCTTCTCCGGGTCTAATGACCAACTCAAGCTGGAAAAATTCCCCTTTTATTCTTTTTTAGTTGCTCGTCAACCATCAACGCGTCAAAAAGGTAGGCCCTTAACAGGTCAGTCTCGATATCTTTGAGATGGAAAAAGGTCTTTCCATATACTTGCTTTCTATCCCCCTTCTCCAGATAGTTGATGTCATCGTTGAGCAAATAGCCATGACAAAAGCCCAGCTGCACACCCTCTAATTTCACCTGACCCCAAGGCACAGAGGCAGGCCAGATAAAGCAAATTCTGGTATGCCGGTAATAGTAAGGAACATTGTAGGATAACTTCTCCATACTGTCAGGGATGCAATCAAGAATGAGCGCTCTCAACCTGTCTACTATTTTTCTTTCATGAACAGGAAGGTATTCCAGAAAATCGTCAATACCAGAAAACTTTACTTTTTGTAATTTATTCATGGCTGTTGATGGAAGAATTGTCGCCAACCATTTTTTGTATAATATACGGCACAGGATTGACTATCATGGTTTCTTACCTTTAAACGAAGAAATAGCCTACCGGTTAATGCATGATTAAATTGTCTTTGGCAGTACTTTAGAAGCTGACGCAAATCATCAGGATCAAAGACAACTTTCTCCTGCTGTTGCCTTTCAATGGTCAAGGAAAAATTTTTCAGGATTTTCTTTCTTCAGGTTAAGTCCCCATTTCTTTAAAACAGGCTCTTCCAAAGGTTTCTCCCGGTATTCATCCGGTGTCATAATGGGTAAACCATAGATGATGGGATAATACCTTCCGCACGCCGGACAGGTGAGCAGTCCTTCTATAATTTCACCTTTCTCATCTTCTTTGAAAACTCGGTGTTGAAGGTCGTTTTTATCGATAGGGCAACATAATTTTTGGAGCAATGACTTTTTCATCTCTTACCTTTTTTTATTTGTTCTAATGCTTTTTGATAAGCCCTGATACTTTGGGCAACGGAAGCCGCCTTCATAATGCCGGAAATGACAGCTACTCCCTGAAAATCCAGCGTGCTGAGTTGGTTGATATTACCCGGCTGAATACCGCCAGATAAAAAGATAGGCATTTGTGTGATTTTTCTCGCCTCTACCACCGACTCAGGCCGAACCAGCTCGCATGTGTCTACCGAACTTGAAGGAAACATAGCGCAAAAGGATATATAGTCTATTGCGTGCTCTTCTGCCCATTGAATAAGTTCCGGTTTATTTCCACAGGTCAATCCAATAATAGCACGCTGCCGGATTTCCTTTTTTATTTTTTCCCATTCCTTCGGTAATGTATCAAAATGCACCCCATGAAGGTCTGTATGCAGCAGCCATTGCCACTCCTCATTGATGAGTACAGGAACGTCAAAAGGTAAAGTTATTGTAATAATATCCTTGATAAGCCTCAACTGATCTTCCCGGCTCGAGCTGGGAGGCCAATGGCTCCATATTTGCACCATATTGACGCCAGCTTCCAGCGACTCCTTTAATTTTGAAAAAAGTGTTTCCTGCTCCATAGCAGGGTCTATTACCAGGTAAATCCCCCGAAGCTGGTATTTTTTATCTGTCATGGTAAGCCTGCCTTAAATGCCCTGAAAAATGCTTCCCAATAAGGGTCTTTCCCGGAAAAAGTGAAAGGTATTTTTTCCTCTTTCTCTATGAGGCTCTGTCCTTCGCCTAACGGTACAAATTTCCCTACCACAGTCGCTGCTATGGCATGGTTTTCCAGATGAGCGATAAGTCTGGTTTCACAGCCCTTTTTGACAGCCATGATCATGGAGCCAGCGCCTACACAATAGCATGGGTCAATGTCAAATACATGGGCCACGGCCTGCACAACCGGGCTCACAGGCAGAAGATCACGCTGGACCACAAATCCGCAACCGGAAGCATGGGCCATCTCACTGATAGCGCCCAGAACACCTCCCTCCGTCACATCGTGCATGGCGGTCAGCTCTAGGTTGGGTTTTAAAATTTCAGAAGCCAGCATCGCTTCCTGTAAAGAAGACATGCGGTGAAAATTAGCACAGGCCTTCTGATGTATTTCTGTTCCCGCTTTACTTTTTACCGTTTCCGGAAAACACATGGCCAGGATAGCGGTAGCTGTAAGGGCTGCTTCTTTCGTCACCACGATCACATCGCCCGGCTGGGCCTGGCGGCTGGTGATGATACACTCTTTAGGGGCTATCAGAAACATGGTTCCACCTCCGGAGATGGTAGAATTTTGTCCTTCTATCTGGCCGGTATGGCCTCCCGTGATGGCCACCCCCAGTTCTTGACAAAACCCATGAATGTGCGCCCAGTATTCCCTGAAAGATGCCAGAGAAAGATCGGTGGGTAAATTGAGCACGAATTGCGCATATTGAGGGGCCCTGCCAGTAGTGGCCATATCGTTGGCCATCAGGTAAACAGACAGCCGGGCAGAAGCTTCCATACCTATGGCGGGTATCAACGAAAGCGGGTCGCTGGTCACTGCCATGGCCAGTCCGTGGCCCATGTCAATCACAGCAGTGTCAACACCATAAGAAGGGCCGATCAGTACTTCATTGCGAGGAAAACCGCAATGAGGCAGGAGTACTTCCTTAAAAGTGTGATCCGATATTTTGCCCGTATGATCTTCAAAAGCGCTCATACTACATCGTTCAATTGTACATGCAAACCGAAGAAATCTCCATACGGCTGTTTCCACTCCTGCACAGGAAACCACTGAGGGAGTCCTGTCGCTTTCCACCGGATGGTATAATCGCGTCCGTGCAGTGCTTCCTCAATAATGGCTGTCAGTTTTTTAGGCGTATAAAACGTAGCCGTCACGTAGAAGGGGTTCTTACCAAAAACTTGCTGTATCCTTCTTCTAACCACTTTAGGGGAATTTCTGTTCATCATGCCAAACACAATCCCATATTTCCCTACTCGTGCCGCTTCCCGGATGACCCTGACAGGGTCTTTGTAATATTCAAAAGTGGTGATGAACGCCAGTGCATCAAAGGTATGATCCTTGAAAGGCATATAGTGTGAGTCGGCCAGCACCAGGTCACCCTCGAACAGGTGAACACCCTGTCCCAACATAAAGGGAGAAATATCGCCACCGCTGGCTTCTATGCCTATTTCATGCCACCAGCGTGTAAACCGGGTTGTGCCACAGCCAAACTCGAGCAGCGTTTTTACCCGTTGATCCTGCCGGATAAGATCCCCGATAATCTTCTTTTGCCATATTTCTGCCCGTTTATACCTGCCTTCATACCAAAGCTCGTAGGTATCGGTATGATCACGGTTGAAAAACCATTCTTTTCGCCCCTGCCAGTTTCTCAACTCACCGGTGGCCAGATCAAATTTTTGTTTTACAATGTTGCTCATAGGTCAGTTTGTGATTAATAACCACCTGACGAATGATGCCATGAAGAAGGAAGGATAGACAAACTTAAGAAGTGATGCTACAATTCCCTACGCTGGCATTATCCAGATCAGGTCCCGGGTATCATCTCAGCCTAAGACAATGCTTAAGCACCCCGTTGGCAATAATTAGAATCAAAGGTACAGCTGAAAAGAGGAATAGACAAGACAAACGAAAATTATCTGTCAGGGTAAACGCTATGGTGTGGGACACTCTGACCCGAACCGGTTTACGCTCCATTTTTCATACGCCGGTGCTGTTTCAAAGTGTTGCTTGAACGGGATGAGGGGATTCTTTTTTCAATCGGCCGGAGAGTTGCAACCCTGTTTTGAGATTCATCCCCATCAAAGTCAGGTTACATAATCCGAAACAGAATTCTGCTATCTGACAATACAGAAAAGTGCTATCTATGGAGCGGTAATTGGCATGATAGTACAGATAGACCGCTAAGGAAATTAATACAATACCATTGACCATAATCAGCTTCATCCTGGCTTGCTTTTGCCTGACTTTGGGATGCTTTGACTTACCGGCCAGTTGATTCCCCGTCATAGCCAAAGCAGGCATAGCCAGCAAAAGTAGAGGAAGGGTATAGAGAATACCTGTTTTCACCATCCTGATCAAGGCTTCCTCTCCTTGTATTTCAGCGATAAGGGACGACAGAAAGAAGGTGATGATGGTAAGCATAGCCACTATCGTAGCTGCCACGTGTAGGATGACTAAATGTTTGCGCTTCATATTTGCCATAAGTTTGGTTCATGAAGCAAAATTCAGCAGAGGAGATCCGCTAAAATTGTAAAAATCGGAAACCTGGCATTTCTTTCCGAAGTGTTTTAGGCGACCGGCCCGTGATCTGCCTGATGGAATGAATAAAATGAGCCTGATCGAAGTAGTGATTGTCGTAGGTAATTCCTGTTAAGGAGGCGTCTGAATATCTCATCTGGTAGACAGAACTTTTCAGCTTCACCAAATGCATATAATCTTTAGGCGAGCATCCAATATGACGATTAAACTGGTTTCTGAGCGTTCTTTCAGAAACACCTACCTGCTCCGCCACTTCTTTGAATTGAATATCACCAGCGTGCGCTTCCATAATATTGACCGCTTGGGTTATAGTAGCAAGGTCTCTGGCTAACAGACTGTCTAAAAAAATCCTCTCCACTTCCTCAAACATCTGCTGCGGTTCCTGGCACTGATTGATTCGATCTTTAAAAGAAACAGCCTTTTCCTGAAAAAGATCCATGGTGTTAATCAGCCAGGGTAGCGTTGCAATAGGCTTTTCGGTAAGATAGGCCAGCGTATAAGGTCGCACATGCGCACCAAGGATTTTTACGCTATCACTCTGGGGTTGTACGGTAATCTGATGGGTAGAGATTCGGGAAATTGCCATCTCTACAATGGCTGACTGATGCAGTGTATGATTGATTACTAAAAAGGGGTGGTCAAAAAAATAGCCGAAAGTGATTCTGGGAAAAGGAATGATATACTCTTGTTCAAGCGCTAACGCGTCGACAGGTACATCAATAAAAAAGTAGTAATCTACCAGGGTAGACAGCAAAGAGTTATGCGGTTTTTGTATGATAAAGTCAGGTGCCATGATCATGACCTTTCTATAAAGGCTAAACGTTGCTACAACATTTTTGTGATAGGCCCGCTACTGTTGCCAACCTAGAAGATTTCTATTTCTGCAAAAAAGTATGAGGGTCAGTTTGCCTCATTATGAAATTGCTCCAGTGCTTCCAGGAATGCATCCATTGAAACGATGTGCGGGGCGTGCCCGCCTGGAAATTCCACAACGCGTGCCTGAGGCATATTCTCTGACAAGCCCTCTATGATACGGTGCAGGAAAGCCGTAGAGCCGGTCCCTTTAACCAACAAGGTAGGGGCTTGGAAATTTTTCAGTCGCTGCCCCTCATCCTTATGCGATACAGCGTATGGATTGGCCCGTAAAGATTGCCTGAAGGGCACCCAATCATTCCACTGTGGCATTTCACGGGCAGAAGTGCCCGGCCTGACCAATCCGGCATGCTGCAAAAATGCGGCAAGCATCTCTTCCGTAATGTCGCCATGATATGCTTGAAAGAAGGCGGCTTCCTCTTGGGCTGCTTCGTCAAATCGTCCTGTAGCATGCAGCACCCACATAGCCGGAGGCTCAATGAGTGTTAGAGTGCGAATACGGTCAGGATGGTCAAGCGCATAATCTAGAGCTGTTAAAGCACCATAAGACCACCCTACCACATCCAGCGGAGCCGTATAACGCAGAGAATCCAGCGTGGCGGCAAGCGCACTGCTTTCCATATTTATTGAATAATCTGACGGCAACGGACGATTCTCAAGGCCATATTGCACGGGGATCAGTTGCACCCGAATGACGGTTCGTTTTTTAGACAATTTTTTTGTATGTGGTTCCCAGCTTGCCCAACCTGTCAGGCCGCCGGGCACGAGCACAAGCGGGTTGCCGCTGCCTGTTATTTCAGCTTGCATTTTCATGTTAGTAGCGTTTTGGTTTGACGATGAATGGCAAGAAAGCAGCGTAAAGACAAAGGCTGCCATCATCCATGATGTGAATTGTATTTTCATGATCTTTTTGTTTCTCTTAGACATCAGATCAAGGATGGGCACTATTTAGTGTGCTTTTGCGCCCTGCTTATCGGTAATTTTGTCTTTGGGTGAATGTACCTGCTTCCTTTATATGGCTATAGCAAACGGGTTATGATGATTTGTTTTTCAATAGTTTATATAAGAAATAACCGATCGTTCCAAAGATCAGCATCATACTGACAGGCATAAAATAATGGCTTAATCCGCTTTGCCTGCCGAGTGCTGTTTGAATCGTTGCGTATGTCAGATAAGCGAAAGTACAGGCCATCAGGGCATTCAATATCCTGATCATTTTGGTAGCCAGGCTGTATTGTTTTTCCGCATTTTTCTCTGTGATAGCCGTAGGATAATTGAAGATATGTGGGTATCTGTTTAGAACAGCCATGCCTACATACAGCATCACCCCTATGACAGTCACAAACCAGATCGTCTCTTTTTTATCAAATCTGTCGGGTGTTCCGTGTATCCCATAATGGCCGGGAATGGTTTCAGGTAAGCTGCTGAAATAAACAAGAGGTAGTCCTATCAAAAGCACTAAGGCAGCGATCCCAATGATTTCTGTCATTCTGTCAAACGTGTCAAGCTCTATTTTCATTTTTGGTCTTGCCATGCCTGTCTTTTTTACTGGTAATTGCCACGCAGAAATTCATTCGAGTTGATGAGGCAACTTATTTTACTATATAAGTTATAGAATAATCTCCTGAAGATCAATTATTCTCTGGCAGTGAAGAAGCCTCATCCTGTCTTTCTCACCTGCCTCAGGTGTATAATCATAATGACAGCAGCAGAAAAGCAAAGGCAACCTGCCTGCCTATCATTCATCTCTCTTCTGCTCATCCCGGATTGCCGGTAGGGAGCATATTTCGAATGGCTGAAATCTTCCAGGTCCCTTCCTCGAGGACGACGATAAAGGTACTCCACATTTTTCTCAGACTGCCATCCTCATTTTGTATTTCATACCGCGCATCTACAATAGCGGTTTCTGCCTTTAAAAACCTTATGGCATCCACGGTTAAGGTTCTTCCGCCCGGGTTACTGCTGGATGAGCGCAACATACCCTCTATTGCGCTTCGAATACCCCTTCGCCATTCTCCGGTAGAAACCAGTTGATCTATATCAGCTGTAAGTATACGTTTGAGCAGCACCGTATCTTTTTGCTCCCGGGCCTGCGCATAATGGTCAATCAGGGTTTCAATATCCTGCTGATGTTGTGGCTGGGTAGTGGCATTCTGGGCATACAGGCCTGTCATCACCATGGTAGGGAACAGGACCACAAGAATGATATGTTTCATGATACATCCTATTTTGTACTTAATTGACATAATCGACTTAGTCAACTTCCAATTCTAATATACCGATTAAATCCCCTTTACAATTAATAATTCTTAATTCATATGCTCCTACCCCAAGCAAGAAGGCTTTTTCCTCAGCGATCACAAACTGATCTACAGGAACGGCATCCATTTTTTCACCTTTCCGCATAGCCTGAATTAAGCTGCCTTGGTAATTAAGTAGTTCTATAGATAGAGAAATTGGTCTTAAACCTTCCTTTTTCATCCAGTTTGGCCTTCCCAACTCAAAATGGGTCTTGGGATGATACACTTGGATGTCAATGCCAAAGGCGTTCACCGGGTCTACAATGATTTTGCCTTGGTTATTTAAAAATATAGTTGGTTCAAGCAGATCAAATCTTTCAACCACTTCTCGATAATACTGATGCTGTTTACCAGGTTCATTTAAATTTACCATCACTACTTGATCTATTGTTAGGATGTCTTGTTCAACCAGTTTTTTTAATTGATATCCCATTGGTTCATACCTTGTGTCTCCCATTTCAGAAATATGGCTGTAACCTGCATGGATCAGCACCTTTCCTTTTTTATCCTTTTTCCAGGTTTGCTCATAGAGGTTATGAGCCTGATCTCTATCTCTTAATGTGCCATCATGGTTACTTTGAGTTTCATAAGGCACCAACTGATAACCCAGCGCAAGCGCCTCCCTGACTAAGTTACCAAAGTTTGAATCTTTGGTGTAGTAACCGGTTGATATGAGTGGGTAGCCTCTTACCTGTAGGTCCTTATCCTCATACGAAAGGGTTTCCAGTGCCAGATATCTGTATCCCAGATTCCATAAGGGCTTCAACAATGCTTGCGTAAATGACCTGTGTTGGGAATTAAAGTGAGCTTCATTGATTAGGGTAAAATGAAAATCACTGGCCTTACTCACAATAAAATCGACGGCTGACACTGCCTCTGCCTGAGCGAAAAGTTCGCCAGCAGCAGGAGCAGTTACTACATCTAGCATTTTTTGGATGGAAGCTCTGTCGTTTTCAGCTGTATGAGGATTTTGCAGGGCAGCCTCCAGGGTCTTTATCATTTGAGCTTTATCGCCGGTCTCATCGTTAATATCGCTGTTAGGATCATGAATAATCATCTCCCTTTGAGTGGCCTGCTCTAACGCATTTTGATAATCTCCGTAAAAACTGCATTGAACAGCATTCAACTCGAAATTAGACGTTAAATCTAAATTACAGTATTCCCTATAACCTGTAACAAAATCATTGATATATCTTGCCTTTATTTCTGAGTATCTATAGCTGTTTTTCTCATCACAACTTGTAGAAGATAGGATTAAAAGTATGAAAGTTGAAAAAAGCAGGTTTTGTGTTTTCATTATTGATTTTTTTGCCAACAATTTGATTGAGTGCTGTAAGATGAATATCGTCTCATATTTCTCTTTTCAATGCAGTATATCTCTACAATTTAGTTACACGATCATCACTTCTCATCGGATAACTCCAGATAGGGAATACCCTTCTGTCAGCTTGTGAAACAGTTTTATTGCTCGGTGGTATAGTACGCTCCATTCTTAGAATAAAATATCCAATGTCCCCTATATCTGAAATCCCCAAGTTGTTTGTTGGAAGGATTGATTTTGTAGAGATAATTTGAACAAGGGCTTACGCTATCAAGAATGTTGCTTCTGGTTAAATCTCCACGATACATATGGACTGCCAGTATCTTATCATGGTATCTTTCATGGCTATTGAGCTTACTCATCAGCATAGAATTATTATACATGATAGCATGGACGGCACCAAATTGTCCTAGATAAACCTCATCAGTGCTGTCCAGCGCCATGAATGTCTGGGCCATATTTTCATCTCGCAAATTGTCTAAAAACGCATTATTGCTAATGATGTAGTCAATTACTTTTTTGTTTTCACCCTCAGGCAGGGCTAAAGAAGGAATGCTTTTTCTCAAGTGATAAATATACGCTTTGGTATCTCTTTCAACACCAATCGTATCCAGCCGCATCTTAAGAGTATCCTGTAAATTTTTTACCTGTGGATGATCTGCATAGGCTTCTAAAAGTTTAGACAAGGAAGCAGAAAGTCCGGGTTCTCTTTCAAAATCAAGCCCGTGCACCACCAGTTTTTTACTGTTGTCCAGCCCCATATTATAGTCATACAACTTCTTCCAGTAGGTAAAAAACTCCTTATACTGGTTAAAACCCTGAAATGTATGGTTGAGATACCATTCCTCTCCTGTTTGAAGGTATTGATTATAAAGGTAGGCTTCGGCACGGCCAAACTCAATGAGCAAATGCCTGACCCCAAACTGCTGATTTAGATAGATTAATAGCTCAGTTTGTAGGATAGAGTTAACAACCTGATGATGCTCCTCTCCAATCATAATCATCTTTTTACCCTCAATATCCTGGTTGAAAGCATCACATTGTTTGAAATCCATTTGTTGTACATCCACACAATAGAGCGAATCTTGTGCAAAAACAGGTAACAGGGATAGTTGTAACAGGAAAGTCAAAGAAAGAGCTTTCATATGGGTCAGTCGGCAAATGATCCAAGATAGCCAATTTGATCTATGCCGAATTCTTTGAAGTTATGGCTTTACTGCTTTCAATTTATTTTCTATTTCTTGAGGTGGATTTATACCTATATAAATTACCGGAATTTGCTTTCGTCAAGGTTGAAAAAGCGGACGGCATTATTGAACAAAATATCTCTCTTTTGCTCATAAGACAGGTAATTGGCATTTTCTATCACCCCCACAGAAGTCTCGATTAATTTCGGCCAGATCATCAGATCGGTGCCATACAGAATACGCTTCCCAAAGCCTGCCTGAACCAACCGCTTTAAATAAGCATGAATTTCTTCCAGGGGATAACTCCAGATAAAGCCGGCCAGGTCTACGTATACATAAGCATGGGCGCCCATCAGCGCAATCATTTCATCAATCATCGGATAGCCCGCATGCATAACCCATATTTTAAGCTTGGGATGGCGGGCTAGCATATCCTCCAGTAAAAAGGGACGTCCCAGCGAGGCCCGATATTTTGGCGAGGTAATATTGGCCATGCCATTGCCTCCGGTACCCATATGAATGCCCACTGGAATGTTTAATTTTTCCGCCACAGCGAAGTATTCATCCAATGACATATCGCTGACGGAAACGCCCTGGTACTGGGGCGCTACTTCACCCATTACTTTGTAAAAGCCGGAGGAGAGGGAGTCTTCAAAAGCTTCCACTGTCATTTCATCCGAAGAGCTTATGGCAAGGGAAGGGATAATCCGGTCAGGGGCGGCCTTGTGCCATCGGCGTAAGATCTCCGGGTCTCCGCTAGCCACCAGCACCATGTTGAGGCGTTCTGCCGTAGCCAGCACGGCCTCCTGCATTTCCTGATCCGATTGAGCAGCCTTTAAGGGGTCAGTACAGTCGGTATTGATAAACGATGGAGGCGGTTGGTTAGGATCACCGACCGGCATGTTTTTCAGAAACCAGGGGCATAAGTCGGAGGAGAAAGCCGGGTTGTGCTTCATGGCATGCACATGTACGTCGATAATGGGCGGACGTTTTACCGACTCCTGGGAATAAGCGGAAAATGGTAAGAGCAAAAGCGCCAGTAAGACCAAGGATGAAGGAGTGGTTGTTGGCAGTTTTAGTAATGGTTGTATCATAGGTTTTGTCATATGATCAGCAGTAGTGTTCAATCAATTAAAAATAAGGATTGATTGTCGTCTTTCAAAGACTGATTGTACATTGAACCATGCTGTAAGGAGTTCTGTATGCGTTCAATAATACTTGCCGGAGGTTCCTTCAAGGAGTTTGGATGAGAGAAACACCATTATTTTGCTAACGCTACTGTCAAGAAAGGATAGATGGCTGTTAGCGACAGTTTGTCTAAAAATAGGTGGGTGTTAGAAACAACTCCCCGACAGCTCATACTGTAGCGAAGTATTCATGTGTGATCCTTTTCCTCATCGATACATCGCCGACCATGGGGTATCAGGATATTGTTCTTGTACAGTTTTTGGCAATTTATTCGTGGCTTCTCCAATGATTTCAAAATTCCTGATTACCGCATCTACCGTTTTGTTATCCTGCTTAAATGAATCATAGTCGTAGCCGGCAATGTATTCTTGAATCCGGTTTATGGAAGTCTGAATGTCTTCCAAATACGACATATAGTCTCTAGGCTCACTCAATGTATCGTACTTGTTGTAGAATCTGATCCTTCATTTGGTCTCGTAATGCTGCTTTGGTTACCAGATCAATCTTGCTATCAAATATCCTCTCTAAGTATTCTTCTAGAGTAAAGAATTCCCAACCTAGCGTATTTTTGAATTCAGGAATTAGTGGTTCAATATATCTGATATGGCTACGAGATACATCTAAAATCACTATGGCTATAGCGAACTTGCCTATGTTTTGTTGGTAGTCAATGTTTTTATCAATCGTTAATAAAATATCAAAGTTCTTCTCTACTGCTGCTTCAAGCAGCTTTCCGTTCTTTAAACCGCTCAGTTCTGCTTCAGGCACAGTAGAAACTTCAAATTCTGCGAGGTATCGTTTTACTTTCTTTGTAAGGCATTCATCTAATAGGATTCTCATATAATAGTTGGCTTGAGCTTTCTACTAATCCTCGCGATATTTCAAGTAATCTGATGACTTGTTCTTTTGTTACTGAAGAAAAATCTTCTAAAAACTCTTCTACCGTTTCCCCTTCTTCCAGATAGTCAAATAGATTTTTAATCGGAACTCTGGTGCCAAAAAACACTGGTGTTCCTCCTAATATCTCCTTATCAATATTAATTACATATTGTTCCATAGCAGAATATACGTATTATCTAGCATTTTGTATAAATTTTGGATTCTGACAAACGTTAGTTAAAGTACAATAAATTTATTAGATAATTTCTATTTATCGTTTCATTAAATAGGTCTTGCGATTTCTAATCAAGACGTCAGTTTAAGAAATTGATTGAGTTTCTTACAGGGGAATTGCATACAACGCCAAGGCTAACCAACACACCGGACTATTGTTGGCGTTTTTCTTTCGTGTTTCAGTTTGGTATTTTGAGCATCTGACAAACTATCCTGATATCCCTAGGCTTATCGCCTGCACGATATCATATGCCACCCTTATTCATGTAAATTTAAATCTATATCTATTTCTTCAAAAATCTCTTCTCCAAAGTCAGTTGGTAGAATGGGTATAGGAGGAGCTTTTGTAGCAAATCTTAAGTTCAAAGGATATTTTTCTTTTAGTTGCTTAAAATCCAATAGTTCTACGATTGCCCTTTCTTTGAGGAATTCCTCATACGCTTCTACTATTTGATAAAGTAAATGATTAGCATCAGACAAAGGTTGCTTTTTATCGAAAGCTAATCTAAAAACGGCATCTTGAGGACTATCTGAAAGAGCAGGATCTCGCCCATAATTGAGAATGTGTAAGCGTATCCATTTCTTTAAGGAAGTTTTGTCTAGAGGTTCGAACTCTATTTGATGTTTTTGGTCTGGTACTACCTCTATGTATACATCGGTATAGTGACAATCATAAATCATACACTCGAATGGAATTCCCAAGATCGGAATACCTGTATTTGCTTCGTAGTGAGTTCTAATTTCTTGTTTATCAAAGTCATAAGGTAAATGAAACTGAAAGTTGCCACTATCCCGGGATTTTTCTTCATAGATCAAATTGAAATCTCCTACAGTAGAGATTTTTTCTATATCCAGGTATGATGAACTATTAGAAATAGCAGTTAACATTCCCACCTGAACAGGAATTTGTTCCTCTGGTTGACAGGCTATTAATAGCCCAATGCATATTCCTGTTAGTATATTTTTATTCATTTTGGTGGCATATAACGAGCTGGTGCGAGTAACCGGCCCGTCTTGTGAGTGTGTTTAGTTCAGTACTTGGAGCAACAAGCGATCAGGCTCAATTTTCCGGCCCAGTGTGGCTAGCAACTGTTAGGTACCGGCTTCATTCACATGCACCTCTTTCATAATCCAGTATGCCGTTGGCCTCAGCGACACATCCATTATCATAGCTTATCCCATTACATCCACATACCGGAGACAAAATCGTATTACAATTACGATTGGTAGGTGCTACTTGTCTGCATCTTGGTATATCCAAATCGCCCTCTCTACAGGATAAGACAATCAGGCTAATCAAGATAGTAGATACAACTCTTTTTGATGATTTGATCGTTTGACTCAAATTGTTATTGCTTTATTCTTTTTAGATTTGGCTGGCACCTAATGCCAAGAGCAGACGACACAGCGACTTTGGAGCCTATTTCTGTCGAACGTCATTTAACCTGCATGTATTTACTGATATTACTTTAGCTCATTTGCTTGCTCGGTGTTAGGCGTTTGTTATTTTCTGTTTTTACTCTCAATCATGTAATTTAATATTTCTACAGATATGCTTTTTATTTCTAGATTTTGCTGATTCACATTTTTACATTCAAATACAGAAATCTGATCTTTCGTATGAGTATCTATCCATGATTGTTGAGTACAATTATTGAGCTGTCTGTTTAAATTATTTTGTATTATGTATTCTTTGGTTGAAAGCAATTGTCTTATTTCTTCTATTTCAGTCGGGTTACTCAAATTTTTAGAAATAGTGTAGATAATATTCTTTTTACCTACAGTTCTACATTTTAAACTTTTATCCAGATGATGATAGAAATATTTTTCTCCCTCATCCCACTCTCTGATAACTATCCATTCTGCAAGATTAATTTCTTCTTCTGCAGAATACCCGCTGATTTGAAACCTACCCTCACTTCTATAATTACATGAAAGTAAAATAGAGAGCAACAAAAGAGATAATTGCTTTTCATTACCTTTTCAATCCTCTATAACGCCTAGCATAGGCACCGGCGAAGGCTTTAGCCGTAGAATAGCGCTTATGCAATGTTAGGCATTTGTTGTTTTATTTTTTTAATTCATAGATCAATTTTCTCGCCTTACTTTCTACAATTTTCCAATCCCATAAATCCGGAGATTTTAATTTAGTGCAAGTACTTTCCCAATTTTTTGCCCTCTTCTGAGAGTTAACAGTAAATCTACATTCTATGTCTGAATCCGATTTCCTTAAATCAATTTGGAAATGAATTAGGCCCCATCCATCAACACGATATCGCCAAGTTTTGCCTTCACAATATTTTGGATCTAGGTCTATTTTTACTATTTCATAAAATCCGTTTGATTCCAAATAGTAAAGAGCAAAGTTTAGCAGCTTATTATCGTTGTTTACTGCTTCTTGAACATAGCTTTTTAACTCATTTGCATTGCCGAATTGCATCAAATCCTTTTCCATTTCTGAATAGAATTCATACACTTTGACATTTCCTATTGAGAAAATTATGTTTATAATCTGTGATATATCTTCAAATTTAACTGATTCAGCTCTTTGCATTTATAAATTACATTACGCCAAACGGTTGGGCTACCCGACGGGCAGACTTGCTTAGGTTTTTAGTTAGTATTCATTATTAGCATTAGGAGCTTGAAATTTCCAAATACATTCTAAAAAGACATAACTGGTGCAATTTGTTGATGGCAGCAATAGCTTCATCAACGGAAATACAATGTTAATGCCCAGTTATTTTTGTAAATTTTCTGTATTGCTCTTCCGTACTCCGTCCCTTTATCTCCTGCTCCATCAGTTAAAGCCAAAGCGTATTTGAATTCAGGAATAATTTCACATAATTTTGTAATGAACCTGTAGTTCAATCCAGATTCAATAAAAGATTCATATCTTTTGAATTTTAGTTTATCACTTGGATTTGAAGGATTATTTACTATTTCAATATTTCCTGATGCACCACACACAATTCCCAAAGGCGCATTTTTGAGGGGTGTTATTATAATATGTAAGGGCCATTTTAAATAGGTATAACCAAAAGTTAATTCTTCATTTATACCATTGTAATTAAAAATAAATTTCTCTTCTATAAATTCTGTTGTAGGAGAAAAACGAAAATGAAATTTTTCATTGAATAGATAATAACCAGCCAAACCTAGGTCAATTCCCCATCCATCCTTATTGTTTATGTTTGCAAAAGAGTTATTAGGATAAAATTTGACAGAATTATTTCTGTTAACATAACCAAATTGAAATCCTATTTTAAACTTTCGTGATTGCGCTGGAGCAGTAGACCAGCCCAAAAGAAAAATAAAGAGAATAATGAGATATTTTTTATGAGGCATTGTTATGTGATTTTCCTTAATACAAGGACGGCATTTAACCATTATTGCCACCAACGGTTGGGCTACCCGACGGGCAGCCTTGTTAGCGTTTTCAGTTCGAGTTTCATTTTTGGTAATTAGAGCGACTTTCTTACTAGCTTATCATTGCTAGGCTGAGGACTGAGAGATGTTAACACCAGATTACATTTTATTCAAGATATAAACTATAGAGGCTTGTATGACTCTATTCTGTATTTTAGGATTTGAATCTACAATATAACCTTGCTCATTAGTGACTATAATGTCATTACCCCATACACTGAGTAGTCCATAATTATATCTGATTCCTAAATTCACTTTTTCATCAACAGAGTATTTTAATCCTGCATCTAGGCCTAGATCAAACTTTTTTCTATAAATAAATCCAATATCTGCACTTTGACCATCATGTTTTGATCTTGCTGATACTAGATAGTCTAGTTCTGGCCCTACTTCAAAGTTTAATCTGTCCTTAATTTTATAGTTCAGTAACACAGGCAGGGCTATATAATGAAAATTAATTTTTGTCTTATCTGCTGAATTTCCTGTTGTAGAAAAACCTTTGCTTGAGTAGAGAATTTCAGCAACTACTGCTGTCTTTTTGGTAAAATCTAAAGAACTAAATACGCCCAAGTGATAGGATAATCTTATATCGCGCTCAAATGAAAACTCATCTTCATCAATATTGGTAAGACCTATGTTTGTTAAGTTTGCTCCTGCTTTAACACCAAATGCCATTTGTGAAAAGGCAGCTTGATAGAGAAAAATGCTTAGTATTGAGATAATTAAAATTTTTTTCATTGTTATTATATTTGGCGTTAACGATAGGTGCAGGCATGGGCCGCAGCGTAGCAAGGCTCTGGCTTGCACAATGTTCTATGGCGTTTTTATTCAATTAATTCTATTATAGTCGTATCAATACGTTTACCTTTCTCCTTATCAATATCAATCAACGATTCACGATTCGTTTCTATTCTTATAGGGATTCCAGGATAATAGAAATACTCGTATGTATTGTAATCTGTAATGTCAAACTGAGCTGTTTTCATGGCTTTATTCATCTCCTTATCCTTAAGTTTCATCTGTCTAAACAGTGCCAGGATAATCTCTTTTGTATCTTCAGGATTAAGGGTCATTTCCTGCACTAAAACACAGTGCGAGTTTCCGACATCCACTTCATCAACATACAACTTGACATCACCTCTAATAGGGGCACCTCCAAACATGTTTGGCAATTGCTCCTCATAAAGTATCGGTTCATTGGTAGAAAACTCAATACCAAATGGAAAATGAAAGAATTGTAACTCTTTGAAAATCAACTGTTCAATTCCTTGTTTAGATTCGTAAACATTCATCAAAGGCTGCATAGCCCTACTTAAATCTTCTTTATTAGTATTCTTGTCCTCCGCAAGGACATTAACTAGATCAGTAATCAACCCTTTCATCATTTCAGAAATCTCTTCCCAGTTTTTTATGCCTGTAAACTCACCCAATTCACTAGTTTGATAGATGACTTCTGTCATTTGGTATTTTGAGAACCTATCCGCCAATTTAGGGGGTATGTTGAACTCACTTAAATTGGTTTTATAGCGCCATCTGATGGTATAACTTGTTTCTGTAGAATCGATCACATTAAAGTTTACAATATAGGATGAAGAATCATCCTTAGATAAGCTGCCATCTTTCCACTGTCTCTTTATTTTGGTTACTTTGAAATCATAAGAATCGCCTATTGACCAATAAGAAACGAAAGGAATCGTTGTGTTATCTGATTGACCAAAACAAGCTAAAGAGTTTATGACCAAAATACATATTGTAGTTGTTATTCTCATCTTTTTCTTTTCAATGCCATAGAACACCTGTATAAACACCACTTTAGACAGGAGAGCGAGTGGCGTTTATGTAGTCTATAGCTGATGAAGATAATGCATTTGCAATATTATTACCACAAAAAGTTATATTTTTTCTATAAATACAAACAATAAATGAATACAAATGAGTAAAGGTTCTATTTGTATACAAACGTTTGACCGTTACACTAGACGCTTGATGCTCACCTGCTGTCAGGATCAATAGCGTGCCTTACCGTATCTGTGGCAGAGGCCTTATGGGATCCGGGTCTCGACCCTTTAGGGAACCTCGAGCGGGTTCCTACCGGTACCGTGTCGAGGTTAAGTGTAACGCTTCTAAATAAAAAAGCCTCCCCGGAAAAGGAAGGCTTCTGACTTACGCGGGTAAGTTTTTCAGTAATTTGCCGTCAGGCTACTACCAGTGTCTGGTTCAGCTTACCGGTACGCAACTTATTAGTACCTTTCATCAGGGTTCGTACTTCCAGCGTATAATCTCCTTTTTTCAAAGTGTCCGGCACTGAAAACACCAGCTTCTTGGGCATATTCTGGGCTACCCGGTCTATCCGTGTGGCAGCCTGCTTGCTGTCTATCAAAAAGATACCCTGCTCGGGATCATCGAGATCGCCGATTTTTAGCTGCTCTCCCGTGATATCTACGGAGCCCCGAGGTGTAATCACATCATTGTAGGTCTGCGACCAATGGTCGTAGCAAGCTTTCAAAACAGGCATAGGAATACTGCTTTTTACCTTTTCTACTTTGATGCCCTGTACTGCCTCGCGCAACAAACTGCCCAACCGCAGATTGATGTTTACCTGGTGGCGCTTCGGATCAAAATTATCCTCTTCGTTGGTAAATACCCCTGAGATGCTGTGGTCTATGATCAGATATTCTGAAGTGAAACCCTTTCCTGCTTTGAGCTGTTTGCCCAATGCCCGAAACAAGGCATGCGATACTGCCTTACACTCCGTATCCTTTAAAATAGAGCCATCACCGGTTATCTCCTCTATCAGTTCATCAATGGTGCACTTCTCATTGTCCTGCACCGTAGCCATGAAGTCTGTAGGGTCCGGTGTGAGAGGGTTGTCCTGCAAACTGTACTTCAACATAACGTTATAATTTTAAATAAAACATTGATTTGTCTGGTACCTATGCAAGAACCTTGTCAGCCCTGAAACGGGGCATGCAATGTTTGAACAGAAAGGCCAGTCATCAAGACTTCAGGGAAAGAAAAGCAGTGATATGCCACACGCGGATATGAGTGCTGATCCTTTAGTATGAGCCTCTGTTAATAGTTAGCTAGTTGGTAACTCATAGTAAGGAGCAGGGCTCTGTTTTGGAGGGGTACCTCATCTATGATCACTCCCTGGTTGTTAATGACCGGTAAACCTCCCCGCATTATATTAACCATTCCTATGTTGTAACGCATTCCTAACATCACTTTTCGAGTTATGGCAAGATTAGCGCCTAAGTCAATCCCAAAATCAAAGGTATTATAACTCAATACAACGTTTTCTTCAAGGAGCAAATAGCCAAATTCAGGGCCAGCTTCCAGGTTCAGATGATTAAATAGTTTGTACTGAAGGAGTATGGGAACGCTCAGGTAATACAGATCCTGTCGCCCCCCGCCTTTGTGGTTGAATAGTATTTCAGTTCGCCCCAGCAACTTATCACTAATTGCCATGCTACCATAACCCCCCACTTGATAAGCCACACTGATTCCATTAAATACAATATCATAACCGAGTTCACCTGCTGCTACCATGTCAGAGACACCTATACCAGCTTTGAATCCTAGTTCTGTTTGAGCAATGGCCACAGCACTTAGGCACAGACTGAAGAGCATCAAGAATGTTTTTTTCATTTGGTTTATTGTTTGGGTAAAGACTTGCCAATAATATTCTCAGCACCTTCATAAGGTGCGAATTGTAGCATCATAAGTTTCATTATTAACGGGTTAATCGGTAATTCATAGAGAGCTGAAGGGCTCTGTTTTGCAGTTGTATCGTACCTGCGGGTGTTCCTTGATCATTGGGTATCTGCATGTCTACTTCCAGCATCTCAATGATGCCTATACAGTAGCGTAAACCAAGCATAAGCTTGGGACTTATGGCTAGATTGGCCCCCAGATCCATGCCTACATCGAATGATTTAAACCCTATGGCTGGATTCTTCGCATACAGCAAGTAACTAAGTTCAGGGCCAGCTTCAAGCCTTAGATATTCGAGTAGCTTATACTGTAGCAATAGCGGCAAACTCACGTAGTGCAGCCGCTGTTCTTCTGCACCTTTGCTGTTGAATAGTATTTCAGTCCTGGCCAGTAGCTTATCTTTAAGAGCAACTGTTCCATAACCTCCTAGTTGATAAGCCAATGCAGGGTCGAAGGTTACGAAGTCATTATTTACCGGTTCTCCTATGATTGCCAGGTTAGAGGTACCTATACTGGCTTTAAGACCTAGTTCTGTTTGGGCGATGGCCACAGTGCATAGGCACATACCGGAAAGCATCAAGAATGTTTTTTTCATTTGGTTTATTGTTTATAGTAACGGGCAGCCCAACTGATGTTGACAGACAAGGGTAGTAGGTGTGCAGGCTGGCATAAAAAATTGCCTCGTAGTTGGGGGTTGCTGCCATTTCCTGAAAAAACGCGTCTGAAGGCGCTTTATTTTTCTACCTTCCTGCTTTTTTTCTATTCTCGATGCTTATTCTTATAAGTCCTGGATGATCTCGAAGTGTCTGCCTTCACATAGGATTGGTATCAACCGACCAACAATAGTAAGAGGATGCAGATCTTGTGGCAATGACCAAAGACCATCAGATTAAAGAAAGGAAAAACACTAGGAATGAGGATTACATCAGAATGTTGTTTACCGGTTTGATCGCTTCGGGTAGCTGTTGCTCATCGAGCATTTCCCGCAGGTCAATTTCTATCGTCCGGCTTAGAGAAGCCATGGGAATATCATTGGCCGTACCCTCAAAAGGATTTTCAGTAGCCTCTCCTATTTTTTCCATGGTCTGAAATACCCAGGTCACTAACACACTAAAAGGAATGGTAAGCCACACCATGTTGTCCCCTAATTTCTCAAACTCCTGCAACATGCCAAAAGGGACCAGGATAATGAACAGCCACACAAAGAACAGATTCACAGTGGCAAACTGACGGGGATAAGGGAAGTTTTTGATGCGTTCACATTTGCCTTGCTGCTCATAGAAATCTTTCAACAGATTTTCCATCTCCATATGCCTGAAATTATCAATCAACCCCTGCTCCCATAATTCTTTCAGGGCTTTGGATTGCAGGCTGATGATCTGCGTCGCCCGGTTTTTCTTGCTGAGAATGTATGCTTTTTCTTCCGGCGATAAAAAAGGGGAGAGTTCGTCTTCCAGTTTGTTTTCGTGCTCCGGTATACTGTAATGGTTGCGGTATTCAGCATTGTAGCTTTTCACCAGATTCTCCCAGTTTCTCGCCTCTCTCAACTGAAAGCGGAGTGCCGTCAGCCAGGCCACATGCCGGTAAATGAGCTGGGTATGGATCTGCTGTAGCTCGTTTTCAGTCAGGGAACTGTTCGCATGCTGGTTGGTCACAAAATCTTTGACCATAATACCCCATGTCCGGCTGGAATTTACAATAGCACCCCAGATCTGCCGGGCTTCCCAAAGGCGGTCATAAGTCGCATTGTTTTTAAAACCTACCAGAAAGGCCACCGCCGTACCAATCAAAGCAATAGGAAGCCAGGGGATGCTTAACCACTTCCACTGCAACAATTCATACAAGAGTGTAGGAATCGTAGCCAGCAGGAGAAGCAGCCAAATATCTCTCCTGGTCCAAATCAGTACTTCTTTGAGTGAATAATGTCGTCCGGAATGCATAAAACAGCGGTTAGAATGATGACTAGGCTGTGTCTGATTAATATTTTTGAGCTTGAAAAGTGAAGATTTTGTTCTTGGGCGAGTGTGCTTTTGACGGCATAGCCTAAGCTATGGTGGATAAAAGACAGGAAGTCCAAGGTCCGCCGTGGAGCGGCAAAAAATCTCTTTTTCGGGCCAAAGGGTATTGATCAAACACAGCCTAAAATAAAAAATATCTTCGGGTTCCGCTGTATAGCCCCTAAAATTTTAGTCCGGTTTTCTAACCTATGGGTCAGCAAAGTGCTGTATCTCCCGCTTTTCATATCACACTCTTTTTCACGTCAGGGTCAACCCTGTTTCTGCAACCTCATACAAAGCATTCGTGGTTGTATGCAGTACTCATTTTGCAAGTTCATTCTGCCCCAACGGCTCACTTTCAGCCGTAGCTCTTGTAAAAGGAATGATTTTAGGCACTTGCGAACGGTAGGCTCTATAGGTATCCCCAAAGGCATGCATGAGATCCCTTTCTTCATGGTAAATGCCAATGAAGATATAGGTGGTCATGCCCAGCGTAAAGACCAGGTGGCCTAGCGTCATGACAGGGGCAAACCAGAAGGCTACCAGAAAACTGAAATAAATAGGATGGCGGATCAGTTTATAGAACCCGGGAGCCCGAAAGGCGAGTTTGCCCGACTTCTTGTTTTCTCTGCCATACAGATATACCTGCCTTAAGCCGAACAAATCAAAATGATTGATAAGAAAAGTGCTGATCAGCAGCAAAACCCAGCCCAGAAGTGAAAGGAAGAAGAAAACATCACCGACCAGCGAATGGCTAAGGTCCCAGAGGGTTAGCTGGATAGGTTGCCAGCAATAAAACAAAACAATCAGTGCCAGGCTAGCCAGGAGCACATAGGTGCTTCGCTCTATGGGCGTGGGAACGATTTTCGTCCATTGCTTTTTAAATGCCGGACGCGCCATCACACTGTGCTGTGCACCAAACAAAGCGATCAGCAACAGATCGATCAGCAGAGCCGGCAAAACCGGTAAGACCTGATGCCCTGTATCCAGTGTTTTTGCAAACAGGGGGGCAAGTTGCTGGCCAAAACTGAACCTGGAAACATTCTCCACAAAACCGATCAGATAGAGAAAGGTGGCAAAAAAAATAGCATAGCAGACGATGGCATACATAAAATACAGAAGCTTTTTCATGACATTATAGTATTTAAGTTTGTAGAATATGCGTTGTGCAGTTCAGCCGGGGTTCGCGCATACGCTTCCTGGTCCTGTATACTGAAATAGTAGCGGCCCATAGCGAAGATGGGGCGGGCAGGAAGGCTCACCTTACCGATCATAGGGTTCTCCTTGCTGCGGGTAGGTTGCCCCAGAGACGCTCCATTCAGTGTTGCGGTGGAGGAGGTAATGGGAAACATCCGCCGGGGCATGAGTATGCCAGCGTGACCATTGGGAAAGCGGCCGGATAAGTTGATGGTGCCTGCATCAAACAACAGGTCACCTAATTTTTCTATAGTTCGCATCACCACAGGAGCACGCCAAATCCGTTCGGGCAAGCTTACACTGATCGCATTCATGGCATTGATCAGCGGCGAGGTCTTCATCACAATCTCCCATACCAGGGCCGGTTGATCCATCTCAATACGGAGCCGATGGGCGCCTATCCAGGAAAGTGTAATGTGAGCCGATTGCACATGCGCTACAGCCCTGCCATAATACCGCGGACAGGCGGTGTCATGACTGGGTCCATCCACATAGATAGACCAGCTATGATCAGGTGTGCGATGCCATACCGTGCGGTAAGGGGCAAAATCATTTTCAGGAAATTCTCGAAGGGCCAGCACATGACCTGAGGTAAAGGGCAGTGCCATCACACCATAGCCACGACCATACTCATAGCCAGGCAGGGGCGAACGGTTGACAAGCGGTTTTATTTCCAGAGCTTTGCGTTTAATATGCATGGGAAACTTTTTAAAGGGTGATTGGGCTATTGATAAAGGTTATTTGCTTCTATCGTCAGGAATGACATACAAAACTAGACAGTAGCCCTGGGAGGGCCATGACTGAAACGCCGTATCCTTTAACTGAGGCTCCAGGATTTACTATTTTTGCTAAATTTTCTATCTTAGACAGCGGTTAGAAGAGAAACCATATGGATGTACTTTCTGAAGTGTTGCACGTAGTCAGGTTAACAGGCGCCATTTTTTTTGTTGGCAACTTATCTGACCCCTGGTCCGTCTTGACACCCTCGCACGATGAACTCGCCAGGGGGATGCAATCGAAGGCGGAATGCATTATCATTCTTCATATTGTGACAGAAGGAAGGTGCTGGATACAGTTGGAAAACAAAGCGTCATTTGTGTTGGAAAAAGGAAATATGATCATATTTCCCCGCTGTAACACTCATGTTATGCGCGGAAAAACACAAACAAACCCAGTACCCGTTATGAAGTTGCTCCGTTTTGAGGACAGAAAAGAGCCCTGCCAATTAGATTACGGGGGAGGAGGAGAGAGAATAAGTTTGATCTGCGGCTACTTGAAATGTGACCAGCGCTTTAATCCCCTGATAGGAGCCTTACCTGAAGTACTTCTCCTGTCGCCCCCCAATGAAAACCTGAGAAGGAATACGCAAAACAACCCTGACATGGCTTCAAAAATCCTGTCATTGATACCCGGTAGCTGGATGGATACGACCCTCAACTATCTGAAACAGGAAATGGCACATCAAAATGTGGGATGTGCTACTATGGTCACCCGGCTCACCGAACTGCTGTTTGTGGAGGTGCTGAGAAGATATATGCACGAGTTGCCGGAGAAAAGTAATGGCTGGTTGGCGGGCATCAGAGACCCTGAAGTAGGAAAAGCATTACAATTGTTGCATGCCCATCCGGAAAAGAAATGGGATGTCCAGCAACTGGCCCTGGCGGTGGGTGCCTCACGCTCTGCCCTGGCCCAGCGGTTTCATGACCTGATAGGTGAACCCCCTATCCGGTACCTGACCGGTTGGCGTATGCAGCTGGCCAAACATCTTCTGACGCAACCTCATCTCAGCCTTTCTATGGTGGCCGAACAGGTAGGGTATGATTCCGATATCACTTTCAGCAGAGCCTTTAAACGCTATACCGGTCACCCTCCCGCCAGCTGGCGAAATCAGGTGTTGGAGCAAGCCTTATAATATTCCTAAAGTTAGCATTGGTTCTTCTATGTCAGGCACCAGAACTCACAGACTGGCAGTAACAGGCAGGCAGCAGTATAGTCATTGTTTTTGATCCTGACCGCCTTCTATGGATGATAGTCAGGAAGGGTCATTTGCCTGGCTTGTACATCAAACAAAATCTCAAGATATACAAAGGGCTGATACATTTACTTTGTCTGAGGGCCAGCGCTGACGGATATATTCATTGAGAGAGTATCTCCCTCGTGGTTGTGTATTTCCAATCGGTATCTTCCTTCTAGTAAGACCAGTGCTTTCTGATCACTATAACGCTCTATGACTATCACATCTACCGGCACGGCCTTCTCCCTTTCTTCCTCCTGGTAAGCCTTGATCATCACCGGATAGGTTATGGTGATCTTTTCCGGGTCTATGCTATAGACAGAACGCGCGCCATGCATCAACAACCAGGAAGGCCTGCCGTGGGTATAGGTAGTTCTGGGATGAAAAAGCCTTACATCAAAACGCTCATCCCCTTTACTACCTCTGAACAAACTGCCATCTTCTTTGGCGAATATAGTGGCTCGCCTGAGTGTATCGACTAACTTGAAAAAGGGATTTTCTTTCTCTCTGATGTAGTGTTCTGTTAAGATTTCCTGATTGATGGTAAAAGGGTCAATACCCGTGTATTCCCTGACTCTGCCTGCCATGGCCTTTTCCCAGCCAGGTACTTCCGATTCGTTGATGTGATCAAAGCCACAATGAATCAAAAACTTCCCTTCAGGATGCGCAGCTACCCACTGCTGTATGTTTCTGGCCTGCTCAATTTCTCTTTCTTTCCCATTAACTGGCTGCTGCGTTTCATAAGCAAACACTTGGTAGCCTATTTTTAGCGCTTCTCTGATGAGGTTACCCAATTGCGGTTCCTTTGTATAATACCCGGATGTCAGTATGAGATACCCTCTTTCGTTTAATAGCGTATCAGTATGTGCCAAAGCTTCCAGTCCCAAAAAACGATATCCTTTTTGATAGAGCCCTTCCAGCAAAGAAGTGGTAAATACCCGGTGCCTGGGCTGGTGGTGGGCTTCATTGATCATGATGATTCTTTCTTGCTCCGCCCGGTTAAGAATAATATGATAAGCATTAACCGGATGAAAAGACAAGAAGTAGTCTTTTTGTTCATCCGTCAACGTGGGATAGCCAGCAAAGGTCTGATCAAAAGCCCACAAGGCTTTCTGGTATTCTCCGATAAATGAGTACTCCCAGGCAGCTTTATGAAACGCGAATGCAGTAGTATCGGCCACCAGTTGCGCTTCAATATGATTTATAAAAGGGTAAGGCTCAGGGGACTCCTGGAGAACAGTCAACAGAAAAATAGACAGCAGAAGTATACTTATTTTCATTCTTTCAAGAGTATTGCATCTATTACAGCTTAAATTTTACTCTCAACGTTACTTGCTGCTTTATGGCTACGCCATGCTTTACAGCCGGTTGCCAGGCTGGCCCTTCTTTGATCAGACGTATGGCTTCTTCATCGCAGCCGTAGCCTAGGCTTTTCTTGATGATAAAGTTGTGCAGGCTGCCATCGGGCATTACGGTGAAAGCCACTCTGACCGTACCTTCTATACCCCGGGCTTTGGCTTCAGCCGGGTAGCGCAGGTTTTTCTCTACATATTGTTTAAAGCTGCCTTCTCCTTCGGCCAGCTGTGCCTGGGTGTAGGCAGAAGCCTCCTCTCTTTCCTCGTACCTTTCAGCGTCCAGGGTAATCACCTCACTCAGTTGCTGGTCATCAGGCATCAGCTGTACAGCCAGAGAATCCTGGCCGGGATGGAGCGCTACTTCGGCAGGCTCAAAGCCGATAAAGCTAAACATTAAGTGTTGGGCACTATCCGGTACCTGTAGCGAGAATTGCCCCTTTATGTTGGTGACCGTTCCATGCTGGAAATTTTTGACCAGCACATTGACACCCGGCAAGGGGTTTTGATCCGGCCCCAATACCTGCCCCTGTATGGTTCTACCCGTCAGATTACTTTTTACTTTTGCTGAAGCAGCCGATGACCTACTATGCTGCAAGGTAGTATAATCGCTAAACGCCTGGTCTGTCTGTAAGGGAGCTACGTGCCGGATTTCGGCAGGTGCTTCTGCGGCATTGCCTGCCGCTGATTCTGGTACCGCCGGCACAGGATCCACATACACCTGAGAAAGCTGGCGGCTGAGCTCAGGATACTCTTTTTCAGCCAACTGCTGAGGAGGCAGGGAGGCCACTGTCTGCACATCCTGATCACCACGTACAAATGTACCACTGTCGGGCACAGGAGCAGCCTCCATCTGACTTTCCTCCGCTACCTGGCTTTCCTGTAAAAGTGGTATTTCTGGTTTCGTCTGCAAATATCCATAGATAATATAAGTACCCACCAGTAGCAAGACCACTGCGGCCGCTACGCGCCAGAGAACCGTTGAGGAAGCCGTGGGAGCCTGTACCCGCTGCTGCAATCGCCCTTGTAGTGTCTTGATATCCTCCCCAAACACTTTACCATTGGCAGCATAGCCCATTCCTTCCAGGGCATCGGCCAGAAAAGGATCTTCCGCCCGGAGCTGTTCCAGCTGTTGCCTTTCCTTATCGGTAAGCGTTCCCTCCCGGTATTTCTGTAGCAGCTGTACGGTCAGGAAATCCATATCGTTGCCGGGTTTACTCATTCTTCACGCTTGTTTATAAAGATTTTCAGGTTGCGCTTTCCGTTTTGAATGTAGCTTTTCACCTTTTTGAGTTCAAAGCCGGTCAGGTCCGCAATATCCTGGTAGGTCTTTTGTTCCAGATAAAATAACTGTATGCATCGCTGCTGCTCGAGAGGCAGCGATTGCAAGCCATGCTCTAGCAGTTGCCAGCGCTCTTCCTGTGCTGTCCCGGTATCCGGCGCTGCCAGGTCGGGCAGCAGGTGAATATCTTCATGCCCATTGGCCCGTTTCTTTGCCCTGAGCTCCATCAGACAATGGTTCTTGGCTACTACATACAACCAGCTTTTAAAGTTGTTTACTTTTTCCACTTTCAGACTTTCTATCAGCTTTTCGAAGATTTGCATCACGGCATCTTTGCTGGCCTCTTTCTCTTGCAGGTATTTCAGGCAAACCCCATACACCAGGTGCATATAACGGTCATACAGCACTCCCAGATACGATAGCTTGCCCGTTCGGGCATAGGCCCGTAGCAGGTCAGCATCTGTCTGAGGATCATTTTTTATGAGCCGTTTGAAAAACATAGTCAGCTGGTCTGATAATAAGATGCAATTTCGTAAAGCTTTCCATAAATCGTGTCATCATTTTTTTTCTGACACAGTCTTTATGGAATCTGCCATGCTTTTGCATCCTGTTATAAAACGCTTCATTTCATCAAATAAATGCTAAGAACAATGAAAACATATTTCTTTTTGCTGCTCGCTTTTTGTATCATGGCCGTTTCCTTCAAAACCGGCTCCCATATTGTTACGGGCAAGGTGACTTCCGCGGCAGATGGCAGCCCGCTGCCCGGGGTCAACGTAACGGTGAAGGGACAACCCTCTATAGGCACCGTGACCAATCAGGAAGGTACTTACCGTCTCTCCCTCCCGGATGGAAATCAGACGCTGGTCTTCAGCTTTATCGGATTTGTAGCTCAGGAAATCAAGACCGGCTCCCGGACGGTGATCAACGTGGCCCTTGCTCCTGCTGAACAAAGCCTGGCGGAAATTGTCAGGACAGAGCACGATCAAAGCGTACAGGGAAATCGGAGCCGTCAGGCCTTCACCCAAAGTATAGCCCCTGCCCTCCCCTATGCCCCGGAGGCACCGATACAATATAATACGGAAGAGTATGAGGCCATTCATGAGAATATCTTTCTGGAAGCTACTAAAAATGCCCTGTCCACTTTCTCCATAGATGTAGATGCCGCCTCCTACAGCAACATCCGCCGCTTTATCAACCAGGGTCAGATGCCTCCTAAAGATGCCGTACGGATTGAAGAATTGGTCAACTACTTCCACTATGACTATCCGCAGCCGCAGGAAGAAGTACCCTTTAGCATGCATACGGAACTTTCCAGCTGTCCGTGGAACACCGATCACCAGCTCCTGAAAATCGGATTGAAGGGCAAAGAGATTCCTACCGCTGATCTGCCCCCTTCTAACCTGGTTTTCCTCATCGACGTGTCAGGCTCCATGCAAGACCCCAATAAGTTGCCGCTGCTAAAGTCATCCTTCCGTTTGCTGACCAATCAGTTGCGGGCTGAGGACCGTGTGGCGATGGTTGTGTATGCCGGGGCTTCCGGTGAAGTGCTGCCGTCTACGCCGGGCAGTGAAAAAGAAAAAATCATGCAAGCCCTGGATCAACTGGAAGCGGGTGGTTCTACCGCAGGTGGAGAAGGCATAGCACTGGCCTATCAGATTGCGCGGCAAAATTTCCAGGAAGGAGGCAACAACCGAGTGATTCTGGCTACCGACGGAGATTTTAACGTAGGCCCTTCCAGTAATGCAGCCATGGAAAGGCTCATAGAAGAAAAACGGGAACACGGCATTTTCCTCACCGTATTGGGTTTTGGCACCGGCAACTACAAAGATTCCAAGATGGAGCTGCTGGCCGACAAAGGCAATGGCAACTATGCCTATATTGACAATATAGAAGAGGCTAAAAAAGTGATAGTGCAGGAGTTTGGAGGCACTTTGTTTACCATTGCCAAAGACGTAAAAATTCAGGTAGAGTTTAATCCTGCCAAGGTCAAAGCCTACCGGCTGGTCGGGTATGAGAACCGGGCTTTGAAGAATGAGGATTTTCACAACGACCGGAAAGATGCCGGAGAGTTAGGTTCCGGCCATACCGTCACTGCGTTATATGAAATTATTCCTGCCGGTAAAGATAGCCCGGAAGACCCCTTGCATCCGGTCGACGAGCTGAAATACCAGCAGCAAGAGATTAATCCACAGGCCTACCAGTCTCAGGAGCTGATGACGCTCAAGCTGCGGTACAAGCAACCGGATAGCAACACCAGCCAGTTGATTACCCAGGCTGTGCTGGATCAGGCTATAGCACTGGCACAAGCCTCCGATGACTTCCGCTTTGCCGCTGCCGTAGCGGGTTTTGGGATGCTGCTAAGAGATTCTGAGTTTAAAGGAGATTTAACTTATGACGATGTGGTAGCCATGGCCAAAGCCGCCCGGGGAGAAGATGAGGAAGGCTACCGCCTGGAATTTATCCGGATGGTAGAATCCTGCAACCTGATGGCCAGTAAATAATTCTTTCCAAGGCTCAATAAATCTGTCAGTATACACCCCCTCCGGCCCGGTCATATTTCTATAAAAATACCCACCTGGCTGGAGGGGTTTTTCTTCCCTATCCCTATTTAGAGGCTGGCACTTTCTTCAGGCTGACTACTCCTTTCCTGATCTTCAGACAATAAGAGTCTTTGCGATGAAAACTTAGGCAGGTAGAAGTTGTTATATACAATAACTTTAAAAATACAACTATGGCTACTGATGTATTTCAATACAGATATTGTTTCCTTGACATCAAGGACAACAAATATCTGCTGGTAGAACCCTCGAACGAAAAGGATAATCTGGGTACCATGACCACCCTATTGGGTGAAAAGCATCATATTGCTCCTTTGAATGTGATTGCTATCAGTAAGAATTACCCTATCATGGTACATCTGCCACCCCACGATGAAAGGAGAAGGTTTATTGAAGAATACGTTCTTGACCATCATGATACTTTTCGCTGGGAAGAAGATTCCATCTCTCTACAGGTATAATGGCACACCCTGACAGGCATGGTCAGAGGATCTACTATGTTTCATCAGCATACTATCAGCATGGAGTCAATTAACTATACACTGCTCAACAAGCCCGTGAAGCTCTCCAAAATTGAGTCGGATTACCAAACAGGTAATTCCATTTACTTTAGTGTGGAGAAAGCTTCCGGCAAAGAACATATTTATTTTTTCAATCCTGAATATGCCTTTGAAAAGCAATTGCTCACCAATGCCGATGCCACGAAAGCCTTTACTTACCTGAAAGCAGCCGAACGGTTTCCCCAGGAGTATGAAAAGTTTAAAGAGCAGGGTTTTGTTGTAATCCGCATGGACAACGACCTGTTAAATATCTTTGTGAGACACATCTCCGTATGAGGAGGTTTGTTACAGCTCCTGCATATAAGCAGCCATTTTTTCTCTCGTCTGCTCGTCGGGAAGCTGGCCTATGCCAGCCCCTGCATTGTCTTCCATATGCTTTGGGTTATCGGTGCCGGGAATCACACAGGTCACGGCCGGATGCGACAGGATGAACTTCAGAAAGAATTGACCCCAGCTCTGACAGTCGAACGCCTGCGCCCAGGCAGGGAGTTCTTTTCCTTTGACAGACCGGAAAAGAGAACCGCTTTCGTAGGGCTGGTTGATGATAACAGCGATGCCTCTGTCTGCTGCCAAAGGGAGAAGTGCTTTCTCCGCTTCACGGGAGACGATAGAATAGTTATGCTGTACAAAGTCAATGTCTTCACTTTTCATGATCTGCATGAGGCGGTCAAAAGCACTGGTTGTATAGTGAGTGATGCCTATATGCCGTATTTTACCCTGTTCTTTCCATTCCCGTAGGGTTTTGAGATGGGTTTGCCAGTCTACCAGGTTATGGATCTGCATCAGGTCCATGGGGCTGGCCTGCATTTTCTGCATGGAAGACTGCATTTGCCGTATGCCTTCTTCTTTGCCGCTGGTCCATACTTTGGTTGCATAAAAAAGCTGATCCTGCAAACCTAGTTCGCTGGAAAGCTCGCCTACTACCTGTTCCGCACGGCCATACATCGGAGAAGAATCTACCACACTCCCTCCCCTATCGACCAGTATTTTTAACACATCTTTCAAAGGGGTTCTTTGTTCATTTGAACTACCTACGTCGAAAGTCTGCCAGGTACCCACGCCCACGATTCCTATTTCTTCACCGGAAGAAGGTATTTTTCTTTTGTTCATCACAGGTGCTTGTATGGATAGACCCGCTCCCTGAAGCAACAGTGCGCCACTGCCAAGCAATAAAGTTTTCAGTGTTTGTCTTCGTGAGCGTGATGTCATGTATTGAATGTTTGCATGAATGAGGGAATGATATTTATCTCCGCTTATCTGCAACCATAGCTTATCATTCCCTCTCAGTTATATAAAATAAAGTGGGAACCTAAATGTTTCAATTTGATGAAGGCATTTCTTTATTGGTTGTTAATCCTTATATTGTTCGGTATCAACCCTATAAACCTATGTTTTGCTTTTCTAAAGCAGGACGTATTTTTACTTGTGTTCAGATAATGCAACGTTTATTGTAAACTTCAAGACTACATACCATGAAAAGAACAACTTTTTACCTGATGGGGTGGCTGGCCTTTTTTTTGTCCTCCACCGTTTTAGCCCAAGAACCTCCTACCTTTTCTCCGGATGATATTGACATACCGTACAAAGAATACAGGCTGGACAACGGCCTTCGGCTGATCGTCCATGAAGATCACAAAGCCCCTATTGTGGCGGTGAATGTGTGGTATCATGTAGGGTCCAAAAACGAAAAGACTGGTAAGAGTGGTTTTGCACACCTGTTTGAGCACCTCATGTTCAACGGCAGTGAAAACTTTAATGACGATTATTTTCAGGTACTGGACAGGATAGGGGCCACAGACCGTAATGGTACGACCAACGAGGACCGCACCAACTATTTTCAAAATGTGCCTACCGCCGCCCTGGACCAGATCCTTTGGCTGGAATCTGACCGTATGGGCCACTTGTTGGGTGCGATTGACTCGGCCAAACTGGATGAACAAAGGGGCGTGGTGCAAAACGAGAAACGCCAGGGAGAAAACCAGCCTTACGGACGCCAATATGAATTGATTACAGAGTCGATCTGGCCGGAAGGGCACCCTTACTCCTGGACGGTCATTGGCTCTATGGAAGATTTGGATGCCGCTTCGCTGGCGGATGTCAAAGAATGGTTTCAAACGTATTATGGGGCCGCCAATGCGGTGCTCTCTATCGCCGGAGATGTTGATCCGGACGAAGTGCACGAAAAGGTAAAGAAATACTTCGGCAGCATCAGCCCTGGTCCTACGCTGGCTCGTCCGGAAGTCAACATTGCTAAAAGAACGGAAGATACCCGTCAGCGCTACGAAGACCGGGTGCCGGAAGCCCGCATTACCCAGGTATGGAATGTACCCCAATGGGGCTCTGATGAGATGGTGTACCTGGACCTGGCGTCTGACCTGCTTTCAGTAGGAAAAACCTCGCGGCTATACAAAAAGCTACAGTATGAAGATCAGTCGGTAAGTGCCATATACGCTTACATTGATCCTATGGAAATTGCCGGTACTTTCACCGTACAGGCCAACATCAAACCTGGTAAATCAGTAGTTGAGGTGGAGCAGACTATCAACCAGGTCATGGAAGAATTTATTCAAAATGGCCCTACAGAGGAAGAGATGCAACGTGTCAAATCACGGTATTTTGCGAATTTTATCCAGGGTATTGAGCGAATCGGTGGGTTCGGAGGCAAATCGGATCGGCTCGCCATGAATGCTGTGTATGGGGGTAGCCCGGATTATTATAAAAAGACACTGCAAACCGTAGCCAATGCTACGGCAGCAGATATTCAGCGCACCGTACAGGCCTGGCTGAGCAGTGGAAAACATACCCTGATCTGTACTCCTTTTCCGGAATACCAGGCTGCCAGCACAGATGCAGACCGCAGCCGGTTACCCGACATGGGTGAAGTTACCACCGGCTCATTTCCTGCCGTAGAGAGAGCTACTTTGCAGAATGGGCTGAACATCGTACTGGCCCAACGAAAAGAGGTACCCACCATTGTGATGAACCTGCTGGTGAACGCCGGCTATGCTGCCGACCAGCTGGCCGCACCAGGAACTGCCGCTTTGGCCATGAATATGATGGATGAAGGAACCCAGGACATGAACACCCTGGAAATCAATGAAAAACTTCAGACGCTGGGCGCTTCTATACAGGCTTATTCAGACCTGGACATGTCGTATGTGCGGATGAGCACGCTGAAGCCTACTTTAGACCAAAGCCTGGAGATCTATGCCGATGTCATCCTTAACCCTGCCTTTCCGGAAAGCGAACTGGACAGGCTAAAGAATGAACAGATAGCCGGTATCCAACGTGAAAAAGCAACCCCTTTTGCGATGGCGCTTCGGGTAGCGCCTAAACTTTTGTATGGAGAGAACCATGCCTACAGCAATCCACTGACCGGTTCCGGTTTTGAAGAAACGGTAGAGAAGCTCAAAAGAGAGAATCTGGTGGAATTTTATAACCATTGGTTCAAACCCAACAATGCTACTCTGGCAGTGGTGGGTGATATTAGCATGGATGAACTGGTGTCTACACTGGAAGAAAAGTTTGGCAACTGGAAAGAGGGAGAAGTGCCGGAAAGGAATGTAGCTACTGTGAATGATAAAAAAGGCAATGTACTTTATCTCATGGACCGGCCTCAATCGCTGCAATCTATTGTGATTGCCGGTTATATTACCAAACCGTATGGAGAGGTCTCTGAAATTGCTTTAGAAGCCATGAATAATGTGTTGGGTGGCACATTTACCTCCCGGCTCAACATGAACCTGCGCGAAGACAAGCATTGGGCTTACGGAGCCCGCAGCCTGGTCTGGGATGCCAAAGGACAACGCCCCTTCCTGGCATATGCTCCGGTACAAACGGATAAAACGACCGAGTCCATACAGGAGGTGAAGAAAGAACTGACTAATTTTGTAGGCGATCAGCCCATTACGCAGCAAGAGTTTGACAAAACACAAAACAATACGGTACTTCAGCTGCCCGGCCGTTGGGAAACCAACAATGCCATTGGTTCTTCACTTACCGATATGGTCAAGTATGGGCTGGAGGATGATTACTTTCAAACCTACGGGGATCGGGTAAAGAACATGAGCCTGGAAGACGTCAAGCAGGTAAGCCAGACCATGGTACACCCTCAACAGGTACAATGGTTTGTGGTGGGTGACAAGGAAAAAGTACTGGAAGGATTGCAGGGAGCCGGCTTCGATGATATTATCATGATCGATGCTGACGGCAATATCCTGGAGCCTGCGGCTAAAATCAATGTGGAAAGGCAGGGAGGAAACGAGTAAAACAACCTTATCGTAGTGAATTTTGATGAGTAAGCTACTCCTGCTTGCTCATCAGAATTTGTTACCCGTTGCCGGTTGGCCTTATCAGCTTTTCCCGTTTCAGAAGAAGAGAAGTTTTTTTAGACAAGACTGCGTCTTGTGGGTTGTAAAACAAAGAATTTATTACATGCCGTAGGTTTTCCTGAAAGCCCATCGTGTTTTCAGGTGGAAGGAAACTAGCTTTGCCGGAAAACCACAGGTATGTATTCCAAAACCTTCTTGCTGTCTTGTATCATAGGGCTTTCTTTTGCCTGTACAGCTCCCAAATTAGTACCCCATCCCAGCGCTACCATCCACCGACTGGGTATTTGTGTGGAGTATGACCCTATGATGCCCCAGACGTTTCAGAGCTTATTTGACCGGCAGCTTCAGGATTTTATCATCCGGTATAACAGCGACAACCCCAGATTCCTGCTGGAGACCTGTGCTGATCCGGAAGTGGAGTCGCTCAGGCTCTACATATCTGGCACTAAACTGGTGGGCTCCGGACGGCAAACAGCAGGTATTGTGCTCAGCGCCGTTGGGCTGACGCTACCTTTTGTCCTGGTGACTTCCGGATTACCTGCCTATGCAGGCTTCTGCTACTTTCCCCAGAATATTTCAAAAGTAAAGCTGTCTTTGTCTGATGATATCAGCGCTATGGAAGACCACTGGACCAAAAGAATGTTTTTCAACCCGGCTTTTCTGATGACCATGCAAAAGCAACTGTACAGACACACCCAGAAATTCGACTGGTTTTTAGAAAACACGCTGGTAGAATTAGAACATAGCTATCAGAAACACCACAGGAAAGAAGTGCCAGGCTTTATTTCGAAGGCTGCCCCGAAAACCCAACCATAAACCGGATTTTCCAAACCCTCTGTTTGTCTATGCTATTAGCTACCGGGAAGCAGTTTTTAGAGACGATGGTTGCCATCCTCCCTTTTTTACTTTCAAGAACATATTCAGCGCATGAGACATCTCGACGGGTGTTAGAATAAAATCGGGGTGATCTTTGGCCACGATAGAAAACGGCATGCCATCAAAGGTTGCGGATTCCGGTTTTTGCACCATCACAATACCTCCATGTTCCTCAATGGCATAGACACCCTTCAATCCATCTTCACCCGTGCCCGATAGAATAATACCTATACTTCGCTGCTCAAACTGTTGTGCTAAAGAGCTGAAAAAAATATCTATCGTACGGTTGATCACATGATCGTTGGGTCGGGGTTCTACATGAAGCTTTCCCTGATGGACAGTCATCAGCATGCCGGCGGGCAACAGATAACAATGATTGGGTTCCAGTCTTTGTCCCGTCTTCCCCCACGATACCTGTAGAGAAGTAGCTCTGGCTACTACCTTATCCAAATGGCTTTTCGCTTCTTTAGGCAAGTGACTTATCACGACAAAAGCAGCACCGGGACTTTGGGGTAAGTTAGACAACAGGTCAGTCAGAGCAGAAATCCCTCCTGCAGAAAGGCCGATGCCTACCACATAAAAATCAGATCGCTGGTTCATCTGAAATAATATTAATCTCTATTGGCAAAACCAGAATCCGGGCAAACTGTTTGACAACAGGTGCTCCGTGAGGTTCATCATGCAGGCCTCATTGTCTTTCATCAAGCGGTTAACGCCCACTGGCCTCTTCAGAAAACAGCTGATCCAGCAGCCATTGATCGGTCATGGCATACTGTTCGGGATAGGCCCAATGAGCGGCATCCTGAGCCAGCAGTAGTTGTTTGGGTGCTGTAATGACATTATACGCCGCGTACATGGAAGTAGGTGGACACACATTATCATTGAAGCCCCAGGAGTAATAGCCAGGGACTTTCACATGCCGGGCGAAGTTAACCACATCATAATACCGGGAGGTTTCTATTTTATCGTCTTTCACATTGAAATCTTTATTATCGGGTGAAAACATATGAGGCCACCCTCCGGCACGTCCTTCCAGGTAGCCAGTCAGGTCGCACAAGGCCGGATAATAGGGCACCAGCCATTTCACCCGGTCATCCAGGGCTGTGGTGACAATAGAAAGAGCCCCTCCCTGGCTTCCTCCTTTCACCGCTAATCGCTCTCCATCGAACTGTGGCAGACTAAAGATATAGTCGATGGCTCTGACACAACCCAGGTATACTCTTTTGTAGTAGTAATGATCTTTATTGTCCAGATTATAAACCCAATACCCAGCCACAGCGCTGCGCATCATATTGTCGTACACACTTTTGTCCATGGTAACTGGTACGCCATGAATGCCGATCTGAAAAGTGATTACACCTTTTTCTGCTAAGGCTATGTCTCCATTGTAAGGTCGAGCCCCAGCACCCGGCACCTCCAGGACAGCCGGATAAGTGCCTTCTTTTTTCGGAACCGCCAGGATACCATATAATCTGGAGCCGGGCTGGAAATTCTGCAAACTGACATGATACACGTTCACAGTTTCCGTACATCGCTCAGGGAGTAAGGTCATATGGGCATCCATGGGTATCTGGGCAGCTTCCGCCTTGGCACTGTCCCAGAAGGCCACAAAATCTTCAGGTTCAGTAGTGGTAGGCTGAATCTCAAGCGGATCAAAGCCGGCTGTCCCATAGCCTTCATATTCTTTTCCCTCTACCGTCACATAGGCAGTACACCGCAGAAAACCCGGTTGCTTTAGGGTACCTCCTTTTACCGTTACTGCTCCTTCTTTCAGATTCAATGTTTTGGAAAGGGTAGGTTCCATTTTCTCCAGCCCTATTTCATAACGGACTTCCACATTGGGCATAGGATTTCCGAACTGCATCACACTGATCTTAAAATTCACAGGGTCACCCACCTGGTAGGTCCAGTCCGTACGGTCCGGAGCTACCACCACCTCCACATATTTTTCTGAAGGTTGGGTCAAGCCCTGAGAAATCCAAACTATAACAAAAATAAGGCTGAGTGTACAGGATCGTAAGTGCATAAGAATAGTGTTAGGTTGTGCGCGAACGAACAAAAATAGAACTTTTGCTGATTTCTACAATCCCGGTTTATTCATCCCGTAAAGAATTTACCGGATTGGAGGTAGCCGCTTTCATGGATTGATAGGCGATGGTCAGACCGGCTACTACTGCAAGAATAACCCCTGCCCACAAAAACACGGGTAGCTGCAAGGTTATCCGATAGGCAAAGTCGGCCAGCCATCGATTCATCATCCAGTAAGAAACCGGCATGGCAATGACAAAGGCTATGGCAATGAGCCCCAGAAATTCTTTGTAAGACAAAGAAACCACCTGCCATACCGTAGCCCCCAACACCTTGCGAATGCCTATCTCTTTCGTTTTTCTGCTCATAGATAAGGTAACTAAGCCAAACAAGCCCAGGCAGGAGATGAAAATACCCAAAGCAGTCGTAATACTCAGGATGGTACCTAAGCGCTGTTCCTGGCGATATTGTGCTTCAATGCTCTGATCTACAAAAGAAAAATCAAAGGGCTGACCGGGTGCTACTTCCTGCCAGACATCCTGTATTTGTGCCATTGTCTGCGGCAAGGCTTTGGATTTCACTTTGATGGATAGTTTTGGGGCAGGGCTATCTTCAAAATTGATATTTTCTATGTTATTGAAAATACCCTCCGGATTGATGACCAATAGCATAGGTTGTACTGCTGTATGCAACGACTGATGGTGAAAGTCTTGCAGTACGCCAATCACTTGATACTCCTGAAAAGGGGGAGGCAAGGTACTTCCTACCGGATCATCCAGGTTAAAAGCTTGGGCAAACGTTTCATTCACCAACACAGCCGAACGGGCATCTCCTCCGCTTTCCTCGACAAAGTTTCTTCCCTCTACCACCTGTAGGCCATAGGTTTTGACAAAATCAGGGTCTACCACATTCATACCGAACTCACGGTACTGATCGTCTGGTGTGGTGTATCCTACCTCTATCCACCCTGCCTGCCCAAAGGTAAACAGGGAGGCTGTGACTTCCTTTACTTCCGGAATACGGGCTAATGCCTCTTCTACTATTTGTTTTTTCTGATGGCTTTCATTCAAAACTTTCTCTATCCCATTGTTTAAACGGCTTTCCAGATTTTGCGGAACCACTACAATCTGTTCCCGATCAAAACCCAGATTTTTATCCTGTAGATAGTTGAGCTGCTGCTTCATGATCAGCGTGCCGATGATCAGGATGGCTGCCAGTACAAACTGAAAGGCCACCATGGCTTTCCGAAGTGTCTCCCGGCTATAACCCATGCTGATCCTGCCCCGAAGGGCCAGCAAAGGCGAAAAGCCTGATAACAACAGGGCGGGGTAAACGCCGGCGAGAAAGCCCATCAGCAATACCAGACTTATCATGAATAAAAGGTTACTGAGGGAAAGTGCCAGAGAAAGCGATTTACCGGCCAGTTGGTTAAAAACCGGCAGCAGGAGCATCACCAACAAGACGCCCAACAGCGTGGCGATCAGCGTAGTCAGCAGCGCCTCACTCCAAAACTGAGACATCAGTTGCTGCCGTTCGGCACCGACTACCTTTCTGACGCCTACTTCTTTGGCACGACTCAGGGAACGCCCTACAGCCAGCGTGACAAAATTGATACAAGCCACTACCAGAATCAGCAGTGCTATTCCCGAGAGAATATACACATATTTCCAATCGCTGACCGCGACACGGCCTTGTGGAATCGATGCATTTAAATGGATATCGGTCAAGGGTTGTAATCCTACGATGTATTCTCCAGGTTTGAATTTTTCGCCCAATACCTGCTCAACCATGGAAGGCAACTTCGCTTCCACTTCCGGCCCTGAAGTCTTATCCTGTAGAAGCACGTAGGTTTCCACACTTACATTATACCAGCTTTCCCTGGCTCTTTCACTGGTGAAATATTTACTGTTTTCAAAAGAAATGAGCATATTATATTGCTGGCTCACATTGGCTGGAGGGTCTGCTACCACACCCGCCACTGTATATTCTTGAAACGCATCGCCTACTCTGATTGTTAATGTCTTGCCGACAGGATCTTGCTCACCAAAGTATTTATGGGCATACGATTGGGTAAGTATGAGGTCCTGCATGTTGTGCAGTGCTACCTGACCACGCAATACCTGGGCATCAAACACCTTAAAAAAGGCAGCATCAACATAGAGCACGTTTTCGCTCTGGGTATCCTCTCCCTTTTTGATCTGGGTAGTAAAATCACCGATACGGACGGCAGCAGCAATTTCTGAAAAGCTGTTTTGTAAGGCTGGTCCCAGCGGAATAGGTGTATAGGTATTGAAAAACTGTTCATCCGGCCCATAGTCTTCTTTTACCCAGGCACGGTATATCCTGTCGGCTTGTACATAAGAACGATCAAAGGAAAGTTCATCTTTGACATACAGCCAGATGAGAGCACAAAAAGCGAAGCTCACCATCAATCCGGCAATATTGATGGCCGCATATAAACGGTGCTTGAGCATGTTGCGGTAAGCAACTTTACAATAATTTTTAAACATTACGGTATGGTTGGTGGTGTGATATTTTCTTTTTCCTAAAAAGGCTGGCTGACAGAACATCAGCACGTTGAGCCAGTAGCGTACTTTGGCTTTCGTCACGCCTAGCTTTTCCGCTCTTCGCTGATACAATTCATGCAAATCGCCCTGAATCTCATCCAGCAAATCCGGATTACAGTACCAGGATAGCAGACGATCTGCCAAACGGGGGGGCTGCAGTTTCTTCTTCATTATGAGTTAAAGCACTTTTAGCTATACTGTCCATGTAACCCTGACGCTCTACTCACTCCGCAGAGACGCTACCGGATTGGCCGAAGCTGCTTTCACCGACTGATAGCTCACCGTAAGCCAAACGACCAGTAAGGTGCTACCACCGGCAATGATGAACGGCCAGACACCAATCGTGATACGATAGGCGAAGTCTTCCAGCCAGGCTTCCATCCCCAAACAGGCCAGTGGAACTGCCAGCAGCAGTGCAACCAACACCAGTTTGATAAACTCCCGGGAAAGCAACAGAAGAATCTGCGTCGTCGAAGCTCCTAACACCTTTCTAATTCCGATTTCTTTAGTCCGCTGCCGGGTGGTGAAGGAGGTTAACCCAAACAGCCCCAGACAAGCGATCAGCATCGATAGGGCAGTGAACGTACTACCTATCTGAGAGAACCTTTGTTCTGCTTTGTACTGACTCTCCAATGACTCATCCTGAAAAGAATAGTCCATCAGACTATTGGGAAAATGCCGTTTCCAGGATTGCCCAACAACGCTGAGCACCTGGTTCAGATCGGCCGGACGGTACCTGATGGTAATCCGGGAGTAGTAACGATCCCCCAGAGCTAAAAAGAGAGGTTCCACCACATGGAACAGGGAGTTATAATGGAAATTCTGTACTACGCCGATAATATGACCCTCTTCGCCATTCTGGTTAAACTTTTTGCCGATCGCTGATTCCGCATCCGGCCATCCAAAGGCTCTGACAGCCGCCTCATTGACGATAAAAGCCTCTGTAGCATCCGAAGCGATTTCTCCGGAAAAATTTCTCCCAGCCAGAAAAGTTATCCCATAAGTTGTGGTAAAGTCCGCATCTACATGTAGCTTATTGATACTCGAGCTGACCGGATTCCCCTTGTTATCTTCGGTAGTGGCCAGGGAGTTGCCCAGCCCGCCTCCGATCATAGAATTGGAGCAGCCCACCGACTGTATCAGCGGTTGTTGCAGCAGATCATTTTTAAAAGCTTCGAAATGATCTTTGACCTCCTGGCTGCCGTTCTCCCGCAGTATCAGGAGGCGGTCTTTGTCATAACCCAGGTCTTTCTGCCGTATATACTGCATCTGCTCGTGTACGATGAGTAGCCCACAGATCAGCGTTAGTGAAATGGCGAACTGAAACATTACCAGTCCTTTCCGCAAAGTATCTCCCGAACGCTTGGGATGGAATTGCCCTTTCAGTACCGTGGCAGGAAGAGCGCGAGATAACAGCAAGGCAGGGAAGATGCCAGAGACGATGCCGATCAGGATGGCCAGCGGAATCAGGAAATAAAGCACATTCCCTCCTAACAAGGAAAGGTTGAATTTGCCGGTGACGGTATAAAAGAATGGCTTTATCCCTTCTATCATGAGCAAGGCTACCCCTAAAGCGATCAATGCTACGCAGACGGATTCTACCAGATACTGCCCTACCAGTTGCTTACGCAACGCTCCCATCACTTTTCGTACGCCTACTTCCTTGGTTTTCTGGATAGCCAGGGCCGTCGCCAGGTTGATGTAGTTGATGCATGCCAGCACAAGAATAAAGACACCGATGGTCAGGAAAAGAATAATATAGCCGACAGAACCCGTCGCTCCGATTTCGGAACGTAGTTCCGAATGCAGATAGATATCTTTCAGCGGTTGCAGGGTGTAGGTGTGAAATGTCTGGTACTGCTTCATACCTTCTCCCATAAACAATTCCAGGAACTGAGGCAGCTTGGCTTCCAGTGCCTGAGGGCTGGCCCCTTCCCGAAGTAACAGGTACGTATAGAGCCCATTGTTGAACCAGCCTAGCCTGTCAGGATTATAGGTTTCATAGGTTTTGAAAGAAATAAGCAGGTCGTACTGAAAGTGTGAGCTTGCCGGGCAGTCTTCTATAATTCCAACTACTTTGTAGTCGGCACCATTGCCACCGGGGTCGTAGGCGTATATTCTGAGCGTTTGGCCCATCGGGTCGCTGTCGCCAAAATACTTGCGGGCGGTAGTTTCTGAGAGGATGATCTGGTAGGGCGCATTCAGCGCAGTGCGAACATCTCCTCTCAGCAAATGGAAATCAAAGATTTCGAAGAAAGAAAGGTCGGTCAGCAGGATACGATCTTCTTTCCATTTTTCTTTATCAAGCTCTACGATGGCATCATTCATATCCAGCCGTACCGCATTTTCCACTTCGGGAAAATAACGTTGGGTTTCGAGCGCTACCGGCGGTGAGGTAACTGCCTGAGAGAAGGTTTCCGTATCAGTGGTTACCTGACTGCTGACGCGATAAATCCGGTCGGCTTTGGTATGGAAGCGGTCGAAGCTGAGTTCGTCCTGTACCCAACGGACGATAAGCAGAAAAGCAGCGATCCCTACTGACAAACCTAGTATATTGATAAGGGTATAGCCTTTCTGCCGCTTCATGGTTCTGAGCGCAATGGTAAAGTAATGCTTATACATAGCGATATGATTTACAGGATAACTATATTCTCTTTTCCGGATATAATCAGGATGCAGGAACATGAGCACGTTGAGCCAGTAGAGTGCCTTCGCTTTCCATATGCCCTTGTCAACTACCCTGCGTTGGAACAGCTCATACAAATCCCCTGCTACTTCATCTAGCAATTCAGGACGACAGTACCATCGCAGGAAGCGGTTGGCTAACCGAGGCGGCGTTTTCTTATTTTTGATGTCATCATTCATTGCGCAGGTTATTTACCGGATTGATCAAAGCAGCCCGAATGGACTGATAGCTGATGGTAAAAAGAGTGATGAATGTGGCTATCAGACCTGCCCATAAGAATACATCCCAGCTAATCTGTATCCGGTAGACATAATCTTCCAGCCACTGTTGCATCAGATACCAGGCAATAGGGGCTGCCATCAGCAGTGAGATCATTACCAGTCCCAGATAGTTTTGAGTGAGTAGACGAAAAACCTCGCTCAGGGAAGCGCCCAATACCAAGCGTATACTGATCTCTTTGCGGCGCTGTTCGATCATAAAGGCAGACAGCGCGAACAGCCCCAGGCAGGCAATGATGATCGCTAATACGGCAAAGCTCGTAAAGATACGCACCATGCGGTGTACGTCGGCGTATATCCGGGCGAAGCTTTCATCTAGAAAGGTAAAGCGTATCGACTGATGAGGCAAAAATTGTTTCCAGATGCTGGTCACGGCTTCAATCAGTGCGGGCATATCATCAGTATTTACTTTTACCGACACTACGGAAGGGCTATTGCCGATTACCAGACAAAGGGGCCGAATAGTTTCTTTTAGCGATTGAAAGTTGAAATCCTGCACTACGCCAATGACCTGCCAGACCGCTCCACCGTTTGTAATACGTTCCCCAAGGGGATTTTTCAGCCCCAATTCTTGGGCCATCCGCTGATTGATGACAACAGCTTGTGAGTCACTAGCCATTTCAACACTAAAGACCCGCCCCGCTACCATGTTCATGCCCATAGTATTGATGTAATCATGGTCTACTCGCCATATCTGCCCGCTTACTGGAGCATCCTCCTCTACTTTTCCTACTTTCCAGAAGGAGTTAGTGTTTCTTTTACTACCCTCAATAGGAAGGTAATCGCTCACCGATACCTGTTCCACATCAGAGAGTTTCGACAGTTCATTTTTGAAAGCAGGTAGTTGCTTATCTAAGGTATTGGCTCCCTGGATCAGTAATACCTGTTCCTTCTCAAAGCCCACCTCCTTGTGAAGAATAAACTGCATCTGTTGGTAGATAATGATTGTACCGATGATCAGCACCAGGGAGGTGATAAACTGAAAAATAACCAGTATACTACGCAACTTTGGGCTTTTACTCCCCCGGCTCAGCCCTCCTTTCAACACCTGAGCGGGTTTGAAGTGGGACAGGTAAAAAGCGGGATAGAGGCCTGCCAGCATGCCAATTACTGCTGCCGCCATACCCAGAAGGGGAAAAAGCCACCATTCATGCCAGGATAAGACCAGAGACTTTGACGACAATTCGTTAAAGTAAGGTAGCAGCAAGAAAGCGAGTAGGAGCGCTAAGCCAAAGGACAGCAAACTAAATAATATAGATTCAGTTAGAAACTGATGGATTAGCTGCTTACGGAATGAGCCGACCACTTTGCGTAGTCCTACTTCCTTAGCCCGGTTGGCTGATTTAGCCGTTGAAAGGTTCACAAAGTTAATGCAGGCAATGATCAGGATGAACCCGGCAATTATACCGAACAACCATACAAAGCGAATATCGCCATGGTTAAGCTTATCGTTAATCCCTGCTGAACGAAGATGGATATCCTTTACTGGCTGCAATTGAATACTCAACCGTTTAGCAAATTCCTCTGCATCGGCATGCCTGGCTTCCTGCATGGTGGGCAAAATATAATGGTTGACGATGCTTTCAGAAATTTTTGATTCCAGCTTCTCCACATCACTCCCAGGCTCAACTTTGAGATAGGTGTGGTAATTGTAATAATACCAGGAGGTTTGCTCGCCTTCCCCAAACTCTCTTTCCGTTAAAGTCATATAAAAATCAAAGGGAAGGTGTGATTTGGTGGATAAATCTTCGAATACTCCGCCGATGGTATAGGGTTGATTCTCATCGTTATTTAAGATCAGTGTCTTACCAAGGGGATCTTCATCCGGAAAAAACTTATCTGCTTTGCTTTTTGAGAGGATGATTGTATTAGGTTTATCCAACGCACGCGAGCGGTCACCATACACAAAGGTCGGCTGCAGAATATCCAGCCATTCCTGATCAGCATACGCAAAACCTTCCTCATAGATATTCTCTACCTGATCTGCTCGTCGTACTTGCTTGCTACCGGCACCGAACAATTCTGACGTAAGTATTCTACCAGCGGCTTCTACCTCAGGAAAATGTTCTGTTAGGGTACTGGCCAAAGGAGCTGGAAAATGTACGTCCTTGAGGGTCTCTCCTGGCAGGTTAAGGACGCGAAAAACCCGATACATACGATCCCCTTCCGGGTACTGCTGATCGTAACTCAGTTCATCTCGGATAAAGAGCGAAATCAATAAACAGGCCGCGACACCGAGGGCTAAGCCTCCAACCTTGATGGCTGAGTACATTTTTTGTTTGATCAGGTTTCTCCAGCCAATCTTGAAGTAGTTTCTAAACATAGCCATATGATTAGTGGGATGATATTTTCTTTTTCGGATATAATCAGGATGCAGGAACATGAGCACGTTGAGCCAGTAGAGTGCCTTCGCTTTCCATATGCCCTTGTCAACTACCCTGCGTTGGAACAGCTCATACAAATCTCCTGCTACTTCATCCAATAGTTCTGCCCGGCAATACCAGCGTAAGAAGCGGTTGGCTAACCGAGGTGGCTTTTTCTTATTTTTGATGTCATCACTCATTGCGCAGGGAGTCTACCGGATTGGTAAAAGCAGCTTTTAGAGATTGCCAGCTAACGGTCAGTTGTGCGATCAGAATTGCCACCAATCCCGTGATCAGGAACACATCGAGATTGATTTCAACCTGGTAGGTAAAACTTTGTAACCACTGGCGCATGAGATACCAGGCCAGCGGACAAGCCAACAGGAAGGCGATCAGCACCAGCTTGATAAAGTCGATAGACAGTAAGCCTACAATATTCTTCACTGATGCACCCAGTACTTTTCGTATACCGATTTCTTTGGTGCGCCGTTCTGCAGCAAAGGCTGACAAACCGAACAAACCCAGACAGGAAATAGCCACTGCCAGTATGGCGAACAGTCTGGCTAGTTTTCCAATAAGTTCTTCGTTAGCAAACTTCTGGTTAAATTCTTCATCTACAAATGAATAAGAAAATGGAAAAGCCGGATTGAACTGTTTGAAAACCTCTTCAATCCCTTTCAACATCATACTTACATTCGCACCTTTTGGCAACCGGATGAGGACATCACTCGTCCAAGCAGGCACGAAAACAAAAATTGTTCGCTGGGCAGGATGATAGGGCGAGGTCATCACGACATCATCCAAGATTCCGACAACAGTGAATTCCTGTTCCCCCATCCGGATAGTTGTACCGATAGGGTCAGCCAGTTCCATATAGTCAACTGCCGCCTGGTTCAACAGCATGGAAGAACTATCACTGAAATTTGGATTAAAATCTCTGCCCTGCAAAACGGCAGCACCCAAAGTTTGGGTATAATCATACCCCGCACTAATGATGGCGAAATAACCTTGCTGGTCTTCCCTTTGTCCCTGCCATTCAATACTGGTCCAGGATTGGATGGAGGTGACCGGACTGGAAGACACACTTACCATGGAGGCCAATGAGCGGTCCAGCAACGTATGTTTAATCAAATCATAGTTCTTTTGAATGTCACCGGTAGTGGGTACCATCAAAAGATTATCCTTATTGTATCCGATATCACGATGCTTGATATAATGGAGCTGACTATAGATGACCCAGGTGCTGATCATGAGGCCAATGGAGAAGAAGAATTGTATGGTGACCATTACCTTACGGGGTAGCTTTCCCTGTTTCCCTGCTCTCCCTTTCATCACCGCAAGCGGCCGGGAAGCAGAGAGGAAGAAGGCCGGGTAGATTCCCGCGGCGAATCCAGTGACAAGGGTAAAAAGAAGGGCTGCCACCCAAAGCGCAGGATCACTGTAATCAACTGATAAATTCTTGTTGACCAGATTATTGTATAGTGGTAGTAATGCCTGCACCATTATGAGGGCCATGACCAATGAGAGAAAGGTAATGACCATGGTTTCCACCAGAAATTGGGTAATCAACTCCCACCGTCTTGACCCGACTGTTTTCCGGATGCCTACTTCCTTTGCTCGCTTCTCCGAGCGTGCCGTAGTAAGATTGGCAAAATTTATACAGGCAAGGGCAAGAATGAGGATGGCGATCATAGTGAAAATGCGTACATATGCGATAGCACCACCCACACTTTTGCCGTTTTGGAATTCCGAGTACAGCCTGGAGCTTTTCAAAGAGAACAGGGTGAGTTCCTGATGTACCCCTTCACTATGCGGCTTCAGCAGGTCTTTTATTCTCCCTTCCACCTCCGCCGGATTCACCCCATCCTCGAGGGCTATGTACATAAAGAAAGAGCTGCTTTCCCAATTGGTTAAGGCTTCCTGGTACCAAGGTTCCAAACTCATAATGACCTTAAAAGGAATGAGGCACTCGAACTGCAAAGTAGAGTGATGGGGAGGGTCTTCCACTACTCCGGATACTGTCAGTTCCACCTGGTTATTCATCCGGATAGTTTTTCCCAAAGCTTGCTCCTCTCCGAACAGGGCCTGCTCCGTGGATTTGGTAAGAACAATGGAGGAAGGATTATCCAACTGAGCATCCAGTGAGCCTTCTAAAAGTTTGAAATCGAACATCCGCAAGAAATCCTCACCGGCATAATAGAAAGATTTTTCAAGTTTCCGATTTTCATAGGCCAGTGTTACCTGGGCACCCGTATTGGTAGGGGTAACATATTTCACTCCTGTTACGGATTTGAGTTCTTCCCAGAGCGCCAGTGGGACTACCGTTTGAGTAAAAATCCCTTCATCACCCGGCCGGTTCATATAAACCCGATAGATCTGGTCAATTTTGGTGTGAAAGCGATCCCACGACAATTCATCTTGTACCCACAGCAGAATGAAGATGCTACAGGTAAGCCCGAGTATTAATCCGAAGAGATTAATCAGGGAGAAGAACTTTTCATGATAAAGGTTTCTCCAGCCGATCTTGAAGTAGTTTCTAAACATAGCCATATGATTAGTGGGATGATATTTTCTTTTTCGGATATAATCAGGATGCAGGAACATGAGCACATTGAGCCAGTAGAGTGTCCTTGCTTTCCATATGCCTTTATCGACTACCCTGCGTTGGAACAGCTCATACAAATCCCCTGCTACTTCATCCAATAGTTCTGCCCGGCAATACCAGCGTAAGAAGCGGGTTGCCCGTCTTGGAGGCTCAGAACGTCTTGGTATCAGGTGTCTCATCTAACTAAATATTTCCACCTTCCCACACTACCTTGGGAATAGCCTGCCACATTTGATTGCGTAGTTCTTTGGCTTCTTTCAAAGCCTGCTTCCCGGTATTGGTCATGGTAAAAAGCCGCTTATTTCTTCCACCCCGGGCTTCTGTAGCGCCTCCCATAAAAGAATGCAAAAAACCTTTTTGCTCCAGCCGCATCAGGGCTTTATGGACCGAACTGATGGTCAGCGATCTTCCCGTACGTTTTTCTATCTCATCCATGATAGCCAATCCATAAGCATCATCATAGAGGATCCCTACTGTGAGCAAGACCAGTTCTTCAAATTCTCCAAGATTAGTACCTTTCATAATTTGTTTCTCTTTTGCCTAGGAAATAAATATAAGTATCTTCCTTCGAAATCAAAAATTAAGTATCTGGATATTTTAGGCCTCTGCTCATGGTGTGTGGTAGTACGGTACACGGTAGTACGGTATAGGGTGTAAGACCCTTTATACCCTATACCGTGTAACCATTTACCGTACTACCGCTCACCGCATTTTATATCTTATTCATTTCTTAATGATTTTACCGGATTGACTCTTGCTGCCTTAAAAGATTGCCAACTTACTGTCAGCCAGGCAAGGATCAGGGCCAACACGCCTGCCAATACAAAAGGGGCCATATTCATATCAATACGATAAGCAAAGCCCTGAAGCCAGTGTCGCATAATGAAATAGGCTACAGGAACAGCAATGACAAAAGCGACCAACACCAGCATAGTAAAGTCTTTTGAAAGCAGTACCATCACATTCACTACTGAGGCGCCCATCACCTTACGAATGCCGATTTCTTTGGTCCGCTGCTCTGCTGTGAAAGCTGCTAACCCCAATAGCCCCAGACAGGCAACCAGAATAGCCAGGCTGGTGAATACGGAAAACACATTTCCCAACCTTTGCTCAGAACGGAAGAGGGCATCAAAGTCTTCATCCAGAAAGGAGTACTCGAAAGGTTCGTCGGAAGCAAATCGGTTCCAGATTGTTTCAAGTTCCTGTATGGTCTGAGAAAGATCACCCGGCGACACACGCACACTCATATTGCTTCCTGAACGAGTCAGCATGAGTGCCAGCGGCCTGACCTGCTGCCGTAAGGACTCAAAATTAAAATCCTTCATCACTCCGATGACTTTATAAACAACGGGTTTATCGTGATTAAAATATAAGATTTCCTGGTTGAGGGGGTCTTCATAGCCAAATTCCCGGACGGCCGCTTCGTTTAGCAGCAGGGCTACCGTATCGGTAGGAAAATCTTTGGAGAAGTTTCGTCCTTTGGCTAATTCTATTTGCATAGTGGGTAAATAATCATAGTCTACATGGTAGGTACCCATGATATGATCTTCTTCTGTTCCTTTTGCACGGAAAATAGTAGTATTGTTCACCCCAGGAGGCACACTATTGGAAATGCTGGCATTGAGCACTCCTGCATGGCCCAATAGCGACTGCCGGAAAGCTTCCTGCTGACCTTCTTTCAACCGATATAAGCCAGTGATAACCACCAAGTTCTCCTTGTCAAAACCCATGTTTTTTTGCTGGGTATATTTCAGTTGCTGGAACACCAGCAACGTGCAGATGATCAGCCCAATAGAAATAGTAAATTGAAATACGACCAACACACTTCTTAAACTGCCACTCCGCATACCCGCTTTCAGCTTTCCTTTCAGCACTTCAGCCGGTTTAAAAGAGGAGAGGTAAAAAGCCGGGTAACTACCCGCTACCATTCCTACCAGCAGCATCAGTCCCAGCAAGGATCCGATCAGCCAGGGTTGTATCAGGCTTTCTACAGAAAAGGCCTTTCCTGCCAGCTGATTAAAGGAAGGCATCAAAAGGATGACTATACACACGGCTAATAACGCTGCCACCAGGCTATACAGCACTGATTCGGTCAGAAACTGCCCTACCAACCGGTTGCGGAGGGTACCCAATGTTTTACGAATGCCTACTTCCTTAGCCCGGTTGCCCGAACGGGCGGTAGACAGATTCATAAAGTTGATACAGGCAATGATAATAATGAAAAAAGCAATAGCAGCGAAAATATAGACATAAAGTATATCTCCATTAGGTTCTATCTCATTGCTAAGGTGGGAATGTAAATGTATCTTCGTCAGAGGTTGTAAGAAATAGCCGTAATTGCCCCCCTGTGCAAACATCTCCTCCACAGAAATACCCAGCATCTGCTGGATATCCGGTCCTACATATTTTTTGACCACTTCTGGAAATTTTGCTTCCAAAGCTGCTGGAGAAGCTTCTTTGTTCAGCACCAAATAGGTCATAAAGCTGTTGTCCAGCCATACAGGAGACCGGCTGTATTCAAGGCTGGCCATGGAGCGCAGCATATGAAAATGAAAATGCGAATGGGACGGCGGATCTTCCATAATGCCCGTGACTTTATTAGGCGTACGATCCGTACCCATGAGTAAAGTTTTACCCAAAGCGCTTTCCTGGCCAAAATATTTTTTCACCATAGATTCGGTAAGAACAACTGTATTGGGTTCGTCTAAAAGAGTGAAAGGATCTCCCTCGAGCAATTTGAAATCGAAAACTTCAAAGAAAGTAGAGTCGGTATAATAAATCTTTTCCTCATTGATTGCCAATTCTTCATAGCGCACTACTTCTTCATCGTCGTAAATATACAGGCGGGTGGCATTCACCACTTCCGGAAATTCTTCTATAAAGGTGAAAGCCATAGGAGGACAGGTATTGGTAGTTTGCACCTCCTGGCCGGCAATTTTTCCAACCAGGCCTACCCGGTAGATGCGATCAGCTTTGGTATGAAAACGGTCATAACGCAGTTCATCTGCCATATACAGGATGATAAACAGGCAGGAAGCAATGCCGATGCCCAACCCCAGGATGTTGAGAATAGCATAAAATTTCTGTTTTTTGATATTTCTGAAAGCAACAAGGAGATAGTTTCTAAGCATGGCGATTATCAGTATAAGCGTGTAGGGTGTACGGTAGTATGGTATACGGTGAACGGTACACGGTAAAAGGATATAAATTTCTACCTTATACCTTTCACCGTATACCCTTCACCGTACTACCGTATATCTTTTATTGATTTATTCACTTCTTAAAGCGTCCACAGGATTGGCTAAGGCAGCTTTGATGCTCTGATAACTGACTGTGAGCCACGAGATCAAAATAGCAAGACCACCTGCCAGCAAAAAAACACCCGTTTCTATGTTGGTACGATAGGCAAAATCCTGAAGCCAACTTTGTATTACTCCATAAGCGATGGGAGTCGCTACCACGACAGACAGCAGCACCAGCTTGGTAAAATCGCTGGATAAAAGCAGAACGATACTACTGACAGAAGCACCCAACACTTTACGAATCCCAATTTCTTTGGAACGCTGATTGACCGTGTAAGCTCCCAAACCAAACAAGCCCAAACTGGCTACCAGGAGGGTTAGCACGGTAAAAAAGCTCAATAGAGTTTTCAGTTTGCTTTCTGACGTGTACAGCTGCTGGAAGTTTTCATCCAGAAAGTGATAGTCTAATGGCCAGTCAGGTGCTAACCGCTGCCAGGTGCTCCGAATAAATTCCAAAGTTTGCGGTATTTCCTGCGGTTTAATCCGTAAGGCCAGGTTGGCAAAAGTGCTGGGGTAGATATGCAGCACAGCTGTTGTCACTTTTTCTCTCAAACTTTTAAAGTGAAAGTCCTGCACTACTCCAATGATCTGACCCACTTTTACAGAATCTCTTCCCCACATATTCCAATGAAGCTCCTGGCCAACTGCTTTTTCGGGCGAACCAAAGCCCAGTTCTCTCACAGCCGTTTCATTGATGATAAATGCTTCGTGTGCGTCTGTGGAATAGGCTGTTGAAAAATCCCGACCTGCCATCACTTTCATACCCAAAGTTTTGATATAGTCGTGATCTATGGTAAATACATTGGCAGGCCGTGTTTCATCCGTTTGCGGAAGTATAATATCATCGCCAGCGACTAATTCGCCCGGCAAACCATATCCGGCAGATGCCATCACAATATTAGGATGTTGCAACAATTCGTTTTTTACTGTTTCATACTGCTCAGCCATATTGCCCTGCAAAGGCAGGACCACTACCTGCTCTTTCCGAAAACCCAGGTCTTTATTTTGCAGGTAATCCATTTGCCGGAAAACCATCAGGGTAGCCAGGATCAACATCACGGAGAGCGCAAACTGGACTACTACCAGTCCTTTTCGCAACGTCACGCCTTTTTGCCCTCCCGAACTTCCCTGTCCTCTGAGGATACGCACAGGCTGATACCCTGACATGACAAAAGCCGGATAAACACCCGCTACTACGCCTACCATCCCAATTAGGATTATCAGGACCAGCAGTAGGTCTGGCTGCAGGAAAAACTGGAAAGAAAGGGATTTACCTGTAAAATCATTCAGATAGGGCAACCCCAGGTAGGTCATCAAACCACCCACAGCCATAGCCACCCAAGCCAGCAGAATCGTTTCGCCAATAAACTGATAGATCAACTGTGTGCGAACAGCACCGGACACTTTTCTGACGCCCACTTCTTTAGCTCTCCTGATGGCTTGTGCTGTAGACAGATTCACAAAATTAATACAGGCAATGAGCAGCATAAATATAGCGGTAACCAGTAGCGCACGGACATAAAGAATGTTGCCCTTTTTGGCAATATCCCAATCAAAATTGGCAGAATAGAGGTAGATTTCCGATAAAGGTTGCAGATGAGGCAGATAGGTGAATCCTGCAGTTTCTGTCTGGGGCCATGCCTTTTCACGGATCATATCCTGCAATTTGGCTTCAAAAACCTGAGCGGATACACTCTCTTTTAGCTTAACATAGGTAAAAAATTGCTGCCAGGCCCAGCTTTCCATTCTTTCGGAAGGCACCATATTCTCCAGCGTAGCAAATGAAATGATAAAATGGATATCCAGATGAAAATGCGCTGGGAGGGTTTCTAGCACGCCTGTAACCTTAAATTCATCACCGGAAAGATCTAATAGTTTGCCCACCGGATTTTCATCGCCAAAATATTTTTGTGCCTGTGCAGGCGTCAGTACAATGGAGTTGGATTGTTGAAGGGCCGTACGCACATCACCGGAGCGTAAGGGCAATGAAAACATATCCAGAAAGTCAGCTTCAGCGAAAATACCCTTTTCTTCGTAGAAGCTTTCTTCCCCTATTCTAAATAAGATTTTACCGTAAATGTTCATCAGGCGTACAATCTGTTCTGCCTCAGGAAACGATGCCTGTATGATTGATTGGTAAGCAGGCGGCACAATGGGCAAGTAACTGATATTCCCTTCTGCAGAACGTTTATTATAAAGCCGGTAAATCCGGTTGCCTTCAGGGGTGAAGGTATCATACTGATACTCATCCCACACATAAATGCCAATGACCAGGCAACAGGCCATACCAAAGGCTAATCCGCTGATATTTAATACGCTGTAAAATTTATTCCTGCGGAAATTCCGATAGGCAATGGTCAGGTAGTTTTTCAGCATGGTCTAACGATTAGATGGGGCATAGATATCTCCTGTTTGTCTGTTAAGTCAAAAAAGTATGCCATCCCTTAAAATTCGGCTTTTTTACAGGTCCGGCTTACTTTTATCGACTTGTATATGTCCAGATTCGGGCAAAAATGTTCGTCTCCGGACAAACGACGTGAATACGACTATTTGTAAAGGATGGAATGTTAGGTTGTTGACCGAAAACTATTTGGCTACTTTAGAGAGGTGCTTTCTTTGGGTTTTGTCTGATAGGGGCCAAAGACACCGGTAACCTCATGCGTCTCATTATTATCGTTCAGAATGATCATATAATACTCATGTCCACCTGGCATGACCCTCAGAACGATATGACCTTCTGTGCTTTGATAGGCCTTCTCTAAGGCAGGGCCAATCACATTTTTATTGGCTTCCAGCATGTTGGTAGCAAACAAATCTCTCGGCCCCGGATAAAGATGCTCCGAAGTTATGCGTCTTAACACTTCATGGCCCGGATGATCCGAAGACCAGGTTTGTTGTATCCATACGCTGGGACGCAGGGTACGCACGCTGAACTCGTTGTGGGCATCCCGGTTGCCATGATGATCCATGACAGCTACATCTACTTCTCCTACAGCTTTGGCTACCGGCGTGGCAACATCCTGCCAGGCAGGAGCTCCCAGATCCGCAATTCCCGGGCAATCGCCGCCAGTGTAATATCTGAAATCGCCATAATCTATCCGGATCACCAAACTTGACTGATTCTCACTGGGCATCTCAGTGGGTGATGGTTGAGGTAAATATTCAAAGGTTTGCTCCCCTTCACCCGTCCAGATGGTTCCGTTGATCTTTACATTCCGGACTTTAAAATCTTCATACTTCTCCGGCTGGTGTACCAAGACAATCTGATCACTTCTGCCAGCTTTCAATGCTTCCACCTGCCTACCCTGCTGCTGTTGGTCTTTTATAAAGTTCCAGTAATTGGTCATCGTCTGGTAATACTGCCAGGCAGCAGGGTCAGCTTCGGCTTTCTTTCTTACCGCTTCACGCTTCATATCATAAGGATAATTATAGTCAGGATATCCCCTGTCGATCAGCTTGCGGATGGGAATCAATGCCCCCACACCGGTAATGCCGGTAAGATGAAAGGCCCCCGATGCTGAAAGAGGAGCGCCCGGATAGTAACTACCAAAATGATCATCATGAAAATGAGTAATCAGCGCGTAATCGAGCGCCGCCTTGTCTTTCTGCGGATGTGTTTTTCTGATATACCGGGCAATCCAGGTGTATGGCATTTGGGTATAATCGGGATGTAGCGGCGCATTACGCAGGGAGTGGGTTCTTGGGTCGGTAGGATCTTGTTCTCCCGCATCGATCAGCAAGGTAGTACCATCAGGTAAGATGGCAAAGGCAGCATTCCCTCTGCCAGTGTTAATATGATGAATATCCATCATACCCTCCTGCCAGGAAGGCAATTGATCTCCTAATTCTTGTCCGAAGGAATGGAGCGAACATAACAAGAGCCCCAGAAAGATCAACTTGGGAAGTGACATGGAACCGGTAGTTTTATGCGTTGATTTGTTTATCTCATACAAAGTAAAAGAAAAGTACCGAAAATCAGGTTACCCCAATGTTATCAATAGGTGGCCGGGTTGATACTGTTGCTGCTATCGGCTGTGTTTATTCATTTCTGAGACTTTCTGTAGGATTTGCCAGAGAAGCTCGTAAACTCTGATAGCTCACTGTGAAGAGAGCAATAGCCAGCGCCAGCAAGCCAGCTATCAGAAAAACAGTGCCATCCAAAGCCGTACGATAGGCAAAGTTATCTAGCCAGTGCCCCATCAGGTACCAGGCAATGGGGGAAGCAATCAGGATTGCCAGGAATACCAGCTTCATAAAATGAAAGGCAAACAGTTGTACGATGTTAGTCACGGAAGCGCCCAACACTTTACGGATCCCTATCTCTTTGACCCGCTGCTCAGCGGCAAAGGTAGCCAACCCAAATAAACCCAGACAGGATACCAGAATGGCAATACCTGCAAAATAGTTGAATATGTGACCTGTACGCTGATCCGATTGATAGAGCTGGTCGTAGGTATCATCCAGAAACCGGTATTCAAAAGGATAATCAGGATTGTACTGTTTCCACTGTTTCTCTGTGGCAGCAATCGCCTGGGAGGTCTCCGCCCCCGTTGTTTTGACATACATCATCCAGTTTTCCGGCTGGTAGAAAAAAATAGCGGGTTCTATTCTCTGGTGTATAGAACTGATATGAAAATCTTTGGCTACGCCAATGATAGTGCCTTTCATTTGCCAGAGTGTAAAAGTTTTGCCGATAGGATCTTTTATTCCTGATTCTTTTACGGCTGTTTCGTTGAGGATAAAATGGGCAGAATCGGCCGGCGATCCTGTGAATCCTCTCCCTTCCACCAAGGGTATATTGAGCGTTTTCAGAAAATCCTTATCCACGCCAATTGGATGAATCATAAACATGCTGTTAGGATCCTTTTCATTCCAGTGCGTATCTCCGGTAGTACTTTGTACGTTCACCAGGTTCTGATTGGCCGTAGTCACCGCGAGCACCCCCGGTTGTTTGAGCAACTCATTTCTGACACGCTCCAAGTGTTTGTTCATTTCCCGCATGCCGAAGGTAAAAACGTTTTCTCGGTCATACCCCAGCTTTTTATTTCTGATAAATTCCATTTGTCTGCCAATCACCAGTGTTCCAATAATCAGCGAAATAGAAAGGGTAAACTGAGTCACCACCAGCACTTTTCTGAAAGTACCACTGGCACTTCCCAGGAGCTGTTTTCCTTTCAGTGCCACCAGGGGCTCAAAAGAAGAAAGTAAGAGCGCAGGATAAATACCAGCCATAAAAACGGTAAACAAAAAGGCTGCGCCCAGGATCACCCCCACAGAAGGATCCAGCAGGCTGAAGGTTAGCTTTTTCTCCGTAAGTTCATTGTACACAGGCATGAGCAAATCGGCAACAATCAGGCTTACTATCATGGCTATGATAAAAAGCAAGGCGGATTCGCCCAGAATCTGAGCAAACAACTGAGGTCTTCCGGCACCGATCAGTTTTCGGATGCTTACCTCTTTGGCCCGTTTGGTAGCCCGGGCTGTAGCCAGGTTCACATAATTGATGCAGGCAATGAGCAAAATGATGAAAGCTACAATGGCAAAGATACGTACTTCCTGAATGCCCTGCGCACTGCCGTCAGCACCATACAGGTGGATTTGAGATAGGGGTTGCAGTGTATAATAAGACCCCGGATCATAGGGATTGTTGTTGCGTTGCAGTTGGGTTAGTTTTTGGGCTACCTGCCTGACAACACTGCCTTCATGCAGTTGAAGAAAAGTAATGCAATAAAAATTGCCCCAATCCGTGTCCAGGCTTTTCCAATAGTCATTGGCCTGATAATTTTTAACCAGAATTTCCATAGGAAACAGCATATCGTATTGGATGCTGGAATTCCCTGGAAAATCCTCTATCACACCACTGACTACATACTCCTGCTTTCCATCGGCCTGTATCATCTTACCGATGGGGTCATCATCTCCGAAATAACGCTTGGCCGTAGTGGCAGTGATTATCACTGAGTGTAAGGAAGAGAAAGGTTGTGCCGGGTTACCTTTTAAGAGCTGAAAGCTGAAAATAGAAAAGAAGGAAGGATCTATATAAGCACACTTTGTTTCCGTAAATATTTTTTCTTCAAACCGGAAGAGGTAGACATCATGATTATTGACAATACGCACAGCTTCTTCGATCTCCGGTATCTCCTGCGCACCGACTGAAGCAACAGGAGCCGGCACATCACCCCAGGACTGCAAGGCACCATTGGTTTCAAAATTAGCATTGACCCTGTAAATTTTCTCTACCTGTTCATGCATGGCATCATAGCTGCGTTCGTCCTGCACCCACAACAGGATGAGGAGGCTGGTGGTAAGCCCAACGGCTAATCCCGCAACATTGAGGATGGCATAGCTTTTTTGTTTCCAGAAGTGACGTAGCGCAGTGGTAAGGTAATTTTTAAACATATTTTCTCATATAGTAAAGGGTGTACGGTTGTACGATACAGGGTAGTACGGTGTACGGTAGTACGGTATACGGTACAGGGTAGTATGGTGTAGGGTATATGGTAGAGGGTAAGCTATAGAATTACCTTTTACCCTTATACCATTCACCATACTACCGTATCACCGTGCACCGTGCTACCGTTTACCGTACTTATTCACTTCTCAGCGACTTCACCGGATTAGCCATAGAGGCACTCACTGCCTTTGAACCTACAGTCACTAAAGCTACAATACACACAATAACTCCCGCTAACAAGAATATGAGCCAGTTGATATTGATATGAAAAACAAAGTTATCCATATACTGCCGGATCAGATAGTAAGCCAGCGGCCAGGCAATCAGGTTGGCAATCGCGATGATCTGCAAATATTCTTTAAAGAAAAGCAGCACAATTTCTTGATTGGAAGAACCCAATACCTTACGGATTCCTATTTCTTTCCGCCGCTGATCTGTGGCAAAGGAAGCCAGACCAAACAAGCCCAGGCAGGCGATGATCACGGCCAGTATAGAAAAATATGTCACTACCGTTCCTAATTTCTCTTCTGCCCGATACAACTGGTTCAGATCATCATCTAGAAAAGAGTACTCAAAGGGTTGCTCTGGCACAAAAGTATGCCATTGCTCCTCTATAAAAGTGATCGTTTCTTCTCTGTCTTGCGGGGCTATTTTTACAAAGATATAATTGTAGAAAGGAAAAAGAGGAGCAAAAAAAGCACCTTCTGTTTTTCTGTACAGAGGTTCGAAATTGATATCGTCCACCACACCGATGATACGTTTGTTTTCATATTCCCCATCGCCGTTGGTATTGACCCGCAGTACCTGCCCGATAGGATCGCCTTCCAGTCCTAGCTCCTGAATAGCACGTTTGTTAATGATAATCGCTTCGGTAGAATCCGTGGTATATTTCTGGTTGAAATCCCTTCCTTCTTCAATCTTAATCCCCATGGTTTGCAGATACTCAAAATCCGTATTGATACCGGCAATGGTAGCGTTTTCATCTTCACCCATCGCATCACTTTTTACCTGAATGATCGGACGCAAACCGCCTGGAATGCTGAGAGAGGCTGCTACCCCGTGCACATGACTATTGCGGCTCAGCTCTTTTCGAAAGGCATTTAGCTGACTGGTAATAGCATTGTCGGTATTTTGAATGACAAGCATGTGTTCTTTGTCAAAACCCAGGTCTTTGTTTTTGAGATAATCAAGCTGGCTGTAGACGATCCAGGCTCCCACAATCAAAACAATGGATATGGTAAACTGAAAGACAACCAATCCTTTACGGAGCACAGGAGAGTTGTTCATCCCTGATGCTAATTTACCTTTGAGTACTTCGGCTGGTTTGAAGGATGACAGGAATAAAGCCGGATAGCTGCCTGACACCAGACCGGTGAAACAGATGATAAGCAATAATCCCAGCAATAAGATAGGGTTTTCTACAATGTCGAGTTTCAGCTCTTTTCCCGATAGCTGGTTAAAAGCCGGTAATAGCAGAAAAGCCAGTACCAGGGAAAATGCGGAAGCCAATAGTACCAGCAACACGGATTCACTCAGAAACTGACTCACCAGCTGGTAACGCTCCGCCCCCAGAGTTTTACGCATCCCTACTTCCTTGGCTCTCCGGGCCGAACGGGCAGTGGCCAGATTCATATAGTTAATCACCGCAATAAAAAGGATAAAAATGGCAATGGCGATGAAAATATATACCTGGGTCATGCTGCCATTGGGTTCCAGTTCATTTCTCAGGTTAGAATACAAATGAATATCAGTCAGCGGAATCAGCGAAGGATCATACTGAGAAGCCAGGGGTTCTTCTATATTTTGTTTATTGAGGGCTTGCAGCTGATCTTCCAGTTGCGTCACATTCCGGTCTGGAGCCAGGAGCAGATAACTGTAGAAACCATCGTTATCCCAGGTATTGTTCAGGTCAAATTCCGGATTCAGAGAAACAATGGTAGCCATAGATACCAGCATATTGAATTTAATGTGGCTGTTGTCTGGTATGTCTTCCATAACGCCAGTTACCTTGTAGTCATGTTCGGCATCGTTGGCCATTTGGAATGACTGGCCGATGGGGTTGGTCTCGCCAAATAGCCTATGAGCCGCTTCTTCGGTAAGCACCACTGTAAAGGGGTCTTTCAGCACTGTTTCCCGGTTGCCTTCCTTGAGGTGGAAAGAGAATATGTCGAATACGGAAGGGTCTACCGCAAAGGCGCCTTTTTCCTTATAAAAATTATCGTCGATCCGGATGATGGCATCGTTGGAGCGGTTATCACCTGTAAACCGAAGGAAGCGCACATAGTTTTGTACTTCCGGCAACTGAGCTTTAGCCCCTACCGGCAAGGCTGGAGCCACTGTGGGATACTGATAATCTCCCTCAGGGAAATGATAGGTGTTATCTAGTCGGTAAATATCCGCCGCTTTTTCATGAAACCGGTCGTAACTGAGTTCATGCTGGATATACAGGCAAATTAAGATGCAGGTGGTAATGCCCACGGTCAACCCCAGCATATTGATGACAGTATACCCTTTGTATTTGGTAAGGCTGCGCAGCGCAATCTTAAAGTAGTTTTTTAGCATAGCTCCATGGATTTTGTGTTAGCTAAGCCAATAGGATGGCCAATATAAAATAGGGTTACGATTAATATGCCGCTTTTATAATTGACTCATTGTGAGCTAATTACAAAAGAAGTCCTTCTCTCAATTGTTCAATAACGATCGAATTTGTTCATTTATGGACACTATGCCTCAGACATAGCTTACCCACCATTTATCTTTGTGCCGGTTTTTCACTTTGTTGAACCAATCGCTCAGCAGATATAATAACAATACAACAGCTATCCAGATGAGATACACCACAGGCAGGGCATAGCCAAATGCACCCCGACCTGCCAGTAAACTCTCCACAGCGTCATGATAAGTAAAATCAGGTAGCACGATCATGGTCAGCATCTGTAAACTGTGTACCAGGTAGATATGAACGACGTAGAAAAAGAAAGGAACCTTGCCGATGGTCACTACCGGCTGAAACTGGCTGATTTTCTTATTTTCGGTAAGCCCCAGAAAAAGAAGAGCAGGCCCCAGGGTCATCAACAGATATAACAATGAGGGTGGATATTTGTGTGTATTAATAAAAGACAAAACGGTGTATAAACCCGAATCATAAACAGCCCAGGGGGTAGGGTCTCCATACAGGTTGGAAGCCCGGAGGAGCACAAAGCAGAGCATCGCAACCACCCCGGCCACGACAAGCACTTTTTTTCTGCTGGCCGCCTCAAATCCTTTGGCGTATAGCTGTCCGGTACAATAGCCCAGCATCATGACAGCCACCCACGGGATGATAGGATATAAAATCAGCAGATTGACAGGTCCCAGTTGCACAAAATGAAATTGATGCAGGAAAGCGCCTATGATGGCTCCCAAAGAATTTCCCTCCACCTGAATGGCATCCATGGTATTGTGCCCTATGATAAGTAGCAGGCTAAAGGTTAACAAGAAATGGACAGGCCAAGTAATCATAAAGGAAAGTAAAATCATGCTGACACCAATGGCCCAGATCACCTGAAAAATCAGGGTGTTGAAGGAGACGTCAAACTGCCAGCCGAAAGTGATCAAAGTTACTTCCACCAGTACCAGCCACAACCCCCGGGTCAACAGGAACCTTTTGAGCGCTCTGGTAGACTGTACTTTCTGCCCATACAAAAAAGCGGAAATCCCCGCCAGAAATACAAAGACAGGGGCACAAAAATGCGTAATCCACCGCGTTAGAAACAACTCGGGGGTAGCCTGGCTCAAATCGGTAGGATTTAAGGGAGAGCCATGAAAATAATCCCGCACATGGTCTAAGACCATAATAATCATAACCAATCCTCTTAAAAAATCTATCGAGGAAATTCGTTGCCTTACCGGCTTAGCAGTAATACTGAGAGTCGTTGCCATTGAAGAGAAATTAGTGTGAAGAAAGACTAATAAGGAGTATATCGGAAACATCAGATTTCCGCTTTCTACAAAGATACGGATATCTGATATAGAATGATGACATCAGGAGGTATACATTTGGTAAACATGCTACAAAAAGTGAGGAAGCGGTTTTGTGATCATTGCTTAGGCCCAACACGATGCTATCTATACTTTCAGATCAGACGGCAACACTGCCTATATGATAGATCAGAACAGAGAGAGGAGTACGAATGCCGATAGGATAGTGACTATTTCCGACTTAACCCGTACACTCACTTTTCTATGCACGAAAAATATCCGGAGGTGGCATACTGCATCAACCATGATGACAAAACACTTCTACTGCCTGTACACCTTGTATAAAGCATAGGAAAGATCGGGTTTAATCACTATAGTGTTTGCCTGATCACTATCAGGATTGATTGGGTTTGCTACAACGCCGTAAAGAAGTAGACGTCAGAAAAGTGATAGGCACTTCCGTAAGGCAAATAGTCATCTTTTTGCCTGGTCGGTATGGATTGCTTTTGTAGCCGCTTGTCCTTTACTTTATTTCGGAAACAGCGAACTCTTATAGTATCTTACTAACAGCATTGATTTTGGGCGGATATTTTCGTGCTGACCGGCCCAATGGCTTTTCCGATAGCAGGAGTGAGTGTGAGTTTTCAGTCTGTTGGAGTGGCCTGGTTAATCTTGTAAATGCTTTGAGAGATAAATTTTTGAACAGTGGGGCAGGTGTCAAGACCGTAAATATTTCATAATCTTGACACCCTACCTTTTATCACGTTTTTAAATTCTCATCAAAGCCCTGCCCTCTATCCAGTTCCAGAATCTGGTTAGGCAAATCACAAACTACCGCTTTATCGCCCAATATGCCAATGGGTGTTTTGATAAGGGAAGGATTGTGAACTAATACTTCCAGCCAGCCATTCTCATCCATATCTACCCCTTCATATTTATCCTGGTACAAAGTATCTGTTTTGTCAATGACTCCTTCTATTTCTATATTCAGTTTGCCTATCAACTCTGCCAGTTGCGTACGGGTGAGTGGCTGTTTGGAAATATCTATTTCTTTGACGTGCTGGGCGATCTGTTTGGCATAAGCCAAGGCCTCGCGCCCTCCTCTTTTGTTCATGTCATAAATGACCGTAATCTCTTTAGGATTAAATTCCATATTGAAATATAGTTAGTATCAAAAATTGAATGATGTTTTGTATAAACTAACTGAAAACCCAAAAGTTGCTACGCAGGAAGAATTTATCAAAATAAAAACAGAACTCAGAACCCAAAACTACAAACACAATATCAAGGCTTTGCTTTTTCTTTCAACTTTGGGGGTAGCGCGGGCAGGTGCGAGAGTTCATTGGCTAACTCGACTAAAAATTTTCCCGAACTATAATCATATTGCAGTAAGTACAAACCAAGGTTATCATGCTGAAAATCATCCATACGGCTGAGATCATGGTTCAACATCAGGCAGAGAAAAATACGAATGGCACGCCCATGCATACAAATCAGTATTTTTTCTTCCTCTTTCTGCGCTAAGATATGATTCAAAGCCGGTTTTTGTCTTTCCATCACCATCAACGGACTTTCCCCTCCTGTAATAGCCATATCCAGTTGCCCCTCACGCCAGGCTTTGATCACAGAGGCATAATAGGCATGGTCCTCTGAGTTGGCCACTTTTCCTTCTTTTTCTCCCCAGTTAATCTCATTCAGGCCAGCCAACCGCGTATGGGGTAATCCATCGTCCAGAAACTGTTGCACTGACTGAATACTGCGCTGTAAGGTAGAAGTATATACTCTGTCAAAAGGAATATGCCGGTAGGCATGATAGAAGGCCTGCGCCTGAAAAAAGCCTACATCATTCAAAGGAGCATCAATGCCGCTTCCTTGTACAATACCTTTTCTGTTATATTCTGTTTGTCCGTGTCGGATTAAGTAAATTGTTTTTTGCTTCATAAAAGGTTTCTATTTTCAACTCTATAAACAATCTATCGTAAAAAAGGTCAAAATAAAAAATCCTGACATAAGTCCCATGATAAACACAAGTTATACTTTACAAGATCTCAACCATTTAGGCAAAGGTAATATGGCTGAGCATTTAGGCATTGTTTTCACTGATATTTCTGAAAACACAATAAGTGCGAAAATGCCGGTAGATCATCGCACCAAACAACCCTATGGATTGTTACATGGGGGAGCTTCAGTCGTATTGGCTGAAACTTTAGGAAGTGTGGCGGCTCATTGCTGCGTTGATACTGACAAACATTTTTGTGTAGGTTTGGAAATCAATGCCAACCACCTGCGGTCGGTACGGGAAGGGTTTGTATATGGCACGGCCCAACCTTTGCATATAGGAAAAAAAACACACGTTTGGGAAATTCGTATTACCAATGAATCGCAACAATTAGTATGTATCAGCCGCATTACCATAGCTGTATTGGATAAATAAAGGAGGAAAACCTTGTTACTGGAAAAAGTACGTACCCTAGATCTATCGAAATATCCGGAAGCATCCGTTCAGAAGAGTCTTTTCACAAATGCTGCTTACCATCAACTGCCCATTGCTGCCTGGCGCCTGCCCTATCAGGAAAAACAACATGTGATCATTGACTTGTCGGGCAAGGTCAAGCAGATTCCTCTGGAACTGGAAGCGCTTTCGCCAGGTTTTATAGTCAGTCCTTTTCTGCCTGAAAGCCAGCCTCAGCAAGCTTCCTATATTCATGCCGACTTATATTACAGTACCAACGACGTGGTGCTGAGGCGGAAAGAGCGTACACTCCCATTGTCTGCCCAGGCAGAGGCCTTATTGGAATCGATAGAAGCTTCTTTGGCAAAGCCAGGAGCTTTGGATAAGTCCCCTTTTACTTCACCTTTGCCGCAAGCAATGCATACTAGCACCCGGAAAGATCTTTTTCTAAGGCTGGTCGGCCAGGCTGTGGAAGCTATAGAGGCCGGAGATTTCCAGAAGGTAGTACCGTCACGGAAGAAAATAGTCCAACTGCCTGAGGGGTTTGATATAGTAGAAACATTTCGCAAACTGTGCCAGGCCTATCCTGCCGCTTTTATTTCGGCTTTTTATATACCGGGAGCCGGTATCTGGATCGGCGCTTCTCCCGAAACGTTGGTGAGCACCTATCCACAACAGGAAACCAAGATTTTCCGGACGGTTGCCTTGGCGGGCACGCAGGTCAGAAAAGCAAAAGCTAACCTCAAAGATACTGCCTGGCGACAGAAAGAAATAGAAGAACAGGCTATGGTATGCCGGTATATCATCAACTGCTTTAAAAAGATCCGATTGCGGGAGTTTGAAGAAATAGGCCCGAAAACGGTGTCGGCAGGCGATTTGCTCCATCTGCGCACCGACTATCTGGTAGACATGAAGGCGACCAATTTTCCCGAACTGGCTTCCGTCATGCTTGGGTTACTTCATCCCACGTCTGCAGTATGTGGCATGCCTAAAGAACCTGCTCTTTCTTTTCTTCAACAATGGGAAGGGTATGACCGTGAGTATTTCAGTGGTTTTCTGGGGCCTGTCAATATGGAAACGGACGAACTGCACATTTTTGTAAATCTGCGCTGTATGCAATGGCTAGGAGACCACGCGGCCTTATATTCCGGTGCAGGTGTCACCATCGACTCTGACCCCATCAGAGAGTGGAAAGAAACAGAGGCCAAAATGAATACGCTGTTAAAAGTCATTCTCTGACTTAATAGCTGATTATTCTGCGCTGACGCTTTCTGCCTGGAGCCTGCCTGTGTAATAATCCAGCGCGGTTTTTTGGAAGATAAGCCGGTAGTCCGCCTGTACTTTTTGTGCCTGGGCTTCTACATATAAGGCATTCACCCGGTTGAGATCCAGAATATTACCTACCCCTAACCTGAACCGTTCCCTTTCTGCTTCCAGTGCTTTTTCTGCTGCTTTTACCTGAGCTTCCGCTGCGATGACCCGCTGTTGTGAGGTTTGGTAATCGGCTACGGCCGTTTGTAGCTGTTCCAACACATTTCTTTCCAAATCTTCCATATCAAGGGCGGCGTTGTTGAGCTGCTGCCTAAGGCGTTGGACTCTCGCTCTGGTAAAGAAGTTATTAAAAATAGGAATATCCAGCGATGCTGAAATCACATGAGAATCATTGAAATCTGTCACCTGGGTCTGAAAAGTAAGGGGGCTGTTGGAAGTATAGAAAGAGCCGTAATTATATCTTAGGCTGAGGGTGGGATAAAAATCAGCTTTGGCTACTTTTACTCCATATTCGTTGGCTTTGATGATATTCTGCTGCTGTTTTATATCCGGGCGACTGGCGATTGCCTGGTTGTATAATTCTTCCAGATTGATTTGGCTGGTAAGCATTTCTGCCTGGTTTATGTTAGGCTCGGCAAATTTCCATTCTTTAAAGGGATCAATTTGCAGTATTCTGACCAGACCCGCTTTACTGACTGCCAGATTATTTTCTGCCTCCACTACACTCAAAGCCACCCGTTTGGTTTCAGCCTCCTGGTTATACTGATCGGCAATATTACGGATGCCCGTTTCCACAAAGGCCTCTACACTTTCCAGCAGTTCTTCCTGTTGTTCCAGATTAGATTTTGCAATTCTCAACAGCTCCTGATTCAGAAGCACCTGCAGGAATTGCTGAGAAACATTGAAGATCACTTCCTGCTTGGTCTGGCTAATCTGGTGAAACTGCGCTTCCAACGCATTCTGAGATTGTTTAATCTGGTTAAATCTTGAGAAACCGGAAAATATAGGATACGTGGCACCGATAGATCCACTCATACCGTCTGTTTTTCCATTGACCAAGGTATCGGCTCCTGAATCGAAAAAAATACCGTATTGCCTTTGTGCGCTTATATTAGCACCAACAGTTGGAACAAACTGGGCATAAGCCTGCGCACGCTCAGCTTCATTGATTTTAAGTAAGTTTTGCTGTTGCTTGATCTGAATGTTTTCTCTTAAAGCAATATTGACAGCCTCCTCATAGGTCAGCACACTATCCTGCTGTGCATAAGCCATAGGCATCAGCAAACCAAACCCCACTATCAGCAGCCATATTTTCGTATTCATTGTCATATCAGGCTTCCTGTTCTTTTTCTTTCACAATCCTTTCATCCTTTTCAATGGCGCCATCCACAATCCGGATAATGCGCTCACCATACTGGGCATTTTCTTCCGAATGGGTTACCTGTATAATGGTCATCCCTTCTTTGTTAAGCTGCTTGAAAAGCTCCATTACTTCTTTTCCCTGTTCAGAATGGAGGTTACCAGTGGGTTCATCGGCCAGTAAAAGTCTGGGTTTTCCGGCAATGGCGCGCGCCACACCCACTAACTGCTGCTGTCCGCCCGACAATTGCTCAGGAAAAAGGTCTTTTTTGGCGACCATTTGAAAACGGTCTAGCAGTTCTGCCACCCGTGCTTTTCTTTGTTTTCCAGGCATATTCTGGTACAGGAGAGGCGTTTCAATATTTTCGTAAACGGTGAGTTCATCAATCAGGTGGTAAGCCTGAAACACATAGCCAATCGTATGTTTCTGTAAGTCGCTACGCTGGCGTTCTTTCAGCTTGTGTACAGGTTGGTCAAGCAGATAATACTCACCGGCCGAAGGCGGATCCAACAATCCGATAATATTCAGCAAAGTAGACTTACCGGCACCGCTGGGGCCCATGATAGTGACAAATTCTCCTTCAGCTATTTCAAGATCTATCCCTTTCAGGATAAATGTTTTTTTAAAGCGGGACTGTACAAACTTGTCAATGTCTATCAGCTTGATCATAATAATATCATGTAAGGTTTGACTAAATTTCATAAGGATGCGCCAAGAAGTATGCCAAGTACAAAAATAGCTTTATCGAGCTTTTTTACTAGATTTTGATGGAATAAACTGTCCGGTTTTGAGGTGGCGCTGTACGAAACCGTACACCCATCTTTACAATTATCCACGAATTTGCAGCCCTGCCTGCTTCTTTGTCATTGATAACAGAAAAAATCTGACAAAGTAAAATTACCCTGATGTTTCCTATCTTCTAAGTTACGCTGACTGTGCAGCATGTAACTTTAAGGAAAAAATACAATTGTATTTTTCTCATAATCGATTTTACTTTGATGTAAAAAAGGAAAGTTATGAAGAAGAAAATACTGTTAGCTTTATTTGCTGGAACTATGTTGTCAGGATGTTATACGCATATATGTCCTACTTACTCCATCAAACCTGAGAAAAAAGAAGAGATGAAGCTCCAAACCAGTCAAGAAACGCAGCAAAAAGCACAAAAGAAATCATCTTAATTATTCCGATCAGGTGTATGAAACAGGCAGCCCCCGGGTTGCTTTTTTTATTTTAAGCGGATCAGCAACCGCCTGCTGAAAAATAGTATTTTTTTTAGAGTTGTAGAGTAAAAGTAGTCCCCTCACCCACCACTGATCTGGCCGTAAGATTGCCATGATGCATTTGCATAATCCTTTGAGATAAACTCAATCCAATACCTGAACCGTGGCTCTTAGTCGTATAAAAAGGTATAAAAATTTTCTCCAGGGCTTCCGGTTCTATCCCGTGTCCATTGTCTGTAACATCAATTAATACCCGTTGTTCATGATCGGTAAATACCAGTAAACTGATACTTGGCTCAGGTACTTCTTCTAATGCTTCAGCGGCATTCTTTAAGATATTGATCAACACCATCTCGATGAGTTTGGGGTCCAACCGCGCCATCAGGTTGGGAGGATTGATGCTTACCGAGAATTTAATATGACTCTTAGCCACCCCTGCCCGGATCAGTTTCACCACTTCATCAATTACGTCTTTTACCCGTATCCTTTTAAATTCCGGATGAGGGATGTTGGTAAAATTCCGGTAGGCCTCCACAAAATTTACCAGCCCTTTGCTGCGATTTTCTATGGTGCGCAAGCTCATGGTAATATCTTCAAACGACTCCTGGTTGAAGGTAATGGTCCCGTTTTCGCTGATAATATCTTCCTGAATAATATCGATAGCAGTACCCGCCAGTGAAGCAATAGGCGTAATAGAATTCATAATCTCATGACGTAATACTTTGGTCAGGTTCTGCCAGGCTTCTATTTCCTGCTGCTGCAACTCTGACAAAATATTCTGCAAGGAAATCAATCGGTAAAGGGTACCCCGTAGGCGAAGTTCCGTGGCATTAATAGCCAGATGCAAGTCTACACTGGGTTTGAACAGGGTCTTAGAACCAGGCGGTAAATTTTTGATGATTTTATGCAGTTCAGGGCTTAACTCAGCCAGATCATCAATATTATACAGTTGATTTGACTTTAAGAAACGTTTGGCCGTGTTGTTGAGTAATTCAATCTTGCCAGCCTCATCAAAAGATAGAAGTCCTACATTTACGTGCTGTACTACCGTTTTTAGGTATTGCCAGTTTTCTTCTTTCTCAGCCCGTGCCTCCCGGAAAGCATCAAACACATCGTTGAACATACGATTGAGGTCGCCGAAACTTTCTCCTAGCCTACTGTCTTTATTAAACCCTGCTGTAAAATCAGAATATTTGACGGCTTCCAGAAACCGGGTCAATTTACGGTTTGTCTCCAGCACATACTGATAAAGTTCGTATACCTGATAAGCGACCAGCAAAAAGATGATCCCTCCGCTCACATATTTTTCTGTATAAAACAGAAAGTACAAGCAGAGCAACATACTGGTTGAAAGCAACAATACCCTGACCAGTAGCGTCCATTCAAATCTGTTAAATATCATACTTTTCTAACCTGCGATACAGCGAAGCCCGGGTAAGCCCCAGATCGCCGGCCGCTTTGGAAATGTTTCCGCCGTGTTTTTTCAGCACTTTACGAATTAATAATTTTTCTACTTCTTCCAAATCATATTGATCTATATGAAGCTCTTCCTGCGTGCCGGCCTGTTTGGAATTCTCTGCGTTGAAGAAGAAGTCTTCGGCTTGTAGAGTGGGCTTATTGCTAAGAATCACAGCCCTTTCCACAGCATGCTGTAACTCCCGTACATTACCTGGCCACTGGTATTTCTGCATTCTTTTAATGGCACTGGCACTGATAGAATGAATAGATTTATTGTACTTTTTGGAATATATGGTTAAGAAATGGGAAGCCAGTGGCTCCAAATCTTCAATACGCTCTCGCAAGGAAGGCAGGTGAATCTCGATAGTATTGATACGATACAGTAAGTCCTGCCTGAACTCGTTATTCTGCACCATCTCATACAAGGGCATATTAGTGGCACATACAAAACGCACATCCACATCAATCACTTTGTTAGAGCCTACGGGGGTCACCCGTTTGTTTTGTAAGGCCGTCAGTAACTTTGCTTGCAGGGGCAATGAAAGGTTCCCGATTTCATCCAAAAACAAGGTGCCCCCTGAAGCAGCTTCAAAGCGTCCTACCCGGTCTTGCTTGGCGTCCGTAAAAGATCCTTTCACATGGCCAAACAATTCACTCTCAAAAAGCGACTCGGTCACAGCACCCAGGTCAACATTGATAAATACCTTTTCGGCCCGTCTGGAATGCCGGTGGATCGCTCTTGCAATGACTTCCTTACCAGTGCCATTCTCACCCAGTATCAATACATTAGCATCGGTCGTGGCTACCTGCTCAATGGTTTCAAAAACTTTGTGCATAGAAGGGCTATTCCCTATGATATCCTGAAATTTGTGGTTGATATCTGCATTGAATATTTCCTGCTGAGAACGCAACTGATTAACTTCATGGCGGGAGGCTCTCAGTTTCATAGCCGCCATTACAGTAGCCAGCAGTTTTTCATTATTCCAGGGTTTCAGTACAAAATCAGTAGCGCCCTCTTTGATCGCTTTAACAGCCATATCCACATCCCCATAAGCTGTGATCATGATGACAACCGCCGAAGGATCTCTTTCCAGAATCTGATCAAGCCAGAAAAATCCTTCCTTGCCACTGCTTACATCTTTGGTAAAATTCATATCCAGCAAAATCACATCGTATTGCTCATTGCTGATTAAAGCAGGAATAGCACCTGGATTTTTTTCAGTGTCTACCTGCAGAAAATGCCGTTTTAAAAAAATCTTTGCAGCCTGAAGCACATCCTCATTGTCATCGACAATTAATATCTTTCCTGTTTTGTTAATTTTTCTGCTCATAGGTTATTGATCATCAAATATTTATTTTTATTTCAATTTCAAAGACTATACCGTAAAAATAATCAATCCTTTTCAGGCAATGGTACAGCTGCAAAATTTAAGTTTATGCTTCATAGCAGGGCTTTTTTCTCTCTCAAAAACGTGGACAGGAAATTTTCCTTACAAAATCTGACTTATTTCTAACGTACACAAACGTACAAATATTGTTCGTTTCCGTACACCCCAGCTTTGTTAATTAGCCTCAAAATGTGTTAAATTGACTTTTTATCTTTTGGCACAGTGTTCGTAAAGTAGAGTATAAAGTACAACCTTAACTGAAGATAACGCCCCCCGAGAGGGCTGGCAACATTTTAAAGTATTTGTATTATGGGAATGGATCGTAAAATAGAGAAAAAAAAGTGGACCAAAGGACGGATTGCTGGTATTGGGGCAGGGTTAGCTTTGATTTCCCTGATCTTGTACAGTTTTCTTTTTGCTGATAATCGCTCAAAACTCAACGTAGATAAGGAGAAAATAACTGTTTCTACCGTTAAAAGAGAGATTTTTCAGGAATTTATCCCGGAAACAGGTATTGTCATGCCCAGCCAGACCATCTTTTTGGATGCCATAGAAGGAGGAGTTATTAAAAATATCAGACTGGAGTCCGGAGCCCTGGTAGAAAAAGGAGATACAATTATGAGCCTGGGCAACTCTAATCTACAGCTGGAAGTGATGAACCGGGAAGGTCAGATGTATGAGCAGCTGAATATCCTGCGTACGACCCGCCTGCAACTGGATCAGAACGACCTGAACCAGAAAGCCAATCTGGCCGAAATTAATTACCAGCTTCAATTACTGAAACCGCAGTATGAAAGATTTAAAGAATTAGCCGCAAAGAAATTAATTTCCCAAAGAGAACTGGAAGAGGTCGAGGAACAGTATAAATATAACATCAGAAGAAGAGAATTGACCTACAAAGCCTACCAGTCTGATTCTTTGTCCAGGGCTTTCCAATTGCACCAGATCCGCATGTCGGAAGATCGTATGCTGCGCAGTCTGGATGCCGTCGGCAAGATTCTGGATAACCTGGTCATCACAGCGCCTACAGAAGGCTTGTTAACCACTGAAGACTGGGAACCGGGCGAGTCTATCAATCCGGGAGAAAGATTGGGTCAGGTGGCCTTGCTGGATAGCTTTAAAGTCCGGGTAGCCATTGATGAGATATATTTACCCAAAGTGGATGTAGGGCAGCAAGCTTCTTTCACCTTTGATGGTGGCGATTACCGGCTTGAAATTTACAAGAAATATCCTACTGTCTCAGAAGGTAACTTTGAAGTGGACATGAAATTCCTGGGAAAAACACCTTCCGGTATCCGTCGTGGCCAATCATTGAGAATACGCTTAGAATTAGGCAGCACGGAAGAAGCCACTTTGCTGGCAACCGGCGGGTTCTTCCGTGATACAGGAGGAAACTGGGTGTTTGTAATGAGTAATGATGGTTCTAGGGCATACCGCAGAAATATTAAATTAGGCAGAAAGAACACCGAAAACTATGAAGTGCTGGAGGGACTGGAGCCGGGCGAAAAAGTGATTACTTCCTCCTATGAAAACTTCGGAGACAATGAAGTTCTCGTATTCTAACCGCATTAAAAATATAAACCTATACTCCCAACATCTAAAATTCTAATAACTATGATTCGTACCCATAATCTTAAAAAAGTTTTTACATCTGACGAAGTAGAAACCACTGCCCTTAACGATATTAATATTGAAATTAAATCTGGTGAGTTTGTCGCTATTATGGGACCTTCTGGCTGTGGAAAGTCTACTTTGCTCAATATTATGGGATTGCTCGACAACCCCACCAGCGGAGAATATTACTTTATGGATCATGAAGTATCCAAATTCTCCGAAAGGCAAAGAGCCCAGCTGCGTAAAGGAAATATCGGCTTTGTGTTCCAGAGCTTTAACCTGATCGATGAGCTCACTGTGCACGAAAACGTAGAGTTACCCTTACTGTATTTAAAAGTACCCTCTGCCGAGAGAGAGAAAAAGGTAACCGCTGCCCTGGAACATATGAATATTATGCATCGCCGCAATCACTTTCCCCAGCAACTCTCTGGTGGTCAGCAACAAAGGGTCGCTATTGCCCGTGCGGTAGTCGCTAATCCAAAATTTATACTGGCGGATGAACCTACTGGTAACCTGGATTCTACCAATGGCGAAGAAGTGATGAATCTGCTTTCCGAATTAAACAAAGCGGGTACTACCATTGCCATGGTGACGCACTCTCCTCATGATTCAACTTATGCCAACCGCGTGATTAACCTGTTCGATGGAATGGTGGTGACAGAAAATATCAAGGAAAAATTTCACGTGTAACACGCTCCTCAGTCCTTTGGAAAGCGGTATCTCTCTGGCAGAGGTAACGCTTTTTCCTCTCCATTTTTTACATTCCCGGTAACAGCAAGGGTATCCTTGTAAACGCTCCACTTTTATCTTCCTCAGCCATGTTCAAGAACCTTTTCAAAACAGCTATACGCAACGTCAGCAAGGAAAAAATCTATAGTATCATCAACATGCTGGGACTGACCATTGGAGTGAGTTGCAGCCTTTTTCTGCTGCTGTATATCCTGGATGAAGTGAGTTACGACGGCTTTCATGAAAATAAAAACCGTATCTACCGGATTGTTACCCATATCAAGGAGAAAGACAATGAATTTACCTGGGCTTCAGTACAGGTTCCTATGGCCACGGAGCTGGAGGAGAAGTATACGGAAGTGCAGCATGCGGTTCGGTTTATAGGGGTGGGCAGAGAACTGTTTGAAAACGAAGACAACGACCGGCGTTTTTACGAGGAAGACTTTGCCTATACAGATTCTTCTGTGTTTAATGTCTTTACTTTTCCACTGCTAGCAGGAGATCCCAAAACTGCGCTCACAGCCCCTAATTCTATGGTGATCACCCAATCTATAGCTACTAAATACTTTGACGGGGAAGATCCTGTAGGGAAATCTCTGAGAAACGGTGACCGGCTGTTTAAAATTACGGGAGTCATTGAGGATGTGCCTCATAATTCCCACATTGATTTCGATGCCTTGCTATCCCGTACGACGCTCCCTGTAGATTATGGAAGCAGTTGGGGCAACTGGGGTGTGGCTACTTATGTGCTACTGCCAGAGAATTATAATTATCACAATCTGTATGGCCGGCTGGAAGAAATCAACAAGGAAAGAGTGAAGCCCATTTTTGACCAGTTTGGTATTACGATCAATTATATGATACAACCTATACTGGATATTCACCTCCACTCCAAAATTGGAGACGAGGCAGAAGAAGGAGGCGATATCTCTTATATCTATATTTTTGCAGCGGTCGCCATTTTTATGCTTGTTATCGCCAGCATCAACTATATGAACCTGGCTACGGCCCGGGCTTCCAAACGGGCCAAAGAAGTAGGTATCCGTAAAACAGTAGGATCCTCCAAAAAGCAACTGATCGGGCAGTTCATGGCAGAGTCCATTTTACTCACCCTTTTCGCTGTCGTCATCAGCTTCCTGCTGGTCGCGCTGTTGCTGCCTTTGTTCAACAATGTGGCAGGCAAGGAAATTGGTTTCAGCTTTATGCTACAGCCTAATATTCTTTTAGGGCTTATTGCCATTATTCTGTTTGTGGGGATAGCCGGAGGAAGCTACCCGGCTTTTTACCTGGCAGGTTTTAATCCGGTACAGGTACTCAAAGGGAAAATGTCAGCTTCAGGCGGCAATGCTGCCCTTAGAAAAGCCCTGGTGGTAATACAATTTGCTATTTCTATCACCATGGTGATCAGCACCTGGGTAGTGTATGACCAGCTGAATTTTTTACGAAACAAAGACCTGGGCTTCAGTAAAGAACATGTGCTTTCGGTAGAAATGCCGGAGGAAGCTTCCCGCGAAAAGTATGATGTTTTGAGAAACGAGTTACTGAAAAACCCGAGAGTACAAATGGTATCCACGGCCAATACGAAACCAGGCAATGGCATTGGCAAAAACCTGATGGATGTGGAAACGGATGAGGGCATGGTGGAAAGAGGGATAGACTTATACCAGGCCGATTATGATTACATCTCCACCATGGGTATGACCCTCGTACAAGGCCGGAATTTCTCCAGAGAATATGCCACCGATACTTCAGCCATTATTGTGAATGAATCTATGGTGAAACGTATGGGATGGAAAGATCCCATAGGCAAGAAATTCAAACCAACCGGTGATGGCGATAATGCCACCCAGTTTCATGTCATTGGCGTGATCAAAGATTACAATCAGCTTTCCCTGTACAATCCTATTGAGCCCCTGGCTATATTTTTCGGACAGAACAACTACTTCATGCATATCAAAATTGAAGGGCAGGATATACCGGAAACGTTGAGCTATATTGAAAGCGCCTGGAATGAAGTAAATTCCAACAAACCTTTTAATTATATTTTCCTAGACCAGGATTTTGATTCTCAATACAAAGCAGATGAAAAAAGAGGGCAGATTTTTACATTGTTCTCTGCCTTGACCGTCATCATTGCCTGTCTGGGGCTGTTGGGGCTGGCGGCTTACACAACCGAACAGCGGACCAAAGAAATAGGCATCCGAAAGGTGATTGGAGCCAATGTGAGTCATATTGTGATGCTTATTTATAAAGATTTCTTCCTGCTGATCGGTATTGCCGTATTGTTAGCATTCCCCATAGCTTATTATTTTATGAACAACTGGTTGCAGGCTTTTGCTTACCAGACCGATATCAAGGTAATCACCTTCTTTGCTTCCGCTTTGCTCACCCTGATAGTGACCATGGTGGCAGTAGGCTTTCACACCATTCGGGCTGCCGTGGCGAACCCGGTTAATTCTCTTCGCAGTGAATAATCATTGAGCAACTCGAGAAATGACAACTAAGGGATTATTTTTCGTCCATCTGCCGCTGAGCGATATAAGCGGCTCCGATGAGGGCTACCAGTAGCAACACCGCCGCCACCTCAAAAGGTAGCACATAATCGCTCATGAGCTTGACACCCAGCAGTTGGATAGTGGAGTCCTGAATGATATTTCCGGAAGATTGCGCCTTTTCCAACCAGAACAAGGAAGCATAATTCGCCTGCAAAATACCGAACATCAGTAATACAAACAGAACAAGACCTATCAGCCCACCCAGAAAGCGGTTATGGCTATGGGTGGTCACGGCCTGGCCGGAGATTTTATTGGTGAGCATGACACTAAAAATCATCAGCACCAGAATGCCTCCTACATACACCAGTACCTGTGTCACGGCTATAAAGTCAGCGCCGGCAAACACATAAAGAGCAGCCACTCCCAAAAAAGTAATGATCAGCGAAAAGGCCGCATACAATACATTATGGGTGAAAATAATCACACTTGCCGAGATGACGGTGAGGGCTGCAAAAGTATAGAAGATGATTTGCTGTATCATGCCTGTTCGTTTGACGTATCATCTTTCTTTTTCGCTGGGTCCGCTTTCTTCTTATCTTCCATTATTTTCCGGGCGGCTTCCTGTGGATCTTCCGGCTCTTTTTTGACAACCGGTTTTACCTTCGGACGATAAGCGGCCTTAGGCTTTACAGTTACTTTCGGACGAGCCGGGTTGGCAGCGGGCTTTTCCGTAGCTGCAGCGTTTTCCTGTGCTTCTTTTTTGGCCTTTTCTTTCTGCTGATTGTAATCTTCCAACTCTTTTTTCTTCGCCAGAATCTCCAGGGGTGTCATCTCTGAGAAAGAGTAATTGTGATCGGCTACATCGAACTCGCTGAAGTCATAGACCTTGGTCATGGTCAGGCATTCCGTAGGGCATACAGTGGTACACAGCCCACAAAAGCAACACTTTCCCATGTCTATGTCAAACTTGGCTGCGTAGAGGCGTTTGGAGGAGCCATCTGAGGTTTTGCCAATTTCTTCTGTGGCCCGGATGGGTTCAATCTCAATGCAGTTGACAGGACAGACTTTTGCACACTTATCGCAAACGATACAATCTTCTATCTCATTGTGCAGACGATAACGCCCATGATCCGGCACCGGAATAGACTCAAAAGGATACTGTAGCGTGACTATGCCCGCTTCCTGCTCAAAGTATTTTTCATCAGCCACACCGATGGGTGTACGCCGCTTCCTGGCTTCCCATATATGTTTCCAGGAGAGCCGCAACCCTATCATGAGAGAAGAAACACCTTCTCGTATATGGCCCCAATAGGTACTATGACTACCTTTTTTATCCATAAAGAGCAAAGGTTGTAAAAAAAATCAAAGGATACTAACCTCTGTTGTCGGATATTGAGATCAGGCACTGATCAGCAGAAGATACAGCAAAGCAGAAATATCATGGCTGGCTTTCTATTTCATCGGCTTGCAGCTGCTTATCGTAGAGTTCTTTATAGACGCCATTGAGTTCGAGTAAACTCTCGTTGGTACCTTGCTCTACAATTTTGCCATCGTCCAGTACAATGATTTTGTCGGCAAGCTTGGCAGAAGAAACCCGATGTGAAACAATAATAGTGGTTCTTTTCTGCATAATGTCTTTCAGGCTATTCAGAATCGTATTTTCCGTCTTGGTGTCTACCGCTGAAAGGCAATCATCCAGAATCAGAATCTTCGGGTCACGTACAATAGCACGGGCAATAGAAACCCTTTGTTTTTGTCCGCCAGAAAGGGTAACCCCTCTCTCTCCTACCCGGGTTGCAAAGCCATCAGGAAAGTTTTGGATCGTATTTTTTAGATCAGCATGATAGGCAGCTTCTTCTACCTGGTCTTCTGAAAGTTTGATAGAGCCGAAAGCAATATTATTGTAGACGGTTTCTGAAAACAGAAAGACATCCTGAGGCACATACCCTATCTGGCTCCGCAAGTTGTGCAGATTATACTGCTTCACATTCATGTCATCGATCAATATCTGCCCGGAAGTGACATCCAGTAAGCGGGGAATAATGTTGGCAATTGTACTCTTACCGGAACCGGTGGTCCCCACAATAGCAATAGACTCTCCCGCCTTCACGCTAAAAGAAATCCGGTCCAGCGCTTTAATGCCTGAGTCGGCATACACAAAAGAAACATTCTCCAAGGTAACATCCCCTTTAATCTCCCGCACCAGATTCTCTTCAGAAACAATATCATTTTTTGTCAGCAGAAATTCATTGATCCGTTTTTGAGAGGCTGCTGCCCGCTGAATAATACTGGTGATCCATCCTAAAGAAGTAACCGGCCAGGTCAGCATATTTACATAAATGATAAACTCAGCGATCACGCCCGGTGAAATAGCACCTTTGATGACCTCCACCCCACCAATAAATATGGTGATCACAGAGCTCAAGCCTACCAAGGCCATAATCAGGGGAAAAAACAGAGCATTGACCCGCTCCAGGCGGATAGATTTATCTTTGTAATCATCGCTAGCTACCGAGAAATTCTGCACAGAATCTTTCTCTCTGATAAAGGATTTAAGCACACGAATACCGGAAAAGGCCTCCTGCACATACGTTGATAAGCCAGAAAGACTCCGTTGGATCTCCTCGGACTGGCGATTGATTATATTATTTACATAATAAATACTGATAGAAAGAATAGGTAATGGAATCAGTGTATATAAGGTCAGCCTTACATTGACAGAGAACATATAAGGGATCAAAATAGCAAACAGGGTAAATAAGTTTAATCCATACATAATACCCGGTCCCAAATACATTCTGACCCTCGAAACATCTTCAGAAATCCGTGCCATCAGGTCTCCGGTATTCTGCCGCCGGTAGAAGCTCATAGGAAGCTGTTGATAATGAGCATAAATTTCATTCTTCAAATCATACTCGATCAGGCGGGAGACAACAATGATAGTCTGACGGGTCAGGAAAGTGAATATGCCTTTCAGTAGAGCCAGCACCAAAATGGCTACGCCATATACCAGGATGCTACCTGCAAAAATACTGTAGATCATTTCCTGCAGGTCGAAGCCGCCGTAAGCTTTGAATAAAGAAATATTTTCCTCTACCAGGTTGATGGCACGCCGGACAATCTGAGCGGGAATAATGGCGAAAACGTTGGAGATGATAATAAATAACAGTCCTAACAGGAGGCGATATTTATACTTAAACAGGTACTTATTGAGATAGCTTAATTCCTTCACGTTTTGTTAAAACGTTTTCGTAAACAAATGGTTCTTAGTTCCTTTGTATATGTTGGGATACTATACAAAAAAATATACTTTTGTATCGCTTTTAAAGAGCAAAGATAGCTTAAAGTGAACAATATTAACTTGGAAGTCGTATTTTTTACACGAACGGAATGGTATGGAAACAGTGACGGTCAGTGATCAGAAATCCAAACATGTTTTTGACTTGATGGCTGAATATGGCCATGAACAACTCGTACAGTGTTATGACAAAGCAACAGGTTTAAAGGCCATTATTAGTATTCATTCAACAGTATTAGGCCCTTCCATGGGTGGCACCCGTATGTGGAATTATGCCAACGATGAAGACGCCATTGTGGATGCATTGCGCCTTTCCCGGGGTATGACATATAAGTCGGCCATTGCCGGGTTGAACGTAGGGGGTGGTAAGGCCGTCTTGATTGGCAATACGAAAACCATGAAAAACGAGGCGTACCTTCGTCGCTTTGGAAAGTTTATTGACAGCCTGCATGGAAAATATGTGACAGCCTGTGATGTGAATATCACACCCTACGATCTGGAGTATATTTATATGGAGACAAATTTTGTGACGGGCCTTCCCGAAACGTCAGGAGGGTCGGGTTCTTCTTCCTTGATTACTGCCTACGGAACGTATATGGGTATCAAAGCAGCTGCTAAAAAAGCCTATGGTAGCGACCATTTAAAAGGAAAAAAAGTGGCTGTACAGGGAGCAGGCTCTGTAGGTATGAAACTCACCGAATATTTGGTGAAGGAAGGTGCTGATGTTTTCATCACAGATATTGATGAAGAAAAACTGAAAAGGGCCTCCAAGGAATTAGGAGCCCATGTGGTGGGCGAACCGGACATTTACGATGCCCCTGTTGATATTTATGCCCCTTGTGCTTTGGGGGCTACCCTTAATGATGACACTATTTCCCGCCTGAAATGTGATATTGTAGCGGGTGCAGCTAATAACCAGTTGCAGGACGACCAGAAACATGGAGACATTCTCATGGAAAAAGGGATTCTATACGCTCCTGACTTTCTGGTGAATGCGGGCGGTATCATGGCCGTGGCGGCTGAGTATTTTGGAGAATATAAAAAAGAATACCTTTATCAAAAAGCAGAAAAAATATACGATATCTGTTTGCATGTATTGGAAAGAGCAGAGGCTGAAAAGCAGAACACCCAAAAAATTGCGATGCGTATGGCTGAGGAAAGAATTACAGCCATGGGCAATCTTAGAAAAACACTTTAATTCCGAAAATACCTGAGAAAAATAAATCTTTTAAGATTATTATTTGTTCATAGACAGATTAATAATCCACTTTTGTAATGCTGAACCGAAGAATTTTACGCGCTAAAGCCATGCAGCATATTTATGCGTACAGGCAATGCCAGCGATCTAACTATGAACTGGCCTTCGACTATGTACGTCAAGCTTTTCAGCCCGACCTGAACTCTATGGAAGTTCAAAACAAAGAAGTACTAGCCAGAAATGAAGCGCTGGCAGTAAGATTACTGAAAGCTTACTTTGATAAATGTGAAGATTTTAGCAATACACCCGCGCCTATTGAAAAAGTAGTCCGTAATGCCATTGCTCAATATGAAAGCCAGTGCCGCAGGGATCGGGAGTACCTCCGTCAACAGATGTTATCCTCTACGGAGCGCATCACTGATCATTATATTTTGCTGCTGCTGTTGCTGGCAGCCCTGGCAGAGGAATCAGGTAGAGAACGACAAAAAAAATATAACTTTCTGACTGAATCCCCTATTGAAGAAAAAAAAGAACCCAAACTTAATTTTTATCATAACCGGGTAATACAGGCGATCAGAAATAACCAAGAGTTACTGACTAAAGCGAATCAAAAAAACCTGCATTGGGGAAATTATAACAGCGATATCAAACAGTGGTTCAAAAGTTTTCTGAAATCGGACGAAACTTTTCAGGCCTATCAGGCGATAGAAAAGCCTACCCTGGAAGAAGACATGGAGATTGCCCGGTACGTTTTCAACAATATTATTTTAAAGCATGAGCCCATCATGGCTATTCTGGAAGAAAACGACATCAACTGGGCAGAAGATATGAAAGCTGTGAAAAGTATGGCTAATAAATCTATCAAGTCGGTCAATGAAGAAGATCCTTCCCATATCGAGCTGGTAGAACTTACACCCAACTGGGAAGAAGATAGAGTTTTTTTTGAAGATTTGTATACGATCACCATTCGCCATGATGATGAGTATGAACATATTATTAATGAAAAATCTAAAAACTGGTCTTCCGAACGAATAGCCCATCTGGACAATATTATCATCAAGATGGCTATTGCTGAAATGATTCATTTCAGCAGTATTCCCGTAAAAGTAACGATTAACGAATATATAGATATTTCAAAGCAATTCAGTACGCATAAGAGCAAACAATTCGTTAATGGTATGTTAGATGTCATTGCCAACGACCTTCAAAGCAAGAATTTGATACGGAAAAGTGGCAGAGGATTGATCGATAACCGATAAATTTTTCAATAAAGTGCGATTATTAATACTTTTTGTTGGAAAGGTTAGGATGCACTTTGTAAATTTATACTTTAAAAAAACATAAACATGAGTAAGACAGCTGGTAGTTTGTTATTATTCATCTCAGGTATTCTCACCGGTACGCTGGTAGGTGTACTATACGCACCGGATAAAGGTTCGAATACCCGAGACAGAGTTACTTTCCGCTTGGAAAAATATAAAGTCAAGTTAGAAGAACTCCTGACTGATTTGGTAAGATCCAGAGATGCTCTTCCGGATAGTGTGGCTAAATCTGATGGAGAAAAAGTTATCAACGAAGCCAGAGAAAAGGCTAAACAGCTACTGGATGATGTAGATAACTTATTGGGTCAGATCAAAAAATGATCGATACTCACTTTGAATACTTAAATTCACATCTCTACATTTACTATTATAAATAGACTAATAAATTTATCATCATGAAAAAATTGAATTCAACGATATGGATGGCCCTATCAGGAGCAGTACTGCTAGCCTCCTGTAACTCATCTCTGGAAACTAGAGTGGCCGAACTGGAAAGCAGAGTGGCTGAACTGGAAACTCAGGCTTCTGCAGCCAGTCCCACCGCTTTGAAAGTAAACCAATCGGAACAGTCAAGTGCTAACAATACCTCTTCAGCAGGAGCTCCTAAGTTTGAATTCACGGAAGAAACACACGATTTTGGTAATATCAATGAGGGCGATGTAGTGGAACACGTATTTAAGTTTAAAAACGTAGGGAATGCACCTTTGGTCATCCAAAGTGCCACAGCGACCTGCGGATGTACGGTCCCTAACCCTCCCAAGGATCCTATTGCGCCAGGAGCAGAGAACGAGATCCTTGTCAAATTCAACAGCCAGAGCAAAACCGGGGTGCAGAATAAGACCATCACCATTACGGCCAATACAGAACCTTCTGTTACCCGTTTGTATATCAAGGGTAATGTCATTGCTAAGGATCAGCAAGCTGCCGGTCCCGTAAAAAAATAACTTAACAGTCACTACACAACTTATGCTACATTACATTCTGCTTCAGGCCAGTAACGGCCAGAGTGGTTTGATTGGCAACTTGATCCTTATTGGAGGAATTGCCATCATTTTTTACTTTTTTATGATCAGGCCGCAGCAAAAAAGACAAAAAGCACAAAAGGAATTTATAGGTTCTATCAAGAAAGGGGATATGGTCGTGACGATCGGAGGCATGCACGGCAGAATTGTTAGTATTGAAGATGATAGCGTTATTTTAGAAGTGGACCGTGGTGCCAAAATCAAATTTGACAAAACGTCTATATCTTTAGAAGCCAGTAAGCGTTATTCAACTACTACGAAGTCTTGAAGAAAGACAGAAACCAAAATATTAAATATTTTTTTAACCGTTTTATGCGGCTCTTTCCTTCTCCTAAAGAGGGAAATCTGAAAATTATTTTACTCTGTATTTTTACAGCTACTACTTTCTGGTTCTTTAATGCACTAAATAAAGCCGATTATACTACCCGTATAAACTATCCTATTTCGTTCGCCTACGACCATGACAGTACCTATCTGTTGAGTCAGCTTCCGGAAAATATTACAGTGCAGGTGAGCGGCGGCGGATGGAATCTACTTCGCAAGACAATGTTGTTTGACAGGGAGCCGGTAGAGGTTAGTCTGGATGACCCTACCCAGACCAAGTTTATCACCTCCCAGTCTATTACCGACCTGGTAGAAAACAAGCTGGAAGATGTGAGGCTGGATTATATTGTGACAGATACTTTATTTCTGAATATAGATAAAGCAGCCTTAAAAAAAGTACGATTGGCGGTAGACACCGCTTCACTGCTGCTGGCTGATCAGCATCGAATTGTCTCCAATATACAGTTGATGCCGAACACAGCTGTGTTGCAGGGGCCTGCCTCACTCATTGCTGATACACCTGATACAATCTTCGTTAGTCTGCCCGACGATGAGGATGAGCCCATCAGTGAAGACTACTCCGAAGAGTTAGCCCTTTCTTATAATGCTTCAGAGTATATTCAAATACAGCCGGAAAACATACAATTAAGTTTTAAGGTAGCCCCTTTCTCCACCTATGAGAAACGTATAAAGATAACTCCTGTCAACTTTCCGGAAGATTCTTCCGTTTATCTTCAGCAAGAATCTGTCACAATTTCTTTCTGGTTACAAAATAATTATGTAGAATTGGCAAATAATTATGACTTTGAAGTAGTTGCAAATTTGCGTACCTTCCAACCGGAAGATAGCACTGTAACTCCAGCATTAAAATCATATCCTGATTTTGCGAAAGATATCACTATTACCCCTTCAAAGGTTAAAGTGGCCTATGCAAAGTCAAACTAAGACATTATTAGTAGGTATTACAGGTGGCATTGGTTCTGGCAAAAGCCTGATTTGTAAAATATTTACAGTATTAAGAATTCCTGTTTATTTTGCTGACCAGCGTGCTAAATGGCTGCAAATGCATAATACCAGCCTTGTGAAGGCCATCAAAAGTCATTTTGGCCCCCAAGCTTATGATACAGAGGGAAAACTCAACCGGGTATTTTTGGCCGAGCAGGTTTTCAATAATGAAGAAAAATTAAATTTATTGAACAAGCTTGTGCATCCATTTGTAGCTGAAGATTTTCGAGAGTGGCAGCACAAGCATCAGGATGCTCCATATGTTGTAAAAGAAGCAGCTTTACTTTTTGAAACAGGCTCTTATAAATCTCTTCAGAAAATTATCAATGTAAATGCTCCTGTTGAATTGCGTATCAGAAGAGTAATGCTTAGAGATCTCCACCGATCGAGAGCACAAATCGAGAACATCATAGCAAAACAATGGACTGATAAGAGAAGAGCTGAATTAGCTGATTTTAATATTCACAATGATGACAGTTCGCTGATAGTGCCTGAAGTACTTAAAATTCATGAGATCCTCACGCAACGCAAAACAGTAGCCTGAATATCTTTTTTGTGTAAGCGTCTATTTTTCTTGATTTTTTATGTAAGACATAAACTTTTATAACTTAATAATCTACCTATTATGAGCTTAGACAGGTTTAGAAATGAAGTCTGGAAAGAAATTGATTTTGAAACAGATCTTCCACATGCTAAGTATGAAATATCCAGCCTGGGCAGAGTGAAAAGCTATGCGGTTGATAGAGCCGACGGCAGAATTATGAAAGGATCCGATGTGAATGGTTATCTTTCTGTGATGGTTAGATTAGGCAAAAAAGTATCGCAAACACATTACATTCACCGCTTGGTTGCCAAAGCTTTTGTATCAAAAACCTCAGAAGAACATCGCTTTGTGGCTCATCTGGACTTCAATAAGAAAAATAATAGCAGATACAATCTAAAGTGGATGACGGAGGAGGAATTGAATGACCATAATAACAAAAATCCAGCAATTCTCAAGAGTAGAACTACCGGATATAAACTCACCGAAGCCGATGTACGGGTCATTAAGAGACTGCTTAAAAATAATAAAACCCGCCTGAGCATGATTGCCAAACGTTTTAATATTACCCATACCCAGCTCAACCGCATCAGATCTGGTGAAAACTGGGGTAATGTTACCATTTAACGCAAAACAACTTTTCGCGCTGTTATTCAAAAAGATTCTGAGGCAGAGAGATTTGATCCGTATAAAATTTCACCCGGGTATGGGAGGTGGGGAGAAGCTCTATTTTTTCAATCTTATCCAATTTATGGTTGTAGAATACTTCTACATAATAATCTTTCAATAAATACAGGTTTACCTTGTAACTGTAATACCGTATAGCGACAATAAACGTCCCCTCCCGATATAGGGTTTGTATCCTATCTCTTAAGGATAAGGCCATAAAATCGGAAGCAGACAACATAGATCCTTTAATAATATTAATGCTTACTACAAAAGAAATGAGCTGTACAACCGCGTGATGCTCCCACGTGCTTACCTAGCTACAACAAATATAATAAAAAAACCGCTTCTAACATATATAAAAGCGGTTTAGGGTGAATGATGGGACTCGAACCCACGACCTCTGGTGCCACAAACCAGCGCTCTAACCGACTGAGCTACAATCACCGTTTGAGTTCACAAAATTAGAAATCTGTAACCACTTTTACAAAACCTGACTGAGATAATTACTTAAAATCAGGGTTAGTTTTTTTCTTCTATTGTATAGAAGGCTTTAACTGGATAATGGTCAGAATAGGGTATTTCACGATGGGTTTGAAAGTCTTTTGCTTCTAATCCATCACTATAAAATTGATTGTCAATCCTGAGAAAAAACAATTTCCCATTATAACTGAAACCCAAACCGTTTCCAGCTTCTTCAAAAGCATTGTATAGATATTTTTTTAAAGTAGCGTAGGTATAGCTATAAGGTATATCATTGAGATCTCCACACACTATAACCCGGTGAGGACTTTGCTTGATATGGGTGAGCAGATTATCAATCTGCCTGGCTCTATTGATAAATCCATGCTTTAATTTTCTGGCAATCGTAAGGTAATTTTCCCTCACTCTGTCCATATCACCGTCTATATTACCAATCTTATTCTCGTCAATACTCATAGATTGCAAATGCACATTATATACTCTAATCGTATCCTGCTGAATCATTAGGTCCACATAAATAGCGTGTTGTTGCCTATCATCTTTCAAATGCACTTCTCCGCAGGCTACAATAGGAAATTTACTAAAAATAGCTAGTCCGAACTGCGCTCCTTTACTGTTGATAAGACTAGGCTGTATGTATGAATGGTATTGTGACCCTTTCCGAAGCTTGGTAAATGTATCGTATACATTTGAGCTGTCTTCATTATAAAATTCTTGTAAGCATTTAACATCGGCATTGCTATCTGATATCCACCGGATCATAGATTTTCCGGTATCATTTACATTTTGCAGGTAAGCATATGAATTAAAAACCCTGACATTGTAATTCAAGACAGAAAAAGCATCTGCCTCTGATTCTTGCCCTAAGTTGATAGAAAAGCTTGACAATACATATTTATAACCAAATAAGAGAGCAATCAGAGGAAACAGAAACCATATTTTATTTCTGATGAGATAAAAAATTAATAATACGACATTCAGAAAGAGGAAAACAGGAATGGACAATGCGAGGAAACCCGCAACCCAGAATTTCTCAGGAGATACCCGGGTACTTAAAAAAACAATAATCGTGAGAACAAAGACGATAATATTTGCAACTCTGGCCAATGAAATCAAAAATTTATTTTACTACTCTCTTATAAGTAACAGGAAAATGCTACTAAATCAAACAAAGCAACAATAAACTATTCGTGAGAATAAAGTATGTGCTAACGCCTCTTAAAATCCAAACGCATGCCATTTTTGCTGTCATTGAAGGTTCCATTCTCAAATACAAGGTGACCGGATACCATAGTATGTGTAACTTTTGATTGAAATTGATATCCTTCGAAAGGAGACCAACCACACTTCGCTACAATATTAGAGCGGCTTACCTGCCAGGGAGCGCTAAGATCTACTAAAACCATATCAGCATAATAACCTTCACGTATAAAACCTCGTCGGTCTGTTTGAAAAAGACGCGCCGGATGATGGCATGCTTTCTCTACTATCTTTTCCAATGAAATTTTTTTCTGATGATAAAATTCCAGAAGAGCTACCAGGCTGTGTTGTACCAGTGGCCCGCCTGAAGGGGCTTTAAAATATGTCTGCTGTTTTTCATCCCACGTATGAGGAGCATGATCTGTCGCAATAACATCTATACGGTCATCCAACACGGCCTGGAAAATAGCTTCCTTATCATGCTTTGTTTTGATAGCCGGATTCCATTTGATGAGGGTTCCCTTTTTTTCATAGTCGGCGTTGTCAAACCACAAGTGGTGAATACAAGCTTCAGCCGTAACTTTTTTCTCTTCCAGCGGAACCTTCTGGTTGAATAAATCCAGTTCTTTTGCTGTAGAAATATGAAGGACATGCAGGCGGGTACCATATTCACGGGCCAAGCCTACAGCCAGGGAAGAAGACTTATAACAAGCCTCCTCACTTCGGATCAGAGGATGACAGGCGATAGGCACCTCCTCTCCATATTCTGCCCGGTATTGCTGCATGTTCTGCCGGATGGTTTGCTCATCTTCACAATGGGTAGCAATAAGAAGCTCTGCCCTGGAAAAGATGCCCCTCAAGGTTGCTTCATTGTCCACCAACATATTACCGGTAGAAGAACCCATAAAAACTTTAAGACCACAAACCTTATCAGGATCCGTTTTCAACGCTTCTTCCATATTGTCGTTAGACACACCCATATAAAAAGAGTAATTAGCCAGTGATGTCTGCGCGGCTCTGTCATATTTTTCCTGCAGCAGGGCTTGTGTCAAAGTGTTCGGTACGGTATTGGGCATTTCCATATAGGAGGTAATGCCACCTGCCACGGCAGCCTTGGATTCCGTAGCAATGGTACCTTTGTGTGTTAATCCTGGTTCACGGAAATGAACCTGATCATCTATCAGACCTGGCAGAAGGTACTGCCCCTCAGCATCTATAGTGATATCGGTAGAAACCCTTGAAAGATCTTTATCCATCCGAACAATAAAACGATCTTCCACCAGCAAATCATATGGCTGAATTTTACCTTCATTCACTACAGTTGCATTCAAAATTTTGATAGTGTGCATAAACTATTTTATAGTAAGTGAGTGATACGTTAAAATTGAATGTTTTCACAAGATGTAAAAAATGTTGCTTTTCTTACAGGTCTGCCAAAATGCTTTTTTGGAAAAATCTCTAATTATCAATAAATATAAAATACAATGAGAGGTAAATTTTTACTCAGCCATGATTAATTGATTTTATAGGTCTAATGCTTAACCTCAACACTTCACTCAAATTATTCCATCAATCTTCGGAGACATACTTCCATGAGATACAGCGATTCAAAAAGCTCTGGCTTCAGATACTTCTGACAGGGGCTTTTTGCTTTTTATTGTTTCTATCAGCTTATCAGCTTGTGGCAATAGAAGCTTTAGAAGCATATTTGATTTCCTTTTCCTCTCTGGCTTTTATTGGTGCTGTGCTGAGTGGTTTTACCCTCTTTGTTTCTAAATCCCATTTAGATACTAAAGTTAACCAAGAAGGCATTCAATACCGGTTTTTTCCTTTTCATATTAATTACCGTAAAATAGCCTGGGAGGCTATAGAGGAAATTTACATCCGTGAATATGACACTTTGAGCGAATATGGCGGCTGGAGTTGGGGAACCCGTTTTGGAAATAAGGGCAATGCTTATACGGTCGCTGGCAGATATGGCTTGCAACTCGCCTTGGCAGATGGGCGAAAAATACTCATTGGTACTCAGCGCCCTATTGAGCTGGAAAAAATCATATTACAACTACTCTATGATTATGAGATAAGATAAATTCCACCGCTTTTCCTTTTTCCACCCTCTTCTCTCCAATCTATTTAAAGTGATCATCTACCTGACCAGGCTGGAGGAAAACCAATCCTACTGGTAGGTAAACGCACCATGTTCGCTTTTGATAGACACTTTCTTGCCAGCATAAGACTCTACATGACCAATAATTCTCGCCTCAATATTATACTCCCGTGCTATTGCCATGACAGTTTGAGCATGCTTCTCATTTAGGTATATCTCAAGTCTGTGGCCCATGTTAAATACTTTATACATTTCTTGCCATTGGGTTTTGCTTTCCTCCTGGATAAGCCTGAATAAAGGGGGAGTAGGAAATAACTGATCTTTTATTACATGCGCGTTGTTAATAAAATTTAAAACTTTCGTCTGTGCTCCGCCACTGCAATGGATCAGACCGTGAATCTGTGGCCTGAGTTCGCTTAATATTTTTTTCATCACTGGCGCATAAGTGCGTGTGGGGGATAGCACCAACTTTCCTATGTCTACCGTTACCTGACCAATGGTGATTTTATCCGTTAAAGCATGCTTACCAACATATACCAATGACTCTGGCACCAAAGGATCAAAACTTTCGGCATACTTTTCAGCCAGCGGGTGATGAAAAACATCATGACGGGCAGCTGTAAGTCCGTTGCTTCCCATGCCTCCATTGTAGCCGTTTTCATAGGTAGCCTGCCCAAAAGAAGCTAAGCCCACCACCACATCCCCAACTCCAATTTTTTCATTGGTAATGACTTCCTCCCTTTTCATACGGGCAGTGACCGTACTGTCCACAACTACTGTACGAACCAGATCGCCTATATCTGCTGTTTCTCCACCTGTGCTGATAATATGAATACCATGGTCCCGCAACATTTGCAATACCTCTTCTGTGCCTTCAATGATAGCGGCAATTACTTCTCCCGGAATGAGATTTTTATTTCTACCAATAGTAGAGGAAAGTAAAATATGATCTATAGCCCCAACACAAAGTAAGTCATCCGTATTCATCACCACTGCATCCTGGGCAATTCCCTTCCAGACAGATATATCTCCTGTCTCTTTCCAATATATATAGGCCAGAGAAGATTTGGTACCAGCACCGTCAGCGTGCATGATGTTACAGTAGGCGGGGTCCCCTCCCAGCACATCAGGTACAATCTTACAGAAGGCACTGGGAAATATTCCCTGGTCTAGGTTTTTAATAGCCTGATGTACATCTTCTTTAGAAGCAGAAACACCACGTTGCTTATATCGATCATCCATAAGCTTAGTTTGTTATAGTATAATTATTTATCAATCAACAATGTATAGTCCAGGATGCTGATGAGACATGTTTCCATGGCAAACAATGGTGCAATTTAAATAAATCATAAAAGAAAAAAACCCGCAACCAAAAGCTGCGGGTCTCACATTCAATAATAACCTTGTATGTGCTACTGAGAAGAAGCCTGGGATTTATCCACACGCACTACTTTAAACTCTGTCCGACGGTTAATTTCATGTTGTTCTTCTGTGATTGCATTTTTGATGATTAGCTGTGACTCCCCATAACCTTTGGCTGTAATCCTGCCAGGATTAATACCACTCTCCACTAGATACTGTACGGCAGCATCAGCTCTACGCTGAGAAAGGTCCATGTTGTATTCATCAGAGGCTCGGGCATCAGTGTGAGAACTAAGCTCAATACTGATCTGCGGGTTATCTTCCATAATTTTGACTAGCTTATCCAATTCCACCGCAGCAGCCTCTGTAATATAACTTTGGTCAAATTCGTAATAGATGTTCTCCAATACAATCGCTTTATCGATCACAATTTTGTTAAGAACCAACTTTGTAGTAAAAGTAGTATCCGTGACCATCTTGGTCAGTTCTTCCTGAGGAATGGTTCTGCCTATGGTGCTAAAGGAAATCCGGGTTGTGAAATAACCTTCTTTCTCTCCAATGAGCTCATAGTTGGTTCCACCCTCTACTTTAAACTTAAAGTCTCCCTCTGCATCGGTTTCTTCTGAGCTAATCGTAGTACTTCCTTCCGGATATACTAGCCTGACCGTTACCCCTTCCAAAATTTGTTCTTTATCGGTTTCCTCATCTGTTGTCACTGTAATGCCAGCCAGAAAATAATTGACAATCTTCAGATCCGGATCATTATTTACAAAAGAATACAAATCATCATCTCCTTTACCACCCTCACGGTTAGAGGTGAAATAACCGTCTTTGATAGAAGTAAAAGAAAGGCCAAAATCATCTCCGGTAGAATTCACAGGAGGCCCTAAATTTTCAATGGTGATTTCACCGTCCTTACGCGTCGCCACAAAAATATCCAAAGCGCCAATGCTGGGGTGCCCGTCTGAAGAAAAATACAACTTTCCATCATCGGTCACGTAAGGAAACATCTCATTACCGGGTGTATTGATCACACTGCCCATATTTCTCACGTCGCTCCATCTCCCCCGACTATCTACCCGGGCAGAATAAAGATCTATACCACCATGTCCTCCTTCCCGATTGGAAGCAAAATACAACGTTTTACCATCACGGCTGAAGGCAGGTGTTGAATTCCAGGCATTTGGATCACTGATGCTCATCAGGGTTGGTGTAGTCCAACTCCCTTTTTGAAAACGGGATATATATAAATTTACATCACGGGCTCCTTTACGCTTACCACTGTTTCCTTTGGCAAAGACCATCGTTTTTCCATCCGGAGAGAAAGTAACGCAGCCCTCATTGATAGCTTCTGTAGCAAAGCCTTCACCCAGCGTAGAGGCCTGATCTATTAAAATATTCTCGCCACTGATAGGCGCTCGATAGATATTGGTGAAACCTGTTCCTGTAGCTTTGTATATTTTATCACTTCCTCGTGAAGAGGTGAAGTAAAACATGTCTTTCTGCACCACAGGGGCATATTCTGTCCCCTCACTATTGACAGCCTCCAGATTGTCTATTTCAAAGTAACTATCTTTGGCAAGAATTTTACTGAGTCTATCCAAGTTGTCCACTTCCTGACGCGCACGCTCTGTATGTTCTAAGGTGGTATCTGCAGACATTTCTAAGTATTGCTCCAGTTCTTCTTTGGCTTTGTCATACTCTCCGTTTTGCTTCAGGGATAAAGCATAATGAAAGACAGCAGAGGTATCCTGTATGCCCATCTCCAAAGCCGCTTCATAAAACGGCGACGCTTCGTGTAACCGATTACTTAAGCGATAAGCTTCTGCAATCTGATAATTAGCTTCCGCTACTTCTACATTATGATCTATCGCTGTTTTATAATGATCGATAGCTACATCATATTCTCCGTTGGAGTAGCTGTTATAACCTTTGACCAAAGCCCTTTTTCCAGGACTGCAAGCGCTTAAGATCAGCAGGCAGGTAATGATCAGTAGAAATTGATATGTCTTAATCATGGCTTTAAAAAAGTCTTTCCGGAGTGATATTATAAATATCTTTACTAGAGTTATTCTTGAAAAGGAATTTACTGTTTCCTTTGTTTTCTAACGATTCAGATGTTGTTAAAGTATATCAGAAAAACAGTCTAAAAATAACGGGCAAGCCATGAATTTTTAGCTGATACTACCCATTCCTTTTCAAACTGTTCTTTGTTACTCACCAAATTGTTAAAAGTCAGTGTCTCAGGTTTGATATTGCCCTCCGAAATTTGCTCTTTAAGATTTTTCATAGGCGCTACAAAGATCTGATCCTGGTATACAAAAGCTACTTTTGTTCGGTCAAAAAAGCTGAGAGGGTTTTGAGCAGTATTAAACTTTTGCTCTAATTCTTTCACCAATGCCACCGAAGCATCGATAGAGCAGCCACTGGCCTGATTATACCCTTCGTCTACTGCAATTACCAAAAACTGATGGTGAAAAATCTTCAAAGATGATTTTAAGTCTTTCCCGTGAGCAGCCCACCTACTTATAAACAACTGGCCGATCTGCAAGGCATATTCTTCTTCAGCGTGGCTTAAGGATCTGTCTGCCTGGTATATCCAGATTCTGGCTTGTCCTGGCATTTCTTCAAACGGTATATACATAGGTATGTATTAATTAATCGATTTTTCTAATATAAACAAAAATACTTCTTCCTTTGATCGGATTTTCCAGCTATCTGTAAAAGAATCCATTTCTGATAGCCTGGAAAGAGGACATTCTGTAAAAATTTTACTATTTAAATTGTTAACGGTCAGAGTCTCTCATGCTCAGCTATTAACTCAGCCAAGTCTTTTACCTGTACTTCTTTCTCCTTTTCTTTATGCTTCACCCCGTCGTTCATCATTGTCATACAAAAAGGACACGCGACTGCAATGGTTTTTGCACCTGTAGACAGAGCCTCTTCAGTTCTATCCATATTGACCTCTTTTTTTCCTGGTTCAGCATCTTTAAACATCTGGGCTCCTCCGGCCCCACAGCAAAAACCTTTTGTACGACACCGCTTCATTTCTACCAGATCGGCATCTAAAGCCGCCAGCACTTCCCTGGGAGCTTCATAAATGTTATTGGCCCGGCCCAGATAACAAGAGTCGTGATAAGTAATTTTTTTGCCTTTGAAGGCACCCCCACCCTCAATTCCTATTTTGCCTTCGTTGATGAGTTGCTGTAGAAAAGAGGAATGGTGGACAACCGTATAATTACCCCCCAATTCGGGATACTCATTTTTTAGGGTATTAAAGCAGTGAGGACAAGCCGTTACAATTTTTTTGACATTATATCCATTGAGCGTTTCAATATTAGTGGCTGCCTGCATCTGAAATAAAAATTCATTGCCTGCCCGGCGTGCCGGATCGCCTGTGCAAGATTCCTCCGTACCCAGCACGGCAAACTTAATCCCAACTTTGTTTAGAATTTTCACAAAGGCTTTGGTTACTCTCTTATAACGATCATCATAAGAACCGGCACATCCTACCCAAAATAATATTTCTGGCATCTCGCCCCGGGCAGCCATATCAGCCATGGTAGGAATCTGTATCTTTTCTGTTTCGTTCATACTTTATAGTTTTTCCTTTTTGCTTTCTACTTCATTGCTCAGTTCATCAGCCCATCTGAACCGGTCGGCGGGAGAAAATTTCCAGGGAGCAAAATTATTCTCAATGTTAGAAAACATCGCATTCCAGGAAGCGGGCGACTGCGCCTCTTCCATAGCGACATACCGTCTAAGTTGTAAGATGATAGAAAGTGGATTAATATTGACCGGACAGGCTTCTACACAAGCCTGGCAAGTAGTACAAGCATTGATCTCTCCTCGGGTGATGTAATGGTCCAGTAACGTTTTTCCATCATCCTTCCCCTGCTCTCCCTTTTCTAACTGAATGCCAACTTCTTCTACTCTATCACGGGTATCCATCATGATTTTCCTCGGAGAAAGTTTCTTTCCTGTCTGATTCGCCGGACATTCTGCAGTACACCTTCCGCATTCCGTACAAGCATAGGCACCCATGAGATCTGTCCAGGCGAGATCATTGACATCTTTGGCACCAAACCTACCAATTTCCTCTGCCGAAGCATTCGCTTCTTCAGGCTGCTTTCCTAGCATTATTTGTACTTCATTGGCTATGGCAGGCATATTTTCCATCTTACCCTGAGGTTCTAACTTGGAATAGTAGGTATTAGGAAAAGCCATAAAAATATGCAGGTGCTTAGAATAAGTGATATAGATAGCAAAAGCGAATATTCCAATAATATGGAACCACCAGGCAAACCGCTCTACCACGATCAAGGTGGAGGTATTAAGCCCATCAAGTAAGGGAATAAGTACAGCACTGAAGATCAACCTGCCCGTATTAGTATAGTCAGCCTCAGGACGATCTTGCAAAATCTGATCACTGGCATTCATGGTCAGGATTGCTAACATTAATACAATTTCAGTGATCAAAATAATATTGGCATCCAGCTTGGGCCAGGTAGTCAGCTCCTGCGCCTGAAAACGCCTGATTTTCAGCACGTTTCTCCGCCATAGAAACATGACGCAGGATACAATTACTCCTACGGCCAAAAACTCAAAAATATTAATGAGAAAGGTATAGAAATCTCCCAGAAAAGGCGCAAATAAACGGTGTGTACCAAACAAACCGTCTAATATAAATTCAAGTACTTCCAGGTTAATAACGATAAAACCTATATAGATAAGCAGGTGCAATACAGCAGGGATCATGCGCTTAAACATCTTTTTCTGTCCAAAGGCTACTAACAGCATCGTGCGCCATCTTTCTGGCTTGCGATCATGGCGATCTATAGGTCGTCCCAATAAGATATTTTTCCGTATGCTTTTAATTCTTTTGGCAAGTAAGTAGGTGGCAATGCCTACAATCAAAAGAAAAAATAGTTGTGCTATGAATTCATTCATACTACTTTATTTAAATTTTTTGCTTTTTATTTGGCAGCACTACCAAAAATTATCTACTTTTGTACCCTCATTACGGTGATGTAGCTCAGTTGGTAGAGCATCGGACTGAAAATCCGTGAGTCGGTGGTTCGAGTCCACTCATCACCACTGCCTTCTTCAGATAATGGAGAAGGCTTTTTTTTGCTTTCTTTTTTCAAAATAGATACTTCCCCTAAAAAAATTACATCTCTTTTCCTTGACATTCTACAACATGAGTATGATATACAAATATACTCAAATCCTAAAATAGTATGCAAGCATACTATTTTTATAATACTGTATTTTCCAGAAAAAAACTGATTATTTCATAAAAAAGATACTTCCATCTCCTATAAGGATAAAAAGTTTTCAAAGGAAATGCAGTCTGTAAATAGCTGCTCCCCCTTTTCATTGAAAATTATTATATGATTTGAACCTTAGTAATCTTCAAAATTCTCCCATTCAAAAATAAAATTACATATGTAGGCTATTAACTCAACCCACCAAGTTATTTTTTAGGAGCCGTATTATTTTTGTTTATATCATTTACAGATACAGAAAAACAATCCTCAGCGATGACAAGCTGATGAAAAGATATAGGTTAGGTTGTGTAGTGTAATAAAAGAGGATGCCCGCATATAGACGGGCCCCTCCTTTATACCTTCAAAACCTCCAAAAGATTAAAATATAGGTTAGGTTGTGTAGTGTAATAAAAGAGGCGGTCTGCATCTTAGACAGGCGCCTCCTTTATATTTTATTTCAGGTACTTTAATTTCACAACTTCTTTTTCATCTAAAAATCTCCATGTACCTCTCGGCAAATCTTTTTTGGTCAATCCTGCATACATCACCCGGTCTAATCTTACCACCTGATAGCCTAAGTGCTCAAAGATACGCCTTACGATACGGTTCCGTCCAATATGAATTTGTACTCCTAAACTTTTTCTGGTCTCATTGACCAGCCCAATCTCATCTACTTTAGCTAACCCGTCTTCCAGCATAACTCCTTGCTGGATACTGAGAAAATCTTTATCCGTGATCGGTTTATCCAAATCAACCTGATACAGTTTCTGCACACCATAAGAAGGATGAGACAACTTTTTAGCCAGTTCACCATCATTTGTAAGCAACAGCAATCCAGTTGTATTACGGTCCAAGCGACCTACCGGGTAAATTCTTTCGCTGCAGGCCTTTGCTACCAGATGCATTACTGTTCGACGTTCCTGAGGATCCTCCGTAGTGGTGATAAAATTCTTAGGTTTGTTGAGAAGTACATAGACTAACTTCTCCGGGTTTAGTTTTTTTCCTTTATAGGTTACTTTATCCGTTTTTTTTACCTGATAACCCAGTTCCTCGATAACTTTGCCGTTTACTTTAATTTCTCCATTCTGGATCAGCTTATCGGCTTCTCTTCGTGAGCAGACGCCTGCATTGGCAATGTATTTATTGAGCCTAATGGATTCCTGTCTCTTATGCTGATCCTCTTTTCCATGTTGCCTAGTATCCTGAACCTCTTGGGCCTGACGTTTCTTATACTTGTATTTCTTTTGCATTTTAATGATATCATGTAAATATTAAAACACTTCACGCGTGTCATACTAAAGGAAAATACCAGGTGTAAAGTTCTTTTTCCCTGATGAGCTTAGAAGCTTTTGGTAAAGCTAAAATAATTACTATTAATGTATCCTTTCTGAAAACTCAAAACTTATGAACAGATAATTTTTATAACTTTGAATTTAACAGACGAATACAATTTTTTACCTTATTAACCTTGCATATGATGGACTATAGAACTGAAAAAGACACCATGGGCGAAGTAAAAGTGCCCGCTGACAAGTATTGGGGTGCACAAACCCAACGTTCCAGAGAAAATTTTAAGATTGGCGGTGATACCATGCGCATGCCTCAGGAAATTATTGATGCTTTTGCCATTTTGAAAAAAGCAGCGGCCGAAACAAATGCTACACTTGGTGTCCTGGCGCAGGAGAAAGCTGATATTATCATGAAAGTCTGTGACGAAATATTGGCAGGAAAACATAATGATCAATTTCCTCTGGTAGTGTGGCAAACAGGCTCGGGAACACAAAGTAATATGAACGTCAATGAGGTTATAGCAAATCGGGCCCATGTATTATTGGGAGGAGCACTGTCCGATGTAAAAAAGAAAATTCATCCCAACGATGATGTTAACAAATCACAATCATCCAATGATACCTTTCCTACTGCCATGCACATTGCTGGTTATAAGTTGATAGTGGAAGAAACCTTACCCAAGGTAGAAAATCTCAGAAATACCTTAGCCCAAAAAGTAGAGTCCTTCGGTGATATTGTCAAAATTGGTCGTACACACTTCATGGATGCTACTCCCTTGAAATTAGGTCATGAGTTTAGTGGATATGTTTCTCAGCTTGACCATGCCATCATCGCTATTAAAAACACCTTACCACACCTGTCTGAACTGGCCTTGGGTGGCACTGCAGTAGGCACCGGTTTGAATACGCCCCAGGGGTATGCAGAATTGGTGGCGGAGAAAATAGCCCAACATGCTGGTCAGCCGCTGGTAAGTGCAAAAAACAAATTTGAAGCCTTAGCAGCGCATGACGCTATCGTAGAAACCTCTGGTGCACTCAAACAACTGGCTGTCAGTTTGATGAAAATAGGTAATGATATTCGTATGCTGGCCTCTGGCCCTCGTAGTGGCATTGGCGAGATTTTAATTCCAGCCAATGAACCAGGATCTTCTATCATGCCCGGTAAAGTGAACCCAACACAGTGCGAAGCACTCACGATGGTTTGTGCGCAGGTAGTCGGATTGGATACAGCAATTAGCATAGGCGGAATGAATGGCCAATTCGAGCTCAACGTGTTCAAACCTATGATGATCTATAATTTGTTAACAGCTGCCCGTTTGTTGGGTGACGCTTGTGAATCGTTCAATGACCATTGTGCCATAGGTATTGAACCCAACACGACCGTCATCAAGAGAAACCTTGAAAACTCATTGATGCTGGTGACTGCCTTAAACCCTCATATAGGCTATGAGAATGCTGCCAAAATTGCCAAGAAAGCTTATGAAGAAGGCACAACCTTGCGGGAAGCTGCCATTTCCAGCGGAATTCTTACAAACGAACAATTTGACCAGTGGGTAGTGCCGGAAAAAATGGTAGGAAGTTTGAAGTAGCCCAGGCAAACTTTAGACTCAATAATACTTCGGCAATATGAAATACGTATGCATCTTAGTACTCTTTCTATTTTCCTTAACGTCGGTACATGAAACCGCCCTGGCACAGGAGCTTTCTAAAAAAGAAAAGAAACGTCTGAAAAAAGAGCAAAAGAAACACCTGAAAGAGCTCAAAAGCATGAGTGCGGGAGATTTTCAGAAAATGCAGCAAGCACAGGAGGAGTGGAAGGAAAAAGCCGCCACCTTAGACACTGAAGTCGCCAATTTACAAAGTCAGCTTAACGGTAAAGACGATGAGACAAAAAGGCTTCGGGATCAGGTAAGGAGTTTAGAAGCAGAATTGCAAAAAGCAAAATCTGAAATGGCTGCAAATAAACCCGTTGACCAGAACGTTCCTCTATCAAATGCTTACGATGAAGGGCTGATTTTTCGGGTACAGATAGGTGCATTTCGTGACAAAAACCTGGAGCAGTATCTGCATACCAGCGAGGATTTTAACGGGGAAACTGATAACCAAGGAATACAAAAATATACTTTGGGTAACTTCCGCGAGTATTGGGATGCTGATAAATTCAAGAAATATTTAAGAGCCATGGGCGTGCGGGATGCCTGGATTGTTCCTTATCAGGATGGCACAAGGGTAGCGTTGAAAGAAGTATTGGAAAATTTACAAAAGCAGGAGCCCCCAAAACCACAGGGTACTTGGTAAATTCCAAGCTTATCCAAAAAGGATAAATAGCAGCAGTAAGAACAATATCATGAAAGTGTACATCAGTAAATCTACCTGAATGTACGCTTTCCATTTATTATATAAGTACCTTAACTTTCTCATACACAAAATCTAACTTATAATACTATTAACTATGAAAACCTATAAAAAATTTGCTGGCCTTCTGCTCTTTCTCCTACCTGTGCTGTTCCTGTCCTGTAATGAAGACGATGAGCCTACACCAGAAGAATTATTAATTGGCACCTGGACACTATCTGATCAGGATATTGAAATATTTATTAACGGAGAACTGGTGCCTGCAGTCTTGCTTGAACAATTCGGGGTAGATACGGATACTTTGCAAGCATTTCCGGATAATACTACAGTAGAATTTAAATCGGATAAATCCTATATTGTAACTGCTCCTGATGAAGGTGAAGGATCAGGCACCTGGGTTTTAAGCAGCGATGGCAAACAACTAACAATAGATGCTGCGGATTCAGACCCTCTTATATTTCAGGTTGAGACACTTACGTCGACCAATGCCAATATCGTTTATTCCGAAGAAGGTCCTTTTGAGTATGAGGGCAATGAATATGACCTGAAAGTGGATCTTCATGTTTCGTTTACAAAATAGATATTTCCGGACTAATCACTATCATTGCATATTTATAATAGCCTTATGAAGAAACGCTGGATCTTTAAAGAGAAACCCGACAATCATTTAATACAGCAACTTTCTTCTGAAATCAATGTAAGCCCGGCAGTGGCCTCGCTTTTGGCACAAAGGCATATCAATGCCTATGATCAGGCCAAAAATTTTTTCCGCCCCAACTTGAAGCAACTGCATAATCCTTTTCTAATGAAGGATATGGATCATGCCGTAAACCGACTGGTGCTGGCCATGAAGAGAGCAGAGAGGATTTTAGTGTATGGAGATTATGATGTAGACGGTACCACATCTGTGGCTTTGATGTACGGCTTTCTTCAAAAGATCTATCCTTATGTAGATTTTTATATCCCAGATCGCTACCATGAAGGTTATGGTATTTCAGAAAAAGGCATTCAGTACGCGCTGGAACAGGAATGCACCTTGGTAATTGCGCTGGATTGTGGCATCAGAGCCGTAAATCTCATTAACCAAGCACGAAAGCTAGGCATTGACTTTATTGTATGTGACCACCACCGTCCCGGAGACCAGCTACCACCAGCTCATGCTATTTTAAATCCCAAACAAGAAGGTTGTCCTTATCCTTACAAGGAGTTATGCGGCTGTGGGGTTGGCTTTAAATTTTTACAAGGCTTTTGCCAACAGATTAACAAGCACCAAACAGAGCTTCAACAGCAATTAGATTTACTGGCTATAGCCATTGCTTCAGATATTGTGCCCGTCACGGGAGAAAATCGAGTCCTTACTCATTTTGGGTTGAAAAAATTAAATGAGGGAGCACGTCCTGGATTGAAAGCACTGGCACAACTGGCGGGCTTACGGGGAGAGATGACTGTAGAAAACATTGTATTTGGCTTTGCGCCTCGTATCAATGCAGCTGGCCGAATGAAGCATGCCAGGACTGCCGTGGAATTGTTGCTTGCTGAAAATGAAGAAGCAGCGCTACACATCGCAGACGGTTTAAACCTGCACAATGCTCAGCGGAAGAATTTTGATAGCAGCATCACCCAGCAGGCAATTGAAATGATTGAGCAGGATGAACTCCTCAAAAGTGCTAAAAGTACCGTTCTTTTTAAGAACGACTGGCACAAGGGTGTAGTGGGCATTGTCGCCTCCCGGTGCATTGAGAAATACTACCGCCCTACCATTATTCTGACTGAATCCAATCAAAAAGCAACCGGATCAGCACGCTCTGTGGAAGGATTTGACGTGTACGAGGCCATTGCTGAATGTGCTGATCTGCTGGAACAATTTGGCGGACATACCCATGCAGCAGGTCTCACTCTTCCTATTGATAACGTACCGCTTTTTCAGAAAAAATTTGAAGAAGTGGTTTCAAAAACCATTACAGAAGAGCATTTAATACCTCAGTTAGAAATAGACCTAAAAGTTAATCTATCGGAAATTACCAAGAAATTTTACAAGGTGGTCCAACAGATGGGTCCTTTTGGGCCTGGTAATATGCGGCCAGTCTTTGTAAGCGAATATTTATTTGCAGCAGGAAATCCCCAGATTTTGAAGGATAAACATTTGAAATTTCAGGTAAGACAGGAAGGCTCTTCTGTAGAACTTTGTGCAGTGGGCTTCAGAATGGCAGACTTCTATGAAACAATCAGTCAGAACGAGCCCTTTAGAATGGCCTATACGGTAGAAGAAAATGAATTTAACGGCACTTCCTCTTTACAACTCATAGTCAAGGATATAAAACCTATGTAGCAGTAGGATATCAGATATAAGGCTTAACTCCCTTTATCTGATATCCAGTATTTAGATGCAATTTAGTCGTATCTTTCTATTTGTGCGCCCAAAGATTTGAGGCGTTTTTCAATGTGCTGGTATCCTCTGTCTATCTGCTCCACATTAGAGATAGTGCTACTACCTTCTGCTGAAAGGGCTGCAATTAAAAGCGAAACACCAGCCCGGATATCCGGAGAACTCATAGACACGCCCCGTAACGGTTGTTTTCTGTTCAGACCAATCACTGTGGCCCGATGCGGATCGCATAATATGATTTGTGCGCCCATATCAATCAACTTGTCTACAAAAAACAGCCGGCTCTCAAACATCTTCTGATGAATCAATACAGTCCCTTTGGCTTGGGTAGCAACCACCAGAATGATACTCAATAAGTCGGGAGTCAGGCCTGGCCAGATGGAATCGGCGATAGTCATGATAGATCCGTCAATGAAGGTTTCTATCTCGTAGTTTTTATTATCGTGTACGTGAATATTATCGCCTTCAATATCGAAATGGACCCCTAGCTTGCGAAAGGTTTCAGGAATGATGCCTAACATATCCACCCTGGCATTTTTAATAACTATATCGGATTGTGTCATAGCAGCCATGCCAATGAAGCTTCCGATTTCTATCATGTCTGGCAACATAGTATGTTCTGTGCCGCGAAGCGAACGGACTCCTTCTATGTAGAGTAAGTTAGACCCTACTCCAGAAATCTTGGCACCCATCCGGTTGAGCATCATGCACAGTTGCTGAATGTAAGGCTCACAGGCAGCATTATAAATAGTGGTAGTGCCTTCTGCCATACAGGCGGCCATAATGATGTTAGCTGTACCGGTTACACTAGCTTCATCTAACAGCATATAACAACCTTTCAGCTTATCGGCTTCTACACTATAAAATTTGTTCACGGCATCGTAACGAAACTGTGCACCTAATTTTTGTAGACCGATAAAATGGGTATCCAGTCGACGACGTCCGATTTTGTCTCCTCCTGGCATAGGAATATTTCCTTTACCATAGCGCGCCAAGAGAGGGCCCAAAATCATGATAGAGCCTCGTAGGGCAGCAGCCTGCTGGGCAAAATCAGCAGTGTCTAGATAAGAGATGTCTACGTTTTTTGCCCTAAACGTATAAGATTCTTCTCCTATCTGCTTCACTTCCACACCCATGGACCGGAGCAATTCAATGAGTTTCAAAACGTCCCGTATAAAGGGTACTTTGTGAATGGTAACTGTTTCTGGTGTGAGCAGTACTGCACACAGAATTTCTAATGCTTCATTTTTTGCACCTTGTGGAATGATTTCTCCTTTCAGTTTGTGTCCACCTTCAATCTTAAAAATTGCCATTAATTTTTCTTTCGTTTTGAGCTACCACTACGGCGCCCTTTGTTGTTGTTAGACCGATTTTTATTATAATTAATATCAAATAGATTACTATTCTTTATTTCCTCTATCTGTATATTCAATTTTCCACCTGACATTTCACTGATATGACGCATGATCACCTCATCCTCTACATTTTCCCTGTTCCACGACATATAAAAGTTTTTCATCAGTTTACCTAAATAGATGATAGCCCCTTTTCTCTCTGCTTCATCTTCTATAGCGACGGCTTTCTCTATTAGTTTTTCTATGTTCTTTCCGTAATGCTTAAATTCTACCGGCTCATAATTATAAGATAACCTTTGTGGTTTCCTAAAAAGCACGTCGGGCTCTGGTTTAGGATAAGGTGCATCCACATCCAACGTAAAATCTGTCATGATGAAAAGATCATCCCAAAGCTTTTGAAAGTTCTCTCCATTATCTTTTATGCTGGGATTCAACTGACGCATCAGTTCAATCAAAGTATAAGCAAAACGGGTTCGCTGCCCCTTATCCTCAATCGTTTTGATATGTTCGGCAAGCTTCTGAATGTTTCTTCCGTATTCTTTGAGAATAAGTTTGGATTTACTGGTATTGTATTCAAACATGATTTTTCAAGTTATATGTGTAGTTATAAAATATGATTTGTATTAATCTTCGTGTATTTTAAGTTTAGCGAAACTGAGTAATAAAGTTTTTTCACCAAAGTCTTTAAAATCTACTTTTGCCTTACGGTTAGGGCCTTGAATTTCAATGCCTTTGACTGTGCCGAATCCGAATTTTGGATGTTCAACTTTCATGCCTTCTTCCAGTCGGCTGGTATCACTGGGGGCAAAATCGGAAGGCGCTTTGTAAGTACTCCGGTTGGTAGGCACATTATTTTGATCTCGTCTGATACTTTTTAATAAAACTCTTGCATGCTCCGTATCGCCCACAGGAGAACGTGATCCCATCTTTTTATTGATCATCACATACGCCGGATCAATCTCTTCTAAGAACCGGCTGGGTTCGCAATTTTTCAATCTTCCAAAACGATAACGTGTCAAGGCATAAGAAAGTGTAAGCTTTCTCATAGATCGGGTGATAGCCACATAAAATAATCGTCTTTCTTCCTCCAGGTCTTGACGGCTGGCCAGCATCATTTGTGATGGGAAAAGGTCTTCTTCCATACCTATGACATATACGCAAGGAAACTCGAGACCTTTGGCCATATGAATGGTCATGAGCGTTACATGGTCCTGATCATTGTCCTTACTTTCATCCACAGAAGTGAGTAAGGCTACCTCTTGCAGAAAAGCCCCCAGGCTTTTGTCTTCAGTTTCCGGGTTATCCACAAACTCCTTGATAGCATTCAGCAATTCCTGTACGTTCTCATACCGATTTAGCCCTTCAATCGTTTTATCCTCATACAGCTCTCGCAGTAATCCAGATCCTTTAGCGATATGAGAAGCTGTTTCAAAAGCATCTTTACGTTCAGCTTCCAGCCGAAATCCTTTGATCATATCAGCGAAGCCCGAAAGTGCCATACCTGCCCGTCCTCCTACGAAGCCGTTAGCATTGACCAACACATCCCAAAGGGATATATCCTGCTCATAAGCAGTCACGACCACTTTGTCAATGGTTGTAGGGCCTATTCCTCTTTTAGGCAGATTGACAATACGCCGGAAAGCTTGCTCGTCGCTTTGGTTGATTGAAAAGCGCATGTAGGCAATCAGATCTTTGATTTCTTTCCGCTGGTAAAAAGAAAGTCCACCAATGATTTTATATTTGATGTTCTGTTTTCGCAGCGCTTCTTCCATCGCCCTGGACTGGCTATTTGTACGATACAGTACTGCAAAATCACTATAACGCAAATGATTGTTATTTTTATTCTCAAAAATGGAATAAGCTACCAGCCTACCTTCTTCCTGATCAGAAGTCGCTTTAATGATTTCTACCAGATACCCCTCTTCATTGGCTGTCCAGATATGCTTTTTGAGTTGAGCCTTATTTTTACTGATGACAGAATTAGCAGCATTGATAATATTTTTGGTAGAACGATAATTCTGTTCGAGCTTAAATACCTGAGCATCATCGAAATCTTTCTCAAAGTTCAGGATATTTTGGATATCCGCTCCGCGGAAGGCATAAATACTTTGCGCATCATCACCTACAATACAGATATTGCGACGAACCGAAGCTAGTTTCTTGGTGATCAGATACTGGGAGAAGTTGGTATCCTGAAACTCATCTACCAGCACATAATGAAAACGCTGCTGATACTTATTCAATGATGCAGGATGCTCTTTAAACAAAACATTGGTGTTAAACAGCAAATCGTCAAAATCCATGGCATCTGATTTGAAACAACGCTCCACATAGGTTTTATAGATCTTAGCCATATGAGGCTTGGCAGCAGCTTCATCTTCCGAACGAATCATCGGATTGTCCATATAAGCCCGCCAGGAAATAAGGCGATTCTTAGCACTGGAAATACGACTCAACACCATCCCTGGTTTGTATATTTTCTCATCCAGCCCTAACTCTTTCAGGATGCTCTTGATCAGGGATTTAGAATCGTCAGTGTCATAAATAGTAAAGTTACTCTGGTAACCTATTTTACTTGCTTCCGCCCGTAAAATACGAGCAAAAACAGAGTGAAAAGTCCCCATCCACAGATTTCGCGCATCCGTGCCTACCACTTTCTCGATCCGGTCGCGCATTTCTTTGGCAGCTTTATTGGTGAATGTCAAAGCCAGGATGTTGAAAGGGTCTACTCCTTTTTGCTGTATCAGATAGGCGATTCTATAGGTCAATACTCTTGTTTTGCCGGAACCTGCGCCAGCAATAATCATGGTAGGTCCCTCAGTATTTATCACAGCCGCCCTTTGCGGCTCATTTAAACTATCTAAATAATTCATAGGCAACTCTCCGGTTTTGCCGTGCAAGTTAAGAATAAGTCATACGAAAACACACAGGATCAGTAAGAAGCTGGCTTGTTGGAAAATGGATCAGTATAAAAATTAGCTTTATCTTCTTCTTACTCTTTTAGTAAATAACAATTATTTGTATTTAATTCCTGAACAGCACAAATTTACTTTGTATAAAAATTCTTTTGTTAGAATTCTGTTTTCTTTCCGTCTAAAGCTTTGTATTTCAAAACAAAGTATACTATCTTTGCAGTTCTTTAAACCAAAGCAGTTTATTTGCTGTTACTGAAAGCGAATCAATAGAAATTTATCATACAATGGCAAACCATAAATCCGCGTTAAAAAGAATCAGAGCAAACGAAGCCAAAAGGCAAAGGAATCGGTATTATACTAAAACCACGCGTACTTATATCAAACGTTTAAAAGAAACTTCTGATAAGGCTGAGGCTGAGAATTTATTTAAGGAAGTATCTGCCATGCTGGACAAACTAGCTAAGAAAAACATTATTCATAAAAATAACGCTGGAAACAAAAAGTCACAACTAGCCAGATACGTTAACGAACTGAGCTGATTTCTTACGCAGAAAATATCAAAGAGCCCTATGCTTTAAAAGTATAGGGCTTTTTTGTTTTCTTTGGCCTTGAGCTATCAAACTTTGATATAGCAATATATTTCGGCAGTAGTCGAAGATGAAGTCATCGCATTTGTCATATATACAATGAATTCAAAATCAAATTATCCGAGAGAAAAAGGAATTTTGAGCTGGGCGGAGGAAGATCGGCCTCGGGAAAAACTCTTGTTAAAAGGGCGTGCTGCCTTATCCGATGCAGAATTAATTGCTATTCTCATTGGCTCCGGCACCCGGGATAAAAGCGCTGTAGATGTAGGCAAGGCCATCCTGAAGAGTGTGCATCATAATCTGAATGAATTGGCCAAACTCACTATCAAAGATTTGCAACGCTTTGATGGCATCGGGGAAGCGAAAGCTATCACTATTGTTAGTGCTCTAGAATTGGGAAGACGAAGGAAAGTAAGTGAACCGCTCAAGCGTGAAAAAATTACCTGCTCGGAAGATGTATACCACCTCATGCATCCCTATCTGCTAGACCAGCCGGTAGAGCAATTCTGGATACTCCTGATGAACCGAGCCAATGCTGTTATTCATGTTCATAATATCAGTCAGGGAGGTGTTTCCGGTACAGTGGCGGATCCAAAGACTATCTTCAAAGAAGCACTGGACAAGTTGGCAAGCTCATTGATTTTAATTCATAATCACCCTTCAGGCAACCTAAAGCCTAGTGAAGCAGACATAAGGCTTACCAAAAAACTCAAAGAAGCAGGTCAAACGCTGGATTTACCTGTGCTAGACCATATTATTTTTACTGATCAGGGCTATTTTAGTTTTGCCGACGAGGGGATCTTATAAAACTCCTGATCTACGAAAGATTGCTTTATTGTTTGATCATATTTCCAAGGAAGTACGGACAAATTATAGCAGAGATGTGTTGAACTAAAAATCCATACTTCTTTATCGAGCATTTTACCAAATTGATTTCTGATAGGAAATCTTTTTCAAGAGCCTGAAAGCCCGTCTAATTCTTTAAATAAATAAGAGGTGAAAATTCCCTGTGGATCTAGTTTATGTTTAATTTCTTTCCATGCCTGATATTTATCCCCATAATGCTTCTGCCAATCTTCAGGCTTCATCATACCCAACCATCCGGAAAGGTATCGTTTACCTCCTGCTTCCACTACCATGTCATGAACGGCGTGTATACTTTTCAATGCATCTTCCAGAAAAACGTTCTGTACTGCAGCAGGCAGCACCGCAAATACGACACAGTCTTTTTGCCAGGGCGTCATGAAAAAATCGGGGAGATTCTTTTTGGCAAGGAAAAATAAGCGATGATTGTCTCCCAAAGAGAGAGGCAATCTGGACAGTATGCTAGGTAAGAGCTCATCAAGCCCTTCCAGCGGCAGGATACATTCCAGCCAGGGGTGTGCCTGTTTAGACATTCCAGTCTTTTCCATCAATGCAAAACGAGCATCATACCGCTGTAAAAAGTGCTGAAGACTATCATCCTCTACATGTAAAAAACGGTAAAAGTTTAATCCTTTAAGAACTTCATCCTGTGACAGGGCTTCATCTTGGTCGAACTCAAAAGAAACCTGTAAAGTGTAAAACCAGTGAATCAAGGGTTTGTACATAGGATCCGCTTTGACCAGGCCCTGCTGGTTCATAGCACAAGATCCTTGCAAATGAGAACACTTTTTGTTTTGCACCAACATGAATTGATCCTGTAACCAGGCCTGGATATCATCATAGAGCAGATAGTACGTTCGCACATTGGCACAGGTTTCTTTCAAAGCCAACTTGACCTTATTAATTACACCACACCTTCCCAAATTAGACAAACAACCTTTGAAAAATTCATTATTATCAATTTTATTGCAAGTAAGCATTTTTGCCTCTGCGTTAATAATTTCAAGTTCTTCTACCTGAGAAGCTGCTGTGCCATACTGATAACTTGAAGTGCTTATACCTCCTACCGATAAAGTGCCTGCCACACTCAAGTTGGTATTCAAAGGTATCACTGAAGGAATTAGCCGATAAGGGATCGTTTGAGCTATAAGCTGTCTCCAAGAAACAGTCCCTGAACATAAGGCTGTTTTGTGGTAGGGATTTATCTCCACGCTGCTCTGCATTTTTGAAAGATCCATTAACAGGCTACTTGGATAAGCAAGAGATTGTCCACTCTGACTGCCTGCCAGACTTCGTATGCACACTTTTTTATTTTCTGTCAAAGCTCTGTTGATTACCTGCTGTATATCTTCTGGCTGCTCAGGGTAAAATACTTCTTCAGCCCTGCTGTGAATCATATGTCCAAAGTCTTCACTAGTTTGTTGCAAAGTTTCCAAATCTGGTACACCTGAAGAATTATTTGTTTTAAAACTTTTCATTTTAATAATAAATTTTTGCTTTTATGATCGAACCATACATCTCCTTAATAAAAAGAAAATTAATTTCAGGTAAGTTAATAAATCAGTAATTACCTCTTAGGTTTCTCGCTTTAGCTCATATGGTATTTTTAATAAATATTAAATTTAGGAATGGTTAGCATGCCGGTAAATTTATTTTAACAGTATTTTTTTTTTGATTGAGAGATTGCTCTGCAGGTTTGATTGCATAAAACATGAACTCAAACTACTTCACTTCCACAATCTGTCACATGAGTTGCTGGTTTAATATCAGGGATAAGATTTTTGTTGGTAAAAATATTTCTCAAATTCATATCATTATTACATGTTTTTATCATATGAGTTTTTCAACTTTTTTAACGAAACCTTCTTCATAAATTCGCCTGATATTAAATAATTTTAACTAAACACTACGTATTGCTATGCCAACATTAATGTCAGTTATTAAAGAGCGTAAACAAAGGCTTGAGAAGTCAGATTTAGGTTTATTCATGGTTGATAATGATTATAGCATCGAAGAGCGAATGAGTTTTATTCCTTCTATGCTGTTTTTTGTAATGGGATTCAAAGATATTCTCGAGACCTTGGAAGTCCCTAACACTAAAGATCCTGTACAGCGAAAAGTTAATGTACATTGCAGAGAAGACGAAGGCCACTGGCGCTGGTTTCTCAGTGATCTTAAACGCCTGGACATTCAAGATTCTTATTTGCATGAGCCTGACTATAGGACTTATGAGTTGATGTGGAACAACAGGCATAAAGCAGTGCGTGAAATGATTTACCATACGATTCATATCAGTAAGCAGGTAGCAGATTCCCCTGGCATTAAACTGGTGATCGTAGAGGTATTAGAAGCTGCTTTCGCTGCTTTTTTATCAAATATGCATCAGCTTATCAAAGAAGCCGAGCTTTTTGACACCCTGGAGTATTTTGGACAAACCCACCAGGATACCGAAGATGCTCATTCAATAGGCAGTTGGCTGGATGCCTCCCACAATAACGAATTAGAAGATGATATCAATGCCGATCAGTTAGCTTTCACTCATCAGGTGGTAGCTGATTTGTTTGATCATTTTGACAGAATGTTTGAGTGCTGGTATCAGAACAGATCTGTCAAGAAAAACCGGCATATGACGGTATAAATAAATTTCAATATAAAATGAATACAATTAATAACACTGCTCAAGTATCGGGAGCCTCAGTAAGAATATTTATGGAGGCAATGGGAAAAGTGAAGGAGATGGCTTTGGGAATACTCCAGAAACATAATATAGATACCAATGTACCAATGGAGAGCTGGGTGGATTTGAATAAGTGGATCAATGCCCTAAAGGAGATAGAGCAGCGATTTGGTCCTGCTACTATGTTCAATATTGGCAAGACTGTGCCGAGCGTAATAGCATTTCCCCCTCAGGTTAATAGCTTCGAATCGGCTATGAATGGTTTGAACTACTCCTATCTACTAACACACAGAGGTATACCCAATAGCGATAAATATTACAAATTTAGAATGACAGGTCAAAAGTCTGCGATTATGGAGTGCGACAATCCGTATCCTAGCGACTTTGACAGAGGTCTTCTCTCCGGAATGACCCGAAAGTTCCCACCTGCTGGAGTTGTCGGTATGGTAGATGTAAAGCTCGATGAGAGTGTGCCTAGCCGCAAAACATCAGGCAAGAGCTGTGTTTTTAAAATGAGTTGGAAATAAGATGAGACGGTAATCGCAACCTACTAGGAAACCGATTACCGTTTTATCTTATATCTGTGTTTTTTTCTTCATTAGCAATTCCCGAGTATCATCATAGGGCATAAAACCACGCCAAAGTTTGCAAGGCAGCAGTCCTCTTGTGGAAAGATTTGTCTTTCTCAGCCATCTTTTGTTAAAAGGTAAAGAAAACACCTAATCCATAATTAGGAGTAGCCAATATTTTTTTTCCAAAAGCTGCAAACCCTGCGTTAGCCGAAATACCTATATGGTCCTGTACCTTAAAGGCTACTTCAGGAGTAATAGCCAAATATTCTGTGTTATTAGCAAATATACTGTTACCACCCCCACCTGCTGCTTGGCCGTTGTAAAAAGATTCTACGCCATAAAATCTAATTTGCATAATCCACTTATTCGCCAAAGTATAACCTAGTTCTAATCCATATCTAAATTCATCTGAAAAGTCTTTTGTCCGGTTATTGAAACTTAACAGCGTGGTTACATACACTGGTACCGGATGAAATGAACGGCTCACTTCCAGGGTAAACATTTGATTGAATTCTCCATCTCCGGTTTGCAATATTCTTGTCCGCCCGCCGGAGGTTTCACCCAGAGGTAAGCCAAAGGTAAGGCTGGCGCTCACTACAAATGGCTTATCTCTAACTATACCATATTTAAAGGAAACATCTGCATCGCCTATAGCATTGACAAAATCTCCAGCTATAGGATCTCTGCCTGAAGTAAATGTAGTACGGTTAAGCGTGTTTCTCACAAAAAAAGGTAAATAGGCTATAGTAGTGACGCGATCAGTAATCCCATACTCCAGGTAGGCGCTACTGGTATACAGACCGATTGTAGTAATATCTATAATAGTCCCATCGGGTTGGTAGTAGGCACTAGCCAGAATCATATTTTGCCCGAGCTTAAAGTAGCCGGATTGTTTGGGCTGTGTCCAGCCTCCTCCTGCCTCGGCTATAGAAACCGAAAGTAGCGTTAACCAAAAGATAAGATAATACCGGTAGATCATGTCAATACATTATTTAAGCTCAGCAAAACCGAAACTGACCCGCGCAGGCTTGCACAATACAATGACATAACGGTATGTGGTAAGCCGTACCTCACTGTCAATAGAGGAAATATCAAAACTCTTTTGTCCTTCAGGATTGTCAGAGATATCAGCTATTTCCAAACCGTTGATAAAGGTTTCACTACCTGACTGGCTGTTAGATAGGTAAAGAAACGTACCTAAAGCTAAATCGGCCTCAAAGTCTTCGCTAGTAGTAAGAATAAGGTGTCCTGCTTCATTCTGACTCAATGCGACTGTTCCTTTTGCTGTATACCCTCCATTACTTTGGAACATACCAGACCGGGTTGTTGAGCCTACTGTCAAAAGCAGTGGTTCGCTCTGAATTTCCTCAGCACTTGCCGTTATTTCTGCCGTTCCTTGAGCTATGGCCGTAACCAGTCCGGTAGCCGAAATAGTTAGAATGTTTTGATCTGATGAGACCCACGTAAAATCAATTTCTTCCTTTGGGTCTCCGTTTAAATCCAGCGCTGAAGCCATCAGCTGTAAGGTATCTCCCACAGATAGAGGGACAGGTTCGGTAATAATTGAAACCTGAGCAATTTCAGAAGCACTATTTACAACTGTCAACAGGATAAATTCGCTGACGGCCTCCTGGAAACCAGCACTGACTTCAGCCTGCCCTGCCTTGATACCCGTTACTATTCCTTGTTCATTCACTGCTATCACGGTCGGGTCTGAACTTACCCATACTACTGCTTGTCCGGATATCAATTCGCTGTCTTGCGTCAATATTTGTGCATGTAACTGAATAGTTTGATTGACCAGCAAGGAAGTAGCAGGAGGATGATCAATTACTACTCGAAAAGTACCTGTAGCCAGGTCATCGATCACATCGGTGCCAATACAGTTGCACAGCCAACATAAATTCACATACAATAATCGCCACTTAAACACTATCCCGTTCATACGATAGATTTTAATATAATATCTTCATAGGAAGAGTTGTGGAATAACTCTTCCCTGACATTTCAAACTACTGGGCAGCCATGCCCACTGCCCTCATGGGAAGGCCACCCACGGTTTCAACATCTTCCAGGCTACCATCAGTCTTTACTTCATAAACACTAATACTACCATCGCCGCTATTAAGGGCATACAGGAATTTTGAATGATGACTTAATGCCATATCAATAGGAGAAGTATCCGGTCCGTCAAATCCTGCTATAGACTCCAGTAATTCTACACTGCCATCTGCCTCTAAGTAAAAACTGGAAATACTTCCACTGCCGGTATTGGTCGTGTACACATATTTTTGGTTTTTCGTGATAACCACCCAACATGCTGCTGTCTGATGGGTTGGCACCTGGTCAGAGATTACGCTAATAGTACCATCACTGTGAATTTTATAAGTGGATAACACACTGGCGTTTTCTGCCCCGCCAAAAGCTTCTGAGACTACCAATGTGCCCATCTTCGTGAAGAAAAACCCAAAGGGAGTCTCACCCGCCGATGCATTGATCACGGGTACCTGGGCTTTACCATCATTTCCTACCTGGTACAGTAAAATCTGATTAGTAGGTTTTTCTGTAACTACTAACCACAAACCATCCGGTGTAAATTCTATCTGCGCTGGTCCCGGAGCCTCTGCCTGACCCTGGTTACTCAGATATTGTTTAGAGTCAGGAATATAAGTGAGCTTTCCAGAGCTGCTAATATGAAATCCGGCTATATTACCGCTTCCCCCTGCATTGAGTACATATAGATATTTTCCATGATACGTTAAACTGATGGGCATTTCTCCTTCCGATCCCACCTTGTCTACTAACTTTATTGCTTTTCCCTTCGTGGAAAACACAGAAATGTCATGACTACCAGCATTCACCACAAACAACAGTTTCTTACTTTTATCCCAAACAACAGCATTTTGGGAACCCAAGCCAGCACCTGTACCTGTTCCACCCGTGTAGTACCTTCCTGCTTCTTCTATTTTTCCGTCTCCTCCCCGCTCATAAGCAACCACTTCATTGCCTTCGGTAGCATTGGTGGTAGTGAAAACCATACCAGCCTGCCCCCTCTCATCAGGGCCATTTTTCAAAAAGTCAAAGAGTTCTTCTTTGCTGCAGGCAGTGAGTCCTATGAGTGCCGCTGCCAATAACAGGAATACAAGGTTGAAACTTTTCATGATCGTGCTATAGTTTTGGTGTAACATGTTTGTTTACCAAATCTATAGATCACTTCACCCCATAAATGTCAGCTATTTTACATTTTAAAAAGTGTAACATAAACGTTATAAAATCGTGACATTTCGCCCTTGATTTCTAATCGCAAGCATGGATGAAAGTTATACAATGTTGCCTTAGGCTTTTGACAGCCAACTGACAATCCTACTCAAATTTTATTGATATTGGAGAAAGTTGATAAATTTCGGCTTACGGAAACCAGCTATTGTTTAGCTGCTGTTAAAAGAAAAGAAACTGACTACTTATGAAGAAGATTTTTCCTATTGCTGTAATTCTGGTTATAGTTATCGTGATTATTTATTCCCTGCAGGGCGGAGAGACCCCGGAAGATTATGTAGAGAGAATCAATACCGAAAGAGAAAGAATCACCCGTTTTATGCAGGGATCAGAAGAATCGCCTTTCGGGCCAGACAGTATTCCTTTTGCAGGACTAGAATATTTTCCTGTTGATCCTGCCTATCGGGTGAAAGCCCGATTAGATCCCATAACAGAACAAAAGCTGCTGGTCTTACCGACTACTACCGGCGAAGAAGAAAAATATATACGCTATGGATATGCTAAATTCGAACTCAATGGCTCTGAAAATCGCTTGCTGGTTTTACAACCCTTTGAGAGTGAGAGAGCCAATCAACTGTTTGTAGCTTTTGCCGATGAAACCAGCGGAAATGAAACATACGGGGGAGGTCGCTACCTGAATGTAGACATGCCCGGCCGTAGTGGACAAAACACTATTGAACTGGATTTTAATCTGGCCTATAATCCTTACTGTGCATACAATCCAACCTACAGCTGCCCCTTTCCTCCTCAAGAAAATATCTTAAAAATTGCTGTAGAAGCCGGGGAGAAAACATATGAAACGAACTCGGCTGAGTGATAGATGAATGAAATAAATAACATTGAGACTGTGGTATTCATGATAAACCATATTTAGTGTTTTGAGTTTTGGTTTCCTGTTTTTAGATAAACATACTCAGAAACTCAAACTCAAAACACTATCTCTTATCTTCTTATCTATTCGTTTCCTATTACTTCCTCATTCTTTTTCTTCTTTTGCATAGGATTCGGGCCTGAAGTGCCACGGGCATCCATTTGTTCCTTGTATATTTCGAAGCGTGTAGGAACCGCTCTTTTAGGAAAATAATTATTACCCTCGTTAGTGTCTGCAGTTTCCCGGTAAGGGTCCAGGCGGATTTGCGTTACCTTTTTATTTTTAGCAAAAACTTTAGTGGCTTTCTCCGCATTCAAACGCCATATCTCTGCCGGTATATGCTCTACTTCTGTGCTACCATCTTCATAGGTCCACTCAAAAACTACCGGCATCACCAATCCTCCTACATTCTCTAAAGTTACCTCGTAAAAGTTTATACCTGCCTTTAATAGTTCCTTTTCTTTATCATCCAAGCCTTCCACAAACGCCTGATAAGCTTCAATATCTTCTTGGTTAACAGCAAAAGGATCATAGCTATTATAAAAGTCGCGCAATGCAGGGTCGGCTTCAATAGCGGTTTGTGCTACATCTTCCTCATTGTACACCTGGCTGATATGTTTTTCTTCCTCCAGATACTGTTGCTTGGCAATAGGATTTTCAACGCTGGGATCCTGTGTGTTGATCTGATAATATTTCACCTGATCAATACCAATGTCTACATGATCTACCGTATAGAACCATCCCCTCCAGAACCAATCCAAATCAGTACCTGAGGCATCTTCCATAGTACGGAAAAAATCTGCTGGTTCCGGATGCTTGAACGCCCAACGTGTGGCATAAGTCTTAAAAGCATGATCGAATAACTCACGCCCCATCACTGTCTCACGCAAAATATTCAGGGCTGTAGCAGGTTTGGCATAGGCATTCCAGCCGAACTGCTGAATCTGCTCTGAATTGGTCATTATCGGACTGATCCCTGTTTTATCACCACTCATATAGGGAACAATTTTAAAAGCAGGTCCGCGGCGGGAAGGGTAGTTTCTGTCCCATTCCTGCTCGGTCAGGTATTGCACAAAAGTATTCAGCCCTTCATCCATCCATGTCCACTGGCGTTCGTCAGAATTGACAATCATAGGAAAGAAATTGTGGCCCACTTCATGAATAATGACGCTGATCATACCGTATTTGATCCGGTCTGAGTAAGTACCATCAGGAGCAGGGCGACCATAATTAAAGCAAATCATGGGATATTCCATACCGTTGGAAGCCTCCACTGATATGGCTTTCGGATAAGGATAAGGAATAGTATATTTAGAGTAAGTCTTGAGTGTATGTGCCACTACTTTAGTAGAATATTGCCCCCAAAGTGGATTCGCTTCCTTCGGATAATAAGACATGGCCATGACAGTACGCCCGTCAATCTCTACACCCATGGCATCCCAGATGTATTTTCTTGAACTACCAAAGGCAAAGTCTCTCACACTGTCGGCATGGTATATCCAGGTCTTGGTATCTTTTGCATGTTTCTTTTCTTTCCTGGTGGCTTCTTCCTGGCTCACAATAATCACAGGTTCTTTTGCTGTCTTCGATTTCTCAAACAATTCTATTTGTGTTGGAGTCAGTACTTCCTCCGGATTTTGCAAGGTGCCCGTAGAAGCAACAATATGATCTGAAGGAACGGTAATTTCCACTTCATAGTCACCAAAAGTAAGAGCAAACTCACCTCTCCCTAAAAATTGTTTGTGCTGCCAGCCCTGATGGTCGCTGTAAACAGCCATACGGGGAAACCACTGCGTAACGGTATAAAGGTAATTTCCATCTTCAGGAAAATATTCATAACCACCACGTCCGCCCATGAGCATACGATCGTTGATATTATAGTACCAGTCTACCGAGAAAACATATTGTTCACCGGGCTTCAAAGGTTCAGGCATATCTACCCGCATCATTGTGCGGTTAATCGTGTAGGGTAAAGGATTTCCTTCAGCGTCTTTCACAGCCTGTATTTTATGTCCACCGTCAAAATCATATCCAATGAGTGCTTCCAGGTCATCCACATTCATTTTATCGGTAATGCTGTTGGTTTGTGTCTTGTAGGTATCAGAATCCTTGGCTCGCATATTCTGATCTAACTGCACCCACAGATATTCCAACACATCGGGTGAGTTGTTGTAATAGGTGATGGTTTCAGAGCCTGTAAGTCGTTGTGTCTCATCATTTAACTGGCACTTGATCTTATAATCAGCTCTTTGTTGCCAGTACTCATGACCAGGTGCCCCCGATCCGGCGCGATATACATTGGGTGTAGGCAGCAAAGTTCCTAATTGCTCGAACTTATTAGTATGCTTTCCCTCCTGCGCATAGGCAGAAAAAATAAAAACTGTCAGAAACAAAAAAGATATACACTGTCTTATCATGCTTATCATAGGTAAACCTAAAGTTATATAAGAATTAATAGTAAATTACAGATTATAAACAAACAATGGAAACCAAATAATATTTTACCAGAATTTAGCATTCATCATTAAACTAAGGGCAATACCGGCAACCGCAGAAGAAACAACCAGTTTCCAGTCCCTTCTCGCTACACTCAGAATGTTGATAAATATAAAGGAAATTATTAAGAAACCAGCAACGACCACCACCTGCCCTACTTCTAAACCCAGATTGAAAGCAAATAATTGCATTAAGATACTTTCATCCCTTCCTAACAGGCTGCGCAAATAATTAGAAAACCCCATACCATGAATCAATCCAAAAAATAAAGCAAATCCATCGTTAATTTGCAGGCTTCCTCCCTTAAAATTTTGTTGCTTTTTTACTATATTGCTCAAAGCAGTAATGAAAATAGTTACCGGAATCAAAAACTCTACTACTGCGCTATTTATGCGGAAAATATCAAGCGTCACTAACGCCAGCGTGATAGAATGTCCAATGGTGAAGGCTGTTACAATTACTAATATTCTTTTCCAGTCGCGGGGCAAATAAAGCGCACAGAGTGCTATAACAAATAAAATGTGGTCATAACCATTGATATCCAGGATGTGGGTAAGCCCTAAATTAAAATAGAGGGAAAAGGTAGACATAATCTAGAATCATTAAGCAGAAAATCAGGCAAAAATATTGAATAATTGTAAAATGCTTTTATTTTACAACCATTACAATCAGCGCTGTATCAAGCTGTAATTCTATTAAATTCAACCAAAATTTCATACTATTCTCAGCTCTTTAACTGGAAAGTTCCTTACCTACGAAAAGGTTTAATGAAGTGATTGCTCTATGTAATAAAGAAATTTTGTATGGGTGTATTTGTTTGGCATACTTGGGTAATTCGCTTTTTAATAAGTATTACCTTCCTATTAGTGGTAGTTCCTGATACGGCCACCGCACAATATGGAGGATTTAGATTAGCCAATCCAAAAGCCAGAAGGGTATCCATCCCCTTTGAATTACATAGCAACTTGATCGTAGTACCCGTTAAAGTCAATGATGGAGACGAACTCAAATTTATTTTGGATACGGGTGTCAGGACTGCCATTCTTACCAATAAAATATATGTCGATGGCATTCCTTCAAAAAATGATCGGGTGATCAGTCTGATGGGAGCTGGTAATGCTGGGCAAATTAGTGCCTATGTAAGCAACAATATCAGTTTTGACATGCCGGGTCTGACCGCAGAAGGGAATGCTATGCTGGTCTTAAAAGAAGATTACCTAATGCTGGACAGCCATTTGGGTACCCGTGTACACGGTATCCTGGGTTATGAGATCTTCAGCCGTTTTGTTGTGGAGATAGACTATACCAACCGTAAGATAATCTTACACAAACCAGAATATTTTAGGCCCAGAAGATCCTATGCAGCCATTCCTATCACCGTAGAAGACACCAAGCCTTATGTGAAAAATGTTCAGTATATAGGAGACAATAACTCTCCCATTGAAATTAAACTGATGGTGGACACTGGTGCCAGTCATTCCCTGTTGTTGAATTCTTCAACCCATCCGAATCTTAAGGTGCCGGAGAAAAGACTCTCTGGCTATTTAGGCCGTGGCCTCAGTGGAGACATTTATGGGCATATGGCGCGCGTTAAAGAAATAAGGATCAATAAATTTAAGATCAAAGGGATCATCGCTTCTTTTCCCGAAGAAAATGAATTCGCCGAAGAGTTGGCCGCTCGCACCAGTCATAATGGTAACATTGGCGGCTCCATCCTGAAACGGTTTCGGGTTATTTTCGACTATGCCAATGGTTTCATGTATCTTAAAAAAAATCGCTTGTTTCGGAAAGAATTTGAATACAACATGAGCGGTATGGATCTGATTGCCATTGGCCCTCTGCTGGAAACTTATGTAGTGAGCAAAATAGCAGAAGATACCCCTGCCGAACGGGTCGGCATTCAAGAAGGAGATATTATTTTGTCAGTGAATGGCATCGCTTTTCCCGAATTAACGCTGGCCACCTTCAACAGTTTGACAAGTTTTAAACCCGGTAAAACCATAAGAGTAAGACTCATGCGGAACGGCCTGGTGATGAGGAAAAAATTCAAGCTGGAAAGAATTCTCTAACCAGGAAGATTAAACAATTTGGAAAACCTTAACTGCCCATTGTGTTATTATTCACGCATTCCCAATAAATTGAATCAAGCCATATTTACCACTTGTCAGCCAATGCGAAGTGCTGGTGTCCATACCTCTCAAACTATCTTCCTTGAGGCCGACCAGCACTTCTGATTTTAATGTTCTCAAGGCCAGACAAGGCACAGGCAGATAATCTACCGCTTCCCAAACGGGCGTTGTCCATGGCCATGATGCGTCACCCAACAACCGGCGATAATTAGCATCTCCCTTACTCACTAATAAATCTGCAGCAGATAGTTGATGTTGTAACCCTGACGGCAGCTCAAAGAAATGAGCAGGGGCATTCCAGAACGGATGATCCTCTATGACAAGTCTGGATTGGCGAAAATGTGCTGACAATCGATCTGCGAAAGCTGCCGGAAAACGTGTATGATCTTTGAAAAATTGCCAGGTAAGGTCAACATCTTTTCGGGTAGCATCTGATACAAAGGTGGGATACGTTTTGGCATGAAAGACCACTTGCCGGGTCAGTTTTGTCGTTAAGAAAAAATCTGCCAGCAGGAAGTCGCCCGCCAGTTCCACACCAGCGTTATCCAGAATAAAGTCTATTCTCTCAGGCTGTCGCTTATGCATAAAGTGCCATAAACGTTCCACGTTATCAATGATCAGCGCATCGTCTGCCTGAGATTCTGTCCGCAGAAGCTGCTGTTGTGCTGGTAGTAAACTCATGTCGGCCCGGTTACCCCAAAGATTGATTAACAGCAAACCACGAAGATGCGCCTGGATCGTCTCTTTCTCTCCAAGCATAGGCTCCTGTTGTTCGATGGCCTTTTGCAAAAAAGAACTATGGTCTTCCAGGCCGGTTAATTTCTGCTTTTGAAAAGGATCCAGTTGATAAAAAGGCCCTGGCTGAAAATAATATACAGCCTCTAATATACGGCGATAAAAATAGGCTTCTGCCAGATAAAAAGGAGCTTCCAGCCAGTTTTTACCCTGGTATTGCTGGAAATACTTTTCCCAGTAAGATCGTTCGGAAGAGGCTACACTTTCTGGCAATGAAATAGGTTGCTGTGGAATTTCTGCTTTCAATGCCTGAAGATTTACTACTATTTCAGGAGGGTAAAAGTTATCCTCTATGATTTTATCAATGATGTGAGGCAACCGGACAGTGATAGTAAAGTGAGCGAAAGAAGTCGGTTCCTGACCTGTAATGGGTGGAGGTAATGGCATTTAAGAATTTTTATGGTGTTCTATTGTTTTGAGCAGATCATCCAAATCTAAGGGATGCGTATACATATCTATAGAACCATCTGCCTTTTGCGGCCAGAGGTCTTTGGGTCTGTCCCAATAAAGTTCTACCCCATTCCGGTCGGGGTCGTTCAGGTAGATGGCTTCCGATACGCCGTGGTCTGCCGCCCCTGTGATAGGATAGTTAAAACTGAGCAACCGTTGATAGGCAACAGCCAGATCTCTCCGGGTAGGATACAATATAGCAGTATGAAACAAGCCTGCACTTCGCAAGGGTGCCGGAGGCCCTTCTTTGCTATACCATGTATTGAGTCCAAGATGATGGTGATAGCCACCGGCAGCGATAAAGGCAGCCTCATGGCCATAAGTAGTGGTCAGAGAAAAGCCCAGTATGTCACAGTAAAAATGTAGCGCACGTTCCAGATTAGAGACTTTCAGATGAACATGTCCGATACGTGTCTGCGCCGGGATGGTGTAGGAATCTGTCATAGTTTATGAGTTGTCTAAGTTGCCTATCCAAAACTGTTATACAGTAACAAGTTACAGTTTTTATTGGTAGCCCACACTTCAATGATAGACCTTCATGTATCAAATAAGAAAATGCCATCGAACAAAGCGTAAACCTTGGCCACCTTACAATCTGTTTCTTTTTTCACCTGTCGTGTATCTCCTTACAAAATCTCAGTCAGTTTTTGCATTAATTGTGCAGCTTTTGAATATTTCTGATTAATAATGTGTTATCAGGAAGAAGTGTTCGGATGAAAGCTTATCTTCAGTAGCCATTACGAACCCCTCAAACTGCCATTGCGTATAAACAAAGGTTTTACTTTTAAGTTTTCCCATGTATGTTAGGATATCGATTTACTGAATATACGCCCGACCAACAGGCAGGCGGCCAAAGCACTTTTGACCAACTGCTTAAAATTTTCATGGAGCTAATGGTCATTACTTCCGGCGATGTATCAGAAACACTACAATGGATGACCAGTCTGGATAATCAATATGGGATTACCAACAGTGACTATGGGATGGGCGATTTTATTCAGGACCTGAAAGATAAAGGTTATATCACAGACGAAAATCCCCAAGGTGCTTTCGAGGTGACTGCCAAGACAGAACGAAGTATCCGTAAAAGTGCCCTGGAAGAAATCTTTGGCAAGCTGAAAAAAACAGCCAAAGGAGATCACAAAACACATCATAGCGGCTTTGGTGATGAACCAAACACCGACCGACGCGATTATCAGTTCGGCGACACCCTGGAACAAATCGCAATGACAGATTCTATTCGGAATGCCCAGATCAATCACGGTATCAGCAACTTCACCTTAACGGAGGACGATCTGGAAGTGAATGATACCGAGTACAAAACGCAGACTTCCACCGTACTCATGATTGATATATCACATTCTATGATTCTTTATGGAGAGGATAGAATTACACCAGCCAAAAAAGTGGCTATGGCTTTGGCCGAACTCATCACTACCAAGTACAAGAAAGATACGTTGGATATTATCGTATTTGGAAATGATGCCTGGCAGATACAGATCAAAGATCTGCCTTTTCTGAAAGTAGGTCCTTACCATACCAATACAGTGGCTGGCCTGGAACTAGCGATGGATATTCTTCGACGCCGTAAGACGAAAAATAAGCAAATTTTCATGATCACTGACGGTAAACCTACCTGTTTGAAGCAGGGCATCAAATATTATAAAAATAGCTTTGGGCTGGACAGTAAAATTTTAAACAAAACGTTGAATCTGGGTGCTCAATGCCGTCGGATTGGTATCCCTGTCACTACTTTTATGATCGCTTCTGATCCTTATTTAAAACAGTTTGTAAAAAAATTTACCGAAGTCAACAACGGTAACGCCTACTACAGCAGCCTGAAAGGTCTTGGTCACCTTATTTTTGAAGATTATCGCAGGAACCGTAGAAAATTTTACAAAAACTAGTTTATGAAGTATAGCTACCGGTTCCGGGTTTGCTATTGATAGTTTATCTTATCTAAACTATGAATGGAGAACTCTGAACTTTAAACCTAGAGAAAAGCATGCAATATCAAGATATACCATCAGAAAAACTATTACACATTCACACACTTGGCGAACTGAAAGCTACCGGCTACCAACCCAAGTCTATTAAACAAGAATTGAGAGACAATCTTATCCAAAGGCTCCAAAAAAAGGAAAAAGTTTTTGAGGGTATTTGGGGCTATGAAGAGTCTGTGATTCCGGATATGGAAAGAGCGATTCTTTCTATGCACAATATCATTCTGCTGGGTCTGCGCGGACAAGCCAAAACCAGAATTGCCCGCCTCATGGTAGACTTACTGGATGAGTATATTCCCATCATACAGGGATCTGAACTAAATGACGATCCGTTGGAACCTTTGTCCAGTTTTGGAAAATCCACAATAGCGGAGCACAAAGATCATACGCCCATTGCGTGGGTTCACCGCTCCGAACGATACACTGAAAAACTGGCTACACCTGATGTGTCCGTAGCAGACCTGATTGGCGATACGGACCCCATTAAGGCTGCCTCTTTAAAATTGCCTTATTCTGACGAGCGTGTGATTCATTACGGGCTTATTCCCCGTTCTCACCGGAGTATTTTTGTCATCAATGAGTTGCCCGACTTACAGGCCCGTATTCAGGTAGCCTTATTTAATATTTTGCAGGAAGGAGATATTCAGATCAGAGGGTTTAAAATACGGCTTCCACTGGATATCCAATTTGTTTTCACCGCTAACCCGGAAGATTACACCAACCGAGGCAGTATTGTCACTCCTTTGAAAGACCGTATTGATAGCCAGATCATGACCCATTATCCCCGTACCATTGAAATTGGGAAAAAGATCACGGAACAGGAAGCCTATATTAAAGAACCACAAAAGGCAAAGATTAAACTCAATGAACTGGCCAAAGACCTGATAGAACAGATTGCTTTTGAGGCACGGGATAGTGAGTATGTAGATGAAAAAAGTGGTGTTTCTGCCCGTCTGACTATCTCGGCCTATGAAAATCTCATGAGTTCTGCCGAACGGCGCACCTTGATTAATGGTGAAAAGGAAACCTTTGTCAGAATTTCAGATTTTGTAGGCGTGCTTCCTTCCATTACCGGCAAAGTTGAGTTAGTATATGAAGGCGAACAGGAAGGGCCGGGCATTGTAGCGCAAAACCTTGTGGGGAAAGCGATTCGCAGCCAGTTTATTCAATATTTTCCGAATCCGGAAGAAAAAAGGAAACAAAAAGAGAAAAATCCCTATCGGGCTATCGTGGAGTGGTTCGGCGAAGGAAATGAAGTAGATATTCTGAATGACTTAAGCAATAGCGAATACAAAAAGGCATTGATGTCTGTACCGGGATTGGAAAGTTTAATAAAAACTCATCATCCCAATACAGATGAAAATATCCGGCTTTTCATGATGGAGTTTGCTTTGCATGGATTGGCAGAATACAGTCAACTCAGCAAAAAACAACTGACCACCGGCATCCAGTTTAAAGATTTGCTTAGCGGTATGTTCTCAATGCCCGATTATGAAGACGATGATGAGTTTGACGATCGTTAAGAATTGAAGTTAACCTTAGGTGGTCTATACTAGCGGTGAAAATCATCGCTGGTGAGGTGTTCAATTTCAAAATTCTACACTCAATTATGTCACTGCAGAGAATTAAGCGGCTGGTAAGTCGAGGTGAGGGTGAAATGATAGAGTTTAAGCGGAAAGTAGTACACCCTGAAAAGATTATCCGCGAGATTGTAGCCTTTGCCAATACCAAAGGCGGAACCCTGCTGATTGGTGTAGATGATAACGGCACCATACCTGGTATCAAGTTTGCCGATGAAGAGATTTTTATTTTAGAAAAAGCCATTAAAAAATGGTGCCGTCCCAAAATTGATTATGATATAGAAATTATCCCGATTTCTAACAAAAAAGCTGTAGTCATTTATAATATTCATGAAAGTACCCGTAAGCCGCATTATATTTTAGAAAGCTCGAGCTATTTTAACCCTATACACCGGCAAAACGGAAATTCCCATAAACAACTTCGTGGAAAAGCCTATATCCGCTATGAAGACAAAAGTTTGCAGGCCAGTCGGGAAGTCTGGCAAATCCTAAGACGAGAGCGGCAACAAAAAGACATTAAATTTACTTTTGGTGAAAAGGAAAAGTTGCTCATGGAGCACCTCGATGAGCATCAGGAGATTACCTTGCGTACCTTTGCCGAGTTGGCGCAGCTTTCTCTGCGTAACGCTTCTCAGACCCTGGTGCTTCTGGTATTGGCCAATGTACTGAAAGTAATTCCAAGAGAAAAAGAAGACGCTTTTATGCTAAAATTTTCATAAGATATTCCTTAACTTAGCGCCCCCTCTTTGGTTAGAAAGTGATCTGCGGAAACATACAATCTTATGGGAAGAGTTAAAAAAGAAACGAGCAATAAGAGCAAATCTAGTGGTACAAAAAAGATTTTTGTCTTAGATACTTCTGTAATTCTATATGCCCACGATGCCATCATGCATTTTGAAGAGCATGATGTAGGAATTCCTATTACGGTATTGGAAGAACTTGACCAGTTCAAAAAGGGGAGTGATACCCGCAACTTCGAAGCTAGAGAGTTTATCCGCCTGTTAGATAAGATGTCTGCAGATCATACTTTGCAAGACTGGATCCCTTTGAATGGAAAATCCAAAGGTTCCTTTAAAGTAGTGATGAGTTCGGAAAGTATTATAGATGCAGAAAAGATTTTTGATGAAAGAAAACCTGATCACAAAATACTAAATGCGGCACTCACCTTAAAGGAATCTTATCCTGACAGAAGAGTTATTTTAGTGACCAAAGACATTAACCTACGGCTTAAAGCCAAATCTCTGAATCTGGTTGCAGAAGACTATGAAACAGGAAAAGTAAAACATGTCTCGGAACTACAAAGCGGTAAAACTGTGATTGACCGGGTCAACAGTATTAAAATCTCTACGCTTTACAAAGATGGATTCTGTGAAGTGGACGATGTCATGAATCCTGATAATGTTGCCAGTAATACTTATTATATTCTCAAAAGCACCAAAAATTCTGCTTTATGCTATTATAATGCTGTTACTCAAAAAATAGAAAAAGTTGAGAAGAAGCGTGCCTATGGTATTCTTCCCAAAAATGCAGAACAGGCTTTTGCTTTGCATGCTATTTTAAATCCTGAAGTGAAACTGGTTACTATTCAGGGAGTAGCCGGAACCGGCAAAACATTGCTGGCTTTGGCAGGGGCACTGGAGCAGCGCCGCGACTACAAACAAATATATTTGGCTCGCCCGATCGTACCTCTCAGCAACAAAGATATTGGCTATTTGCCTGGAGATATCAAATCTAAGCTAAACCCCTACATGGAGCCACTCTGGGATAACCTGAAATTTATTCAGAACCAATTCCATGAAAGTGATAAGGATTATACCCGGATTTCCGAGATGGTCAATAATGAAAAACTCGTGATTACCCCGCTGGCTTATATCCGGGGAAGAAGTCTGTCTAATATCTTCTTTATTGTAGATGAAGCGCAGAACCTCACACCCCATGAGGTAAAGACAATTATTACCAGGGCGGGAGAAAATACCAAAATTGTCTTTACTGGAGATATTTACCAAATTGACACCCCTTATCTGGATTCTCAGAGTAATGGCCTTTCCTATTTGATCGACAAAATCAAAGCTCACCCTTTGTATGCCCATATTACGCTGGAAAAAGGGGAGCGATCAGAACTGGCTAACTTGGCTAATGATCTTTTATAACAATAGCAATTGATTTCTACCTGATTTTCTCACAAAACTTTTCCTTTCTTCCTCTGTTGTTTTATTGAAATAAATCAATGAAGGGATGGTCTCAGGATTGTTCTTGTTAGACCCATCGTTCTTTATAAATACGTAATTGCTATGATGATTAAAAAATTCTTATCAGTTAGTGATCATATACTTGATCATTCCGTGTATGATACAGTCAGGGAGCCTATGGGAAAGATAAAAGATGTATTTATTGATCCGGAAACCCATCATCCCGTTTTTGTCGTATTGGCCACAGGAGGCTTTTTGGGCATAGGTAGTGACCATATCGCCCTACCCTGGCATACCCTGGAATTTAACACCAATTCTCATGAGATTACATTAAAAATGAATCGCCATGAGTTGAAGAATGCACCGGAACTGGATATCAATAAGTTAAAGGATGCAGATCGTGAGGAAACAGAAAAAATGTATCGTTTTTATGGAGAGGCAGAATTTGAGAAAGTAAAAGGTAGTGCTCAAGATAACAAGGAAGCTGAACCCTCGGATCCACATCCCCATGAAGCTTATGAAGGTTCTGCTGACATTACTGATGAAGTGCCTGATACCCAACCAGGAGAGGCCGCTAAAAATATGGATTATGAAAAGACAAAGGGATTAAAATGAGGGATAGAAGATCAAAAAAAAGCCTGCGTGATGCAGGCTTTTTTTATGCATTATTTTTGGTCGAGTGCTTCATCTTTTCTTTAATTCTGGCAGCTTTGCCTTGCCGCCCTCTCAAATAGTAGAGACGAGCTCTTCTTACTTTACCTTCACGTATCAATTCAATCTTCTCAATACTGGGAGAAATAATAGGGAAAATTCTTTCTACGCCTACACTATTGGAAACTTTTCTTACCGTAAAGGTTTCGCCATTACTACCCTTGTTTTTACGTTGAATAACAACGCCCTGAAACTGCTGAATACGTTCCTTGTTTCCTTCGCGGATTTTTACGTGAACATTAATGGTATCACCCGCTTTGAAATCAGGGTGGTTTTTCCTGTTTTCCTGATATTCTTCCTCTATAACTTTAAAAAGCTCGCTCATGATTTTTGCTTTTAAATATTTCTGCTTCTGAAAAAGAACTGCAAATATAGGAAAATTTATTTTAAAATAAACGTAACGAAAACTAATAATTACAAAAAAAGCTCCCCTTTTGGGGGAGCTCATACTACTTTTACAAACTGATGATTAGTTTGTCACTTTTACTTCGATACGGATACCATCATTTGATCCGGTGGTACCTACAATTTCGAGTACCTTGATGAGTCCAAACCGACCATCGGCAGTAGTAAAGGCAATTATGTCTTCCTCTGCAACAGGATTTGCTCTACCCGTGTTGGCGAAATCTGTACCCGCTTCAAACTCTGCTTCAATATCATCTCCCTGACCCACTGCAATGGCATCAAAATCTGCTACAGTCAAATTGGTAGATCTGAAATCAGTGTTATTTCTGGTACTCCATGCAGCCAATCCTGAATATAAGACGGCATCAGCAGGCCATGAATCTGGAGAAGCAATAGTACCCCCTGCCGTAGCACCATAATAATATCCAAAATCAATCCACTGGGAAATATTCTCACTGGTACTGGTTACTTCATCATAAGAGTACAGCTCACCGGTAGTAGTACTAAAGAAAGTTTCTGAAGTCTGATCACCTGTGGGAGCTGCCAGCAAGAAGGCTTCGTAAGTAGTCACATCTGATGTGATAATACCATCTACAATATGAACCACACCATTGCCAGCGGCTAAATCAGGAGTCGTCACAGTCACGTTGTTGATGGTCACGGTGGTGCCATCTACTACAATATATACACTGTCTTGGTTTAGCGTAGGATAGTAACCTGTTTCTAAATCACCAGCCATTAAGCTGTCAGCAATTACATGATATTGCAACAAGCTAGCAAGCTCCTCTGTGGTGTAACCTGTCAGATCTACACCGTCTAGTGCAGCGTTAGAAGGTGCGAAGACAGTATAGGTAGCATTTGCATCCATCAATGCATCTTCCAGTCCAGCGGCTACAACAGCCTCGTTCAAAGTAGACAACTCAGAATTGCCGGCTATTACATCGGCTACACTAGCATATGCAATGTTAACAGTCAACTGCTCACTTACGTTAGAACCTTGTATGCTGAAAGTCAAAGTGTACACATCATCGATGGTTGCATCCGTGGGCACTACAAACTGAATAGATTCCCCGGCAGTGATAATACCATTGGTAGGAACAAAGGATCCTCCGTTATCTGAAAGGGCTTGAATTTGGGTATCAGCATCTCCGCCAGTAACATCTACTTCAATAGTTATAGTTTCTCCAGGAGCAGCACTCACTTCATCACTAGGCGTTAATGAAATGATAAGGTCTCCTATTGGGTCCTCCTCTTCGCTACAACTTACAAAAAACAAAAGTGATGTAATCGTTAAGATCGGTAAAAAATAACTAAAAACTTTTTTCATACCTGTTTGATTTTAGAATTTTGTGGTTTAAAAATTAATTTTGAGATATAGAATTATTTAAAAGTGATAAAAGTTCTCGTTTGGTCATTAGACCAGCGCGTCTCCATAAAATGTTGCCCTTCCAGAAAAGTATTAAAGTAGGAATACTTCTTACCTGATAATTCATAGCAGCTCGCTGATTCTTGTCCACATCCACTTTTATTGTTTTGATTTTGCCGCTCATTTCGGCGGCAACCTGCTCTACAATAGGACTTAGCGTCTGACATGGTCCGCACCAATCGGCATAAAAATCCACTAACACCGGCACCTCCGACTGTTGAATTAGTTCTTTGAAACTTTTCTTTTTGCTTGTGGCTTCCATAACCTATATTTTATTGATTTTACATAAACTGTACCAACTGAATAAGGTTTGAAGGGTGATGTAAGATTTAGAAATAAGAGCTAGGAATTATATGTTGAAAAAATTTTTTTGCTTAAATCGACCATGGGTTAAATAATATTATAAGAGTAATGAGAAGGCAATTGTTATGAAAATGAAAGAAAAATTATTTTAAAGGCTAATCATTGCAATATATTATCAGAATGAAATTTTAAAGCATTCCCAGTTTTATGTTTTTTATACCGCTTTTTCTATTATTATTAAAAAATACAATTGGAAATATCTCATTTACATAATTTTCAATTAATATTATTTCATACTCCTATGAGCTTTTTTTCTTCCTATAATATTTTTGTCAAACCGCTGTTGGTTTTTTCTTTTTTACTTATTATTTCAGCTAGCTTGGCTTCCATTCCTGATCAGAAACCATTCTCTTTGGAAGACATTTTTGAGAACGGACTGTTTACACCACAAAGCATACAAGGGATCAATTGGATGGACGATGGCCGTTACTATACTTCGCAAGTTCATGACGACACCAGCTATTTTGAGCACATTTTCCAATATGACATCACCACCGGAAAAATGGTGGATACTTTGGTAAATGGCGCTAAACTGGTTCCCCCGGGCGAAGCTTTTGCCTTGGCTTTTAGCAGTTATGTGTTGAGTCCGGATGAAACCAAGGTGTTACTGGCCACAGAGCTTGAACCTATTTACAGGCGTTCCACTAAAGCTTATTACTATATATACGATATCACCCGTGATGATTTTAAAGCGTTAGCAAGTGGAGAAAAACAATCTTATGCTACTTTTTCTCCCAATGGCTCTCATGTAGCTTTCGTTAGAAACAACAACTTATTTATCGTTGATCTGGCAAATATGTCATTGAAGCAAATCACCCGGAACGGCAAAAAGAATAAGCTGATCCACGGTAGCGCCGACTGGGTCTACGAAGAAGAATTTGGATTTGCCCAGGCATTCTACTGGTCACCGGATAGTGATAAACTGGCTTTCATTTCTTTTGATGAATCAGCTGTAAAGGAATATAATATGCAAGTATGGGGTGACCTTTATCCGGAAGACTATCGGTTTAAATACCCTAAAGCAGGAGAAGAGAACTCAAAAGTCAGTGTATCTGTCTATGACTTACATTCCGGACAAACCATCACTATGGATACAGGCACAAATCCTGATATTTATATACCCCGGGTACAGTGGACCAACGATCCCAATTTACTTTCTATTATCCGTATGAACCGTTTGCAAAATGAACTGGAAATTCTTCATGCCCATGCTTCCACCGGCCAAACAAAAGTTATTTTAACCGAAAAAAGCAATACTTATGTAGATATTGAATTCAATGATGATCTCACCTATCTCCAAAATGGAGATCAATTTATCTACACCAGTGAAAGAGATGGATTCAAACATATTTATCTCTATGGCATGGAAGGCAATTTGATCAGGCAGATTACAAATGGCCCCTGGGAAGTGAGTGAATTTCTGGGTATTGATGAGAAAAAAGACATACTATATTATCTTTCCACTGAAGTTTCTCCTTTACAAAAACATTTGTACCGTATAGGTATCAAAGGCTCCCACAAAGAAAGACTAAGCCAACAGGAAGGCACCTATGAGGCTCACTTCAGTCCGGACTACCGCTATTTTATGCTCAATTACTCCAGCATTACCACACCCTTGCAGGTGAGTCTGCATCAGGCTCCTTCCGGTAAGTTGGTAAAAACTTTGGAGGAAAATGAGCCTCTGAAACAGGAATTGGCTGACTATGCTTTAGGCACACAAGAATTTTTTACCTTCCGGACCGACGACCAGACTGAACTTTACGGATATATGATCAAACCGGCAAACTTTGATACTACACAGCGATATCCGGTTCTGATGTACGTGTATGGAGGCCCTGGCTCACAAAATGTAACCCATGAGTGGATGAGTAACCGGGAAGCCTGGCTTCATTATATCACTCAGCAAGGATACATTGTGGCTTGCATCGACAACAGAGGGACCGGCGGAAGAGGCCGGGATTTCCGGCATGTCACTTATGCACAATTAGGAAAATACGAAACGCAGGATCAAATAGCAGGCGCTGAATATTTAGGAAACCTTCCCTATGTAGACCAGGACCGGATCGGTATCTGGGGATGGAGCTATGGCGGGTATATGACGCTGCTTTCCCTGTTTATAGGAAATGATATCTTTAAAGCAGGCGTAGCGGTGTCCCCAGTGACGAACTGGCGATTTTATGATACCATCTATACGGAGCGTTATCTACAGACACCCCAACGCAATCCTGAGGGATATGATCAATACTCACCCCTTAGCCATGTTGATAAACTCAAAGGTGATCTGTTGTTAATTCATGGCACAGGCGACGATAATGTTCACTTTCAAAATTCAGTAGAACTTGAAGATGCGCTCATAGCGGCTAACAAACAATTTCGATCTTTTTTCTACCCAAATCGAAATCACGGCATTTATGGGGGAAATACACAAATTCACTTATTTCAGATGATTACCAATTTTATTGAGGAAAAGCTTTAATGAGATTACCTTCAGCCGCAATAAACAGGCTCACATAATACCTGCAAGTTTGCTGAAAATAAAATATTGCTTTGCCTGATACTCTCCGTTTCACCCTGCTGATTATCAACTGGTTAACATCTATCCATTCCGCACAAAATAAAGCAGAAGGTATGGTTTCAAAAGATTTTTTTGTAAATTAAGTGAGATAATTATCGGAGAAAAACAAATGTAATAAAACGTGAAAACTTATGTTCGTTTCACTTTTACTATTTCTGATAAATTAACGTACTTGGTCAAAATTTTACCCGCATTTTTTAAGACAAGCGGGTTTGTGGACGATATTAATAACAAGCTTTAAAACAACATAAAATATTCATCGCTATGGAAGCTTTCTTATCCATGATTCGTACGGTTTTTTACTATAGCACCTTTATTATAGCAGGTGTAGGCGTAGCCATACTCATTTATTTGCTGTTCAAATTAGCTACATCCCGGGATGCTAAAGCTAAATATGATTTTATCAATCTTCATGAAAAAAAATTACTCTGGTATAGTAGCGTTGCTTTTATCGTAGCCGGAGGCTGTTACGTTACTTCTATTTTAGCCACCGAACCCTTGTATATTTTTGTAGGGATTTTTGTATCTGGTATGTTTGGTTTGATTTTAGGTGTCATCATTTATAACTATCTGGAGTATTATTATCCTACTTATATAGAAAAGAGGCTACATAAACTTCGTTATAAACCCAGAACTTCTAAAGCCGGCAATAAGATGAAACTTTTAAGCGAAGCGGAAGAAGATGTGCATTTGGATGAAGGTATGCAGGCAGAAGAAAACATTTTTTCAGTGGATTATGATGTCTGGGTAGATGAAAAAACCGGCGAAACTAAAATTGAGAAGTATAAAGGCCATTTGCATGCTGAGCAATCTCCAACCTGCGGATACTACACCCTCCGTGTGGTAAGAGAAGAAATCATCGAGTCCCCTACTGAAGAAAAAGAAGGTACTTTGGTCAAACATTATGAATGCAGCTATACGGGATATAAAACCCAAAAAGTATTCAATATTGCTAAACTGAAAAAAGCGCCTAAGGAAGCTGGCAAAGCCCTGGTCTCTTGATCTTCTGGATATAATTTATCTGTCATAGTCAGAGGTACCCGTGTTGGATCTCAACACGGTACCCCTGAACACTCCTCGTAATCACCCACCACTCATTCTACCGCCATCTACCGGCAAATTGACTCCGGAAATATAAGCCGCTGCCGGGGAAGCTAAAAAAGCCACAGCTGCGCCAAGCTCTTCCGGTTCTGCAAACCGACCTGCCGGAATCTCGCTTTTCATCATTGCTGCTACTTCTTCTTCACTTTTTCCCTGCTTTTGCGCCCGGTTCTTCACCAGGTCCCATATTCTTTGCGTATTGGTAGACCCCGGTAAAATATTGTTGACAGTAATACCAAACTTCCCTAATTCCTTGGAGAGCGTTTTGGACCAGTTAGCCACAGCGCCCCGGATCGTGTTAGATACACCCAATCCTGGAATGGGTTCTTTCACCGAAGTGGAAATAATATTGATAATACGGCCTGAGCCAGCAGATTGCATATAGGGCAAAACAGCCTGTACTAATATCTGATTGCACACCAGATGCATCTGAAAACCTTTGACAAAGGCCGATACTTCTGCCTCATAAGCCTGTCCGGCAGGTGGTCCCCCTGTGTTATTCACCAGAATATCTGCCTGCTGCGTATTACTCAAATATTCTGTAATGACAGCTTTCAGATATTCTGGCTGGTTAAAGTCAGCGCATACATAATGGTGTTGCTGCCCGGAATCCTTCGGTAACTGGGCCTGTACTTCTTTTAATTTCTCTTCATGGCGGGCTATCAGAGTAATACTGGCCCCCAGAGAAGCTAATTCCATAGCACAGGCTTTACCAATTCCCTGTGATGCCCCGCAAACGATAGCTCTTTTACCTTTTAAATCGATATTCATATTTTATTCTGTTAGCTTTGAACTAAGTTATAAAATTATGGAAGAATTGCACAGCAAAGCGCTAGCCTACGACCAATTGGATTCCTTAAAAGACTTTCGGAATCAGTTTCTGATTCCCACAACTTCTGATGGAAAGGAGGTTATTTACTTTTGTGGCAACTCCTTAGGGCTGCAGCCGAAGCAGGTTTCGGCCTATATAACTTTAGAGTTAGAAAAATGGCATACACAGGCCGTAGAAGGCCATTTTCAGGAACCTTACCCCTGGTTCGCTTACCATAAGTTGCTGAAGAAGCCTTTGGCCCACCTGACCGGGGCTTATGAGCACGAAGTGGTGGCCATGAACAATCTGACCACCAATCTGCACCTGATGATGATCTCCTTCTATCAGCCTTCTCCCCAACGGTTCAAGATCATGATAGAAGCCGGTGCTTTTCCTTCCGACCAATATGCGGTAGAAAGTCAGGTGCGGTTTCATGGGTTTGATCCGGAAGAAGCGATTGTAGCATTGAAACCCGAACCCGGAGAAGAAACTCTCCGCACAGAAAAAATAAGGCAAGCCCTGGAAACGCATGCTGACTCACTGGCGCTGGTTTTGTTGCCAGGCATACAATATTATACAGGGCAGCTTTTCGACATGCAAACCATCACAGCGGCTACCCATCAGGTGGGAGCGAAAGCAGGATTCGATCTGGCACACGCTATCGGGAATGTTCCTTTACAATTACATGATTGGAATGTGGATTTCGCTGTCTGGTGTAGCTATAAATATCTGAACGCTGGCCCCGGCAATAATGGGGGTATTTTTGTTCACGAACGTTTTGCCCGGGATACCTCCCTGCCCCGTCTGGCCGGATGGTGGGGACACAATGAGGCCGAACGCTTCCAGATGAAAAAAGGCTTCCAGCCGATGCCCGGCGCTGACGGCTGGCAGCTGAGTAATGTCAATATTTTATCCATGGCAGCCCAGCGGGCCGCTTTGGACGTATTACAGGAAGCAGGGATACAGAATCTGCGTCAAAAGAGTATACAACTCACAGGTTTTCTGGAAGAATGTATGCAGCACACAGACCCTGAGCAAAAATATATGAAGATGATCACTCCTGCCCAACCGGAGGCGCGGGGTTGTCAGCTATCTTTATATGTACTGGAAAAAGGGAGATACCTGCTCGAGCAACTCACTGCACATAATATTATGGTAGACTGGCGAGAACCAAATGTAATCCGTGTGACACCGGTTCCTTTATATAATTCATACAGTGAGGTATTTCAATTTGCTACAATTCTGAAGGCAGTGTTAACATCATGAGTCAACAAGTAGTCATTCTAGGGGCAGGCCTTTCGGGTGCTTTGCTGAGCGTATTGCTGGCCCGCAAAGGGCAGCAGGTAAGGGTATATGAGAAACGGCCCGATGTGCGATCAGGAAAAATGGAGGAAGGCCGTTCTATCAATCTGGCCTTAAGCTACAGGGGATTGGCTGCTTTGGAAGAAGCAGGCGTAGCCGACCAGATCAGGAGTATTGTGATCCCTATGCCCGGCCGGATGATGCATAGCCCTAAAGGAGACCTCACCTTTCAGCCCTACGGTAAGGAAGGGCAATTCATTAATTCAGTGTCCCGGGCAGACCTGAATCGCCTGCTGGTAGAACAGGCCGAAGCCTCTGGCGTACACTTGTATTTTCAGCATAGCTGCGAAGCAATAGACCTGAAAAACAACGAAGCCCGTATCCGCGCTCTGGATTCTGGCAGGCTTGAGCCGGTAAAAGCAGATCTGTTGATAGGCGCTGATGGTGCCTTTTCAGCTTTACGGGGCGCCATGCAGATTACGCCCCGGTTCAACTACAGTCAGCAGTATCTGGAACATGGTTATAAAGAACTAACCATTCCTCCTACTGCTAGCGGAGACTTTGCCATGGAGCCGCATGCCCTTCATATCTGGCCCCGGGGTGGTTATATGATGATTGCCTTGCCTAATCAGGACAGGAGCTTTACCTGCACGCTTTTTCTGGCTTATGAGGGAGAAACCTCCTTTGCGCGTTTATCTTCCCCTGAAGCCGTAATGGATTTTTTTGAAAAAGACTTTCCCGACGCTGTACCCCTGATGCCTCGGCTTACTGAAGAGTTTTTTGAGAATCCTACTTCCGATCTGGTAACCATCCAATGCTATCCCTGGTCGCGCTACCATCATAATCTGCTGATAGGAGATGCCGCTCATGCGATCGTTCCGTTCTATGGACAGGGTATGAACGCTGCCTTTGAAGACTGCCGCATCTTCTATAAGATGCTGGATGAGTTTCCCCACGACCTATCTTCATTGATTGACCATTTTCAGCTAAGACGAAAACCTGATGCGGATGCCATTGCCGAACTGGCTTTGCGTAATTTCATAGAAATGCGCGATCTGGTGGCAGATCCTGCCTTTCTGGAAAGAAAAAAGATTGAAGCTGAACTCCACCGGCGTTTTCCCGACAGATGGATTCCTTTGTATACGATGGTTACTTTCACCCACATGCGTTATTCGGAAGCCCTTAAGATGGGAGATCAGCAAAACCGTATTATGCGAAAAGTAATGAAACAATTTCACAGCGCTTCAGTGCTGAAGGAGGAAGATTATAAAAAAATTGTCGATAGGTTAAAAATGTAGTTCATGATGACCTTTCATGCCATACGGCTCACCCCAGGAGAAGATCTGAAACAGTCGCTGAAACATCACATTCAATCTTTGGGTATACAGGCTGGAGCCATCCTCACCGGCATAGGCAGTTTACAAAAGCTTGCTTTACGGCTAGCCAACCAGGAAGCACATCAACTTTATGAGGGAAAATTTGAAATTATTTCTTTGGCAGGAACCCTGGGAACAGAGGGTATGCATCTGCACCTGGCCGTCGCAGATACTGTGGGAAATGTAACAGGCGGTCATCTCGTAGAAGGTTGTATCATTTATACTACCGCAGAAATTGTCATAGCGGCGTTTCCTCAGTACCGCTTTGCCCGTGAACTGGATGAAGCAACAGGTTATCAGGAATTAAAAATTTACCCGCTTCCCTGAAAACTAATCTATCTTCTCATGCTTTAACCCTAGTACAATCGCCCACCGCTAACAGAAATGTGAGCAACACAGTTGGATCATCAGCCTACTTCAATGATTCCTGTTACTACTGAAACGACTATGCCGGTCGGCCGACCACTCAATGGCCTGTTGAAGTAGTTGCCGGTAATGCGGATTGCGATAGGCCTCCGGCCCATGTCCCAGCTGAATATACAGCACCTCGGAGTTGCCATAACGGTTGATCCAGGCCAGATAGGGCATACTTTTGGGATGAGTAGTACTCAGCAGCGGTTTGACGGTAGGTAGGATTTCGCAATGACCATAGGTTTCGTCAAATATGTCAAAATCAGGGATGCCAGCAGTAACCGGATGTGTTTTGTCTGCTACTTTCACCGGAATGCTCACATCATGCTCATAGTTTGATCGGATGGTATCACCCTGCACTACTCCGGGGTTCTCGTAATACTTTCCGCCTACAATGTGTTTGAATTCTTCCCAGTTTTGGTAAGAAACCAGGGCATGATGCATGAAGATCATGGCTTTACCCTGATGCAACAAATCAATATATACTTTCTGCTGCGCCGGGGCTATGGTATCAAACATATCATAAAAAACCAGAACATCATATTCATCTACGTCAGGGGAAGCTATCAGTACATTGGCTTGCGGCTGTACGGCCGTATCATACGTGATATTTTGCATCGCATCAAAGACATCATAAAAAGATTCCTCCTCAAAACCATGACCACCAGTGATAAGCAGCACACGAAGGTTGTTTTCTTGGGCATAGCCCCTCGACCAGCTAAGTAAAACCATGATGCCAAGAGCCAATGAGTAAATCAGGTAGTTTTTCATAGTAGTTCAGATGAAATATTTACTTTATGAGTGTGTAGCCACTGATATTACTGTTTCTTCTTCCACGCTTAGCGTTGCCTGCCGACTTTATGCATTAGCACACCAGTGACTCGGCCATGCTAAGTTTAACTACAATACTCCTCTAGAGCGGCAGCTACTTCCGCGTTAGTTTTAAAGTAATTAACGTTTTATCTTTTAAATAGTAAAGTTTAATCTTAGCGGCGCAGGTATGAAAGATAAAAATCCTTCAAAGAATATAGCTCAATTCTGTATCAATGAAACTGCCTCAGCAATTATTTTCCTGATAGAAGAATTATACTAGAATATTCCTTTCATTAGCGCGGAAGTTGCTTCCGGGCTAAAGATCATTTACCTAAATCATATTTTGACAGAGCAGAAAAGCTTCTATATAGTAAAGACGTTCTGCCAGAGGTATTTTCCCGGAGAAACTCCTTCCATCCGTAGGTTTTAGGCAGGTTTACGGCGGAATCTCCTTTCATCCTTACTGCTGAGCATACATTCCTTGTAGAATCTCCTTCTAGCCATAATGCTGAGACCGTATTCCAGGCAGCATCCCCTTCCGGACACACGTCTGAAACAGCTTACGCTGTGGAATGATCTTTCAGTCGTACACCCGAAAGGGGATACCTTATATAAAGAACGTTATGAGTGGGAAGGTTTTACCGATGATGTGTATAAGGCCTGATGGGCACGGTGACTACACTCCTGCTGCGCCGCCTGAAACATCTAACAGACAGAAGAAGCCTTCATCCCAAAACGTATCGTTGGATGAAGCGCTACCGGAGGTGATGCCTGCCTTCTCCCTTCTCTGCCATCGTCCGTACCTTGAAATCTATGTTTTCTATCTCCACAATATCGCTCATATCGCCCAATACCTCGTCGATGAGGCCAAAGGAGCGGGCCTCTACAGCATTCATAAAACGATCGCGGAGAAAAAACTCTTCAATTTCTTTCCAGGAGTGTCCGGTGTGTTTTCCCACCAGATGAAAGAGTTGTGTCTGTATGCGTTCCTGTTCCCGGAAGGCGATGCGTACATCTTCCGTATAGCCCTGGGCGCCGCCGCCTGCCGGATGCATGTGGATGGTGGCATGGGGCAAGGCATATCGCTGCCCTTTGGCACCGGCGGTGAGAAGCGCCGTTCCCATACTGGCGGTGACCCCTACCGCCACGGTAGACACCGGAGCCTGTATCATCTGCATGGCGTCGTATATCGCCAGGCCAGCGTAGATCACACCGCCCGGGCTGTTGATGTACATATTGATAGGTCGCTTGGGATCTTCGCTGTTGAGGTATAGCAACTGGGCTACAATCAGGTTGGCCACATCATCCCGGATGGCAGTGCCCAGGAAAATGATGCGTTCTTTCAACAGCAAACTGTATATATCATAAGCACGCTCTCCACGGCTTGAATTTTCAATGACCATCGGAATGACATTGGTTGGATTCGTTGAATTCATTGTTTTCTATGGTTTCTTGTTAAAAATATGCTTGATCATGCGTAGGAAATTTGATTGATGCGGCTGGCGCATGAGCCTTTCATGGACGGCTTCCAGTTCCGCTTTTAGTTTTTTGCGCCCATAGGCTTTCACCAGGGCATAGGCTTCGGTCTGCCGCTCTACATCCTGTTGAAGATGGGGCTCTGTGAGCAAACGTATCTGAAAATCCTGCAACGCCTGCTCGTTCATCTGCCGAAACAGATAATTTTCTATCTGCTGAATGTCATGCAAAGTGGTCCTCATAGGCGGTCTCTTTTACTTTTTGTCTCACTTTTTCCAGACACTTATATTTCTGCACGGTAGCGGAGCGTACACTGCCGAAACCAAAGCTGTGGGCAATGTCCTTCATAGACATTTTCAGGTAATAAAAGCCCTGTAGCATCTCCATACATTTCTTTCCGGCCATTTCCAGGTATTGGAGCAGTTGATGGCTATAATCCTGAGGTGCATAGAAATCTTCAGGAATGGCAATATCTTTTTCCATATCATCCAAAGGAATGTTCTTCTGGTCTTTCCTGAATTTCCTGCCCCACAGGTGCTTGGCAATGCCTAATACATAGGCAGGTACAGAAACTTTAATAGTTACCTCATCGTCTACTACTTTTTCGTACAAGACAATCAGGGCATCCTGGAAAATATCTTTAGCATCGTGAAAAGACCCTCCCATCCGGCTGACAAAACGGGCTACGGAGGGAAACGCTTCCTGATACAATTGCTCAAAGGCCTTCTCCCGATCCGACAGCAGGCGTATCTTCAAAATTTCATGGGTTGCTGACTTCATCATGGTTTTTATTAGTAAGTGCCACAAAAAGGAAAAACATCACTACCCTTATGCCACTTTTTTTTATTTCCTGTCCTTTTAATAATTAATATAACATAAAGCGTACACTTTCTTTGAAGTGACGATAAGTGGTAGACTGAAATTTTATCTATAAGAAAAAATTATCAGGAAATTTTTACAACAATGGAAATAACTGTTTGCAAAACTCACAACAATAGGGTCGATAAAGCTGTTGAAGCACAAGAAATATAATATTTTTAATTTGCCATCCTCCAGCGGAAATGCGCTATTTTTTGTATTAAACGGTGAAAAAAATTAATTTAAAATAGTATTGTTTAAATGAGGGGCAAATATTACCTTCATTATAGAGATAGACGACAACAACAACTATCTCGATGAAGAAATAATATAAGTAACATATTTTTTTTTAAACCTATGCCGCATGTTTCAATATTTAGCTCCAAATTTCAAACCAACACCAGGAAAAATTATTGGTTATTTAGGTTTGACAGCCCCTTTTCCATAGGCAGCTGCCGCTTCTTTACATGTCTCATTTTTTATTCCTTTCTTCATTGAGTAGGAAATTTCCGATGCGATTCATTCTTTTTTTTTCGGCCTGAGATATAACAATACCACGAAAAACTTAAACAACAAACAATCGACTACCCCTTAATATTTCAAAAAAACGATGAAAAATTACTTTTACGCTCTTATGATGGTAAGCTATGGCTTATCCGCTTGTTTTGCTACTGCTATGGCACAAGTTTCAGTACAGTGGGACAAGACTTTTTTAGGGGATAACTATGATATTCTCACCAGCGCCATCCCCACAGCCGACGGAGGCTATCTTTTAGGCGGTGAGTCCAATTCAGACGGACGGTTTGACAAAAGTGAAAATAACAAGAGTTTCCCAGACTATTTAAACGATTACTGGGTCATTAAAACAGATAAAAATGGCAAAAAGCTATGGGACAGAACCTACGGTGGTGAAGGGTATGACTTTCTTAGCAGTATAGTGCCCACAGCCGATGGAGGCTATTTGCTAGCGGGGGCTTCCAGCTCTGATATCTCCGGTGATAAAAGCGAAGAGCAGCGAGGCGATTTCGACTACTGGATCATCAAAACCGATATGACTGGCAAAAAGAAATGGGATAAGACCTTTGGTGGTAATGACAGTGATGAGCTTAAAAAAGTGATTGCTACAGCCGATGGCGGTTATCTGTTGGCCGGAAACTCTTATTCTAAAGCTTCAGGCGACAAAAGTGAAAATAGCAGAGGTGAGCTGGATTACTGGGTGGTGAAAGTTAACAAAGACGGTATCAAACAGTGGGACAAAACCATTGGTGGCAATGGCTATGACTGGCTTAGCAGTGTGGTTCCTACCGCTGATGGCGGCTATTTACTGGCCGGTTATTCCGATTCAGGCAAATCAGGCAACAAAACACAGAACAGTAAAGGCGTTTACGATTACTGGATTGTCAAGCTCGATAAAAATGGCAAACAGCGTTGGGATAAAACACTGGGAGGCAAAGGATATGACAACCTTATGGCTGCCATTGCTACAGCCGACGGCGGCTATTTGCTGGCCGGTGCTTCTGACTCAGATGTTTCCGGAAATAAAAGTGAAAACAGCAGAGGCTATACCGACTACTGGATCATCAAGACAGATAAGAACGGCAACAAGCTTTGGGATAGAACCATTGGCGGTAATGACAGTGACGAGTTAACAACCCTTATTGCTACGGGCGATGGCGGCTATTTGCTGGCTGGCAACTCCTATTCTGAGGCTTCAAAAGATAAGAGTGAGAACACCAAAGGAATCTATGACTTCTGGTTGGTCAAGACAGATAACAAAGGTAAAAAGCTGTGGGATAAAACCATTGGCGGTAACCTGGAAGATGTGCCCAACCAGATCGTTTCTACTACGGATGGGGGCTATCTGCTGGCAGGTGTATCCAGTTCTACCGAGTCAGGTGATAAAAGCACCGGCAGCAAAGGTGTTTCTGACTACTGGATTGTTAAAGTAGCAGAAACAGCTCCTGAATTTACGGTTAGCAACTTTACGCTGATCAACGCGAATACCAATCACGATATTACTGCTTTGAGCGACGGGGATGTCATTGACCTGGCCCAGGTAAACAATGCTATCCTGAGTATCCGGGCCAATACCCAACCCACGAAGGTGGATAGGATCAAGTTTGAGCTCGTTGGGCCTTTTACGCACAAAGCGATAGAGAACTTTAGTCCGTATGCTTTGTTTGGCGATGAGCTCAAGAGTGGCAGCGCAGATTACAACGGCAAACAGTTTGTTCCGGGGCAATACAAGCTAAAGGTCACCCCTTACATGAATGGCAAAGCCGGTAAAGTTTCCACCATCCTTTTCTCAGTGACGAATACCAGTAATGCCAGGGTAGCAGCCTTGCAGGTAGATGTTTACCCGGTACCTACGTCAGGTGTCGTCCACATCCAGCATAAAGGTGCGGATACAGAAGCCAATATGACGCTCTTAGACTTTGCTGGAAACGCTTTGTTAAGTCAGACGCTGCAGGGACAATCAGAACGAACCTTAGACTTGAGTGCCTACAAAAAAGGATTTTATTTCCTGAAGATTGTTGGCAAAGAAGGTGTAGAAACCAAAAGAATTGTAATAGAGTAAAACAAATGCGCTATCTGGCTGGCTTTTCAACCGCCGGATAGCGCAATTCCCTTCATAATATCCGATCAGCACAAGTTATTCGAGAAGCTACAGCGGTCATTGCTTTTTTTGTGGAAGTATACGCATCGGAATATCAGCGACAGGCTTATGATTTGATAAACCACAAGTCCTTTGTTATGTGAGCAGCAAGTTACACTACGTTAAACTTGCTGTAGATTGAAGTAGCAGCAAATAAAGGTAAGTATATTGATCCATTACAGTTACTGCTGCAAGTTTGTGCGTCAGTATCCATAAGGCGAGGGTAACTTGTGGCAAGTATATTGCAAGCTTTCAGCTTGCCTTATATACTTCCGTTACCATGAGCAGAAATTATAAGTTCCATAATCAGGATCAACTTTACTTTGTAACCTTTACCACTGTCCATTGGATTGATGTATTTACCAGAAACATCTATAAAGATACTGTTGTAGATAGTCTGCGTTATTGTGTCACCCACAAAGGATTAGAGCTGTACGCCTGGTGTATCATGACAAACCACGTTCACCTGATCATTGGCACCCATCATTTGCCTATGCAGGATATTCTGCGGGATATGAAAAGACATACCTCCAAGGCCATTATTAAATCTATTGCGGAAAACTCTCAGGAAAGCAGAAAGCGTTGGATGTTATGGATGTTTGAAAAGGCAGGCAAGAGAAATTCAAATAACCAGCGATACCAATTCTGGCAGCAGCATAATCACCCCATCATGTTGTGGAATAATAAAATCATGCAGCAAAAATTAGAGTATATTCATCATAATCCTGTGAAAGCAGGTATTGTGACTGAGCCGGAACACTACTTGTATAGCAGTGCTGCTGATTATACCGGAGAAAGAGGCATGATTGATATTAATTTTATTGAATAGTAAGGAAGTACATAAACTAAAAGCTTATGATTTGATAAGCCACAAGTCAGGCTGCGCTAAACTTGCGGTAAATAGGAGACATTAGTGGATTTACAGAGGTAAGTACAACTATTGATCTGCTTTGACAGGTACGCCGATGTCTGAACTGATCTTCCAGGTTTCTTCAAAAACAGAAGTATAGACGATTTCTATTTTCACCTTATCGCCTTCAAAAAGATCTCTCAAAACATTGGCCGCTTCCACATCATTGGCCATTATCAAACCGATGGTCTTGCCAGCCGGAATGACGGATCCTTTCTCTAAGCTGGTCCGACCAGTTTTGACAGGATTTTTCGGATAGATTACCTTGATAAAAAAGTCGCTCAAACTCCCTTCATGGGTTTTTCCTTCGTACACTACCTGCATATGCTGAATAAAAGCCGGACCCACGCCGTCATTTTGTATTACCACAGCAAACTCATCAGGCCTTTCTCCTGTGCTGTTAAACATAGTTAAATAAGGCAATACACTGGCAAACTGCTGTTTCTGTATCATAGCCGTCTGGTTTCTGATCAGGTAGGTCTGGTAAGTGAAGGTAATAAAGGTGCCTACGCTGATGATAAAGGCGAAAAGACCTAACAGGTTATTGCTACTCCATGATGTTATGCCAGATTTTATTGCCTTAGGCACTTCTGAGCGGGCAGCAGCTGTTTCTTCCTTGATTTCATTTTCAGCGGTTTCACTCATAGGATCTGTGTCAGGTTGTAATAATGAGAATCCATAATATGAAATGTGATGCAATAAAACAATTACCCTACTAAGGGGACAGGCTAAGAAATAATAGTGTAACCCTGTGTGCCTTGCGCTTTTAAGTTTATTTTCGCAGCCATGAATGAGTTTGCCAAAAAATATTTTAACCTGATCCTTTTCTTAGCAACCATAGCGGGATTTTGCCTGCCTCAGCCGGGCGCCCTCTCAGGACCGTTCATCCTGGCGGTCTTATGTTTTATCATCTTTGCTTCTTCGTTTAAAGTTGATTTTTCTCCCGCATTTTTCCAATCTCAAACCCGGACTGTGATCGGATTTTATGTACTCCGGTTTCTGGTGCTGCCCGCGGCCTTATTCTGGCTGATCCAACCTTTCTCTCCTTTCTATGCCACAGGTGTTTTTCTGCTATGTGTGCTTCCTGCCGGTGTTACCTCTCCAGCCTTTACCAATGTTTTTAAAGGAGACGTCACCCTGGCGCTGGCCTTGCTCATCCTGAGTAGTATGCTGACGCCCCTGGTATTACCTTATCTGGGAGGATGGCTGATGGCAGAAACCTTACAGGTAGATTTATTCAGGCTATTCACGACCCTGTTCATTACGGTCATCTTCCCTTACCTGGCTCATCTGCCTGTGCGCAGGTACCGGAAAGTAAGCCATTGGATGCAGCACCATGATTCCTTCATTTCCATTGTAGGCATTGCCGTTATTTTTACTTTAGCCATTGCTGAATACCGGTCTGTGTTGCTGACGCAAACCGGCCAGATCCTTCCATACTTTCTGGTAAGCTTTGCCGTATTTTTATTCTTATATCTGTTCGGCTGGTGGGTGCTGCCTAGCACCTCCAGAAGCAATAAGGTGGCTTTGCTTTTCAGTTCTGGCGCTAACAACGTGGCCTTGGGGATTGTGGTGAGCTTTCTGTATTTTCCGATACAGACGGGGGTATTTTTTGTGGTATGCGAAGTTGTATGGGTATTGGTGCTGATTCCCGTACGCCGATGGATGGTAAAAGTAGCCTGATAGTAGCAATACCTCCATGCTGGCCGTTTGATCTCTAAAATTCTATCCGGTAAGTCAGAATGGGAATCAGGCCGAGCTGATATTTGGTAATGACTTCATCCTGTACGGCATCATAGTATTGAAAGGCTACATTTTGCTGGTTAAGCGCGTTTTGTAAATCCAAAGACAATACACTGGTGTAGTTAGCCCGATTCATTCGCAGGCTTACGCGCAAATCTATTTTAAAATAATCAGGCAACTGCTGAGAGAATGCCCGGGCGTCATCAAAGACGGTCATCTGCTTCTGCTCTGAAGCAGAGACGTTGATGGGGGTCGTCCGCATGCCCCCCAGATAAACAGCACGTAAGTTGATGCCAATCACCCGTTTTTTATCTTCCTTATCCCAGGCAAATTCTTTTCCGCCGGTAAAACTGAAGGTGTAGTTGCCGTTGAACCGGGTATCTCTCTGGATACCGTCGGCAGCCGTATATTTTGATTCATATAGGGAACTACTGAACAGCAGATAATAACTATCAGACAGACTCTTCTCCAGCGTCAGTTCTGCCCCATAATTCTTGCCTGTTCCCTCATTGACCAGCGGCTCATCCACAAATCCTTCAAAAAGGTTGAGGGCGGAGAAGGTACTGTTAGGGTTGGTGGAAACAGGCACATCAAACAGGCGTTGATAATACGTTTCCAGACGCAAATTTGACGTTTCATCCAGCAGATAGCTGTAACTGAACACATAATGATGGGCTTTGGTAAATCCAAGCTCCTCATTGGTGTCAATAAGGGCTCCGCTGGAAGAAGTAGGCTTGGAAAAGTAAACACCAGGTAGCTGTAGTTGGCTATGCAAGCCATAGGCTAAATTCAATGACTGGTTCTGCGCTACATTCCACTGCAAAGAGGCTCTTGGCTCCAGCGACTGGCTGCCATTAAAAGTGAAATAAACGTAGTGCAAGCCAATCTGTAAGGTAAGTACGCGGCTCAAAGAAAACTTTCCACTCATGTAAGGCCGGATCAACTGCCCCTTCCCTTCTCCCTCTACCAATGTTTGAGGCGACACTACCAGGTTGCCCTCTGCGCTACTGAGGCGATAATACAAATGATCCAGAAAGAACCCTCCGTTTAGGGAGTGGCTTCCACTTATTTTTCCGGTAACAGAAGAAGTCGCTGAAAGGCGTATCTCCTGATAATCGTCTTCTTCCACCCGCTCCACTTCATAGTTTTCATTCAGGATATCCCCGAAGCGGTTGCTATTCAAACCAGAGGTAGCGACGACCGATTTCCATAAGAGTTGACCTGTGGTATAGGTATGTGTTACTCCCAGGGCTCCCATATCATTGGTAAAAGTGATATCATAGCGATCCTTGGCTGTTTCCCAGGCAGAGGAATCGCGGCTGGCCTCAAACACATTACTTCCTAATCCACCTATCCCAAACACGGTAAATTCTCCCGATTTTTTGGTAGGAAAAGAAAGATTGAAAGAAAGATCCTGAAAAGTGATCTTTTCGCCGCCAAAATCCAGCCCAATGACATTGGTCAGCAATCCTACGGTAGAATAACGATAGTTGGCCAGAAAAGAACTTTCCAAACCTTCCTGAAAAGGACCTTCTGCGGCAAATTCTAATCCGATTAAACCTGCTTGAACGGTATATTCATATTGTTCGTTGTTTCCTTTCCGAAGGCGCATATCAAATACACCACCAATAGCATTACCATACCGTGCCGGAAAGGCACCGCTGAGAAAGGTAGAATTATCCAGTACTTGTGTGCTCAAAATACTCTGACTGCCACTACTTGCTACTCGCCGATCATTAAAGGTTCCTGCATTGGAAAGGTGGTTTGGATTGACAATATCTATGCCCTCGAGCCGCCAGAGCAGACTAGCAGGCGAATTGCCTCTCACGGAAATATGGTTACCCTGGTCGTTGGTACCTACCACACCCGGAAAAGAAGTGGCCAAACGGGCCGGATCGAAAAAAGTAGCGGCATACCGGCGGGTTTCTTCTACTGAGAAGGTCCGGCTACTCACCGGCTCAATGGTTTCCACTGTTGCAGTTTGTTCTCTGACCACCACTTCACTCAGGCTTTTAGCTGCTTGCGTCAGAGCAATGTCCAGTATAGTTTCTTTACCGGCCTGCACCAGCAAATCAGGAATAGTAAATGTTTCATATCCTACAAAGCTGGCTTTCAGAATGTAGCGTCCTATTGGCACTTTTTCCAGCCGAAAGGCTCCCTCTTCATCCGTTGTAGTGCCCACAGCAGGCTCTGTATCTTTCAGATAGACAGAAGCACCCGATAAGGGTTGGCGGGTTTCGCTATCATAAACAGTGCCTCTGATGGTTTGGATAATATCCTGAGCACCCGCCGGATTAAAACAATGGAGTGAAACCAGCAAAGAAAAAAAATAAAACCGCTTTACATTCATTATTGCTCAAGCATTTGTACTCTGATACAAGCCCCTTTCTTAGAAAGAAGAGAGTGATTACAAAACTAAAAAAATACTAAAAACTTCATATTTCAGCTGTCACGCTCAATTGCTGTTTTAGCATAAAATTTCACCCATCAGGATGCTTCTCCTTACCCCTGGCCCATAGCCGTAAGCACCTTGGAAAACCGATGATTGTCAATACTTCAAAGAAGTGCTCGGGCAGGAGAAACGACACATGATTCTCTCAGATTTTGACGATGATCTTTCTATGATACATAATCCAGATTGGAATAAAACACAGCAGTGTATAGAGGATAGCCCAGACAAAGGAGGCCAGTTTGATACCTAGCCCTATATTTACCAAACCCTGATAGCTTGCTTCTTTCAGGGTAGTGTTTCCTACCGGAATCACGAATAAATCTATCAGCAGACCATGTAATACATAAGCAGTGATGGCATTGACGCCAAAGGCGACAAAAAACGGTATCCACTTCTGATATTTGAGTACATCAACAAACCAGTAAAGTGTTCCTAATAGTAAGAGTGCAAAACCTGAAGTTACCATTACATAGGAACTGGTCCAAAGGTTTTTGTTCACGGGAAATACTTGATCCCACAGATAGCCAATCATACAAAGTATGACACCAGCCACCATCATCCAGATAATTTTCCGTTCAGCCGTCTGTTGAGACAGCAGCAGATAACCGGTCAGCACGCCGGAGAAGCCTGTTACAAAAGAAGGAAGCGTGCTCAACGCTCCTTCCGGATCCCACGAGCCCCGGTATAATCGCCCTGGTACCAGCAAACGATCCATCCAGGCGGCCAGATTGGTTCCAGGTTCTAAATTGGGAGGCCCTACGCCAGGGACAGGTACCAACACCATGAGCAACCAATAGCCTACTAGGAAAATGGCACTTACTGCCACGATTCCTTTCCATGAGAGCTTAAGAAACAGTAAACTGCAAACCAGATAGACAAGGGCAATGCGCTGCAATACACCAGCTACCCTCAGGTTGCCAAAGTCAAACTCAGGAAACAGCGCCAGAAAAACGCCCAATAGAAAAATAATAACAGCCCTCTTTACAATTTTTATGACCAGCGACTTATCGCTTATTCCTTTTTCTTTTCTTCTTCCCAAGGCAAGTGTGATCGCAGTACCTACCATGAAAAGGAAGAAGGGAAAGACAAGGTCGGTGGGTGTTAGACCGTGCCACTCAGCATGATGCAAGGGGTGATATAAGTGACTCCAGGAACCTGGTGTATTCACTATGATCATTCCTGCGATGGTAATACCTCTCATGACGTCCAGAGACAGTAGTCTTTCCCGAAAGGTTCTGTCTTCTTTGAGATAGGTGGTTTGGGGTTCTTTCTGAGCTTGTAGCTTTACTGAATTTTCCATGAAGATGAAAGTAATTACAACAGACAGTCCTTTTCCTGTCCTTTAGTTTTAATGAAAGAAGATCAGCTCAGTGGTTTCAGTATTTTGTATTAGTGTTATTCCTGCCTTCCTCTTGTATGGCTTGCGTAACCAGCTTTTCTACGGCTGACACGACCATAATCTCCGTTCGGCCTCCTTGTTGTTTAGCTAACTCCACTACTTTTTTCGCACGCTCTGGCCATTCTTCCGGAACTGTCGCCTGATATGCTATGATATCCATCGCCTCCAATCCTACAGCACCTAGTTGAGAAAGGTGATAAGACAAATCTTCTATTTCCTTTAAAACCGGCGACTTCCGGATAGTGGGTAACAGTTGATGGTGATTGGCTTCCCACAGGGAAAGCTTAGTCCTGATCGCTTCAGCCTCTTCCTCTGTTGACTTTTGCAAGTAATGGTCTACATCATCTCTGAATTCTCTGGCCACTTTCTGGTCTGGCGTGGCCACGTCTGCAATTTTGGTATAAGGAGAGAAAGAGGTATACATGGTGCCACCTGCGTTACGCTGATAGATTTTCAGCGGCTCAATCACATCTACTAAAACTTCCAGTGCTTCCGTATCATAACCATTGGCCAGCCGACGCATCAGCATCCCTTTGTTTCTCAGGTGCATCAGACCTACTGTTTCCAGATACAAGCTTATTTTATCCAGACGCTCATACATATCTTCCACATCGTTTACAGACTGAGGCGACCAGTAGCGTTCTGCAATAGCGGCTGTTCGGGGCCAGATGCGGCTATCCACCGTTTCGGGCGTTACATGCTCTGACCACATAGTAGCCTCCCCTCCTAAAATTAATGCTTCCTGTTCTTCTGTAAGATTCGCATCTGCAGGAATTGGATCGTTGAGGTAGTGTTCATTGGTAGGCTGTACAAGATCAATATAGTAGCCGTTAGAAAGAACACCCTGATACCCTTGCTTGGCGGCTTCATATAAAGACTCCTTGCCTCGCCAGGATTGGATAACAATATCTTTGGGTACGCCCGGCTGCAGGATTTCGTCCCAGCCCATCATTTTCTTGCCATGCTTTTGTATAATAGGGAGCAACCGTTCGTTGAATACCGTCTGTAACTCGTGGTTATCTTTGATATTATTCGCTTTCATGTAGGCTTGTATCTCCGGATTTTGGTCCCAATGTTTCCCGGTGTTTTCATCTCCACCGATATGAAAGTAATCGTCCGGAAACAAGGAAGCCATCTCTCCCAGCAGGCTATCCAAAAACTGATACGTATAGTCATTGGTTGGATCCAGTACCGGGTCAAAGATGCCCCAATATCTTTCTATTTCATAGGCCTGATCCTGACTGCCCAGTTCGGGATAGGCCACCAGCATGGCGGTAGCATGCCCGGGCAAATCAAACTCCGGCACCACCCGGATACCCAATGCATCGGCATACGCTATGATGTCTCCGATCTGCTGTTGGGTAAAATACTGTCCGTCTGATCCTAACTCGTGTAGCTTTGGATAAACTTTTGACTCAACCCTGAAGCCCTGGTTATCGCTCAAATGCAAATGCAGAACGTTGAGTTTGGTAGCCGACATACCGTCCAGGTTTCTTTTGATGACATCCATGGGCAGGAAATGACGGGCAACGTCCAGCATCAGTCCTCTCCAGGCAAAACGGGGATTATCATTGATCTGTAGGGCAGGAAAGTAATAGCCAGCCGTATCTGCCTGCAGCAACTGTAATAATGTTGCCATACCATGAATAGCTCCCAGGTCGGTAGGCGCTTCAATCTTTACCTGATTTTCGTCAATCGTTAACTGATACGATTCATCTTCATGCAGTACTACTTTTCCGGGACGGCTGACGGTGATCAAAACCGGGGCATTGGCATCCTTATCTTCCGGTTTTACAAAACCCTGAGCATGGAGAAAGATACCTGTCCTTTCGGAAATACTTCTGATCAATCGGGTTGCATTCGCATAAATCCTCTCATCCGGGTTTCCCTGAACCGCTACCTGAAAGGTAGTATCTATTCTGAACTTACCCTCTTGCGAGATGAGTTCCTGTGGCATGGGCATCAATGCATATTCGGCTTGCTGGCTAAGAACTGTATGTCCCAGCAGTAGGCATAAACAAAAAATGATAGGTTTGTAGATGATATCCATTTCTTGAACGATAATAACATTTAAAACTGATTATTCCTTAAAATTAAAATATCCGGCGCAGAATTTATCCATTTTTCCTGTAGGGGACGGGTGATATGGGCAGGTCCGAAGACATATCCCCCCAGTATGATATCCTGATCGCCATCCTCGTCAATATCTCCAATGTCAAAAGTTAACCATCTCCCTTTTTCAGCTTCTGGGGTGGTATAGTCTCTGAAACTGTATTTTCCATCGGAGACATTCTCCAGGAAAAGAAAGCTTTTCTGCGGTGTATCCACAAAATTTGCAAAAAAAGCGATCACAGCTATATCCAGATCTCCATCCAGGTCAAAATCTGCTGCCTTGGCCATGGTGGTGCCGTATGAGGGATAGAAAAATCTTTCTTCAAAGTTATCATTACCCTGATTCTCAAATATCCGTACCCCATGATAATTTTTAAGCGCTACGGAAAAGTCTGCATTGTCTCCATTGGTGTAGAGTATGTCTAGTTTTCCATCTTTATTAAAATCTGCCAACTCAAAGTAGCTGGAGCCGTATACGGGTGGAAATCGCAGTACCATCTTACGCTGAAAACTGCCTTTTCCTTTGTTATAAAGAATGATGATCCTTTCATCTCCCTGTGCCATCAATGCCATGATATCAGGTAATCCATCCTGATTAAAATCATGAATTTCTGTTTTGACACAACCCGGATTTGGATCCAAAACATGTTTTTTATGATCAGTGCCATCGTACCAGGAAAGATTTCCCACATAGTTGCCAAAATTGGCAATGACATAATCCTGGACTCCGTCCTGATTCAGATCGGTGATGGCAAGGTGTACCGGGCGGTGTAAATCCTTGAGAAGTTTACTATTATATTGCTTGTTTCCTAATTGCACCAAGGTACCCATGGGTTTATCGGAAGGATCCATGAGGCCAACCGATAAGAGATAACGTGCAGTATCTTTATCAACTACGTCTACCAATGGGCTCTCTGACTGCAGCGTATCGATCAGTTGCTGTTTGTTATCCAGAATTTTGATGTTTCCTGTCCGGCTTCCGACCCATAGGCGAGATGCTTTTGTGTCATAATGTATTAGGGTAGTTACCGGAGGTGTCACTTCATTGAAGTGTATCTCTTCTGTTCTAAAAAAAGAAAGTGAGTCTGCAAATACCTGCTTTTCAGACACTGGCATACTATCCGGAGCGTGAGTGAGATAATAGTCAACCAGCTTTTGCCAGGCTTTTTCTGTTATCTTTTTCTCATTGGGAAAAATCTCTGCCTGTGAGAGTACCTGAATCTCTTCATAAGAAAGGCCCGCATATAAGCTTAAACTGGTGTTAATACCCAAACGCGGTGCCATACGAGGCAAGACACCCTTTTCCCAAAGTTCTTTTGTTAACAAGGCCGGGTCTGGAAATAAATGGCATTGTTGGCAATACTGATACGCCAGTTGCTCCCCACTTAGATTTTGAATCTGTGTTGTGTCGGGAAAACGGACAGAAATTTCCATTTCCTGCTCTTCTTGATGTGTTGCCGGGTGGCAACCCCATGCCAATATCCAAACAAAAAAATAACAGGCTTTGCTCATAGCATGCTTCTTCTCAATTAAAAAGAGGCTCCACAAAGCCTCTTTTATTTTATTTAAATACATCCAGACAGACAAAGTAAAGGATTCAAAGAAACAGCAATAATAAAAGCCAAACGAGTTGCTCAGCTTAGCAATGATCAGGTAGGATTCAACATGATATCCCGGCTATTTCCTTTAAAATCGTAAATAGTAATTGACACCACTTCATCACTAAACTTAATCTGCCGGGTAGACTGTGACAGATAGGTAGAACCATAATAGAACTCTGCTTTACAGGTAGAACCGTCTGCCATGGTGATGGCTGCCCAGGCATCCATAGGCTCCAGTTGCACAATACGATCGGGCGCTGCTTGTTTTTCAGAAAACACTCTCAAACTATCCTGGTTTTGTGTGACAACATAGAGGCTTTCTCCTTGCTTTCCTCTTACTTCTGCCAGCCCTTTGGCATCGCCGGGAACGTACCAGCCACTCTTGCTCAGTGCGACAGGTCTAAAATTCCCCTTCCCGTCACCCTGTAAGTATAAGCCTCGAAGCGCGTCGTAACGTCCGGTGAACACTTCTGTAGCATAGTTGTTGCCTACTGCCAGCACATCCAGATAACCATCCCCATTGATATCTCTGCTCAACATGCCATAAACAGGGGCAAACTGTGCCTCTATCGGCAGCGATTTGAGAGAAAACTTTCCGTTCCCTTCATTTGCTATATAGCTGCTTTCCATGTGGTTGGCATGATAGCTGATAGCCCCTTCCAGTTCTTTCTGCGTAAACAGGCTGTCGAAGGTAGCGCGCCCGTAAGTGGCATAATTCTGAAATTTTCTCTTCATAGAAACCATCTGAGAGATCAAATCATCGCGGCTATGAACGGGATAGGCTCTGGGCACTCCTGCTTCATCTTTAATATAACAAGTAATAATAGCATCGTACCCTCCGTTTTCATCAAAGTCTTTCGCATAGACGGAAATCGGAAACTCATCAGAAGCTTTATATTGGGTATTCAACCCTATATTACCTGCTATGTAATCAATATCCCCATCGTTGTCGTAATCACCAGCAGCCAGACTGCTCCACCAACCCACCTGATCACTTATTCCTGTATTTTGAGTTATATTTTCAAATTTCTCTCCTGTATTCCTGAAAAAGCTAATAGGTTGCCACTCGGCAGCCAGCACCAAATCAATACGGCCATCATTATCAAAGTCGGTCCAGAGGGCATCTGCTACCATCCCAAAATTGACAAGGTCGGCACAAAGCTCTTGGGTCACATCGGCAAAGGTTCCTCCCTCATTGCGAAGAATATAGCTGGATACCGGCTTTGGATAGGCTCCTGGTGCTACTCTGCCTCCTACAAACAAATCCAGATCGCCATCTTGATCATAATCGGCCGCTTTCACACACGAACCGCTGGTAGCTATTGTTGGTAAGGCACCTGCTGCTCTTTGAAAACTTCCTTTCCCCTCATTGAGATATAAGCGGTCCTGCAACAAGGCATGATTTTCAGCATATTCATAACTCCCACTCACCACATACAAATCCTGGTCGCCGTCATTGTCTGCATCAAAGAAAAGCGCTCCCATGTCTTCCTCCTCCATCTTACCCTGCTTTACGCTTTGCAATGCCTTAAAACTACCATTATTATTTTGTACAAATAAAGCACTGGCTTTCCCGGAAGAACCTCCTATATAGAAATCATCTAACCCATCGCTATTAACGTCTCCTACGGCAATCCCTGGCCCCATTTGGGTATATTTATGGGGTAAAGTACGTTGCAGGTTAAAATCGATCTGATCTGTTTCATCATGCTTAAAAGATATGCCATACTGCGCAGAGACTTCTGCAAAGGTGGGTGGCACTGTTTCAGGAAAAAGCCGATCCCCTCTACTAATAGAGCGAGCATTAGAATAACTGACTTTTACTACCTGATCCGCTTCTATATTTTCTAATAGTTGATACTTGCCATCGGGCCAGAATACCTGCAGAGAGTCTACCTGTTCATAAGCTCCTAAGCCAAAGTGAGCAGTATTTTCCATGGAAGAAAGGTAGCCTCTATACAAAGAGTTTTCAAAATACTGCCTTTCACCCTCGCCATAGTTAATAATAATTTTAGCTCCCAGCCCAGACTTGTTTGCAGAAGTACCTTCTAAGTGTACTCTCAGAAAATGAGGCTTCGCTGCTTCTTCAAGATTGTATAGCTGATTTTCATAGACAAAGGCACTGTCATTGATATTATTGACTATAAAATCAAGGTCACCATCATTATCCAGATCAGCATAAGCAGCTCCATTGGAAAATGAAGGCCTATATAATCCCCAATCCTTTGTTTTGTCACTGAAAGTGAGTTCCTGGCCAGGAATGGCACCATTGTTCCGGAAAGCGTAGTTAGATATTTTCACTACAGGAATAGCATTTTGCAACATCATATCACTGGCTACCCCACCGACCGGACCACTTCTATAAGAGGCAAAGTCCCTGTCGGTCACATCTTTTGGAAAACCATTTGTTACGATAAGATCTTTGAAGCCATCATTGTCAAAATCAGCCACCAGAGGGCTCCAACTCCAGTCGGTTTGATGAATGCCTGAAAGCTGTCCGATCTCACTAAAAGTAGGATGACCTTCACTGGTAAAACCATTGTTTAATTGCAATGTGTTGCGGACATACTGATGCTGATAATTGTACTGCTCGTTGTTGATATAGGCAGTATAGTTGTTAGCGCCCAGCATTTGTTTTTTCCGGGCATTAGATTCGGGAAGCATATCCAGAGCGATAATATCTACCAGGGCATCATTGTTGAAATCTACCACATCGGTACCCATTGCAGAATAGCTCTGATGGCTCAGATACTCTGCTATTCTATTGGTAAAGGTTCCATCCTGATTGTTAATGTATAAAAGATCATTAGAAATATAATCGTTTGCTATGTAGATATCTGGCCATCCATCCAGGTTAATATCTGATACAGTAATTCCCAGGCCGAAGCCTTCTGTGAGAATCCCTGCTTCTTTCGTCACATTGGAAAAGACAGGGTGTCCAGCTGGTCCAATGCCTTCATTACGGTACAAACGATCGTTGTTTAAAGCAGAGCCATCTACAATTTTTTTCCTATAGTTCGTCGGCACGCTCATATTGATGACATTGGTGAGCAGGTACAGGTCTAGATCACCATCCAGATCATAGTCAAAAAAAGCAGCTTGAGTTGTATTACCAGCATCGGCAATACCATAGGCAGAAGCTGATTCTGTAAATACAGGAACACCGTAATCATTGAGCCCCGTATTCACATACAGCAAATTCTTTCTACTGAGTGAGTCTTTTTTTAAAGTGGCAGAAACATAAATATCGAGCCAGCCATCTTCATTGATATCCACAATGGCAATTCCTGAACACCATTTTCCTTCTCCTGTGACCTGAGCCTCTGAAGTTACCTCTTTGAACCTCAAATTACCTTGGTTCAAATAAAGTGCATTGGGAACCATATTTCCGGTAAAATAGACATCGGAAAGCCCATCATTGTTAAAGTCTCCAATACCCACTCCACCTCCATTATAAACATATTCTTCCTTTAAGATATTTAATGTGTCATTTTCTACAATCCTGTTGGAGAAGGAGATAGAGGACTGCTCTGAAGAAATTAATTGAAAAAGAGTTGGTTTTTCATCTTTACAGCTTCCAAGTAGCATAAGGGAAGCCAGTAAGATGAGAAAATGTTGTAGTAATTTCATTGAGTAATAAAGGTTTATGATAAGCATGCCCTTCAAACTACAGAAGTTTTAGAAGAACACTTTGCCTTCACAGGCTTAAAGCCTTCCGCTCAGTATAATTATCCAGAATAATCATATTCACGGAGAATATGCTGTCCCTATAACAAAAAACAAGTCAGGTTAAGTGCCTGACTTGTTTCTAATTTACTAATGAGTACTAGAATAACAATTAATATCCGGGATTTTGAGAGAGTACATCAGCACCTTGTAAGTCAATCTGCCGTTGCGGAATAGGCAGATAATTGTCTTGAGGAGCCGTAAAGTTAGCTCCAGCAAATTGAGCCGGAATATACTGGACCTCAAAGTCCAGATAAGCGTTGAGGTAAGTATCCGTTATTCCCCAGCGCAGGAGATCATAGAACCGTTTGCCTTCCATGGATAGCTCCAGTTTACGCTCGAAGCGTACCGCTTCCCGAGCCAGGGCCTGATCCGTCCAGGGCTGATCATATGTGCTGATCACATAGTTAGCCGCTGGTACAGGAAGACCAGCATCATCAAAGAGGTCTTTGCTTTGATCATTGGGGTCACGCGCAGGCGTAAATGTTGCAGGGTTAGCCGCTCTAGCCCGTACCATATTGACATACTCACGAGCTTTCTCCAAACTTCCAATTTCTACTTCTGCCTCAGCAGCCATCAGCAATACATCAGCAAAGCGAAGGATCATGAAGTTGGTAGCAGCATAACCGGGAGTCCAACCGCTGGCATCACGGGTGCTGTATTCTGACTTGCGCAGGTTATACTTCTTAGGAGTATAAGGGCCGGCGTGGCTTTGGTCCCGGATCCAGGCAGCTCCCGGGTGAACATTCCAATCTAAGAAAGCAATACCCCGGCGACCAATAGTATGGTCAAGGCGAGGGTCAAGTGGTCCGGCATCCGGCTCGAAAGCATCGCTAGACAATACCCCCTGATCATTCTTTAGTTCATAAGCATCATCTCTATACTGATAGTTCTGAAACATCGGCAGTCCTTCAGGAGTGGTTCGGTATGATGCTGCCATATCGAAGCTAGGCTGGAAGAATCCGCAGCAGTCGCTAGGCGCTGCTTGTCCTGCTGCCGTGTTGTAGGGCATAGCCATAGCCAGTTCATGCAGAGAATTATTGGTATTCTGAGCTCCTCCAGTAGCTTGGAAAGCAAATATGGATTCCTGAGAGTTTTCGTTGGCTACGGTAAAGAGCTCCTCAAAATCCGGGAATAACCCATACTTCTGACCGTCAGAAGTAACGCCATTGGCAATGATATCATCGAACAGTGCCTTGGCTTCAGTAAATTTGTTCTGGAACAGATAAGTAGTGGCCAGATAAGTAGCTGCGGCCCATTTATTAGGGCGACCAACCTGTGCCTGCGTTTCTGGCAGGGTATTCATAGCATACTGAAACTCTGCCTCAATATTCGGCCAGATATCAGTATTATTAGGAATCTCCTCCGCACCGGCCGCATAATCTACAGTTTCATCAACCCAAGGAACCATCATGTAGTGTTTCCGAAGTTCAAAATAGTAGTGCCCCCGCAAAAAACGAGCTTCTGCAGAAATACGGTTTTTGACGTCTTCAGCCACACCTTCCGCTTCAGGTAGCAGGGCGAGTACCCGGTTAGCCCGGGCTATTCCTTCGTAGGAACTGCTCCATTTCTCATTCACTAAGCCATTGGTCGGGGTCACTTCATAGCGTTCTACCGGGTTCATGTCGGCAAAATCTCCTGCATCGGTACCTTTGTTGGCATCTCCTCCGCGAATACTTCCCCACAACCAGTTAGTAGCCCCTCCGTGCCAGTTACCTCCAAGACCGTCGAGTACGGCATAGACACCTAAGAGTTGTCCCTCTAGCCCACTTGTAGTAAGTAGTTGGCCTTCCGATACCTGGCCGGTAGCCGGCACTTCGAGAAATTCGTCGTTACAAGAAGAACTAACACCCAACAGCACCCCCGTGATAAACATTGAGGGGAGCCATTTTCTTGTTATTTTTATTAGATTTTTCATCATATTTATTAATATTTTTTTAACCAGGAGGGAAGCAATAACGGCTTCACCCCTATTGGATATCATCCTACTTAAAAGCTGACATTAACCCCTATATTATAACCTCTTGTCACTGGTGGGTTACCCACATCAATTCCCAAGGTAGTATCCGCATCACCGGCTACTCCCGGATCTAACCCTTCGTACTTGGTAATTGTGAACAGGTTGGTGGTTTGCAGGTAGACCCTTAATCGATTCATTCCCCACCGGTTTAGCATGCCACTGGGTACGTTATAAGCCAGTTGTAGGTTGGCTAAACGTCCGTAGTTACCATTTTCCACATAGTAGGAATTTGATTGGTTATTCGTACTGAAGTTGGAAACGTTCTCATAGATGGGGGTGGTATTTCCACCATTTTCAAAGGTGAAGGACTCCAGCACTCTTTTGCCTTTTGCCGCTCCCGTAAAGGAAGGATAGAAGTCAGTAAACCAACGAGACTGGTTGAAAATATCGGCACCCAAAACAACCTGGAAGAAGGTCTCCAGTTCAAAGTTTCGATAATTCAATTTAAGGTTAATACCTCCGGTGAAGTCCGGTACCGGATCACCCAAATAGGTACGATCATCTGGCGAAATGGTGCCATCTCCGTCAATGTCAGCATAACGGAACCGGCCTACACCCTTACCATCTTGTTCCGGTGCTGCGTTTACTTCAGCTTCGTTTTGGAACAGCCCTACTACCTGATAGCCATAGAAAGAAGAAATAGAATAGCCCAGCTGGTTACGTATCGGAGCGATACCTCGGTAAGACGGGCCGTCAAAGTAAGGCACGCCAGGAGCTAAAGCTACGATCTCGTTATCTAGCAAGGAACCAATGGCTTTTAACTCAAAGTCAAAGTCTGTCGTGATATTACCACGGGTCACAACTTCAAGGTCAATTCCCTGGTTACGCATCTTAGCGATATTAACGGCCGGATCACTGGCCAGTGGCCCAATGACTGCAGGTGTCTCCAAGGTATACAACAGGTCTTCCGTATCTTTACGCCACAAGTCGAAGATTACTTCCAGTTTACCATCTAAAAACGTTCCGTCAAAACCAACGTTAGAAGTGATCGCCGTTTCCCACTTGGCATCTGCGTTTCCAATCCGGCTCCGGTAGAAACCCTCTCTAGGAGCGCCATTGCCACCATTTATATCATAGTAAGACTCGCCCAAGTTAGAAGCGAACAGGCTGTATTGGTTATAAGGATCCACGTTGTTGGAATTACCCATTTGCCCGTAGCCTCCTCTTATTTTCAGATCGTCCACGAAAGTCACGCCGCTCATAAAGTTTTCTTCGGAGATACGCCAGGCTGCTGAAACCGCCGGGAAGATACCGTAGCGATTATTGGCACCGAAGCGTGAAGAACCATCTCGACGTAGCACTCCGGTAAGCATGTATTTATCGTTGAAATTGTAGCGGACTTGCCCGAAGATGGAGTAGAATTTAACGCCTCGTCCGTAATTACTGAATACGTTCCGGTTGATCGTATTAGACAAAGTGATGTAATCCAGATCACGGGAGAAAGGCTCCTGACCTGATCCGTTTATATTCCGGAAAAAACCGGTGTTCAACGCCTCGACTCCACCTAATACATTGATACTATGGACGCCAAATTCTCTCGAATAGTTAGCGGTGTTGGTAAATACCCAATCCCGGAAAAAACCAGCTCCTTCATTGTAAGAATAGGTGCTGCTGTTCTCGGAATTCTCATAGGAGGGTAGATTATAGTCGTAGAAATAGTTAAGGGACAAAAAACCTCCGAAATTACTGCGCAGCGTTAATCCCTCAAACAGATCAAGTTCAGCGTAGAGATTACCAAGTACTCCGTAGCCAAAGCCATTGTCATCCCTGTTACGTTCTCGCTCAGCTACAGGGTTCCGTGGGTTGTTAAATCCTTTGGCCTGTGTACCGGCGTAACCGCCAAAAGCATCATACACGGGAATAATAGAGGGCATTCGGAAAGCTGATAAAAACTGATTTTCATCATCGGACGCTCCCCGTCCTCCAGAGCCTCCTAGCAGTCCTCGCCGGGAAATGTAGATACCCTGAATGTTCTCTCCAATACGCAGGTTGCTCAGTATATCATGTTCGGAGTTGATCCGGAACGTATAACGTTGGAATCGCTGGTTCAGCAGAATACCTTCCTGATCCTGCATACTCAAACTGGCGTAATAGCGGCTAGCCTCCGTGCCACCGGAAAAACCTAAGGTGTGGCGGTTTAAGAGGGCCGGCTGTGTAATCTCATTATACCAGTTGGTACCAGCTTTATTGGCAGGCATTACCAGGTAAATCGATCCCTTAGAAGGGTCATTGTTGTATTTCTCCCGTTCGGCGGCAAGGTCAATGTTACCAACTACGCCAAATTGGTTACCTACCATGATATAGTCGGGCAGTACCGGCTGATCACCGTTTCCGTATTGAGGGTGATCAAAAACAGGCTGCTCCCCAAGCTGCTGGGCAGTATTGCGGATGGCCCGCCAGGTCATATCGGCCTCTTCCTGAGGAGAAAGTATGAAATCTACTTTACCCGGCATAGTCACCCCAGTTACACCATCATAGGTAACTCGCATTTCACCGTCTCGACTTCCTTTCTTGGTAGTATAAACGATTACTCCGTTGGCTGCCCGGGCTCCGTAAATAGAAGCAGAAGGAGCATCCTTTAGTACGGTAGTAGACTCAATATCGTCTGGTGGTAAAAAATCAACAGATCCTACCGGTATCCCATCTACGATGTAGAGTGGCTCGTTATTCCCAAAGCTTCCGAAGCCTCGGACACGCACAATACTGGAAGTACCTGGCTGTCCGTTGGTGATTACAGTTACCCCCCCTACACGACCTTGTAATTGCTGTTCCACGTTGCCTGAGGGTATAGCTACCAATTCTTCAGGATCCACGGTGGCCACAGCTCCAGTCACCTCTCTACGCTCTTCGGTAGAGTAACCTGTTACTACTATTTCACTCAGCGCCTGAATATCGGCTGCCATCGCTAAATCGATTGTGCTTTGGCTGCCTACCGTAATTTCTTCTGTAGCATAGCCAATAGAAGAAAATACCAGTACACTCTCTTCGCCAGGTACGTTAACAGTATAACTTCCTTCAATATCTGTTACGGTACCTTGCGTAGTGCCCTTCACTAGGACGTTGACACCGGGTAAGGGCTCCCCGGACTCCAAATCAGTTACTTTACCTGAAACGCTCTTCTGTTGAGCGTAAATGCTACTCCAAGCGAATATGCTTAGTGTTAGCATCAGGAAGTACCTAAAACCTGTAGAAATTTTCATGTAAGATAGTTTTAAGTGGATAATAAAATTCTAGTACATCAATAGCGGGTTCCCCACAGGGGAAAGGCTTTAGACAAATAATAACTATACTATTTGCCTATATAGACGAGCATTAACAGTATTAAATCCTTTTAGGATTTTCGTGAGAATGTAAACGGTGGAGGGTATCTTAAGCTAGTAAAAATTTTCATGTAAATAGTTTTAAGTTGTTAAATATTAGTTTCAGTCAGATAATGAAACACCAAATAAAATAGGAAGAAAGCTAGATTTACATTATCCGAATTGTACTGTAACTTTAGCGAATTTTTCGTATACTCACAATAATAAATAACCTTTTTTTTACAATTTTTTTAACGTTTTCCTTCTTGTACTTCTATTATCCTACATGCAGGATGTATACTAATCTCCCTTTTTAAAGTATTGCTGAGCGTTCTCTAGGACGCAGTAGGCTAAATTCAATAATAAATATAATTTTTTATTCATACTTTCTTACTTTAAATAAATTAATGATAGTATTATATTGTTTTTCTAAGAAAAAGCGCTGTATATAAAAACTTCCTGTTGCAATTGATATAAATAGCATAACCCATCTATTTTCTTTAAAATAGTAAAAAGAGGCTGTTGTAAGAGTGCTCACAGGATGCTCTACAGCCTATAATAATTAATATTAATTCTCACTGATATTTGCTCTTTCTACAATTGATAAACAAGTTTCAATATTGCTTGGAACGGGAAAGATAGAAATGGCAGTAAAGGCCATATTTCAAAGCCGCAATTCAGTCATCTACGAAAATAGTGGTAACTGGCAGGATACCTGAAAGGGAAAACGCCTCCTGCAATATGCTAAATAAAAGCTACAAAACATGCTTGCAATCCACTTTCTCCAGCGCTAAGGCACCTCTTGTAAGCCGGTAGTAAGATCACAAGGTCAGTTAAGAATCCGATTAGACAGACCTGTTGACCTAGTAGCCCTGGGTACAAACATGAAAATTTAATCGAAATGAGGTTATGCCTGAAAAATTCGGTCTGTAACTATTATAACAATGATATAAAATAAAAAAGCTAACGCTGGCGCTTCAGGTAACCTGATGCTGGCGTTAGCTTACAGTGCTTTACATATCAGACTGTTTTAAACAGGCTAATCGTTACTAGATTTTATACGACAAGACCTTTAATGAACAACCTCTGTAGGTGTTTTCTCTGTTCTCTTGATATTCTTTTGCCAGAAAAAGAAGATGGTAAACAGCACGATTAATATTGCTGGGAACAACACCATTTTTTCAAGGGTATCTTGTCCGGCAGCCAACTCTAGTGCATTCCCTGTGAGACCTTCAGCCGAATTTTCTGCTCTGGCACTGTCAATCCAGTTCCCAATGATAGGCTGGAAAATAGAAGAAGAGAACATACCAACCGCCCCAATTACAGACATACCCAAGGCACTACTTAGCGGTACTCTTTGTGCTACAGCACCTACCATGACTGGCCAGAAGTAACAAATACCAAGGGCAAAAATAATGGTAGCTACATAGGCCATGGGGCCTGTTACCGTACTGAACATGTAAATACCAATAGTTGATAAGATCGCACCTCCCAGCAAAACACCAGTCTGACCCAAAAAATGGACAACAGGACCAGCGAAAAATCTACCTACTGCCATTAATCCACTTGTCAGGGCCAAGATTATCATGGGCTCTGCTCCGCTGCTGCTCAAAATAATGCTTACCCACTGGTTGGGACCAAATTCAGTGATCGCTGTGAGAGCCATACAGATAATCAGGAAAATATAGACCGGGCTTATCATAGCCTTAAAGTTTTTAGCAAGTGAGGTTGATCCTTCCACAGTAGGTCTGGGGAAAGCTTTGCCAAAAAATAAAACAGCGTAAGTAAGGGTAGGAATCATAATGATCCACATCTGTGCCTCCCAGGATAAACCGAGATCGGTCATGAATTTGGAGATAAGAGAACCAAGAACAATTCCTCCCGGGAACCACATATGAAACCGGTTCAACATTTTATTCATTTGTACACCGGAATACATATCGGCGATCATAGGGTTACAGGCAGCTTCTGTACAACCATTACCAAAACCAATAAACAGGGTAGAAATCAATAAGCTTGCATATCCACCTGCGAAAATGGTTAGTAGAATCCCTAAAGTATGGGCTACAAAAGCCACCAACATGATGTTTTTAGGACCAAAAGTGTGATAAACCAATCCCCCAATGACCATGGAAATGGGAAATCCCAAAAACCACATGGAATTGATAAATCCTAGTTGCTCGGCAGAAAGGCCAAATTCTTCGCCAAGCTGAGGTAGAATTCCTGCTCTGATAGAAAAAGAAAAAGCAGTAGTAATCAGCGCAAAGCAACTCCCATAAAATAATGCTTTCCTGTTAATGTTTTCGTTCATTAGTTGTTAGGTTTTAGGTTATCTAAAGTTTTATCACAATTTATCAAAAAATCATAGCACAAGTAAATAATGAATTTACTCTATGATTTTTTGACGAAGTTAATCCAGAATACCATACAGAGTATTCGCATAGAATTGGATTTAGTACTTTATTTTGTATTCTCTTCTACGCCAGAAATCTTATAAATTAAACTGTTGAGCAAAAAAATTGAAAATAAAAGCGAAAGATCAATAAAGTAATAAAAATGCATGAACTATAGCAATCATTTATTATAAAATTTATAGCACAGAAGGTTTGCATGAAGCAAAAAAAAGCCGGAACTGTCGGTCCGGCTATGCTGGTATATTTTATTACATTTGCTAATTGTTGTCAGGCTTGATATTGCTGGAACTAGAGTTACCGGAATTAGAGTTGGCCGGTGCAGGTGTAATTCCCAGATCTTTCAGCACTAAATCAGAAATGTCTGACTCTTCTTCGTTCTGTACATACAACAGAGCAGCAGGTGTAAGAATATGTGTGTATCCATTTGCCTTTGCCACTTTGTCAATAGAAGTCTGAATTTTGTTATAGACAGGCTCCAGCAATTCTGCTTGTTTCTGCTGCAACTGTAGTTGAGCCGTCTGCTGATCTTGCTGAATCTGCTGCTGTAGGTCTTGCAATTCTTTTTCTTTGGTAGCTCTGGCTTCTTCCGTCATAGTAGCAGCAGACTTCTGATATTGTTGTAATTGCTGCTGAAACCCCTGAGCAGTGGCGTTGATCTTAGTAGAGAGTTGCTTTTCAAATGAACGAAGCTCCGACTCTACCGATTTAGCTTCAGGCATTTGGCTCAGAATGTAGTCTGTATTGGCAAATCCAAGTTTAAAATCCTGTGCAATCGCACCAAAACTCAGCAAGGTCAGGGCAACGCCTACAAATACAAATTTGATGTTCATTATATATTTCGAGTTTAACATGAGATATTCACTTAAATGTTTAAATATAAATTTGAAACTCTTTATACTAATACTATCTCCGTTACCCATTGCTTTAGGCTTACTATTTGGATTTAGTATTCATTGGATTAGACTCGCTTGTCGTTAAACAACAAATATCGTTTACACAGCATTCCGTTTTATCCATTAATTTAGCTTATTTAATGGTATCTTCTTCTTCTCCCAAACCCAATTCATCCAATACAAAATCTGTGTAGTCGTGTATAGGATCGGTATATATCATGACCAGATCCGCTGACTTATCAAACACTATTTGCAGTTTATGCTGTTTGGCCACCTTTTCCACTGCTTCAAACACCTCATCCTGAACAGGCTTAATCAATTCTTTTTTCTTTAAATAATATAACCCTTCGTACCCAAAAACCTTATTCTGATATTCCTTCAGCGTATTTTCTTTTTCCCGGATAGCAGCCATTCTCTCTTCCCGCATCTCTTCTGTCAGCAAAACCTCTTCTGCCTGGTAGGCACTATACATATCATCTATTTCCTTCTGCATGTTCAGAATTTCCTCTTCCCATTTAGTGGCCAGATTCTGTACTTCACCCTGCACTTTCTGATAATCCGGCATCTTACTGAGTATGAAATCTGTATTAACATAACCAAATTTCTGGCCAAAAGAAGCACCTGGCACCATAGAGGCGCACAAAGTTACAAAAACAAATAGTATTGTGCAGGGTAAACGCTCAATAATGTTCAACATCTTCATAACCATGCTTTAACTTTATCTGATTTGTTGACCAATTCGGAAGTGGAATTCAGGACCGTGAGGGCCAATTTCTCCGGGAAGAGAATCGAAGCCATACCCCCAGTCAATACCCAGCAGACCAAAAGCAGGCATAAAAATTCTGGCGCCTAGCCCGGCCGATTTATAGAGTTTAAATGGATTGTATTCGTTGAATCTGCCAAAAGTGTTGCCGCCTTCTGCAAATCCTAGCAAGTAAATAGTAGCTGATGGATTTGGTGAAACCAGATATCTTAGCTCCATAGAAAACTTATTGTAGGCTATCCCACCCCGGGCACCATCGATAGTTTCTCTCCCCGTTGGGGTAATATCTCCATCCGGATAACCCCGTAAACCGATAATTTCAGTAGCTACCTGGAATCCTGTATTCATGCCTGATCCACCCAGTGAAAAGCGCTCGAAGGGAGCCACAATCTGGTTATCTCTATATGAGCCAAAAAATCCAAAATGAACATTGGTATTAAATACTAAGTTTTTACCCAGCTGTGTGTAATGGCTGGCATCAAACATCCAGCGGTGATATTCTATCCACTTATAATCCGCCGCCGTACTTTCCCCATCCGTATCAATTAAATTATTTTCTTCTTTGAATACTGAATAAGGCGGTGTAAAACTGGCTTCCAGAGAGATAGACGACCCAGTACGTGGGAACATTGGATTGTCAATGCTGTTTCTGGCGATAACATTACTCAGCATCAAACTGTTAGAAACGCCTTCGTCATAGGGAAGTCCTATATTATAATTAGAAACATCATAACGCCGATACATAAAAGTATTACTAAGCGTGAAATAATCATCCGGCCACTTTAATCTTCGTCCCAATCCCACACTACCGTTGGTCATGATCAGAAATCCGTTAGAAGAAGGCACACCATAGAGCCGTTCGTAGTAGGAGCCTCCACTTCTGGCGATTACCCGAGATAACCCAACAGTTAAGTTATTTGGTTTTTTTCCTCCCAGCCAGGGTTCAGAGAAGGTAGCAGAGTAACTTTGATAATATCGCCCGTTTGACTGCACTCTCAGCGAAAGCTTTTGTCCATCGCCCACCGGTAAAGGACGCCATCTGTTGAAATGAGGTATATTTCTGACAGAAAAGTTATTGAAGACCAAACCTAAAGTCCCTACAAAGCCATAGTAGCCTCCCCAGCCACCAGAAAGCTCAATCTGGTCACTGGGCTTTTCTACCAGAGAGTACTCTATATCTACTGTACCTTCAGCCGGATTAGGAATCGGATTAATTCCTATTTGTTCAGGGTCGAAATAACCCAACTGAGACAGCTCCCGTTGTGTACGAATCAGGTCACTACGGCTGAATTTTTCTCCAGGCAGCGTTCTGATTTCTCTTCGGATAACATGGTCATTGGTACGATCATTACCAGTGATGATGATTTTGCTGATAGTCGCCTGTTCTCCCTCAAAAATTCGCATTTCCACATCAATTGAATCGCCTTCTACGTTCACTTCTACCGGCTGAACGCTAAAGAACAGGTACCCATTATCCATGTAAAGAGAACTTACATCCGTACCGGTTGGATTGAAGTTAAGGCGTTTGTTCAGGTTCTCGAGGTCATACACATCACCTTTCTCAATACCTAAGTAGCGGGACAAAATTTCTTCTTCATAAATGTAATTTCCAGTCCAGAGAATATCTCTGAAATAGTATTTCTGCCCCTCATTGACTGTAATATCAATACTAATAGTATTATCGCCGGAACGATACACACTATCTTCCACAACGATAGCATCGCGGTAACCCCTAGAGTTGTAAAAATCTACAATTGCCTTCTTGTCTGCTGCATAATCATCCCTGATAAACTTGGAGCCATTGAAGAAATTAAGTTTTACATGTTCGTTAATATAGGATTTCAGTTCATCAAAGCTCTTCTCTTCCTGTTTAGTGACAAAATTCTTAGCTTTCTTACCGTTAATGTGAAGCAGACGGCTCAGTAAATCTTTTACTAAAGTGAAACGCACCTTTTCGTGCGTATTTTTCATTTTGCTCTCCAGTTTTTTATCACTGATTTCTTCATTGCCGATAATATTAATCCTTCTAATTCTTACCTTCTCGTTCTTATCTACATTAATTTGCAGAGCGATACTGTTGGCCAGTAACGTATCTGCTTGTTTCTGAATATCTACATCAACATTAAGATAACCTTTGTCTATAAAGAAATTTTGAACAGTCAGGCGTGCTCTGTTTAAAAGAGCGTCATCTACAATTTGGCCTCTGATGAGCTTTAAATCATCATTTATTTCACTTTCATGACTACTGTTGACACCATTAAGCTCTATCCGGCTCAAGCGGGGTTTTTCGGTAAGGCTAATGACCAGATATATCTTATCTCCTTCTATTTTGCTGGCAGATATAGAAACATCTCCCAGTATCTTTTGCTTCCAAAGGTTTTTAATAGCATTGCTAATGGCAGGGCCAGGCACTCTGATTTTATCTCCCACTTCCAGACCTGACAACGATATCAATGCATTTTCATTAAGGCCTTTAGCTCCCACCACTTCAATCCCGGCTATTTCATATTCTTTAGGATCAGTATAATCAATGCTTTCTGATTTTGTGGGATTCTGCTGGCTCCTCCGGCCTATTCCAATTTGAGCGTATACATCATCTACGATCAGTACAAGAGTTATCAGGCTTATTAGGCAATATAATTTTTTCATACTATGCTAGGATTTCACTTGCTCACTGATCTTACCAAATCTCCTTTCTCTTTGCTGATAAGCCTGAATGGCTTCATACAAATGCTCCCTTCTAAAGTCAGGCCACAGCACATTTGTCACATAGAGTTCAGTATAAGCTATCTGCCAGAGCAGGAAATTACTAATGCGCATTTCGCCGCTAGTTCGGATAAGTAGTTCAGGATCTGGCATTCCTTTCGTACTCAAATGATCTGATAACAATTCTTGAGTGATATCTGTTGTGTCAATTTGATGCGATATAGCTAATGCAGCTACCTTTCTAGCTGCTTCGATGATTTCCCACCGACCACTATAATTAAGCGCTAATACTAAGGTCAAACCGGTATTATCTCCAGTTAGTTCGATAGCTTCTCTTAATTCCCGTTTACATGCTGAAGGAAGGCTTTCAATATCGCCGATAGAGGCCAGGCGAACGTTATTTTTCATTAATGTGCCTATCTCATTTTTGATAGTAGCTACGAGCAGCTGCATCAACGCATCTACTTCCATTTTGGGTCTACCCCAATTTTCTGTAGAAAAGGCATACAACGTAAGATAACTAATACCCAACTCTGCGCAACCTTCTGTTGTTTCTCTTACAGCCTCAATGGCATTTTGATGACCAAAAACACGTTCTGCGCCCTTACTTTTTGCCCATCTACCGTTACCATCCATAATAACGGCTATGTGCTTAGGCAAATTGTTAGGATCTATTTTTTCTTTCATAGCTGTGCCGAGCAAAATCAAAGTGCAAGGTACAAAATTGCTTTGTTTTTTTCTATTTTTATTAATTTAGTAGAATTGCTAGTTGAACAGGTAAGGACAGGGGATAGTGTAAAAGGTGTAACTTATACTCAGGCCGATAAAGTAATACCAATCTTTATCGTGTAGGTTCCCATAAGCAAAATTTTTGTTATTCAGATCTTCTACTGATATATTATCTATATGGTCAAAAAAGGTTTTCCTAATACCCGCTTCAAAACCTAGATTCCAGACCGGATTGAGAATATACTTAAATCCTAATCCAAAAGGGATGACAGGTTGTGTACTGCTATAATTTTCTGTTTTTTGCTCATGTGGCCCAAAGAAAGCTATACCAGCACCAATGAAGAAGTAAGGAGACCAACGCAAAAGGTTAATGTTTTCCTTATAATCAAGGAAATGGTATTCTATGGTGCCTGCAAGCTCTACCACAGATATACTAAAGGCAGTATCTCTTTGCTGGGCAAGCGGATCATAAGGTGGAGTATCATTCCCAAATAACCCTCCACCAGAAAGGCTGATGCGTGCGCTAAAGAACTCGTTAAAATTTCGTCTGTAAAACAGCATGCCCCCAGGACGGGTATTCTGCAGGCGAAAATCACGCACAAGGTCGCCCGTGTAGTTGAAGCCACCAATACCGAGACCAACTTCATTTTTTTGCGCATATACTGCATTGAAGTCAAAGAGCCAGGCTAATAAAAGAAGCAGACCAGCGACTGCATACTTTCTGAGTCGAGAACTTGTCGCAAACTTATACAAAGCTTTACTATAATTTTAAGGATGCTAATTTATACCTTATAACTTAATATTTGTCTTTTTGGTATAAAGAAACATAAAATTAATAGTTTACAGAAAGGAAGCTATAACTTTTAGAAGTTTGCCTAATCTTGAAATACAAAAAGGCAGTTAACTTTGCTTGCTAACTGCCTGGATACTTATTCACATTAAATTGGTAATATTAGCGTTTGGTAAATGGATTTCCTCCAATGATAAACACTAGTCGAAAAGTAGTGGTAATAAAAACATCGTTATCTTTCGAACTTCCTCTTATTTGATTAGCTTGGCCATAGCCCGTCATTATGATGTACGGTTTACCATCTGCTCCTACATAGGTAACAGTTTGAGTATTGATAAGATCACTGTTTTTTAACTTTTGGAGGCGTTCTTCGCCGGTTAAAGCATCTGTAGGTTCCAGCGATCGGTCAGACATAATTTTAGCCAGATCGCTATCAAGTGTTCCTTTATCCACATAATTATGACTTACATCATCTAAATAATCCGTGAAAAGATGACGATAACTCATTTCTGCTTCAAAATCCATTAATTGGTTGATCCTGTAGCGAAACCCAATACCCACAGGAATACTAAGCTGAAAAGCACTATAAGCATTATTTTTACCTTCTGTATGCAAAGGCCGCAAAGACACCCATTGACCTGCCTCGGAAGGAGTAATGGTATCGTAGGGGTGTAATATTGCCCGCTCAGGTACTAATGCTTTTGGGTTATGGTGAAATACTGAAATACCTGCAAAAACATAAGGCGTAAAGTTCATCCGAAACATGACCGTTCCGGGATTGGAAAGCAAATCCCAAACGCCTACTAGAGAAAAATCTTTGATATTATTTCGGAAATGCAGGTTCCGTGCGTAACGATAAACAGCTAACGCATCATTCGGATCAGCTACTCCAAAATCGCTACTGGTAATCCTGCCATACAAAAAACCTGCTCTGACAGCCATTGAAGAACCCAGACGAACACTGGAGGAAATACCAAGACCTGGCCTGGTAAACGAAATGTCAGTACTAGTCATACTAGTTTTAGGCACTACGTCTCCAAAGTAGTTTAGCGCGTTAGTAGATACTCCTAAAGTAAGATACTTCTTTTCATTAGCATACTTTAGTTTTTTTCCTGTAAAGCGCGCCGTTCTGTTGTTTTGATTTTTATATTGTCGTTTGTGTTTATACCTTTTTAACTGAGCCGAGGCATCGTGAGACAAAGCTAAACTAATACAAACTATTAACAGACAAATCGTTTTTATACATTTCTGCATTGGTTTGAGGTATTTTTCAATACAATGCGTAGTTACAACGATTTTACCGAAGGGCAAACATATAAAAACCTAATTCCTTACATCCAAACCCCAATTAAGTTTTTGTCGCAATGTCTCTAAAAAGCTATATCCACCAAACTTTACTAGCTTAACTTTGAAAGTACCTTTCTTGATTATCATCTTACTGGAATCTATTGCCAGGGTATACGATCTGGAATCAAGGGAAAGTAAAAAATTTTCACTTCTACTTTCCACCTGAACTGTGACAACACTCTCATCTGAAACCACCAAAGGCCTCACAGTAAGATTATGGGGGCTAATAGGCGTAATGATCAGGTTGCTGGATTGAGGAGAAACTACCGGCCCCCCACAGCTCAAAGAGTATCCGGTAGACCCAGTAGGCGTAGCGATGATTAACCCATCGGCCCAATAAGAGTTAAGGTACTGATCATCGACATACGTATGGGCTACAATCATTGAAGAGGTATCCTTTTTGGTCACTGTGACCTCATTTAAAGCAAAGTTCAACCCATCGTGAAGTTGAATATCTCCTTTTAATTCTACGACCGTTCGATGCTCATAGCTATATTGTTGATGGTATAGAGCGTCTACAGCTTCTTTAATTTTATCTTGAGAAACTGTCGCCAGAAATCCCAATCTACCTGTATTAACGCCTAAAATAGGAATTTCTTTGGCTCCTACGTGCGTAACTGTTTCCAGTAAGGTACCGTCTCCTCCGATACTTACAGTAAAATTAACATCGGGGATACCCTCCAGCTCCGCATATATTTTACAGTTCTGAAGGTCTAAAGAAGTTTCTTTTAATAGTTCATAGAAGGGATTAGATAAAAAAACTTCGGCTCCATTGCTATTCAATTCATTTAATAGTTGAGCAATATAGGAAAAACTACTTTCGTTAACTTTTCTTCCATGAATAGCAATCTTCATACAATAGCTCGAGTTGGGTATGGCTCCGATGGTAGAAGAAAAATCAAATATTCAAATATTTCATCAGAGCATCTAGCCTTTCCTTTTCATAGGAAATAATATTTTCTTCCTGGTATAAACCAATCACATTATAGTTAAATCTCTCTAAAGTAGCGACAATGTGAGAGACATTTTTCTTATCTACCTTGAGGGTAACAATTAATTTAACAGGATCTTCAGGATCCGATGTCAAGTTACACCCTAAAATTCTAACACTTTCGGCTTCCAGCAACCTTGTGATTTCAGAAAGTGAATAATCTATTTGCCTGACGGAAATTATAATAATACTTCCAGAGGACTGTATACCAATGGTTTGTGAAAATTCCTTAAACAGTTCATAAGCGGTTATCACCCCCAGAAAGACTTCGTTTCTGTCTAATACTGCCACCATACCATAATCACAACCACTTGCTATTTTTACAACTTCATAGAAATGCTGATCTGCATAAACAGTACAATTAGTAGCAGCAAGCTGATAATCGATGAGCGTTGAACTATTAAATACTTCATCGAAAAGTATCCCATCAGCAATAAAACCTTTAAACTGCCCTTTTTCCAGCACTGGCAATTGATGTATGCCAAGGTCATCCATTACATCGGATGCCTTTGTTATGTCATCATCTGTATTCAACGATGGAATGTTAGGGTTAATCAGTTCTATTGCCGTCATACCAATGTTGTTTCTTCCAAAAATTCCTCTAATATGTCATTAAATGTACCAGGATTTTCCATCATAGGTGCATGACAACATTTGTCTATAAATCTAAGCTTAGAATTTGGGATCAGCCTATTAAATTCATGTGCTACCATAGGAGGCGTGATAGTATCATTCAACCCCCAAATTAAAAGTGTAGGGATTTGAATTTTATGTAATTCAGTGGCCATGTTGTGCCTTTGGGCTGATTTTGCAATTGCTACAATTGCCATACATTTAGGTATGCTGGTGGTAGTTTCAAAGACTTCATCAATGTATTCCTTAGTCACTGTATTTGGATCATAAAAAGTATACTCTACACGCTCTTTAATATACTCATAACTGCCACGCTTAGGAAAAGAACCACCCATGGAATTTTCAAAAAGTCCAGAACTTCCAGTAAGTACCAACCTCTGGACTAAGTGTTGATTTTCTAAAGTAAAAATTAATCCTATATGACCACCCAGCGAATTACCCATGATAGTTAAATTGCTAAGATTCATATCTATAACAAAATCTTTTAGAAAATTGGTTAAACTGGTTAGTCCATCTTTTCTAAGTGAAAGATTGTATAAGGGTAGCATAGGAATCATCACCCGATAATTTTCTGAGAACTTTTCCACGACGCCATCCCAATTACTCAATGCCCCAAACAATCCGTGCAAAAGAATCATTACTTCTCCTTCACCCTCATCAATATAATTATAGCCTTTTTTTTCCTTAATTTCGAATACCATTAATAGATGATTTAATCAATTACTGAGTAAATTAAAGCAGAAATTTCAATTTTTAACACTATATGTACCAAAATCACCCTTCGTTATAATTTAAACTCCAAAAACAAATCTATGTTACCATAGCTCATGCAAATGCAGTGCAAATAAATTCATCTAATTAATATACGTTAATTTATGACTTAAAAGATTCAAGAAATGCTTTGACCTGATCAATCAACTGCTCAAGAAAAGGAAACCAGATTTTTAATTGTTCCATCACCAGAGGAGCAAAGTATTTTATTTTAGGGTACCACTGGCTTTCTTCCACGGCATTAACTTGTACTTCGGCCATGTCAAGTACCCACAGAAGTAAACTAATTACAAAAGCCCATTTAATAATTCCTAATAAGGCTCCTCCCGCTCCATCTAAGTAACCAATAGGCGTTAGGTTAATAGCTGATTTAAGTGCTCTTCCAAGCAAGGTGGCGAGCATGACTACACAGGCAAATATCAATAAAAAGGAGAAAGCTGATAATATGGGAGAATATGTATTAAAGACCTGAGAAAGAAAGGTAGCTCCTTGCTCTATAAACACTATACCAGCCAGTATACCTAGCACCAATGCTACGATTCCCACTATTTCTCTCAGCAATCCCTTTTGGTATCCTCGAAAACCGCCTAACAATAGCAAAACCAGTAGCACGGTATCTGCAATATTCACTGTAGCTGACTTAAGGTCTGTTTAACCATTTGCGCAATAGCTTTACCATCTGCTTTTCCAGCCAATTCTTTCGTTGCAACTCCCATTACTTTTCCCATATCCTGCATACCTGTTGCGCCTAATTCATTCACAATACGCCGGATAGAAGCCTGTAATTCTGCTTCTGACATAGGCTGAGGCAAATAACGATTTATGATCTCGAGTTCTGCTTTTTCATTGGCCGCCAAATCATCTCTACCTTGCTGCTCAAAAAGTTCTATCGACTCTTTTCTTTGTTTTACGGCTTTACTCAATAACTGAATCTCCTTCTCTTCCGTTAGGCCAGGTTTCCCTCCTTTTTCTGTCTCTGCAAGTAATATTAAAGATTTGATACTTCTTAAAGCTCGCAATGCATCCTGATCTTTAGCCAGCATGGCTGTTTTAAGGTCAGCTTCTATTTGTTGCTTAAGGCTCATACATTTCAGTTTTTTTTATAAATTACCATCAAAGTTACAGAAAAATGACGAAGTTAAGTGTTAATATCAACAAAGTAGCTACTTTAAGAAATGCGAGGGGTGGTAACAATCCAGATGTATTGAAAGTGGCTATTGATATAGAAAGGTTTGGAGCTCAAGGCATCACTGTGCATCCTCGTCCGGATGAAAGGCATATCCGACGAAATGATGTCATTAATTTAAAGGATATCGTAACTACCGAATTTAATATTGAGGGTTATCCTGATCAGCGTTATTTAGATATTATTGCACAGGTAAAACCCGCTCAGGCCACTTTAGTGCCTGACCCTCCTGATGCTATCACTTCCAATGCCGGATGGAATACTAAACAACACAAAGATTTTCTCAAAGAGGTTATAAAGGAGCTAAAAAAAAATGCAGGACGTGTGTCTGTATTTGTAGATCCGGATGTACCCATGATTGAAGGCGCCGCTGAAGCAGGAGCCGACAGAATTGAATTATATACTGAGCCTTATGCAAAGCAGTATCATAATGGCAATGAAAAAGCCATCGCTCCGTATGTTGCAGGTGCTTCTAAAGCAAAAGAATTAGGCTTGGGAATCAATGCCGGGCATGATCTGGACTTAAATAACCTTCGGTTCTTAAAAGAAAGGATTCCTTATCTGGATGAAGTATCAATTGGACATGCCCTAATATGTGATGCCTTGTATTTCGGTTTGGAGAATACCATCCAAATGTATTTGAGGCAATTAGTGCTCTAGTATAATTCAATTATCCTAAAGTCTGCTGCCAACGCCAAGCATCCTTCAAGGCATCTGCCAGAGTAAATATAGTTTTCCAATGTAGTAAGCGATTAGCTTTCGATACATCTGCATATACTTTTTCTACATCACCCGGTCTGCGTGGCCCAATTGTATAGTTTAGTTTAAGGCCCGTCACTTCCTCGAAAGTTTTAATCACCTCGAGCACACTATTACCCTGGCCAGTGCCCACATTGAATAAATCAAACAAAGACGTTTCATTTTTGCTCTCCAGATATTGGATAGCACTCACATGAGCCCGGGCCAAATCTACAACATGGATATAATCACGAATGCAAGTGCCATCAATAGTATTGTAATCATCGCCAAATATGGTGATTTTCTCTAACTTCCCTGAAGCAGTTTGAGTAACGTAAGGCACTAAATTGTTGGGAACACCCAATGGCAGTTCACCGATTTTAGCTGATGGATGTGCACCAATTGGATTGAAATATCTCAGAGCAATACCTTTAATAGGTAAAGGACTTTTGACTACATCCTCAATAATCTCTTCGCTTATTTGCTTTGTATTTCCATAAGGTGACTCCGCAGGCTTTTTAGGAGTAAGCTCTGTTACCGGTAGCTCGTCAGGTTGCCCATATACTGTGCATGATGAAGAAAATACAAGCTTAGAAATTTTAAACTCCAACATTAAGTCCAGCAGTACTAACAGGGACCCTATGTTGTTTTTATAATATTGTAAAGGCTTCCGCACCGACTCTCCTACTGCCTTATATGCTGCAAAATGAATGATACCAGCAATGGCCCCTTCTTTTTTCAGCATATCTCTTACAAAGGAATAGTCATTACAATCACCTTCGTATAGCTTGATTTCTTTCCCTACAATCTGTTGGATCCCATGAATAGCACTTTTTTCCGCATTGGCAAAATTGTCAATGATAATAGGTTCGTAGCCAGCCTGCACAAGTTCTACTACGGTATGAGAACCTATGTATCCTGCACCACCAGTAACAATAATTTTATCTGACATGCTATCGCCAATATAGGGTAGATCGTGTATGATTATTTCTTTTAAAGTTGGGATTTGAAATACTCGTAAGTAATTTTCAAGCCTTCTTCCCTGGATATTTTGGGTTCCCATCCCAAAATTTCTTTAGCTTTGGTTATGTTAGGCTGCCGCTGCATGGGATCATCCTGGGGCAAGGGTTTATATATTATTTTCTGATTACTATTGGTAAGCTTGATGATTTCTTCAGCAAATTCTTTAATAGAAATTTCATCAGGGTTACCAATATTTACCGGATAAGGATAATCACTCAACAATAGACGATATATACCTTCTATCAAATCGTCCATGAAACAAAATGAGCGTGTCTGTGAACCATCCCCAAATACTGTCAGGTCTTCGCCACGCAGGGCTTGTCCCAAGAAAGCGGGTAAGGCACGTCCATCATTTAAACGCATTCGGGGACCATATGTATTGAAAATGCGGACAATCCTAGTCTCGAGTTTATGATAAGTATGATACGCCATTGTTATAGCCTCCTGAAACCTTTTAGCCTCATCATACACACCTCTCGGCCCAATCGGATTCACATTACCCCAGTAAGATTCGTCTTGCGGATGCACGGTGGGATCGCCATAAACTTCAGAGGTAGAGGCTACTAATATACGCGCCCCCTTAGCTCTGGCTAAACCCAGACAGTTGTGGGTCCCTAAAGAACCCACTTTCAGCGTCTGAATCGGCATCTTCAAGTAATCAATCGGGCTAGCAGGCGAAGCAAAGTGAAGGATATAATCAAGTTTGCCCGGAACGTGCACGTAGTTAGAAACATCACCGTGAAAATACTCAAAATCATCACGATGCATGAGGTGCTCTATATTTTTTATATTTCCAGTGATCAAGTTATCCATGGCAATAACATAGTAACCTTCTTTCAGGAAACGATCACAAAGGTGAGAGCCGAGAAACCCAGCTCCACCAGTAATTAAAACTCTTTTTTTATTCATGAATATCTTTTCTTCCTATACTGTAATACACATAACCTATTTCCTTCATCATTTCCGGTTCATAAAGATTTCTTCCGTCAAAAATTACTTTCTTATTCAACAAAGAGGAAAGCTTTTCAAAATCCGGCGTACGGAATATAGGCCATTCTGTCATAATAAAGATAGCATCCACTTTTTCAGCGGCATGATATTCATCCACACAGTAACTGATTTTGTCGCCAACAAGGGCTCTCACATTTTTCATAGCCTCTGGATCGTAAGCTTTGATATGAGCACCTTCTGCTAAGAGCGCGTCAATATTATACAAGGCTGGTGCTTCCCGTATATCATCAGTATAAGGCTTAAAAGCAAGCCCCCAAAAGGCAAAGGTTTTACCTTTCAGATTCCCACCATAGTGAGCTTTTGCTTTTTCAATCAGTCTTGTTTTCTGAACCTGGTTGATATCCATCACCGCATTCAGTATTTTAAAATCATAATCAGCCTTAACAGCTGATTTTGCCAGAGCCTGAACATCTTTAGGAAAGCAACTTCCTCCATATCCAATCCCTGCAAACAAAAAGCGCTTACCAATGCGGCTATCTGTACCAATACCTTTTCTCACCATATCCACATCTGCTCCCAATCTTTCACAAAGGTTGGCAATTTCATTCATAAAAGTAATTTTGGTAGCCAAGAAAGAGTTTGCAGCATATTTGGTAAGCTCAGCTGAAGCTTCATCCATAAACAAGATAGGGTTCCCTTGTCTTACCAATGGAGCATAAAGCTTCTCCATAATCACTTTGGCTTTTTCAGATCGGGTTCCAACTACTACCCTATCTGGCTTCATAAAATCTTCAACAGCCACACCTTCCCGTAAAAATTCCGGATTAGAAACAACATCGAACTCTACTTTAGCATTGGCAGCAATCTTGGCCCTTACTTTCTCCGCAGTTCCTACAGGCACAGTACTTTTATCTACTATTACAGCATAGTCTTCCAATAAATATCCTAGATCGTCGGCTACTTTCAATACATATTTCAGATCGGCAGATCCATCCTCGCCTGGAGGCGTCGGTAACGCTAAAAATATGATTTTAGCTCCTTCAATTCCCTCTTTTAAATCGGTAGTAAAATGAAGTCTACCCTGTTTGACATTACGCTCAAAAAGGGCGTCAAGACCAGGTTCGTATATGGGGACTTCGCCATTCTTTAATTTTGCTACTTTTCTCTCATCAATATCAACACAAGAAACACTGTTACCGGTCTCGGCAAAACAGGTTCCTGTTACCAGACCAACATATCCTGTACCTACTACTGCTATTTTCATAAAATAATCACAGTTTTGTTAAAAATTATTTCGCCGTAAAAGTAAATCATTTTGAATTAAAAATCTAAAGATTAAAATAAGTTGTGATAAGATGTAATTTTATTATTAAATCTCACACCTTATTTTTATGGATTCAGGAAGAACTTGGCCGTTTTTATCTTTGTTGTCGCTAGTAAAAGGCAACAAAAAGGTAATGTTTTTTGTGCAATACCGTTTGAATACATTGTGCAATTCGTTATCTTTGCAAACTTATTTTAAATTCAAAATTGATATTTTATGATAGTAGTCAGTGTTAAAGAAAATGAATCTATAGACAAAGCATTAAAAAGATTTAAAAAGAAATTTGAGAAGACGGGTGTTCTGAAAGAATTGAGATCACGGACTCATTATGAGAAACCGTCTGTTACCAAAAGAAATGAAAGAATCAGAGCGGCTTATCGTCAGAGAATACAAACCAAAGAAAATAACTAGGCATATGCCTAATTTTTTAACCTTTTTTTGCTATTTTAATAGCAAGAACACCGCAGTATATTTTTATGATAGATACTTTTATCAAATTTCTCACTTACGAGAAGCGCGCTAGCCCCTATACTATCACTTCTTATCATAATGATCTACTACAATTCCATGCTTTTTTAAGCCACCATGCTCCCGGGCTTGCTATTGATGCTGCCTCTCACGAAGAAATCAGGGCGTGGGTGGTAAATTTAGCTAATAAAAAACACAAGGCCAGATCTATCAACCGTAAGATCAGTACGCTCCGGTCTTTTTATAAATTTTTACAGCATCGGAATTATATCAAAAAAAATCCGACACATAAGGTTAAAGCGCTCAAAGCTCAGTATCCTCTTCCTTATTTTGTGCAGGTGAATGATTTGTTTAACCTGTTGGATGCATTTGATTTCTCCAAAGATTTCCCTGGATACCGTGATCGGCTGATACTAGAGATTTTATATGGCACAGGAATTCGCCTTTCTGAAATGATTAATCTGCGAACCAATGAAATTAATTTACAAAACAGCACCATCAAAGTAGATGGGAAAGGAAGCAAAGAAAGACTAGTGCCTTTTCATCAAAGTCTTATTAAATTAATCCACAAATACCGAGAGGAAAAAAAGAAATATTTCGGAAGCGAAGCTGAGCATTTTTTACTGGTGACCAACAAAGGAGATCAATGCTACCCGATGATGGTCTACCGTACTATTCGAAAGTATCTCGATAAATTTACCACTATTGATAAGCGGAGCCCCCATGTGATGCGCCATACTTTTGCAACACACCTATTAGACAATGGGGCTGATCTGAATGCTATTAAAGATTTGTTAGGACATGCCTCGTTGGCAGCTACACAAATTTATACTCATAATACTGTTGAAAAATTAAAGACTGTATTTGAACAAGCACATCCCAAAGCTTAATCTGTAATAAGTTATCTGATTGAATACCATGAGTTATGTATGCTCAAACGAAAAACTTTTGTTCAAACCGTTATGTAATTTGTGTGTTTATAAGCTAACAACAAACTCTAAGAAGATATGAAATTACAAACTAATGCTGTCCATTTTGATGCTGATCCTAAATTGATTGACTTTATCCAGAAAAAAGCATCCAAACTAGAGACTATGTATGACCGTATTATTGACGGTGAAGTATTTTTAAAGCTGGAGAACGGAGAAGCAACTGGCAATAAGGTCGTTGAAATTAAACTCAACTTACCAGGTAACCAACTGTTTGCCAAAGAACAAGCAGACTCTTTTGAGGCAGCCGCCGATTTGGCGGTAGGAGCTTTAAAAAAACAGTTGAGAAAACATAAAGAAAAAACCTCTGCTCGTTAGCAATAAAACAAAAAAGGATTCACTTTGATAAAGTGAATCCTTTCTCGATATAGACAATAATTCGTTTTTATCAGGCCAATCCGAAAGCCGCTTTTACTTTATCTACATAGTCCAGTCTCTCCCAAGTAAAAAACTCCACTGCTTTTTTCTCCTTCCTACTAATTGTACTTTTTGTATTGCCTTCTTCCTGAATCTCAATATGTTCTATTTCTATGAAATCTTTATAAGGTTCTCTTCCCATGTGTCCATAAGCTGCTGTGGGAGAGAAAATAGGATTCTTTAATCCCAACCGTTCTACAATGGCTTTAGGGCGCATATCAAAAAGTTCTTTGGTAATTCTGGCAATTTCAGCATCGCTCATTTTCACATTAGCCCTCCCATAGGTCTCTACCGTAAGAGACACGGGTTCAGCGACACCAATGGCATAAGCTACCTGCACCAGAATTTCGTCAGCGACTCCAGCTGCCACCAGATTTTTGGCAATATGCCTTGCGGCATAAGCTGCGCTACGATCTACCTTACTGGAATCTTTACCGGAAAAAGCACCACCTCCATGTGCACCACGCCCTCCATAGGTATCTACAATAATTTTTCTACCCGTCAGTCCAGCATCACCGTGAGGTCCACCTATTACGAAATTACCGGTAGGGTTAATATGATAAATTGTATCCTTTAACAGATCAGCAGGGATCACCTTGCTGACAACATGAGCAATCACATCTTCTCGTATTTTAGCCAGCATTTGCTGTTCAGCTCTATCTTTTGCCGCTTTGCTATCATCCTCAGGTTTGACAAAATCGTCGTGCTGTGTGGAAACTACTACTGTATGTACCCGCTGTGGCACTCCTTTTTCACTATACTCAATGGTTACCTGTGCTTTAGCGTCAGGACGCAGATAAGGAATAAGCTGAGGATTTTCTTTGCGAATACGGGCAAGCTCCTGTACAAGCCGATGCGAATATGCCAGTGCCATAGGCATATATTCTTTTGTTTCTTTGTTGGCATAGCCGAACATCATACCCTGATCACCTGCTCCCTGCTCTTTACCTTCTCCTTCATTGACACCTCTGGCAATATCTGGAGACTGGCTATGCAAAGTAACCATCACGCCACATGAATTGGATTCAAACATATAATTATCTTTATTATATCCAATCCGACGAATAGTCTCACGAACAACATCAGGAATTTCAACATAAGCAGTAGTTGTAACTTCACCGCCTACGACTACTAAGCCGGTAGTTACAAAAGTTTCACACGCTACCCTTGCATTGGGATCTTGCGCCAGCATAGCATCCAGAATAGCATCTGATATCTGGTCCGCTACTTTATCAGGATGACCTTCAGATACCGATTCTGAAGTAAATAAATAGGACATAGTTGACATTTTAGATAATAATTGCCTTCAAATTTAACTAATTCGCTTAAAACAAAAACTATTAAAAAAAATATTTATGAAGATAGTAAGAAAACTGTGGGAACTTTATGCAGATTAGGTGGCTCACTTTTTTTCCATTCTTTTACTTTCATAGATCGAATATCTTCTTCCGTGCCGGTAATATCTTTGGCAATACAGAGCAGAGTTTCAGGATGACACGTAGAGAGCAGATCTTGTAATAGTTGATTATTCCGATAGGGTGTTTCCATAAAAATCTGCGTTTGACGGTATTGCTGAGCCATCTTTTCTAATTTTTTTATAGTATGCACTCTTTGTGTTTTATCAATGGGTAAATAACCATGAAAAGTAAAAGACTGCCCTGAAAACCCAGAGGCCATGAGCGCCAATAAGAATGAAGAAGGGCCTACTAAAGGCACGACCCGTACATGATGCTGATGCGCATACCGTACAGCTATCGCTCCGGGATCAGCAACGCCGGGACAACCTGCCTCAGATAAAATGCCTAGGTGATGTCCCTCATGAATGGGATGGAATAGCATAGGAATACTTTCTTCAGATGTTCTTTTATCCAGTACTTCAAAATGCAGATTTTCGATAGGTTTCCCAATATGTAAATCACTGATAAACCTGCGGGCAGATCGCACGTTCTCTACCAAAAAATAATCTATATCTTTTACCTTTTCTTTAATAAGAACAGGCAAAGTAGCTTCAATCGTGTTAGGAGAAAGTAAGGAGGGAATTAGATACAGGGTTCCTTTGTTCTTTTTCGACATGAAACATCAATTCAAATCTATGGGAAAAGTGCTTATAGTTTTAGGACTGGTCATTCTGATTATTGGAATCATTCTTTATTTCTTCAACCGGATTCCTTTGGTAGGAAAACTTCCTGGTGACATTGTCATCAGAAAAGAAAATTTCACTTTTTATTTTCCACTAGCCACCAGTGTCCTCTTGAGTATCATCGTATCTGTAATTTTATATCTTATCAGGAAGTTCAGCTGAATTATTGTAAAAATTTTAATACTTCGTCCTGAAGTGCTTCCGGTTGTTCAGCATGCACCCAGTGGCCTGCATTTTTGATGGTTGCTATTTTCGCTTGGGGAAATATCCTGTAAATATCATCTTCATCAGACTCCTTAATATAATCAGATTGCCCTCCTCGTACAAAAAGTACCGGCTTCTCAATAGGATGATGGGTGGGCACAGCTTCTCCTACTTTTTCAATATTATCCCGGATGACTGGCAAATTAAGCTTCCAGTCAAAGTGACCATGGTCAGTCCGTTTTAAGTTTTTCAGTAGAAACTGCTGCACGCCCAGATCAGATATATATTCAGCCATTTGGGTTTCAGCCTCTTTCCGGCTGGAAATTTCCTTAATCTTCACTGCACCTAAGCCTTTCAGAATTTGCTGATGATGAACTGGATAAAACCTGGGGGCGATATCAACAATAATTAATTTATCAAAAAGATCAGGATAAGTCACTGCAAAGAACATGGCTACCTTGCCACCCATAGAATGCCCCAATATTATAGGGTTTTCCAGGTGGTGTTGTTCAATAAATACTTTCAGGTCATCAGCCATGGCAGCATAGGTAAACTCCTGGCTATGGGGAGAATTTCCATGATTGCGCAGATCTACCAAATAAACTTTGTATTGATCTGATAAGGCTTTTCCAAAAGATTGCCAGTTGTCTGAAGTACCAAAAATACCATGCAAAAAAACGAAGGGCTGGCCTTGCCCTAAAGTTCGGTAGTTTAATTCCATAAAACACTCGGATTGTTACGCACGATTGACAGAAGGGCTTACACTATCTTGCTGCTGGGATATAGGTTCTTTTTTCAGCACCCGGATTCTTTTGATTCTTTTATTATCTACGGCTACTACTGTAAACACATACTTGTCGAATTCAATCTTTTCTCCCGCTCGAGGTAGTTTAGAATGCATTTCTAACAGCAGTCCACCCAGTGACTCACTTTCCCCTTTTACACTTTCAAACAGAGATATATCTTCCTGGATAATTTTACAAAAGTCGTTTAAAGAAGTTCTACCTTCAAAGACATAAGTATTTTCATCCATTTTATTATAATGGACATCATTGTCATCAAACTCGTCGTTGATTTCCCCCACAATCTCCTCGATGATATCTTCCAGGGTGATCAGACCGGAAGTACCTCCGTATTCGTCTACAACAATAGCCATGTGGACTCTTCTCTCCTGAAAATCCCGCAACAAGGCATCAATTTTTTTGCTTTCAGGTACAAAAAAGCCTTTATGCAATAATGTCTGCCACTCAAAGTTTTCTTCTCTATCCAGATAAGGCAGCAAATCCTTTACATATAAAATTCCTTCTATATTATCGATTGTTTCCCGGTAAATAGGAATACGGGAGTAACCACTTTTATTAATGCGGTCCATCAGATCATGAAAATCCATTTCATACTCGATGGCAGTGATTTCTAGACGGGAACGCATAACTTGCTTTACAGAGAGTGTCCCAAAATTAACAATCCCCTTTAAAATCCCTTTCTCTTCTTCTGTAGCAGAGCTGTTACGGGTAGTAATTTCCAAAGCCTGATTTAGTTCGTCTACTGACACATTGTAGCCTTTTTTCTCCAGCCTTCGCTCTACTACATTACTGATAGACATAAGCAGAGACGCCAAAGGCTTTAAAACATTGCTGGCACCATTTAATATAGTAGCCGTTCTTTTAGCAAAAGGAAGAGAATAGTTGATTGCATATTGCTTTGGCAGTATCTCTCCAAAGAAAAGGATAGTCACTGTGACCACAGCCGTCAGAACAGCTATCAGTACACCTTCTGTACTTTTACCAAAATACCGCCAAGTAGCATAGGTGGACAAGGTAACAATAGCAACATTTACCAGATTATTTAAAATCAGGATGGTAGCCAGTAATATTCTGGGTTTATCCAGCAACTTGATGATTTGTTGCTCAGCAGTCTTTTTACTATTGCGGCATTCTTCCATCTCATCTGATGTAAGAGAAAAGAAAGCTACTTCTGAACCTGAAATCATAGCAGAACAGAAGAGTAAGAAAACAATAGCCAAACCTACTGTGAAATAAAAGGTAACAGGAGCAGAAAAAATACCTGTTAAAATAAGTAAAACCTTCGGGAAAGGTTCATCTATGGATAAGTCCAATGCAATTTTTTTTAGTTCAAAAATTAAAAGGGCAGATCATCCATATCCGAATCATAACTATCCGGAGTAGATTGTGCCACTCCAGCACTCTGTTCAGATGCAGGTCTTGCCTGTGTTTTTGTCTCATTCATCGTCTCTTCATCACTTCTACCTCCAATAAAGGTCAGATTAGTGGCTCTGATACGTTTATCATAGCGGGTCACCCCATCTTTGTCCTGATATGTACTTGTTCTGATTTTGCCTTCAACATATACAGTTCTTCCTTTGGTAAGATATTTTTCACAAAGGTCGGCCAGCCTATCCCACAACTCTACTCTATGCCACTCCGTTTGCTCATATCTTTCTCCATTTTTTGTATAAGACTCAGAAGTAGCTATACTGATATTTGCCACTTTAGATCCGCTTTCTAAATGCCTGATTTCAGGATCAGCACCCAAATTTCCTACTAAAATTACTTTATTAACTCCTGCCATAGGATTTAGTTATTTGATGTTACTATCTAAATTTAGCTAAAATATTTCTTCGTACAAAAAGTTGTTGATCAAAATTGGTTTTGGCAAATTTTTTACTTCTTCCTTGGTGAACATTTTAAGCTGTTGTTCTGCTATCAAAGTGCCTGCCAGGCATGTTTCAGCTATATCTATAATATAAAATATGATAAATAATTGCTGGTGCGTCAGCTGATGTTTATATACTTTAGAGACTTCTATGGATACTCCTTTCTGTGTAAGAAACTGCATAATCTGCTCATTTTCCATTAAATTTTCTAAAGTTTTGTCTGCCGAACTTTCCAAGAGATAAAAATCAAATAACCCTGACCATATATCTTTTCCGACACGTTGTCGCATCCACAAGCTGCCATTCTGGCGGATAACAAAGTAATGCAAAAATCGCTGTTTGATCTTTAACCTCTTTACCTTGACCGGCAATTCTCTTTGTTTGCCATGCTCATAAGCATAGCACATTGTATTGAGCGGACAAAGCAAACAGGCTGGGGTAAGGGGGGTGCATTGCAAGGCACCAAACTCCATGATGGCTTGGTTATAGACATCGGCCTGGCCTTTTGGCACTAAACGGGCCGCCAACTGGCGAAATTTTTTCTGTCCGGATCCGGAAGCTATATCTTCTTTCACACCGAAAACTCTGGACAATACGCGGTAAACATTCCCATCCACCACAGGTACTGTCTCATTAAATGAAAAGGAGGCAATGGCCGCTGCCGTATAGACACCTATTCCTTTTAGCTTAAGAAGTTCGCTATAACTTTCAGGAAATTTACCCTGGTATTGATCTACTATCACTTTTGCACAGGCATGAAGGTTCCTGGCACGAGAATAGTATCCCAGTCCCTGCCATAACCTCAATACTTCCTGCTCTGATGCGGCAGCTAAATCGTAAATAGTAGGAAAAGCCTGAACAAACTTATGAAAATAAGGTAAGCCCTGAGCCACTCTGGTTTGCTGTAATATTACCTCGGAAAGCCATATTAAATAGGGATTTTTCGTATGGCGCCAAGGCAATCTACGTTTGTGCTTTTGATACCAATCCATCAACTGTTTGGCAAAATAAGCTTCTTCCAATGTAAACGGATGATTATTAAGAATTTATAAGTACGCGTGTAAGCTATAAACAATCAGTTTTTGTTTCTTTTGTTTTCTAATTTACCATTTAGCATTAAATTTACAGCTTGAAAATAAATTAGATTCATTAAAACCAAACTAATAAGGAACGTGACTAAAGCAGAAGTAGTTCAGCAAATCGCTGAAAAGACCGGAATAGATAAAGCAGATGTTTACACGACGGTAGAGGCTTTTTTCAATGTGGTGAAAAACTCTATGGCCAGTGGCGACAATATTTATGTAAGAGGATTTGGCAGTTTTGTAAATAAAAAGAGAGCCCGCAAAGTAGGAAGAAATATTTCTAAAAACACAGCCATTATCATTGACGAACATTACGTTCCTAGCTTCAAGCCCTCCAAAGTTTTTGTTGAAAAAATTAAAAACAGCAATAAACTAAAGGAAAAAGTAACGGAACCTAGCTAAACTTTCTAACGCTTATTGATGTTGGTGTACGGAAAGTACTTAACATGGTATGAGGAAAAAACAAATATTGGTAAGCGTAGTAGCCGTAGCGGCCATAGGAGTTCTGCTTGGTTTGCCTAAGATAGTAGTGGATAACGATGGCCGCAACAATAATTTAGAGTCACGTCAGGATGAAGCGGCTATGACAGAAGAACCAGTAGTTACTAACAATACCACTGCTGGTGCCAATCCTCACAGCGTTAAAATCCCTGAAGATATACGGTCAAAGATTGACAGTTTAAGAGAAGGGTATAAAAGTAGTGCAAATTCAGAAAAAAGTGCTACTTTTGCGAATTCTTTGATGGCTGCTTATCAGAGTGTTGACTTTTTGGACAGTGCTGCCTGGTACGCCGAACAAGTGGCAATTCAAAGCAATGGTCTAAAAGATCAGAAAAAAGCAGGAGATCTGTATTATGAAGCGTTTACCCATGCGGTAGATGCCCAAAAAGCCGAAGCGCTGGGTACTAAAGCCAGATTCTTTTATGAAGAAGTACTGGAGGCTAACCCTAATGATTTTGACTCTAAGACAAAGGTAGCCATGACGTATGTATCTACTTCCAACCCTATGAAGGGTATCAGCATGCTGAGAGAAGTGTTGGAAAAAGATGAAAACAATGAGTTAGCTATTTTTAATTTAGGGTTGCTCTCATTGCAATCCAGCCAATATAAAAAAGCGGCTGAACGCTTTGAGAAGCTGATTTCTCTTAATCCTGATCATCTTCAGGCGCAATATTGGTTAGGAGTCAGCTATTTTGAATCAGGGGACAAGCAAAAAGCGAAAGCACAATTTGAAAAAGTGAAGAAAATGGATGCTGACCCTGAAATTGTAGCTAGTGCCGATAACTACCTCAGCAGAATCTAAAAAGATCTGCTCATTTGACATTTATAAAATATTTGTTTCACATTAAAAACATAAAGATTATGCCTTGTGGTAAAAAAAGAAAGAGACACAAAATTGCTACACACAAAAGAAAAAAGAGACTGAGAAAAAACAGACATAAAAAGAAGTAAATAACTTCTATTTTGTAGAATAACCATCCAGAGAATAAAGATGGCGGTTGATCTATAGCAAATCCATCTTACTTATTTTTAATATATAGGCTACCATCTATCTGGTAGCTTTTCGTGTTTGTTTTAACTAAAATAATAATCCGTTGAGTAATGAATTAGTCATCAATTCAACTCAAGATGGATGTCGTATAGCCCTTTTAAAGGATAAAAGTCTCGTTGAGTTTCATCATGATGTTGATGCAAACAAATTTACAGTTGGTGATATCTATTTAGGTTCGGTCAAAAAAGTAGTACAAGGGCTTAATGCTGCTTTTATTGACATAGGTTATGAAAAAGATGCATTCTTACATTACCTGGATCTTGGCCCTCAGATTAAAACACTAAATAAATTCACCAAAAATACGCTTAGTAATAAGATAAATACGCATCATCTGGGCAAGATAACCCCGGAATCTGATATTGATAAATTAGGAAAAATCAATCAGGTTCTTGGAAAAAATCAGCCTGTTTTGGTGCAGGTAGTAAAAGAGCCTATATCTACAAAAGGGCCGCGATTATCCTGTGAGTTGTCTATTGCCGGGAGATATTTAATCCTAGTGCCTTTTTCAAATGTTGTTAATATCTCCAAGAAAATAGTCAGTAAAACTGAAAGAAAAAGGCTGTCCCGCTTAATATCATCTATTAAGCCAGAAGGCTTCGGCATTATCATCAGAACTGTAGCAGAAGGAAAAGACGTAGCAGAATTGGACAGAGACCTCAGAAACCTGATGAGAACCTGGGCAGAAGGAGTCAAAAAACTCAAAACTGCCAAACCCAGGGATAAAATCATAGGCGAAATGAGCCGAGCTTCCTCTCTACTCAGAGATATGCTCAATGAGTCTTTTGATAGCATTATCACCGATGATGATGAAATTTACGAAGAGGTAAAATCTTATATCAAGTCCATTGCACCGGAAAAAGAGAAAATTGTAAAAAACTACAATGGAAAGGTTAAACTCTTCGAGAATTTTGGTATTGAAAAGCAGCTCAAATCACTGTTTGGCCAATCTGTAAGCGTGCCGGGAGGGGGCTATCTGATTATTGAACACACGGAGGCATTACACGTTATTGATGTGAATAGCGGTAACAAATCCAACTCTGAGTCAGATCAGGAAACAACAGCACTCAATGTCAATTTGCAGGCAGTGAGTGAAATTGCCCGTCAGTTGCGCTTACGTGATATGGGAGGCATCATTGTGATTGACTTCATCGATATGCGCCATGCTGATAATAAAAAAGCAGTATATGATAAGATGAAGGAGGAGATGAGAAATGACCGCGCCAAACATACCATTCTACCGCTGACAAAATTCGGGTTGATGCAGATTACCCGTCAAAGGGTACGTCCGGAACTGAATATTGCAACTACTGAAATTTGTCCAACCTGCGGTGGTGCGGGTAAAGTGGCACCAACGGTATTGGTTTCCGATCAGATTGAGCGCAACATTGAATATGTGCTAATAAAGCAAAATGAAAAACATTTGTCAGTTTCGCTGCATCCCTACTTACATGCTTATTTTACTAAGGGGTTCCCTTCAAGACAGTGGAAATGGCTTTTAAAATACAAACGTTGGGTTAATCTGGAAATAGACTCTTCTTTAGGGCTTGTTGATTACCAGTTTCGTAATAAAACAGGAGAAATCATAGAACTATCCTAAAACGCAAAACCTTTCCCAGACCCGGCAATCGCCGGGTTTTTTTTGCAAATGCGAAAAACTTTCAAACTAAATACAACATTTAACGTTCTTAAAAAAAGTATTATTACTCAAATTAAGTATATCACTATGAAAATCAAGATAAATGAAATACCCTTCTTAGAAAACGGACGCCATTCTGTTATGATCACAGAGATTAATGATGGAACCAGCGAACATAAAGGAATTCCTTTTTTCACCTGCCGTTTTGAAAATGAGGAAGGATTTGCCACTCAACGTTTTTACCGGTCAAAACCAGGAATGCCTATTATAGCGTCTCTTTTCCGGGCTGTAGGATTAGAAGTCAAAGAGGGAGATACACTGGATACTAAGCAATTACTTCATAAACAACTTTCCATAGAAGTCAGTGAGCGTACGTACCAGGATCCTACCACGGGTAAAGAGAAAACAATTAAAGAAGCGACCCACTTTAGAAAAGCAGGAGAAGCTGATACTTCTCAGGCTACACAGTCATAGTGCCTGACTAAACAGTACTCATAAAAAATTAACCCAGAAGGATGTGGATAGAAAAATTCATTTTCTGACCATATGATTGTTCCCGACGAAGGATAGCCTGCCTGAGAATTATTGGCAAAAATCTATCTCAGCACGCTAAGATTTTGGTTTTATATAGCGGAAAATGTAGTTCACCAATATAACTATCAAAGTTACTCCTACAGCCAAAATGTATTGTCTGAAACCAACACTGATTCCTATACCAGCAGAAAAAAGAATAGTAGCGGCTGTGGTCAGATAAGCGATATCTTTTCCGTGTTCCTGTTTGACAATGGTGCCTGCTCCAATAAAGCTAATCCCAAGAATGATAGCCTGGATAACCCGGATAGGATCTGCATCGATAATATCTCCGTACATCGCTACAAATCTGGTAACAGCAAATTCGGCCAGCCTCACCAACAAAGCAGAGGCTCCTCCGACAATCATTTGGGTTCTGAGGCCGGCAGGTTTATTGTGAACTTCACGTTCATAGCCAACAGCCCCGGACAGTACACAGGCAATGAATACATCTAACAAAGAAAAAAGTTGATCTTCATAATTCCCAAAAATCATAGTCATCTACTATATTGGATGTGAAACTAATTCATTGTTGGAAAAGCTATTTTAACTTTTCTATGTCTCTGATTAATATTTTTCTGCGGTCAAAGTTAATAATGTTTTTTTCCTTCAACTCATTGAGAATAGTAGTCACTGTTTGCCGGGAGGTTCCGGTCAGGCTGGCAATATCCTGGTGTTTTAGATAGTTTTTTATCAATGTCTCGTATCCTACTTTTTGCCCTTTTTCCATAGCCATATCTCTAAGAAATTCAACAACGCGCGTACGGGCATCTTTAGACACCAGTAATTCTATTCTTCTCTCTAATTTACGCATCCGGTCACCTACCATCTTGAAAATTTTAAGATTTAGTTCCTGATCATCCGCCATCAACATTTGCATATCTTTGATGGTCATGGGGCAGATCGTGGTGACATCATCCAATGCCTGGGCAAAATCACGGTGATTGGCTTCTCCCGTTAAGGCCAGTTCACCAAAGATTTCACCTGCAGTAAGAATAATCTTGACAATCTCTTTTCCGTCTTCCGAATAAGAGCCTATTTTCACTCGTCCTTCTTTTACAATATAGATATGTTCGGATGGTTCACCAGTAAAATAAATAAACGCTCCCTTTTTATAGGTCTTATGAGGAATTTGATGCTGTAACTCTACAATCTTCTGAGGGCAGAAAATATTGACAAAGTTGACATTCTCAAAATACCATAAACCACTCCTGTTTTTCATTTCGGTTCTGTTTTAAGTAAAAACTGTGTATCCTCTATGGATAGGTATGTTTCTACGGATGAAGCAGTAAGCTACCAATAGGCTCATTTATTATTTTGTCCTATACCCACTACTAAGTTGTTGAGAAAAGTGATGCGTCATCAAAAGAAATTTAGCTTCCCTTTACTAAAAAAACGTAAAATTGCCGGTTTCATATGAAATCCGGTAAGCTTATATAAAAAATTATAAAGATTGACGGGCCCCTGGAGTTGGCATAGTAGGTGCAGAAAGAGCTTTGCTTCTCTCCGATGGCCTGTCCGCAGTGACTGCCTTAGCTCATATTGTATTCTTTTGACCAGTGCTCTCTGCGCTGGCCGGGTTTGGTTTAATACTAGGGCTTTTTTACAGACCAGATAGGTAGAATATTGCTGTTTGTCTCCAGGTTTGCTGACTTGTTTAGAGAGAGAATCGGATAACTGGCGAACCTTGGTAGTACATTCGGGAAGGTAATCGTACCAGTATTTTCGGGAAGATCTTACCCAAAAATCAAAATCTTCATAGGTCAGCTTTTCATCATAGCCGCCCAGGTCATCTAACACTCGTTTCCTGATCATCATGGTGGGAGAACAGATAAAATACTGTTGCAGCACCTCCACATATACATCTCCCACAGGAATACCCTGCTGCTTCATACGCCGGAACCTATCCTGATAATGATAATACAGGTGTTGCCCTTTGTCATCAATGTAAGCTGCTTCCGTAAACACCACCCCATAAGTGGCAGGTAATTGCTCCAATAACCTTACCTGCTGCTCGACCCTGTGCGGTAACATGATATCATCAGCAGCAAAATCAATAATATAAGATCCTTCAGCCAGTGCAAAGCCTTGATTAAAAGCACGGCAATTCCCTATGTTTTCTGTTAAAAAGACTGTTTTTATCGGATACCGACTGCTTTCCTGCTGCTGCAAAAACTTTTTGATCACTGCGGCACTTTTATCAGGACTATGATCATCTACAATGATCATTTCAATATTTGGATAGGTCTGACCCAGTACTGACGCTAAAGCTTCTTCCACAAATTTCTCATGACGATAACACAAACAAATGACAGAAACCAGCGGCAAATCCTGTTGTGTCATATTATGCTATAAGGCTAATTTGAAAGTAAATTTATCAGAGACCTTCCCACCCATTTGCGCTTTAAATTGTCCTACTGACTCGGAAGGTGAAGTGCCCAGGTCCATCATTGTTATGTCATTGTTTTGACAAAATTGATAGATTCCGTTCAACAGCATCACAGTTGGACTATACCGGCCATAAGCTTCAGCCCCAGCATAGTAAAATGTATATAGTATACGCTGACCTACCCGCACTGTAATAGCTGCGGCAATCACCTGCTGCTGATCATATACGGCAAATAAATGGTAGCAGGAAGGAAAGGTATGAGCTTGCTGTGCCAACTGAGTATAGTTTAAAGAAAGTTGGCGCTGCTGTTGTTGGCGACATTGATGAATGAATTCGTATACCTTTCCCAAGGCGCTTAGTGTTTCTTCCTTGAAAACAAAACTGGCTGACTGGCACTTCTTCAGCTTACGGATCTCCCAGGGATGCATCTTTGATGCCAGAGATGCCTGATCTACGGGTACATGATGATTCTGGACAGCAGCCTCCTGCCTGAAGCCTGCTTTAGCCAATAGGTTGATGAGTATCTCTGTCTTCTTTAGATCATATGCTGCAGCATAATGCCTGATCTCAATATAACTGACTTGTTGTTTTTTCAAACTATCCACAACATGGCAAAGAAAATGATATCCTTCATGCGCTGTCAAGCGGTCAGCAAACTCTACTGAACCAAAAGGGCTTCTTGGCAAACTTACAGCCTCCTTAGCTTCCTGATAGATATTATTTATTTCAAAATGAATCTGAGCAACTATTTCATGAGTACTATCATCCACAGCATAGAATGACTGGATACTACTATCCTTTAAGCTGAGAAAAGAATCTGCGTTATACAAATACCCTTCAAAACCATTATGATAATCAGCGGGTTTGGAAGTTATATACCGGATCATATGTACAATGATTGAATGAGTGGAATGCCTGCATGAGATAGTGAGTATACAAAGAACAGAGTATCATTTACGCAGCTTCCTATTACGGTATTGATAGATCATTTTCAAGTGATACAAGTTATGAAGAAGAAATTTTTTATTTACATAGTATTATTGTTTGTTTATTACCCCAGCTTTGCCCAGAAAAGCATTCCTGAAGGAAGCAAAGCCTACCACTTGATAGAACAAGCTTTACAACATATATATAATACAGAAGTACAAGAAGCCAATCGACTGGCCGAACAGATTCATTCCCTGGCGCCAGGGCATCCTGTATATCCTATGTTGAAAGCGTTGGCGATCAGAGAAGCCAATAACCCTATTGACCTCAACATACCAGCCTTCGATAGTTTGCGGCATTATCTCTATGAGGCCTTGGAAAAATCTGAAAATATGCTGAAAAAAGAGGAAGACCAACCGGAAGCCAATTTCTTTGCAATGGCCTCTTATGGCTGGCTGGCCATGTATGAAAACCAGGATGGCAATGCCATGAAAGCTGTTGGGCTAGCCAAGGATGCCTATAAGTACCTCAAAAAAGGCTTTAAACTCAAAGAGAAATACCCGGAATTTTACTTTACAACCGGATTATATAATTACTACCGGGAAAAGTATCCTGATCTGCATCCGGTTTATAAGCCTTTTATGCTCTTTTTTAAAGATGGTGATATTCCACTGGGGTTGGAACAAATAGAAAAATCAAGCCGGGCATCCGTATTTATGCAGGCAGAGGCCAAAGATTATCTGAGCCACATTTATTTAAGATATGAAGATCAGCCTGAGACTGCCCTCAAGTTTGCTCAATCACTGGTCAGGCAGTATCCAAAGAACCTTTTTTTTGTCTACAAATACGTAGACGCAGCTATTGCCTCCCAGGCTTACCAGGGACTAGATACTTACATTGACCGCCTAATCAGTAGCGACAGGAGATACTATCAGATGGTAGGTCAACTGTTTCGGGGGATGCTACTGGAAAAGCGTGACAACAACTTTCAGGCAGCAGAAAAGTATTATGTGCAAAGTTTGTCTACCGGAAGCGGACTTGAAGTGGAAGGAGCTGAGAATTACCGCAGCTATGCCTATAGTGGTATGGCCAGGGTAGCTCTTCACAAAGAAAAATATAAGGATGCGGAAAGACTCTACAAACAGGCATTGTCCACCGCTCAATATCCGCAGACAGAGAAAGAACCCAAAGCCTATTTAAACTGATCTGATCTCAGGCTTACTTCCTGGCCAAGGCAGGATCTTTGACAGTCTTGCCCTCAGCAAAATGTTGTTTTCCCTCATCCAAAAATTGGACAAAGTGCTCTACACTTAAGTCGTAAGCTTTGGGCTCTTTCAGCAAACGTCCCTGGTTGTCCAGCAATACATAGAAAGGTTGCGCATTATTGTTGAAGCGGGTAATCTGAAGATCAGCGTTTTGCCTTCCCATGGTTTTCTTTACTTTATTGTCATACGCTGAAGTATACCATTCAGACTCTGGCAGTTCGGTTTTTTCATCTACATACAGAGCTACTACTACATAGTCCTCCTTCAATCTTCTTAACACCTGTGGATGGGACCACACACGAGCCTCCATCTCCCGGCAGTTGACACAGCCATGTCCTGTAAAATCAATAAACAGAGGTTTGTTTTGTGCTTTGGCACAAGCCAAAGCCTGCTCATAATCAAAATATCCTTGTAATCCGTGAGGCAAGTGAAGCATTTCTGCATATTTTGGTGGCTCACACAGCTCATCACCTGGTTTGTTGGAAGCTAACTGAGCATCTGTACCAGCCTGCTCTGCCGCCAACATAGGCATATTGAAGTCGTGTGTATGCATAGGAGGCAGGTAGCCGGCCAAGGCCTTCAGCGGAGCACCAAACATACCGGGAATAAGATAGACCACGAAAGAGAAAGTGACTAAAGCCAGGATCAAACGCGGTACACTCACCGACTCCAGCTTACTATCATGGGGTAAACGAATTTTACCCAACAGATAAAATCCCATCAGGGCAAATATGACAATCCATAAAGCAAGGTAAACTTCCCGGTCCAGTATATTCCAATGGTATACCTGATCGGCTATGCTCAAAAACTTTAAGGCCAGAGCCAGTTCCAGAAAACCCAACACTACTTTAACAGAGTTGAGCCATCCTCCAGACTGAGGCAAGCTACTCAGCCACTGAGGAAAAGCGGCAAACAGGGCAAAAGGAATAGCGAAGGCCAGCGAAAAGCCTAACATACCGACAATAGGTTTCACAAACTGCCCGCCTGCCGATTCTACCAGTACACTTCCCACGATAGGGCCGGTGCAGGAAAAAGATACCAGCACCAAGGTGAAAGCCATGAAAAAGATTCCATAAGTACCCCCTTTGTCGGCTTGCCTGTCGACACTGTTGACCAGGCCACTGGGTAATGTAATTTCAAAGAGCCCTAAAAAGGAAAGTGCAAAAACGATGAATGTCGCAAAGAAAAACAGATTAGGCAACCAGTGTGTACTCAGCCAGTTGGCAAAAGCAGGACCAAAGATAACGGACACCAGCGTCCCCAGAATGGTATAAATAACAATGATGGAAATTCCATAAAGTATGGCTTTGCTCAAAGCCTTACCCTTGTGCGTACTGCCACTGGTAAAAAAGGTAACAGTCATCGGAATCATAGGAAAGACACAAGGGGTAAGCAAAGCGGCCAGACCTGCTAAAAAGGCTACAAAAAAGAATGTCCAAAGGGTATAAGGTGTGTTGGATTCCCTCTGATTAACATTGCTGCCTGTGACCGGAGGCATATTTTCGCCGGAAGCGGCATCTGTTTCCTCTTCCTCCACGGCTTCATCAACTGCAGTAGAACCGGACTGAGCCGTTTGCGATGGTGCAGAAGCAGAAGTATCCGCTGTATTGGCAGCTTGTCCTGTCTCTTTCTTTACACTGCTTTCCCCTACTGGTATGTTGAAAGTGAAATCATCTTCAAATGGAATACACCGCCCATCTACATCCGTACACACCTGGTAGCCATAGCCTCCTTCAATCTGCTGTAAATCCGGACTCAATACTTTGATGGTTTGTCTGAATTCCGCCTGCTTGGTAAAATAAGTATAGGTGCCTTCCCATAGTTCGTCATATTTTTCCTTGGCTCCTATAGGTTTTATTTTGCCTACCAGCTCATATTGCTCACTGGGTTCAAAGGTAAATTCTGTTACCATAGGCCCCAGTTCAGGATCAAAGTCGGAAGAATACAAATACCAGGCATCATCAATAGCTACTTTGAAGACAAGATCTATTTCATCGCCTACTGCCACTTTATCTTTGGAGAGTTCATATGACCATTCGGCAGGTTTCAGCACCTGGGCATAGGCTGACAAGCAGGTCAGCAAGACTATGACAAGAAAAACAGATCTCTTTTTGAAGATAGCAGGTAACATGAAGTGTCGGATTAATGAATGATACAGATTAAAAAAGGAACGCAAAGCAAAGGAATAAAGTTGCTATGCCCTGGGCAAAGTGCACATCACACCTTTTCAATAGACCAAAATGATAAAGAAGGTTAAAATAACAGAGCAATAGCTACCCATTACCTGAGTGGCTATGAAAAGAAGGAGAAAGAAGTGGTATATATCCTGGGCAGGGAACACACAGGATCATACAAGAAGTTCTTCAGGTTCTTCAATACGCCGGTAATGCCGGGGTCCATGGTCATCAGGCAAGGTAACTCCCGGAGGAAGATCCAGATCCGGAGTGGGAGTGACAGAAATACCTCCATCATCGTCGTCGTCATCATCGTCTCTGAACCGAAAGTTCCGTCGCTTCATGAGTACAACCATGAAGTAAACCATGATGACATAGGCAGCACCACATAATAACATGTCAATCATACGACTCTCCTCTCGATAATATTACTTGAATTTATAAAAAAACTCCTAAAATGTCTAATAGTTCAGAAAATGTGAACTAATAATTTTTTGTGGTAGATTTTTGTACACAGATGTCTTAATATGTTGAATCATCAAAATTGTCTTCTTTGCTCAACTTGCCACCTGCTATTAGTAAATCTAACATAATTTTTGTTTCTCTACAAAATCCCTCTGGATAAAATCTGGTAAAATTTCATACTAACTCCCTGACTATCTGCCTCTTTATTTTACAGCTAAACAACCGTTCATTTCCTTTTGTAAGCTATCAATACCAATGCCAAAATGTTGATGAGATACTCACCACAAAAAACAGAAGTCAAAATAGATCACGACAACAGAACAAAGCCTTTTGTTTTTTCATTGATATATAAATTGACTGTCATCAAAATGCCTGTTACTACCTTACGTCAACAAGCGAAAGCGAAAGCCGCCAAATACTGTGCCTACCAGGAACGAACCCAACAGGAAGTCCGGGATAAGCTTTACAGCTACGGACTATCCCGCGATGTGGTGGAGGAAGTGTTGGCTGATTTAATCACAGAAGGCTTCGTCAATGAAGAACGGTATGCGAAAGCTTTTTGCCGGGGGAAATTTATCAACAACAAATGGGGTAAGGTTAAAATAGCTATTGCCCTCCGGCAAAAGGGCTTATCCGACTACTGCATACGATCTGGTATGGAAGCGATAGGGGAAGAAGATTATCAGGTACAGTTGAAAAGTATCATCAATAAGAAATGGCGTTCTCTGTCAGGCGAAGACGACTACGTGAGAAAACACAAAACAGCCCGCTATGCCATCGGAAAAGGGTATGAACCAGACCTTATATGGCAGCTTTTAGGTGAATAGGAGATTTTATCAGATCCTTGACCCAAGCATTCTTAGCCATTTCGACTATGCGACTAGTGTCATTAAGCTGAAAGGCTCGAGCTATAGAAAATATACTTTTTGTTGATAAACGGTCAACCCCGCAAACTGTATAAGTTACATTTCAATTGCAGTACAAGAAAGTGATACGCTTTTAATATTGTTATTTCTCCATCACAAAACAGCATTAGAAGATTTTTACCAGTTGATCTCCTTCCAACCCTGGCACTACATCAAACTGATCAGTTTTCAGGCAAAAGGCTACATCTTCGTGAATATTTAAACGGGCCAGTCTCTGAACATGGGAAGAATTGGCAAGAAAACCTTCCAGGTTATTTTTCGCTGCATGATAGAGGGAGATGGCAGCCAACGTAGAATCACAGGCAGCGGTAAAACGGGCTGTGAGCCGTTCGGCCACTGCGCCAGCAAAAATAGTATCCTCCAGGTTAAACTTTCCTTTCCAACCCGCACATACCACCAAAATGTCTTCTGCCTGTTCGTTTAAAAAATTCACTACGGCCGACAGGTTCAGAAAAGAACCAACAACCAGTTGTTTGGCTTTTTTCGCTTTACTAATGGCTAAAGTGCCATTGGTGGTTGTGAAGACGATGGATTTACCTCTCAGGTTTTTATCCATATAACTAAAAGGGGAATTGCCGAAGTCAAAGCCATTTACTTTTTCCCCATTTCGCTCAGCCGCTACCAGGAAGCCTTTTCGCTGCCAGTTATAACATTCTTCTACAGTGGCTACAGGGATCATACTTTGCACACCATACGCAATGGCAGTGGTCATACAAGAGGTAGCTCGCAGGATATCTACCACTACTACAACTTTATCTTCTACTTGATACAGATGCAGCAGTTCCGGTGTTAGACAAACATCTATGGTTTTCATGTACTATTATCGAGGCTTGGATTACAGTTAGGACAGTATTACTTAATAAAGGATATATTAGTAGCTTATAACAGCTAGATAGGATTTTCTATTATCTGAATTATTTTACAAACGGTACTTTTACAATTCTGGCTTTAAGCCGGCGATTTCGCACACCTACGTACACTTCCGTATCAGGCTGGCTATAGGCAGTCTGCACATAACCCAACCCTATGCCTTTGTTCAATACAGGCGACTGACTCCCCGAAGTTATCCTTCCGATGAGCTGCTCTTCAGCATTCAGCACTTCGTATCCGGCTCTTGGAATTCCTTTATCTTCCATCAACAGGCCTACCAGTTTTTGGGCTGGCCCTGCTTTTTTCTGTGCTGCTAATTGCGCTGCATTGACAAAAGGCTTAGTAAATTTGGTTACCCAGCCCAGTCCGGCCTCTAACGGGCTGGTAGTATCGTCTATATCATTGCCATACAGGCAGTAACCCATCTCCAGCCGTAAGGTATCCCGAGCACCCAAACCAATGGGTTTGATGTCAAAAGAAGCCCCTGCTTCAAAAATGGCCTCCCATACAGAGCGTGCCTGTTGATTATCCACATACAGTTCGAAGCCTCCTGCCCCCGTATAGCCTGTGGCGGAAATAATCACATTCTCAACGCCAGCTAAGGTTCCCTGCTGAAAGGTGTAGTAAGACATGGCTGATAAATCAATATCGGTTAATTTTTGCAATGCTTCCGCTGCTTTAGGCCCTTGCACTGCAAACAGGGATATTCTATCAGAGGCATTCTCCATCGCTACTCCTTCCGTATTATGCCTGCTGATCCATTGCCAGTCTTTTTCAATGTTGGCGGCGTTCACTACCAGCATATATTCTTCCTGGCTGATCCGGTAGACCAGCAGGTCGTCTACTACCCCACCGGTTTCATTGGGAAGGTAAGCATACAGTGCTTTGCCGTCATAAAGTTTGGAAGCATCATTACTGACAACACGTTGGATCAGGTCCAGCGCTTTGGGTCCTCGCAAAAAAAACTCACCCATGTGAGATACATCAAATACACCTACCCCTTCACGAACTGTAATATGTTCTTCTATATCCGAACTATACCGTAAGGGCATGAGGTAGCCAGCGAAGGGAACCATTTTAGCACCTAAGGATTTGTGTACATCGTGTAAAGCTATCTTTTTCAGATCTTCCATATTGTTTTGTTCTTCCATGAAGCCTCAAAGTTAATAGTTTCGGAATAAAATATAAGAATGAGCAAATATGATTTGTTTAGGTGTCTGGCAGACCAAGCAAAGCGTGCTGATCAAAGCTTGGATAACAAAACACAAGCTTAAAACTTGAAAAATAAAACTCGGAACCCAGAACTACTAACTCAAACCATTATCCCGCCAGATTCCAACGAAAAGTACGGCGATGCCAGCCAGTAAGGCCATACTGTTGAATAGCTTTCTTGTGCGCCAGTGTGGGATAGCCTACATTTTTTTCCCACCCATAAACAGGATGTTGCCTCGACAGGCGAACCATGAGATTATCACGATAGGTTTTTGCCAGTACAGAAGCAGCAGCAATAGAGTAAAACTTGCTATCTCCTTTGACAATACAGTTATGTGGCACAAAAGGATAAGGTTTAAAACGATTGCCGTCAATCAACAGTAATTCAGGTCGTTGCTTCAGCTTTTCGATGGCCTGGTGCATGGCCAGAAAAGAGGCGTTAAGAATATTTATTTCATCTATCTTTTGGTTACTTACCTCTGCTACTGCATAGTCAATGGCTACTGCCTCGATTTCTTCTTTCAAGGATTCTCTCTGTGCTTTGGTAAGCTGCTTGGAATCGTTCAACAGGGAATGTGAAAAATCTCTGGGAAGAATAACGGCTGCAGCCACGACCGGCCCGGCCAGGCAACCCCGACCTACTTCGTCACAACCAGCTTCCAGCAGATCATCTGAAAAACAGGGTTTAAGCATAAATCAGTATGGTGCGTTAATATATTTTCGCCTCACCTTCAATACTCCGGCTACTCCAGAATAGCTTTGATGTCTTCTTTGGTTAGCTTCTTCATAAAACTCTCCTCAGTGGAGATGAGCTCTGTTGCCAGCCTGATTTTGTTTTGCTGCAGTTTAAGAATTTTCTCCTCTACCGTATTGCGGGTAATAAACTTATAGGTAAACACTTTATTCTCCTGCCCGATACGGTGCGCACGGTCTATAGCCTGTGCTTCTACAGCCGGATTCCACCAGGGATCCAGGATAAAGACATAATCGGCTTTGGTAAGATTCAGACCTACGCCCCCTGCCCGGAGTGAGATCAAAAACAGCTTCAACGCCTCATTGTTCTGGAAGCGCTCTACCTGCTCCTTTCTGTTTTTAGTGCTCCCATCCAGATAGGCAAACTCCAGTCCGCGTTGCTTCAACTGCTCTCCGAGCAAAGTGAGATGCTTTACAAACTGGCTAAATATCAGTATTTTATGATCTTTGCTAATGGCATTGGTCAGCATATGAATAGCATCTTCCAGTTTGCCGGAATTCCCGCCATAGCCATCGTCTACCATCTTAGGATGATTGGCTATCTGCCGCAATTTGGTAAGTCCTTGTAACAGCAATAACTGAGACTTCTGTATACCATTTGTCTCTATCAGATTGAGTATTTCGTTCCGGTAAAACGACTTTGCCTCTTCGTAGCAGCTTTCCTGCTCTTCGGTCATGGTGCAATACTGTATGTTCTCAATCTTTTCAGGAAGCTCAGTAGCCACCTGCCATTTTTGCCGACGAAGGATAAAAGGCTTAATAATACTATATAGCTTGGCTGTTTTGCTGGTATCGCCCTTTTTCTCAATTGGGTGTACAAATTCATTCCGGAAGAAAGATTCGCTGCCCAGCAAACCAGGATTAATAAAAGACATCTGCGACCACAAATCCAGGGTAGAGTTTTCCAAAGGAGTTCCCGTCAGAATGAGCCGAAACTTAGAATTCAAAACCCTGACGGCCTGGGCGATATTCGAATCAGGATTTTTAATGGCCTGTGACTCATCCAGTATTACATAGTTGAAATAATACTCTTTCAGGATATCAATGTCGAGACGCACAATGCCGTAAGAGGTCAGGACCAAATCATAATCCTGAAACTGCTCTACGTTTTTCTCCCGGTTGGTACCCGTATAGGTAAATACCTTAAGCGATGGGGTAAACTTAACAGCCTCCATTTCCCAATTATAGATCAGGGATGTTGGCATCACCAGTAGAGAAGTACGGGGATGCTTCGGATCATGTCCCCATAGTTCCTGTTGTTTTTGCAACAGGGCCAAGGTTTGTACGGTCTTCCCCAAGCCCATATCATCAGCCAGGCAACCGCCAAAATGGTAGGTATGCAGAAAGTTCATCCAGTTATAGCCTGCCTTCTGATAGGGCCGTAAGGTGCCTACAAACCTACCAGGCAAGCCATAATCATCTATTTTATCAAAATCTTTCAGCCGGCCCAGTTTACGATCCATGGTCACTTTGGCCAGACTACCGTTCTGCAGGTCCTGTACCAAAGCCAAATGATATTTTTTCAACCGCATGTCCCCATCGGCTATTTTTACCTGCTCTGTGAAAGCAAACAGTTCTGAGTATTCGGTAAACCATACTTCCGGAATAACAGCAATTTCACCGTTAGGCAACGGAAACTCCCGCTGCTTATTCAGAATCAGTGTCCGTATCTTTCGGAAAGGGATTTCGTAATCTCCAAACTTCACCTGGGCATAGATATCAAACCAATCAATATTTTCTTTGATCTCAATGTCTATAGAAGACTCGCCCAGAAAATATCTCTTATCATGATCAATCCGCTGCCGCAGCAAGATGCCATTATTTTCCAGTTCTTTTTTATACCGGTTAATCCACTCAAAGGCAAGCGGTTTTGGCAACACTGCCTGGGATTTCTTTATTTCAATAGACTGGTTTCTCAACCATAGTAAAACCTTCTTTTCTCTTTGTGGGTCTCTGACCACACGGTGAAAAGTGTAGTGGTCTTCCTGTTTCTTGACAATAACACTCACCGGACAATTTTTTTCATAATTGAATGAGTAATGTCCATAGTGAAAAGTAAGCTCAAAACATATCCTGTCGGAAACAGACAGCATTTCTTTTCCAGCTACCAGCGTTTCACTGTCATCGTCGAATAAATCAGCCTGCTCAGTATTCTGCAACTCATAGAAATTGAGCTGAACTTCCGGTTCATATTTTTCAGTCTGTATGGTGAAGCCCTTGGCGTATACATCAAAAGATGCGACCATGGGTGCCACAAACTTCTGATAGTAAGAGTCTTCTACTTTTTTGGGAATAATAATAAACTTCTTTTGGAGGAAAGGTTGCAGTTTGTTTCCATCTACTTCTTTCTCGAAGTGATAGAGTTTGCCCTCGAGTACCATCCAGGCTGGTTGTTTACAGATGATATAGGCATTCTTATATTGAAAGTCCAGCTTCTCACCATCATACTTCATGGTAGGAAAATACAGCGTACTTTCTTCATTGCGGCGAAAATGGAACAAAACGCTGGCTTTCCGGGTCAACACCTCTATCTGTTTTCCTACCGGCTCACCGTCATTGCTCATCTCAAACAGCAGTTTGCCTTGCAGCAGGGGTAAGATTTTTGAACGTATATCTTCCAGGTATTGCTCTATCTCTTCCTGTATCTGCTGTGACTTTTCACTTCCGTTCTCATAAATTTTGTAGAAGAACTCATGGGTTTTAACTTTTTTCTTATGGAATTTATTGATGACAGCATCTTGCTGCATAGCATCCATCAGCCGAATCAGTTCAAAATCCCGATCGTCCATTTCTTTGGCAAACTCACAGGCATTTTTAGAAGAAATATTCTGATGTTCAAAGGTAAACCGGCCCTGATCATCCAGTTGTACGGCAAAGGACTCGAACAGAAAGCCGAGATACTCATGCGCAAAAAGGGAATAAATAATTTTAAAGGGTTTGAGGGTGGATACTTTCATAGGCCAGATAAAAACAACAGAAAAAAAGCGCTGCGCGCTACTTTGGTTTATGTTAGTGAATCTTTAAATAAATATCATTTATAAAAAACTCTTTACATCCGTACGGGCAGCAATCGCAGCAGGCCGATAAGAAGCTACAAACGTGATGACCGTTATGCTAAGTGCCGTATAGAGAAAGTCAGCGAATTGCATTTTGACCGGGTAAGCATCCACAATGGCAGTCTGCATGCCCATAGAAACAATCCCAAATTTCTGCTGTGCCCAGCAGACCAATAAACCACCTAGTAAACCCGTCAACGCGCCGGAAAATGCGATGATTGCCCCTTCATACAAAAACACCCATTTTACTGTTTTTTTGTTAGCACCCATGGCATATAACATAGCCACATCTTTCTGCTTATCGATAGCTAACATGGATAAAGAGAAAAATATATTGAAAGAAGCAACTGCCAAAATAAAGGAAAAAGTTAAATAAACGAATAGCTTTTCAATTTTTATTGCTTTGAGCAGGCTGGCATGCTGTTCATCACTGTCTAACACGGTGAAATCTCCACCCAAAGACTCTTTCAACCTTCGCTGCACCGTGGAGACGCCGACATTCTCGTCAGTTTTAATTTCCAGAGCAGTTCTTTCCTGATGATACTCAAAAAGGTCGGCAGCAAAATCCAACGGGACAATCACATAGCTGGCATCAAATTGTTTTTCTATAGCAAAGACCCCACCCGGCATGATGTTTTTACGGTTGACATAACTTTGCATGGGGTTGGGATTAAACCCTGTTTTCAGATTTCTTTTGGGAGTAAATATCTGCAACATGTAGAAATCGTTGGAAGGAGAAACAGAGAGCGTATATTGCACTCCTCTTCCCAGAATGGCATAATCCTTACCGTTCTTCTCCAAAGCAACACTGCCATGCACCATAGCTCTGTCTAGCCGCTGCTGCTCTACAAAATTTCCACTCACCCCCTTCAACCTGATATTCATTTGGGCATCCTGATACCGGGCCATCGCATTGTCTTCAATCACTTCCGTCACCAGGCTGACCCCTTCTATCTGCCTCACCCTTTGCATGAGAGAATCGTTGACAACAAAAGTTTTTCCGGTGGCAGGCACCACTTTTATTTCAGGGTCAAAAGTATTATATGAATCCCGGATGAGTTCTTCTAAACCGTTGAAGACAGAAAGGACAACAACCAGGGCCATGGTTCCTATTCCTACACCGATCATAGAAATATTGGAAATGACCTGGATAAAATTTCTTTTTTTCTTGGATCGGAAGTATCGTCTGGCGATATAAAATGGAAAATTCAACTCATTACATTTTAGAGGTTAGAGGCTGAACAGCAACATTATTATCATCTTTTACACCTATCCAGCATACTGCTTTGATCAAAAGTTACAAAAGCCCACTGATGTTAGTTTTCATCGTCACTTTCTTCTTCAGGAGGGATGTCCAGATCTGCCAGGATAGCATCAATCCGGGCGGCATATTCCGCACTGTCGTCTAAATAAAAAATAAGTTCGGGAACTACCCGTACTACTTTCCCGATCCGGTTACCCAACAACCGGCGAATTTCGCTCTTTTTCATGGTTATATGGTCCAGCAGCGTTTGTTTGTTTTCACTGAGCATAAAACTTAAATATACCTTGGCTACACTCAAGTCCGGACTCATATGTACCTGGGTTACTGTAATAAATGCTTTACTTCCAGCCAGGCTGCTTCCATTACGCTGGAAGATTTCGCTTAGATCTTTTTGAATGAGGCTTGAAAACTGCTTTTGCCTTTTACTTTCTTTCATCTTTTTTAAGTTAATGGTTCCCGGCTGTATACCGGAACAATAAAAACACACTATAGGAACACGACATGAATTAAAATTATTTCTAATTTCACAAAATAGTACACATCATTGCGAATACCAAAGCGTATGCTTTTTTTTACGTAAAAATAAATAGGAATACCACAGTCTCAGACCATCATAAACGTATCATAAAACTTTGCTGACATATTTTAGAGTGAATGATCCCTATCGGATTATAGGAATCTTTGCATTGGTGATATTGACAAGGTTACCTTTTCTGCTGTCGGGCGAACACCTTACCGTTCCTGAATTGAGTTGGATGCTGGTAGGAGAGAAAATGGCCGAAGGTCATCGTCTGTATGTGGGCGTATGGGATAATATTGGCCCTTTGTCTGCGCTTGTTTATCAGATCATTGAATTCTTTTTCAACAGAAATCAATGGATATATGTTGTCATCGCTTCCCTGCTCATCACTTTTCAGTCATTGATTTTCAACAATTTTCTGCTTAACAAAAAGGCCTATAATGAGAGCACCTATGTTCCGGCATTGATATATATATTGCTATCCTGTTTTTCTTTTGATTTCTACATATTGTCACCGGTACTACTATCGCTTACCTGGGTATTGCTGGCGATGCGTAACGTATTTTACCGCGTAGAAAGTCAGTCTCGCGATTCCCGCGTTTTAAGCACAGGACTTTACTTAGGCATTGCTGCCCTCTTTTATCTCCCCAATGTGCTCTACCTGGCTTCTACTTTTGTTTCTTATCTGTTGTTTGCCAGCATTTCCCCCCGCCGGTATTTGTTGTTATTCTATGGTTTTGCACTGCCTTTTCTCTTGGCATTTACCTATTTCTTTTTCTTTGATGCGTTGGATCCTTTTATCAACCAGTATCTGACTTCATTCCAGCTGATCGATAGTCACCACTTTATCACCCTGGGAGTGGCTGGCCTCATCAGTATCGTGCCTCTCCTCTTTTTGGTCGTTTCTATCTATCGCCTCTCGCAATACCGCCGGTTTACCAATCAGCAGTCCAAGCTACAACAAATTATGTTGCTTAAACTGATGGCGGCTATCCTGACTATTGTACTGGTAAAAGAGCGGGCGCCCTATCATTTGTTGCTGCTCGTTCCTCCTATAGCCTTTTTTGCGACTTATTTCCTGTTGATGATACACCGTATTCTGATTGCCGAACTGGTAACATTGGCATTTGCAGTATTATTAGTGCTCAACGGTTATGCTTTTCTGTTTGGGTTCTTCTCTATGGATAAGGCTGTCAATACTGCTAATCTTTTAGTCAGGCCCACTGCCTACGACAAAGTGGTCGAAGGAAAAAAAACATTGCTACTGGGAGATGATATCAATGTATACCGCCGTGCGCAGCTCGCTACACCTTATCTGGACTGGCAACTATCTTCGCAGCAACTTGAAGAGATCAAATATTTTGAAAACCTCTCCCAGATTTACGTAAACTTCACCAAAGATATGCCCGATGTAATCATTGATGAAGCAGATCTGATGCCCCAGCTCAGTGAACGCATACCGGTTATTAAGCAGGGTTATAAAAAAGTACCTCATCAGCCTATTTATATCCGACAATAGTATATGGCATAAATTGTACAGGAACTTTGCGTACTTACATAATCACAGGAATATTATCTAAAAAATGACAAAAGGCCGCTACAATTTTTACTATGCCCAATTTCTATCCTATAATGAACAAGCAGTTGAAATGAGCGTTTCAAACCGCTAGTGATAATTCTCACACAATAATATACTCCGTATAAAGGGCAACGAGGCTGTCCAGCGTTTTGGAATAATCTAACTGATAGGCATGTAATAGTGTAAGAAGGTTTAAAAGCATTTCCATGATTTCCTGGGTTTACGTGGTACATCAGCAACCTCACAAAATTGAAAGGAAAAACAGACCAACTCAATAAGGCCTTGACCTGATCTTTCTACCGAATTGACTGTATTTTCTCTACCTTCCCGAGGGTAATTTATCCGGCTTTGCCCTGTCTTATATTTTGCCACAAAACACCTTCTCCCGATTTTGTGTTAATCAAAAAACATGCACATGAAATATCTCTTATCAATAATCGTCTGCGCCTTTTTCGGGCAGGCTTTGGCACAAGATGCCATAACTACTAACCAGGGAGAAATACAAGTACATCCTGTCAATCATGCTTCACTGGTGCTGGAGTGGGATGAAAAGACGATCTATGTAGATCCTAATGGAGATGTAGCACAGTTTGAAGGGATTTCTTCGCCGGATTTAATTCTCATTACAGACATCCATGGCGACCATTTCAATAAGGAGACGCTGGAAAAACTTGACCTGCAAAATGCGGAATTTATTGTGCCAGCTGCTGTTCAGCAGATGATGGAGGGGATGAAAGTAAAAAAGGTACAAACCCTGGGCAACGGAAAACAAACCACTTGGCAAAAGATTCAGATTGATGCAATTCCTATGTATAATTTGCCAGAATCGCCTGATGCCCGTCACACAAAAGGCCGGGGCAATGGTTATGTGCTCACTATAGGAGGCAAAAAACTTTATATATCAGGTGATACAGAAGATATTCCTGAAATGAGGCAGCTGCAGCAAATTGATGTGGCTTTTGTATGTATGAATCTGCCCTATACCATGAGTGTGGAACAGGCCGCGGACGCGGTACTGGCATTCAAACCCAAGATAGTGTACCCTTACCATTTCAGAGGAGGGGACGGCCAGTTCAGCGATGTAGAAGCCTTTAAGAACATGGTTGAAAGCAAGAATAACACTATTGAAGTCAGGCTGAGAGATTGGTATCAATAGCCATTACTTTATCAAAGAATCCCCGAGGTTGCGCTTTTTACTGAATCCGCTGTTTGTCAGAACACTCATGCCTCCACCATCATTTTATCAAAGTGCCATTGTTTCATCTTCTATCATACGCGGCTGTCAGCATTGTTTTACAACAAAATAATGCCTTTTCACTTTCTTGCTTTACCTTAAAATGACCGACCCCAATGGCTAAAAAAATTTCTGATGAATTGAAAAAGGCAATCAAAGATTTACCTGTTGTGCAGAAAGATAAACTACTGCTTCGGCTAGTTGCCAAAGACTCTCTGCTGGTAGAAAAACTTCAGCATCAACTACTGGAAAGCGCAGCGGATGTAGAAGAACGAAGGGAGGCCTTAGCCTCTCACATTCATGCTCATTTTTCTTCTGATAACATGGGCTTTTGGAGTCACTCACCCGGACTGATGATGATGGATCTACGCAGTTTCAGTGGAGCTGTCACCCGTCATGTGAAAATCACCGGAGACAAATACGGAGAAGTTCAGCTGTTGCTTCTGCTCGTCAATATACCTTTTGTTTATCAGCAAAAGATTTTAAACAACAACCTGCACCGAGCCGACAAGTTTGCAAAATATGTGGTTCAAAAAGCCCAGATGATATTTAAAAAACTGAGCGCTTTGGATCCTGATTATTACCTTGAATTTGAGCAGGATGTCAACAAAATGTTGCAACACCTGCAGCACTATCCTCCCACGGCTACCCTGATGACTACCTATGGCTTACCCCTCATTTGGGAGTATTAGACTTTCCTGATAAGTGATCTAATAAAGATTGAAGAGCCGTGGCTAATCGCCTGACTCCCTGCTGAATTTCTGATTCACTGGAAGAAGTATAGCCTAACAGTAAACCTGACCGGACTTTATGCTGAATGGTATAGTCAGAAATCGGATGCGCGATGACATCCCATTTAGCTGCATATTGGGAGGCTAACTGGTCGCTCACGGGCGCTGGTAACCACCCCACCAGATGCATGCCAGCGTCTGAAGGTTCCAGCATGAGCAGGTCTGATAAGTATTGGGAAGATGCGTCCAGAAGATTTTTTTGTTTTTCCTGATAGAGTACACGCATCCTGCGAATATGACGGGCAAAATGCCCTCCACGGATAAATTCTGCCAAGATTACCTGTTCTATGATAGAATTCTGACGGTCCATCATGGCTTTGGCAGAAGTAAAGAGATCAAACAACTCGGGCGTTGGTAATACCAGGTACCCTATCCGCAACGCGGGATATAATACTTTACTGAAGGTACCCAGATAAAGCACTCTTTTACCTTCATCAAGCCCATACAGAGAAGCAACTGGTCGGCCATTATACCGTAACTCACTGTCATAATCATCCTCCAGAATCCACACTTTTTTCCGGTACGCCCATTGAAGCAACTTAAGCCTTTCTGATAAAGGAAGGGTACCTCCCAGTGGATATTGATGAGAAGGAGTAAGATAGACCAGTTTAGCGTGAGGAAAATGCTGTATTCCGTAGTCTATGTTAATCCCTTGCGTGCCCACAGGTACAGGACAAAGTTTTGCACCTGCTTTCATGAAAGCTGTACGGGCACCATGATAACCCGGATCTTCAATCCACATCTCCTCTCCGGAATGCATCAGTACTTCTGCTACCATATTCAGCCCTTGCTGTGAACCCGTTGTAATGAGAATGTTGTCGGCCTCACATTGCACAGCCCTGGCTATACGAAGATACTCCGCAATGGCTTCTCTGAGCGGATAATAACCGGCTGCTTCATTATAGCTCAGGGGCAGATGCGACATATCGCGATAAACTTTACTGGCCAGGCTGGCCCACACACGATAAGGAAAAGCCTCAAAGGCTGGAGTAGCCGTTTGAAAGGGTGCAATGGATTCGTGACTTTTATTACGCCCTAAAAGGTTCTCATTCAAACCGTATTGTGGTAATACCTTATTCAGTTTCTGCCGGGTTAAGGGCTTAAGCGAAATGGGAGTAGCGCTGGAATGAAGTAATTCTTCAGGAATCTGGTCGGCCACAAAGGTTCCCGAACCTGTCCTTCCCTGTAGGTATCCTTCAATCATCAATTGGTCGAAGGCAAGCGTCACGGTATTGCGTGAGACATGAAGCGAGGCAGCCAGAGAACGGCTGGCCGGCAATTTTTGCCCTGGCCTCAATCTCCCCTGTAAAATATCTCGCCTGATATGCTCATACAATTGAATATGAAGCGGAGTAGCAATATTCTTCTCCAATGCTAAACCGGCTATGGGAAATTCTGTGGCGATTTTTGACATAACGATGTCCTTTTATCTATATAAATTGGCACCATAAAATTAAACAAAAATGGATCTTTGAACAGGTCCGATTTACCTTTATTTTAGGACAAAAATTGTGTAGTAAGCTGTCATTTATCAGGATTACCACTTTGGTATATACGATGAACACATTACAGGGAAAAAATAGAGCAAGCATCGGGTTGAACAGAAGAAAAAGCCAAGATAATTTTATGATGCACGCATCTATACGGTTGAATGACCGGGTATTATAGTATATGAGAAAAGAAGATTGAGGGTAGTTTCAATATCTACCGTCGATGCTGCTGACAAAACAAAAAGAAATTACAATGCTATGTTAAACTTTGCAGCCCCTACTCCTTCGCCAGCCATCAGGATCAGTATTGTAGAGGAAAACGATACAATCAAAAAGAGTCTGGCAGTCATTATAGACAGTGCATATGGTTATCAAACGATGAGTACTTACCAGACGTGGCATCAGCTCACTGAGCATTTTTTGAAAGAAAGAGCCCAGGTTATTATTGCCAGCATTTCCGAAGCTAATCGGAGATTACAACTCCATTTGGAAAAGAATATCCAACAATTTAAAAAGTTGTTTCCGGAAACAAAGATTTTAGTTTTTTCTGTATTTGAAGAAGAAAAAGATATTTTCCCTATCCTCAGAGCGGGTGCCGACGGTTATCTGGTAAAACAAACTTCTTATGCAGACCTGATAGAAGCCATTAAAGAAGTTCATACGGGAGGTGCCCCTTTGAGCTTTTCTGTAGCCCGAAAAATAGTGAACTCTTTTCACAGAACTACCCACCCCTACCTGACCTCTCGTGAAGAAGAGGTGCTCCGACTGCTGGCCATGGGTAAAACCTATTCGCAGATAGCACAAGACCTGTTTCTAAGCGGAGAAACCATCAAAACACATATAAAAAATATTTATACCAAACTGAATGTCCGAAGCAAATCGGAAGCCATACGGAAGGGAATCAGAGCGGAAGCTTTTCCTATGGTCTTTTAAGCAAGCTGATCATCACACCTGATAGCGCCTGTTTTGCTGTCCGCTATTAGCCATTTTTGTCCGAAGGCGAACAATTGCCTTTCTCAAAAAAGGCCTGAATTGCTTATCAAAGCTATTTTTCAAGCTGGCATACCTTTAGGATAAGGCTTACATCAAATTTAGAAGTTCATTAAGTCTTTCCATATATGTATTACTATCGTCACATACTTTTTACCTTGCTTGTTAGCGGTTGCCTTACGCTGACTTCCTATGCTGCTCATATTGTTGTATTGGGTAGTCATGACAGAGAAGAGGTGCAGCGGCAAATTCAGTTTTATGCTGACTTATTTGCCTTTGATTCTACTGTCAGCCTGCTGGTGACCTTTACCAAAGACATCCCTCAAAACTTAGCAGCCTTTACCCAATTTCAGGAAGCATCGGGAAGCAAACAGATTCACATCAAAATTCATAAATATACCAGCCCTTCAGAAGTAGGAATTACCCTGGCGCATGAGATGGTGCATGCCCGTCAGTTTGTACAGCAGGATCTTCAGCACAAGGGCGGTAATTTTTATGAGTGGAAAGGAAAAGACTTTACTAACATAAAGAAAATACCTTATAGGCAAAGAGGGTGGGAACAGGAAGCCCTTCAGCAAGCACATCGTCTTTATTACCAGTATAAAAAACAAAAACGGCAGGATGTGCTGATCGCAGGAAAAGTAAAGTAAACCCCTATCCGAAAAACATGATAAATTTCTGAGTGCAGTAAATCATCTGTGCAGCGTATACCTTTCGATATCTTACCCAGTAATTTACATTCCATGCAAACAATACAGACAAAGGTAAAGGCTCCCGAACTGCTGATTTCCTAACCTTTGATGACGAAGAGGAGTTAAATAAAAAATATATCATTACCTATTATACCCCTGATTATGGAAGAAAAAGAATCTGTATTGAAGTTTCATACCCGTCGATGGATTAAACCGGAAGATCTGAATCCTAACGGTAGTTTGTTTGGAGGCAGTTTGTTGAAGTGGATAGATGAAGAAGCTGTAATTTATGCTATTATCCAACTGGAGAACCCCAAAGTAGTGACCCGCCATATGTCTGAAATCAATTTTCTAAGTTCTGCCAAACAGGGCGATATCATCGAATTGGGCATTGTGGCGACTAACTTTGGCCGTACCTCCCTTACTTTACGCTGTGAAGTAAGAAACAAGCTAACCCAACAGCCTATTCTGAATATAGACAAAATTGTATTTGTCAATCTAAATGAGCAAGGTGAACCTGCCCCCCATGGAAAAACAGAAATTACGTATGTCAAAGACAGAATTGCCAATAGATAGCGTTCAGTAAGCAGCCATTGCGCATTCACAGAACGCTAGTACTTTGTACAGCACGAAGCCAGGCTGCAGCTTATTAGCATTAATCTGCTCCTTTTACTTTGAACATCCCTTTCTTCAGAAGTGCATGAGCCAAAAAGCACCTTGGCTCAAGACATTACAGACGCTTGTCTCATTATCAATTCATGAATGTTTGTCAGCCCCCTGGAATTTAACACGGATAAAGTTTATCAGAAAGTAATGAAATCCATTAGCTTTACACTGAATTGATTTTAAGTATTTGCATTTATGACTCATTCAGTATTGACACAAAAGAACCTGGGCTATCAAACACCTCCTTCAGCAATAGCAGATTTAGCCAATGCCCCTCAGACACCCCTGGTCAGTGTCAATAACCAGGGTGACTGGATGCTGATATTAGAACGTCCGGGATATCCTACTATTGAGGAATTGGCGCAGCCGGAACTTAAGCTGGCTGGTATCCGCATCAATCCGCAAGTCAATGGTACCAGTCGTACTTTCTATTTTACACACTTAAAGATCAAAAGACTGCAAGAAAAACAGGAATATCCTATAACAGGCTTGCCGGAAGGAGCCCGTATTGAAAATGTAAGCTGGTCTCCCAATGGACAAAGTATCGCCTTTACCCTAACCGAAACAGAGGGAATAGCCCTGTGGATCGCGCATCTGAACGACCGCCAGGCACAAAAAATAACATCCGCCATCATCAACGATGCTATGCCAGGCCTTCCTTATAATTGGTTATCAGACAGCAAAACAATTATTTTCAAAGCGATCAATGAAAATAGAGGAAAGGTACCTGAAAAATCTTTAGTGCCTGCAGGCCCTGTGATACAGGAGTCTACCGGCAAAAAATCACCGGCCCGAACCTATCAGGATTTGCTGGAAAATACATACGACGAAGCACTGTTTGAGTATTACTGTACCTCCCAATTAGTATCTGTTAATCTGGCAACCCAAGAACAGCAGCAGTTTGGTGTCGCCGGCATCATCGACGAAGTATCTCCTTCTCCTGATGGTAACTATATACTGGTTACTACTATTCACCAACCTTATTCTTACTTCGTTCCCTATCAGCGGTTTCCTATGCGGGCAGAGATTTGGAACAGAAAAGGGCGGTTGATACAAACTGTAGCCGATCTTCCGCTGGCGGATACTATTTCTGTAAGTTTTGGTGCCGTACGGGAAGGTCCCCGCGAATTTTCCTGGAGAGCCGATCAACCTGCCACCCTCTATTGGGTGGAAGCCCAGGATGGCGGTGACCCCAACAGGGCAGCGGAAACCCGAGATCAGCTTTTTTATATACAGGCACCCTTTGAAGGCAAAAAACAGGAAAGTATCCGTTTCTCCCTTCGGTTGAGCGGAGTACTCTGGGGCCATGCCGACTTGGCGATTACCTATGAATGGTGGTGGAACAACAGGAAATTAATCACCAGCGCCTTTCATCCGGAAAAAGGGGACAAGAAAATTCTTTTCGATCGTTCCTTTGAAGATCGCTATAACAATCCCGGCACCTTTGAAACGCAAGCCAATGTATTTGGAAGGCGGGTATTGCTTACAGATAAGAATCATCAGATGCTCTACCTGAAAGGGGATGGTGCTTCCCCGGAAGGGAATCGTCCATTTGTAGACGAACTCAACTTGTCGACACTGGAAACCAAGCGGCTATGGCAATCAGAAGCTCCTTATTATGAGTCTCCGATCCAAGTGCTGGATATCGAGAAGCAACATATACTAACCCGTAGAGAGTCTAAAGCTGAACCGCCTAACTATTATGTACGAGACCTTTCTGCAAATGAACTGATTCCTCTGACCAGTTTTCCTCATCCTTATCCTGAGTTGAAAGGCGTAGAAAAGCAGGTTGTTCGATACCAAAGAAAAGATGGGGTCGCTTTGCAGGGAAATCTGTATGTACCCAGAGGTTTTAAAGAAGGAGATCCACCATTGCCTGCGTTGCTATGGGCTTATCCCAATGAATTCAAAAGCGCCGATGCTGCTAGCCAGGTAGCGGGCTCTCCCTATGAGTTTATCCGCATCGGCTGGCCTTCTCCTTTATTCTGGGTCACCCGGGGGTACGCGGTGCTGGATAATCCCAGCATGCCTATTGTAGCAGCAGATGATCGGGAACCCAACGATACTTTCACGGAGCAGTTGGTAAGCAATGCCGCTGCCGCCATTGACAAGCTGGCTGAGTTGGGGGTTGCCGACAGAAACAGAATAGCGGTAGGCGGGCATTCCTATGGTGCCTTCATGACAGCCAATCTGTTAGCACATTCTGATTTGTTTGCAGCGGGTATTGCCCGGAGTGGTGCTTATAATCGCACGCTGACTCCTTTTGGATTTCAAGCGGAAGAACGTACCCTTTGGGAAGCCCCAGAGGTGTATCAAGCGATGTCGCCCTTCATGCATGCCGACAAAATCAAAGTTCCTATTTTATTCATTCATGGTGAGGCTGACAACAATGCCGGCACCTTTCCCCTACAAAGTCAGCGTTTCTATCAGGCGATCAAGGGATTGGGAGGTATTACCCGCCTGGTGATGCTCCCCCATGAAAGCCACGGATATCAGGCAAAGGAATCTATTCTGCATATGCTCTGGGAAATGGATCAATGGCTGGAGAAATATGTTAAGCATAAAGAAGGCATAACAGACGTTCATTCTGAGAAAGGATAAACCAATATAGCAGGATTTAGCCTTTGGTTACTATGAAATGATATTGATTAATAAAAATTACCGCTTATGGCAGTTACACAAACATTAACGCAGGAAATACAGCAGATCTTAGAAAAGCTAAGCATCAAAGAAGAGAATCCTTCCTACAGCACCGGACAGCAGTTTGGCAGCACCCATGAGGGAAGTGAGGCGAAAGAAATTTTTTCACCCGTAGATGGGGCGCTGATAGCCAATGTGAAAATGGCCGATGAAGCCGCTTACCATAAGGTGATTGAGCAGGCGCAGCAGGCTTTTGAGACCTGGCGGATGGTGCCAGCGCCCAGGCGGGGAGAAATTGTCCGGCAGATTGGCCAGAAACTGCGGGAATATAAAGAGCCCCTAGGAAAACTGGTAACGTACGAAATGGGCAAAATCTATCAGGAAGGTCTGGGAGAAGTACAGGAAATGATAGACATCTGTGATTTTGCTGTAGGGCAATCGAGGCAATTGTACGGATTCACTATGCACTCTGAACGTCCCAGTCATCGCATGTACGACCAGTATCATCCTTTGGGTATTGTAGGCATTATTTCCGCCTTTAATTTTCCGGTGGCTGTTTGGTCGTGGAATGCCATGCTTGCTGCTGTTTGTGGGAACGTGTGTGTCTGGAAGCCTTCTGAGAAAACACCCCTTACGGCTATCGCCTGCCAGCATATTGTGGCGCAGGTGTTGCAGGAGAACAACCTTCCGGAAGGTATTTTTAACCTAATCATAGGCGATGCCAAGATAGGTGCGCTAATGTCGAATGACCGCCGTATCCCACTCATATCAGCTACCGGATCTACCCGTATGGGTAAAAAAGTAGGAGAAGCAGTAGGTGCTCGTTTAGGCAGATCATTGCTGGAGTTAGGGGGCAACAATGCCATTATTCTTACAGAGAATGCCAATCTTGAGATGGCCATTCGGGCGACTGTCTTTGGAGCGGTTGGCACCTGTGGCCAGCGATGCACTTCTACCCGACGCCTGATTGTTCATGAGAATGTCTATGAAGAAGTAAAGAACCGTTTGCTTAAAATCTATCCCAATTTGCCAATCGGTAATCCATTAGATGAAAAAATCTTGGTAGGTCCCCTGATCGACCAGCAGGCGGCAGAAAACTTTACAGCCGCTCTGCAAAAAGTACAGCAAGAAGGCGGAAGACTGTTAACAGGCGGTGAGATACTACAGGGAGAAGCCTATCGGGGTGGGCACTATGTGACACCAGCGATTGTGGAGGCAGAAGCACACTACGAAACGGTGCAGGAAGAAACATTTGCTCCTATTTTATATCTGATTCGCTATCAGGGAAGTGTAGAAGAAGCAATCCAACTGCACAACGCGGTCAGCCAGGGACTTTCTTCAGCTATCTTTACAACCAATATGCTGGAGGCAGAGACCTTCTTATCGCACCGGGGTTCAGACTGCGGCATTGCCAATGTAAATATTGGTACTTCAGGCGCTGAGATTGGAGGCGCTTTTGGCGGAGAAAAAGATACCGGGGGTGGCCGTGAGTCTGGTTCTGATGCCTGGAAAGTGTATATGCGGCGACAGACCAACACGATCAATTATAGCACAGCCCTTCCACTGGCACAAGGTATTAAATTTGAATTCTAAGCCTTGTCAGCCGCAGCTGGCGGACTTCTTTAAATATCCGCCCTGCGGAGCCGTTCAGGCAAAATATCGCTGAATTTTTTTGCAAAAATTCCAGAAATTTAAGGGGTTTTATATACTTAAATTAAGAATTTTTTCTTAAATTGTACTTAAAAAAAGTACTAACCATGAAGTTACTCAAAACTATCTTCCTGGGACTGGTTACAGCGGTTAGCTTGGTCCTGTTAATTGCCCGTTTACTACCCTCTACCTATCATGTAGAGCGTTCTATCGTCATTTACGAACCTGCCAGTCAGGTCTATCCACAGGTGAGCAATTTGAAGAATTGGGCCCACTGGAACCCTTGGACCACCACAGACCCCACCGCCAAAAATTTTATCAATGGATCAGGTAAGGACATTGGCTCAAGTTGGTCTTGGGAAGGCAAGAAGATAGGAACGGGTAGTCTGACACTGCACCGCTTACGGGAAAACAGGCTGGTACATTCTCATCTGGTATTCAAAGAACCTCAAACCATGGAAGCAGAAAACATTTGGAGATTTGAACCTGTGCCGGAAGGTACCCGGGTCATCTGGTACAATGAAGGGAAACTGGATTACCCAGTAGGAAGGATATTTGGCCTTTTCCTAGACAATATATTAGGCCCAGATTTTGAGAAAGGGCTCACCAATCTTAAACAACTATCAGAAAATTCTTAAAGTGAAACAGGTTAAAAAAGTTATTTTAAGGAAATACAAAATTAGCAACTCTTTTATTGACAGATCCTAATAAAAAAAGCCCGGCTACAGGCCAGGCTTTTTTTCATTTTTATATTAATCAACCACAAAAAGAAATTAAATTTTTTGAAGATAATACTTCTTCTACCAGATAAACAAAAATTTATTGACTTTTGTCTGTACTTTCGAAAATTTTATCTGCAGAAGTTGCTACAAACCCCTGATATAACTTACCATTGGGTAGTGAATACCGCTGAGCGAACTCATAATAACAAGCCGGCACCTTATGTTTCCCATCCGTAAAATCTACTTCCACCGTATCAGCCAGGGTAGAAGATTGCTCCAGGTATACCTCTTTTGAACCCTTCACTTCGCCCCCACTGTCGTTTAATTTAAAACCATATTGTTTTATAAATTCATTCACCTCCCTGATATCTTTCAGACTGGTTAACGTATTAACGAATACGGTAAAGTGATTGGGCCGGTAACCATGTGCAGCCATCCAGGCAGCGTACTCGCTTTTCTCTCTCAGTTTTTCGTAAGCTTCATAACTCACTTCCCAGGGACGTCCCAAAGAACAGAAATCATACTGTTGAGGTAGGCCTTCGGGGATCTGCTCGATAAGATTATTAACTACAGATTGCAATTCTTTATCAAATTCTTCCAGTTTCAGTTCGCTGATAAATATTTTAGGCATTTGCTCATCGGGATGCTCAAAATGTTTAGCATAGAGCTTTTTGTCGGGGAAATGGTAATCCTGCCGGTATTCGTAACCACCTTCTACAAAAGGCCTGGCTAACACCTCTATGTTTACTTTCGGATGATTGAAAGTACGAAGCGCTATATGGTCATTTTGTACTTGGTCACCTCTCTCTATGAATAAAGTATAGATTTTCAAAGCTTGTGGATTCATGCTTGTATAATCTTTCCACATCTTGTCCAGTAACTCAGGTAATGTTGTAATATTCATAATCTCTACATTTTAATGGCACTTATCAATATTATATACATACGTAAGGAAGCCTTTTATTGGTATCAGGGTAAAATATGATCGCTGTTAACTTTGGATTAGTAAAAGTACAAGAAATTTGACGAACAGCGACGATGAGATATGCATTATTATTCCTGAGCTTCTTTACAATCAGTGTGGGAAGTTTCGCTCAGCATAAAACATGGGGTATAGGATTCCGATTAGGAGACCCTATGGGAGTAAGCGTTAAAAAGTACCTGGCTAACCAAAGAGCTTTTGAACTCAACTTGGGGCGTACAGGGGTATGGGGCTATAATTATAAAAATTCCTTTTACCGACATCAAAAGTTCAATGATTACGATTACGGATGGCATAAAGTACGTTCTGCCATTAGTTTGCAAGGACATTACCTTTTTCAGCGAGGGGTTAAAGGAAAGGATTTTAAGGGGCTGGATTGGTATTATGGATTTGGAGGACAGTTACGCACTTTCACTGTTGATTATCAATATAAATATTACTATGGCCCGGGCAAACATGACTGGACTACTCGTTGGGAAAAGGTGAACGATATTGATCTGGGAATAGATGGAATGATAGGACTGGAATATTCCTGGCGGGAAGTCCCCCTCACTGTTTTTGTAGATATGAATCTGTTTGTAGAAATAGCTGACAATCCATTCCACTTATTTTTACAGGGAGGAACAGGAATCAGATATTATTTCTGATAAAGAAAGCAACGTCTCTTAAGAAGGAGCTACTTCCATCAAGGCTCCTGATTCTATAAAGCGGATCCCCATAGACTGTAATTCAGAAAGAATAGGCTGATAGATTTCCTTGTGAATGGGAATCAGTAATCCCTTTGTGGTGATTTTGTTTTCCAGTATAAGCTTGGCAGCAATTCCTATAGGGTACCCTACTGTTTTGGCCATGGCCGATAGCCCTGAAATTTCACCTGTTGCCACCAGAGAGGATATAATCTTTTTTTGTTCTCCCCGTAACCTATAATCAATCTGATGTTGCATAACCACCATATCTTTGTCGTCCGGTTTCGCTTTCCACTTTTCTTCCAGAATTTTTTGAACCACCTGAGCAGGGGTAGCTTCTTTCAGACCAATTAATTTATCTTCCAAAATGCCTAACCACCGTATTTTCTGCATGATCTCGGAAGAAATGTCAGTGTTCACATACCGGCAAAAATTAGTCACTAAATCATCTTCACTATAGGGCAAATACGCTTTGACAAAATCAGCGTAAGTCATATTTTCCACATTACGCACCGGATACGTATCATCTGTTAAGCCGAGTTGTACAAAGGTATGCCAGGCAGCACAGTAGCCAGGACGCCGCAAGGTGCCTCGTAAAATTGTATCTGCTTCATGGAGCCCGTACAAATCCCGGTATTGCAGTGAGTCTCGGTTAGGGTAAGATTCAAACTCTCCATAACCCGGGATTTCAATCATGGTCAACCGCTTAAACAACTGATGATGAGGAATATTTTTATAGCGCCCCTTGTAGATATATTGTGCTGTGGCCCCTTTTCCGGCCAATACCACATTGCGCGGGTTCCAGGTAATTTTATATTTCCATGGGTTGTTGTCCGAACCAGGTGCCATCAGCCCGCCACAAAATGACTGAAAAGAAGTGACCGTTCCTCCTTGAATTTTGATGTTATCAATGACCTGCATCGCCGACATATGATCGATGCCTGGGTCTAACCCACACTCGTAAAGGAAAATCAATCCTTTTTCTTTGATCTGCGGAGTTAGTTTGCTTACTTCTTTATCCACATAGGAAGCAGTAATTAACGGTTTTTGTAATGCAAGGCAGGAGAGGGCAATGTGGATATGAAAATGGGCAGGTAACATGGAAATCACAAGATCTGCCTGTTGTATCAACTGCTCTCTGGCTTGGGCATCAAATATATCTAACTGGAGCGCTTTTACATTAGCATATGCCCGGGCATAACTTTGCACAATATCAGGCAATGCATCGACCACAGTAAGCGCCCAATGATGGGTATTGCCTTCCTTGCTAAGATAGTCAATTAATGCAGCCGAAGAACGACCTGCTCCTATGATTAATATATGCTTCATACATTCATACTTGCAATAAGAAAGCCAGATGTAGCCTGTAGCCGAAGTATATTTGCCTCTATTATTGCATACGATGAGGATTGCTGGAAGATCATGAGGAAGTATACTCTTTTTTATCTTCTGAAAAAGCGTACCAGTCAATGTTACGGGATAAATACATCACTACGGCCAATATTAAAAACAAGCCTATACTACCCATCAACAAAGCATAATCCTGCAATTGTAAAAGGGTAAAGATAAATCCGTACATCAAGAGAAGTAAGAGGCTCATCAACAATGTTAGCTTGATGTTTTTAAATACAGCGCTTATATATAATGCGATGAGCAGCGTAACAGCGAGGCTGGATATAATAAAAGCCCAGTTAAAATTAAGCTGCTCAGAAATTGACAATAGCAAAGCATAAAATATACAAAGTGCCAACCCCACCAGGATGTACTGAACGGGATGAATACGTTTTTTATTTAATATTTCTACAAAAAAGAAGATCAGGAAAGTAAGAGAGATAAACATGATGGCATACTTAGCAGATCGTGTCGCTTTCTGATATTCATCCACTGGCTGAAGTAAATCTACACCGAAAGCATAATTTTGAATACCGCCGGGAGGTGCTTCCGGGTTTCTATAGGCGTAATCTGGTTCCGGCACAACATTTTTGGTCAGGCTGAAGCGATACTGATCTCCCTTCCAGGCTTGGGGAAAATTACGATTGAGATGTAAAACCTTCCAGGTCGCTTCAAAACCTTTTTCATTGACCTGCCGGTCATCGGGTAAAAAAGCGCCGGAAAAACTTGGATCAGGCCAATCGGAGCTTACTTTTATCTGAGTCATTTTTCCAAAAGGAAGGAAGGCAAGCGATCCGCTGCCGTTTAATTTGAGTGTAAAACGAAAGCTAAAGCCTGTTTGCAGAGAGTCCAAAGCCACATGGGTACTAATGCCCGAAGGAAGCACTTCCTGGGAGGGAATTCCCGGATTAAAAGAGAAAGACTGATCGTTTAGCTGAAAATCAACGCCCTCTTCTATGCCCCGCATATCGGGTATTCCTAGCGCGATATACACATCTTTCCAAAGAACATCGTCGGGATCAATAGTGAGTTCTTCCAAATCAGGAAACTGAAAGTGACCGTCAAACTGAATTAAGGAGTTATAGACCACTGCTTCGTAAAGACCCCGATAGCGAAGCTCTGGCGTAAGATCTGCCGATATGTTTAATGCTTCCGGTAAAAAGTGAGCATAAGCTGTGGTAGCAATAGCCTGGCCTGCCTCATTTTTAAAATAAGTCCGGTAAGGGAGAGTGAGGATCGGCCCTGCCAGCGTCTGCGCTTCTCCCCAGCTGCTGCTCACTTCCCGGACCGCTTCCTGACGATAAAATTCCCGTTCCCGTATAAGACTTTCAATCATACTGGTGGGTATTAGTAATAAAAGCACCAGAACGGCGATTGAAACCATCCGGAGTGTGATGGAGTTTTTGGTCCATTCGCTGAAACGTTCGTAAAAATTTCTGTTTTTATCTGACATGTTGGAGGTATCTGGCAAGAATTAAACGGAGAAATTGAGAAATTATTAACAAATTTACTCGTTTAACACAAAATATCATCGTTGAAGTAATTCATAGAAGCATAGTATGCAGCAAACTAGAATAGTGTTGATTCGGGAAGAAAAAGTGCCTGTTGACCGTCGTGTGCCGCTCACACCTGCACAAGCTTTGAAAGTGCAGCAGCTTTTTCCAAATGTCAGGGTGTTATGTCAGAAAAGTGAATTCAGGTGCTTCCCCGACCAGGCATACGCAGATCTGGGAATATCTGTAGTAGAAGATATTCATGACGGTGATATACTAATGGGAGTAAAAGAAGTACCTATACAGGCGCTGATACCTGGCAAGACCTACCTGTTTTTTTCTCATACCATCAAAAAACAACCTTATAACAGAAAGCTGCTACAAAATATCTTGGAGAAAAACATCCGTTTGATTGATTATGAGCGATTGACAGACACCAAAGGAAAACGTATCGTCGCTTTTGGAAGATTTGCCGGCATTGTAGGCGCTTACAATGGATTATATACCTATGGTAAAAAGTATGATCTGTATCATTTACAGCGTGCCAAAGACTGTTATGATCTTGAGGCTCTGAAGAAAGAGTATAAGAAAGTATGCCTGCCTCCTATTAAGATTGCCCTGACGGGGGGAGGGAGAGTGGCCAAAGGAGCAATGGAAGTATTGAATGGAGTGGGTATCCGGAAAGTCACACCCTCTCTATACTTATCGCAAAACTTTGATGAGCCCGTCTATACGCAACTGGAAGTAACTGATTATAACCGGAAAAAAGATGGGATGCCTTTTAACAAGGCAGAATTTTATCATCATCCGGAGCGGTTTGTCCCAGGTTTCATGCCTTATGCACAGGTAACTGATCTTTTTATTGCAGGAGCTTACTGGGACAACAAAGCACCTGTTTTATTTACAAAGGAAGACATGTTGAAAAATACGTTCAACATCAAAGTGATTGCTGACGTAACCTGCGACATCGACGGTTCAATACCTTCTACTAAAAAACCTTCTACCATCAGTGACCCCATTTATGATTACAACCCTCAACAGGATAAAATCAGTAATCAACCTTTTACAGATAAAAGTTTAGTATCCGTTATGGCCATTGATAATCTGCCATCGGAGTTGCCCAGAGATGCTTCCAAGGCTTTCGGAGAGAAGCTCATCAGATATGTTTTACCTAGCCTTCTGGGCGAAGATGCAGAAAATATCATCAAAAGGGCTACTATCGCAGCGCATGGACAACTGACCACTGCTTACCAATATTTACAAGACTATGTGGGCGAAGCCAGTGTATAAATCAATGACTTGCAAACGCTCTGAAAGCTAAAAAAGGATAAAAGTTGGTATAAAAAAAGCGATCTGCTTATGATGACAGATCGCTCTTCTCCTATCATTAGATAGTTTAATTAACCATTCATTGATACCAGGAATTCATCATTATCCTGTGTTCCTTTCATTCTTTCCAATAAGAACTCGATGGCCTCTTGGGAGGTCATATCTGCCATAAGTTTACGCAAGATCCATACGCGGCTCAACTCCTCTTTTTCCATCAGCAGTTCTTCACGTCGTGTACCGGAAGCCGGAACATCAATGGCAGGATAAATACGCTTATTAGCCAGTTTTCTATCCAGTTGGAGTTCCATATTACCGGTACCTTTAAATTCTTCAAAGATAACTTCATCCATTTTGGAACCTGTTTCAATCAGGGCAGTGGCTATGATAGTCAATGATCCACCATTTTCTACATTTCTAGCAGCCCCGAAAAAACGTTTAGGTTTATGAAGTGCATTGGCATCAACCCCACCAGAAAGAATTTTACCCGATGAGGGTACCGTGGTATTGTAAGCACGTGCCAGACGGGTAATAGAATCTAGTAAAATGACCACATCATGCCCGGATTCTACCATACGCTTGGCTTTTTCAAGCACAATGCTGGATACTTTTACGTGTTTTTCCGCCTGCTCATCAAAGGTAGAGGCAACCACCTCCGCATTCACACTTCTGGCCATATCGGTTACTTCTTCCGGACGCTCATCAATCAACAATACAATCAGAAAAACTTCGGGATGGTTTTCAGCAATAGCATTGGCAAGTTCTTTTAACAAAACGGTCTTTCCAGACTTAGGCTGAGATACGATCATACCACGCTGCCCTTTGCCAATAGGCGAAAAAAGATCTAATATCCGGGTAGAGTAATGCCCCGCTTTTGTTTGAAGATTCAACCGCTCATTGGGGAAAAGCGGTGTTAGATATTCAAAAGGCACCCGATCTCGTATATCATCGGTAGTTTTACCGTTTACGGACTCAACTCTTAACAGGGCAAAATATTTTTCACCTTCTTTAGGGGGCCGGATTTGTCCACGAACGGTATCACCTGTTTTCAGTCCGAAAAGTTTGATTTGAGAGGGAGAAACATATATGTCGTCAGGACTGGCTAGATAATGATAATCTGAAGAGCGAAGGAAGCCGTAGCCATCTTGCATGATCTCCAATACGCCTTCATTTTCTATAAGGCCATCAAACTCCTTGATATTAGCCGCTTGTCCATTATTGGTGACTTCTTGCTTTTTCTTTTGATCTCTGTTCTCTTTGCTCTCTCTGTTATCTCTACTGTCCTTGCTATCTCTACTGTCTCTGTTCTCTCTATTCTCTTTATTATCTTTCTTTTGGTCTCTGGGATCTTTCTTTTTATTGATTTCTTTGTGCTCTACTTTTTCCTTTTCCTGGGCAGGAGGTTTGTTGGCAGCCTGGCTACTGGTTTCTTCTACTTCTATATTGAATGACTGAAGTAAATCGGTGGTAGTAGAGCTTTCCGTTTCTGTAACCTCTTCAGTGTCTTTGTCATTATCCTGAAGAGCCACATTCTCTCGCTTGATCCGCCTACGCTTTTGCCGGTCTCTATCTTCTCTTTTAGAGTTTCCATTATTAGTTTCAACGGCAGCAGGCTTTTCTTCTTCAGATTTTTGGGGAGTTACTTTGCCCTCAGTATCGGTCGCCTTCTTTTTGGGAAGTTTTTCTTCAGGCAGAATGGCTTGTTGATCTAATATCTTATAGATTAGGTCTTTTTTATTGTATTTCTTGTAATTTTTTACATTTAATTCTTCAGCAATCTCCCTCAGCTCGGAGAGCAGTCTTACTTGTAGTTCCTCAATATTGTACATATGAAAAATTAAGTGGTGCTAAAAATTAATATCTAGCATGGATTAACAAATCGGAATGGTTAAAAGTCAAAATGATATTCAAAAGGACAACGCAGTGTAGTGAAGCGGTTTAGGATGTCAACACCCAACTGTTTGATTTGTGATGCAATTATATATCAACTGCATATTATTGTCAAGAAAAATAGTATAATTTTGCTTCCTGCAAAGCGCAACTTCCAACAACTTCTTTTTTTACGTAGTTTTGTGTTTTGTAGCTATAACAAAGTTTAAAGCCATAATGTTACAAATTGCTTATATCAGAGAAAATAAAGAGCAACTTATTAAAGGATTAAATAAAAGATTTTATCCAAATGCCGATGCTGTTATTGAGGCAGTATTAGAAAAAGACCAGCAACGCCGCAATACCCAAGCGGCCCTGGACGAGGTACTGGCAGCCGCCAATGTTGCAGCAAGAGAAATAGGTAGCCTTATCAAGGAGGGAAAAAAAGAACAAGCAGAGAATGCTAAAAAACAGAGTGCTGACCTCAAAAACAAAAGCAAGGATTTGAGCATTGAACTGCGCCAATGGGAAACAGAACTGACACAGCTGCTTTATAACATTCCTAATATTCCACACCCTACTGTTCCGGAAGGAAGAACTGCGGAGGATAATGAAGTTATGTATCAGTATGGAAAGTTATTAGAGTTATTTCCTGGGGCCTTACCCCATTGGGAGCTGATAGAGAAATATGATATTATAGATTTTAGTTTAGGCAATAAGATAACAGGCGCAGGCTTTCCTGTATACAAAGGAAAAGGGGCTAAACTGCAAAGGGCTTTGATTAACTTTTTTCTGGATGAAGCCTATCAGGCAGGCTATCTAGAAATACAGCCTCCTATTGTCATAAACGAAGAATCTGGTTATGGAACCGGACAGCTTCCGGATAAAGAAGGGCAGATGTACCATATTACGGAAGAGAAGTTATATTTAATTCCTACAGCCGAGGTACCTATTACCAATCTCTACAGGGATGTTATACTCAGAGAGGATCAGCTGCCCATCAAGAATACAGGTTATACACCCTGTTTTCGAAGGGAGGCTGGATCATGGGGGGCTCATGTGCGTGGACTCAATCGCTTGCACCAGTTCGACAAAGTTGAAATTGTACAAATTCAGCATCCTGAGAAATCCTATGCTGCCTTGGAGGAAATGGCCGTTCATATCAGGCAATTACTCGAAAAACTGGAGCTTCCTTACCGGGTAGTGAAGCTTTGCGGAGGTGATCTAGGCTTCACATCTGCCATGACTTATGATATGGAAGTTTATTCTGCTGCTCAGAAAAAATGGCTGGAAGTGAGTTCTGTCAGTAATTTTGAAACTTACCAGGCCAATAGATTGAAACTCAGGTTCAAGGATAGTAAGAATCAAACACGTCTTCTACATACACTTAATGGGAGTGCCCTGGCTTTGCCCAGAATTGTAGCTGCTATTTTAGAGAATAACCAAAGCCAGGAGGGTATTATTTTGCCTAAAGTACTTTGGCCATACACAGGTTTTGAAAAAATTAGTTAGTGGATATTTTAATGAGAAGAAAATACCCCTTGATAATCCCACCTAGAGTGATAGGATTCTCTCAGTCAAAGAAAATATGATCTAATGAAATATATACATTTTACTGTAGGACTTCTTTTTATTGCTATTACACTTTTACCTCTAGTAAGAAAAGATCATTGGATTGTTCGGGGATTCGACTTTCCTCATGTACAAATCACGATTGTCAATCTCGCCCTCTTGGCTATATTCTTCATATTTTTTGAACTAGACTCCACAATAGATATTGTATTCGTTACCCTCCTAACAGGTTGTATTGTTTACCAGGGCGTGATCATTTTTCCCTATACTCCTTTGGCAGGCGTAAAGGTTAAGAAGAGCCGACATCCTGACAACGATTCCAGATTGAGCCTGATGGTCACCAATGTATTGATGGATAACAAAAACGTAGATAAGTGTCTGAAGATTATTGAGGAAACCGATCCTGATTTATTACTGATGGTAGAAACCAACAAATGGTGGCAGGCACGCGTGGAGGAAACCGTGAAAAAGAAGTTCGACTTCTGGATAGAATACCCCCTAGAAAACACTTATGGCATGCTGCTCTATTCTAAATACGAATTGAAAGACAGTGACATAAAATTCCTGGTAAAAAAAGATATTCCTTCCATCCATACTACTGTAGTATTAAAATCTGGCAAGGAAATTCATTTACATTGTATACATCCTGAGCCTCCTGCTCCTACACAAAGTGAGACCTCCACAGAAAGAGATGCTGAATTGCTTATTGTAGGAAAGGAAATTGTTGATCCAGATGTACCTACAATAGTAGCAGGAGACCTCAACGATGTCGCCTGGTCATATACTACCCGATTGTTTATTAAAATCAGCGGATTATTGGATCCAAGGATGGGTAGAGGTTTCTTCAGCACCTTTCATGCTGAATATCCCATGATGCGCTGGCCACTTGATCACGTTTTTATTTCAAACCATTTTAAGCTTTCGCACCTTAAAAGACTACCTTACTACGGATCGGATCACTTTCCTATATTCTTAGAAGTGAATTATGAACCAGATGCTATTCAACAGCAGGAACAACCAAGCGCTGATGAAGAAGAAAAAGAGTTGGCAGAGGAAAAAATTGAAAAAGTTGATCAAAAGGAATAGCAAAAACTTTTAGAAGCGGTCTGATCCTTTTCTATTTATGGATTGATCAGACCACGGCTATAAGACACAATTTCTACTTCATGCAACTCACTTAAAATTTCATCACAGGATTTTTCTACATTGCTAATTAACTGATGCATTTCCAACGCATTGATTGTAGTGGTTTCCAACAGTTTTTTCCCTTTTTCAACCTCTGTGGCCAACTCCATAAGATCAAACATAAGAAAAGTTGTACGGTACTTGTGATGCATAAAAGCCAATGCTTGTTGATCCTGATCAAGCATAATCATTCTGAAGTTGTGCCTTAACTCCTGAAAATTAATGATATACAGACGCGTGAGTTCTTTCACAAAAAGTTTATCCCCTTCAGCTAATACTGACAACTTTCTTTGAAAATCATATTTTTTTTGAATGTACATACCTTTATAGCATTTAACCCGGAGAAACTTAAGCACCCACTTTTTTCTTTTCCTTCTTTGCTTCTTCTCTGAAACCTTTCCTTTTCATTTCACCCCAATTTTTCTTACCAATTAGTAATGCTACATTTCCTTGAAGAGAGTAAAATAAAATGATAGGATGGTAGATAATAGGTTCCAGAAAAGCGGTAAGAATTAATTTAAGTGTATCTGATTTCTTAGCATATTTATAATAGGAAAATTCTTCTGCTATCAAAGCAAGCATAGACAACAGTACCGCGAAAAAATATACTACCATTAGTAAAGAAAAGAATTCCACCCAGTGGATATTACCCAGAATCGCCAATGTTGTAAAGTATAAAATGCCCGTAGTTTCAACAAAGGGTGCCAGAAACTCCAGGAAAAACCAATAAGGATAACTTAGCATTCCCATTAATCCGTATTTCGGATTGAAGAATAGTCCCCGGTGCTTGAACAAAGTTTCACTGGTTCCTCTGGCCCAACGATTCCTTTGTCTTCCCAGTATTTTTAGCGTAGAAGGAGCTTCAGTCCAGCATAAAGGATCAGGGATGTAACATACTTTATACTTTAGGCCCTTCTCCTGCATATACCTGCGCATACGAACAATGAGTTCCATGTCCTCTCCTACCGTTTTTGTGTAATACCCCCCTGCTTTGATGGCGATTTCCCGGTCGAATAAACCAAAAGCTCCTGACACAATCAGCAATCCATTGAGTTTACTCCAGGCTAATCGGGAGAGTAAAAATACCCTGAGATATTCCAATGCTTGAAATCTTGCCAGAAAACCAGAAGGTAAGTGTACCTTCACCAAGTTGCCATCCTCAATAATACAAGAATTGGCGATTCTTACAACCCCTCCTGTGGCTATCACAGGGGTGGTAGATTGAAGATAGGGCACTACCATTTTTAGCAGTGCATCGGGAGCAAGAATTGAATCTGCATCCAAAGTTGCTACCAAGCGGTTTCGGGAGATATTCAACCCGGCATTAAGTGCATCTGCTTTACCTCCATTCGCTTTATCTACCACAATGAGCTTACTGAATGCCTTGTTTCGAGATTTATAAATCCCTCTGATTGTTTTTGTAGGGATTCGGTATGAAATAGTTTGATCAGTAGAGATAAGATCAAAATGTTCAATAAGTTTTCTTAAAGAGTCGTCCTGACTACCATCGTTGACAACAATTACATTATAGTTATTGTACCGAAGGGATAGTAGAGAACGGGTACTGTCAAGAATGGTTTGCCCTTCATTGTACATAGGGACAATCAATGATATGGGAGGGGCTAAGGGAGAAGAGAGAACAGCTTTATAATCAGTAAAACGGCTTTTCTTAATATAATGGCGTGTATAAAAGAACGAGACGATAGCTAAAGCCAGATAAGAGATACCTATTACCAGGGCATAAAAGAAAACCACCTTTTCGGCAACAAATTCAATCACATCGATAAATACTGATTCCATGCTATTTCACTATTATGTCTTTTGTAAATAATGGTTTCAATGCTTTTTGCTGAGAAAGCCTATCTATGGTATGCCTCACCATTTGGTTTACCAGGGCAGAAGGATGCTGCAAGAGAGATTCCAGTAAAATAATATGATCGGGATCTCTCCACTGATCCACAACTTCTATCGTTTCCAGATACATTTGTTCGTGGCAATGCTGGCAGGTTGCCAGAATTTGCGGAAGCGCCTTTTTTACTTCAAGTTTCAATAAAGACCGTATTGCTTCTTCTTTCACTGATACAGAAGGATGTTCTAAACAATCAATGACTGATGGCTCAGCCTGTTTTTGCTCAAAATCAGCAATCATTTTGAGGGCAAACTGTACTACACTCTCGTTTTCAGAAGATAACCACTGGGTAAAATCAGGAATAAATTTTCTATCCAGCTTCAATAAAAAATGATGTAAATTAATCTGCTCCCATTCATTCAATGGTTTTTGCAGGTCATAAAGGAAGAGTAAGGGTTTTTTTTCTATTCTGACTGAGGCAATTTGTGCTTCCTGTGCTACAGTTTTATTTTTGACATATCTTAATCCCATAATGGCTACCTGGGTTTTATAATACTCATAATCCATCTCTGCTAATTCTCTAATCCCCTTAGCCTGCGCATCCCAACGAGAAGTATGCAATTTCTTAAAAGAAAAATCAGATAGGCCCAAGGCCTGATACAGTTGAATGAATTGCTGCTCTGCTTCTCCCGAAAAATTCTGTTTCAGATCAATGATCAGATCAGCCAATACTTGTTTATGCAATTTGGTTTTCAGCACCTCTTTTTTAAGCTTTTCTATCATTAGCCGCTCAACAGTATCTTCTTTGTCTGTCTGGCTTTCTACCATTGCGTCATATATGAGGTATTGAAACCTGAACTTTAAGTAGTCAATCTTTTTGTTTCTGGCATTAATAATGGTGCGGCGGATGTAGAGAATAAGAATAAACAGAAAGCTCGCGAGAGCTAAAGAAATTGCCAATCCGAAAAACATATAGTTTTCAGTAACAGACTGTTGTGGAATCCAACACACATAGTTTTGCTGCCAGGATATATATAGTATTGGATTGATCAATAATAGCTTCATACCTTAAAATCTTTTTTCTACAGAGAATGAGACGGTCATACGATCGGTCTCTCTGATCTCCTCATAAAATTCTTTTTGATAACCTGCACCGGCTTTTAAAAGCAGCTTCCTCTTGAAAGTGGAATGTTGGTAATCCAGCGCAAAACTACTGGCCTGCAATCTTCTCATTTCATTAAGAGAAACAATATGTAAGGGTGTGCTACCAGTATTCACATAGAAAGTCAGATAACGGTCTGGGTTATCAAAATATCGCCTTAGCGTAAGAGCACCTGTCATCTCATACACATTATCAATAACGGCTGTATATCCCCGAGCAGAAACCCAATATTGATTAAAATAATGGCCCAGTTGTGCAGTATAGATCATTACTTGTGCCTGATCGAAATGCAGATACCGAAATCCACCAGACAATTCTATTTGCCTGGGGAATAGTCTGAAATACTCTGCCCCACCCCGAAACAAAGGAAAGATATGCCTATCAGAAGTGCCTATATTCAGGTTACCATATGATTTTTTACTGATCTTGGGATAAGCATCCACTTCAAATTGGTTACCCGACTGATCAAACATAAAAGCATGTGTTACCCTTCCAATGACTGGGCCCAATTGCGTATTTCTGCGATAGCTTACTGCTGCTGTATGCCAGGGAGAAAATGTGTTGGTAAAGCGGGCGTAACTATACTCTACTGTGACAGCGTTTTTAAGTTTTTGATATTGTAGCTGCTCTATCAAGCCTTGAACTTCCCTGAGACTACTGTCCTTCGCCATAATTTGATGCAGTAAATCCAGGGCTGTATCCACCTGGTATTGATTAGCAAGTGCCTGAGCTTTGATAAATTGTAAGGGTATATGATCCGGAAATAGATGCAGGCCTGTTTGACACACCTCCAGACAGGATGGATAAGCTTCTTGCCACAGTTTTACACGGGCCAACATTTCGTAGGCTTCTGCGCTAGGAGCATGATGCTGAATGATTTCAGATAGTAAAGGCACTGAAAGTTCGTACTCCTTTTTCCAGGCATATACCTGCGCTAATAGTAATTGGGCGTCATAGTGGTGAGGGCTGGATGAAAGTAGAGTGATTAATGTTTCTTTGGCCTGATCGTATTTTTTTGTATAAGCAGAGGCTTTGGCAGAATCAAGTAAACTTTCCGTATGCTGCGCCTTTATTGAAAAGGTCACACAGAAAAGGAAATAAAGAAAAGTGAAGAGTACTTTCACGATTTAGAATAATTGATATGAGATAAATTCCGAACCTTTAAAAGCATTTCTTCCAGATTAAAGGGCTTTCCCATAAAATCATCAGCCCCCATGTCATAAGCCTCCTGCATGGCTGATTCAAGGCCTACGGCAGAAATCGCAATGATAAAAGTAGACAACTTCAGTTCATTCCGTATAAATCCAATTAACTCTAATCCAGAGGCAAATGGCATTAGTACATCTGTAATGAGTATATCTGGTTGAATTTCTCTGGCTTTTTGTTTAGCCGTTTTTCCATTTGAAGCGGTAAATATCTGATAACTACCTTCTTTTTTTAGTTTAAAGGCAATCAGGTTCATAAATATTTCATCGTCATCTGCAATCAGTATTTTTATTCTTTTCATATTGTCTACAGGTTTTGTTAATAACGGATAATAGGTTGGGAATACACCTTTCCGTTGACGACCAAACAGGCCATAAAAACTCCTCTCATTGAATAATTTTGAAGAATGGAGAATTCGTAGAATCCACTTTTCAACTCTGCTTCCAATGGAATATCTATGGTATTCCCGAACATATCAGTAATGAAAAGTTGTGCGTTAAAAACAGGGGCTTTTAGATGAAGCAGCAAAGTAGAATTTCTATCGTATGCACTGGGATAAACTCTAAACTGCACTTCTGAAACGATGTTTTTCCTGTTAGGTTCTAGTGTTACTTCCTCCGTAGATACTATTTCCGCAAAGATGTGTAATCGTTCTGGATCTGTAATTTCGCTAAAGTAGGGTTGTGCCAAAGCACTTTGAACCATTGACTGTACAAAAATCACTATAGCAGCGTATATTAGCTTTGATTTCATTCAATTAGTAAAATAATTATACTTATTCATGATATAATATTATAACTAAAACCATGCTAAAGTGCTCGCAAGGCCCTGGAGGGTATTATTATTAGCGTTTTTCCAAGAAATGTGTCCCATTTTGGGAAAAGCGTGCTATTTTTGGAGAGGTATTAGTATGCAAAAAAACTCTTTATAAAGGAAAAAGTACATGCGTATTGTCAGTGAAATCTTTCATCCTCAATGTAAAATCACTGTATTTGCCTGGAATGGTAAATATCTGATAAAGTTGGAAAGAGGCTTGCTGGAGCAGACGTATAAGATACCTGAAATGGACCTTAGTGGTGAGGAGGATATCAAGAAACTAGTCCAAGGAAAGTTTTTACAGGGCGTATTATCCCGTTTCGATGAAATGGAAAAAGATTTACTACAAGCACTACATACACTAGAATAATTTATTTTCTTACCAAATCCACAAAAGCATAGGGATAAGGATTTTTTTCATCCGGTTCATATTCATCCCGACGCACTTCCCGCCATTCCTGCCTATTGATTTCAGGAAAAAAAGCATCCCCTTCAAAAGTAGCTTTGATTTCCGTGAGATATATCTTATCGGCCAGATGGAGGGTAATTTTGTAAATCTCAGCACCTCCTAAAATAAATACTTCCTCCTGTTTATTTTCTTCTGCTATCTGAAAAGCATCGTTTACATCATGCACAATAAGACAGCCTTCCGCCTTGTAATGCTTGTTTCTGGTAACTACTATGGTAGTGCGGCCAGGTAAAGGTTTATCCATAGACTCTAGCGTTTTCCTTCCCATGATAATATAGTGCCCCATTGTTTTATTTTTAAAGTGCTTGAGATCAGCAGGCATATGCCAAACCAGATCATTCTCTTTTCCAATGACATTATTATCAGATTTGGCCACAATAATAGATTTAATCATAAAATATTTCCTCGTAAAAATTCCTGAACAGAAAGTCTTTTTTTTCCTTCCAGCTGCAATTCTTCTATAGCCAACAAGAAATCTTGCGTCTGAACATAGATATAGTTTTTATTGTCTGTGGTAACATCACCGGGCTTCAAAGTTTTCTCTTGCTGGCCGGTATTGCGTACAGCATAGATTTTACAATTTTTCTCTCCTGCCTGAGTCTTCAGTAAAGTCCAGGCAGCCGGATAGGGAGAAAGCCCCCGTATAAAGTTTCTGACTTGTTCGGCTGTCTGATTCCAATTGATCTGGCAGGTTTCGCGATGAATTTTTGGCGCTGCTTTCCATTCTTGCTGTGCCTCAGGTTGAGGCAACGGCTGGTAGTGGCCGGTGACAATAGCGTTTACTGTCTTCAGGACTAACTGGCTTCCTCTGTGCATCAGACGCTCATAGAGGGTTTCTGCAGTATCTTCCGCATCAATGGGTTCTTTCTCCTGGAAAAGAATATTTCCTGTATCTATTTCCTGCTGAATCATAAAGGTAGTTACTCCGGTCTCCGTTTCTCCATTAATGATAGCCCAGTTGATAGGAGCCGCACCTCGATATTGGGGAAGCAGGGAAGCATGCAGGTTGAAGGTTCCTTTCGGCGGCATATTCCATACTACTTCGGGTAACATCCTGAATGCAACAACTACCTGTAAATCCGCTTGATAAGCACGTAACTCCTCCAGAAAGTCAGTATTTTTCAAATTGGTAGGTTGAAGTACGGGAATACCCTTTTCCAAAGCTAACTGCTTTACAGGAGAAGCTTGAATTTGCCTGCCCCTACCCTGGGGTTTGTCTGGAGCAGTCACAACAGCTACTACAGCATATCCATTGTCTACTAAAATCTGAAGAGAAGGCACCGCAAATTCTGGTGTTCCCATAAAAATAATGCGGAAGTTTTCTTTCAACATACCGAAAAATAGAAATAATCAGCTAATGTTGAAAGTATCATCATAAATTATACAAAAGACTTTTGAGGGTATTAAGTTTCGCTGGTGATAAACAGACTATGGTAAAGTATTCATTTGCCCAGGCTGGCGACTTCAGTATCAACCGCAGGGCCTCAGCTTTCGACTTAGGCGCTGGGTTTACCCTACTCGTTCATGCAGCAATGATCTCAATATTTGCATTTAGGCTGACAATATCCGCTTTATATGCTCTTTCGTACTGTTATGCCGACTGCCTTTGTGCGTGACTTTCTTATGAAAGAAATGTATCTTTCAGTGCTAAATAACAGTCATTCCGCTTTTCGATCATCAAGATGGAATTAGTCCTATAGTCCCGCTCATTCATACCCAATAGCCGCTTCTGTGAAGCTTCAACTAAGGAGGTGAACCATGAACGCCTTTTCACTATGTACCTCGCTTTTCTCGACAGTCTCCAACTATTGTCAGAAAGGCCAACGCTTAGGGCTGCTGCAATCTATAAGGTTAAGCATACCCACAAGCGCTTTCGTTGCCTCGCTAAGATTTCTTATGAGGCGACAGCTTTTATCAGCTACTCTGTTTCTGGCCTTTCCGCTTTCACTATTTTTACTTCTACCCGTCGATCAGGTTGCTGCCCAAAAAACATTCATCGTCAACTCTCTTGGCGATGCAGAGGATCCTAACGCACTCAAACCTGGAGACGACAAAATATGTAATACTGGAAATACCATGCCTTCTGGGGAGCCGGAGTGTACACTGCGTGCAGCGATTCAGAATCACAACGCCCAACAATCCGTAAATGATGTCTTAGTGCGCAACGAGATCATATTCAACATTGATTTGCAGCAACTGGGCGTATCAACTCCGGTTATTGAAGTTGGCAGCGCAACCAACGAAGGGCTTCCGTTCGTTTTGGGAATCGTGACAATTGATGGCACTACACAACTCGATCCGTCAGGAAATCCCCTTATGGTCGTACTGGAGGGAAGTCAAGCCGGAACCTTTGCCTCTGGCTTGGAGCTTCGAACTGGCGGAGGAGCATTCCAAGAACCTGGTGAGGGTACTATCATACGAGGGTTTGCGATTCACAGTTTCGACTTATACGGGATTGTGATCGGGGGTACTGGTTCGCCTGGATTGGGAGGACACGTTATCGAAGGCTGCCACATCGGCACTGACCCGGAAAATAGTCCGGGTCTAGGCAACGGTGGCCACGGCATCTATATTGAAGACACTCCAAACAACACCATTGGTGGGGAAACTGTTGGAGCAAGCAATGTCATTTCAGGTAATACAGGCGATGGTATTCGCATTGAAGATACCTTTCAGCAATCGGACGATAACCTGGCGACAAACAACAGAATACTTGGCAACTTTATTGGTACCGATGCCGGAGGTGCAAGCGTATTACTCGGCAATGGCGGAGATGGCGTGCACATTGTCAATGCTGCCAGTAACTCTGTGGGATCTCCGATATTTGAGCTGGAAGAAAGACCCAGTAATCTCATCTCGGGCAACGCAGGAGCTGGCGTGCATGTCGAGGGTACTAAGGCCATAAACAATGCCATAATAGCCAATTTCATTGGAACCAACGGCGAAGGAGGCCTGAGCAGTGAACTTGGCAATGGTAGCCATGGAGTGTTGATAAGCAATGCCCCGGCTAACACCATTGGGGGACTTCTCAACACAGAAGGAAATGTCATTGGAGGCAATAAGGGAAACGGAGTACATGTCGTAGGTACTAGCGCCAGTGATAATGTTATTGAAGGCAATGAAATCGGTATCAACCGGCCCGATGATATTCTCGTGCCCAATGAGGGCGACGGCGTGCACATTGCCAATGCACCAGGCAACACTATTGGGGCTCCACGCGATGAGTTTATGGTCATCACTCGCGGCAACCTCATCTCTGGCAACCAGGGAGATGGTGTACACATTGAGGGTAGCAGCGCAACAAACAATATTGTTTTGGGCAATCACATCGGCACCAATCTGGTAGGTGGCGTTGCAGGCAGCAGTCCTCGCCCGAATGAGGGAAACGGTGTATTCATTTCAGATGCACCCGACAACATCATTGGAGGAATGGCAAGCGAAGCCCGTAATCTCATTTCCGGTAATCAGGCAAATGGCATCAGCATTGAAAATGCCTTGGCTACAAGTAATAAGATTGGATCCAACTTTATCGGTACCGATGCTGAAGGAAGTCCGGACAACGAACTTGGCAATGGTGGCGATGGGGTGTTGATCACTAATGCACCTGACAACACTATCGGTGGGACTATCACAGTCGGCCAAGCGGGGACTCCGCCCGGAAACCTTATTTCTGGCAACCAGGGAAACGGCATACAGATCAGCGGTTTGGCAGCCTCAGGTAACAAAGTGGAGGGAAACATCGTAGGCCTTGACGCCAACAGCAACGTAGCCCTTCCTAATGCTCTCATCGGGGTGTTTCTCAATGACGCACCCAATAACTCAATAGGAGGCCCTTCTACACCTATAACAGGAGAAAAGGGTAATGTCATTTCGAGCAACTTAGGCCATGGCATCGAACTCAACGGAGCCAATGCCAATAACAATATCATTCAATCTAACTTGATTGGAACTAACGGAGCGGAAACCGAAGAGCGAGGCAACCAGGGCGACGGGATACACTTACTCGATGCACCCAGTAATACGGTTGGTGGTGGGGGGCTCCTATTGGGTGAAGTAAACATCATTTCTGGTAATATTGGCAATGGGGTAAGCATCCAAGGTATTGGTGCAATCAACAACAATATTCGAGGCAACTTAATCGGCCTCAATACTGCAGGTAAAGCCTTATCAAATGGACAAGATGGTATCCTTATCAATGGAGCATCTAACAATGTTATCGGAGGAAACCAGGTAGACCAAAACACCATTGCTGGCAATGACGGAAATGGTATTCAGATTACCGGATTGAATGCCCGGGATAATTTTGTTTTCAACAACCTGATCGGTCTTCACAGCCGAATCTTTCCTCTCGGCGAGCCCCTACCCAACGGACTGCATGGTGTGCTCATTAGCAATGCTCCGGCTAACACCATCGGCGGGCTTGTCTTCACGCCTGCTGGCCTCATACAAGCTGGCAATATTATCTCAGGAAACAATGGTGATGGCATTCATATTACCGGTGTTAACGCGACGGGCAACATCATACAACTTAACCGTATTGGTACCGATTTGGCTGGTCTTGCAGCAATCCCAAATGAGGATGGCGTACAGATCAGTGATGCCCCTACTAACCTCATCGGAGGAGTTCCTGCTAATGATGGCAATCTCATTTCCGGTAATCTTTTCAGTGGTGTTCGAATTACCGGTACCGGAGCGACAGGTAATCGTATTGAGGGAAACATCATTGGCCTCAATACTAAATTAGACGACCAATTATCTAATCTCACCAATGGTGTACACATCACGGGCGCATCTAATAACATCATCGGGGCCGCCGGCAGTAGAAACATCATTGCGGGAAATGGTGGAAGCGGTGTTGTGGTAGAAGGAAACACAGCAACAGGCAATGCTATTCGGTTTAACCTCATCACACGGAACGGTGGAAGTGGCGTTGTGGTAGAGGGAAACACTACAACGGGCAATGCTATCCGGTTCAACTCCATCTTTGACAATAGCCAGTTAGGCATCGACCTTGGCGACAACGACGTCACTCCTAATGATCCGCTTGATCCGGACCCCGGCCCGAATAACCTTCAAAATTTTCCGGTGCTGACGTCGGCCTTAATATTTTCTGAAGCACCTCCCCGATTTAGTATTACAGGATCCTTCAATGGTACACCCAATACCAACTTTATCATCGATTTTTACGCCAATACGCTTCCTGACCCGTCCGGATTTGGAGAGGGGCAGATATCGCTTGGCACAACGACAGTAACTACCGATGGCAGCGGCAATGTTATCTTTACGTTTGGAGTACCTGGAGTTCCTCCCCTCCCTTTCGTTTCTGCTACGGCCACCGACCCGAACAATAACACAAGTGAGTTCTCTAATACCATAGGCTTTGATAGCCTACCGCAACTGGCCGACCTGGAACTGACTAAGAAGGTGGATCAAGCTTCGCCCACAGTGGGAGAGCAGATTACCTTTACTGTTACACTGCTGAATAAAGGTCCCAACATAGCCACCGGCATCGCGGTCACTGATGCTGAACCTACTGGCCTAACTTTCGATATGGTTACTCCCAGTACTGGAAGCTACAATAAGAGCACAGGTATCTGGACAGTGGGCACTCTTGCTATTGGAGACAGTGCCAAGTTGACCATTCTGGCGACGGTTAATCAGGCTGGAACACTCACCAATACAGCAGAAGTAACCTCCGCCGATCAGCTTGATCCGGACTCATCTCCAGGCAACAACGCCGCAGATGAAGATGACCAGGATAGCACCGAGGTCGAAGCAACAGAAGTATTGACTGTTGAAGAACAGATTGCCAGACTCATCAATCAGGTAGACAGCCTCATGAAAGCGGGAACACTTACCCCAGGTGAGGCGCGAAGCTTGAAAGCCACGCTCATTACAGCACTGAAACTCGTCAAAAAAGAGAAAAACAAAGCTGCTGCCAATGTTCTCAAATCTTTCGTACTCAGAGTACAAGTGCTTATATTTAAAAACCGTTTGCCGGATGAAGAGGGTCAAAAGCTCATTGCAGCCGCCCAGGCTATTATCAAACAAATACGATCGAATGTCCCGATAGCGACCGTTGAAGGAGAAGTATGGGAGTCGTCATCGCTTCCCATGGAACCTTCATTTTCAGAGGACTATAGTCTATACCAGAACTATCCCAATCCTTTTACTGTATCCACGATCATTCACTATGAGCTACCAGAACCCGGGCAGGTCCGGCTCGTAGTGTATGACGCTCTCGGTTGGGAAATTGCCCGACTGGTGGATAGCTACCACCATGCAGGACGCTATCAGATAACCCTGGATGGACAAACACTCAGCGCCGGACATTACCTCTATGTGCTACAGGCTGGTGGGCGCATCATCGCACGAAAGATGATTCTGAAGAAGTAATGCTCCTGACTATCTGTAAGAAAAAAACCGAACTGTCGGGTGTTCCTATTATCCCGGCAGTTCTTTTTTACAGTAAGAAGGTACGGCTACAAACAGGACAAAATCATGGACGCTCGTCCGGTGTATTTCAGTTAACTACTACTTTGCCAAAAAATTAAGTGGAGAATTTGTGCGGCACTTATGCGGATAGCATATGATTGATACTTCTGAAATATTTATCTCATCCTTTGTAGCGTCTTTCTAAAAAGGAGATGAAAAATTAAAACATTTCTGAATTTATTGAAGATAATTGCAATACTGTTTTTCTTGTTTAAAGAGGATGTAACCTATTATGCAATTACTTCAGCTTTTTCCCTTCACTTCTTTGCTAAAAAAATACAGTCCGATCCTGACGCTACGGCTGCTTTTCATCATTCTTGCAAGCCATGCTCCGCTTTGTTTTTCGCAAGCCTCTACTACTGTGAAAGCGCCCCATCCTGCAGATCTTGTCTTGAAAGATGCAGTGATATACACAGTGGATGCTTCGCGCAGTTGGGCAGAAGCTATTGCCATTGACGAAGGCCGTATTGTCTACGTGGGCACCAATGAGGGAGTTGTATCCTGGATTGGTCAGGAAACGAATGTACTATCGCTCAATGGTAAGATGATTTTACCAGGCTTCCACGACGCTCATGTACATTTGGTATCGGGTGGGATCGAGCTCAGTGAGTGTAACTTATTGGGATTCGAGACGCAGGAAGCAATCCTGGATGCCGTTGGTGACTATGCGGCAGCACATTCTGAAGAGGAATGGATACGGGGAGGCGGTTGGGAATTACCTATTTTTCCCGGTGCCAATCCCCACAAGAGTCTGTTGGACGCTGTGGTAAAGGATCGCCCTGTTTTTCTCACGGCTGCTGACGGGCACTCTGCCTGGGTCAACAGTGCAGCACTTGCCCGTGCAGGAATTAACCGGACTACGCCCGATCCGCCTTATGGGCGTATCGAGAGAGAACCAACCACAGGAGAGCCTACAGGTACACTACGGGAAGAAGCTATGCATTTAGTTACAAAGCATATGCCCCCTTATACTACGGAAGATTATCTTGAAGGGCTACGCCAGGGCTTAGCCATGGCAAATCGTTTCGGTATAACCTCCATCCAGGAAGCCAGTGCCAGCCGGGAAATTCTGGAAGCCTATCAGACGCTCGACCTGCAGGGTAAACTGACAGCACGGGTAGTCGCCTCGATGAAAGCAGATCTTTCCAGGGGAGTAGCACAGCTTCCACAACTCTTAGCCTGGCGAGATACCTATCATAGCTCTCATTTACGCACCCATACTGTCAAAATCTTTGCCGATGGTGTGATTGAAGCACGTACGGCAGCTATGCTTGAACCCTATCTTGACCAGCAAACCAGCCGGGGTACCTTGAATCTGGAACCAGAATCACTCACTCAACTCATTACCGCTTTAGACAGCGCTAATTTTCAGATCCATGTTCACGCCATCGGCGACCGGGCTATCCGGACCACGCTGGATGCTTTTGCGGAAGCCCAAAGTCAGAATGGCATTCGTGATAGTCGCCACCATATGGCACATATTCAGTTGATCGACTCTATTGATGTATTACGTTTTCGCCCTCTTGGCGTAATTGCTAACTTTCAGCCGTTGTGGGCGTATGCAGACACCTACATCACAGCGCTTACTGAGCCAACACTGGGTCCCGCACGCTCACGCTGGCTCTATCCCATCGCCAGTGTGATGAGGACGGGCGCCATGGTCGTTTTCGGTAGCGACTGGTCTGTCTCTTCTATGAACCCGCTTGATGGGATGCAGGTGGGCATTACCCGCCTGGGATTAAAAGATAGTACAGGACTCTCCTGGATCCCGCAGGAAAAAGTTGAGCTGGCTACTATGATTGAGGGCTATACCATCAATGGTGCCTATCTTAATTTTGAGGAACAGGAAACCGGCTCCCTTGAAGTTGGTAAAGCGGCTGACCTGGTGGTGCTTGACCGTAATCTCTTTGATGTGTCACCTCAAGACATTCACCAGGTGCGTGTTATGCTAACCCTTCTGGAAGGAAAAACAGTCTATAAAGCAGAAGACTGGTAACTGACCCTAATTTTTAACAGCTTGCTAGCAATGTATCTGATTTGGCGTGAATAGAATGGCAAATCTTCAGCGCCTGTGTGTGCACTTTGCTGTCATGCAGCCTTACAAGGTCAACCCCTTGACATCGTGTGAAATAGCAAGTATATTAATGTTAATAACCGGATAAATCCAGGAAAGAACGTACCCATGCAAAAAAGGCATGTGGTTGCATAAAAAATGTGGAAAGCACAGTTGAGCAAAACAACCATGCGCGCTCCCAAAAAGAAGTTAATCTGCTGCTTGTATAGAACAACATTTATCAAACACCCATAAATAAAAAAATTATGAAGACTCTTGTTATTGGCGGCACTGGTCAAGTAGGTTCTCTGGTTGTACAAGAACTGCTTGCCCGTGAGTCAGAAGTGCACGTACTCACGCGTAGTGATGAAAAAAAACAAAAATTACCAGCGGGCGTAAAAGGCATTGTCGGTGACCTGCTCAACCCCGATACCATACGGTCTGTATTTAAAGAGATGGACGCTGCCTTCATTCTCAATCCGGTAAGCCCTACTGAAACGCACGAAGGCCTTATGGCTGTCAATGGTGCCCGTATGTCTGATGTCAAACGACTGGTATACATGTCGGTTCATCATGTAGATGAAGCTCCGTATTTGCCTCATTTTGGAGCCAAGATCCCTATTGAAATAGCTATTAAAGCCTCCGGTATTCCTTACACCATCCTTCGTCCTAACAATTTTTATCAGAATGATTATATGCTTCAGGAAGCCTTGCTTCAATATGGTGTATATCCTCAGCCTATAGGCGATGCCGGAGTCTCCCGGGTAGATACAAGGGATATTGCGGAAGCGGCAGCCATTGCGTTGACCATCGATGGCCACGAAGGAAAGACTTATAACCTGGTGGGACCAGAAGAACATACCGGAGAAAGTACCGCTGAGATCTGGGGAAAAGCACTTAACAAACCCATCACCTACGCCGGTAATGACCTGGAGGCCTGGGAGCAGCAATTTCTTCCATTTATGCCCGCCTGGATGGTATTTGACTTTAAACATATGTTCGCCTTCTTCCAGCAGAACGGGCTAAAAGCAACACCTACTGACATCGAACGCATGACAGTATTGCTGGGGCATGCTCCCAGAGGCTTTGAGGATTTTGCCAGAGAGACAGCCGCACAATGGCATCAATAATTTTGCTTTTTCGCCCTAAAATTTGTAACTGGTATCATTAATGAACTTATCATCCTATGATTGAAGAGAAACAAGAGAGAATACTTGACCTCCGCTCTGTTTTTGGCGTAGAAGCACGGATCACCGCTTCTTCTTCTGAAACCGATGGCGAATACGTTGAGATGGACTGCACGGCCACACAGGGCAGTGGAACTATGATCCATTATCATCCTCAACAAGAGGAAACCTTCCAGGTTCTGGAAGGGACTCTCGACATATTCTCAAACCAGCAGTGGAAGAGCATACAAGCAGGTGAATCGTTTACTGTGCCCAGAGGAACCGTACATGCATGGCGGAATGCAAGTGGGGCTCCCATCCGCTTTATGAATGTACATCGACCTGCCCTTGGCTTTCAAAGCCAGATGGAAACGTTAGATCACTTAATTAAGGTAGGAAAGGTTCGGGGAACGAAAGATCCGCGCTCACTGATATACATGTCGATGTCGGCGGTCAAACACCGGCCAGATGTAACCGTGAAGCCTCCTCAATGGGTCATCAATACATTGGCCTTCATAGGACGTCGCCTGGGTTATACCTTAGACTAACAACAACGCCTTACAGGAAGCTAAGTTGGTGCTATTAACCAAGATGTTCAAATACTTGGTTTTATCATTGCTGCACAGCTACGGCTTTCGTATACACACAGAAGAAATCAATTACTCAAAATCTTCATAGAGCAAATACTTCTTTCGCATGCGCTTATATTGATTCAAGCCCTCCTCCCAGGATTTTCTGATTTCTTCCTCACTAAGCCCTGCTTCAATCTGCTTTCTCAATTCCTTCGTGCCGGCCAGGGTATTGAAAAAGTTGTTGAAAAAGTCTTGAACACCAGCTTTTTTAGCCTGCACATAAAAATCCATCACATACTGTAGAGAAATACGATTGAGCCTTTCTTCATTTCTCAGATCCAGGCCATAGCAACGTTTACCTTCCTGTGGTGGATTCATGGCTACCCCCGGCATATCTTTTGGAATAAAGCTGATGGTATCTGCCACATCAGGCTTCCCTGCCAGGGCGGTAGCCAGAGAAGGGTCAGGATATCCCACCACCTGAAAAGGAAAGGGAGTGCCCCTCCCTAAACTGGCAACAGTGCCCTCAAAAAGGCAAAGAGAAGGATACAGATTAATAGCCTGATCGTTGGGAAGATTAGGAGAAGGACGTACTGGTAAGTGATAGGAATCCTGATGCGTATAATTTTTTGCTTTGATCACCGTCACATCACACTGAACCCGATTAGCCAGCCAGCCTTCTCCATTGATCATATGTGCCAGTTCTCCTATAGTAAGGCCATGTACCACCGGAATAGGATGCATACCCACAAACGATTGCAGCTCTGGCTGAAGTATTGGCCCATCTACATAGTGCCCATTAGGATTAGGGCGATCTAAAATAAGCAAAGATTTACCCTGTTCGGCACAGGCTTCCATGACGTAATGCATGGTGCTGATGTAGGTATAGAAACGGGCACCCACATCCTGAATATCGAATACAACAATATCCACGTTGTGAAGCTGTTCGGGCAGAGGCTTCTTGTTTTTTCCATACAGGGAGACAATAGGCAGGCCAGTTTTGGTATCTACCGAGCTGTTGATGGTTTCGCCAGCGGCAGCTTCTCCACGAAAACCATGCTCAGGCGCAAAAATTTGTGTGACATTAACACCAGAAGACAAAAGAGAATCTACCAGATGAGTATCGTTAATCAGGGAAGTATGATTGACCACTAATGCCACTTTTTTATTTTGCAACAATGGTAAATACTCCTGTGGGGAAGCAGCGCCTACCTGAATATCAGTGGCCTGAACATCTGCCTGGGAACGGCAGGAGGAAGATCCAGCGATAATTAAGAAAAATATTAGTGTGATGAGATGCATAAAGTTTTTTAATTTGCAAGCGGTTAATTCACTAGATAAGTGTATCACTACTGGACAGAGATGTCAATCTAAATCTATTTTGTACAACTATAAAGTAACAACATTATTTTAAATCTGCCTTTTTTCCTTTGAATCTCCCCTATTTTATATCAAAAAAAATAAGCAAGGCTGAAAAAAACTCATTTTCGGCTACCATTAACAAAATTGCTATTGCCAGTATTGCGCTTGGTCTGGCAACGATGCTGGTTTCTTTTCTAATCCTGGGTGGTTTTCGTAAAGAGGTGAAAGACAAAATTTTTGCCTTTAGCGGACACATCCAAATCACTAAATACTCTCTGGATAACACCTTGCAGGAAGAGCCTATTTCTATCCTTAATCCTGCTTATCAACATCCGGAAACCTATGACTTTATTGATCGGGTAGAAGTTTTCAGTCATAAAGGAGGTTTATTACAAACCGATGAGGAAGTATACGGGGCGTTTATCAAAGGAGTCAGCCGGGATGCGGATAGTATCCGGTTTCAGGCAAATCTGGAAGAAGGAGGGTTTATCAGATTTCCGGAAAAGGAAAGTAGTGCCAATAATTATTCGCTGGATATTTTAATCAGCCGTAAAATTGCCAATACCTTGAAGCTGGATACTGGCGATGATGTCCGTATGTATTTTATTGATCCACCGAACATCAGGGTAAGAAAATTACATGTGCGGGGTATTTATAACACAGGTATTGAAGAATTTGACGAGCAGGTCATTATTGGAGATATTGGACTGATACAGCGGCTGAATAACTGGCCAGATACACTGGTGGGTGGATTTGAGGTTTTTCTGAAGGATTATCAGGGAATGGACAAAGCCGCAGAGCAGTTGCAAAATGAGCTGGATTATGACTTATATGTGGAGAAAATCAGTGATAAGTATGTGCAAATGTTTGAATGGCTTGAGCTAATTAATAATAATGTAGTGATTTTTCTGGCTTTAATCCTCTTTGTCGCTTGTTTTAACATTGTCAGTATCCTATTGATTCTGATTATGGAAAGAACACAGATGATTGGCATTTTGAAAGCTCTGGGAGCCAGAAACAAACAGATCCGAAGGATCTTCACCTACAATGGCCTGATTTTAATTACCAAAGGAATGCTGATAGGAAATTTGATAGGTATAGGATTCGGCGCACTTCAGTATTACTTTAAAATTATCCCGCTCGATCCGGAAAATTATTATATGGAATTTGTGCCAATTCAGTGGGACTTTATGGTCATTCTTTTACTCAATCTCCTCACATTCATGATTGTTGCTTTGGTACTCAATATCCCCACAGCCATCATAATGCGTATCAATCCGATTCGCGCGATCCGGTTTGATTAATCACAGGGCGGTGGTATTTTCTAAATAGGCTGCGAATCTTCATACGAATCACGCCCGTAAATGCTTCCCAGAAAATCTTACTGGACATTTTGGACTCTCCCCGGATTCTTTCCGTAAAAATGATGGGAATTTCTTTGATCTTAAAACCATACATCCAGGCAGTAAATTTCATTTCAATCTGAAAGGCGTAGCCCACAAAACGTATCTTATCCAGTTCTATGGTCTGAAGCACACTTTTGTGATAGCACTTAAATCCGGCGGTAGCATCCTTCACGGGCATACCTGTTACAAGTTGAACATAAACACTGGCAAAATAAGAAACCAGTACCCGGTTGATCGGCCAGTTGACTACATTAACCCCCTGCACATAACGTGAGCCTATGGCCAGGTCATATCCTTCGTTGACGCAAGTGCGATATAGCCGGACCAGGTCTTCAGGATTATGAGAAAAATCTGCGTCCATCTCAAAGATATAATCATAACGATGATTGAGCGCATAATGAAACCCACTGATATAAGCCGTACCCAAACCTAATTTTCCGGTTCGACGGATCAGGTGAATACGTTCAGGATACCCTTTTTGCATCTCTTCTACCAGGTCACCTGTGCCATCGGGTGAATTATCATCTACAATCAGGATATCAAAAGTGACAGGTAATGAAAAAATACTGCTGATGAGAGCCGCGATATTTTCTCTCTCATTATATGTTGGTATGATGACAATGCTATTGCTCACAGAAATTTTGTAAAAGCCCCAAAAATAGAGATGTTTGTCGGATGATAAAAGTATTTGTAGATCCTTCTATCAAGTATCCGATGGGTGCAGTAGTAGTAGGCTGTTTTAGCATAAGTTATGAAAAATAAATGTATTTTCCTGGACCGGGACGGTGTTATCAACCGGGACCTGGCCGGTTATGCTTATCGTCTGGAAGATTTTGAGATATTGCCTGGCGTGGCGGAGGCATTGTGGCAGCTAAAACAGGCCGGTTACCTGTTAGTAGTTGTGACCAATCAGTCCGGCATTGCGCAGGGTATTTATACCAGGGAACAAATGCAGCTATGTCATGACTATATGCAGGAACAAATGGGCGATGTCATGGACGCGATTTACTATGCTCCTCACCATCCTTCTGTGACAGAATCCTTGACCCGCAAACCGGACAGTCTTATGTTTGAAAAAGCCATTGCAAAATTTGATATTGATGTCCGGCGCTCCTGGATGATAGGCGATAAGGAAAGGGATATGATACCCGCTGTCAAATTAGGGATAGCTTCTATTCTGATAGATACCGGAACACCCCAGACCAAGGCGCTTCACATCGTAAAGGATTTACCGGAAGCGGTTCGAAAAATTTTAAAACCAGATTAGCGGAGAATGCTTTTGAGATGTTCTATTCCTTCCTCACTTACCTTGTAATGGCCCTGCCTCATTTTAAACACTTTTTTATATTCCTGATTGAGTTTGATAAAATGTGCCGGGTTAGACAAATCGAGGCCATGGTCTTTTAAAAGCTTGGTCACTTCCCGAGTAGTAAAGACACCATCTTCATTTTTAGACTGAATATAATAGCTGGCCATGAGCACAATATCAGTCTTACTCACGTTTTTAGGGCGACGGTGATAAAATTCACCGAAAGATTCTACAGCGCTTATAGAACCATTTTCCTGTTTTTGGGGCGTAACCACAGGAGAGCCATCGAATAAGTTAATTTGTTCACCTGAATTAGAACGCGAACTATCATTCTTTTTAGATTGGGAGGCTCCTTTTTGCAATATGGAAACAAAATTTTTAATAGATTCTGCATAGGAATTTACAAATTCTTCCGAGCCTTCAATCTCAAATTCTCCTCCCGTCATGGTAATCTTAATTCTAGCTTTTTGTTCCATAGGTCTTTAGGCTGTAGCAATTCCTGTATACGAATGTACCGAAAACTGGCAATATATGCTTTTTTATAATAGATAAACAATTACTTTTGCTTCCGAAAATTGAGCTGTGTCAGAAAGCCTGCAAAACACATAGATAAAATGACTAAAAAAATCAATATCAATATTCTTAAGGAGATTGCCATTGATGCCGGAAAAGAGATTTTAAAGATCTATAATGATGGCGACTTTTCAAAAGTGGTAGACTTTAAAGCTGATAATTCTCCTCTCACACTGGCTGATGAAGCATCACATCAGGTAATTATGGCAGCTTTACAAAAAAAATATCCTGATATCCCCGCTATTTCTGAAGAAGGCAAAAACATAGCCTATGAGATCAGAAAATCCTGGGAATATTTCTGGCTTATAGACCCGCTGGATGGTACCAAGGAGTTTATCAAACGGAATGGACAGTTTACGGTAAACATAGCCCTCATTCATCAACACAAGCCTGTAGCAGGTATTATCTATACCCCCGTTACCGAAGAACTTTATTTTGCCGGTAAGGAGGGATATGTTGAGGATATACAGCCCGGTGCTTACAAGCAGGATCAAACAAAAGACCCTGTTCGTTTACAGGTACAGCGAAGAAAGGAAAATTTGGTGGCTGTAAGAAGCAGCAGTCATGCTTCCGAAGAGGAAGAAAAAGTACTGTCTGATTATGGGGTCACTGAGAGCATATCTAAAGGAAGTTCCCTGAAGTTTTGCATGGTGGCAGAAGGGAAAGCTGATATATATTACCGACATGGCCCTACCATGGAATGGGATACGGCCGCTGGCCAGGCACTGGTAGAATGCGCCGGTGGGCAAGTATATCAGGGAACTAGCCGAACCCCCTTTTCTTACAACAAAGAATCACTGCTCAACGGAAGTTTCCTGGTTCTCTCAAGCATATAATTTTTTATTTTATTTTTTACCCAAAGGGAAGTATCTTTGTATTAGATTTTTCTAAAAAATTATTTGACAAGTTCAAGCTTATGGAGAATAATTTCGCACTGATCATGGCAGGTGGGGTCGGTACCCGTCTTTGGCCGGTAAGTCGACAGCAGTTTCCTAAACAATTTCATGATGTGTTAGGCATAGGAGAATCCCTTTTACAGCTTACTTTTAACCGCCTGCTTGATATTTGCCCCAGTGAAAACATTTATATCATTTCCAATAGAGAATACAAAGAGTTGATCAAAAAGCAACTTCCTTTGCTGACAGACGATCAGATCTTATTGGAACCCCAACTTAGAAACACGGCTCCTTGCGTGGCTTATGCCTCCTACAAAATTGCTCAAAAGAATCCACAGGCAAACCTGATCGTATGCCCTGCTGACCACCTCATTGTAAAACAGGAACAGTTTGCTAAATTAGCCAAACAAGCTCTGGAGATTGCCGGACAAGATGACAAACTCATTACTTTTGGCATTAACCCCACCCGGGCCGATACAGGCTATGGATATATTGAGTTTGATAAAAGTATAGGCCAACAAAGCATTTATCAAGTAAAAGCCTTTAAGGAAAAACCAGACCAAGCTACCGCACAAGCGTTCCTGGCAGCCGGAAATTATGCCTGGAATTCAGGTATCTTTGTTTGGAGTGTTGCTGCCATTCAGAAAAGCTTTCAAAAATACCTGCCAGCAGTAAACGAATTATTTGCTCAAGACACCAACCTTTACTATTCTGATCAGGAAGAGGCTTTTATAGAACAGGTATATCATAACTGCATCAATATTTCTATTGACTATGGTATTATGGAAAGGGCAGATAATGTATACGTAATGCCCGCTAACTTTGGGTGGACAGATTTGGGAACCTGGAAATCTATTGATGAGCAACAGGACAAAGATCAACAGGGCAATTGCATTCAGGGGACAGCCCTACTATACCAAACCCGTAATTCTTTTATTAAAGTGGCAGATCATAAATTAGCTGTATTACAGGGATTGGATAACTATATTGTCATTGTAGAGGAGGATGCAGTAATGATTTGCAGTAAGGATGAAGAGCAAATGGTAAAACAATTTCTACAGGATATCAAAGAAAAAGGATTTAAAGCATACATATAATATTTGAGCATATGAAAAAGGCATTAATAACCGGAATCACAGGACAGGACGGAGCCTACCTTGCCGAATTCCTTCTAAAAAAAGGATATGAGGTACACGGTATCAAAAGAAGAACTTCTTTGTTCAATACGGATCGTATTGACCATCTATATCAGGATCCCCATGAGCAGGATTTAAAGTTTAAGTTGCACTACGGCGACCTGACTGATTCTACAAACATCATTCGGATCGTGCAGGAAGTACAACCTGATGAAATTTACAATTTAGGTGCTATGTCACATGTAAAAGTAAGTTTCGACGAACCGGAATATACCGCTAATGTGGATGGTTTGGGAACTTTAAGAATTTTAGAAGCGGTGAGAATTTTGGGCTTACAGGATAAAACCAAAATTTACCAGGCTTCTACTTCAGAATTGTATGGTCTGGTACAAGAAGTACCGCAAAGTGAAAAAACACCCTTTTATCCGCGTTCTCCCTATGCTGTTGCAAAATTATATGGCTTCTGGATTACCGTGAACTATCGGGAAGCTTACAATATGTTTGCAGTCAATGGGATCTTATTCAATCACGAATCCCCTATCCGTGGAGAAACTTTTGTGACCCGAAAGATTACACGTGCCGCAGCCCGTATCGCTTTGGGGTTACAAGACATCTGTTATTTGGGAAATTTAGACGCCAAGCGCGACTGGGGACATGCCAAAGATTACGTGCAGGCAATGTGGCTTATTTTACAGCAAGACACCCCTGAAGATTATGTGATCGCAACCGGTATGACCACTACGGTACGGGATTTTGTAAAAATGAGTTTTGGTGAGCTAGGCATTGAGTTGAGTTTCGAAGGAAAAGATAAAGAAGAAGTGGGAAAAGTCGCCAGTTGCACCAACCCGGAATATCAATTACCGGAAGGGAAAGAAATTATTAAAGTAGATCCTGCTTATTACAGGCCAACAGAGGTAGATCTTTTGATTGGAGATCCCACCAAGGCCAAAGAAAAGCTCGGATGGAAGCTTCAGTATGACCTTGCTGCCTTGGTTAAGGATATGGTGCAGTCTGATGTTGCTCTGTTTAAAAAAGACAAGTTCTTGCTCAAGGGCGGGCACAAAGTATTTAGCTATCACGAGTAAGCTTATAGAATAGAGTAGCACAACATGATATCTGATGGTATCGTATGAATGGAAAAGATAAAAAGGATTAATTTTGGAAAAGAACGCTAAAATATACATCGCCGGCCACCGGGGCATGGTAGGTTCTGCCATTTTGCGGAACCTACAGAGCAAAGGTTATGAAAATTTCGTTTTAAGAACCTCCCGGGAGTTAGATTTACGCAGTCAGCAAGAGGTTGCTGAATTTTTTGCTGCTGAGAAACCCGACTACGTTTTTCTGGCGGCGGCCAAAGTAGGAGGTATCCATGCCAATAATACTTACAGAGCCGAGTTTTTGTATGATAACCTGATGATCCAAAATAATATTATCCATCAGAGTTATGTGCATAAAGTAAAAAAGCTGCAATTTCTGGGTTCCTCTTGCATTTATCCTAAAATGGCTCCCCAGCCTTTAAAAGAAGAGTACCTGTTGACCGGTCCGCTGGAGGCGACCAACGAACCTTATGCGATTGCCAAGATTGCTGGCATCAAGATGTGTGAAGCTTATCGTGCACAATATGGGTGTCATTTTATTTCTGTGATGCCTACCAATCTGTATGGTCCTCATGATAACTATGACCTTAACAACTCGCATGTGTTACCGGCCCTGCTCCGGAAATTTCATGAGGCGAAAGTTAAGCAAGATGAATCTGTTGAAATATGGGGCACAGGCAGTCCAAAGCGGGAGTTCTTACATGTTGATGATCTGGCAGAAGCCTGTGTTTTCCTGATGGAAAACTATGATGAAGCAGAGCTGGTCAATGTAGGGACTGGAGAGGATATCAGTATCAAAGATCTGGCTTTGCTGATCAAAGACATCGTAGGTTTCGAAGGAGCCTTGCGTTTTGATGCTTCCAAACCAGATGGCACTCCCCGGAAACTGATGGATGTTAGCAAACTGCATAATTATGGATGGCGCCATCAGATTGAGCTACGCGAAGGAATTGCCTCTGTTTATCAACTGTATGTAAAAGAAGCAGTAGTCTGATTTGTTTTCAGGTGTTTTAGTGTTTTCTTATTATTTTTACCTTATCTAAACACCAAAATCACATCAAATTATGGCTAAGCTAATCCTTTCTCAAAGCAATAAAGTTATTCTGGGCGTATGTGGAGGGCTGGCGGAATATTTTGGATGGGATGCCACTATGATACGCATCCTGTTTGTAATTGCCGCTATTGTCGGTATGGGTTCTCCAGGTATTGTATATCTGGTCTTGTTTTTGGTGATGAAGTTTCAATAAACTCGGTCGTTGCATCGTGAGCAAACGCTATTCTTTGCTGGTCAGATTGCCGTAACACCCAGCATGGCTCTTATTTCCTGCGCAATGCTTTCCGGATCATAACCGCACTCCTGATGCAGTTCCTGCTGCTCTCCGTGTTCAATGACTTTGTCAGAAATTCCCAGTCGCTTTACAGAAGATGTATATCCATGATCAACCATAAATTCCAGCACAGCACTCCCAAAACCTCCCATCAGGCAACCATCTTCTACTGTAATTACTTTGTCAAATTTTGTAAACACTTCATGCAATAATTTACTATCCAGAGGTTTTACAAAGCGCATATCATAATGGGCCGGATGAATATCTTCTTTGGCTAGTGTCTGGCAGGCTTCTATGGCGTAATTTCCAATATGGCCTATGGTCAGAATAGCTATTTCTTCACCTTCACAAACGATTCTACCTGTCCCTACCTGCACTTCTTGCATAGGCGTGCGCCACTCCGGCATCACCCCTTGCCCACGGGGATAGCGGATCGTAAACGGGCCTTCCCGATGTAGCGTGGCCGTATACATGAGGTTACGCAACTCCGCTTCATTCATAGGAGCAGCTACTACCATATGGGGTATACATCGCATATAAGCCAGATCATAAGCACCATGATGGGTAGGCCCATCCGCTCCGGCTACACCAGCACGATCCAGACAGAATATGACTGGCAGTTTCTGAATAGCCACATCGTGGATCACCTGGTCATACGCCCGTTGCATAAAAGTACTATAAATATTACAGAAGGGAATCAGGCCCTGAGTAGCCAGACCGGCAGAAAAGGTGACAGCATGCTGCTCGGCAATACCGACATCAAATGCCCGATCGGGCATAGCTTTCATCATAATATTCATGGAAGAGCCTGAAGGCATGGCTGGTGTAATGCCTACAATTTTCTCGTTTTGCTCTGCCAGTTCTACAATGGTGTGACCAAAAACCTGCTGGTATTTGGGAGGCTGAGGTCTATCATATATCTTTTTCCTGATCTCTCCCGTAACTTTATCAAACTTACCGGGTGCGTGCCACTTGGTTTGATCCATTTCTGCCAGCGAAAACCCTTTGCCCTTAACGGTAATACAGTGAAGAATTTTAGGGCCGGGAATCTTTTTCAAATCATCCAAAATACTCACCAGATGATTCACATCGTGTCCATCTACCGGACCAAAGTAACGCAGATTAAGCGACTCGAAAAGATTACTATGCTTGAGTAGAAAAGCCTTAATGCTGGTCTCTAATTTAGAAACGATATCCTGAGCACTTTTACCAAAAGTGCTGATTTTTCCCAGTAGTTTCCACACATCTTCTCTTACTTTATTATAGGTCCGAGAGGTGGTGATATCAGTCAGATAATCTTTCAGGGCTCCCACATTGGGGTCAATAGACATACAATTGTCGTTCAGGATAATGAGCAGGTTAGTATCTGAGACACCAGCATGGTTCATTGCCTCAAAAGCAATACCGCCCGTCATAGCGCCATCTCCAATCACGGCAATATGTTGTTTATCCTGAAAACCCTGATATTTGGAAGCAACAGCCATACCCAAGGCAGCAGAAACCGAGGTAGAGGAATGACCTACCCCAAAGGTATCGTATTCACTTTCACTGCGTTTCGGAAACCCTGAAATTCCTTTATACATCCGGTTAGTGTGGAAAACATCCCGGCGGCCTGTCAGAATTTTATGGCCATAAGCCTGGTGCCCGACATCCCACACCAACTGATCATAGGGCGTATTGAATACATAATGAAGGGCTACCGTCAGCTCCACCACCCCTAAACTGGCGCCAAAATGACCACCATACACCGATACAATATCAATAATGTATTGTCTTAATTCTTCGGAAAGCTGTACGAGTTGGGCGGGCTCAAGCTTTTTTAGGTCGGCAGGACTGTTGATGTGAGAAAGTAATCGGCCGGGCTTAATTAACATAGATGTATAGGAAATTTGCTTGTCGTCTTCTAAGAAACTATTATATATTCTGAATGTTTAACAAAATAAATCCTTTGGTTAAACATTCCAAAGAATCATCTTTTTTATAAAGTTAAGTCCTAATTCAGGATAATATGTCATAAATTTGTTAACATTTATCTTCATAAAAAAATTTATTTCCACCACTTTCAGATAAAGATAAATTTGAGTTTCGAGATAAAACTGCCATTATTTGAAGGTCCTTTTGACCTATTACTCTTCTTTATAGAGCGTGATGAGTTAGATATTCACGACATTCCTATCCATACTATCACTGCTGATTTTTTAAAATATTTATATGAGCTCGAACAAATGAACATTGAGGTAGCTAGTGAGTTCATACTAGTAGCAGCTACTTTAATGCGGATTAAAGCGAAAATGCTGTTGCCAAGGCCGGTATTGAATGAAGCAGGAGAAGAAGTAGATCCCAGAGAAGAATTGGTAAAACACCTGCTTGAATACAAAAAGTATAAATCCGTAATCCAGGAACTTGTCATGCTGGAAGAGGAAAGAGCGCAGAAACACGACCGGGGCAATTTGATAGAAGAAATCAGGAAACTGGCTGAAACAAACAATGTAGAGGCAGAATTACAAGATATTGACCTCTATAAATTGTTGAAAGTGTTTGAAAGAGTGACACAGAAATTTGCTGATAAGCAAAAGGTTAAACCTCATGCTGTAGTACAGTATCCCTATACAGTGGAGGGACAAAAGGCTTATCTGTGTAAACTCGTGTCAGAAAAAGAGCATATTTCTTTTATCAGTATTATTCAGGAAAATCCGCAGAAGATAGCTGTCATTTTTAATTTTTTAGCCGTCCTGGAGTTGTTACAGCTAAGCGAAATCCGTATACGGATAGGAGAAGGATTTAATAACTTCTGGATTAGCCATCATGAAGTGTAAAGGGAGTAATGGAGATCAATTCCAAAGAAATTTTCAAAACACTGAATCCTAACAAGATATGGATACCGATATTGATCGGGTTAGGTATTGTGTTTTATTTGTTTTACAGTGATCCGGATCTTACCGCTGATAAGTTATCCCTTATTTTCAATGCTGCCCCTGTCCCTATCCTGCTGGCTATCCTGGTTATTTTAGCCAGAGATGTAGGGTACGTGTACCGGATAAAAACGATTACCAATGGTGAACTCAGCTGGCTCAGCAGTATCTATGTGATTATCTTTTGGGAATTCGCCTCTGCTGTTACTCCTTCAGTGGTAGGAGGCACTTCGGTAGTGGTTTTTATATTGATGAAGGAAGGCATCAAATTAGGAAAAGCTTTGGCCTACGTGATGCTGACGGCGATCCTGGACAACCTCTTTTTCGTATTAATGGCCCCCTTGGCTTTATTGTACTCGAAAGAGGAGCTCTTTCCTAGTGGTGAATACATCGAAATAGAGCTGGGAAACAGCCTGCAGGTGCTGTTTATCGTCAGCTATGTACTCATTGCCTTGTACACTTTTCTTATGTTTTATGCCATTTTTATTCGTCCTCGCGGATTTAAATGGCTGCTACTTAAAATTACTTCAATTGGTATTTTGAGAAAATGGCGACATGCCGCACAAGGCCATGGTGATGAAATTATGCGGGCTTCGGAAGAACTGAGGGGAAAAGACGTTTCTTACTGGTTGAAAATTTGTGTTACTACTTTTTTTGTCTGGTGCGCCCGTTATTTTATGCTCAATTGCCTGATTGCGGCTTTCACCCATGTGAGTCTGAGCGATCATTTACTCATTTTTTGCCGGCATCTGATGATGTGGATCACCATGCTTATTTCACCCACTCCGGGCAGTAGTGGTACAGCAGAATTTTTCTTTACCCAGTTCTTTACCTACTTTCTGGGTGATTATACGTTTGTCACCAATATTTTATGGCGTATGCTTTCCTATTATCCTTATCTGATACTAGGTGCTATTTTCTTACCAAAATGGGTTCGGCGAGTTTTCTTTGTCAAAAAAAATCCAGAAGCTATTAAGGGGTAGGGTTAAAAGAGCAATCAGGACACAGACAAACATTTATTTTTCTGTTTGTGGCTATCTGTGCCCTGCGATACTACAAAAAGATCAGAAGCGTTCGGTATGAGAAAAGAAGAAACTTCCTTCATTTTCTGCCGTTTCATCCGCATCAGACCCATGCACGGCATTGGCTTCAATGGATTTAGCAAATAACTTACGAATGGTTCCTTCTTCTGCCTTGGCAGGATCCGTTGCACCAATAAGTTTTCTGAAATCGGCTACTGCATTTTCTTTTTCCAGAATCAAAGCTACAATAGGACCGGAAGACATATAGCTGCGCAAGTCTTCATAAAAAGGACGCTCTTTGTGTACTTCATAAAATTGGCCGGCTCTCTCTTTGGTCAGCAATGTTTTTTTCATAGCCACTATCTTAAAGCCAGCGTCCTCTATCATTTTTAAAATAGCCCCGGTATTTCCTTCTGCCACTGCATCGGGCTTAATCATAGAAAATGTTTTGTTTCCTGCCATCTTGTGTTTCTTTTCAATCAAAAATTAATTTTCTGCAAAGCTAAAAGAATATTCCAATAGCGCCCAATTTTCCTCATCACTTGCCTATTGAATACCCAGACTTTTTCCATGCTTGGCAAAGGTGGCATTACTTATTTTGCCTTTCATTCTCTAATTTAGCAGGGTCATGAACAGAAGAAAATTTATCAACCACCTGAGCAGCACGGCTACCCTGCCTTTACTTCCTGATACCTTCTACACCCAGGTAAAAAAAGCGGAAACTCCGGCTTTGATCAAACCTCCCTCTCTGAAACCAGGTGATACGATCGGCTTGGTAACACCCGCTACCTTCCTGACAGAAACGGAACTGCGGCAAGCAGAAGAAAAATTGCATACACTGGGTCTTAAAGTATATTACTCTCCCAATATGCTTGTGCGCAAAGGGCATCTGGCTGGCACCGACGAACAGCGGGCCGCTGATTTGAATCAGATGTTTGCCCAGGAAACTGTAGACGGTATCTGGTGTGGCAGAGGAGGCTACGGTAGTGCCCGTATCCTGCCTTTGCTGGATTACGATCTGATCCGCCATAATCCAAAGCCTTTTATTGGTTACAGTGATATCACTTCTCTGCATTATGGTATTCATGCCCGCACGGGTCTGGTCACTTTTCATGGGCCTGTTGCCAAAGAAATGTTAAACCCTTTTGCTGAGCGGTATTTGCGGGAAGTGCTCATGGAAGAAACTTCAAAAATTGTATATCGGTATGAAGCGGAAGATCCGGCACCTGTGGCACCCATCAAGCCTGCAGCAGTAACGGCTATAGAAAATGATCAAATGCAGGATATGAACCGTGATATACCCAGAACTATTACCCCAGGAATAGCCGAAGGCCCCTTGGTAGGAGGTAATCTGTCTTTAGTTACGGCTCTTTCCGGCACCTCTTACGATATTGATATGAGGGATAAGATTGTTTTTTTGGAAGATGTAGGAGAAAGTCCGGCCCGACTGGATCGCATGCTGACACAACTCCTGCTCACAGAAGATAAGCTCCCGTCGGCGGCAGGGGTTGTGTTGGGCATTTTTACGGACTGTGAGCCTGAAGATCCTGAAAAATCATTCTCGCTGAGAGAAATATTGTTCGACAGACTTTCTGTGCTTGGAGTTCCTGTCGTCTACGGATTACCTTTTGGCCATATCAAACGTAACATTACGCTTCCCTTTGGCGTTCAGGCCAGATTGGACGCTACAGCACACACGTTGACCTTATTGGAAAAACCTGTACTATAAGCCAGGAGGGCACCTTAGTGCTCTTTAACCAAATGATGAGTATATTTATAATTCGCTTAATTTTTTTTATCTGATGAAATTATACCTGCACGCCGTTGATCTCAAAATAAGAGAAACTTTCAGAATTGCCCGGGAAGTCCGGGACATTCAGGAAGCCCTGATTGTAGAGTTACAGGAAAACCAGAACGGAACCCTGCTCAGTGGATTAGGAGAAACCACTGCTAATCCTTATTACGGTTTTGATATTCATACCATGCAGCAGGAACTAGAGCAGTTGCGTGAATTGATCGAGACCTATCAGATAGGCGACAAAGGACACACTGCCGGAAAGCCGGAAGATTTCTGGCAGTATCTGTATCCCCATTTAAAAGGAAGGTTATTTACACTTTGCGCTGTAGATATAGCCGCTCATGATCTTTATGGCAAAAAAACAGGAAAACCTTTATACAAAATCTGGGGACTGAATCCAAAAGAGGCGCCTGTCTCTAATTATACCATCGGCATAGATACCATTGACAAGATGGTGCGTAAAATGAAAGCGACCCCCTGGCCTATCTATAAAATCAAGCTGGGTACCCGCGAAGATCTGGATATTGTCAGGACCTTAAGAAAACAGACGGATGCGGTTTTCAGAGTGGACGCCAACTGTGCCTGGGGTGTAGAAGAGACCATAGAAAATGCCAGGGAGCTTAAAAAACTGGGTGTAGAATTTATTGAACAGCCACTGCGGGCTGATGACATGGAAGGGATGAAAGAAGTATTTAAAAATGCTGTACTACCCCTCATAGCTGACGAAAGCTGCATTACAGAAGATGATGTCAGGAAATGCCATCGCCACTTTCATGGGATCAATATAAAACTCACCAAGTGTGGAGGCATTACGCCTGCCTTGCGTATGATTCGTGAAGCCCGTGCCTTGGGCATGAAAGTAATGGTAGGCTGTATGACAGAATCTACGGTAGGCATTTCAGCCATTGCACACCTGGCCCCTATGCTGGACTTTGTTGATATGGATGGCGCCATGTTGCTGGCAGAAGATGTAGCTACAGGTGTGACTGTAAAAGAAGATGGTATCCTGTTTCCCCAGGAAAATGGAACAGGCGCGCGTTTGCTACCTTCTGAGGCCTTTCAGAAAAATAAGCTGTGATAAAAGTTCATTCCAGCTATTACAACCTGTACGATCAACATTTTTAATCACTATTCTGACCATGCCAGTGACAGAGCAACTTCCGGGAAGAACTGTTATTATTGAAGGACAAGAACGCTTATACTTCAGTGGCACCTCCTACCTGGGCATTCATAAAAATCCTGAGTTTCAACAATTGCTTATGGAGGGTATCCGGCGCTACGGTACTCACTATGGGAGTTCACGCGCTTCCAACCTGCAAGTGGATGTGTTTGACAAGGCAGAAAAATTACTGGCTGACATGACCGGAGCAAAGGCTGCCCTCACGCTTTCTTCAGGATTTCTAGCAGGGCAGGCCGCTATCCGAACATTAGACCAGGAGCAAACCTTCCTGTATGCACCGGAAGCGCATCCCGCAGTCTGGCGCCATACTACCGATGGGTGGCATGGTGACTATTCCAGTTGGGTGTTGGCCTTACCGGCCGCAGTCGCTGCCGCACCAACCAAGAAATTAGTGATTGTCACTAATTCGCTGGACCCGTTGCTGGCTAAAAAATATAAATTTGATTGGGTAGACCATCTACCGGAAGAAAAAGATATTATTTTATTGATCGATGATTCACACGGGCTGGGGATCATCGGACAGCACGGTGCTGGTATCTATCCGGCCATAGCGTCTCGCTTAAAACCTCATATTAAGTTGATAGTAGTCAGCTCGCTTGGCAAAGCATATGGAATTCCTGGAGGAGTCGTACTGGGAGATAACGAGTTTGTGGATCAGCTTAAAAAAAGTGCATTTTTTACGGCTGGATCCCCAGCTTCCGCGGCGCATTTATACGCTTTCCTGCATGCACAAAAACTGTATGATACATCCAGACAACAGCTATTCAATAATGTCGTCTATTTTCAGCAACAGATAAAAGAGAGCAACCTTTTCCATTACTTCGACACTTACCCCGTTTTCTATACACCGGAAAATGGGTTGGCCACTATGCTGGAAACACAATGCCTGCTGTCCAGTTTTCCTTATCCTGATCCGGATAGCCATGCGATTACACGGATAGTCATCAGCAGTTTGCATACGATGGAAGACATAGATACCTTGTCTTTACTGATCAACCGCTATGCCGAATACACGGCTTAGTGAACGCAAGCACAAGAGGTCTCTCTAAACCTGAATGATGGCTATCTGACATACCTACTGACTAAAGTTTAGAGAAATACCACAAATATTTAATCATTTTGTATGATATGCTTTTTACAGCATTATATTTTGATTTTTAATTCATGAAATCGATTAGAATAAAATTTCTTAGGAATTACCAATTATTATTGTATATTAATAAAGGCAAATATCTGTTTTTATTAATCAATTCATTTATTTCCCAATAAATATCTGTTAAATTCGCAGTCAATTTGTCTTTGGGTTTCATTTGAAAACATAATTTACACATCTTCTCATGCCAAGAGATCACAGCATCCAGTCAGTACTTATCATTGGTAGCGGACCTATTATCATCGGACAAGCTTGTGAATTTGATTATTCCGGCTCTCAGGCCGCCCGTTCTTTGAGAGAAGAAGGTATTGAAGTAACACTCATCAACTCCAACCCGGCCACCATTATGACAGACCCGGTTACGGCTGATCATATATACCTGAAACCGCTGGAAAAGAAATACATCGTTGAGATTCTTGAGAAACACAAAATAGATGCGGTGTTACCCACTATGGGTGGACAAACGGCCTTGAATCTAGCGATTGACTGCGAAAAAGCCGGGGTCTGGAAAAAATATGGAGTCCGTATGATTGGCGTTGATATCAATGCCATTGAAACGACTGAAGACCGGGAGAAGTTCAGGCTGAAAATGAAAGAGCTGAACGTTAATGTATGTGACGGACATATTGCTACTTCTTTCCTGCAAGGCAAAGAAATAGCCCAGGAAATAGGATACCCTTTAGTGATCCGGCCTTCGTATACGCTGGGAGGCACCGGAGGAGGATTTGTAGAAACACCCGATAAATTCGAAAAGGCTTTAACCGCCGGGCTACATGCATCCCCCATCCACGAAGTATTGATAGAACAGAGCATCATGGGCTGGAAAGAGTACGAGTTGGAGTTGCTGCGCGACAGTATTGGTAATATCATCATTATCTGCTCCATTGAGAACTTTGATCCTATGGGAGTTCATACGGGTGATTCTGTCACTGTGGCCCCGGCCATGACCTTGCCAGATACAGTATATCAGGAGATGCGAGATCTGGCCAAGAAAATGATGAATGGTATAGGCCAGTTTGCCGGTGGGTGTAATGTACAGTTTGCCGTGAATCCGGATGATGACTCTATCATTGGCATTGAGATCAATCCAAGGGTATCACGCTCTTCAGCTCTGGCTTCAAAAGCGACGGGTTACCCTATTGCCAAAGTGGCTGCCAAACTTGCGATCGGTTACAATCTGGATGAACTGAAAAACCAGATTACCGGCAATACTTCCGCTTTCTTTGAACCGGCCCTGGACTATGTGATTGTTAAAATCCCTCGTTGGAATTTTGAGAAATTTCAGGGAGCCGATGCTCATTTAGGCCTGCAGATGAAGTCGGTCGGTGAAGTGATGGGTATTGGGCGCACCTTCCAGGAAGCTTTGCAAAAAGCCTGTCAGTCATTGGAAATCAAACGCAATGGACTAGGAGCCGACGGAAAAGAGGAAACAGACCAGGAAAAGATATTATATAATTTGAAGCACCCTAGTGGCGACCGGTTATTCAGAATTTACGATGCTTTCAAACTTGGTATTTCTTTCTCCACCATTCAGAAGCTGACTAAAATAGATAAATGGTTTCTGCAACAGATAGAAGATCTGATTGAAGTAGAAAAAGAAATTGAGCAATACACCCTGGATACCATTCCAAAGGAACTCATGCACACAGCTAAAAAAATGGGGTATGCCGACCGGCAAATTGCCCATCTGCTGCGCTGTTTGGAAAGCCAGGTGTATGAAAAACGCCGGGACATGGGTATCCATAGGGTTTATAAGCTGGTAGATACCTGTGCTGCAGAGTTTGAGGCCAACACACCTTATTATTACTCCACCTTCCAGGATGAAAACGAATCTGTCTCTTCAGACCTGAAAAAAATTGTTGTCCTAGGGTCCGGTCCAAACCGTATCGGCCAGGGTATTGAATTCGATTATTCCTGTGTACATGGCATTCTGGCTGCTAAAGAATGTGGCTATGAAACCATCATGATTAACTGTAATCCGGAAACGGTATCTACGGATTTTGATGTGGCCCATAAACTCTATTTTGAACCGGTTTTCTGGGAACATATTTACGACATCATCCAGCATGAAAAGCCCGAAGGTGTTATTGTTCAGCTAGGGGGCCAAACTGCTCTGAAGCTGGCTGAAAAGTTACACCGTTACGGTATTAAAATACTGGGCACTGATTTTAAGTCGCTCGACCTGGCAGAAGACAGGGGGCGTTTCTCCACTTTGCTCAAAGAAAATGACATACCTTATCCTGAGTTTGGCGTCATCAAAGATGCAGCATCTGCTTTAGAACTCTCCAAAGAGATCGGATTTCCGCTGCTGGTACGTCCTTCTTATGTATTAGGTGGTCAGAGCATGAAGATTGTGATTAATGAAAGAGAACTGGAATCACATGTGGTAGAAATCTTAAAAGAGATGCCAGGCAACCAGATCCTGTTGGATCACTTTCTGGATGGAGCTATAGAAGCAGAGGCCGATGCGATCTGCGACGGCGAGCAGGTATATATCATTGGGGTGATGCAACATATAGAACCGGCTGGTATTCATTCCGGGGATTCTTACGCTGTATTACCTCCTTATAATCTGGGTGATTTTGTGATGCAGCAGATTGAAGCCCATACTAAAAAAATTGCCCTTGCCCTCCATACAGTAGGTCTGATTAACATACAGTTTGCTATTAAAAACGATAAAGTGTTTGTCATAGAGGCTAATCCACGGGCTTCCCGCACAGTACCCTTCATATGTAAAGCTTATGAAGAGCCTTATGTCAATTATGCTACCAAGATTATGTTAGGAGAGAAGAAATTAAAAGACTTTAATTTTAATCCTAAACGTCATGGCTATGCCATTAAGGAACCCGTATTTTCCTTCAACAAATTCCCTAACGTTAACAAAGAGCTAGGTCCTGAAATGAAATCTACCGGGGAATCTATCTATTTTATTGATGACCTGATGGACGACTATTTCCTGAAGATTTACAGCGAGCGAAACTTATATCTGAGTAAGTAAGTTTTTATTAATAGATATTAATGAATAGCTATGCTGAAATTTATTTTATTTACTATCATTTTCATTTACGTTGTCTTTAAAGTTAGCGGGTTTATTCTAAAGATTGTTGATACATTGTTAGGCAGAACGGATGGCGGCTCCAATGCAAGGCAAAGAAATTTTGGCCCGGAATATCGCCGGCAAAAATATCGCCAGCCGACCAATGGTAATGTCCACATCGATTATATTCCTGAAGAAGACAAGAAAGGCACCGCTCCAAAAGACTTCAGAGGGGGAGAATATGTAGATTACGAAGAGGTAAAATAAGTATTAACATTCCTATTGACAATTTACCCTTCAGGTGATAGCTCATAACGAGAAAATTGCCTGTTGGCCTGGTAAGTGGAAATTACAGAATAGCAGATACGAAAAAGAGGCTGAATGCTGGTTATGCGCTTTCAGCCTCTTTTCTCTTATGGCTCTACTCCAAAAACAATACGCACTTTAACTATAGGAGCAGGATGAGTAAAATTCACTACAAAACCTTTAATAATCCTTCCCCTGATACCAGCGATTTTCTATCACTTCCCTTAACTGAGGCTGAATAGCACAACCCGCTACCAGTTCGCCTCCGAAGATATAATTCTTTGTGCCACTAAAAGTAGTGATGAAACCTCCTGCTTTTTGCACCAAAAAGGCTCCTGCCGCTACATCCCAGGGTTTCAGATTGTATTCAAAAAAACCTTCAAACCTGCCACAGGCCACATATGCCAGATCGAGTGCGGCACTACCCATACGGCGCAGCCCATGCGTTTTCTGCATCAAGTCCTCTATGACTTTCAGGTAAGCGGGCATTTCTATAAATTTAGAATAAGGAAAACCTGTGGCGAGAAGACTCTCCGATAGGTTCTGAATGGGAGAGACACTTATTTCTTCTGCATTCAGATAGGCTTTGGTACCCTCACAACCATAAAAATATTCGTCGCGGGTAGGTTCATAGATAACACCCAATACCACTTTATCCTGCTGCATGAGCCCTACACTAATAGCATAAAAGGGAAGTCCATGCACAAAATTAGTAGTGCCGTCTACGGGGTCTATCACCCAATTGTACTGCTCGGCTTTGCCTATATCAGAAGCGGTACCTTCTTCTGTGATATAGCCTGCTTCCGGCAGTATTTCTTTGAGACGACTGACCAACATTTTCTCTGCTTCCTTATCTACATAAGAAACCAGATCATTTTTACCTTTATATTCAATAGAAGTTGCTTTGAATTTCTTAGCTTCTTTCTGGATAAAATTTCCGGTATCTTTTACAGCAGCCAATGTTTGTTTAAGAATAGGTTTAAAATCCATGGTTATTTAAGAAATAGATGAATGATCAGAATTTATTGAATGATTCTCTTTTTGACCAGCGCCGCCAAGAGTACGAGTACAGCAAGCCAAGCGGCAGTTCTTGCCAGATAATCACCATGGCGAGCATAAAACGTTAATCGGTTACTAGCCTGAATTGTTCCGCGAATTACTTCCTGTGTCCAGTAAGGCGTAGCCTGACTAATATCTCCCCTTTGGTTAATAAAAGCGGAAATACCTGTATTGGCAGAACGGGCTATGCTACGGCGAAATTCAACTGCCCGTAGGGTGGCATAGGCCAGATGTTGTTTGTGCCCTGGCGTATTCCCCCACCAACCGTCATTGGTAATAATAAAAATCAGGTTTGCACCATTTCTTATATACTCCGCCATATAGTCACCATAAATAGACTCATAGCAAATAGCAGGTGCCACTGAAGCTACACCGGGTTGGCGAAATACTGTTCTTTCTTCTTGCCGGCCAAACCCCCCGGAAGTACCCCCCAAATTGAAAATAGCTTCTGTCAAAAAGCCAAAGACCTGTGGGTAGGGCATGATCTCTACACCCGGCACCAGCTTAGACTTATGATAAAAAACAATGTCATTCTGGTCATTGAGAAAAAGTGCTGTGTTGAATACATCAAAATATCCTACATTCTCGCGAAACCGGGCAGTAGGCGTAACCTGGTCGGGTTCTTCATAAATACGATATGAGGTAAGTCCTGTTACCAGCGCTAGCTGAGGATGCCGTTCTTTGAAGCTGATTACTTTCTCAAAAATCTCGGTACTTTGTATATCAGGCTCATAGTAGACCCCGTCAAAAGCAGACTCAGGCCATACTACAAAATCAGTACTATCAGTGAGTTGCGTTTCAGAAAGATGTATAAACTGCGCTACCTGCTCCTCATAAGGGATAAAATTCTCGCTTCCTGCAAATTTTTCGGTAAAGGGATCAATATTGGGTTGCAGCACTACGGCTTCTACTTCCCTACCCTCAGCCTCATAATTATAATAAAGGATATAGGAAAAAACGACAGGCATGACAATCCAAAGCAGCGCATAGATCAGGCTACGCCAGCGGAATAGGCCCCGGAAAATCGCGTTGTCTTTCAAAAAGATAAAGAAAAAGGCAAGATTAGCGAGCAACAGCCAGATTGTTCCGCCAAAGACCCCCGTGTACTCATACCACTGTACCCACTCAGGAACGGAAGCAAAACCGTTACCCAAAGTGAGCCAGGGCCAGGAGATATCCCAGTTCAGATGAATGTATTCGAAGGTTATCCAGTATAAAACAAAACCAAAGTAACCCCAGTTGGCACCCGCTGCCCGTTTGGTCAAACGAAACAACACGAATGGGATGGTCATGAGAAAAGCATTGGCAAAAAGCATGAAGAGCGCACCGACAACCGTTGAATTGTATACCCACCAGGTCGTCAGCAGGTTCCAGAGAAATAATGCCAGGTAGATATGCCAGAAAAATTTTCGTCCGGGATGGCGATACGAATGGTTGGCTATATGTTCTTCGATAGCAAACAAAGGAGCAAACCCTATAAAAAGCAGAAAAGGGAAAGGCATCACCGGCCACCCCAGCGACATTAGTAAGCCACTGCTGACCGATAAGATCAGCGGGTAGTATCTGTGCTCCGTAATAGCCTTAGTTTTTTCCTTCGATAACAATGACGATCTCACCTTTGACCTTAGATTTAGAAAAATGTTCAATCAATTCTAATAATGTTCCCTGTACTGTCTCTTCATGCAGTTTGGTTAACTCCCGCGAAACTGATGCTTTTCTGGAACTGCCAAAATACTCCATAAATTGTTGCAGCGACTTCAACAAGCGGTGAGGCGACTCATAAAAGACCATACTACGTTTTTCTTCTGCCAATAGTTGTAATCTTGTTTGTCGCCCCTTTTTATGAGGTAAGAAACCTTCAAAGACAAAACGGTCGGCAGGTAGCCCAGACTGTACCAGCGCAGGGATGATAGCCGTAGGACCCGGTAAACATTCCACCACAATATTTTCGGCAATACAGGCTCGGACTAACAGAAAACCCGGATCGGAAATAGCCGGTGTGCCCGCATCAGTAATGAGTGCCATCTTTTCGCCTGCCTGCAACCGCCTGACCAAGCCCTGCAATGTCTGATGTTCGTTGAAAGCATGGTAGCTCTGCTGTTTGGTATCTATCCGATAATGCTTAAGCAGTTTTCCTGATGTGCGCGTATCCTCTGCCAGAATGGTATCTACTGATTGCAGAATACGGAGAGCTCGTAATGTAATGTCTTCCAGATTGCCAATGGGGGTAGGTACTAAAAACAGAGAGGCCCTTTCTTGCACTTGAGACACAGTTAACGGTGACAGGCTGCAAGTTACAAGTTTATTTGAAGTAAACTTGCACTTAGACAGCTATAATAAATGATAATAATGAAGGAGTAGCATCAACCTAAACCAGCTTGTCAATGGCTTTTGCCAGTTTATGATCTTTTTCTGTGACGGTATTGCCGGCATCGTGTGTACACAACTCAAAGCTCACTTTGTTGTATACATTGGTCATGTGAGGGTGGTGATTCATTTTCTCAGCTACCAGCGCTACACGTGACATAAAACCGAAAGCTTCTACAAAGTTTTTGAACTCAAATGATTTTTTAAGTTTATTGTCTTCTTCCTGCCACATAGTATTTTAAGGTTACATAAAAAATGAGATTTCTAAATCTTTGCCTGCACGCTTTCTATTAAAGAACAACTTTTTGGGAAAGTGGTTGGCAAATTCCTTTTATAAGGCTAAAACTCCCTCAATTTTATGAGCTTCCTGATATTTTTCCATGACATGCTCACTTGACCGCATCATTACTTTTGCCGTAACACTCACATAATTTCCATGGCTGGATGTTTTGGTGGTCAGCTCATTATTGGGGAAAAGAGCAAAGACCTCCTGTTCCTTTCCGCTGGGCACAATAAACTTAAACATATACAAAGAAGGCCATTCATGCACCTTGTCTAATTTGTTTTTAAACGACTCTAGGTTAACTGTCTTTGCCATAAGGTATTGTTTAACTGCAACATTTAATTGAAAACACTATTGAACCTGCATTAATTCCCCTGCATTGAGCTTCCACAACCACTATTATATACACTTTGAGCGTAAGGGTTGAGCTATCGATTGGGTAGTTTTACCGCAAAACAGCCCCATAGATAAATCATACACTTAGTATTGCAAGGTATTTCAGGATATAAAAAAGCACGGAGCACAACATTTCTACCAGAAAATGAGGAATATCCTATAAAACCAGCAGCTTATCAAACATTTTTTCCAAAGAATAATAGAAACTTTAAAATCTTTATTAATGCCCAATCTTAGTAAAGGATAATTTTCTATTGTTTTATTTAAAAATGGATAAAATTTTTTTATCTAATTCCGGAAAAAATAGTACAAAACCCAAAATTTCCATTTTTGCAATTTACATACCCTTTTTTTGAAAAAATGTTATACAGATCTGAAAAGTTAGGTTTATTTTAATATCCTCTAAGTTATATTTATTGATTCATTCAAAAAATCAGCTATTTCATTGATAATTTTTCAAAAAAAACTAAAAAAAACATTTGGATGAGCAACAATGGATTGGTTTTGTTCGTAAATTTGTAACATAAATGATTTTAATTTTTTATTAACCACAAAAAGAAAGAAGGCTTATGAAAACTTTAAGAAGAACTGCACTAGTATTACTAGCAGTCATCATGGCCAATGCAAGTATCGTTGTTGCAGATGATGTAGATTTAGATGCTAACTTAAGCGTGCGGCATATTAAATCTGAACAAAAGAAAGCACTTATTAGAATTACCAACCTTTCAGAAGGTCAGTCCGCTATTCTGAGAATTAAAGATAAGCAAGGACATGTCCTGTATAGGGAAGTAATTAAGCAGAGCCAGGCATTTGCGAAGAAATATGATTTCTCTGAATTGCCTAGCGGAGAGTACCTCGTAGAAGTTAAAACCCCGGAAGGCACCATGACAGAATCGTTTGCCTTAGAATCAGGCCAGGCTAACCCAATGTATTTCAAGCCAGCCGTTCAGGTAGAACCCGGATTGATAAAGGTCGCTTTCATTAACCGTATTGCTTCACCGGTTTCTTTAAAACTTTATGACAACCGTGGTGAATTAGTCTATACGGAAACGGTTCCATCTCAGGAGAAGTTTGCTAAGGGATTGAATGTATCCAAGCTAAGTGCTGGTCAGTATTCCTTATCATTACTGGGTGACAACTACGTTTATTCAAAAAGCATTCAAGTAAAATAGTTTTAAGTATAATCGCGTTCAATGTAAAAAAATGCAGGCCTTTGGTCTGCATTTTTTTTGTTTAGGCTCACTGATAGCCCATAGCAGGCAGTACCATCCATAAAATAAGCCAAGGAAGTCGTGACTAAATCATTGATTTCATTAATTTTGCCACTCTGTTTTTGGCAGTAAAGCATCGCCTCCTGTTCCGCTTGATCCAAGCAAGCAGAAGGATAGGTAAACACTTCTGAAAACTTTTTAATACAATTTCTATTAACAGATATAAAAAAACGCCTGAGGAAACTTTAGCCCTGGTGTTTGATTAACCATTGTTCAGTGCATGAAAATTTCCATAAACTGGCTGAAAGAATTTATTGATTTCCCGGAAAGTGCTGAGGCTGTAGCCGACAGACTCACTTTATCCGGGTTAGAAGTGGAAGGGATAGCACAATATGACCAGATCAAAGGTGGATTGGCAGGATTGGTTATCGGAGAAGTACTTTCAGCAGAAAAACACCCCAATGCTGACCGCTTAACAGTGACCCAGGTAGACATAGGCGAAAAGGTAGTGCCTATTGTATGTGGAGCGCCCAATGTAGCAACCAGACAGAAAGTAGTCGTAGCAAAAACAGGAAGCACTTTGTACCCTGCACAAGGCGAGCCATTTGAAATAAAAAAAACCAAAATCCGGGGAGAAGTATCGGAGGGAATGATCTGTGCAGAAGATGAGATAGGGCTTGGTACCTCCCATGCAGGTATTATGGTGTTGGATACAGCTTTACCGAATGGCACGCCCGCCGCGCAGTATTTTAACATAGTGTCTGACACCGTGCTGGAGATAGGCCTGACACCCAACCGGGCTGATGCGGCTTCTCATTTGGGGGTAGCCCGCGACTTAAAAGCCTTGTATAAAAAAGAGATCAGGCGCCCCTCTGTGGAAGATTTTAAAGTAGACCATCCACATCTTCCTATCAAGGTAAAGGTGGAAAATACGGAAGCCTGCCCAAGATACTCAGGGGTTACTCTCCAGGGTGTCAGCGTAAAACCTTCACCAGGCTGGCTGCAAGCACGGCTTAAGGCTATCGGGGTAGGGCCTATTAATAATGTAGTGGATGCCACCAACTATGTGCTCCACGAGCTGGGCCAACCGCTTCACGCCTTTGATGCCGATGCGATTGCCGGAAAGGAAATAATTGTCAAGACGTTGCCAGCAGGATCAGTATTTACCACACTCGACGAGAAAGAAAGAAAGTTGCAGGCCGACGACCTGATGATCTGTAATGCAGAAGAAGGGATGTGCATTGCCGGCGTTTTCGGAGGAATTAAATCCGGTGTGAAAGAAAGCACTCAAAATATTTTTCTGGAAAGTGCTTATTTCTCTCCTGAATATATTCGCAAGACTGTACAGCATCATGGATTGAAAACAGATGCTTCTTTCCGGTATGAGCGAGGTACAGACCCTGAGATCACCGTTTACGCCCTAAAGCGAGCAGCCTTGCTTATCAAGGCCTTAGCAGGCGGTACTATCTCTTCAGAAATTGTGGATATCTATCCTGCAAAAGTACCTGATTTTGAAATCAGTATATCCTATCGAAATGTGGACCGGCTGATTGGGAAAAAAATTGAACGGGAGGAGATCAAAGCTATTTTGCGGTGGCTGGATATCACTGTTGTAGGAGAAACTGCGGATGGCCTCACACTCTCCGTTCCTCCCTACCGGGTAGATGTACAGCGGGAAGCCGATGTGATAGAAGAAATCCTGCGGATCTATGGCTATGATAATGTAGAAACCGGTGAATACCTGAGTGCTGATTTCCTGGCAAGTTTTCCGGAAATGGATCCTGACATTTTACAAAATAAAATTGGTGAAATGTTAGTTGGAAATGGGTTCTATGAGATTATCACCAATTCATTAACCAAACCGTCCTATAACCAAGCGCTCCCGACCGGGCAAGCTTCTGTCGAGATAGTGAATAAGCTCAGCGAAGACTTGGGAGAACTTAGGCAAAGCCTTCTTTTTACAGGACTGGAGGTAGTGGCTTACAATGTAAATCATAGGCAAAAAAATCTAAAATTTTTTGAGTTTGGTCATACATATCATAAAAGGAATGGTAAGTATCTGGAAAAAAAGCAGTTAGCTATTTATATGACAGGCCAGGCGCAGAGTGAGAGTTGGATGGCTTCATCAGACGAAATATCTTTTCATCATTTGTCCTCGATTATTCGAAAAATATTTAATAGGTTTGGTATTAGCGATCCTTCACAAAACATGCTAGAAGAACCAAGTTTTAGCTATGGGTTATCCTATAGTGAAGGGGGCAAATTAATGGCAAAAGCTGGTAAGATTCAAAAGCAGCTGGCTTCCTTGGCAGGCGTGAAGCAGCCTGTCTTTTATGCTATTATTGAGTGGCCTGTGCTCATAGATAAAATGAGTAGTACAGGCCCAAAAGAGAGACTTTTATACCAAGAAATATCAAAATTTCCGGAGGTAAGGCGGGATCTGTCCTTAGTACTTGACAAACACGTAAGATTCAATGACGTGGAACGAGTGGCTAAAGAAAATAGTAATCATCTGGTGAAGGAGATTAACGTCTTTGACCTGTATGAGGGAGAGAATATCGGTGCTAATAAAAAAGCTTATGCCCTCAGCTTTATCTTGCAGGATCAGGATAAGACACTGACGGACAAAGCAATTGATCATACAATGAATCGACTCATTGCAGTATTTGAAAAGGAGTTAGGGGCCGTTATCCGCAAATAAAACGGATAATTGCATCCCTTCAATATATTCTGCGTGAGAGCTGCTGATTACAAAGGTTATATCAAATTTAATTTTTCATTAAAAGCCCTACGGCTAACCTATGAACCAACCTAAATCATTGACCTCTGAAATCTCGATTCTTGAACGTAGGATTGAGATGCTGATCAACCAGCATTTTATCATGAAAGAAGAGATAAAAAGATTACATGAGGAGAATAGAAAGTTGAAGTCAGTGATCGTTGAAAAAGAGGAAGAAATTAATAATTTTCAAAAAACAATTAAAATAAGTAAAATTGTAAATAATGCAGTAGCCAATCAAGATAATACTACTGAATTGAAGCGTACGATTAACGAGTACATTAGAAAAATCGATAAGTGCATTGCTCAACTGAGTCAATAAATTGTCATATTCTCAATGGGAGAGCTATCAATTAAAATTAAAATAGGAGATCGGGAATATCCGATGCGGGTGGAGGCAGAGGAAGAAGAACGTATCAGAAGGGCTGGCCGGTTGGTCAACGAGCAACTTCGGGCCTATCATGATCGCTTTGGCACTACTGATAAACAGGATCTGCTGGCCATGGTAGCCTTTGACGCCTATATGCAAAAACTTGAGCATGAATTGGCTCACCATGATCTGGAAAAAGTATTTGCTGAAAAAGTAGCTAGCTTGAACAAACTGATAAGCCGGGCGGTAACCTAATATTTTGTAAACTTAACAAAAGAGCATTGACTGACCTGGTCACGACTAACTAATGTAAATATCCTTACTTGTTAATATTCGCTCAGTAGTTAAACAGCTATTGCATCATTGGTATGTTTAACTATAAGATAAAGACATGAGTGAATTAATGTTGTTTCTCCTGCTTGCTGCTGCTATCGCTTCCTTCGGCGCAGGTATACTAGTAGGTAAAGGCCTCGGAAACAAAGCCAATCAGAAATTGGAAGACGATCTTAAAAAGAAAGAGGAAGACATCAGGTCCCGCGAAGAAAAGGCAAAAGAGAAAGCAGATCTTATCATCAAAGAAGCAAAAATCAATGCCGAAACGCTTAAGAAGGATAAAATTCTCGAAGCCAAAGAGAAATATCTGAAGATGAAATCGGAATTTGAGGAGGAAGCCAGTCGTAAGAAGAATATTCTGATTACCAATGAAAACAAGCTCAAACAAAAAGAACAGCGCATTAATGAGCAGGGAGAAAAAGTGCGGAAGCAGGAATCTGAGCTGAAAGAGAAAGAAGAAATGCTGGACACGCAGTATGAGCTTATTAAAAAGAAGCAAAGCGAACTGGATAGGGTCGCCCAGCAGCAAATCAGTATGCTGGAGCAAATAGCCAACCTGAGTGCCGATGATGCCAAAAGACAGTTGATGGCTAACCTGGAATCTGAAGCCCGCATGCAGTCTACTGCCCACATTAAAAATATCATTGAAGAAGCGAAGCTGACCGCCACGAAAGAGGCAAAAAAGGTAGTGATTGAAACCATACAACGCACAGCCACCGAGCATGCTATCGAAAACTGCGTTTCTGTCTTCAATATTGAAAGCGACGATATCAAAGGAAAAATTATTGGACGGGAAGGTAGAAATATTCGCGCGCTGGAGGCCGCTACCGGTGTGGAAATTATTGTAGACGATACGCCGGAAGCCATCATTATTTCTGGATTTGATCCGATACGCCGTGAAATCGCTCGCCTGTCTTTACATCGCCTGGTCATAGATGGCCGCATCCACCCCGCCCGTATTGAAGAAGTAGTGGCCAAAACTACCAAAAATATGGAGGAAGAAATTATTGAAATCGGAGAACGTACGGTCATTGACCTGGGTATTCACGGGCTGCATCCTGAGTTGATCAAAATGGTAGGCAGAATGCGTTTCCGTTCTTCTTATGGGCAGAACCTATTGCAACACTCCAGGGAAGTTGCTAACCTTTCGGCTACCATGGCTTCAGAACTAGGCCTGAATACCAAATTAGCGAAAAGAGCAGGGCTGCTGCATGATATTGGTAAGGTTTGGCCCGAAGAACCGGAATTACCCCATGCCCTTCTAGGGATGAAGCTGGCAGAAAAATATGGCGAACATCCCGATGTTTGTAATGCTGTTGGCGCACACCATGACGAGATTGAGATGACTGCGCTTATCTCACCAATCGTACAAGCTTGTGATGCGGTATCCGGCTCAAGACCAGGTGCCCGGCGTGAGGTGGTAGATTCTTATATCAAACGACTGAAAGATCTGGAAGCTTTGGGTATGGACTTTAACGGCGTTAGCAAGTGCTATGCCATTCAGGCCGGCCGTGAATTAAGAGTGATTGTGGATGCAGAACATGTAACGGACGAACAGGCTGGTATATTATCGTTTGATATTTCCCGTAGAATCGAGCAGGATATGCAGTATCCCGGACAGGTAAAAGTAACTGTGATTCGGGAAATGCGTGCTGTAAGCTATGCGAAATAATATATTGTAAATTACTTTTTAATCATAAGAGGCCCGAACCTGAAGGTTCGGGCTTTTTTTATGAACAATTAAATCATCATCAATCCTTCCCCTACTGCCTCACTTTTTACCCCGGGATAATTAAACTCCAGATAAAAAGAGTTATATGAATATTGGGTATAGTTAATTATTTTCAGAATAAAGTTTTACTCTATACATTAATTACATAATATTGTACTGATATTACCATAAAATCAAAAATAATATTAATGGTCACAAAATTGGTGGCCACAAAAAAACCGAAGGCGTTGCCGCACCTTCGGTCTGGTAAAAAGCCCCCTTGCAGTAACGCCCGCTAAGGCGATCAGGGCTCTTTTGTCTTTAGTAAGCTGTTCACTAAAAACTTCTTAAACTATGAAAAATTTTTACCATTATCTAAAAATTCCTCTTAATAATTACCTTGCCTGCTTTGTATTATGCATGGTACTGGTGGAAAATAATTTGTGGGCGAATGATAACCCTCTTCATAAAAGTTACAGCCTGATTAGTGGTAAAGTAGTAGCAGAAACCGGAGAAGGTTTACCGGGCGTCAATGTCGTGTTGAAAGAAACAACCATAGGTACTGTCACAGATATAGAAGGAAAATATACGCTTGAAGTAGATAATGAAGAAGGCGCCTTGGTTTTTTCTTTTATCGGGTACGTCACGCAGGAAGTGAATATTGCAGGAAGATCAACCGTAGATGTGGTGTTGTCTACCGATGCCAAGCAACTTTCGGAAGTAGTCGTAACTGCCTTGGGGATTAGGCGGGAAGAGCGTTCCCTGGGATACTCAGTCCAGGAAATCAACACGCAGGGTATCGATCAGGCCCGGGAAACCAATATTGTCAACTCATTACAGGGAAGAGTGGCGGGTGTTCAAATCGCCGGAGCTTCCGGTAATATTGGAGGATCTTCCCGCATTCTAATCCGGGGTGCCAGCTCCGTTTCAGGAAACAACCAACCCTTATTTGTAGTGGATGGTACTCCCATAGACAATTCTAACTTTAACAGTGAAGAAACGGAAAAGGCAAATGGCGGTATCGATTATGGGAATGCAGCCCAGGATCTGAACCCGGATGACATTGCTTCTATTTCTGTTTTAAAAGGGCCTAGTGCGGCTGCTTTGTATGGTTCCAGAGCTGCCAATGGGGTCATCCTGATCACTACCAAAAGCGGCAAGGGCACCGAGGGTATTGGTGTTAGTATAAACTCCAACACCACCTTCAGCAAAGTGTATATTCTGCCCGACTATCAGAACGAATATGGTGGGGGTTACAAACAGGTTTTTGACTTATACAACGGTCAGCCAATCGTGGCTACCCAGGCCGATGAAAGCTGGGGGCCCCGCCTGGATGGGCAACTGGTACGACAGTGGTACAGCTTTTACCCGGATTCTCCGGAATACGGGCAAATGACTCCTTGGGTGGCTCATCCCGATAATGTCAGGAACTTTTATGAAACAGGAATAAATCTGTCCAACAATGTGGCTATTACTGCAGGAGGCGAACAGATAAGTGCCAGAATTTCTTATACCAATCTGGATCAGAAAGGGGTATTTCCCTATAGTAAAATGAAACGGAATACGCTCAGCATGAGCACCGACGCCCACATTACCGACAAGCTAACCGCCAGCATCCGTTTCAATTATACAAGATCGAGTGTCAATGGCCGCCCTGTAACAGGCGATTATATTGGTGATGGAGCACAGAGTGTACAATCTTCCTTCAACACCTGGTTTCAGCGACAGCTGGATCTGGAAAGACTCAAACAAACCACCACACCTGATGGTGTGCAACGCTTATGGAATCTTTCTGGCCCTGAAGATCTTACCCCCTTTTACTGGAATAACCCCTACTGGGAACTACAAGAAGCTTCTAACCAGGACCAAAGGGAAAGAGTATATGGGAATGTTTCTCTGGCCTATCAGCTCACCGATCATCTGAAAATTACCGGCTGGGCCCGCACAGATTTTTACGACGACCGCAGAGAAGCCTGGACACCTGTAGGGCATGTCAATATCAGTTCATATGAAGAAAACATCAGGAAAGTCAATGAAAATAATTTTGAGTTCCTCGCCCAGTATACACGCGATTTATGGCTCAACAACTTGTCTTTGACGGTAAACGCCGGGGCCAACCGCCGCATTCAGTCCCTCTACAGCAACGAGGGGAAAACCAATGGCGGACTGAGCGTCCCTTACTTTTATACACTGGAAGCCTCTAAAGATCGCCCTACCATCAAAGATCGCTCTGAAGAAAGGATGGTAAATAGCGTCTATGGGAGTTTAAACCTGGGCTTTAAAGATATTGTTTACCTGGATGCTTCTCTGCGAAATGACTGGTCCTCGACCTTACCTGTCAATAACAATTCCTATTTATATCCCTCTTTCGCAGGGAGCTTTGTATTCTCTGAACTTCTGTCAAGCAAAGGTTTCCTTTCTTTCGGAAAAATACGAGCCGGTTGGGCTCGGGTAGGGAATGATACTGATCCGTACAGTTTGTATCAGATCTATGAACCCTTTGGCTCATTCGGCAGTACACCGCTGTTTACCGTACCCAATACCCTGAACAACGCTCAACTAAAACCGGAGATTACTACTTCCTATGAAGCCGGGATTGAGCTGGCGTTCCTGGGGGGGCGGCTTGGTATTGATGCTACGTATTACGACAATATTGCCACCAACCAGATCATACAACTCCCCGTTTCTGGCACCTCTGGCAATGAATTCAACATTGTGAACGCTGGCAAGGTGACCAATAATGGAATTGAACTCATGCTCAACGCAGTGCCTGTAGAGCTAAACAACGGCTTTGTGTGGGAAGTGATCCTCAATCTGGCCAAAAACAATAACGAAGTAGTCAGCCTGGCTGAAGGACAAGATAATTACCAGCTGGCTGATCACCGGGTAACTATCAATGCCCGGGTAGGCGAACCCTATGGTACCATTGTGGGTGATGGATTTCAGCTCAACGAAGAGGGACAACGATTGGTGGATAGTGAAGGCTATTACGTGCGGGAATTAGGGAAAGTACTGGGTAATGTGATGGCCGACTACACAGGCGGTATCACTAACTCCTTTTCTTTCAAAGGATTCAACCTGAGTGGCCTGATTGATTTCCAGAAAGGCGGAGACCTATTTGTAGGAACCCGTTCGGTAGGCACCTATTCCGGCCTGCTGACAGAAACCATAGGATTGAATGATAAAGGCATCCCCATGCGTAATCCGGTGAGTGAAGAAGGTGGCATACGGGCAGAGGGTGTATTGGAAAGCGGAGAAGAAAACACAAAATATGTGGAGGCAGTAGATTTCTGGAAAGACATCAGTGGTATAGATGAGTTCAGCGTGTTTGATGCCAGCTTCATCAAGCTGAGAGAATTACGATTTGGCTACACCTTGCCGCAAAGATTGTTTGAAACGCTGCCTGTAAGTAGTGTTTCGTTCAGTCTGGTAGGAAGAAACCTGGCCTTGCTGTATACCAAAGTACCGCATGTAGACCCGGAAACCACTTTAGGTTCCGGCAATGTACAGGGAGTGGAAAACTCTCAACTTCCCAGTACCCGCTCCTTAGGATTCAATATCAATATTAAGTTTTAAAGGCTATACATACCCCTACAAAAGAAAATATTCCTATGAAAAAGATATACTGTTATTCTCTGGCCCTGGCTTTAGCCCTTTCTGCCTGTGACGACGGGTTCGAAGAAACCAACCAGGACCCTAACAACCCAACGGTAGTGCCTACCTCTTACATTCTGGCTGGCGGACAAACCAAGCTGATAGAAGAACTCTTTGGATTATACAGCACTTCCTTTCAGTGGAATCTGACAGGTATGCGCTATATGCAGTACTGGACCTCTACCTTGTATACGGACACAGATCGATATGTCACCATAGACGGTGATTTTACCCCTGTCTATTACAACGGATTAAGAGACATACAGGAAGTGATAAGGCTCAATTCGGACCCTGCCACCATAGCTGAGGCTGCTTTTTCGGGCCCGCCCCAAAATCAAATAGCGGTGAGCCGTATCCTGAAAGCCTGGACATTCCATAACCTGACAGATATCTGGGGTGACATCCCTTATAGGGAAGCATTAATGGGCTCCGAAAATGTGACCCCTGCTTATGATACTCAGGAACAGATTTATGAAGGCATCCTTCAGGAGTTGGATGAAGCCTACGCACAGATAGAGGAAGGGGCGGGCACTATTGAGGGCGACCTCATTTATCAGGGCGATATGGCTAAGTGGAAGCTTTTTGCCCAGTCGCTCCGCTTACGCTTAGGGATGCGTCTTTCGGAGGCAAAACCGGAAAGAGCCCGTGCCGTTGTGCAAGATGCCCTGGCGAAAGGAGTTTTCACCGCAAATGAAGATAATGCCTTGTTTGTCTACAATGAGCAGGTACCCTTCGTCAATCCCTGGTACAATGAGTTTCACCTGGAAACCATCACCCTGGCTGTCACCAATACGATGGTAGACAAATTAACAGCACTGAATGATCCCCGCTTGCCCTACTATGCAGAGAAAGCCGAAGCATTGGGAGCCTATGTGGGCATGCCTTACGGCGTGAGTGCAGCAGTGGCAGGTAGTATCAAAAATGAAGAAGTATCCTTGCCTGCTAATGCCATCACAACTCCTACCTTCCCGGCCCTGCTTCAAACGTATGCAGAAGTGCTTTTTTTACAGGCAGAAGCCGCTGCCCGGGGGTGGTCCGCTGGCGATGCCAGTCAGTTGTATCAGGAAGCCATCATAGCTTCCATGCAGCAGTGGGGAGTACCTGCAGAAGAAATTACAACTTATCTGTCTCAGGCAGCAGTATCCTTTGATATCAACAACTACCGGCAGGCGATAGGAGATCAAAAGTGGCTGGCACTCTATATGCAAGGCATAGAAGCCTGGTCAGAATGGAGAAGACTGGATTTCCCCGAGCTGCTACCTGCCCCGGATGCAGCCGCTGGCAGAGACATTCCCCGCAGAAAAGGATACCCGCTAACAGAAATTACCCTGAATAAAAACAATTATGAATCAGCCGTGCAACGTCAGGGTCCGGATGTAATGAGTACCCGTGTTTGGTGGGATCAATAAATGCTAAAGTCTAAATATTCATTTAAATTAATACAAAAGATAATCTACCTATGAGAAAAAGATTCGTTTACGCGCTGTTAATGCTCATGAGTGGCTACCTGTTGATGAAAGAGGATGTCTGTGCTCAGGAAACGGTAAAACAGTTTATGCACCCCCTTGATCCGCTAGACTCCAATGAAATCAAGCTGGTGAAACAAATACTACTGCAAGAGCAGAAAGTGACCCATGACAGCAGTAGCCTTTTCAGTATCATCAACCTGCAGGAGCCACCCAAAGAAGAAGTTCTGGCTTACCAGCCAGGGCAACCCTTCCGCCGGGAAGCCTATGCCTTTGTGTATGACTTTCCGACTAATACGCTGGGAAAAGCGATCATCGATCTGAAAGAAGCCAAGCTCCTCTCTTTTGAGGTAATCAAAGACAAACAACCCGTGGGCAGCTTCAAAGCCGACTCTATTACAGATGATATTCTCGCCAGCAATACGGATTGGATCGCTGCGCTGGAGAAACGGGGTATTGAGCCCGACTCAGTAGAGGCAAGCTATGGCAACTTTGCAGCAGACATGGGATATGCTCCCATGGGGCACAGAGAAAAAGTGGTGTCTCCTGTTTATAAAAATAAGAAGTACAAACATGTGCCCATCGGAGGACTGTACGCCTTTGTCGATATCACCGATCAGAAAGTGTTGAAGGTGATAGACCAGGGAAGAGGATGGTCCAAACCGGTAGCCGTCAATTATTTTAATGGAGACTCTTTAAAATCAAGTCTGCAGGCTCCCAAACCTGTACTGATTACCCAGCCGGAAGGCACCAATTATCGCATTGAAGGAAACCAGGTAATTTCACCTTTCTGGAAGTTTCGTTTTGGCGTCCACAACCGGGAAGGGCTGGTGATCTATGATGTACAGTATTTTGATCATGATCAGCAACAATGGCGATATATTATGTACCGGGGTGGGTTAGCGGAGATGGTCGTCAATTATGGTTCTCCTGATTTGCTGAATGCCACCAACAATTATTTTGACGCCGGGGAATTCAGGTTGTTCCAGAAGGAAGCCCGTCCGCTCACGGCAGGTGCTGACGCTCCTGAAAATGCTACCTACCTGTCAGCTACTTTGCACAACGATTACGGCAGCCCCATTCATTCAGACAGTGCCATTGCTGTCTTTGAGGAATATGGGGGTGTACTGTGGCGCCATGAGAACCATTCGCGAAGAGCTACCGACCTTGCCATTAAGTATTACATTACGGCTGGCAACTATGATTACGGCTTTAAATGGATTTTTAAAGAAGATGGCGTGATAAAAATAGATACCGAACTCAATGGCATTGCCCACATCAGAAGTGTGGAAAGAGAGAATGATGCCGCTGGAGCCACAGACGAGTCTTATCATGGAAGCTACTTTGGCACTGTTGTGGAGCCCCATGTGGAAGCCAATAACCACCAGCACTTTTTTGTATACCGGCTGGATATGGATGTAGATGGGATGCACAATTCAGTTGGTGAGATGAATAGTGTCTCGGTGCCGAAAGGGCCGGAAAACCCTTATGGAAATTCGCTGGTAGGAGAGATGACTATGTTCAAACAGGAACAGGAAGTGCAAAGAGATGCCAAGGCGTCATCCAGCCGTATGTGGATGGTGATGAACCACGAGAAACACAATAAATATGGTCATATGTCTTCTTATATGCTGATGCCCAGCGCAGGAATTCTACCTTTAGCCGACAAAGAATCTTCTCTCTACAACCGGGCTGCCTGCTTGTATCATCATTTCTGGACGACTCCCTATGATGCTGATGAGATGTATCCTGCCGGAGATTATCCAGCCAGTAACCAAAAGAATGAAGGCTTACCTACCTGGATACAGCAAAACAGAAGCATAGAGAACACCGACCTGGTTTGTTGGTATGTGGCAGGGGTCACGCACATTGTAAGACCGGAAGAATGGCCTATCATGAATCAGCATACTGTCTCCATGACTTTGATGCCTTTCGGATTTTTCTCCCAAAATCCGGTACTGGGTATGCCTCCTGCTAAGATACCGGGTGAAATTACAAAGAATAGCAGCGAGGAAGAGGATGTCAAAAGCCGGATCGATCCCAGCAGAGCTGCCAAGAATAAGAATTAAAAAAAACCCCTGGGCTTCACTGTCCAGGGGCTTCTTTCAAAATTTAGCACATCTTAGAAACCAGGATTCTGTGTAAGGTTTCGGTTGTTATCAATTTCCCGCTGAGGAATAGGAAAGAGTAACTGGGCTTCTGTAAATGTTTTTCCGAAGAGGTTGGTATAGCCCACAAAATCTTCGAATTGTTTGGTAATATCATTGCGCACTTTGCGAGTACGGATCATGTCAAACCACATTTTGTTTTCAAAGGCCAGTTCAAAGTAACGTTCAGCCCATACAGCTTGCTCAAACTCATCTACGTTGGTAGTGGTCACAGCAGGAAGTTCTGCCCTTGCTCTGATGGCATTCAGGCTGGCCATCGCCAGGGCATTAGGACCTCCTTCTGCACGGTTGGAAGCTTCGGCATACATCAGCATCACATCGGCCAGACGATACACGGTAAAGTTTAGCTCAGAACGGCTGTCCAGGTTGATAGCCTGCTGGTCAAAGTATTTGTAGATATAATATCCACCCAGATGCAGGCTGTCGCGCCGGGGATCGCCTTCCGGATAATCATTAGGATGGCCTTTGTAATAGGTATAATAATATTGCTTTTCCTGTACTCGCTTATCACCGGCCTCATAGCTTTCTACAAACTCACTGCGAGGCACCAATCCGCCATATTCATCTGTGTAAGCGGCAATACCTCTGAAGGCAGGTAGCGTGACAGGGGTTAATCCGTTTTCACGAATGGTTTTGGCATGCTGTACCTGCAGAATAAACTCACCCTGATTGCGATTGGCAGGATTAATCATGTCTGTATATTCTGGAAACAACGTATACCCGCCCTGTTCTATAACTTGCTGGGAACGCTGTGCGGACTCAGCATAAAATTGATCACCACCCTGCACAGGATAACCGGCATACGTCAGATAAACATCTGCCAGCAGGGCTTTGATAGCACCCATAGAAATTTTTCCACCGGTATCTCGCCAGGGTAAGGAAGATTGCTCAGCTTCCAGTAAGTCCGGAATGATGATCTCATCATAGATTTCTTTTACAGGGGAGCGGGAGGCCTGTACTTCACTCAGGTTTTCAGGATTCTCCGTAATCTTGGGTACATCACCAAACATTCTTACCAAGTAAAAATAGTAGAAAGCCCGCATGGTGCGTACTTCCGCCAACATATTAGCTCTGTCTGCCTCAGTCAGCGAAGGTATTTCACTGATTTTAATCAGGGCCAAGTTACAGCGTGAAATACCTTCATACATACCTCTCCAGAAGTTGTCAATGTAAAAGGCACGGGCATCATAAGTAAGCTCATTGAATTTGAAAGCTTCTGTCTGAGAGTTTCCGTCAGCCTTTCCGGTCATGAATTCCATGAGAGAGGCATTGTTGCCGCCCCATCCACCACCACCATTGTTCAAGACGGTGATGCGGGCGTAAGCCGAGTTAGCAAAGGCACGGGCCACATCCACACTGGATACGTCAGATTCAGTGGTCAGCGCTCCGGTGGGGTTCTCATCCAGGAAGTCTTCACAGGCAGTGACAACGCCCAGAGAGCACACCAACAATAGGGTTCTCAAAAATATTTTTTTCATGGTTGTGTCTTTTTTAGAATGATACATTGACGCCAAAATTAAAAGTCCTTGGCTTAGGATACTGGAAGAATTCTATGTTCTGTGTCAGGTTTCCGCCAAAAGTAGTCGCTTCAGGATCATAACCGGTGTAGTCGCTCACGACAAACAGATTTTGTGCACTGGCATAGAAGCGTGCTCTTTGCAAGCCTATTTTCTGAAGCTTAGACTCAGGCAGGGAATACCCCAGTATAAAATTCTGGCCACGAATAAAGGAACCATCTTCTACCCACCAGTCATCCATATGGGTATCATAACCCGCATTGTAATGTCTGATCTCAGCAATGTAAGTATCCTGGTTGTTAGGGGTCCAGGCATCCAATACAGTAGCCATACTGTTGGCAATCGCCTGACGGTCTTCTACAGAGTGCTTGGTGGCGTTAACAATGTTAACCCCTTCTACAAAACGGATATCAAAAGTGAAATCAAAACCCTTATAGACGAAGGTATTGGAGATGTTCATGCTCCACTTAGGATAGGCGTTGCCGATAATGGTTTCGTCCTGTGCATCCAGCACACCATCATCATTGATATCTTCCCACTTCAAATCTCCGGGTAGTCTGTCAAATTCAGCAGCCTCGGCAGCTTCATCCGACCCCCAGGTGCCTAACCTTCTGTATCCCCAGAAAGAGCCGATTGGCTCGCCCACCCGAAGGATATTGGTCTGTCCCAGGAACCAGGGGCCAGGGAAAATATCATCGTTATTGACGCCCAGCTTTACAATTTTGTTCCGGTTAGCTGACCAAATCAGGTTGGTGGTCCACACAAAGTTAGCTGTACTCATGTTGGTAGAATAAATGCCCAGTTCTAACCCTTTGTTCTCTACAGAGCCAATGTTTTGCGTTACGCTGTTCAAGCCCGTAGACCACGGAATGGGTGCGCTCAGGAGCAGATCATTGGTTTTCTTATAATAAAGGTCTGCTTCAAAATCTATACGATCCTCAAATAACCCTAATTCTATCCCAAGGTCATACTGGTTAGTGACTTCCCATTTCAGGTCAGGGTTACCGAAACTGGTACGGGCAATACCTGTCTGTCTTTCACCATTCAACAATACCGTTTCGGTACCAAGAAATTGCAGGGAAGCAAAAGAACCGATCTCCTGGTTACCCGTAGCACCGGCACTAGCCCTTATTTTCAGGTTACTAACAGAAGGTATATCAAAGAATTCCTCTTCTGATACCCGCCAGGCAACGCCCACAGAGGGGAAAAAGGCAAACTTATTGTTTTTACCGAATTTGGAGGAACCATCAAAGCGGCCAGTTACCGTAAAGATATACCGGTCTAATATGTTATAGTTAACACGGCCAAAGTATGAATTGAGCGCCCATCTTTGATCTTCAGAGGTTAGATTGGCTCTGACATTTCCTACACCCAGGTTATGCCATCCGTAGAAGTCATCAATAAAGTTTTCCGCAGCACCAAACATTCTTTCATAGTAAAACTCCTGCCAGGAAATACCCAAAAGACCTTCCAGTTTATGGCCGGTGAACAAATCCTTTTTGTAAGTAAAGTAGTTTTCACTCTGCCAGTAAGTAGAATTCCAATTAGTTATATCAGCATAACCTTTCTGGTTGGCCGAGAAACCATTCAAATCTCTTCCGGAGTAATGATTACTTTTGTTGGCATTCAGATCGTAGCCAAAACTGGTTTTAAAATTCAGCTCTGGGGTAATGTCAATATGTACATAAAAATCTCCTAAAACCTCTGTTCTGTTATGGAGCCTTTGTCTTTCATCCGTCAGTCGCACCGGGTTTTCACCCCCTTCCATTCCAGGCCAGTCGGAGTTTCTTCCCCAGCTGCCATCAGGATATTTGATGGGAATAATAGGAATAGCTTCCATCACCATTCTGGGTACATTGAGTGCGCCCGAGTTATCATCTACAATGCGCTGCTTGCTAAGCAATCCTGTGACAGAACCTCCCACCCGGAGCCAGTCTTTTATCCGATTATCCAGGGTGAACCGGATGTTACCTCTTTTGAAAAAAGAATTTCTCATGATACCATCCTGGTCGGAGTAACCAGCCGAAACACTATACACGGTTTTGTTGGCACCACCCTGTACGTTAATGTGATGGTTCTGTGCCCAGGCCGGACGATAAATCAAGTCTTCCCAATTGGTATTGTATCTGGGATTTCCGCTTTCATCAAACAGTTCGGGAAAATCTTCCACCCGGTTAGGCTGGTACCTCCCGTCGGCAAATCCATCCGGATCGTATTTTGCTGCATTGGCAAAGGCCAGGTTGTATACCTGCATAAATTCCTGGGCGTTGAGTGCCGGAATGCTCTTGGAAGGCACACTGTAGGAACCAAACCCATCATAAGTGACGAAGCTTCCTTCTATCCCACGCTTGGTCGTAATGATAATAACGCCGTTGGCACCACGAGCTCCATAGATGGCAGTAGAAGAAGCATCTTTTAATACCTCTACTGATTCAATATTGTTGGGATCTAAAAAGTTGGCATTGATACCAATGACTCCATCTACCACATAGAGAGGGTCTAAACTGGAATTGATAGAGTTGATCCCACGGATACGGATTTTAGCGGGTTCTCCTGGCGCCGCTGTATTGGCGTATACATCTACTCCTGGAATACGGCCTTGTAATGCCTGGCTGACATTAAAAGATTGGCGATCCAGTAGTTTTTCAGATTTAATATTAGCCACTGCTCCCGTCAGGTCGCTTTTCTTCTGGGTACCATACCCTACTACTACGATTTCTTCCAGGGCTTGTACATCGGGAGCCAGGCCTACGTTGATGGTAGAGCGTCCGTCGATGGCTATTTCCTGGGTCAAATAACCAATAGAAGAAAAAATCAACGTTGTCACTTCATCGGCTACAGACAACCGAAAGTTTCCATCCACATCGGTCACCGTACCGGTGCTGGTGCCTTTGGCCAAAATATTGACGCCAGGCAGGGGAGCAGAGGTTTCACTATCTGTGACTGTCCCACTGATTTCTTTCTCATAGATTTTCACAAAAGATAGTTGGCGGGGAGCCAGCCTGCTGACCAGATCAGGCGCCATAGAGGCTGAAAGCTGGCCGGGCTGTTCTTCACTTTTGATCTTCTCGATGTTTTTCTTTGCTTTCTGGATCACATACACCCCCTGATCTAATTTTTTGTAAGACAGTCCCAGTGGCTTCAACAGGTTTTTAAGCGAAAGGTCTATGTCATCTGTCTGATAGGGCATATCAACCAGTTGATCGCCTATTTCCTGACTGTTAAAAACGATACTTACTTTGTACCTGGTTTCGAGTTCTACTAATACGGATTTCAAGGTTCTGTCTTTTACATGCTGTGCTGAAAAAGGAGCCACACTTGAAATCGGATAGCGCGAGGCTAGCTGTTGCGCTTGTGTGGTGTAACCGATACACCCAACCACCAGCAGCAAGCACCATTTGCTAAAATTGTGTAGATTGTTTTTCATGTTAGTTAATGATTAAATCTGACTGTTTAAAAATGTTATTTACCATGTATTTATAAGTTGTTATCTATTTTTTCTCGATGTAAATGGCCTGTTCACTCTTTTGAATCTCCAGTTGCATAGATTCTGCCAGCACCTCCAGCAGCAAATCAAGATGATTGGTGGGCAGCGTGCCGGTGACTACCATCGCCGACAGGTCAGGATCTTTGAAAACCACCTGTTTGCCATAATTATTCTGGATCACCTGGGCTATCACTTTTAAAGGCGTGTCATAGCAGACGAGCTTGTAATCTTTCCAGGAAGAGTACACTTCCGGATTGACCACTTTTTTCAGGATCTTTCCATCGCCAGCCAAAACTTCCACCATATCTCCCGGCTCCATTTCCACTATATCCGGCTGATTTTGAGGAAGAGCCTGAGCTTTCAATTGAATCTTTCCGGTATTGAGCACTACCTGCGTTTTGTCCTGGCGGTCATTGATATTAAAGGAAGTGCCTGTTACTTCTACCAGGAGTCTTTCTGTATGCACAGTGAATTTGATTCTTTCTTTGGAGGGGCTGGTAGCATTGGATCTTGAAACAGGCATCACTTCAAAAAAAGCCTCTCCCTGCAACCAAACTTCTCTGTTTTGCTGATAGTCGGAAGGATATCTGAGTGTTGAATTGGCATTCAGGGTGATTGCAGTGCCGTCAGCTAATTTTATCCGTTTGGTTTCGCCAAAAGCAGTTTGCTGCGTAATAAACCTTTGTGTGAAAAAAAACTGATAGGCCCAGCCTACTGCCAACACCGCCACTATTATAGCAGCTACCCAATACCAGGGATGCTTCTTCACCACTTTCTCCTTCCTGGAGCGTTGTTCTTCTAAAATGTTGTGATGAATCTTTGACAGAATAAGCTCATCATCAGCCTCATAGCGGTTCCCTTTCTTAATAAGATCATCAATTTGTTCTATATCCTCATCAATCAATCGACTCAAATAAGCCTGGCCTTCCCGGGTCGTGAAATATTGCAACACCAACCTGGCTTCATCCGGAGTACATTGGTCGTTAAGGTACTTTTTTACCAAACCAGCTAAGTGAGTATCCATGAGCCTTTATCTGCTTTTGTTAATAGTACACAGCAGTATAGGCCTTCGATTACGATCAAGAAAAATTTTTACAGAATGAGACTGAAAAGGATGACAAACAGGCTGATAGCCTTATCCAGATAAGTTCGCAACAGTTTGTTGGATTGAGAGAGCTGAGACCTGACCGTATGTTCGGAGAGTTTGAGTTTGCTGGCTATTTCCTGGTGAGACAATCCTTCATAAAAGCTTAATTCCAGAATTTCCCTTTTTTTGGCTGACAAAGTATTGATCCCTGCCCTGATGATTTCCTGACATTGTAAAAAATTAACCACATTTTCTGTATCACTGGTGGCTGTTTCTTTTCTCCGGACAAAGCGAATGTTTTTTAATACCTCATGTTTATGGCTTCTGATAGTGTTGAGGAGGTGGTGCTTCATAGAAGTGAACAGAAAACCCTGGAGCGATAAACCTTCATTGAGTTTTTCTTTGTTTCGCCATAATTTCAGAAATATATCGTGCAGCGCATCTTCTGCTAAATTTTTGTTTTTCAGGTATCGTAAAGCTAACAGAAAAAGAGGTTCACGAAATTGAAGGTAGATGGTTTCAAAGGCACTCCGGTCACCTTTTTTGAGCGCTTGCACCCAGCATTTTTGGTCAGGTTCCGACATGTATCTATACGATCAAATGAAAGGTTAATGTTAGCTAATTAATATGAAGCAACAAAACTGTTATTCAAAATATGATAAAATTTATCACAATTACTGCTTGAGGTTTGCAAATTAGTAAAAAAAGAAGAAGAAAAGTTTACAGATTCAATCTTATTTTTTCCTGAGCCATTGGGCAATTTCTCTCTACCCCAATATACCCCTTTACTGAATATAAAACACTAAAAAATTTTGTGCAACTTTTTGGTTTCTCTTATATTTGCAACTATATGGTTGCTTAAATATTATGAGCAAAGATGTGTTCAAAGGCATTGCCGATCCGGTCAGAAGACAGATCATAGCCTTGCTGGCCCGCTCACCCCTGAATATCAATCAGGTACATGAATATTTCCCTGACATTAGCCGGCAGGCTATCTCCAAACACCTGGGGGTGCTGGAGTCATGTGAAATTCTTAAAATATATAAGGCCGGGCGTGAACGATATGGCTACCTGCATAAACCCGCCTTTGTGGCATTGCACACTTGGCTGCAGCCCTTTATACAACTGGAAGAGCATTCGCTTCATAACGACTATGAAGTGTTTCTGAAAAATACTGATTATGCCCCTGGTATGCCTTTTTCCCATCCTGTCATGCTGCAAGCTATGCTGAGTAAAGATGCTAACTTTGACGGCTCATTTTATATTGCTGTGAAAACAACGGGCATTTTCTGTAAACCCTCTTGCTCAGCACGCCCCAAACCAGAGAATGTATTGTTTTATGATACCAAAGAAGAAGCTATTAAAAATGGCTTTCGAGCCTGTAAGATATGCAAACCTTGACCTTGACAACGCCGGAAGAATTTTGCTTTGAAGAATGCCTTACGTATCTGAGAAGATCTACCCTGGAATGCATGCATAGGGTGCAGGGAAATGTATTGAAGAAAGCTGTGAAGCTTGATGATGCCCTGGTTATTTTTGAAGTGACCGATCAACCGGCCGCAAAGCAATTAAGGGTGTGTTACCATGTTGTTCACCCTTGCCCTGCTGCCGGTATAGAAAACAAATTAAAAGTTTACCTGACAGATGTTTTTGATCTGGAAACAGATCTTAAACCCTATTACCAGCTGGCTGCAGGTGATCCCCTGTTAAGCCAGGTAGTGCAGAGGCATTATGGGTTAAGACTGATGGGAATTCCTGACTTGTTTGAAGCCCTCTGCTGGGCCATCACCGGACAGCAAATCAATCTTTCTTTTGCCTATAGGCTCAAGCAAAGATTTGTGATGCAATTTGGAGAAACAGTAACTCATCAGGATCAGACCTTTCATCTGTTTCCCAACTCCGCCACGATCGCGCATTTATCGGTAGCAGATTTGACCCCGCTTCAGTTTTCAGCCCGGAAAGCGGCTTATCTCATTGGTGTGGCACAGGCCATACAGGAGGGCGTGCTGTCTAAAGACCAATTGCAGCACCTTCCTTTTGAAGAAGCGACAGAAACCCTGATCCGCTGCAAAGGTGTTGGCCGGTGGACGGCACATTATGTGATTCTGAAATGTCTCAGAATGCCCAATGCCTTCCCCATAGACGATGTAGGACTGCACCATGCGATCAAAAATCTTTTGAAACTAGAACAAAAACCTGACCTGGCTACTATAGAGCGGCTGGCACAGCCCTGGCATGGTTGGCTGGCTTATACTACCTTTTATCTGTGGCATACCTTATTATACCATGAGTAACTATCGCACATATTATGCCTCACCCCTGGGCGACCTATTGATTACCAGCGACGGACAGGCCATTACCGGTATATTGTTTACGGATGCAGAACAAGACAAAACCCTACCGGAAAACACCAGGGAAGCCAGGCCCGATGTGGTACAGCACTGTATCCGGCAACTTGACGAATATTTTGCCGGCACCCGGGAAAGCTTTGCTTTGCCAATTGCTCAAAAAGGCACGGATTTTCAGCAGTCTGTATGGAAGGCCTTGTGTACAATTCCCTATGGCCGTACCTGCTCCTATGGAGCGTTGGCCAGGCAGCTCGGTAATGAAAAAAGTATCAGGGCGGTAGGCACCACCAACGGAAAAAATCAGATCAGCATAGTGGTTCCCTGTCATCGGGTGATCGGTGCTGATGGAAGCCTGACAGGCTATGGCGGTGGCCTATGGCGTAAAAAGTGGCTGTTGGAACACGAACAGCGTTTTAAGTATGGAATACAAACTTTGTTTTAGCAAGGAGGCCAAAGCCTGTCAAGATCCATCAGGTGATAAGCGTAACCCCTACTCAATCATTACATTTCGATGCTTAGGGTATTTTATAGAATACTGTAGCAACCGTTCTTCCTGAACCGCCGGCGCAAGTTCCAGCTTCCAGAGAACCGTGCCATTCTCTTTGTTCAGTTTACCATTTTGCAGCGTAATATTTTCTATTTCTATTTCGCTGGTCGTGGAAACTGGAATCTGATCTTTCAGGATCAGGTGAATCTTTTGTTTTTTATTGTTTCTGACTGAGAATTTCCAGCCCCTTGTCTCAATGCGATGCGTGCCGATAAGCTGTTTTCTGGTAAAATCTTTTACCTTTTCTCTTTTAATCGTTACGTTTCTGTCTCTTCCTAATGAAAGCTGTAAAGTATCCGACACATAACGTACATCCAGCAGGGAACGGCCTATATAAGTGCCTTCAAAAAACAGATTGGCTTCTCCTTCCAACAAATTATACTGATTCCAGTCGCTGATTTTAGCGACCAGAAACGCAGCCTCATCTATCTTGGGGATGCTCTGATATTCGTAAGCAGCCGGAATTTCATAGGTAGCCAGGTCAACAATATAGTTTTCCCCATCAGCCCATACTGTGTAGGGAATATCCACTGTAAACGCGATGCTGGTCTGATGCTCAACAGCGGTCGTGGGTATAGCATAATTCATAGAGGCATCGCTTTCTGGCTGATCACTTCTTCTTTTAGCAGATTCATCCCCTGTGACTACCACTTCCTGCAGGCTTTGCATATCCGGTGTTAGGGCTACTATCATAAACTGACCACTGATGGGTACTTCTTGGGATTGATATCCGATATAGGAAAAATGTAAGGTGTTGACCCCTGCTGGGATGCCGAGATTGAAGTTACCATTGATGTCTGTCAGGGTTCTCACGGAGGTTCCCTGGGCTACCACATTAACGCCAGACAAAGCTGCTCCGCTTTCACTGTCTGTCACTCTTCCTGACACACTATGGCTGTGAATACCATTGATCGCTACACCCGAAACGCGTCCCATCAAAGCATTTCCTAGCGCAACCTGGTGAAAATCCAGATAGTAGGGAATAAGATCTGGCAACTGACCACTCTGATTGGGATCTGCGTTAGAAAAAGAGAAGGTTACCTCTTTCCAGTCTTCTCCGGTGTTCTGACGCACATTGGCTTTATAGGCAAGAGCGATCGGGCTGCCTATATCTTTCACTCGAAGATCGTAGCTAGGATACCAGCCTGCATTTTGGGTCAGGTAAGACACCTCAATTTGTAAAGTTTGCGGCCGATCAGCGGATAATGTAATGATAATATTACTGGCATTCAGTTTCTGGTCGGAATTCAGTTCTCTCAGCTGATTCATGAGTTGTGTCATGATTTCCTCCAGTACTTTCATTCTTTTTTGAACCTCCAGTCTCTTCACTTTCAGTTCTTTCAGCCGGCTGGTATAATAAGAAGTGATCTCCTGTAAATCAGAGAGCTGATACCCCGTTTGGCTGCCACCAATGTTTCTGTTTTCTTTGAGAAACTGCTCTTCTTCCTCCAGTACGGAAAGTATTGCTTTTTCATATTCCAGACTATCCCGGACTACGTCAATTCTTCTTTGCAGGTCAGAGGTTTCCTGTTGCTTTAGGAAGTCGATCTGATGATTCACAGACAATATAGTGACATCCTCATCCGTCTTCACTTGTATACTCTGTGGATCAAGAAAAGGTGAAAGCCCTGAAAAAGTCAATTGATTTTTACCACTGGCCACAGCGGCTGTCGCCTGGCGGGTCACCTGAGCTCCGTTGAGAAAGACTGTCGCTGATTTTACCTCAGAAACAACCGCCTGTTTGCGTACAACCTGGGCCTGCAATCCGGAAATAAGCAGACAGGTCAATAGCAGGATTAATATTTTCTTCATGTTCTTTTTGTAACAGGATGCGGATAAGCCTGTGATTCCATAAGCACTTTAGAGCGACGCAGGGATATAAAACAGAAATTGCCACTGCAATACATTGTCGTTGCCTTGCCGGGCGCCTAGCTGAGAGGTGTTGTCTAAATAGTCGGTGGTTGTGTTGAGCCAGCCAGCTTTGAGTCCCACACCGAAACGGTTAGGGAAGTAGTAATCTACTCCGAATTGTGTGGGTAACATGGCCGCTACATTAGTATATGTTTCGTTAGAGGCACGGGTATGCTGCTGATCTTGCAGCGGTTGGTCAAACTGATCATGAGGCATGAAACGCATAAGCCCTAACCCCAGACTAATATAAACCTTGAGAAACTCCCGGCGGATGATGTCATACTGCAAAGTGTAGTGAATACTCACAAAATTTGTTCTGAAAAAAGTGTTAGGGGTATAGGTCATGTCCAGGTCCAGGGTATTATGGCTGAGGGCTTCCCCGGTAATGGTCCCCAAACTTCCATGCAATCCTCCGTGCAGGCGGTTTTGATGATTCATTAAAAAACTTACATGGCAGGCAGCGGCCCATTGGTCATAGGCATTACCTAAATCGCCCCGGTAGGCATTGGCACTTACCCCTACAGCGATTTTTGCATTCCGCACCTGGCCATCCTGCTGCGCCCAGACTACCATAGGAAATATGCTTAAAAGGATCAAAATGACCTTTTTTATACTGGTAAAAACGAATTGAAGAATCATGTGTTATCAACATCAGCGATTATCCGTATACCCAACGGACAATAGTAAGAGCTACCAAAAGTAATACCACGATAGATATTAAATTTAGGAAAAAGCCTGCTTTTACCATCTCGTATATCTTGATGAAACCGCTGGAAAAAACGACTGCATTGGGGGGTGTGGAAACTGGCATCATAAAGGCACAACTGGCTGCCAGCGTCACCGGAATTGCCAGAAAGAGAGGTTCTATAGCCATGTTGTCGGCAATCCCTAATACGACCGGCACAAAAATGACCGTAAGAGCCACATTGCTCATGATTTCTGTAATAAACAACGCAAAAGTTGTCAGTAGCAGGATGAGCAGCCAAAGGTTGAGTTTGCCCTCACCGGCAATCTCTTTTCCTACCAGTTCCACAATACCCGTAGTTTCCATGGCCTTTGCCAGACACAAACCTCCCCCAAACAGCAAAAGAATGCCCCAGGGTAGGCGTTCCGTACTTTTCCAATCTAAAATATAATGTTGCGGGTTTGTCTGTACGGGCAGGATAAACATCAGCACCCCTCCTGCCATAGCCACAGTGGTATTATCCAGGTAATTACCACCCAACAGATCATTCAGCTGTGTTTGAAATATCCAGCAGACCGCTGTTAAAAAAAAGACTGCTGCCACTAACTTTTCTGCACGGCTCATCGGCCCCAAGGCTTTGAGTTTATCTTGAATCAGTGTATCAGAGCCTGTCAGCTTGTGCAGATGGTGAGGATACAATACCCTGGTAATTAAGTAATAGGTAGCCAATAACAAAATGAAACACACAGGCACACCTACAAACAACCAGGAGCCGAAACTGATATCATAGTTATAAAACTGTTTGATATAACCTACCAGCACTACATTGGGGGGCGTCCCGATAATGGTCGTGGTGCCCCCGATATTGGCAGCATAAGCAATGCTCAGCATCAGACCTAAAGCAAACCTGCGATAGTTCTCGCTGACGTTTTCCTGTTTGTCCTGCAACAAATCAACGACCGACAAGGCGATGGGAAGCATCATCACGGTAGTGGCTGTGTTGGATATCCACATACTTAAGAAAGCCGTGGCCAGCATAAATCCCAATATGATACCGTTCGCATGCGTGCCTGTTATCCGGATAATATTTAATGCGATTCTCCGGTGCAGATTCCGCTTTTCCATGGCTAGTGCAATCAAAAATCCTCCCATAAATAAGAAGATGATGGGATCAGCATAGGGAGCGGCTGCTTCTGCTACACTGAAAACCCTTTGAATAGGAAAAATAACGAGGGGCAGCAGGGCCGTAACCGGTAAAGGAACTACTTCCGTAATCCACCAGATCACCATCCAGACAGCTACCGCAATAACGTGAGGCGCTTTCGGATCTAATGCTTCAATATGCAGGCTTGATAAAAGGATAATAAACAGGCAAGGGCCGGCCAGAAAGCCAACGGTCTTGAGCCAGTGAGAGGTTGTTTGTGTAGTAGTCGTCAAATTAAATGCGTGTTTTGTTATTTTACCCTAAAATAGGTTTTGTACTGTTTAAGTGAAAATATTTTGAAGGATACCCATCACCAGATGTATTTGTATGACATATCTTACACCTGAAATTACTATGGAATAAGGTTGAAAATTTTTGCTCAATTCCTAGCATGAAGCAGAGATTATCTTTCTGCCTGCTTGTCAATGCCGGTATTTGTCCTATTTTTGTGAGAAAAATCAACCGATCTGTCATGAGCGTATTAGTCAATAAAGATTCCAAAGTAATTGTACAAGGATTTACCGGCTCTGAAGGCACTTTTCATGCTGAACAGATGATCGAGTACGGCACCAATATCGTAGGAGGCGTTACGCCTACCAAGGGAGGTCAGACCCATCTGGACCGTCCTGTCTTCAATACCGTACAGGAGGCTGTAAACGAAAAGGGTGCTAACGTCTCTGTCATTTTTGTGCCCCCTGCTTTTGCGGCTGATGCTATTATGGAAGCCGCCGATGCTGGTATCAAAGTCATTGTAGCCATCACGGAGGGGATTCCTACACAGGATATGATGATTGTCAAAAATTACATTAAACACAAAGATGTTACGCTCATTGGCCCTAACTGCCCGGGTGTCATTACGCCTGAGGAAGCGAAAGTAGGGATCATGCCCGGATTCGTCTTCAAAAAAGGGGGTATTGGTATTGTATCAAAATCTGGTACGCTGACCTACGAAGCGGCAGATCAGGTAGTAAAAGCCGGTTTAGGTATTTCTACGGCTATCGGTATCGGGGGAGACCCCATCATTGGCACCTCTACCAAACAGGCCGTAGAACTGCTGATGAATGATCCGGAAACTGAGGCCATTGTGATGATTGGTGAAATTGGCGGAAATTATGAGGCGGAAGCGGCCCGCTGGATACAAGAACAAGGCAATCCTAAACCTGTTGTGGGCTTTATCGCCGGACAGACAGCCCCTCCGGGTCGACGCATGGGTCATGCCGGTGCTATCGTTGGGGGAAAAGAAGATACGGCAGAGGCTAAAATGAAGATCATGGAGGAATGTGGCCTGCATGTGGTAAAGTCGCCCGCCGACATTGGAGAAACGATCGCAGCCGTGCTGAAAAAATAATCTTCTGAATTTTCGTTCACAGGACTCTGAGTTCATAGGTAAACAGTGAACTATGAGCTCAGAACCATACACTTATACTTGTGAACCTTTCCCTTCAATCTTTTCTATCAGCGTATCATACCACGCTCTTCCGTACTTTCTGACGAGGGCTTCTTCCAGGAAACGATACAGCGGAACATTCAGGGCTTGCCCCAGTGTACAGGCCGGATTACAGATATACCACCGGTGATAGTTGATGGCATCATAATGATCATAAGGGGTAATACGAAGCGGGTACAAATGACAGGAAATAGGTTTTTTAAACTTAGTTTTACCCTCATTATAGGCTTGTTCTATGCCGCACTTTAACACACCTTTTTTGTCCCGAATGGCATAGGCACATTCTCTTCCACCAATGGTAGGCGTGCAGTAGTCACCGTCCGTATCTTTCACATATTTCCCTTCCTTCTCAATGACTTTTCTCCCTTCCTCGGTAAGGTAAGGTGCCACCTCGTCGTATATCGCTTCCAGCGTTGTTAATTCATCTACCTCCAGCGGTGCTCCCATATCTCCTTCTACACAGCAGGCTCCTTTGCATTTCTCCAGGTTGCATACAAAGAAATTCTCTTTGATATCATCGCTGATCACAGCGTTCTCTACAATAATCATGGCTTACCTATTTTTCATAACAGGTGGCTACGCACCTGACAGCAAAACCCCTGACTTTCCGGTAAAGTTTCATTGTGCGGCGGGCTGCTCCTGATCCGCTGCATAGCCCGGCCCCTTGACAAACATACCAGGGGTAGCGCCCGTATGTTCCCTCTGGTTTAATACCTGTGTGCCGTTGACAAACACATGTACCACTCCTTCTGCATATTGATGCGGCCGCTCAAAAGTGGCTTTATCGCTGATCTGCGCCGGATCAAAAACCACTACATCCGCATAATAGCCGGAAGCCAGTTGTCCACGTTCTTTGATTTTGAGCTTTTGCGCGGATAATCCCGTCAGTTTATGAATGGCTTCTTCCAGAGAGATTACTTTTTCTTCCCGAACGTATTTGCCCAGCAGGCGGGCAAAGTTGCCATAAGTACGGGGATGGGTACTACTATTCAGATTTTCACCCTCAGCAGCGATGGAGCGGGCATCCGAGCCAAAAGAGATGTAGGGCAGCCGGAGTTGTTTTTTTACGTTGTCCTCACTCATAAGAAAATAGACAGTGCCTATGTCGGCCCCATTCTGGACGACCAGATCAACAATAGTTTCTTCCGGAGCAGTCTTTCGCATGGCCGCAATCTCCCCTACTGTCTTGCCGGTGAGATATTTCAATGAATCTTGTTCGAATTCTACCAGCAATATATTGTCGGGATTACCGGCTGCCACGAAAAAATTTTCCCAGCCTTTGGAAGACACCCGCATCTCTTTTAATACCTGTGCTTTGGTTTTTGTGTTCTTCAGACCTTTGATCCAGGCTTCTGTGCCCCCTTCCTGTACCCAGGGAGGCATGGTGGCATCCAGGCCGGTAGAGGCAGCGATATAATTATACATGTTGGCGGTAATATTCAGCCCTGCCTGGTTAGCAGAATCAATCTTAGCTAATACCTGATCCAGCTTAGGCCAGTTACTTTTACCGGCTGCTTTTAAGTGATAGATTTCCGCATCGATATCCGCTTCGCGGGCAATGGTTAATAACTCATTGACGGCTTCCAGAAATGAATCTCCTTCACTCCGTAAGTGAGAAATATATTTGCCATCGTAGGCAGCAGCCGCCTTTGCCAGTGCCACCAATTCTTCTGTGCTGGCGAAGAAGGCCGGCGCATAGATCAGGGAAGAACCTAGCCCCAACGCACCTTCTTCCATGGCTTCCCTTACCAGTGCCTGCATCCGTTGCAACTCCTCCTCTGTAGGAGGACGATCTTCGTAACCCAGTTCATGAATACGGATGGTGGTAGCGCCCACGAAAGATGCCACATTGGGTGTAACGCCCTTATCTACCAGATACTGCATTCCTTCTCCAAAAGAGGTCCACTGTGCTTCATCATTGTTTTTCCTCATTTCCTCATTCAAAGGACCGAGCGAAGAGCCTTCGCCGAAAACTTCCAGCGTCACGCCTTGTTTGATATCGCTCAGGGAGCGGCCATCTTTTAACAGCGGATACCCTGCCCAGCTCAGCATATTGATAAATCCCGGACTGACAGCCATACCTGTAGCATCAATGACTGTATCGGCTTTAAAATTTTCCAGTGTGCCTATCGCTGCTATTTTTTTGCCAACGATAGCCACATCTCCGCGATAAGGTGCCTGGCCACTTCCGTCGTATACCATACCATTTTTAATGACAATATCATAGGTGGCTTCTTCCGGCGATGCACAGCACAGGAGGAATAAACTTATAAAAATGATGATCCATTGCTTCATACTATCTTGCTTTTCTTGAGAGGAGGTGAAAATAATAATAATTCAAAAAGCTATCGTAGAAATTTGGCTTTCCTTTATTAACTTAAAAAGCTATTGTCAAACATAAAATGAATGAAGGGTTATTTTATGTTTTCATTACAATAAACTACATCCTAATGAAAATAGATATAAAAAAAATAGCGGCGTTGTTTCTATTGAAAGTGTGCTTTGTGAGCGTCAGTCTGGCACAGGTAGAAGAGATTAAAAACACTATTCAACTCAATGAGATAGAAGCTCACCTTCGCTTTTTGGCTTCCGATGAACTAAGAGGCCGGGATACCGGCTCACCTGAGTTAGACATTGCAGCACTATATATTGCTGAAGTATTCCGCAGCTATGGCCTGCAACCTGTACAAGGAGCCGAAGGATTCTATCAACCGGTGCAGTTAATCGCTGAAAAACCACCCGCAGCAGCTACCTTTGCCTACCAGGACAATGTATTTACTTTAGGAGAAGATTTGTTAATCATATCAGGAGACAGCACCGAGATACAAGCACCGGTTTTATACGCCAACTATGCTTTGCCGGAAGATCTGGCTAAACTGGACATTAAAGGAAAAATTGTAGTAGCCAAAGCGGGAACGCCCGAACAGTCTAATCCTCAAAGTTTCTTCTTTTCCAGCCACGACAAACAAGTCAATGTAGCAGAAAAAGGAGGGCTGGCTTTGGTAGAGTTATACCAATCCGAACAAATACCCTGGTCTATACTCGTACAGTATCTGAATGCCGAACAGCTGACCTTATACGAAGAAAAGAAAGAACAGGAGATTCCACTACTTTGGCTCAATGACCCTCAGGAAGAACGCTTAAGTACATTCCAGGACAAAAAAAAGGGAGAGGGCATGATCAACATTGCCGGTAAAGAAAGCACCCCCATTCCTGCGAAAAATGTGGCGGCCTTCATAGAAGGAACAGACCCAAACCTAAAAGACCAGTACATCATTCTGTCAGCGCACTATGACCATGTGGGTGTGGGAAAAAGTGATGGTGTCCAGGATTCTATCTACAACGGTGCCCGTGACAATGGTATTGGGATCACCGCCTTGCTGACAGCTGCCGATTATTTCAGTAAGAACCCACCCCAGCGTTCGCTGCTGTTCCTGGCAGTTACCGCCGAAGAAAAAGGTATGCTGGGCAGCAGTTGGTATGCCAATCATCCTTTGTTACCGCTGGATCAAATGGTTTTTAACATGAATACCGATGGAGCCGGATATAACGATACTACCAAGGTGACCGTTATTGGACTGGAAAGAACAACTGCCGAGAAAGAAATCCAGGCAGCTACAGAACCCTTCGGCTTAACAGCCATCACCGATCCGGCTCCTGAGCAAAATCTTTATGATCGTTCGGACAATGTGAGTTTTGCGGCCAAAGGAATTCCAGCAGTAGATTTCGCACCGGGTTTGACGGCCTTCGACCAGGAAATTATGAAACACTACCATCAGGTGACAGATGAAATAGAGACGATAAACCTCAACTATGTAGAAAAGTTTGTGGAAGCCTTCACCTTGGCAACTGAAAAAATAGCCAACATGCCGGAGCATCCTTTCTGGAAGCAGGGCGACAAATACGAAAGTGCCGGCAAAGATCTGTATGGTAAATAATTAAGCTTTGTGTTACCTGTTCTGAGTGCAGCTATTCAATTTCCGGTTTTGAAGCAATGAAAAGTAACACCAGCATTCACTCATTTCATTCATTGCTTACTACATAGTCGTAAATCATTCTGGATACAGTGGCCAGGGTTTCTATGCCTGCTTCTTCGTCCTGCAAATTTTTAGAGAGCAAAACCAGCACATATTGCCGCCCGTCAGGCAGGAAAACAATGCCTGAGTCGTGGTGAAGGCCCGTGATCCAGCCGGTTTTATGGGCTACTTTGACATCTTCAGGAAGCTTGGCCGGAATAATATCCTTGAATTTCTGATCCAGCAGAATATCAATCATGGCCTGGCTGGCCTGTTCACTGACGGCTTCTTTTTTAGCGATGGCTTCCAGTAGAACCATCAGGTCATAGGCAGTCGTTGTATTATTGAGTCCCTGCTGAAATGCTTTGCTGTCTTCCACACCTCTTCGCACCTGTATATCATGAGCGCCCAGTGCACGCATACTCCGGTTGACATTGGGGGCCCCTACCAGCTCGATAATGAGGTTGGTGGCCAGGTTACTGCTGGCAATGATCATTTGGTAAACAAGATCATAGATGCGCTGCTGTTTCCCTATCTGTTCATAGAGTTCTAGGTAAGAATCATCCTCCGGATGCAGGGAATACAGACTGCTATCAACAATACTTTTAAACTCATTTTTAACTAAAAGAGAATCATGTAATGTAAATTTACCCTCTTTGGCTTGTCGATACACCTCCAGCAGTACAGGTGTTTTCATGGTACTGGCTGCATGAAAATGTGTATGAGCGTTGATGAGCAGTTCCTCCTGAGGTGAGCTTAGGTTTCTGAAAGCCACGGCAAACTCTCCCTCCGTTTGGTCAAGCACTGCCTGAATGGATTTCTTTAATGCTGCCGTATGTTGCCCTGACCGAGATACCTGGCATGCATATACAAAGAGCAGCAGGAAAAGAAAACATAGAAGATGTCTGATCATATGACTCCAATTGAACCAGCAATATGTGTGAATAATTTAATGTAGGCCAGATATATCAACTTTTCAAGTATAGGGTTGTGCGGTAGAATTCATACACCACACCTTACTCCAAAAAATTTGACCGAACTATGTTGCCAGTCATTCTTCACCAATAACTGCAACTGTGAGATAATGATAAGGAACTATGAGAACATAAACCTTTTTGTGTCTAACCAGATTAATATATAAATATCTAATAGTACTAGTTTTAATTTTTTTTCCATAAATTTTATCCTTATTTATAGTAATTAATTATATCTAGGTATATATCACTATAAAATTTTTTCCATTTTTTTTACCGAAATCTAATAACCTATTCTATTTCCTTTAGTTACATAGAGTGAATTAAGATTTAATTTTTTAACTAAAAAAAATTTTCAACTATGGGACTTTTTTCATCAAAAGAAAAACTTCCGACCATGGAAGATTTGTTACATCATGAACTTGCCGATCTATACAGCGCAGAAAGCCAGTTAGTAGAAGCATTGCCTAAAATGGCCAAAGCTGCTAACGACTCTACTTTGAGGAATGCTTTTACAGAGCATCTGGAAGAAACTAAAAGGCAAAGAGATCGTCTGCGTCAGATCGCCGGTATGCTGAACTTTGAGATTGATACCACTACTTGCGAAGCCATGAAAGGGCTGGTGAAAGAAGGAGAAGAGGTTATCAATTCGGAAGCAGATCCTGCCGTAAGAGATGCGGCTTTGATAGGAGCAGCCCAAAGAGTTGAGCATTATGAAATGGCAGGATATGGTACTGCGCATACCATTGCCAACGATCTGGGACATCGGGACGTAGCTAACCTGCTGAACGAAACCTTGCAGGAAGAAAAGAACGCTGATAAAAAACTGAATGAAATTGCCCTGAACAGGGTCAACAAGAAGGCAGAAAGAATGTAAAAACCCACTGTTTTGAACATAGAAAGCCTGCTAAAACAGCAGGCTTTTGTTTTGAACGACAATCTAAACTCAATGCTTCTAATGCTGCGCTATTACCGGGAACACCTTTTCCAAAATAGCTGCAATAAAGCTTCTTAATGTAACCCACCCTTCTCCACCCAAAGCCTCCGTTAAGTTTTCTCCGCTTCTCTTTCCTGTTTTCATAACGACAGGAAATTGTTTTTGTAATAATCAGAAATCTATGCATACAAGCTTGTCACATTTCCGAATGTGGCTGGCTGTTGACAAACTATACCCTCTAATAAAATAGTGCCGGGGAAAATTCATGACAAGTATGACCTGCTGGTTATTGATCGGTTCAGGAAGTCTGTTTATCTGTCATTTACATCGCTTTGTATAAATTTATTCGGTATAAATGAATTTCTGTACTAGAATTGCGCAATGCTTTGTTTATTTTTATAATAAGAAGCGCTTAATCACCAAAATGAACTATAGAAAAATAATTGTCTTTGGCATCGCCATTGCCATACTCGGTTTTGGTTTTTTTGCCATGAAACAATTCTCTGGCATGAAGACTTTACCACCTGAGCGTCCCCCGGTTTCTTCTACCAATTATGTAAAGGTCAATACGGTAGAGTACCGTGAAATTGATACGGAAGTAATCGCCTATGGCCGAATCACCTCTTCCCAGCCATTGAACCTCATTGCCGAGGTAGGGGGCCGGCTGCTACCAGGGCAAATCCAGTTAAAGCCAGGGATTAACTTCAGCAGAGGCCAGTTGCTTTGCCGTATCAACGATGCCGAAACCCGCTTGAACCTGCAATCTCAAAAGAGTGAATTTCTGAACCTGATTGCCTCCAGCCTACCGGATTTTAAGATAGACTTCCAGGAAGATTATCCCGCCTGGCAAGCCTACTTTGAAAGCATAGAAATTGACAAACCTTTACAGGAGCTTCCTCCGGTTAAGAGTAATAAAGTGAAAACCTTTCTAGCCACTAAAAACATTTTGAGAGACTACTACAGTATCAAAAGCGCTGAAGAGAACCTGAGAAAGTACTATATCTATGCTCCTTATGATGGCAGTATCGCCACCGTCAATCTGGAAGTGGGCACTGTGGTAAATCCAGGGGCCAATATCGCCAGTATTATCCGCACCGACCAGCTGGAGTTGGAAATTCCGGTAGAGGTCCAGAACATCAAGTGGATTAAAGAAGATACCGAAGTAGAGGTTATGTCAGAAGACGGTGCCAGCACCTGGAAAGGTGAAATATCCCGTATCGCTGATTATGTGGATCCTGCCACCCAATCTATCAACGTCTATGTCAACATCGAGGCAGGGCCCAACAGTGGTTTGTATGATGGCTTGTATCTGCGGGCTGTGATCCCAGGCGACAAACTGGAAAATGCCATGGAAATACCCCGCAGAGTACTGATGAACGAAAATGAAGTTTTTGTGGTAGATGGCGGTGTGTTGAAGACCCGTAAAGTAGACGTGCAGAAGATCAGCCGGGATCAGGTGCTAATCAGACCCGTAGAAGCTAACGGATTGTATGAAGGCGACAGCCTGGTTATTGAAGCGCCTGCCAACGCCATAGAGAATATGAAAGTGAAAGCCCTAGAGTCTGCCAATCCGGCAAATTCCCAACCACAAAATGATACTGTCAACATTGAAATTCAAAGCACAACATGAGAAAGGTCGTTGAGTTTTTTGTCAGGTATCCCATCTGGGCCAATGCCATTCTGGTGTTGATCATCATCTTTGGGGTTTTGGGATACATCAATGTGAAAATGTCATTCTTCCCTGAGTTGCCTCCCAGAGAAATCACAGTACAGGTAGCGTATCCGGGTGCCTCTCCCGAGGAAATGGAAGAAGGTATTACCATTAAAGTTGAGGAAGCGCTCAAGGGTATTACCGGAATTGAAGAAGTAACCTCTGTTTCTTCAGAGAATTCAGCCTATATCACTATTCTCACCCGTGATGAATATGATGTTGATGAGGTATTGATGGAAGTAAAGAATGCGGTAGACGGTATCAACTCTTACCCGGTGGGCGCTGAGCAGCCGGTTGTGATCAAAGACAGGGCAGGAGGTAGTTCAAGAGCCGCTTTTCTGACCTTGCGGGGTGGAAATGATCTAAAGGTGCTGAAAGATAAAGCAGAAATGATCGAGGATGACCTGTTAAATTCAGGGGTAGTCTCTCAGGTCAGCGTCTTTGGATATCCGGATCTGGAGATATCAGTAGAGGTTTCGGAAGATAATCTTTCCCGTTATGGTCTTACCTTTCTTCAGGTAGCCAACGCTATCCGGTTCAATAACCGGGATATTTCAGGCGGTTCTATCAAAACGCTGGAAGAAGAAATCAGGATACGGGCCAATGCCAAAGAGAATGCCCCCGAAGAAATTGGACGTATTATCTTGCGGGCTAATCCGGACGGAAGCAATTTACTACTGCGCGATATTGCCAATATTAAAATGCAATTTGCCGATACACCCAATCGCTCTTATTCAAACGGACAGACAGCGGTATCGATCAGTATTGAGAAGCTGCCGGAAGAGGATCTACAGGAAATCTCTGAGTTTCTGAATGGTTATATCGACACGTTCAACGCTCAAAACGAAAACTTTGAACTTTTTGCCAGTTTCGACTTCAACAGCTTATTGCAGCAAAGGGTAGATTTGTTAATGAGCAACGGGGCGGTAGGTCTTATTCTGGTGCTGGTCTGTCTGGGGCTTTTTCTTAGTGTCCGTTTGTCCTTCTGGGTAGCCCTGGGTATTCCTATCTCTTTCCTGGGAATGTTTATTGTGGGTAATCTGGCAGGAATCACCATCAACATGTTGTCTTTATTCGGTATGATCCTGGTAGTAGGTATTCTGGTAGATGATGGGATTGTTATTGCTGAAAACGTGTACACGCATGCCGAGCGGGGAAAGACTCCGATAAAAGCTGCTGTAGATGGTACCGTTGAAATGCTGCCTGCCGTATTCACTTCCGTAACGACCACCATTATTGCTTTTATTCCTCTGATGCTGTTAGATAATGAGGGGTTCACGACCGAAATGGCCATTGTGGTGATTGCCTGTCTGGCTTTCTCTTTGGTAGAAGCCTTTTTTGTGCTTCCCTCCCATTTGTCTACAGGAAAAGCATTGCTGAAAAAAGAAGGCAGACCTAATAAAGACCGAATTCGAGGTGCGCTGGATCGGGCTATCAAATATACCAGGGATCATATTTATGGCAGCTTCCTGAAATTATTGATCCGGTGGAAATGGATTTCTGTTACCATCCCCATTGTATTGTTTATGACAGTATTAGGCCTGATTCAGGGAGGCCTTATCAAGTCAACTATCTTCCCTTCTATTCCTTTTGACAATTTCAATGTTACATTGGTTCTCAAACCCGGTACTCGGGAAAATATTACGGAAGAATATCTGAAGCGATTCGAACAAGCCGTTTGGGAAGTAGATGAGGAAATTAAAAAAGAGCGGAACAGTGAGGAGTCTTTAATCAAAACGGTAGACCTCAACGTAGGGAGTAGCGGTGGCCGCGGGGCCAGTGTGGAAAGAGGAGGCCATACCGGACATTTGCAGATTAACCTGATTGACATGGAGGAAATTGAGGATATCTCCAGTTTTGAGATTGCCGCACGGGTTCGACAGAAAATTGGACCTGTTCCCGAAGCTCAAAAATACAATGTGGGTGGACAAAATCGTTTTGGCACTCCTTTTTCCCTATCCTTGTTGAGCAGCAACCTGGAAAATCTAATGGCTGCCAAAGAAGAAGTCAATGCGGAAATAGCCAAGCTTGCTTCACTGAAGGATATTGTAGATAATACAGCCACCGGGCAACGAGAGCTACAATTACAACTGAAACCCAAAGCCTATTTCTTAGGTTTTTCGCAAGCCGATATCACCAATCAGATCCGCCAGGCCTTTTTCGGAGAAGAAGCCCAGCGCCTGATCATAGGCACCGATGAGGTACGCGTATGGGTACGTTATCCGGAAGAAGACCGGCTCACTATCTCGCAACTGGAGTCTATGAAGATTAAAGATACAGGGGGAAACGAGTATCCCTTGCAGGAACTGGCCGATTATTCCATAGACCGGGGTGTCATGAATATTAATCATTTTAATGGCAAGCGGGAGGTGAGAATAGAAGCGGATCTGGTAGATCCCTATGAACCGGTGCCACCAATTATTGAGAAAGTACAAACAGAGATTTTACCCCCTATACTGAGCAAGTATCCCAGCGTTACTTATTCTTTTGAAGGACAACAAAGGCGTTCTGCCCGGACTGTTGACTCTTTTGCCAAGGTATTTCCTGTAGCCTTCATCATGATGATACTGACTATTACACTTTCCTTCCGCTCTCTGTATCAGGCTATCTTGATACTGCTGCTGATTCCGTTTGGGCTGATGTGTGCCGCCATAGGGCATGGCATTCATGGCCAGCCCATCTCTATGCTCAGTATGTATGGTATGATTGCCCTGTCTGGTGTGATTATCAACGACGCCGTGGTGATGTTGGACAAGTATAATCAAAATCTGACGGAAGGAATGACGGTGGAAGAAGCAGCGCATAATGCCGGAACCTCTCGTTTCAGAGCTATTCTGCTCACCTCTATTACCACAGTGGCAGGATTGTATCCTTTGATATTGGAGAAAAGTTTCCAGGCACAATTCCTGATTCCGATGGCCATTTCCGTGGCCTATGGCGTCATGTTCGGCACTTTGATCATCCTGCTTTTCTTTCCCATATTTATCTTGGCCTTCAATGATATAAAATTGCTGGTAAACCGTGGTTTGGTGAGACTGAACAAATTTATCAATCCGGAAGAACCTGTCTATATGCCGAATCCGGAGGACGTGGAACCCGCCATTATAGAGCAAAGAAGGCTGCAAAAATTATAAGCTGATGCACCTGAAACATAATGCCGGATATTAGATCATAAAATTTGATATCTGGCATTCACTATTAATGTCAGTATTTATCAAAACATTCTACCATGTCAAACTTTACCAGAGCCAGCATATTTTTGATTTTTTCCTGCTTTTTTATTTTTTCTCTCCGCTTACGGGCGCAGGATTCTCTTTCTTTATCCGGAGCCATCCAAACGGGTCTGGCCAATAATTTTGACATACAAATAGAGAAACTGAATGTAGAGATTGCTGAAAACAACAATACCTGGGGTGCAGCAGGCCGTTATCCTACCATCATCTTCAGTATCTCTCAGAATAACAACTTCCGGGATGTGGTCAACCCTGCCAGTTTCCTGCAAGGACTTACCATTTCGAATGATATAGGCCCTAGCATCAGTGTCAATTGGATACTTTTTAACGGGTTCAGTGTGAGTATCAGCCGGGAAAGACTGCAAAAATTACAGGAGTTGAGCATGGGCAATGCACAGGTAGTTGTAGAAAATGCCATTCAGGCAATCATTCTGGCCTATTACACTACTATTTTAGAAGCAGAGCAGCTTTCTGTGCTTGAAAAAGTCTTTACACTGTCGAAAGACAGATACGAATATGTTAAACTCAAGGGAGAATTGGGGAGCGCTGTTACTTTTGATATCCTGCAGGAACAAAACGCCTACCTGACCGATTCTTCCAACTACGTAACCCAGGAAGTTAATTTTCGAAATGCCCGGCGGAATCTGAATCTGTTGATGGGTGTGGATATTGATACGGAATATGGTTTGACAAATGATCTTGATGTGCAAACGCAAGAGTATGGCTTAGAGGATTTGTATGATAAAATGATTGCCAGCAACAGCAATCTGCAAAACCAGTTCTTAAATCTTCAGATTCTGCAAACTGAAACCCGCCTGGCCAAAACCGAACTCTATCCGCAACTCAGTTTGAACCTGGGCGGCTCTTATAACTGGGCTCGCCAGGACCTGTCACAGGCAGATTTAGCTTTTTCTGATCCTGATAACCCCAGGCCTCCGGTAAGCCAGACCCGCACGGGCAACTATGCAGCGGGGTTCACCCTAAGCTACCTGCTCTTTGATGGAGGCCGCGTGAAAAGAACTATTGAGAATGCCTATACACAGGAAAGAGTAGGGCAATTGCAGATTGATCAATTAAAATTGAGTTTAAAGAACGAGCTGATTGCTTCTTATGACCTGTATAATGTACGGAAGAAGTTGCTCAATATTTCACAGCAAAATGTGGAAAGTGGAGAGTTAAACCTGCAACTGGCAGAAGAAAGATATAAAAACGGAACCATCAACTCCTTCGACTACCGCGACATTCAGATCAACTATTTGAATGCTGCATTGAGTAATCTGCAGGCTAAATATAACCTGATAGATGCTGAAACTGAGTTATTGAGGCTCACAGGAGGAATTGTCCAGGAGTATGAAAATATAAATTGAAAGCTGTAAAGGTAAATTTTGTATGGGAACATTAACTTCAGGGAAAACAATTAATTTCCATCTGGGGCTTCTGATTTTACGGGTAGGCATCGGTAGTGTGTTTATGGGTCATGGAGCGCCCAAACTTTATTTTGGTCAGGAATATTGGGAAATCCTTGGAAAGAACATGCAACTTATCGGGATAGATTTTGCGCCTGCCTTTTGGGGCCTGATGGCAGGAGTGGCGGAGTTTGGTGGCGGTCTATGTCTGATGCTGGGTGTTTTCTGGATTCCCGCCTGTTTGCTCATGATATTTACCATGCTGATAGCTACCTCTTCTCATATCGCTAATGGAGATAGTCTTTCCTACATCTTGCACCCGGTAGAAGCCTGTTTCACCTTTATCAGCCTGATCTTTATCGGGGCAGGAAAGTACAAACTCGGAAAATAAAGTTGATGCCATCATGAAATTATGTTATGTCCTGAGCAGCTGTTTATTGCTTTCTATTGCCTGCTCGCAGGAACCTTCTGCTTTTGAACAATTTCTGCAACAGCAGCCTACCCGCTCATTTGATGTGTTGATTACCCACGGAGAGATTATAGACGGCACAGGAAAGGAGGCTTACCCGGCGGATGTACTGATACAGGCTGACACTATTGTTTATATTGGTATGGTAGATACCGCCCAAATTGAGGTATCTAAGCGCATTGATGCAACCGGCAGAACTATCACGCCTGGGTTTATTGACACGCATGCTCATGGTAATCCGCTGGAAACGCCTGGCTTCTCAAATTTTCTGGCGATGGGTGTTACCACTATTTGCCTGGGACAAGATGGCAGCAGTCCTGAAAATATGCATACCTGGATGCAGCAGGTAGCTGATACCATACCGGGTGTTAATGTTGCCATGTTTGTAGGGCACGGTAGTTTACGGACACAGTCTGGCATTCAATACAATCCCAACCCAACTGCAGAACAGCTCGGAAAGCTTGGACAGCTTTTAAAAGATCAACTGGAAGCGGGCTGCTTTGGTATGTCTACCGGCCTGGAGTATGTACCGGGTGTTTACGCATCAGAAGAGGAATTGGAATCTCTGGCTAAAATTGTGGGAGAGAAAGGTAAATTAATTAGTAGTCATATCCGCAATGAAGATGACGATGCCGTAGAAGCCTCCATTCGGGAGCTACTCAGGCAAGGAACGTATTGCCCCGTCCACGTGTCGCACCTTAAAGTGGTTTATGGGAAAGGTGCTGAGAGAGCGGAAGAGATTCTGCAATTGCTGGCGGATGCCCGAAAACGAGGGATAAAAGTGACAGCCGATGTATATCCTTATACCGCCAGTTATACAGGCATTAGTATTGTTTTTCCTGAATGGGCTTTACCTCCCCACAACTACCAGCAAGTGGTTGCACAAAAACGGCAGGAGCTGTCCACATTTTTACGAAATAAAGTGAATCAACGCAATGGGCCGGAAGCTACGCTGTTAGGCACCGCGCCTTATGCAGGAAAGACATTGGCCCAGGTAGCAGCAGAGAAAAATAAATCCTTTGAAGCAGTGCTCATTGACGATATACAGCCTGGTGGAGCCTCTGGTGCTTATTTTGTCATGGATGATAGCTTACAGGCCCGTTTCCTGGCCGACTCCCTGGTGATGGTCTGCTCGGATGGTAGTCCTACTTCCCGTCATCCTCGTGGACATGGCACTTTTGCCAGGATCATAGAAGATTTTGTCGTGAAAGACAGTTTACTAAGCCTGGAAGAAGCTGTCAGAAAAATGACTTCACTCTCTGCACAAACGATAGGCATTGAAAAAAGAGGGTTATTGAAACCCGGCTATCAGGCCGATATCCTGGTCTTTGATCCACAAAAGATACACGCTACGGCTACGTATGAAAACCCTTTCCAGTTGGCTGAGGGATTTAGCTATGTGTTGGTCAATGGAGCAATAAGCCTGGAAAATGGGGAAATATCTAATGAACGGCATGGTCTGTTGTTAAAGAGATATTAATCCTTAATGAGTATATGCCGGGTATGATACCTGTCTTCCTGTTTCTCCATGAGTTGAATGATATGGTAACCAAATTTAGTTTTCAATGGATGGGATATTTCACCGGACATGAGTTGAAGTGCTGCGTTTTCATAGGCAGATACAAACTGGCCTATACTTGCAAATCCTAAGTCACCTCCAGTCGCAGCAGAACCTGGATCATCGGAATGTTTTTGGGCTAATTTGGTAAATTCAGCACCATTCATCAGTTGTTTACGTATTTTTTCTGCTTTCTTCCATACCTTCCTTTCCTGCTTTTGTACAGGCATTTTTTGTGCAAACGCATAGCTACTAGACAATATGCACATGAGGAATAAACAGATATAATACGAATGTCTGTTCATATGATTTTATTGAATACCTCTTTCAGCAAGGAGTGCTGCAATGTTGATAGAAAGATCAGGTAATAGCGCTATAGATTTATCCCAGTCCGTAGTAAACCAGTCCTGATTAGGCATTGCAACCATTACCTTCTTACTTTCTGTAGCTACCCAGACTACTTTTTCTGTACCAAATTCTAATAGTTTACTGGTCTTTTGATGGTAGTAATCCATGGGATTCACAAATTGACTCATATCGGCTTTAGTATCCACTTCAATGGCTATTTTAGGAGCTATAGATAGATATTGATTGGTAAGACTTTCTGGCTTCAGAATATGTGTTTCATAGATACCAATATCGGTGGATAGATTATTTTTTTTACTGAGATGCAAACCAGCTTCATTAGTAATTACTTCGTATCGATCTTCAGCAAGATGCTTAAATATGTATCGTAGAATACTAGATACGATAATCGCTTGTAGTCCACTGCTTCCCATAATATCTTCTAGTGTTTTTTCTTTACGAAGTACCTCTTGAAAACCACGATAAGGAATAGATTTACCTTCCAACACCTCATAAACTAAGTACTTAGGTATTTTAATAGTTTTGGGTTTATCTATAGTAATGTTCATAACTGCCGGGGAAATGATTTTTACAAATTAGAAAAAATAAAGGAAAGGATAAAGTTTTTGAAGTTAGCGATGAAAATACCAGACTTTCTCATACAGTTCAGCATGATCCAGCGCTTCATACAGTGCCTGGTCACTATTAAATGACAATTGATTTAGATGAAAGGCTTCTGCTGTCACCTGAAATTGATTCATCTCAAAAGGCCAGGGTTCTACAGAAATGACATTTTCTTCTTTCTCAAAAATAAAACACCTTTGTCCAATAGGATCTTTGCCTAATTCCAGTCTTCTACCGCCAGCAGGTACTTCATCCTTGCATAACACTAAAGAGCAGGCATCGCATAAAAACATGAGACGATAGGCACGCTGGGCTTCCTCTTTTTTCACTGAGAGCGCACGCCTGAGTTTGCTTTGGTAGGTTTGCTGTTCGTCTAGAAATTCATTTACGGCCTGACTGTCGCCCCTCAGTTTTTCATACAAAGCGGAAGTATGCATTGAAGTCAGTAAGGCAATCCAACGGGAACGATAGCGGGCATTGTCCACTACTTTCTTGGCCTGTTCTAAATCAAGTTCCCGCAAGGTAAAGTCCATAGGAGCACCTGCTGCGGTCAGATGTTCGCCTTTTCTCCAATCCCGCTGTCCGTCATCATGATCCACAATAGCAGCAAGCGTTTCTGTCCATCGGTCAGGCCGCTGAGTATTCTTCCATTGCATGGCCAACTGCCCAGCCAGCAGCGCATGGGCACGTTGAAAGATAATATCCCAACCCTTTTCTGTCGAGTTAACGATCATACTGTCATGAACAGATTATTGAGTGACTCTGCCAGCGTTGGATGCGGAAATACACCATCGCGAATCTGCTGGTATGTTAACCCTCCCATCATCGCTATCAGCAAGGCAGAGGCAATTTCTCCCCCCTCCATACTTACAATAGAAGCCCCTATGATTTTGTCATTACTTTCATCAATAAGCGCTTTCATAAAACCGGCCGTGTGGCCTGTCTCTATGCCTCGGGCTACCTTTTCCATAGGCAATTTGGCCACTTTATATCGAATGCCTTTGTCCTTGGCTTGTTTTTCGGTGAAGCCGGCTCTGCCTAGCTGTGGATCGGTAAACACTGTGTAGGTAAGAATTCTATCCTGTATGGAGGCCCCTCCGTCACCTAAAAGATTTTGTTTAACAACCTTATAATCATGGTAGCTGATGTGGGTAAACTGAGGCCCTCCTTTTACATCTCCTAAAGCATAAATACCTGTAATATTGGTTTCCAGCTTATCATTTACCTGTATATGTCCTTCACTGTCTGTCTTGATCCCTGTTTTTTCCAGCTGCAATGCCTTAGTATTTGGCATCCGCCCCGTAGCGATGAGCAGATGTGAACCGGAGAAATTCTTTTGGCTGCCCGAAAAACTTCCTGAAAGGGTCATACCTTCTTTAGTTTTATTGACAGCATTCACCTGACTATTGAGATAGATCTTTATTCCTTCCTGCTGAAGGATGTCAGTCAGCACTTCCGATACATCAGGATCTTCATGAGGCGCTATCCGGTCGTCCTGTTGAAAAATGCTTACTTCACTCCCGAACCTTCTGAACATCTGGGCAAATTCCAATCCTATATACCCGCCCCCTAAAATGAGCAAATGAGCCGGCAGTTCCTCCAACTCCAAGATAGTGGTATTGTCCAGGTAATCTACCTGGTCTAATCCTTCAATATCGGGGATGAGGGTACGAGAACCCGTATCTATGAATATTTTATCAGCGCTTAGCTTTCTGGTTTTTCCTTGTCGAAGTTCAACTTCTATCACTTTATGGTCAATAAAACGAGCTGTACCGTATATTAAATCGAGTTTTTCCTGCTTTTCCAGTCCATCTTTTGAGCTATTGCGAAACATCTCTACAATCTCTTTTTTCCTGTTTATCACTTTCTTCATATCCACCTGAGGCTTCTCCGTTTTGATACCATAAGGAGCCGCATGGCGTACTGTATGGGCTACCTGTGCAGAAGCTATCATGGTTTTGGTGGGTGTACAGCCTGTGTTGATACAAGTACCTCCTATTAGATTTTTCTCAACCATAACTGTTTTCATGCCCTGCTCAGCCAATGCTTTCGCCAAAGGATTTCCCGCCTGTCCGGAGCCAATCACTATAGCGTCAAATGTTTCAATATCCTGTGTCATACCATGTGGATTAATAGAGAAAGGCTTGAAGATTCATCCAAATAAGAACCCTCTTACTTTCTGGAGTAGAAAAGCAAATTACTACTTTAACTGCCCTTCATGCATTATGTTGGGCTGCTCCTGACAAAGTTTTTGTTTATGAAAAATTTAGAGGGAAGGTGCAAACAAATATATTGTTTAACCATTTATATAGATCAGGTAAACAAAAATTACAGATATGGCAGATAAATCTAAAGAAGACATCTACAAAGAATTTAATAAAAACGTCAATATGAGTCCTTCAGAAATAGAGAAATGGCTGCAATCTGAAGAGTCCAATGCTGTGGGCCAGAATAGTGGCGATGGTGAATCTATTGGCAGAAAGTCAGCCAAGCAAATCATAGACATTAAGAAGAAAAAGAAGGAGGATCTGACAGACAGCGATTATAAGCATATGCAAAAAGTAAATTCTTACGTCAGCCGGCATACTGCCCAGAAACCATCAGGAGATATTAAAGAATCCAACTGGCGATATAGCCTGAAAAACTGGGGGCACGACCCTTTAAAGAAATAAACAAAGGCAGACTGACAGCATCAAAAAGAGGCCTAGTTAGCTTTTATAAGATTCACCTCATTTTTCTCAGTTCTTTCAGATTTTCACGAGCCTTTTCGTGTATTCTGGTTTTTCGTTTCGCCTGTTTCCTTACTTCTTTAAAGTAGTTTTCAGCCCGATCCAGCTCGTTTTTTGCTTGGGCGATTTCTCCTAAATTAAGTAAAGCGTACAGATAATAACCTGATTCAGTAGCATTTGTCTTGACAGAATAGTCTACTGCCAGCTGATAATATTTCTGAGCCTCATTCCACTGCCCTCTCATCTCATAAATCTGCCCTAAAAAAAAGCTGGCATAACGGCCACTGGTGGCTTCATAGCCTATCATGCCGCTATCTATCTTAGTAAGGATGCTGAGGGCCTCCTGTTCAGCCTCCTGCTGCTTGCCACGGCTATACAACTGTCTGGCATAATAACGATGGAAATAGGCATTATCAGGAAAAGTACGGTGCAAATATTCAGAGATACGATAGGCCTCACGCGGATCACTGTCTTCTTCCGTTAAAATTCGCATCAAAAAATATTGTGCTTCCGTTCGGGTATAAAAAGCATTGTTAGCTACCGTTTTGAGTTGTTGGATACCAAGCTCTTTGTTTCCATCCGGAAAAAACATCAAAACAGGTCGCAGAATCGGATAGTTTTCAGGAACCCACTCAGCATAATAATTATATAGGGCATCGCCCAACAGTAATTCAGGGCTAAAATCTTCTTTACCTTTACAAATCTCCAGAAATTTAAGAGAGTTTTTACCAGCTACCGTCGCTTTTCCCCAGTCGTGCCTTTCAGAATACAATCTTCCCTGAAATGCATAGGCAGCTGCCAGAAAAAAAGCGGCTTCAGGATCTTCATTGTCTTTTTCGTACATCTGTTCTGCTTTGAAGACAGCGGTATCCATGTAGGCTAAAAACCGGGCATCATATTGCTGATTATCCACATTGGGCACAATCTTCCACCACTGGCTAAGTCCTAATAGAAAATACGGTAAAGGGTGCCAATTATACTTTTGTTTAATCCACCGAAATTGCTGCTCTGCTTTGGCAAATTTAAAGTTATACATATCATTCACTGCCTGCGTAGCCTCTATCTGCACGTTCATATCGAGCAGCAGAGGTTTTTTATGACTTGGCAACTCTGGCGCTTGTGCCTGCGCAAAACCTGCTGGAACCAAAGCAAAGTATAAAAGATAGAACAGGGATGTATGGATAAACAATTTCATCATATGCATTATACTCTACTTCCCTAACAACCAACACCTCTAAAATATTTCATGGGAAGAAGATACTTTTTACAAATATTGTCATAATTGTAATTTATTGCTCAACGGTGTTGTTACTTACAAGTATTGTTAAGTAACGTTCTTCACCTTATTAGCAATATAATTTTTAAATATTAAAATTATATACTTAACTTTGCAGACTTAAAGAAAAAGGGGGTTAAAGTGACGAATTTATCGGAGTATGATATTGATATTTATAAACTTGCCAATAAGGTTTATGATTATCGATATTTCATAGATCAAAATTTCTTTAAAAATTTTGACAACAGTTTAGTAACTCAGGGTAATCTCCAGGCAACAGTTGTGCTGGATAAACAGGAAAATTTAATAACTGTTGGTTTTCACATCACCGGTACTGTAGAATTAGAATGCGATCGCAGTTTGGAAAAGTTTAACTATCCGCTCACGGTGAATGAAAAGTTGTTGTTTCAGTATGGTACTGAAGAACAGGAACTGACAGAAGAAATTATTATTATCACCCGCAATACACAGCGGATCAATGTGGCCCAATTCATCTATGAATTTATAGGGCTGGCTATTCCTATGAAAAAGCTTCACCCGAAGTACAGGGAGGATGAAAATCCTTTTGTAGAGGGTGAAATTATTTATACTTCGGATCATGTACAGGATAAGGATCGTCAGGTAGACGATGACTCTATAGATCCTCGTTGGAATATTTTAAAAAATCTAAAAAAATAATACTTAATAAAATTAACAGCAATGGCACATCCAAAAAGAAAGACGTCGAAATCCAGAAGAGACAAGAGAAGAACGCATTATCAGGCGACTCCAAAAAATATTGCCATTTGCCCTACCACTGGCGAGCCCCATGTATACCATAGAGCACACTGGTATGAAGGTAAGCTTTACCATAAGGGCAAAGTAGTGATGGAAAAAGAGGAGATAGCTTAAAATATATGAAGATTGCACTGGATGCAATGGGCGGCGACTTTGCTCCTGATGCCACTATCGAAGGAGTAAAGTTAGCTGTGGAGATACTTCGAGAAGGTGATCAGATTGTCCTGATTGGAGATAGGGCCATTATTGAAGAGCAGTTATCGCGGAAAGGAGTTAACTCTCCTGTTGTAGAAATCGTTCATGCCGATGAAGTAATCGGTATGGATGAACACCCCACCAAAGCCTTTACCCAGAAGCCTAATTCAAGCATCGCCATAGGATTTCAACTGCTTCAACACGACAAAGTTCAGGCTTTTTGTAGTGCTGGGAATACGGGAGCCATGCATGTAGGAGCCATGTTTTCTGTAAAACCCTGCAAAGGCGTGCTTCGTCCGGCTATTGCCGGCTTCGCCCCACGAGAAAATGGCACCTTTGGGGTTATTCTGGATTTTGGTGCTAACGCCGATGTCAAGCCGGAGATTCTAGAGCAATTCGGAGAGTTGGGATCACTCTACGCCCAACACGTTCTGGGTATCGAGAAACCCAAAGTTGCCATCATTAACATGGGCGAGGAAGAACAGAAGGGTACTGTCGTTGCCCAAAATGCCTATCAGCTGCTTAAAAAGAATACTAAAGTTAATTTTGTTGGCAACATAGAAGGCCGGGACATTTTCTCTGATAAATCAGACGTGATGATATGTAACGGCTATACTGGCAACATTATCCTAAAAATGGCGGAGTCTATTTACGATCTCCTCCATAAAAGAAATATTTCTGACCCATTCTTTGATAACCTTAACTATGAGGCTGTCGGAGGAAGCCCTATCCTGGGTATCAATGGCAATGTCATTATTGGACATGGCGTTTCCAGTGGATTAGCTATCAAAAATATGCTGCTTCTGGCCGATAAAATGGCAGAAACCAATGTACATCTGAAGATTCGTGATGCTTTCGGCCAATAGCGAAGACTATTGCCAAACAAAAAATACAATTCCATGAGTGAAATTAGAGCTGTTATAACAGGTATAGGAGGTTATGTTCCTGATTACGCCTTAACTAATAAGGAACTGGAGACAATGGTGGATACCAATGATGACTGGATCACTTCCCGTACTGGTATTAAAGAGCGCCGCATATTGAAAGGAAAAGATCAGGGTACGTCTGTGATGGCTACCAAAGCCGTAGAAGAACTGCTCCGAAAAACCCGTACCTCTCCTGAACAGATTGACCTGATTATCTGCGCCACTACTACTCCCGATATGATCTTCCCCGCAACGGCTAATCTAGTTGCTGATAATATTGGTGCCAAACATTCTTTCGGGTTTGATTTGCAGGCCGCCTGTTCTGGTTTTTTATACGGTCTGGTAACCGGCGCTCAGTTTATAGAGGCGGGTACCTATCGTAAGGTAGTAGTGATAGGCGCAGATAAAATGTCTTCTATCATAGATTATCAAGACCGCACCACTTGCATTATTTTCGGAGACGGTGCAGGTGCCGTACTGCTGGAGCCTACCCAAGAACCTTATGGACTGAGGGATTCACACCTGAGGTCCGATGGTAGCGGTGCTCCTCATTTGCATTTAAAAGCAGGCGGTAGCCGCAGGCCCGCTACCGTTGAAACAGTAACAGCGCGTGAACATTTTGTTTATCAGGAAGGAGCAGCGGTCTTTAAGTACGCGGTAAAACATATGGCTGATGTATCAGCTGATATTATGAAAAGAAATCAGCTTCATGCCGAGGATATCGACTGGCTGGTTCCTCATCAAGCCAATAAGAGAATTATTGATGCTACCGCCGAGCGAATGGGTATTGGCTATGATAAGGTAATGTATACCATCCATAAATATGGTAATACCACCAGTGGGACGATTCCTTTGTGTCTGTGGGATTATGAATCTAAGCTGAAAAAGGGAGACAACCTTATCATGGCAGCTTTTGGCGGAGGATTTACATGGGGAGCTACTTATGTAATCTGGGGATACGATGGCAAAGCTTCTTAAGAAAAAAAGCAACAAAACGATGATATTCTGCTTTTTAATATAGTTTTACTATCTTAAAAATAAGTTTTAGACCAAATAGCTAAACATAATCAATACACTAGTAGCCAACTTCAGTTATTTATTTATCTTTGCGAGACTGCACACAAATACCAAAATAGGTTAATTTATGGCAACGACGGCAGATTTCAGAAATGGCCTCAATATTGAATTTAACAACGACCTGTATACCATTGTAGAATTCCAGCACGTAAAACCCGGTAAAGGAGGTGCTTTTGTACGCACTAAGTTGAAGAGCTTAACCACTGGAAAGGTAATAGAAAATACATTTAACGCTGGGGTAAAAATAACCACTGCCCGTATAGAAAGAAGGCCTCATCAATACTTATATAAAGATGATTTAGGCTATCACTTTATGGACAGTAATACCTTTGAACAGGTCCTGATCGAGGAAGATAAAATCAACGCTCCGGAATTTTTATTTGATGGGCAGGAAGTAGATGTCATTGTTCATGACGAAACAGAAACTATTTTGGGTTGCGAACTGCCTTCCTTTGTTGAGCTAACAGTAACCTATACGGAACCTGGCATAAAAGGGGATACGGCTACCAATGCAACCAAACCTGCTACATTGGAAACCGGCGCTACAGTACAAGTCCCTCTCTTTATTGATCAGGATGAAAAAATCAGGGTTGATACACGAACTAAATCATATTACGAAAGAGTAAAGTAACTACTATGAAAGCCACCGAAATTCAGGAGCTTCTAGCCTTTATATCTAAATCTGGTCTTGATGAGGTCAATATTGAGACAAGTGAAATTAAGCTTAAAGTCAAAAAGCATACCTCTGCCAAAATAAAACAAAATTTCATTCAGCCTTCTGTGGCTGCAATGCCCGCTGACTCCACAGGATTAGTGGCTGCTAATTCTTATCACCCCTCCAGCCATGTAAGTAGTGACAAACCTGAAAGAAAAGAGGAGGGGACTGCTGAAGATAATGGTAAGCTGGTCACTATCAAATCCCCCATGATTGGCACTTTTTATCTGTCTCCTAATCCTGATGCACAACCTTTCGTGCAGGTGGGAGACAGAGTAAACATAGGCCAGACTGTGTGTATAGTGGAAGCGATGAAACTTTTTAATGAAATTGAATCAGAACACGCTGGCACTGTCGTAAAAATATTGGTGGATGATGCTTCCCCAGTAGAATATGATCAACCTTTATTTCTTATTGATCCATCATAACAGTAGGATAAAAACATTATAAATCAAATCCTCACTGGTTATACCCTGTTGATTGTCCATCATTAATTTATTTCCATCTTGTTCAGAAAAATACTAATTGCCAATCGGGGAGAAATAGCACTAAGGGTTATTCGTACATGCAGGGAAATGGGTATCAGTACGGTAGCCGTATATTCTACAGCAGATAAAGATAGCCTGCATGTCCGTTTTGCTGATGAGGCGGTGTGCATTGGACCTCCAAGCAGCGGTGCCTCCTATTTAAATATTCCCAATATTATTGCCGCTGCTGAGATAACCAACGCGGATGCCATCCATCCGGGTTATGGTTTTCTTTCAGAAAACGCAGAGTTTTCGCGGATATGCGAAGAGTACAATATTAAATTTATAGGTCCTTCTCCCGACATGATTCATCAGATGGGAGACAAAGCTACTGCGAAAGCTACCATGCAAAAGGCTGGCGTACCTACCATTCCTGGTTCTGAAGGGCTGCTGAAGAATGTGGAATCGGGTTTATCCATTGCCCAGGACATAGGTTATCCAATCATTTTGAAAGCGACAGCCGGTGGTGGCGGCCGTGGCATGCGCATTGTCAGGAGTGAACGTGATTTTAAGAAAGCCTGGGATGATGCCAGGCGTGAAGCTGGTGCTGCCTTTGGCAACGATGGTTTGTACCTGGAAAAATTTGTAGAAGAACCGCGCCACATAGAAATTCAGGTAGTAGGAGATCAGACCGGCCGTGCCTGTCATCTGTCTGAAAGAGACTGTTCTGTACAGAGAAGGCATCAAAAGCTGGTAGAAGAAACCCCTTCTCCTTTTCTGGATAAAAAACTGCGAGATAAAATGGGAGAAGCTGCCGTAGCGGGAGCAGAAGCCATCAAATATGAAGGAGCTGGTACTATTGAGTTCTTAGTGGATAAGCACAAGAACTTTTACTTTATGGAGATGAACACCCGTATACAGGTTGAACATCCTATTACGGAGGAAGTTACCAGCTTTGACCTGATCAAGGAGCAAATCAAAGTAGCCGCAGGAGTTACCATTTCAGGTAAAAACTATTATCCTAGCATGCATGCTATTGAATGCCGTATCAACGCCGAAGATCCAGCTCATGGATTTCGACCCTCTCCCGGCAAAATTACGAACCTACACCTGCCTGGTGGACATGGCGTACGAGTAGACAGCCATGTGTATGCAGGCTATACGATTCCTCCCAACTACGATTCTATGATTGCCAAACTGATTGTCAGTGGGCAAACCCGGGAAGAGGCTGTTACTCGCATGAAGAGGGCTTTGCAGGAATTTATTATTGAAGGGATCAAAACTACGATTCCGTTTCATATCAAACTGATGGACGACAAAAATTTTAAGGCGGGTAATTTTACCACTGCCTTTATGGATACCTTTGACTTATCTGATATTGAGGAATACGCTCAAATGTAACCCAAATTGTCTAGATGATTATAGATCTCTAGACAAACCCAGGCATCTGTAGCAGCATAGCGAATTTGTTTCTCCGTCAACTGAGGATTTTCCCAATTGGAAGTCTGCTGCGCTTTAGAGACTCGAAACTGTAAAAATATGGCCGTCAGATTGCGTACTCCCGCATGCTGAATCCCCATTGTATTGGCAATGGTATTTAACTCTATAATATTGTCGGATGCAAAAGGCAAATGATATTTGGCGGCTAACTTCTTCAGGTTCTTAAGATCATCCCGGATGCTGATCCCTACTTTCTTGACACTGGAGCAATTAAAAAAATCACAGAGTTCCTGGGTAAAACCTGTGTAGTTCAGACGGATCAGAAAAACCTTATCAGGAATGGCTAACTGTAGCAAAGATATGTAGTACCAAACTCCTTTTCGAAAAGAAGGTTTTGTTTCAGTATCAAAGCCCACGATCATTTGCTGTTTAACTTCATCCATTACCTCCTTAAGTTGGTCCTGGGTGGTCACTACCACAATTTTCCCTTCATACTTGTGTAAGGGTAATAGATTGACTTCTTCTTTAGTAATTTGCTGAGGAAACACGATAATTGAATAAGTATTATTATTTATGCATTTTTCTCCACTATATAGGTTTCCGGTACCTTATCTTCTGTTTCTCCATCCTCAAAACGTGCAAGCTTGATACCCAGATATCCAAATAATACAGTCATCAGTGGGCTAATAAGACAGAAAAAACAATAAGGAGCATAGGTCAGCGTGGCTACGCCTAACACTGATGCCTGAGTAGCCCCACAGGTATTCCAGGGAACTAGCACGGAAGTTACCGTACCGGAATCTTCCAGGGTTCTGCTTAAATTTTCAGGCTTTAATCCCCTTTCTCTATAGGTTTCAGCATACATGCGTCCGGGAACCACAATTGCCAGATACTGATCTGAAGCTGTAATGTTAAAAAATATGGAAGTGCCTGCCGTGGAGGCAATTAAAGATCCCTCTGATCTGGCTAGTTTCACCACAGATTGCGTAATGCGCTGTAGCATACCACTAGACTCCATCACACCTCCGAATACCATAGCACAAATGATAAGCCATATGGTATTAAGCATACCTGCCATCCCTCCGGTGGAGAGCAATTCGTTGACCATTTCATTTTCAGTAGATATCTGAATTTCTGTATAGATAGCCTTCATCACAGCAATGTAAGCTCCTGTGATGCCAGTTTGCCCATCGGCAACTGCTGGTAAAACCTGGGGTTGGAAAATGATGGCGAATAAACCGCCTAACATGGTACCTGCCAAAAGCGCAGGGATAGCAGGCACTTTCCGGATAATCATGCCAATCACAATCACTGGCACAATGAAGAGCCATCCGTTAATGTTAAAGGCACGGTCTAGCGCTATCAGAACCTCCTGAATTCCAGTACCAGAGGCTGTGGGATTTCCTGTAAAGCCTATAATTAAGAAAATAATGAGCGTAAGTGAGACGGAAGGCACTGTAGTAAGCGTCATGTAACGGATATGGGTGAACAGGTCGGTGCCTGCCATGGCCGGTGCCAGATTGGTAGTATCTGATAAAGGCGACATCTTATCACCGAAATATGCTCCTGAGATAATAGCTCCTCCAATGACTCCCTCCGAAAGCCCCAAAGCCTTGCCAATCCCTAACAAAGCAATGCCTACCGTGGCAACGGTTGACCAGCTGCTTCCGGTGGCTAGCGAAACAATGGCACAAACTACACAGGCAGCAAAGAGAAAAATAGTAGGATTTAACACCTGTAATCCATAATAAATCATAGCAGGCACAATCCCACTCAACAACCAGGTGCCTGCCAGCGATCCAATAAGTAGTAAAATTAAAATGGCTGACATAGCCGCACTAATGCTTCTCACAATTCCGTCTTGCAATTCCTCCCAACGGATACCGGTTCGCATAGCAACCAGAGCAGCTACTGTGGCCGAAAGTATCAGGATAATTTGATTGGAACCATCGATCGCCTCTTCCTTGAATACATAGGCTACATTAAAAGAAAGCATTGCAATTAAAAACAAGACTGGAATCAGAGCTTCTCCAAAAGTAGGTGCACGTCTTGCAGAATTATGCTTCATAAATAATAATCCAAATTTACTTTCTGAATGAAACAGAAAAAGTGAAGATAATAAAAATTTTGAAAGAGCACTCGGCTTTGCGCCAATAGAACACCTAAATTAGATAGTAAAGTTTTTAATAAGCCAAAAGCACTGATTTTTGATATTTTGTATGGAATATTTTCTTTTTACCCCCCTCTTTATCTTTTGAGGCACTTTCACTATCATAAAACCTGCGGATTCTGTAAATTGCATGGATGGAAAATTTTGTCGTTTCAGCCCGAAAGTATCGCCCTACCGGATTTGAGGAAGTAGTAGGGCAAGAACATATTACGACTACCTTACAAAATGCTATTGATAAAAAACAGTTGGCACAGGCCCTCCTCTTCTGTGGTCCTCGGGGTGTAGGGAAAACTACCTGTGCCCGTATTCTGGCTAGAAAAATCAATGGCTTTGACCATCAACACGCTGATCTGTTTGGTAATTCTACTCCACGGAGCGCCATGCAAGAACAGGTGACCGCCTTGAATATCTATGAGCTGGATGCCGCTTCTAACAACTCTGTAGATGATATCAGAAATTTAATCGACCAAGTACGGTATCCGCCTCAGCAAGGGAGTTTTAAAGTCTACATCATAGATGAGGTGCACATGCTTTCTAACCAAGCCTTTAACGCTTTCCTTAAAACGCTGGAAGAGCCACCACCTTATGCTATCTTTATTCTGGCAACGACTGAGAAACATAAAGTAATTCCTACTATTCTTTCCCGTTGCCAGATCTTCGATTTCAACCGCATCCAGATAAGCGATATTGTCTACCATCTGCATAAGATCGCCCAACAGGAAAATATTGAAGCTGAAGAAGAAGCCCTGAACCTTATTGCACAGAAAGCTGACGGAGCCCTCCGAGACGCCTTGTCTATCTTTGATCTGATTGTTACTTTCTCTTCGAACAGAAAGGTCACCTACCAGACTACCATTGCTAATCTTCATATCCTGGATTATGATTATTACTTCAAAATTACGGACCTTCTGCTGGCGCAAAATATGCCGCAGGTAATGCTTGTTTTTGACGAAATCCTGAAAAAAGGCTTCGACGGGCATAATTTTATTGTAGGATTAGCTGAACATTTCCGAAACCTGATGGTGTGTAAAGATCAGGCCACCGTAAAACTGCTACAAGTTTCTGAAGCAATACAGAGTAAATATATCAGACAGGCCGAACAAACTCCCCTTTCTTTCCTGTTGACGGCCCTGAACCTGGCAGGTCAGTGCGACCTGCATTATAAAAGCAGTAAGAACCAGCGCCTGCACGTGGAATTAGCCCTTATGAAAATGGCTTATATTCAAGCAGCCGTACGATTAGCCCAGATACAAACCGGACAGGAGAGTCAGGCAGAATCTAAAAAAAAAACTGATCCATCTCCCGAAGATGCAGTGCCCTCAACCAATGGAGTAGCACCGAAGGGGGCAATACCTGTGAATATGCCCTCAGCCTCTTCTTTGCAACTCAATAAGTTGAAAAGTACCGTTCGCATACCTGACCTTAATACAGTTAAGTTTAAACGGGAGGAAACCTCACAAAAAGCCGTCAATGTAATTGAGGCCGATGAGTTTACAGACATCAAGGAGAGAGCAGTCGATCTCAACCAGTTGAGAGAGGAATGGGCAAAGTTTGCGGAGCAAAGGAAAATGATGGGTAAAGAATCTGAATTTATGGTACTCAATCAGGAAATTACCTTGGCAGAAGACGGAGTAACAGTACCCCTAAAACTCACTAATGTACTACAAGAAGATTTACTGACAGGAATGCGTCCTGAATTATTACAACACTTGCGTAGGACCCTTCATAATCACCGTATCAATATAGAGGCAAAAATGGTTAGGGAGGAGAAACAAAAAAGGTTATACACGCCTACAGAAAAACTCAATTATCTGATAGAAAAATACCCTGCCCTGCAGGAATTGAAAGATCGTTTCGGGTTAGACCCGGATTTTTGATCTTATCTGTTAGTTTATAGAAAAGAGGCAACCAACCCTTCAGAGCTTCAAAGACAGGCCTACATTAAGTAAATTTCTGAACTGAACTTTGCCAATTGTATCATCATCGTATACAATATCTACAGATAAATCTGTGGCAATGAATTTATTCACCTTCATTTGGACAAGGGTATTGAAAGTAAGATCCACATGGTCAAACTTTTGAAAATTAGCAAAAGCTATGAAATTGGATTGTAAGGTCATATTTTTCATAACTTCTTTGTTGAAGGTAGTCGAAAAGCGAGATCCAATTTCCGCTCTCACTTTCTTTCCTTCAGGCACATTTCGGCGATTTGGAATGTCATCATTCAGTACAAAGGTGAATTTGCCTGATATAGGAAATAGCATGAGTGCCCAGGCATTCTTATCCTTAGCTGACTGGCCTACTGGCAGATAGGTAAAACCTAGTGAAGGCTCCAGAAAGCCGGGCGACATAAATTCTGAAATAAAACTTGGATCTATGTCAAAGGTAGAGTCCGTTTTAATTTCTACATATTTATACCCCTGAGCCAGTTGGCTGTTAAATGTCAGAGAAGCCGACAGGCTTAAACGTTTTGTTAATGTTCTTCCATAAAGGGACCCAAATCGAAGCAAATCACTGTTTTTTATAAAAATGTTCTTTTCTCCTCCCTGATGGGTAATGCCATATTCCAGCCGGAATTGATTAAACCAGCGATGTTTTACTGTATCGTCAAAGCTCAGCTCTACATCCAGCAGTCCGTAAACGGCTAAAAAATTTTCTCCTCCAGGCACCCAATTGCTTACTGCTGATTGAGAAAGCTTGAGGCCTATGTCGCCCTCCAGATTCCAGAAATCTTGAGAGTCTGAAATGGATTCGTCAGTTGATTGACTTATTTGTGCAGAGGTGATATGATGAAAAAAGAAAAAATGAACAGCAAAAAGGAAATAGCATGGATGGTAAACCGACATTTTTCAATGTATACTGAATTGCAATGAGGTGATACTGTAAAAAAATACTAGGGTACATACAAAGCCTTGACTTCCTGTAGTGCCTGCTCTGTGAGAGGTTTGGTGAGAAACTTGATCACATGGTTATTGTTGATAATTTTATCTATATCTTTTTTATTATCAGAACTGGATAAGATCACTACCTTACATTTTTTCTGTACTGTTTCTGGAAAATTCTCAAACTCATACAGAAATACAAAACCATCTACGATGGGCATATTGATATCTAAAAAAATCAGCTCTGGAAGTAATGCCAAATCATTTTTATGTTCTTCAAGATAATCGAGAGCACTTCTACCAGAATGCTTAACTTCTACATTCTCAGCGAATCCATTGAGCTCAATGATTCTTTTGCTGATGAAATTATCAGTTTCGTTGTCATCAATGAGCATGACCAGATTCAGTCTCTCTGTTATAGTTGAGCGCATAGACAGATTCCCTTCCTCTTTGCTTTAATAAAAATTAGTAAATAACGAATAAACTTAGGAGACAAAAATCGGTAGGGAAAAGCGCAAAAAAAAATAGGAATTATACCTTTTAAAAGACAAGTAATATTTGATAAAAAAATCAGCCACAAATTCATCAAAAATACGCTATTTGAACCAAAACATTAAAATATTCCTCAAAAACTGATCCTCTATTTTATAGCCGTTTTGGCAATTTTTAGCCGCTCTCCTACCGACACATTGAAAGTAGCTTTATCGTTCCAATCCATCAGGTCTTTGATGGTCACTTCATAATGGCGCGCCACTCGGTATAGCGTTTCGCCCGGTTTTACCTCATGGTAAATGTAATTCATGGCCACTGGCTGATTTTTCTGAGCAGGTAGTACGTTGGCTGGTGCTTTAAGGATGATTTTTTGACCGACTTTCAGGGTGTCCTCGGGGGAAAGATGATTGAATTGTCTGATTTGAGGAATGGTGAGATGGTACTGCCGGGCAATACTATAGAAAGTTTCTCCCTTCTGCACAATGTGATAATCAGGAAATGAAGTACTTACCTCCGGGCTGGTTTCCACAAAATTCACCCCAGCATGATCGAATGCTTCTTCTTTCTGTTGAACTTCCCCAGACTTCTCCGGAGATTTGGTATCTGATGATAATCCTTTTATTGGCTCTTGCGTGGCTTGCCAACTATGGTAAGACTCCTCATTTACATCCTGCTCCTGTATTTCTTCCCGTATGTTGCTTTTTTCCTGTACCGGAACTGACCGCTCCTGTGTAGGACTAGATGAGGTATTGGTCACTACTGCTGTTGTTTTCGTTAGGGGAGTATCTACCTCACGATATTCTACAGGGAAATCAGCAGGGCGTATATAGCGTAACCAAAGCACTCTGCCAGCGCTTATTTGCTCTTCTTCCTTCATGCGATTGTTTCGTATAAGTTTTTTGAGCTTTATTCCAAAACGTTGGGAAATAGTCCAGAGCGTTTCCCCAGGTTCAACCACATGATAACGGGCGGCTCCCCGGTTGTGCTTATTTCTGATGTAATAAGGCTGACCGGGAATAATGGCGGATTGTTTGCTGGTCAGGTCGTTGAAAGTAACAATACGGCTGGGAGAAATGCCGCTTTTCTCCGACAGCGTACGAATGTTATCTCCCTTTTTAGCAATAATACCCAGAATGCCATTGATTTTCACATCAGCCCCTCTTCGGTCAAAATCCTCGACCACAGGAAATCGACGAGTATCGGTTACTGGTGTTTGCTTGGCAGTAGGGGTGCTAGGACTGTACGGCTTATTTTCTTTTACTTCACTCACCTCCTCTTTGAGAGGTTTGGCCTGGGCAAGTAATTCTTCATCCGGATTGCCGTCAAAATCAGGCACAACAACGTTATATTGTTTATCATCCGGTATTCTTTTTACTTTTAACCATCGATTGTAAGGTGCCAGCTCAGTTTCTTCCAGATTAAACTCCTGAGCAATTTCCTGTAGTGTTTTGCCATTACCCTGAGTGTAGACAAAGAGTTGAATTTTAGGATGAGGATTTTTACCAACTGCCCCCTCGAAAGCAACTTTATGTGCTAAAAATTTAAGTACGTACCAGTGGGTATTTCCCTCCAGGTGCATACGCTTAACCCCATACTGCGACTTGTTAGCTAACTTTAAAGCACCCCCGGGCCCTGTATTGTAAGCCAGTAGCGCATATAACCAGTTGTCAAAAAAAGTATTGTTATTTTTAAAATAACGGGCAGCACCACGGGTAGCGTTTATGATATTCATACGTTCATCAACGGCATGGTTAATGGTAAGCCCTACTTCTTCAGCCGCAGGCACTTTGAATTGCCAATACCCAATTGCATTAGAAGTAGATACGGCATCGCCTACCAAGGCACTTTCCTGAATGACTAAATATTTAATATCCTCTGGTACTTTTTCTTCTTTTAAAACCTGTTCTATCAAAGGGAAATAAGCATCTACTTTTTCCAGTTTAAGCAGAAAGTATTTTTCACTGCGCAACAAGGCATCCACATCGGTCTGTACTTTCTTGCGTGCTGCCGGGGATAGCTCTAGTTGCATATCGGCAAAATGAATGGTTGAGGGCACCTCTACCTTTTGTGCCTGAAGGTTGATTGAGCAAAAAATAAGTCCGATAATCCAGAATCTCTTCATAAGGTACTGCTTTCCGAGTAGTTCGCCACTATTCCACAATCATAGTGACGCTTTGTGATATTACCTGTTTGTAGGGCAAAACCAATGCCACCCTGGTAAATTGGTGAAAGACCTTTCGCTTATTATAACTTTCGTGCCACCATTAATCCATCCCTTATAGGGAGAAGAACGTTTTCTACCCGCGGATCATTATGTACATAGGCATTAAATTCTTTAATTACATCGGTTAGTTTGTCTTTTTTCTTTGGATCCTCCGTTGCTACTCTGCCTTTCCATAATACATTATCGGCAATGATAAAGCCATTTTGTCTGACTTTGTCAATCGTCATATCATAATAACTTTTATAATTAATTTTATCGGCATCAATAAAAACCAAGTCAAAAGTAACAGTCAAGGTAGGAATGATATCGAGTGCATTTCCTATCTGATACTCTATTTTATCCTCCAGACCAGCTTCTCTAATGTATTGCCTTACCATGTCTTCCAACTCCTGGTTAATATCCAGGGTATAGAGCTTGCCTTCTGAAGGCAGTGCCTGAGCCATCCAAAGGGCAGAATAACCCGTAAAAGTGCCTATCTCCAGAATAAGTGTTGGACGCAGCATATGGACGAACATTTGCAGAATACGCCCTTGCTGCGGCCCGGAAAGCATATTGGAATTTAAAACTTTCAAGTGAGTTTCCCTAGCCAGTTTTTGAAGCAAAGGTGGTTCAGAGGTGCTATGATCAGCAATATATTGCTGAAGTGCTGGATCAGAAAAATTCATAAAGCAAAGAAAAAGAGTGAATCATTAGGATGCAAGATAATAAACAGTGTATAACTATTTGCAAGCATAGAAGCATCAACTTCATACAGTAAAGCTAACCCCATCATAATATCTCAAGGGATTGTAAAATAAAACAGCAGTTTGCCTATGAATAATTTAGAAAAAATTTGAGCATTACACAGATTTTTTCCAAATTACACATATCAACTATCCTTTAAATTTTATCCACTATCAGACCTTTACACTATGCTAAACATCCACCTAACCAGGTTTTTTTGCCTGGTGATCCTCCTGTTAGTCAGTGGATCTATTGTCTTTGCACAAGACAAAAAGCCTTTGAGAAGTATGCTTCCTCAGGCACCCGTAAAGAATTTTCAGGTAAAGAAATCGCCTAAACTCTCCTCGGAGCTTTCCGGATTACAAAATGAATACCAGTCCTCTTCTCAAGCTAGACAATCGAGCCGCGAAAAAATCAATCTACTCTACCAGGAGTATTTAATGATCCGGGGTGAACATGTACTGGTAGAACTTATTGCTGAGAACAGTGCAGAAACTTTACTGGCTGACATGAGCCCATTGGATTTTGAAGAAGTGGCTACTTATCAACGAGTCATATCAGGTTGGCTGAATATGAATGCCATTGATCAACTTAATGACATTAATAGCCTTCGTTTTGCCCGGGCTGTGCGAGTACCTCAGAAAGACATAGGTGCTGTCACCTCGCAAGGTGATGTAGCACAGGGATCTTCCGAGGCACGAGAAAATTTTGGCGTAGACGGCACTGGTGTTAATGTAGGTATATTATCCGATAGCTATAATTTTCTCCGGGGTGAAGATGCAGGTATTGCTTCAGGAGACCTGCCTGGCCCAGGCAATCCGGAAGGGTATGAACAGAAAGTAAAAATATTATTAGATGCCGATGTTGTTGCCGATTTGAATCCTTATTTTGCATTTTCCGACGAGGGAAGGGCAATGGCAGAAATTGTGCATGATGTGGCACCGGGCGCAAAGCTTGCTTTTCATACAGCTTTTCTAGGGCAGCCTAGTTTTGCCTCTGGTATCCTCCGACTGGAAGACGAAGCCAATTGTGATGTGATTGTGGATGACGTTATCTATTTTGAAGAGCCTTTTTTTCAGGATGGTATCATTGCGCAGGCTGCTGACGAGGTAAGCCGACGCGGAGCTACTTTTCTCTCTTCTGCCGGGAATAGGGACCGTCAGTCCTATGAAAGCGAGTTTCGTCCCTCAGAATCACCCATGCCGTTGGGAACAGATCCTACCACCTTTGGCGAAACATTTATCATTGGCGAGTATTTGCTACATGACTTTGATCCAGGCCCAGGCGTAGATTATTTCCAAAAAGTAACCTTTCCTGGCTCTTTGAACCTGAGCTTTCAGTGGGACAATGCATATGCTTCTGCCTGTCCGGATTGTCCTGGTGCGGAATCTGACCTTGATATCTTCATCGCGCTGAGGGAGGATGACTTCAACAGTATGCATACTTTAGGGATTAATGTAAATGTAGGTGCCGATCCTATTGAAACCATAGGTGCTGTCAGTGATTTTCCGCAGGATGTATATATTGTCATCGGAAAATGGCTGGGAGCTAGTGGACCCAACCCCAACCCTTCTATTATCAAATATATTGATTATGGATCAGGCCTTCCTACAGAACATGCCACTTATAGCTCTACAGTGGTAGGTCACAAAAATGCAGAGGGAGCCATTGCCGTAGGGGCCGTCCCTTACTTTCTTACACCAGCCTTTGGCTTTCCAGACCCCTTCTTAGAAGATTTCTCTTCCGCCGGCGGCACACCTATATTTTACGATCAATATGGTAATCGTATAAAAAAAGAGTTACGAATGAAACCGGAAATATGTGGCCCTGATGGGGGTAATACTACTTTCTTTTTCCCCTTACAAGATTTAGAAGGTGACGGCTTTCCCAATTTCTTCGGCACTTCTGCATCCTCGCCCCATGTAGCAGGGGTCGCTGCGCTCATGCAAGACGCTACCGATCATGCACTAGATCCAAAACAAGTGGAGACTGTGCTGACCCATACAGCACTGGACATGGACGATCCCTTCACAGCCGAGTTCGATGAAGGTTTTGATTATGGCACGGGATATGGTTTCGTACAAAGCGAAAAAGCACTGGAGAAAGCTATAAGCAGTCAACAAATCACCCGCCTGGTACTGGTGAATGCTGATAATGATACGGATCTCCGTCCATTAAAAGAAGGAGACCGGATACTCTTATCCGAATTAGGAACAAATAATCTGGCCATACGAGCTGAGACTGATCCTGCTACAGTGGGCAGTGTTAAGATAATGATTAGTGGTGCTATCAATACTGAGCAAATAGAAAATAATGCACCATATTATTCCTTTGCCGATGCCAATGGAAATGCCAATGGAAAACAGTTTAGCCTGGGAAGCTATTCAGCTAAAGCAGTGCCCTATGCTGGTAAAGGCGCGACTGGAAAAATGGGATTACCCCTTGAGATTAATTTTCAACTGATAGAGAAAGTAGAAAGTTTTACGCTCATAGATGCTCAGGCAGATGTGGATATAGAAAATCTTTCGCTTTATAATATCCTATTTCCTTTCGAGTACAACAATCAACTCAACATTCGGGCTAACACCAGTTCGGATAGCAAAGTAGGTAGTGTTAAATTTGTTCTGAGAGTTATTGACTTTTTTGAAACTTATGAAATTCATTCTACAGTAGAAAATAATGCACCTTTTGCCCTCTTTGGAGATTGGGGCGGAGGAGATTACATAGGAGGAAGCTTTGAAAGTGGCTTGTATATACTGGAGGCCACGCCATACAGCGGGAAAAATGCAACAGGTACGCCAGGAGAGCGTCTGAGTGTAATTCTGGACGTTTTCAATTTCGCTCTTGATCAAAGTGCTGCCAGAACGATAGATGTGTATCCCAATCCCATCAGCAATCAGGAAAAACTGCAAGTGGATATAAAAAATGCTGCTTCTGAAAAAGCACAATTTACCCTACTTAATATCCGTGGAGAAACGCTCTATGAAGCCGAGCAGTATGTGTCAGGAACCATAAGCCCGGCAAATATTTCTATTAATGAGTTGAACCTTCAGCCAGGCGTATACTTTTTGAGGGTAACTTTGCCCAATAAAAAAGTAGAAACTGTCCGATTGTTAAAAAAATAAAGTTCAATTGATCCTATTGAGAAAAGCCCGGAGGTCCGGGCTTTTTTTATACAAAGAAATAGGCAAAAAATAGCATTTATTATGCATGCATAACAAAATTCTGTATATTTGAGTATGAGAAAGGAAGAAACTGTAGATTATAACATCAAAACTGCCTGGCATGCGATCTACCGCATGTACAACCAAACAGCCTTAAAAAATGACTTTACCACCTCTATTGGTTTTGTATTGCTGAATATAGACTCCCGTGAAGGAACACCGGCTACCAAAATTGCTCCTCTGATCGGGCTAGAATCCAGAAGCCTGACACGCATGCTGAAAAATATGGAGGAAAAAGGGTTCATCATTAAAAAACCTGATCCGAATGACCGCCGCTCGGTCCGGATTTTTTTAACAGAAGTTGGTAAACAAAAAAAAGAAGTATCAAGAAAAACAGTTTTGGCTTTCAATGAACTGGTCCGGGAGATCATTTCAGAAGCCCATCTTAAGATATTTTTTGAAGTCATTAATGAGATTAATAAAATTGTAGAAGAAGAGATCAACAAACCCGTATTAAACCATGAAGAAATTTAACATCAAGAAGGTAGCTGTACTTGGTTCCGGTATTATGGGATCTCGTATTGCCTGCCATTTTGCTAATATTGGTGTGGAAGCTTTGTTGCTAGACATTGTGCCTAAAGAGCTTACGGAAGAGGAAAAGAAACAAGGGCTTACCTCGGAAAGTCCGGCTGTTCGTAACCGTATTGTCAATGATGCCTTCCAGAAAACCATTAAGTCTAATCCCGCTCCCCTATACCACCCTTCTTTTGCCGAGCGTATCAGCCTGGGTAATTTTGAGGATAATATGAAGGATATTGCCGGATGTGATTGGACCATCGAGGTAGTAGTAGAGAATTTAAACATCAAAAAACAGGTGTTTGACCAGGTGGAAAAATACAGAAAGCCTGGCACTTTGATTACAACCAATACTTCAGGCATACCCATCAACCTGATGCTCGACGGCCGCAGTGAAGATTTTCAACGGTACTTTTGCGGAACCCACTTTTTTAACCCTCCCCGGTATCTGCGATTACTGGAAATCATCCCTTCCCAGAAGACGGATCCGCAAGTAGTTCAGTTTCTCATGCATTATGGAGACCTCTATCTGGGTAAAGAAACTGTGTTGTGTAAGGATACCCCAGCCTTTATCGCCAACCGGATTGGAGTCTATGGCATACTTTCTACCATGCACACAGTAGAGAAAATGGGGCTTTCCGTCAGTGAAGTGGATAAGCTGACAGGACCTGTGATTGGTCGGCCCAAATCGGCTACTTTCCGTACTATGGATGTCGTAGGGTTGGATACCACTGTAAATGTAGCCAATAATCTTTTTGGCGCTTTAAAGCACGATGAGTCCAGAGAGATGTTTCAGCTACCCGGTATTGTCAAAGGGCTGTATGAACGTAAGTGGCTGGGCGATAAAACCGGCCAAGGGTATTACAAGAAAACCAAAGATGAAAAAGGCAAGACGGTTATCCTGGAGTTGGATTTTGGTACTCATGAATACCGGGAACAGCCTAAAGCTAAATTCGCCGCTCTTGAGGCAGCGAAACCTAAAGATGATCTGAAAGAAAGACTTCAAATACTGATAAATGCCAAAGATAAAGCCGGTGAATTTTATCGGGCTACTTTCTATGACCTGTTCAAGTATTGTTCCTACCGTATCCCTGAAATCGCCGATGAGTTATATAGGATAGACCAGGCAGTGGCAGCGGGCTTTGGCTGGGAATATGGCCCTTTTGAAACCTGGGATATGCTGGGGGTCAGAGAAACCGTAGGAAAAATGGAAACAGCAGGTGCTAAACCCAGCCAATGGGTGTACGAAATGCTGGAAAATGGCGCTGAAAGTTTCTATAAAGCAGAAAATGGCAAGCGTTTATACTATGATATATCCAACAAAAGCTACCAAGTCATTCCCGGCACCGATGAATTTATTCTGCTGGATACGCTGCGTGATAACAAAGTGCTGTGGAAAAATGATGGCGCCACTATTTTCAACCTGGGCGATGGCATCTTAAATGTGGCCTTTCACACAAAAATGAATACCCTGGGCGCAGGCCCTATAGAAGCTATCAACCGCGCCATCGATATGGCAGAAAAAGATTATGTAGGTGTGGTCATCGGTAATGAAGGGCAAAATTTTTCAGCCGGTGCCAATCTGGCGATGCTCTTCATGTATGCCATAGAGCAGGAGTTTGAGGAAGTTGAGATGATGATCCGCCAGTTCCAGAATACTATGATGCGTGCCCGTTATTCTTCTATCCCCGTAGTAGTAGCGCCGCATGGTATGGCTTTGGGTGGTGGTTGTGAACTGACGATGCATGCCGATCAGGTACAGGCGGCAGCCGAGACTTATATTGGTTTGGTGGAAGTGGGGGTTGGACTGATCCCGGCGGGCGGAGGTACCAAAGAAATGACCCTGCGGGTTTCTGATCGCCTGGAAGCTGGCGATATAGAACTGAATGATTTACAAAATGCGTTTATGAATATTGCTACAGCCAAAGTTTCCACTTCCGCCCAGGAAGCTTTTGACATGCATATTCTTCGTGATCGGGACAATATTACCCTGAACCGCAAAAGGCTCATTGCCGATGCAAAAGAAGCCGCTTTGGCTTTGGCAGAGGCTGGCTACTCACAGCCAGTGCCACGTAAAGATATCAAGGTACAGGGAAAATCGGGTTTAGCGTTGTTCCATGCAGGTATCTACGGGATGCGCATGGGCCATTACATTTCAGACCACGACAAAAAGATTGCAGAGAAAATCGCTTATGTGATGTGTGGAGGTGATTTATCCTATCCTCAAACAGTATCTGAACAGTATCTTTTGGACCTGGAAAGAGAAGCTTTCTTGTCGCTGACCGGAGAAAAGAAAACATTGGAGAGAATTCAATCCCTGTTGCAGGGTGGTAAGCCTGTCCGGAATTAGCAGCACTGATTATCCAATCCATGGAATTCTCTCCTAGTATTATATTTTATCATCTTCACAGGAAGAACAAAGGGCTATATAGCTATCAAAAGATCAGGATGCTTTTTTCAATCTTGATCTTTCCCGGTAGCTATAATAGCTCAATACTGTTTCAATAGCTCTTGCAATGGCTTTGTTGATAGGATATAATTCAGTGCCCAGCGTAAAATCTATGGCTGAAAGCTGCATATAATAGTCTCGCGCAATGGGGACAAATCCTCCTTCTGCTATATGCTTTTGGGCTTGCTCAAATTTTTCCTTTTGTTCCTGTTTGATCAAAGCACAGGTAGCTATCAGTGGCGTCCCATATTTATTACGGTTGGCTGAAAAGCCAAACAAGCGACAAATAAGCCCCCGATGAACATATTGTGAGCAAAATCCACTTTCGCTGGGTTCCAACAAATTTTTCAACATAACACAGGTGTTAATTGATGGCTTATCCTTCAGCCTGTCAAACCAGTGAAAAGCTGTACCCTGTTTATAAGTATAATAGGCAAAGGGCAAAAACTCCAGCACAGTGGCTTCTATCGCTGGATTCAAACAACACATACCACAACTGCTAAGACAATTTAACTTACTCTGCTGTTGAAATTGTGTAATATCTTTTGAAAGTTGCTCAAAGAGTTTCTCGACAGATCTTACTTTGCGATAAATAGAGGGCATAAATTATATATGAAATACATCAGGCGTACACGACAATTTTAATGCAAATTTTGTTGTGTTCGTAAAAAATAATATGGGGATACGGGAGAAAGGCAACCTAGGGTATTAGTTTATCATTAATTATACTAATTTTGCCTTTTTGTTGGAGCTGATAGCTCTTACCAAACTTTGAAATTAGTTGATATTACGTTGAATAAAAGCATTCGTGTATTTGCCCCAGCCACTGTCGCCAATGTAGCTTGTGGATTCGATATTATGGGTTTTGCTATTGAGCATCCGGGCGATGAAGTGGTAATGACCCTGACAAACCGTAAAGGCGTAGTCATTGACAAAATTATTGGCGATGAAGGGAAATTACCATTAGATGCCGAAAAAAACACGGTGAGTGTAGTGGTAAAATACCTACTTGAGCATGTAAACTCACAGTTCGGAGCTAAGATTACGCTCTACAAACATATGCCACTGGGAAGCGGTTTAGGTTCCAGTGCTGCCAGTGCAGTGGCTGGCTTATTTGCAGCCAATGAATTGCTGTCTGTATATGAACCGGAAAAAGCCCTGAAAAATAGAGAAGCATTATTACCTTTTGCTATGGAGGGAGAACGGTTAGCCTGTGGCTCAGCGCATGCAGACAATGTGGCACCTGCCCTCATGGGAGGGTTTGTGCTGGTCAGAAGCTACGATCCTCTGGATGTGATCAAAATCCCTACCCCTGAGGCCTTAAGAGTTACCGTCATACACCCACACGTGGAAGTGCAAACCCGTGATGCACGCAGTATTCTGAAGAAGCAAACACCGCTAAAAGATGCTATTATCCAATGGGGTAACACAGCTGGTTTGGTAGCGGGCTTGTGGAAATGTGATTTTGACCTGATAGGCCGTTCCATGCAGGATGTCATTATTGAGCCTATACGCTCTATCCTCATCCCGGGCTTCGACGCCGTCAAAGCTAACGCCATGCAGGCTGGTGCTTTAGGTTGTGGTATCTCAGGATCAGGACCTTCCATATTTGCGTTAAGCCAGGATCAGGAGACGGCAGAGGAAGTAGGCCGTAAGATGCAGAATGCTTTTGGTGCCCTTAATATTGATAGTGAAGTATATGTTTCTCCTATCAACCGCCAGGGGCCTAGAATTGTTGATGAAGGATTAAACCACGAATAACTGAATTTTCAACTATGCAACTTTTTAGTACCAACGATATAGCCAGAAAGAGGGAAGTATCATTCCGGGAAGCTGTGTTCAAAAGTATGCCGGATGATAATGGCTTGTACATGCCTGCTTTCTTTCCAAAATTACCCCATGGATTTTTTGAGCATATCGAGAAATTTACTTTCCAGGAAATTGCCTTTGAAGTAGCACAAACACTGATTGGGGATGAAATACCTGCGCTGGCCTTACGCCAGATTGTCGAAGAAGCTATTAACTTCAATGCGCCGATCGTTCCCCTGGACAAACAGCTTCATGTGTTGGAACTGTTTCATGGCCCTACCTTGGCGTTCAAAGATTTTGGTGCCCGCTTTATGGCCAGGGTGATGTCCTGGTTCTTACAGGAAGATGCTTCCGCCCGGGAAATTCATATCCTCGTGGCAACCTCCGGAGACACAGGAAGTGCCGTTGCTCAGGGGTTCCTGAACGTGCCCGGTATCCAGGTGACTTTACTGTATCCTAAAGGAAAAGTAAGCCAGCTACAGGAAAAGCAATTGACAACAGTAGGAAATAATGTGACAGCACTGGAAATTGAAGGCACTTTTGATGATTGCCAGCGCATGGTGAAACAGGCTTTTTTAGATCAGGAGCTAAACCAAAGACTCAATTTATCTTCAGCTAATTCTATTAATATCAGCCGTCTGGTACCACAGTCTTTTTATTATTTCAATGCCTATGCTCAGTTAAAAAGAGACATTTCATTCAATCCTAAAAGAGCTATTCTGTTTTCCGTCCCCAGTGGCAATTTTGGTAACCTCTGCGGGGGGCTGATCGCCAAACGGATGGGACTGCCCATTCGTCAAATAATAGCCTCCACCAACGTGAACGATATTGTGCCCAGTTATCTGGATACCGGCAGTTTTGAACCCAAGCCTTCCGTCAGAACCCTGTCTAATGCAATGGATGTGGGAAACCCCAGTAACTTCGCCCGTCTACAGGCTTTTTATAAGTCGGATTCTAACAGCGACGAAAGCAACTTATTGGCAAATATCCAAAAGGATATTACCGGTAAGCGCTATACCGATGCGGAAACCAGAGAAGCTATCCGGGAAGTTTATCAGCAACACCGTGGATACGTCATGTGCCCCCATACGGCAGTAGGTTACCTGGGATTAAAAGAGTACCTGAAAGAATTTCATCGACCTGCCTATGGTCTGATACTGGCCACCGCTCATCCGGCTAAATTCATTGATGTAGTGGAGGAAGCAACAGATGAGAAAGTGGTGCTACCTCCTGCCTTACAGGCTCTGCTGGTAAAGAAAAAGCAGTCTGTTTCTCTTTCAAATCATTTTGAGGAGCTAAAAACATATTTGCTGACAAAAGCTTAACTTTTCCGATGGCAGGCCAGTAAAGTCACGCGCAAAGGCTTGTATTTCATCATTCACCGGTAATGAATTAAAAACCACGCATTGGGGTTTTATAGGCGTAGAGGATCTGAATTTTTTAATTGATTAACCTATGGACAAATATGCCATCAGATTTCCCAAGCATATGACCTTTTCCGACGATGAGTTTTATGCTTTTTGTCTGGAAAATCGTGATTTAAAATTTGAGCGCACGGCTCAGGGAGACATTATTATTATGTCACCTACCGGAGGAATAACAGGTTCTAGAAATAGTCATGTCATCGTAGAATTAGGTTACTGGAACCGCAAAAAACAATTAGGCAATGTATTTGACTCCTCTACAGGCTTCCGGCTGCCTAATGGAGCCGTTCGTTCACCAGATGCTGCCTGGGTGGAAAATAGCCGTTGGGCAGCCTTAACCCAAGAAGAAAAAGAAAAATTTCCGCCCCTCTGCCCCAATTTTGTAGTAGAACTCATGTCTTCTTCCGATAGCTTACAAGAGTCACGGGAGAAAATGGACGAATGGATGAACAACGGTTGCCAACTGGGATGGCTGATCTTTCCTCAAGAGGAGAAAGTATTCGTATACGAAGCAGGACAGCCGGTACGGGAAATAACGGGATTTGGCCAGAAAGCTACAGGGGGCAGTGTGTTGCAAGACTTTACCTTGGATCTTTCTCTGCTGAAGTAATCTGTTAGCAAAAAACGAAGTCGACACCATACGCTTTTATCTGAAACTATACGTATAATACCTTTCCCTATGATATCGACAAAATATTTACTGGCAGCAGGCCTTTCACTGGTACTGGCCGGTTGTCATACACAAAGCAATCCTAATCAGGAAACAGAAAATACGGCGCAAACGACTGATCCTATGATAAAAGAACGATTGGATAAATATACCACAGTCAAACTAAATCCCTCCCTTGATCATCTCAGCGACAACCAGCAGAAGATGGTGCGTTTGCTGGTAGAAGCAGCTGATCATATGAATGAATTGTTTTGGTATGAAGCTTACGGCCAACAGGATAGCCTGATGGAAACGGTAACAGACCAGGAAGTACAGGCCTTGATTAACATCAACTATGGCCCCTGGGATCGGCTGGATAACCATACCCCTTTTATACAAGGCATAGGCCCTAAGCCGGCAGGCGCCAACTTCTATCCGGCAGATATGACTAAAGAAGAGTTTGAGCAAGCGAACCTGCCCGACAAAACAAGCCTGTATACTTTTATTCGTCGTGATGCACAAGGAAAACTCGTCACCATCCCTTATCATGAAATGTTCGCAGAGCAGGTGAAAACGGTGTCCAATCTGCTGAAACAGGCTGCTACACTGTCAGAAGACCCTGATTTTGCGCAATATCTCAACTTGCGGGCAGAAGCCTTACTCACGGATAATTACCAGCCAAGCGATCTAGCCTGGATGGATATGAAAAATAATGCAGTGGATCTGGTCATCGGTCCGATTGAAACCTATGAAGACCAGCTTTTTGGCTATAAGGCAGCTCATGAAGCGTATGTATTGATCAAAGATCAGGCATGGAGCGAAAGACTGGCTAAGTATGCACAGTTTTTACCTGAATTGCAACGCAACCTTCCGGTAGGTGCAGAATACAAAAAGGAAACACCCGGCAGCGAGGCAGACCTGAATGCCTACGACGTGGCCTATTATGCCGGAGACTGCAACGCAGGCAGCAAGACCATCGCTATTAACCTGCCCAATGATGAAGAGGTACAACTCAAAAAAGGAACACGCCGCCTGCAGTTGAAAAACGCTATGCAGGCGAAGTATGATGAAATTCTCGTGCCCCTGGCCGACATCCTGATTGATCCGGAGCAAAGGGCATTCATCACTTTTGACGCCTTTTTTGCCAACACCATGTTTCATGAGGTAGCCCACGGGCTCGGGATCAAGAATACCATCAACCAAAAGGGTACCGTACGGGAAGCTTTAAAAGAGCATGCCTCTGCCCTGGAAGAAGGTAAGGCAGATGTGCTGGGGCTGTATATGGTAACCCAATTGCACAAGGCCGGAGAGTTGGAAGGCGATCTGAAAGAATATTATACGACATTTCTGGCCAGTATTTTTCGTAGCATACGTTTTGGCGCCTCCAGTGCTCACGGAGCAGCCAACATGATTCGCTTCAATTATTTTGCAGAAAAAGGCGCTTTTCAACGAAACCAGGCAGATGGCACCTATCGGGTCAACTATGATAAGATGCAACAGGCAATGAACGACCTTTCTCGTGAAATCCTCACCTATCAGGGCCAGGGCGACTATGAAGGTGTGGCCCGTTTGGTAGAAGAAAAAGGGCTTATCAGAGATGAATTGCAACAGGATTTGAACCGCCTGGCTGAACAGCATATTCCCGTAGATGTAGTCTTCGAGCAGGGACTGGAAGAACTGGGATTAACTGCTGCGGGCCGGTAGACGAAATATTATATGGATCTATCTTAAGAGATATACTTTCATAATCTTCCTCCAGTTTGATTTGTTCAAACATATGAACTAAATTGAACCAGATACTGTCGTATTTTACAAGGTCGTATGTTTTGCAACAGAGGGCCTTATGAACGCTCTTAAATTTTGGTACTGCTATGAATCGAACGCCTGATTTTTTTTCTACTCAAAACTTCTTATCCCTTCTTGGCAGTATCTTATTATTCTCGCTGGCTATCTTTACGGCATGCCACCAAACAAAATCAACGGAAGAAACCGCTGCAGTGCTTCCGGAAAAAGTAGATTTTAATTTTCACGTCAAACCCATCCTTTCCGACCGCTGTTTTGCCTGTCATGGCCCTGATAACAACAATCGGGAAGCGGACCTGCGGCTGGACACAGAAGAAGGTGCCTTTAGTGCCTTACAAGAAGGTGAAGGACATGCGATTGTACCAGGAGACGTGAACAACAGTGTAGCCTATCAGCGGATAACGTCCAGCGATCCGGAATTCATAATGCCACCTCCCGAATCGAACCTTAGTCTTTCCGATTACGAAAAGAAAATTATTGCCAAATGGATTAAGCAGGGTGCTGAGTGGAAATCTCATTGGTCGTTTATCGCTCCTGAAAAACAGGAACTGCCTGCAGTAAAACAAAAAGATTGGCCACAAAATCCTATTGATCATTTTGTACTGGCTACGATGGAAAATAAAGGCTTTTCACCTTCTCCGGAAGCCAGCAAAGAAAAACTTATTCGCAGAGTTACTCTCGATCTGACAGGGCTGCCTCCCAGTGTCAAAGAGATTGACGATTTTCTGGCCGATAATTCTCCTCAGGCTTATGAAAAGGTAGTGGATCGTCTGCTGGCTTCCTCGCACTATGGAGAACGCATGGCCCCCCACTGGCTGGATCTGGCCCGCTATGCCGATTCCCATGGCTATCAGGATGACCGTCCTCGTACGATGTGGCCCTGGCGGGATTGGGTTATCAACGCTTTCAACGAAAACCTGCCCTATGATCAATTCCTGACCTGGCAGCTTGCCGGAGACCTCCTTCCCAATGCTACCTATGAGCAAAAACTGGCTACCGGCTTCAACCGCAACCATGCGATTACCCAGGAAGGAGGGATTATTGAAGAAGAATATCTCACAGAATACGCTGCTGACCGCACCAGCACTTTTTCTACGGCTTATCTGGGGCTTACAATAGCCTGTGCCCGTTGCCATGATCATAAATATGACCCCATCAGCCAGAAAGATCATTACCAGCTTTTCGCCTTCTTCAATAGTATACCGGAGAAAGGACAGATTAGCTACCTGGACAAAGCGCCTGAGCCTGCGATGCGTGTACAAGACCCCGAACTGGAAGCCAAAAAAGCTTTTGTAGACTCTACCATCACCGTGCTGGAGAGTAAAATGAGGCAATTGGAAACACAGATTGATCCTGCTTTCTATACCTGGTTGACACAGAACTTCAAACAGGGAAAAAGCCCGGCTGATACTGAAAGTGACTTGCTGGCTTATTTCGACATGAATGTGCTGGAAGACGAACAGTTTCTGGGAAAAGGAAAAGAAGCCTTCCCGGCCCGAATGAATACCGGACTGCCTAAAAAGATTCCTTTGCCAGAACATGTGGAAGGTAAAGAAGGAAAAGCACTGACCTTCAATGGCTCGAATTTTCTCAATGTAGGCGATGCTGGTGATTTTGATCATTACGACCATTTCTCGCTGGGAGCCTGGATCAAACATGATGGAAATCGGGAAAAAAGATCAGGGATTCTCAGCCGGCGCAATGGAGAAATTACCCGGCAGGGCTACGACCTGACCATTACTCCGGATAATAAGATCAGTCTGCGATTGATCCATCATGAGAACGTAGCCTATCTGGAAGTAACGACCAAAACGCCTGTTCCAACCAGTCGCTGGACCCATATTATGGCTACCTATGATGGTTCTGGCAAAGCCCATGGTGTGCAGCTTTATATTAACGGGAAAGCTCAACCACTGCTGGTAGCCAAAGATAGCCTGGGGCGCCAGTCTATTCTCTGTGGTAATGATCTGCTGGTAGGCCACTGGGACAGCCGCAACCAATCAACAGATACCTATGGTTTTGAAGGAGGCACTGTAGATAATGTCAGTGTATACCACCGGACACTCACTCCGCTGGAAATACAGCAATTGGTAGGGGTAAGTCCTAATGAAGCCGATAAAGCATTATACCGGCATTATCTGGCTAAAAATAATGCAGAATTTCATGAACTGACGCGTAAACTGGATAGCCTGCGACCACTGGATCTGGAAATACCGAATGTGATGATTATGCAGGAACGGGAAGAACGCAAGCAGGCCTATATACTGGCCAGAGGGGCTTATGATGCGCCCACAGAAGAAGTAGACCCAAGGACACCGGAAGCCATATTATCTTTCGATGAAAAATATCCTGCCAACCGCCTCGGACTTGCACAGTGGGCAGTAGACCGGAAGAACCCGCTCACAGCACGGGTGGCCGTCAATCGCTTCTGGCAGATGCACTTTGGCAAAGGCATCGTGCAGACACCAGAAGATTTTGGCAACCAGGGCGCTTTACCAACCCATCCCGAATTGCTGGATTGGCTGGCGGTAGAATTTATGGAGTCAGGCTGGAATGTAAAAGCCTTACAGAAGCTGATTGTCATGTCGGCTACCTACCGGCAGGATGCTAAAATCACAGAAGAAAAACTTCGGGAAGATCCGTCCAACCTTTTCCTGGCCAGAGGCCCTAACACACGCCTCACCGCTGAAATGTTCAGAGATAATGCCTTAGCAGTCAGTGGGCTGCTCAGTAGCACGTTGGGAGGGAAATGGGTGAAACCTTATCAGCCGGCGGGGATCTGGGAGGCTATGGCCAATCAGATTGGAGAAAATAAGTACCGGGCGGGTAAAGGAGAAGCTTTGTATCGACGTAGTCTTTACACGTATTGGAAAAGAACAATCCCTCCTCCTACTATGGTCATGTTCGATGCTCCGGAGCGCACAGTTTGTGTGGGTCAAAGGCAAAGCACCAGTACACCGCTGCAATCGCTGGCACTGCTGAATGATCCCCAGTATGTGGAAGCCTCCCGGAAACTGGCAGAGCGGATGCTCAGAGAAGGAGGTAATGAGGTGGCCTCTCAAATTACTTTTGGGTTCAGAGCGATGACTTCCCGAGCCCCTAGACCCGAAGAATTAGAACTGCTACTATCGCTGTATGAAAAAAAGATAAAACAGTTCCAACAGGAGGAGGCCAGTGCTGAGGCACTGCTCATGATAGGAGATGCGCCCTGGGATACAAACCTCAACAAGTCTCAGATAGCGGCCCTGGCCGTGGTGGCCAACACCCTTTTTAATTTAGATGAAGCCAAATTCAGAAGCTAAAGTCATATGGATCTATTTCAAGAACATTGTTGCCAGATAAACCGTCGACATTTTCTTTCCAGGTTAAGTTTGGGGATAGGAAGCGCTGCCCTGGGCACACTATTAGGCTGCACAGGCAGTAAAGACAATACCGTAGCTTTCGACCCAACGAAAGGCATTCTGGATCATACGCATTTTGCTCCCAAGGTCAAAAGAGTCATATATCTGTTTCAGAGTGGCGGCCCCTCTCAGATGGATCTTTTTGACTATAAACCCCTGCTGAAGAAGATGCGGGGAGAAGAATTGCCTGAATCTATCAGAATGGGACAGCGCCTCACCGGAATGACCGCCAACCAGCAATCTTTTCCTTTAGCGCCTTCTATCTTTGACTTCAAACAGCGTGGGCAGAGCGGTGCCTGGGTCAGCGATCTGATGCCCTATACAGCGGAAGTGACGGACGAACTCTGCTTCATCAAAACCATGCATACCGAAGCCATCAACCATGATCCGGCCATCACTTTTTTCCAAACAGGCTCACAACAACCCGGCCGCCCCAGTATCGGCTCATGGTTGAGCTATGGCCTGGGCAGTGATAATCAGAACCTGCCTACTTTTATCGTGTTGCTTTCTCGTGGCTCCCAACGGCCACAACCTATCTATTCCCGTTTGTGGGGTAATGGCTTTCTAGCCTCCTTACACCAGGGTGTACAATTCAGGGCAGGAAAAGATCCGGTACTCTATCTGAATAATCCTGAAGGCATCAATGCTTCTACCCGTCGTGATGTTTTAGACTATCTGGGCAAACTCAACGAGATACGAATGCAGGACTTTGGCGACCCGGAGATTCAGTCGCGCATTGCCCAGTATGAGATGGCTTACCGTATGCAGACCTCCGTGCCCGAAGCGCTAGACCTTTCTGATGAGCCGGAAGAAACTTTCAAATTATACGGAGAAGATGCCCGCCGGCCGGGCACTTATGCAGCCAACTGTCTGCTGGCTCGCCGCCTGGCAGAAAGAGATGTGAAATTCATCCAGTTATACCATTTAGGCTGGGATCAGCATAACGATCTTCCCAGAGAGCTTACTTCCCAATGCCGCGATACCGATCAGGCTTCTGCTGCATTGGTGAAAGACCTGAAACGAAGAGGGCTGCTGGAAGACACCCTGGTCGTTTGGGGAGGAGAATTTGGCCGTACCAACTATAGTCAGGGACAGCTTACCCAGGATAACTATGGCCGGGATCATCACCCCCGTTGCTTTACCATCTGGATGGCCGGCGGTGGTGTGAAATCTGGGATTACCTATGGGGAAACTGACGATTTTTCTTATAATATTGTGAAAGATCCGGTCCATGTACACGACTTTCAGGCTACGTTGTTGCACCTGATGGGTATTGATCATGAGAAACTCACTTTCAAACATCAGGGCAGGCGTTACCGGCTCACCGATGTACACGGAAAAATTGTAAAAAGCATACTGGCATAAAACAATCTTTTTCCTTGGTAGCAATATATGGCAACTTCATTCATATCGGATGCAAGAAAACACTCCCGTCAAGGGGAGGTACTTCAGGTAAGGAAGGTAAAAAAATCTACAGGGTATTATCCAGTGGCTACCCTACCTGCCTTTTGGCTTTCGATACGAGCTGCTGTTGTTGCTTGGCTTGCCTTCTTGCTAATGGGCTTAGAGAGTTGTGGCACAAAGGAAATGTCCTTTCCAGAAGACATTGAGGCCAGGCTTCCCGAAAAAATTGATTTCAATTACCACATCAAACCTATTTTATCAGACCGCTGCTTTGCCTGTCATGGCCCGGATGAGAATAAGGTGGAAGCAGGTCTCCGATTTGATATTGAAGAGAAAGCCCTGACCAAACTGGAAAGTGGGAAACGTGCTATTGTACCAGGCAATGTATCGGATAGTGAACTGTTTCACCGTATCATTTCTGAGGAGAACGATTACCAAATGCCCCCGCCTGAGTCTAATCTTACCCTTTCTGCCTATGAAAAAGCACTGCTGGTACGCTGGATAGAACAAGGGGCGGAATACAAACCACACTGGTCGTTCATTACTCCCCAAAAGCCTGAAATTCCTGAAGTATCTCAAAAACAATGGATAAAAAATCCGATTGATCATTTTGTGCTGTCAAAACTGGAAAAGAATGGCCTGCCACCCAGTGAAGAAGCAGATAAAGAAACGCTTATTCGCCGAGTCACTTTTGACCTTACCGGCTTACCCCCTACCGTAGCGGAAATTGACGCTTTTCTGGCAGATCCTTCGCCCGATGCTTATGAAAAAGTAGTAGACCGCCTGCTCGCTTCTCCACACTACGGCGAACGTATGGCTACCGAGTGGCTGGATGTAGCCCGTTATGCCGACACCTATGGCTATACGGTAGATCGCTATCGTCCGGTCTGGCCCTGGCGCGACTGGGTCATCAAAGCCTTTAACGAAAATATGCCCTTTGATCAGTTTGTGACCTGGCAACTAGCCGGAGATATGCTCCCCAACCCTACCAAAGAGCAGATGCTGGCCACTGGTTTTAACCGGATGCATGCGCAAAATGCAGAAGGAGGCATTGTCAATGAAGAGTTCCGGGTAGAATATGTGGCCGACAGAACCAATACATTCGGTAAGGCATTCCTGGGGCTGACCATGGAGTGCGCCCGCTGCCATGATCATAAGTATGATCCTGTTACTCAGAAGGAATACTATCAGCTATTCGGTTTTTTTAATAATGTCGATGAATCCGGACAAATTACCTTCAGCCTGGAAGACATGCCTGCTCCTACGCTGCTCCTGCCAGACTCAGCGGTAGAAGAAAAAATAGCCTATCTGGAGCGTATGATCACCCGAAAAGAGCAGGAGATAGACACACTAAAAACAGAGAAAAAAGAAGAATTCCAGCAATGGCTGGCAGCCACCCGTCATAATACTTCATTATCTGACAAAATGCCTTCCGGGCTTATCGCTCATTATCCATTGGATGCCATCACCAATGAGAAAATCCTTAACATCGCCGATCACCGTAAGAATGGAAAAGTAGCAGATCCTGTTACAGAACAAGTTGCCGTTGACACTCCCCTGGTGATAGAAGGGAAACGAGGGAAAGGCGTGCAAATGAATGGTGATGATGCCCTTTATTTTCCGCAAATAGGCAGGTTTCTCCGGGCGGAACCCTTTTCCGTAGGCCTGTGGGTGAAGGTGCCTGAAAAGCTGGAAAACGGCGTAATTTTTCATGCCAACCGGGGAGCCATTATCTACAACTTCAAAGGATATCAGGTGTCTGTGGAAGAAAACAAGCTGGATGTACGCTTTGCACATGCTTTTCCCTACAATGCTATCCACCTCGTATCAGAGAATACAGTACCCAAAGAAGAGTGGATTCACCTGATGTTGACCTACGATGGCTCCAGTAAAGCGGCAGGTGTCCGGTTTTATCTGAATGGAGAGCTGCTCCGGATGAAAGTCAAACGGGACCACCTTTACAAAGAAATTGCTTTTGTGCGGGAAGATATCACCACCCACCTGAAAGCGGGAGGCCAATGGAGAGCCAGAGGCTTGACAGGCGGGGCCTTGGACGAAATTACAGTATTCAATCGTGAGCTTACCCCTTTGGAAGTAGCCGGGGTAGCTGGCAAACCTGCTTTGACCGACCTGCTGAAACAATCTCCGGAAGCCATACCGGAATCCTCTTATCAAGACCTTCTGGCCTATTATCTGGCAAATAATAACAAGGTGTACCAAAAAGAGCTCCATGCCCTCAAGGCTTTAAGAACTGAAAAGAATACGCTGACAGAAGCTGTACAGGAGGTAATGGTCATGGATGAAATGGAAGCACCACGGCCTACGTATCTGCTGGAGCGGGGGAGTTATGCGGCTCAGGGAGAAGAAGTTCATCCCGGCACACCCCAACAGGTGATGTCTTTTCCTGATACTTTAACAAAAAACAGGATGGGGCTGGCCCAATGGCTCATGCATCCGGACAACCCACTCACGGGCCGGGTCATCGTCAACCGCTACTGGCAGCAATACTTCGGAAAAGGAATTGTTACTACACCCGATGATTTTGGCAATCAGGGTGACTTACCTACCCATCCGGAACTGTTAGACTGGCTGGCCATCCGCTTTGTAGAATCAGGCTGGAATGTCAAAGCTTTTCAAAAAGAGATTGTCATGTCAGCTACCTACAGGCAATCATCCTATACCAGCCAGGAACTCAGAGAAAAAGATCCGGAAAACCTGCTGCTGGCCAGAGGCCCTAAGATGCGCCTGACGGCCGAAATGCTTCGTGACAACGCCCTGGCTGCCAGTGGCCTGCTGGTGAGAAAGATTGGCGGCCCCAGTGTGAAGCCTTACCAACCGGAAGGTTTATGGATTGTCAACGGGGCCGAATACATCCAGGATACAGGCGAAGACCTGTACCGGAGAAGTATGTATACTTTCTGGAAAAGAACGGTGCCCCCTCCTACCATGAACACCTTTGACGCCCCTGATAGAAGCTATTGTGTAGTAAAGCGGCAAAAGACCAGCACCCCGCTGCAATCGCTCATATTGATGAACGATCCGCAGTTTGTGGAAGCCTCCCGTATGATTGCCGAAAGGGTAATGAAAGAAGCAGAGAGTGAAGATGACCGTATCACCTATACATTCCGCCTATTGACCAGCCGGAAGCCTACACAACAGGAATCTGACATTTTGAGAGCGATGTATCAGGAGCAATATCTGAAGTTTTCTCAGACACCTGAAAAAACCAAAGGCCTACTGGAAGCCGGCGCATTCCCGGCAGACCGCCGTCTGGACCGCCCCGTATTGGCAGCCCACACTGTCATTGTGAATACCATCATGAACCACGATGCCAGTGTGATTAAAAGATAGTTGTAAAGTCAAGCGAAACGCAACATGAAAGAACTGGAAAGCATAGCCCAACACATGAACCGCCGTCGTTTCCTAAGCCAAACCTCGCTGGGACTGGGGGCGGCGGCCCTGAGCACATTGCTGGGAGGCGGTGTCCGTGCAGGAACACCTGATCCTCACTTAGGTATTCTGGGAAATCCACATTTTCTACCCAAGGCAAAACGCATCATCTATCTTTTTCAGAGCGGCGGACCTTCCCAGCTGGAAACCTTTGACTATAAGCCCAAGCTGGAACATATGCATGGAGAAGAGCTGCCCGATTCGGTACGAAAAGGCCAGCGGCTGACAGGGATGAGTGCCGACCAGTCCAGCTTACCTTTGGCCGGCTCACACTTTACCTTTGCCCAGCACGGACAAACAGGCAGTTGGGTCAGTGAGCTCATGCCTCATACGGCCAAGATCGTAGATGAGCTGTGTTTTATCAGATCCATGCACACCGATGCCATCAACCACGATCCGGCCATCACTTTTTTTCAAACAGGCTCGCAACAACCCGGACGACCGAGCATTGGTGCCTGGCTAAGTTACGGATTAGGGTCTGACAATGAGAACTTACCTGCCTTTATCGTGTTGGTATCCAAAAATGCCGGAGGACAACCTTTATACGCCCGCTTATGGGGTAATGGCTTCTTGCCATCGATGCACCAGGGCGTACAGTTTCGTTCCGGCAAAGACCCGGTACTGTTCCTGAAAAATCCGGAAGGGTTTGACCATCATGACCGCAGGCAAATGCTGGATTATCTGGGGAAACTGCACAAGCTACAATTCGATACGCTGGGCGATCCTGAAATCACCTCCCGCATTGCCCAGTATGAGATGGCGTATCGTATGCAGACTTCCGTGCCTGAGGTAATGGATCTTTCTAATGAGCCCGACTGGGTCTTTGACCTCTATGGACCCGATGCCCGTGATCCGGGTACCTATGCAGCTAACTGCCTGCTGGCCAGAAGACTGGCCGAACGGGATGTAAAGTTCATTCAATTATACCATCAGGGTTGGGACCAGCATGGCAACCTTCCCGCTGGTATCCAAAATCAATGCAATGCGACAGATCAGGCCTCAGCGGCATTGGTGATGGATTTGAAGCAAAGAGGACTCCTGGAAGATACCCTGGTGGTATGGGGCGGTGAGTTTGGCCGTACCAATTATTCGCAAGGAAAGCTCACCAAAAATGATTATGGCCGTGACCATCACCCCCGTTGCTTCACTATGTGGATGGCTGGCGGAGGTGTGAAGAAAGGTTTTACCTATGGAGAAACCGATGAGTTAGGGTACAACATCATCAAAGACCCTGTGCATGTCCATGATTTTCAGGCAACCCTGTTGTACTTACTAGGGATTGACCACGAACGCCTTACCTTTAAACACCAGGGCAGACGTTACCGGCTCACCGATGTACATGGACATATCGTGAAAAGTATTATAGCCTGAGGAACGACACTGAGAAATGGTCAAAAGCAGTTATTATTCCCTTACGGTTTCCCAAGAAGAAGCATAAGCTACCAAAGGAGCTTTTCTGATGCCTAGCCCCATGATGACCCAGAGGACACCTGCGATGAGGAAGTGAAATTCAGAAAAGAAATACAGTAAGTTTCCCTGATCAAACTGTGAAAGCAGGAACCCCAGGGGCATAGTCAGCAAACCAAACAGGAGTAATATCACAGCAATGTAATGAGGCAGGATATGCTGGCGGAAATGGGCTATACTGAGCATTATAGCACTAAGAAAAATACTGAATATGCCTACAGGCCCTGCTACTCCTACAAGGGTTAAAACATCCAGGGGCGTAAGGAAAGTGATAAGACCGGATATAAAACCCATGACGCCGGCCAGGCAGGCCAGACAGGCCAAAGTAGCCCCTATCTTTCCTAATATCTTTTGTGTGCCCCGTAAATGGGCATAGATACCCAACAGCGCTATACCGATGACCCAATAGGCTCCAAAAAAAATCATGGCAGCCAGACTTGCCCACAAGGGATCGCTGGCTTCCAACAGGATTTCATGTTTGGCCAAGCCATAACTGAAGAAAAATGTTTCGTGTAGCATCCAGAGGATACCACCCAGTATGGCAGCCGGGCTGCTCAAGTGATATAATCTATTCATATGGTTTAAGGTTGTCTGTATTAACTTATAGATTCGGCACAAAGATGAGTAGGAAAAATAGATTATTTCGTAGGGGTTAGACTGTATTTATCTACCGGATTGAAGGTATTCTGCGAGGATATGAAAAAAAATACGATCCGGTTGCTACCCTTCCGGTTAAATGATTTATTTTGATCATCAATTAGGTAATCGTCCTTCTCTAACCACGGAGAATAGGATCAAGCATTGCAGTTTTCGAAAAGCATATCAACAACTGTTATCAATTTATCAGAAACCATGAGCACAACCACTACCAATCGTCGAAATTTTATTAAGGGTTCTTTTACTTTAGCAGGCACGGCTCTGTTGTCTCCGGATCTCCATTTCTATATCAAAAAAAGTAAGCCTGTATTGGGCAAGGAAACCCTGGGGCATAATGGATTTACTTATAGGGTCCATAAAGAATGGGGAAATTTAAATGCATCCAAAACGCCTGTCAATAATTGTCATGAGATGGTGATGGACTCTCAGGGCAGGCTGATCATGGTCACAGACGAAACCAAAAACAATATTATCATCTACGATAAGTCGGGTAAGCTGTTAAAAACCTGGGGCACCGCCTATCCCGGAGGACATGGATTATCCATTTTCCGGGAGGGGGAAGAAGATATGTTGTTTATCTGCGATCCGAATATTGGCCGGGTCGATAAGACAACCACCGATGGCAAACTGCTCATGACCCTGAAAACACCTCATGAACTGGGTATCTACAAACAAGAGGATCCTTACAAACCAACAGAAACCGCTATAGCTCCTAACGGAGATATTTATGTGGCCGACGGCTATGGTTCTCAGTATATTATTCAGTATGATGCCAAAGGCAACTATATCCGCCATTTCGGTGGGCCGGGCGATGAAGATAATCAGTTTGCTACTGCGCATGGGGTGTGTGTTGATAATCGCGATCAAAGCAATCCTACCCTACTCTGTACATCCCGGGCTCATAATGCTTTCAAACGCTTCACACTGGACGGACAGTATTTGTCTACTATCTTTTTGCCAGGTGCTTTTGTATGCCGCGCCGTCATTGATGAAGATCATTTGTATTCTGGTGTCTGCTGGTCACGTCTAAAATATCTGAACCAGACACCCAACTCCGGTTTTGTCACCATCCTGGATAAGAAGGATAAAGTCGTATCCAACCCGGGTGGCACCTCCCCTCAATATGAGCAGGGAAAGCTACAGCTAATGGTGCAAGAAAATCCCGTTTTTATGCATTGCCACGACGTGTGCATCGATGAAGATAAAAACATCTATGTCTGCCAGTGGAATGCCAACAAGACCTATCCTGTGAAGCTGGAAAGGGTCTAAAGGTAAATCTTTCAGGTTCGCTGAACTTTGCGAGGAGAGATTTTCCTTTACTGAAGCATCCATTTGCCCAGAGCAAGCTACGGCCCACTTTATGGATCAAGCTAGGTCTGGGCATTATCCTCGATGAATAAGGTTTAGTTTACAAAAACTGATCATAAAAAAGCCTATTTTTTTAAATGCCATCGGGAGGAAAGTTATCATATGGCATTACAGAATTAGTGTCCGATAGCAAACAGACAATGTTCGTTTATGAACATTTAATTTCTTCCTTACCTGCCTTCTATGCCCCAAAAGTCCTGTTCTGCAAATGGCATATTTTTTAATCAAATATAAGAAGGCTGCCCCTGAAGAATGAGGAATCCTGTGCTACGATAAAGCTTGTGAACTTACCCGTAGCATTCACGAAATACCCATCGGAGGGAGAAGCAACGATCTGTATAGCCCTGCACACTGCACAAGCATGATCAGAAACTACATCCAGATAGCCGTTCGCAATCTGTTCCGGAAAAAAGCCTATACCATTATCAATATAGTGGGTTTGGCTACAGGTATTGCCTTCTGTCTGCTGATTTATCTTTACATCCAGTACGAACGATCTTTTGACACTTTTCATGCGAAAGCAAAACAGTTGTTCCGGGTGGAAATGACCAGTCAGCTGCCTTTGCGGAGGCCAGGCGCTACACCTGAAAAGACTTCTATCTCATTAGGTCTGGAAAGGAGCAGCCAAATTGTGATGCCTGTCGCGCTGGCGTCCGAACTGCAACACACTTTTCCGGAAATTGTACAAGCCGTACGCTTCAAACCAGGATGGAAAGAAATTGTAAAGTACCAGGACCAAAGCTTCAACGAAGCGGGTATATTGTATGCGGACCCTGGTTTTCTGAACATGTTTTCTTTTCCTCTCCTTCAGGGAAATCCCTCGACAGCACTTGCCACCAAGAATAGCGTAGTCATTTCACAAAAGACAGCCCGGAAGTATTTTGGAAAGGCTGACCCCATCGGTAAAGTGCTTACGTTTTCCAGAGATCAGCCTACTTTATTGACCGTCACAGGGGTACTGGAAGAGATACCCTCTCATTCCAGTCTGCAGTTTGACTTTCTGCTGCCTATGGAATCCAGTCCGGGTTACGAAAACCAGGTAAAAAACGGACTCAATATGGCCTCTGTACTGACTATTATCGAACTAGCAGAAGGTGTTTCACCAGAAACTTTCGGAGAAAAGCTGGACCGTTTTGGCAAGACCTTTTTCGCCAGCTACATTGACAACTTTCAGGAACGGAATCCTTTTTTTAAGGCTAGTGATTTTCATGTAAGCATCCGACTCTTTTCCCAGGGTCATTACGATTTGTCTTTTCCCTGGGGTCATTATACTTCCCTCAGAAATATGTATCAACTGGCCTGCCTGGCAGGTCTTATTCTGCTCATTGCCTGCCTCAACTATATTTTACTGACCTTGACCCATACTGCAGCGCGTTCACAGGAAATTGGGCTACGGAAGGTGATCGGGGCCGCCCGCAGCCAACTGATCAGGCAACTTTGGGTAGAAACCCAGGTGATCGTATTGGTGGCTGTGCTCGGAGGCTGGCTGCTAGCCAACATAATGGCTCCTTACTTTAACTTTTTAGTGGGCAGTCAATTACCGTTCCATCAGTTTAGCAACTGGGAGATTGTGTTGACCTTACTGGCCACCACCTTGATTGTGGGCACACTGGCAGGTTTTTACCCAGCCTTATTTATATCAGGATTCAAACCTCTCAGCATGATTCGGAAAAATCAAACTTTCCGGATTAGCCCCAACCTGTCCAGGGTAATGGTAGTCGTGCAGTATACTACCTGTATAGTGATGCTGATCGCCTCTTTGGTGATTGCTCAACAGATGAAGTTTATGAATGAAAAAGAACTGGGCTTTGATAAAGAACAGGTACTGATCGTTGAGAATCCGGACTGGAGAGAACCGCAGAAAACAATGGCTACCTGGGAACGCTTACAGGCCTATACTGAGGCAGCCTCTCAGATCGTAGGATTCAGTGGCACAGGTCATACTTTTGGAGAAGGCTATAATATTAACCTGGAGAAAATTAATGGAAAAGAAGAAGGCATTGTGGTGTTCGATGTGGACTATAGCTATTTTGATCTGCTGGGCTTGACAATATTGCAGGGAAGAAACTTCTCACCGGCTATTCCCTCCGATACTTCCCGCCAGGCACCAGCAGTGGTGATCAATGAAACGCTCTATAAAATGCTGGGTGATGAAGCAACGCTAGGAGAATATAATGAAACGCTCCGAAGAACGATTGTGGGTGTCGTAGAAGATTATCATTATACGAGTGTAGCCCTGCCTATTGGCCCTGCCATGCACCAGCTTCGTCCGGCCTCCTCCTTGTTTTTCTGGTTCAGGTTACATACGGCAGACATCCCTGTAGCAATCCAGAAGCTTAAGGCGGAATGGCAGAAAATTACAGACAACCAACCCTTTTCTTATACCTTTTTGGATCAGGATGTGGCTAAACTCTATGAATCGCAGCAGCGCTGGATGAGCACCATCAATACAGCCACTAGCTTTACTATTCTGGTAGCTTGCCTGGGGTTGTTTGGTTTATCAGGCATTAATGCGTTGAACCGGGTCAAAGAAATTGGTATCCGAAAAGTAATGGGCGCTTCTGTCCGACAGGTTTTTCTGTTGCTCAACCAAGATATCATCCTTCTGGCTTTGGTTTCCTTTGTGCTGGCAGTTCCTGTCGCTGGCTTCCTGATGCATCGATGGTTACAGGATTTTGCTTACCATATTGAATTGTCGTGGTCTACCTTTGCGCTTGCCGGAGGTATGGGTATACTGATGGCCCTGATGGCTGTAGGTTATCATTCGCTCCGGGCGGCACTGGCTAATCCGGCAGAAAGCTTAAAAGATGAATGAGCCAAATACATAAAATTATATAACAGCTTTATTTATGTATAAGAATTACCTGACCGTTGCTTTCCGTAATCTGCGCCGCTATCGGGATTACGCGCTCATCAACTGGATAGGGTTAGCCTTGGGGATCGCCAGTGCCTTGTTTATCTTCTGGATTGTGCGGTTCGAACTAAGCTACGACAATTTTCATCCTTTCAGCGATCGTATCTACCGGGTGAATTTTGGTGACAAACAAGGTGATGTGGATATGGGTTCTTACCCTGGATTATACCAGGCCCTGATCCACGATTTCCCTGAAGTAGAGAAAGCCGCTGTGATCTTCCGGATGAATCCCGATCATTTACAGATCAAAATAGAAGAACAACTGTATAAGCTAAACGGAGTTTTCTTTGCCCATCCTGAATTTTTTGAGATGACCGCCTTTGCATGGAAAGCCGGGAATCCGCAAACAGCCCTGAGCAAACCCGGACAGGCAGTGATCGATGAGGCCACCGCTGAAAAATACTTTGGAGGCGACGCTTTAGGAAAAACCCTTCTTTACGACAACCGGCTGGAAGTTACCATCAGTGGCATTCTGAAAAAGATACCTGTGAATACAGATTTCCCCCTTCAGATGGTTATTTCTTATGCTTCTCTTCAAACCTACGATCCTGATTTTGATGAGAATAGTTGGAGTGGGTGGAACTCTTACTACCAGACGTTTATGCTGTTGGAAAGAGGAACGCATCCTGAAGATTTGGAAGCCAAGTTTCCGGCTATGATGGAGAAATACACCAAAATCCCCTCTGAGCAACAACGCTACTATGGTGTGCTTCAATCTCTTAAGGATATTCATTTTGACCCTCTGCCGGGGAATTTCAATGACCACACTTTTCCCAGGGAAAGTTTACAGGTATTACTCCTGATTGGAATTTTCCTGGTGATTACTGCCTGTGTCAACTTCATTAATCTGGCTACGGCCCATGCTGTCAGGCGAAGTAAAGAGGTAGGCATTCGCAAGGTTTTGGGAAGCAGCAATCAGCAGATTTTCTCCCAATTTATTGGTGAGACTGCCTTTCTTACCTTTTTCTCCATCTTGCTGGCCATTCTTATAGCTAATCAGTTTTTCCATTATCTGCAAACGATCATTGGCATTACGCCTGGCCTGGAACAAACCTGGGATTCGGACATACTCCTTTTTCTCCTTGGATTGGGAGTTATCGTCAGCCTGCTGGCCGGTTTCTATCCGGCACTGGTCTTGTCCGCCTTTCGCCCGGTAAGAGCCGTTAAACATCAGACAGACAGTTCTGGCAAAGGAGGCTTATGGCTGCGACGGGCACTTGTGGTACTGCAGTTTACCATTTCCCAGGTGCTGATTATCTGTACGCTCATTGCCCTGAGCCAGATGAATTATTTTCAGCGAAAGTCATTAGGATTTAATAAAGAGGCAGTGGTCACTTTTGATGTACCGGTGCGTACTGAGCCAATCCGGGAAAGATTACGCCTGCAGCTTTTGTCAGAAGCTCATATTCAGGAGGTCACTTTTAGCCTGAATACCCCAGCTGCCACCATTAATAAGTGGTGGACAGGTCTGAGCCATCATTCTTTTGAAGAAGATTTTCGCACCTACGAACTCAAGTTTGCCGATGAACACTTTCTGGATTTTTATAGGATTCCTGTACTGGCCGGCCGGAAACTTTATCCGGCTGATTCTAACTATGTATTATTGAATGAAACGGCTGTTCGTGACCTGGGCTTTGATCAACCGGAAGAAGCTTTGGGAGAAATTGTAAACTATTGGGGAAGGGATGTGCAGGTGGTAGGGATCGTACAGGATTTCAACACCCAGTCTTTACATTCAGTAATTCATCCTGTTTTGATTACCAAAAATGATGGCTTACTGGTAAAAGGATCTGTTCGAATCGACATGAACCATGCAGCTTCAGCGCTGCAATCGATAGAAAAGGTATGGAAAAATGTGTTTCCCGATTATTATTATGAATATGCTTTTCTCGACGATCAGCTGGCTACCTTTTATCGTGAAGAAACCCGTTTGTCTAAATTGTTGAGTCTGTTCACCATAGTGGCTATTATCATTGGTTGTATCGGCCTCTATGGTTTGATCTCTTTTGTGACGACACAACGCACTAAGGAAGTAGGCATCCGGAAGACCCTGGGTGCTTCTGTGCTCAGTATTGTATTGCTTTTCTCCAAAGAGTTTATTCGTTTGTTAATCATTGCCTTTGTGATGGCAGCCGTGATTGGTTGGTATGCGATGAGCTATTGGCTGGAAGGGTTTGCGTATCAGATTGATATAGGCACAAGATTTTTCTTACTGGCAGGTGGCCTGGCTATGCTGATTGCCCTCTTGACAGTGAGTTATCAAAGTATTAAGGCAGCCTTGAATAATCCGGTGAAAAGTCTGAGAGATGAATAAAACACGGTAGTACGGTATACGGTGGAATGGTGTACGGTTTACGGTTAATGGTATATTTTAATTACCCTTTTACCGTATACCCTGTACCGTTCCACCGTATTACCGAACTACCGTTTACCCTTATCTAAAAATAACTATGCTTAAAAACTATCTCATCATCGCCCTCCGCAACCTCGCCAAACATAAAGTGTACGCTTTGATTAACATCTTGGGTCTGGCTATTGGCATGGCAGCTTGCCTGATTATTTTTCTCTTTATCACAGATGAGTTAAGCTTTGATAATCTTCATCAAAAGAAAGAACAGATTTACCGACTCGATGAAGTACAATCTTTTGAAGGAATGAGCCCGCAAAATGTGGCCTTGTCTATGCCGGGCATGGGTCCTAATCTGTTGAATGAAATGCCGGAAATTCAAAGTTTTACGCGTTACTGGAATTGGGGCAGTATTTTGTATAAGCATGGAGAACAACAATTGATGATTGAAACTACAGTTGTCGTAGATTCTACTTTTTTAGAAATATTTGATTTTCGCCTCGTACAAGGTGATCCATTGAGTGCCCTGGACGAACCCTACAGTCTGCTAGTGACGGAAGAAACGGCCCGCAAAGTTTTTGACAAAACAGACGTGCTGGGAGCGCAGTTGGTACTGAACGAAGACAATTATAAGATTACTGGCGTACTGGCCGATGTACCTGAAAATTCACACCTGCAATTTGATGCGCTCGTTTCCATCAATACGGTAACAAGGAGCAATCCGCAATTCAATGATCGATGGGGTTCTAATTTTCTGGTCACTTACTTACTGCTGGAGCCTAACGTGAATATAGCGAATCTGGAAAGCAAATTCCCCAAGTTTCTGCAGTCCCATATGAACGAAGAAGTAACCAACTATTATACGTTGTATCTTCAACCGTTGTCAGAAGTGCATTTGGGTTCTGTAAACATTGAACATGACTATCAGAATTACAGAAAGTTTGATGGCACTTATATCAAAGTATTTTCTATCCTGGCCTTCTTTGTTTTAGTGATAGCCAGTATCAATTTCATGAATTTATCGGTAGCCCGCTCTTCTACCCGATCCAAGGAGGTAGGCATCCGTAAATCTATAGGGGCTTTGCGCAGGCAATTAATCAATCAGTTTTTAGGAGAATCAGTGTTACTGACCCTAATGGCCCTTGTCTTGGCTGTGATGATTGCTGCTGTCGCAATCCCTTCTCTGAACATGATCACCAGCCGGACTTTATCCCTGATCACCCTGACAGACAATATGGGTATGATTCTGATCATCTTATGGGTAGCCTGTCTGGTAGGTATTATAGCAGGTTCTTACCCGGCTTTTTTCCTTTCTTCCTTTCAGCCGGCCAAAGTACTCAAAGGCAGAATGGATAGGTTGAGCAAAAAATCATATCTGAGAAGTGGGCTGGTTGTGGTTCAGTTTGCCATCGCCATTGCCCTGATCGTGGGCACAGTGCTGGCCATTCAGCAGCTTCAGTTTATGAAAAACAAGGATATTGGTTTCAACAAGGATCAGATGATGCTGATTCCTATGAGCCAGACAGCCAATGAGAAATATGAAACACTGAAAAACGAATTGTCTCAACAACCCCATATCAAAGGGGTTACAGCTTCCGGCCAACGCATGGGTAATAATCTGCACCAGACAGGCGCTAAAGTTAAAACAGACACGGCTATGCGTGAACTGACAGTATCACAGATTAATGTAGATTATGACTTTCTGAAAGTTTATGATATTCAGCTCAAAGAAGGACGAAGTTTTTCTAAAGAATTTACGACCGATCAGGGCTATGGATTTATTATCAATGAATCGCTGGCAAAAGAACTGGGTTTGACCAGTCCCCTGGGCGCTCAGTTTGGCTTTGGATGGTATCATAACGATACACTGGGCACCATCATTGGCGTAACCGAAGACTTTAATTTCAATTCTTTGCATCACCAGATCAATACACTTTGTATGCACTTACATCCGGAATGGGGATTCAGTGAATTGTCTGTGAAAGTGGACGCTCAACACATCAACGAATCTATTGAAGAAGTAAGAAGTGTATGGAATGCCCTGGTGACAGACCGCCCCTTTGAATACAGCTTTTTGGATGAACAATTTGAAGACCTCTACCGGGCCGATGAGCAAATGAGCAGTATTGTCTCCATCATCGCTGGTTTAGCCGTTATCATTGCCTGTCTGGGGCTCTTCGGTCTGGCTTCTATCACTACGGAACAGCGGACGAAAGAAATAGGCATCCGGAAAGTGCTGGGCGCTTCCATGCTTCAACTATTGTTAGTGTTGTCCAAACATTTTGCCTGGTTAGTGATCCTAGCCTTTTTAGTGGCTGTTCCGGTTACCTACTATCTGATGCAGGAATGGTTGGCTGGGTTTGCCTACCGGATCTCTATGGGAGTGGGTGTATTCATCTTTGCCGGAGGCATTTCGTTGTTGGTTGCCCTCATCACTATCAGCTTTCAAACTACCAAAACAGCCCTGGCCAATCCGGTGGATAGTTTGCGAAACGAGTAATACCGCCCGAAGGTGCTTATTTACCTCAGGAGAAACCATAGCTTTGCACCTCTTATTATTTTCTTTCGGCAAAACAGCTACCATCTGTCTTTACAGACTTTAAAAAGATATAAATGCCATTCGGAGCCAATAACTTTCTACGCCTCACCCATAAACGGATACCGAAAATCGGTAGATGGCACAAAAGTTTCTTTGATGGTTCTGGGCGATACCCAACGCAACAGGTTCAGCATAGCACCCGCTTTGTCGTTCGTACCCGAACCTCTGGCACCTCCAAACGGTTGCTGCCCTACTACCGCCCCGGTAGGCTTATCATTGATATAAAAGTTTCCAGCCGAATGTCTGAGCTTGCGGGTAGCCAATTCAATCGCATAACGGTCTTGTGAGAAGACAGCCCCTGTTAAGGCGTAAGGAGAAGTCTGGTCTACCAGCTCCAGCGTTTCTTCAAACCGTTCCGGCTGATATACATATATTGTCACCACGGGACCGAAAATTTCTTCACACATGGTCACATATTTGGGTTCATGTGCCTGTAAAATAGTAGGTTGTATGAAATACCCTTTGGATTTATCATACTCCCCACCGGCAATGACCTCTACCATCGGATCGTCCTTCGCATGATCAATGTACTGAGCAATACGGTCAAAAGCGGCTTCGCTGATCACAGCACTCATGAAGTTACGAAAGTCTTCCACATCCCCCATGCTGATGTTTTGAATATCTTTCAGCAGATACCCCTTTACTTCCTCCCACAGATTGTTGGGAATGTATACACGGGAGGCTGCCGAGCATTTCTGACCCTGAAATTCAAAGGCTCCCCGGATAATGGCTGTCGCTAAGGCTTTCGGATCGGCAGAAGCATGGGCGAGAATAAAGTCCTTTCCGCCGGTTTCTCCTACAATACGAGGATAAGAACGATACCTATCAATGTTATTCCCAATGGTTTTCCAAAGTTGCTTGAAAACTTTGGTGCTACCGGTAAAGTGCAGTCCGGCAAAATCCGGATGGCTGAAAATGACATCACCAGTGACCGGACCCTCTACATTGATCAGGTTGATCACACCATCGGGCAATCCGGCTTCGCGGAAGATTTGCATGAGCAGGTTTGCTGAATAAATCTGTGTTTCGGCAGGTTTCCAGATAACCACATTCCCCATCATAGCAGCTGAAGTAGGCAGGTTTCCAGCAATTGCCGTAAAATTGAAAGGAGTGATAGCAAAGACAAAGCCTTCCAACGGACGCTGCTCCACCCGATTCCATACACCTTTGGGAGAAATAGGGGGTTGCTGTGCATAGATCTCCGCCATATACTTTACATTAAAGCGTAAGAAATCTATGATTTCACATACAGCATCAATCTCCGACTGGTGAGCAGTTTTGGATTGTCCCAGCATGGTAGCCGCATTCATACGATAACGATACGGACCGGCAATCAGGTCAGCTGCTTTCAGGAAGATACTGGCACGCTGCTCCCATGGCATATGCTCCCACGCATATTTAGCGCCCAGGGCTGAGTCAATGGCCTGTTGCACATGATCGGCATCTCCTTCGTAATAATACCCCAATGTGTGCTGATGATTGTGCGGAGGAAAAAGACGTTTTTTCTTATCGGTTTTAAGCTGCTCACCGCCGATATACAAAGGCACTTCTACTTCAAAAGATCGTAGCTCTTGTAAAGCGGCCTTCAGGGCAGCACGTTCCGGCGTACCGGGAGCATAGGTATAGACAGGTTCGTTGGCAGGTGTAGGAATCTGGTAAAATCCGGTTGACATATAGATCACAGTTTTTGGGTCAAAAATAACAAAGCCTTATATGTTATATTGTCTATAACACAGGAAGAGGCTTTATGATTTCCAGGAAGGGAAAAAGCTGTTCTTCTATCATCTTTGCTTGCAGCAGGGTGGACGCCGCCGCTTATGGCGTTGCTTAACAGCAAAAGATTAGAACAATGATCCAGCCATGTTATCTATCGTCCTTATTTTTAAGAAAAATGTATAAAGAATACACTCTTCACTTTTCTGTAAAAACTACCAGCCAATATCATAATCTTTACCGCCGTGCAAGCAAAAGACAGATAAGGTTTTCCGTTTTTAAGCGCTAACCGGGTGTCAACGTCACGGTTGTTGTTACCATCGTGCTGAGCTAATACTATCATTTTCTCAGGTAATCATTTGTGTCAAAAGAAGATTTTATGGAAAGGGTTAGGTACATAAATTGTACGACCCACTGCATGAAAAAAATCTTGTACATTCTTTCGCTATCCCTCTCGATCACATTTTGTGCCAATGCCCAGGTAGTCAACACCAAGTTTCCTGCGCTGGAAGCGGAAACCATAGAAGATAAGGTCGTTCGTTTGCCTGAAGATGTCAGAGGCCGTATCACCCTGGTGGGTATGGCTTATTCTAAAAAATCAGAAAAAGATCTGACCACCTGGATGAACCCGGTCTTCAATACTTTTCTAAAGCAGAAAATGAACAACAGCAGCCTTTTTGCGAGTTTTTCTTATGATATTGATGTGTACCTGATTCCTATGTTTACGGGCGTGAATGCTGCTGCCAAAGGCATTGCCAAACGAAAAGCGGCTGAGGGTCTGGACAGCCGGCTGCTGCCTTATATCTTGTTCTATCAGGGAAAGCTAAAACCCTACAAGGAAGCACTGGATTTTGAGAAACGCGATATTCCTTATTTCTTTCTGCTCGACCAACAGGGTAAAGTAATTTATGCCACTTCAGGCGCCTACTCTGATAAGAAAATGGAAGCCATTGAAGATGCTATCAGTGATCTTCAATAACAGCTTCCTATCGCCTTCATCAAGGGTAAATTCAAAAGCAAGTGTATCTCATTTTGCAATCGTCCGTTAACTTTCATGAGCAACGGACGATTTTTTTACTATAAACCTTGACGATTGAATATTCTGCCCTACCTAACCCTAGCGGGTCTTTGGATTATTTACTTCCTGCTGCACAGCCTGCTGGCAACTTCTTCGGTCAAAAACTATGTCAGGCGTATGTCAGGCATACTCTATCGGTATTACCGCTTGCTCTATAACATTTTTGCTATCATCACGCTACTGCCGGTCTTGTATTATAATGCCCGTATTTCTTCCGGTTTACTCATAGCCCCCCAGGCGGTGGAGTTTGTTAAATTTGCCGGCATGGTGATGGCTACATATGGTATTATTGTCATTCGTCTGGCTTTCAGGCATTATGATCTCCGGCGTTTTCTGGGTATAAAACCGGCAGAGAAGCAGGAGCCACTACCCCTTCAGACCAGTGGTATTTTTCGTTATGTTCGCCACCCGCTATATGCCGGAACCATTTTGATTTTCATAGGCTTCTGGCTCTTTTCTCCTACGCTGGCCAATTTAGTGACGTCGGCTATGGTTATTATCTATATTTTGATTGGTATCCGTCCGGAAGAGCGAAAACTGATAAAGACTTACGGGCAGCCATATGTATCATACCAGCAGCAGGTGCCCATGCTCATCCCTTCTTTACGCAAGAGAAAACGTTGATCCATGGATTGGCTACTTCCTATTCCTCAAAGAAATTACCTAAAATAGAACTTCCTTCTTTACCTTTATTTCTTCCGTAAGGTGCCAAAGCAGCAATCAGCTTACGGATAGGCATAGACTGTAGCCAGACTTTACCTGTGCCGGTCAAGGTAGCCAAAAACAAACCTTCTCCTCCAAAAAGCATGGATTTTAAGTTACCGGAGGTTTGCACATCAAAACTAACCGTAGATTCAAACCCTACTACACAGCCCGTATCGATTCGGAGGGTTTCGTTGTTCAACTGCTTTTCTATGATAGTACCCCCTGCATGAATAAAAGCTCTGCCATCGCCTTGCAGCTTTTGCAATATAAACCCTTCTCCTCCCAACAAGCCTGATCCGATGCGGCGGTTAAACTCTATACTGATTTTGGTACCCAAGGCGGCACAGAGAAAGGCATCTTTTTGTACAATCAGGTTATAATCCCGCATTTGCGATAAATCTACAGGAATAACAGTACCTGGATAAGGTGCGGAAAAAGCGACCCGGGCTTTTCCATAACCCCGGTTGGTGAAATGAGTCATAAAGACAGACTCACCGGTCAGAATTCGTGTGCCGGCAGAAAACAGTTTACCCAGAAAACCCTGATTAGGATCAGATCCGTCGCCCATTTTCGTTTCATACTGTATGCCATTATCCATATACACCATAGCCCCTGCTTCGGCAATGACTGTTTCGTTAGGGTCCAACTCCACCTCCACTACCTGAATTCCGTTTCCTAAAATTTGATAATCAATTTCGTGCGATTTGTTCATGACATTGATATATTAAAGATAAATTAGCTTGCTGTATACAACTTTAAAGATAATGAAACTAACCGCTTGTCTTGCTATACCTTCCTGCTTTTTATTGGTCCTTGGCTTTACCTCTTTTCAATGTAACAAAAATCCGGAAGCCTCTCAATATTTTACAGACACGCGCTCATCTCTCCCTAACATTCTTTTGATACTTACTGATGATCAGGGTTATCATGATGTGTCTTATTATGGTACGGAAGATTTACAAACGCCTGCCATTGACCAACTAGCGGCAAGTGGTATGCGCTTTGACTACTTTTATGCCAACTGTCCGGTTTGTTCACCAACACGTGCGGCTCTCCTTACCGGCCGCTATCAGGATTATGTAGGTGTACCGGGCGTGATCCGTACCCATGCTGAAGATAGCTGGGGATACCTTGACCCTAAAGCCAGTTTGCTTCCAACTCAGCTTAAAAAGGCAGGGTATCACACAGCCCTGATAGGGAAGTGGCATCTGGGGCTGGCCTCCCCTAATCTGCCGAATGAACGGGGTTTTGACTACTTTCATGGCTGGCTGGGCGATATGATGGACGATTACTGGACACACCGTCGGCACGGTATAAACTATATGCGGCTTAATGAAAAAACCATTACCCCGGAAGGGCATGCCACCGATCTATTTACCCGCTGGTCGGTAGATTACATAAAAAAACAAGCGCAGGCGGATCAACCTTTCTTTTTGTATCTAGCCTACAATGCGCCACATTTTCCTGTACAACCTCCTGAAGCCTGGTTGCAGCGTGTCAGACAGCGGAAACCCGGCATGGATGATACCCGGGCAAAATTAGTAGCTTTCATTGAACACATGGATGAAGGTATAGGACAGGTGATACAAGCGCTGAAAGAAACCGGACAGTATGACAATACATTGATCATTTTTACCAGTGATAATGGGGGACACCTGCCCAGCTTAGCCAATAATGGCCCCTTGCGAGATGGCAAACAAAGTATGTATGAAGGCGGACTGCGTGTCCCTACCTGTATGGCCTGGCCAGGCAAAATCCAGGCTGCCTCTTCTTCCCGGCAAATTAACCTGACTATGGATTTGTTTCCTACTCTACTGGAAGTGGCGAATGTGAAGACAGATCAGCCTGTAGAAGGAAGAAGTTTTTTACCTACTTTATTGGGAACGCAAGCCAGTGAGGAAGATCGCCCGCTTTACTTTACCCGCAGAGAAGGAGGCGAAAAGTATGGAGGGAAATGCATCTATGCCCTTCGCCTGGGCCGCTGGAAACTAGTACAAAACAGCCCTTACCAGCCTATGGAACTCTTTGACCTTGCACAAGATCCCCAGGAACAGCACAATGTCATAGATCACGAGCCTGAGCTGTACAAAAAACTGAACCAGCTGCTGATGGCACATATTCAGCGGAGTGGACAAGTACCCTGGCAGCAGCCCGCTGCTCCCGCAGAAAAATCCTTATCGAAATAACCCTTTGTCTTCAAGAATGCTTTAAATCTACCTATGTGAGGAGCATCTTAGCAGGGTGAGCCTAAAAATAAAGGGCAACCCTGACGGACCGCCCTTTAAAAATTCAACTTTAAACAGCTAGTTACTCTTCAACATTTTTATGAGTATCCTCTTCGTCTTCCCACGCCGCATCGTTTTCATTCTTATCTATATCATCTCTGTCACGCAATTTTTTATCGTCTACGTGCCGGTTGAGGAACTTATTGATTTTATCAATATCATAGTTTGATTTAATCTCACCAAAAGTATCTATTTTGATATCGAACCCATTTAACTCCGGGTTCACCTTTGGTTTTTCCCTTTTACTAAGTCTTTTTCGTCCCATATTTATTTTAACTTTGCTTGGCATAAAATGTTTATCGCCTTACTGAGTAAGCTTGATGTGGTCTTTAAGAACCCGTAAAGCTTCATCAATGCGACGTGTGGTTTCGGGTATTCCCAGCACTTCAATAATGTCCATCAGATCAGGCCCTCCTCCTTCGCCAGTGACTGCCAGTCTTAAAGCCTGCATCACCTTTCCTACTTTTATGCCTTCCTGATCCAACACATTGTTCAGTACTGCTTTTGCTTCTTCAGCACTGATCTTGTCACCATAACGTTTAAGAGCCGTACTGTAGGCGCCAAGGGCTGTTGCAGCTTCTTCCGTCCATTTCTTGTTCACGATTTTTTCATCGTATTGTTTAGGAGGCTCATAAAAATAACGGGCATTTGTCCAAAGTTCCCGGGAAAAAGTAACACGTTCTTTCATCAGACGGCATACGCTCACTGCTTGCTCTCTGGTGCTTTGTATGCCTTCTTTCTTGAGAAATTCCAACAGATCATCTGCCAGTACTTCGTCTGTTCTGTTCTTCATGTATTGCTGATTGAACCAGTGAGCTTTTTGTATGTCAAACCGGGCACCTGCTTTGTTGATGCGCTCAATACTAAAAGCTGTTATCAGCTCATCCATGCTGAACAATTCCTGTTCCGTACCTGGATTCCATCCCAGCAATGCCAGAAAGTTAATAAAGGCTTCAGGCAGGTAGCCCTCTTCTCTGAAACCCATCAGGTCTTCTCCATCTGGCCCAAGCCACGCGAGAGGAAACACAGGAAAACCATGTTTCTTGGCATCACGCTTACTGAGTTTACCATTGCCGTCAGGTTTCAGCAAAAGGGGTAAATGGGCAAATGCAGGCATACTATCTTCCCACCCGAAGAAACGGTACAATAATACGTGCAACGGTGCGGAAGGCAACCATTCTTCTCCCCTGATCACATGGGTTATTTCCATCAGATGATCATCTACCACATTCGCTAAGTGGTAGGTAGGCATCCCGTCTGATTTCATCACTACTTTGTCGTCTATGGTAGACGAATGTACCATAACCCAACCTCTGACCATATCCTGCAAACGTATCTCTTCTTTCCTGGGTACTTTCAGCCGGATCACATAAGGCTCGCCTTTTTCTATTTTAGTCTTGACCTCTTCCGGTGTCAGGGTCAGTGAGTTTTGCATTTGCATGCGGGTAATGGCATTGTATTGAGGAACGGCAACCCCACCCGCTTTGAGTCGTTCGCGCATGGCTTCCAAAGCCTCTTCTGTATCGAAAGCATAGTAAGCATGTCCTGCATCTACGAGCTGCTGTGCATATTGTGCATATATTTCTTTTCTCTCCGACTGACGATAAGGCGCATGAGGCCCTCCTTCTACTACTCCCTCATCTGGCTTTATACCGCACCATGATAATGCTTCGCGGATATACTCTTCCGTACCCGGTACCCATCGTGATTGATCTGTATCCTCGATACGCAATATGAAAGAACCCTGCTTTTGTTTGGCGAATAGGTAATTGTAAAGTGCTGTTCTTACACCTCCAATATGAAGTGGCCCTGTAGGACTTGGTGCAAATCGTACGCGTACTTGTTTGTTCATTACTCAATAAAATTTTACTAATACTGCTATTAATTAGTTATGTAAAATTACGTCATTTCTAGGGAAAAGGTATATTCTTCCCTGTTTTTAACCAGTAGTGTTCTGCTGCTGTGCCATCCAAAATTGTAACCTGCTCTCAGGTCTGCATTTAAAGAGAACATCAACATTTAAAAGATCAGTTCATTCTCATCATTCACAGAAGCTACCGGATCGCTTCCTGCAATATACGGCTACTGATCCTAACCTGCTTTTTAAAATTTAACAGGGCAATGACGTAATTCATAACCCCTATCAGCAATGAGAGTGCTGCATAAAGATAAATTTTTTCGAACAGGTAAAAATAAAAGGCAATGAGTAGGGTAACCACAGACCAGAACACCAGGAAAGTGATGGTAGCAAAAAACATTCGGTACTTTAAAAATATGATACTGCCTTTGGAAGTACCCTCTATCCTTCCGTCTATGATAGGCAAAAAATTATCAGGACGCAGTATTTTTCTGGACAGTCTGAAATGATTCTCTTTGACCCAGCCATTAAAAAGAAAGTTTTGCTCAGGCACATCCGGTATAAGATCAGCTGACTTTACCGGCTTGGAAACTTTCCAGAGTTTTTTAAAAATCTCTTCCTTTGTGTAAGGTAATACTAATATCTCCCGCTCAGTAGGAAACAGGTACATGTCAGACCACAGCTATACAGGATATCTCCACATTTACATTTCTGGGCAGGCGACTTACTTCTACGGTTTCCCGGGCTGGGGGCTCTTGTTTGAAATACTGCCCGTAAGCCTCATTGACAGTAGCAAAGTTTTCCATATTCTTTATGAAAATAGAGCACTTTACCACCTGATCGAAGCCAGTGCCTCCTGCTCTTAAAATAGCGTCCAGATTTTTCATCACCTGGTGTGTTTCTTCTGTAATATTGCTGTTAATTAACTCACCGGATGACACATCCAGGGCTATCTGCCCGGAAACATATAACATTTGATCAACCAGAATCGCCTGACTATAAGGACCAATAGGCGCAGGTGCTTCTTCTGTATAAACTACCTTTTTCTTCATTTTTCAGTGTTAATTTTATGAGAATTCAAAAACACTTGTTTATCTGAATACTGTTGAATATAAGCGGATAACTCTGCGAATATCTGTATTCTCATACCCAAAACCTAACCAGATAGAACACAATGAAAATTTTATCAGCCGAGCAAACCCGTCAAGCCGATGCTGCCACCATCGAGCGGGAACCCATTCACTCTGTTGACCTCATGGAAAGAGCAGCCACTGCTTTTACAAATGAATTTTTGCAGCATTTCAGAGACAAACAAAGACCTGTGTTTATTTTCTGTGGACCTGGAAACAATGGAGGCGATGGGTTAGCGATTGGCCGTATGCTACTGGGACATGAGTACGATGTACATATATTCACAGTGCATGCCCACGACAAGGGATCGGATGATTTTAAAGTGAACCGTGACCGGCTCGAGCAACAATCTTATGCCATCCGGAATATTGAGGAAAACAGTGATATCCCTGTTATTCCTTCACAGGCTATCCTCATCGATGGCTTGTTTGGTTCGGGGCTTACCAGAAAGATAGAAGGCATTTTTGCCGATGTGATAAAAGCGATGAATGAGGCTTCTGCCACTGTGGTGGCGATTGATATTCCTTCTGGTCTGTATGCGGACAAACCAGTGGAAAAAGAGGCTGTCCTGGTTAAAGCCCATTATACTTTTACATTTCAGCTACCCAAGCTTGCTTTTCTGTTACCACAAAATGAATTGATTGTAGGTGAATGGAAAGTGCTCGATATCGGGCTTTACCAGCCTTTTATTGACCAGGCAGATACACCATACTTTTACGTAGAGACCAACCTGATAAAACCCCTGCACAAAAAAAGACATTTATTTTCTAACAAAGGTGACTATGGAAAGACCCTGCTCATCGCAGGAAGTTATGGTAAAATGGGAGCCGCCATTCTGGCTGCCCGTGCCTGTCTTAAAAGCGGCGTTGGCTTACTAACCGTACACGTCCCGGAATGTGGCTACGAAATCATGCAGATTGCTAATCCTGAAGCGATGACGACCCTGGATCGGCATCAGTTTATATTTACTTCTCTGGAGCAGGAAGGTCGGTCTGAACTTGATAAATATGATGTGGTGGGTGTAGGCCCCGGCATAGGCACCGCTGAGGAAACGGTGGAGGCATTGACCCAATTACTCAGTGATACCAAATCCAGAAACATGCGGATGGTCATGGACGCCGATGCCCTGAACATCTGTGGCAAGCATAGAAAGCTATTGAAACAGATTCCTGAGCATTCAATTCTTACCCCTCATCCCAAAGAGTTTGAACGTTTGACAGAAAAGGCCAAACATGATTTTCACCGGCTGGAATTACTGAGAAACTTCTCTAGGGATCACAAGGTGTTCGTAACCCTCAAAGGTTCCCGCACTGCTATCAGTACACCGGAAGGCAACCTATATTTTAACTGCACCGGAAATCCTGGTATGGCTACCGGTGGCACGGGCGATGCCCTGACCGGTATGCTTACAGCTTTAATAGCCCAGCAATATGATTCTTTTGCGGCAACCCTTTTAGGTGTATATTTGCACGGTCTGGCAGGTGATTTAGCCACAGAAAAGTTAAGCCAGGAGGGCATGGTCGCTTCTGACCTGATTGATCATGTAGGAGAAGCTTTTAAAACTTTGTATTAACATTCTCGGCGTGTTGGATTCAGACCACTATCGATCATTGGCAAAGGCCTCTGAAGGTTTCTACAGGGAAAAGGGCAGTAAATTTCTTTCTTTTGCCTATCCGGTGGAAACGGAAGAAGAGATTAAAGATAAATTAGATAGCCTCAAAAAGCAGTATCATGATGCCCGTCACCATTGTTATGCTTTCGTCCTTAAACCGGAAGAAGGAAGAGAAGAAACGTACCGGGCTCATGATGGCGGAGAGCCACCCCATACAGCCGGAGATCCTATTTTGAATCAGATACGTTCCTTCCAACTGCATGACACGCTCATTGTAGTTGTGCGTTATTTTGGAGGGACCAAGCTGGGTGTCAGTGGACTGATTCAGGCCTACAAGACAGCCGCTGCGGATGCTATCAGTCATAACAACATTATAGAGAAAGTGATGCGGCAATCACTGGAAATTCAGTATACTTATCCTGCCACCAGTGAAGTGGTGCAGGTAATTCAGCGGTACGAGCTCACCATTGAAGCGCAGCGCTATGGGGAAAACTGCTATTACAAACTAGGAGCAAAACTTAGACAAAAGAAAGAAATAATTGATCAATTGCAGCAAATAAAAGGGGTTAGGATGCTTTGATACATGCAATCATTATTTTGGTCTGCAAAAAAGTGACAGAAATGCTAAAAATCTTACATGGCCTGGAGTCTATAAAATTTCCTATTTTTGATTCATCTTTAGTTGATATTTATGAAAAGACAGACAAGTGTGGCCTTGGTGGCCCACGATAACAAGAAGCCTGAATTGTTGGATTGGGTGCGTGAGCATATCCATCTGTTGTCCAAATACAAGCTTTATGCTACTGGCACCACCGGTAAACTATTAGAGGAAGGCACTAAAGATCTTGCGCCGCTCACCCTCAACAAACTACTGAGTGGCCCTCTGGGAGGTGATCAGCAGTTAGGAGCAAAAATTGCTGAGGGAGAGATTGATTTTTTGGTTTTTTTCTGGGATCCCCTGGAACCCATGCCTCACGATCCGGATGTGAAAGCGCTGCTCAGAATTGCCGTCACTTGGGATATTCCCTTTGCCTGCAACCGATCTTCGGCCAATTTTTTATTTGCATCAGCACAGTTGGCCGATGATTTTGTACGGAAAGATCCGGACTTTCAGCAATATCTACAAAGGGAGATAAAAAAATAAAACCCGGAAGAAATCCGGGTTTTGGCTATGTAGTGTATAGAGGATGCAACTTTAAATGTTCATCAGAGACTCTCTGCGGCGCATTTTACCAGCAGGTATGCCAAACATCATTTTAAATCTTCGGCAAAAATAAGCTGTATCTTTGTAACCGACCTCCTTGCCGATTTCCCGAATGCTCTTCTTCGTTGTACGCAGCAGATTGACAGCTTGTTCCATGCGTTGGTATTCAATATAATCCTGAGGGTTGATACCTGTAAGCATTTTAAAATACTGACCTACGTAATCCTCAGACACATTGGCCACGCTGGCTAACACCTTGTTTGAGAGATCTCCCCCAATATTATCTTTAATATAGGCAAAAATATCGATCAATCTTGGGTCTTTGAAGTATGTGCTATTGGTAGCCAATTGCTCCACAAACATACGGTTCTCCAGAATATGACGAATGATCTCTATGACCATTCTCTCCGTACTAAGCTTGATAATTCTATCCTTGCCGGGTGTATCAGAAATATTCTCTTTCAGAATTTCTTTCATCAGATCCACTACCTTTTCATTTCCTTCAATCACGAAAGGAGGAATATCCAGAGAAGCGAAGAAATTAACAGAATCAAAGACTTTAGCCTCAAAATTAATAAAGCTATAATTCTCAGCTTCTAATGTGCTAACGTCAGTGGTCTCTAAAGATTGAAAATATAATTCCTTGTTGTTGATAAAATCATCATTGGATAGGCCTACAGGCTCTCCTGAGCCATAAGTAATAGAAATATTTTTCCCGCCGGGAATAAAAAGTATGCTTCCCCCGTTTACTACCTGTTCTTCCTCTCCATAGCGGATCCTGCCACGGTTAAGAATGAGAATGGTATTCTCAACGTCGTAATAATTCTGAATCTTTACAGGTTGTAATATTCTTATGTTTTTCGATCTAATAAAACGAACGCTGAGCGATTCAATAATTTTATTATAGTCTTCCATCAAGATTAAAAATATATATTTTGTGCAGTAACTTCGTAATGCTAAAAAACAAATTTTTTCTCAAAAATAATAAACATATGTAACTTTACAAATAAAAAATTATAAACTCGTGTAAATACATGCAAATTTAATTAATTTTTGCTGAAAATATTACATCAAAATCAATTTATTTTAGTATTTCACGGGATATTACAATTTTTTGGATCTCTGAGGTGCCTTCATAGATTTGGGTGATCTTCGCATCGCGCATAAGTCGCTCCACATGATACTCTTTTACATAGCCATAGCCCCCGTGAATTTGTACCGCTTCAGTGGTTACTTCCATGGCTGCCTGCGAGGCAAACAGTTTAGCCATAGCGCTTGCTTTGGCAAAATCCTGATGACGATCTTTTAAATCAGCTGCCTGCAAACACAGCAATCGGGAGGCTTCAATCTGAGTCGCCATATCAGCCAGCTTGAATTGTATTGCCTGATGCTGGGCAATTTCTTTACCAAATGCTTTCCGCTGTTTAGCATACTCTATGGCCAACTCATAAGCTCCCGAGGCAATGCCCAGTGCCTGAGCAGCAATGCCAATCCGCCCTCCACTAAGGACCGACATAGCGAAACGAAAACCAGATCCCTCCGGACCTATCCTGTTGGCTTTAGGCACTTTCACATCGGTAAACATAAGTGAATGGGTGTCAGAAGCCCGGATTCCCATCTTATTTTCTTTTTTCCCGACTACCAGCCCTGCGAACCCTTTTTCCACAATGAATGCATTGATACCTTTATGTCCGGCTTCCGGATTACTCTGTGCAATGACGATACAGACCGATGAGCTTCCTCCATTGGTAATCCAGTTTTTTGTTCCGTTCAACAAGTAATAATCTCCCTGGTCTATGGCGGTAGTCCGCTGAGAAGTTGCATCAGATCCGGCTTCAGGCTCTGACAGGCAGAAAGCTCCAATGATTTCTCCCGTCGCTAATTTTCTCAAATATTTTTCTTTTTGCTCTGGGGTACCATATTTCTCAATACCCCAACAAACCAAAGAGTTGTTGACAGACATGACCACGGCGGCTGAAGCATCTATTTTCGATATTTCTTCCATGGCGAGCACATAAGACTTGGTATCCATACCCCCCCCACCAAACGCCTCGCTGACCATCATCCCCATGAGTCCGAGGTCTCCCATTTTCTTTATCTGCTCTGCAGGAAATTTTTGTTGCTCATCCCTTTCAATAACACCCGGCAACAACTCATTTTGCGCAAAGTCTCTGGCAGCCATCTGCACAGCCAAATGTTCTTCTGTAAGCTCAAAGGTCATATCTCTATGCTCTTATTTAATGTTCTGTTATGCATATTGAATACTACCTGCAATATAATCATCCAAAAATAAAAAAAGCACTCATTGCTGAGTGCTCATAGCAATTATTATGAAATCATACTCTAGTCTCTGTTGCCACCCAGAAATATAGAAATCCAGTAGAGCAACCCGACAATAGAACCTAAAGCAGCTACTACGTAGGTCATGGCAGCCCATTTCAAAGCGTCTTTTGCCATACCATATTCGTTAGGGGCAGCAATATTCTTGGCTTGAATCCAGGCCAAGGCCCGCTTGCTGGCATCAAACTCTACGGGTAGAGTCACTAGTGAAAACAAGGTAATGACAGCATAACAGCCTATGATGATCAATAAAATGGTCTGAATAGGGAAAATACCCCCTCCGCCACTATACAGCATGCCTCCACCAATAAAAAGGAACAACACCAGGATATTGAGCACACGGGCACTCACATTCTGAATGGGAACCATGGCTGATCGGAATTCCAGAAAACTATAGGCTTTGGCATGTTGCACAGCATGGCCACACTCATGAGCAGCGACCGCTGCCGCTGCCGCTGACCGGCCATGATACACCTCCTCACTTAAATTCACAGTCCTATCGCTGGGATTGTAGTGGTCTGACAAACGACCAGGGACAGAAACGACCCTCACATCACGAATGCCGTTGTCATACAGCATTTGTTCTGCCACTTCTTTACCCGATAAACGGGCGTTCCACTGAATTTGGGAATACTTTCTGAATTTATTTCTGAGCTTCTGACTAACAGCAAAACTCAGAATGGCAACACCAATAAATAATATGAAATACATTTTTCTTTATATCAGTTTAATTTAATGTTACAATTGTTTGACCATAGGTAATCCTAATACGGATTTTTTGCCCTCAGAGTTAAGATCACTGAATCTCTGAAAAGCAATATCCTTTCTGTAATAAAACAGAAATCGTTGATAAGCAGTTTCAGTCTTATGATCAATTTTTAGCCTGTACTTCCTCCTGTTTCTGTACGGAAGGGATGCTGGTAGCGATGAGGCTTGCAATAAAGAAGCTGAGCCCTCCAAAGAAGATAAAGGCCAATGTTTGAATGCCGTGTACCAAAGTGGCAAATAAAACGCCATCGGTTTCTGTGATACCATATAATAACAGTACTCCACTCACTAAAGCATGAAATGCTCCTATACCTCCCTGCACCGGTGCTGCCATGCCTAAACCACCCATCACCAAGACAGCTAAACCAGCCCGCCAACCCAAATGTGCTGTTTCGGGCAAAGCAAAAAACATAAGGTAAGACATGAGGTAGTACATGCACCACATCAATACGGTAGCTGTCCAGAAACCGAGTTTGTTTTCTATCTTTCCCAGGCTGGTAAGCCCTTGGGCTACTTCCCTGGCGAAAACCTTCAACTTATTGAAGGTCTTATTGTGTTTAAATTTTTCCTTGAATACACGGCCAAAGACAAAGAAGATGAAGATCGCTAGAAAGACAATCCCTGCCAGCACATAAATAGCGAACACGTTTTTCCCTATTTGCCCAGCCGTATTATTGAAAAATGAAAAGAAAAAATCTTTGAGTCTCTGAAACTCTATTACAAACAAAAGGCTCGTAGCCAGGAGCAAAGAGCCAAGATCCACAATACGTTCAGCCACTACACTCCCCAGCGAAGTGGTAATAGGGACATTATCCGTTCTTTTCAGCAAGCCACAGCGGCTGACTTCTCCCATACGGGGAATGATAAGATTGGCGAAATATCCAACCATAACGGCCAGGAAAGTGCGAAAGACCGTAAGGCTACGGTATCCCAGGGGTATCAACAGCAGATTCCAGCGGTAAGCTCTCGTCACATGGCTGATCAGAGAAGCAGCAAGCGCCAGAATAATCCAAAAGAGATGGACATCCTCCAGCTTGGCAAGCATGGCAGAGACATCCAGGTCACGGTAAACATACCATAGCAGAAGAAAGGCTATCAGAAGTGAAACCGTGTATTTTAATATATTTTTTACGACAGGCAAATTTCTTTAGTGAATTAAACGGTTATGCTGATCAGGAAAAATAATACTGGGTTTAAAATGTTTTGCTTCTTCAAAGTCCATCGTGGCATAAGATATGATGATAATGATATCGCCTACCTGAACTTTACGGGCTGCCGGGCCATTCATACAGATCATGCCACTACCCCGCTCTCCTTTAATCACATATGTCTCCAGGCGTTCCCCATTATTTACATTCACAATCTGTACCTTTTCATTTTCAATAAGATTAGCGGCCTCCATGAGTGCTTCATCAATAGTAATGCTACCTACATAATGTAATTCTGCCTGCGTAATTTTAACTCTATGTATTTTAGATTTTAAAACTTGAATATTCATGGTTACTTGTACTCTTAAATAATCTTCATCCGCTGCTGTTAGTTACGTAATTACCGCAGCCATGTTGAATGAATTCATGGTCTACCCATTGACAAACATATCTTATGCCCCTTCCGGTTCCGTCGGTAAAAGGGTAGCAGGCTACAAAAGAACGTTGTCAATAAGTCTTACCTCTCCTACATAAGCAGCTATACAAATAGCTATTTCCTGATGATTACGTGTATCCGAAACTATGCCAAATTTTTCGGTATCTATGATCTCCAAGTACTCTACCTTGATATTACCTTCATTTTCTAAAAAACGCAGTCCTTTTTGTTGTGCCGCCACTACCTGAGCCGGTTTCTTTTGCAATTCCTCTTTTATCATCATAAGTGCCCGGTAAAGTGCTGTGGCAGTTATTTTATCGCTTTCCGATAAGCGATTATTGCGGGATGAGAGAGCCAACCCGCTTTCATTGCGCACTGTAGGAACCCGGATGAGTTGCAGGTCAAAAAACAGATTATGAATCAAATTTTGCACTACGGCTACCTGCTGCAAATCCTTCTGACCAAAATAAACCCGATCCGGATTTACAATATGAAATAATTTAGATAAGACAACGCCTACCCCACTGAAGTGACCCGGACGATATTTTCCTTCCAGGACAGTATTGAGGTACCCCATATTGATGGTCAGACTGTTTTCTTTACCTTCAGGATACATTTCCTCATCAGACGGACAAAAAACTACCTGACATTGTGTTTTTTCCAACATAGCTAGATCGGATGCTAAATTGCGAGGGTACTTTTCCAAGTCCTGAGGATTGTTAAACTGTGTAGGGTTCACATAAATACTACAAACACTTATATCGTTGTCTTCCAGCGACTTATTGACAAGTGCCAGGTGCCCTTCATGCAAAGTGCCCATCGTAGGGACCAGGCCTACTGTTTTGTTCCGAGCGACAGCTTTAGTGAGGAATTTTTTTAAGGGTTGAATGGTTTTAAAAATGTGCATGTTTTTATTGAAATCAAGCAAAATACCCTAAAACAATACTTAATGTGTGAGAAAAAAGTGGAAATATGATAAAATTTTCGTAATTTTGCGCATGCATTTCTTAATTTAATCTAACCCACAAAGATATGTCAAAACTTCGAGTCCTTTATGTAGCCAGCGAAATCAATCCATTTTTACAAACTTCTGAGGTAGCCGACTTCGTGCGCCAACTACCGCAAGGTATGCAAGAAAGAGGAATGGAGATTCGTATTCTTGTACCCCGTTTCGGGTTAATCAATGAAAGAAAAAACAGACTACATGAAGTTGTCAGGTTGTCGGGCATTAACATTGCCATTGGAGATGAGGAAAAGCCGCTGACTATCAAAGTTGCCTCTATACCTAATGCCAAGTTACAGGTATATTTTATTGACAACGAAGATTATTTTCACAGAAAATCCGTTTTCTTCGACAAAGAGAACAATTTTTATGAAGACAATGACGAGCGCGCTATTTTCTTCTGCAAAGGTGTCATTGAAACTGTAAAAAAATTAGGATGGGCACCGGATATTGTACATTGCAATGACTGGATGACCAGCCTTATCCCCATGTATCTGAAAGCTACTTATAAAAATGATCCCTTGTTCAAAAATACTAAAACGGTTTTCAGCGTTTATAACAACGGGTTTCAATACAAATTCAATAATGACCTGATTGACAAGGTGAAAATGCTGGACATTGAAGATAGCATGTTAGCCAACTTACAATCTGGTGATTTTGAAGGTTTTATTAAAATAGGAATAGAATATGCCGATGCCGTCATCAAAGCTGGAGACGGGGAAGATTTTAGCGAAAGTTTAGGGAAGCTTTTTGAAGAATTAGACAGTGAAAAGAGAATTGACACCATTGAAAAAGACGAAAACCTGCTCGACTCTTATTATAACCTATATAATGAACTTGTTGGATAAAGGAAAAGCAGGGCTAATAGCTTTATTAGCCCTCTTTCTCTTTTCGTGTGAAAGTGATGATAATATCAGCCTGTCTTTTGACCCTAACATTGAAAATATTAATGCCCACTACACAGAACTAACCCTTCCGTTTAAGCTGGTCCAGCTTGACTCTGTGAATACCACCAATCCTCAGCGATTTCTTCTTGGCAACTATCTCAATGCCCAGTTTGGTAGAACACAAGCGGTTTGCTTTTCAGAATTTGATATCAGCAGTAAAGGGACTATTACTGCGGAGGATGTCTTCGATTCTCTATCTCTCACCTTGGTCAACAATTATTTTTATGGTGCTACGGAAGCCGATCTTCCTCTAACCTTTGCCATCTACCAACTCACAGACACTATAGAGAATAAAAATTTTTATCGGTTTGAGTCAGCCGCCTATCAACCTCAACCTTTAGCCAGGTTTACTTTTACACCAGATCCTGATGTGGCCTCTTCCAATGATACGCTCCAGATCAGACTCAGTGATGTTTTGGGCAGCGATCTCTTTGAGAAAGCCAAGAGCAATGCACAGGAAATGAGTACGGATAGTGCTTTCCGGGAATATTTCAAAGGAATTGCATTAGTACCGGAAAGTGAGAATAATTATATGGCTGGTTTCAGTTCAGCAGGCATAAGGTTAACCTTGTATTACAGTACGCCCAGCGAAACAGAATCCTCTATTACGACCTTTGGTTTGGGATCGTATACCTACGATGACAAGAACAGATCGACTATTCTTTTTAATAATATTGAGTATGACCGTTCGGGTACGCCATTGGCAGGAATTACTATGCCGAGAGAAGAGAGTCAGGCCTCAGATAGCAATCTCTACCTGCAATCGGGTACCGGTCTTTCTCCTTTGATTGACTTTCAACCGCTGGTTGACTTTGTTAATAATATCAAGAGTGGTGAGGAAAAACAGTATATTCTGTTGAATCGAGTAGAGTTTCATATGGGCGTGCCTGTTTATGGAACCGGTATCCGCCCTCCGGCAGCCATCAGAGGGTACGAGGTAGACGAAAATTTTAGAAGGGAAATTACTTATTTACCTGCTGCCCGCCAGAATGTGTTTATAGGATTGTTTGCAGATAATGCAAACCGGGCTCCAGAAGCTTCAGCCATTGAATTGGATTCTTTATCGTACAACAGCCGTATTACAAACTATATGCAGTTCTTGGCAGATGAAGACCTGGAAGAAACTGAATTTTTATGGATTGCCGATGGGTTTGAATCTTCTGTCAACCAATTCGTCACATCTCCAGATAGTGTCAGACTTAAAGTCTATTATACCATCCTTAAATAAGAGGGTACTTTTTAAGGCATATGCAAACCCACCATTCTTTCTCTGACAAGTCTAGAAATGCTATATGAAGCTAGACACGGACAAGAAAGAATGAGTATCAATGATAAGAATATAACGGACAATCACCTCTTGACACAAGTTGCAAACAAAGTATCGGGTAACTGTAGTTTACCTATGTGGAGGAAGCTGACTGTATCCTAAAAAACAGTGTGGCTGCATAGGGATTTTGGTTTCAACCGAACTTGTAACCGATAAAAAGATGGAAGTACCCCCAGAATCAATTGAAAAGATTTATGGCAACCGTTTACGCGTAAGGGTGTGTGGCCTCTGTATTAGAGAAGAAAAAATTTTGATGGTAAAACATCAAGCTTTAAGCAAAAAAGGCTATTTCCTTTCGCCCCCCGGAGGAGGATTAGAGTTTGGTGAAGAAGCAACAGCCTGTTTGCGCAGGGAATTTGTTGAAGAAACTCATTTACAGATAGTTGTAAAAGATTTTTTATTTATCCATGAGTATTTGCATCCTCCCCTACATGCCCTGGAGCTCTTCTTCCGGGTAGAAGTTTGCGGAGGGAATTTAACCCTTGGCCAGGACCCCGAAATGGGAAAAACCCAGTCCCTTGATGAAGTGAAATACATGAGTTACGAACAGATTAACCGGGAGAAAGGTGTACAACTCCATGATGTTTTTAACCAGTGCTCTACATTGAGTGAACTGCTTCAACTGAAGGGATATTTAAAATATGATAATAAAGCTCGATATTAACCTCTTTATTAATTAACTTTTACCTTAAAAATATTTATTATTGTTAAAAAATCGCTAACCAATGAACCTAACCAAGATTCTAACCGTAGTTTTTTTACTCATTGCCATCGGCATTGGCTATTACCTCGTTGATGGTATTATGGGCAGTGTGGAAGAAGAAGAGCGCATTGCTCGTATTGAGGCCTTAATCATTGATAAACTTAAACTTATCCGTGATGCGGAAGTGGCTTATAAAGATGTCAATGGCCAGTATACCAGTGATTGGGATAAACTTATTAACTTTATTGACACAGGGCGTATCTTTATAACCCAACGCCGGGAAGAAACCAAACTGCTTGAATATGGTGCCGAGGAAACTACCGTTTTTGTTGATACGTTAGGTAGTGTACCGGTTAAGGATTCCTTATTCACCAATCCCATCTACGAAAAGTTTGAGAATCTGGAAAGGCTATCCTACGTGCCTGTCACAGGAGCTCAATTTGAGTTGTTTGCAGACAAAATCAGAAGAAACAATGTGGATGTAGATGTTTTTGAAGTGAAAGATCCACAGCCCGTTAACCCGAGCCGCCGGGGAGAAAATAGCATAAAAGGTCCTTTGCGGGTAGGATCACGAACAGAGGTAACTACTGCAGGAAACTGGGAGTAACAACCTCAACTAGTTTTGCATCTTATTTAACTTTAATATTTTGAGTCCAGTTATCGGAAGTCATAAGCTTACCAACAGTATCAAAGACCCTCATTTTAGTATTGATGACATCACGCATTACAGTTTGTCTTTATTAGTAGGTAAGCATGACTTTCAGTTTTGCATTGTTGATACCAGAGAAAATCGCTGTCTGCTGGTAGAAGATTACGTTTTCGAAGACAAAATTTCTGGCAATCAGCTGAGTGAGGCACTCTACAAACTTTTCGAAAGTCATGAGCTGCTCATGGCAGGCTATTGGAAGTCTATCAAGCTGGTGGTAAAAAATCAAAAATTCACCTTACTGCCGTCTGTCTTTTTCTCCAGTGATCATCTTCAGGATTACCTGCAAATGAGTGCAGAGGTAGATCATACAGCGGATAATTTCTATTATTACAAGCATGTCCTGTCGGAAGCGGTCTTAGTATTTGCTGCAGAAAAAAATTTTATTGAAAGGATAAAATCAATTTATCCTACCCGTTCGGTACAAATGATACACCAGGGTAGCGCTTTCATAGAAGGAATACAAAGCCATAGAGATTTTACTTCTGAAAGAGATTTGTATGTGCATATAGGGCGGTCTCATTTCAGTATAGTGGTTACGGAAGAAAATCGTCTTTTGTATTATAACCGTTTCCCTTATCAAAACTCACAGGATATTGTTAAATATACCATGATAGTGATGCAGCAGCTGCAGCTTGATCAAAACACTACAAAAGTGCTGGTATGGGGAAATATCAAAGTGACTTCAGAGCACTTCCAGCAGTTGTATCGTTACATTCGCAATATTTCATACGGGAGTAAACCCTCTTATTTGAAATTTTCGTACGTTTTCGACGAGTTACCCGATCACCAGTATTTTGATTTGTATAGTATTTACATTTGCGAATAAAGCTTATGGAACGTACTGCTATTTTTCCAGGATCGTTTGACCCTTTTACTAAAGGCCATGAAGATATTGTACGGCGAGGCTTACAATTGTTTGACAGGATCGTTGTTGGGATCGGATATAATAGCAGGAAACAGCGCTATTTCCATATTGACAATATGCTGACCAACATCAGGAACACCTTCGTTGATGAGCCCAGAGTGAGTGTCATCACCTACGATGAATTAACTGCTACCTTAGCAAAAAATTACAATGCCCACTATTTGTTAAGAGGTCTACGCAACACCACGGATTTTGAATACGAAAACAGCATTTCTCAGATCAATCGCCATCTGAACTCTCAGTTAGAAACTGTTTTTCTCATTACTTCGCCGAATTATGCACACATCAATTCGTCTATCATCAGGGAAGTACACAAATATGGGGGAGATGTAGATGAGTTTCTACCCTACAAGATTTAAACTTGCTTTTTTTTTTGTTGCTTGTAGAAAGTACGGAAAACATACCGGATAGAGTAGTAGGAGTTATAAAGGGCCTGTTTGGCTTCCGCATCGGTCATCCACTTCACTTCCTTGATATTTTCTTCAGCCTGAGCTTTCATAGCCGAGTCATCCACACATTCCATCAAGTACCAGTAGGTTTTCTTCAGAATTTTTTTCTTATTCAGGTTATAGGTATGCCAGGTACGGCAAATCTCCCCTGAGGCTTTTACTTTTACAGAACACTCTTCCGTAACCTCCCTTTCAGCACCTACTTTAGGTTTTTCATTTTTCTCAATCTTTCCTTTGGGCAGATCCCATTTTCCTAACCTAAAAATCATCAGCACTTTATCATCCTTTCTGACAAAGCCCCCTGCTGCTTTTATCACTTCAAACTGTTGTTTAATAAAATTGCGCGTTTCTTTCAGATTCTTTACCGCAAAGGTGATACTATCCAGCTTTTTTACTCTTCGTTTACTAAAATAATCAAGGCAAACTTTGATATAATTCTGATCAGCATTACGTACCAAAACATCATCCTTCAGCTTTACCTCCTTAAGACTCACCACACGGGCATCTATTATTTTGTCAAAATCCTCATCCCCTTCAATATCTTCCTCACTTACGATGTCAAGAGGAGTGTCATTCACAAAAAGCTTCATAAAATAAAATATTGTAAAATATCAGCTTAAAATATAACGCTTTTAAATGCTTAGTGAAAGGCAGCCAATTTATAATTTTAAACGTATATTAGTACACTTACAAGTAGCAAGTCAACTGAAACCTTAAAAATGTAATTATGGCTATCTATTTCTCTAAAGTAAAAGAATTTTTACTCAATTTAGGTTTTGATCTACAATCAGAAAATGCGGCAGAATGCCTGGTAGTAATTACAGATGAAGAAAAAGGCATCAGTAACCTGATGTTGGACTGTGAAGATAACTTACTTGTCATAGAACAATTTATTTTTCAGCTGAAGGATGAAAACAACGCACAGGTTCTCAAAAGGTTATTACAGATTAATCGAAACCTGATTCATGGAGCCCTGGTGCTGGATGAAGATGGTCGGGTTATTTTCCGGGATACCCTGCAACTGGAGAACCTGGATCAGAACGAAATTGAGGCTTCAATCAACGCCATTGGACTGATGATGGCCGAATGCGCGGAAGAGTTTATCAGCTTCGCTAAAAGTTGATAGATGCCTTTCAAACTTATCAATTAAATCAATTAATTATTCTCAAAAGCACATCTCATGAGCATCTTCAGAAGATTATTTAAAGTAGGTGAATCACAAGCCCATTCCTTAGTCGACAAGATGGAAGATCCTGTAAAAATGAGCGAACAGGCTATTCGGGATTTGAAAACAGACCTCAACAAAGCACTGGAAAGTTTGGCCGAGGTGAAAGCCATTGCCATTCGAACCCGCCGCGATACAAAAAATTACCAACAGCAATCGGCCGACTACGAGAAGAAGGCTATGCTACTCCTGCAAAGAGCCCAGCAAGGGCAACTGGATCAGGCTGAAGCTGATCGCTTGGCATCTGAAGCTTTGAGTAAAAAAGAACAGGCAGATCAACACATAGCCAGAACACAAGCGGAAGTAGAGAAATATGACGCAATGACTGCCAATTTAGAGTCTAAGGTCAATGAATTAAAAGGCCAGATTTCTACCTGGGAAAATGAATTGAAAACGCTCACTGCCAGAGCCAAGGTCAGCACGGCTACTAAAAAACTGAACAAACAAATGGCAGGAATTGATTCCTCCAGTACCGTAGCGATGCTGGAAAGAATGAAAACCAGAGTAGAAGAAGAGGAGTCGCTGGCTGAGTCTTATGGTGAGCTGGCAGCCGCTCCCAAAAGTGTAGATGATGAAATCAACAAAGCCCTGGGTTCCGGTTCTTCCTCAGGATCTGATAAGCTGGCTGCCCTCAAAGCAAAAATGGGAATCAGTAACAGTTAAAACTACAGATTTCTATGTTCACAGTTTGTTTTGCACAATGCAGCAAACTGTGAGCATAAAACAGAAACCCAACTATGAGCATGACAGCATTCATCATTTTTTTATTAGTCATCGCAGGAGTAGCCCTTTACCTTTGGCAGATGAAGCGCACAAAAAATAAGCTGGAAGAACCCATACGTGCTGATCATTCACCCGATCAGCTTACCCTTGACAATGTGGGTGCTGGCGGTATGATCCATTTGATGAACGTTGGGAAAAATATGGAGGAATACGATGTGACGATTCTTTCTAAGAGTATCTACCGGGAAGGAGAAAATAGCGAATGGTACGAACTGGAAGGTGATAATGGAAAACAAAAAGTATGGATCAGTCTGGAATGGGACGATTACATGGACGTCAGCCTGGCCACCCGCAAACTCAAATTTCGAGACCTTCCGATCAGCCGGGAAGAGCTGGATCAAATGGATGAGAAAGGCAAAGGCCAATTTGAATTTGAAGGCAAAACTTTTTATTACGACCATTCTAACGAAGCTTCTTACTTCCGTAATGGGCTGGTGAGTGCCGACAATGAAGAGTTTTTTTATTACTGGGAATTTGAATCAGAAGATGAAACGGAATACATTACAATTGAGGAATGGGAAAATGGTAAGTTTGAAGTTACGATTTCTTGCCCTGTCAAAGAATCACAAGTTAAGGTGTATAGCTTAGGAAGGTAAATAGCCTGGACGTTTTGTCTTATTTACCAGGCTTGCTGTGTTGACTGGCCTTTGCCCGGTAAACAGGTCGGATTACCAACCAGAGCACTGCCGGTAGCAATGCACTCAAAGCAATCGCTAAACCTGGCTTCTCCACTCCCATAGCGCCTATGGTACTATAAGCAAATCCTAAAGGAATAGAAGCACAAAATAAGGCCAGATAAAAAGTTCTGGCTGGCATTCGGCTGAGACCGGCCATACAGGCAATCACTTCCGGAAAGACCGGCAGCCATCTCGAGAAAACGACCAGCCACCCCCCTATACTGGCATAAATTTTTTCTCCTTTTTTTAAATCTTTTTCTCCCAATATCCAGCGCGCTGCTTTACGTCCTATCCGCCTGCATACCTCATAGCCAACCAACCCTGAAATAAAAGAGCCTAAAGCACTGATCAATCCCCCCAGAGCAGGACCGTAAAGATAACCCAAAGCAACCATCACGACCGTGGCAGGTATGGGTAATACCAAATCTGACATGAGCAGGAAGATACCTGCTATCCAGCCCCACATTCCAAAACTTTGTAGCCAGGCAACCGCTCCATTTTGTGTAAAAGCTGCGGTTAATATATCTCCCCATAGAAAGAAGGGAATAAGGACCAGGGCTACCAAAACCAGAAAAATCAAAAAAAGGCGCATTGTATATTAGTTTGAAGATCAAGGCTCAGCCTGAAGCGATTCTCCTTCGTTATGCGTACATTTAAGGTAAATGACGTATAAGCTGCTATTCGTGGCTTATGACTGAAAAGTAAAATAATAAAATTATGCCTAAACCTGTTCCACAACCTATTGTATCAGATCAACTACCCCAACTGGCAGCAGAAGCCATGAAAGCATCACGCTTTCCTATGCTGGCTACCATAGACAATGATCAGCCTCGGGTTCGACCGGTCTCTCCTATTCGAACCGACGGCTTTACTGTGTACATTGCCAATCTGCGTAGCTATCATAAAACTGAAGAAATAGCCGCCAATGTAAAGGTAGAACTATGCTATCTGGATCCCGATCACAATCAGGTGCGTATTACCGGTGAAGCAGAAATAGTGACAGATCGTGATTTGTTACAGGAATTATGGGATTCCTACAAACTGCTACAACAATATTTAGGTTCTCTCAGTAACCCTGAACTGATTGTCTATCGTATCAGGCCGCATCAGGTCCGATATATGCGCGAGTGGGCCCTGGAATACCACCAGGTACCTATATGACAGAAGCTGCTGCAAAAGCTATCCTTAACAAGAAAGCTTTTTAATGAAACTCAATTGTATAATCTATCTCAAATACTTCACTGGGTGCCAGAATCTGTATGCCTTCTTTTTGTGTAAAATCTCCTGTAAATCCAACCTGGTCTGTCAGGCCATACCAAGGTTCAATGCAATAAAAATTAGCACCCAGTTTTTGCCATATACCCAGGAAAGGAAACTTTTTGCAGTAAACCGTCACAATCTTTTCTCCAGTAGACTGGGCCATAATACTTACCCATTCAGACTGGATTTGCCGGAAAATAATAGCATCTTCCGTAAACAAATGACGGTGTAGGGCCAACATGTGTTCATTGTTTAAAAGCCGTTTGGTACGGCCATTTCGTAAACCGTCCTCAATAAAGTGACGATCCAGGGTCTCATCCTTCTCAAACAACAGTTGATATTCTTCCCATCGATGATCTATCTGGGCAGGGCAACAGAAAGCCGGATGAGCTCCAATGGAAAAAGGCATAGGCTGCTTGTCCATATTTTTCACCTGATACACAACCCTCACACGATTATCTGAGAGATCGTACCGGATAGTCAACATAAAATTGAAGGGATACATCTTTTTTGTTTCTTCGTCCGCAGCTAGCTGAAAGGCAATCTGCTGGTCTTCCTGTTTCAACAGAGCAAATTCCTTATCGCGGGCAAAGCCATGTTGGGGCATCTTATAAGATTTCCCGTTGAGACGGTACTGATCGTTGTAAAGCTTTCCTACGATAGGAAACAAGACAGGAGCATGACGAGCCCAAACCGCTGGATCCGCCTGCCAGATATATTCCTGGTCTGTCGCTTTATTTTTAACACTGGCTATTTCAGCACCCTGCGTTTTGATCAGCAAAAAAAACCGCTCATTTTCAATAGAGTAGTTCATATAGAGTAGTTCATAAGGTGTAATTGCATTCTTCTATGTAAAGCTAATAAGCTAAATCATTATTTTGTTATTATGTTTATTTACAATATAAAATTTTGAAATATAATATAGTTGGCTGGATTTTAATGATACTGCACATATTTTTCCCATTTTTCCAGCACTGCTCTGAAATCTTCAGGTAATTCGGCTTCAAATTGCATAAACTCTTTGCTCACCGGATGATTAAAACCCAGTGATCTGGCATGCAAGGCCTGCCGGGGCATAAGTTTGAAGCAGTTTTCCACAAAAGACTTGTATTTAGAGAATTTTGTTCCTTTGAGGATCTGGTCTCCTCCATACAAAGCATCATTGAACAAAGGGTGTCCGATATATTTCAAATGGGCCCGGATCTGATGTGTACGCCCTGTTTCCAGTTTGCATCTGATCAGGGATACATACCGCAGATACTGCACCACTTCATAATGCGTAATAGCGTTTCTTCCAATGTCACCCTGAGGGAACGCGACAGTCACCCGCCTGTCTCTGGGACTTCTTCCCAAGTGGACATCAATAGTCGCTTTTTCAACTTCAGGTTCTCCCCAAACAAGTGCAATATAAGTTCTTTCAATGCTATGATCAAAAAACTGTTTGGCGAGACTATTCATTGCCAGCTCTGTTTTGGCAATGACCAGCAAGCCGGAAGTATCTTTGTCAATACGATGTACCAGGCCAGGCCGGCCTTCATTACCAGCCATAGTTGGTAGTTGCTGAAAATGATAGGCCAGGGCATTGACCAGCGTTCCTGTCCAGTTGTTGTAAGCTGGATGCACCACCATACCCGCTTCTTTATTGACTACCAGCACCTCTTCGTCTTCGTAGACAATTTGTAACGGAATATTCTCCGGTACTACTTCGGTATCCCGGGGAGGTTCAGGCAAAGCGATGATAATTTCATCGGCGGGTCTTATTTTATAATTCGGTTTTATAGGATGGCCATTTACCTTCACGTACTGTTGCCGAATGGCTTCCTGTACTTTGTTGCGACTTACGTTTGGTAGGCGGTCCATTAAAAACTTATCAACCCGTAATAAGGATTGTTTAGGATCTGCTTTGATTTGGTAATGGGTAAACAGTTCTTCCGACTCTTGTTCTTCGTCTTCCGGTTCCCAATCTTTAAATTTCATAATGTTTACATTTGTGCTCGCAAAAGTATAAAAAAGGATGATGCAAGAACAGCAGGTTCCGACTACGCGCATTCAAGAATCCCTATTAACCAAGGCTGATGTATCGCTTTACATACAGCGAGAAGAACTGGTTCATCCTACTTTATCAGGTAACAAGTGGTATAAGTTAAAATACAATATACTAAAAGCGAGGGAAGAAGGGTATGAAACACTACTAACTTTTGGAGGCGCTTACTCTAACCATATCTATGCAACGGCTGCCGCCGGGAAACTTTTTGGCTTCAAGACCATAGGGATCATTCGGGGAGAACAGGCTCAGCCACTCAATGAAACGCTGCGGTTTGCCCAGGATTGCGGTATGCAACTTCAACACCTAAGCAGAGAAGCTTTTCAGCACAAAAACGATCCGGGTATGATCGCACAACTCCAAGACCAGTGGGGAAGGTTTTATCTTTTGCCGGAGGGAGGCACGAATCTGCTGGCCGTACGAGGTTGCGAAGAGATGGGCAGACAGGCGGCTCATTATGATGTAGTGTGCGTGAGTGTGGGCACCGGAGGCACGCTGGCTGGGGTTGCTATGGCGATGAAAGGTCAAAATCGTCTGTTGGGTTTTTCGGCCCTGAAAAATGGACAGTTTTTAACTGAGGAAATTCATCGTTTAATGGATGCCTATAAAGGCACTGTTTATCACAACTTCCAGATCATAGACCAGTATCATTTTGGGGGCTATGCAAAATTCAAACCAGCACTGATCGATTTTATCAACCAGTTCAACCAAAGGCATCGTATTCTTTTAGACCCGGTTTACACCGGAAAAATGATGTTTGGGCTCTACGATATGATCCGGCAAGGGTACTTTTCAGAAGGAAGCCGCTTACTCGTTATTCATAGCGGTGGGTTACAGGGTATTCAAGGTTTCAATGAACGCTATAAAAATAAACTTTGCATTTATAGCGAATAACATTTAATTATAAGCTATATTATCTGTTTATTTTGAAACCTAAAATTACAATGATGAAAAATCTATACTTATCTTTCCTTATGCTCCTGGGGTTTGCTTCTGTAGCAGTGGGTCAGTGCAGCAATAATTTTTATAAAATGGAAAAAGGAGTTGAGTATGAGATGACCTTATACAATAAAAAAGATAAAGTAGAGGGCAGAATGCTCAATGCGGTAATGGAAGTGAACAACCAGGGAGAAGCGCAGCAGGCGACCTTACATTCCAAATTTTTTGATAAAAAGGATAAACTAGTTTCAGAAGGAGACTATCAGATCATCTGCGAAGGAGACAAAATAAAAATTGATGTAGAAAGTATGCTGGCTTCTATGCAACAATTTTCTGGTCAGGAAAATATGAACATGAAAGTAGAAGGAGACTACGTTATCTTTCCTTCTCAACTGGAAGTGGGGGCTTCCTTACCGGAAAGTAAAAGCAACATGACTTTGTTGATGGGGGAAAATAACGCTACAATGAGCAGTACCGATATTTATTTGAAAAACCGCAAAGTAGAAAAAGAAGAGGATATTACTACGCCTGCAGGAACCTTCAAATGTTATAAAATAGTGTATGATATGGATATGGACATGAAAGTGATGGGTATCAACCGAAAGATGAGCAGCCGCGGAGCAGAATGGATAGCCGAAGGGGTGGGTGTGGTGAAAACGGCCAGTTATGACAAAAAGGGAGAAATAGAATCATATACCCTGCTGAGCAGCTACCAATAATAAAAGAGCCGGAAATTTCCGGCTTTTATTTTCTTACCATACTGAGTGTACGGACAACTTGATTTTTTCTCTTATCTATAGGCAGATCATCGTCACTTACCCGCTTTACGCCTTCTACTGTATAAAAAGCTTCCGGATGAAAATACCGAACGGCTTTTAACAGGTCTTCCAGTTTGCTACGCTTTACGACAGTGAAAAGCACGTTAGCATCTCCCTGATTTTCCTCGGCCTGCACATTACTATATCGGTAATGATTGTCATTGAGCCATATGATTAAATCACTGACCGGAGCGCGGGTAATGACTCTGACAACCACTTTTCCCATAGCAATCTTTTCTTCTATACACATGCCCACAAAGGTTCCGGTGGCGTAACCAACGGCATAGGCCAGATAGGAGTACACATTACTGATATTTTGCATGATCTGACCAATAGCCAGCAACCAGATCAACGACTCAAAAAAGCCCAGAACAGGTGCCCACTTTTTGGTACCACTCATGATAAACATCACCCGGATGGTGGAAAGGGATACATCGGTAACACGAGCCAGAAAAATGAGAAAAGGCAATACTACATAACTGAAAACTTCACTTTGTATCCCTAACTTACTAATAATAAACGTTTCCAAAACTTACAATTTATAAAATTCCAATTACCTATGCTCAACACAATTTTGGGGCAAAAATGCCGTCTGCCTTCAATAATTTTTTTGCTCCTATGTAAGTTTTTGTTAATGCATCAATTCTTCGATCAACTCCTCCAGTTTGCTGTAGGATTTAATATCTATTTTATATTTTTTGCTGTCCAGTCCTTTCAGATTGAATTTGGAAAGATAAATCTTGTCGAACCCAAGTTTTTCCGCTTCAGTGATACGGCTTTCAATCCGATTGACGGCTCGTATTTCTCCACCTAGTCCTACTTCAGCTGTGAAACAAACGCGTCCGGATATAGGTCTATCCAGGAAAGAGGAGACAATAGAAGTACATACCGCCAAGTCTATTGCCGGATCTTCCACTTTCAGTCCTCCTGCAATATTCAAAAATACATCTTGCACCCCCAGGCGATAACCTACTCTTTTCTCCAGCACTGCCAATAGCATATTTAATCGTTTGGCATCAAAACCGGTAGAGCTTCGTTGAGGAGTACCATAAGTAGCTGTGCTTACCAGGGATTGAATCTCAATGAGCAGTGGCCGGTTACCTTCCAGGGTAGCGCCAATGGTAATGCCGCTCAGATCGCCCTCCCGCTGTGAAATAAGGATTTCAGAAGGATTGGTTACCTGTCGCAAACCTGCATCGGTCATTTCATAGATGCCCAGTTCAGCCGTGGAGCCAAAGCGGTTTTTGGTAGTCCGCAGAATCCGGTAAGCCATATGCCGATCGCCCTCAAACTGCAGCACGGTATCTACCATATGCTCCAAAACTTTTGGCCCGGCAATGCTGCCTTCTTTGGTAATATGCCCAATCAGCATGACAGGCGTATTGCTCTCTTTGGCAAATTTCATCAGCGCTGCCGTACACTCTCTCACTTGGGAGACACTGCCCGCGGCAGACTCCACATAGTCCGATTGTAAGGTTTGAATTGAGTCTATGACGACAATGTCTGGTTTTAACAGCTCAATTTGCTTGAAGATATTAGGCAGTGAAGTTTCCCCTAAGACATAACAATCAGCCTCTCCCAAACCATTTGTCGCCTGTATATGGAGCCTGTCAGCTCTCATTTTAATTTGCTGCTCGCTTTCCTCACCGGATACGTACAATACTTTATATTGACTCAAGGTGAGTGCAATCTGCAACATCAGTGTAGATTTACCGATACCGGGTTCACCGCCAATCAGCACCAATGAGCCTGGCATGATACCGCCACCCAATACCCGGTTTAGCTCCTGGTCAAAAGTATCTATACGGCTTTCTGGATGAAAACTGATCTCATGAATGGAAAGAGGCCGGGTAGTGGTTTTAATCGCGCTTCCTTCCTGCCGCCATTGAGGCTGCTTGCTCTCTTTAGCGATAATTTCTTCTACATAGGTATTCCATTCACCGCAGGCCGGGCATTTTCCCAACCACTTAGGCGAGGAAGCACCACAGTTCTGACAAACGTAGATTGTTTTACTTTTAGCCACTTGAATATTTTATAAAGTTCTTCCTGTTGCCATAACAAGTTTTTTTTATAAACCTTTCCCTATCCATAAAAGAACAAGTTAGTATTTTTTAGTTTATAATGAACGATGAATACATACATTACCGCCATAGGAACGGCTGTTCCCTCTCATAAAATAGCCCAAGCTGAAGTTGCTGAATTTATGGCCAGGGCTCATCAGCTCAATGATCAGGAAAGAAAAAGGTTATATGCTTTATACAGGGCTTCTGGCATCCATTATCGTTACTCTGTGCTTCCTGATTATGGAATGAGCCATGGTTTTACGTTCTATCCCGACAATGAAACCCTGGAACCCTTTCCTGATATCAACCAGCGGATGGAATTGTACCGTCAACATGCAGTAGATTTAAGCTATCAGGCTGCGCAACAGTGCTTAAACAGCATGCCAATGCCTATGGCCCCTTCACAGATCACTCATCTGATTTATGTAAGTTGCACAGGCATGTACGCTCCCGGCGTTGATATAGAACTGGTCAATAAATTAGGGCTTAACACGCATGTACAAAGAACTGCTATTAATTTCATGGGGTGCTATGCGGCTTTCAATGCGATCAAAGTGGCAGATAATATTGTCAGGGCCGATCCGGAAGCCCGTGTGCTGATGATTTGTACAGAGCTTTGTACGCTTCATTTTCAGAAGGCCCATGATGAAGACAACCTATTAGCCAATGCACTATTTGCTGATGGGTCAGCTGCAGCCCTGATCAGTGGAAAAAAGTTGCCGGGGGCTCTTCAGTTAAGTCTGGAACAGTTTTACTGCGATCTTGCTCCGGAGGGTCATCAGGACATGGCCTGGAAAATTGGCAACTTTGGCTTTGAAATGCGCCTTTCTGCTTATGTCCCGGTTATCATTAAAAACGGAGTCAGGCAGTTAACACAAAATTTGCTAAGTACCCTGACTTTGGCAGCAGAAGAATATGCTGAAACAGAAGAATCGTTTCCTATAGATTTTTACGCGATTCATCCGGGGGGAAAACGCATTTTACAAGTCATAGAAGAAGCTTTGGCTATACAACCAAAAGCAAACACAGCAGCTTACCACATACTCAGAGAATACGGAAATATGTCATCGCCTACTATTCTTTTTGTGCTCCAAGACTTGTGTCGGCGCCTGACCCTGAGTGATAATGACAAACATATTCTAGGTTTAGCCTTTGGCCCTGGCCTGACGCTGGAAAGTATGTTGCTGAGAGTCTCCTGCCTATAAAAAAAGCAAGAGAAATCTTTATCTCTTGCTCTAATGTGTTGCTAGTCTTAGTTGATATTAGCTGCCCGTCATGACTACCAGGTAACGCGAAGATGCCCAGAAGCTATCCGGATCAGAAATAACCAATTGTGTTTTTCCTTCTGAAGATTTTTCTATTTTGTACGAATTGGAAGGATGATGCGTGATTACTTCAACACCTTCTCCTTCAACGGGAATTACTGTCTGGTTTTTGATGTCTATCTGCTTAAACTTCTCACGGTTAAAATTATCTTTTAGCGTCTTAGTTCTTCCCAAACCTAAAAAGCCACCTTCTTTTTCCAAAATATTTTCATCCCTTAGTTCTTTAAAATCTCCAGCTACATAAAAAGCCGTATTGAGTTGATTGTACGTTTGCTGATTTACTGTTTGCAGGCTATCTAGATTCTGATTGAGCTGGGCTACTGTATTCTCCAAATTACCCAGTTCTTTTCTCAATTCTTCTATACGTGCTTCCCGCTCTTTAACCTGGACAGACAGATTTTCCTTCATCTCATTCATGGTTTCGTTGAGCTGCGTATTCTCACGGCCTGAAACTGCAATTTTATTGTTAAGTCGTTGAATAGTCTGTTTATTTTCTGCTATCAAACGGTCAATTTCCTTGATGTCTTCCTCAATTTGTTTTCTGGCGTCCGCAGGAGAAAGATTTTTTTCCCTGTTTTTTAATTCTATATTCATCTCTCGCTGTCTGATCTCTCTCAGATTTTCCTCAATTTCATTGAAAGATTTAATGAGAACCACCATACTGGAATCTTTTTCCTTATTTTCAGCCAGCAATTTTGAGTTTTGGGTTTCAAGCTGGCTTACCTGAGTTTGTAGTTCTTCCTCCTTGTTATCACAGGCGAAGAATAGAGTTCCTAATGCAAAAAACAACCATATTTTTTTCATATAATTAAAGTTTAAGTTAAAAAATTAACATTCTTGTCAAGAAAAGATCCTAACAAGCAGACAGACCTGGCATTAAAGAACTTAATAATAATAGCAGGCAGAAAATACCTGGCTTGTTAGAAGATGAGATCCACGGCGGTGACCCGCCTCTAATTAATTAACAAATAAAAATTCAAATTGTTATGAAAAATTCAGACGGTATGCTAAAGGAAGAAGCACTGAAAGGAAAAACCATCATTGTGACCGGCGGAGGAACTGGCTTAGGAAAGGCCATGGGACAATATTTTCTTGAGTTAGGGGCCAATCTGGTCATCGCCAGTCGTAAAATGGAAGTGCTGGAAGATACAGCGCATGAATTAGCTGAAAAAACGGGTGGGCAGGTCTTACCCATAGCCTGTGATGTAAGAAAGTATGAAGAAATTGAGCAGGTCATACGGGCAACCGAAGAAAAATTTGGTACAATCCACGGCCTTCTTAACAATGCTGCCGGTAATTTTATCAGCCCTACTGAAAGATTGTCTCACAGGGCTTTTGATATCATTGTAGATATTGTGTTGCGGGGGACCTATTATTTTACGCTGGCTTTAGGAAAAAAATGGATTGCCCTTCAACAATCCGGTACCCTCCTCAATATTGTCACAACGTATGCCTGGACTGGCTCAGGCTATGTCGTACCTTCTGCCTGCGCGAAAGCGGGTATATTATCCTTGACCCGTTCGTTGGCGGTAGAATGGGCTAAATACAAGATCCGTTCAAATGCTATCGCGCCAGGCCCTTTCCCAACCGAAGGAGCCTGGAGCCGGTTATTGCCTGGAGATATGGCACAAAAATTTGACCCTGCGCTGAAAAATCCCTTAGGCCGGGTAGGCGATCATCAGGAGCTGGCCAATTTAGCCGCCTATCTGATGTCCGATTACTCTGCTTATATCAATGGAGAAGTAATTACCATCGATGGAGGAGAATGGCTGATGGGTGCTGGCGAATTTAATCACCTGGAATCAGTTAGCTCATCGATGTGGGATCAGTTAGCACAAAGTAAGAAAGATAAATAAAGGGCCAACAAGCCATGACAGATTTATACTCCAGCACGCAACCCATGCGCGATAAGCTCCTTAGCCATATAGCCGACGCTGGCATTCATTAAATTTCCTGTATATTTAACAGAAAAATACACAACTATGGCAAGTCAAGGATCAACAGGTAATGTCATTGCTGCTTTAGCCAGCTTTTTTATTCCGGGGCTGGGTCAACTTTTACAAGGCCGGTTATTTATAGCTATCATCATGTTTGTCCTGGCAGGCGTACTTTGGTTTTTCTTGCTGGGTTGGGCAGTCCATCTTTGGTCTATTCTGGATGCGGCACTATTCAAAGCGCGTTGAACAAGCAGGCTGTTTTTTTATGTATGATTTTTGTACTATCCTCTCAAACATCATTATTCTTGGCCTGGGAAGTAAATTTCTTACGCTATTGGTAGGGTGCGTTGTTCAAAAAAAATTAAAATTAGTTTTGTTATTGCTTTTCTAAGAAAAATCCATGATTTTTCGTAAATTTATAAATTGGAATAAATTTGTTTGGGTTTCGGCTATGAAGTTTTGCCCTTATTTTTTGTTTCTCTGCTCGCTATGTCTCCTGTGGAGTTGCCAGCAAGATCTTGCTCATCCTGAAAATCGGATTAATTTGAGAAAGCTTTCTGCTCATGAGCAGGAGCTTGTTCGTTCAGTCAATAACTTTTCCTTCGACCTGTTTAAAGAAATCTCGCTAAAAAATACGGCTCAGAATCTTTTTATTTCTCCTTTCAGTGTGAACATGGCCTTAAGCATGACCCTGAATGGAGCGGATAGCACTACCCTTCAGCAAATGCAAAAGGGCCTGGGCTATGAAACACTGGAACGTTTAGAAATTAACAAAGCCTTCAATGAGTTCAATCCTTTCCTGCAACAGGTGGACGGAAAGGTTAACCTCTCTTTGGCTAATACCGCGTGGTTCAATCAGAATCTGGAAATACAACCTCTTTTCAGAGACATGATGGTCGCTTATTACCACGCCGGCGTGGAAGGGCTGGATTTCAGCACTCCAAAAGCCACCAAAACCATCAACAAATGGATTGAAAACGAAACGGATGGCAAGGTGAAAGAATTGGTGAAAAATGTGGCCTCCGATGAAGTAGTTTATTTGGTCAGCACTATTCATTTCAAAGGTGACTGGACGTTTCCCTTCAACAAAGAAATGACCAAACTGGGTACTTTTTATTTTGAGGATGGAAAAAGTGTTACGGCAGAAATGATGTTCACCGATAAAGTGGTCTACCGGTACTATAACGATCAAAGAAAAACGCTAATAGATATTCCTTACGGCAATCTTCAATATAGCATGACCGTACTGCTTCCCCACCAGGGTGATAGCATCGCCGGTATTATTCAAAGCCTTTCAGCCAGTGAATTACAGGAGAATTTAGCGCATTCAGATACGGTTAGTTACCACCTGCAGATGCCTAAATTTACTATAAGATATAGTACTGAATTGAAAGACCCACTTTCAGGCTTAGGCATGAAAGAAGCCTTTCATGAAAAAGCTTCCTTTCCCGGATTTTCTCCTTCCCAGCCTGCCTGGATTACCAATGTGTTGCACAATGCATCCATCGAGGTTGATGAAAAAGGTACGGAAGCATCTGCCGCCGCTGGCGCTATCATTCAAAGTAAATCAGGAGGCAATGCTCCCTCGGTCAGCCTTAACCGGCCTTTTGTATTCTTTATCCGTGAAAACCACTCCGGTGCGATTCTCTTTGCCGGTATGCTGACAAATCCTGTTCAGTAGTTGCTTCTATCCTTAATACCTTTTACTTTTCCCGTAGAATTACTTTTTATGGGTATGCGACAGAAAATTTTGAAAATTCATCCCTCAGATAATATCGTTGTAGCTCTAGACCACTTGTCGGCTGGAGAAACAGTGACGTGGCAGGAAGAAACTTATCAGATCCGGCAGGATGTTCCTCCCAAACATAAATTTGCAGCACAGGATTTCCGGCAGGGAGATCAGGTGATTATGTATGGTGTTTTAGTAGGAAAAGCTACCCAAACCATTCAGGAAGGTGAGCCTATCACCACCCGCAACATACAACATGATGCGGGTACTTTTTCTAATACCTCTACACATGAAGTCAACTGGCAGGCACCGGATATATCCCGTTGGGAAGATAAAACATTTATGGGTTATCACCGGGCCGATGGCAAAGTAGGAACAGCTAACTACTGGCTTTTTATCCCTTTGGTTTTCTGTGAAAATCGTAATCTACAGGTTATCCGTGAGGCTTTGGTGAAAGAATTGGGTTATGACCGCACGAGAAGTTATTACTTTGATATCCGGACGCTGGTGCAAAAACACCAGCAGGGCGCTACTCATGAAGATATACTCACCGCTGATATTGTGCTTACAGAAGAAGAGAGAAGCAGCAAAAGGGCTTTTCCTAATATCGATGGCATTCAATTCTTAACTCACGAAGGGGGATGTGGTGGCACCAGGCTCGATGCTCATACCCTGTGTGCTTTATTTGCCGGTTATATTACCCATGCCAACGTAGCAGGGGCTACCGTGTTAAGCCTGGGCTGCCAGAATGCGGAAGTGCGCATACTACAGGAAGAAATAAAAAAGCGCGACCCTGATTTTAATAAACCCTTATATATTTTAGAGCAGCAAAAAAGTAAATCCGAACGGGATTTTATAGCAGAAGCCATTAAAAAAACATTCATAGGTCTTACAGAAGCCAACAAACTGAAGCGCACGCCTGCTCCATTGAGCAAGCTGGTCATCGGATTGGAATGTGGGGGTTCAGATGGATTTTCCGGTATTTCAGCCAATCCGGCCGTAGGGCATGCTGCCGACCTGGTAGTAGGCCTGGGAGGTTCGGTCATTTTATCGGAGTTTCCGGAACTATGCGGGGTAGAACAAGAGCTTACGGATCGCTGTGTGGATGATGCTACCGCCGAAAAATTTGTCCGTATCATGCGTGCCTATAGTGCCAGTGCGGAAGCCGTTGGCAGCGGCTTTGATGCCAATCCTTCTCCGGGCAATATTAAAGATGGTTTGATCACTGATGCTATCAAATCTGCGGGAGCTGCGAAAAAAGGGGGTACTTCACCTGTCACAGACGTGCTGGATTATCCTGAGCCGGTAACCAAGCCCGGACTTAACCTACTGTGTACACCTGGCAACGATGTAGAATCTACTACCGGTCTGGCTGGTTCGGGAGCCACGATCATTTTGTTTACAACTGGTCTGGGCACACCCACTGGCAATGCCGTAGCGCCGACTCTGAAGATTTCCAGCAATACGGCACTGGCAAAAAGAATGTCTGATATTATTGATATTGACGCCGGTACGATTATCACCGGAGAAGACACTATCGAGAGTAAAGGAGAGGAAATCCTGAACTATATCATCCGGACAGCCAGTGGTGAATACATACCCAGAGCCGTGGCTATCGGGCAGGATGACTTTATTCCCTGGAAGCGAGGGGTATCCCTTTGATCTACTGACTTGCACATTTAGAAGAATCCTGAAGCATTGTATGCCTGAGCTTCATGCATCATATTTTTGTTCATTGCTATCAATCACGCTTTATGCTACAACCTTTAAACCGACAACTCCTTACTTTACAGAAGTATCAACCTATCCATAACTTACAGACACCCAACCCGGCGCAATTGGATTATCCGGAAAAGGTGATACAGTTTGGTTCGGGAGCACTGTTACGAGGATTTATCGACTTTTTTATTGAACAAGCGAACCGGCAGGGAATTTTTCAGGGAAAGGCAGTAATCGTTAATAACACCCGTTCCGGAAGAAGTACTTTATTTAATGAGCAGGATGGGCTGTTTACCCTTTGTATAGAAGGGTTTACCAAAGGAGAGATTAAGAAAGATTATCTTGTCACTGCGGCTGTAAGCCGGGCGCTTCCTGCTGCTGACCAATGGCACGAAGTGCTGGCTTTGGCTAAAAACAAAGATATCCGGGTAGTGGTCTCCAATACGACGGAAGTAGGCATTACCCTTCAGGAAGATGATCAGTTAGAGGCAAACCCACCAGCTTCTTTTCCAGGAAAACTTACTGCTTTTCTGTATGAAAGATACAAAGCACTAGGCCAATCAGCGGAAAGCGGTCTGGTCATTTTACCTACTGAGCTCATTCCCGACAATGGGAGTAAACTCAAAAACATTGTCTTAAAACTGGCTGAAATTCATCGGCTTGAAGCATCATTTTCTGCATGGATTTCACAACATAATATTTTCTGTAATACCCTGGTTGACCGTATTGTCCCGGGTGAACCCAGTAAAGAAAAACAAAGCAAAATCGAAGAAGAATTGGGCTATACGGATGGCTTACTCACCGTGAGTGAGGTGTATCGACTGTTTGCTATTGAAGGCAACCGGGAGCTACTGCTTCAAAAAGCTCCTTTTCTCCAGGCCGACGAGGGTATCATCATTAGTAAGGATATTACGCCTTACCGGGAACGGAAACTGCGCATCCTGAACGGAGGGCATACCATCAGCGTAGCCGCTGGTTTTCTCTGTGGCTTGGAGACCGTGTACGACTGCATGGAAGATCAAGTGATGTCTGCCTTTATCACACGGGTTATTCACCAGGAAATTGTTCCTTCTCTGGATATTGACCAGAATATGGCCAAGGCGTTTGCCGATGATGTGCTCGATCGTTTCCGAAATCCTTTTCTGAATCATAAACTGCTTAGCATTACCCTTCAGTACACTTCCAAAATGAATATGCGGAATGGCATGACCTTCCTCCGCTACTATCAGAAATTCGGAAGAGTCCCTGTGCTTATGGGTGCCGGTTTTGCTGCTTATCTTTTTTTCACACGACCGGTGAAGAAAGTAGGAGAACAATATCTGGGAGAATTTCAGGGTCAGACATATCCTATCCAGGACGACCAAGCTGCTTTTTTTTACCAGTGCTGGCAGGCAACCGACATGCAGGATGAGGGTTCGCTGGGACGATTGGTAGATCAGGTACTTTCTAACCAACAGTTGTGGGACCAGGACCTCAAAAGTCTGGGAGATTTCAGCGAGCAAGTTAAGGAAAACCTAAAACAGTTTATCCAGCATGGGGTGAGAGCAACGCTGGCCGCCCTACTGAAAAGCTAGCGCATAGAAGAAGAATCTTGGTTCCAATACTTTTGCTGAGCGGCTTCCGCCCGCTGTTTGTTCTCCTCATAGGATATTAAGTCGTACTCTTTCATAATATCTGCCACCTTCAATGCTGGGTCTCGACTTTCCAGAACAGAGAACTCTTCTTCGTGTAAAGTATACGTTCTGACCCGGTCGCCGTACTGTTGGTGTATATCCAGGAAACGATAGGCGTAAGGCCAGCTATGAAGCAGCACTTTTTCCAGGTTAAGGGGTGCGCACACGCCCCATAAGTTATACTGCCCGCTTTGTGCTACTACCTCCCCGGTCAGGTCGCAGATTTTGGAAGCTCCTTTACGGGTACTGGAAATGACAGGAAATTTATGCAACCAGGCCATACCCTCCACCTTTTTGCCACCGGCAAAAGCAGAAGGCCAGAATACCATGTCGGCTCCTTTTTCTTTCAACTGTTGCCAGCCTTGCATCCATTCAATATCAAAACAGATCTGCACACCTATTTTTCCCAAGTCCGTTTCAAATACCGGAACTTCCAGCGGACCCGGTGTAAAACCCAAATCATTAATTTCTCCTTCTGTAGGACGCATTTTTTTATAGCCCCCCACATATTTTCCTTCTCTGTCTATCAGTACGGCTGTATTATAATAACGGCCGGCCTCCTGGGTATATACCGGGGCAATGACGTAGCATTTGTGTTGTTTGGCAAAATCGGCCAGTGGTTGGGTAATATGACCAATTGGTGTCTCAGCCGTTTCAGAAGAAAGGGGTGGCTCTTTGGGTAAGCCAGCCACATGAAAAGCTTCCGGCAGACAAATAATATCCGGCTGATAACCCCTGATACTTTCCATGGCCTTTACAGTCTTTTGAACGACCTGCTTCACAGTAGTGCCAGTCAGCTCATGCTGGGTAAGGGTAGCGACCCATACCTCCCGGGGCAACCTTTGAGGTTTCTCATTGGGATTAACTGCCTGCCCGGGGGTTGAGGCGTTGAACAAACTAACCCCTCCTACCCCTAAAGCAGCTTTGTTGAGAAAGTTTCTTCTGGATTCGTTCATGGTGGTAGCGAATGTATAGCTTTGGTAAGTTACTTCCTTTTCCGCTCGTTTGCAATCAAACAAGAGTACATCTCAGCGGTTCTACTTATCTGTACTATATTTTTTACAAACATATTTCTTATGAAAGATTACAGATCGTTGGTAGTGGTCATTACCGGAGCTTCTTCCGGTATTGGCAGAGCGACCGCTCTAGCTTTTGCAGAAAAAGGAAGCACAGTGGTATTGGCTGCCCGCCGGGAGGAAGCCTTGGCAATGTTGGCGCAAGAATGCGAACAAAGAGGAGGCAAAGCCCTTGTCGTACCTACTGATGTCTCCAGGGAAGAGGCAGTGCAAGCCTTAGCCCTGAAAACCTATGACACGTATGGCCGAATAGACATTTGGATCAATAATGCTGCTGTTTCTTTGTTTGGCATTTTTGATGAAACTCCTTTGGAAGATATACAGAAAGTCATTCAGACCAATTTGTTTGGCTATATCTATGGAGCCCATGCCGTGTTGCCCTATTTCAAGAGAGCAGGCAGAGGCACCCTGATCAATGTGTCTTCTATGGTGGGTATGACGGCACAACCTTATACAGCTGCCTATACGACCAGCAAATTTGGTATCCGGGGTTTGAGTTTGGGGCTGGCACAGGAACTGGCGGAAGAAAAGCAAATTCATGTGTGTACGGTCTATCCCAGTGTCATAGATACACCCATCTTCCAACAGGCAGGCAATTATTTGGGAAAAGCGGTAAAGGCTCCTGATCCGGTCATTCCAGCAAAAGAAGTGGCCAAAACGATTGTTCAGTTAGTAGCTAGTCCAAAACATGAAGTAGTCGTAGGACATACCGGTAAATTAAGCCGTATGGCCAGGTTAATAGCCCCTGAACTTTTTGACAAAAAATTTCGCAAAACGATTGCTCAAAAGCACTTTAAAGATCAGCCGCAGGAAACAACACAAGGCAACCTGTATGAGCCCAACCCTACATGGACCTCAGTCAGTGGCGGATGGCCTACAGCCAAAGTAAAAGATATCCCTGTTTCCGGGAAGGCTATACTATTTGGCACCCTGGCTTTGTCGGGTTTTATGATAGGTAGATTTGTCTTGAAAAGATAAAAACCACTCCCTTGGACATGTTGTTTTGTCGCTGAAAGAAGGCTTCTTTCCGGCCGTGAAATCCTATGAAAATTTATTTGCAACATGCTGTATATCAGTATTTTATAATATCATTTTATGAAACTGATGTGTGCTGTAGTATGTTGAAATACTACATAGATTGATTCGTTTTTTATGCATCATTTCAGTCCTAATACCATATTTTATACCCCCGATGCTCTCAATGAGAGAGGCAAGGATATTATACAGCAGTATAACCCGGTGGAAGTGCTGCAGACACCACAGCATAACCGCCTTCCTCCCCTGGAGATAGGTCATTATAAGGCGAAATCTGATATCTTAGTGCTGGGTCGCCTTAAAACTTTGCAATGCAAATGGAGTGGTCGCAGTGCTGACTATATTGCCCCAAGTTTTGCCAATGGTTGTTTTGGAGCCTGTGCTTATTGCTATGTAGACCGTCATAAGCCTGTCAACCCAATCACGTTGTTTACCAATGTGGAAGAGATACTGCAAACGATTGACAAGCATGTACAGCAGTTGCCTTGGCCTAAAAAGCCTAACCAGACAGATGAGGTGTATTATACTTATGACATCGGCTGTAATTCAGACGTATCAGTTGATGCTACCATTGCAGATAGTATCCGTTTAGCGATTGATTTCTTTCGGGATCATCCGAAAGCCAAAGCTACCTTTGCCACTAAATTTGTGAACCCGACTTTGCTGGCGCTCAATCCTCAGCGGAAAACCCGGATACGGTTTAGCCTGATGCCAGCCCGCATCAGCAAGCTGGTAGATGTCAGAACAGATCCTATAGAGCAACGCATTCAGGCAATTAACGATTTCTACCAGGCAGGTTACGAAGTACATGTCAATTTCTCACCGGTTATAGTTTATGGAGGTAAGCAATGGCGTGCGGATTATCAAGAGCTATTCTTACAGCTCGATCAGACTTTGCTTCCTGAAGTGAAAGCACAAATGCAGAGTGAAGTAATTTTCCTGACGCATAACCGGAGTCAGCACGAAGCGAATCTGGAGATCAATCCGAAAGCAGAAACTTTGCTCTGGACACCTGTACTGCAGGAAGACAAACGCAGCCAAATGGGAGGATATAATATCCGCTACGAGCGCCACCTTAAATCTAAAATGATGGAGGTTTTTCAGCAGATACATCAGGAAACTATTCCCTGGTGCCATATCAGGTATATCTTTTAATAGGAGGTTGTATCAACTTCAAAACACCCTTAAGCAAATTTTAATCATCATTCTCCGGGTCTGCAGCGGTGCTGGCAAACTCAACACCCATACGCGAAGATTACTATGGCAGTTACGACTAATGTTACCTCACTTTATCAAACACGACCGGCTCCTATCTGGAGGCCTCATAAAGCTGTTTTTACACCTGCCGCCCTGGAAGAACCCTATGGCAACATTATTCTTGAGAAAGTGGCTTCCCAGGGTATCCCTGTAGAAGTGCTGTCGGGTAACCGGATTACCGGACTGCGTGGAAAAGATGTGCGGGCTACCTATCGTACTGCTAAAAACACATTAGCTGTGGTGAACGCCCCCGCCAGTGCTTTCAAACTGCGCCCTATTCCCCCTTCTGCCGACTGGCAGTTTCATCTGGCAGAAGGCTGTCCTGCCCATTGCCAGTATTGTTATCTGGCAGGCAGTTTGGCTGGTCCGCCAGTGATCCGTGTATTTGCCAATTTGCCTTCTATTCTCCAAAATTTGGGGCACTATGCGCCAACGGGCAAGCTTACTACGTTTGAAGCCAGCTGCTACACTGATCCTTTGGGTATAGAACACCTTACCGGCAGCTTGGCTGAGTGCATCCGTTATTTCGGTGAGCGACCTCATTTGCGGTTACGCTGGGTAACCAAATATAATCAGGTAGACAGTCTGCTGAATTTGCCCCATCAGGGACATACCCGATGTCGGATCAGCCTCAATGCCGAACCTGTCGCCCGGCGATTGGAAGGGGGTACGGCTTCTGTTGAAGCTCGCTTACAAGCACTTCGTCGCCTGGCTTTACCGATCTCTCAGGGAGGAGGTGGTTATCCTATTGGTGTGGTGCTGGCACCTATCATGCCTATTCCTGACTGGGAAGTGCATTACGGAGATTTGTTGGACCGCTTGCAATCTAATCTGGACTTCCCCTGCGACCTGACGTTCGAACTAATCAGTCACCGCTTCACACCGGGTTCCAAAGATGTATTGCTACAATGGTATCCCAACACTTCTCTGGATATGGATGAAACTCAGCGGGCAGTTAAGCGCAACAAGTTTGGCGGACAAAAATTTGTATACCGGCCAGACATGATGCAGCGGTTAAGAAGCTATTTTGAAAAACAGCTTTCTTTCCGTTTTCCTAAAGCCAAGCTTCTTTACTGGACGTGATAGGTCATAGCTTATTTCTTATGATCTGACTTAACATTCCATTTTAAAATGTGTATTTTTATCTATCGCTGTAAAACAAATTTGCTATGCTGGATAAAATTGTGCTTAAGGGTAAAGAAATGCAGCATTTATCTGATGAGGAATTTTTTACCTTTTGTCAGGCCAATCCTGAAATTAATATTGAGCGAAACAGTCAAAGGGAAATCATTATTATGTCACCTACAGGTGCATTGTCTAGTAACCGGAATGCGGAAATCATCGCACAACTAAGAAATTGGAACAATAAGAAAAACCTGGGTATTGTATTTGATTCTTCAGGGGGGTTTACCTTACCGGATCAGTCTGTAAAGTCACCGGATGCTTCCTGGCTATCCCATGAGAAGTGGGCTAGGCTTACTATCGAGGAAAAAGAAAGATTTGCCCCTGTGTGTCCGGAATTTGTTGTGGAGCTTCTATCCAAAACAGATCGTCTGCAGGATTTACAGCATAAAATGGAAGAATGGATTCAAAATGGTGTTCAGTTGGGTTGGCTTATTGATCCTGAAAATGAAGCAGTTCATGTGTACCAACCCCAGCAGGCTCTGCAGACAATTTATGGCTTTCAGCAACTAATTTCTGCCAATCCTATACTTCCTGGTTTCCGCTTGAATCTCAAAAAATTAAATAGATAAAAAAAAGCGCCAGGAAAATCCGGCGCTTTGTAAAAGAATTAATTTTTATTCTAGGAAACCATCAAAACGGCAGATCATCCTCCAGAGGCTTGCTGCTATCCTTTGGCTGCTGGTCTGAATCTTCTTTCTTGCCCAGCATCAACAGCTCGGAGGCCACCACTTCGGTGACAAAACGCTTCACCCCCTGCTTGTCTTCATAACTTCGGTAGCTGAGCTTGCCTTCCAGGGCTATCTGCTTGCCCTTCTGCAGGTACTGCTCAGCCAGGTCTGCCAGCCTGCCCCAGCAGACCACCTGATGCCACTGCGTATCGGTGACCTGCTCTCCCTGGGCATTTTTATAGCTTTCTGAAGTAGCCAGAGAGAACTGGGCCACTTTCTTATCCTGTTCTAATTGTCTTACCTGCGGATCTTTGCCTAAGTGACCGATCAACTGCACACGATTCTTTAACTGATTCATAACGCACTTATTTTTCTTGTGAAACATAAACAACTTCAGCAAAGCTATAGCAGCCGGCAAGCCCTAGTCGGTTTTCAGCTATTTACTTTCGGCTATAACTGCTTGTAACCGTTTGTAATTGACTATGCCTTGTAAATCTGTCCCACTATGCAGAAGATTTAGCTTTGAGAAGATAGGTATGTTACTATTTATTGCCTAACCAAAGGTCAACAGGCTTGGCTACTTTCTCAGTAAAAGGCATGGTAATCTTTTTTCCTGAACCTGCCGAAGCGTAAGCGGCATAAATAATCTCAAGCACAGCCCGGCCATCTTCTCCGGTCACTAAAGGCGTTTTATCGTGTTGTACGCAATCAATGAAGTGCTTTAATTCGTGCGGGTAACCCTGATTGAAAACTTCTTCAAAAACAGTAAAACTCCACCCCTGGGTCGTATCGGCTTTTTCCATGGCATAGCCATACCCCTTCTGACTATAAGTAATGGCAGCGTTTCCCATAAACAGGTCGGCATAGATGACCCCTCCGGTTCCGTAAATCTCACAACGATCGTCCATCCCTCCGTGTTTGGCCCAGCTATCTTCCGCAATAGCCGTAACCCCATTTTCAAATTCAACGATTATCACCGCATTATCTTCTCCCCGCGTACGCCCCTGGTGCAACACCGTACCCATGGTAGCATACACACTCTCTACCTTTGCATTGCCCAGCATCCAGCGAAACCAGGCCAGCGCATGACATCCCATGTCCATGATCACACCACCACCGGCCTGATTAATGTCATAAAACCAATCGGAGTGCGGCCCCGAATGTTTTTCAGCTTGTTTGAGCATATAGATCTGACCTACAGCTCCTTCTTTGACCAAATGCCGGGCTCTTTCATATTTAGGGGCAAAGCAAAGTTCCTCCGCATACATCAGCTTCACTTTGTTTTGCTTACAGGCAGCTATCATAGCATCGGCTTCCTCCAGGGTGACAGCCAGGGGTTTCTCAATAATAATATGTTTACCAGCCTGAGCCGCTTTCAGCGTGGCTTGTGCATGCAGGAAGTTAGGGAGGCAAATGTCCACGACCTCACAGCCAGAATCAGTGATAGCCTTTTCAAAATTATCGTACCACTGTGGAATATGATATTTATCCGCAAAAGCTTTCGCTTTGTCGGCATGGCGGGCATACACTGCCACCACTTCAGCTTCAGGAATAAAACGGTGATAACATTCTAAATGGATATCAGCAATAAACCCTGCTCCGAGGATGGCCACTTTGGTTCTGTTCATAGTAAAGGCAGTGAGTGAATGGTTGAGTAAATAGGCAATGTTCTGTCTAAAGTCATTATTTTACTGAGTTTTGGCAACGGCCTCACAGCGGCTAACTTCTTGTTAAGTTACTGATGATTCTGCATTTAACAAATACATTTGGCACTACCCCTAATCACATCCTGATCTTGAAATTTTTTACTCTCCCTAAGCCTGCCTTATAGGTCTTTTGCTCAAGTCGATCTGCCATAAATTTATCAGAGAAATTACATAAACAAGGTCTTACAATAAGTGCTGAGTTTTTATTCCTTTCGTGTGGCAGATTTACTGAGTTGAAAAATTGTTACCAAATGAATAAATCTGTTCTACTCATTTTTTATATTTTTTCTTTTCATCTGATTTATGCTCAGGATAATACTCTTTACATTTTAAAAGATGGCCGGGAAATAACTCTTTCAGATGCAGGTGTGGCCAATCCTAGGAAAGGGGAATATGTGTTTCTGCTGGATGGCGAGCGTATTAATTTTAATGACATGGCTTATGTCATTAAGTAAAACGAGATATTGAAAGTAGGCCCTGTAGATAAAAACAATAAATTATTGTTGTACAAAAAAATAAGCGATGGACCCAGAATAGATTTTTACAGTATACAGGTGAAAACTAAAGACTCTTACCCTCATAGAGGGTATAAAAAAAGAAATTTAGAATTCTTTGAGAAAGACCAAGGTAAATTGAAGAAAATTAATTACCGCAATGTAAAAGAGGCTGTTAGTAATAATCCACAAAGTTTGCTAGCACTAAGAAAAGCAGAGCAACTGAGATCCATCACAGGGCTTATTATTGGAGTAAGTTTTATAGGCCCTTTGGTTGTCTCACTGACTTCAGCAGAAAAATCAAATCAGGCAAATCTGGTTTTGGTCAGTCCGCTTCTCTGGACCTTACCTTTATCTTTTAAAAATATTAAGCATAAACAATATCTGGAGGCTATCCGCATCTATAATGAAATGGGTTCGGTCTCGAGCCCGATCAGAGAATAATTAACTTGATGGAAGCTGAAGCTTCAAGATAGCCTTTGGACAATGGTTATCTCCTGCTAATTTGTACTGGGAAACATATCGTCTTTCTGTGTTTGCAGTAAAGTCGTCATTTTTTCCGGTACTTCAGCGGACTCATTTCTTTGCTTTCTGTATACCTGGATCAGATGCAGATTCTTAAGCGTAGTATCAAACATCCAATCTCCTTCAATGGTACAACTCAGGGCCTTCTTAAAATACTCTCTGGCTTTGGCCTCATCATTCTCTATGACGGCCAGTTCCATGAGGGTGGCATAATCCCAATACTCCGGTTTCTTGGTTTCCAGTTTTCTGTTTACTGCGTACTCTACCACAGGCTCCAATTTGCCTATCTTCGATCTTTCACCTTTTAACTCCAGTAGCGTGACAGCATTTACACCCGGGTAGGCATCCCGCCAATCGGCTTCAAAACCTTTTGTATAGGCATCCAATGCCTGATCCAGGTAAGCTTCCGCGCGAAATGCATTGTTATCGGCCCTGGCCTTGTCAAAAAGGTCTTTGTATACCCTGCCTAAAATGCCATAGGTCTCACTGCTGGGACCATTATTCTGAATGACTTTTTCCAGTACCCTTATGGCCTCCTCATGCTTACCAGCTCTGTTCAACGCAAAACCTAACTGTTCCTGTACCATGATGGTTTGCTTTACGTGTGTAGGCATGGCATTGATAAAATCAATCATTTTTGGGTAGGCTCCCAATGCCCGGTAGGATAACATGACATCTACCAGCACGCCTGCTTCTTCATTCTCGAGCATCAGAGTACTTACAATATCATCCACGGCTTTGATTCTTGCTTCTTTACCGCCTTCCTTTTTACGGGCATTCATCAGCAGATCTTTCATCTCGGTATTGTACTTTACCTTATCACGGAAAATATCCGTTTTTTCATGGGCTACACTGTTTTGAAATGCAATACCATCGACCAACTGGTAGACCGGACTATCGGTAGTTTTTTCTTTTTTGGCTCTTTGCAATTGGGCGGTAAGAGACTTTACATCTTTTTCAACCTGCGTAAGCAGGTTTTTTGTATCATAGCCATAGGGCATGCCCCGCAAAAAGTTAAGATCAAAAGGCAGCTTAGAGTTAGCCGAAAAAAGCGTAATCGTAGTATAAGGCTTCACGGCATGGCGTATGCCTAACTCATAAAAAACATTGGCATTTGCGGTGGTAAGGTCGGCCACGGCATAGTCGCACAGAATCAACCGTTCGTACATAGGCTTATGGATAATACCATTCACGGTTTCTTCATCCGCGCGAATAGGCTCCATATCTGCCGCTTCTACGGCAGGCCTGATCAGTTGGTTGTATACCACATCAAAATCAATTTCATTACCTTCTGCATCCTTTTTTTTATTAAAGGGCATGACGATAAAACATAGGGGCTTAGTCATAACATTACTTGATTTTATACTGTAAATGAATGCGGGAAATGAGCCGCGGAGACTTCTTTCTCTGCGGTATGGCAACCAATATCATACAACTCGAACCGGCTTTCGGCATTGCTCATTTCTACCAGATTGTCTATCTGCTTTTGTGTATAAGTCTTGTGCATCAAAGGGTTTAGGTTTTCTGCATCCAGCCAAAGATTGTACCGCAAGTAAGAGATCAGTCCTTTGCTACTGGTATCTACCACCAGCAGGTCCTCTTCCATTTTCCCAATTTCAGTGTCAATTTCCCAGCGGGTCAGCGATTGGGATAACCACTGCAAAATAATCTGATTATGCCAGTTGGCATCCTGCATCAGCATATCGGGCAGTTCCTGCGCCCAGTTCAGCAAATGGTTCTCCGTAATATTTTTTGGCAACTTACGAGGTCGGCTCATACCGGTGCCTACTGAAACCAGCAAAATATTGTCTGCCCCTAAAGACCAGTGAAAGGGAAACCCCTTGAGTGTTGCCACCATTAAGAGTTGTAAAGCAGGGTTGTTAGCCATACTCACACCGCCATCTACGAAGGCCGCTGTGGGCAGGGATCCACCCACCTCTACTACCTGGGGCAAAAAATAGGTAGGCGCGGCTGCACTGGCTCTCACCGCCTTCCACAACAAAATATCTTTATTCTTTCCCAGCTCACTATCATAGAATTTTCCTTTCGGATGGTTGATCAACGGCCATACGCTATTGGTATCAGCCCTTTTGGCAACAATACACAAACCAGTGCGGATTTCATCGCTGCCCAGTGTAATATCCTTGTACACGTTGTGCAACTCTCTTTCCAGGGGTTTGGCATCATACCTGGCTTTGGTAAGTTTGAACACTTCGTACCATCGGTGCTTGTCTCCAAAAATCTTACCTCCCAGCTCAAAGTATTTTTCTTTGATCTCTTCCACTTTCATGCCGATCGCCAGACAAGCCGCAATGATAGAACCTGTGCTGGTGCCACCTATCAGGTCAAAGTAATCGCACAAACGAAAGTCAGGCGAGTTCCCATGCTGCTCGCGCAGTATGTCTTCTATCTTTTGCAGATAACCCAGGGTCAAAGCCCCCCGGATACCTCCGCCATCTAAGGCAAGTATTCTTTTAGGGCCTGTGGTTTGGAAGCGTTTCAGGAGTGACATAGTAGGTTCAGGTGATAAGTTGTCAGCCGGATGATTTAAAAGAAAAAGATACAAAATAAAATAGAATGTTGATATGGCCGGGCGCTTTAAATAAGGCTGTAGAATGAAGTGACTTTAGAGGCATAACGGTTGGATGTGCCAGGCGTCACATGTTGGAAAAAGAGGAGTGATCAGTTTGCAGATAAATTTCTCTATGGGTAAGCAGACTGATTATTTGAGTTCAAACATCACCACTTTATGCGCCTGGCGGTCAATCCCCCATAATGTCTGTTTTTGCCAGCGATCCCAGGCAATTCCCTGTCCTTTAATAGGTGCCGCAAGGGTCTTGACGAGTTGCAGGGTATACCCAGCAGAAGGGATCGCTAACACATAGATCTCAGGATGGTCATGGCCGGTCACATACAGTAAACCATCTTCGCCCCATACTCCTCCTGAAGTGCTGTAGGGAGCCATTCTGTCTATCACCTCTTTGGGAAAAATCCAGGCTTGCAGACGCTGCCATTTTTTGTCAAACTGAACCAATTGTGTCCAGCGTGTATCTTTCCCTTCCGAAGATCCATTTTCTCCGTAGTGAGCAAAAGCGACCCACCAATAATCATCCTTTCGCTCAACCCAGGTGGCCGAACCAATCATAATACCAAAACTGTGATTACCTATAGGCTGCATCGTTTTCGTGTCGTAAGCTTCGATGGAACTGGCCATAGGAGAATCCGGAAAATTAGAATGGCTACAGTATAAGGTATCTCCTATCACGATGCCACTATTCAGGTGTTTGATGATACCCTCAGCCTTACCGTCCCATGACGCAATTTTTTTTCCACTGTTTTTGTGATACTTCACAATGCTGCTGTTGTTGATTACATAAAAAAATTCTTCATCCACGGCCACAGCTTGTTGTACCTGGTCCACTGTAAAACTTTTCAACAACTGTGACTGAGCCTGTAGCGGACTATACAACACACAAAACAAAAAAAACAACCAGGGCATGTGCATAGGTTTGAAAAAGTAAGTATCCTCTGATACTTGAAGAACGTGAAAAAAAGATGATTTGCAAGCGCCAACGTTTGATTTAATCACAGCATGAGCTGATGCGCCAAGGTTATGGTGCCTTTCATATATTGCCAAACAGACAGAAGTGGAAAGAAAAATCAGAAACGAAGATTCCTATATTTATCTTACCATCATCTTGCGCGATTGAATAGCCTGACGAATCTGGTCCGCAAGCCCCTGAGGATCTTCCAGAGGGATTAAATGCCCTACCTTCTTGACTGTTACAAGTGTTGCGTTTTTTAGGAGCTGTACCACATCACTTTGGATAATGCTGTATGGAATCACAGGATCATCTTCAGAGGCAATCACAGTCACTGGTATATTCACTTTAGGCATGTATCTGGCAATGGAGTGTTGCATGCCCTCCAGCAGCCACCAGCGCCAGGTGTGATTGTCAATGAGCATTTGCGTATCTACGGCCAGCGCATAACGCTCTTTGGGAAGCGATTTTACCGTAGCTTTTTTAACGTTTATTTCTGCGTTTTTCCGGTTGGGGTGGTCTAGCATACGTTCACGCTCTTCATCCGGCATGGGTTCTTGTGTCGGTGGAGAAGGCGCTACCAAAATAATTTGTTCAATGCCGCTAGGGTAGTCGGCAGCCAATTGCAAAGCGATCTTTCCGCTCATAGAATGCCCTATAACCGTGTAATGATTAATGTTCATCAATTGCAGAATATTCCTGATAGCGTGTGTGTAGCCTACTATCTTGGGTGTGGAAAGAGGAGCAGTGCCACCAAAGCCGGGCAGATTTAGTGCTATGCATTTATATTCAGACTGTAAAATATCAGCCATCCATTGCCAGCTATCCGCAGCGCCCCCAAAATAATGCAGGAAGACAAGAACTTCTTCCCCCTTACCCCATTGTCTGAAAGAAAGATGGTTTGCCATAAAGAGCTATCGTTTTAAGGCATAACAGTGCTATTGCTATAGCCTCACCTCTATCAGGAAGCGTATGACAAAGATGGACTACCGCACCAGCCTGGAATACTTATAAATAAGTTTGTATTGAAAATGTATGGTAGCGCTAAGGATCAGCCAAAAGCGGATTCAACCGATCCGCCATCTACCCTATAGTTACTTCCGTTGACATAGCTGGAGAGTTCTGAACATAAGAAGCTGATGACGGCAGCCACTTCCCTGGGTTGTCCACGACGCTGTACTTCTATGTGCGGGCGCTTGTTTTTTAGAAACCATGCTACAGCTTCATCAAAGGAAATGCCCTTCTCTTCAGCCAATTCTTCCATCATTTTATCCGTCATAGGTGTGGCTACATAAGCTGGCGACACACAATTGACCAGTATACCATCCCGGCCATAGCTTCTGGACAAACATTTGGCCAGATTGATGATAGCCGCTTTGCAGGCATTGTAAGGACTTTCTTCAGGGTAAGGCTGAAAGGCATTTTCGGAGGCAATCAAGACAATCCGTCCCCAACCTTTCTCCCGCATCTGTGGAATAAATGCCCGGCAAAGCCGCACGGCAGCCATCAAATCCGTATCAATAGTTTCCATCCAATCCTTATCGCTAAGCTCCAGAAAGTCTCCGGCAGCCCCACGAGCACCTGCACAGTTCACCAGAATATCGGTCCCTCCAAATTTTTCCTTTACTTTTTGCGCCATGCTCTGCACTGCCTTGTCATCAGTCAGATCTGCCGGAATACTCATCATATGCTCACTTGTTTTTGCATAAGACTTAAGCTTATCAGCAGCCTTTTTCAAAGCTTCCTGGTCAAGGTCGTTCAGGACAACCTTTGCACCTTCCTGCAAAAGAATTTTTGCGGTTTCCAGGCCTATACCTGAATCTGCCCCTGTAATCACTGCTATTTTGCCTTCAATCTGTAAATTCATTTCGTTTTGTTGTTTTCTTCAAGAATATTTCATAAACAACAAGACGGCTTTTGAATTGTTTAGACATTTGATTCAATTGTTAAACAAAACTGTTTTTGGAGTTGATTTGTCTTAAACTTAGAGATGAAATGGCTCCTTTTCTTCATCATTCTATAGGCTCCTTCTCAAAATCAGAAGGGTTAACCCAGCCGGCTTTGATGTCTTCCCCTTGCTTATAACGCTCATAAAAGTGACGCGACTGCGCCCCGGCATACTCATATTCATCAAAAATATGTCCCTGACCAACCATACGCGGATCCCCTTGGGCTTTCAGTTGCTCAAAGAGCTGATTCTTTAGGTCCTCTTTGATAGCCTGATATTCTGCATGCAGGGCCAGGTTATCCATACAAGCCGGATCTTTACTTTTGTGATACAATTCCTCCTGGGGTCTTTTGCCAAAAGAAGCTTGCCAGAAGTGTGCTGTTTCTTGCTGCTTTCTTCTGTTCAGTATCAGTGTCTTGGTAGGGCTGCCATCCGTATTGAGGTACCCTGTCTCCGGATTACCGGCTGGCCAACGGTTCGGCTCGAAGTTGTGCAGGTAAAGATATTCTTTGGTCACTAGCCCCCTGATAGGATAGCCCCAATCGTGAGGTCTGCCCACATCATGACGTTCCTTGCCCAGGAGTACGGCCTTTCTCTCAGCTTCTACCTGCCCTTCCTTTTCACTGTAGAAAATGTTTGTCAGGCTCTTGCCTGTGATGGGCTGCATGGCTGAAGAATCGGCCACAATGCCAGCCACTTCCAGAAAGGTAGGGACAAAATCTATGAAACTGACAAAGTCCTCTATACTTCTACCCGGATTTTCAATCCCCTTCCTCCACATGATAGCCAGGGGTAGATGATTGGCATATTCATAGGCCTGCCCCTTGATCCTGGGAAAAGGCATGCCATTGTCGGCTGTGACCACAATGATGGTATTGTCCAGTTCTCCCCTCTCTTCCAGCAATGCCAGCATTTTTTGCAGATGCTGATCAAAATATTCCAGTTCATAGGCATAATCCAGCATATCCGTTCTGACTGTATCAGTGTCAGGCCAGAAAGCAGGCACCTTGTCAATAGCCTCTATGCTTTTTCCTCCCTTTTCTATACCTGAGCCAAATGTATAAGCCCGATGCGGTTCTGTAGAACCATACCAGAAACAGAAAGGCTGATCCTCAGGCTTTTGGTTGAGAAAATCTGCAAAGTTACGAGCATAATCATTGGTGTTGATGTCAGTTGTAGGTGGCTGCGTGGCAAACTGATTATAGGCAGGTCCGGTCAACGCTCTTTTTCTGCCGTCCACTTCCCCCACCTCTCCGGGAGCCCAACCTTTGGCGGTGTGGCCTGTATGATAGCCTTGTGTGGCAAACACTTCCATAAAAGTTTTGAATTTGTCAGGAAAATAAGGGGAGTGGTTGGCAGCTTCCTCCAGTTGCCAGGAGTTTCTGCCGGTCAGGATACAAGCCCTGGAAGGAGCACACTTGGCATTGGGAGTATAGGCATTCATAAACAAGAGACCTTCCTGAGCCACCTGGTCAAAGGCAGGGGTGTTCACCCAGGCGCATCCATAGGCACTCATGTAGGGAAAGGAAGCATCATCGGCTATGGCCAATAAGATATTGGGGCGGGCTGCAGGCTGCTGAGTATCCTGTTTTTCTTGTGGAGAACAACTTACCAGCAAAATCAGACATACCAGCCCAAGGAACCTGATGTTAAAAAAATACTTCATTCATTCATCATTTTTATAGTCTTTACAGACCTGAATTACTTTTACAATTTAACCACTCTTGGTTCTTTATTGCCACTAGAAGTTGACAGGCCCGTTAAAGTTTTCTCTTTTCCCGCTTCTGGTTCGCTGACTTTTATCTTGTAGGTCCCTTCGGAAAACACATGAGGCCGAAAGCGATTGCCTTTCAGGCGCAAGATGTATTCTGTTTCATTATTTGCTTCATTGATCAGTTCAATGACCGGGTTCTTCACCCCTTCTATCTTGAGTTCATCCAGGAATGCCACTGCTTTACGACCGTAGTTGTCTTGCTGTTTGATCGTAACAGGCCACCCCAGGTACTGCCCTTTGGGTTCTTTGTCAGGATCTACATACCTTGGCCAGCACTCTAGGGTCATGGTGCGCTCCTGCTTGTTGAAAGTAACCATTCCATACCCTGTTGACCTGTCATAAATGAGAGAGGGTTCCCGATACGTCTGTTGAGGGTTGGCTACGGCATGTACTGTCATGCGGTTGCCGAAGCCATCCTGAAAATTACCCGTATAGGCTGGCTGACCGGGCAAAGCCTGATGTGAGGCTTCTACAGGAGGCCACCAACGACGGGGAAAAATATTATTCAGGGCCGGACCGGCAAAAGCATACCCTGCATCTCCATATTCGTCTATTCCATATTGCACCATACTGGCCAGGTGTTGGTCTCCGGCAATATGCAGGGCAAAACATTTGCGGATGATGCTCAAAGCTTCATCTCTTCCCTTCTGCGGCCAGCCATTGGAGTCCATATCGGTTGTAGGCGCATCTCCCTGCACATATTCTCCAGGCTCAGGAATAGGAAGCTTCGGCACTATGCTATCAATAATACTTCCTTTGGGTAAAGTAGCTACCGTACAGAAGTTGGTTTGCGATAAAACCGCTTTCATTTCCACACCTCTCTTCCAATCTGTGCTCCATTCTTTCAGGAAGGTGAGCTGGCGGTCTCCCAGCAGATCAGCCTCTACATCATAGTGCGCTTTAATATTAAATGCAGGATTCTGGATGAAGCCGTTTGTGACTTTGGCTTCTTCGGGTAATACGTTTTTCGGAGCCGATTTAAACTTGCGGTCTTCCAGTATGGCAAAGCTTATGCCGCCGTAATTCCAGTGAGTATAGTATACTCCAATGCCCTGCTTAACAGGAGTGGGGTCATAGGGGTCGGGCAGATGCCCGGTTTGGGTGCGTTGCACCATATTGACCCACTCAGCCGGCATTTTGTAGCCTCCCTGGTCCTGGGCGGCATAGGTCCAACCTTCGTCTGTAGGCGCCTGCTTTCCGGCTTCTCCCCATACATTGCCATGGTATACATCATGGTCATCGGGGATGCAGGCAGCAGGTATATGACGAAAAATTTCCCGGTATGACCAGCCGAACATATACCATTTGCGAAGATAGTCCAGGGTAGCTTTCTCCATGGGGCTGGTCTGTATACCAAACCCGCCCGTACTTTCATAAAACTGATCACCCAGGAAAACGGCCAGGTCAGGGTTGTGCTTATTCACATGCAGCGCCACTTCCTGGTCGGGAAATCCATGGTCGCCATTACAACTGAACACGGCTACTTTAACCTGAGCAGCTTCCATGGGTTCCTGGGCTATGGTTCCTTCATACGTATAGGTTTGAACTCCTTTCTTTAATGGTAATTCCAGGTACACCCGATAAGGCACTGCATTTTTATAAGGCCAGTCTTCTATTCTAAACTGTGCGGTTCGCCCCATAGGGTCCATGGACCTTTGTTGCAGTGTTTTCCATTGATTGTTGTCTTGAATTTGCAAAGCAATATGATGCCCCGGAATAGCTTCTATGGGAGCCAGTTGGGCAGTAAGTTTTAAGATTTGATCATGGAGGGTATACTGGGCAAAACAGATGGGCCCAAAGGTATGATGTTGCGCATAGCTGATTTTTGCTCCCTGTATCTCCCAGTTGCCAAAGGCTACCGAAGGTTGCTCCGAGTGCTCTTCGTGCTCTGCAAAATGGGAAATCAGGGCCATATTACCCTGGAGTTCCTCATTAGTAATGTCTCCTACACTTAATTCAGTCAGCGGCTGTCCTCCTCCTTTTTTAGTGGCCGATAAGGTAAGCCTGTATTTTTCGTTCTCAGGCACTGCTATCAACTGCAGCCTGAGCGGCTGTTTTGCCTCTACTGTTTGTGTAGCCCGCTTTTCTCCTATGAATAACGTTCCATCGGTAGAAATACCAGCATCCAGCCCTTTGCCAAATACCGCTGCAGAACGATAATCCTCAAACTTACCTTGAGCACCAATGCTGAAACCAACATAGTTTTGCCCAGACGGCTGGGTATTTAGCATTTCCACCTCTACACTTAATTCAAATCCTGCTTCCTGATCAGATATCTGGCAAGACAGACAGTGCAATGTTCTGTGGTTACCGCTTATGTCACAAACTGCTTTGCCCTTGCGAATCTGCCAATCCTGCAAGCGATTGCCCCAATATTCCGGGCCTACCCAATCCATATCATGCCAACTTTGCCAGGAACTCCGGAAGTTAACAGGTCGTAGAGGAGTAGCTGCTGATGTGCCTCTGTTCTTTCGTTTGGATAACAGTAGCTGAGGGGTAAGCGTACTGAGGGCAATCGCTTTAACCGCTTTCCTTCGTTGCATAGATGGTAATTTAGTAAGTATCTAGGTTTCTTTCGAAAAGAAATTAAACAGCGTTGCTCCTCTCTCCTCATTTGGCAAATAAAAAATTTCCCTGTTCAATATACACATTCACATTTATTTTGACACAATATACTGCCAACACTCCTCTCCTGAAATGTACCAGGTATTATAACAGGCTTTTCAGTATCTATCCGGTTTGTTTGAATCCAGATAGCAGGAAACCATTTTCTGCATATTCTTCCCAGGCATCATTAGTAAATATATAGGCGATAGATACTTCATTGTAAGAATCTGGCCCTTAATAATTTTAAAATTTACTTTTAGAAAGGATTTAGACAGCTGAACACTCTTTAGGAAATGACTTACCTACCTGAATTTTTATAGTAGAAAGCTTTGCTTTCAGAGCTATATATGACCCTTGCCATTTCTACCCACTACACTTTTTCAAAATGCGGGTCCGGCTCGTTCAGTTCTTTCTTGAGGCTCTCTTTAGCCAGCCAAATCAGCGCCACCGAAAGCAGAAATAATAAACCGGCCAATACAGAAAGGATGTAAACGCCTTTATTAAAGTTCTGAATAGCAAAAAGCAGAAGTGAGCTAAGTGTCACAGCAAACATAAAAAACATAGGCACCAACACGAAGGCAGGTTTTATTTTTCTTTTGATGAGCCAAACGGCCACTGCCAATAGCGCTAATGCCGCCAATAATTGATTGGCTGAACCAAAGATAGGCCAAAGCGTTGTAAATTCGCCAGAGGTGAGGAGTAAGACAGAAAGCAACACTACTACAAAAGTGGCTAGATAACGGTTGCCTGAGAACATTTTAGCTGCTTTATGATCCACATCCTCAAAATATTCCTGAAAAGTAAATCTGGCTAAGCGGGTACACGTATCTAAGGTGGTCAGGGCAAAGGCTGATACAGTAAGGGCTACAAAAGAAGTAGCCAGCGATGCAGCAATACCGGTAGAAGAGATCATACTGCCTAAGCCATCGGCAAACATCGTCACAGGACCTTCCACACTCAATCTGCTGGCATACTCTGTCCTGCTGATGACAATGACCGAGCCTACAGAAATAATGGCCAGAAAAGATTCTATCAGCATACCGCCATAACCAATCACTTTGGTATCCTTTTCCTGATTCACTTGCTTAGAAGTGGTGCCGGAGGCTACTAACGAATGAAAGCCACTGATAGCGCCACAGGCGATCGTAACAAAAAGGACAGGGAACAAGTATCCCAGGTTCTCTGAGCTGAACTGTACCTCATTGTCCATTTTGATTTCAGGATTGGCTATGAAAACTCCTATCACAGCAAAAATCATAAGGCCATACAATAGAAAACTGTTCAGATAATCTCTGGGCTGTAGCAGGAAAGATACCGGTGTGACAGAAGCGATAAATGCATATCCCATCAATAGTACAATCCATAATTTGTAATCGAGAAGAAAAGGGATTTGAATTCCCAGATATACAAAGTAATACATCAGGACTACCCCGATAATTGAATTAAGGACAAAAGCGCCTTTCTTATGGCTGGTCAGTTTGTTGACCATGCCAAATACAATGGCTAATCCGATAAACAGCATAGAGGCAGAGGCCACACCCGGGCTGTTCACAAATGTTTTGGCAATGATATCCGCAAAGACCCCAATGATGAGAATCAGTGTAGCAAAGCTGAAAATCAGGAAAAGAAATTTCCCCTGCCGGCCTATATATTTCTGAATAATGGCACCAATAGATTTACCATCATGTCGCATAGAGGCTACCATACTGGTAAGATCATGTACGGCTCCAAAAAAGATACCTCCTACCAGAATCCAGAGCACCGCCGGAATCCAGCCAAAGGTGATAGCAATGATAGGCCCTACAATAGGACCAGCCCCTGCGATAGAGGCAAAATGATGCCCCAGCACTACAGGCGTTTTACTAGGTATATAGTCTACACCGTCTTCATGTTTGTGAGCAGGTGTTATGTTTTTATTGTCAATCATTATTCTACCTGCCACAAACCGCCCGTAGGTGTAGTAAGCACCCAGAAGAATAATGCCTGCTATGACTAATAAAATTATAAGGTTCATTCGTGTTTATTACTAGATTAAAAATAATTTTCCTCAGGATATACTTTTTTAAAGTTAAATACTTTCATGAATGATCGTTCTTTTCATAAAAGATTTTTCTGATCTCAGAACCGCCTTACATGTTTGTAAATTACTTTTGCCCTTGGTGTTTTGAGAGGTTCCCCTTTGAAAGTGCTTGGATATACTCTTTCAAATCAGCTATATACACGCATCTGGTGTTGTCTTCGTACCCATTGAAAATGACAAACCTCCCTGACCGGTCCCAAGTTGGATGAGCATCTACCCGAAAGGAGCTGTCTTCTACTTTGGGAACAAACACATGCGCGATCAGTTCTTCCGTTCCTGTGGCTACATTCAAGAGTCGGACCGGAACAAAACCATCCTGATGTGTGACCGGCTCATGCGGATAAGCATCTGTTACAACCAGTGGCAGACCACCAGGATGAAAAGAAGGATGCCCGGAACCTACTGGAAAAACAGTTTTCAAATCTGATCCATCGTATTTGACGGTAATAAACTCCAATCCGGGTTCGCCATCTACTTCCAGATTCATTGAAATGTGATCCCCATCGGCTGTCCATGCCATATGGTGTCCACCCATGGCATATTGTTCCGGAGTGATAGCTGTCCGTATTTCTGAGCCATCCGGACGCATAGTAATCACGGCAATCTTACGTTTTCCACCGGTTAAGGGCCTCCATTGCACTAATGTCATGATGCGCGTTCCCTGCGGGTTCCACATAATTTTAAAGCAATAGTAGGCGAAATCATTCGGATTGGAAACAGTAATACTGGGCACAGTTTTTTCATAGATGTCTCGAATGGAGACTAACATTTCAGTTTTACCGGTTTTCGTATCGGTGATGAAAATACCATCACTATCCACCGGCCCCACGTTATAATCTGTCAAACTGTCCGGCAGAATAACCCCATAACCCGACTGAGCATGTACTGAGTTTACCAGATTATGACTAGCTAATTTTTTTCCGTCGAGGGAAGCCATGAAAACCGTTCCTTCCATTCGGCGAGAAGAACCGGTGAAAGGATCGAGTTGCACCGCAAAGGGTTCCCAAGTAGTGGTATCCACATCATTGAAGTAAAGTTCGTGATCACTTCCGCCCCATTGTACGTTCGCCCCTACCTGCATCTCCCAACCATAAGATTTGGATATTACACGTTCTTTTCCTGTTTTCATATCCACAAGAATGACTTCTCCGGCCTCTCCAGGCTGAGGGTAACGATCTTCGAAAGGCACCCGAAACAATGCCATAAAACGCCCTGAAGGGCTCAGTGGTGAAGTGTCGTGAAAGCGGTGAATCACGCCACCAGAGCTTATTTTTCTAATGGGGACTAGTGGTTTTCCAGGTTTAATCGCGGAGTGAGAAATCTCACCGGGGGGAGCCAGCACTGTCTGTGCTTGTATACCCATTCCGTAGAAAAACATAATCAAGACAAAGAACATGAGAGTACGATAAGAGTACCTCCTTGCTGGAATGGCGCTTCTGTAGTTTTTTAAAGTTATCCTTTTATTTTTCATGTTAATCAGTTTGTTATGATAAGGGCCTTCATGGCTGCCTAATAATTGCATTATTATAGACTGAGGATTGAAACCCATTCAGGGAGATAAAAACAGTTGATAATCTGGCTCCATTGTCATGGTTTACGGAATCCGGATACGCATTCAGTCAAAACTAGTTAGAGCTATTGGGCTTGTTTCAAAAAGTCGGTAGCTGTTTGCCGGACAAGTGTATTTTCGCTTTTTAACAGTGCTCGGGCAGCAACGATTACTTTTTCAGAATGATCCGGGCTATGTAGTAGCACCTGTAATATTTTCATCTTATACCATTCGTTTTCTCCACCCAAATCATTCCCCAGTGCCTCGTACAAGTCTGGTGCAAGCGTTGTCAGGTTAGTAAGGGCAGGTAAAATCAGCAACTTTTCATCCAGAGAAGCCTTCCGGTAAATAACCGCCAGTTCAGACTGCATGGATGGCTGATCTACATTAGATCTTACCAAAGCATTGGCGGATAATTTTTTAAGATAATCATCCGTTTCTGCTTTTAAACCAGTGATCACTAAGGTATCTGTCAAGGGTGATGGAGGCAATTTTCCTAATCCTACTAAGTCCAGCAAGAAGTAACGATATTCCTTTTTCCCATTCTTCAGCAGATTGCTGGTAAGCGCAGTATTATTTTTTAATTCCTCAAGGGTCAATGTGGCCAATTGTTCTTTCTCTCCCTGATGGATCAGGTGCCAGATTGTATGGGTGGTATAGACAGCATCTTTTACTGCTTCGGAGGCTATTTCCTTTTTAGTGGCTCCGGAAGCTCCATCTACTACTTCTTCGTAGGGATCATCAACCAATTCCGACAATTCATACTCTCGTAACAAAGACCAATCGTTATGTAGAATACCCATCAATTGATCATAATCCTCCTGAGAAAAATCACTATGATCAGTTTTGGTAAGATGTTCTCCATATATCTCAAGCCCAAGGAATCTACCGGTGCAATCCCAGTAGATTCCTATGTCTATGAGTTTGCATTCACCTGTGAGGCATACCGGAGTTTTAATTCTTCTATACCAGTATAATATCCCTTGGCCATCTTCCAGGGCTGTGATGTCAACCCTTTCATGATTGTCATCCCAAATGCTGTATGCCCCTTCTATGCGCTTTGTCTTGAGGTGCAGAAGTTCTTTACTCCGGTAATAAACATCCTCTGTATAACTTCCCAATAGGTAGAATACACAGATAAGAAGAAAGAAAAATGCTTTACTCATAAATGTATACCTCACCTTAAATTTCTACTGTTTTGATCAACTGCTTGCCTGGTCTGGGAAATTGTAATTCGGCAATAAGTTTTTTCCAGGCTGTAGCATGATACCCATGATCTTGTTGTGTCAGCTCCCTGAGTTCTGAAGCTGCAAAAGCTTTGTAGTGATGATGTATATCTTCCAAGTAATCGGCCAAGAGATGATAGCCGGTTTTACCACCACAACGGGCTAAAGCAGCAGCTATTGAAATCTCCAAAAATCCTCCATACACTCTCCATCTCACTTGGTCATACTCTTCTGTGAGAAATCCACCGATATTATCATCTTTCAAGAGCTTTTCAAAACCGGGAATAAACGCAGGGTCAGGAACCCGTTCGGCATAAAAACACAAGTTCAGAATCCTATTGTAAAAAGGAATGATTTTTAAATCAATTCTTCCATTGAAATAAGCATTGGATCGTTCTACTATTCCTCCGCCAGACACTGTATGCTCAATGATGTGCTTAATGGTAGGATTACTCTTAGCATCCCCCGTCATAGCTAGTAAGCCTATATTCTGATTGATACGCCAAAACAAACCTTCCAGTATATTCTTCTCCCGTCCTCTGATAAAGTCATAATCATCAACATAGCCGCCTGGGTAACCCTGGTCTAGTTCCTGAGCAAATAGTTCCTGAAGTTCTTGCACAATCAGGTCGTTACCTACAGGATCTCCAAACCAAGCCAGAGCCTTGGCAGTCAAAAGTTTTCCTTCCTCCAGAAACTCGCCTTCACTACTAGCGGCTTTTTTAAAAAATTCCCGCAACACCGGAAGGGCTTTTTCCCTGGGTAACTTGCTACATTCAAAAAGGTACTCTCTTTCACCATTGGCCAGATGCATAATTCTTCTACGGATTTCTTCCTCCTTTTCCCGAAAGTTCCAGGTAGATTTTCTGGCATAATCTGAGGGTAAATATTCCAGTCCGGACCATTCTTTCTGCAGGGAGGAAATATCAAAACTTCTAGGCTGGAGGTTATTCCAAGCCAAATGGGCTGCTATTTGCCCTGTAAGATACCCCAGTACGATAATATCTGCCGTCATACGGGTAAACTGGAGTGCATTGTGTGTTTGACTGATGCCCCTGCCTGAAATCAGCAAACCATCCAAGGTTTTGGGTACAATACACCGGTACGGGATCTCTACGACGATGTCGTTGGAATGGGGGAGCAAAAAACCGCATTTTGAAAATTCAGAAGACCCTACATTATGTGGATCAAAATCACTGCTGGCCAGGGAGATCACATCTTCAAAATGTGTCCCTTCTGCCGCATCCAGAAAGTTCAGCACATAGATTCCCTCAATTCTCCGGGATTCCCTTACCGTCAGCATAGGGTGGAAATCATAAAAATGTGCTTCATAATGAGACAAAAACAGTCCTCTTTGCAGTTCCGATATTTTTGTGTTGTCTATCACATCGTAATCCCGGTTGGTAGGGGAGGGCACATTCACACCAGCAATATCCCATTGACTATAATTCTGTGTTTCTCCGGTTCTGGAATTTCCTATAAAATAGGCTGCTCCTGCGAAAGCAGCAATGTCACCATCTCCCGTGGCATCAACCGTAACCTGACTTTCAATGGCTTCCAGTTTTCCATGGCGGCATATCACAATACCTTTGACTGTATTATCATTTACCAAAGTGTGGCACATGATGGCGCCTCCCATAAACCTGCCACCGGCATTCAGCACACCTGTCAGATGATATAATTTGCGGCCGGTTTTCTTGGTCATGTTGGTTTCAAAAGCGAGCCTTTCAGCATCTTCGCTTTGTTTTTTGAAAAACTTATTATCTTTTACCCCATGGTAGTAGCCCATCACACCTCCCATAGTTTTGGTACCACCCAGATCGTTAAAATAGTCTGCCACAATAGTATTAGCTCCTTTTTCGGCAGCCCCCATGGCTACAAAAGCACCCCCCGTGCCACCTCCGGCTACCAATACCTGACATTGTTCTTTGTTTTTGACCAGATTGGTAAAATCAAAGGTAACCTTCTGTAAGGGGATCGAAAGTCCTGGTTCTTCTACCTCCGAAAAACGTAAATCGGTAAAAGGAATCGTATTGCCGATGGTGTGTAATGAATGGATTTGCGCATTGGTTTTGGCATATTTGATAGCATCCACCATTTCTTTTGCCGCTGCTTCTATGGCTTCTATTTTTTTGTAGCTTAAAGCAGCCGAGGCATTAGGCAAAACATAATGGCCTTTCAGGGTGGGGGAAGGCAGCGTATCATCTGCGAGGAAAAGGGAGGTTTCCAGTGGGAGCTGATTAATCTGTGCTCTTTTCAGGGAAGCATCCAGGCTGCTTAATTTCTCTCCCAATTTGGCAGAAATTAATCTGGCCTGGTGTTCGATTTCCTCCGGTTTCTGCGAGCCGACAGGGAACTCAAATTCTATAAAAAGCTGGTTGTCTGAAAGTTTTCCCTGATGGAATTTTAAAGTATTCTCGTGTATACCAAATTCATCTGAAACTTCAACTTCCTTTTTCTGTGGATCACTAACCTCTGACATTTCCAATACAAAACCTGCACGGTCTATCCGGTAGTTCTCTGCCAGAATACCTCTGCTAAACAGTACCTGATCGGAAGCATCAATAAAGCTTTTGCATTTTACCGAATGGAAACCATGTTTACTGGCCAGCAGCACTCCCTGTACAACTTTGTCATCGGTGAAGATGCCGCAAACATCGGTCATCAACAGCACATGCACTTTGTTGACCAGCAGATTACGCAATAAACCTTTTCTGACACTTCCTGAGAATAGCAGTACTTCGTCGCCATACTGGCTTTCTCCATAGCCTTTGCCACCCGATTTTTTACGTTCTTGTTTTTCATCAGAGGGCAAAAACAATTGTTTAAGCTCAGGCCGAAAGTTGTCGAAGCCTTCGGCTCCCATCCACAGTTTTCCTTTGGCTGCCATTTCGTAACCAGGGCTGGTTCTTTTTTCAACAATCAGTACCTTTTTGCCTTGCTGCGCAGCGTGCACAGCGGCAAAGTACCCTGACAGCCCGGCTCCATTGACCACCAGGTCATATGCTGCAAAACTGCTATTCCCTGAAAACTGCCGGTTGATTTCAGCCATGGCTTGTAAATTGACAAGGCCTGGAGGGATAAAAACAGCTCCAGTGGCTGACAGACTTATGTTTAAAAATTCTCTTCTTTTCATGTTATTTTTATCGGTTAATAACCCGGATTTTGTGTCAAATTGGAGTTGATGTCTAATTCCTTTTGTGGGATTGGCCATAAATAATCTCTGGCAGGGTTGAAATTTCGGGTATCAAACTGCCGAAGTTCATCCCCATAGGCATCATAATGCGGTATGCCATTCTCATCAAAAGTGGGAATAAAGCTTTCCTCATAATCCCGTTGGGGACGGCCGTATAAAGTACCCGGCATTACATCTTCTGCTATTTTCCATCTTCTTAGGTCAAAAAAGCGCAATCCTTCAAAAGGAAACTCTACTTTGCGTTCCTGTCTGACGATCTTCCTCAGTTCATCCTGCGACTTTCCGGCAGCTATGGCGGGTAAGCCAGCACGAAGTCGTACAGCGTTGATGGCATCATATACACTTAGATCCAGTTCTCCTTTTTCTATCTTCGCTTCGGCATACATCAGCAATACCTCGGCATATCGTACCAGCATGATGTTCAGTTCTGATTCCCCTCTGAATTCTCGTTCCTCATCGGCCACATACTTCCGGTACTGATAGCCTGAAAAGGTAGCATAAGCATGGGTTACCTCCAGGTTATTGACTCTCCTGGGTGGATTTGTGTTATAGTCCCAGACCATGAGGCTGTCAGGATGTGTTTCAAATTGGTATCCTAAGAATACAGAACCTGGCACCACGCAGGTGGCCTGCAGGCGGGGATCACGATTTTCAAAAGGGTTACTTGCATCGTATAAGGGTGATTGGTCTATCGGCAAACCATCTATACTTTCATAAGAATCGATCAATGCTTGGGTAGGAATCTTGGTCACATAGCCCCCTCCAAGTCTGCCCCGGGTATGAATGGGTGTTTGATGCGTCAACTGATTTGCCCGGCTAAACTGAATGGTCATGATTTCTTCCGAATTATTCTCAGCAGCATAAGTAAAAAGTTCACTATAGTCCGGATACAGTTGATAGAGGTTCAAATCCATGATACGCTTGGCAGCCGTAGCGGCTATGTCCCATTCCTCACTGAATAGGGCTTCTCTGGCTTTGATCGCTAAGGCAGCCCCTGCTGTTATTTTCCCTCTTTCATTAGCAGGGTATTCAACGGGTAATATACTGGCCACCGCATCAAGTTCATTCAGAATAAAAGTATGGATTTCTGACCTGGCCGTCCGGGGTAGTTTTGCATCAAAGACATCGAGGGGTTCGACCGTGAAGGGAACGTCTCCGTAAAAACTGGTTAACAGATGATACCAATATGCTCTGAAAAAACGAGCTTCTGCTGCAATCCTTTCATATACCTCGGGATCTGTCACCTCCTGCGCGTGTTCCATATTTGCCAGTAAACGGTTACATTGGCCGATTGTCTGATAGGCACTGTTCCATGTTCCGGTAATGAGCGGCTCGTCATTGGGGGTGATGAGTCCCTGGGATAATAATTGCCAGGAGCTAAGATTCCGGTCCCAGGAGATATCAGTGGCCAGGTCCAGCAGAAACTGAAAAGGGAGATGAGTTACATCTCTATCCGTGAAGTACAGGCTTCGGTAAATGGCATTGATCGACAGCTGCAATTCTGACTCTGTACTCCAGAAAGTAGCATCGGATGGAGAGTCCAGGGGAAATTTCTCGAGATAGTCTTCTGAACAGCCGTTGAAACCTATCAGAAACACGACTAACAGGAAGTGGAAATATTTCTTAGTTTTCATTTTTCAAGCTTTTAAAAGGTTGTTTCAAGGCCAAAGGCAAACACTTTTACCATCGGATAAAAATCACCCTGCCCCACCGGCGATTCGGGATCATAGCTGTCATAGAAGTTGTCCAGGGTCAGCAAGTTTTGTCCACTGAAGAACACCCGGCATTTAGCGACGGAAATTCTGTTTGTGAAGGTGCTGGGCAAGGTATACCCCAACTGCAAGTTCTTCAGACGAAAATAGGCAGCACTCCTCACCCAATAGGATGACACCTGCTCATTGTTAGGGTAATTGAAGGTTAATCTGGGGTAGGAGGCATTCGGATTGTTCTCCGTCCAGTGATCTTTGTGCCATTCCTGAGCAGTACCTCCCAGATAAAAAGCCATAGTGGCAAAATTATCCAGATACCCATCCGCTTTGCCTACTCCCTGGATAAACACCCCCAGATCAAACCCTTTGAATTGGCCGGACAAATTTAAGCCGTAGGTGTATCTGGGAATTGGGTTTCCAATGACTACCCGGTCCGTGGCATTCACCACTCCGTCGGGCTCGTCAGCGATGCCATCACCGTTCACATCTACGGACTGGTCTTTGTACTTAATATCTCCGGGGCTTGACGGACCAAACTGACCCGCATGGTTATCAATTTCTTCCTGCGTCTGAAAAAGTCCTAGGGCTTCCAGTCCGAATAAGGCATCGATGGGTTGTCCTTCCATTCGCACAGTGCGTGTGCCAATGTAAGGACCCGTGCCTACCAGGTCAACAATTTTATTACTAACATTGGCCAGGTTGGCACCAATGCTGTACTTGAAGTCATTGATATTATCGTTGAACTGTACGCGTAAATCCCAGCCTGCATTCCGTACTTTCCCTGCGTTTTGAAAGGGAGGGTCTAACCCAGCTATCCGGGGTAATGGTAATTCCAACAGAATATCGTATGTATTTTTTATGTAATAGTCGGCAGTGATATAAAACTTGCCCATGCCGGCATCCAGTCCTACGTTCACCATTTCAGTGGTTTCCCAGGATATCTGAGGGTTGGCGGCGTTTAGTAAAGCGCCGCCTATAGCCGGTATATCATTGCCATAGACATAATTCAACCCCATGGTAACGGCAGATGCAAAAGGGTAGTTTCCAATCAACTGGTTACCCAACTTTCCCCAGGAAGCTCTGAGCTTTAAGTCATAGAGCCAGTCATCGGAGGTGTTGGAGAGGAAAGTTTCTTCAGAAATTCGCCATCCTACGGAGAAAGATGGGAAAAAACCGTACTTGTACCCTTCGGCAAATCGAGAGGAACCATCTATCCGGGCATTGGCCTCGAAAAGATACTTTTCCTGATAGTTGTAGTTGACTCTGCCAAAATAAGACATCAGCGCCCATTCGTAGGCCGATCCGGTAGCGGTTTGGTTGGCGGTAGAGCCTACGTTTAATACTTCGTAGTTTTCTAAAGGAAACTGATCCCGGAAACCCTGTATCCACTCATTTTTATAATCAATGGCTTCCCATCCTCCCAGCAGATTCAAGGAATGGGCACTAAAATTCTTATCATAGGAGAGCAGGGCTTTGTAGTTGTTGGTGCTTTCTTTCATATACTGCTCTGTCAATTCAGCCCGGTAAGGTGTCGGATTGATCATGAAGCCGTCCGGGTAATAGAGGTTCACCTGCTTGCGAAACGACTTATAGTGGTTATATGATTTATTCGGAGCCACCTGGAAGGCAAGGTTGATTCCCGGCACAGGTTGCCAATCCATTCTCATGTTTACAATAAACTCATCACTTTTTGTATGGGACATACCTCCGTCTTCCAGGGTGGCCCATCCGTTGTTTCCATCCCAGCCGATACCCCAGGAGCCATCCTCATTTTTTCCCGGAAGGTTATGAGGGTAACGTGCCAGCCAGTACCATCCCTGGGGAGGCTCTGCGTTGTTCTCACTTTTCCCTAATAGATCTATATTAAATTGCAGGTTATCTTTCAGTCTGATGTCAGAGTTGAGCCGGAGGTTAAACCTTTTGTAATTGGAATGCATCATGCCATCCTGGTCCAGAAAAGACAATGAGCCCAGCAAACTGATTTTTTCGCCACCGCTGTTAATACTCAGGTAATGATTTTGCTGAAAGGCTCTATCCTTTAGCATCACCTCGTGCCAGTCAGTTTCCGGGTACTCATCGGAAGGAGCTGCTGTTTTATACGCATCGATGTATTCCTGAGAAAAGGGTTCTGACTGCCCCACATTACGGTGTGCTTCGTTGATCATGACCATGTGGTCGTACCCGCTTACTTTATCCATGAGCTCAGTGGGTTGCTGCCAACCGGCAGATGCCCGATAGTTAATGGCAAACTGTTGTTTTTTGGCCCGTTTGGTGGTTACTAAAATTACCCCGTTTGCCGCTCTGGACCCGTAGATAGCCGCTGAGGCGGCATCTTTTAGCACAGAAATACTTTCTATTTCATTCACATCCACATCATTGAGGTTAAAGGGAATGCCGTCTACCAAAACGAGTGGATTAGCATCTCCTGTCGTTCCAATGCCCCGGATGCGTATGACACCACCATCCGAGCCGGGCTTTCCTGAATTTTGGGTTACGGTAACCCCTGGGGCCAGGCCTTGTAATGCCATAGAGGCCTGACCTACCGGGCGAGATACAATATCCTGCTCATTGATGGACTCTACGGACCCAGTGACATTCACTTTTTTCTGCGTTCCGTACCCTATCACTACTACTTCCTCTAAGCTCTGCACATCTTCAGCCATGGTTGCATTAATCTCCGTCCGTCCGTTTACTGCCACTTCCTGGGTGATATATCCTATAGAGGAAAAAACGAGAGTATCGTCTTCCTCAGGCACACTGATATGATAACGACCATCAATATCAGTGATAGTACCGGTAGCGGTGCCTTTTACCAACACATTCACCCCCGGTAAACCTTCTCCATCAGTAGAGGAAGTGACAGTACCGTTCACCTGAATGGCTTGAGAGATTTCAATGGTTTGCTGTCTTTTTCCTTCTTTTACCGGTTTTACATGGATGTTGTCATTCACCTGTTTGAAGTGAACTCTGGCTGTTTTACCAATATCCAAAAGCACGTGTTCCAGGGTTTGCTCATCCGCCTGAACGGTGATACCCTTTCGGCCCGGCAAGTCACTTTCTTCATAAGTAAAATGAAAAGAGGTCTTGGATTCAATGACCTGTATGACCTCTACCAGGGTTGCATTTCTGATGTTTAAGGTGATGTGCACATCTTTCACACTTTTGTATTGTGCTATCCCATCTGTTGCAAATAATAAGGTAAAGGTGAAAAGCTGTATCATGAATCCATAGCCTATATATTTACTGGTCATCATGAGTAGTCTTAGTAGGTTGTTTTTCATACATTTGTAATGTTTTAATTGATGGAGAATTGATTAAAACGCAGCCCCCTTCCGCAAAGCGAGGATGCACCACCATCCTGCTTTGCCGGGGGCATTTTTATTTGTAGATCATTTATATTTCATAAGCTTGCAGATTTAGTTGAACATGAGTTTGATATTTTTACCATTCATCTCAAAAGAGAAGCCCTTCACATAACTTATCCCGGTGAGCACATTTTCCAGATTTTGATTTTTAAACATCCCGGTATAAGTCCAATCCTCTTTTTTTACGCTATCTGTATTTCCTTCAATGGCTATCTTTACACCATACCAGTCTTCTAATTTTTGAATGACCTGTTCTATACCTGCTTTTTTAAAGTATAGAATCCCTTCTTTCCAGGCTAATGTCTCCAAGGTATCAAAATGATCGGTACGGAAAGAGGCTTCTTGTATGTGATAATTGAGCCGCTCTCCAGGTTGAAGTTTTGTCGCTTTCACATCCCTTATTTTATCTTTAGCTACCACTTGCACTACTCCCGTAGCCAATGACACCTCCGTTATGTCCCTGTCAGGCCGGTAATAAATATTAAAAGAAGTGCCTAAGGCAGTAGTGGAAAGGTTTCCTGAATGCACAGTGAAAGGCCGTAGTGAATCCTTAGCCACTTCAAAAAAGGCTTCTCCCACTAGTACGATTTCCCGCTTATTTTCCCTGAAACCGGAATCATAGGTAATACTGCTCCGGGCGTTCAATATCACCTTGGAGCCGTCGGGCAATACCGTAGTCCGCTTCACACCTGCCGGTGTCTCGATAGCCACTACTCTTGGTGATTCAATAGTTTGTGGCGTTTGAGAAAAATCTGAGAAGAGCCAGGTGAAAAGGAAAGGAATAAAAAGAATAGCTGCAACCCTTAAGGCATAGGCCCATGATTCAGACAGGCTAATCCATTGTCTTTTGTGTTTAAAAGTGACAGCGTGCTTTTGAGGCTGATCCATCTGCTGATGAATAAAATCCAGCATGCCCTGAGGATCATGCACAAACTGAGGATCATGTTTCTCTTGCTCCGCCTCCTGCCAAATAGCGTGCAGATCATCTTCCTGCCAAGGTTCTATCTTATGATGGCTGAACCACTCCAGTACCTGTTTTGCCTCCTCAGGCGTACAATCTTTTCTGAAAAATTTCTCGATCAGTTTACTGTTCATGAGGTTTTTTGCCCTTTATAGTAAATACAATCAACGCCTGTTTAGGGCCACCTCTCTCTGAAAAATTTTTAATAAATTTTCATTCTTGTTGCAAGGGGTAGAATAAATCTAACTTTGGATGTGAGTTACAGCAGCTCAGGAAAGCAAATAGATGAGCGTAAGAAGAATGATCGGAGCAATCTCATGCACCTGGATCTGTTCTTTTAGGAAACGTAACGCTTTATAGATATGGTTTTTAACATTGCTGGTACTCGTATTCAATTTTTCCGCAATCTCACTGTGACTTAACCCTTCAATACGGCTCATTGTAAACACTTCTCGTCGTACTGGAGGCAGTTGATTACAGGCTGCCTGAATGAGGTCTCTCAGTTCATTAAAATGAACCTTGTTTTCAGTGACATTTTCTGTTTGACTGCCATATAAAGTCATGTATTCTTTATAAGCAAAAAGATAGGCTTTACGTCTGGCTTTATTATAAACCAGATTCTTAGCCATAGTGTAAAGAAAACTACTAAATTTATATTGAGGATCAATCCATTGTCTTCTTTCCCAAACCTTCAGAAAAACCTCCTGCACCACTTCTTTTGCATCCTCTGCATCATGGGTAAGCTTCATTGAATAAGCAAACAGCGTAGGCTCATAAGCACAAAACAATTCATTAAAAGCGGCTTTATCCCCTTCTTTGAGCTTGTTGATTAACTGTTTATGTTGATGATCATCTTGTGATGCCATATTATAATGTTTCATCCAACTACTTATTTCCTGAAAGGGAAAGTAACATCAAATATTTCCAATTAATAAAATATAATTTAAAAATTTCTAAATAATAAGATATATTTTTTTGTTAAGTTTTAATTCATAATGATTTCTGCTTGTACCACTCAGTTATAAAAGATGATAGTGATTACCAAGGCAGTACTATGCGAAATTAACCTTATCAATGGGCATTGTACCTCTTCGAAAACTCATGCTACTCAAGAAAGCTCCTTCCGAATGTTGGTCATACTCCATTGATAAAGATGGCTAATTGTACATTCTATTGAAAAATTATTGGTAAATATTCCGATCATTTTAGGAATATTTTCGTATAATTGAGAAAACAAAAGTATACATGAATCCATATCAGGTCATTGACACAGCAGAAAAAGGTATCTCTATCAGAATATTTGATAAGCTGGTAAGCCAAAGCGGCTACTCTAAAGCTGCCCTTGCAGCTTTTATCGGACTGGATGTGAGAACCATCAGTAATTACAAAAATAAGAACAAAGACCTCAAAAAAACAGATGCTGAACATCTGCTCAAGCTCAAAGAACTCTTTGATAAAGGTCAGGAAGTGTTTGGCAGTAGTGAAGAATTTGTCCGTTGGTTAGGAAAGCCCTCTTATGGGCTTGAAGGCCGATTGCCAGAAGCACTACTCAACTACATCTCTGGTATAGAGCTGGTCAGCAGAGAACTTACCCGTATTGAATACGGAGACTTTTCCTGATGCTGGTTTATAGAATTACCAAAGCCAAATATGCTCATGTATTGGTGGCCTCTGGTTTTCGTAACCGATGGAACGAGGATAGCCAATATGTCATCTACACCAGCGATTCCCGTGCCCCGGCCTGTTTAGAGAACCTTGTACACCGAAGCAACAGTGGTAACGATCAGCTTTTCCGAACCATGATCATCTTTGTTCCAGATGAACTACCCATACTGACCATCCATGAAAATGATTTACCAGAGGCCTGGCGTAAGGGCTACTGTGAGAAGTGTCTGCAGATAGGCAAGAACTGGTATGCAGAAAATAAATATCCCATTCTTAAAGTGCCTACCTCCATTATCTCCAATGAGTGGAACTATATCCTCAATACCCGCCATCAGGATTTCAGTAACATTCAGCTCATAGGTACAGAAAACTTTCTTTTTGATACGAGGCTGTGAACTTGTTAGAAAATAATAATAGAAGAACGCTTCCCTGATGTGATTGTATGGCAATCAGGAAATCTAATAGATAAAAGGTAATTCTTTTCATAAGTGTTTATCAGTCAGCTATTTGAGTATCTTCAAGGGTTAGGAATTGCTGGTCTTCCAGCAGCCGGTCTTTTAATGTACTGTAGCTGACTTCCTGCACGGTCTGTTGATTATCAATAGCCAGAGAGGCAGCGGTAGCCGCTGACTGCCCCAGCACCATGAATACGGGTTCCATGCGGATAGAGCCAAAAGCAATGTGGCTGGCAGAAAGACAAACCGGCACCAACAGGTTGGTAACTTCTTCCCGCTTGGGTATTATGGAGCGATAAGAAATCGGATAGGGAGGAAACCCACCTACTTCTACATTACCTTCGTTCTTCACCTGAGCCGCACCTCCTGTGCCCTCTACGACTATTCGCTGGCAGTTATGGGAATCCATCGTGTAGGCCGCCAGACCTACCGCATCCTCAATGACCTCTTCTCCTACGCAATTGGCTTGCGTCATCACATATTCGCCAATCAATCGTCTGGCTTCCCGTACATACAGTTGGGGCGACCAGTTTCCATGGGCTTCGTACTCATCTTTGGGATAACCCCATTGGCGCACTTCTTCCTGCAGTTCGGCAGGTACCCGTGGATCACTGGTGTAAAAATAAAGCAGGCCTTTAGTGTAATCTTCATGCGCTTTGATGATGGAATCACGCTCATCATAACTAGCTTCAGGATAGGCATGACTCCAGTTGATCATATCGGTGGAGAAGCCGCCCCGGTTGTTGATATCGGTCTTGTCATTGGGCATCAGACTCCAGATAAAATACTGATTGATTTCTCTCATGTTGGGTTGCGCTTCAAAAAGGCGGGCCAGTAGCTCATACCTGGTGGCATCGTAATTCTCTGGCTCAGTAATGGGGATTCTGTTTTCCTCATCATTGGTCAGGCAGATACGGAAATTATAGGTCTGTACCAGGCTGTCGCCACTCCCCTGCTCCTGCAGTTCAGCATCAGTAATTCCCCAGAGCAGTCCGCTCTCCGGATCACCTGGGGTCACGTAAGGATCCACGCCATCGGGAAACTGATGCCCTTCCAGCATCTGCACACCATTGTAGGTTTCTCCATAGACACTATTGGCTTCACGGCCGACAAAATAGCTTACACCGGCAGCCGCCATCAGGTCGCCCTCATAGGTAGCGTCTATAAACATTTTTCCACGATAGGAAGTCCCATCTTCCATCTCAATTGCAGTAAGGGTAGTACCTTCCTTCATCACCCCCTCTTCCCGGTTCAGTCTTTTATACACCACTTCAATATTGTCGACAGACAGCATGTCTTCATACACCTGCAGAGCAGCCGATGGCTCAAAGGTCCACATGGCCTCTTCTCCTTCTTCCGTTCGGGTCTGGCCTCCATCCTGGTATTCGGATCTTTCCTGCCATTTCCAGTGGGAAGAGTCTTCATAGTATTGGCGGATATTCTGATAAAACTCTCTGGAAATTCCGCCAATAGCACTTTTATTGCCGATATCGGTTTGGCCTAGCCCTCCGGTGGTCATACCGCCTATTCTTTGGGTAGGCTCTATTAGCACGACTGACTTACCCATCCGGACACTTTGGATAGCTGCTGCTATACCGCCGGATGTAGCGCCATAGATAACGATATCATATTCAGCGGGTTGATTTTCCTGGGTAGAGTTGGTTGTTGAACAGGCAAAAGCCACAAAAGCAAGCCATAGTAATAAGAGGATTCTTTTCATAAGTGTTTATCGGTCAGCTATTTGAATATCTTCAAGGGTTAGGAATTGCTGGTCCTCCAGCAGTTTTGTTTTGAGTTTTTCATAATCCACCTCCTGCACAGCCACTTCATTTTCGATGGCCTGCACGGCAGCGGTAGCAGCACTCTGGCCCAGAATCATGAATACCGGTTCCATACGGATAGAGCCAAAAGCAATATGAGAACTAGATACACAAACCGGCACTAGCAGATTTTCACACTCCTCTTTTTTAGGGACCAGCGAACCGTAAGCAATTTCGTAAGGTTCGGGTACTTTCACGCCTATGTCACCTTCGTTCTGTACAAAACCATCGGGCTTCACATAACGCTGAATGTTGTGAGAATCCATGGTATAGGAACCCATGCCTACTGAGTTGGGCGTTTCTCTTTTATCCAGAATATCATTTTCTGTCATCACGTAATTACCAATCATGCGTCTGGCTTCCCGTACATAGATCTGATGAGGCCAGTTCCCATTATCGGTAAACTCATCTTTGGCCAGGCCCCAGATTTGCATCTCTTTCCGCACCTCCTCAGGCACGCGGGGATCATTGGCAATGAAATACATCAACCCTTTCTGGTAGATCTCATGTTCTTTGATGATCTCTTTGCGGCGTTCGTAGGAAGCTTCCGGATAATCATAATTCATCCCTATGTAATCCGTACTGACCGGCCCATGGTTGTTGGTATCGGTCTTTCGGTTTGGAATAGTGTCAAATTTCTCAAACGTATCTCGCCAGCCTTTGTCATATACGCGGGCGAGCAGCTCATATTGGGTGGAGTCGTACCCTGCCGGCCTTGGAAAAGGAACGCGATTGTCAGGATGATTACTCAGGCACATGCGAAAGCAATAGGCCTGCACTTTGTCATCCCCTTCTCCATACGCACCGGGGTCTTCAGCAGAGATCAGGGGCAATAAGCCGCTGGATGAATCGCCGGGCACCACATAGGGGTCTATATCGTCCTTAAACCAATGCGCGTGGTGCAGCACGCCGGTTTGTATACCATTCCACTCTTCATTGTATACACTGTTGGCTTCACGGCCTACATGATAGCTCACCCCTGCTTCCGCCATCAGGTCGCCTTCGTAGGTAGCATCAATAAACATTTTCCCTTCGTAGGTCTGCCCATCCAAGGTGGTAAAAGATACAATTCTGCCATTTTCTTTCGTTATGCCATTGTCTCTGTTAAGCCAGGCATCGCGATAGATTTCTATGTTGTTTTCTTTGATAAAATCTTCAAAGACTTTTTCGGCGATATGGGGCTCAAAGATCCACATAGTGCGGTTCTCCCCATCGATGGCCACGGTACCTTGTCCTTTGTTGCCGTACTCTTCCTTTTTCTGCCATTTCCAGGTTTCAGGTTTCTGGTACTCCTGGTAAACCTTATGATAAAACTCTCTGGAAAGCCCGCCAATGACTTCTTTATTGCCGGTATCGGTAAAACCAAGCCCACCAGCACTAAGTCCTCCCAGGTGGATATCCGGAGACACCATGATGACAGATTTGCCCATGCGGGCCACCTGCACGGCAGCCGTCACGGCGGCAGAAGTACCTCCATAAATGATGACATCGGCACTACGAACTTCCTTTTCAGGCTCATCTTGCACTGTTGAAGGTTGGGAACAGGAAAAAAACAGCAGTAAAATAAAGGTGAAATGATAAACAGATAACTTTTTCATGCTTTAAAGTTAGGTTGTAATTTGCTTGTTGATTTAATGTTTATTTGGATATTCCTTTAGTTTCTCTTTTAGCCATGGTTCCTTGTCCGTTAGTGATGAAAGATAGTGATAAGCCGCTTCCGATATGAATTTTTTTTCATGTTCCAGCAGCAGGCTTACCTTTTGAATCAGAAAAGGCTCTGGCGAATAAGATACTTTTAATAGTGTAAACAATAGGTTTGCGATGGCATTATTTTCATAAGGAATTTGACGCACAACATGCTCAACTACTTCTGCCTGAAGGCTGCAACATTCGATTAGCCGATTGATAATCATCCTTTTAGTACCAAAGTCGCACGTGGGAAATACTTCAAAAAGATTGGACTGAATATGGTCCTCGCTCATGGCTGAGTTCGTAAGGCTATTCATTGCCTGCTCTTTTATGTAAAAATCTTCTGACTTTATCGTCTCCTGGATTTTAGGAATAAGTGCAGAGAATTCTTTTGCATTATTTTTAAATTGGTTAAGTGCCCAGATTTTATCCTGCCTATTACTGCCGGAAAGCATTGTATCCAACAGAGGTGCGGAAGCATAGGCTGAAGAAATGCTCAGGATACTATCCCTGCTAGGCCCATATACAATATGCCATAAGGTATGGGTAGTGTAAGCAGCCCCTTGAATAATATAACCCCTTATATCTGCTATAGTAGCCCCACTGATCCCATCTACCTGTGCAGTCTTAGTTTCCTCAGGAGCCATTTCTGCTAAAGTGTAATTTGCCAGCATGGATTGAGGGTCACTTAATAAAGTATGCAGTTTTGCATAATCGTGTGCTGTAAAAGGGTCATGCTCATTTTTGGTTAATATTTCACCTTCCCCCAATTGATAGCCCAGATAGTTTCCCGATACGGTCCAGTAAATAGAAAGAGATACTGGCAGGCATACACCTTCCAGGCAAACACCAGACTGTATTTCACGATAGAAAGCCAGGGGTATTTCCTGTTTTGAAAAACAGACATACAGGGTATCGTTGGGAATGGTGTCCTGAAAATTAACGAATCTTCCTTCAATACGCACAATTTGGTCAGGGTGGAATGCTCCATTGAAAAACTGCCATTGTTCATGCTGCCGAAATTGCAAACTCGCAGCCACTACCAGCAGTGAAATTACACCTATTGGATGAACACTCATTTGTTCTTTTTTTCCCATGGCAACGCTACTTCATCATCTGGTTGGCGCATGATCTTATAGGCACGGGCCGCCATGTTCACCCTGTGTTGCGGTTCCTTATACACTCGGATCTCACAGATGCCACCAGCAGGCTTTTCTTCTTCCAGCACCACCCTCAGGCCGGATGTGTTTATTTCTCCCACCGGTAGTACCAGGCGCCGGAAAGCTTCGGCATTGTCAACCACGCGTAATGTTTCCCACTTCCCATTGCTCATTTGCTCTAAGCGGAACTTCTTCGGCGCCAGTTCTCCCCGGTTCTGGAACACCACATGCACCACATTGAAAGACTGTGGCATTGCCCAATGCAACGCAAGCCAGTGGGGGCCTTTTGCTGTGGTGTCGGGAACCCACGCATTGAGACGCAATTCAGCATGGGGAAAAGCAGTAGGCAACCTTGCTCGGGCGTATCCATTGGTCACCTCACTGGCGGGACTCAATTCACTGGAAGCTTTTACGCTAGCCATCAAGGCCAGATCATCAGGATCCTGGTTAGGCAGTTCGATCAGATAGGCACCCTGCTTCAGCAGCTTTTGCTGCAACTGATCTACATGAGCCTGATATATTCCCCGTGGTGAGGTGTTTTCCATAATTGCCATACCAGCGGCAGTGCCTGTTGCCTGCCCAATCACACCGCAAGTTAACATGACACGTGTAGCTGTCAGCGCCACATGGGTGACTGATATATCCCGGCCTGCCATCATTAAGTTATCAATATTTTCGGAATACAGACTTCGGTAAGGAATAGAGTGAAGTACCCCCCGATGCGTATGATTATTCAACCGCTCCTGATCAAAAAACCCGAGGGAAGGGTGATCATCAAGTCCCCAGCCGCCATAAGCCACCCTATCCTCCAGGAGAGGTTGTTCGGTGACGTCCCGTTCTGACATGACATAGTCACCTTTCAGGCGATAGCTTTCCCGCATGCCCACCACATGCCCTACCCAGACAAGCTTCTCATCTGCAGCCTCTTCCTTCCACTCTGTACAATGGTTTTTCAAATGATCCCAGATACCATAGATTAATCTGAACAGATCATCTCTCACTGCTTCTGCATTGGCATAGGTTTTTTCCGTACCTCCCAGCTCTATCACCCACTGGGTATCGATGGGACCTATCTTTGGGTGGCGTCCTGTTCCAAAATCACTACACTTAGGAAAGGAGTAAATCCAGGAGGGGCTTTCGAAGGGTTGTAGGGTCTCTTGTGGCTCATACCAATATTTCAGGGAGCTTGGCAGCGTTGTAGTGTCAGCTTCCTCCGGCGCTTTAGTTTCATGATACATGGCTTGAGACTCTCTGCCATACATATAGGCTGCCCCTGCTTTCACACCGATGATCCCATTGCCCGTACAGTCAATAAACAGCTTTCCGGAAAACCGTAACCGCTGACCTTCCGGCAAACTTATACAGGTGACACTGGCTATGTTTGTTTCATTTTCCATTTCCACCCCTGTAGCATGCGTATGCAGAAAGAGGTCGAGATTCGGTTCTGATTCCACTAACCGTAACAGTCTGCTGGGGTAAAGTTTTCCGTCTGTAAAATAGCGCTGATTTCCATAGGCAGCGATTTCTTCAACCAATCCAGTTTCTCTTACGTCATATTTTTTGTACTCTTTTTCCAGCTTGGTTTGTACTACCCCTACCGGTGGTACCAGTATTTCCAGACTGGCGTTCCCTCCTAACATACTTCGGTTTTGGATCAATACGGTTCTGGCCCCTTCACGGGCAGCGGCTACGGCCGCTAAAGTACCGGCGATTCCGCCTCCCACAACCACCACATCATATTGTCCCATGTCTTTCATTTCCTGGCTGATTGCGCCATGTTTCTCTCGAAGCTTGGTCATGGCATCGATAGCAACAGGGGGTGTCCAGTGTAAATCTGAACTGAAAACAATCACATCACACCGGCCATAATAGCCCGTCAAATCTTGTAAGCGTAGTTGGTTAGTTTCCTTCAGAGAGACCACTCCACCATCTTCCCAGATCCAACCTGCCTGGCCACTCTCACCAAAGGTTTTGCCTGCTTTTTGGTTATTGACATATAGTTCAAATTTTCCAGGGTGATCTTCCGGGCTCCAGTCGTGACTACGAACCCATATCCTGTAACGGCCCGGTTTATCTACCTTGATAGCTGTAGTGGCATCTTTTACGGGAGTTCCCAAACCTGCTGCCAATAAATAGGGTGAGCCCATCTGGTCTATGAACTGCCAGTCATTGGTCCACCCCCCCGTATGGTCAAAACTTTCTGCTTCAACCCATACCATTTCCTGGCCAATGACCAGCGAAGGCAGCGCTAGTAAGGCTAAGCTTACATAGTATTTTAATAACAATCTGGCTAGTTTATGTAGAGCAGTCATAGCGTATAGTTTTCATTGTTATCAAAAGTAGTTATACCTTATAGGCTGTCTTATGCAGCCACACTTCACGATCTCCTGCGCTCCCCTGATGTTTTCATGCCATCGCTTCTCTCTGTCCTTTTGTGTCTTTTAATTTGCCGGTGCCAACCGTTGCTGGTCTTTCAGCAATATTTCTCTCAAACTTTTATAAGGAAGATCCTGCAAGGCAACCTTTTTGTCTATTGACAGTGCGGCAGCCGTAGCCGCTGATTGTCCCAGCACCATAAACACAGGTTCCATCCGGATAGAACCAAAAGCAATGTGCGAAGCACTCAAGCATACCGGAACCAACAGGTTACTGCATTCGGCTTTTTTTGGAATGATAGAACGGTAGCTCACTGGATAAGGGCCAGCCACTTTTGACTGCACATTCCCTTCATTTTGCACATATCCATTGGCATCAATGTAACGCTGTATATGATGTGAATCCATGCCATAGGCCCCCAATCCTATAGGGTCTTCCGCTACTTCTAACCCTTCGCAATGATGCTGGGTCATCACATAGTCACTGACCAGGCGCCTGGCCTCTCTGATATATAGTTGTTGTTGCCAGCCGTCTTCTCTGGCAAATTCATCCTTGGCAGTTCCCCAACGGGATACTTCATTCCTCACCATTTCAGGAATTCTGGGATGATAAGCCAGCGTCCACATCAATCCTTTCTGGTAGTTTCTGTGCGCCTCGGTAATCCTTTCTCTCTCCTCGTAGGAAGCTTCCGGGTAGTCATAGTTCTGCCCTATGAAATCGGTGGAAAAGCCATGCCTATTATTGGTATCTGTTTTACGGTTGGGCATGGCTGAATTGATCCAGGGAATCTGTGTCTCACCGGCCTCATAGTTTCTGAGGAGCAATTCGTAATTACGTTCGTCATAATTGGCAGGCTTCTCAAAAGGAATTCGGTTATCAGGGTGGTCCGTCAAACACATACGAAAGCAATAGGCTTGGATTTTGTGATCGCCGCTTCCGTCTATGCCAGGCCCCTCTGTGTTGATATAAGGCAGTACTCCACTGGATGGGTCCCCTTTCTTCACATAAGGGTCTACGCCTGCTACAAAGTTATGGTTTTGCCCGTTGATAGATACGTTTTTAAGTAAAGACAAACTGATTTTATTCGCCTGCACGCCATTCAATGTTTCGCCATACTGCTCATTGGGTTCCCGCCCGAGGGTATAGCTTACGCCTGCAGCAGCCATCAAATCACCTTCATAGGTAGCATCTATGAACATCTTACCTGCATAGGTTTCTCCGCTTACCATCTCAATTTGCCTGATCGATGTGCCATTTTTCACCACTCCATTTTCCCGATTCAGTCTTTGTCCGTATATCAGCTTTACTTGCTCTGAGGCCAGCATATCCTTGTACACCTGCAGGGCCGCCGATGGTTCAAAGGTCCACATGGCCTCTTCTCCTTCTTCTGTTCGGGTCTGGCCTCCGTCCATATAATCTTTTTGTTGTTGCCACTTCCAGTTTGACGGATCATCATAGTATTCGCGGATCTTCTGATAAAACTCTCTGGCTATGCCTCCTATGGCTGCTTTGTTACCGATATCCGTCTGACCTAACCCTCCTGTGGTAAGTCCGCCGATTCTTTGATAAGGTTCAATCAACAACACACTTTTTCCCATCCTTGAACTCTGGATAGCTGCAGCTACGCCAGCCGATGTGCCACCATAAATAACGATGTCATACTCAGTGGTTTGAGACCCTTGGCTAACTCCCGAGAGGGTTATCCCTAACAGGCTTACCATCAAAAATATCGTCTTCTTCATATCCATCAATTGTGAGCCAGTTCTGCTGATTGCTCAAGTAAGGGATCTTCCTTAAGTTTCTGTTGAATATCAGCAACATTTACCCTCTGTACGGGTACGTCCTGATCGATAGCCAATGAAGCGGCTACGGCTGCAGACTGGGCTAGCACCATAAATACAGGCTCCATCCGGATAGACCCATACGCTATATGAGAAGCCGACAGACAAACAGGTACCAACAAATTTTCACATTCCTCCCTTTTGGGTGTTATAGCCCGGTACGCCACAGGATAGGGAGGAAAACCGTGTACTTGTATATCTCCTTCGTTCTTTACCTGCGCACCGCCTTTCCCATCATCCACCACTATCCTTTGAATGTGATGGGAATCCATGCCATAAGCGGCTAGCCCTACTTTATCCTCTACTACCTCGTCTCCTACTACATTATGTTGTGTCATCACATATTCACCGATCATTCTTCTGGCTTCCCGGACATAGAGTTGATGCGGAAAGTGATCATTATCCACAAATTCATCTTTGCAATAGCCTAAGGATAGCATCTTCTTTCTAAGTTCTTCAGGAACCCTTTCGTCATGACCGAGAAAATACAAAAGTCCTTTGGTATAGTCTTCGTGGGCTTTCCATATTTCCGCACGAGTTTCATAATCGGCTTCAGGATAGGCATAATTCATTCCAATCATATCGGTTGAAAACCCTCCCTTGTTGTTGACATCCATATCCCCTTTGGGCATGTTCCACCTGGCCAGTAAATAATCGTTGATATCCGTACTCTTTTGTTTTTCAATGAGCCTGGCCAGTAAGGTATACATTGCCGGATCATAGTTTTCCGGTTTACTGATAGGCACCTGGTTGGTTGTATCCTGCGTCAGACATAAGCGGAAGTTGTATGCCTGCACTTTTTTATCTCCAGCACCAATAGGGGCCAGCGTATCATCACTGATCCCCCAAAGCAGGCCACTAGCCGGGTTTCCTGCTTCCACATAAGGATCCACGCCATCTGGAAATTGATGACGGTTAACTGGAATCCTGCTAAAATAGTCCACCTTGATGGAATCGATATCTTCTGGCAATTCTTCCGGATACAGTTGTACGCCATTCAGCGATTCCTTGTAGACATCAGAAGATTCTCTACCAACAGCATAGGATACACCTGCTTTGGGGAGCAGATCTCCTTCATAGCTACAATCTAAAAATACTTTTGCTTTTACTTTTATTTCATGGTGGGAGGTAGGATCCGCACTATCCATCAAAGATATTTCTACGATGTTTTTATCTTTGGTGGCTGCGCCGGAAAGCCTCTTCTGAAATAATACTTCCAGCTCTGCTTCATCCACATATTGCTGGATGGTATTGGAAGCGACAGAAGGTTCGAAAGCCCACTGTTCAGACTTGCCATATGCCTTACCTACTCTCTTGTAAAAATCCAAAGCCAGTCCTGTGACCGCTTCTTTATTCCCAAAATCAGTCCAGCCCAATCCACCGGTAGTCATTCCACCCAAGTATTTACCTGGTTCGATCAATAAAACGGTTTTGCCCAACTTTTTGGCCGAATAGGCTGCCATTACTCCTGCTGCTGTGCCCCCATAAACACAAATGTCTACTTCTCTTACATTTTCTCTTTCTTCAGGGGTGTTACAGGCCAGGAGGGTTACTAACAAAAAATAAACAATACTTCTAATGATCATATATAATGCTTGTTCAATGAATAAAAATCCGCAAAGGATTTAGTAGAACGACTTGACATCGTTCTACTAAAGGATTGTGCTCTGAAGAAGATCACAAACTTTTCTACCAGGCTAATAGCCAGGGTTCTGTTCAAGTTCAGGATTGGTCTCCAGTTCAATGCGCGGTATAGGCCAGAGATAATCCCTATCCGGATTAAAAGTCCTCGTTTCAATAATCACCATCTGGTCTGCATTGCTTACATTGTCATAACTGGGGGTTCCGATCTCATCAATCTCAGGCGCTTCAGACAAAAAGCCGGTCTCTATTCTTCCGCGAAGAGGGCCGGGCATTATTTCATGGGCGATTCTCCAGCGACGAATATCAAAATATCGTAAGCCTTCCATGCCCAGTTCATGTCTTCGCTCTTTTCTCACAATATTCCGAAGGTCCTGCTGGCTTTTTCCTTCGGCAATTTCAGGCATCTCCACAGTTGGTCTACGGCGAATCGCATTGATTGCTTCGTACACTGATGGATCAAGTTCATTCATTTCTATCTTTGCTTCAGCGTAATTGAGCAGCACTTCAGCATACCGGAAAAGGATCATATCTTGCTCACTATTGCCTACATCTGTCGGGTAATCTACAGGATCTACATGTTTTCTATACAAGTATCCTGTGAAAGAAGAATACGGGTGTGTCGCCTCTGTATTCTCAATGCGGACCGGAGGTGTCTCATTATAGTTCCAGATCATGGTCGTATCAGGATTGGTATTAAAGACAAATCCTACATATACACTATTCGGTACTACGAGTGTATAATTTAATCTGGGATCTCTGTTTTCAAATGGATTCATCGGGTCATATAAAGGAGACTCATCGATCGGCAACCCATCAATACAATCGTAGGTATCTACCATATCCTGTGGGGGCTTTTTATTAGAGTGCCCCAGGCCTAATCTGGAGAAAAAATTTCGGGGCATAGCATGGGTCTGCACCCCTCTTAAATACTGAACTGACATAATAATTTCAGGCGAATCTTCTCCGGCATACTTGAACAATTCAGCATAATCATCATGTAACTGGTATGTGCCTAATCCCATTAATTCTTCTGCGGCCTGTGCGGCTTCTTCCCAACGTTCATTATAAAGGGCCACTCTGGATTTAAGTGCCAAGGCTACTCCCTTCGTCGCTCTACTCTTGTTTTCGGGTTCAGAGGGCAAAACTTCAATAATGTCATCCAGTTCGGCCAACATAAAATCGACTACGTCAGATTTTGGGGTTCGTGGCATTTGTGCCTCTTCCAAGGAGATGGCCTCTGTCAACAAGGGGACATCACCATAAAGCTCGCTTAGGTAAGAATAAAAATACACTCTTAAAAAACGCACTTCCGCTAACAGGCGATTGTATTTTTCCGCATCCATGTCCTCCGACAAGTGGGATGCTCCTGATAAAATATAATTACTACGACCTATTCCACGATAAAAGGCAGACCAAAAAGATCCTGTAAAATCGTTATCAGAATTCGCATCCCCTCTACCGAGTGCCTGCAAACCGCTGCCATTACGGTCCCAACCATTGTCTGACGCAAACTCCAAGGTTAACACGAAAGGATGGCCTACACCCGGTGGGTGAAACCAAAGCGTATTGTACACCCCCGTTACTGCTAATTCTAACTCTGTTTCATTTGTTAGAAAATTTTCTGAGGAAGGAGAATCCAAGGGTAATCGCTGGAGATAATCCTCACAGGAATAATGAATCAAGCACAAACACAATATTATTATATATCTCAGTAGTTTCATTGTTGAATTATTTTGAAATTAAAAACTGATATTCAATCCGGCAGTAAATACTTTCATCTGCGGGTACCATCCACCATTACTTACCGGTGCTTCCGGATCATATCCCTCATAAAAATTATCAATGGTGAACAGATTCCGCCCACTCAGATAGACACGCATTCGCTGTATGTTATTGATAACGCCCTGAGGAATGGTATAACCGATTTGAATATTCTGCCCTCTCAGGTAAGCAGCGTTCTTCATCCAGAAACTTGAGTTCTGTTCATTATTCACCTGATTGAATGCCAAACGAGGATAGGTAGCATCTGTGTTATCGGGCGTCCAACGGTCTTTGTGTTGTTCTTGTACAGTGCCCCCCAGGAAGAAAGGCATAATACCCTGACCGTATAAATAGCCATCTGCTTTGCCTACGCCCTGCAGAAACAAAGAGAAATCAAATGCTTTATAATCCAGATTAAACCTGGCACCAAAAGTGAATCTGGGTATTGGGCTGCCAATCACCGTTTGATCCTGGTCATTGATGATCCCATCGTTGTTGATGTCACGATATTTAATATCCCCGGGTGCTACTGTACCAAACTGTGTCGCATGCGCTTCTACTTCATCTTCTGACTGGAAAAGGCCAATGGCTTCATAGCCGAAAAATGATCCTATGGGATATCCTTCACGGTCTACCTGAAGGCCGCTCTGCTGAATACCTTTCATATCTAGTATTTCATTTTTCACATCAGAGAGATTGAAGGTAATGCTGTAATTCAGCTCTCCGATACGATCCCGGTAAGTGGTCACAAAGTCCCAACCTCTGTTTTCCACTACTCCGGCATTTTGGAAAGGAGGATTTAACCCCAAAGTTTGCGGGATATTCAATTGCAGCAGAATATCATTGGTTAGTCTATAGTAGTAGTCAAAGGTGATATCGAGTTTGCCCCAAAGATTCGCTTCTATACCTATGTCAGTAGTCTCAGAGGTTTCCCACACTATATCAGGATTTGCCATATCATTCAACGCTGCCCCAGGGGAAATAGCATTATTAAACACATAATCTGCGCTACTACCCCCGATTTGGATAAAGGCCGCATAAGGATACAGTCCTATATTTTGGTTACCCAACTGGCCCCAGGAGGCACGCAACTTCAAATGATCTATAAAATTGGTCATCCCTTGCATGAATGGCTCCTCAGAGATTCTCCATGCTGCAGAAAAGGAGGGAAAGATACCTTGGCGATTTCCCTCAGCAAAACGTGAGGACCCATCACGGCGTACATTGGCCTCAAGCAAATACCTATCCTGGAAGTTGTATTTAACTCTTCCAAAAAAGGAACGCAAAGCCCAGTGGGTACCAGAACCTCTGGTTAATTCGTTGGCCCGGTTACCCGCATCAATTTCCTGGTATTCAGGCAGTGGAAACACCTCTCTATAGGCGGAGACCCAGTTGTTGGTCTGGTCTTCCTGCTGAAATCCTGCCAGAAAACTTAGCTGATGCATTTCATTAAAACTTTTATCTACAGTCACTACGGCCCGCAGGTTGTTGTACCATTCGCGATCAAAACGTTCGGTAAGAGAGTTTCTTTGAGGCACAAAGTGGGTGGGGGTCACTCCATCTCTGGCATAGGTTTGGGTGATATCGAAAAACCTGACTTCATGGGGGTTCTCAAACCTTGGGGCATACATGACCTCCGCCGAGAGCCAGTTGGTAAATTGATAGTTAGCTCTAAAATTCAGGATAGCATCCAGCCCTTCCTTGGTCCATATGCCACCATCCTTGGCACGTGCCAGTGGATGATCCCCATTCCAACCTTCTCCATATAAGCCATTAGACAATACACCCACTTCATTAGAAGGGATACGGCGCATCCAGTGAAATACATAACCCGTGCCATCAGCCGGCTGGTTTTGTTCGGTGCGACGGAGAAAAACATCCATTGAGGTTGTTAACTTATCCGTAATATCTATATCTGAATTCACGCGAATGTTGACCCTGTTAAAATCTGTACTCGGGATAATACCATCCTGATCCAGGTAACTTAGGGAAGCAAAGAGTCTTGCCTTATCACTTCCTGCATTAATCCCCAGATTATGATTTTGCATAAAGGCACTGTTCTTCATGGTAAGATCCTGCCAGTCTGTATCAGGATACTGGTCAGAAGGCATCTGATTTCTGTGCGTCTCGATTTGCTCTTGTGTCCAAATAGGGGTGAGCCCCACATTGGTATAGGCTTCGCTTAGTAACGCCATATGATCAGCCCCATTTACAATGTTGGGCATATCAGTAGGTACCTGGAATCCGGCATAACCATTGTAATTTACGCTAACGCCTTCTTTACCCCGTTTGGTAGTCACCAGGATCACCCCGTTTGCAGCACGGGCCCCATAGATAGCCGCTGAGGCAGCATCTTTGAGTATAGATATATTTTCAATGTCATTAGGGTCTACATTACTTAGATCCGTTTCTACCCCATCCACCATCACCAGGGGGTTGCTATCACCTAAAGTACCGATTCCTCTGATACGGATGTTGCCTCCATCCGCACCAGGCTGTCCGGAGCGTTGGGTAACTGTTACCCCCGGCGCTACCCCTTGCAATGCCATTGTAGTTTGGCCTACAGGGACTTTTTCTAATTCACTCCCTTCAATAGAGCTGACCGATCCGGTAAGGTTCACTTTTTTCTCTGTTCCGTAACCCACTACTACTATCTCTTCCAAACTTCGTACGTCTTCTTCCAAGATTACATCAAGGGTCGTTCTTCCATTTACGCCAATTTCGCGAGAAATGTATCCGATAGAAGAGAAGAGGATCGTATCATTTTCGTTAGGCACATTCAGACTATAAGCCCCTTCTACATCCGTAACCGTTCCTGTATTGCTCCCTTTTATAATCACATTGACGCCGGGAAGCGGTTGCCCACTTGCCTGATCAGTCACCTTACCTTGTACCACCAAGGCTACTTTAGCTATCTCGACGGCTTCAGCTTTCTCTCCTGTCACCTTAGGTTTTACATTGATCACATCGTTGTATTGCCTAAACTTTAAATTGGATTGCCGGGAAAAATCGATCAAAATCTCAAACAGTGACTGTTTCTTATAATCTCCATTTACTTTTTTCTGCCTTACGTCACTTATATTGTAGGAAAAACTAAAGCCAGTGGCTTCTTCAATCTTCTTAAATGCCGAAATGACATCTTCATTCTTGAATTCAAGTGTAGTAAAGACCTCTTTTACATTCTTACCTGCCTGCTTATTTTCAGCGAAAGCCGCCGATATATTAGCGGATAAAGCCTGCAATAGTAAGAGCGCCACAAAGAAGCTCCAGCACTTGTTAAAGTGTGGTATCAGTTTTGTCATGAGTATAGGGTTTAGGTGTGTAAGTAATTAAAAAATCCTTGTCGGATCTGTAATGAGGGCAGTAGCTTTAACTACTGTTTAAGCTTTGATTCATTGCACTAAAATTAGGTTGAATACATAATTTTGACTTCTTTTCCATTGATGACATACTGAAATCCCATGGTGTAACCAATCGACTTCAGTACATAGGATAAGTGTTTGTCTTTGAACTTACCTGTATAATCCCAGGATTTTGATGACTGGCCTGATATGTCTATTTTGACGCCATACCAGCGTTCCAGTTGTCTCACGACTTCCTCCTCAGTGGCTCCTTCAAAAAAGATGATATTATCTTTCCAGGCAGTAACTTTCTCCGGATTAAATGCTTGTTTTATCAAATACCCTTCTTCCTGAAGAGATGCCTGCTCACCGGGCATCAGTATGAGTTTAGTCACTTTCGTCCCAGGCTTTACTAAACTTACCTGCACTTTTCCTTCTACCAAAGCTACGTCTATTTTTTCCTGTTCATTGCTAACATTAAAAGCCGTTCCTAGTGCTTCCGTCACTAGTGCTCCTGTTTTCACCCTGAAAGGCCGCAAGCTATCTTTGGCTACTTCTAGAAAAGCTTCACCTTCCACTTCAACAATCCTTTCTCCACTAGCAAAGCGTTCAGGATAACGGGCTATACTGCCAGCGTTTAAAACTACTTTGGTGCCATCGGATAAGTCAAAGCGCACCTTAGTGCCTAGAGGCGCTTCTTTGATAAGATAGGTGATCTCTCTTGCATCATTATCTTCATGAAATCCTAAATAACCGGCTATCCCAATACTTAGTATGATTACTACAGTGGCAGCTACTCTACTAAGCATCCGGTAGCTCCACTTTCTTTTTTGATGCTCATTCAAGGAGGCCCCTAAAATGCTCTCTGCATTCATAGGAACTATTTTCGTATTGGCTATCTCCTCCCCTTGATGATTCTTTTGAGTTTTCTGAGCAATAGAGTGCCATATAGCGTTTTCCAGTTCAAGGTTCCATCCGTAATTAATGCGCGGTATTTTTACAATAATAGCTCTGGCCTCTTGCAACATTTCTATTTTCTCCGGATGGTGCTGTAGCCATTCTTGCCAAAACAGATTACTCTCTTCATCTGGTGAAAGTACCCACTGCCGAAAATACTTATCTAACACAAAATCTTCTACACTAAATCGACTATAACTCATATTGATGCCATTTCACTATAACAGTGACATCAACTGAAGAAAGTTATCCTTATAAATGGGGGAAAATTCGAAATATTTTGAGCCGGCACCTATAAATTGCTCAAAATCAAATAATTAATAAGTGAAAAAAATATGCAGAAGTAAGTAAGAAGAGAAAATCTATGACAAGCTTTCTTAATGATTTGATTCCTTTCCAGGCTAACGTATAGGCAGATCTGACGTTAATTTCCATAATTTGGGATATTTCCTCATAACTCAGATCTTCCTCAAATAACAAGTGTAGTACTTCTCTTTGCCTGGCTGGCAGTTTTACAATTGCTTTAGCAAGCTTTTGCTGTTGTTCTTTATTTAGCTGCGCTGAGATAATCTTGTTTTCCACAGGTAACTCAACCTCTAATTCTTTTAACTTTTCAAAGTTCACCTGGTATATCCAATGTTTCTCTTTGCCATATTGCCGCTGTAACTTGTATTTGAATGCTTTAAAAAGATAAGTTTTTAATGCTGTGACAGCTGATAATTTTTTGTGTTGCTTCCACAAATCTATAAATAGCTCTTGCAAAGTATCCCGAACCCATTCTTCTTTTCCGTAGATCTTCATACCAAAGTTGAATAAGTCTTTACCATAGGTACGGTAGAGGTATTCAAGTGCCATATGGTTACCTTCCCTTAACTGATGCCAAATTTCCTCATCGCTGAGATTTGTAAACTTGTTTTTAAGGTTTGAAGAGGGTAGCATTAAGTTGTATTCGTTGATATCCTACTATGTTAAATTTTTTAAGTATTAAAAACAACTGATTTTAAATCCAAGAATAATAATTTTTGTAACAGCAGCTACTTTGTAATAGAATTTAGCTCGGCTTTAGTATTTTTGACAATCATACATAGCTATTCTGATAACATGAGGCATATTTAGTAATTTAATTTTTAACATCCTGTTGAAAACGTGATGTTGAAAATATAAAAACACTGCTTATGAATAGTTTTGAGGGCTTTTTGCTCTAGTTGTAAAATGCTAAAGAGCTTACCTTTTACAATCGCATCCCCATATACTTTTGAGATGACATTATCACGTTTTCCAATATTATTATACTCTTACTAAGTTTCTGAATATTGTTTTCCTTCATTCAGTTTGATAGAGTGACTTCTGTAATTTTATGATAAACAGCCTTCATTATGCCTTTTCAGTCGATCAGCTGGATAGGATACAATAGATGCTTGAATGATTTCATTTTTGATTTGTTCGTCGCTAAGAGCATGTGCTGGATAGGTTAGGCATATACTTAGAAGAATATATATATAATTTATCTTTCTTATCATAAGACATCCGGTCACCGGTTAGAGATTCGTATTATCGAATCTTTAACAGATTTTGATTCAACTACAAGATGTTCTATCTATATCATTTACATATCCAACAAGCAAGCTGAGCTGATTATATTTGATATTCGCCTCATATTTTGCTTATATTTGAGCCGAATAGAGGTTATAATCGGCTCATGACGTATAACTGGCAACAACTAGACTGGCCTGATTTCAAGTATGACTTGCTTGATGCAGAAGATGCCCTTTTCCATTTCGCTGAACAAACAGGGCATGTCACAGGGCTATTGAAAGCCATGCCTGAAGACGTTCAAACGGAAACCGTTATTGACCTCATGGTGTCTGAAGCCATCAAAACCTCTGAAATTGAGGGCGAGTACTTAAGTCGGCAGGATGTCATTTCGTCCATTCGTAATCAGCTTGGTTTTAACCAGACGCCTGAATCTATCAAAGATAAAAGAGCTCAGGGGGCCGGTGAACTCATGACCGATGTCCGTAAAACTTATGCTGAAGCGCTTACAGAGGCAAAACTCTTTGAATGGCATACCATGCTTTTAAGAGATAACAAAAGAATCAATGTCGGTGTATGGCGTAGTCATGAAGACCCTATGCAGGTTATCTCTGGCGCACTAGGCAAGGAAAAAGTGCATTTTGAAGCTCCTCCTTCCACTCGAGTGTCGGAGGAAATGAACAGGTTTGTCCGATGGTTCAACGACACCGCGCCTGGAGGGGTTAACGAAATCAAGAAAGCGCCTGTTAGGGCAGCTATTGCGCATCTGTATTTTGAAACCATTCATCCCTTTGAAGATGGGAATGGCCGGATCGGACGTGCCATAGCAGAAAAAGCCTTATCACAAACATTGGGCCGCCCGGTATTGCTCAGTCTTTCTAAAACAATAGAAGCGGACAAGAAATCTTATTACCATGCTTTGGAGCAGGCACAAAAGAGCAATAACATCACCCTGTGGATTCATTATTTCGTCAACGTCGTTTTGAAAGCACAGGAACAGGCAGTCAGTCTGGTTAACTTCATTTTGAAGAAATCTAAATTCTTTGACCGATTTAAAAACGCCCTGAATGACCGGCAGATAAAAGTTATCAGAAGAATGCTGGATGCAGGACCAGAAGGTTTTGAAGGAGGCATGAATGCAAGAAAGTATATCTCCATCACAAAAACTTCTAAAGCCACAGCGACTAGGGATTTGCAACATCTTCTGGAGTTCGGTGCGCTCTTGCAGGAAGGAGGAGGGCGCAGTACGCGTTACATACTCAATATTTGAACGGTCAGCCTGTCAGTTACCAAAAATGCGGCCTCACACTCCTAACCTTCAACTAAAACCTGGCACATCTGCCGTTTTTTATTTGCTCAACATATACAGCGTCAATATAATCCGCATAGTGCTGCATCATCTCGATCCTCTGAGGTAGAAACTGAGCTCGGTCGTAAGCTCCATCGACGCTGCTTTTCGGCACATAAGCAAGTTGCCGGTCTGCCACTTCATGCAAATAACCCAGTTTCTCTTTCAAAAGGCCCAAGGCAAGAGAGCGAAACCCATGGCCTGTCATGCGGCCATTATACCCCGGCTTGTGACCCTTTACTTTATTTCTGGTAAGGCTAGAAGTACAGCTAAACAAATAACTTCAATTGTATGTAAAATTGCATGAAAATAAAAAAGCACTTACAAATTTTACTTCGTAAGTGCTTGATAATCATTATTCCATAAGGGAGTGGGTCCTGTAGGATTCGAACCTACGACCCCCTGCTTGTAAGGCAGGTGCTCTAAACCAGCTGAGCTAAGAACCCTTGTTTTACCTTTAGCTTCTTGACCCTCATACCTCCGAGAAGACTTCTCAAAATGACTGAGCCAATTGCTTTTTACATCAATCAACCAAGAACCATACGCTCTCGTTTGAAATGTCCTGCAAAGGTAATATAGCTTTTGATAATTGCAAAAGTATCCGCCAGGGAAATATAAAAAAGTTGCTTCTGAAAGCTATGTAATATTTATCTTCATTATCCTGTCAGCTTTTCTGAACGACAGGTATCATATTTGAACCCCTTATCACGTTTCCCTATATAAAACAGAAGCAGCCCCTTGATCAAAAAGATTATACGATATTTTTTGCTGTCGCTTATCATCATGATGGCTGGGCTGCTGGGATTTGTTTATTTATTCGAAGACCAGATTATTCAACGCTTCGTCGCGGAGGCTAATCGTTATATCGCTACACCTGTCCGGGTAAAAAAAATATCTTTATCTGCCATTGACCAGTTTCCTCGTATCGCACTTACCTTTGATCAGGTCCGGATGGAGGGTGCTACTGAAAATCCTGTGCAACCTCTGGCTGTAGCCGACAAGCTATTCTTCACCTTTAACTTCTGGGACTTACTCAGGGGCGATTATGTAGTCGATCAGGTATGGTTGCAAAAAGCTCAGATTTATCTGCAAGTATCGGAAGAAGGCAATAACTATGCGATCTTTCGTACGCCTCCCCCCGAACAAAATCTGAAAGATCAGGCCCCCATCCGTTTCAAATTAAATAATATTGTGCTGTCGGAAGTAGCCGTAACTTATGCAGATAGTGCTGCCCGGCAGCAACATCAAATCTTTACTAATCATGCGGATGCCACCTTACAAGTGACAGGTGATCAGTATAATATCTGGCTCCGGGGAAATCTGCTCAGCGAGGGCATACGGGTAGAGGAGGAAACATTTTTTAAGAAGAAATCGCTCAACGTGCAAGCTGTATTGCGGTATGAGTATGATAAAAGGCACTTAACTATTGAACCTTCTATGGTTTATATCGGTCCGGGTGAATTTTTAGTACAAGGTACTGTAAACCATGCGCAAGGTAATCTGATTGATCTTTCTGTGGATGGCAAGCATACAGATCTGCAAACCATTGTATCCTTATTGCCGCAGGCTACCATCCAACAACTGGCAGCCTATCAGAGTGAAGGGAATGTCTATTTTAAGGGTAGCATCAAAGGAAAAATTGATGCCCAGGAAACGCCTTCCATTCAGGTCCACTTCGGCTGCCAACAAGCTACTTTTTACCATCCCGACTACCAGAAAAGACTCAACAACGTAAACCTGACAGGCAGTTTTACCAATGGTGCTGAAAGAAATCTAAACACAGCGACGCTAACCCTTCAAAATATTGAAGCTACCCTCGACGGCCGTCCTGTCAAAGGAAATTTTTCTATTCATAATTTCCGAAAATATTATCTGACCTGCCAGGCAGAAGCGGAACTGGATGTCAACTCCTTGCTTGATTTCTACCCTATCCCTCAAATCCGGTCGGCCTCGGGTTTGGTAAAAGCGGATTTCTCTATTGCCGGAAGTCTGCAGGATTTACAAAATGTACAAGCCTACCGCCAGCAAAGGGTAAAAAGCGACGGAGATATCACCTTCCATGATCTTGATATTCAGTTTAAAGATATGCGCCTGCCCCTCCATGCCTGGAACGGAAATTTTATGTTTAAAAACAATGACCTGGCGCTGAACAATCTTTCCGGTTACCTGGGCAACAGTCATTTCCTGCTCAATGGACTCTTTAAGAATGCACTTGCCTATGTGCTGACCAAACATCAGTTTATCCGCATTGAGGCTGACCTGCATTCCAACCTGATCGATGTAGATGAGCTGCTTTCCGGTAATCTGAGTACGCCTTTTTCGCCACAGGAGAATATCAACCGGTCTGCTATGGCAGATTGGCAGACGACCGTAGAAAAACAGTCTTATCAATTTGGCATCGATCCTCGCCTACTGCTAAATTTTACCTGTGATATCAAGAAACTTAAATTCAGAAGATTCAAAGGAAAAGATATCCGCGGAAAACTGAACATTAGCCAGCAGGTAGCCAAAATCAACAATCTGACAGTAGAAGCAGCGGGAGGAAGGGTAGCTGCTTCAGGAACTGTGAATGCGCAATCTCCGCGTAATATTATCGTGAGTTCTGCCGTCAATTTTCAGGAACTGCAGATAGACAGCGTTTTCTATATTTTCGAAGAATTCGGGCAGGATTTCCTAACCTCCCGCCATCTCAAAGGTAATGCTTTTGCCGATATCCAATGGATCATGCATTTTAATAAGGCATTGCACCTGGATTATCCTTCACTACGGGTAGATGCCCTCACCACCATCCGGAGCGGTCAGCTCAATGACTTCGAGCCTATGCAGCGTTTATCGCGCTTTGTAGAAGAAAAGAGCCTGGCCCGGTTGCGTTTTGCCGAGATGAGCAATCGGATCCAAATTGCACAAGAGACTATTTTTATTCCCCGCATGATGGTAAGCAGTAATGTATCTGACATGTATGTGCAAGGCACCCACACTTTTTCCAACCATATCAATTATCACTTCGAGGTGCCTGCCAGAAGTTTCAGTATTCGTACGGCAGCGGCGCGGGAACGGGCAGCCCAAAGGGAGCGATCTTTTGGAGAAGTAGTTGAGGGAAATGCCAAACCCATGATGCTTTTCCTGAAAGCGACCGGCACGGTAGACGATTATAAATTTACTTATGATATGGGGGCCGCGAACGAAAGGCTGAAACAGAACCTGCAAGAAGAGAAAAAGGAGTTGAAAGAAATTATTAAAAACAAAGGGCAGAAAGCCAAATCTAAAGTAGAGTTGGAAGATGAGTATTTTGATTTCGATGAATCCGAGAATCCAAAATAATTTTTAACTTCCGCGCTTCAGGTCTGTTTAGTAGGTAATGAGAAAGCTTTTTGTTTTATTTTTTTTTAGTACTATCGTAATTCAATCATCTGCCGTTTTTGCACAAAAACAACTTTTTGACTTAGCAGACAACGTCATTGATTTTTTTTCAGGAGAAATTCCGCTGGACTCCAACCGTCATCCTATCAAATGGGTGGTGGCTCCGGTGGTTGCCTATGCCCCTGAAACCAGTTGGCAGTTTGGTATTGGTGGAAAAGTACTTTTCAAACCTAAAAGTGTGGGAGAGACAGAGCGTACTTCTTTTGTTTCTTTTGCTGCACGATACACCCTGAACCAGCAGCTCACCACATCGCCAGAATATACCATCTTCCTGAGGAATGAAAAGTATATCCACCGGGGAGAGTTGGCCTATATCAAATTTCCTCAATTGTATTATGGCATCGGCAATGATACACCTATCAGCAATGAGGAAATTTTCTCCTACAACACCATCAGCTTTGAGCACCTGCTCTATCGCAATATCATTGACAAGCTGTACGCTGGTATAGGTTTCCGCATGGCCAGCAATTATAATATTGAGATTGAGGAAGAAGGGCTTCTGCAGACAGAGCAACCCTTAGGAATTTTTTCTAACCAGGCGGTAGGTTTTGATGTAGGGCTTATGTTTGACAATCGTGACAACGTGTTGAGCACCACCCACGGTATTCTGGCAGAATTCCGGCAACGCTTCTACAGGAAATGGCTGGGCAGTGACTTTACCTATGCGGTGGGAGAACTGGATGTTCGTGCTTACTGGAAACCCCGGCCTGACTGGCAAGGAATTTTCGCCTGGCAACTTTACAGTTATTTTTCTGAAGGAGATACCCCCTTTACCGAGTTGGCGCCACTGGGCGGTGATATGATTATGCGTGGGTATTATGAAGGGCGATACCTGGACAACGCCATGGCGGCCACCCAGGTAGAATATCGTTTTCCTGTCTGGAGAGCCTTGGGAGCGGTCGCTTTTGCAGGCGTTGGCGACGTAGCCAATAATTTTTATGATTTTACCCTGCCCGACATCAAATATTCTATAGGAGCAGGATTACGATATGTGCTGATCCCTGAAGAAAATCTCAATATACGCCTGGATTTTGCCTTAGGTAAGGAAACCAGCAATTTTTATATTAATATCTCCGAAGCGTTTTGACTACAGGCTGCTGAATGAATTGAATATTTTGCTAAGAAATCCACGTGACCTTGTTTCCGAAACATCTAATTCTTCATCGGGTTTCAGGATACGCCAAACTTCGCTCCAACCGGGAAAACCACCCAGGTTCCGGTCATCAATATACACATCGGCCACTATTTTCGGACTATCTTCCGCTTCCCGCACTTCTCCCGGATAATTGCTATTTACTGCATAAAATTCAATGCCGTTTTTACGACAAAAAGCAGTGGCCTCCTCCAGGCTTTTTCCCTTCCGGCAGGTCCAGAGGATCAATTTATGCCGCTCCTGATGCAACGCCCGTAAAGTCTGAAATGCAAAAATTTTTTCTTTCCCTATTCGGGGATACGCGTCTTCTACGATAGTTCCATCAAAATCTACTGCTATGATCATAAATGTGGTCCTGCGGTTTAGCCTCTAAAAATGATAAATATACAAGTTTATGTACAAACAATATAATTGTTAACGGTAATTTATGTTATATAATACGTTATTGTATGTTTTAAATTTTCATTTAATCATAAATTTTCAGTTTGATTGCGAGGAATTACCCTGATAATAACTTTCTTCTATCATAGTATCCTTAACGGCTCTATACAGTACATGGGAAGCCAGACTCTTCTTTTGGGAATTCTCCTCTGTTTCAGGAATAAAAGTCTTTGGGTAACTGACTAGGCCAGCCCTATGCGCTGATCCAGGTATACATCCTGTACCGTACGCAAAAAGTCCACCCCTTTGTCAAAAGGACGTTGGAAGGCTTTTCGTCCCAGAATCAGCCCTAGCCCTCCTGCTCTCTTATTGATGACCGCTGTTTTCACGGCTTCCTCCAGATCAGATTCACCGGCAGAAGCACCTCCGGAATTGATCAGACCAATTTTGCCCATGTAGCAATTCGCCACCATATAGCGGGTGAGGTCAATAGGATGATCGCTACTCAGTTCCGTATACATCTTCTCATCAAACTTCCCAAACTTTAAGGCTTTAAAGCCTCCATTGTTTTCCGGTAATTTTTGCTTGATCAAATCCGCCTGTATGGTTACACCGATATGACATGCCTGACTGCTCACATCCGTAGCATTATGATAATCCACACCATCATTTTTGAAGGCATTGTTGCGGGTATAACACCAAAGAATGGTAGCCATACCCAGTTCATGGGCATATTCAAAAGCTTCCGCTACCTCCTGTATCTGTCGGCTCGATTCTTCTGAGCCAAAGTAAATAGTAGCACCCACAGCGGCCGCCCCCAAATTCCAGGCTTCCTTTACTGAACCGAACATGATCTGGTCATACTTGTTGGGATATGTAAGGAGTTCATTGTGATTGATCTTGACGACAAAAGGTATTTTGTGAGCGTACTTACGTGAGTTTTGAGCCAGTACCCCAAAAGTGGTCGCTACAGCATTACAACCGCCTTCGATAGCCAGCTTTATGATATTCTCCCCATCAAAATACATAGGGTTTGGCGCAAAAGAAGCACCCGCCGTGTGCTCTATACCCTGATCGACCGGCAAAATAGAAATATAGCCTGTGCCTGCTAAGCGGCCATGATCAAACAAGGCCTGAAGGTTTCGCAATACCTGGGGAGAGCGGTTAGACCCGCCAAAGCTCTCGTCTACATAGTGTGGTGTCGGTTTTCTGATAGACTCTTTCCGAATAGTCTGGCAAGTATGGTTGAGCAGGTTCTCTGTTTCCGCACCCAGGATTGATTCTATGTTTACATAATCCATAAGCTTAATAGGTTTGTTGTTGATTCATTGATAAGCTATCCTATCCTATACTTTACAACGAGTTTAGGGTAATGCTGTTAAAAGAGAACCATTGCTTTTTAGTAAACAGAGATTCTCTTCTCTGGCAGTTGCTATATTTTGTTTTGTTTCCTAGCTTTAAACAAACGTTCATTTGTTTATGATAGATCAGGTTATCACTACACGGACTAACAGTAAAGAAAAGATTTTGCAAACGGCACTGGAACTTTTCAGCCGTAATGGGTTTGAAAAAACATCTATCCGGGAAATAGCCCGGGTGGCTGACATCTCGCTGGGTTTACTGTACAACTACTACGATAGCAAAGAGGCGCTGCTGAAAGCCATCGTACGGGATGGTATCACAGATATACAACAGGCCTTTCTCTTTGAAAGTAATGAAGCGAACAAACTGGATACACTCATCAGAAAGATTTTTGCTGTTCTGAAAAAAAAGAAAAAACACTGGCGGCTCCTGCACAGTCTTCGGATGCAGGAACATCTGCTGGAGAAATTAGCGCCTGAACTGGAAGAAATGAACAATACCATGATCGCTGAGCTTGCCCTGATCCTTCAAGAACACCGTGAGCCTCAACCCATGCAGGAAGCTGTTTTGCTCTGCGCTACTATAGATGGGATAGCCCATCATTATCTGACCAATGAAAAATACCCCATAGAGAAAATTACCCGCTTACTGGTGAGCAAATACAGAAGATATTGAGGGATTTCCGTTAACTATGGCTATTAAACTGAAGATTCCGGGCTTAGTTTTCGGTGCAGGTAGTAAAACAGACCCGCCGTTATCAGAAATGATCCAACGACCAAGGGGATATATATCACTAGATTTTTACCAAGGTACTCCCACAAGCTAAAATGCAAGAAGAAATCTTTAGGATGATCCATGAACAGAGAAATAATATAGATGATGATAAATCCTGCAGCAAATAGGAAGATAGTGGGATACAATGACCGGGTTTTCCAGTAGATCCATCCTAGCATCAGGTTAAGGGTGAAATAGGAGGCAAAATAGGGATATCCCAGCAAAGCGCAGAACAAACTACTCCAGAGGATTGCCCTAAGCGGTGTCATAGTCATGAGTAGCCCTTTTAGGATGATCCCCCGCAACAACAGTTCCACCAAGGTCACATTGAAGATGGTAAGCAAGAGAATCACCCAGGGGCTGAAAGCCTCCAACCGTGAAAGATGAGCTACTTTAAATTCCTGAAAAAAAGGGGGAAATATTGCGATCGGTTCCAGCCAAACCCGGCTGAAAATCACAATGAGCAGGAGTACTCCGTACACATAGGTGGGGACCGAACGAAACGAGAAAATAGGCATACTGACCTGCGTACGCCTTATTTTCCAAATGGCATACCCGATGGTCCCTCCAAAAGTAAGTATGCTACTGATCTCAAAAATTAATAGATAATTCTGACTCAACCATTGCGCTCGCACCTCTACATTTTCTTCTCCGATGGCTATAGCCTGTACTGTGAGAGATACCACCCAGCTAATCATAAAAGCTAGCAGTAGTAGCCCGAAGCTTTGGAGAAGGTTAGGATAGAAGATTTTTTTTCCTTCTAGAAGTTCTTGTGTTTTCATTTCGGTCGTTTTTAGTTCATCTTCCTGTAGCGTATCAAATACATAGTTGAAGGCAGATTGAAATGGTCTTCCCTGCTTCATTTCTTCTTCGATAGCTACACAAAAATGATCCAGCAGGTCCTCCATAAGTTCAGAAGTAACGACACCCCCCTTGCTGAGCCTTTCCTTGACGAGTTTTATCTGTTCTTTGCTGAGATACTCTATACCATAAGGCATTTTTGTAATCCGGGCTTAAAATCCAGTAATGACTTCATGGTGTTTAGGTAATCTGCAAACTCTTTGAGTCTTTCCTTAGCCATTGCATTTCCCTGATCAGTTAATGAATAATAGATACGTAGCCGATTCCCCACTTTTTCTTTCTCGGTTGTCAGTTCTCCGCTCGCTTTCAGTTTGTGCAATACTGGGTAGATGGCAGCTAAGGTCAAACTGATTTTCCCCTGGGTAGCCTCCTTAAGTGCCTGGGTGATCTGGTATCCGTACATGCGTTTATTGTCGGATAATAACTTCAGAATAAGGGGTGTTACGGTCCCTTTGATAAGTTCTTGTGAATACATAAGACAATTATATATAAAAGAATTATATATTTCAACTTTATATATCAATTTTTTTATTACTCTTTCGTGTTTTAAATTACAGTTTTAGGCCAGACATGATTTTTTATACCCTTTCTGTGGCCTCATACTAAGGAAAACTATCTATTCCAGGAACGTATTGAAATATCATAAGTCAGTTTTATGAAGAAAAATACTCCAAGAAGGCATCACTATATCCCACAGCATTACCTAAAAGGCTTTAGTAGCCCTGATTTAGAATTAATATGGGTATATGATAAACGTGACAAGCAAAAAGCGCCTTTTCAAACAACTCCTGTAAACATAGCTGTTGAGAAGGATTATTATAAACTTAACTTATACGAAGGAGATGAAGACACGAGCGCTGTAGAGCAACATTTTGCTAATAAGATTGAAGGCCCTGCCAACGCCATATTAGATAAAATTCGGATGAGGGATAAAATAGATGCAAAAGAAAAGTATATAATGACCTTCTACTTATACTCTATGTTTAAAAGGGTGCCAGCAGCTAAAAAACGTGCTAAAAACATAATGCCTGGTATTGCCGATTCTGTGCTAAAAGAATTCAATCAAATGATAGACAGCAACACCCGCTTTAGCCATTATACTGAAGAAGCAAAGCAATCTCTTCGGGAATACGGTAAATCATTTATACAGCAACAGTTTGACAATCCTTCTGTCCTATATATGATACCCTCTCAGTCTTCTGGCGTTTTACCAGTTATGATGAAAATGAACTGGTACTTTCTATATACTTCAGATGATCAGTTTCTAACTTGTGATAATCCTGTTTTTACGCATTGGGCCAAAGAAAGGACTTTCTCAAGGTGAATTTACTTTTCCAATCGGAAAAAGCCTGGCTTTATGGGCGACAAGTACGAAGAAATATACATATGACTGCTCTTATCACCCTATTCGAACTCAGATGGTTAATGAGTTGAATCGCAGAACTATTCAAAATGCTACTCAATTCGTATATAGCTCAAAAAAAGAATACTGGATCAGGAAGATAATAAATAGAGAGAATATCCAAATAAAAGATCATTTGGATAGCTGATATGAACCCTTTGAGAAAATAAATAGAGCGGAAAACGGGGCTCGAACCCGCGACCCTCAGCTTGGGAAGCTGATGCTCTACCAACTGAGCTACTTCCGCTTCTTTAGCATAAAGATACAAGAATGGAGACAATTTATTCCAATTGCTCTTAAAATAAATAGCAGCTTTCCAGCGCTGATTTTTTTCTTCATTCTTCCCTGTTCTTACATAAAGATTCTTTCCCAAAACTTTCGTTGTAATTCTTGCCAATATCACCATTCTTGCGGTATTACCTGTTTTTCTCATGAAATACAAGCTAAGCATCGCTTTGTCCCTGCTGCTAGCCCTCCCTCTGATGGGACAGTCCTTCAAGAAACTGATCAAGACAGGAGACAAATACTATCATGATGGCTTTTATACAGAGGCTGTCAATACTTACCTTCAGGCTGAACAGGAAGCCCCTGATGATCTTGAACTCATGCATAAGATCGGACAAGCCTACCTGAAAAGTAAATACAAAGACCGGGCTTTGCAGTATTTACAAAAGGTCTATGATCAGGTGGAAAACCCATCTCCTCCCCTACAGTTTCAGTTAGGACTGGCGTATCAGTACAATCATAAATTTGTGGAAGCCCTGGATTACTTCCAGGCTTACCGGGACGTGACAGAAAACACTTTTGAAGCAGACCAGCACATCATGCAATGTGCTATAGGAATAGAATTTGTCAACAATCCGGATGAGGTAAAAATTATCAATCTGACCAATGTCAACTCAGACAATCAGGATTATGCCCCTCTGATCACTGCCGATGGCAAATCTTTGATTTTTACTTCCCGGCGGGAAGGCTCTACCGGTGGCGAAATGGCCTATGATAATAATTATTATGAGGATATTTATATCTCTCATTTTGAAGGGGGTCAATGGTCAGCACCGAAGCAAATCAGTGAAAATATCAATACCAGTTATCATGAATGTGGAGCGGCTATCGCTCCGGATGGTAAGCGCCTGTTTGTCTACATGGATGAAGGAGACGGAGACTTCTATATGTCTACCTTCGATGGTAAGGAGTGGAGCACACTTCGCCCGGTAGGGGGTGTCAATTCACCTTATCGTGAACTGTCTGTCTCTATCAACGAAGAAGGAAACAAACTTTATTTTTCCAGCAACCGCCCGGGAGGCTATGGAGGTTTCGATCTGTATGTTTCTACCCTGGACCAATATGGAGAGTGGGGTAAGCCTATCAACTTGGGTCCTAAGATTAATACGGCAGGCGATGAAGATGCGCCTTTCATACACCCCAAAGGTGACGTTTTGTATTTCAGTTCTACCGGCCACCTGGGTATGGGAGGCTTTGATATTTTTAAAAGCAAGTGGCATCGTGAGAAATGGACTACGCCCATCAACCTGGGGTATCCTATCAATACAGCGCAGGACGACAACTATTTTGTAATTGCTAAAGATAATGTATACGGCTACTACGCCACAGCCCGGGAAGATGGTTTGGGAGGTAATGATATCTATGCTATCCTGATGGATAAAAAAGACTATCAGGATACTCCGGAAGCCGCTCCCCATATGACACTAAGCCGCGCAACACTAGAAAAAACGAACTCTACTTTTCTGGAAGGAAAGATCACGGATCAGGAATCCGGAAAAACCCTGGATGCGGAGGTGATTCTATCCGACAACCAAAAAAATATAGTCATTGCCAGGGTATATTCCGATCCTGTTACCGGACTCTTTCGCATCCCTATTCCTGATGGCACCAACTTCGGCCTGACCGTTGAACGGGAAGGCTATCTTTTTTATTCTCAGAATTTCACTCAGTCAGAACTCAAACCGCAACAGAAAATCTATAAAGAAATTGCCTTGCAATCTACCCGGGTAGGCTCTGTCGGCATTCTGAAAAATATTTTCTTTGATACCAACCAATCCACCATCAAGGCTGAATCGCTGATAGAATTAAATCAGATTTATGCTTTGCTCAAAGCGCACCCCAACGTCGTCATTCGTATCAATGGCCATACCGATGATGTAGGAGACGATACTTACAACCAAGCACTTTCAGAAAAACGAGCAGAGGCTGTGGCCCACTACTTATTAAATTTTGGGATTGCCCCCCACCGCCTTTCTTCTAAAGGGTTTGGAGAATCCCAACCTATCGCTTCTAACCAACATGAGGAGGGTGGCCGGGCTCTGAATCGCAGAACAGAAATCGAGATTGTCAAGATTCTGGAAAGTGGCTTTTAGTTTTGATATCACACCAAATCTCCTAAATTGTGTACACTTGTAAAGTGTATACGCATGAGTTTCAGCCATTATCTTATGAGCGGCATGACTTTGCTGATCCTGCCAGCTCTTTTACTATTTTATCAAAGAACAGGTCAGCACGACGGGCCACCGCTGGAGACGGGGGTTTCCAAAGTGTTGGCCGACTACCGGCAACAAGTACTCAGCCAGGTAGCCTATACCCTTCAGTTTGAGATTCCTGCGCAGCAAACGTTACCCATACCCGCTTCAGAAACGCTATCTTTTCATTTGAAAGAAAATAATTTTCCTCTGCAAATAGATTTTAAGGAAAAAACTCATCATCTGAAAGGTATCAATGTCAACGGACATGATATTCGGGTTATACATAACCAAGAACATATCGTTATTTCACCGGAATTTTTGCAAACCGGAGAAAACAAGGTGTCTATCCGGTTTATCGCCGGCAACCTGTCTTTGAACCGGAATGAAGATTTTCTTTATACTTTGCTAGTCCCTGACAGAGCGCGCACAGTATTCCCCTGTTTTGACCAGCCTAACCTGAAAGCTACTTTTCAACTGTCGCTCACTGTGCCTTCTACCTGGAAAGCCTTAACGAATGCTCCTCTGAAAGATTCGCTGATCACCGGAGGGCGGAAAACCTATCATTTCCATCAGTCTGATACCCTAAGCACCTATCTTTTTTCTTTTGCTGCCGGACGGTTCGATCAGGTTTCACGAGAGGCTTACGGGCAGCCCATCCATTTTCTTCACCGGGAAACAGACACTGTCAAAATCCGGGAGAGCATGACTCCCATCTTTCAGATTCACCAGGATGCCCTACGTTTTATGGAGGAATACACCCAGATTCCTTACCCTTTTCAGAAATTTGATTTCATCGCTATCCCGGATTTCCAATATGGAGGTATGGAGCACGCCGGTGCTATTAACTATAAATCTTCTGCCTTATTCCTGGATGAAGGAGCTACCCAGGATCAGAAAATAGCCCGCTCCAGCCTGATTTCTCATGAGACTGCCCATATGTGGTTTGGCGATCTGGTAACTATGCGCTGGTTCAACGATGTGTGGATGAAAGAAGTCTTTGCCAACTTCATGGCTGACAAGATCACCCAGGTAGCCCTTCCGGATGCTAACTTCGATCTGAAATTTCTGATGGATCACTTTCCAGCCGCTTATCAGATTGATCGTACGGCAGGGGCCAATCCTATCCGTCAGCCACTGAGCAATCTACAGGAAGCAGGCACCCTGTATGGTGGTATCATCTACCACAAAGCGCCTATTGTGATGCGGCAGTTGGAACGGTTGATGGGGCCAGACGCCTTCAGACAAGGGCTTCGTGTTTATCTGAAAAAATATGCGCATGGCAATGCTTCCTGGCCAGACCTGATCCGCATTCTGGACGACCTGACGCCGGTGGACTTACAATCATGGAATGAAGTGTGGGTTGATGAAACGGGCAGGCCAAAGTTCACTTATCAGTTGAATACTGAAGAAGATAAAGTTTCTGCACTGGTGATTACCCAACAGGGAGAAGATGGTTCGGACAGATTATGGCCACAGCTTTTTGAAATAGCGCTGGTATATCCGGATCGCACAGAAGAATTCTCAGTATCAATGAACCAACCGCAGGTAACGGTGGCATCAGCCGCCGGAAAAGAAAAACCACTATTTGTTGTATTTAATACCACAGGACAGGGATATGGGCTGTTTCCTGTTGACGCGCTTATGTTACCCCAACTCTATACGATCCAACATCCGGTGACCAGAGCGGCCGCTTACATCAACCTATATGAAAATATGCTGGCAGGGCAGTCTATGAGTCCGCAGCAGTTGCTGGACATCGTGCGGAAAGGCTTATCTCAGGAAACGGAAGAGTTGAACTTAACCTTACTCACCGACCAGCTCAGCAACCTCTATTGGCAATTTACTTTACCAGACAGGAGGAAACGACTGGCTGTCGCCCTGGAAGAGGAAATCTGGCAAGCCCTGCAACAGAATCCGGATACCAATCAGAAAAAGATCTTGCTGAAAGCTTATCAAAGCATAGCGCTAAGCCAGCAGGCGCAAGACCGCTTATATGCCATATGGGACCAAGAGCAGCCACCGGCTGGCGTGATCCTGGCAGAAGATGATTATACCTCTTTGGCATTGGCCCTGGCGGTAAGAGCCTACCCTACCCCCAATCAGATACTATCCCGGCAGATTGATCGTATTGAGAATCCTGACCGGAAAAAGCGTTTGCAGTTCTTAGTGTCTGCCCTTTCTCCGGAGGAACAGGTAAGAGATACTTTTTTTGCCTTCTTAGCAAATGAAAATAACAGAGAGAAGGAAGCCTGGGTGGTGGTTGCCCTGGGTTATCTGCACCATCCTTTGCGGGCCTCTTCCTCAGAAAAATACCTGCAAGAAAGTCTGGAACTGCTGGAAGAGATTCAGCAAACCGGCGATATTTTCTTTCCACAAAACTGGTTGCAAGCTACCTTTGGGGATTACCAAAGCCCGGAAGCCGCCCGGATCGTCCGAACTTTTCTGGAGACTCACCCCAAATACAATCCCCGGCTGAAAGCCAAAATCCTGCAAGCTACGGATAAACTATTCCGGGCAGAAAAATTACTGTATGCCTCACATTAGACTTTCTCTTTAACACTTTGCTGTTTTGGAATGTAACTGACCAGATAGACGCCTGCAAATATGAGGACAGCGGAAATCACTTTTGTCCAGGTTAGCGTTTCTCCAAAAAAAATCATAGAGATAATAGCGGCAAATACGGGTTGCAGGTAGATATAGGCGCCCACGGTTGTGGCGGCTAAAATTTTCAAGGGAACATTCATGAGTATGTACGCCAGGAAAGTGGTAAACACTGCCACATAGCCCAGGGCCAGCCAGTCGGGTAGCTGAAAAGCTTCCCAGGACACCTGACTAAACTCTTTGAAGCCGAAGGGCAACACAAAGAAAAACCCGAAAGTAAACATATATCGAACCACTACAATGGGGTGATAAATACGCATCAAAGGCTTGGCAATCACCAGATAACAGGCAAAAGAAAAGGCGTTGAACAATACCAGCGCATCGCCCAGCACAATGTTGGTAGCATTGGCATAATTATTTTGTTCGGGCATACCAATCAGCAGCAGCGCACCACTGATACCACATGCAAGTCCTGCCACCTTTAGCCAGGTGATTCTTTCATGGATCAGCAAGGCAGCCAGGATGGTCACACAGATAGGAATGGTGAGCAGCATCAGGGAAGCATGAATAGGCAAGGTATAGGATAATCCTTTAAAGAAAGCCAACTGGTTGAGGGATGAGCCCAACAAGCCGCAAAGTATGAAACGGGGCCAGTCTTTTCTGGCCACAGGTTGCCGGAATGCCGGCCATAAGGCCAGCAACCAAAACAAAGTACCTGCCACGACCACTCTCACCAGGATAAAACCAAAGGGAGCGATCAGGCTGGGCATGATGGCTTTGGCGATGGTATAGTTAGCGCCATAAATCAAGCTGGCAGTTAATACCGCTACATGCGCCAGCAGTCGTTTGTTAATAATCATTCTGAGCACAAAGATAATTGAAAAGCAGCAATGGACTGCTGAGATGACTCTATTTCCCTTGTCAAAACAGGTAAATAAGGCTTAACTTACTGAACACCTATACAGCATTTTTTTCTATCTTCTGGCGCAAATAGAAATCAATCCCATTATGGCAAATCTTACAGGTCTCTTCTGCCTCATCATGACAACTGTTTCATGCCTGTCTGTCGGGATGCCTGCTGCTCAGGCACAGAAAAATGAATCCTTTGACAAAGCCTGGCAGGACACTGAAACGTACTTTCGTCAGACGCTACAGGACAATCAGGTGGTAGGGGGAGCCTTGCTGTTTCTGGAGCATGGGCAAGTGAAAGGAAGCCACTATTATGGGGAAGCGGACCTGAGCCATCACCGGCCGATGGATGAAAATACCATTTTACACTGGGCTTCCATCACCAAGACCTTCACTGCTATCGCTATCATGCAACTCAGAGACCGTGGCCTGCTGCGTCTGGATGACCCGGTCACGCGGTATTTACCGGAACTGCGTCAAGTACACAATCCCTACGGCAGCATGGATGCTATTACTATCAAGATGGTCATGAGTCATTCGGCAGGTTTCCGTGACCCCACCTGGCCCTGGGGCGGCGACAAACCCTGGCACCCTTTTGAGCCTACCGAATGGGATCAGATTGTGGCGATGTTACCGTATACTGAAATATTATTTCCACCCGGCAGCAAGTTCAGCTACTCTAATCCGGCCATCATTTTCCTGGGCCGTATCATCGAAATTCTTTCTGGCGATGACTATGAGGTATACATTGATAAGAACATTCTCAAACCTCTGAAAATGTATAGCTCCTATTATGACATCACGCCCTACCATTTGCTAAAATACCGCTCCAACAACTACACCATACGCAACGGACAGCCTGAAGCCAACGGGCTGGATTTTGATACGGGGATTACAACCTCTAATGGAGGGCTGAATGCTCCTTTGAAAGATATGATCCAATACCTGACTTTCCTGACAGGCCAGGCTACAGAGGACGAAGTGCTGAAACGTTCTTCGCTGGAAGAACTCTGGCAGGTACAGCATTTCATTGGTGAGCACGATGGGGTCAGGTCATCGGTGGCCCTTTCTTTTTTTCTGGAAGAATTTGAGAACAGGCAGGTGATAGGCCATACTGGCACACAGAAAGCTTTCTATTCTTTCTTTTACATTCATCCTCCCTCTGCTACTGCTTGCATTGGCATTACCAATACAGATGGGGCTGGTGAAATCCCAAACCCGGAGCAGATTCGGTTAGATGTGAGCCATTTTGTCTTTCGTCACTTGTTTAGCCTGTATAAGCCGCAATAGGTTTTGTGAAAGCAGACGCACCTTCACATCCTTCATGAAATGGCGGGGATGATTTGGTGATCGTTATGATCAGGATGAGCGAAGGCCCACCCTGATAAAGCATTGTTCAGTATGCACTCGTTGTCGGATCAATGATAGCTTTCACTTCTTCAACACTATTGGCCGGAAATCCGCCCCGCTTCGCATGCTCACGGATGGTCGCTTCATCGGGTGCGATATGTACACAGTAGATTTTATTTTCCGTCACATAAGATTCAATCCAATGGTAAGGTTTACCCAGGCCGCTGACTACCTCACAGGATTTGAGAGAAATAGCTTTTAACTCGCCAGGAGACAGTTGTCCGGCACCGGGAAGTTCTCTTTCGATAATAAACTTTTTCATTTTGATGATAATTTTGAGTTAGAAATATGATGTAAAGATTAGAGGCCATCAAGGAAGATTGGGATTATGGGAAGCAAAGACACCATGAGGATTGTCCAGCCCTACCCACACATGGAGCGTCCATACATTAAATTCCGTGTTAATTTCCCATACATCTACTTCTCCGGTGAAGCCCGCTGGTGCCGGGGGTGGGTTCTCCATATTTTCAATAGGGACTGCATATTCCACAGCGACAAACTGAAGGTTACCGTCGGTATCAGGAGCATATAACACTACTTCCGGCTTCTCTAATTCAAATTTGTCATCTATCAATGAAGCCTTCATGTAGTGAAATCCCATCTGTGTTCGGTATCCGGTAAACTCAGTGTCATAGCCATCCTCTATGGCGTTCTCGATATCCTGATAAGAGGCAACTTTCATGCGGAGCTGATCGAGTTCCTGCTCCCACGGTTCCAGAGCATGCTGGTCGTCGTTGCAACTGACAAGGAAGCCGAACAAGGTCATCATACACCAGCTGCTGAGCGTGGCGGCCACTATTTTTTGTTTCCACCATTGTGTGTCGGATTGTAAGAGGCTGCCCCAACGGTTATCAGGCAGTTCTTTTTTGAATGGAATAATAAACTTTTTCATTTTGACTAGCATTTGTTTTTAACAAAGCTAGCGACAGGAGCATTAGTGCAATTCGGGAGAATTCCCTATTTATCGGTAAGCCATTCCCTATTTTAATATACCCAGGCGGGAAGCTTCTGCTACGGCCTTCATTCGAGAATTTACCGCCAACTTTGAAAGAATAGCGGATATATGGTGATCGACTGTTTTAAGTGAGATAAATAGCCTATCTGCAATTTCCTGATTTTGAAGTCCTTCCTGTAACAAATGGAGAACGTCAATTTGGCGGGTAGTTAAATGAGCTGGATTTTCACGGGTACTTTGGCGCAGTCCTCTGGGAATGCTTTTTATACCCGACAACCTCATTTTTTGCTTCAGCCTTTCGCTGGTACCTGATGCCTCTAGTTCATCAAGTATTGTTAAAGCTTGTTTTTGCCCTTCTTCGTTGCCATCAGACAACGCCATAGCCAGTTCATAAGGGCAGCCTAGTTCTTGCCACAACTTAGCTGCTTTTTTCCAGTCTCCTTGCAGTTCTGATTTATAAGGATCTACTATCTCCTCCTTTACCGCTGGCTTACCGGTAGATTTATGCTTCCAGTAGTTGAATTCGCTGATATACCAAGGATTGTCTTGTTGCTGTAATAATTGGCCTGCCAGTTCTATGATTTCATTAAACTCATCAGTAATGCCATGAATCCATCTGTATTCCAGCAAGGCCGTGGCTACTGGCACGATTCTTTGCACTTCCAGGGTGGAGGAAGCCAAAGTTGTAGCTTCTTTTAATAAATCCAAGGCACCGTCTTTTCCTTTTCGCAACAATAGTTTGCCCAATACCACCAAGGCACCAATTCTGACAATGGATGGATGGCGAGGATTTCTCAGCAAATCACCGGCAATGGAAGCAGCTTTATCCCAAAGCCCCTGTTCCAGATAAAGGCGGGCTTTCCAGGAAAGCATGTAGTAGGTCCAAGAATCCAGATCACGCTCTTCACAATAGGCTATTCCGTCTTCCAGGGCTGTCAACCCCTTATCATATTGTTTGGTGAGTACATAGCAGGAGCCTAAATTAGTATAAGCACGGGCGATATGTTCCTGATATCCCTGCGCTATCGCAATGGACAGACTTTGGTGTAGGTCGGTTCCACCTTTCTGATGCAAGGCTGGTCTTGTAAGACAAACAGTGCCTACATTATTTAAAGCATGACACAAGATTTCCTGGTCTTCCAGCTTGTGCGCCAGTTCAATCGCTTTCCCACCCCAATGGAGCGCTTGTTCTACGTTGTCAGAGAGCATCTTTAGCTGTGCCAGGTTACTGTAGGCTAAGGCCCTTTCCCGGGTAGGGAATCCGTTTTCCAACACAGCGATAGCTTCCAGAGCAAAGGTTTCTGACTGTTTCCTATTTCCCTGAAACCACCACAAACGGGATAAAAAACGAAGGGCATTGCCCTCTTTTAATTTGTCCTGCCTTTCCCGCCACAGGTCGAGGGCTTTTTTCTGCGAATTAATGGCTTCTAGAATCTGATTGGTGAGGTAGCACTCATAGGCATGCGCTTCATGCAGACGAGCCATTTCTTCTGGCGTAAGATGGGAAGCATAGGTTATGGCCGTCGTATAAAACTCAGCGGCCTCTGTATGGGCTCCTAAAGAAGCTGCCTTGGGTGCCGCCTCCAAAGCTAGTTTCGCCACGGTATCATTTTCACGCGCACTTTTAGCGTGATGTACCAGTCTTGCCAGCTCAATATGTGGATCTCGATGCGCCAGTAAAATATCCAACAATTGTTTGTTGAGCCATATCCGCCTGGGTGGCGACAACGATTCTTCTATGATAATGCGGAACAGTTCATGTTTAAAAAAAATATAATGATCGTCTGCTTTTAAAATTCCTTTTTGAAAACAGGTTTCCAGGATTTGCGTATCATCCGGTGCCACTTTTTTCAGCAACCAGTTTTCTATCCGGTTTGGTATGACAGCGATCAGTTCCCACAATGCCTTTACGGCCGGATCGAGCCTGTTAAATACCGACAACACCGAGTCTTTGATATTTTCAGGAATGCCATGGCTGTAACTAGCCAGAATTTCATTGACATAAAACGGATTACCCCGGGTCAATCGGTACACTTCCTTACCAGCATAACCAGCCTTTTCCGATAAGCGATGTACGACTGCTTCAGATAATGGCTCGATGTGAAGCCGGGTTACTGACTGATGGGGTAATTCACCCATGACTAATCGCAAGGGATGATGGAGACCTACCTCATCTTCTCTGAATGAAAGCAGAAAGAGGCATTTCAGGCGAACGATCCTTCGGGCCAGGAATTTTATCAGATCGAGCGTAGCTTCATCGGCCCAGTGTACATCTTCAAAAACCAACACGACGGGCAGAGAGGCTTCGTCCAGTTCCTGGATCAGGGAAGTAAAAATATTAGCCCGGTCGGTTTCGGTACGCAACAGTTCCCAAAAATCATGGCTCAGGTTCCGGGCGATATCATACAAAGGCCCGAGTGGAGTAGGCGTAAAAAGCGAATCACAGGCACCCACATACACATTACTTTTATCATTAATCTGCTTTAAGAAAGCATTGATTAAAGCCGTTTTGCCAATACCGGCTTCACCCATCATAAATGCCGTATGCCCCTCTCCTGAACTAACACGCCGGTAAAGTTGCTGTAGATTTTCCAAATAGCCGTCACGCTCGAGTAATTCCATTTACCATGTGAATTAGAACATATAGGGGCCTGCTTCACTAAAATGGGGAGGGCTCCTTTTCAATTTAGGTAAAACCTCTGATTTATAGTACTCTCTGGCTCTCTTCCTTTGTACCGTTAATCTCTTATTTGTAATCATCAAATTAATAAAAATTATGAAAAAACTATTGATTCTTTTCGTTTCAGGAATGAGTTTATTTACTGGATGTCAGCGTGCTAGCCAACCTGCTTTTCATAAAACAAGTAGGCCACAAGCAATCACACATACATTGCCGGCCAAACAACTTTTTATCGATGTCCATGAGCTGGAACCCGGGAAAGTTACCTATGAAGACGTTGCTGAAGCGCATAAAAAAGATCTGGCTACACAGGATAAATACGGTGTCCAGTTTGTAAAATACTGGGTAGATGAAGCAGCAGGAAAGGTCTTTTGTTTATCAAAAGCAGCAGATTCAACGCAAATAATGAAAACCCATGCAGAAGCACACGGTTTGATACCTGAGCAGGTTTTTGCCGTTACTGAAGGTATAGAAGCTGCTTTGGATGGTCATCAAAAGCTGTATTTTGATATACACCACATAGGCCCTGGTAAAGTTACCGCTCAGGCCGTATTAGAAGCTCATGAGAAAGATCTGGCGATTCAGGATAAGTATAGTGTAAATTTTATCAACTACTGGGTAGATGAAAAGAAGGGCATAGTCATGTGTTTGGCAGAAGCCCCCGATGCAGCGTCCATGATTCAAACGCACAAAGACGCTCATGGGCTTGTACCCGATCAGGTGGGAGAAGTGCAGCAGGGAGAATAGGCTTAAAAAATCAGAGCAGAAAAGTTTCTGCTCTGGTAGTAAAATCAACTAATCTATGCCATCCCAACCTTCGTTTGGTCCACACATACGGACAATTTTTGGAGAGAAAGTCCCGACAATATCAACAAGTTCCTGCTGCGCCTGCATTACCTGCCGGATATCTTTATAGGCCATAGGCGCTTCATCCAGGCCGGAGCCAATCAGGGTGACACCCGCTGTCTGAAGTTGTTCAGCCACTTCTTTGGAAGACAAACTTTCTTTGGCTTTTCTTCTCGACATGACCCTGCCTGCGCCATGAGAAGCCGAGTTGAGAGAAGCTGCTTCTCCCCTGCCCCGCACGATAAAACCGGGGGCCGTCATAGAACCGGGAATAATACCTAATACCCCCTTGCCTGCGGGTGTGGCTCCCTTTCGGTGTACAATCATTTCTTCTCCTTGTACGTCCCGCTCTTTCCAGGCAAAATTATGGTGGTTTTCCACCATGACCAGCGGTTTTTCTCCTAATGCTTTTGCCAGCCTACGGTGGATGTGATGGTGGCAAGCCGACGCATAATCACCAGCCAGCGTCATAGCCAGCCAGTACTCCTGTCCTTCTTCCGTATCCAGATCCAGCCAGGCCAGATGCTTGGCCTCATTGGGGAGGGGGCATAATTCTCGGGCTACTTTCGTATAGTGCTGGGCAATGCTAGCCCCCAATCCTCTGGAACCGGAGTGAGATAACACGGCCAGGTATGGCCCTGTGGGCAGGGAGAACTCATTGTGCGGATCTGCAAGATTCACTACCCCGAACTCCACAAAATGGTTGCCTCCACCGGAAGTACCTATTTGTCGGTAAGCCCGGTCTTTGAGATCCCGTACTACTTTGATCTCACTGAATTCTTTTCGGGCCAGTACCGCATCATCTTCCGGCTTGGCGAAGGTAGCCTGTCCGAAGCAGGTATGGCTCACCAGCATGTTTTTCATGGTATCACGATGTTGCTGCAGGTAAGCAGGAGGAATATCGTACAACGTCAGACACATACGGCAACCAATATCCATACCTACGCCATACGGAATGACGGCATTCTTGGTAGCCAGTACACCGCCAATGGGTAAGCCATAGCCCTGGTGGGCATCGGCCATTAAAGCCCCACCCACTGTCACCGGCAGTTGCATGGCAATATCCATCTGATGCCGGGCCCCTGCTTCAATCCCACCTTCTCCGTACATCTGATAAGGTCTTTGCTGGTGTAACCCTATCGGCGCTTTAGATGCTGTCTGGGTCAGCAGTTCCCGGGCCACACCGCCGAGTACCTCATCATTGATATAATTATGGGGATATTGGTAAATGTTGCTGAGTATGGTCAGTTTTTGTTTTTTGCTTTTTCCTCTGTAATGGGATTCCATCACCTCTATGGCCACACCTACAACTCTGCTTTCCGGATACCCCAGGGCTTTGATCTCTTTTCCTGTTAATTTCTTAGTCGACATGTTCTCAATAGCTGTGCTTTTTCATCCTTTATAACAAATATTTTAACAAAAACAATCTGTTCAAAGGCATACATTCCCATTGTAAAAGCACTTAGCATATCATCGACAAAACAGGATCGGGCATTTGCGCCATTAGCTGTAAAGGTGCTGGCCGGATTGTGAGAGAAAATTTCTTGCTCAAACAGTCATGGCGGCTGGTAAAGTAATTTTCCAGATCATCCCGGTATACTCGATCACATACACCACATTATCTATCATCAGGGCATCCGTAGGACCTGTAAAACCGTCGACAATTCGATAGCAATGGACGATGTAATTGTCAATGTCTGGCTTATATTGTAATTTCATGTGGATCAGGTCTGCTCCTAATACCGAAAGCCGTCGCATGAGAGAAGAATTTTCGCCGAAGGTATTGCTCAACACAAAACCATCTCCTTTGTAGGGGTCGGCCAGCAGGCTGTCTGTATCAAAGAATAAGCCCAGGGGAGAACGATGCCCTGTAAAAGTGCCAACCGGTTCTCCCGTCTCATCCCCATCTTTCACTTCTCCTGTTTGCCGGTCACGGTAAAAGTTGGCATCAGGTCCATAATTGAGAACCGGAGCTGTGATCGTCAGCTCTGCCGGCCTTTTGGGAAATGTCGGGTCATTCTTAAAATACTTGTTATTATAAGCATAGGCGGCCGGATTGATGAAAGGATCTTTTGCCGGATCAGGGTCCCAGTCAGGAAACTGCTGAGGGTTTTCTGTATTTCCCATCACCCAGGGGAACCCATAATGGTGCCCTTCTCTGAGCCAGAACATATCTTCCGAATGGTCATAATCGGAAGAATTGGATACAGCAAACAAGTGCCCTTCCGGAGAAAAAGCCAGATCATATGCATTCCGGACGCCATTTGCAAACAGATATCTCTTTTCAGCCAGAAAACTGGAATCATCTTTCAGCACTATATCTTTCCCGTCTACAGGAAGCTTGAAGATACAGGCCGTGATGGCCACTTCCCTGGTGTCCGGAAACATTCCGTCATTATCCTGCACTTCCCCATGGTCTGTGCGGGCACCGCTATTCACATAAATATATTGTCCGTCGGGGCTTACTGCAATGCCATTAAACTCATGGCTATACAGTGTTTTGGGTTTTCCATACAGGTCGGTGATGGCCAGCGTATCCCAGGCATATTGACCTTTCTGATCCAAGCGACCCCGCATGACAATGCCCTTGGTGGCTTTGTTGTCGTCATAAAATTTATTGCCCACCAAAAAAAGCATGCTATCATAGAAGGCCATGCCTTGTAAGGATTCTATGCCATGATCCGATAAATCATAGGCTTTTTCAGCAAACAGCGAGTCTTGCTGCCGGTATATTCTGAAAATATCTCCTGCCATGTTGTTATAGAAGAAATCGTTGGTGACAGGATCCAGGCATAAGCGAATCCCTCCTCGCTCTATCGCCATGAAAGGTTCTATTTTTATATCGGCGCTCAGGGCACGGGGCGTTCGCTCTTCTGTCGATGGAGAAAGGTAAGAAGACTGTTGGTTGCCCCGTTCACAAGCTGTATACAATGCCAGCAGCGACAAGCACAAAAAAGAAAGAATGAAGCGCATGAGGATAGGCATCTTAATGTCCTGTTGAACTGCTGGAGGCTTCCGACTGCCAGGGGGTCCCTGCCAGACCATTCAGGTCATATACCACCTGACCGGCTCTGAGGGTAAGTTCGCACTCCAGCTTTTGGGTGCCATCCATGCGATACCCCTGAGAATCTATAAAGCCAAACTGCCCTTCCCGAAGGTTTAATACGGCTACATCAGCCTCTGCCCCTACACTCAGATGGCCCAGCTCTTCCCGGTGTATCACCTGAGCAGGCTTCCAGGTGGTAGCTGCTATAACGCTGGGTAAATCCATTTGCATATTCAGAAATTTGGACATCAGGTTGAGTATATCTTTCATCCCTCCATTCATACTACCGGTATGAATATCCGTACTGATGGTATTAGGATAAAACCCGCTCTTCAGGGCTGGTACGGCCTGCTTGAAAAGAAAACTGGCACCGCCATGCCCTACATCAAAAATAACACCCTTCGTCTGGGCTTCTTTGACATAGGGACGGACTTTTCCCTTTTCATCCACCACAGGCACCCGGCCATTTACATGAGCAAACACATGGGTAAAAATATCACCGGGGCGGAGACGCTGGAGCAGTAGTTCTTCCAGAGAAAGCGGGGGTGTATGTCCACCAAAATCAATCATCACAGGAATATTGGCTATTTCTCCGGCCTCTACAGCCCGATCTACCGGGTCCCATTCGGGTCCGGAAAAATGAGCCACCTTAATGCCGACCACCTCCGGATTTTGCTGAGCGACCAGGGCCGTCATTCTGGCATCCATATCGTCCAGGTTCTGCTCGTAAACGCCACCCCGCATCCCTTCCCCTACAATATTGAGGAAGGAAAGCACCCGGGTTTTAGAAGGGTCAATGATATTTTCTTTAAAAAGGGGAAAGCTACGCCATCCGGCCCCCCCTGCATCCACCACCGTGGTGACGCCACACCGGAAGGTAAAACCGTCGGGTGCCAGAGCACTGGGGCCATTACTCAGATAGTGATCCGCTTCGGTTCCCTGAAAATTATGGGAATGCAGATCGATAAGACCAGGCGTTACATATAATCCCTGGACGTTGATCACTTTTTCTGCGCTTTCTTCGCTGATATTTTCAGCCACCTGTACAATTGTATCACCACTGATAGCCACATCCATGATGCCATCTATATTATTCTTTGGGTCTATCACATGGCCTCCCTTAAGAAGCAGACTGTAAGATTGGGCCCAGGCATGGCTACAGTAAAAACAACTTAGACAACAGAGAACATAAATTAGGTTTCGCATAGAACAGAATACACTTTGCAAGTTTTAAAAATAAGGAAATGGGGCAGCTTTTGGCTATCCCTTTCATAAAAGAAGACATAAGCCCGACGAATGATCAGGATACTGCCACTTCAGACAAGGCTTCCTGCAAACGGGTAGCAACAATTCTTTCCTGCCCGGGCCTCAGCATCCAGGTTGTGATACTGATAGAATCCGGTCCTCCGCCGGCTACTTCAATAGAAGGGTGCCCTTTGCGCAACACCTCTTTGAGCTCATCACCGGAAATACGCACTTTACCAGTATCCCAGGAGACATTCAGCGTTGGCACATGATTCGCTACGGGAGGCACATCTGTTTTTGCTGTTACCCCTTTGATCGATTTAATGGCATCGCCTATGTGGGCAATCTGTCCTTCCCAGCGCTTCCACTCTTCTTCATGATTCTTAGCCAGATAAGTTTCAAGCGCGATGAGCATGCCTAGCACTTCTTCTTTGTTCACCTTCATGCCTCTTCCCACCGTATCGCCCCGGGGTGGCGCGCTTAAACGGGCTGCTGCAATCAGGTCTTTTTTCCCCAGCAGCAGGCCAGCACTTTGCGGACCTCTCAACCCTTTCCCACCGGAGAAGCAGACTAGGCCAAAACCCATTTCGGTGTATTTCCACAAATTCTCAACAGGAGGCACATCCGCCGCACAGTCATTCAAAGTCGGAATATTATGTTTTTTCGCTATCTTGACAAATTCTTCTGTCTGTATCTTACCATCAAAATTATAGGCATTGATGAAGACCATCATAGCGGTTTTGTCGTTGATAGCTTCTTCTAACTCTTTCCGGGTCTCTACATAAACAATATCCACCCCACAGTTGCGGATGGCATGCGCATATCCGATGTCATGTGCTTTTTGCATAATGACCTCGGTTTTCATGCCTGTCCCTTGCAGATGAGGAATTTGGGCTGCTTTTTTCTCATCCAGCCCCGTAAGTACCCCGGCAGTAGCCAGCGTCATTGCTGAAAAAGCACCGGAGGTCACAGTGGCTGCTTCGCAACGCAGCAAGGAAGCGATCCTTTCTCCTACTTTATCCTGCAGTTCATCCAGCATTACATATTCGTTGGAAGCATACTGATAGGCATCCTTCACTTCATCGAGGAGCAATGAGCCGGTCATGGCAGTATAGGTACCCGCCGCATTGATGAAAGTCCGCACCCCCAGTTCCTTGAAATAATCACGATACTGAGGAACTACGGTGGTTGGCATTCTGGAAAATCCCTGCCCCATAAACCCTCCTATGAGCGGGAGAGACGATAAATGTTTGATAAGTTGTCTGCGATTAAGCATAAGGTTATAGCTTAAGATCTCATAAAAGACCAGAAATTATACGGCTGCAATACAGTCTATTTCTACCAAAGAATCTCCAGGTACTCCTCCGAAAACAGCCACTGTCGTACGGACAGGCGGCTTGTTGCCAAAGCGACCCCGGTAAGTTTCATTCATAGCCTTATAATCATTCAGGTCGTGGAGGTATACATTCACTTTTACTACCTTATCCATAGAAGAACCGGCGTTCTTCAGTTGTTTCTCCATTTCATTCAGCACATGCTCGGTGTGTGCTTTGATATCCCCTTCAAAGTGTGCCCCTATGCCGGCGATAAAAACAAAGCCTCCCTGTTTCACAGCACTGGAGAATAAGGGAACTTCCTGGTCGGGTACCACATCAAATACTTCTTTTTCTGTCGCTTCGTCAGCGTTTTTTGCACTAGCCTGTGCTCCTACACTAAGCCCGGCTACACCTGCCAGAGAAGCAAACATTTTTTTCAGAATAGATCTTCGTTGTGTTTTCATACTATCATTTCAAAGGTTTATAGGGAGTGATTTGGTTATCTCGCTTAATTTATCATTTTTTTTCATACAATGGTGGCGTCCGCTTTAATTTTACACAGGCACTTTTTTTCGCATATATGGGGGTAGGCTTTCCATGTTCTTGATTATTGCATCGCTGGCTAGCCCATATCGTATTTCTTTGAAAAGAATTAAACAGGTGGTTTGCCCGATTTTATGCCAATTTGGCTACTTCACCTGTATTTTGAGCTATAATTAATATTCCCATAGCCATCAAAATAACCTATCATTGCCATTGTGTCCGTTAACAGTATATTTTGAAAAAATTGATGGAATACCTTTGCCCATGACAAAAAAGTATACTATAAAATCGGTTGGCTACCCCAGCATTGCCTGCAAGGTGGCTGCATTCCGGACAGCGTTTCCGCCTCCGTCATTATTAAAATAGACAAACACCTCTTTACCCACTGCCCGCCATTCCCAGATCCTGTCGCGCCACCATCGCAAATCATCATCCGCATATGAGCCACCATACAAATGATGCGTATCCGGTCCGTGCATACGCACATAGACAAAAGGCGCTGTGGCTCTGAGGATGCAAGGCAAATAAGCCCCACTCATGATGCAGTAGGCCGCCTGATGCTGCTCCAGCAACTGAAAGATCTCTTCCCGGTGCCAGCTGGGGTGACGAAACTCCACCGTGGTTCGCATCCACCAGGGCAGCTTGGATAAAAAATAGGCTAGACGTTCATAATCATATTCAAAAAGAGGAGACAACTGTACCAGCAGGACGGCTCTTTTATCCAGCAAAGCGTGCCACCCCTTGCCTATGGTGTCCAGCCATTGCTCGGGGCCATACAATCTTCGGGCATGGGTCAGCCAGCGGGGGGCTTTCACACTCATCAGAAAACCTTCCGGCAAACGCCTTTTCCAGCTCCTGAAAGTACTGATCCGGGGCCAGCGGTAGTAGCTGCTGTTAAGCTCCACAGTATGAAATCGCTGGGTGTAATAATGCAACCTTGCATGATGCGGTATATCGTGAGGATATAAAACCCCCTGCCAGTGATCATAACTCCACCCTGAAGTGCCAATATGAATACTCATTCAGCTTATTTTAAAAAGTTTTGTTCCTTCGAATAACATTTCCTCCACAAAAAAATAATTTCTCAGCAGATCAGGCAACGCTGCCTGTCTCCATCCACCCGGATAATGTAAAAATAGAACTCACCGCAAGCAACCAATCTTGCCGGAAATCCTGTACTGATCAGGAAATATGAAACACAAAATACCTGCTGGCCTCTTATGATTTCTCCACAGGCGATAGCAATTGACACTATAAACTATGACACCTTAAAAAACCAATCATATGAAAACATTACGCAAATTACTGAATGGCAGCCTCCTATCGCTCATGATTCTTTGTTTGATAAGTTGTAATGAAGATGATGAGACGCCAGACGCTTCAGGAGAAGTAAGATTAGCTACTGATGCTTCACTGGGTGAAATTCTGGTAGATGGCAATGGCACTACCCTTTATTATTTTACCAGAGATGTCAGCGGAGAAAGTGCTTGCTCCGGTGGTTGTTTGAGTGCCTGGCCTGTGTATTATTCGGAGAACCTAACTACAGGAACGGGATTGAACACCGCTGACTTCGGCACAATTACCCGCAGCGAGGGCGGTATGCAAACCACTTACAAAGGTTGGCCCTTGTATTACTACTCTCCTACTTCAGACGGAAATATAGAAGCCCCTGGTGAAACCAACGGGCAGGGTGTTAACAATGTCTGGTATGTGGTAAAGCCTACCTACTCCCTAATGATTGCCGATGCCCAGTTGGTGGGGGAGGACGGATTGAATTACAAGAGTGACTATACGGAAGGAGAAGAAGTGACCAAATTTTTTACAGACGCCATGGGGCGTACCCTCTATAGTTTTATCAGAGACTATAAAGATGTGAATAATTTTACCCGTTCTGATTTCAGTAACGATGCTGTATGGCCGATATTCCACGTGGAAATTGAAGATCTGCCGGGTAATGTAAATGCAGACGATTTTGGAGAAATTACCGTTTTCGACCGTCAGCAACTGACCTATAAGGGATGGCCGCTCTATTATTTTGGGCAAGATGAAGAACGAGGACAAACCAAAGGCGTTAGTTTTCCGGCACCTGGTGTGTGGCCTATTGTTAATACTAATGTGACAGAAGCACCCCTGGCGCCTACCGTTCAAACTGCGAACAATGAAACGTTGGGCAGTATTCTCACCGATACCCAAGGTCGTACACTTTATTACTTTACCCGTGATCATGACGGAACCAATCATTGTTCGGGTGGTTGTGCCGGTGCCTGGCCGGTCTTTTTCACGGAGGAAATCAGACTACCCACAGGAAGCACCTTAAACGCGGATGATTTCAGCAGTATTACTCTTTCTGACGGAACCACTGAACAAACCACTTACAAAGGATGGCCGCTCTATTATTTTGCACCCAATGGAGATGGCGAGATCGAAGCACCTGGTGAAACTGCCGGAGAAGGGGCAAACAATGTATGGTATGTGGCCAAACCGGGTTATTCTCTGATGATTGCCGATGCTCAACTGGTAGGGCATGACGGAAAAAATTACAAAAGCGATTACACAGAGGGAGAAGAGGTTACTAAATATTTTACAGATGCCAACGGTCGTACGCTTTACATCTTCATCAATGATAGCAAGGATACCAACAATTTTACCAATGGTGACCCTGGTCACGATGCGGTCTGGCCTATCTTTTATGTAGCGCTGACAGAACTTCCCAGCGCCATGAATCCGGAAGACTTTGGAGAAATCACCGTACTGGGAGAACCACAACTTACTTACAGAGGATGGCCCCTCTATTACTTTGGGCAAGATGAAGCACGGGGAGAAAACAAAGGCATCAGCTTCCCGGCACCTGGTGTGTGGCCCATTGCCAATTTTGATACGCCGGCGGCACAATAATACACTGTGTGTTAAGTCAGCAGGTACTGAGCATTCCATCAGTATTTGCTGGCCTGCACATAAAATATGTTCCCATGACTATGATCTGTTTTTGTTGCTTCTCTGAAAGGGTATCAGTGGCTTATGATAGGTTTCTCTTGCTAAAAACTTCATTTGCTTTTTACACTGGTCACACAAACAATTCCCTGTACTAACTCCTTTATTATATTTCACCTTTTATGATTAAAGTATGAAATATAATGTCTTAGGCAATACGGGTTTACTGGTTTCTGAATTGTGTCTGGGAACCATGACTTTCGGAGGACGAGGCTACTGGACAGCCATTGGCAAACTGGAACAGGAACCGGTCAATCAGTTGGTAAAACGCTCCGTGGAGGCTGGTATTAATTTTATAGATACCGCTAATGTGTATTCGGAAGGGCTTTCAGAAGAAATGACTGGGAAAGCCATTCGTGACCTGGGCTTAAAGCGGGATGAACTCGTGCTGGCCACTAAAGTCAGAGGCCAAATGGGCGAAGGCCCCAACCAAACCGGTTTGAGCCGGGGCCATATTATGCAGCAGGTAGAAGAGAGCCTGCGCCGCCTCAACACCGATTATATTGATTTGTATCAGATTCACGGGTTTGACCCCTGGACACCCCTGGAAGAAACCGTAAGAGCATTGGACGATATAGTGAGAAGTGGCAAGGTGCGGTATGTAGGTTGTAGTAATCTGGCTGCCTGGCATCTTATGAAAGCATTGGGTTATGCTGAATATCATCATCTGGCTAAGTTTGTTTCTCTGCAAGCCTATTATACCATTGCCGGCCGTGATCTGGAAAGAGAAATTGTTCCGCTGCTGCTGGATCAGAAAATAGGGTTGATGGTATGGAGCCCCCTGGCTGGTGGTTTGCTCAGTGGTAAATATAAACGTGACCAGGAAGGACCAGAAGGATCGCGACGGGTAGAATTTGACTTTCCCCCGGTCAACAAGGAAAAAGCGTTCGACATTCTGGATGTGATGTATCCTATGGCTGAAGAAAAAGGCATCAGCGTGGCCCGCCTGGCCCTGGCCTGGCTGCTGCACCAGCAAGCTGTCACTACGGTCATCATTGGTGCCAAGAAGATGTCGCAACTGGAAGATAATCTGAAAGCAGTAGAGATAAGCTTAAGCGAGTCTGACCTGCAAAAATTAGACGAAGTGAGCAAATTGTCTCCGGAATATCCCGGATGGATGTACGAGCGCCAGGGCAGAGACCGTAAAAAGCAAAGTGAGATACTAGGTAAACAACACTGATGCATCTTGACAAAAGCGCTGATCTTTGAGGTTGGCGCTTTTCGCTTCTACCGAGTGCTGATTTATCATTAATGTTTGGCTCAAAAACAACTACTCTAAGACTACTTCCGACAGGGGTTTCTCTTTCTCCAGCCACCGGTTCACGGTCCAGACCAACGGACCTACTATAAAATAAATTAACCCTCCTACGATGGCCAGCCAAGGCATGGTAACCATTGCCGTAAACACCACTAATATAGATACGCAACCTACCCCTGCCTGTACAGAGAACATATATATGCTTCGTCTGGTAAGCCAGTATTCCATAGGGGATAAGGATGGTGTTTGTTTGCTATGCAAGGCATGTTTGTAGAGTAGGGCAAAAGTCAGCATCAGGGTCACATACCCTCCACTATAAATACACATGATAGTAGGCAGCGTTTCCCAACCCATGACCGAGGTCACTAAAGTATGAAAACCAGATGAATCAAAATCTATACCTAGCAATATCATCAATACGTACCCTGCATAACGCAACAAGAAGCCAAGGATAAATTTTAAGGGATATACATAAAACAACACAACTAACAGCAGAAAAGCGTTCAGCACAATGGTTGTGGTATCCCGAAGGTTATACCGGCAAAAATACAGGTAATGCTGGTACCAGATCAGCATGATCACCGCGGTGCTTAAGAGAAAAGATAACAATTCATTCGTAAACTGAATGAGCTCTTCTGCCGTTTTGGGAGTCTGAGGAGAAATAAGCAAAAGGGTAATGGACAAAGCAAAAACACCATCGCTCAATTGCTCCAGCCTTGAAGAGGTGGCCACCCGAAAGGTAAAAAAACTCTCTCCTATGTGCTGCTGTTTCAGATAATTTCTCATGGAAGGGATTTACTAAAGGCATCTATTTTGAGGCAGTCAACAGCAGGCGAAATCTTTTCTGCCACCGCTTCTGGTATTTGCGAAACAAAAGGCTGGCCACCAGCATAGCCCCAAAGGTGGCTATACCCAGCATACCAAAAAAAGGAGTGTCAGGAATACGAGTGATCATCTCAGAAATAAAAGCAGCATACAGTCCAATCACAGACCAGTACATAAAACTAAAATGCAAACTGATCCAGTGGACTGGTTTTTTAACTATCACCGGAACCATCCCTGCCGCCAGCGTAGCCAAACTGATGATGGCAGCAACATGAAAAATGCCAAATCTGCCAAAAAGGCCATACAAGCCAAAAGCTGTTATGTTTACCACAACCATCATGACAGCATAGGCATACCCTGTTTGTTTATGGAGTGGTGTCCCTTTCTCCGCCACCAAAACGAAAGTACCCAGCAGCAGCGAAAGAACCGCTGCTACAACATGGATCCATCCTACCGGACTGTGAATCAGTTGGTTCATCTTAAAGCAATTGGGGTGTGTAATACGATTGATTCAGGCTTTTTTGGGCTTCGCATGGATATAAGTTTTGAGGGCATGGACATAGGCTTCGAAGGCATTTACCCCTTGCCGGGTAATTTTACACTGCGTGAGGGGATAGTTATCCTTAAAACTTTTCTGTACTTCTATATAGCCAGCCTCTTTCAACTTATTGATTTGCACGCTCAGATTACCGGCTGTCGCTCCTGTTTTCTCTTTGAGGTAAGTGAATTCAGCTTCCTCTACCCCTATCAACAAGGAAATGACTGCCAGCCGTAGTTGAGAATGCAATATGGGGTCCAGAGACTTAAACTCGCTCATGACGATAACTGGCTTTCAGCAGGTATCCTGGAATTAAATAACTCACCAGCGTTGTCAGCGCCATCAGCAGTAACTGAACAGGAAAGCTCACGAAAAAGGCGACCACCGCAAGTATCCAGCAGGCGGCACCCCCTATGATCAAGGGTTTGAAACGAAACAAGCTACCAGAGGTAAAAGTAGCTACCCCATAGAGAGCAATGAGTATGGGGTAGGCTGCCTGAAAACCGATCTTGAAGCCTCCCCCTATCAACGTGATCACAATGGCGATGAAGATGGCAAACCAGAAACTTGCCATAAATCGGCTTATATAGGTCTTTACCCGTTCCTTTCTGCTTCTCCGGTTTACCTGGTAAACAGTGCCAATGACTCCTACCAGCATAAGCAGCCACACGATGTAGGGATGAGGATAGTGTAAAACATAACCCAGCACATAATGCCCCAGACTAGCCACCAGGACCAACCAGCCCCAAAGCAGGTAAAAAAACCCATCGTCACGCACTTCATTTTTAGCCTCCTGAATCATGCGCTGGATAATATCCCATGATTCTAATTCTGTCAAAGAAGATTCCTTGGTTGTCATAGCGAACAATTTAAGTTTGTAAACTAGTTTACATTATAAACTAAATTAAGTTATAAATTATTTTCAAACAAGCATCTTTGCAATTTTTTTTTCGTTTACTCGTCTATACCCCTATTATGGAAGCAATCACTATTACCGGTTTACTGCAACACCAGAATAACGAAATAGCGGATACTGTACGCAAAGAGCGACGTCGTCTGTTAAATTTTATTCAACAGCGTATTCCAGACCGGGAAGAGGCCGAAGATATTTTACAGGATGTGTTTTACCAATTTACAGAGGCTTACCGAACCATCAACAAAATTGAGCGGGTCACTGCCTGGCTGTTTACGGTAGCCCGCAATAAAATTACAGACCGTTACCGCAAAAAGAAGCCGGAAGCTTTTAGCCGAAAGCCCTTTTATGCAGACGATGATGGCGACACGCCTTTACGGCTGGAAGATATACTTCCCAGTCTGTCAGATGATCCGGCCAACGAACTTCTGCGCAATACCATATGGCACGCCATAGAAGAAGCCTTGGAAGAGCTCCCGGACGAACAGCGAGAGGTTTTTGTGATGCATGAATTTGAGGACCTGAGCTTCAAAGAAATGAGTGCCCTTACCAAGGTACCGGTCAATACGTTACTTTCCCGGAAGCGTTACGCCATCCTATACCTGAGAAAGCGGTTACAGGTATTGTACGATGAGCTCTGACGGGTAGCGTAGTATTATGGCTAACTGTTCTCCCCTTTTGCATCGGACATCTCAAATAAACATAAGATGAAAAAATTTTGGATTGTAAAAATAGTGCTTTTCGGAGCTTTTGCATTACTGGCGTTGGGTCTGTTGGTGATGCTATTGTGGAACTGGCTGGTTCCTGTTTTATTCAAGGGTGTTCCCATCAACTTATGGCAGGCAATGGGTCTGTTGGTTTTATCCAGAATTCTGTTTGGTGGTTTCGGCGGCGGAGGATGGGGGCACGGCTCTCACCATCGGAAAAGCACCTGGCGTGAGAAATTTAACCAAAAATGGTCCGGCATGACCCCCGAAGAAAAAGAACGTTTCAAGCACAGCTTCGGACGGTGCCGTAAATTCCACCAACAAAAAGAGCAGGAAGTAATGGCCTAGCCTAAGTCTCGTTACTCGCCACTTCATACAACTCCAGTGGCAGATGATCCGGATCTTCCAAAAAGGTAAACCGCTTACCAGTCAGTTCATCCACCCGGATGGGTTCTGTGGACACCCCTTTCTCCTTTAGCTTTTGCACCACCTGATCAAGATCCTGCACCGAAAAGGCCAGATGCCGCAAACCTAAGGCTTCCGGATACGACAGACGGGGTGGCCGATCGGGAAAAGAAAACAGCTCAATCTGATACTGGCTATTAATCGCCAAGTCCAATTTATAGGATTGTCTTTCTGCCCGGTACGTTTCCCGGATAATGCTTAATCCGAGCACTTTTGTATAGAAATCTTTTGATCTCTCATAGTCTGAACAGATAATGGCGATGTGATGTATTCCTTTTAACATTTGGATAATTTACTGACAGATATCTGGGGCGAACCTTTGTAAAATTAACATTTATCTTGCTTTTTTTTTGTGCCAGAAAATATTAAATTCCAAAACCTAACCTATTCGATCATGTTATGAAAAAAGTACTATTTACGCTGATGATCACCATTGGAGTGCTTCACATGAGTACCTCCCATGCCCAATTCGTGAGAGCTCTGAAAGATAAAATAAAGAGCGAAACCGAAAAAATGCAAAAAAGTGAATCTGAAGAAGCCGAACCGCAAGTCAATGAGAACCGTTCAGCTACCAACACCAAAGGAGAAGGTCTTATTTTTACGCCACCCGACGTAAAGGAGAACATGGCCGAAGCCGAAGCTGCTTTTCAGGCCAAGAATTACGTGGACGCAAAAAATGCGATTAGGCAAGCCATTATGGGTGTTGAAATGGAAATGGGGCAAAACGTTTTAGAATCTTTACCGGAAAATATAGCCGGAATGGAGAAAGATCCACAGTCGGACCAGGTCAGCAGCTCATCCGAATTGCTGGCAGGGCTCACCATCACCAGAAAATACGTCAAAGATGATAAAGAGCTGAACATAACGATTGCTAACAACTCCCTGCTGATCGCTTCCGCCAACGCTTATTTATCGAACCCCAGTTATGCTGCTTCTGGCAGTGAGCAAAACTACAAGCCTGTAAAAATCAAAGACTTTAAAGGTGTACTGGAGTTTGATGAAAGCAGCGGTTATAAGCTGAGTCTTCCTATCGGACAAACTTCTATTGTTGTGCTGGAAGGGATCAATTTTCAGAATGAACCGGAAGTAATGACCGCAGCAGACAACTTTGATTTTGACAGTATTAAGAAACAATTAGGTGAACAGTAATTTATGAAAACGATATATCTACCGCTGATATTCTTATTCTCCCTGACGGCTATAGCGCTGCAAGCACAGGACTTTTCAGATAAAATCAGCACAGCTACCGCTTCTTATCAATCCGGTAATCTGGAAGATGCCCGCTTTAATCTCCAGCAGGCACTGGCCGACATTGACGCGGAAATAGGAAAGGAAATATTGAGCTTGCTTCCCTCTTCACTGGGTGAAATGGCTTCAAAACCAGAAGAAGATGATTATTCTGGCAGTAACCTGGGCTTTGCCGGCTTGTATGTGCATCGTATCTATGGAAATCAGGAACAAGATCATGCTTCCCTTGAGATCATTACAGACTCCCCTTTACTCACCGGTATCAATGCAATATTGTCCCTGCCTACTTTCATGAATAAGGGGGACGAGAATCAAAAAGTAATCAAAGTGGAGAACTACAAGGCCTTGATGCAAAAAACAGAGGATACATCTACCGGAGCAACATCCTATACTGTTCAGCTGCCTTTCGGGCAGTCGCTATTAACCCTTAGTTGCAATGGTTCCTTTGAAGAATCACAGGTGCTGGCACTAACCAATACCATACCTTTTAGTCAAATCCTGGATGTGGTAGAATAATAAGGTACAATCTGTCATTCGTGTTTGCCCACCTCCCTCAGTTTGTTAAAACAGAGGACTGGATGATTATGCTTTTCAATTGACTATTGAAATAACAGGATACCGCCAGGAAGGAAAACCTTGGTGGTGACAGCCCTACAAGCTCATTTAAGAAAATGACCGGAGGGGGATCCAAGGCCCAAAACATGCTTATTATAAGCATATCATTATCAATAGATTAAGTCATTTTGCTTTCACAAGCGCTGTAAGAGGGGATTTTTTATACTTTTTTTAAGTATATTTTTGTGGCTTTTATAAGGAAATTTACTTAATATCATGTGTTTATCATGAAGCATATGACATACGGTGAATTTCCTCCTTCCCCCATATTAGCACCTTTTGTAGAGTGCTTTTGGGCAGTCAGTTTCAAACAATCGCCCTTTCAGCCCATAGAGATTCTTGTTCCGGATGGGAGAACAGAAATTATTTTCAACTATGGGAGTGCTTACAAAAGATTCATAGATCATAATCGAAAACGGTATGAGTTCATCTCAGGCAGCCATTATGTCGGCATGCGGGAGAAGTCAATTTTCCTGGAAGAGATGGATGGCATATCCTTTTTTGCTATCCGGTTCAGGCCGGGAGGCATTTTGTCTTTCCTGCGCATTCCTGCCTTCGAGTTCGTACAACAGTTTCTTCCTTTAGAGACCCTTTGGGGCAAAGTGGCGGGTGAGTTGGAAGCCCGTATTTTTGAAGCTCCCAATTATGCTGAAAAAGTAAAAGCGGCGGAATCCGTACTACTGCGCCAACTTAAAAAGGCATATACTGAGAAAACTTTCCTGGATGCGGCTCTGCAGGATATTTATGCCCGAAAAGGGCATTGTACCATCGATGAGATCAAAGAAAAATATAAGGTGGGGTATAAAAAGCTGGAAAGACATTTTCTAAAAAAAGTAGGCTGCACGCCTAAGTTATACATTAAAATGGTACGCTTGAGCCGGGCTATCGATATGATGCAGCGGCAGCCTGAAACCAGCATGACGGAAGTAGCCTACGAAACAGGCTTTTATGATCAGGCTCATTTTAATCGTGACTTCAAACTGTTTACAGGAAATACCCCCAGGCAGTTTAAGAAAAAACGATACACCATTTCCCGGGTCATCAAACCCAAACTCCATTATCAACCTGCAGCCTGTATTCAAGTTTAAAGTGTGTCTAATTCATACAATCTTTTGTGCATAATCCATCCTATATTGTAGAAAATCACTTACACTAAAGAGCAAAATATATGAAACATGCCATCAACTGGTTCGAGATTCCTGTCAAGGATTTTGATCGTGCTAAAAAGTTTTACAGTGCTATTTTCAATTATGAAATGCCCGAGCAACCCATGGAGCCCTATCGTATGGGTTTCTTACCTGCTGATCAGGATGGCCAGTCTGTAGGAGGTGCCATTGTATCTGGAGAGGGGTATGAGTCTTCAGAAAAAGGGGCTAAGATCTACCTCAACGGAGGTGCTGATTTGAATGAGGTTCTCATGCGGGTACCCGATGCTGGAGGAAAGATTCAGCGAACAAAAACCTTGATCACAGAAGAGTTTGGTTATTATGCTTTCTTCACCGACTCAGAAGGAAACCAGATAGGCCTGCATTCCATGAACTGATGTTGAGCAAACTGATACTCGCTTAACCCAAAATCCCTATTCAGAGAAATTTTTGCAGACATCAAAATGTCCCACACTGCATTTATGGTGGGACATTTTTTTAAGTAGTATTACCTGATTTGTATTTATTATAAATGGCTCTGAATTTACATTTACCCGATGCTCTTCACTTTATGAGCGAAATTAATGTTGTACTATGAATTTCTTCAGTACTACCCCATACGGATCTTTGATCATCAAAGTATACCATCCATTTTTCAGGTGAGCTACGTGGAGTCGCATGCCCCCCTTCTCTTCAACTAAAGAAAAAGGAATACTCTTTCCAGAAATATCTACTATCTGCCATATTGTACCTTCTGTCATCTGGTAACCTTTTACATAGATGTCATGATCGGTTGGATTAGGGTAGATCTCCACTGATATAGTGGCGAATGTAGAGGAGGAAGTACTAGTTTTAACTTCAGCCATTTGCGCATTTTCACTTTCAACAGATACTTTCAGGTGATCCATATTAGGGCCACTTGAACCTACTGCAATAGCCGTTACCGTATTCATACCTGCATTCAACGTAACTAAGGTGCTAACAGTATTCCAGTTAGTCCAGCTTCCGGTAGATGGAAATGAAAGACTGGATATGGCAATTACATTATTGATCTGAATTTGTAAAGGCCTGTTGCTGCTCCCTAAGGCATATCGGAAGGTTAAAGTGTATGAGCCCTGGATAGGCACCTCTACAGTCCATCTTACATAATCGTTGTTCTTATGAAGATAATCAACAAAACCGCTTCCCGTGAAGGCACTGTGATTACTGGCTATTTGTCCACCTACTATCTCAGCAGCTTCTGCTTCTAACATAACCGGGTCAAAGGGTGAATTTTCCTGAATGACGCTTACCTGACCAAAGGTAGCTGTGTTCAAGGCACCATCCTGATGAGCTGTGACGGCCAAGCCTACATATACCAGGCTGTTCAGTGCAACACTAATGACTCCTACCTGTTGCCAGTTGCTACCATCTGTGGATTTATATCCCGTTAGGGTATTTCCACTACGGGAAAGTTTAAGCCATACAGGCACTGATCCTGAAGTGCCGGTATGACTACTATTACTGCCAACACCGGTTCTCCGCTGGAAAGCTACGCCTTGTGAAGGTGTTATAAAAATAGAGGCATGGCGTGCATTTGCAGCCAACGTTTCCCGTATCATCAATCCCGCCTTAGCCCAGCTATTGGTATTGGTAATATTGGTCACACGACCTACAATTTCTCCGTCTCCTTCTAAAGTCTGGTATACATAGTGAAACTCATCCGACGTACTCCATATATCGGCTCCTGAACCTACTACCGTAAAAGTGCCATTGCTAAAAGTAGCACTGCCGGGAGCAGCTACACTACCCACATCGGAATGGTTCCAAGGAGTTGGTACTGTACCGCCTGTTTCATTAAATACAGCTGTATAGGTTACATTCTGTATGGGAGTCACAATAGTTTGCGTAGCATTTCCTCCTTGTACCCAATGATCAAATTCATAGTTTTTACCATTGGCTGTTTGCGGGGATACTACCCCGACGGTGCGGATAATGCCTTCCACTCCCTGTATGGAAGCAGGTGTAGACAGTGGCTGTCCGTCCAGCGTCACCTTAAGTCCAGCGGGGACAGTCGTAAAGCTCAACATAGACTTCCTGGGATAAATGTCACGATAAGTGGTAGCACTCAGACCATCTGCATCCACCACCGTCAGATATAGGCGGTACCACACATTGGCTGATGTTTCTCCCGTATTCGGAATAACAAACGATCCGGACTTGGTTCCCGAAGCCACCGGTGGCCCATCGTGGGAATGCGTATCATGGTGAAAGACAACTTCCCAGGTAAAGGCGCTGGCGGGCAATGCCCCATCTTCCTCATCAGTAGCACTCCCAGAAAACGAAATAGTTTCTCCGGCCCTGTATAGAGCATCCTCAGTAGGCGTCATAATTTTCGGTACGGGTGCTGCATTAAATTCTGTCACTGTGAGCGTAGCGGCATTGCTGGTCGCACTGCCAGCACTGTTGCTTACTATAACCCGATAGGCACCAGCATTTGCAGGCGTTGCACTATTAATAGTGAAAGTAGCGGTTGTAGCGCCTGCGATATTAGCATTGTTCTTTTGCCATTGATAACTCAAAGGGCTGGCTCCTGAAGCACTCACACTAAAAGAAGCTGGTTGCCCTTCGGCAACTGTCAGGCTAGCAGGTTGATTGGTGATCATAGGAGCTTCTACACTGGTATAAATAATTTTGTATAGCGCCTGATTACTTCTGCTCAAATAATATAAGTTGCCATCACTGCCTACTTCCAGGCTTACCACTCTGCCCCCTATATTGGTCGCAAAAGGCAGCTTGCTGATGCCACCTGACAAGTCCAGCATATTGATCCAATCATTACAGTAATCTACAAAAAAATATCTTCCCCGAAAGGCAGCCGGGTAACTGGTAGTAGAAGGATTGAAGAAAACACCTCCTGTGATCGCACATCCTGTTCCGTCCTCGGAACCATGAGCATAAGCATATACCGGATTAACAAAACTGCTGTTGCTGCTGTTACCTTCCGCAGAAGGCCAGCCAAAATTACGGCCTCCCCTGGTGGCATTGTTAATTTCCTCCCAGGTACTTTGCCCTACATCATTGACAAAAATTTTGCCTGTTCCTGGCTGAATATCAAACGTATAAGGATTGCGAAGGCCATAAGCCCATACACTTCGCTTCTGTTTTGAGCCACTGGTAAAGGGATTGCCGGCAGGTATACTACCATTGGCATTAATCCTCAACAGTTTGCCATGATAAGTGTTGAGATCCTGCGACTTATTGGGGCTGGCATTTTCACCTATGGCTACATAAAGCTTACCGTCTGGACCAAAGTGCATTGCCCCTCCATTATGATTGTTAGCGCTACTCAAAGGATCTAAGTTCAAAACTACTACTTCACTGCCGGGAACTACTACATCTCCATTAGCAGTGAACCTGGAAATTCTGTTCCGGCTACCATCCGGTAAGGTATAATACAGATAAATATGCTGATTGGTAGTAAAATCTGGGTCCAGCGCAATGCCAATAAGTCCTCTTTCTCCTGTAGCATTCACATTCAGACTTATAAAAGGTTTGCTTAGTAAATTTCCATTTTTGATCACGCGTAGGTTCCCTGCCTGTTCGGCTACAAAGATGCGACCATCTGGTGCAAAAGCCATTACAGTAGGCTTAATGATACCCTTGGCTACCTGAACTCTGCTAAACCCATTGGGGAAATTTTGCGCACTGCTTTCCAGTCCTGTTAGTAGCATCAGCAGTATGCATGCCCATGCATAAGGATAAAGGGATGTCGTTTTTCCAGAATAAACATAGAAGTGCCTCATTAGATTGGTAGTTAGGTGAAAAAAATGTGTAAAGAAGCATTTCAGCCAAAAATATGATGCACTTAATTTACAATACTGCTTTCTGGAAAAGAACAGGAACAATATAAATATTCAGAAGTATCATACTCCTAACTGATCGTTACTGATCGTTTATATCCATAAGAGTTCACCTGCTCTCTTCTGTTAACTGTCTTTTTAGTTTAATTGATCATAATGCTGTGCCAGTAAAGCCTTGTATTTGTCTGCTTCCTCCGGATAGCCAGCAGCTTGGTAATAGCGGGCAAACTCGTTAAAAGCGTAGAGACCAATGGCCTGCTCTCTCTGATACAGCGGGTTTTCATGATCCGCTAAGTAGGTGAGCAGTTCATCGTATCGCTGTGTCAGGGTATCAGCAATATGGTCAGCCTGAGATTTTTCACCTAATTCCAGCCATAAACCCGCCGTTTGAATACTGGCCACATCATAAGGCAGCGTGTCATCAGGCATCACCTCCAGGCTTTTGTGTAAGGTCGCTTTGGCCTTGTCAAACTGCGCCTCTTTGATCAGGGCGTCAGCCAGGATATTAAAATTCATGCGCTGGTTTTGTACATACATCAGGTAATACCCATGATAATAAGTATCCGGATTATCCAATCCACGCCAGGCAAACTGATGCATCATCCGCTCATACATTTTTTCCGTATCTACCAGGGTCTCTTCCGGGTCGGGATTTTCAAAAGGCACCAACCTGAAAGTGTCTCCCTCTTGTACGACAAAATTGCTTATATCCAAATTGATACTCCGTAAAGAAGTCGTATTAAAGTAGACAGGGCGTGTCCACCGGCTGGTATCTACCAGGTCCAGCAACAACAGGTCTTTCTTCTCCAATCCGCTTCCTGTCAGTTGCCAGGTGATACGCTTGTGGATGCCCGGTTCTTTTCCGGAAGGAACTATCTTATTTTGAATAAGCTCACTGGTGTCTACATTAAAATAAACAGATTGTGCGGGAATGGTATTGATCTTTCCTGTTTGCGTACGCACCTGTAAGGCAGGGCTGTTCTGCTGTATTAATTTCAGATATTGGCTGGCATTGATGGCCCCCTGTATTTTGGAATTTTGAACGTAAGGAATATAATCATTCAACCCACCCTGCCTGTAATGTTCCATGGTTAAAGAAAGCGGCACCGGTGCCGAATCATACAATGGCCGCTTCATCTGTTCAATATACCAATCCACATTAGAAAAAGAAGTTACCAATACCCGCACGTCGGTACGAAAACCTTCTACATGCTGCACATACCACAGCGGATAAGTGTCATTATCTCCTCCGGTAAACAGAATGGCATTTGGATCACAGGAGGCCAGCATATTCCGGGCTGCATCCACGGAAAAATAGCGGCCGGAACGGTCATGATCATCCCAGTTTTCTGTTACTAGCAATACGGGAACTATCAGGCAACCCAAAGAGGCCAGCACTGCTTGGTGCCAGGTATGGCGCTTCCACCAATGGGCTATCATGGCACTGATACCCATTACGCCTATTCCTATCCACAGAGAAAAGGTGTAGAAATTACTGACATACACATAATCCCGCTCTCTGGGTTCAGCAGGAGGGTTATTGGTATAGATGACCAACGCGATCCCTGTCATAAAGAACAAAGAGGCCAGTACGGTAAAATCCTTTTTACTCTTCCTGTATTGAAAAAGCAAACCACCTACCCCCAGAAGTAGTGGCAACATCCAATAATTATTACGGGCCTTATTTTGAGCCAACAATGCAGGAACCTTTTCCCATCCTTCTAATGGAGATAGCCAGTCAGCATTTTGCAGGTCACTGGCACGCCCGGCGAAGTTCCACAGGAAGTAGCGCCAATACATATGCCCCAACTGATAGCGGAACAGAAAAGTCAGGTTATCCAGGAAAGTAGGTTTTTCTCCTTCCTTCAGGTCTGTCCACTGCCGGTAGAGTGCCGGATGACCCGGGTCCTGGCTATATAAACGAGGTAATAAGGTTTGTGCCTCAGCATCATAGCGGTACTCAAGTTTATGATCTTTGACTATATATTGATCTCCCTGGGGCGTATAAATAGCTTTGCCCTGCTCCTGCCCTTCTATTTCCGCTGTAAAATCAGGCCCATACCATAAAGGTCTGCTAGGATATTGCTCCCGGTTGAGGTAGCCTATAAAACTAACAATGTTGTTGGGATCATTCAGGTTGATGGCGGGATCCTCACTGGCACGAATGGGAATCAGGAAGTAGGAAGCATAACCGATAAAAACAAAGGCGATCACCAGCAAAATAATGTTAAGTGCTACTTTCATTTTCCGCTGTGAATCATAAATACCATAACCTAGAGCACCAAAGAAGAGAAAGCAAAACAATACAAGGCCACTACCGATAGGAAGTCCTACCACATTTACCAAAAAGATATCTAATTGAGCGGCGATGTTTCCGCTAAAACCCAGACCGTACAGCACGCAACCTAAAATACCTAATCCGGCAACAAAAGCCAGAAGGATACCCTTAAGATTGAAATGCTCGTATTTTTTACCATAGTAAATAATGGCTAAGGCCGGGATTACCAGCAGGTTTAAAATATGCACCCCTACGGATAATCCTATCAGATAGGCAATCAGTATTAACCACCGCTGGGCTTCAGCAAAGTCTGTCAGCGTTTCCCACTTTAGCATGGCCCAGAAGCAGAAAGCAGAAAAGAGGGAAGCCATGGCATAAATTTCTGCCTCTGTCGCTGAAAACCAGAAGCTATCGGTAAAGGCAAAGGCCAAAGAACCTATCAGGCCACTACCCATCAGCACTGCCATCTCCCAGGATGTTTCCGCTCCCTTTTTTACGCTTAAGAGTTTTCTTCCTAACAGGGTAATGCTCCAAAATAAAAACAGTATAGTGAGCCCACTACAAATTGCGCTCAACACATTGAGGCAGTAAGCCACCTGCAAAGGATCGCCATACGATAGAAAGGAAAACAATCTTCCCAGTAGTAAGTACAAAGGAGCCCCTGGTGCATGTGGCACGCCCAAGGTATACGCCGTGGCAATATACTCACCACAATCCCAAAAACTGGCAGTAGGTTCTGCGGTTTGTATATAAACGAAGGTAGCGATCAGAGCAGCTATCCAGCCGGTAAGGTTATTGAGCCTGGTGTAGGAGTTCATACAAAAAAAATAAGAGTGAACACTAACACCAAAATAAAAAAAATCAGCTATTCACCTATCATTTCAGAAGCCGGATTCTTATAGGTTGGCCACTTTTTTTTGGTGCCATACTGCTTTTGGAAATAAAAAATTAAGGGTACACCGATGACTGCAGGCAGCAACCAGCCAAGAATTCCCAATGGTGTGGGTACCACATTTACCAGAAAGGCAGTCAGTGCCGCTATGTAAGCGCCCGTGATCCGTCCTATGTGATACAGGATCCAGTTGTTGCGGCTTTTCATTACTTTTTTTCCGGTGAAAATGCTCGCATCTTCTAAGATTTGCGATAGAAGGAACAAGGTAAAGATAATGAGCACAGGCACGAATGCAAGGTTTTGGGGGTAAAGCCACACCAAGGCAACGACTAAAAATCCTACTAACAGTCCTGAGAATATCCATAAGCCCATCCAATCCTGTCTTTCAGCTTTGTTTTTCTGCTTCCGCATCCATTTCAATCCCTGTAAACCCGTAAAGGTGGAATAGCCTGTCAGCATTCCTACCATAAAAAGAAAAGGGTTAAAGCGATATAAGGAAAGCAGCAAAGCGCTCACCGCTGTGATTAACATCGCATTGTAAAAAATTTTGCCACTCATCCGGTGCACTTTTCCTCCTTTTTTAGTTAAAAAAGGAACGAGGCCTATGGTAAGCGAAGTAAATCCTGCCATTACGTGGAGGAATAATAGGAGTTTCACGGCAAATTCCATTATTTCTGCTATTAGGTTGACCTTTCAAAGGTAATGATGGGCAGGTGAGTGGAGAATTAAAGTTGACTCAACCGTTGTTTATAATACCTGAATCGCCGAAACAACCAGATGAATAAGCCTGGATTTGGCATTTTTCAACAAGAAAAAGCGCTATGGAAAACTATCCAAACTGGCTAAACCGCAGAATATACCCTTTTAATACAAATTTTTTGGACCTTCCTATGGGAAAAATGCATTATGTGGACGAAGGTCAGGGAGAAACTATTGTGATGTTGCATGGGAATCCGGACTGGTCTTTTTCTTTCCGCAAATTGATCCGCGAACTTCATAGTGATTTTCGCTGTATCGCTCCTGATCATATCGGCTTTGGTCTTTCTGACAAACCCGCCGACTGGTCTTACCTCCCACAGGATCACGCCAAAAATTTTGAAATGCTTGTCACTGCCCTCAACCTCAAAAATATAACCCTGGTTGTTAACGACTGGGGTGGGCCCATTGGTCTCTCTTATGCACTCCGGCATCCTGAGCAGGTAAAGCGGCTGGTCATTCTGAATACCTGGATGTGGCCGGTCAACAGTGACTGGCTCTTTCAGGGTTTTAGCAGACTGATGGGCAGTGCGCTGGGAAAATGGCTGGCCATCCATCAAGACTTTTTTGTAAGAGTGGTTGTTCGCACAGCCATCGGCGATAGAAAAAAGTTTTCTCCTGGCATTTTCACCCACTACCGAAAACCTTTAGAGCATCCCCAGGACCGGAAAGGAAGCTGGATGTTTTCTAAACATCTGATCGAATCGAGCCAATGGCTGAAAAGCTTGTGGGCGCAGCGGGATAAAATTAAAGACAAGCCCGCTTTTGTCTTTTGGGGCCTGAAGGATCTAGGCTTTCGGGAGAAAGAACTTAAAGTATGGGAAAACTTATTGACGCAAAAAAAAATCTTTCGTCTGAAAAGAGTAGGACATTTTCCACAAGAGGAGCGGGGGCATCGACTGGCGCTTGAATTAAAAAACTGGATGCTTTAACCTGCATTAAACAAAACTGACCCGGAATGCCGGCAGCGGAGGCAGGTATTTGTTATTTTGGCAAGTATCAACGATGACTATCTTCATCCGCCAGCATACTGAGGTAATTATAATACCGGGTTTGGGCGATTTCGCCGGCTTCTACTGCTTCAAGCACTACACAACCTGGTTCGTGGGTATGGGTACAATTATAAAACTTACAGGCCCCTAACAAGGCACGCATTTCCGGAAGGTAATGGCTCAGTTCTCCCTCATTGATATCCATCAATCCCAGTTCCTTAATACCCGGCGTATCAATTACAAAGGTATGCTGATCCAGTGAGAACATTTCTGCATAAGTTGTAGTATGAACCCCCTTATTGGCAAAAGTGGAAACTTCAGCCGTTTTCTGCTGAATACTGTTATCCAATTGGTTCAGTACGGTAGATTTCCCTACCCCTGAATGACCGGACAGCAAGCTGGTACGCTGCTGCAACAGTACTTTCACCCGATGAATATCTTCTTTATTTAAGGCTGTAATGGCTGAACAGGTATAGCCGATACTTTCGTAAAGCTCCATCAACTCTTGTTGCATGGCTTTCTGCTCGTCATCCAGCAAATCTGTTTTATTAAAAATAAGGACTGCCGGAATGCGAAAGGACTCTGCAGAAACCAGAAAACGATCGATAAAACCCAGAGAGGTTCGGGGAAACACTAAGGTGACCACCAGCACCGCCTGGTCTATATTGGCGGCAATAATGTGACCGTACCGCGTCTTACGGGTCGACTTCCGGATGATATAATTCTCTCGAGGAAGAATATCAGTGATAACGCCGGTGTTTTCTACCTCATCTTCCACTTCCATGATCACGCGATCGCCTACTGCGATGGGATTGGTTACCTCAAGTCCTTTGATCTTGAATTTTCCTCTCAAACGACAGTCATAGGTATTTTCTTCGTGGGTCAGCACCCTGTACCAGGATCCTGTAGACTTCATCACTTTGCCTTCCATAAGCTATACCAGGTTTTTTTGAATATAATTGATAATCACTTGGGTAGCCCCAGTATTTTCAGAAACATAACTTCTACAAATGTCGGCAACCTCTTTTCTTTTTTCTTCATCCCGGAGGAATATCAGAAATTTATGTCTCAGTTCTTTGGTATCTCCTATCGTGAAGGCAGCACCTAGTTTTAACAACGCATTAGACTCATTAAAATGCCGGTAGCTTTTATTTCCGAAGAAAATAGGCATACCGAAGGTGGCCGGTTCCAGAATATTGTGCAAGCTCTTCCCGAAAGCGCCTCCCACATAAGCAAAATCTCCATATTGATACAAAGAAGTGAGCATACCGATATTGTCAATGAGCAACACCCTGTAATTAGAAACCGTATTTGGTTTGGCTTTCGAGAAACGCACCGTTTTATAAGGAATATTTTCTTCTATCCTTTCCAACTCTGTTTCTTCAATATGATGAGGGGCTACAATAAACTTTATCTCATCTACAAATTCTCGCATGAATGGGAGCAGCACGTTAAGATCGGCGGGCCAACTGCTGCCAATGACCATCACTTTTTCATCCTGCTTGAAGAGCTTGGCCAGTTCTATCTCCTCCACCTGACGACAAATAGCCGCCACACGGTCGAAGCGGGTATCACCTGCCAGCATGACATTGCGGATGCCCATGGATCTTAATAATACCGCTGATCGCTCATCCTGCACAAAATAATAATTGATTAACCGCAATATATTTTTGTAATAACCACCATACCAGCTAAAAGGAAGTGAATGAGGCCTGAATACGGCCGAGATAGAAATAGCTGGAATTCTTCGTTGTTTCAGTTCATTCAAGTACCCGAACCAAAACTCATACTTGACAAAAAAGGCGACATCCGGTTTGATCAAACGGATAAACCTGCGGGCATTGATTTTTCCATCCAGCGGCAGATAACATATAAAGTCAGCCATTGCATAGTTTTTTCGCACCTCATAGCCAGAAGGAGAAAAAAAAGTAAGCACTATATGGCTCTGAGGGTATATTTCTTTTAACCGCTCTATAACAGGCCGTCCCTGCTCAAATTCGCCCAAAGAGGCACAATGAAACCAGAAAGTTTTTTCATGGTTGGAACGGCTGGCTGCATACTGCTGAATTTGATTAAAAAGCCCTTTTTGCCCCTCCACAAACTTTCGGTTTTTAGCGGAAAAAGGCACAGAGGCCCAAAGCCCGGCTCTCAGCAGTAGTAAAAAAACACGATATGCGAACAAGATTATAGGTTTTATTGGCTCATAAAAAAAGCTCTTCTCATGAAGAAGAGCTTTTGCTATAATGATTCAAACGTTTGTTAGCTCTTTTTGTTTTTAGTAAGGTATTCTGCCACCCCTTCTTTGGTTGCTTTCATCGCCTCTTGCCCTTCTTCCCAGTTGGCAGGGCAAACCTCACCATGTTTTTCAACATGTTGCAGGGCTTCTACCAGGCGAAGTGTTTCGTCAATATTTCTTCCCAGCGGTAAATCGTTGATGGTTTCCTGACGAACTTTTCCTTCCTTATCAATCAGGAAAGTACCCCGATAGGCAACGGGTGTTCCCTCAAAATACAACTCTCCTTCTTCATCATAGGCATACTCACCGGCCAAGACACCATATTTCTGAGCGATCACTTTGGCAGCGTCAGCTACAATGGGATACGTTACCCCTTCGATACCGCCTCGCTCTTGGGGTGTCATCAACCAGGCCAGGTGCGTTTCTTCTGTATCACAAGAGCAACCTACTACGGCTACATCCCGTCTTTTAAACTCCTCTAATTTTTCCTGGAAAGCTAGAATTTCTGTCGGACAAACAAAGGTAAAGTCTTTTGGATAAAAGAAAAATACTACATATTGGTTACCAATATATTGCTCCAAAGAAAAGTTCTCAACGATTTCTTCGCCGTTAACAACGGCGGGTGCATTAATAAATGGAGCTTTTTTTCCTACTAATGACATAGTTAAAATTTATTAGGGTTTTATGGTTAAAAATCTGGTTTACTTATTCAATTTTCATGTACTTCCTTATCCGGATCGATTTTATATCCACTGATCTGCACGTGAACCTGTTGAATCCGGAAGTTTTCAATATTCTTACTGCTAAAGTATTGCTGTATCCACTGATCCAGCGCTGCATCATAATAGTCGCTGATTTCATTCGTTTGTGTACAGTAAATATGGTGATGCTGAACCGTACGTACCTCATAACGCCTGTGCCCTTCTGCTGTAAACACACGATTGGCTAGTCCGCTAGTCACAAACGTGTCCAGGGTTTTATAAACAGTCGCTAAAGAAATACTGGGATTTTCAGGTTTCACCAGTTCATATACCGCTTCAGCCGTAGGATGTTGTTTCTCAGCCTAGTATAAAGCATCATAAACAACCATCCGCTGCTGGGTGGCTTTCAACCCTACCTCAAACAGTTTTTCTTTGATATGTTGCAGGTGCTGACGCATATTTGGCGCAAAACTAGTTATTATTTTTATTAAGAAAAATTCTTATATAAGATATATTACCTTATCAACTTAGCAGTAACCAAGGCATTTCATTGAAAGTTCACTAACATTTTGATATTATTTTATGAATTTATATAGTTTCCTTTGACTTCCTGGATGCTCTTTTAAGCGTTTGGTAGTTTCTAAAGCTACCTTTATACCCTATATAAATCTTAAAAAATATTTCATTATTACGAATTAATTCGTAGGAAATCTTGACTTTTCAATGATAACCCTTTACCATTGTACTACGAACATATTCGTAATAAATAATGAAAGAAGTAAAACGTATTAAACCTTCCGACAATGAATTGTCCATCTTACAGGTGCTATGGGCACTAGGTCCCAGTACCGTTAGGGAAGTCAACGATAGGCTTAACCAGCAAAAACCTACGGGGTATACCACTACCCTCAAACTGATGCAGATTATGTACGATAAAGGGTTATTAACGCGAACTTCCGAAGGTACTAAAGGGCGTTCGCATATTTACTCTCCTACTGTTAAAGAATCTCAGGTGAGTACCCATCTGCTGGATAGTTTTATACAACGGGTATTTCAGGGTTCTACTGCCAAGCTGGTTATGCGGGCGCTGGGAAGAGACACAACTTCTCCAGAAGAGATCGCACAGATCAAACAATTTTTAAATGAATTGGACAAAAATCAATCTTCATGAACTTTTTTGACTTTTCAGCATTTCAGACAGTCCTGCAAGCTTTTGGGCTTACCTTGTTTCATATTTTGTGGCAAGGCATGATCATAGGGATAGTGTGTTGGATATTGCTTAACGCAGTACAAAGCAACTTGTTTGCCTTAAGATTTATCATTGCTTATACTGCACTGCTGTTACTCTTTGCCACCTTTCTCGGTACTTTTTACTGGCAATACAAAGCTTTGTCACCTGCTGCTCCCTATCTAACTTCAACAAAAGATAACCCTTCTATATCAGGTAACACATTTCACTTACAAACCGATACCCCACCCACGACCTGGGAAAATAAACGGATGTGGGTTACAGCCTTGTATCAACAGGCGATAACTAAAATCGGGCTCTACTCAGTCTACCTGACTATAGGTTGGTTATTGGGCTTTTTCTATTACACACTGCAGCTAAGTGCTGGTTTTTATCAAATACAGCAGATGAGAAGAATAGGTCACCAGCCAAAGGCACGATGGTTACATCAGGCAAAAAAACTTCAGAAAAAACTAAATATGAGCAGTCCGTTACGCTTGCTGATTTCTCCACAAGTTGATGTGCCCGTCACATACGGTTGGCTTAGGCCTGTAGTGTTGCTTCCCCCTATCGTTTTCACAGAACTTTCTTCCACGCAACTGGAAGCGATCATCTTGCATGAACTGGTACATATCAAAAGAAGAGATTATCTACTTAATCTGATTCAATCGGTAATTGAAGTATTTCTTTTTTTCCATCCAACCTACTGGTTTCTGGCAAATGTGATCGAAAGAGAGCGAGAGCAGGCATGTGACCAGACTACACTGCGCCATGTGGAAGAGCCAATGACCTATGCCCGAGCACTTATCCGACTGGCTGAGATCAACCAGGGGAAATCTGCTGACATTGCTATTGCTGCCTTAGGTAAAAATTTCCTTCAACATAGAATCCATAAAATTATGCAACGTTCCCCTCATACTCTGCGCCACTATCGGCATAACGTTTTCAAATGGTATCAGTTAGGTACTGTTACTGCTTTGTGTTTACTGCTTTCCTTCTTTGCCATGGAAGTACAGGGCAACAAACCCAGTATGACTAACGAAATAACGAAGCCATATCACTCCAAGCCCACAGTATCAGCAGTTATTTTTATAAAACTAGATGATTCGAGTCATTGCTATATTGATGGAAAAAAAATACAAGAAGCAGATCTCTATGAAACCTTGTCAAGGACAATCACAAGCAGGACCCAAGCAGGCTATTCAAAAAATGAAATAACGGCCAAGGTAGACATAAGTGAAGACGCTCACAGGAATAAGGTAAGACAGCTACACAGCACGCTAATCAGATTTTCACTGGGTGTTATTTTACATACTCGCCGTCCGACATCAGGGGCCTTATCAGAAGAAAAGCCCCAGGAAGTTATTTTTGAATCTCTTCAAGAAAATGAAAGCCCTGGCAGCAAGACCAAACCAACAGTAGAGAAAAAGCATAAATCCTCTCTACAGGATAATGCTCTGGTCGTACCTAATTCTTTAAAAACCAATCATAACGGTTTAAAGAGAAAAGCCTATATTTCAGGCCAAGTTATTGATGCTCAAACCAGAAAGCCCCTGGTAGGTATTAATGTTTTAGTTCCCCACCAAGAAAGGCGCACGCTTACCCGTGCCAACGGTAGATTTACGATTCAAGCCTATTTGGATGAAGACACACTTCAATTCATATCCCCTGGTTATCAAACCTTCCAAGCACCTATACACTTTACGAGCATGAATGTGGCTATGATTAAGACAAATGATAGCCTTTTTCAGAATCTAAAGCCTAACGAAGACATTCTTTTTATTACAGATGAAAAAACAGCCCATATTGGTGGTCCGGCCAGTTGGCATTTATATGACATTAATCCTAAGGAGATAGCCACGATAGAAGTAGAGGAAATGGATGAAAACAATCCAAAGTTCAGAAAATTTCTAAACAGCAGATCTGCGGAAGCCTGGAGAAAATGCAAGCATGTCGTTATGGTTACAACGAAATCCCAAGCTAAACAAGAGGCACAGCAAAATGGTAAGATTGAAGCATTGACTCAGCAACTCAATAAAAATATACAGCAAGCCACTCAAAACACAAAAAACCTCACAGGTCAAAGGCCTGACACTGCTGATATACTGTATATTATTGATGGAGTAGTTATCCAAGGTTCAGGTAAAAAGGAATACGACGCAATCGATCCTGATGATATAGTGTCTATCAGTGTTGAAAGGCCCGGCCCAGTTTATCTACAAGATGGCACAAGTGCAGCGTATGAGGGTGTTATTACTATCAAAACTAAATTTCATGCACTTCCTAAAGGGCGGGCAGCCAAGAAAAACCCGGCTTTCGAGGATCAACTGCTTATTTTTCCTAACCCTTCCGGACAGCAATTTGCCATTCAATTTACCCTAGAGCAGGCTGTCAAAGTGCAGATAGATGTAACAGATAACAACGGACATGCTGTGACGTCGCTTTCCAATCAAGTGTATCCCCCTGGTACCCATCGGATAGAATGGAACAAGACAACACAACCACCCGGCGTCTATCTGATACAAATTAGTCAAGAAGAACAACACCTCACACGGAAGGTAGTATTAAAGTAAAACCAGCAATCTGGTTACATAAAACAAAAAGCCTCTTCAAAGAGGCTTTTCTGCAAAGTGGCGCTATCGGTTGCCCAGCACCACGTAATCAGTATAATTCTTTTCTTCCCCGTAGCCGGTCACATATTGCATCAGGTCCTCAAAAATGGCCTTATGGGCAGGCATCCAGAGTTCCATAGCATTATCGGGAACGCTGGCTTCTCCTCCGTGCTCGAAGGGGTAGTAATAATCACGGGTATTAACAGAATCAAAGATCAGGGCAAAAGAGTATTCTCCTTTTTCATCGCCCCGCTCCCCTTTTAAAATATAAGCCCGTACTCCTGGTACTTGCTCCTCAAAAATCGGTGTAAAGTCTTCTGTCACAAAACGCTCAAACTCTTCAATACTGATCTCTGATTTTAGCGTTATGGGTCGAATGGCAACCACATTACCTGGGCTTACCATCATAGGAAGTGCTTTTACTGCGTCAAGATTATTAGAGGGGGCAACTGGCTCCTCCACTTTACGATCGGTTAAAAGAGTAGCCAGACTAATTAATAAGGTTGTGATGAATAGCGTTTTCATAGTCGCTTTGTAGTTTATTGTAAAAAAATAATATGGCTGAAGCTCCATAGGGATGAAATTGAGGCATCCCGGGAAACTGTCCTGTCCAAAAAAATAGTGAATCCCTACGCTTGATAACAGGATATTAAGTCTAATTTCACCTGAATTACAGAGAAACAGCCCTTAGATGCTCTGTACGGAAGAATCAAAACACTTTGGAAACGAATTTTCATGCCCTTTTTCAACAGTTTTCCAAAGAATCGATCTCCATTTCATCAAGCCTTGTTTGTATACAATATACAAATCGCTTTCACAAAGAAAAATATATTTACCAGGTTATTTTCAGAGAGGAGGGTCTTGAATATGTGTATTTCAAACACTATTTCTTTATATTTCTGAAGAGGAAAAACTCATCGAGAGTTGCTATTAAACTGGCATTTGTCTATAAAATAGAAGGGCGCAATTACGCGGAAATTAATAAGCCAATTCTTATAGACACCTGCTCCTTTGGTCTCTCCGGATCACTTCATTTTATAATGTTCTTTGGGCAGGCTGCGCAATCGTTCGGCACTGTGTTCTGCAGTGATATCCCGTTGTGGATTTCCTAGCATTTCGTAGCCTACCATAAATTTTTTGACAGTGGCAGACCGGAGCAACGGAGGGTAAAAATGATGATGAAAATGCCACTCGGTATGTTCCATACCATCGGTAGGTGCCTGATGAATACCCGCTGAATATGGAAAAGAGGTTTCAAAAAGATTATCGTACAGGATAGTCAGCTCTTTCAATACGGCTGCATAAGCCTGTTTCTCTTCTTCCGTCATTTGAAGAATATTCTGAAAATGCCTTTTGCTGATGATCATGGTCTCGAAGGGCCATACTGCCCAGAAAGGCACTACCACCAGAAAATGTTCATTGTTGATAACAATACGCTCTTTTTCTTTTAATTCCAGTGCTACGTAATCCTGCAGTAAACTGGTTTGAAACCGCTGGTAATAATCTCCCTGCTGTTTTCCCTCTTTGGCTGGCTCAACAGGAACATCACTCTGTGCCCAGATTTGTCCATGCGGATGTGGGTTGCTACAACCCATCATTTGCCCCTTGTTTTCAAAGATCTGGACGTACTGAATTTCAGGAAGACTGCCCAATGCTTTATATTCCTGCTGCCACAACTCAACGACCCGGACAATATCTTCCTGGCTAAGTTCTGGTAATGTCAAATCATGGCGAGGGGAAAAGCAGATCACCCGACACATTCCCTTAGCGCCTTTGGCCTTCAGCAAACCTCCTTTTTCGTAGGTGCCCATGGGTGTATCTTCCAGCAACGCACTAAAATCGTTGGTAAAAACAAAAGTATGATCATACTCAGGATTTTGCTCTCCCCCTGCCCGGCTATTTCCCGGGCAAAGATAACAGGTAGCCTCATATTCAGGTTTTATCTCTTTCTCAGGTTTTTCAACCTGCCCTTGCCAGGGGCGTTTCATCCGGTGAGGAGAAACCAGCACCCACTCGCCATTCAGTGGATTATAACGCCGATGGGGATGTTCCTTTAAATCAAAATTCATAAGTGTGCTAAGGTTAAAAAGAGTTGGTCAATTAAAATCAATAATTGCCACAGGGCTAGTCTACGCCTGACGGATCAATTCTGTTCCATGCACAATATCGCCTACATAGACCTTGAGAGGCCGATCGAACTGCTGCTGATAAAGCTGTTGCAGATGGGCTGCCAGAGGCTCTACTGCCGCTTCCTGCACCAAATTAATGGTACAACCGCCAAATCCTCCTCCCATCATGCGGGCGCCTACAACCTGTTCATGATGGCGTGTTTGTTCGACCAGAAAATCCAGTTCAGGGCAGCTCACCTCATACTGGCAGCTCAACCCTTCATGCGACTCATACATTTTCTTTCCAAAAGCTTCCAGATCACCCTGCTCCAGAAAATAACAGGCCTCTTCTACCCTCTTATTTTCTTCTACTACATACCAGCATCTCCTGAAAATAACTTCGTCAAAAACTGATTTATACTGCACCAGCATATCCAGTGTAACATCTCTCAGATTCTTGATTTCCAGCCCATGCTGCTGTAACAACCGTACTCCCTCCTCACACTGTTGTCTTCGCACATTATATTCTGAGGAAGCCAGCGAGTGGCTGACATTTGTATCAAACAACACAATCTTATACCCTTCAATCTCAAAAGGAAAATACTCATAAGCCAAAGAACGGCAATCCAGCCTGATCACATGGTTGCGTTTACCAAACACATTGGCAAACTGGTCCATGATACCACATTTCACGCCTACATATTCATTTTCTGCTTTTTGAGAAAGTTTCGCGATGCTTGTCTGATCTAATCCCAGGTCAAACAAATGATTGAGCGCTGTGGCAATTCCACACTCCAAGGCAGCCGAAGACGACATGCCGGCCCCCTGAGGGATATTGCCACCAAATACCACATCAAATCCTCCCAAGGTAAACCCTTGTTGCTTCAATTGATCTACCACCCCCAATAGGTAGTTAGCCCATCCTTTTTTTGATTTTGAAAAAGCGTTAGGGTCAAACTCTTCACTTTCTTTGAGATCATAGGCGTGAAGCCGACATCGGCTTAAGTCGTTGGGTGCAACGGCAAAAACAATTTCTTTGTTGATAGCGGCTGGTAGCACAAACCCGTCATTATAATCTGTATGTTCACCAATCAGATTTACCCGGCCCGGCGACCGCACCAAAATAGGTTGTGCTGAAAACAAAGAGGTAAAAGTATCAGCGATGAGTGTTCGTTCCATAAAATGCTAGCGACGATTCACAATAGAAGTTAAAAAATCTATTTAATCTTTCATACAGAAATATCCTTCGTGCCCTGATGGCTACCAAAAAAAAGCATACAGAAAAGCCAGAATGACAAAAACGGCAACAGCGCCCACATTGAATGCTGGTCCTGTTTTAAACAGACTTCTTTTAAGAATAAGTCCTTTTTTATCATCAACGCCCCGGTTGTCCAGATAACTTACTAAAATAATAATCAACGCAGTAAAAATGAAGGTGAGGCCCATCTGGTCCATCCAGGGCAACACTGGAAACAGAGGCTCCATGGCTGTATTCTCTGCCCAACCTTTGCTGCCCACTTTGAGATAGAGCGCAATAGGAATGGAAACAACAGCACCCCAGATAGCGCCTTTGTTGGTAGTTTTTTTATAGAAAAGCCCAAGCATAAATACCGCCAGAATCCCTGGGCTTACCAGCCCTGTATATTCCTGAATATATTGAAAGGCCTGACCGATATTTCCTAACAGAGGTGCTACAAAAATAGCAACGAGCAGGGCTGCCGCTGCTGAAGCACGACCTACCGTCACCATTGTGCGCTCAGACGCATTTCTGTTGATGTTCGGTTTATAAATATCCATGGTAAAGATCGTAGCTGTAGAATTTAGCATGGAAGCCAAGGAAGACACGATGGCAGCCGTCAACGCAGCCAATACCAGTCCTTTCAACCCGAAGGGAATAAACCTGTCGATGAGCCAGGGAAAAGCACGGTCGTTATCTATCCCGTTGGCAGACAGAAAAGCAGGGTCTACAGTATCAGCCGTTAAGTTTCCTTCAGGTCCAGCATTGATCACAAAGGCCACAATACCCGGAATCACCACAATGAAAGGAATTAATAATTTGAGAAAAGCAGCAAACACAATACCCCGCTGCGACTCCGCCAAACTTTTAGCAGCCAGGGTACGCTGAATAATATACTGGTTAAAACCCCAATAGTATAAATTGGCAATCCACATACCGCCAATCAGCACTGATAATCCGGGAAGGTCCCAGTAGGCATCGCCTCCATTGGGCGTAATAATTTCACCTTTGCTGAGGATCATGGAAAATTTCTCGGGCACTCTGTCCATGAGTATTCCAAAGCCCTCGAACACACCGCCATTGGGTGCCAAATGACTCAATGCAATGACCGAAGTAATGACACCCCCCACAATCAACATAACTACCTGCACCACATCTGTCCAGGCTACAGCTTTGAGACCACCCCAGAGAGAGTAAGTGGCAGCAAAGATAGCCAAACCGATAATGCCAGGAATAATCAAGGCACCATCGCCCGTACCCAGAATTGTGTCCAGGGCTTTGGAGCCTAAATACAAGACTGACGTCAGGTTCACAAACACAAACAAAGCAATCCAGAATACAGCCAGAATAGATTTAAGACTGGTGCTATAGCGTTGTTCCAAAAACTCCGGAATCGTGTAAAGTTGTTTCTCAATAAAAATAGGCAGGAAAAATTTCCCGACGACTATTAAAGTAGCCGCCGCCATCCATTCATAAGTAGAAATAGCCAGACCAATTGCAAAGCCGGAACCGGACATGCCAATGTATTGTTCTGCCGAAATATTGGCAGCGATGAGCGAAGCGCCTACCGCCCACCATGGAAGTGATTTACTGGCAAGAAAATAATCTTGAGAGTCTTTCTCCTGACCTTTTTTTTCTCTGGACACCCACAGTCCTAAGGCTACAATGAAGAGGCAGTAGCCAATAAAAATCACATAGTCTAAGGTAGAAAATCCCATAATAAAATGAGTAATTTGGTTAGGTTAGTAGAATGATAAAAAACAAAATAAAATAATGTCTTTTTATAAATACGGATGCAAATTGCGCCAATTTAATATAAATTTAAACAATACTGCTATTTTTTAGAAAACATATTCGCATTGCATTTCTTGGTATGCCATGGCATAAACAGCCCTTTCTGTTGATGCATCACGACCGTCGGTCAGGATAGGCCGAACCATTACCGTAATATTTCCATTATGCAGTTATGCAGCCAAAAACGCCCATCATCATTCTTTTTTTATACTTTCTACTATGGCTCTGTTTGCCTATTGCCAGCCAAGCACAGCAGTCGCACCAGGCCTTCTACGATAACGGCCAACTGAAAGAGAAAGGAACGTTCAATAATACCCATAAAGAAGGTAACTGGCAGTACTATTATCCGGACGGCACACTCAATGCTGAAGAAAATTACCTGCATGGACAGCTTCATGGAGAAATACGCTATTATGATTTTGAAGGAAAGCTGACCGCTGTTGAAAACTGGCTGCATGGATTGCAAGAAGATTCTTCTTTTTATTATTACCCGGAGGGGCAGTTAGAAAAGAAAGGTGTTTTCAGTGCTGGACTGTACCAGGGAGATTGGCTCTTTTACCATGAAAACGGCACCCTTAAGAGAAAAGGTTATTATGAAAAAGGGCTTCCTGAGAGAAAATGGATTTTCTACCATGAAAACGGAAATTTGATGCAGGAAGGATATTTTAAGAACGGACTGGAAGAAGGAGAATGGAAGTTTTACGATGAGGAAGGGCATCTCGAATACATAGGAGCATATAAGTCGGGAAAACGGGTAGGCGATTGGTATTATATTAATAAGAGAGGAAAAAAGAAGAAAGTACAGTATCAGTAAGAAATGCCAGACTTTCCGTCAGTCCTTAACTTACTCCACATTTTCAGGCATAGACATTCCACAAGGCTGTCAGCAGAAAAAAGATATTAAGACACAAACCCGACAGGAAATTAAGTCGCATGGTAGAACGATAATTAGCTTCTTGTTCGTCAGCATAAACTCTTCTGTACCATTGGCCAAAGTAAAATAAGACCGGTAACAAACAAACGATAAAAGCAGTAGCATACTGCCAGGTAAAAAACTGCTGGTAATACCATACAAAACCAATACCTGCCACTGTAAACATAATAGCCGTAAAATAAAAAGTACCACGAATGCCCAGTTTGTAACTTAAGGAATAATCTCCTCTTTTGAGGTCTTCCTCATGCTGGTAAATCTGCGTCATAGGATATGAACCCCACAACATCATGGAGGTTAGAAGGGCTCCGATCCAAAGAGGAGCCTCTGCAATGGCTGAAACTTTGGCATTGTTGATACCCACATAGGCCATCCAAAAGGTGAAAAACCCCTGAAAAAACCCGGCTACCCACCAGCTGAGAAAGGGATATTTTTTTAGCCGAATGCCGGGATGGCTATAAGCTTTAGAGACCAGCCCATAAACCAGCAGCATCACAGCAAACGAAAGGCTTATTAAACTTCCCAGAATAATGGCAACCATATCTAAAGCCAGGGAAACGTAATACAACTCTTTGCTTACCGGTGGAGGATGCTCTAATCCACCAATACTATCTTCGTCTTTATCAAAATAACTGTTGTATCCATTGCTCGCCGGATACAGAAGGAAATGGAGGACAAAAAATACAATCAGAATATTTACCCAATCCGCTCCCATAGAAACACTCAAAGCAAATAGGAATATGGGTAGCAAGAAAAAAGAAAAGGGTACCCTCAAATGCAAAGCGGTAGAACGGGAGATCATACAATCAGATTGAAAGTATCATAAAATAGCACTGGCTTACACTAGCTGCTTTAATAAATTTTTATTATAAAGTGTAACTTTTTCTAAATCGATTAGTTTATATAGAGAAATTAGTTCACTTTTTTAAGCTATCATTTACATAAATTTTTTTATCATGAGTTATCTACTATATATCATCGCCATTATTCTCCTGATTGGATGGGCGCTTGGCTTTTTTGTTTACAGCGCCGGTAGTCTGATCCACATTTTGCTGGTTATTGCTGTCATTGCTATTTTGTTCAGATTGATCAGTGGAAGGAGAGCTATTTAGTTATCATTTGATAATGATAATAGAGTAACACCGCTTTCAAGCGGTGTTTTTTTATGCCTTTCGCTTAGCTTCATTCCAATAGTGATCCATTTCTTCTAAGGGCATTTTACTCAGCTCTTTTTCCTGCTTACTCACCTGCTGTTCCATGTAGTTAAACCTTTTCATAAACTTCTTATTAGTTCTTTCCAGGGCTTCCTCCGGATTGATACCGGCAAAACGGGCATAATTAACCAGAGAGAACAGCAGGTCGCCGAATTCTTCCTCCATCTTTTCCTGGTTTCCCTTGTTTTCTTCTACATGAAATTCCTCCATTTCTTCCTGTACTTTTTCCCAGACCTGCCCTTTGTGTTCCCAATCAAAACCAACACCACTGGCTTTTTCCTGCATACGATAAGCTTTGATGAGAGCCGGTAGGGAAGCAGGAACACCGCCTAGCACCGTTTTTTTAATATTTTCTTTTTCCTTCAATTTGATCTGTTCCCAGTTCCTTTCTACCGTAGAAGCATCCTCGGCTTTCACATCTCCATATACATGAGGATGACGGCGAATCAGCTTTTCACAGATCCCATGAAGCACATCTCCTGCATCGAAGTGCTGTTGCTCTTCGGCAATTTTAGCATAAAAAACAATATGAAGGGCCAGATCTCCCAGTTCCTTTTGTATTTCGGCCATATTACCCTCCAGAATAGCATCCGATAGTTCGTAGGTTTCTTCAATGGTCAAATGCCGCAGACTTTCCAAAGTTTGTTTCCGGTCCCAGGGACATTTCTCTCTCAGCTCTTCCATGATAGTCAGCAGGCGGTTAAAAGCGGTTAAAGCTTCTTCACGTCGGTTTTCAGTCATCAGTATGTATTATTTTGTTACTTAAAAGCGTAAATACTTAAGCATACAGACAGTATTCTAAAGAAACTTTGCTTTAGTGCTGTTCGTTTTAATTTTGTATCTTTAAATTTGTACAAAAAATTTGACTTATGATAACTGTACTTTTGGGAATAGGACTTTTGGCCTTGTTTTTTATCTTGATGTGTGTACGGCTTATCTTCTTAAAAAACGGAGAGTTCAAAGGCACCTGTGCTTCACAAAGCCCTTTCCTTAATAAGGAGGGCACTACCTGTGGGTATTGTGGGAAGCAGGTAAGTAAAGAGATGCAATGTGGAAATCCTGATTCAGAGGTAAATAAAGTACTCGCTAAATTTAAGTAGTTGACGTAAGTAATTTTCTATTTTTGATAGCATCCACCTTTCTTAGTTTTTTATTTTTGTGTTTCAATAAAGTAATGACCCTTTGGCGCTAATTAAATCAATTTCTGGTATTAGGGGAACTATTGGAGGTCAGGTAGGAGAAGCCTTGACCCCTGTGGACACAGTAAAGTATGCTGCGGCTTATGGCACCTACATCAAACAAAAAAAAGGTGCTGACGCAAAAGTAGTTATTGGTCGTGATGCCCGGATATCCGGCCCTATGATCTCCAAGTTAGTTTCGGCTACACTGCAAGGATTAGGCATCGATGTTGTAGACACCCAGCTGGCGGCTACGCCTACCGTCGAACTGGCGGTGGCCGAAGAGGAAGCTGATGGTGGTATTATTATCACAGCGAGCCACAACCCTGGGCAGTGGAATGCTTTGAAGTTACTCAACGAAGCCGGTGAATTCTTATCTGCCGAGGCTGGCGCTGAAATATTAAAGATCGCTGAGACGGGTGAGTTTGATTTTTCGCCCAGTAACAAGCTCGGTACTTATCTGGTGGCTGACGATTATACGCAAAAACACATTGACAAAATCCTGGCTTTGCCAGAAGTTGATGTAGAAGCTATCCGGCAAAGAAACTTCAAAATTGCCATTGATTGTATCAATTCGGTGGGGGGTATCGCTGTCCCTATGCTGCTGGAAGCTTTGGGTGTAGAGCATATAGAGAAGTTTTACTGTGAACCTACAGGGGCTTTCAAAAGAAACCCGGAACCCTTACCGGAAAATCTCAATTATATCTGCTCTAAAATTGAGCACGGCTTTTATGACCTGGGGATTGTGGTAGATCCGGATGTGGATCGGCTGGTTTTAATCCAGGAGAATGGCTTACCTTTTGGTGAGGAGTATACCCTGGTAGCCATTGCCGATTATATTCTGAATTTACGCGGTGGTGGCAACACGGTTTCTAATCTTTCTTCTTCTCAAGCGTTACAAAATGTTACCGAAAAACATGGAGGCTCTTATACAGCCGCTGCTGTAGGAGAAGTAAATGTAGTACAGGTCATGAAACAGACTGACGCTGTTATTGGGGGCGAAGGAAATGGAGGCGTCATTTTTCCTAAATTACATTACGGAAGAGATGCTTTGGTAGGGATAGCCTTATTCCTGACTCATTTGGCCAAGTTTGGTAAGCCTATCTCTCAACTAAAAGCTACGTATCCTCATTACCATATTTCCAAAAATAAAATTGAGCTGACGCCAGAAATAGACATGGAAGGCATTTTAAAGGCTATTCAGAAAAAATATGCCAGTATGCCCGTGAATACGACGGACGGCGTGAAGGTAACTTTTGGTAAAGAATGGGTTCACCTAAGAAAATCTAATACGGAGCCTATCATCCGGATTATTGCGGAATCCCATTCACAGGTCACTGCCGAACATTTAGCTTTTAAGCTGATCGAAGATATACGTGAAATTATCAAACCCAGGGTTTGATTAATATTCCGGGTTGACCTATCCCTGTTGTTGTATTGCCTTTTGCAGGACACTCGCAAAAGGTTTTTATTGTTTGTTTTAAATCAACGAATATGCGTGTTTATTTAGACAACGCAGCTACTACCCCACTTGACCGGGAAGTTTTTGAGGCGATGGTTCCTTATATGCTTGATTTTTATGGAAACCCCTCTTCTATTCATGCTCACGGCCGTGAAACACGCGCAGCACTGGAAAAAGCTCGTAAGAAAGTAGCTGATCTGCTCCATGCATCTCCTGCAGAAATTTTTTTCACCTCCGGAGGCACTGAAGCAGATAATACAGCTATTCGCTGCAGTATTGATTCTTATGATATCAAACATGCCATCACGTCTCCCTTGGAACATCATGCCGTGCTGCATACACTGGAAGATCTCAAAAAGAAAGGCCATATCAGGCTAAGCTATGTCCAGACAGACGCTCAGGGGCAAATTGATCTGTACCACCTGGAAGAATTGCTCAAAAATAATGAGCGTTCCGTCGTCTCTTTAATGCATGGCAACAATGAGATTGGCAACCTCACCGACATTGCGGCGGTAGGGGAACTCTGTCAGGAATACCATGCTATTTTTCACTCGGACACCGTACAAACACTGGCTCATTACCCGCATCAGCTTGATCATTTGAAGGTGCATTGTATGGCTGGGTCTGCCCATAAATTTCATGGACCCAAAGGTGTGGGGCTCTTATATATTAAGAAAGGTTATAAAATCTGTCCTTTTATTCATGGGGGAGCCCAGGAACGTAATATGCGGGGAGGCACGGAGAACTTGTACGGCATCGTAGGACTGGCCAAGGCTTTAGAAATAGGGTATGAAAACATGGGCAACCATCGGCACCATATCCTGGGTTTGAAAAAAAGGATGATAGAAAAACTTAAAGAGCATATTCCTGAAGTCCGATTCAATGGATGCTCTGCGGATTTAGAACAAAGCCTGTATACTGTATTAAATGTAAGCTTACCGGCTTCTCCTGATAATGATATGCTGCTTTTCAACCTGGATTTGCATAAAATTTCAGCATCCGGCGGTTCCGCTTGCACCAGTGGTGCTGCTACAGGCTCTCATGTGTTGAAGGCCCTTCATACTGATGCTAACCGGGGAGCCGTTCGCTTCTCCTTCAGTAAGTACAATACAACAGAAGAGATCGACTATGTGGTATCTACTTTAGCTTCCCTGTACACCCTGAAAGTATAAAATTACGCTTGAAATTTAGGGCATCCTTGAAAATAGGAAATAAAAGAGCCAGTATGTCTGGAAATACTGGCTTTAATAAAAATGATACTTTTATAGACCTATGGCTATATAGGCTTGAAGGACCGAGTTTTTTGATTCCGACAATAATGCTTCTGAAATTGTACCGTCTGCTACTTGTGCCAGCCCCAGATCATAACGAACACCAAGTGTGACTGCCTCCAGATCGGCGCCTATACCCACAGCCAAACCATAATCCCAGGTATTAAATCGGTCTCTGTCTATTTCTTCAACCTCAGTATCAAAGGTGCCGTCTACATCTGTACTGGCGCCAATTAGATAACTGGCATAGGGCCCGACATGAAGATTGAGCACTTCGCCAATGGTAACTTTTGCCAACAAAGGAATTTCCAGATAGCTCAGATTAAATTTGACATCTCCTTCTGCATTGACCAGATCTGCAATACCATCATCTTCACCGTAAGTAACCCTGTTTCCTTTGGTAGTGAACAAAATTTCAGGCTGAATACTGAAATATTCTCCTACGGCTAACTCTGTGAACAAACCAACATTGAACCCCAGCTTTGCGTTTTTACTACCAATTTCAGAGGTGTAAAAATTTGATAAGTTAACACCACCCTTGATCCCAACTCTGGAGTCTTCCGACTGCGCCTTGGTAAGGAATGGCATGAAGAGAAAAGGAATTACAAACAAATAGAGGTAGGTTTTTTTGAATTTTTCCATAACTAAAAAAATTAAAATTATTCAAAAAGCTTTAATATTGTATACGAGAATACAAAAGCTTTGTTATTAATAACTGCCAACGAGCGGGTTACTACACAATATTCATGGAGCATTTAAACAGATTTTTGGAGTACACTAATCTTTCTCCTGTACTCACCTATCAAGCGGTTGATCGTATGGTAGAGGAGGCTAAAACCTTTCATTTTGTAGGTTTGTGTCTGCCCCCTTTCTGGGTTAAAAAGGCCAAACGGGATCTGGGTGATTCCAATATTCGCATGGTTACTGTAGTAGGGTTTCCCTTGGGTTATCAAATGACAGAAACTAAAATTGTAGAAATTCAAAAAGCACTGGACAACGGAGCCGATGAATTAGACGTAGTCATGAACATTTCTGCTTTTAAATCGGGGATGCCCTGGGTAAAAGTAGAATTAGCAAAATGTGCTCATCTGATTCATGAACAGGAAGCCTTGCTCAAGGTTATCATTGAGACGGCCTATCTTTCTGATGCTGAAATTCAGCGTGCTACTAAACTATGTGCTGACGCCGGAGCCGATTTTGTCAAAACCTCTACAGGATATGCACCACAGGGAGCGACCCTGCATCACGTCAAGTTGATACGGAGTATGCTGCCTGCTCAGGTTGGGATTAAAGCTGCTGGTGGTATAAAAACCCATCAACAGGCGTTGGCCATGATACAGGCAGGAGCCGATAGGATTGGAGCTTCTTCGGCCGTAGATATTATCAGGCAGCAGCATACCGGAGCGTAAATTGTTTTATTGTTAAAGGTCATGGGTTTTGCTGGCAGGTAGCGTAAAATAGAACGAACTGCCTTTATTTTTTTGGCTTTCCACCCAGATCGTGCCTCCATTACTTTCAACGAAATCCTTGCTCAATAATAAGCCCAAGCCTGTCCCTTTTTCCCCTGAAGTACCCTTGGTGGAGTAACCTTGCCCTGTAAACAGCTTTTTTTGATCCTGAACTTCCATACCAACGCCTGTATCTTTTACTGACATTTGCATGAACCCTCCTCCTACTTTTTCTGCATAAAGGTTGACCTTACCTCCATCGGGAGTAAATTTAATGGCATTGGCTACTAGATTTCTCAGTACCAGTTTAATCATATCCTGATCTGCATAGGCCTTTGCGGTACTATGAATATGATGGGTAAGGGAAATATTCTTTTGAGAGGCTGGCGCCTGAAGCAGTTCTATGGTTTCTTCAGCTATCCACTGCAGGTTGATTTCCCTGGGGTGAGGTCCCATGCCTTGCATCTGGCTTTTAGCCCAAACCAACAGATTGTCGAGCAGATTATGGCTTTGATGCAGCCGCTGGGTAAGTTCTGGGATCACCTGCTGGATTTCCTGTTGTGACAGATGCCCTTCCTGCAACAGGATCAGCAACCCATGCAAGGAATTTAAAGGACTGCGAAGATCGTGAGAAATGACGGAGAACAACCTATCCTTGGCTTGATTCAGTCTTTCCAGATTTTGCTTCTGAGCTTCAATCTCTGCGTTGGCTGTAGATAAATCTTCAGCAATGGCTGAAATTTCCTTGTTCTTCTGACTTAATAAGGCATTTGCTTTTTGTTCTTTCTGTTTACCCATTAAAAAAGTAAAAGCAAGCCCCAACAGCAGCGCAGACCCAATAATAAACACATTGCGTAGTGCCTTTTGCAGCGATACTTGCTGGGCTTGCCACTCGTTCTGGCGCCTGAGCACTGCATTTTCCGCCTCCATCTTCTCAATTTCATAATTAAATTTAATTTCTTCCAGCTTTTTGATATTCTCCTCATTGAGCAGACTATCTTTATATTGTGTGAAGAGTTTATGATATTGAAATGCGTTTTCAAAATCTCCTAAAGCCTGAAACGACTGGTACAGGGTTTCTGATGCATTTTTTGCATAGCCTTTGGCTTGCATGGTAGCCGCCAGCTGCAAACTCTCCTGAGCATATTTTATAGAAAGAGGGTATTGTCCGGATTTCAGAAAGGCATTAGCCATACCATTGAGCGTCAGTACTTTCCCCTGCTGATATCCTATGGCTCGCAGCAAGGTCAACGCTTCCTGATAGTGCTGTTGGGCTAAAGCATATTTTTCCCGTAAAGCATAAATATCTCCTATACTGGTTAAAGCAGCAGCAATACCTTGTCTATCATTTAAGTCATTATAGATTTCCTTGGCCTTGTGAAAATTAGCTAAGGCCAGAGAATCTTTATCTTGGGCTGCGAAAACATTGCCCATATTTACATAAGCATGCGCCACTCCTTTCCGGTCGTTGATCTCCTGTTGAATATCCTGGGCCTTTCGATAATAGATTAGCGCCTCTTCATGCTTCTCCTGGTCATTATAGATGACACCCAGATTATTGTAGGCACCAGCCAGTTCTAGCTTGCTCCCCATGCTCTCATAAGATTTTAGTGCTTTCAGGTTGTATTCCAGGGCTTTTACCAAATCACCCTGGCTATAATAGATGACCCCCATGTTGGTATAGGCTATGGCAATCCCACGCTTGTATCCTAACTTTTCATTAATTTCTAAAGCTTTATGCTGGTATTCTAAAGCTTTTGCATAATAGCCCTGACTACGATGAATAACCCCCAGCCCCCCATAGGCGCGCGCAATACCGTGCAGGTCATCAACCTTCTGGCTTATGTCTAACGCATAAGTCACTTTTTCCAGGGCTGAATCATACTTATCCTGTACCCAATAGCCAATGCCAAGGTTGAAGGAAGCCACCGACAATCTTCTTTCATCTTTCAAGGCTGTAGCCAATTGATAGGCTTGTTGTCCTATAGCAACACTTTTAGCGGGTTTGACATACCAGTATGCTTTGCTCAGTTGGGTAAGTATAGAAAGTCGAGCAGTATCCTGGGTTGTTTTTTCTAAGGCATGATGGAGACTATCTATTTGTAGGGTTTGGGAAAAAACTTCGAAAAAAAGTCCAATGGTAAGGATATTAACAAATATGAGTATTTTTCTTATACTGTTACTGATGCTCATAACCTTCAATTTATGGCTTTTTCTTAGATGAATTCATGTTTATACATTCATAAACACACAAGTAACTCAAAATCGTAATTATTTTTAACCAGACAGGGAAAATCTACTTTTAATAAAAACGATATTGCTTATGGAAGATCTCACGAAAAAAGTACATTACTCTATTAACGTGAAAGGTAAGGTGCAAGGTGTATTCTACAGAGCCAGTACGAAAGAAATTGCTGATCAACTGGATATCAAAGGATGGGTACGCAACGAAAGAGACGGATCCGTTCTTATTGAGGCAGAAGGTACAGAAAGTCAGATAAACTCATTTTTAGATTGGTGCCGGCAAGGACCACAGTATGCCCGGGTTGAGAAGATAACCTGGAAGGAAAAACCCCTGGAAGGGTTTCATCAGTTTTCTATAGAAAGGTAAACCTTATTCTTCTCCTCTTTTTTTCTTTTGGCTACTTTCTATGACAGTATCCTGAGGGGGTGCGCTTACATTATTATCTTCTTCCTCCTCTTCAACAGGTCTTGACCTAAGCACATTGTCACTTCTCTTTCCAAAGAGCTCATCGAAGGATTTCTGATAATAAACGGAAACGCCTTTGTTATCTTCCACTTGTCTTAACAGAGAGTTTTGTTCAGGCTCACGGAATATTCTGATGTTTAAGTTTCCACTCCTGTCAATACGGTATAATACTTCAAACTGCCCCATAAAACCACCGGAGCCACTGTTGCTGCTTCCACCCTGACCACCATCAATGGTAGTGGTACCTCCCACACTCACCGTGAGGCGGTCATTGAATAAGCTCTTGGACAGTTCTACATCCAGGTTTCGATCTGCCAGTGCCGTTTGTCCAGCTTGATTTTCATCCGACTGCAAGCCTACATTGACTTCTACGCCTCCCAGATATTGTTCGGTCAGGCTACTTAGTTGAGTGGAGAGCAACTGGCTGACACTGCTATCTATCTTTTCATTCACACTGGCCAGCGTTCCACCTCCTTCACTGGTGCCGAGGCCCCCTGAGGTAGGAATAAAGCGGTTTAACACAATCAAACCGAATACCTGTTTGTATAATTCTGTTTCGTTTTGCTGGATTTGAAGAATTATATCCTGTACCAATTGTACACTGGCTCCTCCGGAAGCCAGTTCCGGTGCCTCTATATCAAAAGAAAGCTGAGGGGCATCCAGGGTTCCGGAAATATTCAGCAAAACATTCACCTCCTGTTCTGTGGTAACTGCTTGTTTTACTTGCGGATTCTGCATCATATCTGGCGTAAAAAGACCTTCCAGCGTAGTTTCCGCTGTATATACTGCTGTTAAATTCATATCTGCATTGGCAGGGTCTCCTGTCCAGGAGATAGTACTTCCTTCTCTGACAGTAAACTCTTTTCTCACCAGTCCGGCAAAACTCAACTGATATGAACCACTGTTCAACTCATAGGTGCCTTGCATATTAATATCCCCAGTAGGAGTCATGTCGATTTGTAAATCCGCCTCTCCAGAAGCCACGACCTGGTCACCGTTGACTGGGTCGATCAGGATCGTAAACCGGGCTTGGGGATTGATGGTTACGTGGGTAGACAAGTCAAATCCACTGACAACCACAGAATCTCCTGAGGCCACCGTTTGCACTGAATCAGCAGTAACAGAGTCCGCTGCCAAAAAGGCATTTTTGTCTACAAATTCTATAAAGTTTGCCTGGCTCACTTCTTCGTCTCCTCCTACGGTTGAAATAACCATATCGGTACCTTCATCTACGCCCACATCACCCGTAATTACAAGATTACTCACCGGACCTTCCATCTCCATGCTGGCAGTGGCTACAGCCCTTCCATAAAAATTCGGATTTTCATATTCTTCGCTGTTAACAGCGATGAACTCCTGAGTTTTGAAACTTAAATCTACGGTAGGATCTGTCAGATTTGTGAAGTTGACAGTACCCGCGAGGGTAGCCGGATTTCGTGCAGAATCCAAAACCGTGAAATCGTTAAGCCGGATTACCTTTCCTTCAAACCCGATTGTCTGCTCGGGAAGGTAATAAGGGGTACCGGTGATTGTGGTTCTTAACAGCACCTCATCTGCCACAGCAAACTGACCATTGATCACCGGATCTGTCGGACTGCCGGTGATTTTCATGTTGGCCCTTAACACTCCTTCCAACTCGGCGATCAGATCTTCTGCGAATACCTGCCAGGGTTCCAGTTGCAGTTGGTTTAAATCTAGCTGTAAGTCAAGATTATCCTGCTCAGCTGCCAGGTTATAACTTCCTTCTACCTTCAGATCATTGTTGGGTCCCTGCAACGTCATTAACAGGCTCATCAAATCTTTTCCTTCCGACTCAGGGCTATCTTTTTGGGCATTTACCTTGAAGTCGCCAATATCCTGATTCTTTACTTCTAAATCATTGATAGCAAGTGCAGCTGTAATCTTTCCGGGAACAAACATATTTTCTACCAATACATCACCTTCCAGCAAACCTTTCACCCCATATTCTTCCAAATCAAAAGCATCCAGGAACGGGCCTAACGCTAATTGGCTGATTGCTAACTTCAGATCACTTTTGCCATTGCTATTATCGGTAGTAACGAATATTTCCTGACCGTCCTGGTGCAGAAAAAACTCATTGATATTTAAATAGTCCGTGGCATAAACCAGGGTAGCATCCGGCGGAATCTGCCATGCTTGATCCCGCAACACGAGTTCTGACTCCTTAAGCCTTAAAGTGGTGGTATCTCCCCGGCTGCTCAACAAGGCAGCCAGATCCAGGCGATAAGGAGAATCTTCAGCACCCATTTTAAGATTAAAATCTAAATCGGTGGTGGTTAGTTTTTGCCTGGAAGCTGGCATATTTCTATCGGTGGAGCCTGACAAGCTACCTGCAAATAATACTTCCGGTATGGTGGTACCCCCTACTTTGGTGTAATTTGTCTCTAAGGTCAGGTCAATTGTTTTTTCTGTAGTATGCGCATTGATAAACAAGCTATCGATGGCATTCTCACCATAGGTAATATGAGGGGCTTTCAGGTCCAGTTGTAAGCTTCTCTCCCGGCTGTTAAAGCTACCTTCACTATGCAACGGTTCGGGGATGGTAAGCTCAGGAACAAAAGCCATCGCCAGCACGGGGGTCTTTTCAATGTCAAAGGTAAACTCAAGATGCTGGAGCGGACTATCATTGGTCTTGACGGTGTCTACACCACTGGCAGGAGTTTCGTAAGCGGCGAAATAATGCTGCTGAAAATCCTCTATGGCTACCGGCAGATGCTCCATATCAAATTGACCGGTAAGTCTGGCTTGCATCTCATCAGAATTTAGCAGAATAGTACGGGTGTCTCCGTTTTTTTCCGCTGTCAGCATGAGCGAATCCATATGATACTCTGCCGTGTCTTTGATTACATGCATATCTGACATGCGGACATAGCCCACAATATCATCAGGTGTGTTGCCCCTGGCCTCAGCTTTTACCAATACATTCTGAACAATCACACTGTCATTGACCAGATGCAGACGAAACAGGTTCGCATTTTTAAGCTGCAAATTCATGGCATAGCGAGGGTCATTTTTCTTCAGAGAAGCCTTTGCATTTAGATGCAATTCCATCAGGCTGTCCTGATATGCCATTTCTGCCTGAAGGCTGTCTTTTACCAGCAAAGATTGCAGGGTCAGATCCTGGTAAGTATAGTCATTGTAGTCGAATCGGTCTACAGTTAGTTTTACGTCGGCACGGTTCAGTGTTGTATCCTGAGGCGACATGATAGACTGGGCCGCAGCGGTAGCATGAAAAGTAAGCTGCCCGTAAGCATTAGCAACACTATCCGGATTTCCCAGTACTTTCATCAACTGACGGATATCCAACCGTTCTCCTGAAAGCTGCGCATTGATATCGGCTACATTATTTTTATTCTGTTTATAATTGGCCACTGTCACCAGTTCTCCTAACCCTGACTGTACTTTTGCATCGGCTTTCAGGTCGTTCAGATAGCCTTCCGCGCTGGCTGTCAACACAAGGGGTTCGTTCCCCATATTTTGTAAATATTGGTCCACAGAGTCGTCTGTAAACTGTTGGATAAAACCCAGGTCAGCTTTTAGCGCTTCCAGATTCATACTAAAATAAGGGGATTCCTGAGAGGCTGAATCCAGAGCCTGGGGCAGGTTACTGAAAGCCATCGTTGCATTCAGAGATGCTTTGTCCTCTATATTGAATAAAAGGTTGTTCACTTCTCCTGCGCCATCCGCTATGTGAATTTGCCAGCTTAAGGTGGGAGAAAGCTGACGTACAGCAGGCAAGCTATCCAATGCATCGGTAAAATAGGCAGCATCGGCCATACCGATGATTGTCTGGTTAAACTCAGAATCAAATTTCAGGCTTTTCACCAGTTCCTGCATATCATCTGCCAGCGTCATAGATATTTGCATCCCCCCCTTCAACTGGCTGTGGGAGGTCTCCAGGCTCAACAGTTCTCCGGCTACCTGTGGCATATCCACCTGAGCACGGGCTTCCAGCTTTTTCAATGCAAAACCACTGTTTACTTCTGTAAAGGCAAGTTGCTGTAAATGCAACTGAATATCGTTTTCCCCTATTTGTAAGTCTTCCACACTGGTGTTCAGGTCCTCCAAAGCCATATTCTCAAAATTAAGCTGTTGGCTTTCCGCCACATCCGTTTGCTTAACCCGGTAAGTAATCTGGCTGTTAGTAATATTCAATTCATTGAGCGCATAGGCAAAGCCACTGGGGTTAAGGACGTCCGCAGAATCTAAAGCGACGGTATCCGCTGGGGCAGCATCCGCTGCGGCAGCTACCGCGGTAGTATCTACTGCGGCAGTATCCACTGCAGCAGCCGCATTAGCCACCGCAGAATCCGCGGTGGCAGGAGGTACAGCCATGGCAAACTGTAATCCATCGATAGTCAGTTCATCGCCCTGTATGTAGCTTTCTTCTAGCCCCAGCGTTTCAAACAGCATAGCCAGTTTGTTCAGCGCCAGGTTCATCTCTGTCCCTTCTGCCTCATAATCAAAGCGGATGTTATTGAGGGCAATTCTGTAGAGGTCAAAAGTCCAGGCGGAAGTCGTTGTATCAGCCGGTTGCGGATCTTCAGAAGCAAAGGCTTCCGGAATAAAAGCAAAATTCAGATCCTCCTGCCCCTCCAACTGATACAGGTTGATGTAGACACCTGTTATCTCGATGAGCCTGACATAAATGGTTTTATTAAAGAGAGCGCTGGGCTCGATATTGAGCCGAAACTGCTTGACATAGAGCAAGGTATCCTGCTGCTGGTCTTCCACATACACTCCATCCAGCACAACTTCGTCGAACCAGTCTATGTCTAACCCATCTAGTGATACTTTAGTATTTAATTGTTTGGAAAGTTGCTCGGAGATTTTTCCAGTCACCCAGCGTTGCACCGGGGGGGTTCGAAAAGCTATATAGATAATGGCCCAAAGGGCCACCAATATACCAAAGATGACCAACAGTCTTTGTGCCCATTTGGGCAGGTGTGATGTATGTTCTTCCTGGGAGCTAATAATAGTAAATTGTTTGTTGAAAAAATTTGCTACGCAGACACTAAAAAAAATTGAGCAGACTAAGCTGCCATATCTTAGTAATTAACCAACAGACTGTTTAAATAGTTTTCAACGAAAAGTTTTCACCTAATAAACCAATGTTCGTGCAATTGTCGTTATACATAGTTGCTACCGCACAAAAAAGTAAAGCAGTATGCTGCTAATTTGTTACAAATACCTATAAATTTTGCTATAGTTTATTTTAATAACGATAAATTTCCATAATTATGCATGAATTTATGGGTGTGTTTGCTTTATTATTTACTTGACTATGCATAAAGAAGATGTCCACCGCTTGTTAAAAAAGCTGCGTAAGTACGAAATTGCGATACGAAAGGCGATTACTACCCAGATGCAGGGCGATTTTCATTCTGTTTTCAAAGGATCCGGTATCACCTTTGACGATGTCCGGGAGTATCAGTATGGTGATGATGTACGAACGATTGACTGGAATGCCACTGCCAAAGGACATAATGTGTATGTAAAAACGTTTAAAGAAGAGAGAGAACAGGTAGTATATATGTTGCTGGATGTAAGTGCTTCTCAGGAAATCGGAGATCCCGGTCATCAGAAGGTAGACATTGGGAAAGAAATTTGCGGGGTGCTGGCGCTTTCAGCGATCAAAGAAGGAAGCCAGGTGGGTATGTTGTGTTATTCTGACTCGAAAGAAGCTTATGTCAAACCTGCCAAAGGCGATAAACATGCTTACCAGATTATCTCTACGCTGTATAATCTTGAGCCTGCTTCTACCAAAACAGATTTGAAAGCTGCGGCCAACTATTTGCTCAATATTATCAAACGGAGGAGTATCGTGATGGTGGTTTCGGATTTTGTGGACGAAGATTACATGCATAACCTGAAAGCCCTGGCCCGTAAGCACGATCTTATCATCATTCACCTTTCGGATAAAAGAGAAACCAACCTGCCCAGTTTGGGGATCATCCCTGTATTTGACAAGGAAAGTCGTCGGACACTCTGGATTAACTCCTCCTCTTCTTTCTTTAGGAAAAAGGTGAGCACTTCTTATGCAGCCCGGAGAGCTGCTCTGGAAGATTTCTGTAAAAAAAACCAGTCCAATTATCTTCCGGTAGATACCAATGAGGATTATGTACCTAAACTGATTAACTTGTTCCGGATTAGGAACCGAACCCGAAAAATTGCCTAAATTTTTGATTTCAACATGCGCTTTTTTCTATTGGTGGTTTTAATAGGATCTCTATCCGTTCACTTTGCAGTGGCTCAGGCGCTGAAACCTACCGGGTATTTTCAGTCTGATAGCCTGCAAATTGGTGAACCTGTGACTTACATTCTTACCTTTAGGTATCCTAAAGACCTGGAAGTGGTTTTTCCCGGAGAGGAAGATGCTTACACTCCTTTTGAATATCTGGACCGACAGTTTGTCCCTACACATACCGACAGCCTATACAGTTTTGACAGCGTAGCTTATCAACTCACTACTTTTGAGTTGGATACCATCCAACGGTTGGCACTGCCTGTGTATGTTATCAGTAATGACGAAAAAGGCCAGACGGATAGCACCGCCATCTATGCAGAGGTTGACTCTGTTTTTCTGAAACGTTTGATCACCCAAACGCCGGATAGCCTGGATCTGAAAGCCAACACAAACTATCGCTTCATTAATTTACAGTTCAACTATCCTTACCTTTTGGTAGCCATTGGGGCGCTGGTCCTCCTCCTTGCTTTGATATTTGTATTATTCGGCAAAAGAATAAAACAACAATGGCAGGTTTACAGGCTTAAAAAAGATAATAAGAAATTTCATGAGCAGTTTCAAAAAGCCATGTCTGTATTGAAGAGTACACCCGACCGAAGACATATGGAAGAAGTACTGATCATTTGGAAGAAATATATGGAGAAACTGGATCAGGCACCTTATACCAAGATGACGACGAAAGAGATAGTCCACTTGCCTTCTGGCGAACTGTTGCAGGAGGATCTCCGAACCATTGACCGTGGTATTTACGGAAAGTATACCAACGGTGAACTTATCTATCATTTTGATCATTTATATGAGCATACAGATAGCCGGTTTAAGCAAAGGATTGACGAGATAAAACAAAGAAAGTGACATGGATAACTGGTTCTCCCTAGAGTGGTTTTCTCCCACAACCTTCGAGAGTTTTGACTTTCAGTATCCGGTATTTTTATACCTGCTGGTCCTGATTCCCCTGCTGTTTATCATCAGGTGGTTGGTTGGCATCCGTTCGGGTCAAAAGTTGCCAATTGCTTTTTCCAAATCAACTTTTTCACAAGGACCCACTACCTGGCTTCGTTTCGTTCCTTATTTCTTCATTTCGCTGGTATTTGCCCTGGTCCTGATCGCCCTGGCCCGCCCTCAAAGAACACACGAACAAGTAGAGCAATGGAGTGAAGGTATTGATATTATGCTGGTAATAGATATATCAGAATCTATGCGGATCGAGGACTTTAAACCCAACCGGCTGGAAGCTGCTAAAGATGTGGCCCGTAATTTTATTTCCGGCCGTATGCAGGATCGTATCGGTTTGGTTATCTTTTCCGGCGATGCCTACTCCCTAGCCCCTCTTACCACGGACTATGATCTGCTCTACCGGTTTATCAGCGACATCAACTTTAATATGATAGAAAGCCGGGGTACCGCCATTGGTAGCGCTCTGGCAGTGGCCACCAACCGTATGCGGGATATTGAAGAAGATGACAGCAGAAAAGGAGAAGCTTCCAAAGTGATGGTACTGCTCAGTGATGGAGACAATACGGCAGGAAACTTAGATCCTATCACAGCTGCCGAACTGGCTCATGCCTATGGCATAAAAATGTATACCATTGCTATTGGCCGGGAAGGAAAGGTGCCTTTTGGAAAAGACTTTTTTGGCAATACCCGCTATGTAGAAAATTCTCTGGATGAAACCACTTTGCGGGAAATAGCCCGCATTGGCGAAGGGCAATTTTTCCGTGTTTCTAATAAGGAAGCCCTACAGGAGGTATTTAGCTTGATTGACACCTATGAAAAAGCAGAAATCAAAGAAACAAGGTATAAAGATACTACTGATTTCTACTGGGCTTATCTCTCTTGGGCAATCGTATTCTTTCTGCTCTGGCTACTGTCCAAATCTACCTTTATGAGTAACGTATTGATCGATTAATATGGAATCCTAATCATTGTAGACTTTCGTCATATCTTTTATTTACTACGGCTCAGGGTTTATAACCTACACTCATCGTAATATCTTTATTGCTCTCCTGTTCCTAGCACAAGCAGCTTTCTCCCTGGCAACTATTCTTTACCCTGTTTCATTGAAACAAAAAATGATTATTTCTTTGGCCCCTCATTTTCTACCATGGACGAAAGTATTTAGATTCGTCACCATAGCCTTTATAGGCTGAATGATCAGGGCAAAAAATACCAGAGATCCATGAAATCCTTTAAAAAATGCTTTTATGTATCATTCTTCCTGATACTATCCTTTATTACTATTACTTCTTATGTCTTTGGGCAACAAAGGGATGATTTTAGAACATTGCTTGTCATTTTTGATGGACTACGTCCTGACTATATCACCCCTGATTTAATGCCTAACCTATATTCTTTGGGTAAATCCGGCGGATTTGGGAAGCAGCATCATAGCGTCTTTCCTACCGTGACCAGGGTCAATGCTCCGTCTTTGGCTACAGGCACCTATCCTCAAAAACATGGTATCTTGGGCAATACTATCTACCTCCCTGGGCTTGCTTCATCCAGGATTATCAATACAGGGAATGCCAATGAGCTGATGGAAGTATCCAAAGCCACTTCCGGCGATTTACTGACCGTTCCATCTCTGGGTGAAATACTGCAGGAACATGGAAAAAGAATGATGGTATTCAGCTCCGGCTCTACAGGCCAGGCTTTTTTGCAACATCATACAGTTACCCTGACCCAGGGCGCCATTATCAATCCAGACCTCATTCTTCCTGTTTCTTTAAAAGAGAATCTGTTAGCAACAGTAGGTGAAATACCTGCAGAAAGTGAGCCCAATACCTCAAGACATCAGTGGGTTGTGGATGCCTTTACCGCCCTGGTACTCACGCCTGACGGTCCTGAGGTAAGTACCCTTTGGTTCAACGACCCTGATGCTACCGCGCACAGTGAAGGTATTGGCTCCCTTCCTACTTTAGCGTCTATCAAAATAGTGGATCAAGAGTTGGGGAGGCTCCTGGATTCACTGGAGAGCAGGAAGATGAGAGAAAAATTCAACATCATAGTGACCACAGACCATGGGTTTGCCACACAAACCGGACAAGTCGGTCTGACTGATTTCCTGGTAAAGAATGGCCTGAAAAGGGACAAGGATTCGGAGGAAGTGATCGTAGCCGGAGGCGCTGTTTTCGTAAAAGACCATGACCCTGCTAAAATCAAACAGATAGTCGCCACCTTACAGGCAGAAGAATGGGTAGGCGCCATTTTCACCAAAGCCACCGAGAAAGGAGAACAGAAGGGATGGGTTGCAGGAACCTTATCTTTTGAATCGATTCATTGGGGGCATCCTGAGCGTGCCGCCGATATTTTGGTCGATGTGCATTGGGACAACAAGAAAAATGAGTATGGCTATGAAGGAAACAGTGCTGCCCCTGGGGTAGCCGGCCACGGGAGTTCCAGCCCCTATGAGATTCATATTCCTCTGATCCTGTCAGGACCTTCCTTCAAGAAGCGTTTCGAAAGTGATTTGCCTACTTCCAATGTTGATATTACGCCTACTATCCTGCATCTGCACCATATGGCAGTACCCCAGACGATGGATGGTAGAATTATGAAAGAATTTCTGCTGACAACTACAGAGGGCACACAGGAAGAGGCGCAAAAGGTTGTCACGGAAACGACGGCAAAATACGATTGGGGAGCATACAAGGTAACTATTCAGCAATCAATTCTGAATAATCATAGGTATCTTGATTTTACCCAGGTAACCCGAAAATACAATCCATAAGGAAATATCAACTGGTTTATCATACTCTCTGACCCTATCAAAAAAGAGTGAGCATAAAATCATGTAGCCTTTAAAGATCAGTCGTGCCAGCCCTCCTGTTTTGCCATTCATATTTTGATAGCACAATAGGAGTTCAGTTCAAGATATAATTTATACTTAATTTAAGTATTTATTCTTTTTTTAAGTATATTAACGCAAATCTTTAGCCATGCAGGAAGAATATTTGAAAGGCCGTGGAAGCCAGTACAACACCATCAATCGCTTTAGTCAGACTCATTATGCGGAGGAATATCCGGAAGGTTTGGATGAACCACTGTTGTCAACCCCTCAGCAACAAATCATTTTTGAGCACCCAAAATCTATCCTCAGCAAAAGCGATAGCCCGGACCTAAAAAATATGTTTTCTATCAACCCCTATCGTGGTTGCGAACATGGGTGTATCTACTGCTATGCCCGAAACAGCCATGAATATTGGGGATTCAGCGCAGGCTTAGACTTTGAAACCAAAATTGTTGTGAAACCTGAGGCACCCAGGCTGCTAGAAAAACTTTTCCAACAGAAGTCGTGGCATCCTGCCGTCATTGTCCTGTCGGGAAATACAGACTGTTACCAACCGCTGGAACGGAAGCTGAAGATTACCCGGCAACTGCTGCAAGTATTTTTACAATATGGAAATCCAGTCAGTCTTATTACTAAAAATAGCCTGATAGAAAGGGACTTGCCATTGCTACAGGAATTAGCGCATGAAAAGCTGGTTCATGTCTGGTTTTCTATCAATTCTCTGAATGAATCGCTCAGAATTAAGATGGAGCCCCGTACTGCCAGTGCTGTTAGGCGAATCAGCACGATGAAAAAACTTTCTTCTGCTGGCATACCCTGTGGCGTGATGGTAGCACCCTTGATCCCCGGATTAAACGACCATGAAATTCCTCAGGTGATGCAGCAAACAGCAGAGGCAGGTGCCTTATCGGCAGGTTATACTGTAGTGCGTCTCAACGGTGCTATTGGCCCGCTTTTTCAGGACTGGCTGGTCAAGAACTTTCCGGAAAGAGCGGACAAGGTATTGAACCTCATTAAATCGCTGCACGGAGGAACCCTCAATGATTCTCAATGGGGCCGCCGGATGTCAGGAGAAGGGCCATTGGCCAAAACGATTCGACAACTCTTTCATATTTCTAAAGAGAAATATTTCAAAGATCGGCAAATGCCCCCACATGACCTGACAAGGTTCAGGCGAGGAGGAAACTACAATCTGTTTTAAATTGTCCTTTACGGGCGTCCTTGCGACAGAGATTTTTCCTTGACTCTGGACAACAAAAGGGCCAGGATCAACCCTGAGATAATGTCCCATATACCCCACCATCCGGCCATCAGGGCCATTCCCCCCAAGCCCTCAAAAAATGAAAAAATCAGCACCAGGGCCAGTCCCGAGTTTTGAATGCCTGTCTCAATAGCAATCGCTTTTGTGTCAGCCAAAGATAAGCGGAATGCCTTTCCCAGTCCGTATCCTGCTGCATAAGCCAGTGCGTTATGTGCCAGCACCATAAACATAATCAGATGAATATATTGCACAAAAATGTCGAGGTTGGCCGCAAAGGCCCCTATGATAAAGACAGCAAAGATCACAACGGACAGGTGCCTGACGACCCTGTTCCATTTTTGAGTAATCTTCGGATACCGGTGAGCCATCCACATACCCGCTATCAAAGGAATACCCAGTAACAAAGTAACGGCTTCGACCATCTCCCACAGATCGACGCTTATTGCATTCAGATGGCTACTCGTATTTAAATACATGGATGCCCAGAAAGAAAAATTGACTGGTGTCAGTATCACCGCCAGTAAGGTAGAGAAAGCCGTCAGACTGACAGACAAAGCAGCATTGCCCCTGGCCAGCAGTGATAGCATGTTGGAAATATTACCGCCCGGGCAGGCAGCCACCAGGATCATCCCTAAGGCCACACTGGGGATTGGCTTGATCAGGTGTACCAACAGAAAGGTAATCAAGGGTAAAACAAAGAATTGAGAGCACAAACCAGCTACAATACCACGAGGGTATTCGTAAATTTTTTTGAAATCGCTGAATTTTAATTCCAGTGCTACCCCAAACATGACAAAGCCCATGCAAATATTCATCAGCAACAGGCTTTGTTGATTGAAATGTAATTGTACCTGATCCAGTACTTCCATGCGTGGTAAAAGTAGAAATTTCAGCTTAAAAAAGATAATCTGTGGCGGTGGGTGCCGGAATCCAGATCGCACTGCTGGCATCTCCATACACTTGGATTTCTCCTCTCAGATAAAACATGCCGGTGATGGCGGCCAGTATACTGTCCAACACATCTTCATACCCTTTTAAAAAGCGAAGGATATAGTGTTTATCAGGGTCTAATTCAAAGAGAATACCTGTTTCTACCACCCGCCGGATGTGTTCATGAAGCTGGTTCAGGTTTTGAATAAGACGCCGGTATCTTTCCTCTGAAGTAGCTTCTTTCCAATACTGATTCTTTTTGTGCACTTTATAGGCTAAACGGTAAGGGTAACGGAAAAGCTCGAGGATTGCCGCATGGGGATAAATTTCAATAAACGACGGATGCGCCTGAATCACTGCTGAAGAAGCCCACTGAAAGCCGGATTCTATCAACTGCTCATACATGCGTGTCGCGATGATGCCTGGCCGATGCTGAGTAGGGCTATGCACCGCCGCGCCTCTCCCACCGTAGGCTCGGGTGATCGCCCGGTCAGCCGCCCGGTGGGTATGCATGGGCTTGGGAGAAAGGGGTATGTCCAAAGCGACGACCTGTACCGGATAACCTAGTTGCCGGCAATACTGGGTGAGTTGGTTAAGTTCCGGCAGAGATGCTTTCGGAGCGTGATGCCAGCTAATCGTACCTGCATAAAACTCCTCATAAGAACGACCTGCCCTGATAATCCGTGGTTTTTCATCATGGCTATATTCCAACAAAGCTACTCCGGAGGGCTGATGGGCTGTCCAGGCGGCATCTACTCCTAAAATGTACTGTTTCGCAGACATGAAGTGGTTACTGAACTACTCCTTAGGGCGGCAGAAAAAATTATAGAAAACTGGATCAGCAGAGCCATATTATTTATCATCCCTGCTCAACATATCAATGTTAAAGGCGAAGTTACAGTTTTCACATTTTTCTATCTGCATAGTGGCAATGCCTACTACTTCTCCCCTCATATTCATGACAGGGCTCCCGCTACTCCCCGGTGAGATGGCAGCATCTATCTGGATGAGCGCATCTTTTTGTCTTTTAAAATTCCGGATAGAAGAGACAATACCCCGGGAGACCGTACTTTCCAGGCCACGAGGATTTCCCAGCACTACAATATCTTCTCCTTTTCTGGGTTTGTCAGAAGCCAGTGGCAGAAAAGAAACATCATGCGTTTTGACCTGGAAGATCACATAGTCAAAAGTTTCGTTCTGTTTGATAATTTTTTCCACCTCATACTGTTTGCCATCAAAGGTGCGTATCTGCCAGGTTTTACCTCCTTCAAACACATGGTAGTTACTCACGCCTATGCCATTTTCCTCAATAAAAAAACCGGTGCCCTGCCCCACCCCTTTTCCTTTTCGATCGTAGGTTTTCACCACAAAGACACAAGGCTCCGCTTTGGCTACAATATCCGTCAAGGAGATTTCTTTCGGCGCTGATGACGTTACCGGTGGGGTATAAGCCTGAGCGGTATCTATGGTCACGGCTCCGCCGCTGTTGCTCGCCAGTCGATTCTGTTGGTTTCGTAATTTCCTGCCCGAATGTGAGCAACCACTACATCCGGAGAGCATAACCACAAAAAGGGTGAACCAAATTATATTCTTCATTCTTTTTGGTAACGCAAAAGGTGGATACAACATTACCCTTTTATTCATAAAAAGCTTCAATGAATGGAATGCCAACCGGAAGAAAGCATCGAGGATTGAAGTAGCTTAAGATAAGAAAACAAGTTTACTTGCCAAAGATTTTTTTCAACAAGCTATCCGGATCACCTCCTTTACCCCTGGATAAATTTCTGTTGAGATGCTGCAGTTCTTCCAGGATTTTTTGCTGTCGGGTGGCATCCTGTTCTTTGTAAGCTGCAAAATTGCGGTTCAGATCTTCTATCATAGCCAGTTTACCAAAGATATGTTTATTATCTTCAAAGGCTTTCATCAGCTGATCTTCCTCCCGAACGGTAAGCTCCCGGATCGCCCGGATCTTATGCTGGGTGTGCTCCATCAGCTCATTAAGACTTTTATCCAGCACATTATCCACTTTGATAACCGTATTATTGATCAGCTGGCCCCGGCGTTCCAGTTCGGAGAAGTGCGACTGGATAAAGGCCTGCAGTCGTTCGTTGTTGCGCATACTTTCCTCTATCTGCCCTACCACCCTTTCTATTTCACCGGTTCTTCGCAACCACTCATTGATTTTCTCATTGAGCGAAGCGGTATTTTCTATGAAACGATCCATGCTGGTCAGGTACTGCGTAAACTTCTGAAGTTCGCCAGCACTTTTATCCAGTGCCTGAAACATCTCCAGATTGGCCTGCGCCAACCGCATCACATCAATTTCTTTGATGGCGGCAATGGTTTTTTCCTGTGCCAGCAAAGCCTCATAGTTTTTATTCATCAGATCGCCTAAAGAAGCGATACTGTCGGTAAAATTACGCTGGAAAGTATTCAGACTCACCTGCAGGAGATGCAGACTATGGGTAGTATCCTGAATGAGTACCGGCAGCAGTTCCACCTGCACAAAATTGTAAAATTCATTTTTTTGTTTGCTGAAATGGTTGCGTGCCGAAGGATATAAGAAAGCCAGCAGCAAGAAGGTAAGCACCATACCGCATAATGCTGAGATTACTGCCCATTTTGCCTGCGACAACAGTGTCGCTGCACTGATACGAAAGACAGCGCTGCTGATCAGTTCATCAGGTAATTCCGGTAAAAAAAAGATACCGATACCCACACCCAGGATAAAAGCAAGCAGCCCTATATAAACGGGAAACAGTGAATGCCGGATAATTCCCTGCCGGTAGGCAGCACTCTTTCTCTCTACGATATTCTGTACCAGCACAAAATCGATGACGGCACCCCGGCTTCTGAGCAGATACCCATTGATCGACAGCAGAATCTGGTCTAGTATGTAATTTTTTGCCTGTTCTGTATCTATCAGCGCCAGCTTCACATGATCTTCGTGACTACTTCCCGTCTCTTTCTCCAAATATTTCTTTAAGATTTCCAGGGTGTTGGCGATGCGAAACTCATGTACCGGAATGTTTACCTTCCGGATAAAAAAATAGGAAGCATCCGGAAAGATATGCCGGTACCTTCTGATACGATGCAGGGCTATGAAGAAAAAATAAAACTGGCCTGCCAGCGCTGCCAGGAGCAGGAACAGTTCGAATACCTGCAAACTACTCATAACGGATGATGGCTTTATCTTCCGGCTTTACGATCCATTTGTCTCCACTTTTATAAGCACGCCCTGGCCTGAGATTGATAATTTTTTTGGCAGCGGGAGAAAAAGCATTGACACTCTCACACACCGGATCCAGATAACTTCCCGGAGAACTCAGCGCGTCTTTGATAGTTTCATACTGGTCTGCCACCGTGAAGGCAGCCACACTTTTGCCATCTTCTTCTGTTACCAGAAATCTGTAAATGGAAGCGGTGGGTTTATAGGAAGAAGACATAGAACTCACATTGAAAGTACCATCGCTGTTGGGCGTAGAGAGATAAAACTCTTCCGTCTTAAGCTTGGTCGCTATAATACTGGGTGCCCGTTCGGTGGAAGTATGCACCGCTTTTGCCACTTCCGGCTGATCGTATTCATCATTGATTCTTTCTACCTTGTTTTCCAATGCTTCCAACCTCCCACTTAATTTTGTCTCTTTTTCTACATTGGCCACTTTCTTCTTCAGCACAAACAGCTCACTGTTAATTTCGTTAATTTCCTTGCGGTGGCGGTCCAGCCTTTCATCCATTTTTTTATACATATTAAACAGATAAAGCAGCAACCCTAAGAGTACCAGGATCAGAACAATGGAAATCAGGTTGATTTGGTAATCCAGCCAGTCCTGCGCACTGATGGCACTCAGAAAAGAGAATTGGTTATTTCCGGATACAGCAGGCGACTTTTCCTGGGCCACGACGGGTGCTTCTTCAGTGGTTTCTTCCGCTTGCGCTTCGGCTAACGGGCCGGCAAAAAACTGTGCGATCTCATCTTTAAGTCTGGCCTGGGTTAGCTGTAAACGCACATAGGCAGAATCTTCTACCCCCAGGGATCGCAAACTGATATTATCCACCTGTTTTTCCAGATAATTGGCTGCCTCCTGTTCGTTCCAGTTCTCATTATACATAGACTTCCAGTTGATCACCCGGCTGTAGAGATTTTTATAGGCATTGCGCCAGTCATGGTTAACCAGCACCTGTTCCACTTCATCACTCGGCGGAGGAGACGTGATGCTGTATGCCTCAGTAGGAAATTGTTGCTGAAACAGCTCATATCCTTTTTGTTCAGGCACCCGATCCGGACGTATGTTTGTATAATCCTGCATATAGGCCTCTATGACCTGCCATCCTACATAATCAACAGCATGTTCATATTTTTCTTTAGAGACAGGCTGTAAGGCACCTATTAAAAAAAGTATAAGCAACATGGGTTAGTTTATTTGGTCATTCACAAAATGTATTTGGATATCAGGCTCGCCCAATACTTTAATCAATCTACCGATTCACTGTTCAGTTCTGTCGCAATTTTAAAAGCCAGTCGGTTTAAGGCTCCCACTAAGGGGTAAAAAAACAACGTTTCTTCTACACTGACGTCATGGTTTCCGGCCAGTTCGTTCATTTTCATCTGCTTCCCTGACTTTAGAAATTCCATGAGGTCCTGCTGCAAATATCCTTTATATTCTTCCATGTAGGCAGGATTGACCCCAAAATGATGGGTAAAATTATATTCGCTATGCAGGTAATAAAGAAGATTAACGAAACTTTTTACTTCTCCCAACACCTTACCTAATATTTCATCATCAATATCAGGATATTTGATCAGCTGTTCAGGTACTATCACCGGCTCGCCCGTGCCGAGCAACACTTTTTTGATATTATCTATATCCACGTCTATATCACTCAACAGTCCGCCTTTACAGGTGATTTCCTTCGGTTCTTCGTACTGAACCAGTTCAATCCGATCGGTATCCTGCTGATAGATGGCCTGAAAGATCATACGGGTAAGGGTAGTAAGGCTATTCAGTCTTGGGCTTCTGTCTGCTATATTCAGCACTTTGGATCCCCGGCCGCTAAAGAGGACATTTCGTGGAATTTCCATGCCTTCCGCTTTCATCAGTTGTGCCAGGTGGTAGATAATAGCAGCATAAAAGATGATAAAAACAATTTTAAAATCGTCATCATCTGTTAGCAATGTTTGAAAAGAAACCGGTATGGCTTTCTCCCGGATCTTCTTGTTCTCTTCCAGCGAGAAAAAGAAGGCTACAATATCTTGTGAGCGTTGTTCATCTTTAATGTCATTCAGCACCTGTATCAGATCATGCTGCTTGTTTTCGTTGAGCATTCTTTCGATATCGTCCAGATAACGGCGAATGAATCCATTGATAGCCGATGATCCATTGAATCCGTCTCCGAAAATGGCATTAGCTGCAAAACGGAACGAGGTTAACAGGATAGGCTGGTTGTTCTGAAAAACGACGATGTCAGTAGTGCCTCCGCCAACGTCTATGCCTACGGAAGGCTTGTCTGCAGCACTTTTACCCAGTTTCTCTTTATAGAAATAGAAAGGGGCGATACTTTCTGAAAGCTTCTGTGGGTTTCTTTCTGTTGTGATATATTTTTGGAACAGGCGTGTCCAGGTACTTTCCAGGCTATTCCTGCGGTTAGGCAGCATACTGGAAGGATAAAACCAGATCAAGCGCGTTTTCGACAGATTCCCTCGGTTGAGTAATACTTTGTTGCGGATCAGCAGCAGCAAGTTCTCAAAAAATGCTTCTACCCTTCGCTTGTCTTCCTGGTTTTTCGTATAGTTGGCCCACTTCAGTTCACTCGTAATCCGGGTATTTCGCCTGATAGGATACTTTTCATAGACAAATGGAATGTTGAAATCAGACAGAGCATACGTGGAAGTATCCAGATTCAGGTTATGATTTTCTCCCAATACCGTTCTTTGAGGAAAGCGAAATTCAAACTGCTGACCCAGATGCCGGGGAAGAAACTCCTGGGGTATCAGGTCTTTGATCAGCGTAGCACCACTACCACCAAAATCAGGCCTTCTTTCGGCGTAATCCGGGTCATGCAAGGTAGCCACCTGTACATCTGTTTCTGTGATATCAAAAGCCCGCGGATTTCCATTGTTTACCTTATATTCCACATGGGTATTGGTGGTGCCAAAGTCTATGGCAAAAGTGTATACATCATTACCTCCATGATACTCAGGAAACTTGGGAATAATGATGCCCTCAGCCTGGTAATTTTTTACCTGAATGAAATCAAACTCATCTTCCAGTACATAATACTGTGAGGTAGCCCGGTCATCCGCTTCTTTATCACTTCGCTTTTTCATTGCCTTTTGTGCCACCTGATTGTTTTGCGCATTTTGAAAAAAGCTCAGTGCATAATTATTATGTTTGCTGAAAGGGCTAATGTCCCGGTCAATCAAAGCGACCCGGTAATGGTGGCTTTCCGTTTGTTTACCCGTCTTGATAAAGGGATAGACCGTAACACCAAACTGGTTCTCTATAATCACCCCTTTGTTGTGCTCTTCATCCGGTTCAGGGATTTCTCCTTCTGTGAGGGCAGGCATATAAATTCTTTCAAAGGTAATGTAATCTTTCTTCACGGGAATCCTTAAGGTGACACGGACTCCCCCGGCAGCCCGAGCTTCCATCTCAAACACTTTTTTACCATCCGATACACTTCTTTGTAAATCTTCTACATCAAAGAAATCAAAATACATTTTTTTGATAGGCAAAATATACCCTTTCTCCTCTTTGGCACCACTCAGATTACCATCAAAGAATTTTTCACGGTTCACCGGATAGACCAGCCGGATCAGGTATGGTTCCAGCAAATCGCTGACTGTTAAGAAAGGATAAGTCATGACTTGTCCGGGAAGCTTTCGCTCCAGCAGATTCTCTTTTACTTTGTAGGGAACCTCTATGTTTTTATTCCAGAGGTCGTTGACGTATAGATAGGGCTTGCTGAACTGGTTTTGCAGCACCAGCGGTCTGATAGATCCCGGGTATTTATCCGATTGAATCACAAAGTCACTGACTTCCCCTACCGATTCCACTTCTATCTTTTTCTTTCTCAGGGGAAAACCCAGCAGTTCTACCAGGTCGCCTGCCGCTCCGGTATCCAGTTCGGCATAGTGATCATAAAAATCTGTGATAGAAAGCTGGTTGATTTCCTCGTATAGCTGTGGGTGCCGGGTGCGTATAATCTCCAGGTTGGCATCCAGGTAGTCTGCTACTTCTCTGAAGCACGCACGAAAATCAGGCATTTCACTCCCGGTGGAGCGAAAAAACTTCAGCAACCCATACATGTATTTCTGAAAGTCTTCATTCCTTTCGTACAGCGGCGTGTATTCACCACTAAACAACTGGTTTTTCTCCAGGGGTACATTGACAAAGCTCAGGTCATTGGCCGATGGAAAAAACAAGGTGGAAGGAGAAGTGCCACCAATCACTTTATAGTTATATTGTATGATATATATCCGCTGCAGTTTATCAAAATTATAGGCGTGGGCATCTTGCCGCAGATAGAGTTGCAATACTTCGCCCAGCCGGCGATGATGCTCATTGGAAGAGCCTAACAGGTTTTGCAGGTCTTTTTTCTGATCCCAGGGAATGATCTGAATACGTTCTTTGAGGTAATCTATATTGAAAAATATTTCACCCACATCCAGGCAATCCGATACCAGTTTACGGTCAATTTTATCGCCCAACAGCTTTTTGTCTTTCATCACATTTTTAAAAGCTGTACGCACCAAGTCCATACGGGCAAAAGGACTGGGTATGGAAGTTGGGGGCTGTTCGGTTTCTCCACCCTCCGGATCGCTGATCGCTTCTATTTGTCTTTTACCATAAGCGTCAGCTTTAAACCAGTGTTCTCCGTGGGTCAGGTTATGATACGTCAGTACTTTGGCCATAGGATGATGATGTTCTAATACAAAAATTGCGTTTACAAAAAATTCAGACTCTACACTTTATGAAAACGCATCTGTGTGTAGTTTCTTGGTACAATATCTTTAAAAATTAAAGCTTTTTGAAAAAATACCTTGGTAGTTTTCCAAACACTCAGGAATACATCAGAAATTAAACTTCTTTCTGAGCAGCACATCCGTAGCCTTATAAAAAATATTCATAAACTTCTGAGCGGCAGAAGGGCTGCCTACCTGTCTTTCTGCTTTGTTCAACTCTTCGTCGTACAATACAAAATTGTCTTTGGCCAGCGGGTTCCAATGCCGGCGCGGACTAATGCCATTGATATACTCAAACAGATTGTCTTTGTTGACAGCGGTGCTAAAAGGAACAAAAGCCCGTTTATTATGCTCCAATTCGTGCAGCCAGTTGATGAAGTGGCGGTTAAAACTACTCAGATGGTTTTGGTAAAAAGGCGTACTAGTGAAAGCCTGGTTGATTTTAGGTTGCTTGCGGTTCATCCAGGGTTGTTTATTAAGATAAGGCAGAAAGTGCTGATTCAGATACAAGTTAAAGAGCATATACTGGCTCAGCGGCTTTTTCAGGATTTCCTGCGTACGGTCTCCTAAGTTTGTAAAGTCCAGCACCTCCTGATCCGTTTTAAGGCCAAACTCTTTATAGATGGGTTGGGCTGCTTTTCCATTGGTTGTCCCCAGATAGCCCTCTTCTATGTTCATGAAATCGATGATAGACAAAGCGGCTGCCAACTCTATAAAGTGCGCATCGTTTCGCTGGCCTCCTTCTCCCGGGTCGTTGGGATAATCTTTGGTAGTATTATCTCCCAGATAGTATAACGCATTGACCGAGTCGATGCCGCTGATGCTACGCTCATAGTAAGAAAGCGCTGCTTTGGATTTGGAAATAAAGGTGGCTTTATCAATTTTACTTTCCGGATTGGGTGCTACCCCAAAATAAGGCAGCAGGGTGATGGCCCCCACTCTGGCATTCCTGATCCATTCGTGGTTGGGTACTGGCGGTTGCGCATTGCGTACATTCTTCAGGATGGTAGGAAAACCGGCAGCCCCTGTTCCTCCAAAAATAGAGCTGATGATAAAAATCCGGTCATTCTGCTGAAAATTGGAAGCAAAATGCATAAACTCATCCGAATCTTTAAACTGGTTCAACACGACACTACCAATGTTAGGATTGCCGATAAAGCCAATGTCCATTTCTGTTTCCAGATTTTTTTCAGAAAATAGCAGGCTCATCAGTGCTTTGTTGCTTTTGTCCAGGCTGCCGTAATCCACATAATCTTTGAATTGTTCGTTTTGAACATCTTTCAGGTGAAAAGAAAAAGTGCTGGACAGCACATCCCGGGAGGATACCATATTCTGAAGTGTAGTCATCCTGGCTTTGAAAAATCCGCTTCTATCCTGCAACTGTTGGTGAATAGCCTGATAATTTTCCAGTAAATCAATAGTACGCTTCAGATCATTGTTGCTCTGATGAGGGTCTACGATGATGGGTACTATTTCGGAAACATGCATATCCACACCTGCTGCCAGCAGCATAGCCAGCGATTTGATGACCCTAACGCCAGTTCCACCAATTCCGAAAATGAAAAGTTTTGCCATAGTGGGTTGTGTTTGTAGGTTTTATCTTATCAGTCAGTCCTATGAGGAATTATTGAGACATCTTATTATTGTGGAATAGGGGTAGTAGCACAGTTGATGCTCCACCAGCGAATGATATAAGAAAACAAGGTGGAAAAGACAAAAGCATATAAAAAGTTGACCAACCCAAAGGTATAGTACTGCGTGCTATAAGGATCTTCCTCATAGAGCAGATTGATTTCATTATAACTTACAAAGTAAGCCACTGCAAAATTGACGATAGCTACTATGCCCACATACAATAACCAGTGATACCACCGATTGAAGCGGGGATGGTTTACTAGATAATAGTAGACAGCCATCAGGAAAGCAGTAGACAGTAAAAGTGTCCAGCCAACAGGAAGATAAAGGCGGTTGTTATACAGGTCGTCAGAGAAAGTATTTAGATAAAATAACCCCCATCCTTCGTACAGTGGAGCAAATACATCGTTCATAGGCTACTTGTTTACAGAGACTTCAATAGAAAAATAGGTATTTCCACCAAAAACATTCTGGTATGCTTCTTCTACACCTCCTACCAGATATCCAAATCCAAAGGTCCTGGCTTGTTGTGTACTATCCGTTTTTATGTTCATGTCGTTTTCTGTGTGCGTGGCATTCACCCAGGCAGGCGTTTGTTTTTTAAGTGAAAAACGCAAATCCGGATAAGATTTACCTTGTGCCATAAAGGTGAGCACATGAGTCGCTTTTCCTTCTATGACCGCAAAATCCCGCGTATTGATATTCTTAATCACTTCTGTAGGCTGCACGCTCTCCAGAGAATACGCCTCATTTACCTGATAATTAACGGTATGTGTCAGATATTCCTGGTCTACCGGTATGTCAGACATATCAACCGCTACAGCAAAGCCAAATTGTCCTTCTGCCTCTCCGCGGCTGGCGGCCTCCACATTTTGAATGCCCCGCACATAGTCACTCCCCGAAAAATTTCTATCAGTCCGAAAGTTGCCCGTTTTATTGAAATTATTCATCACGGTGAAATAAGGCTGAAGTTCATCAGTCTGTGTGGTCAACATATAAGTGTTTTCAAATCCTTCAAGGGTATTCAACCGGATTTGATTCTTAAACTGATCCAGCAAGGCCTGTTTCCCTATCAACCAGACATAATAGGGTCTTTTCACACCCTGCAGGTTCACAGGTTGATCGTTCTTATTATAATAATTGCCATTAAACTCTGAATTCAGCTTAATAATGTAAGTAGCAAAAGGCTCTTGTTGCAGCTTACTTCTAAAGGTGTTATAAATACTGATTTTCTGGTTGTTGAGCCTCTCTGCTGTATTGCCTCCTTCTGCAGAAAATATGTAGTCTGAGATCAGCATGCTGACCCCTTCCTTATCAACTTCTTCTAATACCTGATTTAAAATTTGATTCAAATTACTGCTTGAGCGGTTACCGCCTCTTTCCTGAAAAGAAGCCGGCTCCAGATTATTAATAAAATTTTGGATACCCCCCCGGTAAGGAATGATCCGGGTGTTGATGTAGCTTACCTGCACAGAATCGGCCAGATAGCTAACGTCTATCAAAAGCTTATACAGATCATCCTCGAAAGAAGTAATACCCCTCACGTAGCCATCCATGCTGCCTGAGTTTTCCAGAAAAATATGATAAAAGGAAGGAGTAGTGTTTTCCTTTCCAGGATCAGACTGAGATGTTTCTGGCGTGGATGCTGACTCCTGATTTCTCCCCGTACGGTAATCACAGGAAAACAAGCAAAAAGAGCAATAAAAAGATAAGAGGCATACTGCCTGTGGGTAACGCATAAAAAATATTATTTCACCTGTTTTGATTCTCTATTCTTAAACAGCTAAAGAAACGCCTTTATTATCATTTATGCTGATATAACTACAAAAGAGCCACTTCAGCAGTCTAATACGAACGTTCGTTCAGTTACTGCATGGTGGAACTGAAGCCTATTCTGCTGCCCCTATAGCCTTGCGCTTCCATTTGCTGGGCAGCCTCTTCCACCTTTTCTTTCAACTTCTTTTTATATTCTTCCAGTTTCTCTGCTATTTTTTTATCATGAGCCCCCAAAATCTGAGCAGCCAGCAACCCTGCATTTTTCCCACCATTCAAAGCAACCGTTGCCACTGGCACTCCTCCTGGCATTTGGAGAATAGACAACACAGAATCCCAACCATCTATGGAATTACTGGATTTGACCGGAACGCCTATCACGGGAAGTGTCGTAATAGAGGCCACCATACCAGGTAAATGGGCTGCACCCCCTGCCCCGGCGATAATTACTTTGAGCCCTTTGAGCCTGGCCTCTTCCGCATATTTGATCATCCGGTGTGGTGTACGATGTGCCGATACAATCGTTACTTCCAGGGGTATTTCCAATTCTTCCAGCACGTTAGCTGCCTCAACCATCACTGGTAAATCGGACTTGCTGCCCATGATGATTCCTACTTTAGGCTTGTTCATGCAATTACTTTTAGAGATGATTTTACTTGCTTTACTTTTTCTTTTAATCTTTCTGAATTTTGGTCGATGATGGTCACATGCCCCATTTTTCTGAAAGGTTTGGTCATCTTTTTTCCATACAGATGTATTTTTACACCTTCCAGCGCCAATGCTTTCTCCAATCCTTCATACCGGGCTAATCCCGTAAAGCCCTCCTCTCCCAGTAAATTAACCATAGCAGCGGGCACTTTAGTAGTGGTAGAGCCCAGTGGCATATTGAGAATGGCCCGAATATGTTGCTCAAACTGTGAAGTGACATTAGCTTCAATTGTATGATGGCCACTGTTGTGGGTACGGGGTGCTACTTCATTTACCAGCACTTCTCCACTTTTTGTGACAAACATTTCCACGGCCAGTAAGCCTGTCATTCCCAGTTTTTGTATGACCTCTCTGGCAATAGCTTCTGCTTTATTTTCCGTTTCAGCACTAATCTGTGCCGGCGCAAATAGATATTCTACCAGATTTTTTTCCGGGTGAAACACCAGTTCCACTACGGGAAAAGTCTTGGTTTCGCCTTGTTCGTTTCGGGCGACAATCACTGAGATTTCCTTGTCAAAATCAATGAGTTTTTCCAGTAACCCCGGTTGATCAAATCCATTTTTAATCTCCTCTTCTGTCCGGATCTTCTGTACTCCTCTTCCGTCATATCCTTCTCTCCCTAGCTTATGGACGGCCGGCAGAAAGGAAAGGTGTTGATATAAGTCAGCCTGTTTTTCAGTAAGTATAAAAGGTGCCGTAGGTATATGGTGTTGTTGGTAAAACAGCTTTTGTGCCCTTTTATCCTGGATCAGTGCGATCACTTCGGGCTCTGGAAAAACCTTGACGCCTTCCGACTGCAGCTGTTTTAAAGCTTCCGTATTAACGTTTTCAATCTCAATGGTTACTACATCATAGTTTTTCCCAAACTGGTAGACGGTATCAAAGTCTGTCAGGGAGCCCACCTGAAAATAAGTAGCCAGGTGCTTACAAGGTGCCTGAGCATCAGGGTCCAACACGCCAATATCAATATTAAAGTCAATAGCGGACTGTATCATCATACGGCCTAACTGACCGCCTCCTAGTATGCCTAATTTAAAATTTTGATAAAATGCAGTTGCCATCACTAATTTTCTTTTTATTTAACCAAATTACAATGAATTTGATACCAATCGCCAAAACTACTACTTAAAATACTTATTTTAGTGCATTTCCGGGATTTTCATGTGAGTCTTATGCGCCTATCTGCCTTCTTCTGTGTTTTTCTTTTATCCGGGTTTCTTTTTTCTGTCAAATCTCAAAATTTTCAATCAGAACTGCTCATAGGCGTGAATGCATCTCAGATAGATGGCGATGCGCTCTGGGGTTATAACAAACCGGGTCTGCTGGCTGGTGCTATGATTACTTACCCTTTTTCAGAAAAGTTTGCTGCCCAAACAGGTTTCCTTTACAGTGCAAAAGGAAGTAAGCACGGAAAAGATGATCCTCAGTTTTTTATCTGGCGACTCAACTACCTGGAAATGCCCTGGACAGCCAGGGTGCTTGCCTTTGAAAAAATCTATTTTTCAGGTGGCATCACCGCCAACTATCTCATTTCTTCTAAAGTTGACGCCGGCTATGGGTTCGTATCCAGTCGCAGAGGATTCAAAGCTTTTGATTTTTGCTATCTGGTCGGTGTCGCCTATAAACCGCTGGATAATGCCGCGTTTCAAGTCAGGTTAGTCAATGGATGGGCCAGTGCTAACCGACTGGAATTTTTTAGAAACCGGAGTTTGAGTTTTGCTGCCATCTTCTACCTGGGCAAATCCCGGTAATCTGATCATAAAAAAACTATTCTAAAGCAATTCCCATTTTGGCCATCAGTTTACTGGCATTGAAACTTTTACATACTCCTTCATACAACTTATAATCAAAGTAAATTTCATCTTGCTCAATGGTGCTGGTAAAACTATAGTTTTTCACCTGAGGCAATTCCGATTCCATACTTCCCAATTCCAAATCATGGGTGGATACAAACCCGGAGGCATCCAGTTTGCTGAGCTGCCTGATGAGAGAGGCCGCGCCACGATGACGATCCTGTGAGTTGGTACCTTTTAATATTTCATCCAGCATAAAAAGCACAGGTCTTTCCGGCGCTTTGAGATAATCTAATAACTGTCGCAACCTTCTGAGTTCAGCGTAGAAGGAAGAAACACTTTCTTCCAGTGAATCCTGGGTTCGCATACTGGTAAACACCTGCATTTCTGATATAGTCAGTTGTCGGGCGCATACGGGTGCCCCCATCAGGGCTAGTACTGTATTGATGCCTATAGTACGCAAAAAAGTACTTTTCCCCGACATGTTAGACCCTGTAATAATATTGACAGTGCCCCTCCCCTGCATGCCAAAGTCATTACTCACTCTTATCTTTTCATCGATCAGACAATGGCCCAAGGCCTGAGCTGAGAACACATGAGGCTGGCTGGCGATCTCCGGAAAAGTATAATCCGGATTGGCATAGGCAAAACCTGCAACACTTTCCAGGGCTTCAAAATCATTGATAGCATCGAACCATAGTTCCACATCTACCTTGACTTGACTTTTCCAGCGTGCCGCTTTCAGCAGCCAGTACACGTCCAGCAACAATACCACATTTAGGATATGATAGAATATGTTGCCTCTGGCATCAAAATTCTCGAGGATATACTGCAGCTTATTGATTTCTTTGGAGGCGCTCATACCAGAGTGAAAAAACACTTCCCTTAATTGCTGGTTCAGGCTGGCCTGAAATTCTCTTTTTTCCACCATTTTTATCATGCCCTTGTATGCTTTCAAAGCCCCTACACCTTTGCTGGTTTTTTGATGGGTATCGCTGGCCCAATGAGCCGTACGCCACAGGATTAAAATATTCACAAGAATGGCTGCTACTGGTAACAATCCACTGCTATCCCATAGGTAGTAGGCCAGCATAGCGGTGAGGGTGACCATAGGCATAACCCGTGAGGCTGCCAGATACAAATTGTTTTTCAGTATGGGCGAAGGTTCTTTGATCCAGGCCAGCAATGTTTCCGTATCTTCCTCTTTGGCGACGGTCTCCATGCCGTATGCCTGAAAATTTTGATTCCAATCTAAATCTTCCTTCAACTCTTTGATAGCTTCCTGCCGTAGTAGAATAGTTTCCCGTTGGGCCGGCGACTGTAACCAGGCAGCCAACCGGTCTTTTCCCCGGGTAATATCACTCCGGTTTAGCAGCTGAAACAAGGAATGTTCTCCGAAAATATCTAAATCACCCGTATAGGGATGCGACCTATCTTGGTACTGGTTTCCTCCATCAAATCCTTTCAAATCATTTTTCAGCCTGCGGATTTCATCCTGGTTGATCTGCACAAGGTGGGTGAAATGTAATTTCTTCGCTTTGATCCGGTTATGATACCGAATCAGCCATGCAAAAACGATAAAAAAAAGGAGTACCAAGATTAGTAACAGAAAACCTTCTCTGGCATTCGCCAGGTAGACAAATCCAATCAGGGACAGGACAAAAAGACATATTCGAGCCAGAGAAAGCTGTTTATCTTTTTTACTGTAGGTGAGGGCCAGCTTTTCAAAATTTTCTGCTCTTTGCTGGTAAGTAGCAGCTACTTGTTTTTTTATCATTGTTTTGGGCTATGTTTTCTATCAGTTATGGCCAGATGTATTGATTTATTCCAACGTATTATTGTTACAATGTTTTGGTTTCCTGTAAGGTTTTAGAAATCTTGCAATATCTTTGTTGAATTATTAAAATTTACATGTCAGAACAAGCGAAATATCCACGTTTTATTCAGGAAGTTGATCTTCTGGAAGTCTGCCAACAATTTGGCACACCCTTGTATGTATACGATGCGCAAAAAATAATTGATCAGATTCAGCGACTAAAAAATGCTTTCAGCCGGGGGCAAGCCAAATTTAAATTTGCTGCAAAGGCGCTTACGAATCAATCCATCCTCAAGCTTATCAGGAAACAAGGCTTAGGGCTGGATGTCGTTTCTATTCAGGAAGTCCATTTGGGGTTACAGGCAGGTTTTAAGCCCCAGGAAATTATGTATACACCCAATTGTGTTGCTTTCACGGAGATTCAGGAGGCTGTCGAACTGGGTGTTACTATCAATATAGATAATTTACCTTTGCTGGATCGCTTTGGTCAAACCTACGGATCCTCAGTTCCCTGTTGTATTCGCCTGAATCCGGGCATCCTGGCAGGAGGAAATTTCAAAATATCCACCGGTCATCACCGTTCTAAATTTGGTATCTCAGCCCTTCGGTTGGAGGAAGTACTGCATACAGTTTCACGTTATCAAATATTTGTTAATGGATTACATATTCATACAGGATCTGATATAACGGATGTTGACGTTTTTATGATGGGAGCTGAACTCCTTTTTAAAACTGCGATGAAATTTCCCCAGCTTCAGTTTATTGATTTTGGTAGTGGTTTCAAAGTTCCCTACAAACCGGATGACGCCTTTACAGATCTGGAGCAGTTAGCCCAGCGTTTGCAGGAAAAATTTGATATTTTTTGTCAGGAGTATGGCCGTCCTTTGGAGATGTGGTTTGAGCCTGGCAAGTTCATTGTCAGTGAAGCAGGCTTTCTGTTAGCATCTGTCAATGTGGTGAAGCCCACACCAGATATTACCTTTATAGGTCTGGATACTGGTCTGAACCATTTAATACGGCCTATGATGTATGACGCATACCATAAAATTATCAATCTTTCCAGGCCTGATGGCGAAAAGCAGCGGTACGATGTGGTGGGCTACATTTGTGAAACAGACACATTCGGCAGCGACAGGGATATTGCCCAAGTACATGAAGGTGATGTGATAGCCATTTTAAATGCAGGCGCTTATGGATTTAGTATGGCTTCCAATTATAATTCCCGTCTACGCCCTGCTGAAATTTTAATCTATGAGGGCAAAGCACATCTCATTAGAAAAAAAGAGAATTTGGAGGATCTACTAAAAAACCAGATAGCAATAGAACTTTAGGCTATGAACAAACGTTCGTTTTTATCTTTTTTGATATTTTTTGTTTCTCATATCATTTACGCCCAGGAGTTACCACCGGAAAATACCACTCGTTTTTTCAACCTTGGGGTAGGTTATACACTTCCTAAGTTTTTAGATCACAGTTTCTCAACCCTTCGGTATCAGGGTCATGCTGTGTCGGCTACAGGAGGTTTTCACTTCAGAGCACCTCACAGACTCCATCATCTGGACTTCCGCTTTGATTACGGGCAGTTATCCAATGCATCCAATTTTGCTACGGTAGACTATTTTCGGTTTGAAGGAAACTATGCCTATAAAAAATTCGTCAAAAACTTGTGGAAAGATCGTCTGCAATGGTTTGTAGGTGGCTCCTTTAACAGCCTCTGGACTTTGTGGATTTACCAGGGATTTGTCAACAATTCCTACAACAATAGCGTCTACGCTTCCCTTAGCCCCAATACTTCATTTGTATACCATTTTGAGCTTTTTCAAAGGCAATTTCGCGCAGAAGCTGCTGTTTTTATTCCCATACTGACTTTCGCTATGCGTCCTTCTTACGGCACTACCCGCTTTCCCGGATTTCTGGACGACGATCGGGATGATACGCTTCGGCAGATCTGGGAAAGTGGCCAATTTGCTTCTTTCAACAAGTTTTTTCGTTATAGCAATACTATCTCTCTGGAATATTTTATGAAGAATGCCAACCGCCTGCGCCTAAGTTATGAGTGGAATTTCTTGAGATACCAAGAACCCAGAGTGGTGAATGCTGCATCACACAATATTACCATCGCTACCATGTTTAATTTTTAAGAGATCAGAACTCTCGCTGTCTAAATATGAAGAATAGTAAGATCATACCTTTTGCCATCCTTTTGATTTTTACATTACCCTGCTTTATTTCCTGTGAAGAATTATTCATACGGGAAGAATATGAAAACAACGCTTTGGATGTTTTTCATTCTCTTTGGACAACGGTAGATGAAAATTATACTTTTTTCACAGCAAAAAATATAGACTGGGACTCAGTTTACACAGTAAGCCGACCGCTCGTAAGCGATGGAATGCGAAGTGATTCTCTTTTTAATGTGTTGGCCGATATGTTATCTGCTTTGCGAGATGGTCATGTGAACTTACAGGCTGGCTTTGATTTATCCCGTTACTGGGAATGGTATCTGAATTATCCCCAGAACTTCAATTTTTCCCTTATTGAGCGCAATTATCTTGGAGATAATTATCAGATTTCCGGTCCTTTTTATCATCGTATGATCGATTCCATTGGCTATGTATACTACGAAAGTTTTGAAGACAATGTCAGTGAATCCATCGTAGATTACCTTGTGACGCTGTATTCTAGCCGTGTTAATAATAACAATGACACAACCATTGTCAAAGGGTTAATCATCGATGTCAGAGACAATGGTGGGGGGAAAATCAACAATGCAGAAACCATTGCCAGCCGCTTTACCACTGAAAAAAAATTGGTTCAGTACTGGCAGTACAAAGATGGTCCTGAGCATGATAATTTTACCAAACCTATTCCCAAATATCTGGAACCGGGTGGAGAATTTCAGTACCGGGGCCTGGTTGTAGTCCTGACAAATCGTTCTTGTTATAGCGCTACGAATTTTTTTGCTCAGATTATGAAAAGCCTTGGCAACAATATTGTGATCTTGGGTGACAGCACAGGCGGTGGTGGCGGATTACCTGTGAACCGGGAATTACCCAACGGCTGGGTGTATCGTTTTTCCTCCACAGTTACCACCACCCTAACCGGGGAAAATATTGAGTTTGGCATTGCGCCGGACATAAAAGTAGAGATGAAAGAAGAAGATTTGGAACAAGGTAAGGACTCTTTTATTGAGGCTGCTTTACAATTGATTGACGAGAATTTTGATAGAAACCGTCAAGGTTCTTAAGCTAGCTGCATAAAATTTTGCAGACAAGTGAATACCACGTATATTTGTAAATGTATGGGACGTTAGCTCAGTTGGTTTAGAGCGCTGCCTTGACAGGGCAGAGGCCACTGGTTCGAATCCAGTACGCCCCACTTTCCCCTTTGTGCTTTACATTCACTACCTCTCCTTAAAACCTTTCGGACTTTAATCTTATTAATATTTTAATATGGATTTAAGTCTTTCTGTTATCCTCTTTGTTGCATTAGCCGGCGTCATTGCAGTAGCTGGTACCTATCTTACCCGCCTAGCTGACCAGTTGGCTGATTGTACTGGTTTTGGAGAAGCCCTGATCGGTGGTATTCTCCTAGGCGGTGTGACTTCTTTGTCAGGTGTTGTCACTTCCGTGACGGCCGCTTATGAAGGGCATCCTGCCCTGGCCTTCAGCAATGCAGTAGGAGGCATTGCTGCACAAACGGTATTTATTGCTATTGCTGATATTTTTTATAAGCCTGCAAATTTAGAGCATGCCTCTGCCTCCTTGTTGAACCTACTACAAGGCGTGTTGCTCATCGTTATGTTGGGATTTGTTGTTTTGGTGATGTCTATGCCTTCCTTTACCTTACTGCGTGTCCACCCTGCTTCCCTTTGTTTACTTATTATTTATATAATGGGCACGCGTTTGGTTTCTAATGCCAAAGATAAACCTATGTGGAAGCCGGCCGAAACTCCAGAGACGGTTAAGGATCAACCTGAAGAAGATCATCAAAATTTAAAACTTACTCCTCTCCTTTTTAAATTTACCCTTTTGGCTGCTGTCGTTGCGGTAGCTGGGTACTTTGTAGCCCAAACAGGCATTGCTATTGCAGAACAGACAGGACTTTCGGAGTCTTTTATTGGTGCTCTATTAACTGCAATAGCCACTTCCTTACCCGAACTTGTCGTTTCCATCTCTGCAGTACGGCAAGGAGCACTCACCCTGGCTGTTAGCAATATTATTGGAGGTAATACTTTTGATGTTTTGTTCTTGGCTTTCGCAGATACCGCCTTTCAAGACGGATCTCTGTATCATCAAGTTGGTAACCCCCAGCTCTTCACTATTGCATTAACGATCCTGCTGACTTCTATTTTGCTATTAGGACTATTATACCGGGAAAAATATGGCATTGCCCGGGTAGGTTGGGAAAGCGCTTTGCTTATTTTCTTATTTATTGCCGGGTATTTTGTTTTATTTTTTATGTAAATAAAAAAGCTGGCCTACCATCTGAGATAAGCCAGCGTGTATATAGATAACTGTTGAAGAAAACTAGTTGATATTAAAATCTCCTCTCAATTTTCTGAATCTTTTCCTAACGTCAGCGACATAGATACTGCCCGGATATTCCCGCAAAAATTGTGTATAGATTTCCATGGCTTTTTCTCTGTCTTGAATCTGTTCTTCATAAATTTTACCTGTCATAAACAAAGCATCGTCTCCCAGGATATCCTGTGGGTAGCTTGTGGAAATTTCATTCAGGTGATCTAAAGATTCTTCAAATTTGCCCAATTTTAGGTCAACCTGAGCCATGAGCCAATGGACTTCATCTGCTAGAGGATGACTTCCATATTCTACCAGCATAGAATCTAACTTTTGCAATGCCTCATCCTGTTTATTCTGAAATAATAGCAGTTCTACTACTGCATATTCTTTCATAGCAGCCCCAGTGGTGTCAAAAGCGGTGTTATTTTGAATCAATAAACTTAGGAACATAGCGTCGTTGGCAATCTCACGGGTTGTCGCCAGTTTGAGAACATCCAAATGTCCTTGTGCCAGTTCAAAATCTCCTTTGTAATAAGAAAGCTTGGCATTCTTTAGTTTGGCTTCATACCCTACAGGTTCTTCTTTATAAGCCTTTTCTACCTGTGAATACAATAAGGTAGATTCCCAGGGTTGGTTAATAAGGATATAAATATCTCCCAAATCTAACTTGCACTGTGCTTTTAATTCTCTACTGGCTTTGGGGTGATCGGCTACTTGTAGTAAGGCTTCAATGGCTTTGTCCATTTCATCCATATAGAAAGCATAGAGTAAAGCCTGGCTGCGCATTGCCTCTAATGTGGCAAAACTTGGTCCGATGGGTGAACGATAACTTTCATCAATGAAATTCTGATAATCTTCAATGAGTTTTACTATTTCTTCCTGCTCAACCGGAAATCTGTTTTTGACAAGTTCTTCTCTGGCTTTGATTTTATATCGCCGGGCACTCACATAGTTGGGTGTGCGGGGGTATTTCTCGATAATATAGTCGTATATTTTCAGTGCATTCTCATAATCCTGGTTTTCCAGGGCTATACTGGCTACCTCCATCACTCTATCTCCCTCTGTTTTATTTCTTCTATCCAAAGCTCTGGCCTGCATATAAGCACCATAAAAGTTTTTTTGCTGCAAGTTCACCCAGATCAGCAGCTCGCTATAAAGCTCTTTTTCCGGGCTCTGCTGAATTTTATCCAGTAATAGGTCTGAGAGGCTTTGCAGGTCTTCTTCTTCTGTCAGAATGCTTTGTAAGACGTTTTTCACATAGGCAATTCGGGTAGGGTCCTCATCGGCATATTGCAGATACTCCAAAACCATCTTATCTTTTTCGTTCAGGCGTCTGTAAACGTTTGCCAGTTCCAGTGAGAATAAGGCAGGATCTCCGCTGGCTTCTCTTCCTGTTTTAAAAACACGGATTGCCTTTTCAATGAGTTCACTGTTGATAAAATGATTAGCTACAATTCTGATCTTGTATTCATCCCCCTTCACTTCATTGATGACTTCAGAAAAATATTTTTCTGCTTTTTCTTCCTCCCCTTTTCTCATGGCAACAATGCCTGCATCAGTTCTGTAAAGAATGTTGTCCGGAAAGTTTTTCAGCACCTTATCAATATAATTTTCTGCTTCCTTAACATACCCATTATTCAGTAGCAACCTGATGTACCGGCTATGAATAGCAGGAACATTTTTTTTCTTCTTAGCCAATTCTTCGTACAGGCTTTTGGCTTTTTCCACATCGCCCTTATCGTCATACTGCTGAGCCAATTCTATATCCTCAGCGTCCTGCGCAAGAATAATGTGATTGTTCGTGATCGATAACAAAAAAATAACAAATGTTACAGAGGTAAGAAATTTCATGTTTTCGAAAGTTAAGGTTGAAAACTTATTCACTAACATACAATATTATTTATTTATTATTCTTTTCGAATTATTATTATTTATTACAGTGTGAAAACTGTGGATAAGTTTTTCACAAAAGTATTGTTATTGTGGATTGTTAATAACTGCATAAATTATTTACAAGTTATCAACAGGGTTTTCCACAACTAACTATCTGATATACAGTAAGTTAAAACTTTTTTTCAGAAATGTTTACTAATTTGTGGATAACTTTTTTTCTGATACTGCCTGTGAATAACTTTGTGAATAACTCGCTGCAACTTTGTGGATATTTCAACATCATTTCATGTGAAATATTATCGAGTGGATAACTCGATCATTTTCCACTTTTTATTAGTTGTTTTTCCACATGTTATCCACTCGATAATGTGGATAACATCAGAATGCCAAATCTTGAGTATATACCCAGTTTGCTTTTAGGGGAATTTCACCTCCTTCAAAGAAAACAACAGGTTCGGGTTCTTCGTTTTTCAGGAGATTGCCTTCCTCCCACTGGCCATCTTCATCCTGATCAATCAAGATTCTGATTAGGTAGTTTCCTGGTGGTATGAGTTGAAAAGAATAGTTATTTTGGTTGCGTGATTCCGCGATGACATTCAGTTCCTGGTCGGTTAACTGAATAATATAACTCGGGTAATCTGTCTTGACCTCTCCTTTGATGGTCCCGTAATTATCCGGATTTTTGAAAGGAAATGTTTGCCTGATTACCTGGCTACTGTCCTGTTCTATACTCATAAAACTTCCCGGTGCCATATAGAGTACCAAAGGTTTCAGGTTAGACAGGATGCTCTCGCGGCTTATGGAAGGAGGGGTGAATTTTTCAGTAATAGTTACACTATCCGAAAAGTTGTCTAGTATATTTTTCTTTGTATTCTCATCTTCTATCTTCCGCAAACTATCAGCAACTTTTCTTTTGGCTGGATCATTCTGAAGGCTGACCAATACCTCGAAGTATTGCATTTTATCATCCAGCGTAGAAGCCTTTTGCAAACTATCTATATATGTTGCTTCCATACTTTGCCTTCGAATAAAAGCCATACTGTCTGCCGATCTTTGTTCCACCATAATCTGGCTGATCAATTCTTCCCGGTTAATTTCTTTGGTAATAGTTGCTTTATCATAGTGTGAGTTCCACCGGATAAACTGATTGTATTCAATTGGCAAAGTAAACAAGGTATCATAAGCCAGGAGAATACTATCTGTTTTTACAGTAACCATGGGTTTGCTAAAGGTTATATCTCCCTGTACTCTTCGGGTGATTTCCTCTTGCTCTGGCTTGAATTGCTGAGTAAGATCATCTGGTTTTCTTCTGGTGGGCGTAAAGGATATATACAATACCGTATCCTCTATTTGTTGATTTACAGAATCTTCTACGCTTAGGAAGATTCTTAAACTGTCTTGTCGGATAGTGTTATAAAAACGGATGAGTTGCTGTTGCTCCTGAAAGTTGCTGTAAATATATTGGGTAACACTGTCTACTACATTAGCCTGTAATGAATCCCTTATATATTGTTGTGTAGTTTCACTTAGGTCCTCCGGTTCAACAGTTACGCTATAGGATTTTAAAGGCTTATTAAACTTAATTTCATAGTATTGCCCATTAGCCCGACTACTCTGAATTGTTATGGGTCTCAGATCTTTCTTGACGAGCACCAAGTTAATTTGCTCTCCATATAATTCAATGGAAGGTTGTTCTGTTGTTGTAGTGTCACTTTGTAAGGAATCAAGTACAGCTGCCGGTATTTTTTCTACTTCTTCCGATTTTAAGTGTATGGTATCAGCCACAAATCCAATAGCTTCATTATTTGACTCAAACAATAGATTATTGTTTTTGTCATCAAAGGCGTATATTTTATAACTTCCTTCTCTTATATAATTAATGTTGTAGTTGCCCTCTTCGTTTGTTTTAGTAAAGTACATAGGAGGACCGTTCATGATGGTAATTGTATCACCAGTAGGATACAAACCTACCACTACATCTTCGGCCGGTTTATTATTCATAAGTCTTTTGACATTCCCTACTACCTGGAAGGAATCTATAAAATTTCCTGTACTAAAGGCCAAGGTGATATTTTGTGCACTATTTCCCTCTGATATGTCTTTTACACCCTCACGAAAATTGAAAGTATATGTAGTGCTGTCTTTCAATGATTCTTCTAACTGTATGACTAATGTTCTTTTAGATGCAAAAAATTTATATTCTTTTACTGATGGATTTATAATCAGTTCTTTTTTCAGTTCTCTGGCTTCAATGAACTCACTAAATTCCAATTCGATTTCATCTTCATCAAAATTGACTGTTCCCAGCGCAGGATCCATTCTTACCAAGGTAGGCGGAATGGTATCTTTTGGCCCACCTGTAGGAGTTCCTTGTCTGGCACACGACGCAGAGATAATCAATATGATCCAAACAAGCAGTAGCCAAGTGTTTTTTAAATTCATTTCTCCTTTTTTAACAAAAATGCCTGTTCTAATCAAATAAAACAGGCATTTTACGTGAATATTGTGTTCTTATTTTCCTAAATAAATCATGATAATGGATATATCGGCTGGTGATACACCACTGATTCTGGAAGCTTGTCCGATTGTTTGTGGCTTTATTTTTTTTAGTTTTTCTCTTGCTTCTGCTGAGAGTGCTTTGATTTGAGCATAGTCAAAATGAGCAGGAATCTTATAATTCTCCATACCCTCTATCTTATCTGCCTGTAATTTCTCTTTTGCCAGATAAGTTTCGTATTTAATATTGATTTCTACCTGCTCCAAAATCTCATCATCAAATTGCCTCAGATACTCATCTACTTTTTTATCCAACCTCCTCAGCGTAGTTACATCTATTTCTGGTCTTTTCAGAAGCTTATGAATAGCTATTTTTTCTTTGATGGTAGCAGTGGACATTTCACCCAACCCTGTGTTAACCTCTTCGGGATCAACTTTTATTTGCTTCAAATCTCCAATAATCTTATCTATTGCATTTTTTTTGTCAAAGACTTTTTCCAACCTATGATCACTGATCATCCCTAACTGATGTCCCATTTCTGTTAGACGCAGGTCTGCATTATCTTGTCTTAACAAAAGCCTAAACTCTGCCCGGGAAGTAAACATTCGGTAAGGCTCTTCTGTCCCCTTGTTCACCAGATCATCAATCAGCACGCCTATGTAGGCAGCAGATCTTTTTAATATGAATGGCTCTTTGCTATATACCTTACAATGTGCATTGATACCAGCAATAAGTCCCTGGCAAGCTGCTTCCTCATAACCGGTCGTCCCATTGATCTGACCCGCGAAAAACAAATTATTAATAAGCTTTGTCTCGAGTGTTAGCTGTAATTGAGTAGGTGGAAAATAGTCATATTCGATGGCATAGCCAGGTCTAAATAGTTTTGCTTTTTCAAACCCAGGAATATGCCTGATTGCTTTGTATTGCACATCTTCTGGCAATGAGGTTGAAAAACCATTGACGTATACCTCAATGGTATTCCATCCTTCGGGCTCTACAAAGATTTGGTGACGATCTCTTTCAGCAAATCTGTTAATTTTATCCTCTATTGATGGGCAGTATCTTGGGCCTCTTCCTTGAATCCTCCCATTAAACATAGGAGATCTGTCAAATCCACTCTCCAAAATTTCATGGACCGTATTATTAGTATAGGTGATATGGCAACTTCTTTGGTAGGCTAAGGGCTTGGTATCTGTAAAAGAAAATTTACCTGGAATTTCATCTCCTGGTTGCTCTTCCATTTTAGAATAGTCTAAGGATCTACCATCAATCCTCGGTGGCGTGCCCGTTTTCATTCTTCCTGATTGAAATCCTAAGCCCACTAGTTGCTCTGTTAAACCTTTGGAAGAACGTTCCCCAGATCTTCCCCCTCCCATTTTCTTTTCACCTATATGTATAATACCATTTAAAAATGTCCCATTGGTCAGTACTACTGCTTTCGCTTTGATCTCTATCCCTATGCTCGTTTTAACCCCCACCACCTTTTCTTTTTCCACTAACACTTCAGTGACCATATCCTGCATAAAATCCAGATTAGGTATTTTTTCTAATGCCAAACGCCACTCTTCTGAAAACCTCATCCTGTCATTTTGTGTTCTTGGACTCCACATAGCAGGACCTTTCGATTTGTTTAGCATCCTAAATTGTATCATCGATTTATCAGATACGATACCTGACAAGCCTCCTAAAGCATCTATTTCTCTAACTATTTGACCTTTGGCCACTCCACCCATGGCTGGATTACAAGACATTTGTCCTATTTTATTCATATCCATTGTTATGAGCAGTGTGCTAGATCCCATGGTTGCAGCAGCAGCAGCAGCCTCATTGCCGGCGTGCCCTGCTCCTACTACTACTATATCGTACTGTGGATAAATCATAATTTGTTAGCTGTGTTCCACGTGGAACTTTTGTTAAATATGAAAAATGTGGAAATGAAAAGATAATTTACAAACACGGATAAATAAGCATAAAGTTTAAAAGGAGTGAAATTTTTCAAAATACAAATGTAAATAATTATTTTCCAAATCACGCATTTGTTGCTCTCCTGAAGAAGAGTGGTCATCATAACCAAAAAGATGAAGGAGGCCATGAACCATTACTCTTAAAAATTCCTCTAAAAAATCTACATGAAAATGTGAGGCGTTTTCAGATACACGATCGATACTGATAAAAATATCTGCTTCAAGAATATTTGGTGCTTCAGAATTATCAAATGTGATGATATCAGTCAAATAATCATGCTGTAAAAACTCCTGATTGATAGCAAGAAGATACTGATCAGAGCAGAAAACATAATTGATTTCAGCGATGGAGTTTTGCTCTAGAGAAGAAACCTCATACAACCAAGAGGGAACAAAAGCGGTGTAAGGAGAATGATCAAAATTTGAATCTTCTACAAAAAAATGTATCAAGGTTAATTAATATAGAAAGTGAGCTCAACGGTTCGCCCATCATCTAAAAAACGAACTTCATCAGAGAGATGCTTCATCAAAAAAATTCCCCTGCCACCTGGTTGATCAAGATTTTCAGGAGAAGTAGGATCAGGGAGAGTATTATAGTCAAAACCCTCTCCCTCATCCTTTATTTGAAAGACAATAGTATTATCATTTAAACTAAAAGAAAGATATACATTCTTTTTAGCATCGCAATGGTTGCCGTGTTGAATAGCATTATGAACAGACTCAGTAACAGCAATCATAATATTGCCATAAATATCGTCATTTAATTGAAACTGATCCTTAGCATTATCAATGAAGCTTTCAATCATTCGAATGTTCTCCGACAAAGAAGGAATTTGAATACTGATAGAGTCCATTAGTAAATAATAGTAATTAATTGATTCTTTTAAAATACTCGTTTGCTTCGTTCTTGTAGTAAGGATTTAATTTAACAGGAACTGTTTTTAATAATTCAATTTCCTGCTTCTTTGTTTTAATATATTCTTCAAAAGATTTGGATGCCTGCTTTTCATAATCACTCTTAGCAGTTTCCCCCTTACGTTCCTGATCGAGTTCTTGTTCGCGCATAGATTTTTCAACTTCCAGAAGACGAGTAAGAATCTCTTTCTGGCGTTTGATGGTTTCAGTGGTTAAACGTTTATTTACAAGATCAGATTCAGTTTCTTCCATTTGTTTGCTTAATTCATCACCCGCTCCCCCATCTCCTTCTTCGTTCATCTCTTTCATTTTTTGTAATGCTTCCCGAATTTTTTCCTGTTGAGCTGCCAGCTTGGCCAGTTCTTCACTAAGCTGACGACCCGATTTGCCACTCTGTTTTAAATCCTGAATTTGTTGATTGAGTTGTTTTTGAAGTTCGCCAAGGTTCATATTCTGACGGGTGTTTCCCTGTTTATTCTGAGGATTGCCCATGGCGGAAGCCATTTGTTGCTGCATCTGGCTCAGTACATCATTTAATAGAAGAGCAAGGTTATTAATTGAAGTCATAGCAAACTGCTGTTTGCTGATGGCCTTATATTGCTGCCTTTCCCGTAGCGCTTCCATGCTTTCATCCATGTGTTGATTCATCTCTTTGACTTCCCTGGTGACAAAAGATTGAATTTGAAAAACTCTCTCCGCTAGAGAAAGCAAACTGTCCTCAATGATTTGAGCATCATCTTTTAACTTGAGCTGATCTTGTGAAAGATCTACAAATCTGGGATCGTTTTGCTTTACATCCCGGAATTGTTTCATCACCTTTTCCTGGTCAAAAGAGAGGGTTAGTAGGTTGTCAAGGATATTGCGCAAATTGTCCATATTCTCCTGTAGCATTTCCATTTGCATGCTTTCTTGCATTTGCTGGAGTTTGTCGGCCATTTGCTGCATTTGCTGGGAACTCTTTTGCTGAGATTGCTGTGCTTTATTTCTTTTATTTTGATCTAATGCTTCTTTAGCTTTTTGTTGTTCCTGTTGTACATTTTGTTGTTCTTCCGACATATCCTGCATAGGATTAGGGTTGTTCAAATCCTGATTGAGCTTTTCTAAATCTTCTAACTCTTTTTGGATATCGTCAAATTTTTCATTCATTTCCTCCTGTTGCTCACTTAATTTTTCAGTAGAGTTTTCTTTGTTTTCTGTCTCTTCAGCCAGCTTTTCCTGCTCTTTAGCGTTTTCAGAAATTTCTTTTTGCAACTCATCTAACTTCATATCAAATTTCATTCGCTTGAATAGTTCAAGTGTTCTGGCAAGTTCCTCCTCCAGATTTTCTTCTTTATTACTGAGCTCACTCAGCTTCTGCTGAACTTTGTCAATATCAGATTTCTCCTCTAGCAGCTTTTGCAATTCCTCATATAACTTTTTCGTGTCTTCATCCAAAAGCTCATTGACCAGGTTTTGCAGTTGTTTGACCTGATCCTGAATTTTATCGTTTTGCTCTGAAAACTCATTTCGTTTTAAATTTTCAGTTTCACTTTGCTCTTTTAGCTCCTGTAAAGCCTTTTCTACTGCTTCTCGTTTTTTTAGAATATCCTCTAATAACTGTTTGTCCTGCCAGGTCATCTCCTTCTTTCCTTTTAATCTTTGCTCAGCCTCTTCAATCTGCTTTTGAAGCTGTTCTGCTTGCTGAACCGTCTGGCTGATTTGGGATTGTGTTTGTTCGGAAGACTTGGCTAAATTTTCTTTAATGGTCTGGCGATCTGGAACATTAAAAGTATAAACAGAAGTTTTAGTAGACTTAAAACCGTTGACAGCATCATTGTCCCAGACCCGCAGAAAATACCGGATTTTATCTCCAGGTTTTAGATTAAAGCTATCAGTTTGCCATTGGTAATAATAGCTTTGTGTATTTTGCTGAGTATTTAATTTTAAATTTATTCTTTGATATTTCTCCTCAGCTTTAGCCTGTTCAGCATTATCTACCTGATAGTACAAGGATAAGCGGGTTAAGCCATAATCGTCAGATATATTACCGCCCAATACTAAGAACTTATACAATGTAGTATCCTGAAATTGTTCTAAGGTAATCTTAGGATACTGATCGGGAATGACCTCTAAATGGTACTGTATTTCCTGTTTGTTATTACTATATTGGTTTTTTAAATCAATCTGATAATTATCAGAATTCATAATTTGTTTAGCAAAAGTAAAACCTCCCTCTGTTTCCTCTTGTAGAAGTGATTTTTCATTCTTCTCTAAAAAAGTAATCCAGGCACTATCAGCGGCCAGCGCACTAAACTTCCAGGTGATCTCAGTGCCTTGTGGGACTTGCAAATTACCTACATTACTCAATCGACTATCTTCTTTGTTCAGATAAGCCGGGTAGTTAAGAAAAACACTAAAATTCTTTAAGTTAGGCCGATCCACAACAGTTATATCATAAGTTTCAGACGTAAAACCGGCAGCCTCAATGGTAAACGAGGTATTATGCTGGATACTTTGAAAATTATATTGAAACAACCCTTCTTCATCAGGGGCCATCCGAAATCTACGCTCAGCAGAATTGATATATACTTTGTCTGGAATAGCGGATCCTTGAATAGACAAAGAAACCGGAAAGTCCTCGTTTCTGAAAGCAATAAGCTGTTGATTTTGGAGATGGAAGGTGAAGGGCATTACAGGCTTATACTCACGATTAAAATTAACAATTCTCTCCGTCCCTTCTGAAAAAAGCTGGGGAATAAAAATCAAAAGAAGCAATGAAATAATGGCAGGAAAAAACAAATACTTAAGGAAACGATAATTGTTTTTTAGATCTATGGCAAGAGGAAAAGAGACAACAGAGATCTGCTGAGATTTTTGTGCGATACTAGCACTAATCAGGGCATTGTTAAAGGTAATATTTTTCTGAAGCTGTAATACATTCAGCAGTTTATCTTTCACTTCAGGAAAATATCTGCCAATTTGGCGAGCAGCTTCTTCATCACTGATCTGACGACTATTACTACTAATCTTAATAACAGGATCAATAATCCAAAGGAATAAAAAGACTAAAAAAAGTAAGATAAAAGAAAATAGGAAAAAGCCTCTCCATAATGAATTCAAATGAACAGTATATTCAATAGAATTCAGTAGCAGATAAACCGTAAGCAGTATCGCTCCAAAGAAAATACCACCTTTCAGAAGTTTATTTAAGTAGTATTTTCTTTTGTAAGACCTAAGTTGCGAAATAATGTGGCCAAAATTTTTATCATCAGAAGCCATAATCCAAACTTTTAAATGAACAAAAAGTATTTGAATCTAAATGAGAATAGTCTGCCAGAAAACCAGATTTTATCAAGTAGTATTACATCAATATGAATTTAACGAATTTCTAACAGAACAGGACAATGGTCGGAATGCTTTACATAATTTAGAATTCTGGCATCTACAATTTGATCTCTCATTGAATTTGTTGCTAAATGATAATCAATACGCCAACCTAAATTTTTTTCCCTGGCTCTTGCCCTGTAACTCCACCAACTGTATTGCTGGGAAGTCTGATTAAAATAACGAAAAGTATCAATAAAACCTATAGAAAGAAATTGAGACATCCACTCCCTTTCTTCTGGTAAGAATCCGGAAGAGTTTTTATTTCTAACAGGATCGTGAATGTCAATAGGCTGATGACAAATATTAAAATCCCCGCAAATAATAAGTTGAGGAAAATCAATCAATAGTTGTTGAATATAAACGCTAAAATCTGAAAGCCATTGCATCTTAAAATCCTGACGTAACTCCCCCGTGGTGCCGGAAGGCATATAGACGTTTAATAAAGAAAAATTTTCAAAATCAGCTCGAATAATTCTTCCTTCGCAGTCATATCGATTAATACCGCAACCATATTCAATATGCATGGGTTCGGTTTTTGATAAAATAGATACACCGCTATACCCCTTCCTGCTACTGGCATCCATCCAAAAAGAATAATAGCCAGCTTTTTTGAAAGCCGTTAAATCCAACTGATTAACTTGTGCTTTGGTTTCCTGCAGGCAAACCATATCAGGATTTTCTTCTGCTAACCATTGAAAAAAACCTTTGCTGATAGCGGCTCTTATCCCATTGACATTGTATGAAACAATCTTCATATTTAAATATTAAAGCTTAGCTCCTGATTGAAGTAATCGATAATATGCATTTTGAGAAGCTTTTCTTGTTCTAAAAGGTCAAAATGAGGTAATTTTTTTATAAGTTTCCAATGAGGCCAGCCATCCTGATCAAGCCCCTCCAATTGGTAAAAACCAGAATAGGACAAGACTTTACAGATAGCTATATGCATCAAATCTTGTTTTTCTTCTTTGGAAAAATGCTGATGTCCTTTCCCTAATTCTTGAACCCCAATAAGAAACAGAACTGCATTTAGATCTTTGGGTTTTTTACCAACGATTTCTTCAAGATTAAGCTGTAATTGGTGCCATCTTCTTTGAAGTTCAAGGTCTTTCTTATACATATGCTAATAAAGTTACGCTAGTGTTTTTTATGGGTAATTTCTTCGGGGCGACAACAAATTTATTAACAATTTATGTCCCAAACGTGCCCGGACTAAGTATGATAAAGGACTTCCTAGACCTTCTTTTCCCAAGGTGTTGTATTCTAACGAATATGCCATTGGCCAAAGGAGAAAATCTCGTCTCAACCCACTGTATGCGTCAATTACCAAAATACGACTTGTCTGAGCTTAATGAAAGCTTGCACAAAAGGTTTTACGGATTAGTAACGATAAAACACGCTTTCGCATACTATAAATTTTCAAAAAATAGCAAAGTTCAGAAACTTCTGCATTTCTTAAAATATAAAAATTGTCCGGAGCTTGGCGAAATAGCTGCCAAATGGTTTGCCCTAGACTTATCAGCAGAAGGGTTTGGTGAAGACTTTGATATCATTATTCCAGTACCTTTGCATAGAATGAAACAGCGTAAGAGAGGTTACAATCAATGCGATGACATTGCCAAAGGATTGTCTACCGTATTTCAGATTCCCTGGTCAGACCAAGTATTAGAAAAAAAACAAAATACACAGACCCAGACTAAGAAAAGTCGTTTAGAACGATACGAAAATGCATCTTCAGTATATGGTATCCGCCATATGGAATTAATTAAAGGTAAAAGGATTTTGCTTATAGATGATGTGATAACTACAGGAGCTACTATAGGCGCTTGCGCCCATCTCCTATTGAAAAGCGGTTGCCTGGAAGTAAGCATAGCAGCACTGGCTTCTCCAGAATAAAAAAAGCCTGGTAGAAACTACCAGGCTCAAAACTATCATGACACATCATCAAAATTAGTAGTTGGTGCCGGCACGGATCATAGCACATCTAAATCCAATGGTAGCCGTAGAAGAATCCTGTTCTAAGTACCGGCGCGTTCCAGGAGAAAGCCAATAGGCAACATCGGCCCAAGACCCTCCTTTGAATACTCTTAATTCATTAGTAATTAAAGAGTTATATTCTCCTTGATACCTTGGAAATTTCTCACTATCATAATTTTCTTCAGGGTCTATAGTGCCATCCCTACGAATAGGGTTGAGATCGTTAAAATCCTGGAAAGATAATGGTCTGTATACGTCTAAAACCCATTCATTTACATTGCCTGCCATGTTATAAAGACCAAAATCATTGGGTGGATATTCATAAATGTAATCGGTAATCATAGCGCCGTCGTTAAGCTTACCGGCGATACCTGCATAGTCTCCCCTACCCCTTTTAAAGTTGGCCAAAAAATAGCCCATTTGTTTTCCGTAAGGATTTCGGGTAGCGTGGCCATCCCAAGGATAAATTCTTTGGTTAGTATGGTTTTCATCCAAATATTGGGTGCCGATCATTGCTTTAGCAGCATATTCCCATTCAGCTTCGGTTGGCAATCTGAAATCTGGCAATACCACACCTGTCTCTAAAGGTATACGTCCTCCTTCAGGAACACTGGATTCTAAACCAGATTCTTCAGCTAATTTCTCATTCACCACAGCTGTTCTCCATTTGCAATAATCATTAGCCTGAACCCAGCTAACACCTACAACAGGAAAATAACGGAATCCTGGATATCGAAGATAATGATCTTCATAAGGATCATTGAAGGCTAATTCACGTCGCCATACAAGAGTATCCGGAAGAGCAGAGCGATAAAATTCAGTAGTTGAGTCTTGCTTAATATCAAACAGATACTCGAGCCAGTGTATGTTAGCCACTTCTGTTTGATCCATGTAGAATGAAGCTACAGTGACAGTTCGCTCCAAATTATCGCGGGTTCCCATCAAATCTTCTTCAAAACTACCCATCACAAAACGTCCACCTTCAATATAAACCATGTCAGGTGCATCAGGTTGCCCATTGTATTCGTCTACAGTAAAATTACCTTCAACGTTGTATTCAATACCCGTTTTACTACTTGACTGACCGGGATTAACACTAGTAGGGTGGCTCTTGCTGCAGGAGGATAGGATAGCAGCAGATAACACAAGCAGAAAAGCGCTTTCGCCCAGTTTGAAAATTTTCGTCATAACCTGTTTTATTTAAATAAAATCACAGACAAGTACATTGCAGGTACCAGCCTGATTATCAGAACGCTAATTTGTACACAAATATAAAGTAATAATAGCAAATTCTATAAGGAATTATATTGATGTAAGTAAAAATATAAAATAATTTAGAATTGCTTTATTAATATCTTTGCCATTGTAACGCTACAAATTTGAACAAAAGTATAATGGCTATACAAAATTTTCTAAGATTGGAGCATTTGATCCAATACGTGATTTGCAGTATAAACGTCTTCTATATTATTGACAGACAAAATAAGTCTTTTTTTAGTTTCTTTCATCTGGCATCTTTTGGGGTGTGACTTGACAAACTGAAGAATTTTTCCAAAAGTTTCTGAATTAAAGTATTCTTGGTTTTCAGAGCTGATAAAATAACACTTCATACCACCATTTTTTAATGTCAGTTTTTCAAAACCCAGATTCTCTGCTTTCCATCGGAGCCTAACAGTAGCTATCAAAACAAGAACTTGTTCGGGTATGGGGCCGAAGCGATCTTCTAGCATGCCAATAAAACTATCTAGCTCTTGTTCATTGCTGATATTGTCTAGTTGTGAGTATAAGCGTAATCTTTCTGTAGTGCTTGATACATACTCTTCAGGAATTAATATTTCAAGATCTGTCTCAATTGAGCAATCCCGAACAAGAGGTCTGGTAATCTCACTTAAATCACGGGTAAAAAGGTCTTTAAAGTCAGTTTCTTTTAGTTCCTGTACAGCTTCATCTAAAATTTTATGGTACATGTCAAATCCCAAATCTGAAATAAATCCACTTTGTTCAGCACCTAGCAGATTACCAGCACCACGAATATCCAAATCCCGCATAGCTACTTTGAATCCATCACCCAACTCTGAAAATTCCTCCAACGTGGCCAGTCTTTTGCGGGCATCAGCCGTTAAGCCAATAGTGGGAGGCGTTATTAAGTAACAGAATGCTTTACGGTTAGACCTTCCAACTCTCCCACGCATCTGATGAAGGTCAGAAAGGCCAAACATATGGGCGTTGTTGATGAGGATCGTATTAGCATTAGGGATATCGAGACCTGATTCTATAATATTTGTGGAAACCAGCACATCATATTCTCCTTGGATGAACTTAAGCATGGTCTTTTCTAACCTGTCACCATCCATCTGTCCATGTGCTACTGCTACTCGAGCCTCAGGAACCAATCTTAGGACAATATTAGCTACTTGTTCTATGTCATTGACCCGGTTATGAACAAAAAAAACCTGCCCTCCTCTTCTAATTTCAAAACTAATCGCATCACGGATAAATGACTCATCAAATGTACGTAATTCGGTTGTGACAGGGCGGCGATTAGGTGGAGGAGTGGCTATAATACTAAGGTCTCTGGCACCCATCAGGGAAAAATGTAAGGTTCTGGGAATAGGTGTGGCGGTCAGGGTAAGCACATCCACATTTATTCGCATTTCTTTTAACCTTTCCTTTACTTTTACTCCAAACTTTTGTTCTTCATCTACGATAAGAATGCCTAAATCCTTGAAAACTACATCTTTGTTAACAATGCGATGGGTTCCGATTAAAATGTTTACTTTGTTTTCCTTGACCTCTGTTAATATCCTTTTAATTTCTTTACTGGATTTGAACCGGTTGATGTATTCAATGGTGATTGGAAAATCAGATAACCGATCCTTAAATGTCTGATAATGTTGCATAGCCAAAATAGTAGTAGGTACCAGCACGGCTACTTGTTTTCCATCAGTAACAGATTTAAAGGCAGCACGAATAGCAACTTCAGTTTTGCCAAAGCCTACATCGCCACAAATTAGTCGATCCATGGGATGTGGTTGTTCCATATCAGCTTTAACATCAGTGGTAGCCCTGGCCTGATCGGGAGTATCCTCATATATAAATGAAGATTCCAGTTCGGCCTGTAAAAAACTATCCTGACTAAATGCGTAGCCAGGTGTGGATTTGCGTTTAGCATACAACTCTATCAGGTCTTTGGCGATGTCTTTGACTTTACTTTTAGCTCGCTTCTTTTTGTTTTCCCAATCAGGAGAGCCCAGTTTGCTAATGAGGGGTGGGGCATCTTCTTTGCCACTGTATTTAGAAATCTTATGCAAAGCGTGAATGCTTACATACAACAGATCGTCATCTCTATATACAAGCCGAATGGCCTCCTGTTCTCTTCCACCTACCTCTACTTTCTCCAAACCAGCAAAACGTCCTACACCATGGTCTATATGCACCACATAATCTCCTGTTTTCAGAGATCGTAACTCTTTTAAGGTAATAGCTTTAGATTTTGATGAGCTGGTTTTAAGCTTATAGCGATGAAAACGGTCAAACAATTGGTGATCCGTATAGCATACAACTTTTAAAGATTTATCCACAAAACCCTGACGCAATGAAACATAGAGTGGGTCAAAATGTATAGAAGGATCCAGTTCATCAAAGATGGTTCTTAATCTTTCAATTTGTTGCTCAGAATCGGAAGAGATTAATATTTGAAAGCCATGGGTGATATTTTGTTTGAGATTTTCTGCGAGCAACTCAAAATTCTTGTTAAAAGAGGGCTGTGGTTCACTATCAAAGGAAAAAATATGAGGAGTATTAGTATAAAACCTATTGCCAAATTCAATTTTAGTGAACTCATCCAAATGGGATAAAAAACTCACTTTAGTCTCATAAAGCGCTTCCGGGCTCAATACAATTTGCGTATTGCCTGATGCTGCCATCACCGTATCAAAACTTTTCTGAGCTTTCTGATAGAGCGCTTCCAATGTATCAGTCGTTTGCTGTATATCTTTAAACCAGATACAAGTATTGGAAGAAGACAAAAAGTCTAAAAAAGATTGCCTTTCTTCCTCCAAAACTCGGGTTTGGACGTCAGGGATGATGCTGATTCGTTTTAAAGGATCTTGTGAAAGCTGGCTGGCTGGATCAAAAGTACGAATACTTTCCACTTCATCTCCAAATAACTCTACCCGATAGGGAATATCATGAGCGAAGGAGTAAATGTCAATAATCCCTCCTCTGACAGCAAACTGACCAGGTTCGTATACAAAATCAACTTTCTCAAAGTCATACGAAATTAACAACTCATTTAAAAACTGAGCATTAACCTGTTCTCCTATCTGTAGAGAAAATGTATTTTGCTGAAGTTCTTTCTTGCTGACTACTTTTTCTGAAAGAGCGTCGGGATAAGTAATGATAAGCTCGCCTTTTTGTGTAGGATTACTAAGAATATTCAGTATTTCAGCACGCCTCAATACATTGGCATTCTCTGTTTCTTCAAATTGATATGGTCTTTTGTAAGAGGTAGGAAAGAGATAAATCTCACGGTCAGCATTTAAATTTTGCAAATCATTCTGAAAATAGGCCGCCTCTTCTTTGTCAGCCAGCACAAAAATATGATTCTGGCGATCAATTTGGTAAATGGCAGCACTAAGAAATGCATCCATACTACCCACCAATCCCCGGAGTTGTAAGGTAGCACCTTTGGTATTTTTAATCTGATTTGCTACAGCCTGAACGAAACTATCTTCAGCATATTGAGCAACTAACTCTTCAGTTCGCAAAGCAATAAATTTATGAATAAACAATTGGATTAGATATCAGGTATATATAATTTATATAAATTATTCCAACGTCGTAGGTTTATCGAACCACCCCGGGTAGAAAATGTTTCATGGATTATTGATGACTTTTATTGAAGTATGCAGAAAGAAAACAAAAATACAGAACGCCAAAAGGTAAGCACGACTTTTTCTAAAATTGAGAAGCTACACCCTTACAAAATGCTATTGTATTTGGCCATGATTGGGAGCAGTCTTATTTTTCTGTTCATGATTTTAGGTCATCTCACCGGAAAGCTACACAAAGACAGCTACATAAGTTTTGATTTTCCTAAAGCCTTTGTTGTCAGCCTGGTCCTTTTACTCCTATCAAGTTTTGCTATGTCCAAAGTGCTGCCTGCTTTTCTTAAGGACGATATGAAAACGTTGAAGTGGTACTTAGGTGTTACATTATTTCTAGGAATTTCTTTTACATTGAGCCAATATGTAGGATGGTATGAGTTGAAAAATTCAGGCATTCATTTTTCAGGTAAAGCAGCCGGCTCTTATTTATACGTGATTACAGGATTGCATGTATTGCATCTGGCAGGAGGCCTGGTTTTTCTAACACTCGTCTACACGCAAATAAGCAGAGTGGCGAGAGACCCTGTCAAGGTGCTTATCATGGTCACAAACCCATATGAGCGGATGCGATTAGAGATGTTGACCACCTACTGGCATTTTATTGATACAGCGTGGGTAATCCTTTTCTTTTATTTTCTGTTTAGTTTTTGATATATCAACAGCTGGTCGCCACTGATATTATCTTTTTGTGAAAGTTGAGCATTACTCAATACCGGAGCTTTTATACCTTTCATAAACTGTATGTTGGAGCGAAATATTCTGGCTTCATCCCACCATCCATTATTAATTAACAATTGCAACAATTGGGTGCCTCCTTCTACAAAAAGGGATTGTATTTTCCTGTTATACAGGTTCTGAAAAACATACTGTAAAAATTCTTCATAGTTATTAGACGGTACCCGTACATAGTCGAGGTTAGCATGTATTTCTTCCTTTATTAGATTGAAGCAGATAGTAGGTTGGCGCTGGTCAAATACATTCAGCTTTGGATCTAATTTTAGTTGCCTATCAAGCACAATCCTGATAGGGTCTTTCCCCAACCAATCTCTTACATTAAGTTGCGGATTGTCGTAGGCATAGGTGCGAGTGCCTACCAGAATGGCATCCTCCTGAGATCGCCACTGATGCACTAATTTTCGTGAATGTTGATGGCTAATCCATTTAGAATCATAATTTTCTCTGGCAATGAACCCATCAGCTGTTTCGGCCCATTTTAATATTATATAAGGCCTTTGTTGATCTTTCCATGTAAAAAATCTCCGGTTTGTCCACAAAGCAAAAGAATTCTCTAATTGTAGGATAAGGAAAGGTATTGTTGAGTGTGAAGGCAAGGAGAACGTATCATTTGGTATGACTAAACTTTTGATTTGACGCTGCGTAAGGACTTTAATAAATTCCTGTTGATCAAAAAAAAGAAAGGGATTGATATTGAGATAAAGAGTGCTGTCTTTGACTAAGAACTCAACGATCTTTTCAAGCAAGGAGGCTGGATTAGTATCTCCCTGACTCCAACCCTCGTGTATGATTACATGATTTTGAGTTATAACCCAGCCCATCAAAGGATTAGGAGAAGCATAGCCAAGACCATAAGAAGCTAACAGAATTGCTCGGTTTAAAAAAGATAAGTCATTTGCCATCGCGTCAGAATTGCGAAAAAAGATAATAGCCTTCCCTACTTTAGAGTTTTTAACAGAAAAATGGAAACAGATTACAAAATAAGAGAATATTATCAACAAGTTTTTCAAAACATATGGCGAAATAGTCCTGATGGCACGTTCACAGAGGCTGAGGCTCGTCAGGTAACATTGCTGATCTTGGAACATTATCTGTCAGTCTCTCAAAATGATATTTTGTTGAACAAAAACTATATGATTGATTCCAGAAAGCTACAACAAGTGGAACAGGCAATTCATCGGGTTATTCTGGAGGAGCCTGTTCAGTATATCATAGAAGAAGCTCATTTTTATGGAAGAAAATTCAAGGTTTCACCTGCTGTGTTAATACCCAGACGCGAAACGGAAGAACTGGTGCATATCATACTTAAGGAAAATGAAACAACTAAGCCCGATATTTTAGATATAGGGACGGGTAGCGGTTGTATTGCCATTACGCTACAAAAAGAGTTGCCCTTGTCCAACATGTATGCCTGGGAGGTCGATACTGAAGCAATAGCCATTGCCCAACATAATGCCGCGCAGCATCAGGCCCAGGTAATGATTGAGCAAGTAGATATTTTTCAAAAAAACCTATTATCGGCACGGTCTGTGCCGTTTGATATTGTGGTGAGTAATCCTCCCTATGTGAGAAAAAGTGAAGCTGCTCACATGGAGAACAATGTGCTAAAATACGAGCCTCATCTGGCTCTCTTTGTGGCTGATGAACATCCACTTTTGTTTTATGAGCAAATAGTCGAGCTTTGCAATAACAAATTGCTAAAAAAAGGTGGCATTTTATATTTTGAAGTCAATGAAAGTTTAGGCAAGGAGGTAGCTGATTTATTACTAAACAAAGGCATGGAAAAGGTGCGTGTACTAAAAGATCTGCAAAAAAAGAATCGTTTCGTTAGTGGTAAATTACCTCTATATTAATTTATCCAATAAATTAGCAATTATTTTGCTGAAAATTTTTCATTAAGTAATATTTACATTATTTTCGCATAAAATTTAATTTTATTAATATTGAACCATATATATCCAATCTTTGATAGAATCCTGCAAAGAGAGCAAAAAGAAGCGCTCTTAAAGCAGAAAGGCATAGTCATATGGATGGTTGGCCTTTCGGGTTCTGGCAAGAGTACTTTAGCTCGGGCTGCGGAAAACGCACTACATCAACAAGGTAAATTAACGATGCTGCTGGATGGCGATAATTTGCGTACCGGTATTAATAATAATTTGGGATTCAGCGAAGAGGACAGGACAGAAAATATAAGAAGAGCAGCCGAAGTTGCCAAATTGTTTGGTAATTGTGGGCTCATTACCATTTGCTCTTTAATCAGCCCTACTGAAAAAATACGCAATATGGCGCGGTCTATTATCGGAGATAATTACTTTGAAGTATACATCGACTGTCCTTTGGAGATCTGTGAGCAGCGAGATGTAAAGGGATTATATGCTAAAGCCCGCCGAGGAGAAATAAAAGAATTTACAGGAATTAGTTCCCCGTTTGATCCTCCTCAAAATCCTGACCTAAGCTTGAAAACTTACGAACAGAGCATAGAGGACTGTCATCAGATATTAGTTGATAAAATTTTAGAAATAACAGCAATTAAGTATTAAATCAGATAAAATAAGTTGGTATGAGCTCATATAGTTTGACCCACCTGAAGCAACTGGAATCCGAGGCCATATATGTAATGCGAGAGGTGGCCTCGCAATTTGAAAAACCAGTACTGTTGTTCTCTGGTGGTAAAGATTCTATTGTTATGGTAAGGCTAGCACAAAAGGCATTTTGGCCAGCTAAGCTTCCATTTCCCTTAATGCATGTAGATACAGGGCATAACTTCCCAGAAACCATTGCGTTTAGAGATGCATTGGTCAAAGAAGTAGGGGCAGATCTTATTGTAAGATCAGTACAGGATTCTATTGACAAAGGAAGAGCAGTAGAAGAGAAAGGTCCTAATCCCAGCAGAAATGCGTTACAGACCATTACTTTGTTGGATGCCATTGAAGAATTTCAATTTGATGCAGCTTTTGGAGGCGCCAGAAGAGATGAGGAAAAAGCCCGTGCAAAAGAACGCTTTTTCTCTCACCGAGATGAATTTGGGCAATGGAACCCTAGAAATCAACGACCTGAATTATGGAACTTGTTCAATGGTAAAAAGCAGGTAGGAGAGCATTTCAGGGTGTTTCCCTTGAGTAACTGGACGGAAATGGATGTGTGGCAATACATTGCTATGGAGAATTTAGAGATTCCTAAAATTTATTTTACGCATTACCGGGATATTGTAGAAAGAAATGGACTCTTATTAGCTAAGTCAGAGTTTATTACTCTTATGAGAGGAGAAAGCTATGAATTGAGGCAGATAAGATTCAGAACGGTAGGCGATATGACCTGTACGGGTGCTGTGGAATCGGATGCAGCTACTATTGAGGCTATTATTCAGGAAGTAGCTGCTGCTAAAGTGACAGAGCGAGGGGGCCGGGCAGATGATAAACGTTCAGAGGCTGCCATGGAGGATAGAAAAAAACAAGGTTATTTTTAATAATTGCCCATTTACTATTAATCATAAAGACATAATATATGAATATAGAGGAAAAAGTGCAGGCAGTGAAGGAACAATATTTGAACATGGACCTGCTCCGGTTTACTACCGCAGGAAGTGTGGATGATGGAAAAAGTACACTTATCGGAAGATTATTGTATGACAGTAAAGCCATCTTCGAGGATCAGTTAGATGCGATTGAGCGAAGTAGCAGAAGCGCCGGCGATGAAAATATAAACCTTGCTTTATTGACTGATGGCTTGAGAGATGAGCGGGAACAGGGTATTACCATAGATGTAGCTTACCGGTATTTTGCTACCCCCAAGCGAAAATTTATTATTGCTGATACCCCTGGCCACATTCAGTATACCAGAAATATGGTGACAGGAGCTTCCACCGCTAATTTGGCCATCATATTAGTAGATGCCCGCCATGGTGTAGTAGAACAAACCTGCCGTCATGCTTTTATTGCTTCCCTGCTTCGTATTCAACACCTGGTATTGTGTGTCAACAAAATGGACCTGGTGGGTTATAATCAGGATAATTTTGAGAAAGTAAGACAGGATTTCAAAGAGTTCAGCTCAAAGCTAGATATTCCGGATATTCGTTACATTCCTATCAGCGCGCTGAAGGGTGATAATGTAGTTCATAAATCTGAAAATATGTCTTGGTATGAAGGAGCCAGCTTATTATATACCCTAGAAAATGTGCAGATATCTAGCGACAACAACTTCATCGACAGCCGCTTCCCTGTACAGCGTGTTATTCGCCCTCAGTCTGATAAGTATCATGACTACAGAGGCTATGCCGGACGGGTTGCAGGAGGTGTTTTCAAGCCGGGAGATGAGGTCATTGTGTTGCCTTCGGGTTTCACAACTACCATTACCGGAATAGAAACTCTTGACGGCAAAGTAGATGAAGCTTTTCCGCCTATGTCTGTTTCAATTACCTTGGAAGACGATATTGATCTTACCAGAGGAGATATGATTGCCAAGCCGGATAATCAACCTAAAGTGGGACAGGATATTGAACTGATGATCTGCTGGCTTAATGAAAAGAAATTAATGCCCCGGGGAAAATATGCTATCAAACATACCACTAAAGATGCCCGGTGTGTTGTAAAAGAAGTAAAATATAAAGTGAATATTAATACTTTACACCGCCTTGAAGATGATAAAGAGATAGGGCTGAATGATATAGGTAGAATTCTGATTCGCACTACTTCTCCCCTGCTCTACGATAGCTATAAAAAGAACCGGACCACAGGTAGTCTTATTCTCATTGACGAATTTACCAATGAAACTGTAGGCGCCGGAATGATTATCTAATCAATCGAATCTTGTGAATCAAAGCCAGTGCTACAAAGGACTGGCTTTTTTGTAAGGTAATACAAATAAAAAAGTACCAGTCTTACGGCTGGTACTTTTTGTGTTAAAGATAATATGGACGCTAAAGTTCTTTTATCTTGATATTCTGAAACCAAACCTCATCTCCATGATCCTGCAAGGCAATATGTCCACTTTTTGCTTTTCCATAGGCTGGTAATTCAGCAAATTTACTTTGTGCTACAGAATCTTCCCAGGCAGGTGTCCAGAGATCGTATTCTACAACTTTTTCACCATTCAGGAAGTGTTCTACATGACCGTTATTAACTACCAAGCGGGTATGATTCCATTCTCCGGCTGGCTTCACAGTTTCTACACTGGACTGTTGCACATCGTAATTATCTCCTGTGCGATGTTTGCGGATTTTTGCATCGGCATGTCTCTCATTATCCAGGAGCTGGTATTCAGGGCCAGAATGGTATACTGCTTCTAAAGTGTCGCTTTCCACTACATAGAAAAAAAGACCACTATTGCCTCCCTCAGAAATTTTCCAATCCATTTCCAACTCAAAATTTTCGTATTCCTGCTTGGTTACAATATCTCCTCCTCCAGGGGTCAATACTAGCATGCTATCCTCGTTTTTCCAATTGGAAGAGAGGGTGTTTTTAAGATAGTTTCGCCAATGGTCTGTGGAGGTGATATCCTGAAATTCACCTGATGGGGATTCATTGAGGCTAACTTGTGTAGTGTCTGTATTTTCAGCTTCAGTAGAGCTCCCACTATTTGAGCAGGAATATAGACCCGGCAAAAGAATACAAAACGTAATAATGAAAGATGGTTTGATCATTTTGTTTTTATAGGTTATAAATTAAAGTCCTAGTATTTTCCGGTTAGCCTCATCATCTGCGGCTCCACCGGCGAAATCATCAAAAGCTTTTTCAGTTACCTGAATGATGTGGCTGCTGACAAACTCAGCCCCTTCTATAGCACCTTGCTCTGGATGTTTCATTGCACATTCCCACTCTACCACAGCCCATCCATCGAAATTGTGCTGCGTTAGTTTGCTGAAGATACTGCTAAAATCCACCTGTCCATCGCCCAAAGAACGGAAACGTCCGGGCCGGTCAATCCATGCCTCATACCCACCATACACGCCAGAGCGACCTGTAGGATTGAATTCAGCATCTTTCACGTGGAACATACGGATATAATCATGGTAGATGTCAATATAATCCAGGTAGTCAAGTTGCTGTAAGACGAAATGGCTGGGATCATACAAAATCTTGGCTCGCTTGTGGTGGCCTGTCGCTTCTAAAAATCTTTCAAATGTGATACCATCATGCAGATCTTCTCCCGGATGAATTTCATAACAGACATCCACCCCATTTTCATCGAAAACGTCGAGAATAGGTTTCCAACGATTAGCCAGTTCTTTGAAAGCCATTTCTATCAGTCCGGCAGGGCGTTGTGGCCAGGGATAAACAAAAGGCCATGCCAATGCACCGGAGAAGGTGGCATGTACGTTAAATCCGAAGTTACGACTGGCCTTTGCCGCCATTTTCATCTGGTTGACAGCCCACTCCGTACGGGCTTTAGGATTATTATGTACTTCGGCAGGAGCAAAAGCATCAAACATGGTATCAAAAGCAGGGTGTACTGCTACCAGTTGGCCTTGCAAGTGTGTAGAGAGCTCCGTGATTTCTACGCCAGCTTCCCGGGCTGTTCCGCTGAGTTCATCACAGTAATCTTTACTTTCAGCAGCTTTTTTCAGGTCAATACAGCGAGGATCAAAGGTAGGTACTTGCACACCTACGTAGCCTGCTTCGGCCATCCATTTACAGGCGCTTTCAAAAGTGTTGAAAGGGGCTTCATTGCTCATAAACTGAGCTAAAAATATAGCGGGTCCTTTGATGGTTTTCATAAAAACTTAGGTTGTTTAGGTGAATAAAACAAAAAATCAGGGTCACTAAAATAGGACATATTTTATGTTATTCAAATGGGTGTTTCCATTTTAAAAATTTGAATGCAGCGGCATAGCACTCATGAAAGGCTTCCTTCCCTGTCTGTTTAAAAGAGCATGTTAGTATTCTCAGGGTAGTTGCCTAACATGAAGTTATCGAAATTATTTTTTTATTATCAGCTCATCAAACTGACAAAGCCTTTTTGCTGCAACCGGACTTGCGTTATTTACAGCTATATTGTTCCTCGGGCTGAAATGTTTAGCAACCCTTCTAACTTTTTGTTTCAGTAATATGACTCTATCCTGTAATGCTACTGTAGTAATCTACTCAATGGGTTTCATGGCTATCACTTGCGCATGCCCGGGAATGGTACGCAGCCACACAGTCTTTTTGGGAGTCAAACCGGCTTCCTGTTGCCACTGGGTTATCTCTGCCAATGGCCAAGTGCCTGATTCACTGGTGGCAGCAAAAAAAAGATCCAGTAAGGCTCCCAGATGATCTCCCTTCTTAGGTTGGTCTTTCATGATAAAATCCTGTATAATATACAGTCCACCCGGTTTCAGGGCCAAAGCAATTTTATTTGCTAATTGGCGATTGGTGACCTCATCAAAATGATGAATCAGGCCAGCCATGAAAATGACGTCCCACTGTGCCTGACCCAGATCCTCTGTCAGTACATTACCGGCCCTGTGCTGAACCCTGTTTCCTATCTGTTCCTTTTCCAGAATTTTTTCGGCATAAACGACCGCTTCCGGCAGATCAAGGATGACGGATCGGAGAGTGGGATGACGACGGCAGAGTGCTACGGAATAATAGCCATGAGAGCCACCAATATCCAGCATGTCTTTCGCTTTTTTGGGAATAGGAGTCCGTTTGGCAATTTCCCAGGCCGACGTGCTAGCCACTGAGCGCATCCCCCGCTGGTAAGCATCCCATTGTTGCTGGTCAAAGGTCTGGTGAATGTGGATGGGTTGCCCTGTTTTTATGTATTCTTCATAATGTTCTACCAGTTTCCATTCTGTAAACTGGAATAACATCTTGTCATATAGCGAGTGAGGACTATCCTGTAATAGCCATTTACGCGCTAAGGGAGTGAGCGCATACAAATGATGAGTATAGCGCAAATAACCCAGGTGCACTAGCGTATTTAACAGTTTTCGAGTAGCCTTTGGGTGCGTATGTGTTTTTATGATTACATCTTCTGCAGGGAGTGGTGTAGAGGCTAATGCCTCAAATATTCCAGCTTTTGTGGCTACCATAATGGTTCGTGCCAACATGAAGGCTACATGGGTGTCTGCCATGGGCGTAGGAGCAATACCTAAAGCGAGTACTATTCTTTCCAGTATATTTTCAGGGATGATACCAAGTTTCATAAATTAGCAGTTGTGTAAACAAATAAAATGATAACTTTCATATATAAACACTACTCTAATGAATGAATGTTAGATTGGCCTGTCAGAGTCTAAAAATTTTTTAGCTTCAGCCTACTCTTTGTAGGAAGAAATTTTAATAGACGAGTAATTATGAGTATAGTCAATTACAAAATCAAAAAGATTTTGGTAAGCACGCTGAGGAAGAAAATTCCCTCTTACCGCTTAAGCCAGAATGCGGGCGCCTCTCCAGGCACTTTGATTTATACAGGGAAAGTAAAAGATGAGGAAGCGGAAGTTACCTTGTTGCAGTATAATGAAAATGCTATTAACAAAACAGAGCGTAAAGATTTACCTGAGATTTTGTCTAAAATCAGTCCTTCTCAAGCCAACTGGATCAATGTCAGCGCTATTCATCATACGGAAGTGATCCAGAAAATAGGAGATCACTTTAATCTGCATCCGCTGGTATTGGAAGATATTCCCAATACGCTTCTTTCACCGCAATATGAGGATTTTGACGACTATTTATTCATTACTCTTAAAATGCTCAGCGTCAATGCGGAAAGTCACCTGGTGGAACAGGAGCATGTCAGCTTTATTTTAGGAAAAAATTATTTACTTTCTTTTCAGGAAAGGAAAAAAGATGTTTTTGATCCTGTGCGCCAGCGACTGGAAAAAGCCCGTGGAAAAATCAGAAAAAGAGGGGTCGATTACCTATTGTATGCACTCATAGATGTCATTGTAGACAACTATTACGCAATCACGGAAGAAGTCAGCGAAAAGATGAACCAGTTGGAAAGTGAGCTTATTCGCCGGCCTACCCCCCGGGCGGTAGAAAAAATTGCTAACTATAAAAAACAGCTGATTGAATTAAGGAAGACCGTATACCCTCTACGGGATGCCTTGGGTAAGCTCGACAATGAGGAGGAACTGATTGAGCAAGGCACCATGCGATTTTTTAAGGATGTTTACAGCCATGTGGAGCATGTGATTAATACGATGGAAACCCAGCGTGACATCCTAACGGGCTTTATGGATTTATACATGTCTACCCTAAGCCATAAAATGAATGAAGTGATGAAAACCCTGACAATCATCGCTACGATCTTTATACCACTTACTTTTGTGGCGGGTGTGTATGGTATGAATTTTCAGTATATGCCAGAGCTTCAATGGAAATGGGGCTACTTTGCCTCGTTGGGCTTGATGTTTCTGGTAGGCATCATTATGTATATTTACATGAAAAGCCGCCGCTGGTTTTGAGTTTAAAGCTCCATATTTGCCGGATTTTCCTGAATCAACACGTCTTTAAACATAACATTCATCTCCATCCCTCCGTGAAGTTGCAAGCCAATATGGCCTTTGGTACGGCCGGTATCATTGGTGAGGGCAGCAGTCTCATGGCCGTTCAGAAAAACTTTGACATCTTTTCCTTTGGCTATGACTACCAACTCATTCCAGTCATCCGACTTCATCCACTGCTGAATATTGTCAGGATCAGGTTTTACGACCCATTCACGGCCCCCCGTTTCATAGAGGCCGCCTGTTTCATTGTGAACATCGATCTCCGCTTGAAAACCATTGACACTCACGGCATCATCTGCTTTTTCCACTCGGAAATATAAGCCACTATCTCCTGTCAGAATTTTGAATGTAACGCGCAATTTAAAATCGCCAAATTCCTGATTACTGAGCAGGATACCATGCAAAGGCTCATCGGCCGGACTAGTTCCTACTATGTTTCCATTTTCTACGTTCCATTGGCCTCCTGGTAAGATTTGCCATCCCTCCAGGTTTTCGTGATTAAATAAAGGTACCCATTCCTGCTGTATAGTTTGGCTGTCAGCATTTGCTTCTTGTTCCTCATTTGAGGAAGGAGAGCTACAAGAAAAAACCAGTAAAGGGAGTGCCAGCAAGAAAACCAGATATTTCATAGCCATAGTTGTCAGGTTGAAAAGGCAAGATGCCAAAGGTATAAATCAATTTTTAGTGTAAATTAAAGAAATTATAACAAAGAGATAGAGAAAAAAAGTAGTTTATAGGGAGCAAGATTTATACAGGAGCGAACAGGAAAAATTTTGCCCCATAGCAGTAGATGGCGTGGTGTTTTTTACATTCATACAGTTGCATTTAAACGAAAATAATATGTCTGGAATTGATACTTTGTTTTTTGATGTGGGAGGTGTTTACCTCACCAATGGCTGGGATCATATCGCCCGGGAAAAAGCAGCCACACAATTCTCTTATCATTTTGACACCAGCGAGCAATACCATCAGTCAATAGTGGAGGGCTTTGAGTGCGGACGGATTTCATTAGAAGACTATCTGAAAAAGGTAGTTTATTTCGAAAAGCGGGATTTTACCAAGGATGACTATATCCACTTTATGCAAAGCCAGTCTCAGCCTTTAGAAGATAATTTATCAGTGTTGAAGAAACTGGCGCAGCAGCAGAAGTACACCTTGGCCACTATCAACAATGAATCTCTGATGTTGAATCAATACCGTATAGAAAAATTCCGGTTAGCACAGTATTTTTCTGCTTTTTTCAGCTCTTGCTTCGTGGGTATAATGAAACCTGATGGATTAATCTTTCAAAGAGCTTTGTGGATCACGCAACGAAAAGGAGAAGCTTGCCTGTTTGTAGATGACCGGGAAGAAAATGTAAAAGCTGCCAGCGCTTGCGGTATGCGTGCCATTCATTTGCAACAGCCTGAAGATTTGGCTGACATGCTGCGGTCAGAGGGCGTATCTTTTTGAGGTTGGAGCAGCGGCAATAACAAAAGGTTATCACCTGCTGCCTTTTGATTAGGTTTTATCCTTTAATAAGATCTCCCGAACCTCGGATAGAACTACGAACTTCCGGGTTGCCATAATAAATGATATCGCCGCTTCCTCGGATCTCTACATCCAGTAAGTCGCTCACTTTGACTTCTCCCCGGCCGCTTCCTGAGATTTTAATATAGCAATTTTGTGAGGTAAGATCTCTGGCACGATAGTTTCCCGAACCTGAAATTTTGATCTCCTGTTCTTCTACCTCGCCAAACATCTGAAAATCGCCGGAGCCATCACCCTCTACGGATAGGCGGGTATAATACATTTCAAGATCCATATTACCAGAGCCTGAAATATCCACTTCTAACTGATCTCCGGCCAGGGGATTTTCTCCGAAAAGGTTGCCCGAACCCTGTATACTCAATCGACTGACAACAGGGATCGTGATATATACATTAACGCCATGGTTGGTCCTATAGCGTTGCTCATTCTCGATCCGTAGCTCACCACCTCTGACATTTGTAGAAATGATGGGGATGATATTATCGTCGGCTTCAATTTCTACGCTCTGATCATCACCCTGACGGAGTATTACGTTAGCCGATCCTTCTACTAAAATCTTGTCAAAATCGGCCACCAAGCGATCTTCCGTAATAATCCGGCCGGAGCCATCAACAACAGGTTCGAATAAATGATCATCGTTCAGATCAATATAACAGCTATTGGTAAAAGCCAGCAGAAACAGGAGGGTTATGGTTGTAAGTGTTATTCCTTTCATGATAATAAGTATTAAGAACTATTTTTAAAAGGAATACAGCCGTTTCTACGCTGACCCTACCTGATGATGTAATAATATTTTGATACAGGTTGGTAAACAGGTATCAGTAATGGTTCAGAAAACTCACGTTACAAGCGTATCATTTCATTCCAGTTAGCTTTGAGCGAAGTAGGAGGTGTCAAAAAAAAGAAAAGCCATCATTCATATGGCTTTTCAAGTTTATACATCATGAGCGTTTTAAGCGGTGCAATGGTAGCTTTCAAACATTTTAATCAGATTGTAAATTTATACCACTTTTCGCTGCTTTTGCTGGAAGCTACTGCATTCTCAATGAAGGCCATCCCTCGAATGCCATCATCGATAGTAGGAAAATCCAGGTATTGAGGATCAGGCTCCTGGCCCTGCATACGGGCACGAAGGGTAAAGGCAAAGTTTCTGTATATATTAGCAAAAGCTTCCAGGTAACCTTCCGGGTGGCCGGCAGGGATACGGCTATTGGCTGCAGCGTTCTGACTGAGATAGCCACCACCGGTTCGGTAATACTGAGTAGGTTGATCTACCCATTTAACAATGAGTGTATTAGGTTCCATCTGGCGCCATTCCAATCCACCTTTTTCTCCATATACCCGGATGTTGAGGTCATTTTCTTCACCCGCAGCAATCTGGCTGGCATGTAAGACGCCTTTGGCTCCATTCTCAAACCGAAGCAGTATGTTGCCATCATCATCCAGTTCGCGGCCTTCACCAAAAGAAGTGAGGTCGGCACACATCTCAGTGATTTTAAGCCCTGTGATATATTCAGCCAGATTTTCTGCATGGGTTCCAATATCACCCATACAACTGCTGATGCCGGCCTGTTTTGGATCCATACGCCAGGCAGCTTGCTTAGACCCCTGTTTTTCCAGGGCAACAGCCAGCCATCCTTGAGGATATTCAACAATTATTTTTCTGATCTTACCCAATTTGCCATTCTTCAATATATCCCGGGCTTCTTTTACCATAGGATAACCGGTATAGTTGTGGGTCAGGGCGAAAGTGAGCCCTGTTTTTTCTATAATTTCTTTGAGTGCTTTAGCTTCCTGTAAATTAAAAGCGACGGGTTTATCACAAATGACGGGGAATCCATTTTCCAGAGCCAGCTTAGCAGGAGGAAAATGCATAACATTAGGGGTGACGATAGACACAAAATCCATACGCTTTTCTTCGGGCAAGGCTTTTTCCTTGGTGATCATTTCCGTGAAATCACCATAAACCCGGTCAGGTGGCAAAAACAAAGCTTCGCCCGACGCTTTTGATTTTTCAGGGTTGCTGCTAAAGGCCCCGCACACCAGTTCTATCTGCTGATCAAGGGTAGCGGCTATCCTGTGTACACCTCCTATAAAAGCATCTTTCCCCCCTCCTACCATCCCCATGCGTAGTTTTCTATCCTTTGTCATGTTTATTAGGGTTGTGAAGTTTTACTAAAAAGATAAATATAAATTAGTTTGGTAAAAAAATAGTGCTTTATGCGCAAAGTTATAAATTTGTGAATCAATAGCTACTGACGCACTTCATTTTGCCATATTTTTAGGTTAATAGTTGCTCGCTTTTCAATTATTGAATTTTATGGATTTTATTAGAACGCGCTTATGAAAAATTTTACCAGACGCCATTTTATACAGCATACCTCTCAAGTGATGGCTGGAGCAGGTTTGATATCTTCTCTTCCTTTCAGCACGGTATCGGCCAGCGTTTTAGGAGCTAATGAGAAATTAGCCTTAGGAGTGATCGGATGCAACGGTATGGGTTTTTCCAATTTAACTGCTCACTTAAAACTCCCAGATGTGACCTGTGCGGCCCTATGCGATGTAGATGCCAATGTGCTGGAGCGCCGTGCCATGGAGGTAGAAAAAATGACGGGCAGCAAGCCTAAAACCTATAGTGATTACCGCAAAATGCTGGAGGATAAAGACATTGACGCCGTGATCATCGGTACACCCGATCACTGGCATTGCCTGATGATGGTAGATGCCTGTGAAGCAGGAAAAGATGTGTATGTAGAAAAACCGATTGCCAACTCCATTGAAGAGTGTAATATTATGGTGAAGGCCGGTGAAAGATACAACAAAATCGTTCAGGTAGGGCAATGGCAGCGTAGCGATGAACACTGGAACCAGGCATTGCAATATGTACAGTCTGGCAAATTGGGCAAGATTCGCCTGGTAAAAGCCTGGGCTTATATGGGATGGATGAAAAGTGTTCCCAAAAAACCAGATCTTTCTCAACCTCCTGCCGGGGTGAATTATGATATGTGGCTGGGACCTGCTCCTAAAAGACCTTTCAACGAAAATCGCTTCCACTTCAACTTTCGCTGGTTCTGGGATTACGCCGGGGGCCTCATGACCGACTGGGGCGTTCACCTCATTGATATGGCGCTACTGGGCATGGGTGCTGTAGCCCCCAAATCTGTCTTTGCTTCCGGAGGGAAATTAGCTTATCCCGACGATGCGGGCGAAACACCGGATACTTTGCAGGCTGTATACGAATACGATGATTTTTCCATGCTTTGGGAACATGCGGTAGGTATTAGTGAAGGTCCTTATGGACGCGATCATGGCGTGGCGTTTATAGGAAACCAGGGTACGCTGGTTGTGGACAGAGGAAAATGGGAAGTGATTCCTGAGGTAGGAGAAGGAAAGTATAAAACCGAAGCCATGCCAGTGCAAAACCGAAGTGGCAGAAGTGGACTGGACAAGCATGCAGAAAATTTTATAGCCTGCGTCAAATCCCGTCAAAAACCAGTTTGTAGTATTGAAATAGGCAGACTGGCTGCTTTGAATGCGCAATTAGGTAATGTAGCCTTTAAAACAGGGCGTAAAGTTTATTGGGATGCGGAAAAAGAAGAGTTTAAAGATGATCCGGATGCGAATGCGCTTATCAATGCACAATATCATGGTAACTGGAAGCTACCTCAGGTTTGAGGATGATATACTCCACAGGAAACTTTATAAATTTTTATAATCTTTATTTCTCCTATAGGCATTCAGATTATTTTCTATCTCTGTTGATTGGAAACTAATATTATTACCTACACAATCATGTACAAAAGTTTTTATAGTAAAACTGTTTCTGCAATTGTTTTTCTTCTGGCTGTTTTTTCGATTACGTCTTCCATAGCACAGGAATTATTAAAAGAGGGGGATTATAAACCGGAAGACACAGAATTTTATGAGCCTCTACCTCCTAAGATAAAACCGGGTGAAAATGACCAGCCTCCTTCCGATGCTGTTGTGTTGTTTGATGGAACAGACCTTTCTCAGTGGGAAAGTGAAAAAGGCGGTGAGGTTCAATGGGAGGTCCAGGATGGTTATTTTACAGTGAAACCTCAAACTGGAGGGATCAAAACCAAAGAGATTTTTGGTGATTTTCAGTTACATATTGAGTGGCGTTCCCCTCAGGAAATTCAGGGAGAAGGACAAGGCCGTGGCAACAGTGGCATTTTTTTGCAGGGTTTGTATGAATTACAAGTCTTGGATTCCTACGAAAGTGAAACTTATACCAACGGACAAGCAGGCAGCATATACAAGCAGTATCCGCCATTGGTTAATGCCATGAAACCCCCTGCCGAATGGGAAGTGTATGATGTCATTTATACGGCTCCCAAGTTTAGTGAAAAGAACGGAGCCATGCTTGAGCCTGGGTATGTAACCGTCCTTCATAATGGTGTATTGATTCAAAACCATGTGCAACTCCAGGGCACTACGGAGTACATCGGTACACCGAAATGGATTGCTCATGGCAAAGGGCCTATTGCCTTGCAGGATCATGGCAATCCGGTAAGTTTCCGTAATATCTGGATTAGAGAACTTACCCGGGATGATCAATGATCATTGTTGACAATGAAAATTATAAACGTTCTTCTCACCATTGTTTTTATACTTTTCGCCTCATTTCAATATAACGATGCAGACACCGTAACCTGGATGCTGTTATATGGTTTTGTGGCGGTGATGTCAGCTTTGGCTATATTCAAACGATACAGCCTGCCACTCCTTCTGGCGGGAATACTGGTGTTTGCTTTTTACTTCCTGTATTTATCACCCAGTATCCTTGCTTGGATACAAAGTGGTGATGACCTGATGGATCAGATGAGTACGAACACACCCTATATTGAGGAATCACGGGAAGGTCTGGGGCTGCTCCTGGGCTTGATCGTTCTTGTTTTTCATCTGATGGTGAGAAACAGGTATGCTCGAATGAGAAAAGTTGGATGAATCATAAAAGAACAGCAGGTATTATTGGGGCAGGCATAGCAGGCATGGCAGCAGCCATCCGCTTGGCCAACAAAGGATATCAGGTAGAAATATTTGAAGCCAATCAATATGCAGGTGGAAAATTAAGTGAAATTGAGAAAGACGGTTATCGCTTTGATGCTGGTCCTTCGCTCTTCACTTTACCGGAGTTGGTTGAAGAGCTTTTTTTACTTTCGGGAGAAAAGCCTGAAGACCATTTTCAGTATATCCGGCTGCCTGTAACCTGCCACTATTTCTACGAAGACGGCACAGTCTTGAAAGCTTTTGCCGATCATTACGAACTGGCACAGGAGATCGCCAGTAAAACAACTGAAAAGAAAGAGACTGTGCTTAAAGCTCTGCAAAGAAGTGCTGCTTTGTATGAGTCCTTATCGGATCTTTTCATGAAAAAATCGCTGCATCGGTGGCAGACCTATCTGCACCCTAAAGCATTGAAGGCCTACCAGCACCTGCACCGACTGGATTTCTTTCGTACCATGCATCAGGCCAACCGGCAGTTGTTTCAGGATCGGCGAGTGGTACAGCTTTTTGATCGTTATGCCACCTACAATGGCTCGGACCCCTACCAGACACCCGCTACCATGAATATTATACCTCACCTGGAATACAACAGGGGCGCTTTTTTTCCAACAGAGGGCATGTACGCTATCACAAAGAGCTTACAGCAACTGGCGCAGCGGCTGGGTGTAGTTTTTCATTTTCAAACGAAGGTAGATAAGATCATATACGAACGAGGCCGTGTGAAAGGGTTGAGAGCTCACGGAGAAACACAAATGTTTGATTTGATCGTGAGTAATATGGATGTGGTCAATACCTACAATAAGCTGTTACCCGACTTTCCTCCTCCTGAAAAACTTTTGCAACAACCAAAATCCAGTTCAGCACTTATTTTTTACTGGGGTATCAAAAATAAGTTTCCTCAACTGGACCTCCACAATATTTTCTTCAGTAAAAACTACTTTGCAGAATTTAATCATATTTTTCGGCAGAAAGATGTGTTTGAGGATTCGACAGTTTATCTGAATATCACTTCCAAATACAAACCGGATGATGCGCCTGCCAATAGTGAGAATTGGTTTACGATGATCAATGTGCCTAACAACACAGGTCAGGACTGGGATTACATAATTACCTGCGCCAGAGAGAATATCCTAAGTAAACTGAGTCGGATATTAAAACAAGAAATAGCTTCTTTGATTGAAGTGGAAGAGATACTAGACCCCCGCCTGATTGAGCAAAAGACTTTTTCTTCTCTGGGAGCCTTATACGGCAACAGTTCCAATAATAAATATGCCGCATTTCTGCGGCATGCCAATTTCAGTCGTAAACTTAAAAATCTATACTTTTGTGGGGGCAGTGTTCATCCCGGTGGAGGTATTCCTTTGTGCCTGCTTTCCGCAAAAATTGCGACCGATCAGATACCGGCTGTCATGGGTTGATCAAAAGAGGCCTCTATGGTCGGATTGACCAACTGTTTATAGCTTTCAAAGCGACTCATAATTTTTTCCACATAGTTTACGGGTTCGCTGCCACGGCAATAACCGGAAGTAGCTACCGGATCGTTATAATATTCCGGTTTGGATTTCATTTCAAGGAAATGAGCCACATGGCCTTCCCATAAATTAGGATTCTTACCATATTTCTGCGCCAGCCTTCTGGCATCCAACACATGCCCCTGCCCTGCATTATAAGAAGCCAGCACAAACTTGATACGTTCTTCACTATCGTTAATGTGCTTTTTCCATATCTTGTCCAGCCAGTTGAGATAAGCGGCCCCTGCCTGCAGACTTTGCTTAGGATCAAGCATATCAGAAGCACCATACATCTCTCCTGTCGCTGGCAGGAGTTGCATAAGGCCCTGAGCCCCAGCCCAGGATTCAGCCTGAACGTCAAAACGTGATTCCTGATACACCTGAGCTGCCAATAACCGCCAATCCCAGCCTAAACCCTCCGATACTTGTTTGATGATAGGGTCGTAAGGGGAAATGTTGTTGCCCACAATAGAAGAATAGTCGCTTTTTACTCTTTGCAAGGTAGCCTTCGGGCTCTTGAAATATTTGTTGTAGATCACATAGTACTCAGTTTTCTTTTTCATGGCAAGGATCCACTCATTGGTTGCCTTTAATAAACTGGGAGCATTTTTTCTGGTAGCCCAGGCGATCTTTTGTGGAAAGCTAACAGGCGTACGAACATCAATGATAGGATAATAAGTAGCGTTGACCAGGGCTACATCCTCATCTGCTACCGTAAATTCAATATCACCTTCAGCTACTTTTTTGATCAGCGCTTCCGCATCCAGACCATCCTGGTGTTCTGTGACCTGGATTTTGCCACCTATTTCTTCCTCTAAATGTTTTAAACGGGTGGCATATGCAGAATTTTTCAATACATGTATTTCTTTGCCTTCCAGTTCCAAGGGGTTGCGGATCAGTGATTCCTCAATCTGGTGGCGCTTCATGCGGCGCCAGTTTTCCGGTTTTCGCTGAACTAAAACCTGCTTTACTTCATTGTGATGCTCCATGAAAGCCAGATAATCTTTGCGGGAAGAGGTGACTGCCATGTTGAAAGCAATGATGTCACCCTCTCCTGAATTGAGCATCCGTACCGCCTCGTCAATATCATGAGAAAGTTTAATGTCTAGCTTCAGGTCTAATTCATCAGCCAAACGGGTCAACAGCTCATATTCATATCCCATGGGCTGACCCCGGTAAATAAAATAACCTGTAGAACTATTGTTAAGAATGGCTGTGATACTGCCTCTTTGGCGAATCTGATCAAGATCAAAGTTGATAGGTTCAGGGTATGAAACCTCTTGCACAACTTCCTGATCCATTATTTCTCCTTCCTCTTTGCAGGAAAAGCATAAGAAGAAAAAAGAAATGAATGCCACAAAAAGAGCTAATTGAATAGATGTTATATTTATTTTAACTTTTTTCACAGTCGAGAATTAAAGTTGAACATCTTACAACGTAATAATGATCCTCAATAATTTCATTTCTTACGTCATAATAGGTAACCCACAAAGATTAGGGTTGTATAGTATTGTAATAATTCTCTTTTAAATTAAATCAGTAATAGAAGGATACGCATTTTAACATAAAAAGTTAACTAAAAATTTTATTTTTAATTAATTCCTTACTGAAGATTTATCAAATACTGGATAAAAGTCATATGTGTAATATTTGAATTAATTTTATATAAAATTATATTTTTCTAATTTAATTTCCTAGTTTTTTATGCAAAATTTATCTTTTGCCTGAAAAAATTACAGTAAAAAAGCCTGCGCTATCATGGCAGGCTCTGTTTAAAAATAAAATGTGGATTATTTAATTTTTAAGTGGAAAGGTCACTTGTAATAATAATTTCCTACTCCAGCAGGTGAGGACGCCGATCTTGGGTACGCTTTAAAGCTTGCTCATAACGCCATTCTTGTATGCGTCTTTCATGCCCGGAAAGCAATACGTCTGGGACCTTCCATCCCTGAAAGCTGGCTGGCCGGGTATATACAGGAGGAGCAATCAGATTGTCCTGAAATGAGTCAGACAAGGCTGAAGTTTCATCAGAAAGGACCCCCGGTAAAAGACGTATAACGGAGTCGGCCAGTACAGCCGCAGCTAATTCACCCCCTGACAGCACATAATCTCCGATACTGATTTCCCGGGTGATCAGATGTTCCCGCACTCTTTCATCTACTCCTTTATAATGTCCGCACAGAATGACTATGTTTTTGTACAGCGAAAGTTGATTTGAAACTTGCTGGGTAAGGGGCTCACCATCGGGGCTCATATAAATAATCTCGTCATAATGACGTTCCGATTTCAGATGATCCAGGCATTGCATGATCGGTTCGATCATCAGTACCATGCCTGCCCCTCCCCCATAAGCGTAATCATCTACCTGTCGGTGTTTATTTTGTGCATAATCACGCAGATCATGGACTTCAACAGTCACTAATCCTTTCTGCTGAGCCCGCTTTAAAATAGAATGGGAAAAAGGACTTTCCAGTAAAGAAGGCAAACAAGTAATAATATCAATCCGCATTATTCAGAAACAATTATTGCAAAGACAAATTTACAAATAGAGGGTTTGCTACCATAAAAATGAGCGATAAATCCAACAATTAATATCTATATATTTAACTTTACACCCTTTAGCTTTAAAAATCTTATTTCTTACTAAATGCCTTAGACTATGAGACGTAAAATTGCAGCGGGTAACTGGAAAATGAATAAAACCCTGGAAGAGGGAAAAGCTTTGACTTCTGAAGTGATGAATATGATTGAAGACGAGATTAGAGATGATGTTAAAATAGTATTGTGTCCTCCCTTTATTCATCTGACTACTTTACAAGGGTTGCTTAAAGGAAAAAACCAGATAAGCTTAGGAGCGCAAAATTGTAGCGAACATGCTTCCGGCGCCTACACAGGAGAAATCTCGGCCCCTATGCTTCAGTCTATTGGGGTGGAATATGTCATCTTAGGGCATAGTGAGCGAAGAGAATATTACGGAGAAAGCAATGAGTTACTGGCTAAAAAACTGAACATAGCGCTGGAAAATAATCTTACTCCTATATTCTGCTGTGGTGAGCCTCTACAAATCCGTGAAAAAGACATGCAGACAGAGTATGTAAGAAAGCAGATACAGGCCAGCCTGTTCCATTTATCTCAGAACGATGTTGCAAGAATAGTCATAGCTTATGAACCCATCTGGGCTATTGGCACCGGAAAAACAGCTACCACAGATCAGGCTCAGGAAATGCATGCTACCATCCGCAAACAAATTACCGAGAAGTACGGACAGGAGACAGCGAATAATATTTCTATCCTGTATGGCGGTAGCGTGAAACCTGACAATGCCAAGGAACTTTTCGCTTGCATGGATGTAGATGGTGGGCTCATTGGAGGGGCTTCCCTGAAATCAAGGGACTTTGTTGATATCGCCAAATCATTCTAAACTTGATAGGTGTGCCATACCTGAGTCTTGCCATAAAGTGCAGTCCCGAAACTACGGAGTTGCTGATCGCTGAATTGTCGGCCATCGAATATGATTCATTCTGGGAAAATGAAACAGGGTTTGAAGCTTATATAGAAAAGGACAACTTTGACGAACAACAATTACAAACCATTTTAAAGCGCTATAAAGATCAAGGAGAAACATCCTATACGCTGCAAAAGGTAGAGGATAAAAACTGGAATGTAGAGTGGGAAACACATTTTGAACCTATCATTGTAGAACAGGAATGTCTGGTTCGAGCTACATTCCATCAGATCAAAGAGCAGTACCCATACGAAATTATCATTAATCCGAAAATGTCTTTCGGAACCGGGCATCATGCCACCACCTATCTGATGTTACAATGGCAACTGACTTTAGACCAGCAAGGGAAACGAGTGATGGATGCTGGATGTGGCACAGGTATTTTGTCTGTTATGGCTGCAAAAAGAGGTGCTTCACACATTCTGGCATTTGACAACAACGAATGGGCCATAGAAAACAGTAGAGAAAATTTTGAAATAAACCACTGTTCTCACATATCCAGCTTTTTAGGAACAGTTGAAGCCGTAGAGCCTCATCCTGCCTATGATATGATCCTGGCTAACATTAACCGCAATGTCTTGTTGGAAGAAATAGTTTTGTATGCCGAAAGGCTTACCCTAACAGGACTTCTTCTGCTAAGTGGTTTTTACGAACAGGATATGAGGTTGATCGTAGAAGAAGCACAGCGGCAAAAATTGGCGCTTCGTGGGAAAAAAGAGAGGAATGATTGGGTCGCCCTCCTGTTTAGCGCTGCATAGATCCTTTACTACCGGCAGCAAAATTATGAATTTAGCAACAAATTGAGATAATACTGTAAATCTTACAAATAGAGTTTGCCATATTTTTTCAAGCGGATATAATTACAATAATATATAAATTTTTTCCGGTGAAAAACGTTATCGAGTAAACAGGTACAGTGTTATGCAAAACTCTATCAAGGTATTTCATATCTTATTGATATTCATATTATTGGGGCATTATGTTTCAGGGCAGCGCTATCAACTTCCGGATAGTGTTGAAGCCTATGGAGATGCCGTAAATCAAACCCTCCTTAAAACCAACGATTCTACTTCTGTCAAAACAGGACGTCAGTTTGCCGCTATGTGGTACGGAACCGCCTTTTCTTCTTCACAAAAAGATACTGTTATGGCGATTACCCGGCAAATGGCAGCAAAAAATTACAATCTCACACCCTTTTTGACCGACTTTTATGAGACACTCCTGTATGCTGTTGATTCAGCGCAGCTCTCAAAACAAAATTTGGATGGCCTGTTATCTGTCTTGTTTAAAACAGTGGATCAATACGATAGAAATCAATTCAGAAACACGGTGGTAACCCTGAAAGAATTCTTTCGGAGGGATGCCATTTACTATGCTAATTTTAACCAGGTGTATACCGACGGTAAAGAGTTTTCCTTTGCCTTTATAGCGCCGCCTCAGGACGAAGTATATGTGCCCGAAACGGTAGAAGAATCAGAAGAAATGATAGAAGATGTGTGGGGCGATCCGGAGACCACCCAGGAAAGTGGATGGGATAACCTGGAAGAAGATAATACTTGGAACAGTGGGTGGGGTGAAGAAGATTCCTCAATCAGCGAGACAACAGAGGAAGTGGCCCAGGAACCAAAGGTTTTAGAGTACATTATAGAAGAACCTATACAACCAACGTTGGAAGGACCTGTGATCCACTTTGGTAAGACTAATCTTATGTTTGTCACCACCTTCGATTCGGCAAACCTGACAGCTACCCAGGGCGATTTGATGCTCATGAACCATACTTTTGTCGGAGAGGGAGGTAAATTTGACTGGGTGATGGCCGGTCTGAGCCCGGATACGGTATATTGCAATCTGGGCAAATACAATTTTGATATACGCATTCCTAAATTAAGTGGAGAAAATGCAGAAATGACCTATAAAGGCAAAATTGATAAGCCGGTCAAAGGCATGTTTCAGTTTGCCAGCCAGCGGCATACAGATGAAAATGATGCCCGTTATCCCAGGTTTAAATCGTATAACAGCGATATTAAAGTCAATGTCTTCAGTAAAAAGAATGTAAATCCAAATTTGGTTTCCTATGAAGGTGGTTTTTCCCTGGAAGGAAAGAACCTTTCCAGTGCTTCTCTGCTGGATGATAAAACAACTATTGAAGTGCAGGATCAGGCGCAAAAAAAATTCAAGGCTGTTTCCCGCAATTTTCATATCAAAGATTCCCTGATTAGTAGTCGACGGGCATCTATCGTTATTTATCAGCGATCAGACTCTATCTATCATCCGGCAGTGGAATTGAAATACGTGATGGATTCTTCCCAACTGACTATCCTTTTAGGGGGCGATAACTTCCGGAAAACGCCATTTGTAGCTTCCTATATCAATATGGATATCAGGGCGGATATTATGCGTTGGGATTTACGCACCGATAGTATCGACATTGCCTCTCTGGCTGCCCGCGATAAAGTACCTGTCACGTTTGAGTCGCATGATTATTTTGATGAAGATACCTTCGACAAGTTATCGCAGATGTATAACTTTCACCCGCTGATTATGGCGGTAGGTTATGCCCGAAAAATCAATAGCTCTACTTTCTATGCCGATGAGTTAGCACGGAGTGTCAACCAGCATGAGAAAGTCATTAAAGCGGCTATGCAGGATCTGATGGAGCGAGGCCTGATAGAATATGACGGGCAGACCGGCCAGATTACATTAAAAAGAAAAGCGTACCATTATGTGCTCTCCAAAGCCAAACGCGTAGATTTTGACGATATTTTTATGCCTTCCGTATCATCGAAACTACCCAATGCGACTTTAAAACTAAATGATAAAGAACTGGTGGTTCGGGGTATTGATCAGTTTCATATCAGCGACCAGTTGAATGTATACATCAAACCGAGCAACAAGGAAGTTACGTTGCTGGGTAACAGAAATTTCCGTTTTGACGGCACGTTGTACTCTGGTAATTTTGAGTTTGTCGGAAAAAATTTCACCTTCAATTACGACAGCTTTCTGGTAAACCTCCCGCAAATTGACTCCATTAGCTTTTATCTGGCCGACGAAAAAGGGAACCGCCGGAAAGTGAACAACACCTTGCAAAGTGCAGAACAAAATGAGGCTTTTAATGAGACTATGCGAGAGGGATTTAAAAAAACCTCAGGAACGCTATACGTCAATATGCCGGATAATAAGTCTGCCCGACGGTTTTACCCTAACTATCCAAAGTTTGATGCTGAAAATGGGGCAATTGTTTATTTCGACGGGCAAAATGTGCTGGATGGCGCTTATGATAAGTCTATCTATTTTGTGATCCCTCCTTTTGCCATAGATAGTCTAAACAATGCGGATCCCTCCTCTATTGGTTTTCAAGGAACGCTGTATAGCAGCGTTTTGCCGCCAATAGATGAAAAGCTGCGTATCATGCCAGACAATTCTATGGGTTTTGAGCACAAAGTTTCTTCTGAAGGATATACCCTCTACGGAGGCACAGGTACCTTTCATAATGCATTGCGTTTGGATGCAAACGGACTTAGAGGAAATGGCACTATAGATTACCTGACAACCACCCTGGAGTCGCAGGATTTTGTGTTTTATATGGATTCCGTGATTACAAAAGGTACGATAGTGGATATGAAAGAGGGAGCCTTGGGGGCTACTAGTTTTCCCCAAATGCTGGTTGAGAATTATGCTATGAAATGGTTACCACAAAAGGATAGTATGTATATCACTAATAAAAAGGAGCCATTTCAACTTTATAATCAAACGGCTTCGCTGGATGGCGAGACTATCCTGACAAGTCGGGGACTGCTGGGTAACGGCACTTTGTTTACGCTCGGATCAGAAGCTGTTTCCGATGAAATGGCTTTTAAACAAAATGAGTTCAGTGCTCATCACGCAGATTTTGAGATAAAATCTTCCAACGCTGAAAAACCAGCTTTAGCCGGTAAAGATGTATTTCTGGATTTTAACCTGCTGGAAAATAATGCTAATATCAGTCCTGAGGAGGAAGGGGTCGCTGCTATTGAGTTTCCGTATGCACAGTTTAAAACCTCTATCACCAAAGCGGTTTGGGATTTACAGGAAGAAACGGTAAAGATGAGCAAGCCCAAAGATGTGGATATTGCGAATTCCTACTTCTATGCGACACGGGAGGAGCTGGATTCATTGGTATTTAGTGCGGAAGAAGCTATCTACCGTATCCCTTTGTTGCAGCTGGATATCTTTGGCATTCCTTATATTCAGGTGGCAGATGCTAAAATTACTCCGGAAAATAACCAGGTACAGGTGCTGGAAAATGCTACCCTTGAAACCTTCAAGAATGCTACCTTGGTCATCGATACACTAAATGAATATCATAAATTGTACAATGGCGTTATCGACATTTTATCCAGAAATGAGTTTAAAGGAAAAGCTACTTATGAATTGGTGTCGGCCGCCGATACCTTCGCCATCGAGATGACGGACTTCCATCAGGAAGAAATACAGGAAGGCAAAGAAATATGGAAACGAACCGTGGCAGAAGGTGAAGTACAGGAAAGCCAGAACATTGTGATTTCTCCGGGTATGTTATACAAAGGGTTGGTCAATATGGATGCTCAGAAGGAGGCCTTAGAACTGGATGGGGAAATAAAATTAGATTTCAAGCGCATTCCGGATTACAATACCTGGATCAGTTATAAAAGTGAAGCCGGTCAGAAGAAGCTGGAGCTAAACTTTAATGAAAGTGTTACTGACCAGGGAGAACCATTGGTAGCAGGCTTACATATGAGTAGTCAGGACAATTCACTATATACTACCTTTGTCACCGACAGACGATCACCTGATGATATAGATTTATTTAGTCCTTCCGGCTTACTTTCCTATGATGAAGAAAAGCAGGAATATAGTATTCGTGCCCAGGGAAAAGATCAACAGGGAGCTTTGGCAGGAAAAGTGTTCCATTACAATGAGAACGAACAAACCATTAGCTTAGAAGGGCCTATTCAGTTTTTACCGTATGGTGATCAGGGCATCAAGCTGAAAGCAACGACCCTGGCCACTGGCAACCTGGAAAAAAATGAATTTATATTTGACTCTTTCCTCGCCTTTGATTTAGGATTGCCGCAGGAGGCTGTTATGATGATGGGACAGGATCTGGATCAATCTCTGAATAAGTCGGGGGCACCAGCTGCTAACAACGACAGAACCCGACTGCTGTACAAATTAGCAGAAATGGTAGGTGAGGCTGTGGCCAAAGATTATGACAAGCGCTCTATTTCAGATTATGTTCCGCTAGCCTCATTATCCGGAGAGCTAGTCAAGACGTTAATATTTTCTGATGTTACACTGCAATGGTCAGACGAACAAAAAGCCTGGTATAGTACCTCTCCCTTAGGGCTTTCTAATGCACTGGAAACTGATATTAACGGTAAAATCACAGGATTTCTGGAGATCAAGCCGACGCTGGAAGGTGGTAATATTGTGAATTTGTTTATGCAGGCTACGCCTGATTCATGGTATTATTTTACTTATCAGAACAATCGTATGGGTGTTTGGGCTTATCATGAAGATTTCTGTGATCTGATTGGCAGCAAATCAAAGATAAACAAAGCAGGATCAGGTGATTTTGCCTTTTACCTTAGCGATATTGCCGAAACATTGAGCTATGTAAACAGATTTCGGAAAACATATCTTGGCATAGAAGAACCTTATAATTTGGATACTACACCGGAAGTGATCGCTGGGGAAGAACAACAAGAAAAAGAAAAAGAAGCCGACCGGGATGGTTTTTAATCAGGAGTAAGCTTATATAAGTGCATATGAATGGCCGGATAATTAACATTCGGAAGGCAGGCTCAGATTTGTATATGTTTAAAATCCTGTTAAACTTTACCCTTTCCACAAAGTTTATTTTGTAATATGAACGAAATTTTAATATTCCTGGCAGTTGTTGTTGCTTATTTGCTGGGCTCTATTCCTACAGCTGTTTGGTATGGAATCCGTTTTTATGGCGTAGACGTACGATTGCATGGTAGCGGTAATGCTGGAGCCACTAATACCTTCCGGGTTTTAGGTAAGAAAGCTGGCACGGTTGTCCTTTTGATAGATATTCTCAAAGGGATTGCCGCCACTATGCTAGCTTTTATGCTTATTGCTGCTGGGGCTATCAGGGTAGTGGATCTCGTAGAGTATAAACTGCTATTAGGGGTGGTAGCTGTCATCGGGCATGTGTTTCCACTCTATACCCGCTTCAAGGGAGGCAAAGGTGTCGCTACGCTGTTAGGTCTCGTTATTTCTGTTCAGCCCCTGGTTGCCTTTGTTTGTATCCTTGTTTTCCTTATCGTACTGATACTTTCCAAGTATGTCTCTTTGAGTTCATTACTGGCTGCTTTATCCTTTCCTGTTCTGTTACTATTGCCACCTTTCAAAACAGATGAACCTTTGCTCATCGGGTTTGGTTTCCTCATGTTTTTAGTATTAGCCATCACTCATAAGAAAAACATTGTTCGATTGATTAAGGGAAATGAGAATCGAACTTACCTTTGGGCAAAGAAAAATTGAAAATGCATTATCATGATGAATCAACCAAGCACTAACCAATATATTGAGCAAAATAAAGATCGGTTTATTAATGAGCTGTTAGATCTGCTAAGGATTCCGTCGGTCAGTACGGATAAAAAGTTCAAGGGAGATGTGCTGAAGGCTGCCGATTATATTCGTCAAAAGTTAGAAGAGGTAGGCGTTGATTATGCAGAAATTTGTGAAACAGGAGGACATCCTATCGTTTACGCAGAGAAAATTGTCGATCCCAAGTTGCCTACGGTGTTGGTGTATGGTCATTATGATGTACAGCCGGCCGATCCTTACGAACTTTGGAAATCGCCTCCTTTTGAACCAGAAATCAGAGATGGAAAGATCTATGCACGGGGTGCCTGCGATGATAAAGGGCAGGTTTATATGCATATAAAAGCTTTGGAAACCATGCAGGCTCAGAAAACTTTGCCTTGTAATATAAAATTTATGATAGAAGGTGAAGAAGAAATAGGCTCAGATCATCTGGAAGGTTTTGTGAAAGAGAATAAAGAAAAATTAGTGGCAGATGTGGTGCTGATCTCGGATACGGATATTATCGACAATGAGAACCCTTCTATCACGGTAGGTCTGCGAGGCATGAGTTATATGGAACTGGAAGTGACCGGCCCCAACCGTGATCTGCACTCCGGCATGTATGGTGGCGCTGTAGACAATCCGATCAATGTGCTTTGTAAAATAATAGCCTCTCTCAAAGATGAAAAAGGCAGAATCACCATTCCCGGATTTTATGACAAGTTGGTTGATCTGAGCGGAGCAGAAAGAAAGGAAATAAATCAGGCACCTCATGATGATGAGCAGTATAAGAAAACGCTGGGGCTGGAGGCGCTTTTTGGTGAAGAAGGCTATACCACCCCGGAACGAATTGGTATCCGGCCTACTTTAGATGTAAATGGTATCTGGGGAGGTTATACCGGAGAAGGAGCCAAGACAGTGTTACCCTCTAAAGCGTATGCAAAAATTTCCATGAGATTGGTGCCCAACCAGAATCATAAAGAAATTGATGCTTTATTTACTAAACATATCCAAAACATAGCGCCTGATACTGTAAAAGTGAAAGTTACCTCGCATCATGGTGGGCAGCCTGCAGTAGTCCCCACAGATTCTGTAGCGATACAAGCAGCGAGCCAGGCTTTTGAAGAAGCCTGGGGGAAGAAACCTTATCTGACCCGGGAAGGGGGAAGCATTCCTATTGTCTCTTTATTTCAGCAGCAATTGGGGCTCAACGCTGTGTTAATGGGATTTGGATTGGATGAAGATGCGATCCACTCCCCTAACGAAAGTTATGGCATTTTTAATTATTTGAAAGGGATAGAGACTATTACCCTTTTTCATAAACACTTCGCAGCCTTGTATCAGAAGGGTTGATCTCCGAAATTATTGCTATCGTTGGCAGATTGAAGGAAAACGCCAAGGCTTATTTAGTTGCAAAAGAGATTGTTAAGTGTCTAAAATAATTTTACATCCCTTAAGGCTATAATATCTTTGCGACTATTGATGATACGTTTGGTACGCAGATAGCGATTCAGATTGAATTCATCAAAATTTTCGGCTTCCGCGTCTACACTGCTGATCCGGACATGAGCCTCAAGCCCGGGAGCGTGAATAAACTCATTGTTGCCAATCCACATACCCACATGGGTTACCCGCTCCCGGGTGCTATCCGTAGCAGATTTTCCAAAAAATAATAAATCGCCAGGAAGCAGCTTGCCAAAGTTTTTGTCTTCGTCTATCAACTCTCCGGCATGAACCTGTTGAGACGCGTCACGTGGAAGGATTTTGCCACTCATAAAATAAACGGATTTGGTAAATCCGCTGCAATCTACAGCTTTAGAAGAAGTTCCGCCCCATAGGTAAGGAACGCCCATAAACTGCATAGCTGTAGTGACTACGGTTTCTTCAGTGGCTTCTGCCTGCGCCAGCCAGATATCAAAAGATTCAGCTTCTTCTTTCAATATATATGCTTCTCTTCCATCTGGAAATTTTACCCAAAAAGTATTGGCATTCTCACCCAGTAGCGCCATCACATCACCGGCTACCACATCCGAAACAGTATGCAACAGATTTTCATCCTGATAAGCAAACCCATACATCTGTGTGTAAATAAGCTTTTCTGACTGTTGCCACAGCTCGTATTCAGTTTTGTTCATGGGCTGGAAACTACCCTGCATCCAACTGATATACTTATCGGGCGTCTGCACCAGATGCCATTCCCCCTCTTTTTTCAAAATTCGGAGGGGTGTTCCCATGGTGGCCTGGGTGGCCAGTTCGGCCGAATGTTTAGGTTCTGAGCGGATATTAGCTACCGATATAGATACTACTCCAAGGGTATCCTCTCCTACGGAAGTATCCGGAAGTTGATGGATGCTGTCCTGGTAAGCAACTTTTGCGCTGTCAAGCTTCTCCAACAGCTTTTTCTTCGCCATCGGCTGATCGGTTTCCCCTTTCAGCATGAGGGTATCTGTGTCAGTGGCAGGTTCTACTGCAAAAACGGCCACTCTTTTGTCAGGCGCATACTGCTTTTTTATTTGATCAATATACCCTTTGACCAGCGTAGTTTCAGCAGATTCCTGCATGGGCTGATCCGGACTGCATTGCATCGCTATTATGAGAATAAACGGCAGGCTTCCTTTAAATATCTTCAAGCTTATCATAGGTCATTTTAAACTTACTTACATCTGGTGCATATTTTCTTTCTCTACCTATTTCGTATTCAAAAATACCCCTCCCCAGTTCTGCTAGAAATGGTAACCCAATTTCCTCATATTCATACTGATCATCATTGAATATTTGGTCGTTATTTACATAAATAATAGCAGTAAGAAAAAATTCAATCCCCTGTTCAAAATCTACGATATAGGCATTATCGGTTAAATAACCATAAGCCATGCCAATTTTATTAAAGATGCGGATATTCTCCGGAATGCTATCCCGGGTATCGCCATACAGGAAAAACTTAGCGTAGCTGTCGTAATATTCTTCCGTTGTATCGGCCTTATAATTAGGATACAAGGTTTCTCTTGGAAGTTGTGACATATACTGGTACAAAAACTGATAATCTTCTTCGGTTAAGTTGAACCTCTTCTGTGCCGGTACTGCTTCAGGGAAAATGACTGCCTTGAGCATGTCCTGCAGATTGGCTACTGATATAAAATTATTCTGGCCAAAGTCTTTAGGCTGATTGATCAGGGAATCCCCTTCCCTATAGCCTTCTCCTTTAAGGATATTACCCTGATACCGGTAATCGTTAGGGCTACTTACCAAATCCTGTTGGTACAGTATCTTCGCGTTATCATAAAACATCACCGGGTTGGTATTCCGGTTTTGTTCAGCATTATTAACAATGGCCAGCCTGTGCACAATTCTGATATCCTCATAGCCCTTCTCAGCCAGCTTATCATTGATATATGCCTGACCCAGAAATTCATAAAGCCGGTTGAAGGCATCATTGTCACTCGCCAGAAATATTTTTTTTATATAGTGGGCCACAGAGGGCTTACCGGATTCAGAAGTAGAATCGTATGACACTTTGGTCTGCCCTTCATAGGCGCTGTCTGTGAGCATAGTAGCATACTTATTCAAACCTTCAATATTGAGTTCATTCAGCTTCTCCAAGGCTAGAAAAGCGATAGGCATTTTGACAGTGCTGGCCGGATAAAAATAGTTATTAGGATTAACCCCATAGGCATACTTCTGAAAGGAAGGGCGGTTGGCAGAATCTCTGTTAATTTGCGTATAGAGAATCTGCACTTCATATTTCTCCGGGTTGCTCAACACGGTATCTACCACAGGTGACTCCCGGCTTTTGAGAATATCCAGAATCAGGTTGCCATCAGCAGGGTAAGAAGACTGCTTTGCCTCTTTGTTTTTCTTGGAGGAGTCACAGGAAAATATCAGAGTACTCAAAATCAGTAAAATGATATAATGGAAGGGAGACTTCATAAAAAATCTTTTTTTGCAGCAAGGATAAAAAGTAGGAGAGCCTAAAATACTTCTATGGAAGGGCATTTTAGGCTCTCTTTTTTTTAAGCATGTAACGCTCTTCCTTCGGTGGCTGCCAGACTAGCTTCTTTAATAGCTTCTGTAAAAGTTGGGTGGGCATGTGACATACGAGCGATGTCTTCAGCAGAAGCCCTATACTCCATCGCTACTACCGCTTCTGCAATCATATCGGCTGCCCTTGGGCCAATCATATGAATACCCAATACTTCATCGGTAGCTTCATCGGCCAGCACTTTCACCAAACCATCCAGGTCCATACTAGCCCTGGCTCTACCCAATGCTCTGAAAGGGAAAGAACCTACTTTATATTTTTTGCCTTTTTCTTTCAGTTGCTCTTCCGTATAGCCCACACTGGCTACTTCCGGCCAGGTATAGATGACGCTGGGGATTAATAGATAATTGATATGAGGTTTTTGTCCGGCTATTGTCTCAGCTACATAGACACCTTCTTCTTCTGCCTTATGAGCTAACATGGGCCCTTTGTCAATAACATCGCCAATCGCATAGATGTTATCCACTTTGGTACGGAGGTGATCGTCTACCTCTATTTTTCCCTGTTTGTTTACCTCAATGCCTATATTCTCTAAACCTAACCCTTCTGTATACGGTCTTCTTCCAACGGATACCAAACAGATATCTCCCTTCACTTCAATTTCTTTTCCATTGCTGTCTTCGGCTTTTACTATTACTTCTTTCCCCTTGTTCTCTACAGAGGTTACCTTATGCTTAAGTTTAATGTCAAAGTCAAGTTTCTTTAACACTTTGGTTAGCTCTTTGGAGAGTGTTTCATCAATGAGGGGCGCAATGCGTTCCATATATTCCACCACGGTTACTTTAGCACCTAAACGGGCGTAGACAGATCCTAATTCCAATCCGATATACCCCCCTCCTATTACGATCAGGTGCTTGGGAACTTCCTGCAATTCCAGCGCTTCCGTACTGGTAATAACACGCTCCTTATCCAATTTGATAAAGGGCAGAGAAGCGGGTTTGGAGCCGGTAGCAATAATCACATTTTTGGTAGTGACCTCCTGTTTTTTTCCGTCTGAACCTTCCACTACCACGGTGTTTTTATCTTTAAAAGATCCTTTGCCGGTGAAAACCTGAATCTTATTTTTTTTCATAAGAAAGGCCACTCCATCTACTGTTTTACTGACAACGTCTCTTTTTCGTTGTATCATTTTAGGCAAGTCGATGGATAGGTTGCGAAGGTCAATGCCATGCTCTTTAAAATTTTCCTTTGCATTATGAAAGTGCTCAGATGAGTCCAGTAGCGCTTTGGAGGGAATGCAACCTACATTGAGACAAGTGCCACCTAGTGCATTGTATTTTTCCACTATTGCTGTCTTCAGCCCAACCTGGGCACAGCGGATGGCACAAACATATCCTCCCGGGCCTGAACCGATTATTACTACATCGAAATCCATAGATAAGTTATTATATAATGATTCTTTAAAGGTTAGAAAAATGAAAGTTCACTTAGTTTTTGCGTAATTATTAACGACCCCTAAGTTCTACAATAAAATTTAACTAAAAAAGCCAGAAGCTCTTGATAACCTCTGGCTTGCTACATATATGTGGACAATTTTATACACCGAGCAGCAACCGGGCCGGATCTTCAATAAGCTCTTTAAGCCGGTAAAGGAAACTGACAGATTCTCGTCCATCGATGATGCGGTGGTCATAGGATAAGGCTACATACATAATAGGCCGAACCACAACTTCGCCATTGACTGCAACAGGCCTTTCTACAATATTATGCATTCCTAATATGGCCGACTGAGGTGCATTGATGATAGGCGTAGACAGCATGGAACCGAACACACCCCCGTTTGTGATGGTAAATGTACCGCCTGTCATTTCTTCAATACTCAGTTTGTTATCTTTTGCCTTGGTCGCCAGCCGGATGATGTCTTTCTCAATTTGCTCGAAGCTCATCTGGTCCGCATTTCGGATCACTGGCACCACCAATCCTCTGGGGGTGGACACTGCAATAGAGACATCACAATAATCATTGTAAATAATTTCATCCCCATCAATCATGGCATTCACGGCAGGCCACTCTTTGAGCGCCATACAAGCTGCCTTGGTAAAGAAGGACATAAAGCCAAGATTGACCTCGTATTTTTCTTTAAAGGCATCTTTGTATTTTTTGCGAAGATCCATCACCGGCTTCATATCCACTTCATTGAAAGTGGTAAGCATAGCCGTCTCGTTTTTCACTGATACTAACCTGCGGGAGATTGTTTTACGCAGATTAGACATCTTTTCTCTTCGCTGGCCGCGACCGTCTTGACTTATTTTTGCTTTAGGTTGCGTTTCTTCTTTCTTGGTCTGGGGAGCCTGGACTTCTTTCTTAGTCTCTGGCGTTTTAGCCTGTACGGCATCTTCTTTGGTAATTCTACCATCTTTGCCTGTGCCTTTAACCGTTTGCGGTTCTATTCCTTTCTCGGAAAGAATCTTGGCAGCAGCAGGAGAAGCATGGCCGGTAGCATAAGATTCTTGTCCGTTACTTTTATCCTCTACGGCAGTCTCTTCTTTTTTATCTTCTGCTGTACTTTTTGTGCTTTGTGCTTGTGGTTGCGAAGAGGCTTTCGTTCCTGTTTCTATAGTACACGCCAAGGCACCTATTTCCAGTGTAGTGCCCTTTGCTGCCACAATGTGAAGTATTCCTTCCGCTTCAGCGGTGAGTTCAAAAGTAGCCTTATCAGATTCAATTTCAGCAATTACCTCATCCATGTCTACATGATCACCTTCATTTTTTTTCCACTCTGAAATTACTACTTCTGTGATAGACTCCCCTACCGTTGGGATTTTCATTTCTATCACTTTTCCTGGTGTTTGCGTATCGCTTTTCTTACTATCGTTTTTATTTTCAGAGGAAGGGGCTTCCTGCGATTTTTTTGACGGTTCTTTATCAGCGGGCTTTTCTTGCTGTTTGCCATCTGCTTCTGAAGAAGCTTGCGCCTTACCATTGCTTTTAGCTTCGGTATCAATTTCACAGATAACGGTTCCTACCTCCACAGTATCTCCTTCCTTGGCTTTTATATGGAGGACACCTGCTTGTTCGGCATTTAATTCAAAGGTGGCTTTGTCTGATTCAAGCTCTGCAATCACCTCATCCATTTCAACATACTCTCCCTCTTTCTTAGCCCAAGAAGCAATGGTAACTTCTGTAATGGACTCACCTACGGTAGGCACTTTTACTTCTAAGCTCATATAATATATTATTGTGGTGTTATAACAGTTTACGCAAACGCTTTATTAATGATTTCCTGTTGTTCTTTCGCATGTAGCTTACCATAGCCGGTAGCCGGGGAAGCACTGGGCTTCCTGGAAATTAAATCGAAGGTTACCTGCCGGTAAGTTCGCAATAAGAACGCCCAGGCACCCATGTTTTCTGGCTCTTCCTGTACCCAGTAAAATTTTGCATTTTTATACTTCATCAGTTCCTGAGTCACTTGCTTTTCAGGGAAGGGATGTAGTTGTTCCACCCGGATGATGGCAATATCTTTTCGCTTATCTTGCTCCTGTTTTTCCAGCAGATCATAAAATATCTTTCCTGTACATAGTAAGACCTTTTTCACAGATTTTGCTGAGGCGTAGGAATCTCCAATCACTTCACGGAAACGACCTCTGGTAAATTCTTCCATAGGCGACATGACCCTGGGATGACGCAAGAGAGATTTAGGCGACATGACCACTAAGGGTTTGCGGAACGGCCAGGCAATCTGCCTGCGCAAGGCATGGAATAAGTTTGAAGGATCAGTGATATTGCAAACGACAATATTATAATTGGCTGACAATTGTAAAAACCTTTCCGGCCTGGCATTGGAATGCTCTGGTCCTTGTCCTTCATAACCATGCGGTAGTAATAAAACCAAACCGGTCATACGCTGCCACTTGGTTTCGCTGGTTGTAATGAACTGATCAATCATCACTTGAGCGCCATTGGCAAAGTCACCAAACTGAGCTTCCCATATGACCAGAGCACTGGGGTTAGCCATGGCATAGCCAAATTCAAATCCCATAGCTCCATATTCAGACAGAAGAGAGTTATAAATCCTAAACTTCTCCTGGTCTTTGTCAATGTAATTCAAATTGTTATAAGGCTCATTCGTTTCGGCATCATGAATGACAGCATGCCGGTGGGAAAAAGTGCCTCTTTGCGTATCTTGTCCGGTCAGGCGGACAATTTTTCCTTCTAACAATAAAGAACCATAAGCCAGCAGTTCAGCCGCAGCCCAATTCAATTCTTTCTTTTTAAAGAAGGTTTCTTTTCGTTGCTTGAATTGTTTTTCGATCTGCTTAATGGGTTTAAAACCCTTGGGAAGTGTGGTAAGGGCTTTCGCTACTTTTTCAATCACTTCCTCAGAGATGCCTGTCTCAGGAGATTGCTCAAAATCTTTTGGCTCAGACTTTCTCATGTCTTTCCACTCCAATTCCAGTGGCTGGTAGTAATAGGGCAGTGGTTTTTGTTTAACCATGTTAAGCCGGTCCTGCAGTAAGTTGCGGAAAGCCTTATCCATTTCCTCAGCGAGTTCAGCATCCACTTCTCCCCGTTCTATTAATTTTTTATTGTAAACTTCTCTTGGATTGGGATGCTTAGAAATGATATTATAAAGGGAAGGCTGAGTGAACTTTGGTTCATCACTCTCATTATGTCCATGGCGGCGATAGCACACCATATCTACAAAGACATCACGATGAAATTTTTGTCTGAATTCAACAGCAGTCTGTACACAAAACAAAACAGCTTCAGGATCATCACCATTGACATGAAAAACAGGTGAGTCAATCACTTTAGCCACATCCGAAGAATAAATACTAGATCGGGCGTCATCAAAATTTGTAGTGAATCCGACTTGGTTATTAATGGTAAAATGAATGGTGCCTCCTGTATGGTATCCTTCCAACTGTGACATCTGCGCAACTTCATAGACAACACCCTGTCCTGCAATAGCAGCATCTCCGTGTATCAGGATAGGCAGCACTTCATCATAATTATTGTTATACTGGCGATCTGCTTTGGCTCTGACAAATCCTTCTACTACCGGATCTACGGCTTCCAGATGCGAGGGATTGGGAGAAAGTTTGAGATTAACTTTTTTGTTTCCAGTTGTGGTTACTTCACTGGAATACCCCATATGATATTTCACATCGCCGTCTCCATGTGCCAGTTCAGGCTCAATGGTTCCCTCAAATTCATTAAAAATTTGCTCATAAGTTTTTCTCAGAATGTTTGCCAGCACATTCAGCCTGCCCCGGTGTGCCATTCCAATGACCACCTCTTTTACGCCCAGATCAGCGGCTTTATTAATGATAGCATCTAAAGCCGGAATAGTGGTTTCTCCTCCCTCCAGAGAAAATCTTTTTTGTCCGAGATACTTGGTATGTAGAAAGTTCTCAAAGACTACGGCTTCATTGAGCTTGGCCAGGATACGGGTTTTTTCTTCTATTGTAGGGGTATAAGTAAGGGAAGCTTTTTCCGCCTTTTGCTTTACCCACTCCATCATTTCACGATCGCGGATATAGGTGTACTCAAATCCGATATGGCCTACATAGATTTTTCGTAAGGTTTCTATGATCTTTCGTAAGGTGGCACGGCCAATGCCGATTTCATGACCTGCCTCAAACTCAATGTCCAGTTCCGCTTCCGTTAGATCAAAATGTTTGATATCCAACTGAGCTTTCCGGTCTTTTCTTTCTCTTACCGGGTTTGTTTTGGATTCCAAATGTCCGCGACGGCGGTAATTACGGATGAGTTTTCGGACTTTTATTTCCCTGGCGTCAATCACACCTTCTTCTGTCAACTCAGCCAGTGCCTGTCCGTTGCCATTATGATGTTCTAAGGAAAAGTTAAATCCTTCGAAAAATTTTCGCCAGCTTTCATCCACTGAAGAAGGGTCCTGTTGAAATGATTTGTACAATTCGTCAATATAGCCAGGATCAGCATTGGAGATATAAGAGTACTTGTCCATGTTGTTGTTAGTTTCAATACAAATATAAGAATATCTCTTTTTTAACTAAAACTTGTATTCGCATATACAAATATTGTTGATTATCAAGGTATTATATTTAAACATATTCTGCTATTGACCATAAGTAAAAACAATTAAACATATAAGCGGTCAGTATGTTAAATTATTTACTATTCGAACAGAAAAAGAAAAAAATAGTGCTTGATTTAATAGAAAAAGTTTTTTCATTTCAATATGTACATACCACTTCATTAGAATAGTGTAAAAAAATGTTTGAATGAAAATATTGGCTTTTATTGTACAATTTATTTCTCTTTCCTGCTTGTAAGTTTATGGACATAAAAGTACATTCAAGCTCGCAAAAGTTTGTAAAACACAGTTGCATAGCTGTTACTAAGCAAATATTCGCATAAAAATAGAATATTTCCGTGAACCATTTTTTATGATAATGTGTAAAAAGCTTTTATTCCTACACGGTAAACAACAAAAGAAAGCCTTGTCCAAAAAATACTGTTTAGGATATGGTTAAAAATACCTAAGTTTAGAATATTAATAATTCCAAATTTATAAAATTATAAATATTTTTTTGTAAAATTTGTATACATCATAAATTAGCGGGTTTTGAAAAAGTATATTGCACTGATTGTCCCTGTCTTAGCTGTTGTTGTCATCTATCATATCTTTAATTCTTATAAAATACCGCAATCTTATTCCGGTCCAGCTTCCAGCAATCAGGCTATCGATACCTTGTTAGCAACAACTCCCGTTGAATCAGAAAAACCTAAAGAACCGACCTTATTGTATGGAATCGACATAGATTCCCTCCAGGTAGTGGAGGCGAAAATTGAGCCTAATCAGTTTCTTTCCCAAATCCTTACAAAATACAATATATCGCTGGGAATGATTGATCAAATTGCCAAGAAATCTAAAGAAGTTTTTGATGTACGAAAAATAAGAGCTAATAAGAGTTATGCCATCTTGTGCCGAGAAGATTCTGTTTTAACTGCCCAGTATTTTATTTATGAACCAAATCAAATAGATTATGTAGTATACGATTTACATGATTCTATTAATATATATACAGGTCAGCATCCGGTAGATACTTTGATTAAATCGTTTACTGGTATCATAGACTATTCTATCTATCAAACACTGGAAGATGGGGAGGCACCCACAGAACTTGTATACAAGCTTTCCGATATTTATGCCTGGCAAGTCGACCTTTTCAAAATTCAGAAAGGTGATAAATTCAAAGTGATTTATGAAGAAGTACAGATAAGAGGCGAGCGTGTAGGGTTAGGGAAAGTTATTGCAGCTCAGTTTGAGCGTGGGAACAAAGAAAACTATTTTGCATTTTATTTTGATCAGGATAGCCAAAACGATTATTTCGACGAGGAGGGCAATAGTCTTCGTAAAGCCTTTCTGAAAGCCCCCTTAAAATATTCCCGAATCAGTTCCCATTTTTCTCATGACCGTTTGCACCCTGTTTTGGGTGTCCATCGCCCTCATTATGGAATAGATTATGCTGCACCCACGGGTACGCCTGTCCGCGCTGTAGGCGATGGTGTAGTTACCAAAGCGAACTATAGTGGTGGGGCGGGTAATTTCGTAAAAATAAGACACAATAGTGTATATACCACCGGCTACATGCACTTATCAAAATATGGTCCGGATATCAGGGTAGGGAAAAGAGTAAAGCAGGGAGACATTATTGGTTATGTAGGAAGCACAGGGATTTCCACAGGTCCTCATCTCGACTATAGAATTTGGAAAGATGGGAAACCCGTCAATGCGCTTTCTATTGAAATGCCGCCCTCTGAGCCGGTAAAAGATGAGTATAGAGAGGAGTATGAGAGTATGATGAATAGCATGATGGATGAGCTTAATAGACTGGCCTATCCTAAGCGGCAGTTTATTTTAGCCAATGCCAAGACTAGTTTGAAGGTAGTGGGAATTAACTGACAATAAAATTTTTATACATAAAAAAGCACGGCAGAGTAAAATTGCCGTGCTTTTTTATTATATGTACGATCGTATTAATTAAGAAACTCGAAAACGCCAGCAACTCCCTGGCCTCCTCCTACACAGGCAGTAACCATACCATATTTTTCATGGCGACGCCTCATTTCATGAATGAGCTGAATAGTTAATTTAGCACCGGTACAGCCTAGCGGGTGCCCTAAAGCTATGGCTCCTCCGTTTACGTTGAGCTTATCAGGATCAATATCTAATTCGCGAAGAATGGCGATAGACTGGGCAGCAAACGCTTCATTGAGTTCTATCTGATGAATATCTCCTAAAGTCAAACCTGCTTTTTCCAATGCTTTGGGAATAGCTTTTACAGGACCTATCCCCATAATTCTTGGATCTACACCCGCTACGGCATAGCTCATCATACGGGCTTGTGGCTGTAGGTTAAGTTTATTAACCATTTTTTCTGACATTACTAGCACAAAAGCGGCTCCGTCAGAAGTCTGAGAAGAATTGCCCGCTGTCACTTTTCCATCTTGTCGGAAAACAGGCTTAAGTTTAGATAATGCTTCCAGATTGGTATCAGGGCGAGGACCTTCATCCGTATCTACTAAAAAATCTCTTTCCTTCTTTTGCCCATCTTCGTCTACATAAGTCTCATGGACAGCAATAGGAAGAATTTCTTCCTTGAATTTGCCTTCCTGAATGGCTTTCACTGCTTTCATATGAGAATGATAGGCAAACTCGTCCATATCTTCCCGGGAAATATTGTAATCTTTGGCCACCTCTTCCCCGGTTAATCCCATACTCGTATAGTATTCAGGATGTTGAGTAGCAATTTTATAATTTAACACGGTTTTATGCCCCATCATAGGAACCAAAGACATAGATTCAGTGCCTCCGGCAATGATGCAATCTGCCATACCTGCATGAATTCTTGCTGAGGCAATATTAATAGCCTCTACACCCGATCCGCAATACCGGTTGATAATCATTCCGGGCACTTCCTTGCCTAAGGCCATGAGTGAGATAAGGCGGCCCATTTGCATGCCCTGCTCAGCTTCAGGAACTGCGTTACCTACAATAATGTCATCTATCATCTCAGGAGCCAATCCTGGAAAAGACTGAACCAGATGCTTGATAACATCAACGGCCAAATCATCGGGTCTGGTGAAGCGAAAGCCACCTTTTTTAGCTTTGCCTACCGCTGTACGAAAACCTCCAACAATGTATGCGTTCATAAGATGAGTGTTTAATGCTATATATACAATAATAAGTAGACGCAAGATAAGAAAAAATGTTCGTCATGCATACTATTTATGGGATTATCTGGTGCTCAAATAGTTGCTATTCTTGGTATAAATAGTTGCTGATACTCATGATATCGGCGAATACACCAGCGGCAGTAACCTCAGCGCCAGCCCCAGGACCTTTCACCACCAGCGGGGTCTCCTTGTATCGGGCAGTAGTATAAGAAATAATGTTATCACTACCTGAAATAGTGTAAAAAGGATGGTCTTGGCCTATTTCTTTCAATCTGACGGAAGCCTGATTTTCCTCTAAAGTAGCCACATAACATAATTTTTTTCCATTGTTTTTAGCATGATGCTTCTTTGTCTCAAAACTATCATTGACTTCCTCTAAAGAGGTAAAGAAATCTTCTAGCGTGTTAGCTTGCAGACATTGGTCAGGTAAGAGAAGTTCTACGGTTACCTGATCAGGTTCCAAAGCGAGCCCTACTTCTCTGGCTAAAATTAATATTTTGCGGGCTACATCCATGCCATTGAGGTCATCTCTTGGGTCAGGCTCAGTGTACCCTTTTTGTTGGGCTTCACGAACTACTTCGCTGAATTTGCGTTCTTTGGTGAAGGTGTTGAAAATATAAGAGAGCGTACCAGACAAAACGCCTTCGATTTTATAAATCTTATCACCACTGTCTTTTAGATCTTGCAATACGCGGATTACCGGTAAGCCTGCACCCACATTAGTTTCATAATAAAACTTAACACCGGCTTTCATGGCTGTCTGTTTCAGCTGAGCATAGTTAAGGTAAGAACCAGAGTTTGCTAATTTGTTGGGTGTCACAACGGATATGGCTGATTGTAACACTTCCTGATAGTATTTAATAACGTCTTCACTGGAGGTGCAATCAATAAATACACTATTGGGCAGGTTTAGCTCTTTCATCCGATGCACAAAAGTGCTCATATTGCTGTTTTCGCCTTTTGTTTGAAGTTGCTCCTGCCAGGCTGTCGGTGAAATTCCCAATTCATTAAACAGCATTTTGCGGCTGTTGGCAATACCTACGAATTTTATCTTCAGCAAACGATTTTTTAACAGGTAATGCTCTTGTTGCGCTATCTGTCTGAGCAAGGTACTCCCGATCAACCCTAAACCTGTCATGAAAACATTTAAGGTTTTGATTTCTGAAAGGAAAAAAGCATCATGCACCGTATTCAGAGCCTTGGACAGATTTCGTTGTGCAATCACGACAGAAAGATTTACCTCAGAAGAGCCTTGTGCGATTGCCCTTACATTAATGCCGTTTCTCCCCAAGGCACTAAACATTTTTCCTGAAATGCCAGGCGTTCTTCTCATGTTCTCTCCAATGATGGCAATGATAGACAAATGAGTTTCCACAATAGCTTTGTCTATTTTTCCCGCTTCAATCTCCATCATAAATTCTTCATCCATCGCTTTTTGTGCTTCCTGATAATCAGTAGGGCTGACAGCGAATGAAATAGAATGCTCGGAAGAAGCTTGCGTAATAATAATGACATTGATTTTTTTACGGGCTAAAGCACCAAACAAACGTGAAGCGATGCCAGGAATGCCAATCATTCCACTACCTTGCAGACTGAGTAAAGCCACTTCTTTGATGGATGTAATACCTTTCACTGCCATAGCCTTTTCTTTTTTCTGTGCTTCGTCAGTAGCCATGGCATAAGGGTTTCGGCTTACCACAGTGCCTGGAAAATCTCGATAAAAAGTATTGCGAATGCGAAGAGGAATATTTTTAGCGAGTACTGGTAGAAGGGTGGGAGGATAAATAACTTTGGCACCAAAATGAGACATTTCCATCGCTTCAATATAGGAAATGGCATCTAGAGAAAATGCTGAACTCACCTGCCGTGGATCGGCTGTCATAACACCATCAACATCTGTCCAGATTTCAACTTCTTCAGCATTCAGCCCTGCCCCAAAAATAGAAGCAGTATAATCTGAGCCACCCCTGCCTAATGTAGTCGTTTCATCTTCTGCGGTTGAGCCAATAAATCCCGTGATAATTTGCAGCGCTTGATGTGTATTAAAATAATCTGCTATCTGCCGGTAAGTAATATCAAAATTTACTTTAGCTGCACCAAAGTTATTGTCCGTTTGAATAACCCGACGTGCATCTAGAAACTCTGTGTCTATACCAAGTTCATTGATATACTGACTAATAATATAGGCAGAAAGTCTTTCTCCAAAGCTGACGATAAGATCCAGGGTGCGGGCAGATCTTTCCCGAAGCAGAAAAACGCCATGCAGCACATCCTCCAATTCATTAAATAAAGTCTTAAGATAAGCAAAAACACGACTTTGAGATTGGACACTAATCAGTTGCCTGGCAGTATCAAAATGATGTTTTTCAATGTCTTTTAGTATTTGGGAATACACTTCATTTCCACGAGCAGCTTCGGTACTTACAGAAATCAGCCGGTCAGTAATACCACTCATTGCAGAAACAACAACAGTACAGGCTACTTGGGTATTATAATAAGACAAGACAATATCAGCAACAATCTTGATACTATCGGCAGAGCCAACAGAGGTGCCGCCAAACTTTAACACTTTCATAGGTCAGGTATTTTTGCAACATTTTTAAAAGCCGGCAAGTTACTAAAAACTACACTAAGCAAAGCTACCCATGAGAATTTTATCATATTGCCAGATTTCAGATGGATAGAATTGATCAATTAAAAATTTATCGAACTCATTCATAGGAAAATAAGTTTGAAAAATCATAGGAACAGTTTATATTTGCAGCCCAAATAAAAAAGGAGACAATGAAAAGAACTTTCCAACCTTCCCAGAGAAAGAGAAGAAATAAACACGGTTTCAGATCCAGAATGGCTACTGCTGATGGCAGAGCAGTGTTGGCTAGAAGAAGAGCTAAAGGCAGAAAAAAGCTGACAGTATCCGATGAGAAAAGGCATAAGCGTTAGTCAAATTAGCAAGACTGGCTTTCCTCTTTGAACATCTAGTGTAAAATCAATAAAAATCTTACAGCTTTTCACCTGCTTTAGTTTAGAAGTTCAGTCGAAACATTGCATGTGAAAGTTTCTGCCGGTTCATTCAATGACAGACCAGTATATGGCCAAGTGCGCAATACTTTATCAAAATATGAGAGGCTTCATAGCAGAAAATTTATAGATAAACTATTCAAAGAAGGAAAGTCAGTTACCCTATACCCCATTCGCCTCATCTTCCTTCCTTTCCCGGAAGTGCCACACACCCAAGTACTGTTCAGCGTACCCCGCCGGAATTTTAAAAAAGCCACTGACAGAAACCGCATAAAAAGACAGATGCGGGAGGCTTATAGAATTCACAAACATACCATATCTTACAAGCCCCCCATTGGTATTCCCTTTTTGCTTGCCTATATTTATATTGCTAAAGAAAAACAGGCGTATCAAAGCATTGAATCTAAAATAAAAGATTCGCTTAGGCGTTTAACTAAAGTCAAACCTTAAAACAAATCTTTCGCTTATGAGTACTAGAAAATTGGGAGGGTTGTCCTTGGCGTTGTTGTCCCTTTTCACAGTAGTTTTGTTTGCATTTAATGGTCCGGGAGATCAGTATTTTGCGATTGCTAAGAATCTTGACATTTTTGCTACACTATTTAAGGAAGTTAATACTTACTACGTAGACGAAGTCAATCCCAACAAATTGGTGAAAGTAGGCATTGATGCAATGCTTAATTCACTCGACCCCTATACAAACTATATTCCTGAAGATGACATAGAGGATTATCGCACCATGACCACCGGGCAATATGGCGGTATCGGCGCGATCATAGGAAAGAGGAATGGAGAAAATATGGTATTGATGCCCTACCGGGGCTTTCCCGCTGACAAAAGTGGTTTGAAGATTGGAGATATTATTACTAAAGTAGATGGCATTGATGTAGCTGATAAATCGGTAGAAGAAATTAGCAAACTACTCAAAGGACAGGCTAATACAGATCTTACCATCAATATTAAAAGATTTGGGAAAAACGAGGAAATACCCGTGAGTTTAAAAAGGGAAAAGATTACAGTGAATAATGTGCCCTTTTATGGTATGGTGACTGACGATATCGGATATATCAAATTAGGCAATTTTACTACAGGGGCAGGGCGTGAGGTAGAAAAAGCGCTGAAAGAGCTAAAAGAAAAGGGAGCAAAGAAATTAATATTTGATGTGCGAGACAATCCGGGTGGTCTCCTCAGTGAGTCGGTTAATGTTTCCAATGTATTTATCCCTAAAGGATCTGAGGTAGTTAGCACAAAAGGAAAAGTAAAAGATTGGAACAAAACCTATAGAGCCCTGGACAACCCAGTAGACACGGAGATACCCATGGCCGTGCTAACGAGTAGCCGTAGTGCTTCCGCTGCTGAAATTGTGTCAGGTGTTTTACAAGATTATGACCGTGCTTTGCTGGTAGGAGATAAAACGTTTGGTAAAGGTTTGGTACAAGCTACCCGTCCGTTAACCTATAATTCACAGCTGAAGGTGACAACAGCCAAATATTATACGCCCAGCGGCAGATGCATCCAGGCTATTGATTATAGCCACCGTAACGAAGATGGCAGTGTGGGTAAAATTCCTGATTCATTACAAAATGCTTTTCAGACCAAAAACGGGAGGACTGTATATGATGGAGGGGGTATTAGTCCGGATATAGAAGTAAAGCAGGGAAAACTGGCTCCTATTTCTATCAGCCTTTATACAAAGAATTTATTGTTTGACTATGCCACAGAGTATTACTACACCCATCCTGAAATTGAAGATTCTGGTGAATTTGAAATTTCAGAGGCTGAATACTCTAAATTTATGGCTTGGCTTGGGGATAAAGATTATGACTATGTAACAGAAGTAGAGCAGACTATTGAAGATTTGACGGAAATAGCGAAGGATGAAAAGTACTATCAGGATATCCAAGACCAGATAAATTCTTTGCGTAAAAAAGTGCAACACAATAAAGAAACTGATTTACAGAAGTTCAAAGATGAAATTAAAGAGCTTTTAGAAGAAGAAATTGTTTCACGATATCATTTGAGTGAAGGAAAAATTCAGGCTTCTTTTGATGATGATAAAGTAGTGCAGGCTGCTGTAGAAGCGCTAAATGATGCAGAGCGATATAGTGCCCTGTTGGAATCAAAAAAATAAGCTAACATATTAAAAGAATTGTAAAGCCGGTGCGGGAAGCAATTTCCTGGCCGGCTTTTTATATTAGTGCCACAGCTTTATTCGTTTTGTGTTAACAGTGAGCTAACATGATGGCAGACTTGTTTGCTTTTGCTCAATAGTGAGAATTATTTATGAAATTCCTGGTAAATAAAGTAATATACCTTGGCATCCTCCTGGGAGTAGGGATACATTCCTTAAGTTATGCACAGCTTACCTTCCAGTATGCACAACTACCTGTCCTTCATGGCAATGATACTTTATTCAATGCCTGGGCAGGAGGTTTGAATTCTGGTGTCTATAATACCATAGACCTGGATGGAGATAATCAGGAAGACTTGGTGATTCTGGATAGGACTTCTAATCGAATCTTAACATTTCTCAATAAAGAAAACAAGTATACGTATGCTCCCATTTATGCAAGTTTATTTCCAGCTGACAGGCAAAACTGGATGCTGCTGGTAGATTATAACAGTGATGGAAGAAAAGATTTGTTTGTGGCCTCTGGCAGCCGGGGAATCAGGGTATATAAGAATCAAACACGAGAAGCGGAAAATGTTTCATGGTCATTGGTTGCCGATCCTTTGCTTACGTTGGGGTTTTCCGGATTTACCGTGAGCCTACAGGTAGGGCCTGCCGATGTACCCGCTATAACTGATGCTGACGGAGATGGGGATCAGGACATCATTGTTTACAATGTAAATGGCAGAGGGAATCTGGAATTCTATCAAAATGTAAGTACAGAAAAACTAGGGCACAGCGATTCTCTAATCTTTGAAGCAACAGACAACCGTTGGGGTGGTGTAAAAGAATGTGATTGCAACCAGTTTGCTTTTGGCACAGAGGAATGTAATGAGGTAATTGACGGAGCTCGGGTAGAAATAAATCAAAAAGAACAACATATTGGCGGGAAAAGCATACTGGCCATTGATGTAGACGGAGATCAGGATAAAGATTTATTAATTGGTCATGAAGAGTGCGCCGAACTGTATTTTCTTCGAAACGAAGGGTCGGTAACCCAGCCACGCTTTGAAAGTTTTGAGAGCCAATTTCCTAATGAAGTGTTTCCTGCCAATTTTTTTGTGTTTCCTTCTGCTTTTTATGAAGATGCTGATTTGGATGGTATAAAAGATTTGATTGTATCTCCCAATGCTGGTTTTAATATATCAGATAGTATCAATTTTACCGCTTCCAGTTGGTTATACCAGAACACAAAAACAAATGAGTATCCGGAGTTTTCTTTTAATTCCCGATCCTTTCTGCAGGAAGAAATGATTGACGTGGGAGAGAACGCAGTACCGGCATTGGCTGATGTGGACAATGATGGAGATATGGATCTTTTAGTAGGGAATAGGGGAATACTTCATCAGGATGGATTTTACGGAGGTATTACATGCTATGAAAATACAGGCACTTATTCTCAGCCGGTATTTACTCTAAAAACGGCAGATTTTGCCCAGATGAATGCACTAAAGTTACGCGATGTAAAAGTGTATTTTTCAGACCTGCAGGCAGATGGGTTGCCGGAAATGGTGATCACCGGAAGCAAGACCTCCTCGGGACAAGGGCTGCTGTATATTTTTGAAAATAGTCAGGCCTTCCCTTTTCAATTTGATGTCAGTCAGCCTAAAACGATTAACTTTAATTTCAACGTAAAAGATAACTTTGCTTTCTTTGATGTAGATAATGATGGCAGACAGGATTTGTTTTTGGGGAAACAAAACGGAGATCTTGAATATTACCACAATACAGGCGAAGGGTTGGACCCTGTTTGGCATTTGGAAAATGAACACGCTGGCAATATCAGCGGTAATACTTTCAGTCTATTCCTGTCTCCCCTACTTTACGATCTGGATCAGAATGGTGAGGCTGATCTGATCAGCACCAATATTAGTGGAAAGTTACTGGTGAGGTCTGATTTTGTTGCCAACCTGGAACAACCCCAATTTTTACGGACAGATACAGCTACTATCCATCTCAATGGCTCAGACAAAAATATAGAGGTAGGAGAACAAACATGGTTAGCCGCAGCAGATCTTTTTGGCAATGGAACAACAACTCTTTTGATAGGTCACAGAGAAGGAGGCATCTCTCTCTTAAATGTCAGCTCTGAAAAAGAAAAACCCACTTCCCTCTTTCTTGTTTATCCCAATCCCTCAGAGGGTATAGTTCAAATCCAGACCGATAAGCCTATAGTAACATTACAAATAATAAACATAAAAGGGCAATTGCTTTATGAAGAGCAACTAGCTCATTCTGGCACTCAGGTATTTTTTAACACAGATCGTTTATCTGCAGGCTTGTATCTGATAAGAGTATTGTTGGAAAATGGAGAAATGCCAACAAGTAAGTTGATAATACCGTAAAATGCATAAAGTTGACGCTACATGATATGACCAATAAGATACGTTGTGAATGGTGTTTAAAGGACGCACTCTATATAGCGTATCATGATACGGAATGGGGTGTCCCGGAACATGATGACCATAAGCTTTTTGAGTTACTTTTGTTGGAAGGCGCTCAAGCCGGACTTAGTTGGTATACCGTCTTAAAGAAAAGAGAAAACTATCGGGCTGCTTTTGACAATTTCGATCCTGTAAAAATCGCCAATTATGATGAATCAAAACTACAATCGCTTTCTGTAGATGCAGGTATCATTCGTAATAAGCTTAAAATCAAAGCCGCTGTAAGTAATGCCCAGGCTTATTTGAAAGTAAAAGAAGAGTTTGTAAATTTTGATCAGTATCTCTGGCAGTTCACAGAGCATCAAACCCTCGTACATCATCCTAAATCGTTGAGAGAAATCCCAGTGAAAACCAAAGAGTCGGATGCCATGAGCAAAGATCTAAAGCAAAGGGGATTCAGATTTGTAGGCTCTACTATCTGTTATGCTTTTATGCAGGCAGCGGGTATGGTAGACGACCATATAATTACCTGCTGGCGTAAGTAGCTTTCCATGAATTCAATGATCTATATCACCATTGCTTCTTCTCATTGGTCTTCTTATGATTGGCCTCTGATACAATGGGTTCGTAAAGTCTATCCAGAAGTTGTGATTTTTGATTTTGATAATCATTCCAAAGTTGAAATGGCAGATTATGCAATTAAACTGATAGAAAAATCAGACAAGGTATTGGTTGTTGTTAATAACCAGGCAGAGAAAAATGCGACTTTAGGAGGTATTTTGAAAGTGCTTCAGTATTTAATAAGACAACAGACCAAATCTATTCATCTATTCTTATGGGGTTCTCATCCTATTGTTGAGAAAATGGGGAATACACTCAGAAGTGGAAAGTTTTATCAAAACTTTGAAGAAAAAGAGATCAAAGAAAAAATATCGGCAATTTTATCCCAGTAGAAATGAATCAGCATCCAGATAGGCTGGAAATTTATGACGGAAGGATTGTAAATCAGATTTAGATAACGTCCAAGTGATGATGGCTTCCTGGTTAGTTTGAGGAAACAGTAACTCCCCCTTGAAATCCGCTAGTGCAGAATGCCCTTCGTAAACGATTCCATTTCCATCTTCCCCTACTCGGTTCACGCCGGCAACATAGCTAAGATTTTCGATAGCACGTGCTTTTAGTAGTGTAGTCCAGGCAGCCGAACGCACAGCAGGCCAGTTAGCAACATAAATTAACAGGTCATATATTAGTTCATTGTTTTCATCCAACCGATTACGGCTCCATACAGGAAAGCGCAAGTCATAGCATACCATTGGACAAATGCGCCAGCCTTTCCATTCTCTAATCAGAATTTCTTTGCCCGGGGCGAATATTTTGTCTTCTTCAGCCATCCGGAATAAATGTTTTTTATCATAGAAAGCAAAAGAGCCATCCGGTTCCATCCAAAGCAAGCGGTTATAATAACGGCCGTTTTCCTTCACAATATAACTCCCGATGATCACCGCCTGGGTTTGCATGGCCTGTTGTTTCATCCAGCGGAAAGTTTTACTGTTCATAGGTTCAGCAAAAGCTGCGGCACTGTTAGTAAAACCTGTGTTGAACATTTCAGGAAGTATGATAAGATCTGTCTCCTCTCCTATCTGCCATATTTTTTCCTCCAGCATTGCCAGATTAGCTTCAATATTATGCCAGTAAAGATGAGTTTGTAAGAGCGTTACACGTAGATGATAATCGTTCATAAAAATTGAGAAAGAAAATGGGCTGCCTGAATGAGAGTTTCGTCGTGTTTAGCAAAACAAAATCTTAAATAATGATGATCTGTCTTATCCTGATAAAAAACGCTGATAGGGATGCTGGCTACCTTGGCTTCACGGGTAAGGTAGTTGGCAAATTGCCTGTCCGGGAAGTCAGTATAATTTTTATAGGAAAAAAGCTGAAAATAAGTTCCCTTGGCTTTTAACGGTTGAAAGGGTAACGTTTGCATATGCCGAAGAAATAAATCACGCTTTTTCTGATAAAAGCTGCCAAGGCTGGTATAATGATTCTCATTTTCTAAAAAATCGGCCAGGGCGTATTGTGTGGGCGTATGAACACTAAACTGTAAATATTGGTGTGCCTTTCTGATTTCTTGTGTCAACGCTGCTGAAGCTACAACATATCCCACTTTCCATCCGGTGGCATGGAAGGTTTTGCCAAAAGAGAAAACAGCCACACAGTGGCGGGCCAATGCTTCATACCGTAGCACAGACTGGTGCTGAAGTCCATCGAAAATAATATGTTCATATACTTCATCGCTGAGTACCCAGATACCGTGTTTTTGGACAATATTGGATAACTGTTGCCAATCTTCAGCAGAAAAAACCATTCCGGAGGGATTATGCGGGGTATTCACAATAATCATCCGGGTTTTGGGGGAAACTTTTTCCTCTACAGCCGGCCAGTCTACAGAAAAATCTCTATTCATGGCAACTGTAACAGGAATACCCCCCTGAAGCAGAATGGCTGGTATATAACTATCATAAGCCGGCTCGAGAATGACAACTTCATCGCCTGGCCGAACCAAAGCTGCTATGGTGGTGTAGAGGCCCTCTGTGGCACCTGCCGTAATAGTGATCTCTGTTTCCGGGTTTACTTTTTTAAGATACTGAGTTGCAATTTTTTCTGCTATTCTTTCGCGGAGTCTAAGCAATCCTGGCATAGGCGCATATTGGTTATGACCTTTCACCATGTAGTGGTACACCAGCTCAATCAAGGTCTCCGATACCGGAAATTCAGGAAATCCCTGGGCTAAATTGATAGCATGATGCTCTGTTGCCAGGGCAGACATCACTGTAAAAATAGTAGTGCCAGCCTCTGGTAACTTTGAAAAAGCAGTGCCTGATGTTGTTGGATTATCTTGAATAGAAATAAATGTTTAAGTCCTACTTCTTCAGAATCTTTGCGGGTATTTTTACCTTATAATTGGCCTCAAACTGACCCTTACTGATATTATTCAGTTTACTTTTAATCAATCTTTTTTTAAGACCTTTGACATGATCCGTAAATAATATGCCTTCGATGTGATCGTACTCATGTTGTACAATCCGGGCAGGCAAACCTTCCAACAGATCAATATGTTCTTGCCAGTTTTCGTCAAAGTATTTTATCTTGATTTTAGTGGGACGCACCACGTCTGCTCTCACACCTGGAATGCTCAAGCACCCTTCTTCAAAAGCCTGCTCTTCTTCCTCGAATCCTACAATAGTAGGATTGATGAACACTCTTTTAAAGCCTTCATTTCCCTCATCTTCATCCATAGGAGTGCTGTCAATAACGAACATCCGTAAGTTTTTGCCTATTTGGGGAGCCGCCAAGCCAACGCCACTGGCCTGATACATAGTCTGGAACATGTCATCACTTAACGTCTTAACATCTAAAGATCCTGGCACTATGTCTTCACTCGGTTTTTTCAGTATTGGATCGCCATATAAAATTATTGGATAGATCATTTTTTTGAGTCTAGAAACGATTGTAAAATTAAAGCTGCACTTACTTTATCAATATTGCTTTTATTTCTCCTGTATTTCTTGGTGGTACCTCCTGCAATCAACGCATCCAAAGCTATTTTGGAGGTAAATCTTTCATCTTGCAAAAAGATATTTTTGTCTGGAAAAATCTTTTTCAGTTTCTGAACAAATGCTTCTACAGGTTTAGTTGCATGCGTTGCCTGATTATTGAGATTTTTTGGGAATCCTACTACAAAAGATTCCGTATCTTCCTTTGCACAGTAAGCTGTTAGAAAAGAAAAAATTCGATGATTAGGAATGGTTTCCAGAGGTGATGCAATAATTTGCAGAGGATCGGTAACAGCTAAACCAATACGTTTTAGTCCATAATCAATCCCAATAATTCTTCCCATTATCAATTCAGTCGGGCTTTTTCACGTAGTATTCTTTTTATTTGTTTTTCCAGCATCAAAGCTTTCGGAAATAGAATTTCATTCTCAATACTGGCATGTATTCTAAGTTCTTTTTCAAAACGCTGAAGCTCAGCATAGACAACTCTCAGATGTAAGTGCTCTATATGTTCGGTTGCATAATCATTCGTAATATTTCTAATTCCCCTCATTTCATCTTCGTCTATGTCATGCTCAATAGCAAAATCCTGGATAGAATAATGCTCCATATCGTAGTAAAGTTTGGCGGAAGGATGAGGTTGTTTCAGGGCATTATGTAACGAGAGGATGTAGGAGAAAAACTCATCTTCTTCTTTATAAATATGGAAGATTAAATCCTCTACGAAAAGAGGAAAGATAAATTGCAAATCATCTACAATTTGAGCGTGAGAGGGAGCTTTGAGATTCTTAATAATTTTACTCAAATAGGGTATCCGTTCTTTGATGAAGATAAAATGAGTATGTTTTAGGTATTCTACAATGATGTCGATAGGATAAGAAGAAAGAAACAACTCATGATGATCTTCCTTGTTTTCAACTGATTCCAGACTGCTAATTACTTGCTTAACATTCAGTCCTCGCTCCTGGCAAACCTGTTCCAAGGTTTTTTCGTCATAATCATAAAACTTAATGCCGAAATAATATAAAACAGATGCATAGGCATAGTTTTCATCTACTATCTCCGAAATCCGCTTTTTGTTATTGATGTTCATCTGTTATGATAAATTTCGACAAGCGTGCTAATACAAAAATAAATAAGTTTATATTTCTGTATCTAATAAAATTAGCAGATTGTAATTTTAAATTCAACTTTAAAGAACGAAACCTAAGATATTATGTTATTTTAGTATAAAATGTTAAATTGACATTTTATCTTTTCATCTAATTGTTATTAACCCTTGCTTTTCCACGCGATATGAGTAGTCAAGCAAATCTAATGAACTAATTACATACTAAAGTAGAATAGACGTGAGTAAAATAAAAAATTCTAATTTTCAAATTAGGCTCCCTATCCTGCTAACACTAGCAGTAGCCGCGGGTATCCTTATTGGAGCTACTATGGTAGATGGTAGCGGAAATACCACTAACAATTTAGTGAGTAGTTACCTGAAATTCAAAGAAATACTAACCTACATACAGCGTGACTATGTAGATGAGGTGAATACAGATGATTTGGTAGAGACGGCCATCAATCAAATGCTTGAAAAATTAGACCCTCACTCTGTTTATATTCCAGCAGATGAGCTAGAGTTAGCCAAATCGCAGCTTGAAGGTGAATTCGAAGGAATTGGTATTGAATTTAATATTGTCAAAGATACTATTTATGTAGTAGCTCCTTTAAGTGGGGGGCCATCGGAAGAAGCTGGGCTGGTAAGTGGGGATAAAATTGTAGAAGTTGATGGCAAGGACGTAGCAGGTATTGGAATTGATAACCAGGATGTATTTGATATGCTGCGAGGTCCCAAAGGAAGTAACGTGGAGGTAGGGATTAAAAGAAGAGGCCAAAATGAAGTTTTGCATTTTAATATTATTCGTGATAAGATTCCACAGGAATCTATCGATGTGAGCTATATGGTAGACAACGAAATAGGGTATATAAAAGTCAGCCGTTTTGCCGCCACTACCTATGACGAATTCAGAAAGGCTTTGAGTGAACTGAAAGAACAGGGAATGAAAAAGCTAATCATAGACCTGCAGGACAATCCGGGAGGTTATATGGATCGGGCTATTAACATTGCCGATGAAATGTTGTCTGACAATAAATTAATTGTGTATACTGAAGGTAAACAGCCTCGTTATAATTCTGAAGCTCGCGCCTATAAAGAAGGCCTCTTCGAAAAACAGCCTATCATCGTGCTTATTGACGAAGGTAGCGCCTCTGCCTCTGAGATTGTAGCGGGCGCACTACAGGACAATGATCGGGCTCTTATTGTTGGAAGGCGCTCTTTTGGCAAAGGATTAGTACAAATGCCCATTCCTCTAGACGACGGTTCTGAACTCAGGCTCACTATCTCTCGCTATTACACGCCAAGTGGCAGATCTATACAGAAACCATATGGAAAAGATCATGAAGAATACAGTTTGGATCTTTTGAACCGCTTCAAGCACGGGGAACTGTTTAACGTTGATAGTATCCATTTCAATGATTCGCTGAAATATAAAACAACAAAAGGGCGAGTAGTTTATGGGGGTGGCGGTATAATGCCAGATTACTTTGTGCCATATGATACTACAATGAATACAGAGTATTTACGTAAACTCACAGCTACCAATGTGTTCAGAGAGTATACTTTGTTGTACTATGAGGATCAAAAAAGCCAACTGGAAAAAATGAGCTTTGAAGCTTACTTTAAAAATTTTGACGTCAACGAAAAGATGTTAAATAATTTTATAAAGTTAGGAGAAGAAGCCGGAGTAGAGTACAATGAAGATGAATTTAGCAAATCTAAGGACTTTATAAGAAATAGGGTTAAAGCATTAATAGCAAGAAGTGTATGGGGCAATAAAGGAGCTTATCCTGTATTCAATCAGTCTAATGATGTTTTCCAGAAAGCTCTTCTGCTTTTTGATAAGGCAGAGAAACTAGCTAGCATGTAAACAGTATTTTTATTGTATAATTTATCAACCATACCTCCAAACAGAGGTATGGTTTTATTTTTTAATAGTCCTTTTATATAAAAAGCAATTTTCCACAGGAGCAACACATGTAGGTAGTAGGGCAAACCAGTCAAAGTCTTTCAGTTATTCCC
>JAJNNC010000010.1 GCA_021730635.1 Catalimonadaceae bacterium JC749
AACCTGTTTTCTTGTTGTGCCTGCTGTACCATCCATCAGGCAGCAGCGCTCAAAGTTACAGTAAAAAGGCAAGATTGCTAACAATGACAGCCCTCAACAGTAAAAATGAAAATGTGCCGCCCGGTTCTATACCTTTCCTTTCCTGATGATAGATAAAGCAGCACTGTCCATAAATGTTTCAAGCACCCTCACTAACAACTACCGTCAAGTTAAGTAAATAATTATTTGCTGAACTTTTATACCATGATGCAGTATTCATTGTAACTGCTTTCAACATGGCTGTAAGACGAACAGGCATATGCCCCATCGACCATGACCCAATCTCATACCGCTTCATCAGGATATGGTCCGTTGGTAAAGAAATTTAAGGCAATACCCACCAGCCTGATAGTTGCACTAAACGAAAAGCCCTTACACCTGTGAAAAAAGAGAAGACTTCGTAGGTAGCCTCTCTACTCGGATCAATTCCTTTCTCAAGTCATTCTTACCCCATAAACTTTTATAATTTTTAGCAAATTAAATATTATAAGACCTTTTTATCTCTATATATACTGCTATATTTGTTAGACAATCAGTCGGTTTTGAAAATAAGTAGCATGAAGACAGACAGTAAATCAAACCATCCAAAAACAAAAGCAGCACCTTTGAAAAGACACCCTGCCCTGGTGCCCTTATCCCAAGACCACCATTTCGGTTTACTGCTTTGCTGGAAGATAAGAACAGGTTTGAGCCTGAGTGTTTCACCGGATCGGATTGCCAGCTATACCTGTTACTTTTTTGATCATCATCTGGCACCTCATTTCAAAGGGGAAGAAGCCTTTTTATTCAATCTGTTAGCGCAGAAAAATGAAAAGCGAAAAGAAGCCGAAAGACAACACAGAAGATTGAGAAGATTACGGATAAAACTGGAAGAAATGCCTGCCAGACAAGCCATTACTTTAGGGCAGATAGAAGAGGTACTGGAAGCGCATATCCGCTTTGAAGAACGGGATCTTTTTCCATACCTTCAACGACAGTTAACGGAGGAACAGTTAAAAGAAATACAAACACAACTGGAAACATCTCATCAACAGGTGGTAGAGCAGTGGGATGATCCATTCTGGGAGAAAAGAGGATAAATGTGGAAAAAATTTTAATCACATGAGCAATAATGACCTAACCATTGGCCGGTTGTTTAACAGAAAGAAAAATGTTTTCAAAAGCATGTGAATACGGCATCAGAGCGGTGATTTTTATAGTTGCCCATAGCAAGAATCATAAAAAGGTAGGAATCAAAGATATATGCCGGGAAATTGGCGCTCCCGAACATTTTACCGCTAAAATATTGCAAAACTTAAGCCGCATGGAAATCATCAGTTCTACAAAAGGGCCCCATGGTGGTTTTTTTGTTGAAGATGGTAGAGACATCAGGCTTCTTGAGATTGTAAGAGCCATTGATGGAAATAAACTATTTACTGGCTGTGGTCTAGGCATTAAAGAGTGCTCTGAAAAAAAACCTTGCCCCATACACGATGAATTCAAACAGATCAGAGACGCGCTCCAACAAATGCTGGAATCTACTTCTGTAAAGGAGATGGCAGAGGGATTGGAGAGGGGACTGGTATATCTCAAAAAATGAATTTCAATTTTTAAATGAACAAATGAAATGATAAAATCACCATCAATGATGCATTGAGACGAGACTCCATCATGCTCCTTTGACGGATAGAAATAGGCAATATGCGGAACTCGTCATATGGAGGTGACAGATAGGGAGATGGGTGAAGCAGATGATTTTGAGCAGCATACAATAGATGGATTACCAACTAAAACCTGTAATAGCAGGATAGCTTGCCAGACGATGTCTACTCACCCTATTTATATAAGACTTTTAAGAGGCTGAAGCACTATTAATCTATCAATAAATAATTGAAATATCTCTCCATTACTTTTAATCAGTTCACCAGGATTACAGGAAGTACTGTTGTACAGTGAATTTAATCTCCGAAAAAATACTATTAACGATACATATGATCATTTTTTATTCATCTTCTTACTGCAAGATAATACGTTCTGTTTTTCTATTCAGCACAGTCACACTATTGGGCTATTTATTGCCAGGTTGCAGCGGAAAAAGTGGAGATGATGGACAGGAGGAAGAAACCAGGAAAAAAGAAACAAAGGCTTTAACCTTAATCCGTAATGATGATTGTTTGAATTGCCATAACATTGAAGATAAATCTGTCGGCCCTTCTTATATGAGAGTGGCTCAAAGATACGAAGCGGATTTTAGCACAGTGAATAGGCTGGCAGACAAAATCATAGAAGGAGGAGGCGGTTTGTGGGGAGGAGGTCAGATGACAGAGCATCGTTTTCTTAAAAAAGAAAATGCCAGAAAAATTGTACGTTGGATCCTTTCCCTGGATGACTCGGTAGCCAATAAGAACCCGATGACTACGACCCCCGGCGTCAGACTTGCGGAAGCTTTTCAGGCAGGACAGCCTGCTGGAAAAAACGGATTGATCCTCAAAGCGTATGCCATGGAAGATCTGGAGGTGTCTGGTGCTGATGCTTTGCCTGAGATTCCTGCCCATGCGATTCCTGTGGATTCCGGTATAATAAAGTTCATACATTTTACTGGCCTGGAGGCTTTTGAGCCATTACAAGAAAACGCAATGCTGCAAGCTACCGGTTTTATTACTATACAAAAGAAAGGAAAGTATTTTGTGAAATTAGTAAAAGGGGGCAAAGGAAGGGTCATCCTCAATGGGGCGATAGCAGTCAATGAAAATGATTGGGATCAAGAAAACGATATGGATCTTTCTCCGGGAACCTACCCAATTACTATTGAATTCCTTGCCGGACCAGGAGCAAAGGTGCTATCGCTACAATGGATTCCTCCTGATGAGGAGTATTTTAGGGTAATTCCACAAGAAGTGCTTACCATCAGTCCTTGAAAATTACTGGCGTCAAAAAAAGTTTACCTTGCTGGTCAGCCTGAATGGAAACATTGCTTTAGCATTCATTGCTTGTGTCGCAGTTGTTTGTAGCCAGTGTGCCCAGAACTCCTATCAGTACGATTGATTTTACTGAGCACCACAACAGGTTTTGATAGACTGACTCTTATGAAGTTTGCCAGGCTCTTTTCTGCCACCCAAAACACCATTGATAAGGATTGGGATTACACATCACCTTCCTCTAAACAATATTTAGGATGAATAATGCTTAAAGACTTTCTTATCCAGAATAATTATGAAAGACGCCATCATTTTTTTACAGTGCATGGCATGCCACAAAAAAAGGTAATTGCTAAAAATCAAGTAAACGGGCATACAAGTCGGTGCGCCGATCTATCATATAAGTGGCATAGTTACTCCAGCTATTTCGCATCTCTAAGTCAATGGGCGCCGTGATAATGCCCTCCTCTCTGTCTGCTTGCGCTAAGATTTTGCCCTGGGGGCCTACAATGACTGAATGTCCAAAGCCCCATAATTTCTTTTCTGTTCCTGTTCGGCAGGCCATGGCCACAAATACATTGTTTTCCAGGGCCCGAGTCATGGCTAAAGCCTTTGATTGTTCAGGACTCCAGCCTGCCGGACCACTCTGCTCATCAGCGAACCAAAAGGTGGCATTCAGTATGATCTCGGCTCCCTTCAACGCTAAGCTTCTGATGTATTCCGGAAAGATAAAGTCATAACAAATGCTCATAGCTACCTTTCCGAGTTCTGTGTCAACTAGCACTTCGCTATCTCCATAGCTGATCTGCTCCTTCTCAAAGCTAAAGGGATGGACCTTGCGGTACTTGGCCACCAGTCCTTTAGTGGGTGAAATCATGATAGCGGTATTATAGGGTTTGTTGTTAGGCCCTTTTTCTATCATGCCCCCACTGATCCAAATGTTTTTCCTGGAGGCTAGCTGCTCCAAGAAAGCGGTGGTTGTACCTGGAATTTCTTCTGCCACGGAGTTCAGATCCAGAGAATACCCTGTCGTGCCGTATTCACAGAAAACAGCCATTCTCACCGCTTTATCTTTTATGGCATCCACCATAGACGCTATCTTTTCCAGGTTGGCCTTGACATTGCCCAACACAGAATCAATTTGCAAAACAGCTAATTTTTTTTCCATTCAGTCTGTCTTTTTTATTCAGTAAACCATCAGCATATGAGATGCTACCCCCTTCGGGCCGGCAGTATGCTCAGGAAACCAGGTTTACAAAGCTTCCTCCAATATACGTTAATTTAGCTTGTCGCATTGCATAAAAACACTGCCATAAAAGAACACACCTCCGGCCATTTACAGAAAACAAGAACCCATAAACCGATGGATGAAAATGAATTTATTATTTGATAAACCAATGCTTGTCCATTTGATAAAATATTTATTAAATTTAGTTAATGGTGGAAATTAAAAGGGAAAGTAGAAAATTATGTGACTTTTTTGATTATTTGGCTTTTGTAAGAAAACTCTTTCCGAATAGTATCATCCATGCTGGATTCCCTTCTGATCTTTTGAATCCTGAAATATAGCATTAGCATATTTACAATACCAGGTTTGTAAATATGCTTTGAACTAATAAGCAACCTAAAGTACCTTCTATGAAGAAATGTAAGCCGATCCTGTTGGCTCTCGTGATGCTTACATGTGCTGAGACCAGGCTTTTATCTCAGCACATAGAAAAACAACCTGCCAGTCTGCATGAAGTCTATCAAGTAAAAATCGATGATCCGTTTTGGAGTCCTAAGTTAGCGCTGTGGAGCACAAAAACAGTGAATGACGTCTTCGATAAATTTGAGGGAAAATACCAACCTGAGGGAAAATATCTGGAAAAAGATTTTCAAGCTTTGGGGAAGACCAGGAACGCGTTTCTGAATTTCGATCTTGTGGCTGAGGGCAAACGGGGAATAGGAAAACATGATGGTCCACCCTGGTATGATGGACTAGTTTACGAAACGATCCGTGGAGCGGCCGATCTTCTCACTCAGTATCCGAATCCTACCTTGGAAAAGCGTATTGATGGTTATATTGACCGTATTGCCGCAGCCCAGGCTTCTGATCCCGATGGCTATATTAATACCTATACCCAACTTATGGAGCCTGATCACCGCTGGGGCTTCAATGGGGGGGTGTTACGCTGGCAGCATGATGTTTATAATGCAGGAATGCTCGTTGAAGCGGCTGTGCATTATTACAAAGCTACCGGAAAAACTAAATTGCTTCATGTGGCCGTAAAATTCGCAAACCATATGTACGATTATATGGGCCCCGCTCCTAAAAGAAATGTTGTGCCAGCCCATTCCGGACCCGAAGAGGCTTTGATAAAACTATACCGCTTGTTTAAAAATGAACCGGCGCTAAAACAGAAAATGTCGGTTCCGGTGGATGCAGACAATTATTATGCATTGGCAAAATTCTGGATAGAAGGCAGGGGAAATCATGTGGGATTACCCTTATGGAATGAATGGGGAAATGCGGAGGCAGAGAAATGGATCAAAGAAGCTAATTATGCTGATCCCAAATATGGGGCGTATAGCCGTCCGACCTGGGGAGATTATGCCCAGGATTCTATTCCTGTTTTACAGCAAAAGACCATAGAAGGACATGCCGTCCGTGCCACCTTGCTGGCCACCGGTCTTACCATGGCTGCTATTGAAAACAATGATCCCCGTTATGTGGAGACCGCCAGTGCTTTGTGGGATAATATGGTCGGTAAGCGCATGTTCGTTACCGGGGGAGTAGGGGCCATTGCCCATGATGAAAAGTTTGGTCTTGATTACTACTTACCCAACGATGCTTACCTGGAGACTTGTGCGGCCGTAGGAGCTGGCTTCTTCAGCCAGCGAATGAATCAACTGACTGGCAAAGGGAAATACATGGATGAGATGGAGAGAGTTTTATACAATAATGTACTTACTGGCATTTCACAGTCCGGTGATCACTATACCTATCAGAATCCTTTAAGTGCAGCGCATCATCACCGGTGGGGTTGGCATGATTGCCCCTGCTGTCCTCCTATGTTCTTAAAAATGGTGTCAGCCATGCCGGATTTTATTTACTTGTATAACGCTGAAGAAATTTATGTGAACCTATTTGTAGGCAGCGAAGCTACAATCAATCTTACCGATGCGCAGGAGGTCGTGCTGAAGCAAAACACCCATTACCCCTGGCAGGGAAAGACTTTGATTACCGTGAGTCCAAAGAGGGAGAGTGAATTCTCACTCAGAGTGAGAATCCCTGGCTGGGCAGTAGGAGAGGAAAACCCCTATGGATTATACCATTCGAAGGTAAAGGCTAATGTTGAGTTACAAGTCAATGGTTCTCCTCATGAAGTTTCTCCTGTGGATGGCTATGTAACCATTCATCGGAAATGGAAGCAAGGGGATCAGGTAGAACTTACTTTACCCATGGAACCTCGATGGGTGTATGCCCATGAATCGGTAGAAGCCTTAAAAGGGATGGTAGCTTTGGCTTCAGGCCCTTTGCTATATTGTTTGGAAGAAAATTTAAATGAAGGCTTGGATGAATTGAACATAGACATTGAGGCTCCCCTAGCGGTCAGATATGATGCCAAATTATTGGATGGCATCAATAGGATCACCGGCCATGGGAAGTTGGAAAATGCTAAACAGGTAAACTACCAGGCCATTCCCTACTATGCAGTGGGTAATATGCAACCTGGGAACAGCTATAAAGTATGGATTCCTTATCAGCAATAGACTGATATTATTCCTGGTTCAGGCTCTGAAAAAGTATTTTTTGGCACACTCTAGATCAAATAAAACAATGTGAATTAACCTTCCCTTAGCCGGTATTCATTCAAGGAATAAATATCAGCATTAAAAAGAGTTGATAGATTATAAAACAGTAGATAAAAAAATGATCTGTCGACTGATTGAACAATGTCTATTAAATGTCAAAAGATATGAAAAATGCTTTACCAATTCTAACCAGTAGAATCCTATATCCTGTTTTAATAGTTGTCTTGCTTCCTCTTCTGGGAGCGGGTCAACTATTAGCGCAAACGAATGTCCGGGGCACTGTTGTAGATGATGAAGGTACTGCTCTCGTGGGAGTCACAGTACTTGAGTTAGGCACCCAGAACGGTACTATCACCGATGAAGATGGTACTTATAACCTGTCTGTTAATCCAGAAGCGAGCCTTGTATTTAGCTATGTTGGTTTTTCCACCCAGCAAATAGTGGTAGGAGACAAAAACGTGATCGATGTGACACTCCAACCAGATTATCAGCAATTAGATGATATAGTTGTCACTGGATATGGCACGCAACAGAGAAAAGAGATTACCAGCTCAGTTGTCAGTTTGGAAGCGAAAGATTTCAATAAAGGAAACGTTAGTGATCCTGTTCAACTTTTACAGGGGAAGGTGGCAGGGTTGCAGATTGCCCGTGCAGGGGGGAATCCAAACCAACCTTTTACCTTGAGGTTACGGGGATTAAATACCCTGAGTGGTGATTCTGAGCCTCTTATCGTTATTGATGGGGTCCTGGGGGGAGCATTGGACGCCCTTGATCCTAATGATATTACCTCCATTGAGGTGTTGAAAGATGCTTCGGCTGCTGCCATTTATGGGGCACGAGCCAGTGCGGGCGTTCTGATTATCACCACCAAGTCGGGTGAAGGCGTATCAAGACCCCAGTTGAATTATAATGGACAGGTCTCTTTTGAGGAAATCGCCAATCATCCTGACATCGCTTCTGCTGAGGAATATCTTTCATTAGGTGGCGTTGATTTAGGGAGCAAAACTGATTGGTTGGATGAAGTTACTCAAACAGGGATCTCCCATGTTCACAATATTTCATTTGCCAATAACGCAGGCGGATTGAATTACAGGGCAGCCGTAAATTATAGAAATGTGGAGAGTATCGTGAAGAATGCAGCCGAATTTGATCAGCTGAACACACGACTTGATATTTCACAAAGGCTACTGAACGATAAGCTTACCTTGTCAGGAGCTTTGGCAGCGACCTCACGGGAAGAGAACCAGGGGTTTCAACATGCCCTTTCGCATGCTTTTTTCTTTAACCCAACAGCCCCCGTTTTTGATGCTGATGGTAACTATTTTGAAACCGGAGATCAGGATCGATACAATCCGGTGGCGATCAATGATCAGAATGTCAGAGACAGAAAGTTAAATAGACAAATATCAAACATCAAGGCAGAATACGAGGTGATCAGTAATCTGCTTATTTCGGCAAGTTATACGCTTCAAAGATCCTCTGAACTAATAGGTGAGTACTCTGCCAGAGATGCCTTATGGGGCGGTGGTCTTGTGAATGGCTGGGCAAGGCGTGAAACCATAGACAACTCCTACCAACAATATGATGGTACCATTACCTACCTGGGGGAGGCTGGAGATTTGGGTTATACTGTCATTGCAGGACAATCATGGAATTATGAGAACATACAACAAGCCGTAGCCAGTAACACGGATTTTATTACTGACGAATTTTCATATAATAATCTGGCTGCCGGACAGGGGATCAACAAAAATGGGGTTGTATCAGCAGAAGGTAATGTGGCTCAACCACAGAACTTTTTAGGCTCTAACCAACAAGAATCAAGGTCAAATGCGTATTTCCTGCGAACTAATTTTAACTATGATGATGCTTATTTTCTATCGGCTAGTTATCGTCGGGAAGGGTCATCAAGATTCGGTTCTAACAACAGATGGGGTGATTTCTGGGCAGTCAGTGGTGGCGCAGATATTGCCAAAATCATGAGTTTACCCATTTCCCAGTTAAAAGTAAGAGCTGGATATGGCGTCACCGGAACTTTACCGAACGTATTCTATGGTTATTTGGCTACTTTACAACTAACAAGTGGTGGATTTGCAAACGGTGGGTTTATCTCAGGAGTGACCCCCGCTACCGGATCAAATCCGGACTTGAAATGGGAGGAAAAGGCTGAATTGAACCTAGGGTTGGATTTTGGTTTGATGAATAGCAGACTTTCCGGCTCCCTGGAATATTTCATCAGAAATACGAAAGATCTGTTAAACATTGTAGCGGTACCTTCACCACCCAATGCGGTTACCCAGCAGCTTAGGAATGTAGGAGAATTGGAATCGAAAGGAATTGAGTTTCAATTATCTTATGTTGCGATTCAAAACCAGAATTTTAACTGGAGCATTGATGCCAATATATCAACTGCGAAAACCAAACTAATCGAGTTTAATTCCGAATCTGATCAGACAGTTTTAAGAGGTCCCGGACCGGATGGTGCTGTCGCACTAGGTGGAGTAAGTGCTATTTGGACATCCGAAGGAGAGGAGATTGGACAAATCTATGCCCAACCTTTTGTCCGGTATAATGAAAACGGAGACCCTATATTACTCCTCCTGGACGGAACGGAAGCGCCATACGGATCATTTGATTTCAGGGAAGAAGCCAGAAATGTAGCAGATGCCTTACCCAATTTTGTAGGTGGATTAAACAATAATGTGAGATACAAGGATTTTGATATCAATGTATTTTTAAGAGGGGTATTTGGTCATAGTTTGGTCAATGGAACCCGGGCAGCTTTTGAAAATGTGGGTGGCATCTCCATTCGAAACGTACTCGTCACTGAGGGTGTTGAAAATATCCCCGTGGCCCATTATAGCACAAGGTATATAGAAAACGCATCTTTTGTGAAAATTGACAATGTGACTATCGGTTATACAATTCCAGGGTCAGATAATTCTCTGTTCAGAAGTATAAGACTTTTTGCAACAGGGCAGAATCTGATAACCATTACAGGTTATGAAGGTGCTGATCCGGAAGTGAGGTATTTTGACCCCCCCTATTCAGGTGAGGGCCGTAGAATAAATAGTTTTACGGGAAACGGTCTTTTTCCGGGAATTGACCGTTACACGACGTTCCCACCCACTCGGATTTATACAGTGGGTGTTAACCTTGGATTTTAAGAAATAAGAATTATTAGTCATATGCTTATGAAGAAAATTAGTATCATATCGTTGTGTGTTGCAGGATTGTTGACGATTCAGTCTTGTGAACTAGAACCTGATGTTTACAGTGAAATCAGACCGGAAAATTTTTTTAAGGATGAAGCTCAGTTAGTCGCCTTTACCTCCTCCGGTTACTCCTCATTGGCGGGATACTATGACGCGGCAGTTTTTCAGGACGGAGTATGTTCCGATGAGATGGTCAATCCCTTTCGTTCCAATGACGGTTGGGGGACCAACTACGACCAGATGTCTCATAATTTCAGGGCGGCAGACAACTTTGTTCCTGCCATCTGGAATATTGCCTTTCCCGGCGTTGCTACCTGCAACAGATTAATTGAATTTGTAGAAAGCCTGGAAACGGATGAATCTGCCGCAATTGCTGAATTACGAGCGTTAAGAGCATTTTATTTGTGGATAGCATTGGATCATTATGGAAATATTCCGGTAGAGTTGCGATTCGCCGAGGCCGACCCGGCACCGGCACAGCTGTCACCTTCAGAGGCTTTTGCGGTCATAGAGTCACAATTACTAGAGATAATTGAGAATCTTAACCCGAGCAAAGACCAGTCAACCTATGCAAAGGTAAACCAGGCAACCGGCTATATGTTGCTCGCAAAGTTGTACATTAATGCGGAAAGGTATGGCGTGGGCGCAAAATGGGCTGAAGCGGCCGCCGCTGCTCAGGAGATCATCAACACCGGTAATTATTCTCTTGAATCAGGATACTTTTCTAATTTTTTCATCGAGAACGAGTCATCTGCTGAGAATATTTGGGTGATTCCCTACGAAAGAAATCAGATTAACCTGAATATTATGCATATATCAATGCATCAGTCGGCTACGCCTACTTTCGGATTGGCTGCGCAGCCGTGGGGGGGTTATACGGTGCAAGAGGAACTATACAATTCCTTTGATGAAAATGACAATAGGAGAGGTATGTTTATCGTGGGCCAACAGTATACCAAAGAAGCCGGACCTTTGTGGGATGCATCCTTAGGTTTTAGATATTCAAATCCAAGGGATGAATTCAAATTGTATGATTGTGGAGAAGATTATAATGTGCTTACCAATTTAGAGCGGGGTCACTTTGGGTTACCGGAATTGGCCGAAGGTCAATCTGCTGAAGAATTGTCTCCCCAGGCCTTTGAAGAAGCTTGTGGCATCGTCATTAACCCGGATCATAATGCGATACTCAAGGAGGTATCAGGCAGAGCAGAGGATATGACAATGTATCGCAGGGGGGCGAGAATGGCAAAGTATGAACACGAAGTTGGGACAAACGTACCGACGGGTACAAGCAATGACTTTCCTATTTTTCGATATGCTGAAACCCTCCTGATTCGTGCTGAGGCTTTGTGGCGCCTGGATAATGGGAGCCCCGAAGCACTCAACCTTGTCAATCAGATCAGGCTCAGGTCAGATCTTCCAGAACTGGGAGCATTGACGGAGGAAGATCTGTATCGGGAATACAAACATGAAATGGCATTGGAAGGGCATGCAAGGCAAATATTAATTCGTTTTGGCCATTGGGAGGATGAATGGACCTTTAAATCCACAAACCCTTCAGCCCCCGGAGATACCTATGTTCCGGGCCTCCATAAAAGGTGGTATCCAATTCCTGAAACGGCAATGAATTCGAATCCTAATCTGGTTCAAAATCCTGGCTATTAGCTGTTGCTTTCAGTTTACTATATTGGTTTTATGAATAAGGGGCCAGTCAGGCCCTTTCATATTGCTGTAAAGGGGCCAGGAATGAAGATGAGCAACTTGCACTCTACATGATTAAAGTTAGGTCAATTTAGGAAAGTACATCATGAAGTGGATAAGCAGATTTCGTTTTCCCATCCTGTTGTTAATGACCATGGCCTTTTTTTCTTGTTCAGATAAAAGACCTGTTTTCACCCTGTTGGAGAATGCAGCTATTGGCGTGGCTTTTGAAAATAATCTTACCTACACAGAAGAGTTCAATGCCTATTTATTTAGAAATTTCTACAATGGAGCTGGTGTAGGTCTTGCAGACCTTACCAATGACGGGAATCTCGATTTGTTTTTATGTGGTAACCAAGTAGATAACAAGCTTTATATAGGCGATGGCAATTTTAATTTTCAGGACATTACAGACCACGCCGGCGTTGCCAGTGCAGGTTCCTGGACTACTGGTGTGAGTATTGTAGATGTCAATCAGGATGGATGGAAGGATATTTACGTTTGTAAAAGTGGCAGACTTGAAGATCCCAACCGGCGCAATGAATTGTTCATCCATAATGGACTCGATGAGCATGGACTTCCAACTTTTACCGAATCTGCAAAAAAATATGGGATTGATGATCTGGGCTTTTCCATTCATGCCGTTTTTGTCGATTATGATCGCGATGGAGACCTTGATATGTACCTATCCAACAACTCCCACAATCCTACAGAGGTAGTCATCGATGCAAAGAAGGGTATGCGCGATAAGAGAGAACCTGATGGAAATAAGCTATATCGCAACGAAGGTGATTATTTTAAGGATGTCACCATTGAGGCTGGGATATATAGCAGTGCCATCGGCTATGGTTTGGGTATTTCGGTAGCAGATGTTAATCGCGATGGGTGGCCTGATATTTATGTGGCTAACGATTTTTTTGAGAAAGATTATCTGTACATCAACCAGGGTGATGGTACTTTTAAGGAGTCGATAGCGCAATGGACCAGTGAAATCAGCTTAGGTTCCATGGGTGTCGATATATCCGATATGAATCATGATGGATTTCCTGAAATTTTCGTCACTGAAATGTTGCCTGAGGACGAAGGCAGACTCAAGACAAAAGCAGTTTTTGATAGCTGGGACAAATATGCTTTGAAAATAGAAAACGGTTATCATCGCCAATTTCCACGGAATACTTTTCAATATAATAATGGAAGGGATCCTGTGGGTTCAGGCGTGCATTTTAGTGAAATTTCAAGATATGCCGGAGTGGCAGCGAGTGACTGGAGTTGGGGGGCGCAAATGATAGACCTGGATCACGATGGGCACAAAGAGATTTTTATTACAAACGGAGTAGGAAAAGACCTGTTAGACCACGACTACCTGGATTTTTACGATAATCCGGCCAGGCTGAGACAGATATTAAAAGATAAGGGGGAGGTAATGACCGAGCTACTCGACCATATGCCGTCTCAAGCCATTGCCAATCATCTGTACAAGGTAGACAGCAACCTTGTTTTTACAAATGTTGCCTCCGAATTTGGACTCGCACAGCCAGGTTTTTCCAGTGGGTCCGCTTATGGTGACATAGATAATGACGGAGATCTGGATCTGGTTGTAAACAACATCAATAGCCCTCCCTTTATCTATCGAAACGACCTTGCTACTGAGAAAAATCATTATATCATCTTGTCGCTAAAAAAGCGGAATGGAACAACAGCGGTGGGGGCACAGGTATCACTGAGGGCTGGAGGAAAATTGTATTACGAAGAGCTGTACCCCATGCGAGGGGTCATGTCAGTAGTAGATGACCGCCTGCAGGTGGGGTTGGGTCAGTCAACCCTGATTGATTCCCTGGAAATTATGTGGCCTGATGGAAGCAAGCAGGTAGAAAAAAATCTTTCGGTGGATCAGTTCCTGACTATTACGCAAGGGGTTGAACCTGGTGAAACCGGTATCATAGACGGAGAAGAAACCATCAGGTCTACTTTTCCGGACGATTCAAAATCATATGGTTTGGATTTTGTCCACAAGGAAAGCCCTTTTGTGGATTTTGACAAAGACCGTTTATTGTTTAACATGGTGTCCAACGAAGGGCCAAAAGTCGCTGTGGCCGATGTAAATGGAGACGGGTTGGATGATTGTTATATTGGGGGAGCGAAAGGCGAACCGGGGGCACTTTTCATCCAGCATGGGACTACTTTTCACAGGACAAATGTGGCATTGCTTGAATCTGATCGTAACAGTGAAGATCAACAGGCTATCTTTTTCGATGCTGATAATGATGGTGATAAGGACCTTTTGGTAAGCAGTGGAAGCTATGAGTTTTCCTCCAGTTCTTTTGCCCTCCATGACAGATTGTATTTGAATAATGGTAAGGGTGAATTTACCAAATCCGACCAGGTTTTACCTTCTGTCAGGCCTACAAGTACCTCCGTTGTTATTCATGAAGATTATGACAAAGATGGTGACGAAGACCTGTTCTTCGGTAGTCGTTTTGTGCCGGGTTTATATGGTGTACCTGCTTCAAGTTACTTATTGGAAAATAACGGTAGGGGTCAATTTACCAATGTAACAGAAACAAAGGCTCCGGGGCTCATAGAGCTGGGTATGGTCACCGATGCGGTATGGACAGATTTTGATGGGGATGATGACCCTGACCTGGTGATTGTTGGTGAGTGGATGCCTGTCAGATTGTTTGCTAACCAAAGGGGAATATTCAAAGAATTACAAACAGTCGAAGGTCTTGAACACTCTCATGGATTCTGGAATACTATTGAAGTATCTGATTTAGACAATGACGGAGATGAAGACTTCATCATAGGCAATATGGGTTACAATACATTTTTTAAGGCCTCCCAGGATAAGCCCGCCGAGATGTATGTGAATGATTTTGACAGAAACGGCAGCATTGAACACATGTTTACAACTTATCGCGAGAATACGTCATATCCTGTGGTTCTGAAAGACGAGATAACGAAGCAAATGCCCCATTTACGCAAAAAATACCTTAAACATAGTGCTTATCAACGCCAGACGATGAATGATATCTTTACGGAAGATGAAAGGGAAGGGGTTTTATCATACAAAGTTTTTGAAACGGGTTCTTGTATTTTCTGGAATGAAAGGGAGAAATTTATAAAACAAAATCTCCCTTTTGAAGCACAATGGGCTCCGGTTTTCTCGATATATCCTGCTGATATTGATAACAACGGACATATTGATATTGTGCTTGGCGGTAATCAGTATTGTGCCAAACCTCAAACAGGCATCTACGCTGGTAGTTACGGGGTTATTATTTCAAACGAAGGAAACAGGAAATTCAAACACGTCGACCCAAAGACTTCCGGTTTCAAGGTGATGGGTCAAATCAGAGATATGCAGAAAATTTCAATCGGAAATGTAGATCATTTATTAATTGCAAGAAATAATGATTCGCTAAAAATTATACGTTTCAAATAAGATATGTATAAGTATACAATAATTGACTTCGTGTTCATCATTTGTCTATTCGTGGTAGGGAGCCGGTGCAGTGAGAAAACCGAGCAGGAGAAAACATTACATGCCTACGAAAAAGGATTCAATGAGTATTTGCAGGTATTAGAGGAGGAAAGTCAGAGAGAAGAAACATTCGATAGCCTTATTTTCGGAGTTCATTTCAAAATGACCCAAAACATGTTCTACGCTTATTGCCACGACATGCATTTGAAAGGCATATTTAATGGAACGAGCAACTATCAGGTGGTGGTCCGTCTTACGGAAGGGTTCAAAAGGCCAGTCGATTTGATTTTTTTTCCACGGTTTGATAAACCATTTATAGAATTTCTTCAGGCCCGGTTTGGCTATGCGAGTGCCAGTGCTTTCAACAAAGATCATGGATCAGGAGTACTCATTGAAGAGGTGATCAGGGAAATGATGAAGTGGTATGGAGGACGTGATTTTGTGAAGATCCCACCTCAATACTCTTTCGGAAAACCGTATTATATCAAAATTGACGGAAATAGAAAGATTACCCTAAGGGAAAATGATTCACTCACTGAGGTGGTGGCTATCTATGAAGACCTCAAACCACTTTACTGACCATCGGAAACCAATGGAGAAAATAAACATATGTAGCATGCTGATGTTTATGTGCGTATTTGTCATAGCTAAAATACTTTTCAATCACCCTGTGAATGCAGAGGAAAGAGCAGGCATCAGCCGCTTTTACGGAGGTGCTCACTTCATGATAGTCCCTGAAAATAGTCTTGTTCAGGGTGAGCCGATGGGTAGATATGGAATAAATCGCCTCGAGTGCAGTAAACCTCATAAAATCATGGTGCAATGAGCGTAACTACAAAATCTGGCAGGCGGCCATTTTCCTCCCTTGGAAACCAAAGTTTTCGTAACTGCCTACGTGCAGTTTTAGGGGTGCTCATCCTCCTGTTTGCCTCTTGCCATCCGAATAGCAATCAGAAGAACCTGACCCTCTTTTCCACGCTCAATGCGGAAGAGACAGGATTGGATTTTGAGAACACGCTGACGTATACTAGTGATTTTAATATTTATAAATACCGTAATTACTATAACGGTGGAGGGGTTGGCCTGGGTGATGTGAATAACGATGGTTTGCTCGATGTATATCTCACCGCCAATCTGTTATCCAACAGGCTGTACCTGAATAGAGGCGATTTTATGTTTGAGGATGTAACTGAAGAGGCAGGGGTTATGGGTACTCGTGTTTGGTCAACAGGGGTATCTATGGTAGATATCAATGCGGATGGATGGTTGGATATTTACGTGTGTAACTCTGGTGACATCAAAGGGGACAATAAGCAAAATGAGTTTTTTATCAATAATGGAGATGGTACTTTCACCGATAAGGCCGTTGAAATGGGTCTTGCTGATCCGGGATTTTCTACACACGCGGCTTTTTTCGATTATGACAAGGATGGTGACCTGGATGTCTATTTGCTCAACAATTCTTATCGATCCATCGAGAGTTTTAATCTACGTACAAACGAGCGGCTCAAGCGCGATCAACTGGGAGGTGACAAACTCCTTCGCAACGATGCGGGCATATTCAAAGATGTAAGCGAGGCGGCGAATATATATGGGAGTGAGATTGGTTTTGGGCTTGGCGTTTCTGTTTCAGACATCGACAAAGATGGGTGGATGGACCTGTATATCTCCAATGACTTTTTTGAGCGGGATTATATCTATATGAATAATGGCGATGGCACCTTCAGAGAAGAATTAGAAAAACAGATGCGATCTATCAGTGGGGCATCCATGGGCTCTGATATCGCAGACATCAATGGAGACGGGTATCCGGAAATTTTTGTCTCTGAAATGCTACCAGAAGGAGACGAGCGGTTCAAAACTACGATGACCTTTGAGAATTGGGACAAATATCAGTTCAATGTGCAGAACAATTACTATCACCAGTTCACCCGAAATATGCTGCATCGTCACAATGGGATTATACCCGGAAAAGGGGTAACCTTCAGTGAAATAGGCCGATTGGCTGGAGTAGAAGCCACTGACTGGAGCTGGTGTCCGCTTATCACCGATCTGGACAATGATGGATTCAAAGACCTTTTTGTAACCAATGGGTTGGCGCAGGACATTCTTAACCAGGACTACTTGCGCTATATTTCCAATGAGGAAGTGGCTAGAATGGTGATCCGGGAGGATGGCGTGGATTACGCACAACTCATCGATATTATTCCGGTCAACCGGATACCGAACTACGCCTATGCAGGAAAAGGTGAATTTAGTTTTGAGAATGTGACTGAAAAGTGGGGATTGGCTACACCCAGTCATTCTAATGGGGCATCTTATGGAGACCTGGATAATGATGGAGACCTGGACCTTATTATCAACAATGTGAATATGCCCTTATTTGTTTACAGAAACAACTCCGATCAAAGCAAGCATCATTACCTGAAAATTGTCCTCAAAGGCGGTCAATCCAATACAGCAGCCATCGGTGCGCAAGTCACGCTAAAAGCAGAGGGCCAAATGTTTTTCCAGGAGCAAAACCCAATTCGTGGTTTCCAATCGTCGGTCGATAGCCGGCTCAATTTCGGACTTGGCGCCATTGAACACATTGACACAGTGATCGTCGACTGGCCCTATGGCCATCGTACCCTGCTGACCAACGTAAAAGCGAATCAAACCCTGATAGTGTCGGAATCTGAGGGAGAGGAAATAAAAGAGCTGCCGGTAAAAAAAACAGATCCCCTGTTCAAAGAAACAGAAACGGAGATCATGCCTTTTTTCCATCGGGAGAGTGATTTTGTGGATTTCGACAGGGATCGATTAATCTATCACATGTTATCCACGGAAGGCCCGAAAGTCTCCGTTGCGGATGTGAATGGGGATCAACTGGAGGATATTTATGTCGGTGGAGCCCGAGGGTATGCTGGCAGCCTGATGGTTCAGACAGCCACTGGCAGTTTTACAAAAACCAATGCGCTTTTATTTGAAAAGGATAAAGAGGCAGAAGACCTGTCCTCAACGTTTTTTGATGCAGATGGTGATGGGGATCCGGACTTGTATGTAACCAGTGGAAGCAATGAAACGTCTGTCAATTCCTTTTCCCTGGTGGATCGACTATACCTGAACGATGGAAAAGGAAACTATAGTAAGTCGGATCAGATCCTGCCAGCGGGTCAGCCGGAAAGCAGTTCTGTTGTAAAAGCGAATGACTTTGACAGGGATGGTGATATGGATCTGTTTGTGGGTATCCGTTTGAGACCGGGACTATTGGGCGTGCCGCAAAATGGCTACTTATTGGTCAATGACGGAAAGGGACGCTTCCAAAACAATACGGAACAACTTGCGCCTGCCTTGCTCCAGTCCGGCATGATTACCGATGCCGTGTGGGCGGACTATGACAAGGATGGTGATGATGACCTGGTAGTTGTGGGAGAGTGGATGAAAATCAGGCTCTACCAAAATAAGAACGGGGTATTCTCAGAAGTAACTGCACAGTCCGGACTAGGACAGACCAGTGGTTGGTGGAATACCATTGAAGCGGCTGATCTGGATCAGGATGGCGACATAGACTTTGTATGTGGGAATCATGGGTTAAATTCCCGTTTTAAAGCCAGCGAAGAAAAACCCATTTCCTGCTATATCAACGATTACGATCAAAATGGTACGGTCGAACAAATCATCTGTGCCTATAACGGAGACACCGCTTACCCCTTGGCATTGCGACATGATCTGGTCATGCAGCTTCCTCACCTTAAGAAAAAATACCTGAAGTATGAGTCCTACAAAGGACAGACGATGGAAGATATATTTGAACAGAGTATCTTGGAGAGATCAGAAATTCACCAGGTAACTATGCTGGAAAGTGTCTCTCTGATCAACCAGGGCGATGGCACTTTCGAAGTTCGGAAATTGCCACAGGAAGCCCAAATTTCACCTGTGTATGCCCTGCTCATCGAGGATTTTAATGGCGATGGACAGAAAGATATTGTCTTGGGTGGAAACCTATACGAAGTGAAGCCGGAAGTCGGTCGATATGATGCCAGCTATGGTGTTTTCCTGAGGGGAGATGGCAAAGGGAATTTTCACTCCTTACCAAACTCAGCGACCGGGTTGTTCCTGGAAGGACAAGTTCGTGATCTTACGCTGCTGTCCGTGAAGGGAAAGTCCTTGTTGATGGTTGCCAGAAATGACGCTGCTGCCCAGTTTTTTGAAATACTAAATACAAGACAATGAATACATCACCCTCTTGTTATTTAAGAGCATGTTTAAATTTTTTTTTGGCAGTTCGCTGCTGCGATAGTGAAAAAGTTCTCTTTTTGGTTCTGTCGACACTTGGTTTTTGTACAATGGCCAGCGCTATTTTTCAAAAAACAGGGGAAGCCAGGTCCTGTAACAGGGCTTTTGCAGCCCAAAGGATAAAGTTTAAACATGCTCTCAATCGAATAATCACTGGTATAGCCCTTTTGTGTTTTTTCAGCGCTTGCAGTGACGACAAATTGTTCAAACCCTTATCTGCCCGCTCTACAGGGATAGCTTTTTCAAATGATGTAGAAGAAACCCAATCGGTTAATATTTTGAACTACCTCTACATGTACAACGGCGGCGGGGTTGCCGTCGGTGATGTTAACAACGATCAACTGCCTGATATATATTTCACTGCTAATCAGCAATCCAATAAGCTGTATCTCAACAAAGGAAATTTTTCATTTGAAGATATCACGGAAAAAGCAGGAGTGGAAGGAGCTGTGGGCCCCTCCGTTTGGACCAACGGGGTGTCTATGGTGGATATTAATGCGGATGGATGGTTGGATATTTACGTATGCCGGATGCATGGTTTTTTAGAATTTGAAGGCGGTAATGAGCTGTTCGTCAACAATGGTGACGGTACTTTTACTGAACAGGCCGCAAAGTATGGATTAGATACAAAGTCCTATGCCCAGCAGGCGGCTTTTTTTGATTTTGATCTTGATGGTGACCTGGATATGTTTCTGGTCAATCAGTCCATCAGAACCCCCAGCACATACAAACCTGGTGCTGCAAGAGCAGAACGGGACAGTTTGGGGGGAGACAGGCTTTACGAAAATCAGAATAACTTTTTTGTGGACATTAGCGAAGAAGCCGGAATCTATGGGGGGGCTATGGGTTATGGACTGGCTCTAAGCATTGGTGATCTCAACAACGACAATTACCCGGACATCTATGTAGCCAATGATTTTCATGAAAATGATTATCTTTATTTCAACCAGGGAGACGGCCCGGATGGACATCCTACATTCATTGAAAAAATCAACGAATCTATGGGGCATACCTCCACATTCTCCATGGGCAATGATATAGCTGATATCAACAATGATGGATTGTTGGACATTTTCACCATAGACATGAAACCGGATAAGGAAGAGGTGTTAAAAATGTCTATGACTTCGGAAGCCTATAGTACTTATAAATTCAGACGTAATTATGGGTATCATGATCAGTACCCAAGGAATATGTTACAGATCAACCAGGGTAACCTTTTTGGGACATATGCCAGCTTTAGTGAAGTCGGTGAATTTTACGGAGTGGATGCCACTGATTGGAGTTGGGGTACACTGATCGCCGATTTTGACATGGATGGAAACAAAGACATTTTCATCACCAATGGGATACCACGCCGACCAAACGACCTGGACTATATTAAATATACTTCCGATGAATTTTACGATCCGGATAGTCTGAACTTTAAAGAAGTGATAGAGAAAATGCCTGATGGAAAGGTGCCTAATGTGGCTTATCGAAACAAGGGTAATGGGTTTGAGGATGTTTCCAGCATGTGGGGTCTGAACCTGAACGGATACTCTAACGGAACTGCCTACGCCGATTTTGACAATGATGGAGATTGGGACCTGGTCCTAAACAATCTCAATGCCCAAGCAACCATTTACAAAAACACAGCTTCTGACCGGAAGGAGGCCCATTTTTTAAAGGTTAAATTAATAGGAAACAAAGGAAATGACAAAGGTTTTGGTGCCCGTGTTACCATTGAACTAAACAATGCCCTGCAAACACAGGAATTATTCCCGGTACGGGGATGGCTTTCTTCCGTAGAGCCGGTTTTGATATTTGGACTCGGAGAAAACGAACTTGTCGATCGGGTGGAAGTAGATTGGAAAAACGGTAAAAAGACAGTTGTAAACAAAATTAAGGCGAATACTGAAATCGTGCTGGATTATTCCAAAGCAGTAGCAGAAGAGACGGAAACTGCGACGGTTTCACCAATTTTTTCTCCCCAAGATGACCAAACTATCATCGACTACTCGCATGAGGAAAATGATTATATTGATTTTGATTACGAAGCTTTGATTCCCCGGATGTTATCTACCGAAGGACCAAGAATGGCCGTAGGAGATGTCAACAACGACGGATTACAGGATGTATACATAGGCGGTGCCAAAAATCAAGCTGGCAAGCTATACGTGCAGCAAAAAAGCGCGGATCAACCTTTCCTGGAAGTTGACAGTGATGTCTTTTATAAAGACAGGGCAGAGGAAGATGTAGAGGCCACTTTCCTCGATGCAAACCTGGATGGGCTGCCTGATTTGTATGTTGTCAGTGGCAGTGGGGAAGCCCTTATTGACGCCACAGGTAGAGACAGGCTTTATATCAATATCGGAAATAACCAATTTCAAAAGTCTACCGAACATCCCCAATTACATTTCAACGGTTCCTGCGTAGTAAAAGCCGATTTCAACCACGATGGGATTGACGATTTATTTGTCGGTGGCCGGTCCGTACCGGGTTCCTATGGGAAATATCCTGCCAGCCGTATTCTGTTGGGAGATGGTGAAGGAAGATTATTTGATTTTACCCCAAGGATTTTTGGCTATGATTTTACATTAGGGATGGTCACAGATGCCGTTTGGCTGGATAAAAGCAACGAATTAGTCGTCGTTGGCGACTGGATTCCGATTACCTTCATCAGTTTTAATGGAAAAGAAGTTAGTTACCGGCAACTTGAGAATACCTCTGGCTGGTGGAATACCATTGAGGCTGCCGATATGGACGGAGATGGAGATGAGGACTTGTTGGCAGGTAACCGAGGTTTAAACTCCTACCTGAAGGCATCGCCCGATTTTCCGGTCAGTCTTTATGTCAAAGATTTTGACCGTAATGCTAGTATAGATCCGATCTTGAGTTACTACCATGATGAGGTGGAAGTTCCCTTCTATGGGATGGATGAACTAGCAAGACAGTTGGTGGCAGTAAAGAAAGTGTACCGAACCTATAAAAGCTACGCACAAAGTACTTTCAGGGAAGTATTTGACAAAGATGAGTTGCATGGTGCGGGAAGATGGCAGGTGCAGACCTTTGAATCCCTTTTTCTGGAAAACATGGGTGGTGGTAATTTTTCAATACAACCCTTACCCGGAGAGGTGCAAATAGCGCCCATTTATGGATTTAGTGTAGGCGACTTTGATGACGATGGACATCAGGATATTCTCGCAGTGGGTAATTTTTATGGGAACCAGGTGAGTATCGGTAAGCTAGATGCTTCCTATGGCCATTTCCTGAAGGGTGATAGCAAAGGCAACTGGGAAGTTGTACATCCTGGAAAGTCCGGTTTCGCTGTAAAAGGAGAGGCAAGAGACATTGAACAAGTATCTATGGCATCCGGTGATCAACTTATCCTGGTCAGTAGGAACAATGACAAGTTGAAGACCTTTAAACTCAATCAGAAAAAGGAATTACTCAGCGTACATCGATAGGAAGCCATTCCAAACTATTTTATGCATGATAATATAAGTTAACATGAACAAAAGAGAATTTATCAAGACCTTCGCTGGTGCGGCAGCCGGAAGCATGCTATTGAGTCACCGGGTGCTTGCTGCTGAATTGATGCGTGAAAAATATCCGGAATTGAGCAAGCATAAAATAGATAAAGCTGACTTGCTATCGGTCAACTTCAACTATCCACGCTTTGTGGGTAAGAATGGTACGAAAGGCGATCATGGTCAATATCATAAGACTACCATCCTACGGCTAAGAACCGATCAGGGGGCTGAGGGTTGGGGTATTTCTTCCAATGACGCTAAAGATTCAATGGATAAAATTGTTGGAAAGAGAGTGGTTGATCTGATAACACCAGATGCGGGAGTGATACAAGAGCTGGAGCCCATCTACTTTGATCTACCCCTTTTTGATCTTATGGGCATCATCATGCAAAAGCCAGTGTATGAAATCTTAGGTGCACACGGGACCAAGAGTATCCCTGTTTACAGTGGTATGATTTACATTGATGAATTATCTTCCAAGAATAGAAAAGCTGGTATCGATAAAGTGATGGACAATTGTGCCTGGGATTTTGACTATGGGTATCGGCAGTTGAAGGTGAAAATAGGCCGTGGGAAGATGTGGTATCCGGCCAGGGAGGGTATGGAGACGGATATTAAGATCTATCAAATGATCCATGAAGCCTACAAAGATAAAGGGGTTCAATTGCTGGTTGATGCTAATAACGCTTATACCTTACAGGATACGATTACATTCCTGGATGGCATAGGCGATACATCCCTGTATTGGGTAGAAGAACCCTTTCAGGAAGCGATTCAGAAGGGTAAAAAATTAAGGGATTGGATGGATAAAAATGGTTTCGACCAAACCCGTTATGCTGATGGGGAATGGATTTTCCCGGACGAAGAGGATATAGCCCTTGACATGGTGGACCAAGGCATAGTAAATACCTATTTGAATGACATCCATGCGATTGGCATAACAAACTGGATGAAGATCATGCCGAGATTGAAAAAAGCGAAAGCTGACGGCAGTCCCCATGCGTGGGGAGATAGATTGAAAACAAATTACACAACCCATGTGGCTGCCGGTTTGGGTGGGATCGCTACCGTTGAAGGTGTCACCTGTTTATCCGACGAGATTGATTATGGCAAATATCCGGTGAAAGAGGGGAAGATCACCGTGTCGGATGAACCGGGTTTTGGTATGAAACTCTTGAAGCAAAAATGAAACATGCTTTCAGCGACTAGCGAGGTACGGCTTCCGGATCACTTTTTTAGTTGTTTATCTTATGAAGAAAAATAATGCATATGGAAGACAGAGCGACTTGCTTGAATTCCCTGGCAGTCCAGATACGCATCCACAGTTATGTCTACATTCCTGTCATCTTGCCTCATTTATTTTACTGATAGCATGGTTAGGACCATGGGCGGGTGGTTTTGCCCAGGATACCTTCAAAATCAAACTCTCAGATCAACAGCATGGTCTTGACGAGTTGATCTGGGGCACCCGGGATAGAAACTATATTGATGACTACAGCGTACTGGGAGAACTCAATCTGACTTTGAAATCCGGTACCCATGAGTTGGTATCCATGAGCACACAGGATCTTCCGGTTGATATAATCAACCATACCTCTGAAAACATACACATTGCGTTCAAGACTGATCAGGGTATCAGCCTAACAGAAAATTTTCGTTTTACTGAGAGGAGTCTTTTGTGGGAAATTGAAATAAAAAATCATAGTGAAGAAGACATCCAGCTTACTGATTTATATTTCCCTTTGCCCATTGGTGGACTGGATGAAGATATTCCGGCAAAGGAAAATTTAAATTACCATAAGTCTGTAAATGGTCATTCTTCATTTGCCTATTGGGTTCCTTACAGTGGTGAAGGAGAAGTATTACTCATGACAATGATGGAAGGTACTTCTCTTGAATATTTCACTTATGATAGCACCTATAATCTTTACATTTATTCGTCTACTGCTGTAGACAGCGTCAATGATACCTGGCGGATACCAAGTTCTCAGACCAGAATTCCTGCTGGCGGGCTGAAGCAATATGGCTTCAAATTCCAGCTGATCCCCCATATGGAAAATTTGAGGGAAGCCCTCCACAAGGAAGGATGTTTGGATGTACGAATCGTGCCGGGCATGACATTACCGGTTGATCTGACCGCACGCTGCGCCATAAGGGTAAAGGGCGCTATTCAAAATATAATAGCCGAATATCCGGAAAGAACCCGGATAAGCGCTATAGAAAAGGGGGCGGACGATTACAAACTATTCAATATTTCCTCAAATAAATTGGGAGAAAACTTAATCACCTTGCACTATGGGAAAGGTAAAATTGCGTATTTGGATTTTTTCGTAACCGAGCCGCTGGAAACATTGATCAAAAAGCGGTCTGACTTCATTACCAACAAACAGCAACACAGGGATACGTCCAAATGGTATGATGGACTGTATAGCATATGGGATATGGAAAACGCTGAATTACTTTCTCCGGAAAATAAACAGCAGTTGCCCGATTATGTAGTAGGTGGATCGGATGATCCCTCCAACAGCAAACCCATGTATGTGAGTGAAAAGAATATCGTGTATCCGGATGAGAATGAGATTGCTGCCTTAGAGTACTATGAAAAACATTTTGTATGGGGTGGGTTACAAAGAACCGATACTGAATATCCGTACCCTTATGGAATCTACGGAAGTGAGAACTGGTATGAGAACCGGTCTGGATATATTAGCAGGGGAAAGGAGGGGAAAAAAGATACCCTGTTCGGATATAATTCAGGGGGGTTGGGAAAAGAACGCATGTGGCGCACATTTGACTACACGACCCACTTAGCCATTTACTACAACTTATACGTAATCGCTCGCGATAACCCCCACCTGGTTCATTACCTGGATGCTGATGGTTATTTGGAAAGAGCTTACCGTACCGCCATGGCTTTTTTTGAAGTTCCCTATAATATCTATATGGGTAAGATGTGGAACTTCAATGGTTGGACGGATTGGGCCTATAAGCAGGGAAATTTTCACGAGCGATACCTTTTGGATATCATTGAGGCCATGGAACAAACTGGTAAAACTGAAGAAGCCGATGCATTACGGCGAGAATGGGAAAAGAAGGTGAAATATTTCATCTATGATGACCCCTGGCCTTTTGGTTCAGAAATGTTTGTAGACCGGACAGCTTTTGAATCTTCATACTACATCGGGGAATATGCTAAAGAAAATACCATGCAACCCCAGGAGCAATTGTGGTATGATAAGAACAAGGAGGTATGGTACTCCCATGCGAATATCAGTGACTCAGCCACGGATGTTTATTTAACAAAACAATTGGTTTCTAACCTGGCCCTTAGAGGCGTGCTTGAACCAACTTACTACCTCATGGGTTCGGCACAGGTAGGGCTGCATACCCTTGATTATATGAGTCAGATGGGTGGTGCAGCCTTGATTGACTACGCCAGAAAATTCAGTACTACTCCTTATGATTTGATCAATATTGGATACAATTCCATGCTCAGTTCCTGGGCGCTTATGAATACCGGTAATGAGAAGGAGGGTTATGGTTACTGGTTTCCCAATCCTAAAAATGATGGGGCAGTAGGCTGGACTTTTGCCCAGGTTCAGAAGGGTACTACCTGGTGGAAGCATATTAAATGTAAAAGAGGAGCATGGCGGTATTGCGGTGAAATTGATCATGGATTGACTGCAGGGATACATGACTTGTCCACCATAATAATAGATGATCCTGTTTTCGGTATGGTCGCCTATGGAGGGGTATTAACGGTCCATCATGATGCGGTGAAGGTGATACCGCATGACGGGGTAAGAAGGCGTTTATATCTGTTGAACAAAGAAAAGAAAGTGTTCATGGAATTAAAGGAAGATGGATTTGCCAAGGGAGAAGCTATAACCTTTTCAAATAATCTGGACACCATCGAATTTACTATTGAGAACAGAAATGGCTTAGCACATCATTCTTCAATGACCATTCAAAACCTTGCTCCCGGTAACTATCAGCTTACAGTAAATGATCATCTTGAAGGTAACCTGTCATTGAAAGAAGAGATGCCTGCATTGGATTTGCAGATACCATTAGAGGTCGAACCCACACGGGTAAAATTAGTAAAATCATTGGAGAACTAATGTCATGATGAGATGTGTAAACGCAGAAGTTACTCTCATCAGAGCTTATCGCGGATCAATCAACCGGTAGGCTTCCAAAGTAGCCCACTCCCCTTCCTGACCGGGTTGGCTGGTGCCATGTTCCAAACCTACAAAACCACGATATCCTTTATCATGCACATATTGAAGGACATTCCGGAAATTAATTTCTCCTGACGTAGGTTCATTGCGCCCGGGTGTGTCGCCCATTTGGATATAAGCAATCTCATCCCAGGCATACGCCAGTGTCGGCAGCAGATTGCCTTCCTGAATCTGTACATGGTAAAAGTCAAAAAGTACTTTCACACTCGGACTATCGACCGCTTTAGCCAGTGCATATGCCTGGGGTATAGTGTGAAGAAACATACCGGGATGATCAATCTTGTGGTTCATAGATTCCATCACCATTACCAAGCCGTGTGGTTCATAGATAGCTGCTATCCGTTTCAGCAGCTCAATGGCATTGGCCATCTGGAAGTCCATTGGGAGCTTAGGATCAGCCATTCCCAATACATTGTGGATGAATCTGGTATGCATACGTTTGGCGATATCGACGGATGCACGAACATCCTGCAATACCTTTTCTCTCAGGCTTTTGTCCCTTCCGGCAAAAGTCACCTCCTGAAATGTCAGTGTGCCAACAAACTGACCGAACTCCATCCCAAGCTGCTGGAGGGTCCGGCTGAGGCGCTCCTGTTCTGCTACGGGACGATCTTTAAGCATGGTATTTTCCCAGGCACGAAATCCCTGATCATGTCCCCACTTGATCTGATCTACGGGATCATTACCGGCCACATCGGCAAAGATGCCGAATTCGGGAGAAAACTTCATCGTAAAGGGTTGATCAGCCTTCTTTAATCCGGGAGCGTTCAAGCTTGTGAGAAGGTTGTTTGCATCAGGTAAGGCTACTCCAGCCCATAAGGTTTTCTTAAAAAAGGTACGACGATTCATTTTTGATGGCAATAGGTTGGTGAACACTTTAATTTTTGGCAGGCCATGAGGATGAGATGGCTCTGTTGAGTAGGTTACGGGTCATCCGCTGTACACGGGAATCCTCTTTGGAAAAGTCCTGATGAGGCGGATTCCGAAAACCGGGTGGTGACGACAGTGGCATACTCCACCAACAGGTGGCCGCGTTGAACACGAAGTTGCCTCGCGGACCGTGGTAGAGGGTGGTTGTATACGTATTTGGATTTGCGTCCCAGGCGTCATCCAATTCAGATTGTGCCAGCACGACGAGGGACGAATCTTTGCGCAGAGGAGGACCATGATATTCCCATCCGACCAGGTTAGGGATGACATCACCATTTTTCAATCCTGTACCCTCAAAGACCCAATGATCGGCTTTACGAACTTGCCAGTCTCCCAGGCCTACCCCATAGGAAGCAGCGCCCATGAGCTCTTGTTCATCGGGAAAATTCCGGATACGACCCAGAATGCGGTTGGGTTTTCCTGCTGTGCTGCTCGTTAGAAATACTTCTCCATCCATAGCGTTTCCGCTAAGAAATAGCAGATTCACTCCAGCTGTACGTGCCTGTGTCACATGATGATACATCTGCCGGGTCCAGTATTCATCATGTCCTACTGAAAGGAAACCCTTTACCTGCAGCAACGCTGTTGGATCTTCGTGGGTATCGATGTTGGAGATGTATGTCACATCGTAGCCTTCTTTCTCTAACCAAAATGCCAGCGGAAATTCCCACAGCAGGAATTCCCCCGATCCGTTTGTGAAGGGATTTAAATCGGAAGGCAAGCCGTTGTAATAGAACGTATAGGGACGATCAAAACTTATGATATTGCCTCCGCTGGTAGTCCAGATATGATCTCTATAGTCATACAGTGAACGCCATGCCGGCCAACGGTTATAGGCTTGCCAGGTCATATCAGAAACCTGAAACATCAAATCGGCCTGCCGGCCATCTTTCACAACGAAAATAATATATGCCTGGTAGCCCTCAGTAAGTTCTGTGAGTTTACCCAGATATACTCCGCTAGTCCAGTCAACCGGCACCACCCATGAATGAGAGCGTTGCCAGACAGCCTCCCGCAGATTTCGCTCCCCATCTTCCGGAGTGGGTTGTGGCTTCCCCTGCAACGGACCGGCAGCCATCATCTTTCGTCCGCCATTTCCCTGATAATACCCCATCCGGTAGATGTCAAGTGTATATTCGGCAACAGGATCAGTATTGACAAACAGGTGAATGGTATCTCCGGAGAGGTAACTTGTCTGTGATACATAACCCTCTATCTTTTTGCTGCGCGCATAATAGGGACTCTCGCTGCCAAAAGCACTGATAAAGGTACGGACGGTGTCCACTTTGGTGAGCAGCCAATCGCGGGTGCCAGGATGCTGGTTTTCGCTAACAATTACATTCTGAGCCTGTTGTGCCTGTGTATAGACTGTCAGGCCGACCATCAGTAAGAGCAGGAGAGGAGAAAATGAAGAATGTTGCGTACTCATAGGATGAAAAGTAGCTTTGGACATTCCGTTAGCGTAGGATCGCTTCATCTGTCTCAGGATCCTGATCCTGCCCAAGGATGAAAGCCATCAGGTCTGCCATCTCCTGGGCACTAAGTAACTGATCCAAACCTTGTGGCATCATAGACATATCAGAAATTTCTGTTGATACTGCCTCCTCACGAGGGATTCTGACGGATGTTTGCGGAGAAGTACCCAGGACAATAGCATCGGACGTTTGCTGCTGAATAATGCCGATATGTTCACTTGATTTTGTTTTGATACGATAGGTTTCATATTCTCGTACAAAACTCACACTCGGATATACAATGGCCTCCAGCAGGTCATGAACGGATCGGTCGCGCTGGATAGAGGTAAGGTCGGGCCCCAGCTTTCCACCCTCGGCCCCTATGGTATGACAAGTCCAGCAGGCAGCTTTGCCAAAGAACAGGATACGGCCCCGTTCCAGATCGCCCTCTGCAATCTGACTTTCTAAAGACTGGAGACGTTCCAGCCGGCCGGTCCTAGCATCATGCAGTTTTGCCATCAGTTGATCCACCTGGGGTTTAATTTCTTCCGGATACGCGGCAAAGAGGGTTTGTAATTGTTCTTCCGTAAAGCTGTCCAGGCTCTTCGATTGCATAAGCTTTGAAGCCAGTGCCCTGCCAATCTGAGCGCTATGCGCTCCCTGAAAAACAGGTACCAAGCGCGGCAGCATAAAGGCATCCGCTTCAGGCAGATACTGGGTGGCAAGTTTCAGGAGCTGATCTTCTGAAAGCTCACTCTGTGCCAACACCGAAGCAGCCTGTTGACGCATGGAGGCTTCCTGGCCAGACTGTAACTGATTGTACAAAAAATCAAAATGCTGGTTTGTGAGTTTGGGTTGTACTTCCAGTAAAGCCCCTAAAGCCTCCACCCTTAATGTGGTAGCATTTTTATGATTATCGGCCACATGCCGGAGTTGTTCTGTCAGGGAGGTCAGGCCACGCAGACGTACCAGCTCCAGAACACGGGCCTGCACCTGTGGGTCCTGGGAGGCAACAAGTTGCTCCCCAAGCTGCTCAGCCCAGGATGCTGGTATCTTCTCTACGTTACAATCAGACATGGCATCCAGCAGAAACAGCTTTTGCGCGGTTGGCAGATCTTTCAGCTGCTCAGCCATAAACTGCTGCATACGGGCATCTCCACAGAAAGATACCAGCAAGTCGCCTAGTAATGCCCATTCTTCTTCAACCACAGAAGGGTCCGGTAAGCGTTGGCGCAGAAACGCCATCATGTCGGCTGACCACTCCGGATGTTGAGAGGCTATCCAAAGGGCTGTCCGCTGCAGGTTTGTATTCTCATGATGAAGAAAAGGCATGAGCTGAGCTGCTGGCAAAGAAAATGACGGCATCTGATCCAGTGCGATCATAGCAGCTTCCTGTACATCGGGGGAAGCATGGGTGAGTCCCTGTGCTACCAGCTTGGGTTGGTTGATGGAGACAAGCGCATAGATGATGGCATGCTCTATGAAGCGGTCTGTTGTGCCTTCGGCAGCCGAAAGCAGGGCAGGCACGGCCTTTGGATCACCGATCTGCCCCAGTGCCGTGGCCGCCTGTCGCCGTACGGCAGGTTCCTCCTTACGGATCATTTCCATGAGTCTGTCAACCGCCTGTGCATCCTTGGCGAGTCCTGCACAGCGTGCCGCTGCCACACGGACCTGTAGGTCGGGATCCTTCAGGGCTGTTCGTACCGATGAAAGGGCTTCCTCGGTACCGATACGGTAGAGCGCAAAAACGATTCTGGTACGGGTATCCGCACCCTTGGATGCAGACAACAGCGTTGTCAGTGGCTTGATAGCGGCTGCTCCCTGGTCTACCAGTGACTGCACAGCCCTGTCACGGACGAAAGGACGCGGGTCTTCCAGGTAGGGTAGAATGCTTTCCGGGGAGAGCGAAGCCCACAGCATCTGGTTGCCATAGGGGTCTTTGATAGGGTTGGCGCCCTGTCGGCGTACCCGGTAAATAGCACCTTCCAATTCTGGTTTGGACACCTGTGAAAGGGGGCATCCCTTGATGAACCACCCGCCTGTCTCTACGATCAGCAGGCTACCATCCGCATCCTCCAGCACATCGGTTGGATGAAAATCCTCGTGGTCAGACCAGAAAAAAATCTCATCTTCCGTGCGGAAGGAGGCCCCTTCCCGGAAGAGTTTATGCCGGAGGACACGGTGGGTATTGAATTGGGCACTGAACAAATTGTTCTGAAAGTCCTGACCAAAGGCCGTATTTCGATACCGGTCTATTCCCGAAGGAGCTACTCTGGAATATTTAGAAACCACCGGCATGAGTTCCCCTGTCCGGATGAGCTTATCACGGGCGATGTTGTCGTTGGGTTTAGGATAGATGCCACCCTCTGTCCAGTAGACCAGTGCATCCCGCTGACCTGCTTTCGGATCGGTAAAGTAGGTCTCTGTGCCGATGGGCTCGGCAGCTTCCGTAAACGTAAGCTCCACAGGGTTGTTCATTCCGCCTGCCGCAATCCATTCCAGCTGAGAACCATCCGGACGAACACGCCAGATACGAGAGGTTTCTCCTTTAAAATGTTCCCCTTCTTTACTTTTCACGTCGAAACCCATGATGGCACTGGTCATGTAGAGCCAGCCGTCTGGTCCCATAAACGGGCCGATCAGGCTATTCGCGTTTACGTTGAGAACCCAGCCCGACAGCAATACTTCGCGCTGGTCGGCCACACCATCGTTATCCGTATCGGTGAGTTTGAGCAGGTCTGGTGCAGAGGAAGCATACAGGCTGCCCTGGTAAAAAACACCTCCCTGCGGGAAACCTACCTGGTCAGCGAAAATGGTACTTTTGTCATAGACGCCGTCGCTGTTCTTATCCTCCAGCAGATTGATGCGAAACTGCGGATTTTTAATAGCATCTTCCGATTCTTCATATACGTTGCCGGTTGATTCAAAGAGGAAGAGCCGCCCGGTCTCATCTACTATCCCAAACATAGGATAATCCACCAGGTCGGGTCCTGCCACTACTTCTACGGTGAAACCCTCCGGGACATGCACCGCCGCTGCCTGATTTACATCGTCGTTATTGCGCGGCACTTCTGTATGGCCCAATGAGGAATGACATGCTGTAAGCATTATCATGCTTAAAAACGGTATGACGAGAAGGAGCAGGGTAGACATTCTGGGAGCAGGCATAGGAGGTATTTCATTTAGCAGTGTTGAAAAATCTGTTGTATTCTATAAAAAGAGAGGAAGGTGTTACTGATATCTTACCTCTATCTCATGATTTCCTTTTTGTATACCGTCTATGATGGTATAAGTGCTGTTTCTGATTTTTTCTATCCGGCTTTGGTGCTTGTTGCCGTTGAGGGTCACACCAGCCGTTTCTACATCCGGGGCAGTAATAGTCTTATCTTATAATTTTACCGGATCTCCTGAACAACTAAAGATAATATTTTTTTCTCTGGCATCATGCTGGTAGGTATAATGCTTTCTCTGAAAGACCATAGGCAAGCACAACTTATATGGTCAGCTGTAAAAACAAAAAAACTGGGATTACGTGAACTAGAAAGTATGTGGATTGTCTTTGCCTTATTAGCTGCCTTTTCGGCAGGCGTCGCCGTTGTGCTTTCTAAAGCCGGAGTGAGGAATATAGATTCAACGCTGGCTTTCGCTATTCAATCCATCTTGATTCTGACAATTTCCTGGACGGCCGCCTTCTGGCAAAAAGATGTTTCCGCTATTACGCATATAGACCGGCGTACCTGGATTTTTCTTATTGCTGCAGGGGTAGCCACAACACTATCTTCCCTTTTTACTTTCCGTGCCTTGAAATTAGGAGATGCTGCCCTGGTTACTTCCCTGGAGCGGGTGTCCCTTATTTTTGCCGTTGTTTTTGCGGCCCTTTTCTTAAAAGAACAATTAAACTGGAAAGTGATTCTGGGTGTTGTGCTGATGATCAGCGGCGCTGTCCTGATCGGTTTCTCGAGGCAGTCGGGATAGCCATATGAAAGCTGTTGGCATATCGTCTTAGCTTGATTAACATCACTGTTATGGTTGCGTATTATCAGTAGTTTTTTTTACTCTCTGAAAATCTTTGTTGTGATGGCGAAGTCAATGTTTCTCAGCAGACCGTTTGTCTCTTTTACAGGTTCCTCTATTTTTCCCTTACTGCTGGTAAATTTCATCGGTGCATTGGGCTATAGTATCATCCTCCCTTTTCTGGTCTTTTTAGTACAGGATTTTGGGGGCAACGCCATTTTGTATGGATTTTTGGGGGCTGTTTATCCTGCCTTTCAATTGGTAGGCGCTCCCTGGCTGGGGCGATGGTCCGACAAAGTCGGAAGAAAAAAAGTGCTACTGATCTCACAGGCTGGCACTTTATTGTCATGGTTAATTTTTCTATTGGCTTTCCTGCTTCCGGAAACCAGAATTTTTGCCCTAACTACCAATGCGTACGGCCCTATTCTCTTTACACTCCCTCTGCTGATACTCGTCGTGGCACGGGCCCTGGATGGTTTGACAGGGGGTAATATCTCGGTAGCGAATGCCTATTTGTCTGATATTTCCAGCGAAAAAGATCGGAAAGTCAATTTTGGAAAGATGTCTGCGGCTATGAATTTAGGCTTCATCATCGGCCCAGTCATCGCCGGATTGCTGGCAGCACAGGCATCGGGTTATTGGCTCATTGTGGCTACGGCGGCTTTGATCTCCTTGTTGTGTCTCTTCATCATCTACTTTCTGTTGCCCGACATCAAAGCTCAACCGGAAGTGAGTACCTGTATGGAGGAGAAAATAAAAAAAGTATATACCATTGAGCACAAAGACTGCTATCAGCAACCGGAAGCATCCAATACCAGTATGCAAGCCCTTTTCCGTTTAAAGAATGCTCCCCTGATGATTCTGCTCTATTTCATGATTTTCCTGGGGTTTAACTTTTTCTATGCAGCCTTCCCGGTCTATGCTTCCTCCACCCTGTCCTGGTCGTCGGCCCAACTAGGATTATTCTTTACCTTATTGAGTGGGGTCATGATTCTGGTACAGGGACCCCTGCTTTCCCGCCTGGCCAAAAGGTTTAAAGAAGAACAACTTTTTATGGTGGGTAACCTGATTCTGGTCATTACTTTTGCCTGTATGGCAGTACAGAATCTGGCGCTGATCTATCTTGCGGCAGTATTGTTTGGTGTGGGCAATGGGATCATGTGGCCTTCCTACTTATCCATGCTTTCAAAGTTAGGAACGCGCAGGCAGCAGGGAAGTATTCAGGGCATAGCGAGTAGTTCGGGTAGCCTGGCCAGCATCATAGGGTTGTTAGTGGGTGGTTTTGTCTTTAGCCTGCTCTCTGAAGGAGTGTTTCTTCTTTCGGCCCTCCTGTTGTTTATCATCTTCTTGATAAGTATACAACTACTGTTTTCCTTTCAGAAAGACCAGAAGGTGGCTGTAGAACACATTTAATAAAGCCTTTGGGAAAGAGTTAAGTATCTCGTAAAAACACCTGCAATTCTTCTGTGGCCACCTTGTTTTTTTCTACCAGTGCCTGGTGAAGGTGCATGATCTCGGTGGTTTCATTTTCCAGGGAAGCCAGGGTTTCTATCTGCTCCAGGTGTAGTTTCATCCCTTCGGCCCCCAGCATAGAAACGGTGGGTTTCATTTTATGGGCTATCTTCTGTACCTCCTGCATATCCCCGTTTCTAACGGCCTGTTTAATCCTTTCCAGTTCAAGGGGGACCTGCTGGAGAAACAAAGCGATAATCTCTCCAATAAACTCTTTGTTATCACTAGATAACTCTTCCAGGTAGGCAAGGTTGCAGACCCTGAAGGTTGTAGGGTCCGGCGATGCTGCCGTTGGTGAAGGCATGTCCTGGATAGCACTTTGGTGAGAATGCGCAGCGATTGCAGCCTCTGAATCTTCTGTGCTGCTGTCTTTTTTCGGAACCAGTGCTGCTATTTTCAGATACAGTTCCTCTTCCTGAAAGGGCTTTGATACATAGCCGTTCATGCCCGCCTTCATATATTTTTCGGCATTGTCCTTGAAAGCATTGGCGGTTAAAGCAATAATAGGGGTGGATGCCTTCTGTATGTCAGGAAGAGAGCGTATCCGTTGTGTGGCTTCTATGCCATTCAGTTCAGGCATCTGTATGTCCATCAGAATAATATCATAGTGGTTCTCCTGGAACAAAGCTATTGCTTCGTTTCCATTCCGAGCAGTGTCTGCGGAAAAGCCCCAGCTTTGTAGGATAGACCTGGCGAGTAGAATATTGATTTCATTATCATCGGCCACTAACACATGGATAGGTCCCAAACTGTTGAAATCAATGGCTTCCTTATCCTGTGTGAAGGCGATGGGTTCCAGGCATTTTGGATAAGTCAGCACAAAGCTAAAGATACTACCTTTTCCAGCTTCACTTTCTACCCAGATATATCCCTGTTGCATTTCCACAAGGTTTTTGCAAATGCTTAATCCCAGCCCGGTTCCACCGTATTGCCGGGTGGTGCTGTTGGCAGCCTGCATAAATTCTTCAAAGATGAGTGCCTGTTTTTCCTGAGGAATGCCTATCCCTGTATCTGTTACGGAGAACTGGAGGGTGACCTGTGTAGGCGTTTCTTCCAGGATTTTTCCACGCAATACAACACTTCCCTCCTGGGTAAACTTCATAGCATTGTTGAGCAGATTCAGGAGCACCTGGTTTAAGCGGTAAGGATCTCCCTTTAAAATAGTATGAGCCAGGGGTAAGGGGTGTGCTTCAAAAGCAATTCCTTTTTCTTCCGCTTTGTAGAAAAGGGTCTGATGCGCTACTTTAATCACTTCGTTGACATCGAACGGAATGGACTCCAGCTCCATTTTACCGGCTTCTATCTTTCCGAAGTCCAGAATCTCATTGATAATCACCAGCAGGTTATCTGCCGACTTATGAATGATATTGACATAGTGCTGCTGCACCTCATCCAGCTTTGTTTTTTCTAACTGTCGGGTGAAGCCTAAGATGCCATTGATGGGCGTCCTGATTTCATGACTCATATTGGCCAGAAAAGCTTCTTTGAGCCGTGCTGATTCTTCAGCCTGTTTCTTTGCCTTTTTAAGCTCTGCCGTTCTTTCCCGTACCTGTTTTTCTAAGATAGCTTTCTGTTTGTGAATATTGTTGATTCTCATGGTATACCAACTGAAAGCACTTCCGCCAATGAGGAACAGCAACAACAATTTGCACCACCAGGTTTGCCAGAAAGGTGGTGTCACGATGATATTGAGCTGTGCCCTGTGGTCAGACCAGTTGCCTTCATTATTCAATCCTTTTACTTTCAAACTGTATTTTCCGGGATCCAGATTGGTAAAGGTCAGGCTTCTTTTATGGCCTATCTCCTGCCAATCCCGATCAAATCCTTCCAGCTTATAGGCATATTTCTTTTTTGCTTCTACCGTATAATTCAGAGAAGCAAATTCAACAGTGATGACGGATTGTGTATAGGAAAGCACAATCTCATGCAGGTAGCTGATGTGTTTGGAAAGAGACGTGGGATCATTCGGGTATTTATCGATAGACACTTCTTTGTTGAAGAGCTGAAAGCCTGTAAATACCAGGGGAGGATTATACGGTTTCTCGCGAACCTGCTCTGGATGAAATTCATTGAAACCATTATTTCCGCCAAAATACATCCAACCCGACCGACTCTTGCAAAAAGCCTGTCTGGCAAACTCATCGTGTTGTAATCCATCTGCTACGGAGTAATTTTTAAAGGTTAAAGTACCGGGATTAAATTTGGACAGACCGCGGTTGGTACTTAACCATAAATTTTTCTGATCATCCTCCAGTATGCCAAACACCCTGTCGTTGGGTAATCCCTCTCTTTCTGTATACATAGTGAATTGCTGGGAAACCGGATCAAACTTATTCAGTCCGGCATCTGTACTGATCCATAAAAAACCATTGGTATCTTCATAAATACAACTCACCGTATTGTTACTGATACTGTTTTTTCCTTCTGTATGAAGAAATCTGGTAAATTTGCCTGTATTTTTATCCAATAAGTTCAGTCCACCTCCATCTGTACCCAGCCATAAATGGCCTTTTAAATCCTGAAAGATCACATAAATATTGTTGCTGCTGATACTGGAAGAGTCCAAAGGATCGTACTTGTAATGGGTAAAGCGTTTTGTTTTTGGGTTGTAGACGTTCAACCCGCCAAAGTAAGTGCCCATCCATACGTGTTGGTCTCTATCTACTAATACACTCCATACATTATTACTGCTGAGGCTGTTGGAATCAGAAGGGTCATGGCGGAAATGGCGAAATTCGTTTGTATGTCTGTTCATTACGGTAACTCCATCGCCCCAGGTACCTATCCATATATTTTTGTCTTTGTCTTCGTGGATACCCAGTACATAATTACCGCCTATACTATTTTTGTTTTTTTCATCGTGTATGTAGCGGGTGAAATGCTTGGTTGATGGATCAAAAAGGTTGAGACCGCCACCGTCTGTACCAATCCAGATTTGCTGATCGCTGTCTTCAAAGAACGATAAAACACTGTTGTCACTCAGGCTGTTGGATGAAGTATTGTGCCTGTAGTGATGCATGATTTTATTATCGGTATTAAAAAAATTGATTCCTCCGCTATAGGTGCCTACCCACATATTGCCCTTGCGATCTTTCAGGATGCTCCAGACCGAATTGTTGCTCAGGCTGGTAGGGTCCGCTTTATTTTGCTTATGGTGGGTGAAGGAAGCTGTGGCAAAATTAAAAATATTCAGCCCATGATTCTCGGTTCCAATCCATAGGTTCCCTTCTTCGTCTTCATGCAGCGACATAATAAAATTATGGCTGAGGCTGTTTGGGTTATTCTCCTCTTTTTTGTAATGCTGAAACGTTTTCTTTTCAGTATCCAAAAGATTTAACCCACCGCCATAGGTGCCTAGCCACAAATGTCCCCGGCTGTCTTCAAAGATGGCCTGTACATAATTATGGCTGATGGAAGTTGGATTGTCAGGGTCATGTTCAAAACGGGTAAAGGTTTGTTTTTCTCTGTCAAAAAGGTTTAAGCCCCCTGTTTCAGTACCGACCCAGAGATTATGGTGCCGGTCTTCGTAGATATCATATACCGCATTGCTGCTGATGCTGTTGGTATCGCTTTTTTCGTGGGTAAAATTTTTAAATGTGTTAGTGCACCGGTCAAAGCAGTTTAATCCTCCGTATTTAGTGCCTACCCATATCACGCCCTGGTGGTCTTCATAAATGCTATTCACAAAATTATCGGATAGGCTTACCGTGTCATCCGGTACGGCAGTGTAATGAATAAACCTTTCTTTTTCCGGATCAAATACATTGACACCACCGCCCCAGGTGGCAATCCATAGTTTTCCTTCCGTGTCTTCCACCAATGCTGTGACAGAATTACTGCTGATGGAGTTCTCCTCATAGGAATGCTTGTACACAGTAAAACGATAGCCGTCATATTTGTTGAGACCATAGCGGGTACCAAACCACATGAAGCCCTGTTGATCCTGGATCATGCACCGGACATTACTCTGTGATAATCCATCCTGGGTACCGATATGCTGAAATTTTAAACTATAGTTCTGAGAAAAGGCAGGAAGAATAGAAATACTTGTAATACATAAAAAAATAAGTATTACGACATGTATTCTCATGGGCTGTTGTTTTTCTCAAAGATTAAGAAGAATTACAGCGAAACCAACATTATAAATGAGCGAATTTAAACCTATGTATGTTATTAGAATTTTTATAAAAAAGGATTTACCATTTTCTGTTTTTGCGTTTCACCCCTTGCTATTCAGTTTGACAAACTGTCCTGCCGGCTAAAAATCTGGGTGATTTGGCCCATCGAGTCGGGGATCAGCCTCCTTATTTCTCTTCGCAGGAGGCTGATGGTTGGTTAAAAAGGTAATCACTGCTGTTTGGCGCGCAGATACACATTGCCAAACTTGGCCTCCAGTTGCAAGGGGGTACCTCCCCCATTTAAGGTGCCTTCAATGTCACTGCCACTGATAAGGGTCAAGGAGGAATCGTTTTTTTTAAGTTCCCAATCCAGATCCGTATAAACAGTACCAAATTTGGTGCTAGTGGTGAGGGACAAGGCTGCTGCCGGGTCAATGTTCACATCTATGTCGCCGAATTTGCTTTCAATAGACATAGGACCTGTTATCTGGGCGATTTCTACTGTTCCAAATTTACTTTTTACATCTACCACCACATCGGTGGGTACCCTGACTGTCAGCTGTATTTCTCGCTGTACGCCCTGAGACATCCAATCGTAGCCTCCTTTTTCTCTGATGAATTGCTGCACCACAGCATCCTGCTTGCTACTGGCATTGAGGATATAATCCTGACCGTCCTGGTGTAAGGTGATGCGTTTGGGCAGGCTGTCTTCATTTTCAATGGCAGCTTCTACGCTGACGGCCTGTGTTTCCCGGTCTATTTTGATCTGATAGGCATCGTTGTTCTCATTTTCATTGATATTGACCGTGGCGGTAATGGCAATGTCAGATTGATTCCAGGGTTCAATGCGGATAAGGTCCGTATCGTCCACCTGTAAAATCAATTTTTCGGCTCCTTGCAGTGCTATTTGCTCTTCCAGCTTTTTCTGGGCAAAGGCTAATTCCAATGGAAGCAACGCTATCATCAAAAGCAGCCACTTGGGTTTTATAGCGGTGGTCATTTCGGTGAAAGTTATTTTTTTCTGAGATACACATTGTTGTGATTAGATTTGAGCACAATGGCAGTGCCTCCTCCGTTTAGCGTACCTTCAATGGTTGAACTGATCTTTCTCATATTTCCCGAAGCTTTCTGATATTCCAGATCCATATCCGTATAAATAGTGCCATACTGAGAAGCCAGTGTCAGATTGGCCTTGGTATCAGCAGGAAGGGCTACATCCACATCATTGTGAACAGAAATAATGGACACCGGATTATCCGGCCTGACGGCTGAAAAATCAGCGGTAATAGAACCGTGAACGCTGTTAACCAAGGTAGGGCCACTGATATTTTCCAGGGAAATACTGTTATGCAGGGTCGAGACCTCTATCTCATTTTGCAGATTGCTGATGTCTATGTCGTTTCCATGTACTCCCCTGTTGCTGATTTGTATTTTCACATTGGCTGGCACCCTTACTTTGTAGCGACCATCATTATGATGTTGATTGACCACCTGTTGTACTTCTACCACATTTCCTGAGTCGGACACACTAAGGCCTACGCCTGTGTTATCTTCCAAGCCTATGCTATTGATAGGGCGTAGTCCTTTGGCGCGTTCTGGTATATCTTTTTGCCCTGTATAAGTAATAACTAATTCATTTCCATTGTATCCTTCAATCGACAGGTTACTTACTTCATTGAATTTCAGTGTGCCCGACGTGAGCGGAAGTTTGTATTCCTGGGCTGTTGCCTGCCAGGATAGGTGAAGAAAGAATAACAGGGTGAATAATGTTGCTGTGACAGTTTTCATTGGTGAAGATGTTTTATGGTATACATTAAGAAAATTGGAACAGCCCGACATGTGCTTCATCTTTGACCACATCCGGTACTGTTTCATCGTTAATAATTTTTTGCAGGTTCTCTTTTACCTTCTGGTCCTTGAAAGCGGCCATCGTGTTGATCAGGGATATTTGCACCACAGGGTCATCCTGGGTGACCAGGGAGGTAAGGAGTGCCTGGTATACCAGGGGCTCTTCCCGGTATTGTACCAGCACCTGCAAGGCGGCTAACCGCACATTGGTATTATCATCATGGTTGAGAATCCGTATGAGCGCTGTCAGAATTTCCTGGTCGGGGCCATTGTTTGTCTGACTGGCCAATATACCCGACAGGCGCCGGCTGGCCGATGAGGGCTCATGCAGTGAGGTGAGGATGCGCTGTCTGGTTGCTTCCCTTTCCTGTAGCAGTGCTTGTGCCTTTTCATGCTCAACCGCTTGTTTATGAACGAAGAGTCCTGCCAGCACTCCGACAATGAGTAAGGCCACTGCGGCTGCATAGCGCCAGTAAGCAGGGGAAACTGGAAGGGTTTTTACGACAGACCGCTCCTCCTGCTGAAAGCGGATTTCTTCCTGCAGCAACCGCTCAAAATCATGCTTCAGTTGTTCGTCAGGTATGGGGCGGGGGCTCTCCTGCATCAGATACATAATCTCCCGGAGTTGTTCATACTCCTGGCGCCAGGCAGCCTCTTCCTCTATTTTCCGGGCTATTTCCTGCCGTTGAGCTTCAGGTAACAGCCCGTCGATGTAGTCTATCAGCTTTTCCTTCATCTTATCTGGGTTCATCAAATCAGCATTTTTCCAGTTGAAAATAAATTTCTTTCAGTTTCAGGATCGCCCGGTGTACCTTTATTTTCACATTGGCCACGGTAAGGTTCATGATACGGGCAATCTCTTCGTATTTCATTTGCTCAAACCGGCTAAGCACCAGAATCTCCCGCTGGTCGGCAGGGAGTTTGGACAGGGCCGTGTGCAGCAGTCTTTCCTTTTCGGATTGCATGATATCTTCCATAGGACTGTTTGTTTTTTCTTCCAAGGTTTCAGCCGGTGTAAAATCCGAAAATAACATCCTGTTTTTCCGGTGATGGTCTGCATATACGTTTCTGGCCATCTGAAAAATCCATGACTGAAAAGGCATGTCTTCCTTATAGGTGTGCCGGTACCGGATCAGACGGTAAAATACATTTTGTGTCAGATCCCGGCCCAATTCCCGATCGAAGGTGACTCTGGTAAAAAAACCATACAATCGCCTGTGGTACAGATCGAACAGGAGAGAGGCCTTTTGCAGGTCGCCCTGCTTAACTGCTGCCATCAGCGATTCTTCTGTCATGAATTTAGAAGGTTGTTAATCGTTAACCCGGTGATCATCTTTTCTTTTTTGTGGTGGGTTACCAGGATTTCAGCATAAGGTTACAGAATTATTTTAATTTTTTGTCTTTTACAGTCTCATCTGCCTGCTTGGTACTACCGTTGACCCTTTCAGCATTATTTTCGTATATTAACAATACGCTTCATCAACAGTCTTCCACTGAAACCATAGCTATTTTGGGTGTGCAACTTTCTGTTAAAGATATCTTGGAATAGCTGCTATGGTAATGTATGAGTGATGCAGCATAGAGTGATTCGTTTGTTATTAAAAATAAAAAAATGAAGGCGTTACTGGTCATAGACATGCAAAAAATTTCATTTACACCCAGAACACCACGATTTGATGCAGCCAGTGTGGTGAAAAGGATAAATGTGCTTTCCGATTGCTTTAGAGCCTCCGGCGATCCGGTGATATTCATTCAACACGATGGCACCAAAGAGGGGATTTGTATTCCTGAAACGGAAGAATGGGAATTACTGGATTCCCTGAAGGTAGCTTCAGGTGATTGGAAGGTTCCAAAATCGGCCAATGATGCGTTCTATAAAACAGATCTTAAAGCGAGGTTGATGCCATTGGGTATTGATGAATTAGTGATCACAGGATGTGCTACTGACTTTTGCGTGGATGCCACCGTGAAGTCAGCGCTTGTACAGGATTTCAATATCACCGTCATTGCCGATGGGCATACAACAGCAGACAGACCTTATGTAGAAGCAAAACATGTGATAGCCTATTACAATTGGATCTGGCGTGAGATGACACCGACCCAGGGGAGAATTGAAGTGACTATGCTGGAGGATTATTTAAGAGATAAGGCAAGCCGGCAAAAGCTATCGGTCAGTCTGTGAAATGATGCGCTTGCCAGCGAATTACGCTACATACCCTTGCTGCCACTCAAAATAAAAAAGCTGACAGGGGCAACGTGTCAGCTTGCCCGATGGTTGTCTGCCATATTCAATGCAATGAAGAAACTACTCTTACCCCTATTTTATTTTTTGGCATTCATTGAAATCTATGCAGGAACTCAGAAAGATACCCTGGACATCATCAATATTCAATCCTCTATCCAGGGAGGGTACTATCAACTGTATATCCGGACACCGCACCATTACACGCCTCAATCAAAAAATCCAGCTATCATACTGTTGGATGCCAATTATTACTATCGAACATTTATCAATCTTTACGACTCGCTGGTGAGTCCTGAAACCGACGATCAGGTGATTATAGGAATAGGTTATTTGCCTAATCCTATGAATGACACTTTGTTCATCAGAGATTTCACTCCCGACTTTATCGAAGGTTACCCGAATGCCGGGCAGGCCCCTGTGTTTAAGCAGGTTTTGGATACAGAACTAATACCTGCTATTCTCAAAAACTACAACATCGACGAATTCAGAATTTCTATTGTTGGCCATCATTACAGCGCCTTGTTTTTAACCTGGCTCCTTACCCGGGAACCTCCAACATTTTCCAACTATGTGATCTGTAGTCCTGTGTTAACATTCAACCCGGATTTTACCCATTTCAAAACGCATAAAAAAAAGACAGGGGTTTATCTGAGTATGGGTGCTGGCACCATACGATTTGTAGAGGATACCGCACAGAATAAAGTAAAATACAAGGCGCTTTCTGAACATGTAAAAAGAAATCACAGTGCCTCCTACCACATTGAAACTGCCTACTTTGCGTCAACACTTCGTTATGATGACCTTCACAAAGGTTTTTCCGGAGGTATCCATTTTATCCTGGCAAATCCTGAGAATAGAGGCATGAGAGAGCATCATGCTATCATCAATGACAACATCATCAGTAGGTCGGCAGTTATCATGGATCAGGTTGCTGATACAAACACTACTTACCCCTATGAGATTTATACCTATATTCCCCAAAACTTTTCCGGAGGAAAACTGCCTTTGATCGTGATATTGGATGCCGATTTCAACTATACCGAACTGCTGTACGCTTCTCAACAATTGATGAAGGAAAAGACTATCCCTGAAAGCATAGTGGTTGGCATTGGATATGGCACGTCCATCATTGGAAGAGGAAACCACAGAAACAGAGATTTATTACCGTATAAAATACAGAATCTGGAGTCAGGAAATGGACGCCATTTTGCCATTTTTGTGAACGAACAACTGATCTCTTATTTGATGCAGTACCCTGTTGATACCCGCCACATGACACTGCAAGGCCATAGTTATGGAGGGCTCTTTTTAACGTATTTGCTCACAAGCGATGATCTTGTATACCAAAACATGATTATTTCCAGTCCGGCCATCTGGCAGGATAAATCAGTGCTCCAACAGCTTAAAAAAACTAATACAGAAATGACACAGAAAATATTTGTCGCGAGTGGTGAAGTACACGATAATGACAGGGATACAAAACGCTTAGATAAGGTATTGAGCAATAAGACCACAAATCTTAAAACAGTGTTCTATCCCAATGATGATCATCTATCGGTCATCACGAAAGCTTTCAAGGAGGGACTGTTGTTTTTACATGAAGAGTAAAGCAGGCACCACTATATTTGCAAGAGCCTGACAAAGAGCAGTGGGACATTATTTTTCAATGGGATCATGGACAAGCATTGGCAGTTGAAATAATTGATTATCATTATGGAGATGAATATTGAAAACCGAATTGTAATACAGATCCCTTTGGATGAAGTCTGGAATGATAAAGAAGTAATTTCAGCTAGTCGTAAAAGATATGTAAAGAAAGAAGAAGTAAGCCAAATTTTGAGGCACTCACCTGTAAGATTTGCAATTGCCAGAATCGGTAAAAGTTTAATATGGATAGAAGAAGAGAAATGTTATGGGTTTTGGAAATCAGAAATTGAAGCCAATGTAGCTAATCCAGCCGAAAATATAGAAATAGATTCTTTTCCTAACAATTTTGCCTACTTAGCTAGTGAATGGTATGAAGAATCTCAAAGACCGATAATACTGTTGGAGCAATACGATTAAAAGAACATTACACACAATAATTCACACCATCAGGCAATTGCTAAAAGAAACATGAATATTAGTTAATGATCAGCCTGCATAAAGAATCTTCAATAGATTGCTTAGAAGTTACAAACTTTTGACTATACAAAAAAAACTTCACCCACTTCTGTAACCTTTGCCTCGATCGGAAGTATGCCTGTAAAAAACCTTCCTATGCTCAGCAACTACCTGAAAATCGCCCTCAGAAACTTGTGGAAAAATAAGGTATTTTCCTTTATCAATATTTTGGGACTGGCCATCGGGATGGCTGCCTGTCTGCTCATTCTGCAGCATGTGACTTCCGAATTGAGCTATGACGAATTTCATACTCAAAAGGATCGCATTTACCGCATGAAACTGGACCGCTATGAAAAAGGGGTGCTAGCCACAGAATGGGCTGCCGGTTGTGCCGCCATCGGTCTGGCCATGAAAGAAGCATTTCCGGAAGTGGAAGAGTATGCGCTTTTAAGGCCTACCCAGGGGGTCGTGATTTATAAAGAAGCATCCGGAGGCCCTGTGAGTTTTAAGGAAGAAAAAATGTATTTTGCCACCGCCTCTTTTCTGCCTATGTTTTCCTTTGATCTGGTACAGGGCAACGAAGCTACCGCACTGCAGGAGCCTTACCAGGCCGTTATCTCCCAATCGGCAGCAAAACGGTATTTTGGCCAGGAAGATCCGGTCGGAAAAAGTATCAGCGTCGATGGAAAAGATACTTATGAGATCACAGGTGTTTTCAAAGACATACCGGACAATTCTCACCTGAAATTTAACTTCCTGCTTTCTTATGAGACTTTTGTGGGTTGGGTAGGAGAAGAAGTGCGTACCGCCTGGCAGTGGGATGGATTTTTTAATTATATACTGGTACAGCCCGGCACAGACCCTAAGGCGCTGGAGGCAAAGATCCCTTCGTTAGTAGAACAAAAAGTGGGCGAGGAACTAAAACAATACAATGCCGGGATGACATTTTCTTTGCAGCCCCTTACCGACATTCACCTGTATTCTCATTATATGATGGAAGCCGAAGTCAATGGCGATGGAGATGCGGTATATGCTTTGCTCATCATCGCTTTTTTTATCATCATCATTGCCTGGGTGAATTATATCAACCTTTCTACAGCCCGCTCAGTAGACCGTGCCAAAGAGGTAGGGGTGAGGAAGGTAATGGGTTCGGCACGTACTCAGCTGATCCGACAGTTTTTGTTTGAGTCCGTCATGCTGAATACGCTGGCCATCTTGTTGGCCATGATACTGGTGCTGGCGGCGTACCGCTATTTCAACACCCTGACAGGGAAGGAAATGACACTGGCTTTTTTCACTACTTTCACTTTCTGGCTCATTGTGGCTGGTTTTTTTCTGTTTGGTGCTTTTTTGTCAGGCGTATACCCGGCTTTTGTTCTTTCCTCTTTCAAACCGGCCAGTGTGCTGAAAGGGAAAATGAGCACTTCCAAGAATGGGGTAGCCTTACGGAAACTCTTGGTCATCTTGCAGTTTGCTGCGTCAGTATTCCTGATGGCAGGTACTTTAACGGTCTACCAGCAAATCAGATATATGCAAAATCAGGAGCTGGGCTTCGCTATCGATCAAACCCTGGTGATGGAAGCGCCCAATGTGGTAGATGATTCGGTCTATGCTGATCAGGTGCAGACCTTTAAAACGGAACTGCTGCGCTCTTCCTCGATCAGAGCGGTAGCCGCCTCTACAGCCGTGCCAGGGAATAAACCCGACTGGAATGCCGGAGGCATCCGGCTCATCCAGCAGGATGAGAGCGATAGTAAGCAGTACAGGGTCATAGGCATCGACTATGATTTTGTGGAGGCTTTTCAGTTAAAAACAATAGCCGGCCGAAACTTTTCACGTGAGTTTGGTACCGATGAAAGTACCGTATTGTTCAATGAGTCGGCAGTGAAGCTGTTGGGTTTTGATGAGCCGGAAGCGGTGCTCAACCAGGAGATCTTCTTCTGGGGTGACACTTTTAAGATCATCGGTGTGCTCAAAGATTATCATCAGGAATCATTAAAAACCGGTTTTGATCCTCTGATTTTCCGGTTGATACCTGCCAGCCGGAATTACTTTTCCGTAAAAGTGGAAACCAGTCGGTTGCCGGAAACCATTGCCTTTGCCAGAAACACCTGGGATGCAAATTTCCCGGGTAATCCGTTTTCCTATTTTTTCTTGGACGATCATTTTAATCAGCAATACCAGGCTGATCTTCGCTTTGGAAAAGTATTTGGTTTTTTTGCGGCGCTCGCCATCTTCGTGGCCTGCCTGGGGCTTTTTGGGCTTTCTGCTTTTATCGCGACCCAACGTACCAAAGAGATTGGTATCCGTAAGGTGCTGGGAGCTTCTGTGACCGGGATTGTCCGACTGCTTTCCCAGGATTTTATCCGCATGGTCTTCATCGCCAGTCTGATCGCGATACCTATTGCCTACTTTGTCATGCAGACCTGGCTAACTCATTATGCTTTCCGGATCAGCATTCAGTGGTGGCTGTTGGGTATTCCGGTGATCATGGTGCTACTGATTGCGCTCATGACCGTTGGGCTTCAAACCATCAGGGCCGCCCTGGCCAATCCGGTACATTCGCTTCGGTATGAATGATGTTTCCTGGTTGAAAAGTACTGGGTATTAGGCTTTGATACCTGGTACTTTTCATAAACCTGCCTGTAAATCTTTCAGCAGTCTTTCCCTGATTACCCGCGTCCATAGCGCATACCCCTTTTTGTTGAGATGCACCCCATCCCACCAAAATAATTCTTCCTGAGGTAGCTTCTTCTTATTCAGAAAGTATGGCGTTGTATCTATAAAGTGAACTCCGTTTTTTGCTGTGGCATATTGCCGGATAAGCTGATTGGCTTTCTGTACCTGAGGCCAAATTTCCCATCGGCTCGTAGTGGGTGTGATCGATAGATAATAAAGAGGGGTATCGGGTAACTCCTTTTCCAGCAGCGTAACCAGTTCCTGGAAATCTGACTGCAGCTGCTCCGGAGTTTTATCATTGGCACGACCACAGATATCATTCGTACCAGCGAACAAGACAATGGCCCTGGGTTGATAAGGCACAATAATCTGGTCTGCATAATAAATGACATCACGGAGCTTGGCTCCTCCGAACCCTCGCTTGATCACGGGAAGGGGCGCCATATCCTGTGCCAGGTTTTTCCAGAAACGAATGCTGGAACTTCCTACAAACAGGATAGCTTTATCAGGTGCTGATATTTCCTGAGCTTCTGCCTGGAAAGCTTCAATGGTGGATTGCCAGACCCTTGGATCGTCACTTTCCAGTTTTTTAAATTCCTGTCGTATGAGAAAAGCCATGCCCAGACCTGCTACCACGACAAGAATGATCAAGCCCAAGGTAATCCTAAGCAGTAATTTTTTCATATCTTTTATGCTTTTTTTTATTGTTGACAAAATAAGTTAATTGGGAAGTCTGTGTGCTGTACTAAGAGCTGGAGTGTCAGTAAGGCTACCTAGGTAAAGCCTTCCGTAGTTTCCCAGAGGAGTATGTCTGATTTCATCCAGTATTGGGTGAGCATTAAAATCATCATAGCATTCGTTAGTACATAGAAGCTTCTAAGCAGAGGAGCAGGCAAGTATTTCCTCAGGAACAGTTGGCTGGATTTTCTGGTCATTCCGCCATGCAGAAGTCCAATTAGTAGCAGTAGTAAAATATCGGTGAGGGCTGCTTTTCCTGTAGTGCCTGATGAATGAGACAGTGTAGGCCCTATAGTAAAGGAGTCGCTGGCTGTAAAATCAAATAGAAAGACAGTAGCACCCAGGGCTGCCAAGTAACTACGGACGCCAAGTAAGGCTGACAATAACTTTTTCATCAATACAAAAGGTATGTTTTCAACATAAGTTGATCTCATGGGTAGGGCTGAGTATAAGGTAAACCTGACGAATCAGATCAGACCACAGTTCAATCTTTAAAAACCGTTTCCTGGCTTGTAGGGACAAGCAGGTTGGGAAAAAAATGAACAGCCCTCAAGGCTTCGGTCTTAGCAGCATCCTTTGCTCCTATCATCAGAGGATATCGGTACGCAATCCCTGCAATAACCAGGAGAATCATCAGCCATCTTACAATCTTTTTCATAATGTATCAGTTGAATCATTGTTCAGCAAAGCTAATGGATAGGCTGTTAAGGGACGAATTTTACAGGTAAGCAGATGGTGAACAGCGTTCTAAAGACAAGTAGACAAGAAGTGAACAAAAGACTGAAAATGCCTTTTTACAATCTTATTGGCAGCTCCTCCTTAAATTGTACGAGAAATATAAATAATTATCCTAGCGCACAGATATCCTATTTTCTTCCGAGTGTAGGGCACTGGCTAGATTTCTTTCAAAGGCGGCTATTCGCTCGGAAGGATACAGGGTGATTGCTTTTCTGATGTACTGTTGAGATTTCTGCCTGTTCTGCTGTCTGTATTCCTCAAGGGCCAGATTATAGTACTGTAGACCCGCTAACTGCCGAAGTTGTATCGGGCGGTGGATGAGTGGAGCGGAAATACTCAGCGCCTGATGATACTGATCAGCCTCTTCCAGAAAGTGATCTATCCGTTGCTGTATTTCCTGCAAATCGGTGATCCATCCTTGCTGCGGATCGGTAGTTTCAAACATCACCTGCATGCCTGCTATTGGCACGGTCAGGTAAACATGATAATTCATCTCCCATATTTGGTAAGGAATTTCCAGCCTGTCCAACAGCAACGCATAGAGGGCGGTTCCTGATACACAATTATAATGACCTTGGGTGAGAAGGTTCTCTACCGTGCTGTATTCCTTATATTTTTTCAGTACTTGGCGATGGACCGTGTAAAACACAGATTTCAGGAAATGCAGCTCATTTTTTTGTTTTAGTTTTTTAGCCTCTAACTGTCGTACCATAGCCTCTATCGCTTCAGAAATCTCAGATGGCACTGGTATATCATAAAAGTATTGCAGTTTTTGTGGCTGCCCCGTCGTATTTAATGACAAAGAGAAGGCAGAAGCATTTCCTTCACCAAAGAAAAGCAGGATCATAATGATGAGCAATGGCTTTTTCATAACAGACGGTTTAGTGGCACCTGAAGCAGCGCCGTATGTCGATGATCTATAAGATTTAGTATAAGAAGGTAGGAGATTGGTAACCTAACCATTGACGCTATGCCTTGAAAAATTTTGTTCCTGGCGCCATGATCCTTCGTTGCTGTGCTGTCTTAAAGTGATGGCAGGGAAACTGGTAGATTTCAGGGAAGTTGTTATCTGAAAAAAATATATCATACCTCTTCTTTGTCATCAACATTGAGATAGCAGTCATGCCCCGGTGTTGGGTGAACCCATGATCAAGGCTGGCGCCGGATGGTTTGGATCAACCCTGCTGTTAGAAACCCGTTTCCTTTATTTTTTTAGTTAATACAGGGCTGTACACTAATTGTCTACCCGTCAGATTCGCCCCTTTGGAGGAAAGCTGTTAGGTTTGAGAAATTTTAACATAACACTTCTATGCAATTCAACTATGTTCTTTATAGCAAGCTGCTGCTCATTATCTTTGTCAGTCTGAAGGTGGTTTCTGGGCAGGCCCAGGATCGTATGGCCATTCTTCAACCCCTGAAAAAACTGTCCTCCGACAAAGAAAAAGTAAGTTACCTGGAAACGCATATCAATGAGATCATCAGACAGGCACCTGCAGAAGCGCTGTATTTTGCCGAAATCGCTGATTCTCTTTTACAAAGGATAGATTCGCTGGCCTGGAAGCTGGAGATACAAAGATTAAAAGCCTTAGCCTACCGGGAAATGGGTGACTATGAAAAAGCTACTAAAACCCTGGAGCAAATTTCCCTTCAAATATCTCCTACAGATACGGTAGCTTCTATGGTGGCTATTCAGGCTAGAATTTATATCAACCTGGCTTCTCTGCACCGCCGTAAAGGTGATACGGAGCAAGCCCTTTCCCTGAATATCCAGGCTGCTCAGCTACTGGACTCACTGGTAATGCGCTTTCCTGGCCATAAGAAATACATGCAAAATCAGGGTTTGGCATTCAGCGGATTAGGAATGATACATGCTGCTTTGGATAACCACAAGCTATCCAACGATTATTTTCAAAAAGCGCTGATCGTTCATCAAAAGCTTGGGGACCGGCAACAAATTGCTTACATGCTTTTTAATTTAGGCTCTAACTTTTATAAAAAAGAAGTATTTGATTCGGCAGAAGTCTACTGGACCCGGGGCATACAATATATAGATACTACCCAACAGGTGACGCTTTTGGAAGCGTACTACTATAATCTGGGTGCCTTAAAGACAACTGAAAAAAAGTGGGAGGAAGCTATCCGGTATTATCATATGGCGATGCAACTGGTGAAAAAAACCGGGAATCAGGAAGAACTGGCCAAAGCTTACGAATCACTGGCCAACCTTTATATTGAGAAAGGTGATTATCAACAAGCCGAAAAAGTGGCTTATACAGCCTTATCTTTAGTCAAAGATGGCCTGGCCACCAAAGTTCGTATCCATGCGGATCTGGCATCCATCTATGAAAAGACAGGACAGTTGCCAAAGGCGATCACGTATTATCAAAAGTACACCTTACTGCAGGATTCCCTGACTAATGTGGAGAAAAACCGGGCCATTGCCGAAATGGAGGCGAAATACCAGCATGACCAACAGCAGAAAGAACTCAAATTGCAAAGCCAGCAGATCGAGCTTTTGTCTCAGGACAACCAGATCAAGCGGCTTACCCGGAATATGCTGGCGTTGGCGGTAGTCCTGCTGCTGCTAGTCGGCTTTTTTGTCGTCCGTACCCAGCATCTCCGGATGAAACGCAAACAGGAACAACTGGAACATTCCCGCTCTTTGCTGGCTTCACAGCAGGAAAATGCTATGCTCAGAGAACAAAAACTGCGGCAGGAACTGGAACACAGAAACCAGCAACTGACCTCGTATACCCTGAATTTTATCCAGAAAAATGAACTGCTGGAAGAGTTAAAAGAAAATGTGGAGGTTTTGCAAAAACAAAAGCAATGGACGGCGCAGGATTTCCGTTCCCTTAAACATTTGATTCAGCAACATGTGACTATTGACCAGGACTGGGCGTCTTTCAAAATGCATTTTGAGAGTGTACACCCTGACTTTTTCGTAAACCTGAATGAAGCCTTTCCCGAACTGGGACCTCGTGAGATGAAGCTCTGTGCGCTCATTCGGCTGAACCTGAATATCAAAGAATCGGCTTTGGTGCTGGGGATTTCACCGGATAGCGTGAAAACCGCCCGCCATCGGGTTCGTAAAAAAATGAATCTGGAACAGGAAGACAATATTGTAGAGGTGCTGTTACAGGTAGAAAAGGGTCATTACGAAAGAGCTGTGCTATTGGCTAGTTAATGTAGGGGTTGGGTTTTACGGCAAGTGGCAGCGCGATTATTGAGTAGACAACATAAAAAATGAAGAGCCCCAGGAGGGCTCTTTTTTCATGTATAGGGGTCAGAACGGTTTATTTTTTAAACTTATGATTTCGTACGAGATAGTCATAAGAAATTTGGTGATGCGCTTTGATCACATGCACCGGACGCCGGGTTTTTCGTAAAATATAAGCTTTGTTTTTCAAAATAGCGATGCCTGAAGCTACCGTAAGCGCAGAGGCTTCCGAAATTTCTACACTGGCGATTGTGGCGGCATCAACTACCTGACCGGGTTTTACCTTAGGGTTTAGTTTGTGGTTTCGGTTTAATCCCCGGGCCGATTCTGACAGCAGAGAAGGATGAAGACTGGCTACACGACTGGTATCCACCCCGGAGTAGCCGCTTTTAGCCATCACATTGGCACTCAATACTAACATAAGTAAACCACTGAAGAAAATTTGATGATAATTCATGATCATAAAGGTTAAAGTTGAAACATGTAAACGGGTTTGTTTTGCTTGTTCAAAGATACGTTCGTTCGGAGCATGGTGGTAAATGTATCAGGTATACAACAGGTCTACAGCCTGCCCAATCAGTGTAGACAAAAGGTGATCAGGATTTGAAAAAGCATTTTTTGTAGGGTCAAGAAGCGTTTTCTGCCACCTCAAGACTGTCCATCAAATGTCGTAAGCTACCAGAAAGCTTTGAGTCAGGATCGACAAGATACCCCATCCAGGCAGGTTGGCTACTCGGCTATATCTTCCCCCAGTTGAGCAGCCAAATAGGTGGGATCGCTTGTGTTTGTGAGAAGCACTTCTATCGGGTAAATTTTAACAATATTTGCTAATACCTCACAGTCAGCTGCTTATCGTTTATTTGTTTACCTTTTGTTTACTGGCTATAAATGAATGGAGTCTCTATGTTTACTATTTGATTACTTCCCCCATTAGCACCTGACTGGGATTCCTCCGTACCTTTGTAAAGCCATGCAAGATACTTTATGAGTATGGCCTGGTAACTTATATCCATGAGCCCATATTAGGTCTTTATAAGACAAAAGTTTACCGCTGATACAACACTATAGCTAAAGATTTCTCTCGGTCGCAGCCTTCTTCAAACCAGCATTATTACTGATGGGAAAGAGGCGCTACCCGCAATTTCTACTTATTTATTATTAATTTCTTCAATTATTCAAACAATTATGAAAACAAAAATTAGTTTATGTCTTGTTGTCTTTACCCTTTTATTCGGATGTAATAAGGAAGATGAGGTCTACCCTTCGCAGGATAGCAGCGAAGGAGGTGAGACCACGGAAGCAGAATTTGTTGACGTAGTCATAGATCCGGAAACCGGAGAACCTGTGGCTACCAATTTTGATCTGTATCCTGCTTTGGATTGGAGTGAAAAAAATGATGCAGCGCTAAACAGTGCCAGTATAGGAGGACAAATTATTCATGAATTTTCTCAAAATCTGGGCACTGCACCCAATAATGCACTGGAAGTATTCCACAACCTGCCTCCCGGCTATGCGCTGACAGGGATCGGCCTGCGAATCAGCAATGATAATGTGACGACCATGGTGATTGAGCAGCGTTTTATTAATGACAATGGATCGTTGGGTCCTCGCTACAGAACGTATCATGGTACAGCGCCCAATCATCAGCTTGAAGTGTGGTATGCCGTTCCTGAAGGGTATCTGATTACGGGGCTAGGGATTCGAGTGAATAATGGGAATGTTACCACGCTGCGGGTATATCACCAAAAAATTGATGAGAGTTCTACCACTAACAATATTGTCTTAGATGATTTTCGTCGTATAACCTCGGTAGGTACAGCCCCCACTCACCCGCTTGAGATAGACTTTGAGACCAGGCTTTTTACCTCTATTCCTCATCGGACCGTACTGACCGGCATAGGATTCCGTTGTAATAATGATAACATCACCACCCTGAAAGCCCAGTTGGGTTATTTACAATTTCAAAATTGAGCCTCCCCCTCTGCCGTCTGTGGTTGAGGGGTTCCCAAACTGAGAGTACGTTCTTTTCCACTGAGTGGAGAAAGCGGTAAAAAATGCGGGTGTAGGGAAGGGACTTTCTCGTGCCAATATACAGGTATCAGGAAGTCCCTAAACCTTTTATAAGAAGGGGTATCTTTGGAACTGGCTATCAACAGATATCTTCCCTTTCACTATGGCATTAATGTTATGGTATAAAAACGATCATAAGACAATCTCAAATAAAATAGGGATGACTCGCTTTTTTTCATCGGCTCAATCGCTCAAGTTATAGGGCTGAACAAGGTATGCCTGCAAGCCTGATGCGTCATGAAATTCTTCCTGGTCAAGCATACCTGTGGGTTGCGTTGAAAAAAATAAACAGGTATCCAAAACGCAGATGATCAGGTCTTGTAAATGCTGATTTCCTACCTGCCCTTCGATTCTATCAAATAATTTTTTTACGCCTTAGGGGCATCACTTTCAGCACGTAGGTTCCGGACGCTATGCCTGGGCAACAGTATGTTTTTGGAGGTATGGTTGGTTGAACAGATCCGGATAGAAAGTATTGCGCTTCATGATGGATTCCGGCAGCGGATCAGATCATCGCTTATAGCGTAAAAGATATGAAAGCAACATGGACGCCAAAGGCGTCCATGCTTTTTCCAGAAGGTGAAACAATTCTGGATGCAGTGACTGATCTTCTCTTTGCACCTAAAGAAGAGGTCAATACGGAGAATAGTGCATTGAAGTCAGAAACCAAATCCCAGATCCGCCCTGGACAAAGTGTCGTTGTTAGGAAATGCCAACCCTGAGGGAAGCGCATCGGGTGCATAGCGGTTCAGCTGTGGATCGTATAGTGCATGTTCTATAAAATCCGTGATCTGATCTATTTCTTCTTCCGTAAGCCGCAAAGGGTGGAAGGCATCGGCCAGCTGGCTTTCCGGCACAAGAGGATTCTGAGATACTGCCCGGTTTTTATATTCAACCACTTCTCTCACAGACTGGAAGGAAGCGCCATGCCCGTAAAAGGGTGAATCTTTCAGGTTATAAAGCTGTGGTACTTTGAATTTATAGTTGTCTTCCGTCCGTCCGGTAAAGCCACCCCGCCCTCTGTGTTCAGGACTATTGGGCTTGCTCAGGAAAATGTCTGCTCCTATCAGATCGTTCATGCCCAACGCATGAAATTCCATACTGTTGAGGGCAGGCCCGTTGTGGCAGGTAGCACACTGCGCTTTACCGAAGAACAGGATAGCGCCCTGCTTTTGCTGCTGGGTCAATGCACTGCTTTCTCCCCGCAACCACCGCTGAAAGGGAGCCTGATTGGCTAGGACGGTGCGTTCATAGGCGGCAATGGCCAACCCCATGGTCACTTTGGTGTAACGTTCCTGCACGCCAGTTTTCGGAAAGGCCGCATCAAACATGTGCTGGTAGTTGGTCTGAAAGAACAGGGAAGTATCTATTGCCAGGCGATGTACGCCTAAGCCTGCTATGGCTTGGGTTTCCAGCCCTTCAAAACCCAGGACATTGTTTTCCTTAGGCGTGCCGGGTGTCCAGGCTGCTTCGGTACCTTCATTTACGCCGGTGGCGCCAAACTGTCCGTTCCACAACATGTTGGTCTGGTAAGCGCCATTCAGGATAGAAGGCGAACGGATGGGCTGTACATCCAGTGAATCCTCAGGACACAACTTGTTGGCTTGCCTTCCTTCCCCTGCCAGGCCAAAACCCTCTCCACCTTCTCCGATACCCTGTTTGCGGTTGGCCTGAAACCCTGCCTGTACATGATGGCAACTGGCACAGGAATAGGTCAGCATATTCTCAGGCATTTTGGATTTCACGGCTAGTCCTGTTTCGTGAAACAATAGTTTACCCAGTGCCACCTTTTCAGGGGTGACCGGGTTTTTGGGGTCCTGCGGAAAACTTTTCAGATCATCGCTGGCAGGCAGTCTGTAAAAACGTTCTCCCTGGCCTGCGGAAGCCTGTTGTAAAGCTTGTGTTAGCTGCTGGTCCAGCTTATCTTTCTCCTGTAGCATATCCTCTTCCTGCTGGCATCCCATACCTGCCAGGAGAAAAGTGAGCATGGTAAGTAAATGGTACTTTTTCATAATAAATTGTATTGATGGGATATCAAAGATTGGTAACCCTTGATGAGCTATTGGTAACCCGGTCCTTCCAGGTGCCTACGCTCTGAGAGTGAAATCTTCCCGATCCTGTGCATGACCTTACCGGGAAGATTTCTGTCAGATTATTCTGCCCGGTACATAAAGCCAAACTGCTCTACCGCTTTGCCCTCCGGACCTAATTCTCCCCCGTAGATATGGCCATCCAAATGATAAGCGCCTACAATGTGTACCTCATATTCATCTAAAAGACAGTCGGTCACACTCCCTAAGAAAGAAAGGTCGCCTTCCGGAACGGTCACCGAATAGGAAACTTTTCCATCGGAGCTGGCGATAAAGTAACCTTCTGTACCATCATGCGCCCCTGCCACACTCTCTCCGATCTGATGGGCGAAGGTGGGGTCAAAGCCCGGTTCTTCAAAAACCAGCACCCAGACAGAATAAGTACCGAAGGGTATCAGACCTTCAAGGTCCAGCTTGATCTCGGTGCCCTGTTCAGTACAGGTCATTTTCATTTTGCCTTTTACCGCATCAAACGCTTCCAGCGTAACAGGATCACCTCCGGGGGTCAGTACCGGATTTCCTTTTCTGCTCTCGAAAACGGGTGCCTCAGGATCTGTAGGGGCATTACCTTCTGCATCGGCCAGGAACAGATGTATGGCTTCAATAGAGGAGGTGGTAAAAGAGGCTGTTTCCTCCTCATCCTCCTGGTCTTTTACATGGTCAAAAATGTCTTCCAGTTTGTGGCAACTGGCTAATACAGTAATGAATGCGATCATGAAGAAATTTACAAATGGTTTCATAAGTGAATACAATTAAAATGGTTAGAAATAAAAGAGTGTTCAATTAATAGAATGAGATACTGATCAAATCTTTCGGACTTTAGGTACGGGTCTTTTTTCCTTTTGCAGATGGTACGACAGCCCACTGACCAGCAGGGTCGTTCCCAGCAGGATCAACGCCCTGGAGCCGTAGTAAGCATGGGTACCTGCAAAAGCATAGTACAACCCGATGGTAGTAATGAGGATGCCTGCCACAGCCATAGCCGTTACCCAGTTTCCTGCAAAGGCTTTTGGAGCCATGGGATACAGCTTACGCTGAAAAATGACCAGCGTATGAAATACTATATACAGCAGTATCCACACATAGGCAGCGGAAAAGATCCAGTCGATCACCTGACTGTTGTAGAGTGCCGGAATCATATAGAGTACAAAGGTGACCACGATGGCTACTACGGGTGACTGGTACTTAGGATGCAGTTTGGCCACTGGTTTTGAAAGCTTGCCAAATAACAGCTGGTCCTGGGCTATGCTGAACAGCAGCCGGGGCATTGCCGCATAAGTGACGGTAAGTGTACCCAGGGTAGCGGCTACGGAAGCCAGGGCCATCAGGTAATACCCTACCAGCCCAAACATCTGATAACCGACCACCAGTTGGGGAGATTCTCCCTGATGACCAATCTCACTCTTGAGGGCCGCTTGCCATTCCGCCAGCGGTAAAGCGCCGGAGACCCCGATACCCATCACCAGGGAGGTGAGTAACACTAATACCAGCCCCATCACCAGGCCGCGGGACATGGATCGACTGGGATTTTTCACCTCTTCGGCCAGTGAGCAGGCAAATTCAATCCCGACAAAGCTCCAGAAAGCCAGTGCCAGGCCGGTGGTGAGTATGCCCTGGCTGCCGGTCCAGAAGTTGCCTTCTCCGTGGGTTTGCAGGTTAGCCCATGACCAGAGTTCCGTATTCCCCCAGCTTAGAAAGCCTGCCAGTCCGAAGAACCACCGGATGCCCAGCATCAGCAGTAGCAGGCCAAGACTGACCCAGGCTGTGGTACGAATTCCTAAAATATTTGGAATAATGGCCAGGATAGACAGGCAAAGAATATAAAACTGTAAGGGTATCTCCAGGCCAATCATGGCTTGTAACCCAAAGGCACCTGCGGCCGCTTCTCCGGCCATGGTCAGGGCAATCATCCCATAGAAGGATAAGCCCAGGAAAACCCCCAGGAATTTTCCGGTATTTCCTTGAAATATCTCCCTGGCATAGTTATACAAGGCCCCTGCTTTGGGATAGGCCGTGCTGAGTTCGGCAGCCGAGAGCCCTAGCAACAGGTTGATCAGAAAGCCTATCAATACAGCTATCACAAAGGAAATTCCCAGGCTGAAATACCCATTGAAATCACTCACCAGAGTGCTCGCTGCTACGACCAGGGCGACACCCGCCACCATTACGTCGCGAGTACCCAGGCTTTTGGAAAATGTTGTTTTGTTTTTCATTACGTTGAATACAAATGGAAGAAATTGTGTGTCGATTGTTACTTAATGATTCTCCTGGCTGCTAATGCTCCGCAGGAGTTGCCCTTCCGGACAGGCCTTGGGTTTCCTGCAGAAATTGCTCAACAGCTGTCAGGCATTCAGGGTACATCAGTATATCCAGATGATTGGCCTTCGGGATGACTACCAGCGAGCTGCTGGGCAATTGCTGAAAAGGTGCTATGAAGTCGATCATGGGATCATCGTCGCCAATGATTAGCGCTACCGGGATGTTGTTCTGCCCGAGTTTCTTTTCGTCAACCTGGAAAAGCGCTTTAAAACCTATCAGGCAGTCTTGCAGTGCCTCATTACTTTGTCCTTCCAGAATTTGTTGACTTAAGCTATCCAGTATTTCCTTGGTAGGCACAGGCTGCCTGGTGGACCAATACCACTCGAGCAAAGGATTGATCCCGGATTCGTTGGCCAGGTATTGTGCTGTTTTCACAAAGACCTGATAAAGCGGATGGGCTTCATAGAACTGCTGCTTTGTTAAAGGAGTACCGCCAACAAGAGCCGCACTTTTTACCCGATCTTTATGGTTGACCAGTAAATTCCCGATGATAAAGGCACCCATGGAATAACCTACCAGGTGTGCTTTTTCTATTTTCAAATGATCCATCAGGCGAATGATATCCTCTTCCATGACTTTGCCATAGCTTTCCACACCGGTAGGTTTATCACTTTGCCCATGCCCCCGGGTATCTATGGCTACGACCTGGTACTTTTCTGCAAGTTTAGTCATGAAATCAGTCCCTGTAGGGGGTAAGGGTTGCTGAAAACATACCGGAATGTTATCAGTAACGCCATGAATCAGTATGACAGGTTCGCCGGTGCCGGCGGTCATGTAATGAAGCCTGACATGACCAGACTCAAAATAATGAGACGTCAGCGACTGTCCCAAAGCAGGAATCATTACCCCGAATAGCAGGAGGGTTCCGAAGAGTTTTATCTTTTTCATCATAAATAAGTAGAAGTGAATGGAGTGATTATTTCCGGATGACGTAATAACGGTTTTGAAAATCCTGTGGTAACAGATGCTCCCGGATTTCAGAAAACCCTGCTTCTTTCAGCATAACATTCGCTTTTTCACGACCCCACATAGTGCCTAGTCCCATGCCTCCCTGTGCCAGTGAGACTGTCATGCAGTGCATCGTAGAAACTGTATACAACAAAGGACCAATAGGGTGCTCCATGTTGTTTTCTACCCGGGAAGAAGCGTTTATGTCTACCATCAGATAATAACCTCCTGCTTTCAGCGCCTGGTACACCCCTGCCAATACATTGTCGGGTCGTGCCTGATCATGGATAGCATCAAAAGCGGTGATAAAATCAAAGGGTTGCTCTGGCTGAAAATACGTCAGATCGCGCTGCTCAAAGTAAACATTGGTCAGTCCCTGTGCCTGGGCTTCTCGCCGGGCATTAACCAGGGGTTCTTCACACAGGTCATAGCCCACAAAGGTGCTGGCCGGGAAATGTTTTGCCATCAGATTAAGGGCTCTTCCGCTGCCGCATCCGATATCGAGTACCCGAATTCCTGCGGTCAGTTTTTCTTTAATATTGGGTACCAGAGGAAGCACCTCATTGATCAGGGAAGAGATTACGGCCAACCCGCTGTCTTCCACCATCACTTCGTGAAAGCGGTTATACTGTTCGTAGGGTACGCCACCCCCTTCATAAAAGCAGCGCACCACAGCATCTTCCACATAAGCCAGCACCGGAATGTATTGTGCCAGAACGCCTACGTTATTGGATCCTGCTTTCCGGGTCAGGTAGGCCGCATGCTCAGACGGGAGCTCGTACGTTTGGTCTTTTGGATTGAACATAACGATCTTTCCCGTTACCATAGCACCCAGCCATTCCCGCACGTAGCGTTCCTGCAACCCTGCCTTTTGGGCGATGACTTCACTGGTTGCCGGTGGAAGTTTGTCCATGGTATCAAATAAGCGGGTACGATGACCCACAGAAATCATCAGCGACAAAGCACCCTGATTCATGATACCTATTAATTGTTCGCCGAAAGCTTCGGCTTTTGTGGTGTCAAAAGAACATAGTTTACACATAATACTTAATCAGTTGAGTTATTGAAGAAATTTATTATTCGTAAGCGTTACACAAAGGTAAGGCAGAGAATAGCAAAGCGTAAAATGTAAAGGGTGAACAATAGGTAAACCTACTTTACGAATCGGGTAGACAATGAGTGGACAATTGCCTGTTTTATGACTTTTATGCCTTTACAGGCTTGATTTGATGGCAAGTTCTGAAAATTTTGTCATCCGGAAATGCATTTTTAAAGAGAAAGGCGATGGCTTGTCAAGCTTGTATTCTGATCCGGTGAAAGAGGTCAGAGAGGAATGTAAATAGCAGGTTGCGGAGAAAAGTCCGGAGCGTAAATACAGGAAGTGTTTGTCGGGTGAAAGTACATCAATAATGATGGGAATAAAGTGAAAAGCAGGCTTTTGCTACTGGGATAAAAAGTGCCTTTTAGCGTACCAATGGCAAAAATGCCAAATTGTCTACTTGTTGTCTACCCGGAAAAAGAAGCTTGTTGACTTATTGTTGACCCGAAAAATTTTAAGATAGGTTACGTTCATCGCTATCTTTGTGACAAATAAAATAAAAAGACCCGACTATCACCGAATAGTAGGGTCAATAAAAATTTCTTCAATGATTCAACTTAATGCGTAAAAGTACTGCGAATTCTGGTAAAAAACAAAAATTAATCAGACAAAAGTTATGGGCTGTATCCAATAGTTTTCTGTGGTCGCTGCTCTCCTGTTTGGAAGCGGAATTACTTTCTGTTTCTGGTCCGATCAGGAAAAGCCCACTTCCGGCGTAGCGTATCCTTTGAGAGCCGGCCTGCTGACAAAAAGCGGATGTCTGTCTTTCCACCTGACAAAGCGTGCGTGGTATTCAGCCAAAGGGTGTCTTTATAATTGCCTGATAATCAGATAGTGGCAATGAATGTATACTTTTTGTCTACCTGCTGGGGAAAGGCTGTAAACTTATTGTTCACCTGTTAAATTTTATGATACGGGAGCAGCCTCCTTACCTTTGCTCCTGTTCATTTCTTCAATAATTATGTTTCAACTTAACGATTAAAAAAATGCAAAGTGTTAAAAATTACCTGTTGTTTATCGTTGCCGTAGGGCACATGTTGTTCTTTGCCGCCTGTGATGATGAAGAAGGGCAGCCTGCTCCCTCTGACGACGCTTCAGTGGAAGTAAAATTATCCAGTAACACTACCCTGGACAACTTCCTGGTAGACGAAGCAGGCCGCACGCTCTACCTCTTTACCAAAGATGTGCAGGGCAGCAGTGTTTGTCTGGAAGGCTGCCTTGCCTCCTGGCCTGTTTTCTTTGCCGAAGAGATTCAGGAAGGGGCAGGCTTAGCAGCCGCTGACTTTGGCACCATTACCCGTACCGACGGGCAGCGGCAAACAACTTACAAAGGTTGGCCACTGTATTACTATGCGGGCGACAACCAGGCTGGCGATACCAATGGAGAAGGTATCGGAGAAGTATGGTTTGTAGCCAAGCCCGATTATACCCTGATGTTGGCTGACCAAAAGGTAGAGCCTTTTGCCGACCCAACGACCAAATACATTGTGGACCCGCAGGGACGTACCTTGTATTATTTTCTGAAGGATGAGGAAAATGTCAGTAACTGCAACGGAGGTTGTCTTTCAGCCTGGCCGGCCTTTGAAGATATAGAAGACCTGATCATTCCTTCTACGTTGGACAAAGCCAAGTTCAGTGTGATTACTCGCACTGATGGAGCGAAGCAACTGGCCTATAAAGGAAGAGCGATGTATTTCTTTGCCCAGGATAATGCACGGGGAGAAACCAAAGGACAAACTGTCAATGACTGGACTATTTCGCGCCTGGAATGGTGATTACTGAAAAGTGTATGATGTGTTCTAAACAGTATGTCAGTGTGACAATCCTCATCATGGCGATAGCCAGCTTGATGCAGGCTTGTACGTATGACGTGGTGCCAGCGCCCGAAGATTGCTCTGACCCCCCTGTCATACAACTTATATCGGTAGAAGATGCCAGCTGTGGTGTAGCCAGTGGGGCTATCCAGGTACAGGCATCAGCCGGAGAAGCCCCCTATGTATTCCGAATCAATGGAGAGGGAGCCAATGCCGAAGGTAAATTCAATAACCTAAAGGCGGGCAACTATTCGGTGACCGTAGCGGATAATAAGGGTTGTACTCATACTTTAGAGGTTCAGGTGAATAACCAGGATGGCCTCAACGTCACCGTAGAAACGACGGAGGCTGCCTGCGGTACAGCGGAGGGAAGTATCCGTATTCATGCGGAAGGAGGAGAAGAACCCTACCAGTTCAAGCTTGACCAGCAGGCATTTCAAAGCAGTAGCACCTTTGCTCAACTGCTCCCTGGCTCCTACGAGATCACCGCGCAGGATGCCAATGGGTGTGAAGTAGTGCAATCGGTACAGCTCAGCAGTGGTGTGGCCTTCGAACAGGTTGAGGCTATCATTAAAACAAACTGTGCAGTGTCCAACTGCCACGATGGCACCACATCCCCTGACTTTCGCCAGCAGGAGGTAATCCGGCAAAAAGCAGAAAGAATAGGAGACCGTACCGGTAACAAAACCATGCCGCCGTCTTCCAGTGGGAAAAAACTTTCCGATGAGGAAATAGCGCATATTGCCTGCTGGGTTGGTGATGGAGCCCCTGCGGAAAATTCACAATAAGTAAAAACAGTCATTATTTATATTAATCGATCATGAAAACTATCTGTATATTAGGAATATCAATGCTCACTTTAGGCATTGTTCCTTTAAAGGCCCAGGATAAATACATTACCCGGGAAGGTTATACCAAATTCTTTTCTACAGCTCCTTTGGAAGATATTGAAGCCCATAACCACCAGGTGCAGAGCATTATTGATATCAGCAAACAGGAGGTCGTCGTGAGCATGCCCATGAAAGCATTCCAGTTTGAAAAGTCGTTGATGCAAGAACATTTCAACGAAAACTATGTGGAATCTGATAAATACCCTAAGGCTACTTTTCAAGGGGTATTCACCAGTGTGCAGCCTATCTCCCTGGACCAGGATGGAGAATATGAAGTGGAAGTAAAAGGAAACCTGACCATCCACGGTGTCACCAGGCCGCTCGTTACCAAAGGAATGATCAAAGTGCAGGATCAGCAGCTCAGTGTACAAACCATATTCAAGGTGCGGGTGGCTGACCACAAAATAGATATTCCCAAAATCGTATTTAAGAACATTGCTGAGGTCATAGAGGTGACGGTAGACCTGAAGTATCAACCGCTAAACAGCTAAACGATGCATCAAGAAACGCATTACCTGAATATATACCTGCAAGCCGTCTTATTGAAGGTAATCTCCGAGAGTAACTTTTGGAGGTTGTAGTTGAAGCATACAGGGCCAGTCTGTGGCTGGTCCCTGTATTAACCCTTTAAAAAAACAGAACACACAATCATGAAAAAAATCACATATATACTCTTTATTGGCTGCCTCTTGATGGGGCTTCCCGGTCAGGCGCAGGAAGACCTGATGAACCTGCTGGATCAGCAGGCTGAAGATACCGTTCACTATACAGAAGCCACTTTCAAAGGAAGCCGGCTGGTCAATGGCCATACCGTACAAACCCGTAAGCAAGGAGAACTCGAATTTCTGATTTCTCACCGCTTTGGCCGGCTCAATTCGGGCGCTTATGAGTTTTTTGGGCTGGATGCCGCCAACATTCGCCTGGGCCTGGAATATGGTATCAACGAATGTATGACCCTAGGCGTAGGTCGCAATTCCTTTGAAAAGACTTACGACGGATTCATGAAGCTGAAACTGCTGCGTCAAAGTAGTGGACACTGTGTGATTCCTGTTTCCGTTGTTTCTTTATCCAGCGCTGCTATCAAGACTTTGAAAGGAGATGAAACGGATCAATATCCTGATCTGGCTTCCCGCATGTATTACACGCAGCAACTGCTCATTGCCCGGAAGTGGGGGCCGAATCTTTCTTTACAACTCATGCCTACTTTCGTTCATCGCAACCGCATTCGGGAGCAGGAAGGGGAAAACGATATCTATGCCCTGGGCGTAGGAGGGCGGATGAAAATCACCCAACGGATTTCACTCAATGCTGAATACTATTATCGCTACGATGTGCCGGAAGATGACGAATACTTCAATGCGCTGGCGATAGGCTTTGACCTGGAAACCGGAGGGCATGTCTTTCAGCTGCATCTTACCAATAGCCGGGCTATGATTGAGAAGGGTTTTATTGCCGAAACAACGGGCAACTTTTTCGCCGGCGATATCCATTTCGGATTTAATGTTTCAAGAGTATTTTAACAGATGATCCTGATGATAAAGCACCTTGGTCAGTGGTTAGAAAAGCTCAGGCAAAAGTGGCAACTGCAAAGCGGTTGGCAGGTAATCGCCATCTTGTGTGTTTTCAGTTTTGCCGGCTCCAGTGTCGTGCTATTGCGCCCTTTACTCTTTCAATGGTTGGGCTTCCAGGCTGATACACCCTGGCTGCTGAAAGCTTGCGCTTATTTGCTATTTTTGTTTCCTGCTTATCAACTGTTATTGCTGGGCTTTGGTTGGTTGCTAGGGCAGCATACCTTTTTTATTCAAAAAGTAAAAAAGTTGTCGGCTGCTGTAAAAAGTAAGCGCAAACAAGAATAAACAGACATTAATCCACTTAAACTATACACTTATGAAAATCAAGCCCACATCACTTTTACAACTGACAGCCACCGTTGTGTGTGTGGCTGCCATTGTCTGGGTGTTTTCCTGTCAGTCTCCCCAAGGGTCCACACCTTTGCAGGCACCCCTTTTTGATAATTTAGGGAAGCATGAGCTTACCATTACTACGGATGTAAAAATGGCTCAGCGCTTCTTCAACCAGGGCCTTAACCTGACCTATGGCTTTAACCATGCCGAGGCAGAACGTTCTTACCAGGAAGCTGTTCGCCAAGACAGCACCTGTGCTATGTGTTACTGGGGCATCGCCTATGTGTTGGGAACGAACTACAACGCTGCCATGGATGATGCCTTCAGGCAGAAAGCCCAGCAAATGACTCAAAAAGCCCTTGCCAATCTGGAAGATGTATCCGATTGGGAAAAAGCATTGATCGAAGCTTCGGCCACCCGGTACAACTATGACAAAACAGAAGATCAGTCGGTACTGGATCAGGATTATGCGGAGGCGATGCGCAAAGTGCACCAGCAGTTTCCCACCCACGACGACATTGCAACGTTCTATGCGGAAGCGCTGATGAACCTGCATCCCTGGGACCTGTATACCAAGCAGGGAGAACCTAAACCCTGGACGATGGAGATCACCAGCAACATTGAAGCCATTCTGGAGCGAAGTCCACAACATCCGGGAGCTAACCATCTGTATATTCATGCTGTGGAAGCTTCGGCTACTCCCGAACGTGGGTTACCTCATGCCGATCGTCTGGGGGCGCTTATCCCCGGTTCCGGCCACCTGGTACATATGCCTTCGCACATTTATATCCGTACAGGTCATTACCATGAAGGGTCCGTCGCCAATGAGAAAGCCATTGTGGTAGATAGTCTCTACATTGCCAATTGCAATGCGCAGGGTCTGTATCCTTTGGCTTATTTTCCTCATAATATTCACTTTCTGGCGGCTACGGCTGCTTTTGAAGGAAGAGGAGAAACTTCAGTGAATGCGGCCTTCCGGGTTGCCGCCCACACTGACACTGCCATGATGCGTGAAGAAGGTCTGCAAACGTTGCAGCATTACCTGATGATACCTCACTATGTGTTGGTAAAATTCGGACAGTGGGATCATATCCTCACCCTGAAGCAACCTGACGAAGATTTGGTGTATCCGCTGGCTGTATGGCACTATGCCCGGGGGATGGCCTTTGCCGGTAAGAACCAATGGGAAAAAGCACAAGAGGCCTTGGCCGCCGTAAAAACATTGGTGCAGCAACCGGCTTTGAAAGAAGTGACTATCTGGGAGTTAAATGCGGCCGATGATCTTATCCAGATTGCTGGCCGTGTATTGGAAGCCGAAATACTCCGGAAGCAGGGCAACAATTCCAAGGCGATTGTGCTGCTGAAAGAAGCGATTGCCATAGAAGATCAGCTCAACTATAATGAGCCACCCGATTGGTTCTTTTCCGTTCGTCATACGTTGGGGGCGGTCTTGTTAGAAAGCAAACAATATACTGCCGCTGAAAAGATTTATACGCAGGACCTTGCCTTTCTTCCTGAAAATGGCTGGGCCTTGAATGGGCTCTATCTCAGCCTGGTAGGCCAAAACCGGCTGCAGGAAGCCTTGGAGGTGAAAGAGCGGTTTGAGAAAGCATGGCAGTATGCCGACATTCAATTAGCAACCTCTGAAGTAAAGCCTATTGCGTATCAGCATATTAATAGTACTTCCGCCTTTGGTTCTTACCTGGCCGGTGTGCCTAAGATAACCTGGTGCGGTGTGAAAAAAAATTAAGGGTAGATTTCTCATAGTTTAGGAGTGAAAAGAAAGCGTTAGCGTTAATGCTTTCTTTTTGAATTTGTAACTTGTATATCTTCCACCTTTTGGTTCGTAATGAAAAGATTGGTCATCAGCTTAAGTTGCTTGTTATTGCTCTTTCTTACCACCTTTGCTAACGATAAAATTGATAGTTTGCAGCGGCTCCTGGAACGCTACCCGTCCCTGGATTCTGTGCGGGTAGACATGCTGAACGAACTGGGATATCAGTATTGGATTACCGATCCGCTCCAGTCGGAGATATATGGCACAAAAGCCCTGCAATTAGCCGACACTTTGAAATATCTTAAAGGAGAAGCTTTTGCCAACAGAGTGGTAGGCGTGTCCCACTGGGCTCGCGCCAATTATCCTGCTGCCTTACAATTTCTTTTTGATGGACTAAAAATATACCAAAAAATAGAGGATTCCCTCGGGGTTGCCACCATCTTCAACAACATCGGTTTGGTGTATGCCGATCAGCGCAGCTATGATTTAGCGGTGGAGTATTATGAGCAATCGTTGAAGATGTATCAGATGCTGAAGAAGGAGGGTAATGAAACGCCGGTGCTAAATAATCTGGGTAATGCCTATGTGCAACTGGGAAATTATGCCAAAGCAGAGGTGCTGTTTCATGAAACCTTGGCGCGAAACCAGACCTTAGGCCGTACCTATGGAGTGGCTTCCTCGTACAGTAACCTGGGCGAATTGAACCTGGCTCGTAAACGCTATACCGAAGCGCTGGATTTTTTCCAACGTTCTATCGCTATCAGGGAGACTATTCCTGACTTTGAAGGAACAGCCATGTGTCTGTATCTGATGGGCAAGACTTACCTGGCCAGAGCAGAGTATGGGCTGGCAGAACAACACCTGCTGCAAGGGGTGGAAGTGGCCCTGAAGGTGAGTACCAGAAAATGGCTGACGGATATCTACGAAGCGTTGAAGGATCTGGAAGAGGCCAAGGGGAACTATCAGCAGGCCCTGGTCTACTTTGAACAGTTCTCTGCCCGCAAAGACAGCCTCTTTGATGAGGAAAAGTCCCGGCAGATCGCTGAGATGGAAACCCGCTTCCAGACCCTGCAGAAAGAACAGACCCTGCAGATGCAGGAAAAACAACTGCAAATCTATCAGCAACAAGCCCGGCTGCAAGCCCTGATCCGCAATGGACTGCTGCTGGGTCTGCTCGTGCTGCTGGTGATGGGCTATCTGGTGGTGAGTCGTCAGCGGCTGAAGATCAGAAAGAACAAGGAGCTGCTGGAAAAGAGTCGTCAGATCCATGCCTCGGAACAGGCCCTGGCAGTCGCTGCGCTGGAGAATGTGCGATTGAAGGAAAAAGAGCTGCGCCAGGAGCTGGACTACAAGAACAAGGAGCTGACCAGCTATACGATCAACTTCATCCAGAAGAATGAGCTGATGGAGGAGCTGAAAGCAGGCATAGAGCAGCTGAAGAAGTCCCAGGACAGAGAAGTAGCCCACAAGCTCAATGGCTTGAACCGCTTGGTGGAAAACAGTCTGCACATAGACAGAGACTGGGAAGACTTCAAGCGTCATTTTGAGGAGGTGCACAAGGATTTCTTCAAGACCTTGAAAGAGCAGTGTGCTGAGCTGACCAACAATGAGTTGAAGCTGTGTGCCTTGTTGAAGCTGAACATGAATTTGAAGGAAGCTGCCAGCATGTTGGGCATCTCTCCGGAGAGTGTCAAGACAGCCCGCTATCGGTTGAGAAAGAAGCTCAACTTGTCCAGGGATGAAAACCTGGTAGATCATATCATCCACCTGGAAAGTGGTTTGGCGAAATCAAATAATGAATAGCCTTTATTTAAGAAAGATCCCTTGGTGAGGTGGGCTATGACAACACTGCCATTGGCAATACTTTCTTTTTTTTGTAACTTGGTGTTAATACTACTATTACCTGGCCATGAAAAAGTTCTTTGTAGTGTGCTACCTGCTATTGTATTCTCTTTCCCTATTAGGCAGCGATACCACCGATAGTTTGAAGCTCCTGTTAGACAAGCATCCTATGCAAGATACGGCCCGGGTTAATTTGCTGAACCTGTTAGGATACAACTTTTGGATTATAGATCCCCTGCAGTCGGAGATGTATGGCCATGAAGCCCTACGGTTGGCCGACACGCTTCAATATGCACAGGGAGAAGCTTTTGCCAACAGAGTGGTGGGCGTGTCCCACTGGTCACGGGGGCATTATGTGACAGCCCTGGAATACCTTTTCAGTGCATTGAAAATTTACCAGACGCTGGACGATACCAAAGGCATTGGCAGTATTTTTAATAATCTGGGATTAGTCTACTTTGATCAGGGAGATTATGCGCTGGGGCTGGAATATTTCGAGGAATCTCTGGTACGCTACAGAAGTATCGGTTTTGAGGATGGAGAGGTGAGAGTGCTGAATAATCTGGGTAGGGCTTACATGCGCCTAGATAGTCTTGACAAAGCGGAAGAAGTCTATAATGTGGTGTTGGAAAAGAGCCAAAGGTCGGGCAACCGGTACGATATGGCCGTGTTGTATAGCAGCCTGGGTGAGTTAAATTTTTCCCGTCAGGCCCATGAGATTGCCCTGGATTATTATAAGCGATCTTTTGCCATCAGAGAACAGATCTCCGACCTGGAGGGGATGGCCATGTGTCTGTATCTGATGGGCAAGACTTACCTGGCCAGAGCAGAGTATGGGCTGGCAGAACAACACCTGCTGCAAGGGGTGGAAGTGGCCCTGAAGGTGAGTACCAGGAAGTGGATGTCCCACATTTATGAAACCCTGAAAGATCTGGAAGAGGCTAAGGGGAACTATCAGCAGGCCCTGGTCTACTTTGAACAGTTCTCGGCCCGCAAAGACAGCCTCTTTGATGAGGAAAAGTCCCGTCAGATCGCTGAGATGGAAACCCGCTTCCAGACCCTGCAGAAAGAACAGACCCTGCAGATGCAGGAAAAACAACTGCAAATCTATCAGCAACAAGCCCGGCTGCAAGCCCTGATCCGCAATGGACTGCTGCTGGGTCTGCTCGTGCTGCTGGTGATGGGCTATCTGGTGGTGAGTCGTCAGCGGCTGAAGATCAGAAAGAACAAGGAGCTGCTGGAAAAGAGTCGTCAGATCCATGCCTCGGAACAGGCCCTGGCAGTCGCTGCGCTGGAGAATGTGCGATTGAAGGAAAAAGAGCTGCGCCAGGAGCTGGACTACAAGAACAAGGAGCTGACCAGCTATACGATCAACTTCATCCAGAAGAATGAGCTGATGGAGGAGCTGAAAGCAGGCATAGAGCAGCTGAAGAAGTCCCAGGACAGAGAAGTAGCCCACAAGCTCAATGGCTTGAACCGCTTGGTGGAAAACAGTCTGCACATAGACAGAGACTGGGAAGACTTCAAGCGTCATTTTGAGGAGGTGCACAAGGATTTCTTCAAGACCTTGAAAGAGCAGTGTGCTGAGCTGACCAACAATGAGTTGAAGCTGTGTGCCTTGTTGAAGCTGAACATGAATTTGAAGGAAGCTGCCAGCATGTTGGGCATCTCTCCGGAGAGTGTCAAGACAGCCCGCTATCGGTTGAGAAAGAAGCTCAACTTGTCCAGGGATGAAAACCTGGTAGATCATATCATCCACCTGGAAAGTGGTTTGGCGAAATCAAATAATGAATAGCCTTTATTTAAGAAAGATCCCTTGGTGAGGTGGGCTATGACAACACTGCCATTGGCAATACTTTCTTTTTTTTGTAACTTGGTGTTAATACTACTATTACCTGGCCATGAAAAAGTTCTTTGTAGTGTGCTACCTGCTATTGTATTCTCTTTCCCTATTAGGCAGCGATACCACCGATAGTTTGAAGCTCCTGTTAGACAAGCATCCTATGCAAGATACGGCCCGGGTTAATTTGCTGAACCTGTTAGGATACAACTTTTGGATTATAGATCCCCTGCAGTCGGAGATGTATGGCCATGAAGCCCTACGGTTGGCCGACACGCTTCAATATGCACAGGGAGAAGCTTTTGCCAACAGAGTGGTGGGCGTGTCCCACTGGTCACGGGGGCATTATGTGACAGCCCTGGAATACCTTTTCAGTGCATTGAAAATTTACCAGACGCTGGACGATACCAAAGGCATTGGCAGTATTTTTAATAATCTGGGATTAGTCTACTTTGATCAGGGAGATTATGCGCTGGGGCTGGAATATTTCGAGGAATCTCTGGTACGCTACAGAAGTATCGGTTTTGAGGATGGAGAGGTGAGAGTGCTGAATAATCTGGGTAGGGCTTACATGCGCCTAGATAGTCTTGACAAAGCGGAAGAAGTCTATAATGTGGTGTTGGAAAAGAGCCAAAGGTCGGGCAACCGGTACGATATGGCCGTGTTGTATAGCAGCCTGGGTGAGTTAAATTTTTCCCGTCAGGCCCATGAGATTGCCCTGGATTATTATAAGCGATCTTTTGCCATCAGAGAACAGATCTCCGACCTGGAGGGGATGGCCATGTGTCTGTATCTGATGGGCAAGACTTACCTGGCCAGAGCAGAGTATGGGCTGGCAGAACAACACCTGCTGCAAGGGGTGGAAGTGGCCCTGAAGGTGAGTACCAGGAAGTGGATGTCCCACATTTATGAAACCCTGAAAGATCTGGAAGAGGCTAAGGGGAACTATCAGCAGGCCCTGGTCTACTTTGAACAGTTCTCGGCCCGCAAAGACAGCCTCTTTGATGAGGAAAAGTCCCGTCAGATCGCTGAGATGGAAACCCGCTTCCAGACCCTGCAGAAAGAACAGACCCTGCAGATGCAGGAAAAACAACTGCAAATCTATCAGCAACAAGCCCGGCTGCAAGCCCTGATCCGCAATGGACTGCTGCTGGGTCTGCTCGTGCTGCTGGTGATGGGCTATCTGGTGGTGAGTCGTCAGCGGCTGAAGATCAGAAAGAACAAGGAGCTGCTGGAAAAGAGTCGTCAGATCCATGCCTCGGAACAGGCCCTGGCAGTCGCTGCGCTGGAGAATGTGCGATTGAAGGAAAAAGAGCTGCGCCAGGAGCTGGACTACAAGAACAAGGAGCTGACCAGCTATACGATCAACTTCATCCAGAAGAATGAGCTGATGGAGGAGCTGAAAGCAGGCATAGAGCAGCTGAAGAAGTCCCAGGACAGAGAAGTAGCCCACAAGCTCAATGGCTTGAACCGCTTGGTGGAAAACAGTCTGCACATAGACAGAGACTGGGAAGACTTCAAGCGTCATTTTGAGGAGGTGCACAAGGATTTCTTCAAGACCTTGAAAGAGCAGTGTGCTGAGCTGACCAACAATGAGTTGAAGCTGTGTGCCTTGTTGAAGCTGAACATGAATTTGAAGGAAGCTGCCAGCATGTTGGGCATCTCTCCGGAGAGTGTCAAGACAGCCCGCTATCGGTTGAGAAAGAAGCTCAACTTGTCCAGGGATGAAAACCTGGTAGATCATATCATCCACCTGGAACATGACCTTTTCGAAACCCACCCTGATTCTGTTTTAGAAAAACATTGAGCAGATGTCAGTACTACTTACTATTCTGTTTTATGGAAAGGTAACACCCTGAACTTGCGTATCCAGGGTATTACACATGAAGGGTTGAGCCAATCTTAATGCACCCTTTTCTGTTCTTCTTCCGATCCGGTGGTTTGGGTTCTGGCAGGCTTCAGCTTTTTCCCAAAATTCCGGCTATAGGTAAGTTTTATCACCCTAGGTTCCACCTTATATACTTCCTGAGTATCCAGGTGAAGCTCCGGAAAATCCGTGTGTAGCTGCCAGGAGGTTGTCCAGAAAATATCATCCATTGTAAGCCGGAGGGTTCCCCGCTCGTCCTTTAGCTTTTTTTCTACCCCTACATTGAGCGTACCCATAGCCCGCTGGGTGGTAATACCATACAGGAAAGGGGATTGGAAATATCCGGATAGTTCCAGGGCAAAACTGCCGGAAAACTGAAGGCGTTGGGTGGAATGAAGCCGCAGGCTGTATTGCGTTACGCTGATTTCATCTATTAAATAATCGGCAACGGCTTTTTGCCGGGTACCAGTCAGCACATTTTGCATACTCCACCAGGCAGTAACCTCCCAGGGAAAAGCGGCCGTCAGGGTATGGGTGGTTCGCTGAGATAAATTCTCTGCCTGATACAGCACCTGCCGGGTTTCCTGATTCACCCTGGGCTGAAAGTCTGCAATGGCATCCTGTTCATACCCCCACTGCCAGGAAAACAACCATTCTTTCCATCGATATTCCGCCTTCAACGCATCACTGATAGAAGGTTGAAGGGCCGGGTTTCCCGTGAACAGGTTGTTAGGTCCCAGAAAAATCATAAAGGGAGCCAGGTTGTTGAAGGTAGGGCGGGTAATCCGGCGGCTGTACGAAAGCTGTATCCCCTGTTCTTCGGTAAGATCATGGGCGAAAAGAAGGCTGGGAAAAAGTTTTCCATAACGTCGGTCAATCATACGCTGCTCTTCCGTAGAACTCAGGTCTGTATCTGTCAGTTCGTAGCGCACTCCGGCAATGATTTGTGTACTTTCGTTCATCTGCCATTGCCAGGAGGTATAGGCGGCTGCAATATTTTCATGTAAACGGTATTGACCACTCAGGCCTTCATCCAATATCGGTTGCTCTGCTGTCAGGTTGGTAACCGCCACATCGTTGGTAAACCGGGACAAGGATCCTTTCAGTCCGGTGTCCCATTGGAGTCGGTCATTGATCTGATGCCTGTAATCTACTTTAGCCACAGCAATGTTGATCGGTGTTCGTTTACTGATCTTCATTTTCTCCTGATGAATAGAATCTCCTTCCTGTGCATTAATGAAGGTATTGGTATAATCAGTAGGGTTGTTATCATGATACCACAGATAATCCAGATCGAGCCGGATTTCCTGCCGTTCATTAAAGGTATGGTCCAGGTTAAGATTACCCATCAGATGACGCCAGTGATTGATCTCTTTATTCTCTACCGTTATGAAGGTGGTTGGCGTGTTGGGAAGCGCAGACACCCCCTGGTTAAAGGCATCCATCGTCCAACGGTTACTATAGCCAGCAACCGTACCTCCCAAAAAAGTCTGGGGTGTGAAAGCGTAGTCAAAACCCACACGCGCATGATGGGTATAAATGATGGGTTTCCGTTCGCTACCGTTGCTGTTTTCACCCGGCAGGCCCTGGTGGAGAATGCGCAGGTGAGAATCCCAGTATTCATGGGTGCGGTTCCTTAAAAAGGAATAATCGCCAGATAGACTGAGTTTCTTCCCCCGGTAGTTCAGGTTGGTACTGCCCGCTGTCTTTTCCGCCCATCCATACCCTGCGGTAAGGGCGTAGGAACCATGCACACCGGTGTCCTGGTTCTTTTTCAGTACAATATTAATAATACCTGCGGTACCTTCAGCCTCATAACGGGCGGGTGGATTGGTAATTAGCTCTATCTTTTCAATAGTGCTGCCATGCATGCCCTGCAACATGTCTACCACTGCCGACATGGGTAAATGGCTGAGCTTGCCATTGATCATGACGGCTACCCCATCCTTTCCTCCCAGGGCCAGTGAGCGGCTTTGCCGGTTGACTACCACCCCGGGCGACCGCTCCAGTATGTCGAGCGCCGTGCCACCGGCACTGGTAATACTTTGCTGCACATTGACGGTCAGGCGGTCGATACCTTGCTCGAACAAAGGTTTTTGACCTTCCACTACTACCTCTCCCAAGGTTTGCACCGCTTCTGTCAGCATGATAGTACCAACCTTCCTTTGCGGTTGTCCCGGTAAGACAGTAATGGGAGGGGTATAGGTGGTCTGATAACCAACCATAGAGGCGGCCAACAGGTAACTGTCCGGAGCATTGATCTCCAGCTCAAAATATCCTGCTTCGTTGGTGACCACGCCGGTGACCAGGGAAGAATCCTGTACACTAAGTAAAAGCACATTGGCGAAAGGGATAGGCTGGCTGTCAGGCCCCGCCACCTGGCCTTTCAATTGTGTTTGACTATATGCCTTCCCGCTTGTCAGAAAACATAGTAGCCCTATGCTGTAGTAGAAAATTGTTTTCATCATTAGTTAAATCATTGAAGAAATTTATGTGAGAACGATGCAGCATGAAGTCTGCTGTTCTTTATCATTGTTGATGACAAAGGTCTGAGGCTATTAAAAGAAAAGGAAATAAAGAGGGTAAACAATAAGTTTACAGCCGGACACCGGAGGGTAGACAATAAGTGTACAGGCAGGAATATCGGTCTTTTTAATGGGCTGGGCTGCTTCTTTGCAGATGACTTCTACTTTTATCCCATTCAGAGACAATAAAATGCATTACCATTTGCTTGCGCCAGTATTAAGTGTAATTTTAACCAATATTTAACTTTACACGACCTGATATACTATGAAGCTTTACAAGACCAAAGCCGGAATACTGGTGGAGCATAACCAGCACTTCTTTCTAAACAAGGAAAAAGAATGGGATGTACTCATCAATCAAGACAACCTTTATGATGCCATTGTGCAATCGCTGAACAACTGGAAACAGGTGGAAGATGGACAACAACTCATAGAAGAGCAAATATTACCTCCCATAGGTACACAGGAAGTCTGGGCAGCAGGCGTTACCTATTATCGCAGCCGTGATGCCCGTATGGAAGAATCCAAAGCAGCAGGAGGAGGCAGCTTTTATGACCGCGTATATGAAGCCGACCGGCCGGAATTGTTTTTTAAAGCACCTCATTATCGTACAGTAGGCCATCTAGACCAGGTGAAAATCAGAAAAGACTCTGCCTGGGATGTGCCTGAACCGGAACTTACGCTGGTGGTCACCTCATCCGGAAAAATTATAGGGTATACCATTGGCAATGATATGAGTTCTCGCAGTATCGAAGGAGAAAATCCGTTGTATCTTCCCCAGGCCAAATCTTATAACAAAAGCGCAGCGATTGGCCCTTGTATTTATGTCAGTACGCAACCTCTGCCAGCCGATACACTCATTCAACTGGTGATTGAGCGATCAGGAAAGGTTGTGTTTCAGGGAGAAACCAGTCTGTCTCAAATGAAGAGAGATCCGCAGGAGCTGGTGCAGTATCTTTTCCGGGAATGTGATTTTCCGAAAGGATGTTTCCTGATGACCGGCACAGGTATCATTCCCGACAATGATTTCACCCTGGCTTCAGGAGATCAGATCAGTATCACTATCGGTCCTATAGGCACCCTGGTGAATAGGGTAGAGTAATTTTTTTTAACTTTAAATTCAGCATTATGCAACTTACTGGAGAACACATTATTGCATCTAATTTTTCTAAGACACAAAGTGAAGCTTTCCAGGCTATGAATCCTATGAGTGGGGAGCGTTTAGCGACTACTTATTATGAAGCGACCAGCCAGGAAATTGATAAAGCCGTGGTAAAAGCAGAAGAGGCTTTCCGTATTTACAGAAAAAAATCAGGAAAAGAACGCGCTGCTTTTCTGGAGAAAATCGGGGAGGAAATCATGGCTTTGGGTGATGAGCTGCTGGACATTTGTGAACAGGAAACCGGCTTGCCCCAGGGGCGGTTGCAGGGAGAACGTGCCCGTACAGTAAATCAGCTCAAACTCTTTGCCGAATTACTGAAAGAGGGATCTTGGGTAGATGCTCGCATTGATACGGCTGACCCTGACCGCACGCCCTTGCCTAAACCTGATATCAGGCAGATGCATATTGCCCTGGGCCCGGTAGGGGTTTTTGGGGCCAGCAATTTTCCGCTGGCTTTTTCAGTAGCAGGTGGTGATACTGCCTCAGCACTGGCAGCGGGTTGCTCTATTGTGGTCAAAGCGCATCCTTCGCACCCGGGAACCTCCGAAATGGTAGGCCGGGCCATCGTCAGTGCGGCGGAGATTACAGGCATGCCTGAAGGTGTTTTTTCTCTCCTACAAGGCCGCACCCCGTTTGTGGGAATGTCTATTGTCAACCATCCATTGATCAAAGCCATCGGTTTCACAGGTTCCTTCAGAGGAGGGAAGGCGCTCTTTGATGCAGCTGCCAAGCGGGAAGAACCTATTCCGGTATATGCAGAAATGGGTAGCATCAATCCCGTCTTTATCCTTCCGGGGGCCCTTAAAGCCAGAAGATCTCAGATAGCCGAAGGCTACGTAAACTCCGTTACGTTAGGGGCTGGTCAGTTTTGTACCAATCCGGGTGTGGTGTTTACCCTTCAGTCGGAGGAAGCGACAGCATTTATGCAGCAAGCAGGGGACCTGATCGCTAAAGTGGAAACGGGGGCCATGCTGAACGAAAATATCGGAAAAGGCTATCAGGATCAGACTAAAAAGTTTGGCCAGGCCAACGGCGTAAAAGTGTTGGGGCAGGGGGCGACCTCCAAAATGGCAGTACCTTCTCAGGCTTATCTCTTCAGTACGGACGTGAGGAACTTTCTGAATACACCGGACTTGTCTGAAGAAGTGTTTGGCCCCTCCTCGCTGGTAGTGGCAGCTCCCACCCGTGAAGAACTGCTACAGGCTGCCGAAAAACTGGAAGGTCATCTGACGGCCACCCTGCAGGCTACAGAAGAAGATATTGAGGACTACGGAGATTTGATCGCTATTTTGGAAAGAAAAGTAGGCAGGCTGCTCGTCAATGGTTTTCCTACCGGCGTGGAAGTGTGCCATTCGATGGTTCATGGAGGCCCTTTTCCCGCGACGACAGATGCCCGCACCACCTCCGTTGGGACTGCGGCTATCAAACGTTTTAGCCGACCGGTATGTTACCAGAATTTTCCTCCGTTTGCCTTGCCGGATGAACTGAAAAATGAGAATCCTTTGGGAATCTGGCGGCTGCTCAATGGGCAATTAACGAAGGAAAAGAGTATTTCCTAAGCTTTTAGAAAAGGTAAAAAGACAGCAATAGACACGATTGCTTTCACATTAGCATAGCAGGAAACTTATATCAACAATTATATTTAATTTATTAAATAAAAAATATAACTATTATTTGATAAATATAAGTAAATATCTTATTTTTGATTGAAAAAGATAAAAATATGACGAATGTAATATTTTTGATGAAATTAAAGCAGATAAAATAAAAGTATACTTCCGTCATGTGTGTCTTAGGCAATCACTACAATATGTTGATAAGATGTTACACTTCTGTAAGAAATACCTGCCTATTATCATAGTGTTGCTATCAGGCAACAGTTTCATGGTTTTAGCAGAGAAACCGACGCTTCTCCCAACTTTTAGTCCCTTGGGACTCCCTGGCAGCCTAAAAGGAAAAATAGATATACAAGGTCACGCTACGGGAAATCAATCAGTGCCTTTGGTGGTTCAGTTTTTTAAACCTGGTGAAATAATACCTACTGCCAGGTATGAGGTACTCACCAATAGCAATGGTGAATTTATGATAGAGCGAATAGCGGCAGGAGATTATGTCGTGGCCGTTAAAAATAGTCACACGCTACAGGTAGCGGCTGCCCTTACGATTGGACAGGGTACGCTGACCAACACTAATTTTGGCCTATTGCGGGAAGGGGATGCCAATAATGATAACCAGATCACTACGCTGGATCTTTCGGTTCTTACCCAACAAATGGGTACAAGCCAGGGGCAACCCGGTTATCAGGAAACGGCTGACTTTAATGCCGATGGTTTTATTTCAATTTTAGACTTTTCCCTTTTAGCAGGCAACTTCAATCAGCAAGGCTATATCGTAACGAGAGACTCATTTGATGAGCTGAGTGCGTAAGCCGGTCTGGCCACTTGACAGTGACTGATCCTCAAAAAATTGCCCCAGGGTGTTGAAAAGAGATATGTAATTTTTACAGACATTTTTTAATGTGTTTACTTAAAATATTTATGATTCATTGGAAGAGAAGATGCCTGCAGTACCTCATGGTTACTATCAGTTTGGTGCTCCTCACTTTAGTGCAAAGTCAGGCGCAGGCCGTTGTAGATATAGTAGCAATTCCTGAAACGGACCAGGTGGAAGTATCCGATACCTTTAGTGTTGTCGTGCAGATACAGGCCGGACAGCAGGGAGTAGTGGGAGCTACCATGAACCTAAGATTTGATCCTGCTTTGTTGCAAGTTATAAAGACAATGCCGGGCAGTACCCTGGAAACCCAATTGTCTTCTACTGTTGATAATACCACAGGAAAGCTGGTGTATGCCGCCGGTACCTTGCTAAATCCGCCGAAGGGTACCTGGAACCTTCTTGAGATCAGGTTCAAAGCTATCGGGAAAGCCAGTGCCTGTACCTTGCGATTTGATACTTCTGTGGATAATCCGGAAAGAACGGAAGTGGCTCACTATGGTGCAGTTTCTGTACTGCGCACAGCTCCTTCAGCTACAGTGATGATCATCGCCAACAACCCACCCATAGCACACGCAGGTGTAGATATCAGCAAGACAGACGAAAACGATGATGGCAAAGAAGTGGTCACCCTGGATGGCTCCGCCTCTTCTGACACTGATGGAAGTATCCTCTACTATGTTTGGAAGGTAGGAGGGGAAGAAATTGCCACAGGCGTTAAGCCCGAGGTAATTTTCAATACAGGGCAAACTACTGTCACTTTAGAGGTCACAGATGATAGAGGGGCCACCGCTTCTGATAAAATGGTGGTCACGGTAGATGCCCTTTCCAATAAAGCACCCACGGCAAAAGCGGGTAGCCCTCAGACACTGACAGACAACAACAAAGATGGGCGGGAAGAAGTATCCTTGGATGGCTCTCAATCACAGGACCCCGATGGCACTATTGTCAGTTATAGCTGGAAAATAGGGGAGACAGAGATTGCCACAGGAGTTACTCCCAAAGTAATACTGACCGTAGGGACTACTTTAATTACCCTGACCGTTACTGATGATAAAGGCTTGTCTTCTACTGATGATGTTACTGTGACAGTGAACCTACCGGCCAACCAACCTCCTATGGCTGTTGCCGGTAAAGATATTACGCTGATTGATGAAAATAAGGATGGTACTGAAAAGCTGACGCTGGACGGCTCCGGTTCTGGAGATTACGATGGGACAATCGTGGCCTACCAATGGAGATGGAGTACAGGCAGTGCTTCCGGAAAGCAACCCCAGGTAACCTTACCCCAAGGACAAACCACGATTATCCTGACAGTCAGAGACGATCAGGGAGCGGAAGCCACAGATACGCTGGTGGTAACCATTCGTCTGCCTTATCAACCACCGGTGGCGCAGGCCGGATCAGATATATTGGTAGAAGACAAGGATAAGGATGGAAAGGAAACCGTAGTACTGAATGGAACAGCCTCTCTGCCGGGAAGCCATGCGATCATCGCTTATAGCTGGTCGACAGCCAAGGGCAATATTGCTAGCGGCATTCAACCTACCGTCACATTACCTGTGGGAGAAACCTATATTACTTTGACTGTCACAGATCAGCAGGGGCTTACCTCCACAGATGTTCTCAAGGTAACAGTTTTACCAAATATGAATAAAGCGCCTATCGCAGACGCCGGACCGGATCTGATTTTGACAGACGAAGATGGCGATCTGAAAGTGACCTTGGTATTGAATGGAGCCAACTCCATAGACAGTGATGGTATCATCAACGCTTATTTCTGGAATTATGAAGGTCTGGAAGGAACCATTGTGGGTGCGAACCCTGAAATTACACTGCCTGTAGGCACTATTGCTGTGAAGCTGACGGTTGTGGATGACCGGGGAGAAACCAGTACAGATGTCGTCAACATTACCATTAAGAAGAAAAATCAGCCACCGGTCGCCCATGCAGGAGATGATCAGGTAGTGAATGATGAAGATGGTGACGGCAAAGCGACCGTGACCCTGGATGCTTCTCAGTCTAAAGATGAAGATGGTACCGTGTTGATGTATGCCTGGTATAATAGTGTAGGGCAGGAGGTGGCTAATGGACCTGCACCCAATTTGATTCTTTCTGATGGGGTGTCAGAACTCTGGCTGGTTGTTACTGATGATCAGGGTGCTAAAGATACAGCTTCTGTATCCATTACGGTGATGAAAGCATTATCGGCTGAGGAACGGCCAGGAGCCAAAGAAACTGTTGTGGTGTTTCCTAATCCTGCCAGCTTCAGTGTGTCAGTCAGGTCTTCCTTGTCCTCTTCTTCAGACTGTTACTTACTGGATGCACAGGGAAAAATACTGGAACAAGGCCGCCTGAAAAATGGAGAAATTACTTTCAATATTTCAGGATATCCTGCCGGCATCTACTATGTCATGACGGAGGCAGGCGGGAAGCGGACTACCCATAAGTTGATTATCCGCTAAAGGAGGAGTGTTTAGATGTCCCCGAATATCTCAGAAAGTTTCTGTGCCAGGGCTTGGCCTCGCAGGTTTTTGTCAATGATTACCCCATTTTTATCTAACAGCACGGTGGCCGGAATGGCATTGATATTATAAAGCATAGCGGCCTCTGAATTAAAATACTGTAAATCTGAAACGTGTTTCCAACCAAGATTGTCTTCGTCAATGGCATCCACCCAGGCCTGTTTGGTACGGTCCAGGGAAACACCATAAATTTCAAAACCTTTGTCTTTGTACTTCTGGTAAAGCTTTACCACATTGGGATTCTCCACACGGCAAGGTTTGCACCAGGCTGCCCAAAAATCGATCATCACATATTTTCCCCTTAGAGAAGATAGTCTGATCGTATCTCCTTCCGGGTTAGGCAGGGCAATGTCGGGTGCTTCCATGCCTATGGCCAGTTTACGTAAATCCTCGACTTGTGCTACAAACTGTTGGGTATATTCAGAGTCAGGCATTTCTTTTTTGAATTTTTCAGCCAGATCGCTCAGAAAAGCAAGTTCTTTTTCAGCATCCAGAAAATTTACCGCATAAAAAGCAGCGATAGAGTGGCCCATCTCCTGAATCTTTTGCTTCAGCTTTTCCGTATTTTCTTTTTCTACAGCTCTGTACTGTTCTTCTATGGCCTGCATTTTTTCTTCATTACCATCGGCCCGGGCCTTCAGATAATCCGAATTCATTTCGTTGATCTTACGCTGCATCTCTTTCATAATATCATTCACAGCGTAGAAATAATCATTATCCACAGAGCCTTTAACTTCTACAAAGCCATCGGGCCGGTCACCATCAGCGGTAACCTTCACACTTTCATGATTTAAGATGAGGTTGACATATTGCCTGTTATAGAAATTGATTCTGTAGAAACCAGGCTTTGTATTTTTAAGTCCGTACCGGAAGGTGCTGTCACTGGAAATCATGAGCGTATCTACCGGGACAATTTCGTTCTGCCCTATCTTCTCCAGCACTACACTCCCTTCATGCATAGGGTGCCTTACTTTCCCTTCTATCCTGATTTGAGGATCCTGATTGAACTGTCCATTCGACTGACCTTCCGAACAGGCAGCTATCAACAGGATACTGTGAAGGCATAACAAAAGTTTTGATATCATACGATGTATTTTTGAAAGCGTCAATTGCATGGGAAAAATTAACTACAGATACCTTAACTCAATTCCTTTCTTAATAATTCATTGGCTATTTTGGGGTTTGCCTTCCCTTTACTTCTTTTCATCACCTCACCCATAAACATGCCCAGCAGTCCTTTTTTTCCCTGCCGGTACTCCTGCACCTTTTGTGGAAAATCAGCCAACACCTCAGCTATTAACGGTTTGATATTGTCTGTATTGCTGTCTTGCTTCAAATTTAACTTTTCTATGGCCTGGGCAGCGGGCATCTGGGGATGCTGGAGCAGATAGGGAAACACCTTTTGAGAAGCAATCGCAAAACTAACCTTATCAGCCGCTACCAAATCGATCAGTTCCGCCAGCCGGTCAGGCGATATGGGAAACTGGTCCATCGTAATGCCTGACTCGTTCAGAAAGGATTTCACCGGACCCATGATCCAGTTAGAAGCCGATTTATAATGTTGTGTCTGCAGGCAAATCGCTTCAAAATAAGCCGCTATTTCCTTCGTATCTGTGAGTACCTCAGCATCGTATTCGGGAAGCTCATATCGCTCAACAAATTTTTGATAGAGTTCCTGTGGCAAGCTGGGCATAGCTGCGCTGATTTCTTCCAACCATTGGTCGGACACTACAAAAGGGCATAAGTCCGGTTCGGGAAAGTAGCGGTAATCATTGAGTTCTTCTTTGGTGCGAATAGCGGCAGTGGTTCCGGTATCGGCATCAAAAGTGCGGGTTTCAGAAAGAATGGCATGGCCTTTCTCCAGGAGCAGTATCTGTCGCTCCGCCTCATGGTCGATAGCGCGTTGCACATTGCGGAAGGAATTCATATTTTTCACCTCCACTTTTTTGCCATACTCCTGGGCTCCTTTGCGCATCACCGACACATTGGCATCGCACCGGAGCGATCCCTCTTCCATATTGCCATCGCAGATTTCCAGATACTTGACCAGTTTTCTGATTTCCGTAAGCACGGCATATGCTTCTTCTGAGCTGCGGATATCCGGTTCGGTGACAATTTCTACCAAAGGCACACCTGCCCGGTTAAAGTCCACCAGCGTTTCAGTTTGCCCTTCCAGGTGCATGGATTTTCCGGCATCCTCTTCCAGGTGAATTCTATTGAGCTTGATGGTTTTTCGCACACCGTTACCCAGCTTGATAGGAATACCACCTCCCAGACAAATGGGAGTTTTATCCTGCGTAATCTGATACCCTTTAGGCAAATCAGGGTAAAAATAATTTTTACGATCAAAGATATTATAGCGGGAAATTTCACAGCCACAAGCCAATCCCATTTTGATCGCATATACAACAACTTTTTTATTAAGTTTGGGTAGTGTACCGGGATGCCCCAGGGTGATCGCACTGATGTTGGTATTAGGAGCCTCTCCGTATTGCGTAGAGTCAGTAGCAAAGATTTTGCTGTTGGTCAATAGTTGTGCGTGTACCTCTAATCCTACCACTATTGTATATTTATCTCGGATTTCCTTGTCCACCATAAGAGCCAATTTCTTTTGCAAATACAAACTTAATTGTTTTTCAGTCAGTTTCCCAAACTATCGCTTTTTCCTTCTGTTTGTAAAAGTTGTAAAAATTGCTGTTCAGATAAGAATTCAACCTGGTTGCCGTAAGAAAAGAGGCGTTCTGCCTGTCTGATCTTGTTACTTTTAATGCCTTGTACCCAGTGTTTGAACGCTTTTTCTCCAAGCACCAGAAAATCGGTTTGTGGATTGACTGCATTTGTATAATATCCGCCTACCTCAGTGAGTGCTTTCTGGGCAGCAGCACGCGGCATAGTTTGCAGGGCTCCCGTAAAGACTATGTATTTTCCATACAGCGGATGATGCTTATTGATCCTCGAGAGGTCAACGAACATATCCTGACGTGACTGTTTCAGAGAATGTTTCAACCTGCCTGAAGGTAAATAACCTCCGGGGAAAACTTTTCCAATACGTATCTCAAATTGCTCTTCTATTTCCTCAAAACGATGGAGCCCGTAGTTTTCTGAAGCTTTTAACAATATTTTAGCGCAAGCCAGGGCGTCAGAAGCAGCAGAATGATGTTTCAGTTGAATGTTAAACTTTTTTGAGAGCGCGCTGAGTCCATAAGAAGTAAGACCTTTCCAGGCTTTTCGGGCGATCATGACACTGCAGACATACTTAAACTCCGGGAAAGGTAAACTATACTGCATCAGCACATGACGAAGGACACTGATATCAAAACTGGCATTGTGGGCTACCACATTGCTACTGTCAAAGAAACTTTGCACTTCCTGCCAGACACCATCAAATTCAAGTTCATTGGCTACTTTTTGCGCATCAATACCATGAATTTGCGTGTTCATATAATGAAACCAGTTGTCTTTGGGCTTTACCAAGCGGGATAAAGTTTCCACTACCTCTCCTGACTGAACCACTGCTATTCCTATTTCGCAAACGCTGCCCCGGTGATAGTTAGCTGTTTCAAAGTCTAAAGCGACAAAATCCATATTTTATAGTAGGTCAGTGATATTAATTTGATCAGCATTTAAAATTAATGGGTGTTTCCCAAATGTGCTTAATAAAAAAGTTAAAATGTTTAGCGCACTCTTATAATCGCTATGGATTCCTAATTTATATAAAAGATAAAATATGGGGAAGTTCATCCTACTTGATGAGTCGGAATGATAAATATTTGTCCAATGATTCCATGTTAATCTCGCAGGTCTTCTTTAGAGGATCTTTCTTTTTACTTTATTCAAAAAACAAAATGTGCTTGGTCTAAAGTTGTTTCTCCATGCCAACGATAGGCCGGGATTATAGCTTGATCTGGCCAGCTGAAATCCAGGCAACAGTAATTTGAACCTATCAGATAAGGCTTACCTGGAAGGTTATAATGTCCAAAGAAAAAGGGTATTTCATTTTCAGGATATGAATACTCCACAATGTTTACCTGAGCAGAAACAGTGATATCCTTCTTCGCTTCGTCGGGGCGGATAGAAAGCTCCTCATACCGATTTGTTTTTCCTAACAACCACCATTTTGCTTTAAATGATTCTCCTTCTGTGGGTAAGGGCAATTTGAGCCCTACCAGTAGTTCATGAACAGCCCGCCATTCGGCAGAACCTGGGGTGAGATGGTGTAATAGCAAGTCAGAAAGACAGGCTTGTGGGTAGTTTTGTTGAAGAAAGTTAATACTTTCCTGATGCCAGAAAGCATGAGCGATTCTGCATAACCCAAAGTCCAGGAAAAGAGGCAGCGTTTTAAACCACTCAATATAGGTAAGCAGGGTTGCTTCCTGTTCATGAAAAGATTCAAAAGTAGGCAAATGTTGTATCGTATTCTCAGGGGTACGTGGTCGAATATATTCGTTTTGCGCATTTCTTGTAAAGAAGCCAATCAGGTACAACTCGTGATTTCCCAGCACAGCATAAGCGGCTTTATGATCCACCATACCTTTTACAATCTCCAGAACTTCTTTCGTCTCCCGGCCTTTATTGATAAAATCGCCTAAAAAAACAGCTTTACGGGTAGCATGTTCATACCCATTATTTCCGTTATGGTAACCCAGGGTATCCAGTAATCTTTTTAGAGCTTCTGCCCGTCCATGTATATCGCCTATTATGTCGTACAAATGGTTCCTGTTTATTATTTCTAGTGCTATAACTTGACTTTAAATGCCAGGGTTAGTTTTATTTTCGTATGACACTAGGGTTGATTCAACACGAGATGCCTCGCTGTACTCATTAGGAGTGTTGTGGCATATACGCTGATAAACATTACTATTTATAAAAATGAAACACCTCTGCGCCTGTATACGCTGTCCTTTTCAAAGGAAGGTAGAGGCGAATAAATGGCTGACGTATGAGAATGATTATAGTATGCATTACACAAGAAAGGCAGGATAAATATGATTTAACCACTGCTAAGCATAAAGAACATGCAAATGGTAAGTATTTTACTTTTGCCGGATCATTTCTTAACTTCAGGATATAGATACAACATTTTATGTTGGCATGAAGAAAAAAATAAGCATTATCACAGGCAATTATTTTCCTCCTGCTATTGTTTTTCTGGGATCGCTCATGTTATTGGCAGGTTTATTTTTGATTTTTGATTATGTCGCTATCAGCCTCATGTTAATCCTGTTGAGCCTGATAATTTTTACAACCCGTTATCGCCTGGATATTGACTTCAACCAACAATTCTATCAGGATCATCTGTGGATTGCAGGATTCAAAAAAGGAAAAAAAACAAAATATTCTCGAATAGATTGCCTGTTTCTGAAGCAAAACCGCTATCGACAGACAGTCAATTCCCTTATCAGTTCCATGACCAAACATGGTACGGAATACAGGGGGTATATTCTCATTGATGATACAGATATCCTTCTCTGCACCAGCGATAAAAAAGCAAGAGTAATGAAAAGGCTGGAAAATTTAGCAAAGCAGTTGAAGGTTCCTATGCTGGATTACACAGAAACACGAGCAAAAGAGGGACAATAGCCAGAAAGGATTAAGAAGATAATTTTTGATATCATGGTGGTGATTGAAAAACTAACTGGAATACTTTATGAGAAAATTTTTTGCCACAAAATTACATGAATAAGGTATTTTAAAAGCTTGTCTTTATCTTTCAAGTCAGTTAACTATTATTGGCAGCTTAATTCCAAGGATAGCATAAATATGCCACATTATAAAGGCAAGAGAATATTAGATATAATAGGATCTGTAGCGGGATTCATAGTTTGTTTTCCTGTGATTGTTTTGCTTGCCTTTACTATCTTGTTACTATCCCGTAAGAACCCTTTCTTTGTCCAGCAAAGAATAGGATTAGAAGAGAAGCCCTTTATGCTCTTCAAATTGAGAACGTTATTTCCACACGAAAAACGCCTTTTAACGCGTATCGGTAGAGTACTACGGAAGTACTCTCTGGATGAATTGCCTCAGTTTTTGAATGTTATCAGGGGCGAGATGTCATTGGTGGGTCCCAGACCCTTGTTACCTGAATATCTGCCCTTTTATAATGTGTCTCAGAGGGAACGACATGATGTGTTACCGGGCATTACCGGCTGGGCACAAATTAATGGAAGAAATAACATTCCATGGGATGAAAGATTTAGCCTTGATATTTGGTATGTACAAAATATTTCCTGGGGCCTGGATACGAAAATTCTCATTTTTACGCTTCTATCTGTATTTAATACAGTAAATGTAAAACCTGAGGGTTTATGCGAAGAGGAGAAGTTTAGCAGAAGCAATAATTGTCATTCACTGGAATGTTAGCTTATTTTTTTGTGCTGATCTTTTTCAATTCTTTCAATAGCACAGAATCTTCGATAGCCTGAAGGGATGCAATTTCCTGCTGCTTATTATTGAGCCTATAAAAATGTTCATTATACTCTAAGAATAGCTTTTTACCTTCATCAAAATTTAAAGCAATGATTTTATAGGGTGTATCCTGAAAGTTACCATACAGATAGAGTTTATGCTCTATCATCTGATAATGAAAATTATACTGATGATGAACAATGTTCTCTACATCCAGACCAGCATTCTCGTATAAAGTATGCTCCATCATTTTTTCTGCTGGTATCTCAAAATCTTTATAGTTGACACCTTGTGTCTCTTCTTCAAAGTCTGTAACCAACTCAGGGCGGGTTATGTCAGGAAGTAATGCCTTTGAATTGTTTTTTTCTCCAGCTTCAGTTTTCTTTTCAGCAGGTATGGTTACAATTTCGTTTTGAATATTTTTCTTCTTCTCAACAGCGAATGTTTCAACCGTTGCCTGCTCGAGTTCATCTTTTTTGGGAACAGGCACTGATAAATTTTCCTGATGGAGGTGGTCGTCAGGGGTGATGTTTGATTCAATATTTACAACACCAGACAATAGATCTTCTTCTGCGGTGTGATTAAAGTAAAAATAAGTTCCTGTGGCCAGTATCAATACTGAACTGACAGCAGCGGCAATTTTAATGCTATAACCGTTATACCATCCTATTTCATTAACCGGAATTTGATTTAATCTACTTTTCAAAGCGTTTTTTCTAGCTTCTCCCAGAGCTTTATAGATATCCTTTTGAAAATTCAATTCACTGCCAAGCAATGGATCTTGCCTTGCCTTTTCCTCAAAAGCCATACGCTCAGCTTCTGAAAGTTTATTTTTCAAATACCGATCAAGAAATTCTGAATGAATTATATTATTAGCCATAAGGTTTAATCTAAAAAGTCACTTGCAGAATATTTAGCTCTTACCAAGCTGTCTAACCTTTTCTTACATTTATATTTTTTCGTTTTAGCGGTATCAACACTAGAAAAACCTAGTTTTTCCGCAATGTCCTGCATAGACATATCATCGAAATAATAGTACATGAGTATTTTCTTGCAGGTATCTCCTAGTTGGTTGATGCATTCCCGTATAATAGCTTCTCTTTCTTTGGTATCCTCATCAAAATAGGCAAAATCAAAATCCTGGTCATCGTTAGTTTCCCTACTTTTTCTGTCTAATTCTTTCCGCCATAAGTTTAAACATACACTATACAAATAAGTACTTATTTTTGAGGTAAGCACCAATTGATTGCTGATAACTTTTTGCCAGAATACAATGAGGGCGTCTTGATAAATATCTTTGGCTTCCTCCTCTGTGCCATTGTTTTTAATAATTATGCCGGTCATCATTTTATAATATTTCCGGTATAAATCATCCAAAGCTCTTTCATCGCCACGGCTTATTCGCTCAAGAACATCACTATCTTTCATTCGGAAGCCTGCTTTAGTTTATACTTTTTAACTCAAAATAGTAACCTCTTTTGTAATATAATTATGTTTCAAGGTGATTTACAACTCCGTAAGCAGTTTCTTGTCTCCTATCCATCATTTATCTGATTTTGATATAAAGAAGGAGAGTTTCAATTAAAATCAAAAATGTAAACTGTATGGATTACTTATGAAGTAAGATATAGATTAATTTAATTATTTTAATATAAAATATTAATAAATTTCTATTTACAAGTTGATAGAGAGGTTTCTATCTCCTGTATAGGGATGTATCCTTTCTGATGCCCCCATGAATTATAAATAAAAGTTGCTATTTGTGCTATCTCAATGTTTTTTAATGCTTCATTGGCTGGCATTGGTTGTTGATAGTCTATACCATTTACCAGAACTTGGCCTTCCATGCCATATTTAATGATGCAAACGGTCCGTGAGACGTCCTGCAGCATATAATCTGCGTTGACTAATGGAGGAATCAGTCTTTTCAATCCGGACCCATCTGCTTGGTGACAGTTAGCACAATGTCTTTTATATAACATCTCGCCCTGAACCATATACTGCTGAAAACGCATCTGGTCTGTTGGTATCAAATTTTTAAGTGCTTCACTTTCATGAGTGCCTCTGTTACAACTAGTTACTAAAAGACAAGGAAGAGTGCTACAGAAAAAAAGAAAACTTCTAAGAAGAAGCTTTACCATGATCATACTCATTTAATAAGCGATGGATATCATTGATCAGGACATCTACCTGCTCTTTTACGGTTCCGTCATACATGCCCCTGATTCTTCTTTCTTTATCTACCAGGATAAAAGCGCCACTATGAATAAAGCCACCGGGAGAACTTTCATCTTCCATCGCCGTTACCATATAACTTTTTAGCCCCATGTCATAAATAGCCTCTTTATCCCCTGTGACAAAATGCCATTTATCGCTGGATACTCCTAAGCGGTTGGCGTAATCATGGAGTAGCGCTACTGTGTCATACTGAGGATCAATGGTATGGGAAAGAAATAACACTTGATTGTTGTCTTTAAATGCCTCATATACACGCAGCATTTCTTTCTTCATGACGGGGCAGATGGTAGGACAACTCGTAAAGAAAAAATCTGTAACGTAAATTTTATTTTCAAAGGTATTATTTGTGACAACCGTACTGTCCTGATCTATAAAACTGAAGTCGGCCACCTTGTGAAATACAGTGTCTGTTATGGTTTGGTTATCTACTGTCTTTTCGACATATTGGTGTTGACCCAGCACAGGTAGCTTCTCTTTAGAAGCCTTTTCAGAATTACAGGCTAGTAAGACAAATAACATTCCGGTAGTCACATAAGACAAGATAGTTCTCATAATTTAATTACTTGTATAATAATATAATGCACATGGTTAACAAAGCTTATCTCTGGCTAATTCCCAAAAAAGCCATTACCTGATGGCTCTCGTTCATCTTTCTCTTACTTTTTTATAAATCCGTATGGCCAGCATCAGTATCAGCGAGAATACAATCAACCCTATTAGACCCCAGAGCATACTCAAGGCACTTTTTAGGACCACAATAAAAACAATACTGATCAGAAAAATGGTAGCCACCTCATTCCATACCCTTAGCTGTTGAGAAGAATAGCTGTAAATGCCTTTTTGTAGTTGGTTGAAGATCCTGTGGCAAATAAGGTGGTAAATATACAACCCAACTACAAATCCTAATTTTACCCACAACCAGGAAGGCATGTTTTGAGCATAAATATGTAGAAAATAGATGCCAAAAAGCAAAGTCAGCACGGCAGAAGGCCAGGTAATCCCATACCAGAGGCGGCGCATCCATAAATTCAGATTTTTCAGCAGGATGCTGCGTTCCGGCTCAACAGAAGCTTGTGCTTCCACCGTATAAATAAACAATCTGACAATATAGAACAACCCGGAAAACCAGGTCACAACGAAAATAATATGTAGGGCTTTAATATATTGGTAGGTCATCCTGTTGATTTACAAACAGGACAAATTTATACCATAACGCTTTGCGATTCAAATGAAGCCAGTAAAATAGAGTCAAGTAAAAATATTCTATAGTAAAATACGAAAAAAGTGATGTTAAAATCTCTCTCTGACAGGCAAATCTATATAAAAGTTAGTGCCACGTCCTTCTTCACTTTCATACCAGATGCTGCCCTGGTGCTTTTCTACAATATTTTTGGCGATGTAAAGCCCTAAACCACTGGATTCCTCACCCCCTGTTCCACGGCGGGTAGCTCGGCTGAATTTATCAAACATATAGGGTCTTAGTTTTTTGGGAATACCAATGCCTTGATCTGAGATGGATATGTGCGCCACATTAGCATAGCGTATTAACTTGATCACTACATCGTTTTCTGCATTAGAAAACTTGACTGCATTGGAAAGAATACTCTCTATCACCCGTCTGATCGCCTTTTGATCAATATGGATGTGAATAGATTCCTCAGTGTCCTCAAAATGTAACTTTACCTTTTTTTCCTTGATTTGAGGGGTATGATAAGCCTGAATAGTATCCGTGAGAAAGCTATTGATATGAACGCAATGAAATTCAAGTTCAGGGTTTTCCTCATAACATTGATCTACAGCGATCAGATTATGAATAATGCTTTTGATTTCTGTACAATCACGTTCAATGGAGTGAAAAAACTCCCGAGAATCCTCGTCTAAATCTTTCTCAAAATTTTTATATAAAACGTAGCTGCATGAGCGAATTCTTGCAATCATACCCTTTAAATCGTGACCAATCCTGGCCAAAATTTCTTCGTTAGACTCGGTATTTGTTATCATATCATCATCAATTTTAGCTTCGTAGATTAACACTACACCCAAATTCATGGTATAATACAATGTTAATAAAGAAATAATAAAAAAAAATATAAAAAAGATACAATAAAGTTGCATGTAATTTTTATTCTTATTCCACTCTGGATTTACATTATACTAATATGAGATCCCTTTTATCACAAATTCGAGAGACTGTGAATAGGGTGCAGCTAAAAAAAGTTATGAAACCAAGAGACGATTTAATGCAATACCAATAAAACAATAGAATATCTGTCCTGCTTTGTCAATTCAACTATATTCATTTTTACTATGGAATTGTAGGCCCACTGACTTCATTTGAAGCAGATACGATATTGTTTTTCTTGTTTAGCATCAGGTAAAGTGGAACTTTATTCTTCTTCATCCTGAGAGGGTATGTATAACTCAAATGAGTAGTAAAATCGTAAATAAATAAAATAAGCCAGTCCCCCGTTGAGTAATACCAACGCACCTATGGGCAGTCCAAATAATATGAGGAAGAAATAAAGGAGCATCAACAAAAAAACACGCCTGACCAGGATTTCAACTTTAATAGATTGTATAAACAAATAGCTGTAAATCAGTAGGCTAATACTTAAAACCAGTAAAAACCCTTCTAATAATCTGAGAATGTGAAAATGGGCATGAAAATACTGCCCAAATAAAAACATCTCCGGTAACAGCAAACAGGAAAGCGTGAGCATATGCCGGAGAAATCTTTGTCTTAACCGTAAAGGCAAATTCTTTTGTAGCGACAAATCAACATTTTCGAAATAATGGAAATAATAAACCAGTACCACATTAGCCAGGCCGGCCAGCGTCAGAGCAAACATCACCAGCCGATTGTCATAGCCTCCCATCTCATACAATCGGGCAACCAGGAACAACAAAAGACCTGAAAGTATTTTGGTTAATAAAAACAGAAGCTTATGATCATGCAGTACTTTGAATAAGAACAAACTGACCTGCGGCTTTTTTAATCGATAGCTTAACACTGCAAGCCATGCCAACAGGCGACTCTCTCTGCCTGGGTATGTTAACTGTCGGGCGTATCGTCTGACAGCCACCAAGCCGGTCAGCAAAAGATACAGCAAACAAATACCCACACTCAGCCAACGTTGGTGCAGCATACCTAATCCAATGATTGCACCTATGTACACAAGAACCGGTAAAAACTGGAGTAGGTGTACCAGTACAAATCCGGCTATTTTGAAGCGAAACGGATAAAGAAAGAACTGGTAAAGAAACTGATTTTGTTTCTCTGACAAAGCCTGCAAGGTAAAGCTGATCGTTTTGATCAGATATAATGTCCACAGCAAGGCCAGCCCTCCCAGCAGCGAGTAAGAATGTATGGCGGCTATGATAATATAATAATGCTCTACATTTCTGAGCACCCCCAGGCCAAATCCAAAGAGTACAAAAAAGAATCCTGTATTTTTTCTGTAAAACTCAGTGACCAATGTCCGGATAAGAATTAAATAGATAGCCTTCAAATCAGGAAGTTTGGGAAATCGTTTGTTGATGGACCAGAAACGTAGTATGCAGGGGCAGAGCACTAAAATCAAAGTCCTGATGGGAAGAAAGCAGAAAAGTAACACCCTGTTGATGATAGTGCCGGATAGTATCATACATCATGCCCACTGCCTGATCATCGATAGTAATGAGGGGTTCATCGAGCATAATAACGCTGGGACTTCCCAGGAAGGCTAGTACTAACGATAATTTTTTTAACATTCCACTGGAGTAAGTACCGCAGGGATGCCGGTAAAAAGTGTGCATATCCAGGCGATCTACCAATTCTTCCATTTGCTGTGAAGAAGCTTTTTTGGCTTTGCCCACGAAATGGATTAAATCTCTGGCCGTCAGAAATTCCGGATACAAGGGTTCAGCTTCTCCGTAACTGACCTGCCTGCGATAAGCGACCGCCTCTTTTTTTACACTCAGATCATGGAGCTTTACCTCTCCGGAGAAAGGTAGTAAGCCAGCCAGAGCCTTAAAAAAGGTAGTTTTCCCGGAGCCATTTTTTCCCTTAATCCAGTGAATGCCAGAGGGAAATGTCAGACTGGGAATGTCCAGAACCAACGTGTTGCCATAGTATTTCTTAAACTGATGAATAGAGATCATGCATTTACAGACATGAATGTTGCCGGAGCAAACTATGATAATTAAGCTAAAAAGTAAGAAGATTCTGCTGATAAATTTCTAAATTTATATTAATAATTGGGTTACATTTTCATCGCATCGAACACTAACCTCCAGATTCACAACCTACTCACTATGAAAGAAACTACCTACCTGTTTGTGCTGCTGTTATTTTTGTTATGCTCAAGTTGTCTGGAAGACTGTGATTGTCCTGAGCCACCCCAGTCCTGTAAGTTTAACTACGATAGTGAAGTGTATATCCCTACTGACAAAGGGCCGCTGCTGGTGACACCCGCCTTATCAGATACGGTAGGAGGGGGCCTTTTTACAGCAGAGCCACAAGGACTGGATTTAGATAGCAGAACAGGCGCTATTAATGTCAACAGTAGTGAAGCGGGTACTAAATACTATATTACCTATACTTCCCCCAACGGTGAAAGGGTGTGTACAGATTCTATTACCATCAGTGGGATTGATTATCCGAGCGATACCTTCCGGCTTACCAATGATAACAGATTTACGGTAGCTCCTTTTCTGGATGCCGACCGTGAACAGACATCACCCTCGGGTATCTATGATGAACCCGGCCAGTTTGGCAGGCCCGATGTAGTACCTGCCAGGGAACTGGGCTTAGCCATCAGTACAGAAAATGGCAACATCAATCTGCGTCAGACGGTAGCCAATCTGCGAAGTCTGGGTATAGTGCTGGAGAATGGTTTTTCCAGAAAATTTGAGATCGTCTATGCCTTAAATGACAGACAGGATCTGGTCAGCAGTATTGGTATGATCATCTACTTTTATGAGTCGATTGAAGAGGTACCGCAAGCCCTGCTGGATATGTTGATCGAGAAAAGACGTTTCCCTCTCAATGGAAAAGAAGAAGGCAAGCAACCGCCCTTTATCGTTGTATTGGAAAAATAAACTTTGAATATTTCTAAGTTTACAGGCCATGCTGATCAGATTGACTTTTATCATCTTTTATGCTAACCTTTTATTAACAGGTGCTTGGGCACAGCCGTCGATGCCTTCCTTTGAGCAACTATACCAGGAAGCAGAGACCTTGTTTTATCTGGAGAATCAGACGGAAGAAACCAATGCGCAGGCGCTTGATCGCTACCTGGAAGTGATCAGCATTTGCCAGGAGCAAGATAATCAGAATGCTATACTCGCCGATGCGTACCTCAAAGCCGGCGTGATCAAATTGGTTTCTCATCAGTATACGGAAGCCATGAAACATTATCAGGCCTCTTTGAAGGTACTGGAGCAGATCAAATCTTCACAGGACTCCGCTTTTTTTAAAGTCAATGTATATCTGGGCGATTTGAACTACCTGCAGGAAACGTTTGACTCAGCCGAATACTATTATGATAAAGCACAAACTATTGCCCACTACTGGCAGGAGGATCTGGATGAGATAGAGCGGCTGTATAATTCTTTGGGAGCCATGTACTTCACGTTGGGCAATTATAAGCAGTCTCACAATTTTTTCCAGAAAGCCCTGGCCATCACCCATCAGAAGTATCCTGATAATCAGGAAATGAGAGTATATTTTAAAAATAACCTGGCGGTTGCCTCCAGCAAAGCGAACAATTATGACAAAGCCATTGAGGAGTATCAGGATTTATTACAATATGGCGTAGCCTCCTACTCTCTGTACAATAATCTGGGCAGAGTTTACGGAAAAAAAGGAAATGTTGACAGTGCCGTTTTCTATTTAAAAAAAGCGACGGGCAGTGCTGACATCTCTACACAAATTACGTCTTTCAATAATCTGGGTCGCACTTATATGGAAGCGCAACAGTCTGACACAGCCTTGTCATACTTCCAACGGGCGCTGTCTATCTGTGCAGCCAACAGTTTCAGTAAGAACTCTGATCTTGCTGAAACATATATCAACATAGCCAATACCCTGGAGAAGCAAAATAGCTGGCAGGAAGCACTTCAGTATTATCAGAGAGCAATAGTGAGTCTTACCTATGATTTTGAGGATAGTACCGGCAGTGCTAACCCTACGGAGTACCGCAAGGTAATTTCCCTTCTGCACCTTTTCGAGATTTTTCAGGGCAAAGGCAGAACTTTCTTCCAATACTACCAACAGAGTCAGGATATTGACAGGTTGAAAAGTGCTTTGGCCTGCTACCAGGACGCTATCAATCTAGCCAAATACATACAGAAAAGTTATGATACAGATGATGCTAAGTTATTTTTTATAGAACATATCTATCCGGTTTTTGAAGAAGCTCTGGCACCCGTTTATGCTTTGTATCAACACACCGGAGAAGAGCAGTATGCTGCTGCGGGGCTGGCTATTGCTGAAGCCGGTAAAGCTTCTGTCCTTTCTGAAATATTGAAGGACCTTGACATTAAAACAGCAGGGGTGGTGGATGCTCGTTTGATCAATGAAGAGAAGCGTCTGAAACAGAAAATCACCTCTCTGCGTATAAAGCTGGCCCAAAGCGACGATTCAGTCCAGAACCAGGCCTATCAGGAAACCATTACAGATATGGAGATTGATCTGGCGCAGGCAGTGAAAGCGCTTCAGAAAGATGAAAAGTATTACCGCCTGAAATACCAGGCAGACTCTTTGAACATCAGGGCTATTCAGCGGCAGGCAATTGGCACTGATGCGGCCGCTTTAGAATACGTGACAAGTGAGGATTTTCTCTATATTTTTCTGATTACCGAAGACGAAATAGCACTCCGAAGAGTTGCGCTCACCCCTGCTTTCCAGGAAGCGCTCACACAAGTGCAGGCCCATCTTTACCATTACCGGGAAGGAGAACGTTATAAGCAACAGGATGCGGTTGCGCTGTATCGGGTATTGATGCAACCCTATGAAGAAGTCCTTGCCTCGGTGGAGCGGCTGATCATCATACCGGATGGTATGTTGAGCTATATACCCTTTGAGATTTTATCCAAAGATACAGCACCTGACCGCTATCTTATCAGAGATTTTACCTTTAACTATGCTTATTCGGCTTCGTTGCTGCTGGATGCCATTCAACATCGTGATGTCAAACTGGCCAATACAATACTGGCCATGGCACCCTTTGCCGGTAAAGACAAAGGGAACATCCGAAGCAATGGGTTTAACCCACTGGCCGCTTCGCGGGAAGAAGTTGAAAAAATCGGCGGTAGTATTTACCTGGAGGATAAAGCTACCAAAAGACTTTTTCTGAGCTTAGCCGGTTCATATGGTATTCTCCACTTAGCAACCCATGCCAGTGTAGACAGCGAAAATCCTTTACAATCTTATATTGCGTTTTATCCCAACCAGGGAGAGTCAGATGCAGGCTATCGCTTGTATACGCAGGAATTGTATAACCTTAAGCTGGACAGTGTGAAACTGGTAATTCTGAGTGCCTGTGAGGCCGGTGGTGGGCAATTAGTCAATGGAGAAGGGATTATCAGCTTGGCCAGGGCTTTTGCCTATGCAGGCTGTCCGAATATTGTCACTACGCTATGGAAAGCGGCCGACAGGTCGGCAGCTCAAATTACCACCAGTATGCACGACTATCTGAGAGAGGGATACACCAAAGATGAAGCCTTACGGCTGGCTAAAATTGATTATCTCAACAGCGATATTCACCCCTTAATGAAAGCCCCCTTCTACTGGGCCAATTTTATATTTATCGGAGATCCTGCTCCTATTTATACTTCCTACAGCTTCATCTGGTATATCGCTATCGGTGTGATCACGGTGCTGGGACTGCTGTGGGTATTCAGAAAGAAAATAAGATTTACACGCTAACCTTTAAAAAATGCTTAAACTGTAGAGGCTTTCTGTCAATAAGGGATATCCGGTTAATCGAACCAATTTAACATTCTCAGCTTCAGCAGGAAGTAGTTGTCTACATACTGGCTATAGACGCTGTCAGAAGACCTGATCGCCTGGAACCTTGCCAAAGCATCTTCATACTGACCAGCCTGCAGATAACTTAAGGCCAAATTATAGGTCGCATCTTCCAGATACAAATCCTTACTTTGTGCCTGGTTCAGGTCCAGTACCTTCTGGAAGGCACGAATAGCCTCTTCTGACTGACGCAGGTGAAGATAGGCATTGCCCGCAATAAAAGTAGCTGTAATCGGAGGATCAGAAAGAGATTCATATTGTCTGACAGCAGCCTCAAAATCCTCATCAGCATAACTTTGCTGTATCGCCTGATTCTGGGCGTCAGTTTCTTCTACATTTCTGCCAGTAGTTACTTCATAAGGAAAGGCCTTGTCTGTATACAAATCTTCTCTGGATAAGGTAGCCACCTGAATAGCCAGAAAACCCACCAAAACCAGAAGAATGGTTGCTGCAATGCGGGTCGCATACTGTCGGATAGAAACCACCCGACCCTGAGGCGCAGGTGTTGTGTCTTGTAGGGTTTCTTCCTCAAGCATCGCTTTCCGTATACTTTTGAGCTCATTCCGGAGTCCAAAATTTTTGATGGCTTCTACTGAGATCTCGGCGTTTTCGAGTTCTTTTCTCAGTGCTTCGTCATCTTTCAGCTTTTTTTTAAAGTGGCGCATTTCTGTGTCATTTAAACGCCCAAGTAAATACCGGTCTACCAGTTCCGATCTTTCTGTATTTTCGTCATCCATTAACTAGCAAATTTTTAAATGATTGTTTCACAGCCGCATTACTGTCTAACAATTCATTCAGTTTCTTCATGCATTTATACTTCATATTCCGGGCAACCTGTTCACTTTCATAACCCATAGCCTGAAAAATATCTTTCATCGGCATTTCTTCATAGTAAAAAAGCACCAGTATTTTTTTACAGTTTTCTCCAAGCTTTCCTATTAAATTGAGTACCTGCTTTTTGGCTTCATTCTGATAAATACCACCCTGCACATCTTTTTCTTCTTTTTCACTTTTCTCAAAATAAGCGGATTCACGTTGTAAAGTACGGTTCCTCTTTTTCAGTTCATTGAGCCAGAGATTGCGAAGAATGGCATACAGAAACGTTTTGATACTGCTATCGCCTCTGAATTTTTCCTGCTGCACCAACTCAATAAAAACCACCAGGGTTTCATGAAAAAAATCTTCCGCATCCTGTTCACTGCCACTGTTGGTCTTGATAAAATGGGCCAGACTCTCAAAATGCGTTCGATATAAATAGCGCACAGACGCATCCAGTTTTTTTCTGTCTTTAAGCGCTTCCACTATTTCAGCGTCAGTAAGATTCTGACCAGATATTTTCATTGTTATAGGTTAGTAAGGATCGCTATCTAATTTGTAACCAAATTACATAATAATTTTAAGTTTTACCTATCCACAACTTCATACTTTTTGAATATTTCCTAGATTGTCCAGAACAGTATCCAAGTTTTCCCCGTTTACTACAAAATTTTATATTACAGGTTACATAATCCCCGTGTTCGTAGACCAATCTGAAAAAACAGGCAAAACAGTGAATTCTATGAACACCCTACGCCACCTTACCGATACACTTCTTTTCCGCTTGCTCTTAGGGCTGCGTGGTATCTGGCTGGTGACCATACTCACTCTTGCCATGGAAAGTGAAGTGATGCCTGCTTTCCACACACTGGTGGTGAAGGCTATGGGTGTGAATCACTATACGCAGCGGTATGGTTTTTCGGGAATCACTGGTAAGTCAAAAGCTTTTCTGCCGGAACAGGACTGGTTCTATCGCTAGAAAATCAATGATTTCTTCGGGTTACTTTTTCCTGTAGAAATCTACTAATAGAAAAATACAGGTTATGCAACGGTTTTTCCTATCGGTTATCATGGGTACCTTCCTTGCTTTTACCCAGTGCAATTATTTTCCTCATGAAAGTGTCGTTCCTTTTCATGCCGGTAAAGTGCTGGATACCTTGTCAGGAGAGAAACATCCGGTTAGAATAGAAATGGATCTGGCGCACCGTCAGGTCTACTGGCTCAACAAACTGGGAGAGATTTATCGGATACAGGCCGACGGCACCCAGATAGCGTTAATTAACAAAGGTATTGGAGCCGATCTGGGTATTACCTTTATTGAAGATTTCTGTCTGGATACAGACCGTGATTACATTTACTTCACTGACCTTTTTGATCTGAAAAGCGGGAGCAGTGCCATCAAAAGATCCGGTTTGGATGGACGTCATATTGAAACCGTAGCGGTCTTTCCCCAGGAGGTACCCTTGCGGGTAGCGACGCAGGCCCATTCAGAAAAGATTTATTTTGTAAGCCGCTCCAGGCAGCAGGCCGCTGAAGTCTATCATATTGGTACTTTGAGTCCGGAAACCAGCGAAAAAAATATTCTCCATGCTTCGTCCGAAAATATTACCCTTGCCCAACTACAGGAGTTTAGTCAGGGCAACGAATTAGAGGCGGTCACCATGGAGGAGCAAAAGATAGCGCTGGATAAAGCCAGCAAAGATTAAGCGTAAGCCTTATCTTTGTATATTTCTATATGTCCTTTTTTCACAATAAAGGCTTTATCCGCTATATCCAGTATGTCTTCTTTACTATCAGAATAGGCTTCTACCACCTGATACGGCTTCCCCTGAAAATATTCATCCAATCGCCTGATCTTCTCTTTTCCCTTACAGGCTTCTCCTATTATTTTATATGTTTTCCCATTGTACTTCACACGGGTAGACATGTGAGCATCTACCGGAAAAAACTCATACAGGGGGTTCATATAAACATCCAGTCCTCCGGAAATACAGAAAATTTTTACCCCCTCTTTCCGCAAATTATCCACCCTATCCAACAATTCGCGGTTAAAATACTGTGGGTATTCAATGCTCCAGTACTCGCGGGCATATTGCTCTGCCACCTCCGGAGGAATGTTGTCCAGATAATTAAAAAAGTTTTCTTTGAACTCCGTTTGGTTGATCGCTCTGATTTTCGCTAAAAAGTTGAAAAGGATAAGATAATAAATGTCCAGTAGCTTATAGCTATCTTTATAACAGACATAGCGAAAGAATTCTTCTTTGGATTTTTTATTGTAAAGTGTTCCGTTGATATCAAATACGGCAATCTTCTCTACCTGGGCTGAAGGCATACCTGTAAAAATTTCTTCCTTGTAAACTGGCCATACAATCCAATTGTTTGACAGCTTGTTGTAGGATGAAAATAATATGTCAAATTTTTTCTCATTGAAAAATGAAGTGCAATCCCTTGCCGGTTTTCTTTGAATTTTGTTTAAGAATCAACAGAAAGATATAAACACTCTTTAGAGAGTGTAGTTTATAGTATTACTTTTTTGTATCCCATAATCTATTTTTTATGACTACACATACCTCTTACTGGAAAGCAGAAACCCATCCGCCCGCCCTGGAGCCGGTGAGCCGTTCTATGGAAACAGATATACTGGTGATTGGAGGGGGTATCACAGGAGTCACCACAGCCTACTTGTTGCAACAGGCAGGCAGGGAAGTGATGTTGATAGAAGGAAAAACCCTGGGGGCTGGCGTCACTTCCTCTACCTCGGGTCATTTAACGCCAGCGTTTGATTCTCACTATTATCAACTCATTCAAGATTTTGATCTGAACACAGCGCGTCAGATTTACCAAGCCATGACCGCTGCCATTGATACTATCGAGCATATCACACAGCAGGAGCTGCTAGATTGTAATTTTAAAAGAATACCTGGTTATCTGTATGCTGAGATAGAAAACCAATTGGAAGAGCTTGAAAAGGAATTTACGGCGAGCCTGGATGTGGGCATGAATGCCCAATGGGCTGATCAACTTCCGCTTCCTTTCCGAACGCAAAAGGGTATTATCTATCACCATCATGCCCAGTTTCATGTCCTCAGATACCTCTATGGACTGGCACAAAAGCTGGTGGAAAAAGGAGCCCGCCTTTATGTTCAAACCAGGGCGGTGCAGGTCAGCGAAGAAGAAGATAAGGTGCGGGTTTCTTTAGAAAACGGACACACCCTCACAGCCCGTCAGGTTGTCATGGCCACCCATGCTCCTTTAGGACTGAATCCTATACAAACAGAGGTGGCCCCTTACCGGTCTTATGTGATGGCTGCCAAGGTAAAAAAATTACCGGAAGAGGGTTTGTACTGGGATTTATACGATCCTTACCATTATACACGCCGTGCGCAATATAAGGGGCAGGATGTACTCATTGTAGGAGGGTGTGACCACAAAACCGGACAGAAAACGGATACAAAGCAGTCTTATGCGGCACTACAGCAATACATCAACAGCCGCTTTGGCCTGGAAGAAGTTTTGTTTAGCTGGTCGGGGCAGGTGTTTGAGCCTGTCGATGGACTGCCCTTTATCGGAAAAAGCCCGTTTCAAAAAAACACCTACATAGCTACCGGCTATTCAGGAGATGGTTTAACCTGGGGCACAGCCGCCGCGCATATCCTGACGGATCTTATCACTGCCCACGACAACCCCCTGGTGGATATTGTTTCTCCGAATCGTATGAATGTGATGGCTTCAGCCAAAGATTTTGTCAAAGAAAATATCAATGTGGCTTATCATTTTGTAAAAGACAGGCTTTCGGTAGATGCAGATACATTGAAGGACATAGCTGCCGGTGAAGGGAAAATTATACGTCATCAGGGAAAGCAAATGGCTGTCTATTGTGATGAGCACGGACATTACCATGCCCTGGATCCGGTCTGTTCGCACATGAAGTGTATTGTCCAATGGAACAGCGCCGAAAAAACATGGGATTGCCCTTGTCATGGAGGCCGGTTTAGTTGGACGGGAGAAAACCTGGACGCTCCGCCACTGCATCGCCTGAAACCTATTGACCTGAAAGTTGAATGAATGATAGAAAGAATGAAAAATCAAACACTCAGTCACTCACTCTATCATTCTTTGTACTGTTGAGGTTCTTTCCGCTATAGAAGCCTAAGTCTATATTTTTTACGGATTTTACATAGTACACAATCTGCCCGGTATGGTAAGAAAAGTGCTCTACTACATGTATGAGGATACCTACCGGTGTTTCATCATGTCCCTGTACTTTCCGCTTGATGACCAGTTGTTGCGGGGTTAATTCGTCTAATACTTCTTCCACTTCGGCCATCAGGGTATCCAGGTTGTTCATCAGGTCCCGGGTAGGCAAAGGGCCTTTCTCTGTAAATTCCTGATCTCTTGTCCGCTTATCCTCCCGGTTTCCTATCCCGCTGAGGATCCATTGCCGTACATTGCCACACAAATGCAGCACCAGGTTTCCGATACTCACGGTATTTTCATTAGGGCGGTACCATATTTCTTCTTCGCTGAGCAGGTGCAGGCATTTTTTGATTTTGGCGACCGACTCTTCTATCATTCTTCTTTTACTTTCCTGAACGATAGCATGGTTGATTTGCAGTGATAGTAAATCCATAACACAGTGTTTCAGTAAAAATAATAAATGCGTCAGATATTTGAAGGGCGATCTCAGGTAAAATACTCGTTCATCGGCCTCTCACTCAGGCATCGCTGAACCTGCGGCAAAGCTGGTCAGGATCGGTTTTCTCTGGTATCGTGCCCACCTCGTACAGCGTGTTGAGTACCTGTTGCAGCATAGTGCGTGAGAGGTGTGGGTTGGTGGCCCACCGGGTTTGATGAAACCAGGTCTGCGCATCTTCCAATTGAAAATGAAACCGGTCTGCTACCAGCTGCACGGCCTCCGGATGCTCCATAAATTCCCGGCAGGCTTGCCTGATGACAGACAACATTTTTTGGAGCGCGGCTGCCTTACTGACCAAAGCCTGCTCACTGGCTGCTATGACAAAGCAGGGCCAGGGTGTCGGGCATTCTCCTATACGCCTGAACTCTCCACTGTCTACCAAAGGCTTGGTCATAAATTTCTCCCACATAAAAACATCGGCTTCCTCTGTAGCCAAAACTTTTCGAGCGCCTTCCAGATTCCCTACCGTGACGAAGGAAAGTTCCTGCGGGTCCCATCCCTGCTGTTGCGCATGCACAAAGGCCATCAGGTGAGAGCCGGATCCCAAACGGCTGATTGCATAGCGTTTTCCTTTCAGGTCTTCTATTTTCTGCCAGGAGGCTTTTCCTGACACATGAATACCCCAGATCAGTGGTGACTCCACATATAACTGCAAAATGCGGCAAGACTGTTGGTTGACAATTTCTGCGACGACCCCTTCTGTCAGGGCTACCGCTACCTCCAGGTTTCCGTTGCGCAGGTCCTGCATCATCGCGCCCGTACCGCCCGGATAGTCTGTCCAGTTCACCGAAATGCCTGCCTGCTCAAATTGCTGTTGAGCGATAGCCCGGTACCAGGGCAGGTTGAAATGTTCCGGTACGCCTCCAATGCTTAGTGTCATTGACGATGACATAGGTTAGGGGTTAATCTTAGAAAAAATCATTCTTTACTTTCGCCCACTATTATAAGTTATTTGCCAAAGAATCCTTAACATCTGCTTAAGTTTCCTGTTTTCTTGATAAAATTAACTGATATGATCCAGCGCCTGTTTTATGCCTTTATGATAAGCTTTACACTCTGTTGGCCGGCCAGTGCCCAAAGCGATGATGTGAAAATTGCTGTAGCGGCTAACCTGTTGCCTGCTTTGCAAGAGATTGAGCAACTCTTTGAAAAGAAATATAATACTCAAATTACTCTCATTTCTGCTTCTTCCGGTAAGCTTACCGCTCAAATCCTGAATGGCGCTCCTTACGATATTTTTATTGCTGCCGATATGCAGTATCCTGAAAAAGTATATGAAGAGGGGCATGCCCAGAGCGACCCTGAAGTGCTGGTACAGGGTAAGCTGATTTTCTGGAGTAAACAAGAAATAAACGATGGTGCCATTGCTGACGCGCTGAAAAACAAGGGCGTAAAATCTATAGCCGTTGCCCAACCCGAACTGGCTCCCTATGGGAAAAGGGCTAAAGACTGGCTGGAAGAAAACCAGCTCTATCAGTCTGTTTCAGAAAAAATCGTTTTTGGTGAAAATGTAGGGCAGGTCAACCAATATATCAGGTCCGGCACGGTAGAGGCAGCCTTCACGGCCATTTCAGCCATGCATGCGCCGGAGCTGCAAAACACCGGCTATTGGTATCCCCTGGAAATCCGTTCCGGTGATGCTGACAGTTTAAATCATGGAATGGTTTTGCTCACCAACGCAGAATCTGAGCCGGAAGCTATCAATCAATTCCTGGAATTCATAAATTCACCCGTGGCGGATGATGTTTTCCTGGAATTCGGATATGATGTACCTTAATACTATATGGATTTTACGGCTGAACCTTTTTACCTGAGCTTTAAACTGGCTTTCATCACTACCCTTCTTCTCTTTATTTTAAGCATACCGCTGATCTACTTCATCTATTTTTACAGTGGAAAAGGGCGACCTGTCTGGAAAGCCATTGTCAGCCTGCCTTTGGTATTACCGCCTACTGTCTTGGGCTATTACCTGTTGATATTATTCAACCCTGAGGGATGGGTCGGCCGCATGAGTGACCAGCTCTTTGGGCTTCGCCTGGTTTTCAGCTTTCCCGGGCTGGTCATCGGCTCATTGATTTTCAGTTTGCCTTTTATGATCAATCCTATCCTTTCTGCCCTGGAAAACTTACCGCATACGTACCGGGAGGCGGCCTATACCCTGGGCAAATCGCACTGGAATACCTTACAACATGTTTTGTTACCCAACATCAAACCTTCTATTCTGGTAGGGCTGGTCATGACATTTGCCCACACTATTGGAGAGTTTGGCGTGATCCTGATGATAGGGGGGAATATTCCGGGAGAAACACGGGTGGCTTCCATTGCCATCTACAATGAAGTGGAAATGCTGCATTATGAAAATGCCAATAGATATGCCCTGGTACTCCTGCTATTTTCTTTTGCCGTCCTAATCATTGTTTATCTTTACCAGAACCGGCGTTCACAAGGAGTGATATGATCAGTATCAGGATAAAAAAAAGACTGCGTGGAGCAGAAGGAAAAATACAGTTAGAGGCTGCCTTCACGGTGCAGGCATCAGCCATAGTGGCACTGATGGGGCCTTCCGGTGCCGGTAAAACCAGTATTCTGAAAATGGTGGCCGGGCTGATGACACCCGATGAAGGTATGATTGAGGTGGGTAATGAAAAATGGTTTGACAGTCAACAGAAAATATACCGCTTACCTCAAAAAAGGAGCATAGGCTTTGTATTTCAGGAGTATGCCCTTTTTCCCAATATGAGTATCCGGGAAAATCTTCAATATGCTTTGCACCGGCAGGAAAGCAGTAAAGTCATAGACGAGGTGTTGGAGGTGATGAACATCCGGAACCTGCAACACCAGCGGCCTGTCAGCCTCTCAGGCGGACAACAACAAAGAGTGGCTTTAGCCCGTGCTATCGTGCGGCGACCCCGGATTTTGTTGCTGGATGAACCTTTTGCCGCACTGGACAAAACCATGCGCCTGAAACTTCAGGAAGATCTACTCCGCCTGCACGAACGCTACAATACCACGACCCTCATGGTCAGCCACGATGTGCTGGAAGTAGCCCGTATGGCAGACCAGGTGATGTTGCTTAACGATGGTCATATTGAAAGGTCAGGGACGCCACAGGAAGTGCTGCCTATGATGAAAAACCATCTGCTGGAAGGAGAGGTAATCGCTGTTGATGTACAGCAGGGTATTGTAACACTGGCCATTCCTCATGTGCTTAGCCAGATAAGGCTGACGACCGCTGAAGGGACTTCGTGGAAAAAAGGAGACTATATACAAGTGTCGGCGGAAAAAGTTCAGCTGCACCGAAATCTTCCGCCTGCAGCGCCACACAACAGCCCTGAGTAAATACGTGAAGCCACTGCCTCGGAGTGGGCGCTCCTTGATTTTTTATTCACTCATTCTCCCATTTTCTTCACAATCGAAAAAAACTTATTAATTTACCTTCTCTAATCTAGCAACCCTTATGGACAAAAAAAGAATGAAAGCCTACTGGAAGCGCAACTTAAACTACCTGATGATCCTGTTATCCGTCTGGTTTCTGGTATCTTATGGTTGTGGCATTCTCTTTGCCGATACCCTCAACCAGATTCGCATAGCAGGCTTTAAGCTAGGCTTCTGGTTTGCCCAGCAGGGCTCCATTTATGCTTTTATCATCCTTATCTTTGTCTATGTAGGTTTGATGAACAAATTAGATAAGGAGTTTGATGTAGATGAAGATTAGAAAGTTGTTACTTGTTCTTCACCAGGCCAGGGGTAGGTGTTACCTGCCTCCTACATTGCTCAACTGATACGTTTTACGAAAAGGATCGCCTAAAACCTCAATATCTCCCCGGATGGTAGATCCTTTCTTCAGGGAAGATACCTCATCAAAAGTGAAACTACGGATTTGCTGACCGGCAGATAAAAACTGTGGTCCCTCTCCCTTCTCAATCTGTAAGATCACCAGCTCGATCCAGGTTTTGTTTTGCACATCAGGGTCTGCCTGAATATCCATTACAGTAGCCTGTATGGTTGTTTTGTTGGGTTGTACCATCATAGCAGAGATCGTCTTGTTATGATCGAAACTATTTTCCGGCAGAGAGAGTTTTCAATACTACTTCTTCTTTGTTCGGGTTTTGCTGCTTCTGCTTCGGCTACTCGGTTTTTCTGCTTTACCGATTTCTTTATTCACCTGTTGGGCCAGGCTCGTACTATCTTTAGGAGTAGGATATTTGCCTCCTTTAGACGCCTTTTCGGTGCCAGCCCTGCCAGGTTGGGGAAGGTCACCCTGAGTTTCCGGTGTCTGTGTTTTGGGTGAGGGTACGCCTGTCTGCTTCGTATTTTTTATGCCGGGACCAGGGGTTTCCGTATTGGCATGAGCAGCAATACCGGGCTTGAGTACCGGCGATGGTAAGGCAGACGAGTGAGTAGTACTTTGCGGCGAAGGGAAAGCCTGTGTACTTTTTTCTTTGCCTGCCGAAGAGGTAGGGAAAGGCGTTTCCTGTATCGTTTCTATGTTTGCCTTTTGCCCTGCTCCGGTAGGGAGATTAATATTGATAGTAACCATAATCATTGATGTTTATGACTTCCGTGAATTTCACAAGAATCAATAGCTGAATAAAAAAGTTTGGAAAAAGAGACTGCCATGGGCAAGGCAGGGAGTGTTTAAAAGAAAACTATCATCCCTGTACGAAAACCTCATAAAGATTATTAACGAGGTTTTTCCGTCCTGCCTGGCCCATGACTTTGCCTATGGCTCAACCTGAAAACATCAGTTGAGATAGACAATGGATATTTCATTGGTGGCATCATCGATCGTGCCGGTAATTGTTCTGCCATGGCTCTGGGCGGCACACAGCATCATAAAAACATTGGTGACACCATCTTCTGAGGTTCCCTGTATTTTTTTCCATCCCAGGGTATCTATTTCAGCCCAAGCATTTTTGCTATGAGGCGATACATAAGTTCTCAATACGTTTTTATTGGCGAAATCCATGGTAATATATGATTTAAGTGAATAAATATTGTTTATGAAAGAGAGTAAGCCTGATAGATAAAGTTGCTGTCGGCATACACATTTACCAGTTTGTTGTTGACCTGTGCTTCGCAGAGTTGTATGTGCATACTGGTGATTCCATCTGTGGAAAGTTGTTCTAGCTTTCTCCAGCCCAGGTCCTGAATATAAGACCAGACATTCTTACTGTGGGGCGAAGCAAAGGTCATGAGGACAGCTTTGTTGTTGTGCCAGCCTATAGCACTGACTCCCCCTGCATTTACTTTGGCCGTGATGGTATCACCACTGCGGGCAATGTCTGTAACAGAAATCTTGGAGTCGCTTCCGGCATAAGAATTACTGTTGGGGGTAGAGCTGGCTGTAAAGGTGGTGTTGCTGGCAGTAGGAAAAGCATCACCCGTGTCACCACTGTTGGCATTAATATTCAGGTGACGCTGTCCGTCGGCCTGCTCTATATCTACCAGGTAATGGTTTTCGTCTGTATTACCCGACTTGGTTTCGTCTATATGTTCAATGATAAGGCCTTCTCCGGGCAGGTGGGCATCAAAGCCTTCTTGCTGTCGGTTGGAAAGGAGAAAGTACTCTTGACTATTGACATCGCCGATGGGTATTTTGTACACGGAGCTCGGATCGGTCCGGTAGGAATTCAGGGTAATATTTTTTTCTTCGTTGAGAATGACCGTCGGGTTGATCCATCCGGCTTTGTATTTACACCAGGCAGTGGGATGTGCCGGTGTGATACCGCTGTTGTTCCAGCTGCCTCCAGCCATCAGATCCCAGCGGCCTGTGCCACGGGAAGAATAATCCGTATCATACAGATCAGGCCAGCCCAGCAGCAGGTGGCCTAGTTCATGGGCCATCACCCCTACACGGCCGTTTTCCGGTGCCATAAAATAACGGTCAATCTTAACCCCATTCACTGTTTTGGGAGCAATGTTCCATTTGTGTGACCATATGTCGTTGACATTACCACTTTCTTCTCCGCCGATACCGGCACAAATAATCACCAGTGCTTCCACGAAGCCATCGCCATCATTATCATATTCGGCGAAGTTGACAAAGGGGCTGGCCAGATCAATGACATCTTCTACCAGTTTTTGCGCGTTCTTCGGGTAGGCATTGAAACCATAGTTTCCGTCGGTATAAAAAGATTTAGGCTGGGGGGCACGAAACCAGCCACTGGTAGGGCCACCCTGTCCGGCAATACTACCGGTTACATCGAGTTGGTTATAGGAAGCCTCTTTGTAAAAATCGCGCATACTGCCTGTGGCAAAGGTGCCTATGGAAAACAGCATATCCTGAAAGTGTGCCTGTGTTTCAGCGGCAGCCTTATCGGAAAAATCCACCAGTAAGACGATGGCTTTCCGGGTGCCAGTCACCGGCGCTCTTTCAAGAGAGGATTGAAAATTGTGAGCTCTGGTTTTTTTGGGTCGTGTAGAAATCAAGGTAAAAGTGCGCATATCCAGGATATCCACATCCTCTACCTTGTCCAGATTGGTTCCGTTTAAGAATTTTTGCTTTGACTTGACTATTTTTTCTTCGAGCTCAGGGGCTGGAGGCATAACACATAACTCACGGCAACATGTGTGTGTACTCATAAGTGTTTTATTTAAAGGTGAGCATTAATCTTTATGGGCAGCCCATTACCGCAGAAGGTAAAGCTGTTGTATTAGAGATACTACCTGCCAGTAGGAGAGCTGCTTTTGTAAGTTAGTAGTACTGCTAGAAAGAAATGTAACCCTGGGTAAAAGAGATTTTCATCCTTTTTTCAAAACCTGCCTGTTAAACCGGGTCTGCTGTGATAAAATTAGTAAAAGGATGGTAAAAAAAACAGATATTTCTGTAAATATTTCTCTTTTAACAGCTTTCTGACAAGAACCATCCCCTTTTTCCCGGTAGACGATTACAACCTTTTGTCTTCTTAATTCCTGGGAAAATTTGTATATTCATATTCAAAACAACCTAATGGAAACTACACCTAATCCGGAGTGCCAGAGAATCAAAGACATGCTGATTCGTGCTTATGAAGGGGAAGCCTGGCACGGCCCTTCCGTCAAAAGGGTACTGGCCGATATCAATGTGGATATTGCCTCCAATCGTCTCCCCGGTAGCCACAACATTACAGAAATGGTTCGGCATATGGTGGTGTGGCGTCAGTTTGTCATTGCCCGCCTGGAAGGGGATGGTGCCTATGATGTGATTGCCGATGAAAACTGGACACATATTACTGAACTGCAGGCTTTTGCCTGGCTGGAAGCCACCGAAAAACTCGAGAACTGCCAACAACGACTGGTTACCCTGATCGACCAATTTCCGGATGAGAGTTTGCAGAAAACTGTAGCCAACCGTCCCTACAATTACTACATATTACTGCATGGGATCATTCAACATGATCTCTATCATCTGGGGCAGATCGTTTTGCTAAAAAAACCGCAACTGTCGATCACGCCTCCCGGAAAAGCTGTCTGATGTTTTAGAAGGAGTGAATGGCATACTTTGCTTCGGTTTTTACTATTTTTAGGTTTGTTCGTATCCTGGAGGATATAGCCCGCAAATACTAGATCAGCAGTGAAGCAGCATGGCTCATTGAATGAATCCATGATTACCTTACCATACATTAGTTTTCCTTTCAGGTAGTCTTTATGGCAACTTATTACTTTTCCTGAAGCATAGAAGAGATTTTTATTCTCAAAATTCTTTACCTTTCCTCCTGATCCTATTACTTTTTCGCACATGATTTTTCGCCTTTGCTTACTGCTCTCTTTTTTGCTGACACCTTTTCTCCTTTGCGCTCAACAAAGCTTTCAGGTGGCTTCTCCCAGTCAGGCCATCCAGGTGACTGTTGGCCTGTCGGATAGTATTTATTATGCTGTGGCTTTCCAGGGTGAGCCCATCCTCCACCCGTCTGCGCTGGCTTTGGTCACTGATGCACAGACCCTGGGAGCCAATCCCAGGTTGCTGAAAAAAGAAGAACGAAGCAGGGAGCAGCAAATTTCGCCGCCTGTTGCTGAAAAGAGGGCTGTCATAAAAGATCATTACAATGAGCTGGAGCTGTTTTTCAGAGGCCGATATTCACTGATTTTCCGGGTGTATGACGATGGCGTGGCTTACCGCTGGCATACGAATCTCAAAGATACGCTGATCATTCAGCATGAAATAGCGCATTTTCATTTTGTCCGGAATGATACCATCTATTTCCCTGAACTTCAGTGCCAGCCGAGCGATAGTGCCGAATTCGACTGCTTTCATTCCAGCTTTGAAGAACTGTACAAGGTCGTTCCCATTGGCGAGATTCACAGCAGCCAGCGGGCTTTTTTGCCTGTACTCGTCGATGGAAAGAAACGGTATAAAATGCTGATCACTGAAGCTGATCTGACGGATTATCCGGGTATGTTTGTCAGCGGAACGGATGACAGTACTTTCAGCCTGCGTGGTGAATTTGCACCCTACCCATTGCAGGAAAAGGCTTTTGGTGAATACACCCAGGATGTGGTGGTGAAAAGAGCAGAGTATATCGCCCGCACCTGGGGGCAGCGCATGTTTCCCTGGCGGGTGCTGATCATCACGCCCGATGAGCGCCTGCTACCGGAAACCGATATGGTGTACAGACTTTCAGCGGAGAACAAGGTAGGGGATATGTCCTGGTTCAAGCCTGGTAAAAGCACATCAGAGTGGATACTCGACAACAACATTTACGGGGTGGATTTCCGGGCAGGTTACAACACCCGGACCTACCAATACTATATTGATTTTGCCCACCGTTTCGGACTGGAGTATGTACTGTTTGATGCCGGATGGTCTGCCGTGACCGATCTGTTTTCTATTACCCCGGCTATGGATATGGAATTTCTGACCCGGTATGCCCGGGAGAAGAAGGTAGGCCTGGTCTTGTGGACTTCCGCTTATGCCCTGCGTCGGCAGATGCAGCCTGCCCTGGATACATTGCAGGCATGGGGCATCAAAGGGATCATGGTAGACTTTATGAACCGGGATGACCAGCCGATGGTTAACTTCTATGAAAGCGTAGCCAGGGAAACAGCCAAACGGCACATCTTTGTAGACTTTCATGGCTCCTATAAACCCACCGGTCTCCGCCGGCAGTACCCCAACATTGTGACCCGGGAAGGCGCCATTGTGCAGGAGTATTACAAGTGGGCTTCCGATGTGCTAACGCCAGAATACGAAGTCACTCTTCCTTTCATTCGCGGGGTGGCCGGACCACTGGATTATGAGCCCGGCAATATGCTGAATGAAACTAAGGAAAACCACCACCCCATGTTTAACAAGCCTACCAGCCTGGGCACGCGTATTCATCAGCTGGCTATGTTTATCATCTATGAAAGTCCTTATGCCAAGATGGGGGGTAATCCTTCCGATTATCTGAGAGAGCCTGAGTATACGCAGTTTATGGTTAACATTCCGACTGTCTGGAAAGAAACAAAAACGATAGAAGCGCAATTGGCCGATTATGTTGTGCTGCGCAGGGAAACGCTGGATGGTACGTTTTACATAGGCGCTATGACAGACTGGACCCCCAGAGACTTCAGTATCAAACTAGATTTTCTGCCTGAAGGGCCGTTTCGTATAGATATCTATCAGGATGGCATCAATGCAGACCGCTACGCCAGCGATTACCAGCATATCCAAAAGACTGTGAGCAGAGAAGATACGCTGGAGATACACCTTGCCCCCGGTGGAGGCTGGGTAGCCCGGATTTATCCGTAGTGATAAAGAAGAGACTGTTTTTCCGATAAAGTCAAAAGTGTCATGTTGCAGCTGGCTTGCCCTGAAAATGATGTTGTCAAAATGTTCATTTTATAAACCCCCTTCTTTTTCAGGTTATATGCCCTCATCCCTCATCCTATGCTTTTGTTTACGTTACCACGCATAAAAATTTTGGAGTGCAGGAAAAATATTTCCAGCATACCATTCGTGAGGCAGAGGACCAGCCCTTCTTTAGGAATTTGCGAGAGTATTTTTGCACCTACACAGCGTCATGGGTAAGAAGGTAATAGGCAGTAATAGAGCAGGCCGGTAAATGAACAAAAAGAATGCGCTGATTTTCAGCTAATAAACAAGAAGATATGATTTGGTAGTAAAGATTTGCTTTGAATTTTTAAGTCAGTTCCTTAACTTCATCGTAGTTTGCTTTGGCAGACACACAGAAGTGTGAAAATTTCAAATAATTAAGCTATCGTATATAAACATTTTCCTTTTGGCATTGTAGTTAAAAACAGTTATTCTTAGTAATTCTATAAGGCAAAGCTAATACAGAAAATATCCCACGGGTTTTTCATACCGGATCATTCCATACTGTCCGTTGTACTGGGGTTCCTTGCAGACCGCAGTTCAGTGAGAAGTGTTTTCAAACGGAAGGATAGCCCGTGAAGAGAATTGATGCAATCGTTGGTAGCAAGTAATCTTATGGCAAAAAAACAAGACAACAGAGACCTCTTGCGAGCAATATTCTTTGATAACGTACAAGAAGGGTTTATTATCCTGGATAAGGACATGAACCTGATTGATGCTAATGAATCATTTTTCAACCTGCTTCCAATGAGTAAGGCACAAGTCCTTGGAAAACATGTCAGTGAAATAAGTCCTGGTATTATGGAAACCGAGCGGTATGCACTGTATCAGCAGGTGATCCGGACAGGAAAACCTGTTGTCATTGACCAGGTAACACCACATCCAAGTTCAGGCAATTTATTCTTACGGATCTATGCCTTTAAGGTAGGTGAAGGGCTGGGTATCGCCGTATCAGATATTACAGACCTTACAGAAGCGATCGAAGAATTAAATACATTTACTTATAAAGCTTCCCATGATATACGTAGACCCATTGCTACCATTTTGGGCCTGATTAGTGTGGCAGAAATGGATTCGGATAACCTGGAAACAGCCTTTTATTACTGTGACCTGATCAAACAGCAGGCTAAACGCATGGACATTATTCAGCGGGGGCTTATTGAACTGACCAGGATCAGAGAGGGTAACATGACACTGAAACTGATCAACTTTGACCGGCTGATTGACAAAGCCCTCAAATCGCTAACCGGTACCGAAGGATACCAGGTGATGCATTTTGAAAAAAATATCGCCACCAAACAAAAGTTCTATAGCGACGAATCGCTGCTGGTCTCACTATTCCAAAACCTGATAGACAATGCCATCAGGTACCGGAAGGAATACATAGAAAATCCTTATGTGAAAATCGTGATTGCTGATTATAACAACGGCGTAAAAATCACCATTGCAGACAATGGTATGGGCATTCATGACAAAGATCAGAACAAAGTTTTCAAAATGTTTTACAGGGCTCATTACAAGGCCAGCGGCACGGGTCTGGGGTTATACACTGTAAAACATTGCGTGAAACAACTTAGCGGGCAGATTAAACTGGAAAGTAAAATTGAGGAAGGGACGACCTTTACCATATGGCTGCCCAGCGAAGCCAAAAAGAAACCTCTCCCTGCAGTGGTGATAAGTTGATATACGTAAGCAGCTATCAAAGAAAGACTAATCAATCTTATGAACACCAGTATCAGCGCTCCGGATGTGAGGCATTCTTTGGATTGCATAACTGAAAAGTTGATAAAGACTATCAGGAATTGGGTAGAAGTGCCCGACAACAGTATGGAGGCATTCCTGCAAAGGGTTCATCCTATTTCCTTACAGGCAGGGGAATACTTTATCAAAGAAGGCCAGGTCCCTCGCAAATTTGGTTTTGTTACTACAGGGCTGTTCCGGTATCTGTATGTCGACAGCCAGGGAAGAGAATTTACCAAAGCTTTTTTTCCTGAAAACACCTTTATTAGTTCTTATACCGCTATGGTCGGGCAGTTGCCTTCTTTTTTAACCATCCAGGCCTTAGCAGATTCAACCCTCCTGGAACTTCAGTACCCTCAGTGGCTTGAGCTGAGACGATCCGATGCCTGTTGGGACCGGCTGTTGATCTGCCTGCTCGAGAAGGGATATGCTACCAAGGAGAAAAGAGAAAGAGAGTTTTTACTTCTGGATGCCGCCAGCAGATATAAAAATTTTATGGAGGAGTTTCCTCAGTTGGCCTCCGGCGTTAAACAGCATATGATCGCCTCTTACCTTGGAATCACGCCCATTGCCCTCAGCAGAATCAGAAGAAAAATGGGTCTCATTAACATAGGTTAATGTTTGTCAGCCTGTTGAAATGTATTTTTATAGAATAAACAATCTTGTGAATCTATGAAAAAACTCATTCCCCCTTTTCTTTTCCTGCTCAGCACCATAACGATGATCTTGCTGCATCTGTTAGCGCCTTTTTATGTGATTTTTCCATATCCTTTGAATTTGCTTGGGGTATTTATATTACTGGCCGGGCTTGCCATAGGATTTTCCGTGATGAAACAGTTTCGTCAGGTAAACACCGAAATTCACACTTTTAAAAAACCCCGGAAATTGGTGACGCAGGGGTTGTTCAGATATAGCCGAAACCCGATTTATCTGGGGTTTGTCGTATGCCTGACGGGCATTTGGCTATGGCTCGGTTCGGCTTCTCCGGGCCTGGTAGTATTGGTTTTTGTCATGGTTACCAACTTCTGGTATATCCGTTATGAGGAAAAAAATATGGAACAGACTTTTGGGGATGATTACCTGCTATACAAAAAAAGCGTCAGGCGATGGCTATGAAAATACTGACAACTGACGGGCTACGGCACTTCATACAATAGAATAATATTATATTTGCGCAGTATGGCAAACTCATTTTTTTATATACTGTGAAACGCCTCGACCGGTTGACCGCTTTGCTTATCCATCTACAAGCCAAAAAAGTAGTAAAAGCCCAGGATCTTGCCGATCGTTTCGACATTAGCTTACGCACCGTGTATCGCGATATACGCTCGCTGGAAGAAGCTGGTGTGCCGATAGCGGCAGAGGCTGGCCTGGGTTACTCTATCATTGAGGGGTATCATCTGCCTCCCGTTATGTTCAGCAAAGACGAGGCAGCCGCTTTTTTGCTGGCAGAAAAGGTGATGGAAAAAAATACGGATCCTCACACCAATGATCGCTATAAGTCTGCCCTCTATAAGATCAAAGCCGTGCTGCGCTCCGGCGAAAAAGATTTCCTGGATGACGCGGAAGAAAACGTGAAGGTTATCAAAAAAAACATACCAGCCGGGGCATTGAATGAAAACCAGTCGTTACAGGATATTCTGTATAGTGCGCAGGGGAAAAAGGTAGTGGCTATGACCTACCAAAGTTTTCAATCGGATGAGATCACCAGGCGCTGCGTGGAACCCATTGGAATTCTGCTGCAAGACAATCGCTGGTATTTACTGGCTTACTGCCGGCTGCGGCAGGACTACCGCAGTTTCCGGATCGACCGTATCATTGAGTTCAAGGTAACCGACGAAGCATTTGCTCATGTTCACCCTACGCTTAAAGAGTATCTGGAACAATCTGCCCAGGAGCAGCAATTTGAGAAGATTGTGGTGCGGGTAGATAAATACATTGCCAAATACATCAATATACAAAAACATTATTTTGGCTTCATTGCAGAAAAGGAGACAGGGCAGCAGGTGGAGATGACTTTTTTGTCAGCGTCGCGAGAAGGTTTTGCCCGCTGGTATCTGATGTTTGCCGACCATGCTGAAATTGTACAGCCCAAAGATCTGAAAAATGTGGTCAGGTCGATCCTGGCAGGCATTGCCGAGAAAATCTGATAGGCAAAGAATGTGTCTTGGGAACGATGGGTAAAAAGCCCAAAAAAATAATGAAGGCCACCAGCCTTTTTGTGCTGTTAACATCCTATAAAACTGTATATTCAGGCATGTGAACCCTTTTTACCATAGAGTCCTGATACCTTAACACAAAAAACCATGCCTACCCCTGAGGAAGTCTATTACACACACGCCTTATGGCGGGTAAAACCAGGCCAGCAAGCCGCTTTCAAGGCTGCCTGGAAAGAATTAGCGGATATTTTTGCGCATTTGCCTAATCCTCCCATAAGAGGCACCTTACTACAGAGCCTGACCCAGGAGGAATTGTTTTATTCCTTTGGTCCCTGGCATCGTCTGGCTGATATTGAAGCCATGCGGGCCGATGGAGAAGTGCTCAAGGCCTTTGCTAAACTGAAAACTTGCTGTACTGAAACGCAGCCCAGTGCCTATCGGGTCATCGAAGACATCAGACTACAGCAAAGTGAGCCAAATGCCGAGGAGTTGGTGTGAATCTTTGCGCCAATGAGAGGATTCGTCTTATGGCAATGATCAAGCTGCTATGGAAATCAAAAGACTTCGGGAGCACGATGTCTCCATGGCTCAGACCATCCTGAAAAACTTTGGAGAAAATACAGGCAGAGATGCTGTGCTACCCTCTTTCCATCATTTATCAGCCTTTCTCAGCAATAAGGCATGTTACCTGATAGCCGCCCTGGATAATAATGTTATGCTCGGCTTTACACTGGCCTACCGCTTTCCTTCGTTCTATGCTGAGGAAAATACAGCTTACCTTTACGATATTGAGGTGCTGCCCGCCCATAGAAAGAAAGGAATAGGAAGACTACTCATCAGACATTTGCTCAAGGAGTTAAAAAAGGATGGCGTGAGTGAAATATGGCTGGGGACAGGTGTTGATAATATTCCGGCGCAGCGGTTGTTCAGCGCCACCAGTGCCCAACAAGAAGCAGAGACCTTCTATGAATATTTTTACTACCTACAGTAACAGGAGGCGTGTCTGCCATCCTGAAAATGTCTGTTACCCAAAGCTAGACGTAGCCTTGGGTGAAAGTAGCTTGATATTCACTGAAGGAGAGGTTCTTTTTGCGTTTGAAAACCCAGTTAAAATAAGACAGGTTTTCAAAACCGCATTCCATATACACTTCCTTTATTTTACGTTCGGGGTCTTGTTGCAGGCTAACGGCCAGTCTGATGCGCTCATCATTGATGAAATCTACAGGAGAAATACCCAATTCATTTTTAAATACCCGGTAAAAATGGGATTCGCTCATACAAGCCTTTTCGCTTAAGGTATCAATGGGCAGCGGTTTGTGATTGAATCGCGTCTCTTTACAGAAAAAGAAAGCAATCAACTGAGACCTATACGATTTGGCACGGAGTAAATTTCATATTTGTTAGTACATACTGGTAAATTTTTTCAACTTATAAAGCTGCTTCCTGTTACGGGTAGCCGTTTTTTGTTATTATGATGAAGGATAAAGCAGAAAGACAGCGTTTTGCTCAGCCAGATCCTTTAGCGGCAGACCAATGAAGATGTTATACAGCATATTAACCATTATTTTAGTGGCATTCAGTTGCTCATCAAGTCCTGACAATCCGCTAGCTACAGATCCAACCATCGGGCAGGTTTTTAACAAGGCTGAAACAGAAGATTTGACGAAGCTCCTTGCTTTTTTTGAAGAACACATCTGTGCTAAGCAGTCAGCAGACTCTATTAATATTGCTAGCTGCTATCCACATTATTTTGATTCCCTAAAAAAGGCGGCTGAAGAAGGTAATGTTATCATCGGCATACCTTTTGACAGGCAGCGGGCATTATACGAACAAATCAGTCAGACTACCTTCCAGGAGATATGGGAGTTTGGGAAAAGAGTAAAATCCCATACGACCGACACCCTTCGGTATCTGACGTACCGGCAGGATGGCAAATTCGTAGCGTTTTTAAAAAGAGCAGGCAGTGATAACGATGCTATTAAAAACTATTATGAAACCCTGCGGCAAGCCGGAGATATTGCGCCCTCTATGAGAGCAGCGCTTCTCATTAATTATCCATTCTACAACCTGCAAGATATCAGCGTCAGACTTATGCTTGCTATCCATTACCTGACCCTGAATGACCAGATTCTCCGCCATGAAAAATATGAATGAGCGATTATCTATAACAGACCAAAAATGGATAAACAAAACGGAGTATTCCTTTGTGTTTTATATTATATTTCAACAAAAAATTTTGTATTGGCTACCCAAGCTTTTACGCTTAGTTGCCAGGATATCAAGTAAGACTACATAAACCGATGCTTCAAAAGATTGCCTATACAGAAGCCCTGAAAGCGCTGGAAACTTCAGAGAAGGAATTTACGACCGTGTTTGCACATGGCACCCTGTCTGTTGAGTTGTACAAACCAGACACCATTGATAAGCAGAACCCGCATGAAAGAGACGAAGTATATGTCATCGCTTCCGGCGCAGGAAAGTTCGTATTGGAAGAGGAAGTCGCCCCTGTGAAGACAGGTGATTTTTTGTTTGTACCCGCAGGAGCGTATCATAAATTTATAGAATTCACGGAAGACTTTAGTACCTGGGTACTGTTTTACGGACCGAAAGAGGGTGAGAAAGGCACGGTAAAAAACTTTTTGTCCTGATGAATCTCCCTCTGATATTTTCCAGACTACGCATCATGTCAATACACCATGAATAAAACCATACTCATCACCGGAGCAAGCCGCGGTATTGGCGCTGCCACAGCCATACTGGCAGCCAGAAAAGGTTATCAGGTTTGTGTCAACTATCTGAACAATGAAGAAGCGGCACAGAGGGTTGTTGATTCTATCAAAAAGAACGGAGGTAAAGGGGAAGCTTTTGCCGCCGACGTGTCTTCTGAAACAGAGGTCAGTGCGCTTTTTGAAACCATTGATCGCACGTTCGGCCGCCTCAGCGCTTTGGTCAATAATGCTGGCATACTGGAAACGCAAATGCGGGTGGAGGAGATGGAGGCAGATCGCCTGCACCGTATCTTTCGCAGCAATATCGTGAGTTGTTTTCTATGTGCGAAAGAAGCCATCCAAAGAATGTCGACAAAAAAAGGAGGTTCAGGCGGTGCCATTGTCAACGTTTCTTCCATTGCCGCCCGTACAGGCGCTCCCGGTGAGTACGTAGATTACGCTGCCTCCAAAGGCGCTGTAGACGCCTTCACCCTGGGGCTCTCCAAAGAAGTGGCCGCAGAGGGTATCCGCGTCAATGGCGTGAGACCTGCTTTTATCTATACCGATATTCATGCCCGTGGGGGTGAGCCTGGGCGGGTAGACAGAATCAAAGAGACCATACCCATGCAGCGGGGAGGGCAACCTGAAGAAGTGGCCCATGCTATCCTGTGGCTCTTGTCCGAGGAAGCTTCCTATTCCACCGGTACGTTTATCGACATCACAGGCGGACGATGAGGCCTGTTGGCTTTTCTTCCAATAGACTATGAAAAACCCCTGAACAGAACAGGTAATCAGTAATAAAACATCGAAAGAAGCAATATGGATGTGTATACCCTTGATGTAAAGTTTACCTTTCATGGAAAAGAAGACACACTTCACCCTGTTATTTTACACGACAACTATGAAACGATCTTAGTGGATTGTGGTTATCCGGGCTTTATGCCTCTGATAGAAAAGGCGGCTCAGCATCAGGGTTTTTCCCTCCATAATCTTACAGGCATCATCATCACTCATCATGATATAGACCATATGGGTGGGTTGTATGAGATAAAAGAAAAATATCCATCGCTAAAAATTTATGCTTTTGAAACAGAAGCGAAGTATATCAACGGAAAGGAAAAGCCGCTAAGACTACAACAGGCAGAAAATATATACTCTTCTTTGCCTGAAGACCAAAAACCGGGCGCCCTGCAATTTCAGGAGTCGCTGAAAAATGTCCGGCCTGTGGCCGTAGACGTTACCTTTTCGGCAGGGGAGAAACCGACCTGTCTCAAAGGGGTTTGTATCGTGCATACGCCCGGACACCTACCTGGTCATATATCCCTGTATGTGGAAGAGCGTAAAACGTTCATCGCCGCAGATGCGCTGGTCATTGAGGAAGGAGACTTTAATATTGCCAATCCGAATTTTGCCTTTGACCTAAAGGAGGCTGTCGCATCCGTAATAAAGATACGAGCCTATGCCATCGATACGATGATCTGTTATCATGGCGGCATGATGGAAAAAGATATTCAACACAAGCTGGACAAACTGATTACGAAATACAATTCCTGATAATCGCTTCTCCTATTGCCAGTCGTCTCCTGACGGAAATGGATACTCTAGAATTTTGTTTAATTTTTTATAAGAAATATTAAACAAAATCATAGTAAGGCTGTTAAATGTGTATGAAAAACTATTTTATTGTCGGAGGTTCGTCAGGGATCGGAAAAGCATTGTCTCACATGCTGGCAGGGGCTGGTCAACAGGTTTATGCTACCTACTGTAATAACCCAGTTCAGGAAGAGGATGAGAGTATCAGCTATCATTTTCTGGATGTAGAAGATAAAAACACAGCTCTTGATTACTTGCCAAAACAGCTAGACGGTTTTGTGTATTGTCCCGGAAGTATTAATCTGGCGCCTTTTGCCCGTATCAAACCGGAAGATTTTGCCAGTGATTTCCAGCTTCAGGTGTTGGGTGCCATTACCCTGTTGCAGACCATTCTTCCTAAATTGAAGGCAGCCGACCAAGCCTCAATTGTGTTTTTCTCTACAGTGGCCGTGCAGACCGGATTCAACTATCATACACAGGTGGCTGCCTCCAAAGGAGCCATTGAAGGGCTGACCCGGTCTTTGGCGGCAGAACTGGCTCCTCATATCCGGGTGAATGCCATCGCCCCTTCCATTACCGAAACAGCATTGGCTACCAAACTTTTGAACAGTGAAGAAAAGAGGAAGGCAAACGCGCAAAGACACCCACTGAGAAGAATAGGGAACACTGAAGATATAGCGGCCATGGCAGCCTTTTTACTATCTGAAAAGGCATCATGGATGACAGGCCAGATCATCACCATAGACGGAGGAATTTCGTCTCTCAAAATTTAATAGAAAACATCATGTTAGGCATATTCAGAAAAAAATCAAAAGCAGAAAAGCTTCAGAAAAAGTACCGGCAACTCCTTCAGCAGGCCCATGCTTTGTCCACCACTAACCGGACAGAAAGTGATAAAAAGTATGCGGAAGCGCAAGCCATTTTAGAAGAATTAGAGCAAATCCAAAAGGATTGAGCACTGAGTTGGCATTCGTTTACGAAGGAGCTTTATGATCTGGAAACAAGGGTAATAAATCATTGGCTCCCTTTGGCGTGAGATAGGGCACAAATATTTGAAAGAATAGCCACAAATGATGCTTTCGTTTGGTCTCATCATTTTGATCAGCATTATAAATAGAGGATTCCTGTATCCAGTATATACCAAGCATATTGAGCATTAGCATGATAGGATAGCTGTAGCTCATCATTTTTTTTCCTTTAAGATACCCATTGGCATCCAGCAGCGCAATAATTCCTTCCAACTGGGCGTGACGTGTTTTCAGCACTTGTACAAAATGCCGGTTAAGCTCCGGGTCTGCAGTGATCAAAGGCGCATAATTCATCATTAAGAAACGATATCTGTGATGTACCTGCATGACCCGGTCAACATTCCGGTAAAAGGATTGGAAAGAAAAATCGCCTGGTGCTACTGATTCAAGGGGCTGATCTACTTCCTGAATCATACGTTTAGCCAGCGCATTGATAATATCAGCTTTGGTAGGAAAGTAATAAGTGATATTGCTTTGTCTGATTTTCAAAGCACGGGCCATGTCGTAGGTAGATACATTTTCAATTCCCTGCCGGTTCATCATATCCAATGCTTTCTCCAGAATACGGTCTTTGGTCTTCATAAAAACAAATGTAAAGAAAAATTTGGTTGTTAACCAAATCTGTATTACGTTTGTAGAAATTGGTTAATAACCAAATATTAAGCCATGAAACGACCTTTTTCCAGCGCTAAATCCCCTCCCAGGGTAATGTTCATCCCCATCAGAGCATTTACATCTGATCATCCATAACTCCTTTTACCTCCATCATAATTAGTAAAACAGAAAAATTATATACCAAGATAAAATGAGCCATTTAACCACTCACTCCACGCTTAATAGGGTCTATGAGAACCCAGTTTTTGGCGATAAAGCTGTCTTTTTGAAGACTTTTGAAGAAACCAACGGAGATAGTACACTCTTGGAAATTACACTGGCACCAGGCGGTGGTAATGCTATGCATTTTCATCTGGATTTCAGTGAAACGTTTCGTCCGATCACAGGGGCATTGCTTGTGCGGATAGGGCATGAACGTAAATTACTCCAACCGGGTGAGGTTTGTACAGTGCCTGTAAAAACACCCCACTGCTTCCAAAATCCGTCTAAAGAAACCATTGTATTTCAGGTTGAGCTACAGCCCGGTCATCCTGGTTTTGAAAACAGCTTGAAGATTGCATACGGCCTGGCCAAAGATGGCCTTACGAACCAAAAGAGTTTACCCAAAAAGTTTTCTCACTTAGCTCTCCTGGCTACTATGAGCGGGACTTTCCCTGTAGGTATTTTTTCTTTGTTGATGCCGCTCTTACAATGGAAAGCGAAGCGAGCCCGTAAACAAGGTGTAGAACAAAAGCTAATTGATACCTATTGTCGGTAATATGATGGATAAGGCCGGCAACCAATAAAAAGTAATCATCAACTATTCTGGCTGCTGATAACCGCCTAGTCGATCTCCATAGCTTATCAGTATTACCCTTATCAAATAAACTGATATCCGGCGTTCGGCCCATTTGGATCTACTGAGATAGTGGGTTATTCCGTATTCTTTGGTTGGTCTGCGCTTTCCCTGATTAAAAGAAAGTGGGCTTGAAGGACAATAGTAGTGCTTTGCGGTCTGCAACACATCATTGGCTTTTGCTATTATATTTCATTTTTATGCGACGACACGATCCTTTCTGGGACTGGGCAGCGTGCATAATGTTTACCACGCTCATTGCCCTGGCCGGATATGGTGCAGTGTAGTCTGGCAACGGTGTGCATACAAAAACAAGGTGAAGGGCAATGATATCTTATAAGTATGAACTTGTGAGATAATAGCCAGGGCTGCTTTGGGCAAAGGAGCCAGCGCTGAGAAATGGCTTGTTTAGCAATAGGTCTGATAGAAATAAAAACAAAAAAGCCAGGAACTCAAAGGTTCCTGGCCAAACTCAATAAATCTATTTCTATCGGGTCAAAAATCAGTCATACCCTGATAGACTGTTGAATTGTTCAAATCCACTACATTGCCGGCAAAGGATACCTGGGAGCCAAAGTTGCCCCGGATATTAGCCCGGGCAGTTCCTCCGTTGAAGATGCTCAGAATTAAGGTAGCATTACCCAAAGAAGCAGAAGAAACCTGTGCATTGATAATAATGGCACCTTCTTTTTTATGGTTCACTTTGTAACTCATCACATTTCCCTGTATGGTAACACCTCCCAGTCCGTTTCTTCCCATTCTGCCGGGGAAAGCAATCTGAATGGTCGCCTTATCTCCGGTGATGGCTACAAAGTTGGTATTGGAAGAGACCGGATAAGAATTTTGGCGGTCATCATAGATAGTATGTGCTTCCAACACGAAATTCTTGTCCTCGACCAGGGCTAATAATCGCTCGTGATTTTTCTGCTGCTGCGCTGCTTCCTGCTGCTTACGCTCTGCCTTTTCGGCCTGTCTTTGTTCCCGCTTCGACTGCGCCTGCACCGTGGCGGAAAAAGACAAACCCATCAATATTAATATAAACAAAATATGTCTTTTCATAATTAATGTTATTTTACGCTATTTCATAAAAAACGAAAGGAATACCCCCGAATTGTGGTCATTCCTTGCTGGAATAACAAAATTTTCTGCATAATTATTCAGTAAAACGGCTATATCTTCAAGAAAGGCTAAACGCCAGCAGGCGATGGGTAGTTTGCGGAAATACTGTCTGTCTGACAGCAGCAGATAGGCATTATCATAAAAAAAGGACAGCCACACAGGCCGTCCTCCCATAGCATCAGCAATCAATCAATTAGTTAATAGCAATAGTTCTGGCAGGTTTTGGTTTTGCTTCTTCTTTTTTAGGAATCAGCAGCAATAACATGCCATTTTCATATTGGGCTTTTATTTTGTCTTCATCCACTACATTTTGGGGTAAGCGGAATGAACGTTGGAATGACTGATAGCTATACTCACGAAGGGTATACCTTCCGTTTTCTTTGTTTTCGTGTGTATCCTGTTTTTCCGAAGAGATGGTGAGAAGATTACCGTTCAGCTCTATTTTGAAGTCTTTTTTACGCATGCCAGGAGCAGCCATTTCTACTTCAAAATGATCCTGGGTTTCTCTGATGTTAACAGCCGGTAAGGTGGTACCGGTGGAAGAGTAGTTAGAAAGTGCCCAGTCAAAAATGTCCCGGTTTACAAAGTCATCAAAAAAGCGGGATAATCCTTGATCTCTTTTTACAAGTGACATAACGACCTCCTTATTTAAAGTTAAACATCTGTTATTTATGATAAAACTTTTGAAGAAAGTGGTTGACACTCAACCGTCAGGATCACCTATTCAAGTCTGGTGCCAGACCTGCAGAAAACCTGCTTTGGGAGCAAAAACAGGCTATTTTTACGGGAAATACTTACAGCCCGGAAGGGAGATATCCATAAAAAATGTCAAATTGACCTGGTTGGTTAAAAATGACACTGACAAAATGTAAGTGTACCCCAGCAAAAGGGGACTGGCCACTGGCTAATTATTCTCTTTTTCTTCCTGCCGCTTCTTCTTTTTAAAGTATCTTCTCAGCAGAAAGTTATGCTGGGCTGCTTCCATGTTCTCATTGAACTTGGCTACGCCTTCCGATAGCTGATCAGCAGTTTTCTGAATATTATTGGCGAAAGCCGTATCGTTTAGCACCACTCCCATAGCGTTTTTCTGATTGTCAATCTTTTCTACCAGCGCAGTCAGCTCTGCAGAGGCAGCCGCTGCTTGTTCTCCGGCGGTTTTTATATTGGCCAGCGTTTCCTCATAGGTACGGGAGAAACTCGTGTCGGTGAGTAGCGTATTCACCACGCCCGATTCGTTGTTTTTGAGTTGCGTGAGCATTTGGATCACGTCGCTGGTCAGTACGGCCGACCGCCGGCCTGTAGTTTGTATGTTGTCGATGGTGAGCTTGATTTCCGGTCCCAGGGTCGTATCGGTCAGGAGCGAACCCAAAGTGCCTTCTTTGCCAGCTTCCTGCATGATCTGACGGAGCTCATGGGTGATATTTGTAATATTTTCAGCGGTAGTTTGCAAAGCATTCATCATATCCTGTGTACTGGTTTGCTGGCCTGTGCGTATGATAGCATTGTCTGCCACCGCCTGAGGGCTGCTTCCCGGTTCTATCACCACAATGGTGTTACCTACAAAACCTTCCGAACTGATGCTGGCAAGCGCATCCTCTTTGATAAACTGACGTAATTTTTGATCGATACGCATTTCTATCTGCACCATAGAGTTATCAATGATATTGACCTCCCGGACGGTACCCACTTTGACGCCCGACAGCCAGACATTGTTTCCCTTCTGCAGCCCATTGACATCTACAAAATTGGCCCGCAATGGAAAATTAGCATTAAATAGTGATTGTTCGCTCCCTACATAAAAGATAGCGAACAGAAAAAGAAGAATTCCGGTAATCACGAAGATTCCCAACCGTGTATTTCTTCTAACTTCTTCTCTTTTCATTGGTGTTGAATTTTAAAGTAATTGAAAAAGGTTTCCAATTGCGGATCATCTTTCCGATCCAGCGCTTCAAAAGTACCTTCCAGGTAAACACGTCCGTCCTGCATATAGATGATCCGGTCTGCTGTGGTTTTGGCACAGGTGATGTCATGGGTAATGATAATAGAAGAGGTATGATACTTTTGTTTTACCTCCAGAATCAACTGATTGATTTCGCTGGAAGTAACCGGGTCAAGACCGGCGGTAGGTTCATCATAGAGCATAATCTCCGGTTTGAGAATCAGGCAACGGGCAATGCCAATCCTTTTCCTCATACCGCCGGAAAGTTCGGAAGGCATCTGGTCTATGGCGTGTTCCAGCCCTACGTCCCGTAAGGCATCGCGTACCATTGCATCCAGCTGTTGTGGATCATGGATATTCAAATTTCTTTTTAAAGAAAAGGTAAGATTCTCCCGCACGGTCATAGAGTCGTACAAGGCACTACCCTGAAAGGAAAAGCCAATTTTCTGACGCACCTCGTTGAGGGCTTTATGATCCAGGTGGGTGGTGTTCTTCCCTAAAATATAGATAGTACCTTCATCGGGTTCAATGAGTCCGATAATGCATTTGATCAGGACGGACTTGCCCATGCCTGAACGCCCCAGGATCACCAGATTTTCCCCTTTGTGCAACGCCAGGCTCACATCCACCAATACAGGCCTTTCATCAAAAGACTTATACAGGTGTTCTACTTTTAATACGGGTTGCTCATCGTGCGTTGTCATGCTATCCATTTGTTTTAGGGCCTGAGCGATCCAAAAATCTGTACGGCCAGAAAGTCAATAATAAAAACACAAACCATAGAGATGACCACCGAGCGGTTGGCTGATTTACCTACACCTACTGTAGCCCGGGGCGCATTGTATCCGGCATAAGTGCTGACTACCCCAATGGCAAAACCAAAGAAAACAGGTTTGATAATGGAAGAAAAAATATCCAGAAAGGAAAGTGCCTGAAAAGCCTGGGTAAAAAACAACTTAAAAGTGGTCTGAGAGTAATAATGAACGGCCACATATGAACCCATGAGTGCCACAGCATCGGCATAGATCACCAGTACCGGTACCATCACGGTGGTGGCAATCACCCGTGTGACCACCAGGTATTTGAAAGGATTGGTGCCGGAAGCTTCCATAGCATCTATCTGCTCAGTCACTTTCATAGAGCTAAGTTCAGCACCCATGCTGGAGCCCAGTTTACCCGAACAGATCAGGGCGGTGATCAGAGGACCCAGCCCTCTGACAATGGCAATGGAAACCAGCGAAGGAAGCCAGCTTTCCGCACCAAACTCTATCAAAGAAGGCCTCGACTGCCGGGTAAACACGATGCCTGCCAGAAAAGAGGTAAAACCAATGAGAAGCAGCGTTCGGTTCCCCTGCAGATAACATTGGTTAAGGGTTTCTTCTGTTTCAAAGGGAGAAGAAAACGTTTCTTTAAATATCCGCAGAATAAATTGATAAACATGGGCAACACGCATTAACAATGCCTGCCATCTGTTAATTTTCCGATGTGGTTTCTCCTGGAGTTTCACTATTGTTTTACCTTGTAATCCAAAACTCGCAGACCGTTACCAATGTTTCAACCATATTTTCCGATCTTTAAAAGTAAGGCAGCGTAGCTGTGGTTTCGTGTATCCTTTTCATCTCAACGCCCTATACTAAACGGATACTGAACAAAAAAAGCCGGAATTAAGAATCCGGCTTATCTGCATTATACGGTCGTATCTTCATTTACCTCTTTCAGCGGTCGCCAGTTGTCGGGGGCTTCCTGCCACTTTTGTTCGTCACTTTCATAGGGAAATACCTCTACAACAGGACTTTCTACCACTTCCGGCACTTTAAATTCTACCAGCATATTGTTCAGGCTTTCATACATGCGGTCATAGGCTGTTTTAACATTAGGAGCTGTCAGCAACACATAGTTGGTCACTTTCTTTTCTTTCCCACTGCCCTCTACTTCCAGTGCATACGTCATCTTGCATTTATGCCAGATATCGCTGTCTTCATAGTAGAAAACATCGGTGATATTGCTTTTGCTGATGTTGGAGATATAAAATTCTCCGGGGATAATGCTGCCCAGTTTCTCATACATACGGGCCTCCGCTTCCGTAAAAGAGACGGCATCGACAAGGTACTGATCCGATACGTTCTTTACTTTTCCTTTGTCATCTTGTTTCTGGTACTTTACTTTACAAATAAACCACGTTTTCATGCCATACAATTAGTTTGTTTCAAAATGGGTTTAAAGGTAAAGTTTATCCCCTAAACACCCCAGCTATAAACGTAAAAGTTTTCTGTCATTTCCTGTACATGTCGGGGCGCTCGGTCGAGCCTGCTTATCGTTGTGCTGCTACCCATTGTTTCATTTTTTTCTCCAGGATATCCAGGGGAAGTGCTCCATCAGAAAGGAGCGCATCGTGGAAAGACCGTATGTCAAATTGTGCGCCTAATTGCTGTTCGGCATATTGCCGTAGCTCTTGTATTTTTAGTTCTCCCATCTTATAAGCCAAAGCCTGTCCGGGCCAGGCAATATAACGATCTACTTCCACGGCGATATCATGCTCCGTTTTCGCAGAATTTTCCACAAAATACTGAATCGCCTGGTCGCGGCTCCAGCCCATCTGGTGGATGCCCGTATCGACTACCAGCCGGATGGCTCGCCACATTTCATAGGTGAGCTGACCAAATTTGGCATAAGGATTCTGGTACAAGCCTATCGCTTCTCCCAGGCTTTCCGCATAGAGTGCCCAGCCTTCTACAAAAGCCGTAAAATGACTGGCTTCACGAAAGTCGGGCATACCTTCCAACTCCTGGCTCAGGGCAATCTGCAGATGATGCCCGGGGACAGCTTCGTGCAGCGTCAGCGCTTCCATTTCCCAGATGGGCCGGCTGGCCAGATCATAGGTGTTGGCATAAAAGTAACCAGGGCGGGTAGCCCGGTAAGAACCCCGGCTATAATAAGCGGTGGTGGCAGACCTGGCGGCATAATCCGGGATGGCTTTTACACCATAGGGCAGGCGGGGTAATTTTCCAAAGAAGCGGATGAGTTCGGGATCAATGCGTTTGCAGATGTCCCGGTAGCCGGTAAGCAAAGCCTCTGGCGTCTGATAGTAAAACTGTGTGTCTGTTCTTAAAAATTCGGTAAAGTCGGCAAAGCTTCCTTTGAAGCCGGTAGATTTAATAATCTTATCCATCTCACGGCGGATACGGGCCACCTCTTTCAACCCAATCTGATGAATAGCTTCAGCCGTCAGGTCAGTCGTGGTATATTTCCGGATGTTGTGCTGGTACCAGGCGTTTCCTTCCGGCAAGGCACTGATGCCTACGGTTTCCCGGGCTTTTGGAATATAAGTATGGGTCAGATAGTCGTGCAACTGCTGTAAAGCAGGCTTTACTTGTGAGGCAAATACTTCCTCTGCCTGTTTTTTCCATGGGTCGCGGGTGGCTGCCGGTATGGTTTCCGGAAACGACTGAAAAGGTTTTAAAAAGGTAGCGGAAGCTGCTTCTTCCATCAGTTGCGTCAACTGAGCAGGGGTATCGCTAACGGCAATTCGGGGAGGCATGATCCCTTTTTGTAAGCCCTGATCCATCAGTTGTATCAACTGGTTGATATAAGCAGGAATACCTCGCAGCCGGGCCAGGGCATCCTGATAGTCTTTCTCGTGGCGGGAAGGCATCATAGCCATCACTTCCGGAAGTTGGTGCTGCAACCCTATGAAGGTTGTATTACTCACTGGCATGAGTTCATCCGGATATTGCGCTCCCTGGACAGCCTGCTCCATCTGGCGTTTGAATAATAAATAATTGAGTTGGTCGTCCGGAGAAAATTGATTGGTATCGATAGAAGCGATGGCCTGAGCAAACAACTGAACCACTTTGTTTCGTTGCTGCAAGGCTTCCGAACGCATGTCCGTCCAGGCATCATTGTATTGTGAAATGCCTGCGCCAGTAGCGGTTTCAGGATGATTCTGGTAAAACCAGTCCATATAAACATCAAATAGCTGATGCATTTTCTGACGCTCTTCCCCAGTACGTTGAAGGGAATCTATTCGCAACTGCCATTCGGTTTGGGCGTGGGCTAAACCATACCATCCAAAACAGCAAAACAGGATCAGGCATCTTTTTATCATGGGTATTTCTCTTTCGCTTTGGTAAGATAGAGAACATTGTACCGGAAATACAAATATGTTTTTAGGCTTCCAGCCAGGGTATGTTCGCTGATTTTCTTCCTTTCCCGGAACAAAAGCCTATCTTCGCACTATGCAATCCGTACAGATGAAAAACAAAATTGTCATTACCTGTGCCAAGCATACCAGCCACCTGCTAGCCGAAGAGGTGAAAGCACTAGGATTTCCTGTGCAGGCGGTTCATCTGCTGGATGTGGTATCGGAAGGGACGTTGGCGGATACGATGAAACTGAACCTGCATTTAAGAACCGCGCACCGGGTGTTGTGGCTGCTTCATCATTTTCAGGCCAGACATGCCGAACAGCTTTATCAGAAAGTCAAAGAAATTCCTTGGGAAAAATACCTGTCGGTTCATTCTTACTTTAGTGTAAGTTCTTTTGTAAGAAACGAATCCATACGGGACAATCGTTTTGCCAACTTAAAAGTTAAAGATGCCATCGTCGACCGTATGAATGAAAGATTTCACCAGCGGCCGGATTCAGGTCCCCTCCAGGATCAGGCGGTCATCTTTTTACACTGGAAAGACACTGATGCCAGTCTTTACCTGGATACCTCCGGAGAAAGTATTGCCCGGCACCACTACCGGAGAGTGACGGTTCAGGCACCTATGCAGGAGTCCCTGGCCGCAGCCATTATCCTTTCCAGCCGCTGGCATCCGGCACAGCCATTTGTCAATCCTATGTGTGGAAGCGGTACGCTGGCCATAGAAGCAGCTTTAATGCGCATCAAGAAGGTACCCGGACTGCTCCGGGCCAACTTTGGCTTCATGCATGTGAAAAGCTTTCTGCCAAGCCGTTGGGAGGAAATGCGCCTGGCAGCCCGGCGAGAGACTTTGCAGGCAGAGAGCACCTTCAGAAATATGAAAAAAAACATTATTGCTACCGACCAGGATCCTAAAGCCATACGAGCGGCGAAAGAAAACGCACAGGCAGCCGGGGTAGATCATCTGATTCATTTTGAAGTGTGTGACTTTCAGCAGACGCCCGTTCCGGCGGTATCAGAGGAGAAAGGAGAAGGGTCACCTGTGGTGATCTTTAACCCTCCTTATGGAGAAAGGCTGGGAGAAGAGACATTACTGGAACCAACTTATCAGGCTATAGGCGATTTTTTTAAGCAGCAATGTGCCGGTTATTGGGGTTATATTTTCACCGGAAATTTACATTTAGGCAAAAAAGTAGGCTTAAAAACAAAAAGACGTCTCGAATTTTTCAGTGGGAAGATAGAATCGCGACTTTTGGAATATGAATTGTATGCAGGTAATAGATAATTGCACGTTATCTATTAAGAGGGGTCTGCATGACAATGAACCAATTTAAAGAAAAAGTATTAGAGCCAATATTTTATTCACTTCCCATACGGTTGCTCATTCTGCATTTGCGGAAGAATCAGCTGCTTTTGTTGTGTTGGGTATTATTATTTTCGGTGGTGATGGGCAGCTTTGGAAAGAATCTGGGAATTCCTTACCTCTTTCTCGATCCGGAATATTTAGGAAAAGTAGATTTTCTGAGTTTTTTCATTGTCGGGATCTCCATGGGAGGGTTTACCATGGCTTACCATATCACCTGTTATATTCTGGATGGTCCTGATTTTGGTTTTCTGGGTACATTATCCCGCCCCTTTGCCAAATTTGCCTTAAACAATGGTATCATCCCGTGCATTTTTATTGTAACCTATATTATCTATATCGTCAACTTTCAGCTACAGAATGAATTCAATGATCCACTGGACATACTGATTAAAGTGGCAGGTCTGTTGGCAGGATTTGTCACTATGCTTATTCTGCTGATTATTTACTTTCGCCTGACCAATAAGGATATATTCCGGTATGTAGCGTCTAATGTAGATAAAAGATTGAAAAAAGCCCGTGTTTCACGGGTCAGGGTCATGCTGAACCTGAAGAAAGCCAAAAAATCTTACCGAAGGGTCGATAGCTATTTTAATCTCAAATGCCAACTGCAGAAAGCGCCGGTAGTAAGTTATGACAAAGAGATCGTCCTGAAGGTTTTTGACCAGAATCATCTGAATTCAGTGATCATTGAAATTTTAATCTTTGTAATGATTTTGGGATTAGGCATTTTTCGGGATAAGACAGTTTTTCAGATACCGGCAGCAGCCAGTGGTGTCTTGCTTCTCACGATCATCATCATGGTGACCGGAGCCATCACCTACTGGCTCAGAGGATGGGCTACCACCACCATCATAGCTTTCTTTTTCATGCTGAATCTGGTCATAAAATACGATTGGGCCTCTGCTTCCTATGAAGCTTTTGGTCTGAATTATCAAAAAGCACCGGCTGCCTATACCTTAGAAAACCTGCATGAGCTCAACAGGAAAGATTACTACCAGCAGGATAAACAAGCTACTATTGAAATTCTGGAAAACTGGAGAAAACGAGTCCTGACTCAAAAAGGAGACTCTCTGCATAAACCAAAATTGGTACTGATATGCACCAGCGGCGGAGGGCTACGATCGGCCTTATGGACTATGGTTGCTTTGCAGGCTGCTGACAGTGTTACCCAGGGAGGGCTGATGAACCACGCCCGGTTGATTACAGGTGCTTCTGGCGGATTGATTGGTGCTGCTTATTTCAGAGAACTGGTCTTGAAAGAAAAGCTTAAGCTCAGGCCTCCCGCTCCGGTTATTTTAGCGGCTAATTCGGTAGAAACCACCCCTTCTGTCTATTCTCCCCTGTATCTGGATAATATCTCTCAGGACAACCTGAATCCGGTGATCTTCACCTTGCTGGTCAACGACTTGTTTGTCAGATACCAAACATTCGATTACCTGGGCCTGAACTATACCATAGACCGGGGCTATGCTTTTGAGGAGCAACTAAACAAGAACACGGGCTATGTGCTCGATAAAAAAATTTCGGATTATATAGAACCAGAACGTGAGGCACTCATTCCGATGATGTTGCTCACGCCGGCCATCGTGAATGACGGGCGCAAGCTGTTCATTTCTCCACAGCGGGTTTCCTATATGGCAGGGTATCAGGACGAAGGAGGAGAGGAACATGAAAAAATTAAAGGAATTGATTTTATGCGTTTTTTCGAGCGTCATCAGGCGGGAGATCTTCGGTTCCTGACAGCCCTCCGGATGAATGCTGCCTTTCCTTATGTGACACCCAATGTGACTTTGCCAACAAACCCGAAGATACAAATTATGGATGCCGGTTTGACAGACAATTTCGGGGTTTCCGATGCAGTGCGTTTTATGCATGTATTTCAGGATTGGATCAATGAAAATACTTCCGGCGTTATCATGCTGTGTATTAGAGATTCTCAAAAAAATGATCCTATTAACGAACCTTCAGGCACCTCGCTACTTCAGCGGATGACAGCGCCTTTTCGTTTCTTTTATGATAACCTTTTTAATACCCAGGATATTAATAATGATGACCGGTTGGAATTTGCCCGCTCCTGGTTAAAAGTTGATTTGCATCCTATCAGTATTGAATATGTATCCCATCAGCAGAAAGTAGGTATCAAATATACAGGGGCACATCAGTACAAGCCTATAGAAAGACCTTCCCTGAGTTGGAGACTCACCGGACGAGAGAAAAACAGCATTATCCAGAATATCAATCAATCTGAGAACCAGCAGGCCTTGCAGAAACTAAAGCAATTGCTCGAGGAATAAAAGTGGCAGGTTTAGTACTCTAACCATAAACTTCCATAGCTGCCTGAAAAGTATTACAGTGCGCATCGACAATATCTGCGATACGTTCGGAATATCCGCCGCCCATAGTAATGGCTACCGGTATCTGATAGCGATAACTCTGTGTAAATACCAGCCGATCTCTTTCCTTACAACCCTGTTTGGTGAGAGAAATCTTTCCCAGTTTGTCAGTAGCCAGCACATCCACTCCTGCCTGGTAAAAGATCAGGTCTGGTTGGTGTTGCTCGATAAGTGTAGGCAAATGTTGGGCTAATAGCGACAGATACTCACCATCCGGAGTGCCATTAGCCAGGGCTATATCCAGGTCTGATTTTTCTTTATTGAGGGGATAGTTATTTCTTCCATGCATACTGAAAGTAAACACGGCAGCATTGCCTTCAAAAATAAAAGCGTTTCCATTGCCCTGATGTACATCCAGATCTATGATCAAAATTCGTTTCACTTTTTTTTGCCGGAGTAAAAAAGCAGAGGCAATAGCAATATCATTGAGCATGCTAAACCCTTCACCGCGATCTGGGTAGGCATGATGGGTACCACCGGCCAGATTCATACTCACCCCATCTTCTATGGCTGCCAGTGCGGCCTGTAATGTGCCCGCTACACTATTTCTGGCCCGATTCACAGAAACAGAGGTAAGTGGCAGCCCGATACGGCGGATCATCCTGGCATCTAAGGTTTGGGACTTAATCTGTTCCCAGTAAGCTTTCGTATGGATCAGCAAGATAGCTGGCTCATCAATCAAACCAGGATCTATCAGTTGTTCGGGTGAAACAAGTCCCTGATAGATTAATTGTTCTTTGGTCAGTATATATTTATCAATAGGAAATTTGTGATGTTCAGGCAAGGGATACAGATACTGGTCTGTAAAGAATAGTTTAAATGATTTTTCCAACTCAATAGTTATTTATCGATAATTGAAATAGTGAGCGACCCTTGTTGAGGAACAGCGTGATATGAAATATTTGATGCATCTGCTTCCTTGGCAAGCTTTTTTGCCCAATGAGTCTGGTTAGAGCTATCAATCACTAACAATGAAAAATCAAATATGGATTGTAAAGGTTCAAGTTTTTTTACGGCATTGTTACTTACCACCAGTATATCTACTTGCACCTTTTCAGAAAAATCTTTCCTTTTCTCAAATGGTTCCTGAATAAATATAACTCTCTTCCCGTGCCAGACACCCACTAGCAAATTATTGATTTTCTGCAGGGCTATTCTGTCATTTTCTTTCGGTATGGCATTGGATTCAATCCAGGTGGTCAATACGCCGGCCTGTATATGATTGGGGGTGATATGGTGTTTAGCTTTTTTATTGAAGTCACCCAAATGAAAATTAGTGAGGCCTTGTGTAAAGTCTACATGGCTTTCCTTATTAACATGGTAGAATGTAATACTTCTTTGTTGGTTCTGGTGATAAAACCGATGAAAGTTCAAACCAACAAATAAGAAGACACAACCAAAGGCCTGCACCATGTACCGGAAATTTCGTGTGTGAATCAATACCAGTATAGCAATTAAAAAGCCATATAAAAGAAACATCTGGGGTAGATCAATATATATATGCCAGGTGCTTCCGGGTATTTGCTCTATCAATGCAATCCCTTTGTTGACGAATCCTATCATTTTTTCCAGCAGCATTCCGATAATAGTGGTTACAGCCGACGCAAGGAAGCCTGACAGAATAGTAAGTAATCCGAACGATAAGATGACAAAGGCTGCCGGGATAACCAACAGGTTGGATAACCAAAAATAGACAGGAAATTGATGAAAATAATATAGAGAAACCGGCAAAGTAGCCAACTGAGCAGCTAAAGAGACAGCCGTCAGGCTCCAAAGTTTGTCAGGGATCCAGGCATGAAAATCTAACCATTGATAAATTTTGGGCTGTAGGTAGACGATACCTGTGACAGCCAGATAAGATAATTGAAAGCCTACCGAAAATATAAGTAGTGGATCGTAGCAAAGTAGAAAAAAAGCAGAGGCTGCCAGTGTATTATAGATGTTTGTTTGCCAGCGTGTTGTCTGGGCTATGATGATGAATGTAAACATGGTGGCTGCCCGGAGCACGGAAGGCGACCATCCTGCTAAGAGCGCATAGAGCCAGAGCGCTGTGATACAAATACAAGCACTTAGCCATCGGCCTGCCTTAGGAATGTATAACAATGGTTTGAGTAACAGAGATAAAACCAGATAGATAATACCAACATGCAAACCCGATACAGCTAAGACATGCATGGCACCCGTGGCAGCATAACTCTCTCTGATAGTATCTGCCAGGTAATCTTTGATACCGAGTGTCAGAGCCAGCGCAATACCCGCCGATTCAAGGTGGGGTATACTTGTTAAAAGAATATGTTTACATTTTTCCCTTAAAAAATTAGCCAAGGAAAGTACAGATCTTTCGGATGAATGCGCCATTAATATCCAGTGAGTAGCGGAAAGATACTGTTGATGATAGATATTTTGCTGTGACAAATATTGGCGATAATCAAACTCATGAGGATTAGCCGGAGATGGTATAATTTGTGGCTTTCCTTTAATGAGTATCTGGTCTCCAAACTGTAAGAGAGACATACTATCCTCTTCCGGTTGATAAAGCATCACTTTGCCGCTAGCCCATACAGTTTGGTCCCCCTGTTGAAGACTATCCGTTTGTATGAGACTGTTTACGGAAACGACCGTACGAAAAACCTGGCTTTTGCGCTGTGGAGTTTCCAGGACAGTAGCCGTATAATAGTCGAACTCATGTTGAACATTGGTAAGATGTTGGGGTTGTCTGTTTTCCTGTTTTGCTTGCATCAGAAAATATCCCCCTAAAAAAATAATACTTAGTGCTGTGAAGCCTGCCGGGAGGCTTATATAAAATACATACCGCTTGGGAGTAGCTCCAATTAAAACCAGGTAGAGTAACAGAAGCGTTATATAGTAGGCTATAGAAAGGGATAAGGAGGCATAGTTACCAATTAAAATACCGGCAATAAAAATGGGTGTAATACGAAGAAAAGGGTAGGGAACCCATCTTAGCATGGCAATTTTTTTGAGCCAAGGTAAGGGAGGGTATATCTTTTTGGAAGGCTATGTTTTTGAAAAAAGGACAGTGTAAGAAAAAATAAGATTACTTCGCAGACGAGTTCGCTTTATAAGTAATATTTTCATCTGCTGGTTTTTCTTGATAAGCGATGCGGCGGAAGCAGAAATATTGGAGGTTATGTTTATTACCCGTAGATGCCGTAAAGCCCCATATCACTTCTGTCTGACCTTCAAATATATCTTGGATTAAATCTCTCTGTCCCTGATAGACAACAACAGCATCCAGTTTGACAGTAATTTCCTGTGTTTCGGGATTCCAACTGAAGCGAAAGTTGTGCATTTGATCATCTTCCAGATTAAAGCTAAGATCCTCATTGTGCCAATATTGTTCATGGTAACTGCTTCCATTCTCCAGATAAGCTACATGGTCACAAGGTGGATCGTTCTGAATTTCATTCTGGTAAGTATCAAACTCAATGGCTATGGAAGGAGCTATATAGTTTCCTGAGGCAAAACTAGGGTTAAACCTTCCATAGCCCATCCCTTCCCCGTAGGTGCCAAAGGCATCAAACCCCCTTGCGTCATTCTGGATGACAAAAGTGATACCATCTGCTCCTAACTCATCTTTGTCTCCTAGATAAATGTCAAATTCGATTTCAAAATAACTGTTCAAATCAAGTGTAGTACTACTGTAAGCAATTCCTTCTGCATATCTTTCATTGGGAGTAAGCATAATACAACCAGAGGGCATATAGTTAGCATAACCTCTTAGTTCAAACTGGGCAGTTGCGTGGTGAAGGGTTATGATTAACAGGAAGACAAAACAAAATGCACGAACCATAGAATAAGTGCTATTAAATAAATATCAACTGTTGACAGGGCTGATAGGTAGTAATTTTTCAGCTACTTCAATTTAGCGAATCTTATTCTTTTTTGCTTCTTTTTCAAAGTATTTTATTCAGCATTATTTTATAAAGTGTAACATAGAGTGGGATTTTTTTTAGGAGTAGGTCTGTGGAATCTGATTTTTTCTGAAAACATTTTCAAGCGAATAAGTCTTATTATCATAGTATATTTGGAATTTATTTTAGGAGTTTAATTTTTTTTCGTTATGGCAAATGAAGAAACCAAAACATGGCCAGAACTTGCTATTGGCCTGTATGATAAATTGACTGGACGTAATGCTGAAATTACGTATGAATTTGACAATTTTGATCTGTATGTTCCGAGTTCAACAGGCTCATCAAAAAATGAGCATGCTCACTGGAAGATGAATGGAATTGTAAGAATCAGAACGACTGACAGTTCCAATAACGGAAGCGCCAGGCAATAAGGCGAAAGTGTTTTACAGACTGATGTTACGCAATCAAGAGCTAGCGTATTGTAGCAGTAATGAAAGTTGGTGGTCTTATGGTTCCTAGCTTGACGTGTGATATCAGTCTTTTTATGTGCTAATTGAGACTCTATTGATATGACAAAAAGGCTACAAGTGACGGCTAACCTAGTATTACAGCATAAGCACAATGAGATCAAAATTCAGAATGATCATGAAGGAAGTTTAATTGTACAATTTCCTGATAATACATCTTTTAATAACTTTCTAAAAACAAAGTTGCCTTTCAAACCCAATAACAAAACAATAGCAAAGGCAAATACAACTTTGTACGAAAAAGGCCAACCTGTAATTATAAAAGTAAAAAATGAAGACTGGATGGTTTTAGGACGTTCCCATAAACCTGAAATTAAATACGCTAAAGTAGCAGTCCCTTATCTTTCTTATAATACTTCCTGGAAGACTGTGGTATATTTTCTAAGTGGAGGTATAGGTGCAGCCTTCCTCTACCTATTGATTAGAAAACGAAGTTAAATCCAGTTCTGATGTTAGTTATCTTTGCGCTCCCTACATTGAGTAAGCCTACAACATTATCGCTCACTACATAGAGCTGCATTCCTCCCGTTCCGGAATTAAGAGCCAAACCCATACCCAGGTTATTATAGGCCCTGGATTGCAAAGAATAAGTAGCTGAAGCCTGAAACCATTTTCCAAAATTTTGCCGGATTCCTATGGCCATACCTTTCCGGATTGAACTGATAAAGTCAGTATACAAAGTGGCGGATGCAGTCGTATTGCGTGCCAATTGGTAAAAAGAAGTAAGATACATCTGGCTGGGTAATCCAGTGTGATAGGCTATGGTATTCTCTCGAGACTCAAATATATCAGCAATAGAGTCGGTGAAGGTAGTCATATCAAAGTCAAAATCACCTCCTGTCATCAAGCTATCATTGTCTATGCCCTGAAAGGTAAAAGAACCCTGAGAGTGATAATTTTTTACATCATTTTTCCATCTGATAAACCCTACATTAATTAGGGATGCGGCAAAGGAAATTTTAGTATCTAGTTTGTAAGTAGCGCCTAAATCAACACCGTAACCTTTATTTTGAGTATTTATGATATAACTTTCCGCATCTTCCTGCAGTAAATTTAAACCAGCCGTTCTGACCTGAATGTCAGCATTGGCAGTGAGAGCATACAACTCGCTTTCACTTCCTGTTTTAATGGATAAACTTGATTGTTGGGTTTGAATGTTAGCCAAACCGAAGAGCATTTTTAATCGGCCACCTACTACCAATTTGTCATCTTCTAATATTCTGCGATTATACCCTAGACCTATCTCCCTATAATGCATGGCATTGAAGGTATAGCCGCTCAGATCAAAAGTTTCATTAGGGGTATTGCCATAAACTACCATTCTGAGTAAAGCATCGTGATAATTGAATCTCCCTTGAACTTTTTCAGTAATATTCAAGGAAAACCTGTTCTTGCCAGCCTTAAAACCTACTGCAAATAAGTCAATAGAAGTGCCTACATTCATATGATTTTTGCGATCCAGGCGCATATTTTCAAGCACAGAAGCTAGATTGAGTACTTTTTCTCCTGATTCATTTTCTTCCACCTGCCCTAAAAGTTGTTGATAGCTAAAACCTGAATTTATCACATTTATATGGTAAGAAGAGAGTAGGGTCACATTGACTTTATTCTTGTGAGTAATAGCAGGATTCGTATGCGTTGACTGAAACACATTGTTCATTAATTGCAGGGTCATTTCTTGCTGAGCCATGACAGTACTGGCACCTATCAGCATCAGCACAATAGTATGATAAATGTATTTCATGATTAACCTAAATTATAATTCAGAGAGAAGTTCTGATTTGCATAGCCATACTGAACCGTATGTTATAAAAGGAATATAATTTTATCCTGTTATTTTGTTCGCTCACACTGCTCATTTCAGCTCTTATTAAAAAGTTCTTAGTTCTTTCCAGCAGAGCGTACTTTTTATTGTCAATAGTGGCAGCCAAAGGCATATCAACGTTTAGTGGTTCTGTATCACCTGTATGGGTGTTAGTTATTGTAGCAGCTTCTAAAAATTTAGCACCTTCTTCGAATAGAGTAATAGGCTCTCCTGTTTCATCTTTGATTTTATCATTTTGCTCATCTAGAAAGAAAACCTGTAGTTTAGCATCAATGGGGAAGCTATTTTCAGTCTTTATCAATACTTTAAGTTCTTCTAGATTTTCTGCAATGTCTTTAAAGTCAACGGCCATTGTATCTTCCAAAATAACATTAAAACTGCCCTCCATTGGTAACTCTACTTGCATATCAACTTCAATAGCACTCTGATCTGAAATGAAGCTGGTATCATTTTCAGTGCTGCTCAGCATAAATCCAAAATGATAGGCCATACCTTTGGGAAGTTCTGTAAACGCTTCTTCAATGTTTGAGTTAGTATCATCCACTATTTGTTGCTTAACAGCGAAGGTGTCATTTCTACTCATCAAGTAAGGAAAATCAAAGGAGCCACTTAAGAATTTACTTTCACCCTCATCTTGTAATCTGACTACAGAACCTCCTCTATGTTCAATATAAAGATGGCTAAGGTCAGGTAATACCTTTACTCCATAAGAGCTTGCAAGTTGCATATTAAGCTTAGGATTTAAAGCTATGTTGCCATTAATGGCATTGGCCAGAAGAGGTATGTTAAGAGTATCGGCGCTTACAGGGATATGAATATTTGTAAAATTACCTTCTATATAAGAGAACTGAATATCTGACATATAAAATTGGAAACTAACCTCATCAGAAGAATGGATAGGTCTCCCAGAACCTGAAATATATATTTTTACCTCATAGTTTATTTTACTGTCGTTTACATTAATACGGTAATTTTCCAGAGAAATGCTTTGCGTACTAGCATTGCCACCCCAGTAATGTAAATTGAAAGTTAATAGTAAAGGCTTCCCATCTTTGTCTTGAATATCTGGAATGGTAACTTCAGCTTTGATATCATGCTGATAGTTAGAGGTTAATGCAATATTAATCAGGCCCTGTTTACTCTCAATTTTGTAAAGCGTAAGTTCTTTGAGATCCAGGGGGATTTGTTCTTTAAAAGTAACAGGCGCAGGGTTTAGATAAAAGGTAGGTGCATTTAACGCTAGTGAAAAGTTTTTTAGATAATTTTGCTCCGGAATCTCAGGAAAATATTCCCCCACTGGTTTAGATGCTATATGTGTCTTGTATAGTAGGCTGTAAGACTTGTCTTCATTTTCCACAAGAAGGCTGTTTTCCTTATCTACTGTAATCAAATCTGATAAAACTAAATGAGTATTTAACAAGGGAAGTGATAATTTTGGCGAAGGAGCCATTATCTCTATATCCTGAAAATCATCTTCTGGTAAACAACCCAACAGGGAAATTGAACCTGAGACTAAGGCTAACAGACCCCCACAAAGAAGTTTCCGAAATGAAGTGCTCATGTTTGTAGATATTATTTATGTTTATCAAGCCTTTCTGCTGTTGAGCAGCATAAGAAGCATATGCAAGGTGAAATAAAATCATTTGAAAAAGTAATTGGATTATTTTTATTCAATACGTAAGTGATGTATGAAGATGTTTTTGAACAAAATAGCCCTGCGTTCCATCCTATTTAATAGGATGCACAGTACCTCTTTTGATCAATATGCGCCTCAGATGTTTGTTAACTATTGCAAAAAGTATTGATAATCAGGTGATTAACCATATATAGGAGAGATTAATATTATTGTGTTAAACATCTTTTCATTTCCATTAATGCGGATTTATCCATTCTGTTCTATGATAGAAGTCAAAGGTTTGAGTAAATATTTTAATAATAAGCTGGTGGTAGATCAGGTCTCATTTCATGTTGAAGCAGGAGAAACATTAGTATTACTAGGAACTAGCGGAAGCGGAAAGACTACCACACTTAAAATGATCAATCGTTTGATAGAACCTAGTAGTGGTCAGGTGTTGTTCAACGGTAAAAATATTCAAGAACAAAAACCAGAGTTTTTACGTCGGCAAATTGGATATGTAATTCAGAATGTTGGTCTTTTTCCTCATTATACTGTCTGGGAGAATATAGGATTAGTCCCTCAGCTATTGAAATGGTCACAGAAAAGAATTGAAGAACGCACTTGTGAGCTACTATCCATGATTGGATTACCTGAAGAGATGGCCACCCGTTACCCCCATGAGCTAAGTGGAGGCCAGCAACAAAGGGTAGGTCTGGCAAGAGCTTTAGCTGCAAATCCTCCAGTCATCTTATTAGATGAACCCTTCGGAGCCTTAGATCCTCTTACCAAACGACAGATACAGACCGAATTCGACCAATGGGATACGCTCAAAGATAAAACCATGGTGATGGTAACCCATGATGTATTTGAAGCAATCACCCTAGCTGACAAGATAGGCCTAATGAATGAGGGTCAAATAGTACAAATCGGAACCCCTAAAGAATTGCTATTTTTGCCTTGTAATGATTTTGTTCGCCATTTTTTTGATACTCAGCGCTTCCGTTTGGAGTTGCAGGTTATAGTATTGAAGGAAGTGGTAGATCAAATACTGACCTATCCGCACGATACGCGTCATCAGGAAAATGATGCAATAATCATAGCTTCAGAAAATTGCAGTTTGCTGGAAGTGCTGGAGGAGATGGACAAAAACAATGTGGATTTTGTAAAGGCAGAAGTTCAAAAAAATAAATTCCGGCTAGATGCTTTGCTAAGCCGTGAGATGTTGCTGAAAACTTTTTATCAAATTAAAGCTAGTTCAGAATCTGGTTAGATCAAGCAGGGGGGCGTTGCTGCCCTCGTAAGGTAAATGATTCACTTGCCGTCACATTACTTTCATGTTTGGCCCGGTCCCGAATTTGGACTTCTATTTTCAGCGTATCATTCCGGAACAGATTAATCAGTCGAGAGCCGTTGTCCCGGTATCTGTATTCAATGATGCCTTCCAGGGGTTTTGTGTCACTAAAATCTTCTTTCAGATAAGGAAAACGGCCCGAGAGGGGAGCCACACAAAGTTCTTTCCGAAAATTAAACTCTTCATAATTACCATCCACTTTCCTGAAAAGTTTAATTTCAAAATTATTGTAGTATTTATTGTAAGCTACTTTGACAGTATCATTAATTGTGTCTCCCTGATAGACACCTGCTATATCAAATTCTTCACAGTTAAATTCGTCTCGCTGGTCATCAAAATAATAATACTTTTCTCCATTAGGACCCCTTAAAATTGTATAGGGTTGGCTAAATTCTGGATCAAGCTCATCCCCGGATAAACCCAAATCTCCATCTCCATCTTCAAAACTAATCCGGACCACCAAAGAATCTGCTCCACTAGGATCCTCAATAAAAATAATTTCAGGCGTACCAGTAATTCTAGGCTCTACTGGAAAGTTAGGCTCTTCATAGCAACTGCTTAATGCCAGGGTGAGAATCAGAGAGTACAAGAAAGGGCGATATAATTTCATTGTAATTCTACAGTTATACTAATGAATAACGTCTTAGGTTTGTATTTTGATATAACATACACCTATATTTCTGCATGATAAATTCGGCATATTTTGTTAATCAGTTATTTCAGGTTAATGAAAGGAATTTTACAGACTTTGCGCTGAAGTTATTCAGATTTCAGGCTGCAAACAATCCTATATATAATAAATATTTGCATTATCTTCAAGTCAATCCTGCCTCTGTTTTGCGTATTGAGGATATCCCTTTTCTACCAATTAGTTTCTTCAAACATCATCGCATTCTAACACCACCCGATATTTCCTCTGTCAATTTTTTTGAAAGTAGTGGTACTACCGGACAACAAAGAAGTCGACATTATATAGCTGACATGAATCTATACTATCAAGTAAGTCAAACCACTTTTGAAAAAATGTATGGTAATTTATCAGAATTTCATGTTTTTGCTTTACTGCCTACATACTTAGAGAGAAAGCATGCTTCTTTGGTTGCTATGGTGGCACATTTTATCAAGGGTAGTCAGTCGAGCCTTTCTGGTTTTTATCTTAACAATTACCAAGAACTGATAGACCAATTAGCTAAAGCCAAAAAAACACGTACAGTACTGCTGATCGGAGTGAGCTTTGCTTTAATGGAGCTGGCAGAGCAGTATCAGCCTGATCTTCAAGGGGTGGTGGTGATGGAAACAGGGGGGATGAAAGGAAGGAGACAGGAATTGACGCGCGATGAATTACACCAAATACTATCAGAAAAGCTGCATGTAGACCATATTCATTCAGAGTATGGCATGACAGAATTGATTTCGCAAGCCTATGCACCTCAAAAAGGTCAGTTTCAAATGCCACCCTGGATGAAAATTTACATTCGAGATATCAACGATCCTTTCCACATAGACAACCAACTTCGTTCAGGAGGCATTAATGTGGTAGATTTAGCAAACATCTATTCTTGTGCTTTTATAGAAACACAGGATTTGGGAAGATATAACAGCATGAAAGCTACTTTTGAGGTGTTGGGTAGATATGATAACACAGATATTCGGGGATGTAACCTTTTAGTATTGTGATGGTATTTTTTTAAGATATATTTGCATAATGTAATATTTTGTGTAAATTTGAATAGTTAATTAATAAAAAATCACAAAATAATGAAAGTAAGACTATTTATAGCATTTATGTTAATGATCGGTTTCACTTCCTGTACTCAAAAAATAATGTGTCCGGCTTATGCTGTGGAAGATGGACAAAAGTTAGAAATGAAAACAGAGCGTGAAGTAAACATGTAACAAAAAATGTAAAAGGGCAATTGTATGCTCTTTTACGCATAACGCTTAACCTCGTTGGCAGTAATTTCTACATCACTCATAATGACCAAGCGTTCCACTACATTGCGAAGCTCCCGAATGTTCCCGGTCCACTCAAAGGTCTTAAGAGTGTCTATAGCATCTGGGGTTATTTTTTTAACAGGGGCATGATAATCCGCAGCAATATCGTGAAGGAATTTGTCCACCAATAACGGAATATCTTCAATTCTCTCCTTAAGCGGTGGCACATGAATCAAAATGACACTTAACCGATGATATAAGTCTTCTCGGAATCTTTTTTCTTCAATTTCTTTTTTGAGATCTTTATTGGTAGCTGCGATCACTCTTACATCTACATCGATAGATTTATCACCTCCTACACGGGTAATTTTGTGCTCTTGCAAAGCCCTAAGCACTTTTGCTTGAGCGGAAAGGCTCATATCACCAATTTCGTCTAAAAACAAAGTCCCACCATGGGCTTGCTCAAATCTTCCTTTTTTTTGTTTAATAGCAGAGGTGAAAGAACCTTTTTCATGGCCAAAAAGCTCGCTCTCAATAAGTTCCGAAGGAATAGCAGCACAGTTAAGTTCTACCATAGGCCCATTAGCCCGATTACTTAATGCATGTAACCATTTAGCCACGAGTTCTTTACCCGTACCATTAGGGCCAGTTACGAGAACACGAGCCTCAGTAGGAGCGACTCTTGCAATAGAATTTTTAACCTCCTGAATAGCAGTACTCTCACCTACTATATCGACGACGCCGGAAATCTTTTTTCGTAATTTTTTAGTCTCGGCGACCAGGTCGGATTTATCCAGTGCATTTTTGATAGTGACTAACAGGCGATTCAGATCAGGTGGCTTTTGTATAAAATCAAAAGCGCCCATCTTAGTAGCCTCTACAGCTGTTTCTATGCTACCGTGGGCTGATATCATAATAAATTGACTGGTATAACCACTTTCCATAGCCTTCTGTAATACCTCAATACCATCCATTTTGGGCATTTTTATATCACAAAGGACAATGTCATAGTTATTCTCCGCTATCATCGTAAGCCCAACCTCACCATCCTCTGCTTCCTCTACTTTGTATTTTTCATACTCCAGGATTTCTCGTAGTGTACCGCGAATAGCTTTTTCGTCGTCGATAATAAGTATTTTTGCCATAGTTATCATATATAAAAATGCAAGCCTGTAAGCCGGGTTCTGTTCCTATCTTTGATAATAGGCTCTTGTCATTTATCTGGGACGGCTGTCACCAGTCGCCTCTATCAGTCTACCCGTTCCGCTTATTCCATGAGGAAACTAAGCGAGCCACTTAGCGTTTGCAATAAGCAAACAGCGGAACCTATTTGACTTTTCAACCCATAAGGTTTACCCTGCCATTCCGGTTACCCGGAACGCGGTGAGCCCTTACCTCACCATTTCACCCTTATCCCGATTTGATCGAGACGGTATATTTTCTGTGGCACTATCTGTATTCCGGCCGTCACCAGCCGAAACCCTTCCTGTTAGGAAGTATGGCGCTCTGTGTTGCCCGGACTTTCCTCCCCAAAAGCTATATAATAATTGGAGCGACAAGACAGCTTGCATTCAATATAATTGACTTTCTGTAAAGCTAAAAAGTTTCAACTGTAAATTAAAAAATATCGGCTCCTGTTAGTTTGCTTTCCCAGGCATCGGCAGTCTCTGCTACTTCTATCAGCATTTGCTTCAAAAATTTTTTATTTCCTTCATTAAGAAATTCTACAAAAACAGAGGCTTCCACTTTAATAAAATCATTATCCACTGAAAATTTAGAGTAATAAAGTTTCTTGTTCTCTGTAAGAAACGACTTCAAATCCACTTCGTTCCCATAGGAACATACTTTTGAAGTAAAAGTGATGGTTTGCGTGTGGCCGTCATCCAAAGTACTTAGCGTTCCTAAAACTGCCTGGAAGCGATTTTCTTTCAAAGGTACTATAATTACTGATCTTAGGGCATCGTATTCTAAAAAGCGACCATTAATCTCGTCAGAGAGCTTTTGCATGTAATCTACCAGATTCATTGTTGTTATCAGTTAAGTGAACAATTCAACGGATAAAACAACAAAACTTTAAGATCAAATGGAGAGACATCGCTAATAATAACTTACAGTGTAATATGGTGGAATATTAAGTATAAATAGTACTTAATTAAGTCGCTCAATCACTATAGCGGAAGCGCCACCGCCGCCGTTACAGATACCAGCTACACCAATTGTTGCGTCTTTCTGATGCAGCACATTATTAAGAGTGGTAATAATTCTGGCTCCTGAGCACCCTAGCGGGTGCCCTAACGCCACAGCACCTCCAAAAATATTAACACTTTCTGGATCAAGGTTGAGCTGACGATTATTGGCAATGGCTACTACAGCAAAGGCTTCATTAATTTCAAAGTAGTCTACATCTTTCTGCTCCACTCCTGCATTCTTCATTGCTTTAGGAATAGCCAAAGAGGGAGCAGTAGTAAACCACAAAGGATCTTGGGCAGCGTCGGCAAATCCTAAAATTCTGGCCAAGGGTTTTACACCTAATGCTTCTGCCTTTCTTTTATGCATCAGAACCAAAGCGGAGGCACCATCATTGATAGTAGAGGCATTAGCGGCCGTTACACTGCCATCCTTAGAGAAAACAGGGCGTAAAAAGGGAATTTTCTCAAAATCTACCTTTTTGTATTCCTCATCTTCTATAACCTGTATAGGCTCTCCTTTCCGTGCAGGAACGGATACTGGTATTATTTCCTTTTTAAATAGGCCAGCCTCGGTAGCATGGATAGTTCTTTTGTAGGAATTGATAGCATATTCATCCTGTTCTTCACGGGTAATTTTCATTTCACGGGCTGTATGGTCGGCACAGTTTCCCATAGCAAATTGATTGTATACCTCATAAAGGCCATCTTTTTCCAGTCCATCAATAAGTTCCCCACCTCCATACTTATAACCAAAGCGTGCTTTAGGAATATAATAAGGAATATTGGTCATGCTCTCCATACCACCTGCTACGATCACATCCTGATGCCCTAACATGATGGACTGAGCGCCCAGCATGACAGCTTTCATACCAGAAGCGCATACTTTGTTGATGGTAGTGCAAGGCACATGATAGCCTATCCCTGCATTAAGGGCTGCCTGTCGGGCAGGAGCCTGACCGAGATTAGCAGAAACTACATTTCCCATCAATACTTCTTGTACTTCCTCTGGTGAAATTTCCGCTACTTTTAACGCACCTTTGATCGCTGCTGATCCCAGTTCAGTAGCACTTAAGGCAGACAAGCTGCCCCCAAAGGAGCCAATAGGTGTTCTTACAGCCGAAACGATATATACTTCATGCATCATGTTTAATTTTTAAGGGTTGGGATTTTCAGGAGTTCATACCTACTGAACTGATCTGATAAGTAGGATATATGAGCCCATCTACAGCCACAAAATTTACCAATCCGGTTTACTCCGGTCGCGAGCTTCAGTGGGTTTACGGCGGTTTTGCTGAATATACTGCATTTCGTTGTTCCGCATGGCTTCCAGAATCATTCGGGCTTTTTCTTCACTGATATTCATTTCTTTGAGCTTGTCCGCTACAGGAGATATGGATTGTTCATCATCATTCTTTTCCCCTTCCTTTTGTTGCTCACCTTCCCTCATATTTTGTTCTTGAGGCTGCTCAGGTTTTTGCTCACCTTCTTGTCCCTGTTGATCTGTTTGCTGCTCCTGCTGCTGTTGTTGACTTTGCTCACCTTCCTGATTTTGCTGTTTTTGCTGGTCTTCGCCCTGTTGTTTCTGTTGCTGTTGATTTTGTTGCTGCTGTTGATCTTCCTTATTTTGCTGATCTTGTTTTTGCTGTTGATTCTGGTTTTGTTGCTGCTGTTGTTGCTCCTGCAATAGTTTTTTGACTAATTCGTAGTTATATCGGGATTCATTATTGGCGGGATTTGCTTTCAGCGATTCTTTAAAAAGGCCCAGGGCTTCTTGATACTGCTTGTTTCCACTCGTCACAACTCCCAATTGTTGAAAAGCCAGGGATTTGATTTGCGCATCACCGCTTCTGATCATGCTACTATAATTTTGCTGAGCGGCGGCGGTATCTCCACTCATCAGGTAAGCATGCGCCAGATTCATCCGAATGTTCTCGTCTTCTACCTGTAATGAATCCAGTAGTAAGTTGTAATTTCTAATAGCCTTACTATAATCCTTTGCTTTATAAGCTTCTTCGGCCTCTTTCTTCAAACGATTGACAGTAGCAATGTTATCTATGACGCCTGTAACAGCCAGAAAAGAAACAAGGATGGCAGTTAGGATTTTCATATTTTTACTGTTTTAAACTTAATTAAATTGTCTACCAAAAATAACAAGGCTCCCAAGGCAAGGAAATAGATGTATTTGTTGGCGGAAGTATCAATTTGACGTGTATCTCTCAATTCACCCTCAATTTTGTCAATAGCATTGATCAGCCGGGAAGTATCATCCCTTTTGTCGTTTATTTCAAAATATTGCCCTCCGGTTTCGTCTGCCAGTCGTTTGAGTGATTGAGTCTCAAGCTGTGTGATCACAATATTTCCATCTTTGTCAGTTTTAGGAACTCCCCTTACTAAAATCTGACTACCTTTATCTGTACCTACTCCCAGCGTAAAAAGCCGGATACCACTTTCTTTTATTTCTTCTGCCATTTGAGAAGTTTCCTCGCCAAAATCTTCCCCATCACTGATGAGTACAAGGATTTTTGATTTTTGTTGTGATGGCATACTTTGGTCACTAGTAAATTTGTCCAGTGCCATACGAAGAGGTGGACCAAAATCCGTTCCGGAATTAGGAACTAGTCCTGTATTCAATGTCTCAACAAACAAGTTCAATGCGTTTTGATCGTAAGTAAGCGGACATTGAATAAATGCTTCAGAAGAAAAAATAATCAATCCAATCCGGTCTGAGCTAAAAGCATTAATGATATCTTTTAATTCGTATTTCACTTTCTCAATCCGGCTAGGCTGCACATCACTAGCATTCATAGATTGTGAAAGGTCCACACACATGTAAATATCTTTACCCACAGCTTGTACTTCTTTAGTAGCATTACCCATCAAAGGTCCCAGCAAGGCTACCAGAAACAAAACAAAGTATAAGGTGCGCAACAAAACTTTAGTGATAATAGCCTGAAAACCTGTTTGCAGATGTCGGCTAATACGAATCATACGACTTATATACAGGATATAGGCTAAGATAAACAACCCAACAAAAAGCAGTTCTGTTGTACCAAATGAATTATACCAAGACATATATTATTTTAGCAAAGTCCATTGTATAACGAAAAAAAGCACCGATGAGTGCAGACAAATATAGTAAAATGTATGGAAGTGCTCTGTTTATCTGCCTAGTTCTCTTTCTCAATTGGATGCTGTGGCGTATGGTATTATCACATTTACAAATACGGGGGCTTAATTTGATCTTTAATAAATATACCGGATGCATCCTATATTTATCTGGTAGTATTGTGTAAGTAAAAATTCTTATGCTATATTTGCACTTCCAAACAGAAATATCGGTTTTTAAGCCATGGAGAGATGGGTGAGTGGCTTAAACCAACAGTTTGCTAAACTGTCGTACTCGTAAGGGTACCGGGGGTTCGAATCCCCCTCTCTCCGCTTAGGATAGACCTTTAAGGCCTATTTTTTATTGTTTTTCGGGGTGTAGCGCAGTCCGGTTAGCGTACCTGCTTTGGGAGCAGGGGGTCGCAGGTTCGAATCCTGCCACCCCGACATAAAACGTCTTAAATCACTAGATTAAGACGTTTTTTTTGTTTTGTAGAAACATAGTCGAAACATTAAGATATTTTCTATCTGGCCGGTTGATTTTTGAGGTAAAGCCTTTTAATTTTTATCATAAGTCTATCATTTGTGTTCACAATCACTAAGGTCTCCAATATTGTAGAACTAGGCTAAAGTGTAGATTTTGGGCTTCTTCTATTATGTTTCTTCTATCTCTTATCCGGAGATCAATCTTTTCTTAAGCATCTTCAAGAGATAAGAACTAATAAACACTTAAACACCCATTACAGAAACTCCCGTTAAATAACTGCGTTAGTACAAGCGTGGAGTAGGAAAGATCCATCGAGCAATTTTACTGTTCACTACAGTCATGCTTGGTGGTGATAAAATGTATATGAATGGCTATCAATTGTTTCGAGCGTACTAACGTATCTTGCTCAGATTGCCAGAGCACGGCCTGACCAGCATAGCGGTACGCATACCCAGCATATATATGGCATCTACACTATCATTCTTGCCGTGTTGCAGGCCCATAGAAGGGGTGATACACATAGGGAACTCTAGCCAAAGTGCTATGTCCTGTTGTGTGGCATAAAATACCTATAAATCTGAGATAATTGGCAATTTTTCGTTTATTCTTTTGAGCATATCTAAATTAAATGATTTATGCCTCCTGAACAGAAGATTTGTAATATGTAGTCTATAGACCTATCCAGCTATTTAAACTCTTCATATTGTAATCATAAAAAAGAATAGGTGACAAATCTTCAAATATAAACCTTTGATCTTTACCCTTTTATGAAAATTTATTTTATCTTAGTACCAGTTGATAGTAACGATGATCCCACCTATCATTTTTTCTAGCCTATGAAAAGTTCTCCCTACTCCCGAGAAAAAGAGAAGCGATACAAGCCTGTGGAAGTGATGAAAATAATGCCTAAACACCAAGTAAAAAATTTGAAAAGTAATCAAAAACACCACTTCTACATCCTTATCGCTTTTAATGCTTCTGAAATTCCTAGAAAAGGACTCATACAAACATCATTACAAGCTGCAACCACGGGCGCTAATTTTAATTTTTCCCTAGCTACTCCTGGTGTTGATATTACTATAAAACGCTACACTAAAGGAGAGCAGATCAAGATTTCTTCTGAAATAGAGTCATCTGCTTTGAAAAAGAAAAAGAAGAAATCCTCTATGAATTTTACCTCTGGTGATACTTCAGCAAGTATAGGTCTGGAAGCTGATTCTGAATTCAGTGAGAAAACTAAGGCAAGCTATGAATCTATGGAAGCCTCTCTGGTGGATACTATGCGAAGCGAAACAGAAATACACTGGTCGTTAAAGTTGCATAAAGGGCAAAAAGTATTTCGTGACTACCTAGAGGGTAACTTTCCTTTGGAAGTGGATGTACTATGTGATAAAGGTGCTACGCCTGCTTTTAGAATTCAGGGTTCTGCTGACAATGTGCTTATTTTTGATCAGAATGGCAAACTTATTAAGGGCCTTGCATTACTGATGCTCAAAGTTAAGTTGAACGCTCAAGATTTCAACATTCCAAAGCCATGGCTTATCGAGATAATTATACCTAATTATTGACTATGGAAATTCATACAACACCAAACTTTCCTCCGTATCTTGATATTTATATTGACAAGCTCTGCGACGTGTATAGAGGAGAGATTTTGATTAAAGATGGTTTATTAGAAGTCCAGCAAAAGACTAATGATACAAAACTGTCAGATTTTTTAGAACAATACCTGGAAATCAAGAAAAACCAGTTAGAACGCTTAGTCCAAGCTTCAGAAGAAAGCTTTGTGATTAATGATGAAGTGGTAGCGCAAATGCATGAGGCTAATGACGATGTGTTAGAATTAATGGATATACTTAGAGTAAAAGAGGAAGAAATTGCTCTGTTCCTTAAGCAGGAAGAAGTAAGTAAAGAGGAACGCCAGCTTCTGCTTAAGCTAGGCACTCTTGAGAATGCTCACACTAAAGAATTTGTTTTTCAGGATAAAATTACTGCTCAGCATGACGAGCTAATCAAAGCTATTCTGCATGAGATGGTTTATTTTCCTGAACGTCCTGGTATAAAAAGAGACATGTCGTTTCTAGATTGGTTAAAAAAAGTTTCTGGACATTTTGTAGATGGTTATCGAGTTGCTGCTGAATGGGCTGATCTTTTAGAATTTCGTAAAGCCAGCGTGCTATTGAAAGAGGCTGCTACTGAGGAACTTGCTATGGAAGGAAAATGGGCTATTTCATCCAATAAAATCCAACAAAAAAGTCGAACAACTAATAAGGCATAAGTGAGTGTTACTTTAGGCATTCAGAACTTGTCCAGGTCTTGAGAAGAGCGGGTCAGAATATAAACTTTATGTTGACCAAAAAATGATGTTTATGTAAGCTCAATACGTGAAGCTCACTGACCCAAAGAAGTTATAAAAGAACATCTACCTGTGCAAAGGAAATGCAAATATGCTTACGCGCTATAATGGATGTCATCTTCTGGTATTTGTGCATAGGTAGTCATGGAGGAATCTCCTGGAAAGCTTTCCCCAATGGTGCAGTGTGTATGATAAGGCTTTTTGAGTTATAAGATCAGGATTTCGGTTATGCAGTAGCAAAAAACTAGAAACTGTCAACCCTAGTCCTGATTTTCATATTTTATCAAAGCCCAAACTTGATCTGAGCAGTCTCTACGAAGATTTCCTACAGAATCCAATAAATCGATAAAACCCAATATACATCCATGTTCTTGAGTCATTCCTTTATGATATTTCCCATAGGTGCTATCAGGACTAGAAAAAGTCTTTGGATACAATAAAATGCTCTTAAAGCTATTCCAATAAAGATTGTAGGCGAATATTTGTTTTAAATCTGCATCTGAGGGGGAAGTTTGTTCAAGTACTTTCCATTTGGTATCAAGCACAAATGTATTTCCTCCTTTTTTCAAAATAATGTCTGGTTTGATTTCTTTATTTTCCCAGAATTTCTTTCTTTTTTGAGGTGAAATTTCTGTGCCTTCTGGTTTGTTTTTAATTAGTTGGCGATAAATATATTCTTCCCACAGTTCATTCATGTCAAACAATATGGCCAACAGATTTTCATTTCCGGATTTAATATCGGGCGAATAGTTAAGAAGTAGTAGTCTGGCTATTCGCAAGCCTTCTTCATATTTTTCAACATTTCGGCCGATGGGAAGATTCTGAAAAGTGGATTCGGTGATTCTATGATTGTCCGAAATGGAATGAAAAAACATTTCTATACTAGATGCTCGGTCTTTTAGATAAGTGCTACAATTTATCTTAGAAACAATGCTTAATGCTGCTTTAATGATCTGGTTATAAATATTATCGTTCGTGTATATGGTATGTTCAGTATAGAATCGCTCTTTGTGTACCAGATTTTGCTGCAAATGCTTAGCAAATAATAGTTTTCCTTTCAGTGCAGCGGCTTGTTTTTGGTTTCGGCGATATTGCTTGGTTAATCCTTTTCGGATAAGTTCTTCTACCTCATCCAAATACATTTCAATATACAGATCCAGGAAAGAGTTTTCACGTTTTTTCAGAGTTGCTTCGGAAACACATTCGCGCTTGATTTTTCGGCATTCGGCTAGCATCTGTAACAGAACTCTATGCCATAGGTTTGTATCATTTCCACGATCTGTTTTTGGTAGAACCTCTATAGTAGTTCTACCCACTTGAATAACTCCAACATATTGAGAAAACTTAATGCCTTTTCGTAGTACCGTGAAGTACTTGTTTCCATGTTTCTCATTGTAGGCACATAGCTGATCAAACTGTTCTGTACTGAGGTAACGCCCATTCTCATTTTCCCAGGTGTGAATTGTTTCGTGTTCAAAGACTTGTAGATAGCGATTTTGCTTCATAGGAATTAGCTATAAATCGCAATAAAATCTTCTTTTTTCCAGGTATCCATGCTCGTCAATTCAAAAATTCTTTTGCTGGCATAGTCTTCTTTGAGTCCTTCATCAATTTCTTTAAACGATTTGGCAAAGCCAGACTTCTCTTCTTCTTTTATTTTCACAAAAGGCTCACCCAGGATTAGACCTATTTTAGCGTAGTCACCGTAGAAGTATTCCTGTAGGAGAGGAACAATATTTTTATGAAATGTTAAACGCAAAGCAGCTAATGGATTTTCCGCTTGGTAGACTTCCATAAAATAGGCATGCCCAATGGTATGATCGCGACTAAGCAATTTCTCTATCCGATTATTTATCGCGATTAACATTTTTTTGAGATGAATACCCGAGAAGGTAACCGCTTCATTCTTAAACGCAGCCTCTATATCAGCTATTTCCGGAAGATCATCAAGGTTTTGCCAAATCCGTGCTTCTGCCACATCCTCAATAAAGTATCCGGTAAATTCAGTAAGTATTTTAATCTCTTTGAGATAAGTTAAATTTTCCCAATCGTTTTCGTATTCCATCCATTTATCGAAAATAGCTTTTTCTGGAGAAAGTAATTCTGGTTGAGGAGGCATTTCGCGAAAAGCAAAACGTCTGCGTAAAGCGGTATCCAATGCTTCAACACTTCGATCCGCAGTATTCATGGTTCCAATGAGATATATGTTATTAGGAATACCAAATGACTTCTGGGAATAGGGTAGGGTAGCAATCAGTTCTTCTTTATTTCCTTTTCGTTTGTCTTCTTCCAATAGGGTAATAAGCTCGCCAAATATTTGCGATACATTGCCTCGGTTAATTTCATCAATAATTAAGACATGATTTCTTTTAACAAGTTCTGCCGGCACTTCTTTAATATCTTGATGTATTGCTGTTTTATTTTCTGCTTTAAACTGGTTGAAAAACGAATAATTTATAGCGTCTTCCTGAAGTTTATATAAGGTGGCTTGTTGGAACTGGCGATCATACAGGTCGCTATAATTAAAGTTTACATTTTTAAGAATCCAATCGACATTTCTAAAATGAAAATAGTCAATTCCGGCTTCGGGACGGTATTCATAATCTCCGATTACCTTACCAATAGCCCGAAATTTATAGTTACCGTTTGTAACCACTATATAGTTGCCTTTTTTTAGATAGAGTTTGAACATCTTGATAAATCTGGCATCACTCTCAGATTTTTCGTTTGCTTTAGCTTTTACTTTTATCTGATCTTCCGTTTCACAATCTGAGTAATCTACATCGCCACCCCAACCTAACGCAACGCTATTGTTCTTTATACAATACTCATAAATTGATTCATCCTCTTGCTGGGTAGTATCGCCCAGGGACATTTTATAAAAGATGGCTTGTTCCCATTCTTCCTGATCAAATTTTGACTGATCTGTTTCCTGAATGCTTTGTTTAGTAGATTTATAGCCTTCTGCGTTCTGGCATAGTTTCTTAAAAATACCTGGCTGCACTTCGTAAGTCACTTGTGTATCGCCGTTGCTCTGAAGTACGGTTTTAGGTTTAATACCTTCAATAAAGTCTTCGTAGCCCATTGACTGATGGAAGGTAGTGAATGCAATCTGGCCTTTCTTGACGTAGTTATCAAACACCTTTTTGAGTATATTGCGATCAGAATATTCATTTTTGAGCTCAACATCCGAGATTTCTTCTACAATCTTTACAGCTTCGCTCACTGTATGGTAGGTTTTACCAGTGCCTGGAGGACCATAATAAATTTGATTGAGTGGTACTTTAAATTGTTCTAACTGTTTATGAGCCTTTTCTTCACTAATATCTTTACCATTAAGACTTTTCCATTCAGGAACCTTTTCGCGCAAAAAATCGATCAAACCATCTAACGAAGTAAAGAGGTTTCTGTCATCAATGGCTAAATGATTAGGTATGTTGGCTCCGGAATATAAGCCACCCTCTAACCCGTTATGGCTTACTGAAAAAAATAGTTGGTACGCTGCCTGATGCGAACTTTTGGTTTCGGGATAAATAGCGCCCCATACCCTTCCAGATCCATAATTCTGGGTGCCAAAGAAGTCAACTTTATGGGTGTTGATGTCTCTCAGATCAAGATCGTTGACAATCTTATTTAGCATGCTATCCAGTTCATCATTAACCTCTTCTTTCAGTTCATCATTGTATAGAAAAGGAAATAAGATGCTTCCTGGATTTGACCAATTGACAAAGAAACTTCTGGTTTTTTGTGGGTAGTTCTTAAAGTTCCCTTTTGTTTCACTATTTAAAAAATCAAAAACATCCACTTCCCTATTTTCAAGTTGCTCTTTCAGCTTTTCTAATGACTCTGATGTAATAAAATCTCCTTGCTCTATTTGCTTTAATATGATATAGCGCAGGAGATTGACTGGCTTGTTGCCTAATTTAGCATCACTCTCATATTTGCTCAGTAAATGCGTTAATTTGCTCTCATTAAGTTTGTTAATCTTCTCAAAAAGACTGGTATCGCCATTTAGATAGGCGTTAAAATTATTAGCTAAATCTTTTAATGTTGATAATTTCATGCCACCATTCTCAATTGATATCTAGTAAAGATTACCTGATATATTTCTTTGCTATTTCATAATCTAACTGATATAAATCTACTACCAAAGAATTAATTTTTATTTCAATAGCCGTCATGATATTACATTTATCAATGTTCAATATCAATTCGTCATAAAGAGATGAAAATTTAGAAGTGTAGTTGCTGTCAATAACAAAAGGGAAGTTCTCTAAAAAATCTGTAGACATCTCAAAATATCCATTATTCTTGGGAGGGCATCGTAGGGATATCAAATAGTCCCCCAAAAAGCTATTTAAAATACAAATCAAGTATTTGTAAAGAAGGGCGTCATATTCCTTAAGAACATATGCATAAAGTCTTGCATTTCGGAAAACTTCACCATTTGCATCATATGCAAATTTTGCGGATTTAGTTGTTCCTGGATAAATAATTTTCCTAGAATCATATATCCATTTTTCTCTTGGTCTGTTGAGTTTATACCAATCATTACTTCTTTCGTAGCTCTTCCGACCTTGACTTCTAGCCCTAAGTCTTTTTTCGTTTTTAAGAAAATATTTCCAGGTATTTGGATAATCGGACTCTAATTTTTCTTTACTTAAAAGTTTCGTTTTATTATCGGTCTGATAGTATGGGTATATACAAAATTCTTCAGGTTCTTTTAGTGCCCATTTAGCTAAATCGTCTGAGCCTAAAATCGGATATAATAGCTCTCTTTCTAAAGCATTTTCAGATATTTCAGACTGACTTAATAAAAACACGTCGTCGGCACTAGTTACAACCCCACACTTAGCAAAGCCAATTTCTTTGCCTAAAATAACTTGAGTATCGCTTAATATATTGTTTAAAATTTCGGTATCGCCTAAAGTAACTTTAGGTGAAGTAAAATTTTTTGATGATATCTTTTGATATTCCCTGTGAAAAGATTTTAAATGCTCTTTATTGATCAAAGAATAGTTTATGACCTTTTGGCTCTCTGATTTAATAGCTTTAAATATGCCAGTATAGGTTGTTGCATTATCAAATATTTGATCAGACGAAGAAAATAGATCCATATTAAGAGAAGACCTTTGGGAAAGGTAATTTCTTAATCCTAATCCTGAAGAACTATATAGAAATTGATAAGTTGATATAAAGCATAGAAAGCCATTGATTTTTAAGAGACTAATAGATCTTTCAAAAAATAAACTTGATAGATCAAATTTACCGGTAGCTGAGCTGAAAGTTTTTTTAAAGATATCGACCTCCTTGTGATTTACAGATTCTACTCGCACGTATGGTGGATTTCCAATAACAACATCAAAACCTCGGCTTTGGTCATCAATTATTAGAGGGTTTAAGACTTCAGGAAAGTCAAGGCACCAATCAAAATGATTAAAATGCCTTTCAGTTCCTCTAATATTTTTAAGATTAATAATTGCTTTTTGCAATTCTAGAGTAGAAAAGTAAATTTTTTGCGCTTTAACAAAAGCAGATTTTCTAGGAAAATTATGTTGTTTGGGATGTTCCTTAATGCCTTCCTTTTCAATCTTTATTTCAAGTTGGTTAATTAAAATATCTATTTTAAGATCCTTTATCTCTTGAGATAAACTTGTTCTTTTGGTTGCCTCTGTGTCAAAATATTCTAGCTGCTTACTACTTATAGTTTTGAGTAGTTGTGATCTCTTTTTTAAAAATTCTTCTGTCTTTGTATTCGCCTGCTGCCCCTTTACATCCCATTCTATATCAACCACCAAACCTTCAAACTTACTAAGAAGAGAATTGCCAACTACTATTTTGTAATCCAGATTAGGAAGGGGTTTAGGTTCATCTTCGTCAATAATAATAGATAACCAGAATCGAAGGCGAGCGATGTCTACTGCTCCTTTCTCGATGTCAACACCGTAAATAGAATTTTGTATTATTTTCTCTTTTACTCGGGCTGCATTCCAGCTATTCATTTCCCAAATAGTACTGAAAACATCCCGTCCTTCTTCAAGAAATTCTACCATCCGGAAAATTTCGTGCAGTATTCCCATTGGAAATGCTCCCGATCCAATGGCAGGATCACAAACCTTAATGTCATGGAGGGCCTCTAGTATAAAGCGATCAGCTTGTTGATGAATATCATTTAGGCCAACAAATTGTTGTTTAGTGATGAAATTACGAATGGCTTGCTTTAATGCTTCTTCATCATGCTTAATCTTTTCACTGAGTTTGGTAAATAAATACTCCGTCAAGCTTTCCTGGCACATGTACTGAACAATCTCTTTCGGCGTATAGAAAGCCCCCTTGTCTTTATTGTCCTCTAGCAGGTTCTCAAAAATATGCCCCAGCATTTCCGGATCAACCGCTACCTCTTTAAAATCTGGATCGTCTTCAATAATGGTGAAATTATAGCCATTGAGAATCTCAAAAAAGCGATTAAATATATCCCAACTGATAGTGAGAGTGGTAGGGTGCCTATCCTCCTTCTCAAAAAGACCGCCATTCAGAAAAGGCACTTTTCCAAAGTTATTCCCGGCTATGATACAGTCTTCTTCCTGTTCTTCTCGCTTGTCATTGAGAGTATCAAAGAATAGTGGTTCCAAGTATTGTGTATAAAACAAATCATTCTTTTCAGCCGACTCAAATAGGTGCTGCATGAATTGCTCATCTCCTTTACTCCATCTGGCCGTACATCCCATCCAACCTTTCTTCTGTAAGAAGTAAAGAAATACCACCCGACCCATCATCTTTTTTACAAAGTCACGGGCTGATTTTTCCCGATCTTCTCCAGAGAAAAGACTCAGCTTAGACGGATTCTTTATTATATTGTCCACAAACTGCAGATACACTTCTTTGTACTGATCAAAAAACTTTTTAGAAAGAGCTTCCACAGAGAAAGCCTCTTCCAAGTTTTGAAGCGTCTTATCTTTAATCTGAGCTAGCTGAAAAAAACGTTCGGCTGCCGTTCTTCCTTTTTCTCCCTCACCAAATACGTATGTGTAGCTTTCTGGCTTTTTGTCAGCAATCGTATATGCTTCGGTAAACTCTCTTATTACCAGAGAAAAGCGCCATTTTGATACATCGGGACTATGAAAAACACTTAACCCAATCTTGTAGCCCTGAAATACTTCATTCGATATCAGTTTTCTAACCGTCTTTACATTTCTATCAAGCTTTACTCTTTCCTTTACCTGGACTTCGTACAAGACTAATTTTTCACCATCGCTCAACTCAGCATTTCCGTGTTCTTTAATTCCATAAGCATTATCGGTCCGGATCTTTGTATCAATAGGTAAATCTTCATGAACTAATGAGAAATTGAATTCTGGAAAAACGAAGTTCATCACTCTTCTCCAGTTTTCCCAATTGAACGGTGACTCGAAGATGTTTTGAAGTTGTTGCTTAGTCATACCTTATCCTATAAATGATTCCGATATAATAATCTCTGGTTCGTCTTTTTTAAGCTTCTTTTTAATTTCTTTTTTTTCAGGTTGCATCCTATCAGCTTCAGCTTTCATCTTCATCAATGGATATGTTATTAATATTTTGATGAGGCGATCTAATTGGTCAGGAGCATTCATTTTGCCATTTTGCTGAATACTTTTTAGAAGCTTGTTAATTTCACGTGGTAGCTTTTGAAACCGGCCAATCCGTATGGCATCCTGAGCCAGCACAATTAACTCTTTCTCTCCCTCACCTACGAAATCAGTATGTTTAAAGTGGTTAATATAAGCCAATGCTTTCTTTTCGTTGGGTCCAAGCTTAGCTCCCACCTGGTGAGCCTGAACAATAGACTTGGTAATTTCTTCTTGGAAAGTCCCTAAGGCTACCTGCACATGGGTATAGTGCTTATCATGTAGAACACAAGGCTTCTCCACTGCTTTGGCTTCAAAAATTTTCGCAGCTTCTATGAAAGTCAGAGGTTCAATGAGGTTTTCGCTATTCACGTAATAAAAGCAATCTCTGCTTTTTTCTTTCAAGAAAACTAGAGTAGTGTTTTTTCGTGTCTTTTCCTTTCGTCCCGTTCGGCTTCTGAGCGGCATGTTCTTGATTTTCTTGAAAAACTCCGGTTCTTGCTCGCGAAATTTTCGGAGCTCCATCAAATATACCAGTCGCTCATCCCGATCTTCCTCAGGTAATTTCTCGAAGAGGCCGAAGCTCTCGAATTCTTCTTCTTGGGAGTAGATCTGACTGTCCTCACCTAATGCTGAATGAAAACCCTGAAGCTTCATATACGCTTTTTTGTTCAGTTCAATCTCCGTATCAGCCTTACTAGTAGGAAAGAAATTATAAATGTAAATCTTACCCGATTTTGAGCCAATTCGGTTAACTCTACCAATTCGCTGCATTAGTCGAGTAGCATTCCAGGGAATATCGTAGTTTACGATCATATTGGATCGGTGAAGATTCACCCCTTCCGCCAATACTTCGGTAGTAATGATAATATCAATATCATCTAATTGATGCGCTAAGGGATAGTTAGCATCAAAATTCTGAGCGATAGTTCTGGTATAATCGGTGACATTACTACTCTCTATCGCTAATACTCGGTCAAGTCCTTTTTCGTGCAAACGCCTTTTTAGATAATTGGTCGTTTCTTTTGATTCAGAGAATACCACTAGCTTTTGTTCTCTGTTTACTCCCTTTTCAAAGAATTCGGTGTGTATCCGATGATAAAACTCATCAAACTTTGGGTCGCGGTGCACCAAGCTCCATCGTTTGGTTAGTTCATCTAATAACTGCTGATCTCTCTTCAAACCCTCTATAAACTCTCTATCAAAATTATCGCTGTTGAACTGACGGATCTTATCCGGATCTTTGGCATTTTCCATCAACTCAACTAATTCTTCCTCCCGGTCTTCCAGAATAAACTCACTCACATTAAAATCAGGAGCAATAAAAATCCGATCATTCTCAAACATTTTGATCATAGCTAAATTAGCCTGATGGTAGCGGTTGAGAGACATTTTAAAGGCATGAAAGCTACTATCAATACGCTTAACCAAAAGAGTCTTGATGATCTTCGCCAGCTGATCAGAGATCATATCAGCTTGCTTATAATTCTTTTTCAACTCTGGTCTCAGAAACCGGATAGCTTGATATCGATAGTATCCTAACCCTTTTCTGGTATCTTTAATGAGATTGAATGATTCATCGTAAAGTTGATCCAGTTCGGCATCCAATTCATATAGTATCTGCTTAGGCGGTTCTATTTCCGGAAATTGAATACCCTGCTTTATTAGATCTTCTCTGTACTCTTCCGTTTCTAATATGTCCGTTCTGGTTCTACGGACCACAATAGGTTTAATGATTTTCTCTCGTATATCTGTGTAAATCCGTTTGACTTCTTCGCTTATTTTGGCTTTGTCATTAAGCTTTTTGAGCTTTTTGTAATCATCGATCAGAGGGCGAAAAAAGCTTTGTAAGTTGCCGATCTCAAGTGTAGACTTTTTTGCGTCTTGAAACAGATACAGTTGATTGCGTATGTCTTCGGGCGTATTATTTAACGGAGTGGCCGTTATTAACACTACCTTTTTCTGCCGATCGCCATCGGCTGCCGGATTTCTCCGTGGTGTTTTACAAAGTTTTTGTAACAGATGAAACATTTCAGAAGTATCGCTTCTGAATTTATGGGCCTCATCCACAATGACCATGTCATAGTTTTCTGGCCTGGTGACTTTATGCAAACTTCCGTTGGTAATAAAGGTGATTCCCGGTACATCAAAATCTTCTACCGTCTTCGCCCAGCTTTCACGAAGGGAAGGAGGGATAACAATTAATATTTTAGTTCTGGGTCCGTTAGACCAGAAAAACTTCTTAGCAATTATTGTGGAAACTATGGTCTTTCCTAGACCCACTACATCCGCTAGAATAAAGCCATTATGCTTCATGAGCTTCTGATAGCCATCGTTAACGGCATCTACTTGATAGCGAAGCTTGGTATACCCTTTAGGAAGATCTTCAATTGACTCAGGATCATATTCAATTGATTTTCCAAAGTACTCTATCAATAGCTTGATATAAATCTCGAAGGGAGTGAAAGACTCATTGAGATAGGTCTTGTTTTTAACCTGCTCTACTTCGCCGGAAATAATCTCAACACCTTCTTGCCAGAGTTCTTCAAAAGTTTTCGTTGCGAATGCTACATCATCGTAATCCCTCAGTTCCACGTTAAACTCAAAGTTCTTCTCTACACCCGACAGACTGAGGTTACTAGAACCAGTAATTACCGATCCACTATGGTGCTCATTGAAATTTTCGGGTCTGAATATGTAAATTTTGGCGTGAATGTTCTTATCGGGATGGGCTTTGATTTGAATAGTGCCTTCAGCCACTCGTCTGATAAAGTCCATCATTCCCTCTTCAACTTCTCTTTTATACTCTGCTCGCTGTATATCCTCTCTTAATTCATTGAGAAATTCCTCTCTGGTTTCATCAGCGTTGAATTTAAATTCCAATCCTTTCTTAGCTGCTTCTGACATCAGATGGTCCACATCAATCCCTACCAGTATCCGGATGTTTTTAACTTCTCTCAAAAAAGGTTGAATTAAGAAATAGCCGGAGGCTCGGAAAAAAGCTACTAAAACGTCAAAGTGATGAACATGAGTGTGTGTAAATATGCCTTGAAATTTTTTAAATAAGGTGTTTTCTTTATTGTTAGTAAAAAACTTAGTCGACATACTTATTCTCTCTTATTTCTTAATAATCTTCTTTCATTTCTCGTGAAATGAAAGATAAATTTTCTTAAAACTTAGTTTATATTCAGGTTCACAAAGCTATTTTGCTAAATAATATACTTTCCGAGTTAACAAACTTGGATATTAATTCAAAGCAAAATTTGAAGACAAAACAATACTTCCTCACCTCCATGTTGTTGAGATAGGTTTTGATGGAGTATTGACCGTTATTCTAAGACAGACCTTCGCCATTACTTATGAAGACTAAGCGAGCTTTACAATTTTAACTTAACCTAATAAGTTCTCAGTTTTTGATAAGGGAGGCAATTCGTGATGACTGTTGATCGTGAGATTATATTTCTTACTTGAAAGATTTACAACGCCTAGTAAGAAACATAATCATTCTAAGTTTCAAAAAGACTACGCTTTTGCGACAGCTTAACAATTACTGTCTTTATTGTACTAGTTGCCTTTTGAGTTAAAGCATATCTGCCTTCAGGTAAGCGGGTAATAAAATTAATCTTTGAGAGTTCCTTAACTAATTTATAGACTGATGCTCTTTTCCATCTTCCATACTTTTCTAACTGATGAATCTTAAAATATCCATAAATGTCTTCCAAAGAGTAAGCTATAGAAAGAATCTCAATTTGATCAGGAGTGATATTCTTATTTTTAGCTGTATCGACAAAAACACTATGCTTGATCAATAGTGAGTTTATGAGGATTTTTTCGATATCCTCCTGTTTAACTAAATTTTCTTGATAATAATTTTTCCCATATAATATTTCAAAGTATGATTTCATAATCAGGCAAATTAGATGGATTACATCAATTAATGAATATAGTTAATTATACTTATCTAAACTTGGGATAGTTATATTTTATATCTTAAAAAATTCATTATGGATTATTTATCAAAATACATATATGATGTAACTGCACGCTTCTCTAGTATTTTCACTAAATTATTTCATTCTTTAGAAAATATATAGCAGTAAAGAAGCTCTTTACAAAATTTTGATAAGATTAAAGGTTAAGGAGGACTGAAAAATACGAAGATTTAGCCGATACCAATTTTACTTGTTATCGTAAAGTTTTTCTAGATAATAGAAATCAGGTGAAATGCAGAAGAAAGCCTAGTTAACTCAACTAATTCAGTCTGAAAAGAAAAATAGCATTGAAAGCGCAAATATTATTCTTAACTATCCTTACGATTTCTTGCTTTTGTTATAATCTCAAAACTTTTTAAGTTTGAATCTCTCTATACAATACAAGCATTACGAGTAAGCAATGTTATTCTTAACAGGTTTAAAGATCTTTATCTTTATGACAACCCTTCTCTTAACTTCTAATAATTGATTCAAGATGAACATTGGAGGTTCATCCATAGGATGATTCCCCGTTGTTTCAAAAGTAATCCTTGTAGTAGTGTAAGCTTCCCCAAAAGTGGGCCATTTAAAAGTAGAGTCAGCAAGCCCCGAAGGGGCGCGGTAGCTGATCATTTTGTACAGCGCGGCTGCCGCTTTTAAATAAAACCAAGCTCATGAAAAAAACACGATTCACCGAAACGCAAATTATTGCGGCTATCAAGCGGCAAGAAGCCGGTGCTAAAGTATCAGATCTCAGTCGGGAAATGGGTATTAGCGAGGCGACCTTCTACAATTGGAAAGCTAAATACGGTGGGATGGATGCCAGCCAACTTAAAAGACTTAAAGACCTAGAAGCAGAGAATAGCAGGCTTAAAAAGATGTATGCTGAGTTGAGTTTGACGCACGAAGCTCTTAAAGATGCCGTAGAAAAAAAGCTATAGGGCCTGAGCAAAAACGGGGGTTAGTTTGGTATATGGTAGAACATTACCATATCAGCCAACGCCGGGCCTGTCAGGCAGTACTGCTCCCCCGAAGTAGTTTCACCTATCAGATAAAGGGGAAACACGATGAGGAAGTCATTGAACAACTCAGAATGCTAACTGAGAAGCATCCATCCATTGGCTTCTGGAAGTGTTTTCACCGGCTTCGGAAACAGTCATTTACCTGGAACCATAAACGAGTGTATCGGATCTATAAACAGATGAGACTCAATATTCGGCGAAGGGCTAAGAAGCGGCTACCTACCAGAGTTAAGCAGCCGTTGTACCAGCCGACCTGTATCAACGAGGTTTGGTCTCTGGATTATATGAGCGATGCTCTCTGGGATGGTCGTAAATATCGGGTGCTCAATATTATGGATGATTGTAGTCGGGAAGTCCTGGCTGCTGAGGTAGATACTTCGCTACCGGCGCTGCGATTGATCCGCATACTAGATCGACTCAGAGAAATCAGAGGGTTACCTCAAGCGATCCGCGTGGATAATGGCCCAGAGTTTATTAGCCAACGGCTAGCTGACTGGTGCGAACTCTGGCAAGTAACGCTCATATTTATTCAGCCAGGAAAACCCACACAGAATAGCTATGTGGAACGGCTCAATGGTAGTCTGAGAAAAGAACTCTTGGATGCTTACATCTTTCGTTCCCTGGATCAGGTTCGGCAAATGATAGAAGAATGGAAGACGGATTTCAATCATGAACGGCCTCATCAGTCGCTCAATCATCAAACACCTGCAGAATATGCATTGGCAAAATCAGGATAAAACTCTACTTTTAGGTGGTCCGATTTTCGGGGAAGCTTACAGTAGAATCTTAATTAAATGTCACAAGCAATTCGGGTTAGTTGACTTTTGGATATAAGGTTTAGCTTTTAAGGCTTTAAAAGCTAAGGGGTTTTCTATTTTTAGTTTCACAAAATGCAAGTATTATAAGTGCTTAGTTTTTAACTTGATCTTACCCGTTAAAACTATTTCATCTGTAAGCTTCTCTATAACTTTATCATCTACAATAGTATATTTCTCTAAACTTTCCCTTAAGCCCTGTTGCCGGAAAAAAGTTAATTCTTTAGGAGTAAAAGGAGCATCTGAAATCTTTGGTATAATTTTAATATAACCATATTTTTTTGCTAATAACTTATAGCGATATCCAGACACTTTACTTAGTTGTATTAAGTTTGCCATATAAGAGGCAGAAATACCTTTATAATTAAAAGAAGAGAGGTTCTTAGCTTGCAAAGGAACTGATGAGTACTTATGTTTTCTTTTATTTCCTGCTAAGATCCTCCATCTTTGCATCCATTTAATTCGGTAGTATATTTTTGTGGCTGCGCACCAAGCACGAAATTGCTCTCTATTGGATAGATCATCCATGGTTAATGTGACAGATGTCTTTGCTGATAAGTTTAAAGTGCGCTTTAGATATTTGTAACTTCTAATAAAGTAAATATTTGTCTTATTGTCATGTCCAAGGAACTTTGCCTTATATAACTTATTTAATGAACATTTCAGCGTTCTTACATCCTTAACTCCAATAATTTTTTTTAGTAATTGAATCGTTATATTATGTTCGGGAAAACGGCCATTTGTAATAAGCTTTAGACTTAAAAATAGATGTAATTCATTGAAGGTTTTACCTTCAAAAGCCTTGCTTATTAGCTCTACTGGAACCGAACTGTAAAGCTTTTCAAAATCATTAAACCGAAAAAACTTTTCAGCTCCTAATTTTATTATTTGCTGATGTATACACTGCAATTCGTCATTACTAATCATAAGAATACCTTTAGACCAGTTGAAATATCCCATTCTAAGTTTAGCTACTGTTACTTTCCGAAAAGATCTTCACTCACTTCAGTCCAAAGAAAAATCCTTCGCCCACCGACCATGTGAGAGCGGATTTTATTTTGCTTAACATAGTTGCGGATAGTTTGGCGACAGCGGCCCAACCTTTTGGCTAATGCTTTTTCATTAAGCCTTTCTTCTCTTTTCTCTTTTTCTCGTTTAATAAATTGTTCTCTCTCTGATCTCATCTTATCGAATAGCTTCTCTGCTACTCTTTCTGCAAACTCCTCATTATCCTGAATTAAAATGAACTGGGGTGGAAAAGCTGTTTCTCTTCTCATGATTTAAATATTAAATTTTCAATGAGCTAAAATTGGAAAAACAGTTTGATGTTTTGTTTATCCCCGGGATAAGGTGTATCCCCAGGGGACACAAGAATTTTATATTTTTTTGAAAATATCTATTAAATCAATTCTATCAGAGGGAGAATTATCTACTTGCAGTATCTTCTTAGCATATTCTTTGCCAATGTGCTTATAAAATCCTCTTCTTCCATCTTTGACAATGAAGTACTTAACTAGCCAAGGAATCAAATCCTTCCGATACTTATTTCTTAATTTTTCATTTATATAAAGTTGATATATTATGTCTCCGAGTTGGTTAGCATTACCTTTGAAAATGATAACAAACTGACTATTCTTTTCTTTTATGAATTTACTCTCATCACCATACAAAAGTGCTTCAAAAGCTTCTTTTTGATCTTTACTTACATAGTCAGGCACTAATTTATCAATAAGGCCAGGTACAATTGATGAAGGATCTTTAATTTCAAGGGATTGTATTGCATTGTCCACAGTGGTTGGAGTTCTAGTTTTTTGAAGCTCTTTCTCAAAGTAATAAAGTAAGGTGTTGATCAAAGTATCATTAAAAAAGCTATCTCCCTCAGCTTCTAGATTATGAATTAATCGACCGATTCTCTCGTTTTTTTCTTTAGTTGGCAGTTCATTCAGAAATCCGAGTACAAAGCCTGATAAGTATTTTCCTAGATTTTGGTCTTTTATATCCTTTAGTCCTTTTATGAAGGGTTTTAATCCTTCTCCCAACGAATCTATGTGATAAAATAAGTGATCAACGGTTAAAGGGAACATGCCATCTACATCTACCATCATATATCCCCATTTCTTATGTTCTAGGAACTGGAGTACACTGCGCCTTATAGAATCTTTCCTTTCATTTTTACTATATAGAACATTTCCAAAAGCCTTAACTTCAATTAGTTGATTTTCATAATCATATTCTTCTTCGAGGATCTTGCCTAACATAGATTTTTTGGCTTCATATTCATTTTTGGGTAGTTTCTTAGCAAGAAAATTGTAAAATCCTTTTAATGTCTCAACTTCTAGATTAGAGGGTGTAGACAAGAATTGCTGTTTTACCTTTCCAAATATGATACTTTGCATTTCTTCATCTTGTATAACATCATATAAAATTTCCTTTACATCTTCTTCGTATTTTTTGAAAATATATTGTATCTCTTGGTCAAATTGATTTGTCATACTAGTACCTATCAAATTTTATGTATGGAGTAACTGTAGCTTTACCCCCCGTGGCGTCCAATAAGGGAAATTGATTCTTAGCGACCGGGTAGGTTGGTTTTGAATTCATGTAGAAAAAATTTCAATTAGAATTCAGAAGCTATGGCCCTCAAATTATCTGTATCTAAATTACCTTTGATTAACGCTTGCTCTAATGCATCCTGCCCAGCATTTTCATACTTGAGCAAGGTTCTGGTGTCTGTGTGGTTTGTAAGCTTCATTACCATCAGCATAGACATACCAGATTCAAGAAGAAGAGTAACAGCAGTACGCCTTGCCATATGTGCTGAAGCATATTCATGCAAAGGTTGATCAATTTTAAGTAGTTTTTTCCCACTGTATCTCTTGATCAAAACATTCCGGTTAAAGCCAACTACTCTAAATACTTCTTTGATGTATAGGTTGAATTTCTGATTGGTGATCTTTGGCAGATCGTAATCGTACTTTTTAAGTATAGTCAAGGCTGGAGCACAAAAGCCTACAAATGGCACTCTGGTAAACTTCTTTGTCTTATGAGCCTCAAATTCCCAGGCATTATTTTTAATATCCTCCTTTTTGAAGTTTTCAATATCACTCCAGCGCTGGCCAGTGTAACAACCGAAAACAAAAAGATCCTTTACCTTCTCTAATCTCTTATTGTTGCTTAAATCTAGGCTAAATAAATACTCTAGTTCTTCCTTGGTGATGGTGACTATCTCTTTCTTATTATTCTGCTGTCTCTGATTACGGTCCCTTTTGAAAGGATAAGGATTGAAAGATTTATTCTGATAGATGATATTGGTGTGATAGCCTCTTTCCAGTGCCCACTGCATAAAGAGCTTCAGAGTAGCTATATATTTTCCAATAGTATCATTTCTTAAACCAATACCTCCTGACTGTACATTCTGCTTTTCATCTGTGAGATAGTGCAGGAATTTATCGTAAAACTTCATGTCTAGCTTTTCAAAGGTAAGGCCATAATGGTGCATCTCATTGAATTCTTTTAAGGCATGGAATACATTACGATACTCCTTTAAAGTACCTTTCTCATTGATAGTAGCTTTATAGGCTATGAATTCCTCATAGTAATCAAAGAAGTTCTTTTTTCTAATAATAGGCTGGTGACCAATGACTACAGCTTTCAAAGCTTCTTCTACCTCTTCTATGGTAACAGCCTCTTTTCTGGCAGTAGTGTTCCGGTATGTGGTAATGATATTGTTCTTGAGCTTATCAAGCTTTAAATTAAGATCTATGCTACCAGGAAAAGACTTAGCACAGCCTTTTTTAAAATCCCACTTTTTAGGAATGACCTTTTCATCTGTTTTAAACCTTAGGATGTTGTTCCTGTCTAAAATAAAATGAATATAAATTCTTGTCTCCTTCGGATTGAGGAGGCTATCTATGGATTTACCCTGTTTCCTTCTTCTTTTGATTTCTTCACGAATAGCCAAATTTTCTTTCTTGGCTATCAAAGGATCTTTAGAACTTGATTTTTTGTAGGGGCGTAGGAGATTAAAATTAACAGAAGCCATAGATGTTTCATTATGTTTCGAACAAGTTAACAAAATGTCGAAACATAGTCGAAACATTTTTTATACTTTTTTACTATGCTTTTTAACTTTAATTAACTTGAGAATTTTTGAAATGGCCTTTTTCTTTTAATTGGAAGTGATTATTATAAAAATAGTAGTAAAACTTGAAAAGTAATTTAACCTAAGTTCGAATCCTGCCACCCCGACTTGATTATCAAGCACTTATAAGTTTTAATCTTATAGGTGCTTTTTTATTTGCATACAATTGGACTTTAAAACGGATTAGCTGTTATTGGATCAGCTTGAGAAATTAGCCAATTTAAAATTCAAAGGGATATTATCAGATGAAGCGTTTGAATCAAAAAAACGGGAATTACTATCAAAGATATAGTTTATCCTTCTTCATATAATTACCATAATCTAACTTACCCATGGATCTCTAATGGAAATCTCTATGCTTAAGAATAAATTTTTTATAGAATATATAAGTGAAAATTAATTTGTGTAATTTAGTCTAATACTGGAAAGCTCCTTTCCAGAGAAATAGATATGTGCGTGATGTGAATCATTAGCATATCCCATACTATTTCAATTAGCATATACTATGAGTAGGATAAGTACTATTCCTGTGTAGCTAAAATTAAGGTAGGGCGTCCCAGGCAATGCCGTAATACAATCCTCAAAGCTCAACCTCTACATACAATTGGAGATCTAAAATATGACAACCTTGAGAACTATACTGCTTGCTACCTTATTGTTTTGCTGTTCCATAGCCTTAGCGCAAGAGTACTATGCTATCTCAGCTAAAGAGGTGGCAGCAATCGATACCTTTTATAGAAACTACATTATTGAAGATAGGTACAGGTGGTTAGAAGACCTGGACAGCCCGGAGACCCAGCAATGGACCAAAGAGCAATCTGCCTTAGCCAAAAAGTATTTGAACAAATGCTCCAACAATGTCTTCAGCTCTATTGATAAATACTCTTATGCAGAGTACAACCACCTAACAAAAAAAGGCAAATACTATTTTACCTATGCTTACTATCATAGCTTGAGAGTTCCAGCTTTATTTTATCAATCATCCCTTAAGGCAGAACCTAGGTTATTAGTAGATCCTAATTATATCTCCAGGAAAGACTTGATTAATTTAACAGGATATTGGGTTTCAAAAGATTCCCGGCTAATGGCCTATCAATTTAGCAGAAATGGTAGTGATTGGCAGGAAGCTAAAGTTATTACTTTGAAATTAGGCATCCACCAAAAAGATCATTTGACAGGGTTGAAATTTTCAGACATCGCCTGGCAGGGAAATGGATTTTATTACTCAACCTTTTCTCAAGCAGACCGCTTTGGTCAGACACTGGGTCAGAAAGTGTTTTATCACCAAATCGGAAAGGACCAACAAGGGGATAGTCTCATTTTTATGAGAAATAATCCAGCCATTCTGTTTGACTATAAAACCACCGCTGACGAAAGGTTCTTTGTTCTGAAGGAAATCAATCCACAAAAAGGGCTCATTAATATCTTCTATGCAGACGCTCAGGCTGATCAACCACAGCTCAGGCCATTGTTAACAAATTTGAAAGATGAGATTGACATCCTAGACAGTCATCAAGGAAAATTGATAGCCATAACCTTTCATCAAGCCAATAATGGAAGGATTGTAGCCATTGATCCTAAAAATCCCGCTAAATGGCAAGAGATTGCTCCAGAATTTTCAGAATCCCGTTTACTGGAGGCCATTCCCTTTTCCGATCGGATAGTGGCTATTTATCAAGTGAATCAACGACCCATTATCACCCTTTTCTCTTATACAGGAGAGATCCTCCACAGTTCAACCTTACCCATTGGGGCTTCAATAGCAGGCTTCAGTGGTGATTTTACTGATGAAGAACTGTTTTATTATTTACAGTCTTATACAGTTCCTCCTATCGTTTATAAGTTTAATATAGGAACTTTTGAAAAAAAACTGACGGAAAGAACAGCTGTTACCTTCTCATTTGAAGACATTGTCTATGAGGAGGTAGAATACCTTTCAAAAGATGGCGTGCCTATTTCCATGCTGCTTGTCTACAAAAAGGGCCTGAAACTCAATGGAAGAAACCCTACCATCTTAATGAGCTATGGGGGCTTTGGAATTGTAGCGCAACCTGCCTTTGAACCAGGGTTGGTTCATTTTATTACCCAAGGAGGATTATTTGCCTTTGCCAGTATAAGAGGAGGGGGTGAAAAAGGAGTAGCCTGGTCTGGAGCAGGAAAAGGGCGGTATAAACAAAACTCTTTTGATGACTTTATTGCTGCTGCGGAATTCCTGATTGCAAAAAACTACACCACCCAGCAAAAACTTGCCATCACCGGAGTTTCTAATGGAGGGTTGGTGGCGGCCGCTGCTGCTATTCAAAGGCCTGATTTATTCAAAGCGGTAGTGCCTGTGGTGGCTCCTTTGGATATGCTCAGATTCGAGAAATTTACCGTTGGTCATTGGCACAAAGAGGAATATGGCAGTGTAGAGGATAGTGTAAGTTTTACTCATTTGAAAGCCTACTCTCCCTATCACAATATAGAAGAAGCTACCAATTATCCAGCGATGCTGGTCATTACTTCTGAGAATGATGATAGAGTGCCTCCTTTTCACTCCTATAAATTTGTAGCTCGCTTGCAAAATAGAAAAGCTCAAAGCAACCCAATCCTATTAAAGATAGAAAAGCGATCAGGCCATGCTGGAGCATCCACACTGCTTTCATCTGTACAGGAAAAAGCTGACCTATATGGCTTCGTGATGCATCAATTAATGAAAGACTAAATTTCAAGTTTAGATAAACTTGAAACCATTGAATGTAAATCGCTGTTAATCAATTTTTTGCACTCATAAAGGCTGGTCTGTTTTGCACTGCTTTGCAGCCGAAAGTGTGTCTATTTTGAAATGGACACAGCCAAAACCAAGTAAAACCATATGCAGAGAGAAGTACCCATCTCTGTCCGGATTATGGTCAACAGGATCACGGCAGAAGCCATTCATCATCATTACCTGGGGGGAAGATGAGCAGGGTAAAACCTTGAAAGAACTAGGGATTGTCACCATAAAGCAGTGAAGGATGAGCTGACCTGGGGTACCCGGATTAATGATTCCATTTATTCATTATTAAGCTTTTGTTTTTTCAAAATGGATTTCATAGTTTTTAAGGGATGAAATCTTCAGATATGTTGGCCATATAGTGGACAAAAAAACGCTGTAACTGCAAAAGATGTGGTAGAAAAAGATGAAGTAATTAAACTTGAGATTGCCCATGGCAGTGAATATGCTTTTTCCATACTTTATGATGAGTATGTGAATTTGTTGTTTAATTATGGTCGTCAGATTACGGATCAAGAGCATTTGATTGAAGATAGTATCCAAGAAGTTTTTCTTACTATTTGGAATGGCCGCCAGAACCTGGAGTACATAAGGTCATTAAAAGCATATTTAATGACTTGCTTTCGTAGGAGCTTGATGCACAACTTAAAATCTGAAAAAAGAAGAAGTTTGTTTCAAGTCGATATAATGACTAAAACAACTGAGGCATCCATAGAAATGACAATTGTTGATAGTGAAGCAGTATCGGATAGGAATCTCAAGTTAAAAGAGGCGGTTAGCAAACTGGGCAAAAGGCAGCAGGAAGTTTTGTTCCTTATTTATCATGATTCACTCACGTATGAAGATGCAGCAAAAGTGATGAATCTTAGTACAAAGACTCTCTACAACCTGGTATATGAAGCGATGAAAAAATTAAAATCGCTTCTTCTGAAGAACGTGATTTTCATCTCTTTTTACCTTTTATCAGTCATCGACTACAAAATCAAATTTTAATCTAAGGGTAATGCATGTCTTATAAGCCTGAAATATGATTGGAACAAACGGGGAGCTTTTAGCAGCGATTACATGAAACCCTGCCTTTACTATTCTCTACCGTTTCAGTCAGGCATACGAATGTTTCTCTGCGTACAGATCAGTCAAGTAAATGGCTTTCTTAATCGATCCGGCTGGATTAACAGCTTGCTTAGAAAAGCTACCCGTCAGAAGGCAATAAAAAAAAAATTTCAAAAGAATAGGGAAAAATCCTCGATGAGATACTCTTAATAGATAAAAGCCATTTCATGAAGGATTTTCAAGACTATACAGTCGAAGAATTAGCCTCCGATCAGGGCTTCATCCAATGGGTGGTAGACCCTGAGGGAGAAAACAATGCTTACTGGACTAGATGGGTGAATCTTAGTCCTGAAAATGCTGATAAGGCGACTCAGGCCAAAAAACTAATATCAGATATAAGGTTCAACTACTATGCAATTGGCGATCATGCAAAGCAGCGCATTTGGACTGCCATACAATTCAAGAAAAACAGTCCCAACGTAAAACATCCTTCTCATACGTCAAGGATAAGCAGATACAGATATGCAGGTATAGCTGCCAGTATAGCGATCTTTTTGGTTGCCCTGTATGTCTTCTGGGGTATGCTGACCCCCAATTGGAATGAGGCATCAACAGCCTATGGAGAGATCAAAAAGGTAATGCTTCCGGATAGTAGTGTAGTCATTCTAAACGCCAATAGTATACTTAGATGGCAGTCTATGGCGCCTACTCATGGACAAAGAGAAGTGTGGTTAACAGGGGAAGCTTATTTTGATGTCAACAAAGTGAAGCAAACAGCAGGAGACAGTCCTGGTTTTCGTCCTTTTGTAGTACACCTGGAGAATATGGAGATTGAAGTGTTAGGCACAACATTTAATGTAGTTCACAGAAGAGAAAATACTCAGGTTGTTTTGAATACCGGAAAGGTTCAGCTTTCTCTTCCTAAAACCGCTAAGAAAATTGACATGTTGCCCGGAGACATGGTAGAAGTTGAGGGCGATCAGCAAAAAGTTTCTCACAGAAAGGTGGAGCCCTCTAATTATTCAGCTTGGAAAGAGAATAAGCTGATTTTCAATCACCAAACGCTGGAAGAGATCGCTACCTATCTGGAGGATAATTATGACTACGAAGTACATATTGAGCCTGACTCGCTGAAAGAAGAAAGGTTTAGTGGCAGTACCCCTGCTGACCAACTAGAAGTATTATTTATCTCATTAGAGTCCTCATTTAACGTCAATGTCATCAGAGATGATAAAAGTATTGTAATAAAGAAGAAAAACCTGTCGGAGAAATAAGTGGCACCTTATCTCCCACAACAGGCTTGTAACCTAAGTCTCATCTAAATCTACACATTATGATTAAGAAAATGTACATTTCTTACTGTTTTTGGCTCTTAATGAGTTTATCTAATGAACCATTAATGGCTCAGTATGTTGCCTCAAGTCAGTTATCGGCCATTCAAAACAACATGACTTTACAGGGGCAAGAAAAAGTAATTGCACTGGAGCAGGTCTTGCTCGGTCTACAAGAAGAGATGAATGTGAATTTTAACTACCGCGTTGCAGATATATCCGATAAATGGATTGATAAACATCTCTTAGATAGCCTGTCCTATGACATAGAAAATAATCTTAAGAAGATATTGACTCCTAATGATTTAACCTTTAGGAAAGTCAAAGAATCTTATTACGTTATTATGCCGAAAAAAAAACAGGAAGAAACTTACCATAAGTTGGATAGAACGATAAAAGAAGGTCTTGTTGATAATGACAATAACTTTTACGCTATCCTGAGTCAGAAACTATCTGCTAAAAAGTTTCAACCCGTAGAGAAAAGAATCAGTGGAAAAGTAACGGATGTAGAGACCAACGAACCCCTTCCTGGCGTGAATGTGTTGGCTAAGGGCACCAACAATGGTACTATTACCGATGTTGATGGAAACTATAGCTTCACCGTTAGTGATGAAACTACCAGCCTGGTTTTTTCCTATATAGGCTTTTTAACAGAGGAGGTAGACATTAGTGGTAGAGACATCATTAACATCGCTCTTGCCCCAGATATTCAATCTTTAAAAGAAGTAGTAGTGGTAGGATATGGCGAGCAGAAAAAAGTGAATCTTACAGGATCCATAGCAACAGTAGACCCTGATGAGATCAATAACATACCGGTATCGAATTTGTCTAATTCACTAGCGGGCAGGGCCCCGGGAATACAGGTTGTAGGTACTTCCGGGCTGGCCGGGGCAAGCGCCAGCATACGCATCAGAGGTAGCTTCGGGGAACCTCTCTATGTAATCAATGGTATTATCAAGAGCAAAGCTGACTTTGATGCATTAAATCCCAATGAGGTAGAAAGTATTAACTTCTTAAAGGATGCGGCCAGTGCTTCCATTTATGGATCCAGTGCCGGTAATGGAGTAGTACTGGTAAGAACAAAATCAGGAACAGCGCATAAGCCTGTTTTTGAATATAAAACTTCTTTTTCTCAATCTTCACCTACGCAACCCCTACAAGATTTTACGGCTGTTGAAGAGATACAATATGTAAATAATATGGCGGTAACGGCCGATCAACCTGAACCTTACGGACAGGAGGTTTTTGACTATTTTAGGGATAAAACCTATAACATTAATGACCTGATCTGGCAAGAGCCTACCGTACAGCAGCATAACATTAGTGTAAATGGTGGCTCTGAAGCTATTACTTACTATCTGTTGTTGGGCTATCATAATGAAGAAGGTTCTTATAAAAATTTAGGATACAATCGTTATAATTTCCGCTCTGATATTACGGCTAATGTATCAGAAAACTTTAAGATCAGTGTAAACCTGAGTGGAAATCAAAGGAATTATGATCGTTGGTATTGGCCATACGATGGGGCTGAAGACTTTGATGTGAGCGATTTTTACAGATCTACCTTTAACTGGACAAGGTTATATCCATTTTATGTAGACGAGAGTGGTAATCCTACTAATAATCCTGGCGACATTCCTGTCAAACCAGCCGGTGGGTGGCACCCTCCTCAACTGATGCTGAATGAAGGAGGATACCGGGATACAAAATACAGGACCCTTGACGGGATTATCCGCTTCGATTTAGATCTTGGAAAATACATCGATGGACTGAGCACCAGCTTTCAGGGGCATGTCAATGCTTTCGATCGAAACATGAAATCATTTGTAGTGCATAACAAGTACTATATTTTCCAACCCGCAAGTACTACCAATAAATTTATTTCTGGACCTGTAGATTTCACACAGTCAGGTTCTCACAACCTCAGTTCAGGCTATGAGAATGTTCAGGAAACTATTGATCTGTACAATTCCTATCAAATTGATTGGTTTTTAAACTACACAAAAGCCTTAGGGAAGCACAATATCTCAGCACTAGCTGTCTACGAACAAGCCGGTTCCAATGGTAAAGGCCTTTCCGGACGTGCCGATGAATTGCTATCCTCCTCTATTGATCAGATTTATAATGCTTCAAGTGATACGGAGAGAAGATGGTTTGATGGTAATGAAAGCGAATTCGCACGCGCTTCATGGATAGGAAGAGCAAACTATGATTATGCGAGTAAATATATGGCTGAATTCTCATTCCGGTATGATGGAAATTATAAGTTTGCCCCTGAAGAACAATGGGGATTTTTCCCTTCCGTTTCCGCTGGCTGGCGACTCTCCGAGGAGAATTTCATGAGTGATATAGCCTGGTTAAGTAATTTAAAATTAAGAGGCTCTTATGGTACAACGGGTAGCGACAGTAATATGGACGCATGGCGATGGAGTCAGACCTTTCAAAAAACAACAGGGTTCATATTCGGAAACACTTTGTACGATGGCATTATGCCAGGCGCTGTCCCAAATCCAAGTCTGACATGGTCCACTGTTAAACTCTGGAATGCCGGTCTGGAATTTGGATTCCTTGAGAATCGTTTGAGCGGAGAATTTGATATATGGGGCAAAAGAGAAAGTGATATTTTGGGCACTAGGCTGGGCTCTACTCCTACCACCTATGGCGCCGTGCTCCCGGCCGTCAATTATGCGGAACGTTCGTGGAAAGGATTTGAGATATTAGCAGACTGGCGAGACCAGATTGGAACCATCAACTACAGCGTATACGCAAATATGGGCTACGCCATTGATCAATGGGAAATTTATGATGAGCCTGAATCTTTAACCGATGGAACTTATGAAGATAACTGGAGAAGTGTGATTGGAAAACCCGCAGACAGGGTGGGCGGCTACATTGCTAAAGGTATCATTCGGACACAGGAACAACTGGACGCTTTGGCTGAAGGGTTTATGCAGTTTGGCAGAGAGCCCAAACTGGGTACTATCCTTTTTGAAGACATCCGAGGCGAAAATTACAGCGAAGGACCTGATGGTAAAATAGATGAAAATGACTGGACTTACCTGAGTGATAATGGTGCTCCCAGAATAAACTATGGGTTTGGTACTAAAATAGATTGGAAAGGCTTGTCTGTTAGTGCACATTTTCAGGGGGTAGGGGCTTACGATCGGATGATCAGAACGAGGAATGGAGGTGGAGTTTTTCAGGTGGACCGGCCTTACTTTGAAATCTGGGCTCGCGACTACTGGACTCCCGAAACGCCCAACGCTACGTATCCGAGGGTAGCTGGAAACTGGATGCAGCCAGAATACGGGGGAGGAGAATCGTCTTTCTGGATCAGAAATGGAGCCTACCTTCGTATGAAAAACCTGAATGTAGGGTATACCTTACCACAGAAATGGTATGATAAGTTAGGCATTAGCAGTATTCAGGTGTATGCCAATGGCATCAACTTATTTGTTCTTTCTGAGTTTGAGGAGCATGATCCCGAACAGGCTACTTTGGATTCCTATCCTCTCATGCGAACATACACAGGTGGTCTGAATATTCAATTTTAAAATTTACTGAGATGAAAATTATTAGTTCTACAAGCAATAAGTTAATCACTAGGATAGGTCTGCTATTATGTTTGTTGATATCAGGCTGTGGCGATGTATTGGAAGACGTTCAGGATTTAAGTAATTATCCCGCCCAAGGTACTTTTGATAACATCCAGACGACGGAAGCTTATCTGGCTGCCCTGTATGCGAGTACACTCCCTACCTGGCCGGTCAATGTAGGAAATTATGCGGATGAAGGCGGAGGGATTATCGGTCCGGACTGGATTACTCCAATCAATACTACCATGAAATATTGGCCATATGACGTTGTGAGAAGAATAAATATTATGCTCAGTGAATTACCTAAAGGTATCATTAAGGAAGAGGATAAAGCACCGATTATGGCACAGGCGAAATTTTTGAGAGCCTATGTATATTTCAAAATGGTCTATTATCACGGAGGCGTTCCTATTCTTAAAATCCCTCAGGAACTTACCGACGATCTCAATGTAAAGAGAAACTCAACGGCTGAGTGTTTTGATTTTATACTGCAAGACTTGGATGAAGCCATTGCAGCTCTTCCCCCGCAGTATGTGGGCGATAATAGAGGCAGAATTGATCAGGCTGCCGCTTTATCCTTTAAAGGAAGAGTATTGTTATACAAAGCATCCCCCCAGTTTAATCCCGACAATCCTTATAATAACCAATATTGGGAAGCAGCGTATGCTGCCAACAAAGCAGCAAAAGAATTTCTGGATGCTAATGGATATGGCTTATTAGAAAATTATACAGATGTATTTGAGACAGAAGGGCATCGTGAAAATGTTTTGTCAGTATTATATAGTGATCCAGTGAAGACGAATGGGAGAGGGGAAGATGCTGTACGGCCTCTGTCAGAATCTAAAAATGCAACGGGCGGAGATCAGCCCATCTGGGCTTTGGCAGAAGCCTATCCTATGTTAGATGGGAAATTACCAGGCGATCCTACCTCCAATTATACCTACGATGAAGATTCATTTTGGGTAAACAGAGATCCACGTTTCACTGCCAATATCGTTTGGAACGGTGCTATTTATGAATTAAGTGGGAAAGCCGGACGAAGACAGTATACGATGCCTAACATTGCCTTATCCGTGGATGCATTTGGTTATGTAGTGCAGGGAGAAAGCCACTATCGAACGGGGTTATATTGTAGAAAGGGAATCATGGAGCAACTTCCACCGGAACTTGTGAACATGAATGATTTGGACTGGCCTGAGATTCGTTATGCAGAGGTGTTGTTCAATTTTGCGGAAACAGCCAATGAAACAGGCAAGCCAGAAGAAGCCCTACAGGTGCTCAAAGAGATACGGGCCAGGGCAGGAATAGAAGCAGGCGTAGATGACATGTACGGACTTACCCCCGGCATGGCAAGAGAAGAAATCCGGGAAGCAATACTCCATGAGAAATACATAGAAATGGCTTTTGAAGGCCATCGTTTTTGGGATCTTCGCCGGCATAGGATGTTAGATAGGCTGGACGGATTGCGTAAATATGGCATAATGGCGGTAGCAGTAAATGGGCATAGCCCTGAAGAAGTGACGCCTGAAGATATCAGCAAGGCTAACAGCAATGAGCTGCTTCCTGAAAATTTTTCCTATGAAGTGGCCGAACTTATTACCAATGGCCCTAAAGAAATGTCAATGCCTGACACCTATTATTTCTTCCCTATCGAACTGACCCATATCGATAAAAATCCAGATCTGGAACAAAATATCGGATGGGAGGGAGGAACATTTGATCCCACGCTTTAATCTGCTAAATCAATAGGGGTGGGCATCAGCTGCCCCTATCTCTTACAAAATAACTGTAGCGTTTTGATGAGAAGTTTTAATCCTATCGCATTAGTCTGTATCATTTTCATGTTTTGTGGTTGTCATGATGACCTCATTACCTTACAAAGCGACACTTTTTCAGTTTCCCTGAACCAAAAGGGCGCTTTCACCGCTTTTACCGACCCGGAAACGCAGGTGAATTATATAGCGAGTGGCGTACAGGCTCCCCTGCTCTCTCTAGGCATAAAGGGACAAACTATTGAACCCGAAGAACTTATTCATCATCAAGACAGCACGGTCATTGAGCTTGTGTTTACAGAGGGAAACATTAGGGCACGCATTCAATATGCGCTTAAGAAAACACACCTCACTTTTGAACTGCTCTCCCTTGAACCTAAAAACCAGGTGGACTACATCGTGTGGGGACCCTACCCTACCACCATTGACAAAACGATAGGGGAGACGGTAGGGGTAGTACGCAATGATGATTATGCTATTGGCATTCAGGCTCTCAATATCAAGACTTTGGGAGGCTTTCCTACCAACGACGACGATACGGAGCCTGCCTATGATATTTTTGCCAGTAGTAGTCTGGTAGATGTGGCTGATTCGGTAAAAGTACTTTATAGAGGGCAGACTGCAAAGCCCACCGAGTATGGCAGCCAATTACAAGCCTACACCCGTGAGCGTAAAGACACCGTCATTTCGGTATGGCAGCATGATTATTATAGTGTGCCGGCATATGATGACGGGGGCGTTTTACACTCAAAAATCGCATTGTTTGGCTGTCGTGCAGATCAGGCTTTGGAAACCATTGGTAAAATTGAAGTAGCAGAAGGCCTGCCGCACCCTGAAATTAACGGAGAATGGCTAAAGAAAGCTCCGAAAGCTACAGCCTCCTATCTGATTCTCTCTTTTGGTGAGGGAAACATAGATAAGGCAATTGATCTGACAAAGCAAGCAGGACTGGAGTATCTCTATCATGGTGGTCCTTTTGAAAGCTGGGGGCATTTTAAGTTAGACCCCTCTTCATTTCCTGACAATTGGGAAAGCATGAGAAAATGCGTGCTAAAAGCTGAGCGTCAGGGTGTGCAGCTGGGAGTGCATACTTTATCAAATTTTATCACGACAAACGATCCTTATGTTTCTCCTAAACCGGATCATCGCTTGGCAAAGGTAGGTGCTTCCGCCTTAGCGGAACCTGTTCAGGCCATAGATACAAGCATACCCATTGAAGATCCTACTTATTTTGCTCAGATGGAAAATAATAATTTACATGCCTGTCTGATAGGAAACGAAATCATCAGATATGAAAGGGTTTCTGAGCGCAAACCCTGGAAATTGTTAAACTGCGAGCGAGGGGCTTTTGGTACGCAAGCTTCCGCCCATGCTAAAGGAGAATCCATTGCAAAACTCATGGACCATGGCTACAAAACATTTCTGGGGAATAAAGAGCTCTCTGAAGAAATGGCGGTCCGCTTGGCGGAGTTTTATAATATGACAGGATTGAAACAGATTTCTTTTGATGGTTTGGAAGGTAACTGGGCGAGCGGAATGGGACAATATGGCCGTCAGTTGTTTGTACAGACCTGGTATGATAATCTTAAACCGGAGTTAAAAGGAAAAGTGATTAACGATGCCAGCAACCCTGGTCACTACTTCTGGCACATCTTTACCCGCATGAATTGGGGAGAGCCCTGGTATGCTGGGTTTCGGGAAAGTCAGACTCAATATCGCCTCATGAATCAGGATTATTTTCACAGAAACCTGTTGCCGCATATGCTGGGTTGGTTTCAGTTATCAACCGAAACAAGCCTTATGGATGTAGAATGGCTGTTGGCAAGGGCTGCAGGCTTTAATGCCGGTTTTGCATTGGCTTCCTCCATAGAGAATATAGAGAACCATGGTTTGAGTCATTTGATCCTCAATAAAATTAGACAATGGGAAAAGGTTCGTTTAGCAGGAGGATTCTCACCTGAACAGAGAGAAAAGCTGAAAGACATTAGCAATGAATTTACACTCAACTCAGTTGGTCAAAACCAATGGGAACTGCTGCCGATATATGCTGCGCTTTTTCAGCATACCATACAAAAGAAACAGCCTGGAGAACCTACTTATTCTGCTTTTGATTTTGAGAATCCTTATCAGGAAGAAACCCTTTTATTTTCTGTATATTTACCTGAGAACCTTGGTGTATCCGGCATCACCCTTGAAATTGATAATTATACTACCCTAGAACTTCCTGTAGCAGTGGCGCCTGATCATATACTAAGTTATGAGGGAGGAGATCAAATCATGATTTACGATCAGCATTGGCATATAGTGAATCAAGTAGCGATTGATGCCTCAAAACTTAAAATGACCCAGGGACACCATGAGATTAAGTTTGAGGTGGAAAATCAGGGAGAGCAGGCGGGTACCATCAAGGTTGAATTAAAAGTAAGGGGGGCTCCCGAAAAGATAAGCCTCCCTCCGGATGAAATGATCTAGTATCTGGTTTGGCTTTTGGTTTCACCTTATGAACTTACTTTTTTGACAGTGTATAGAGATGGTCCTGAGAACGCACTTGATGGAATGGAGAGAAAACGTTCCTAAATCAGGGTATAGAAATGTTTAGACGGGAACATCATCATATCGGTATCATGCTTTGCAAAAGTTATAGCTTATGCATGTAATTCACCAAACGGATTACCTTTCTCTTATGAACAATGATTCAAATAGTCTCTGGTAAAAATCAAGTATATTATATCCTGGAAAACGAGCCTATCAGCCGGAGCGTGAAGATACCGTGTGACCTTTATCAGCGCTATCAACGTAAGCAAATCACCAAGAAGTAAAAGGCTTACCATTTGACGCAATACCATCAATAACGAACAACCTTATCATGAGTAAAACTTCAATCTTTTTTTCAAAGTCCGGTATAAGCTGGCTGTTAATGCTTCTTTTTTTCATGTGCTTTACTGTTAAGCCATCCTTTTCACAAAATATTTCGGCCTATCCCCTGTATGACAAGGAGCGTGTGAAAGTGAAAGAGGATTGGCTGGTGAAAGAAATTGATCAGAAGACAGCTTTTTATAAAACTGAAAGAAATGAGCTGGTCATCAGCAACGGCCTGATCAGCCGTCTGTTCGTGATAGACAGAGGTGGAGCTACCATTGGTCTGGACAATCTGATGAGTGGAGAAAATCTGCTTCGTTCCGTTAAGCCTGAAGCTATTGTGGAGATCAATAACATAGTATTGCCTGTGGGAGGATTACTGGGACAGCCTATTCATAATTTTTTGTCAGAAGATTGGATCCCTGGCCTTCAAGAAAACCCTGACGCCATGAAACTCAAACATTTTACGACTGACTCTACAAAAGCCAGGTTTCAATGGAAGAAACATCTTGAATGGATGCCAAAGGATCTGCCCTGGCCCGCACCGGGTAAACAGATCACTTTCACCTACGGCATAGACGAAAGACTTATAGAGAGCATGGTCAGAAAGCAACAAACGGATGAAGGAAGGCCTCAGTTATTCAAAGATGATTTTAAGAAACTGGGAGAGCATTGGACTTTGAAAGAGTCATCAGCAGACGATAGAAACTCCTTTATCAACGAAGGTAAAGCAGGCGAAATCATGGCGATGGCAAACCATGCCGTCTTTGCGCACATGAAAAGTCCGGAAAAAGCTAGTGTCTGGAAAGTAAAGATTGATCCGGGAACGGACCAGGGAAGCAGTTGGGGACCCGGTATGGCACTGAAAACACAAGAAGGATTACTGTATAAAGTAAATACCCGGCCTGGCGACCACACTTTCGGAGTATTTGATGGTAAAAGAGAAAGTAAAATCGGAAAACTAGAAGATGGTAAAGCGGTTTGGCTGCGGGTCGAGCAAAAAAATAAGGAGATCATTTTCTCCTATGCATACGATGATAGACAGTACCATACCTTATTGCGTGTACCCAAACCCAATACGGATGTGGTTGAGCTGAGAGTGGGAAAACTCAGTCCTGAGGGAGAATTTAGAGATCATCAAACCCCTGATGAAAGAGGAAGAAGCCATATTGAGACGGTTGAAATTCTGGGAAGTATCAACGAAGAAAGCAGGCAGCGTATCCTTCAAGGCCTTCACTATCTTAAAGATATCTTAGTCAATGTTCATTACGAGATGTATGATGGCATTCCTTTGCTTTCAAAATGGATTAGTGTTCAGAACAATTCTGATCGGAAGATTGTCTTAAACACCTTTAAAAGTGAAATCTTGGCCCTGACAGAACCGGAAAGTGCAGTAGATGCAAAGTCTGAATGGCTCAAACCGAATATTTCAGTAGAAACAGACTTTAGGTTTGGCGGTATGTCCAACGATAATCTATACTCAAGCTCTGTGGCCTGGAATGAAGATCCATCCTATAAAACTCAGGTCAATTATGAGCTTACTACGCCTGTATTATTGGAAGCCTATCCAAAGCTGGGGCCGGAAAAATTACTCCAACCTGGAGAGACAATGGAAAGCTTCCGGGTTTGGGAGCTATTCCATGACAACTGGGACAGAGAAAGAAAAGGTTTGGCAGAACGGAAAATGTATAGGTCACAGGCGCCATGGATAACAGAAAATCCTATCATGATGCATGTGCGAAATGCTGACAGCGAATCTGTTAAAAAGGCAATTGACCAATGTGCTGAAATCGGTTTTGAGATGGTAATCATGACTTTTGGGAGTGGGTTTGATATAGAAGATGGAAGTGAGGCTAATCTGGTTAGAATGAAAGCTTTGGCCGATTATGCCCACAGTAAAGGCGTGGCACTGGGCGGTTATTCTCTCCTGGCCAGCAGAAGCATTGACGCAGCAAATGATGTGGTCATGCCCGAAGGGAAAACGCCTCGGTTTGGTAATTCTCCTTGTCTGGAAAGTGAATGGGGACAGCGTTATTTTGATAAGCTCTACAATTTTTACCAACAGACAGGGCACGACCTGCTGGAACATGATGGGAGTTATCCTGGAGATGTTTGTATGAGTACGACTCATGCTGGCCACCGGGGATTGGCCGACTCACAATGGGCGCAGTATGAAAAAATAAGAAATTTTTATGAGTGGTGTAGAGGTAAGGGAATATACCTGAATGTGCCTGACCACTACTTTATGGCAGGCAGCAACAAGACCGGCATGGGGTATAGAGAAACCAATTGGTCGCTGCCAAGAGCTTATCAGGAAATCATTGAGAGGCAGAATATCTATGACGGTACCTGGGGGAAAACGCCCAGTATGGGTTGGATGTTTGTTCCACTGGTAGAATACCACGGTGGAGGGGAAGAAGCAACCATTGAACCATTAAAAGATCATTTGCCTCACTATGCGCAGAGATTAGCCAACCTGTTTGGGGCAGGCGTTCAGGCCTGTTACCGGGGACCTCAACTATACGATAGCCCCCAGACAAAAGCAATAGTAGAAAAATGGGTAGACTTCTATAAGTCGCATAGAGAGATTCTGGATAGTGATATCATACATATCAGAAGACCTGACGGGAGAGATTTTGATGGTATCCTTCATATCAATCCCAAAAGTGATACACATAAAGGACTGCTGATGCTATACAACCCTTTAGGAGAGGCAATCGATAAAGAAATTAATGTAAACCTTTATTATACCGGACTCGAAGAGGAAGCAGTACTAACAGATCAGGAAGGAGAGCGTAAGAAATTACAAGTGGACAGAGACTATACCATTAATCTCAGGGTGAATATTCCTCCCAGGAGTCAACAATGGTTCTTGGTTGAGTAGGCCCCTCCATTTAGCATATACAAATTGGAATCCGGGGCTGACGTTCTGCTTGTAGAAAAGGTTAATGAGCATCAGAAATTTGGGTGAAAATTTTTTTGGCTTTTTAGTAGTATATTCCATAAATCTTTACTACATTTATATAAAGCAACTGTGGATGGATAGCGAGTGAGTAATTGAAATAAATACTGCAAAGTAATTATCTTGATGAAAGCTAAAATATTTATCCGTAGTTGCTTTCTCTTTTTTATTCTCCTCTCATAATCAATCGCCGGTTTATACATTTTACCTTTTGGCCCCCTTAACTGAGGGTAACATCTTGTGTTGTTTTTATATTCTACTACTGTTACTTTGGCTGTCACTCCCCCCGTCTACCAGTAAGCTTTCAATATAGCCACCTCTTGGGCATCCAATGAATACCTGGCATTACTTCCAGGCTGTCCTGTTGACGGACAAAGAACATGCATCGGAGGGTAACAGCATGCTCAACATGTGAAATTCCTGAAACTGCCGCAAACTGTTATCTTCTTGAGTGGATCCTTAAGATAAAGGATGAACGGATAGTAGTAGAAAATTTCTTTATCTTTGGCTTTTTTATCTATCTATGATAAACGATAAAGCTAAATCATGAGAAATTCATTCCGATTCCTGTTTCTGTCTTTTTTCACTGTTTTAATGAGCTGCCAGAATCAAACCCAAGAAGAATCAGCAGGCAAAAGCCTTGTCATTGCCCATAGGGGAGCTTCTTATTATGCCCCCGAGAATACTGTTGCTGCGGCAAAACTTGCCTGGCAGCAAAATGCCGATGCTGTAGAGGTGGATGTGCACCTTTCGGCTGATCATCAGATTGTGGTCATACACGATTATGATACGGAAAGAACAGCAGGGAAAAAATTTGTCATCAGCGAAACACCCATGGATTCTCTCAGGGCGTTGGAGGTAGGAAGTTTCAAGGCTGAAGAATACAAAGGAGAACCCATTCCTATACTTGATGAAATTGTGGAGACTGTTCCGGAAGGCAAAACTTTGTTTGTTGAGATCAAAAGTGATGAAAAGATAGTACCGGTACTAAAACAGGCTTTTGGTGAACATCCAAAGATAAACCAGTTTGTATTCATTGCTTTTGATTATGAAGTGATCAAAGAGGCTAAAAAAGCTTTTCCTGATAATCAGGCTTACTGGCTAAGCAGCCAATTGGAAGAGGATCTGCAAACAGTGCTGCAAAGAGTGAAAGAGGACGGCCTGGATGGCGTAAATCTGAACCACAAGATCATCACACCAGCAGTGACAGATCTTGCAGAGGAGTTAGGATTAAGCGTGTATGCCTGGACTGTAAACGACCAGGAAAAAGCCGTAGACTTGCAAAGGATGGGCGTAAAAGGAATTACTACCGATATGCCTGACCAGATCCTTACCGCTTTGGCAAAGGGAAATGAAAACCAACAGGCAGCTTCTGTGAACTGATGGGTCGTACTTTTCTTTGGCTAAAAGCACAGCATCGATAACTTATGATGGTATAGAACTATTCTAGCGATATCATTCAGGCCGGTTCATGTGAATTAGGTTTTACAAAGAAGTGTATTGTTAACCATCACAAGTATTCGTTTGCTTTATTGTAAAATAATTCTTTCGCTTTCAATCTTACCATTAAGTTTAACTCTCAGCAAATAGGTGCCAGCAGGAAAGCCATCGGTAGGGATGGTAATTTCCTGTGATCCTGCTGAGGAGAAATGATATTCAAATGATCGAAGGAAAACACCTTCCTGATTCAGGACCTCAAACTCAACAGAAGCTGCTTCGTGAAGTGTAAATGACACGGCAATCTGATCTCCTCCTGGATTGGGGAAGACATGTAAGTTACTTTCAAAGTCAACCTTTTTTAATGACATGAGCGTAGGTGAATCAAATATAACAGTTGCTTTGCTGGGTAAAATGAATGGCATATAACCCGGTAAGGCATGCTGTAAATATTGAGTTTCTTCTGTGATGCTTAGTTCATATTCTCCATTCTCGTCTGTATAAGTTTTAAGGTTGTCCTCTGTTAAGGAAGTGACTTCTACCCCTGATAAAGGTTTTCTAGTTTGAGCATCTAATATTTTACCTCTGGCTATATTGTTGGCTTCTTTCCCTGTGTTAGAGGTACTAATCCTAACTACCTTTTGATACTGCTTTTCTTGCAGGTCCAAGTGCACAGGAATTTCTTTACTGAGACTAAATGAATGCTTTTTGATATTCTCCTTTTCAAAAAAATCTTCCAGTGCTTGGTAGGAGGTAATATCATCTCTTATTACATTATCAATAATAAAAAGAACACTATCAGTCTCTTCTGTCGCCTTGCTGCCCACAGCATTTTCAGAAATTTGCTCGACAGGCTCCTCTACTGGACTTTGTTGGGTAAAGGCAAATAACAAGATGGCCATGAGGCAGAAGCTCAACAGGAAAGGCAATGGCTGTACACTTTTCTTTTTACTATGAGGGGACACCATTCTTTTGATCCGCTCAGCAAAACCTGAACGTCCCTTTACTGATAGGACCAGCCTGGAGAAAGATGCCTGAAGGGAAGCGACCTGCAACAGGGCTTGTGCATATACCAGTGGACGACCTGTCACCTGCAAGGTGATGGCATCACAGGCAAGTTCTCTTTCCTGCTCCAGCACTGAGGCTATGTACCAGTATGCCGGATGGTAAAACAGCACTACTTCAGCAAGGGATTGCATCAGGTTCCACAGGTAATCGCGCCGACGGATATGAGCCAGCTCGTGCACCAGTATGCATTCCAGGTGTGCGGCAGGCATGGCCATCAGTAGAGAAGCAGGAAGTAGAATGAGGGGCTTCAGCCAGCCTAAGGTGAGCGGACTGTCTAGTCGATCGCTGAATCCATAAGCTACTCTTTGCCGGATACCCAACTGTTGCTGCAAGGAAAGCCCTTTTTGCTGCCAAACTTGAGGTAAGGCTTGCCGGTAACTTTTGAGTTGCCGAATCTGCCACAGGCCTAGCCCCAGGCGGGTAGCAAGGCAAAGACTCCCCACCAGCCAAAAGAGAGCTATCCAATGAGCAGTTTTAGACAACTGGAAGAAAATCTCATCAGTTTTTCCCAGAATCTGATCCCAAAGGGTTAGTTTTACCTGCTGACCAGTAAGATCAGGTAAAGTACTATACTCACTGTTCAATGGTTGAACAACAGATACTTTCTCTTCTAGGCTATCCCACTGGAAATAAAAGGTAGCTACAAAACAGATTAATAATAAAGTGAGCGTAATGAAAGTTATCACAAACCTAATATTGGCTTTTTCATGGCCAATGCACTTAAGGAGTGACCAGAGCAGTGCCATCAATAGAGGCCCCTGCCAGAATGAATGAAAAATAGTCATACCCAGTGCTGCCAGGATATGCTGCCATTGGGGAGAATCGCTCAATACATTCATGATGGATTATTTTTTTCTAAGTCATCTAAAAACTTTTTGATTTCTTCAATTTCTTGGTGCGTTGGATGTTTACGCCCCAGGGCACGCAGGATCAACTGACTTGTAGAGCCATTAAAAACGCGATTGATAAACTGGTCCAGCAATGCATGATGAACCTGTGACTCCTGCACTTCGGCTTTGTAAATATGAGAGCGACCTTTGGCTCCTTCCGAGGTGCGACTTAACAAACCTTTGTCAAACATGATCTGCATAAATTTCAGGGTAGTGGTATAACCGGTAGGTTTTACCTCACTTAGCACTTCGTTGACTTCTTTCACTGTGGAAGGACCTCTCTGCCAGAGCACTTGCAGTATGGCTAATTCACTCTCTGAGGGTTTAATGTTTTTTCTCTTACTCATTAATATTACGAATTTATTCGTAATGTAAATATCATCTTTGTCAAAGCCAAATATTTTACGAACTTATTCGTAATAATCTTAGTCGATTCTTTATATCCAGAAAGAAAGTGTAAAAGAATAAGCCTCAATGAGGTCTTCAATATTTACCCATGGCTGGTCTATTTTGTCCTTTTATTCAATGAGAAAGGGATATTATTAACCGCTGGCAAACCTTTTTTTTGGCTCTGTATACAAAAGGTTGCTTGCTTACTTGTGGAAAGTAAATAGGAATGAAAAGCAATTCAAACATGCATGATATTAGGCTACCAGCCAACGTTATTTCTTATTTAATCGTTATTTTTTCTCCTGGCTTCAGAATGTAATAGCGATCTTTCAGGGGCTGGGATAATCTGATCTTCACTTCATCAGGGTAACCCTTTGCCCAGAATCTGGTTTCTTCCGTGACTTGTATGGTGCTGTGATGCTGCGGGAAGATATAAGCAGGATTTAAGGTATTGATCATAATGACAGAGCGGTCAATATAAGTATTGTGTTCCGTAGGTGAAAAGAACAGCACGTCTACCGCTTTGAGAAAAAGATGATCTTCCAGCAGGTAGGAGTCTCCCGGTTGCAGAAAATTTTTACCGCCCATGGTGAACAAATATCCGCAATCCTGCAGGTTGGCCTCATAATAGATGGCAAAATTTGCATTTCCATGAATAGCCCGAATAGGATTTACCTGTATGCCTTTCACTTCAAAAGGTTCACGCGGTGTAGCTACCCTGATCCTGTCTTCAGGAATATGCAATTGGCGGGCTACAGGCAAGCAGCTTTCCGGCATCACAAAAATGCAGGTTGACTGCTCCAGCAAAATACGGGTAGTATAGGGGTTAAAATGGTCGCCATGGGCATGTGTGACAAAGGAAATATCCAGTTCACTGGCTAATTCTTCCGCCGTAATTGGCGGAGGCGCTATACGGTCCTGAGGCTCCAGCAACAAATCCGTAGAGACCAGTAAGCTATCAGACTTGATCAGCCAGCTGTTGTGTCCTGCCCACCAGAGGGCTGTTCCTGAAGTATGCGCTTTGATTTGATCTATCATGCTACCGCTCTGGCTCCATACAGTATGGGTGCAGAAAACCAGGAGAAAAAGGAAGAGTATTGGCATAGGTAAAATGAGACTTAGGTGAATTGTTACTTTAAATATAACAAGCCTGCCTGAATATTGTATGAAGTGCTGAGGAGTACTATCACAGACGACAGGCGTATTTTCAAGGTTGAGAATTTTTTCATAAAAGCAAAAACAGTACATTCAGCCTTTTAATCTTTTGACCATGAAAAAAAATACTAATCAACCCTATCTGAAGGTGGCTATCAGCCTGGGTCTGATGTTTCTCATGATGAGTAGTTGTACAAGACCCAGCCCCAAAGCGCAAACCTCTGCAACACTGGGCAATACGACCATCACTATCGATTACAGCCAACCTTCTGTGAAAGGAAGAAAAATATGGGGCGAACTCGTACCTTATGACCAGGTATGGAGAACGGGTGCTAACGAGGCAACGACCTTTTCGGTCAATCAAGAGGTGCGTGTTGAAGGTCAATCGCTGGCTGCCGGCAAATATGGGTTGTTCACCATTCCGGAAGAAGAGGAATGGGTTATTATTTTCAATCAAGAAGCCGATCAGTGGGGATCAGAAGAATATGATGCAGCGCAGGATGCCTTGCGTGTGCGTGTCAAACCCAAAAAAGCACCACAATTTACTGAGCAATTTACTTTTAATATTGATGAGGAAGGTACGGTATCTATGTTGTGGGAGGAAATGCAGGTGGACTTCGAAGTAGCTGCTTCCCAATAGGTTAATCTGTTTGTATTGTTGGGGTAGAGCTATGCATATGCCGGGAGTTACCCGACGGCCTTCCGACAAATCCTGATCTGTACCAAAAAAACAGGCAGGTAGTTTTCATATTTTTAACTCTTACCTCCGATAAAGTAGCCTCTCAAAAGACCGTTAAGGATTTCCGCAGCGGAGTGGAAGCTGCTTAACAAAATATTAAAAATAGATTCTTCAGTACAGCATCAGCCTTTCTCCCATGACGACTTTGAGCAAGGCGAACAACTTTTAGCGATCAGAGAATTTATCTCTTAGCAAGCCAGTTAAACGCATAGTTATGATGACAAAAATTTATACCCTCTGCAAAGGGACCTTCCCCGTTTTATTACTTTCCCTTGTGGCAAGCTGTAACAATCCACAGGCTCAGTCACCAGCAACGCCTGAATTACCTAACATTGTGGTCATTTATCTGGATGATCTGGGCTACGGGGATGTGAGTGCCTATGGTGCGACAGAAATATCTACCCCCCACATGGACAGGCTTGCCCATGGGGGCGTGCGCTTCACTAATGGCTATGCTTCTTCGGCTACCTGTACGCCCAGCCGCTATGCTTTACTCACCGGGATGTATCCCTGGAGAAACAAAGAAGCCAAGATTCTTCCCGGCACGGCACCCCTGGTTATTGACACCGCTCAGCTTACCCTTGCCAAGCTGTTGAAAAGTAAAGGCTATCATACCGGGGTGGTAGGCAAGTGGCACCTGGGACTGGGCTCAGGGGAAGTGAACTGGAATGAGCAGATAGCCCCAGGGCCAAACCAGGTAGGCTTTGACTATAGCTACATTATGGCTGCCACCCAAGACCGGGTGCCTACCGTCTACATTGAAAATGGCTTTGTGGCAGGCCTGGATCCCAAAGACCCTATCCAGGTAGATTATGAGCAAAACTTTGAGGGAGAACCCACCGGAAAAGACAATCCCGAATTGCTACGCATGCCCTGGCATCATGGCCATAACAACAGCATCGTCAACGGTATTCCCCGTATAGGTTTTATGAAAGGAGGCAAGGCAGCCCAATGGAAGGATGAGCAGATGGCCGATCATTTTCTTTCCAAAGCCCAGGCCTATGTGAAAGCCTACAAAGAAGAACCTTTCTTCTTATACTATGCCCTGCAGCAACCCCATGTGCCTCGTACCCCTCATCCTCGGTTTGTGGGAAGGTCTGGCATGGGGCCCCGGGGTGATGTGATTCTGGAAGCCGACTGGTGCATAGGAGCGTTTGTGCAAACCCTGGAAGAGGAAGGGCTGCTGGAAAACACCCTCATCATTTTCTCCAGTGACAATGGGCCGGTGCTCAATGATGGCTACTATGATGAGGCTGTGGAAAAATTGGGAGAGCACAAACCATCCGGACCTTTGAGAGGGGGCAAGTACAGTCTGTTTGAAGCAGGCACAAGAGTGCCTTTTGTCACTTACTGGCAGGGGCAGATCGAACCCAAAGTTTCTCAGGCGCTGGTTTGTCAGCTGGATTTGCTCTCTTCCCTGGCTTCATTGGTAGGCAGTGAGCAGCAAGCCCAAGACAGCCAGGATTTACTGGAGGTGTTTTTAGGAAAGAGTGAGGAAGGAAGAGCGCAACTGGTGATAGAAGCCACTTCTCGTACCGCTTTCAGAGAAGGAGACTGGGTGATGATCCCCCCTTATGAAGGACCAGCTGTCAGTGAGCAGGTGAATATTGAGCTGGGCAATGCGGAGGACTATCAGCTTTACAACCTAGAAGAAGACCTGGGGCAGCAGCATAACCTGGCTGAGGCTCACCCACAAAAGCTGGAAGAGATGATACAGCACTTCCAACAGATACGGGGAGAGGCTAATGAGGGAATAGAAGCCTTAGAGTTGAAATAAACAGCAGGGGCATGAGATCAAAAAAGGCTGGAGGCAGCTATTGCCCTGTCTGTCAACCTGATCTGCAATTGAAAATGCCCAGGCTAGCTGAGAAAGACCAGTGTATTCAGTAGTGGTCCCCTCTATCGTTGAGTAAGCTCGATTAATGAAAAATCCTTTACTCCCGGTAGATCACAAATTCTACCCTGCGGTTGGCTGCCCGGTGTGCTGGGGTATCATGATCCAACAAGGGGCTGGCTGAGCCCTGGCCTACCGCTTGCAGACGGTTCTCAGCAATGCCTTTGGCTACCAGATAGGCCACCACTTTTTCTGCTCTTTTCTCAGAAACCTCCTGATTGACCTCTTCCGGCCCGGTACGGTCGGTATGGCCTACCACCCTGAGCTTGAGATCAGGATTATCTTTCAGCAAGGAAAACAGCTCCTCCAGATAGGCTTTGGCTTTCCGGTGTAAAGTGGTGTCGTTGAAAGCAAACTTTACGTCATGTTTTAAGGTAAGCGCAAAATCTCCTATCGGTAAGGTCTGAAGCGTATCTGTTTTGTTCGTATTGGGTGGAGAAGCTATTGGTGCCGGCACTGGATTTTGCTGGTGGGAAAAAGCCCTGACCTGGCCTATGGTGTAGTCATGAGCCGTTACTTTCTTCTTCGAAGCAGCGGGCGGTTTAGAAAGACTCTTTCTCAGGGCGATGCCGAATTCAATAGCCTGATGGAAGGCTGAGGCATCTGCCAGCACCATGTCATAGTTGAAACCTACGGTGAAGTGTGGCTGACGAAACTGTACGGATAACGCCATCACATGATCAGAGACATATCTCGTGGCCAGGGCGACACTACCCGACTGGATAGCATTAAAAGGGTTATGATCCTGAAAGTGAAAAGCGGTGACCTGCCCCACCTGTAAGGTATGGTGACCAAACTGGTGGATATACCTGGCTTCTGGGGTCAGGCTGACAATACCACTGTTATATAGCTCATAACCTCCCTGCACGCCATAGTGTAGCGGCAAAGTCTCCTGATACGCCGTAAAAGCTGCTTCCGGCTGGTTGAGATTGAATACGGATACACCCAGATAGCGGGTAGGGTAGCCCTTTTGGTTGGTATGATACCACCATACCCCACTACTGAAGGAGACATAACCAGCGCGTTCTCCGGAAAAATTCTCGTTGAGGGAAGCAGTAGGATCATAGCCCCTGTTGGCGATCCACTGGCTGCCTGTGGAGACCTTTGCCAGTGAAGTATGGTATTGGTGATAATTTCCCTGCATACCGAAACTCAGGTAAGAGCGTTGTGTGAGTGGAAGATTGTATCCCAGGGTAGCGATTATTCCCTGTTGCCTGAGAAAGTCGGTACTGTTCGTGGTGTGTTGGTATACTGCCAGACCTATGCCACCCCAACGCTTACCACTCGTTTTGTGCAGGAAAGGATAACGCAACGTCAGCATGCTCTGCTTCAGCGTAATACCCTTTCCATAGGATTGATCTTTGTGAATCAACAGGGCTGCAGCCTCATTTTCTGTAGCAACCAGCCCCGGATTACTACTCAGAGGAGTGAAGTGATATTGTGAAAAGTTATATGACTGCCCTTTGCCCGAAATAGATAGGCAAAACAGTCCTATTCCCATCACCACTTGTATGAACTTTAATTTTTCTTTCATCGTATTAACCGAACCATGCCTGAGTTTTTACCTTGCCAGAGGATAGGTTGTCCATCGTGGAAGCTTCCCTGCAGCGTCCACAGGTAATTTCCCATAGCCTGTGGTACACCCTGGTAGTTCCCATCCCAACCCTGTTGCATGACTTCTGCAAATGATGAGGTTTTATAAACAAGCTGCCCGTCAGGGGTATAGATGCTGAATACCAGTGCCTGGATACCATACCCGTAGATCTGAAAGGTATCATTATGGCCATCACCGTTAGGGGTGAACAGGCTGGGAATAAATACTTCATTTTTGATAGTAACCGTGACCTGACCTGTCGTTGCACAGCCTAAAGAATCCGTTACCTTTACCGTGTAAGTAGTAGTCTTGGGAGGGGCAGCCACGGGCTGGGCGATGTCAGCAGCACTCAACCCTTCAGCCGGTGACCATTGGTAGTCTATACCTCCGGTGGCTTCCAGTAAAGTTTCTTCCTGAAAACCTATGGTAATATCAGGACTGACGGTGATGGTGGGTGGATCGCTGACCGTTACCGTTACATAGAAAGTATCGATAAAGCAGGGAGCATTCCGCACAATAGCGCGGTAGGTAGTAGTTTGCTGTGGGGTAGCCATAGGGCGCGCACTGTAGGGATCATCCAGGGATTCGGTAGGGAACCATGCATATTGATAAGACTGTGAACTTTCTAAAGAGGCAGGTACACTACCCAGCACAACACTTTCTCCCAGGCAGATGATTTTGTCTTCACCAGCATGAGGAGTGCCCGGCTCATGCACCTTAACCACCACAGTATCGTAATGGACACAGCCCCAGGCGTTGGTTACTTGTAAGATATAAGCAGTGGTGGTATCGGGAGAAGCCAGGGGTTGCACTATCTCCGGATTATTCAGCCCCACCACAGGTGTCCAGGAGAAAGTGTAGCCTTCCGTGTTTTGGTCATCGCTTCCCAGCAGGGCAGAAGCGCCTGGACATATGATCTGATCTTCGCCTGCTACTGCTTTGGGCAAAGGTCGGAAAGTAACGACAGCGCTATCATAAGACGTGCATCCTGTCTTATTAATAACTTCTACCCATAAGGTGTCTGGCTGTTCTGCCAGAAAATCAATCTGTTGAACATGCTGTGCCAGCAATCCTTGCTTAGCACTGAACCAACTAACACTATCTACTGCATTGTTTACAGCCAGGAGAATTCTTTCTCCTGGGCAAACGGCTTGATCAGGTCCTAAATCTACTGTGGGGATATCTGCTACCTCTACCACGAGTGTATCATAGCTTACACATTGATTTTCATTGATCACTTCAGCAACGATTGTGTCATTAGCAGAAGCTATCCAGCGCAGTTGGTGTGTATTCTCAGCCAGTAGCCCTTGTTGCATAGAATACCAGTTAACCACATGATCTGGCAGCGTTTCGGCAGTGAGTTGAATAGGTTCCTGGTAACAAACGACAGTATCTTTCCCTACCGAAACAAAAGGCAAAGGATAGACTGTTATCTGTAAAGTATCATAGAGGGTACAGCCCAAAGGTTGTTTAATTAATGCTGCCCAAACAGTAATAGAATCAGCAACAGCAATACTCACTGTCCGTTGATGGCTAAAAGGTATGGTGGGATTTTCTGTCGTAAACCATTGTACCTGATCGTCGGCATCTCCGGCCTGTAAGATGACAGTATCATGGGGACAGACAGCGGTAGCAGTAGCTTCTATCGTGAAATCCTGACAGACTACAAAGGTTTGTTCTGAAGCAAAAGCAGAACCGGTATAGCTATGATCCACAGCCTGTACGCTCCAGTAATAACGTCCTTCCGGCAGGTTTTGGATAATAGCAAAAGTATCCTGTAAATTTCCATAAGCTACTGTTTTTCTGAAGCCATTAGTAATATCGGACAGGGGCGATACTATCTCACCAGTAGCAGGGGAAGAGCCGAGATAGAGATCATAGGTGAGGCTTTTTGCCAGTGACTCAGCATCGGTAGCCCGATCCCATTGTAAAATCACAACATCTTCCTGAGGTGTGGCCGTTAAATGAGCAGGGGGGTGCGGGGCAGTATTTTCAGTAGCGGAATGGTTGCTGTACACATGACATTCAGGGCCTGTAGCTGTAAAACCTGTTAGGAAAAGATCAGGCGAACCATCTCTGTTGATGTCTGCCCAGGTAATTGATCCGTTGCCAATGCCTGGTAGCGACAAATCAGTAACTTGTTGTAATGAGTGAGACTGGTTTCGGTAAACATATGTTGTAGGATCAGCTCCCTGCCATCCTGCATAAACAAGGTCAGCATCACCATCCTGATCGAAATCTGCCCAGGCTGCCGTACTTTCAGTTACAGCTGGTAGCGCTTGGTTAATCGCAAAAGTACTGTTGGATTGCCCGGTATATACTTCTGTAATGGCAAGGTCATATTGTTTTCTTCCGGATATCAGCAAGTCAATATATCCATCCTGATCATAGTCGGCATAAGCCAATGCGCTGTTTCTTACGGCAGGCAGATCAATATCTTTTTTGCTAAAAACAAAGTTCCCTTCATTGATATAGAAGGTAGTAGTCTTTTGGTTGCTATTGTTAATGCCATTACTGATCAGATCCGGAAAAGCATCTTTGTTGATATCAGCGATTATCGCACTACCATGGCTCATGCCGGTTAGCAAGGGTGTTACTTCTGTGAAAGTTTCATTTGCATTGTTTTGAAATATAGCAGTCAATCTGTTGCCTGAATCAGCACTCCCCGTGAGCAGGATGTCTGCATATCCGTCATGGTTAATATCTCTGAGAAAAGAAGATCCTGAGGAGGTTCCTGGTAAAGAGAGCGGTAAGGCTGAAAAAATGCCATTACCTTCATTTTTATAAAGTTTACTAATAGGTTGGTTAGTCTGATCAGAGCCTGTCAGAAGTAAATCTATCCAACCATCCTGGTTGATATCACCTACTGCTAATGAACCATCTTTCACGGGTGTCAGTCCGGCACCTGCATTCGTAAAAGTGAAATTCCCATTATTTTTATACCATCTACTTATTGCGTTACCAGCAGTATTGATACCAGTAATCACTACATCCAGATCACCGTCATTATCAAAATCAGCCCATACCACAGCACTTCTCCCTACGGCTGGCAAGCCATGGGAGGTCACTTCTGACAAATCCTGAGCATGCGATGCCCAAATAAGAAGATTGCTGGTGATGAAAATGGAGACTATTTTTCTCACTTCGTTTTATTTGATTAGTACACGAACGATTTTGCTGTCATTTTTTGTAGTTACCACCAGAAAGTAAACACCCTTCTGGAGAGCAGGGAGGTTCAGCGATAGCTCATATTGCTTCTGGCCCGGGAGGGTTATTATTTTCATTACGTCATTTCCATGTATATCCAGCAGTCTTGCCTGAATGGTTTCTTTCCTGAGCAGTACTACTTTGGCTAAGAATTTCCCGCTGTTAGGATTGGGAAGTATTTTCAGATCCCGGATATCGGCCTGATTGATATTTGTTCTGGCATTTTCAGTAGTATCAGCAGGATGATAAATGGTGATCTGTTTACTGATTTGGTCCTGACAGTCAGCCAGACGAGCTTCCAAGGATACCGTATAGGTGCCTTCTTCAGGAAAGATGAGTGCCTGATAATGTTCCTGGCTTTCATGCTGGGTAATATTTTTATCCACAGACCAACGAACCGTATCTGGAATGGGCCAGGAAATGCTGATAACTACAATGGTATCTCCCACAACTCCTTCGGAAGACATAAGAAAGTCTGCTGATAATAGATTATCAGAAGTGATGAGTTCAAAGGTGTCAAAGTCACTGCACCCGTTTTCATTGGTCACTTCCAGGGTATAAACGCCTGGTTCATACAGACTCACGGTTTGTGCTGTACTTTCGAATCCATTTGATGAGGACCAGTGATAGGTACTACCAGGATAACCGGCATCCAGTGTATAAGTCTGTCCATTGCAAATGATGGCAGAATCTTCCAGGTCTACTACCAGTGGTAGCGGATCTTCCAGTGTAAATGGCTGTGTAACTATGCATCCATTGGCATCGGTTACTACTACCTCATAGGTGGCTGCACAAAGATTTTCTATACGATTGGTGGAAGCGCCATGAGCCCAACTATACGTATAAGGGGCTACGCCTCCTTTGGCTGCTATTGAGAGAATACCAGAACATGCTTCAAAACAAAGGGGGGCGCGGATTTCTATTACCTGTATTTTTAAAGGTTCCGGCGTTGGAATTACCACCTCCTGCACTGCCTGACAGCCATTAGCATCTGTGATCGTTACTCGGTGAGTACCAGCCGGAAGTTGGGTTGCTTTCAGGCTGCTTTGCCCGTCATCCCATAAAATATGCACAGGGTTAGTAGCTTGTATGATATTAATCTGAGCACTTCCATCTTTCTCGCCAAAACAGGAAACAGCCTCAATATCTTCAGTTCCTACCTGTGGACCGTCTATATTAGAAATAATAATTTCTCTGTTGGCGCTACAACCTTTGGCATCTGTAACCTCATAGCGATAGATGCCTGCGCTTAAACCTGACAATAAGGGTGTGTCTCCAATGAGCTGATCATAGGAGTCATACCAGGTATGAGTATAGGGTAAAGTGCCGCCTTCCACCAATACAGCAGCACTTCCATTGGCATAACCACAAGAGGTATGATGAATACCATCGGGTGTGATCTCGAGTGCAGGCGGTTCGGTAACCGTAACTTCTAACTGTATTGAGCAAACTTGACTGGCATCAGTTACAGTTAGCAGATACGTACCTGATGAAAGATGGGAAAAGGTTGTCTGATCAGTCCAGGTATTACCTCCATCTATAGAAAATTGATAAGGAGTCGTTCCTCCATGCGCTGTTACCTGAAAGCTTCCGTTATTGCCACCCTGGCATGAAACCTTTGTTATTGCTGTAATGTCTGCCGTAAGTTCTTCTGGCTCTTGGATCATTACCTCCAGTGAATCCAAACATCCCATAGCATCTGCTGCATAAAACCAATAGGTGCCCGGTGCCAGCTGATCATAAAAATTTTGATTATAATCCAGTGCTTCTTTGTTCATACCAAACTGATAAGGCATCAATGGCCAGCCTCCACGGGCTTGCAAAATGACCGAACCATCTTCTGTATCATGGCAACGGGGGTGTTGAAGATGTTCTTCTTCATAATACAGCGCAAGCGGTGCAGCAGGTGAAGGTATTTCAAACAGTTGAGGATAATACCTCCAGTAACACCCTTTACTATCCGTGACATGGTAGTAGTAGGTGCCTCCGGGGCGGTTGGCAAAGATGGCTGTATCCCCAGTGTTTGCAAGCGTCTGCGTTTCTTCCACCCTTTCTGCTTCATTCATCCATAGTATGGTATAAGGTGGTGTGCCACCCTGAATCACGGCTTTTGCTGTACCATCTTCTCCTTCAAAACAAGTGACACGAGTGGTCCATAGTGTTACCTTCAAACTATCGGGGGGATCTATGGTAAGTACGGTGTCTTTACTTTTGCAACCATACTGATCTTCTATTTTTATGAGATAATCGCCAGCAATCAGGTCATCAAATATAGCCGTATCGGCTGTCATGGTTTGTTCAGCAACAAAAGGAAATGGTAAGTTACTGGGAACATCAAGATGCTGGATAGTGTAGGTATATTGATTGTCTGCTATGGGTATTCCCTGTGCCCCTTTCAGGTAAAGTATTGCAGTGTTGTCACCGGCGCATGCTGGAGAAGTAATTTCATAATAATCCAACTTTACTGAATCTGGGGGAATTAACTGAGTGGATGTTTCTGTAGTACAGCCGTTGGCATCGGTTACAATAACAAGGTATTGGTCAGCGGAAAGCTCATCAAAAAAAGCAGCTTGATCTTCATCATCAATAGTAATGGTCTTTTCTTTTTCAGCAGACTTTAAGGTGAGATCATAAGGTAAAGTCCCGCCTGATACCGGAAAGGTTATTGTTCCATTCATTTCTTCAGGACAGCTAACATGATACCATTCGTTTTCATCATAGGTTTTCTTGTCAACGGCTCCAATAATCAGTGGTCCTGGTTCGTAAAGTGTGGTATTAGCTGTGGCAGTACAGCCATTCTGATCAGTAACGGTCACCCTATAGGCAGTGCCTTCCAATGAGGCAGTAGCCCCTGATAAATTTTTGGCTGTTGAGCCGTTGGACCACTGATAGGAATATCCTCCTGCCCCTCCTTCTACTGCGATGGCTATATTCTTGGTATCACCCGCACAGGGTACATATTGTGCCGCCCCTTCTAAAACAGTGACCTTTACTTTTTCTTTATCCTCGATAAAAACAAGGGTATCAAAAGCGCAGGAAGCATCAGTACCTGCATTTTCTAAATACATAAGCCAGTAGCCTGAGTTGAGGGCTATAGGTTGGTCATTATTGTCACGCTTTGTGTAATCAAGTACAATATTACCCTCACTATCCAGCAGAGGATCGGCATGATCCGGATCCACCGTTATATTATATTTTTCATACCGACAGTATTGCTTTCCGTTCTTTTCATAAGTTATTCCCCCGGCACAGTTGCCAGCTTCTTTAACTTTCAGATAATCTAATCCTACTTCATATTTGCCGGTGCTTCCCTCAATCTCGGGAATGATAATTTTTCCTGTATTATCTCCGGCGCATGCAGGAGGGGCAGTACGGGTGCCTTTTGCTTTTGGACGGGAATAGAAGGTGAAGGAAGGGGAAGGAGTACTTTGAAAAGAACCATTTGAATAGGTTTGGACTTTCAGATAAGTAACCGTACCAAAATCCGGCATAAAATCCTGATTTTTTCCGACAGTAAAAGTTTCGCTGTTTGTATTTTTAATGAATTGCCACCACCCGTTTACGTCTTTGCTGTAATACCACCTATAATTATTACCACCTTCCATATTGCATGGCACCTTGAAGGTGATCTTTTCATCCGGACAATAAGAAGCTTTCTCCTCGCTCTCTTCGCTGTATCTGATACTTGTTCCTATGGTAGGAGAAATGTTTACTTTACCATAAAAATTGTTAAATCCGCAAATGGAAAGGTCTGTATGAGTCCACTCACAGTAGTCATTTTCATCGTAAGCAAGTGGATTATGGCCATCGGTAAAACAGGAGCGGTTTGGTCCAAGCTCGGTACATTCCCCGTCGTTAGGATATCCAGCCATGATTTTTATGGATTTAATTTCTTCCATTTCAAATAGGTCGACTCGGTAGCTTTTTTGGCGTATGGTATAGTCTGGATTATATATCTCTATTCTATGCATACTATCAGTAACCGAGACATAAAGCCAGACGGTTTGAGGATATTTACAAGCCTGACCTTCCTCAAAACTGTAATCCCACACAATGTCAACTTGTCTAGTATATTGCCCCATCGCCATACTATGAGTTAGCAAGGAGAGAATGAATGATAGGAGATAAAGTAAAATGGAATTTTTCATGATGAAATCTTTCTCAACACGCCGGCTATCATATCAATGAAATGACCTAATACTTTTATGTTGGTGAGCGTTCGTAAAAGCAAAGTAGTTTGAACGTTCAAATAGAACGCACTACCCAATGACTTTCAATGTATCGATAATATACCGCATAGTATCTAATCCATAAAAAGAGACTGTGCCATCTTCGTTGGTGGTAGCAGTATGTAAAGGTGTTTTACTAAGTGTTCCGTTTTCAGAAATGTATAGCTTTACCAATACACCTGTTTCCGGTTGAAAAGTAGGAGACTCCTGTGACCAGGTCATTGTATTCAATATTGTTACTCCCAGAGATAAGGTAGGTTTCAGATTTTCTTCGTCTTCCGAACAGCCAAAACTTGCAAGCGTGATAACCAATAAGCAATAAAATAAGGGATTGATTTTCTTCATTTTAAATCATTTTAAGTTTTACCATGCAGCAAAACTATCCCTTAAGAACGCTAATAGCAGGCAAATTTTTTAGAGAATATCACTTTGTGCTATATTGATAAAATTTAATATAATATTATAAAAGTTATAATTTTGGAACGAATTGTTTTAGTAAATATCTCTTTTTAGCTGATAATCAGGATGAGCTGTTAACCACTCTTTAGCAGCATGTAAAGCGGCTGTATAATCCTGAGTCTCTACATCTCCTCCGGCAGAAAGTTGTATGGGGAAATCCTGAATATACGGTGTAATTAACTCCAGAATACGGTAGGCACAGCTGATCTGCCCGCTACTCTCCGGATCAGCCACTGAACAATTTTGGTCTTCGTTCCACAACTGCTCCTGCAAATATGCAAAACTTTCTGGCTGTCGGATATAGGCCAGCCCCGGTAACAACTCATACACCACCTCATCATTTACAGGAAATTGTTCCACTTTACGCACACAGTAGGCAATCGCTTTGGGTTCTCCCATACGGGCCAGCGCCAGGTGCAGGTTCCATTTCTCTATTACATTGAGGGTGGCCGATTGAAACTGTAGTAAGTGCATCATAAAAGGAGCAATGGGCATCAGTTCCAGGTAACCGGCTACCAATACCAAGGCCGCCAGGGTAGCTTTCTGTTGCCGGATGGCCTGTTCCAGCAAGTCTTTACTCTCCTGGTTAAAGCTACTTTTTGGGTACTGCTTTAACTTACCGGCTACCCACTGCTGCAAACCAGGATCATTATCCTGCAGGCCTCTCATGAGCTGGCCCACCGCCTGTGTTTTTACTACTATACTACCAGTCCGTAATCCTAGTTCATGGGTGAATACATAGGCAGCCTGCCGCACTTCCTGCAAGCTGTCGGTTCGGTAAGCCGACAGGGTGATCAACAACTGTTTTGCTTCATCCTCCTTCAGAACAGGCAGCGCAGGGGGTGAGACAGCCTGCTGCTGCTGCAATTGCTGTAAGTATTGTGTTACCTGGGTCTGTATATTTTGAGCAGGCAGAAAATGATGCCCCAAGCATAAGAGCGCAATAAGAAGGAAATGGAATAAAGGAATTTTCATTGGATCGGATTTAGCTGCTTTTGGTATATACTTTCTCACATGAATATGATGATTAACAAAACAAAAATGTGACCAACGGTAGCCTCACCTTGTTTCATTCCCTTACTGAATGGAAGCCATGTAGGAATTGTCCCGGATTTGTAGAGCAACAATCCAACTAGTGGAAGTGAACGCTCCATGTCAGATTAATTTCAAAAATTCTGGAGGTTAGCCTATGACAACAAAGTTACCTTAAATTTCTCCAGACCTCATAGGGCCATTGATTGTCAAACACACGAAGAAGTACAAGGCAGCATACAAAACACCGCTAATTTTCCAGGGAAAGTAAGTGTTTACGATATTTATAAATTCTAATTGGAAAGGGGTAGACATTAATAAATTTGTTTTTATATTAAAAAAAAGTAACCTTAATTAGTAATTTTCAATCAACGGACTAAAATACAAGAATATTCCCTGACCTGCTCTATGGAAAATCAACGCGAATCGGTAATATGGCAAAAGCTTAAAAAGGGTGATACACAGGCTCTGGATTATTTCTACGATACTCACATCCAGTCAATGTATAACTATGGGAGAAAAATCACTGATCACGAGGCTGTCATCAAAGACTGCATTCAGGATTTGTTCGTTGATATATGGAAAAACAGGCAGACTTTGCCTCATCCTCGCTCCCCTAAATTTTATTTACTGAAGGCACTGCGTTATAAAATTATCTACCAATTGAAGAAAGAAAAAAGGCAGTTACAGACAGCTTATCTTTCACACGAAAAAATTTCCGCCCAAGTCCCTTCCCATGAGTTTAACCTGATCGCAAAACAGCTTTCGGAAGAAAAAAGACGACATCTTCTGAAAGGACTAAAAAAACTTTCCAACCGCCAAAGAGAGGCTATCGTTTTAAAATTTTACGAAGAACTTAGTTACGAAGAAATTGCTGCAATCATGGGTATTAATTCCCAGTCGGTATATAATCTTATTCATCAGTCTATACACATGCTGAAGAAATATCTGGCAGTGGAAATTAGCTTTTTAGCGGCACAACTGTTCCTTCAAGTCCTCTTCTGATGATCCTCCGGTTCACAATTTAATTGATATTGAATTGTCAATAATTTTTGACATCTTTTAAAAATATTTCAACTTTTTGCGTCAGCAGCCATATCAATCATAAATATCAAAAGTTTTTGAAATTTTTCCAGTAGAAAGTCATGGTCACACTACACTGCTCAGTAAAAGGTGATACCACAACTTTACTATGGATTACACACATTACCAGCTTGAAGATTTTGTGCTGGATCATGATTTTCAGCAATGGGTTTATCGGCCTGGTCCGGAAGCAGATCAATTCTGGAAAAACTACATAGTGCAGCATCCGGAAAAAGAGCCGCTACTTGAACAGGCTCGTCAGATTTTGCTAACGCTACGATTGGACCAGCATCATTTAGAAGCTTCTGAAGTTCAGCAGTTAAAAGCATCAATCCACGAAAAAATAGCTGAAACGGAAGAGGCAACCATCTATTCGGAACCTTCGCATGTCCGGTTAGCCAGGCAGGGTTTTCAGGTCTGGTTGAAACGTGCGGCTGTGTTTATCGGTTTTTTACTGGCAGGTTCTCTGCTCTTTTGGTTCCTGTCTCTCCCTGAAGAGATGAAGTATACCACTGGTTTTAACGAGACGAAAACCATACTGCTGCCGGATAGTTCTACAGTGATTCTGAATGCCAACACCGTGTTGTCTATGAAAGGCGAATGGGAGAAAGCATCGGAGCGAGTCGTCAATCTGGAGGGAGAAGCATTCTTCCAGGTAAAGGAAAAACCTCATCTCGGCCATCAGAAGTTTATTGTAAATACTGAAAACGCAAGCGTTGAAGTACTGGGCACTGAGTTTAATGTCAACAACCGCCGTCAGAAGACAGAAGTTGTCCTTCGCTCCGGTAAAGTAAAGCTTTCCAATCATCTCATCCAGGACAAGGATGTATACATGGAGCCTGGGGAACTGGCTGCTCTTTCCATCGAACGACCAGAAATCATACAGCAAAAAGTTGAGCCTGAGAAATATATTTCCTGGATCAATAATAAGCTGATACTGGATAATACCTCATTACAGACGGTAGCAGAATTACTTGAGGATCATTATGGCTTTGAAGTAGTGATAGAAGACCCCCAACAGTCTGAGCGAAAATTTTCAGCTACTACTACCCTTACACTGGATGATGTGGATATGCTGCTGGACCTGATTGAAAAATCATTTAATGTACAGGTGACTAAAAACGGCAAGCAAATTCTCATCAGAGATGAGTAAAGCAGGTAGCTAGGCAACAGATAATAATATACTTAACCATCATATACTATGAAATACAATATACAACACTTAAAAGAAAGTTGTGGTTTGCGGCTACCCTATACTATATGGGGACTATTAGTACTACTCTTTTTTCTCATTCCTGATGAAAGTTTCTCACAGAAGTTTATCGCGGTGAATGAAAATGACGAAACTGAGAAGCTGAGTTCTAACGAATCGCAAGACAGTGATCAACAATCACTGAAGCAGTTCTTGGATCAGCTAGGGCGCCTCAATCAGGTAAGCTTTGTTTTTGAGGATAAGCTTATTGAGAACAGGTATGTGAAAGAAAACCCTACAGTGGCCTCAGACACTGAGGAACTTCGGCAAGCACTGACCAACCTGCTGGAGCCCTTGGGCCTTAAGTTTGAAATATCCGGTAACTTTTATGTGATACAGCCCAAAGAGAAAGAAGCAGCTAAAAAGGTGGATAAGATAAAAATGAAAGTCATTCCTGAGGGCAAAGAAGGGGCTTCTTCCTACCAGTTGCAAAGATTAGAAAAAATGGCTGTGAAGCTGCAGGTCAAATTGGAGAAAACCATAAGAGGGCAGGTAACAGACGAAAATAATGCCCCCCTTCCCGGTGTAAATATCATTGTACAAAATACTACTATCGGAACCGTATCGGATATAGACGGTAACTACCGCCTTACTGTACCGGACGATGCCTCTACACTGGTTTTTACATCGGTAGGTTATATGCGTGAAGAGGTAGAGATCAATAACCGGAACGTGATTAACTTATCCATGCTACCCGATATACAATCACTTTCTGAAGTAGTGGTGGTTGGTTACGGTACGGTGAAAAAAAGTGACCTTACCGGATCAGTGACTTCCCTCAAAGCGGAAGAACTCAACCAGGGCGTAAACACTTCAGTGGACCAGTTACTGAAAGGCAAAGCAGCAGGCGTCAATGTGGTACAAAACAGCTCAGAACCTGGTGGAGGTGTATCTATCAGTATCCGGGGAGCCAGCTCCATCAATGCAGGTACCGGCCCCTTATATGTGATAGATGGCTTGCCGATTGACAATGCAGCACTCACCGGAGGGTCAGGAGGTGGTTACCCCGACATACGTACGCCTACAAATCCATTGAGCTCTATCAACCCTAGCGATATAGAGTCTATAGAGGTACTCAAAGATGCGTCCGCTACTGCTATTTATGGATCAAGGGGAGCCAATGGTGTTATTCTCATTTCGACCAAGAAAGGGCGTAAAGGAGAAATGCAGATCAATTATGACGGATATGTTGGAATACAAAATGTAATCCAGAAATTGGACTTACTCACGCCTGAGGAATATCAAACGGTGTTAAATGATCTGATTGATAATGGAGGAGGTTTACCCGAGCAGCGTGTTACGGAGATAATTGACGGAGGTACTGACTGGCAGGATGAAATTTTTCGCACCAATGCTCCAGTACAAAATCATAATCTCTCTTTTTCCGGTGGGTCAGAAAGAACAAAATATTTTGCTTCGCTCAACTACTTCAATCAGCAGGGAGTGGTCGTCAGCTCAGCTTTTAAGCGCTATAGTGGACGCCTCAATTTAGAGTCAGAATTCTCAGACAAGTTTAGCATAGGCTTAAACCTGAATACTTCTTATAATAACAATGACCTGGTTCCGGCACAGTCTTTCGGGGTGAATGAAAATAACGGCACCTTGTATGCTGCCTACAATTTTGACCCTACCTTACCAGTCAAAGACGAGAATGGCGATTACGTCATCTCAGAATTTATTTCAATTGATAATCCTTTGGCGCTGGCTTATGGTAAAAATGCTATGGTGGAAAGCTACCGTACCTTTGCTACCGTGTTTGGAAATTATCAGGTGCTTCCCTCTCTAGCCTTCAAATTGAATGTAGGCACTGATATTACTAACCAAAGGAAAGACATCTATGTGAACCGTCTGACAAAAGATGGTTTGGCCAACAATGGTATTGCTACTGTCCTGCAGGATTTAAGCTCCAATTATCTGGTGGAAGGTACTGCCACTTATGATAAGACCATAGATATCCATCATCTGAATGTACTGGCAGGGGTCACCGCTCAAAAGTTTACGCGGAATTCAACGAATATGAACGGAAGTAATTTTCCTTCCGATGCTACCGGTACTTTTAACGTAGGGCTGGGAGACCCAACCCAGTACAACATAGGTAGCTTTAAAGCTGCCAACAGTCTTCAATCCTACATAGGCCGTGTCAACTATTCTTTACTGGATAAATACCTGTTAACGGCTACGTTACGAATCGATGGCTCCTCACGTTTTGGTGAGAACAATAAATTCGGATATTTCCCTTCTGCGGCATTTGCCTGGAAGCTCAAGGAAGAAGCTTTTATGGCGGGTGTAGAACCGATCAGTACCTTGAAATTCAGGGCCAGCTGGGGGCAGACAGGTAACCAGGAAATCGGTAATTATCTCTCTCTCACCACCTTCGGACAAGGGCCTACCGCAGTACTTAACGATCAGCAGGTTTCTACCACTGACCCATCCCGATTGGCGAATCCTGACCTGAAGTGGGAGACTACTGAGCAGTGGGATATAGGCTTTGACTTTGGATTTATAAAAGACCGCATATATGGTAGTGTAGATTATTATAACAAATCTACTTTTGACATGCTATTGGCATTGCCAGTGCCTACTTCTACCGGCTATACAAATCGTCTTACCAATGTAGGAAGTATCAAAAATACAGGCTTTGAAATTACGATTAACTCAGTCAATGTGGAAGGTGACTTTTCCTGGAATACCAATTTCAACCTGGCTACCGTGAAAAATGTAGTAACAGACCTTGGTGGAATCCCACGAATTGTCGCTGGAAATGCAGGTTTTACCAGTCAGCTTAGAATCATTGAGGAAGGAAAAACCCTCAACTCGTTTTATGGCTATCAGATAGATGGCATCTGGCAGGAAGGGGATAATTTTGAGCAGACTACAGATCCCGTACAACCGGGAGCCCTAAAGTTCAGAAATATAAATGGGGATAGTACCGTAAACGCGGATGACCGGGTGATTCTGGGCAATTCCTTTCCCGATGTGACGATAGGTTTTGGAAATACTTTTACTTATAAAGGCTTCAACCTGTATGTTTTTGTTGAAGGCGTCAAAGGAATCAGCATGTTGAACAATAACCTGGTGGATTCTTATTTTCCTATCAACTTTCGAAGAAACAAATTTGCCGAACCTTATCTGAATCGCTGGACACCGGAAAACCCTTCCACTGTGTATCCTTCTTTCATTGACCCCACGGCACAGGGACAGAAGCAGGTGAATTCTTATACCGTACAGGATGCTTCTTACCTCCGACTGAAGACCATTTCGTTGAGCTATAACCTGCCAGAATTCAGCGACCTCATTCGCACTGCTACCGTGTATTTTACTGCCGATAATTTATTCACCCTTACTAATTATGATGGTTTGGATCCGGCAGTCAATCCCAATGGAAATTTTGATATCAGAATAGATTATAACGCTTATCCTACTACCACCAACTTCCTGTTAGGTGTAAGGTTGGGCCTTTAAACGATAGATGCTATGAAAAAGAAACTAACACCAGGTCTTCTTCTTTTTGCTGTTCTCTCGTTTTGCTTCAGCGGATGTGAAGAGCCATTAAAAGAGGAAGTATATTCACAACTTGCCCCTGAAAATTTTCTGACCACTGAAGAAGGTGTTCGGTCAGTTTTGTTTGCTGCGTATGCTGAGCAATCCATCATAGGAAATCGTGGTAATTTCATTATACATGCCGAAGAGTGGTGTACCGATATTGAATGGGAAACGGGAGGGGGTGCTAACAGAACGGCAACCTTGTTTATCAATTTTACCTGGGATCCTTCCACAGATATTCTGTTCGATATGTGGCAACCCCAGTACCGTGCCATCAGGAACGCGAATCTGGTACTGGAGAATTTAGACGATGCAAGCATTTCCGAAGAAGCAAAAAGCCTGTATGCCGCTGAAGCAAAGTTTATACGGGCTTTAAGCTATACTCGTCTGTTTAACTGGTTTGGGCCTATACCTTTAAGAACCAGCAGCGAAGAGGATTTGGAATTGAGCAGGGCCAGCGCGGAAGAAATACAATCCTTTGTAGCGTCAGAATTGCTGGCCGCCATTCCTGTTCTTCCCGAACCCGGTAATGAGGCAGCCTACGGAAGAGCGACCAGTGGAGCGGCTCGTGCCTTGCTGGCTAAATTTTATTTAAATACCAAACAATGGCAAAAAGCCGCTGACATGGCTCAGGAGGTCATTGCTATGGGAACCTATGCCTTATATCCGGTCTATGAAGATTTGTTTAAGGTACAAAACGAACAGAACAGCGAGTTTATCTTCGTGAATACTGCTATTCCTGATGGTCCAGGCAATGAGCATATGAACGGTGCTTTTCCTATTGGATTTGCCAAAGATCCCCGCACAGGATTATCTTTTCAGAATACATGGCGTAACTGGGCCAGGCAGGATAGATTATGGGATGGCTTTTATCAGTCTTTTAGCCCTGACGATCAGCGGGCTCATCTGATTATGAAAACCTACATCAATAATGCAGGAGATACCGTATCCTTGCTCAATAACGACAATACCCGATCTTTTAAGTTCTGGCCCGATCCTAATGGATTAGGAAACGCGCATGGGAATGATTTTCCAGAGATTCGCTATGCGGATATCTTACTTACACGGGCAGAGGCGCTCAATGCATTAAAGGGTCCTAACCAGGAGTCTATTGATTTGATGAATCAGGTTCGTAACCGGGCTGGTCTGGCCGATCTCTCAGTCAATGACTTCGCTACGCAAGAGGATCTCCAAGAACATATTCTGATGGAAAGAGGGTGGGAGTTTTACTCTGAAAGAAAAAGAAGGCAGGATTTGATAAGAATGGATAAGTATATCCCTTTTGCTCAGAGCAGAGGAATAACCAATGCTGAACCTTACCGGATATATTTCCCCATTCCTCAGTCAGCGATGGATTCAAACCCTAAACTGGTACAGAATGAGAGATACTGAGAAGTTGTATAGGGTGCTTAGCTTTATTGCGCTGTCAGTAGGTATAGCCTTATTTAGCTTGCATGCACAGACTTTTGCACAAACCCATGCGCCAAATATCATCGTCATACTGGTAGATGATCAGGGATGGGGAGCCACCTCCGTCAAAATGGATGACCATGTTCCTGCTTCGGCCAGCGATTTCTTTCAAATGTCGAACCTTGAACGCCTTGGGAAGAGAAGTGTTATCTTTTCAAAGGGATATGCTCCTCATCCCAACTGCTCTCCCTCAAGAGCCAGTCTGCTTACGGGTAAAAGTCCGGCGCAACTTCACCTAACGGATATCATAGAGCGGCATACCGGTCCTTTATATGAGGGTAACTTTCTCATACCCCCTGAGCATATTGATCAGTTGCCTGATGAGGAAATCACGATCGCCGAGTGGATCAGGAAACATCGTGCTGAATACCAGGCAGCTCATTTTGGCAAATGGCATTTGGGCAATGGGGGGCCTGAAAAGCATGGCTTTGATGCCAGTGACGGACCTACTGCCAATGCGGAAGGAGCCGGAAACCCTCCGGATGATCCGAAACAAATTTTTGGTATCACCCAGCGGGGTATAGACTGGATGGAGAAACAGGTTCAGGAGGGTACTCCCTTTTACCTCCAACTTTCACATTATGCAGTGCATTTGCCCATGGAAAGCAGCCCTGCTACCCTGGCGGAAGTCAGCACATGGTCTGAGGGCAAACGCCATACCCATGAGACGTTTGCTGGCATGACCAAGGACCTGGATCAGGGTATCGGTATGCTATTAGACAAAGTGCGTCAGTTAGGGATTGAGGATAATACATTCATCATCTACACAAGTGATAACGGGACTTACCCCACTACCAATCCTGGCAATGTCAATGGACCTTTGCATGGATGGAAAGCATCACTCTGGGAAGGAGGCATCCGGGTACCCTTTATGGTGGCTGGGCCTGGTATTGAAGCAGGACGAAACGATCAACGGGTAGTTGGATATGATATCTTCCCCACCATTTGCTCCTGGCTGGGCATCGATGAACTGCCCGAAGGCGTGGAAGGAGGAAGCCTCACGGATCTTTTAGCGGGAACCAGTGAAAACATAGTCAGACCACGGGATTATCTCGTATTTCATTTTCCCCATTATCAGCTACAGAAAGCCAGCCATCCGGCCACTGCCATGTATAAAGAAAATTACAAACTACTCAGGTTTTACGAGACCGAAGAGTTACTTCTTTACGATTTGGATAATGATTTATCGGAAAGTAAAGATATTAAAACAATACATCCGGAGATCGTAGCAGCCATGTGCCAGTCTTTAGAAAAATATTTAGGTGACATTGAGGCAGGTCTGCCTACGAGAAATAGGGAGTATCATCCGGAAAACGATCCTGGAAGAAACTATAAGCAAAGGAAATTACAGCTTATGAGAGAAGCTTACTTTATAATCAAATAAGCAATCTGACACAATTACTTTAAAACGAAATTAATTGTAAATTATTGATTATCATATATTTATGCAATCATTAATCCTTCAATCCTTCAACTATTCAGTCCTTCAATCCTTCAATTATTGAGTCTTTATACTTAACAACATGAAAACGGTATCAATCATAAAGTTTAATATGCTGCTTACAATGCTATTGTTGTTTGCAGTAAGTTGCGAAGAAGCCCTTGATGAAGAGTTATTTTCCCAACTGGCCCCTGAAAATTATCTGACGACCGAAGAAGGTGTAGTGTCAGTGCTCAATGCGGCTTATGCCGAAAGTTATTTTACCGGCTATTCGGCCCATAGTGTCCGCAATATAGAAGAATGGTGTACCGATATTGAATGGGAAACCGGGGGAGGAGAAAACCTGACGGCTGTCCTCATGATTGGGTTCACCTGGGACCCGGCAGTAGGATGGATGTACGGAGATATGTGGCAAAAACCCTATCGGGGTATACGGAATGCCAATATTGTCCTGGATAATATTGAAAATGCCGGTCTTAGTGATGAAGCAATGAAGAGCTATTCAGCGCAAGCTAGGTTTTTACGTGCTTTGAGCTATTCTCATCTTTACCACTGGTTTGGCCCTGTTCCCTTAAGGAAAAGTACCCTGGATGCGTTAGAGCTTCCACGGGCTAGCAAGGATGACATGGAGGCCTTTATAGCATCTGAACTACTGGCGGTGAACCCCGACTTGCCTGCACCCGGTAATGAGGCTGCTTATGGAAGAGCAACCAATGGCGCAGCCCGGGCCCTGCTTACTAAATTTTATCTCAACACCAAGCAGTGGCAAAAAGCGGCCGATATGGCTCAGGAAGTGATAGCTATGGGAACCTATAGCCTCTATCCGGTCTATGAGGATATGTTTAAGGTGCAAAATGAACGAAATAATGAATATATCCTGGCTTATCCTCAGATTCCTGATGCACCGGGAAATAATTACATCAATGGTGCATTTCCGGGCGGCTTTGCCAAAGACCCGCGCACCGGCCTCACTTTTCAGAATAGCTGGCGTAACTGGGCTGCCCAGTACAGACTTTACGATCGTTTTTATGAGTCTTTTGAGCCCGGAGATTTACGCTTAAACCTGATCATTGACGAGTACATCAATAATGCGGGCGATACCGTTTCTTTACTGGGCAATAACAACACCCGTTCTTTTAAATACTGGCCTGATCCTAATGGGCTTGGCAATGAGCATGGAAATGATATCCCTGGTATTCGTTATGCTGATATCCTGCTCAGCCGGGCAGAGGCCCTGAACGAAATCAACGGACCGAATCAGGAATCTATTGACCTGATCAACCAGGTACGAAACCGTGCAGGACTTGAAAATGTAAACCTGGCAGACTTTGGAAGTACAGAAGCGCTAAGAATGCATCTGCTGAATGAGAGAGGGTGGGAGTTTTACAATGAAGGTAAAAGAAGAGAAGATCAGATCAGGATGGGTACCTTTATTTCTTCAGCCCAGGAGCGGGGTATCAGTAATGCCCGGCCATTTCATGTGCTTTTCCCTATTCCGCAGGCTGCTATGGATTCTAACCCGATGCTGATACAGAATGAAGGATATTAACTGGATCAAACCTGTCAAAGGGCTCCTACTGAGCCTACTCCTCTTTGCTGCCTGTAGCGATAGCTTTGGGCAGCCAGAAAAGTATAATGTGTTGTTCATTGCGATTGACGATCTCAATGATTATGTCAGTCTACTGGAAGGGTATCCTGGCTTGAAAACGCCCCATCTGGAGGAGTTTGCCCAAACAGCGCTGACATTTTCTCATGCCTATTGCGCAGCGCCGGTCTGTAATCCTTCAAGAGTAGCCTTGCTCACCGGAAGAAGTCCGGCCAATACAGGCGTGATAGACAATGCAGACAATTTTCAGGCTTCGCCTGAAGCGGTGAAAGCTACCTTACTCCCCGAACTTTTCAAGCAGGAGGGATATACTACCATGTGGTCGGGCAAGATTTTTCATAGCAGACCCACAGAAAGCCGTCTGGAGGCTATGTGGGATGATGTGGAAGGGCATGATGGGGGCTATGGCCCTATTCCTACTGTCAACAATGTGACGGCTGAGATCATGAGACCGGAATGGTTCAACTATCAGCAGTGGACTGGGCCTGATACTGATTTTCCTGATGTGGTGAATAGTGATATCACCATAAAACGTTTGCAGCAGGAACACAAGAAACCTTTCTTTATGGCACTGGGGCTGTATCGCCCGCATAATCCCTGGACAGCCCCCACCCGATTTTTTGATATGTATCCGCTGGAAAATGTGACACTGCCCAAAGTGGTAGCGAATGACCTTGACGATGTGCCCAGCATAGGTAAGGAATGGGCCGCTAAGCCGGTCAATCTGGATACACTTCAAAAAATTGGACAGTGGAAACCTGTACTCAGGTCGTATTTGGCCTCTGTTTCTTTTATGGACTATAATCTGGGAAAAGTACTGAAAGCCTTGGATGAGAGCGCTTATCGTGATAATACCATCGTGGTACTCTGGGCAGATAATGGTTTTCATATGGGTGAAAAACATCACTTTGCTAAATATGCTTTGTGGGAAAAAACGACGCGTGTACTGATGATGATCCGTGTACCCGGTATGACCACGGCAGGTAAAGTACAGCAGCAGCCAGTGAATCTGCTGGATATCTATCCGACCCTGGTAGAACTGTGTGATTTAAAAAAGCCTGCTCAAAAGCTGGACGGTATATCATTGGTTCCCTTGATTAAGAATGAGAAAGCTACCCGAGAGCAGCCTTCTGTTACCATTTTTCAGCAGGCCAGTGTAGGGATAAGAACAGCGGATTGGCGTTACATTCGCTATGGGGACCATACGGAAGAATTATATAATGAAAAGGATGATCCCGGAGAGATTACCAATCTGGCCTTAGATCCCGAGTATGATCCTATTAAACAGGAGCTCTCACAGTGGATACCTGAGAATATTGACAAAGAAACAACATCAAGTCAACCCTAATAAAAGTGCTTATCATATTTAACTATGTAGAACTAATATGACCATTGCTTTCTCACAGAACTATCCACACTACATTTATTTACCTGAGTAATACGATCACACTACTATGAAACAATACCTCATTCCTGTGCTTCTCATTTTTTGCATATGTTCTGCCTTACACGCCCAGGATGCACAAAGAAGTGCAGATGAACGTCCCAATATTATTTTGATCATGTCTGACGATATGGGCTACTCAGATATCGGGTGTTATGGGAGTGAGATCGCCACACCGAATTTAGATGCGCTGGCTGCTCATGGATTAAGATATACCCAATTCTACAATGCTGCCCGTTGCTGTCCAACCCGTGCCTCTTTACTCACAGGCTTGTACCCGCATCAGGCAGGACTCGGCTGGATGACTGCCCGGGATCATGATTTACCCGGCTATGATGCTGAACTCAACCAGCAATGTGTAACACTGGCAGAAGTGCTGAAAAGTGCCGGTTATGCTACCTATATGACTGGCAAGTGGCATGTGGCTAAAAACAAACGGGACGAAGGTCCCAAACACAACTGGCCCTTACAGAGAGGATTTGACAAATATTATGGCATCATCAAAGGGGCTTCCAGCTTCTACGATCCGGGCACCTTATGCCGGAACAATCAGTTTATCACGCCTGCCACTGATCCGGCGTATCAGTCTGAAGCCTACTACTTTACCGACGCCCTTTCCGACAATGCAGTACAGTATATTGAACAGCACAACCAGGAGCATCCTTTTTTTATGTACATCGCCTACACGGCGGCCCACTGGCCCATGCATGCGCCCGAAGAAGCGATTGCAAAATATAAAGGAATGTATGAGGAGGGTTGGGAAAAAGTCAGGGCAAAGCGGCATGAGAAAATGAAAAAAGTAGGCGTCTTACCTTCTGAGGCTCCCCTGGCGCCGCTGGATACCCACCCCTGGGAAGCAGAGAAAGCAAAGCCTGCGATGCTCCGCAGAATGGAAACTTATGCGGCCATGGTGGATATCATGGATCAGGGCATTGGACGGATTGTACAGACACTGAAAGATAAAAGAATGTATAAAAATACGATCATCTTATTTCTTCAGGATAATGGAGGCAATGCGGAAGGACTAGGTTTTGGGGGACCTGAAGGGCAAACCATCCCTGTTGCCCGGGATACAACGAATCTCAAACCCCTGGGGCCTGATGAAATCCAGCATGATAACATACCTGCCATCACCCGGGATGGGCATATGGTGAGGCAAGGGTTGCATGTGATGGCCGGACCCGCCGATACCTATCTTTCGTATCTCAAGCCCTGGGCACAGGTTTCCAATACTCCTTTCAGGAAATACAAACACTATGTGCATGAAGGAGGCATTGCAACGCCACTGATTGTGCACTGGCCTGCCGGTATTGAGGCGCAGGGTGAAATTCGTACCCAGATGAGCCATATTATAGACATTATGCCTACCTTGGCAGCCTTGGGCAAAGCGACTTATCCTAAGCAATACAAGGATCATCAGATTACACCCATGGCGGGAGTAAGTCTGCTACCTACCTTCACCGGCCAACCTCTTCCCGAAAGAACGCTTTTCTGGGAACATGAGCAGAACCGGGCAGTGCGGCAGGGCAAATGGAAGCTGGTTTCTGCCGGACATTTATCAGACGGTGGTTATGGCAGCTGGCAGTATTATGAGAATGAACACTGGGAATTGTACGATATGGAAAATGACAGAAGCGAACTGAAAGATTTGTCAGGACAGTACCCTGAGAAAGTAGAAGAGATGAAGAAGCTTTGGAAAGAGTGGGCTGAAAAAGTGCAGGTGTTCCCAACGCCCTGGAAAGAGAAAAAAGCACCTATACGAGAAAACTATATTTCAGGCTAAGAGCCTGTTTACATTTTGTTTTTGGCAGTTCGCTGCTGCGATAGTGAAAAAGTTCTGTTTTTGGTTCTGGCGACACTTGGTTCTTGTACAATAGCCAGCGCTATTTTGCAAAAAATAGGGGAAGCCAGGTCCTGTAACAGGGCTTTTGCAGCCCAAAGGATAAAGTGTATACATGCGCTAAAGCATAAACCAAAAAATTAAACTTACTGATGACCCATAAACCATTACACATGTCAAGAGTCTTTTTTTTATTCTTACTCCTAATAAGTAGTACCCTTATGTTGCGTTGTACTGCTCCTGAAGAAACAACTGGAAGCGCAGAAAATGAACGTCCTAACATCATCCTGATCATGGCCGACGATATGGGATTTTCAGATGCGGGTTGCTATGGCGGCGAAATCAAAACACCCAACCTGGACTATCTTGCAGACAATGGCCTTCGCTTTACCCAGTTTTACAATACATCCCGCTGCTGTCCCACCCGGGCTTCCTTGCTTACCGGCCTCTACAACCATCAGGCAGGTATAGGAGGGATGACAACCGACACAGGCCAGGAAGGCTATCGTGGGCATCTGGCAGAAAATACAGTGACCCTGGCTGAGGTATTGAAGGAATCGGGCTACCATACCGGCATGGTGGGTAAGTGGCATGTCTCTAACACCATAGTGCAGGAAGACCCGCAGGCACAACTGGACTGGTTGAATCATCAGGCTTTTCATCCTGAGTTTTCTCCTCCGGAACAATATCCTGTGAATAGAGGATTTGAGAAATACTACGGCAACATCTGGGGAGTGGTGGATTTCTTTGATCCTTTTAGTTTGGTAAATGGAACGGAAGCAGTAAAAACGGTGCCTGAAGATTATTACCATACCGATGCCATCAATGATAGTACTTCCGCTTATATCCGGGATTTTAGCCAGGATGACGCACCCTTTTTTATCTATGTAGCCCATACCGCTCCTCATTGGCCCTTGCATGCTTTACCCGAAGACATTGAGAAATATGAGAATACCTACACCCATGGCTGGGAGGCTATCAGAAAGGAACGTTACCAGCGGATGATAGCCCAAGGATTAATTGACTCCACACAATACCCGCTCTCTGCTCGCTGGGAGGATGCATTGGCCTGGGAAGACAATCCGCATCAGGAATGGGATGCCCGTGCAATGGCCGTCCATGCTGCTATGATTGACCGCATGGACCAGGGCATAGGAAGAATCATTGAGACCCTTCGTGAAACCGGAGAGTTGGAAAATACGCTGATTCTTTTTCTGAGTGACAATGGTGCCAGCCCGGAAGACTGCATGCGCTATGGCCCTGGTTTTGACCGCCCCAGTGAGACACGTAGTGGTGAAGCCATTGCTTATCCGGTAGACAAAGAAGTGCTGCCCGGTCCTCAGACTACTTTTACCTCTATCGGTACGCGCTGGGCCAATGTAACCAACACTCCCTTCCGCTACTGGAAAATGCAATCCTTTGAAGGGGGCGTACATACCCCGCTGATCGCCTACTGGCCGAAAGGCATGACAGCCGAAAAGGGTAGTGTGACCAATCAGGTAGGGCATGTGATGGACTTCATGGCTACCTTCATAGAACTGGCGCAAACAGAATATCCTGAGCAGTACAACGATCAGGCCATCAGCCCGCTGCAAGGTATGAGTCTGGCACCCATCTTTAGAGGAGAGCAGCGAGAGGGTCATCCGACGCTATTCAATGAGCATATGGGGGGGCGCTATGTGCGTACAGCCGAATGGAAACAAGTGGCTTTGAATGCGGAAAGTCCATGGGAGTTGTATCGCATCAATGAAGACCGCACGGAAACGACCAATAGGGCAGATGAGTATCCGGAAGTGGTGCAGGAGTTGGATAGCCTATGGCAGGAGTGGGCACAGGCCAATCAGGTGCTGCCTAAACCCTAGTCCTGATTTTCATATCTCATGGCATAGAAATCTGAACCGAGCGTCTTCACGCCGAAAAGGAAAAAACATTTTCCCTCAGATGAGGGAGTCGGTGCAGAAGTCTGTTATTCTGGATTAAAAGCATATCAGTAAAAAGGGGCCAGGCCTGTAGCAAACTGACCTTTGAACCTGTCCCAGTTTGCCATTTGCTGTCCAGATCGGATAAAGCTACAGCTATGAAAATTTTACAATGTTTGTGAAACGTTATCTCATTTCATTTTTCAGGCTAACAATTTCGTATTCACGATCATCAGGTTTACTGCCTTTGTGCAAAGTGCTATGCTGGTTGATCTCTTTCTTCGATCAGGCGGTTGATCTCCTCCTGTGAAATAGAATCTATCTTTGACTTGTCGTAAATTGTCAACAGGTAGAGGGTCTTAGTTTCTTCGTCTATTGCAGTTTCTACTTCCAGATAAGTAATCACACGGGCTCCACCACTCTTTCCCTTTCCCTTACTTTTAATGGCTAATCTGATTTTATAGACGTTATGACCTAAAGAAATGCCTGTTTCTGGTTGCGCTTTGAGTTCTGATTCAAGTTTCAGTAACTCTTTCTTCAGTGATTTATATTTCTTTAGTAATGGCTTGGCTGATCTTTCAAAATTTTTGGTAGTACGTACTTCACATTTCATTGAGAAATTCTCCTAAAGTTCTACCTTTTTTCCTTTTGCCTTGTTTGATTTCCTGCACTTCTTTCAAAGCTTCCTGTAACCCTCCGAGCACTTCTAATTTATTGCGTAGTTTTTCATGTTCTGCTTTAAGCTGTTTCCATTCTTCAATGGGTATGATCACTGCTGTCTGCTTTCCTTCTTCGTCAGTAATGTATTGAACACTCATCGCTTTTTTCCTCTAAAATACAGCTTTTTATTTTATTTGCAGACAGGTTAAACGCGATAAAAAAGAGCGTTGGCAGGGGCAAAATTGCGGAGGGTGTGAAGGCTATGTGTGTTGAATGATATTTTGCCCTAGACTTTTGGGTGGTTCGCCAGGGTGGCCCCGCCACTGCGATACTTTTGTCCGTCGTGGAGCGATCGATTGCAAAAGTGACAAAGATAAAAAGCCTTTGCGTTCATATGATCTTATTTGGAAACACACAATCAGGTTCAACATGGTATTATTTGATGAGTGTATCATCTGAAATAGTATTTTTAAGTGCGTTCAACCTAATTTGCAAAATCCCCAACACCAAAAGGCATTGTGTTAAATCAATGGTTCTAACATTCATTGAGAACAATCCAACTGTTCGAAGCGAAAAGGTGTCTTTGTTACAAATGGCAGCCCCTTTGCCTCTGTAGCATATAGGCAGGCATAGGCCATGATCATCTGTACACCAAAGTGAGTTATCATGAAGAAGTTACTTTTTGCCTTACTGATCCCAGGGTTTTTTCCAGCCTGTACGCCGGAGACGATGGTGGCGCATGTGGAGCGCGATAGCCTTCCCTGCGAAGAAAGTGTCATTGTAGACAAAGACCTGTTTGCCCATGCTCCCGACGATGAGTTTGTACTTTCTCAGGCAGCCATTGACGGAGATTGTCTGAACCTGACCATCGGCTATGGTGGTGGTTGTGATGAGGTAACCCTGAAACTGATCGACGCTGAAGCGGTACTGCAATCTCAACCGGTACAAAGGAAAATCCGCTTGTCTCTCGAGGATCATGATCATTGTGAAGCTTTCCTGACACGGGAACTATCTTTTGACCTGACTCCCCTGAGAATCAGCAACGATACCCAGGTTTCCTTACAACTGCAAGGGTGGGATAAAGCCTTGTTGTATACCTATTAAAATAGCAGAGACTGTCCCAATGATCACCCCCAAATTTAGCTGATCAATAAGGATTTTACCGCCTCTTTGGCCTGCCTGGAGCCACCAACCTCCAGTAGAGTAGCACCCCCCTCAGGCATAAACGTTACCTGAAAAGTAAAAAAGGGGCAGCACTGCCTTTCCGCGTTAATGAATTTGATCAGTTGCAAGGAGAAACGTTCGGACGAAGGGAAGGTAAACCTAAGAACTTCTTCCAGTTCAATCACCTCTTCAGCCTTGCTGAAAATAAGCTGTTGTAATTTCTCTTTTCGTGCAGCCAACGCTTTGTTCTGTAAGCTACAGGCGATAGCCATGCCCGGCGTTTTTTCGTTATTTTCCATAACTGTAATTGTCTTTTATAATAGTTCTACCACCTGGAGGATACTCCAGGGTTTCATCATCTAAAGAATGGGTTATGTTTATCAGTGAACTATCTAAAAAATCAGGCTTCAGCCAGGATACCATCCGTTATTATGAAAAGATCGGACTGATCACACTGCCCAAAGAGGCTCGCTTATCTAACCATTATAAAGCGTATCCTGACCCTGTGCTCAGCCGGTTGCAGGCTATACAACAACTGAAAGCCCTGGGGTTTACGCTGAAAGAGATGAAGGCAATGCTGCATCTGAGGGCAGAAAACCAGTTGGATTGTGGTACGGGCCAGGAAGACGTGCTGTCAAAAATACAAAGCCTGGATGAGCAGATCAGAAAGCTACAGCAAATACGCCGGCAACTGCGGGGTATCCTTTCCCGCTGTCCGGATACCTGCCAACTCATGCAGATCCTGGATAAGGGCCTGTCCTGAGTGGCAGGGGTTGTCAGAATTTTACGTGATACTTCCTGTTGAATTCGTGCACAACAGTCTGCATGGATTCGGGTAGGCGGGACAAAGCTTTTTGATACAAAGGGTTGGGTATGTCTTTGTAAAAAGCCTGTCCGATGGCACCGGCGATACTAGCCTGTGTGTCGCTGTCGCCTCCCAGAGAGATTGCTTTGCGAATAGCGTCTTCTACACTGTCGGATGCCAGAAAAGCAATGATCGCCTGAGGGACAGAGCCCTGGGCACTCAGGTCAAACTGATAATCTTCTCTGACTTCTTCAAAAGGGATACTAAGCTCATAATCAAAAATAGCTTCCAGATAATCTTTGATGTGGATTCTGGTATTTTCCTGCCGGGCCAGCCAGATGGCGGTAGCCACAGCCTGTGCGCCTTTGATGCCTTCAGGGTGGTTATGAGAAACTTCCGCACTTTTCTCCGCTTCCGTCAGCACCTCTGTCAGCGAATCAAAGGCAAAACCTACCGGACTTACCCGCATGGCTGCCCCATTGCTCCAGCTGTTGTAGGGTTCCGGATCTTTCGCGTGCAGCCACTGGTAAAAACTGCCGCCATAGCCCGCGTCAGGAAACTGCCTGCCCCATTGGAGCAAAGTTTCCTTATAAGGTTTATCGTGGAGGAGCGCATCGGCCACGGCCACGGTCAAAACAGTATCATCCGTGAACATAGACTGGTGGGAGAACAGCGGAAAGTCTTCTTTTTTGACGGGAGCATGTTCATACACGCTGCCGATGATATCACCGATGATGGCTCCTAGCATAATGTTATTTCATTAGGTGATGTGCTCCGAATGGGAGAATGCCATAGCATTATAATAGAGTTGTACTCTGATTGTGCCCTTTGCGTTTCAGTCCTGACAGTAAATTAATAAAGATAAAATTCTCCGTATGCGGGTATTGAGAAGTGATTACTTTTTTAATAGTAAGAACTACTTTCAATGAATGTCTGGTGAGAATATCATTAAAAGGAAGTATAAAACAGTTAACTGTTCAGTATTAGCACATCAAATGGGGATTTCATCCTAATAATTTATAAGTTTATGCTAATTATTTTTGCGTATTGCTGCAACCTTATGAAAAGTATGCGTATAAATAAGCGTAGATTCACGTAATATTTTTTAATATTTTTTAAACTACATTAAAGTTATGAAAGTGATTTCAACACGCGCTCACGGTGTATTAGACTATGTCGTGGGTGGATTACTGATTGCCTCACCCTGGTTATTTGATTTTGCTAGAGGTGGCGTTGAAACCTGGCTGCCTGTTATTCTGGGTGCAGGGGCTATCTTGTACAGTTTGGTAACGGATTATGAGTTAGGCGCTGTCAGAAAACTGTCGATGAGATCGCATTTGTGGCTCGATGCCCTATCAGGGGTATTGCTGGCAGCATCACCCTGGCTTTTTGGCTTTGCAGAGTATGTCTATCTGCCTCATTTAATCATTGGTCTTGCTGAGATAGGCGTGGCCATGATGACAAAAACCGTATCTCCTACCGAGCTTGCTCATAGAGATCGCAGCATACACAGCAATGATGTAGCCGGTGGAAGTGTGAAGAGTGATCACGTCAGAAGAGAGAATGTACGTGAAGAAAGCCACACCCATCATTAAAAGCCTAACACTTGTTACTTCATCTGATAAAGCTCCATCTGCCGTAGGTGGAGCTTTGTCATATATTTCACCCTTCTGGCGTTGGGACTTATACTTCATCGCTTTCCCTATAAAAAATATACTTGTCGGCCTATGTTGAGGTATATCCTCCTCATATGTCATCTGTCATACCCATAGCACCAAATACATTGGTGTACCATTGCTGTTTAATTTAACTTTAACTTAATACAGCTAATTTTCATTTAATAAGGCTAATCGCAATATTGCGGTATCTACCGGTAAGCTATGGGAATTTCTAAAACACTGTTCTTTGCTGACAGGCAACATAAAATGGCAATAGTAGCCCATGCTTTAGGACATCCCACCCGGCTGGCTATTCTCGAATTTATCCTCAAACATCATAGGTTCCCTTCTACAGTATCCAATATTTGCATGTGCTTTTGCAGGCAGGAAGGGGCAAAGATAAAACAGAAGGCCTTACTGTCAGTGGCTGCCTGGAGGAGGTATGGGAGAAATATAGACCAGTCTGTGGCAAGCTTTGTCTCCGGGAAAGACTGTCAGGGCTGCTGAATATCGTAAGCCATGAAAATGGTATTATTTTAATAACACCTGGTTTCCAAACTGCACAAGGCAGTCGTGGATGACTGATACAGAGAAGCGTGCAGAAACCTCAGCCGTACCTTTAGAGGATAAAAGATATACGGCAGGATGTGGTTTCTTTAAAAGGCGGTAAATACAATAGTTGTATTATCAACTTTCCAATAAACTACTATGAAAATTGCCTTGTTCAGCGACATTCACGCCAACCTGCCCGCCTTGGAAGCGGTGTTAGCGGATATAGACCAGCGCAACCCCGATGTGGTATACTGTCTGGGTGACCTGGTAGGTTATGCGCCCTGGCCTAATGAAGTCATACGGGAAATTCGCAGAAGAGGTATTGCCACCATTGCCGGCAATTACGACGAAGGGATTGGTTTGCAAAGCGACGATTGCGGGTGTGCTTATAAGACAGAAGAAGATAAGGCCAGGGGGGCTCTATCCATTGCTTTTACCAATCAGATCATTGAGGAAGAACAACGGGCTTACCTGCGCTCTCTTCCCCGGCACATCCGTCTTGAATTTGACCTGGAAAAGGACAGCGAAAAACTACAGGTACTGCTGGTGCATGGCAGCCCACGCAAGATCAATGAGTATCTCTTTGAGGACCGTCAGCAGAAAAGCCTGATGCGTATTATGAAGGATGCCCGTACTGATATTTTATTTTTTGGCCATACCCACCAACCTTTTCATAAGAAATTAGCGTATGAGGCTAATAAGAAAATATATTTCAGACATGCTGTGAACATAGGCTCAGTGGGTAAACCCAAAGACGGAGATGCCAGGGCTTGCTATGTGATGCTGGATATAGACCATACAGCCAACCGGGCTGATCCGGCTTCCTTCCAGATACAATTTATCAGGATAGCGTATGAGGTGGAAAAAACAGCCCAGGCGATAGAAGAGAGTCCGTTGCCCGATGCTTACGCCGATATGTTGAGAAACGCTTATTAAGCTTTTCGGCAGCCGGTCTGGTATTTTATAGATGAAATACATGAAATCATTCGATGTCATTGTGATAGGAGGAGGTCAAAGCGGACTGGCTGTAGGCTATTATCTGAGACGCACTCCCCTTCGTTATACCATTTTGGATCAGGAACAGGCACCCGGCGGGGCCTGGCAGCACTACTGGCATTCCTTACGGTTGTTCTCCCCGGCACAGTGGAGTTCCCTGCCAGGCATTCTCATGCCAGGAGGGCCTGACTATTATCCAACCCGTGACGAAACCCTGTCTTATCTACGGCATTATGAAAATAAATATCAGTTGGAGGTGCAACGACCTGTGACGGTGCAGGCGGTGGAGCAAAAAGAGGAGGCTTTCCTACTGCATACTTCCACAGGGGTATACCATGCAAAAGCTGTGGTGAGTGCTACCGGCTCCTTTCGCCGGCCTTACCTTCCTGAAGTTCCCGGCAGGGAGGCTTTTCAGGGAACCATCCTTCATTCTTCTCAGTATCTGTCTCCTGCACCCTTTCAAGGCCAGCGGGTAGCCATTGTAGGAGAAGGCAACTCCGGTGCCCAGATTCTGGCTGAAGTCTCTCAGGTGGCCGATACCCTTTGGATCACCAGTAAGCCGCCCCGCTTTCTGCCCGACGAAGTGGACGGCAGATACCTGTTTGATGTGGCTTCCCGCCTGTATGAAGCCCGGCAAAGGGGAGAAGCCTTTATGCCTCCCTCGCTGGGAGATATTGTGATGGTGCCCCCGGTAAAAGCAGCCAGAGAAAGAGGGGTGCTGCAAAGCCTGCCTCCTTTTCAGTCTCTTACATCCGATAGCCTGGTATGGCCGGATGGTCACCAGGAAAAAGTAGAGGCTGTCATTTTTTGTACCGGTTTTCAGCCTGCCCTGGATCATCTGTCACCTTTGCCTGTATCGCGGCAGGATGGCAGAATTGCTACCACAGAGACCAGCGCCCGGGAGGTAGCCGGACTTTGGCTGGTAGGGTATGGAAGCTGGACAGGCTTTGCCTCAGCCACTTTGATAGGTGTGGGGCGTAGTGCCAAAAAAACGGTAGAAGAAATACAGGCATATCTTTCGGCTCGCTGAAAGATGAAGTAGCCCGGTAAGCTCTCCGAAACCGTTGATAGGATTCCAGCGTAAGGAAACACACAATCAAGGAGATATGCCTTTCATGGATATAACAATAGCCTCTTTTCATCCCAACCACTGGCCTTCCGTGGCGGAGATTTACCGGATGGGTTTACTGACCCGCCAGGCTACCTTTGAAACAGAAGTACCTTCTTTTGCGCAATGGGACCAGAAATTCCACAAACACCTGCGTTGGGTAGTACTCAGGGAAGGTGCAGTGGTAGGATGGGCAGGCCTCATGCCGGTCTCTGCACGAAAAGTATATGCCGGTGTGGCGGAAGTCAGTATCTATATCCATCCGGATAGGGCGGGGTTGGGTATCGGAAAAAGGCTGATGCGGCATCTGATCGCAGAAAGTGAGGAGGCAGGTCTCTGGACATTGTATGCTTCTCTCTTCCCTGAAAATACGGCCAGCGTACGGCTTCATGAATCTTCGGGCTTCAGAAAGGTAGGCTACCGGGAGAAAATTGCGCAGCTGGATGGCCGCTGGAGAGATACCGTGATCTATGAAAGAAGAAGTAGGAAAGTAGGCGTCTGAAAATTTTTTTCTGAATTTTTGCGTCTTTTTACCTGCCAGCCTGTCTTCACTACCAAAAAAGTATTATTGATATGAAATCACTTCCGATAGCCATCATCGGAGCAGGTCCGGTAGGATTGGCCGCTGCCGCTCATTTAGCTGTAAGAAAACAACCTTTTGTCATCTTTGAAGCAGGGGCTACTGTGGCTCACAACATCCTTTCCTGGGGCCATGTCCGTGTATTTTCACCCTGGCAATATAATATAGACAAAGCCGCCCGGCAGCTACTGGAAGCTTCCGGCTGGCAAGCCCCTGAGGCAGAAGATTTACCCACGGGCAGGGAACTCTATGAACAGTATTTTCTGCCGCTGGCAGCGCTGCCTGCCATCCAACCTTTTCTCTTCTTAGAAAGCAAGGTCTTGGCGATTGGCCGCAAGCATCTGGATAAGCTGAAAACCAAAGACAGAGAAAACGTGCCCTTCATGGTACAGGTAGCGCATCCGCATCAGCAGATCAAGCACTATGAGGTCAGGGCAGTGATTGACGCTACCGGCACCTGGCAGTCTCCCAATCCGATCGGCTCCGGGGGTATTGCCGCACCGGGAGAAGCTGCGCATCACAAACATGTTTTCTATGGGATACCGGATATCCTGGGTGAGCATCAGGAGCGGTACAAGAATAAAAGTGTGGTGGTGGTAGGGAGTGGTCACTCCGCTATCAACACCATTTTAGAGCTGGATAGGCTGAAAGAAGCTTTCCCTGACACTACCATACACTGGGTGCTTCGTAAAAAGCATGTCAGTGAGGTCTATGGAGGGCAAGAGAATGATGCCTTGCCCGCCCGAGGCGCTTTGGGGATCAAGATCGAACAGTTGGTAGAGGAAGACCGGGTCAATGTGTACACACCTTTCCAGATTCAGCAGATCGTAGGGCAGGAAGGCCGGCTTACGCTGGTAGGAGAGCAGTATGGGGAACTGCGGGCTTTGCCGGGCATCGACGAAATCATCAGCAACACGGGTTCCCGTCCTGATTTCTCTTTCTTAAGAGAAGTGCGTCTCAGTGTTGATCCGGCTTTGGAAAGTGCGTCCGAAATCGCTGAACTGATTGACCCTAATATTCATAGCTGTGGGACGGTACGTCCCCATGGAGAAAAGGAACTGCGGCATCCGGATAAAGACTTTTACATAGTAGGTGCTAAAAGCTACGGACGAGCCCCTACTTTTCTGATGGCTACCGGGTATGAACAGGTAAGATCTATTGTGGCTGCCTTATCCGGCGATTGGGAAGCGGCCAGGCAGGTGGAACTGGAACTACCGGAAACAGGTGTTTGCAGCCTGGATGCAGGTGTTGCCTGTTGTGAGAGTGTTGCTGAGCCAGAAAAAGTAGCGGCCACATGCTGCGGGTAATCCGTCAGTCACTCATAGCGACCAAAGGGCCGGTGTATGCTTCTCTTACACTGGCCTTTGTCAGTTATGGTGATGCCTTTCTGTATCCGTTTCTGCCCATGCAGGCCGGGGCCATAGGGGTTCCCATCGCCTGGGTAGGTGTGCTGCTTTCTGTCAACCGGTTTGTCCGTATCTTTTCCAATACCCTGCTGGTACGGGTTTTCCGCAGGTTCGGATTTAAATCCATGACCCTATGGGCTACCGTATTCGCTATACTCTCCACAGCGGGGTACGGCATGGGATTCGGTATAGCAGGCTGGCTCCTCCTGCGTGTGCTTTGGGGGCTATGCTTTTCTGCCCTGCGCCTTTCTTCTCTGGGATATGCGTTGGATCATACCAGTCCCGGATTCTCTCTGGGGATCAGCAGAGGCATATACGAACTGGGACCCCTGTTTGCCTTGGTAGCAGGCCCTCTACTCCTTCAATCCTGGAGTCCTGCGACAAGCTTTCTGATCCTGGCTTTCGCCTCACTGCCGGCGATATATTGTGCCAGCCAGCTTCCTGACCTGAAGCAGTCGCTACCTACCGGGACAAACAGCCTATTGCGCTTTCCTTCTACCCTGAATCAGCTCACGTTGATCGTTAGCTTCCTGGTGGAAGGCATGCTCATTGTGTTGCTCGGCACCCTGCTGCTCGCCGCAGACTCACGCTTAACACTGACAGCCGTAACGACACTGGTGGCTGCCTACCTGGTTTTCCGGAGGCTGTGCTTGCTGTTTCTTTCTCCCCTGGCAGGCTATATGGCAGACCGTTGGGGTTTTAACAGACCTTTTTGCGGATCTGTCATGTTTGTTGGATTGGGTTTTTTGCTTTTTCTCCTTGACCAATCGCTACTGGGGCTTACTGTTATATTCATAGCCTACAGTATCCACGCTACGCTTGCCCCGGGGAGTGCTTCCGAAGGAGAAGAAGATAAGGTTCAGGCCATGGCGGAGAACGCCACCTGGAAGGATGTGGGCGCTGCTTTAGGTACGCTGGCCGGCGGATTGCTCTTATCATCAGATCATGTGGAAAGCATTTTAATGATTTTTATTTTGCTGTTATTTGCTGTGCTTTTCAGGCATTTAAAAGGAGTAAATTATGTTATGAAAAAGATGTACTTATGGAATTAGCTACTTTATATACGGACTTTCACCAGTCATTACTGGCCTACATAAAAAGTAAAGTTTCTTCACGGGAAGATGCAGAGGATATTATGCACAATGTTTTTATAAAAATGGCCAGACATGCCGATACGTTTTCTCATAAGAAAAATCTGAAAAACTGGGTGTTTATCGTCACTCGAAATACCCTCTATGACTATTACCGCCATCAAGGGGCAAGGCCGACGGAAAGCATCAGTGAAGCATTAGCAGAAAACACACCTGATACGGATACAACGGCTCCGGCCAAAGAATTAGAAGCCTGTCTGCTGCGTTTTATAGACAGGTTGCCAGAAAAAGATAAGCACTTGTTGATAGCCTCCGAACTAAAAGGGGTAAAGCAAAAGGAGCTGGCGGAGCAATACCACATCCCTTATTCTTCTCTTAAGTCCAGCATACAAAGGGGGCGAAAAAAGCTAAAGCAAATGCTGACCGAATGCTGCGAGATAGCCCTCGACAGAAGAGGTAATATTCTGGAAGCTACGCCCAAAAAGAATGCTACGGATCAGGGCTGTTTTTCTTGTGACAATTAATGCGTCTTTTTTGAGGCATGTCCGTCTTTACGGGTGAAACATTTAACAATCAATAACTATGGAACAGATAATGCAAAATATTCCGGTATTACAAAAAAGTAAAGGCCAGCCTAAAGAAGTAGTAGCTGCTTCTTCCTCCTGTTGTGCTTCACCAGCCAATGGTGATGCCTGCTGTACACCCAGCCAGTCTGAGGAAGAGAACGATGGGGCCTGCTGTGCACAGCCAGCCGATGGTTCCGCTTGCTGCCGCCGGTAATTTCTGTAGAAAGCCAGTCTAAGTGCTGGCTTTTTATTTAAGCCTTTGGCAAGGCTGTTACTATTCTCCTGCCCACTCGACGGGTTCTGCTTTAGAAACGGAGGATGCCCTCCGGGCCGGATCTTCCTTTTTCATAAAGATCCACAAGACCAACCCAACGGCGGTTACCAAACAGGCATTCAGCAAAAAAACCTCAGCAATATTCATTTGTGTACCGTATAAAAAGCCTGTCCAGAGATTTCCAACGATAGCACCTACTCCTAAGAAAGAAGCGTATAAAAGAGACTGGCCGGTTGCTCTCCATTCTTCTCTGACCAATAGATTCACATATTCCACACAGCATACCCAAAATAGAGACCAGGATATGCCCTGAAGTATTTCTATACCGATGGCTAACTGTGGATTTTTTACCAGAGAATACAATATCATCCTGACAGCTGTAGTGAAAACGGTGATCAACAGGGTGGTTTTTAAGCCTAACCTTCTGATAATTTTTGCGGAAAAGTAAAAGAAGGGTATCTCACACAAGCCTTGAAAAGAGAGCGCATAGCCTATCAGAGAAGAGGAGGCTCCATTCTCTTTCATATAAATAGAATAGAAGTAATAAATGGTGGAAGAGCCTACGGAAATCAGAAAAACACAGGCCAGTAAAAAGATCAGCGTTTTCTGCTGAAGCACTTTGCCAACGTCTTTAAAAGATTGTGTCGCCAGCGGTGCCTTTACTTTTTGCGTTTGTATGGTAAATGAAAATAAAAAAGTAAGCAGCATACTGCCTGCCGAAAAAATAAAAATAACGGTAGTGTTGCTGCTGTCAATGGCGTATCCCACCAAAATGCCTGTAAAAGCCCAGCCTACCGCCCCGGCAATCCGGAGTGTGCCGTAGGAAAAGGCAGGATTTTTTTGTGCCAGTTGCAGGGAGAGACTGTCTAAAACCGGTTGTAGCGTATTATAAAAGACAGCCATGAACACTGTAATGACAAATATATAGACAAAGCCTCCCTGGATAAGATACAGCGTATAGCTGATCGTGGCTAAGGCAGAAGAGAAAATCATGGTTTTCTTATAACCCCAGCGGTCGGCCAGCATGCCATAGAAGGGTTGTACCAGAAACATCATCAAAGGGGCGATCCCTAGAATGATGCCCATTTCTATGCCTGTTAACCCTTTGTCTTTCAGATAATCGGCAAACAGGGGGAGCCAGGAAGCCGTACAGCAAAATACGGTAAAATAGAGGAGGCGCAATCGGTTGGCCTCCGTCAGAAAAGAGGAGACAGGCATCAATACTGGCTTTTGGCTTTGAGGGTCAGTAAGGAAGCGGCCTCCTCATCCAGCAGGGCAAAGCCGTTGTCATGTTTTCTCAACAGGCTGGCAGGCACCTGCACGGATATGTCTTCCACCAGCACTTTCCGCATGATCTCAGCCTTTTTGGCACCGCTGGCGATCATCAGGGCTGAACGTGCCTCCAGCACATGACGCATGCCCAGGGTAATCCCTTTCTTCAGCGGTGTGGATTGAGAAAAATATTTTTGCCCTACCACCTGGGTCGTCTCATCCAGATCGACCACATGCGCATACAGGTCAGGGCTGACGCCCGGTTCGTTGAACCCAATATGGCCATTCATGCCCACGCCTACCAGTATGAGATCCAAGCCTCCCTGTTGCCTGATCAACGCATTCATCTGCTCACACGCTGAAGCCAGGTCTTCTGCCAGGGCATCAAATAAATGGATCTGAGACTCAGCGATCTGCAAAGGTGTAAACAGGTGGTGGCGGAGGAAATACTGGCAACTGCCAGGATTATCTGGTGGAATGTGCACCCATTCATCCAACCCTACGAATTGTACCTGCGAAAAATCAACCTGCTTCTGGCGGGCTATCTCCACTATGTACTGATAAGTAAGCGTGGGGGTATTGCCTGCCGCCAGACACAATACACTATTGGCTTTCTCCTGAACCTGATGAACGACCTTTTCGGCGGTGTTGTGAGAAAGGGCCGCATAATCTTTAAAGATATTTAATTGCATAAGTACAGTGTCAGAGACTATGAGATCATAGGCCATTTGAATTTGGATTCCAGGGCAATTCTTTCTCCTGTTTTTTCAGACTTCCGGGCTGCTTCAATGATCTCAAGCACATGCAGCGAATGTTCTACATCGATCAAAGGTTCTTCTCCTGTAACCAGGCTTTTGGCAATCACAGAAGCCCCTTCCTGCCAGACATAGGTGCCGGGATCGGTCACATAGCGGGTGGTTTCTACCTCTTCTTTGGTGGCCATGTCGACGCCACTGGGAGCCCAGTCGTAACCAATGAGGTGCATGTTGCCTTCGGTGCCATAAAGCGATATGGTGGGTCTTTCCTGGCCGGTGCCCGCATGGCCGTAAGGGTCAAAGTAGTTAAAGCCGCTTTGCACATGAGAAAGCACGCCGGACTGATGCTCCATCAGTACCATGGCATTGTCTTCGGCTACTACCTTGATCTTTCCCTTATCACCGGTATTTCGGGTGGGGGTAATGATGTTCAGCATGGCCACTACGGACTTTACCGGCCCCAGAAGACCCGTGATGGTCGCCAGGTTATAGACTGCCAGGTCAGGCAGACTGCCGCCCAGTTCTTCGTAGAAAAAGGCAGACCAGTCCGGCCCTTCATGGCCATAATGACCATGCGCGGCGGCTACCTTACCGAGTTTACCTTCCTGTATGGCTTTGGACATAAAAGCAAACTGCGGACTGTTCACCACCGCAGGGGCACCCCAGAGGCGGGTTCCTTTCTGTTTGGCCAGCTTCAGCAGCTCTGCGCCCTGCTGGTAGGTGTTGGCCAGCGGTTTCTCGCTCCAGACATGTTTGCCTGCCTGAATCGCCTGCTTGTTGAGCCGGTAATGTTCCTGCATATTGGTCAGGTTGACCATCAGGGCAAAGGGAGCGCCGGCCAGCATCTGATCTATATGTGGGTAGTGATTGGGAATATTGAATTTTTCCGCCTGCTGTTTTGCTCTTTCCGGTTTAATGTCACAGGTACTGACTAACTCAACGTGTGGAGATTTTGACAGATGGGGTAAATATACATTGGAAACGCTCCCACAGCCAATCACGCCCACTTTGATTTTTTCCTCTTTTATCTTCCATGTGGAGGCATGTAAGGCCATAGGAGACAGGAAAGCCGCTGCTCCTGCCACACTCATTTTATTTAAAAAGTCTTTGCGTGAAATTTGCTTTTTCATCGTTAGGTAATTTTAGGAGTTGTTTGATTCAATGTTAAGGGTTCTATTAATTTTTCTTCCAGAAATGCTTTGATATCCGCTGACTGAGGACTTTGTCCTTCCTTCACATAATAGCCTGAAACAGCATTGCCCAACAGAAGCGAGGCTTCTACATCCAGACCCAGCAGTTGCGCTATACAAAAGCCTGCGTTAAAGTTATCTCCTGCCCCGGTAGATATTGTAGGGTTTGCTGTAAAGAAGCTGTTGCTCTTATACCACCCCTTCCGGCTGAAGGCATAAGATTGTTGGGTCGTATGAATGACAAGCATTTCTATGCTTAGTTTTTCAAAAATTCTTTGGCCTGTATATTCCATCTCTTCTCCTGCCTTTTCCAGGTACAAAGCCTGATAGATCAGCTGAGATTCATTTCTGTTTAAGCTTAAGATGATCTGGTAGTATCCGGCTATTTCTTCTATTAATGACAAGGCCTCCCGGATGGCCTTATTATTTCGTTTGGAGCAATCGGATAAATCAAAGAAGGCGAACTTTTGACGCTCACTCGGCCACAGGAGTTTAGGAAAGACATCTTGCAACAATCCTTTCCAGATCCCGGTGGAGGAGTCCAGTTCACTCCAGTTGAGCAGGCAGATAAAATCGCTCTCATCGAAAAGCCGGATCAGGGTGGACAAACCCAGGGTAGCTTTTATATTTTCCCAGCGTATGGTATTGAGGCGCCCTATCTGAGCAAACATAAGCTTACCATCGTCAAACTCTAAGGCGTTGGCAAATCCAGGGTTGGCGAAGCTGTGTAAACTGCAATTGGAGGAAAGCCTGTCAAAGACAGGATGAATGCCCGGATGACCCAGCGATCCTATGCAATTGACATGAACACCCAATTGACCAAGGGCATGCGCCATGATGGGCGTATTACCTCCTATCTTTGTCTCTATTTCTTCCAGTTCGAGGCATAAGCTTTTTCCGGATCTTTCCTGAATGTATAATCCCAACTCGGAAGTTTCCTGAAAGAAAACAGGCGCTTGGTGTGCTTCCTTGTTTTTTATTACTCTGGAAACAATATCGATGAAGCCATCAAATCCGACCGTTGCTTTCTTCAACGGTAATGCCTCACTGTTTTCCTGAAATGACTTTTTAAGGGAAGCTATCTTCTCAGACTGACTCTTATCCAGCATAAAATACGTTAATAAAATTCTAGGTTCAATGATCATGATACAGGAAGTCCCTCTCCAGGGACAGCCTCAAAGTCCCAGGATAGGGGTTTTCTTTTTTACCTTTTTCCGATAGGCTTTAGGGGTAAGGTGCACTATTTTTTTAAACTGCTTATGAAAGTTGGAAGGGTTGTTAAAACCACTTGAGAAGCATACCTGCGCAATATCTTTATCCTCTTCCATGAGCATCCGGCAGGCATGGGCAATCCGGAGTTCCGTCAGATATTGAAAGTAGCTCTTTCCGGTATGGGTCTTGAAATACCTGCAAAAAGCCGCTTCCGTTGTGTTCACCAGGGCCGCTATTTCTGAAAGGGAAATAGGTTCCTGAAAATGATTTTCCGTATAGTAAATCACTTTATTGATTTTTTGTGAATCCTGGTCGTTGGGCTCACTCTGGAAATGAGCTTCATTCAGAAAATGGAATTGCTCTGAGCGTCCCAGCTTGTCTAAAAGGGAAAGAATGTTCATCAGGGCCGGAATACCGGAGGTACCCTCCATGCGGCAGAGCAGGGCGCCTGCCAGTGCACGGGTTTCTCCATAGAATTGCAGGCCTCTCCGGGCGTTCTTTAATAACACCTTGATATGCATGAATTCTTCTATAGAAAAGAAGTGGTTGCCCAGAAAATTTTCTTTGAACCTCAGCACAATAGAAGCTGGCTTTTCTTCCGGGCGTTGGTCATAATACTCTTTATCAGGTTGCCGGGTGTGGGGCACATGTCTACCGATGAGCAACAGTTCGCCCTCTTCCATAGCCCGGGTATGGTTTCCAATATAGTGGGTTCCTTTACCTTTGAGGCAATAACAGAGCTCAACTTCCGGATGAAAATGCCACGGAGTGTTGCCTGCCATGTCCTCTCTTCTGATGGTAAAGGAACTTCCTACATACAACTGGTCCTTTAACAAAATAGGTTTACGCTGATGAAAATCCATTCGCCGTTGCTCCATTAGGTACTCACTTAATATACTGAAATTAAGTTAATAACTTTCAATATCCGGGGTTTTGTTTCAGATTAGGATTTAAAGAAATCTGGTTAAAAGGAATAGGGAATATTTCCTTGGTCTCATCGCTTTCAGGCTTGAATTGCCAGGCTTTGGTAAACTGTCCGAAACGAATCAGATCTTGTCTTCTGTGATACTCCCAGGCCAGTTCTCTGCCCCGTTCTTCCAGGATGGCGTCCGCCGTCAGCGACACAAAAGGTTCTACATTTCGCTTGGTTCGGATAAAGTTAATATCATTCAACGCATTGGCTTGATCCCCTAACCTGAAATAGGCTTCTCCACGCATCAGATACACGTCGGCCAGGCGATAGATCACCCAGTCGTTATCCTGGCTGAAGGTAGCCCCTCTTTGAATTTCATATTTCCTGCTTCTGTATCCTGCCAGCCGGGCTACCGTGCCTGCGGGCATCTCAAAGGCAGGAATTTCCTGGGTATAAGCCATGGGCACCCCATCATCAAAGAGTGAATCGCCGGAGGCATCGTACTGCTGGCCGGTCAGCCACATCTCTTTTCTGACATCACCATCCTTAAACAGATTATAGAATTCGGCATAGGTACAATACCCGTTCCAGGGGGCTGATCCTAGTTCGTAAGTCAGCTGGTTGAGGTAGTGCAGGGTGGTAATGGGTTGAAAAAAGCCCTGCCGTTTTGACTTGTCAAAGGGGGTAGCCAGAATGATTTCCGGAGAAGTGTGATTCGTGATGCTGAAGTTTGAAAAGAAATCCGTTGCCAGCGAGAACTGGTTGGATGCAATGATACTGTCGCATCGGGCCAGAGCCTTTTCCCACTGAGGGGTACCGGTATACACTTCCGCATTGAGGTATAATTTTACCAGCATCATATGTCCGACATACCGTGTCATGCGGCCATAATTGGCCTTCACTTCTGTAGACAAAAGAGGCGTTGCCTCCAGGAGTTCCCTTTCTACAAAATCATACACTTCTTTGCGGGTACTTTGCTGCGGACTGGCTGTTTCGCCCCCCAGCAGTTGGTCTGCAATGATCACATTGCCGAAATTGTCCATGGCCAGGTAATGGTAAAATGCCCGTAAGGCCCTGAGTTCTGCGATGATACCGGCGTCGGTAATATTAGGATTGACGATCTGCTGATTGACGGCTGTGATGTTGTTATAGATCCAGGTCCACAGATCGTTGAATCCATAAAAATCTGCCGGCCAGGTATGCTGCTCCAGAAACTTCCATTCAGGCTCACTCCAGTCGCCACCACGGGCGGGGGCCAGCTGGTCATCGGTGACGCAGTTTAAGGCTTCAAAACGATTCCAGTAATCGCCCAACCCCCCATACAGCGGGCCGATCAGGGCATTGAGCTGCGCTTGTGTCTGACCAAATTGATCCTGTGGAATTTGGTCATAGACCTCTTCCTCAAGGTCTGTACAACTGTTGACGGCTATTCCGCCCAGGAGAAGCATCCACAGCCAGAGTATTTTATATATTTTCTTCATATCCATAGTGTCGTTGGGGTTATCATCAGAAAGTAAAGTCTATGCCTAGTTGGAAAGAACGGGTTTTGGGATACACATTGCTGTAATCCATGCCCATGCTGTTGGGTGTTTGTCCGTTCAGATCACCTCTTACCTGTAATTCGGGATCAACACCCTTGTATTGGGTAATGACAAACAAGTTGTTGCCACCCACATAGACCCTGGCGTTTTGCAGGAGGCCGGCAGCGGGGAAGTTATACCCGATCTGCCAGTTGTCTAACCGGACAAAAGAACCGTCTTCCAGCCAAAGGTCTGTCAGTTGCGGGGTGCTGAAATTGATAGGGTAATCGGCTACTTCTTTCACCATGTTGGTTTCCAGAATACTGCCAGGCAAAGCCAGGTTAGAGCGCAGGTTATTGATAATTTTGTTACCAAATACCCCTCTCAGCTGGAAGCTGAGGTCTATATTTTTGTACACAAAACTGTTGATAAAAGATCCCGTCGTTCGGGGCTGCGCCGTGCCGGATTCAAACAACTTGGCATCTGCGAAATCAGTGGTAGGTACATCACCTTCCTGTGCTTCCATGAGAATCCGTCCGTCGGCATCGAACCCTACAAAGTGCGGGATATAAAACTCTCCCAGCGGATGGCCTTCCCGCAGCTGAGAGGCTGTGATACCGCCTAGTCCCCGGCCTTCGAAGAAATTGTATCGCACGATAGGTGCCCCAAACTCGCTGTTGCTTAAGGAGACTACTTCGTTCTTGTAAGCGGCGCCCACTATTCTGGCATTCCAGCGGAAAAGGTCTCCCCGGATAATATCACCGCCCAGTGACCATTCAATGCCTTTGTTCGACATTTCGCCCACATTGGAGGTAATGGAATTGGTAAAATATTTTGATCCGTCGGCCTGCACATTGTAGTTGTAGAGCATATCATTGGTGGTTTTATCGTACACCTCCAGGCTTCCGCTCATTCTGCCATCAAACAACTCGAAGTCAAGTCCAATATTTATCTGGGATAACACTTCCCATTTCAGGTTAGGGTTGGTATTTTGTGTGATGCCATAGCCGGGAACAAAATCCTCTATGCTACCATCATAATAGGTGCCTTTCTGGCCATACAACAGCAGCGACTGGTAAGGCCCGATCCCTTCCGAGTTTCCAATCTGTCCCCATCCCACACGTAACTTCAGATAGTTTAAGGTGGCGTTGCCAGAAAGAAAATCCTCATTGCTGAGCGTCCATCCGGCAGCCACAGAAGGGAATAAGCCCCATTTGTTGTTGGCACCGAATTTTGAACTGCCGTCTCTGCGTAAGGTAGCGGTCAGGTTATATTTATCTGTCAGGTTCAGGGTGGCCCTGCCAAAGAAGGATACCAGCCTGGTTTCATTTTTATAGGAGCTGGTATAACTCTGGTTTCCTTCCAACAAAGTGCCCTGGCCTGAGGATAAACTGTTGTAGCCCAGAATATGATACAGACCTTCCACAAAGTTATTGTTATTGGCACCGAACCCGTCACTGACGATATCCTGATACGAATAACCGCCTAATACTGTCAACTGATGCGCGTTGCCAAAATCCTTCTGGTATTGGGCCGTCAGTTCCAGTAACTTATCATTGGTCTGGTCCAGATTCCGGGAGGCCATTCCCTGGTTATTAACATAAGCTCTGATCACGCCATTATAAGCCTGGCTGTTGATGTTGTTTTCACCCAGGTAGGCGGCATTGGCACCCAGCGAAAGACCGGGCAGTATTTCATACCGCATGGTAATGCCTCCCATAAACACTTTCTTTTCATCCTGGTTCTGGTAGTTCTCCAGCATGGCTACCGGATTGTAAAGATCAAAGCTGCCGTCTACTTCATAGTAGTCTCCGTCAGTACCCCGGACCGGCAGGGTCGGCAAAAACAAAACGGATCTGTTGATAATATCGTTATTGACCAGGTCGGCATTGATGCTTGTCAGGGCCAGGTTATACTGTATATTCAGTTTATCATTGAGCGCTCTCTGGTCCAGGTTAATGCGGCCTGTCACCCGTTCAAAGTCCGTGTTTTTGATAATGCCCTCTCTTTTGATGTAATTGATGGAACCCCGGTAAGAAAGGGCTGCCGTACCGCCAGCGATGGCCAGGTCGTGGTTATTGGTCAAACCGGTTTGTGTAATCTCTTTGATCCAATCTGTGCTGTAGCCATTGCCGTTGGCATCCCTGGGAAACTTCAGATTATCACTCAGGGAAGCTTCTCCTTTGATTCGGGTCACTTCCGCTCTGTATTCATCGGCATTCAACAGGTCGAGGCTGTTGGAGATGGTTTCCACGCCCACATAATGATTAAAAGATACGGAGGTTCTCCCTTCCTTTCCCCTTTTTGTCGTGATCATAATGACACCGTTAGCGGCTCTGGAGCCATAAATGGCTGAAGCAGAAGCATCCTTTAAGACGTCGATCTGCTCAATGTCGGAAGGAGAAATACTGTTGATCGGGACACCAATAACCCCATCGACGACGTAGAGCGGGTCACTGCCACCCGCCAGCGAAGTATAACCACGCAAGCGCACCGTGGGCGACTGGTTAGGGTCTCCGGAAGGTTGGGTGATGTTTAACCCCGGCACCTTCCCCTGAATGGCCTGTAAGGGGTTAGGGTTGATACCCGCGTTAAATTCTTTGGCAGATACCTGAGAAACAGCCCCCGTCAGATCTTTCTTTTGTATGGTGCCGTACCCCACTACCACTACTTCCGACAGGGAAGTGATATCCGGTGCTAACGCTACATTGATGGTGGTTTGCGCTTCAACACTTACTTCTTCAGGGGTATAACCCACGAAGGAAAATATCAGTATGGCCTCTGATCCTACAGCAATGCTGTATTCGCCATCGATATTGGTAACGGTACCGTTACTGGTACCTTTCTCAATAATGTTTACACCGGGCATGGCAGCACCATCGTCTAAGGAGGTTACTTTGCCAGTGACCGTTCTGTTTTGTGCCCATGCTGCCGTTGCCAGCCACATGAGCAGTACAGTCAGGTATCCGCAAGAAGACAGATAAAGTTGACGCATAAGGTGATTGAGTTATAGTGTGATGATATTGTTTTAGCTTCCTGAGCATACCCCTTCCCTGCACCAAGTCTGAAGACATTGCTCTGGTGCTGTTCAAGGACAGCAAAGGCTTAAGTATTGTTATTAGTATACATGCTAAGGTCTATCATTTCAGAAGATCATTTGTATTGAAATTTTTCCAATACTTGTTCTATTTTGACTTTTATGGGGTAAGTGAAAGCGAGGAGGAAGTTTCTCCGAGGCTTGACGGCCTTATTTATTCATGAAACCTTTATTTCAGTTTTTTTGTACATTTATTAATTTTGACTTTTATTTTGGGGTTATTTTTTAATAGCTCTTAAAATGTTTGTCCTGGTTGATTGCCATAGTTGATTATCATACTTGATCTCTTATCATGAAAACACCCCTGTTTGTCAAGATACATTTACCCAAAAGCAAACCTTTTGATGTACAGAAAGTAGTCAAACCTTATTTTGTGGTGCCGTGGCATTTCCATCCGGAGTTTGAGATCATGCTGGTCACCCAAGGAAAGGGAACCCGGTTTGTCGGGGATAGCATCGAATGTTTCGAGCCTTATGATCTGGTCATGCTGGGGCCTAACCTTGCCCATGTATGGAAAAACCATCAGGAACATTATGAAGAAAACGTACCCCATGTGGCGGAATGTATTTATACTTTGTTCAGAGAAGATTCTTTCGGAGACTCTTTCTTCAACATTCCTGAAATGAATAAGATCAGTAAGCTATTATCAAAAGCAAGCAGAGGGATCAAATTTGAAGGTAAAACCAAGGCACTGGTAGCAGAAAAGATTCTTGCCTCCTTACACCAGACTGGTGTGGAGCAGTTTGTGACGCTGGTAGATATATTGCATCTGTTATCCAACAGCGAGGAATATACCTTCCTGGCGACCATCGGTTATGACCAGAAGGTGCAGGCTTCAGATCTGCAACGGCTCAACGGGGTATTAGACTATCTGATGAAGAACTTTAAAAATGAGATCAAACTTGAGCAGGTAGCCAATATCGCCAACATGTCGCCTACCTCTTTCTGCCGGTATTTTAAGAACAGAACCGGTAAGACGGTCACCCAGTTTATCAATGAGATACGGATCGGGCATGCCCATAAGATGCTTATCGAAACGCAGTTCAATATGGATCAGATCAGTTATGAGAGCGGCTACAAAAATGTATCTAACTTTCACGAACAATTCATGAAGATCACAGGGAAATCACCTTTCAGGTTCAGAAAAGAGCATAGCGAAAGCGTTTTTTAGGGTATAAGTCCGCTTTTTGCTTTTGCCATCACATTTAGAAGGCAACCGCTGTGCTCACTCCTTCCCGCAGGCGATCAATATACCAATCGACGAATTTGGCTACGTCCGCTTCCACAGGAGCATAAGGGCCTGGCCCGTAGTGGCTGGATTCTATGCCTTTGAAATTGTTTTCACAAAGCTTCCAATCCTGTTCGCCGGTAATACGCCAGAAATCGGTCAGCCGTTCTATCGTATAATCTTGCCCTTCAACAGCCTGGCTATCGACCAGCCATGTGAGATCTACCAGACACTGGGAAGCGCTGGTCGCTGTAATTCTCATGGTCCAGACATAATCGCTGACAGCGTCCATCCAAAAGTTTGGATAGCACACCAAACCCAATACGCCTGCATCAAAGTCTGTATGATCGCCCATGGGAATGGCCACCGCTTTGCCATTAGTGCTATAGCTTTCTACCCCAGGACGAAGGGGATAGCGGACAGCAAAATGGAAGGAATCATTTTCAAAGTCGATGCCTTTAACAGACAAGCCTTTACGCTCCCAGGCCTGCTGGCGTTCTGGTAGTACCTGGGCAGCCGATTCTGTTAAATTAGCGCCAATCACCGCTCTGCAATATTCAGGATGCGCCGGGCCGCAGTGATAACATTCCCTAAAATTTTCTGCGATGAGCTTCCAGTTGGTGCGCAGCTCATATCGTTTACGGTAGGCTACCTTCGCCTGATCCAGTTTGTAAGGCTTCACAAAAGGAGCGAAATCCTGGACTACTTTATCAAAATCAGGCGGATTGGAAGAGAGCGAAATAAAGATCAGGCCTTCTACCACACGGACCTGTACAGGATGCAAGCCATAAGCAGACTTATCAAAATCTCCGGGCATCAGCCGGGCTTTAAAGAGAGAGCCATCCTTGTTATAGACCCACTGGTGATAGGGGCACATCAGTTTGGAGGTATGTCCTCTTTCCTCCAGACATACTAAGGAACCTCTGTGCCGGCAGGTATTATAAAGGGCATGCACCTCACCCTGATCCCCTCTGATGATAATGACAGAGTCGTGGTGGGCCTGATACGTAAAATAGTTGCCGGGTTTGGGAATTTCTGCCGTAGAACCCACAAAGAGCCAGTATTTTTTCCAGATATGTTCCCAGTCTGCCTCAAAAATGAGCGGGTCTGTATAAAAAGATTGTGCAAGACTATAGCCTGAGGTGTATTGATCAAGCAGTTGGGTCAGACGATTGTGAGCCATGGTTGCAAAAATTTCAGTCAATGTAAAAATATCCTGTTTCCAGTTCCAGCATGTATTTTATACCTTCTGTAAGTTCAAAAATATGGATCATACGGGCCTTATTTCTCTCCCATATTTGCCAATGATTATGGTATTTTTACATTAGTAACCATCTTGCAAGCCTTTTGATTTTTTGATAGCTCAGCATAATTCTCGCTACTACCCGTGGATCATCCTGTTGAAGACCCTGTGAGTCGAAGGGATATAGAGCAAAAAATCCGCTTTCTGTTCAACGTTCTCAATAAACACAGGGCAGCTGCTATGTTCTTTGCCTTTTCTACGAACTTGAAGCAGCCCTTGTATGCCCTGTGTTTGTCATGGGATAGCCTTACTCACTGTGCTGCAGCCCATCAATGATGGCCGCATTCGACTTGGTTACCGATAAGCGTAACGCTTTCAACTCTTTGTAATCTTCTGAGTAATACCACTCTTTGGCATGCGCCAAACTGGGAAATTCTATCATGATAAGCTGTGTAAGTTTCCAGTTGCCTTCTATGACCTCAGTCTCTCCACCCAGCACTACATACTGGCCCTGATACTTTTGGACTACCGGAAAAACTTTTCTTTTATATTCTTCCAACAGGGCAGGATCTTTCACCTTTAGATTATCAAATAAGCAATAAGCTGACATTTTTACCTCCTTTTTTGAGATTTATACATAATGGATGAGGCAAAATTCAAGAGAAGCCGGCATGATAAAAATGAACTAGGTCAAGAAATAGACCCTTTGGCCAATTTTTTTCTGAGCCTACTGAGAAATTCCGGCCTGACGCCCAGGTAAGAAGCGATCGTATAGAGGGGAATCCTTTGCTCCAGTCCGGGATAGGTTTTAAGGAATTGCAGATAACGTTCTACAGCAGGAGTACTCATGGAGGAGACCACTCTGTTTCGGTAGCTGATATAGGCATTCTGTACCAATATTCTGAAATACCGCTCCATTTTAGGGATTTTGATGTAAAGTTCTTCCAGTTCCTCTTTGTTCATCTGAAGCACTTCACTCTTTTCCACAGCTTCTACAAAATAATCGGAGGGTTTTAGGGTAAAAAAACTATATATATCACCTACCCACCACCCTTCAACAGCGATTTGAGCGACATGAGCTTTTCCGTTTTTATCGAGAGAATACATGATAAAACAGCCTTGGTTCACAAAGGTAGCCTTATGATGAATTTCTCCCTCTCTCAGCAGATATTCTTTCTTTTTTAATGTCTTTGGTATGAGATAAGAAGTGAGCAGATTAATTTCCTGCTCTGTGAGAGAAACGTGCTTGGCCAGGCTATCGAGCAGTAGAGTATACATGAGGTGATCGTTTTATGAAGGCTGTCATGAGCAGGGAAATGTAGAGCAGGTTTCAGCACGATATACCTTTCCACCTGCTCCACCTATTATTTTGAAGGGCTTTCTTCTATAAAGCTCTCCAGGAGCTGACCGCCAAATCGTTGTATGAGCCGTTGGGCTATATCCTGGTTGAGTGCTTCCTCCAGATCAGCTTTGTATATTTCCATGTTTTCACTGTTGAAGTGCATATCCCATTTCAGCATGGTCTTGTTACCCTGAGCCTCAAGGGTTATGAAGGTGAGAGACTGCGTAAGCCCAAAATCATTAGGTTCCTCATCGGTAGAGGCCCAGCCTTTGAGCGGTGCATACCATTGCATGATGGCACGGTGGTTGGTTACCTCCGCACCTGGTTGCTGCTCTTTAAAGTGACATTGGTATGCGGTACAATGTCCGCTGGCATTCCACTTTGTCTCTACCTTTTGCAATCCCTCACTATATTCAGGCATGCGGCCAGGATCGCCTACTGTTTCCCATACTTCCGCTAGCGGGGCGTTTAGGGCCAGTCGGATACGGCTTCTCAAAGGACTGTCTACGAATTGGTCTGCCGTGGGCAGGCTTGATTTTACTGTGGTTTCCATTTTGTTGATTTTTTTATGATGAGGATCATCGTTCTTACTACTTACTGTAATAGTCATGAGCGCTATACTGATCAGTATTTCTCATTTTCTAAGCAAAAGTAAAATCATAGATTGACAAGGGTATGTCAGCAGGGATCAACTTATTTTTGAGGGGTGGTTAAAATAATCTTCAAAACTGAAGTGTCTGTCTGTAAATTTCTGGCTGGTTGTGCTAAGCTGAAGTATTCTGTCCAGGCGAAATTCCCTTATATCGTTTTTCAGCCTGCAATAAGCGATCAGCAACCATTTGTCTTGGATGAAGTAAAGTGCCAAAGGTTCCACCCATCGTTCTGAGATCGTGTCGGAGTGAATGGTATGGTATTTAATTTTCAAAACAAGCGTATTGACCATAGCAGACTGAATGTCTGACAGGAGTGTGGTGCTTGTCTTTTGACGGTCGAGAAATACCTGAATCCTTTGCTCTAGCTTCTCGGCTTTTTCTTTAGCGGTATATTTCAGGATTGCCTTGATCTTCGTGACTACGCCACCCAGATTTTCGGCGAGAGACTGATCTGTGTTGTTTTGCAGAAATGGCAGTGCGGTCAGCAGGGCGTTTATTTCCTGTTCCGTAAACATTACCGGTGGAATTCTGTAATCATTTACCAAAGCATATCCTGTACCTGCTTCCCCGATAATGGGAACGCCTGCTTCTTCCAAAGCTTTTATGTCACGGTAAACGGTCCGTTGGCTGATGTTAAACTTAGCCGCCAGGGCTTGTGCGGTGATCACTCGTCTCGACTGAAGATGGAGTAAAATGTTTGTCAATCGTGATAAACGGGTCATAGCCTTATGATTAAAAGCCAAACATTGCCTTTTTCCAAACGTGACCTTTCTCTGAAAGCACCTGATAACAATAGGGTAATTTATGAAATTAACCGCTAAAAAGGAGTCAATGATAGCGTCAGGCAGCAGGCGACTATCAAGGTGGTTGCTCGTATGCTTATAAGCATCTCATTTTTCTTTGGCATAGGTTTTTCAACCGCTGTGAATTGAAGCACTTCCGGGGTTCCATATTTTGTGCAGATAACGGCTTTCATTTTTTCCATATCTCACCTATTGATGGTATCGAGAGCTTAAAAAGGCTCCTATTTCCTCTTTCAGTCTTTTCCGTTCTGAGCCATAATACAAAGTAAAATCATCAAAGAGTACGATGGAAAACAACCAGGCTATGAGGGTGGGGTGTGAGCTTTCAAGGGTGAAATCGTTTCCGCTTTTTGAAATTTGTACACCCACAAAGGTAGATTTTTGCACGATGATACTCTTCTCTGCTCCCAGGCCGAACAGCTTAAAGGAATAATCAGAAAATTCCTGTTTTAATATTTCTATTAATGCTTGTGTAGAGGGTGTCTTTTTCGATGTTGAAATCCGCATAAGTGCGCTTGTTTTTAACCTAACGCTACAATGCTGAACCGCATGTGGTGTATCGAATAGGAGCTTTTGCTGACTGGGTTACCTATACTGTTCCTATGGTTGTTCCCATATTCCCTGTTTTTATTTTGAATATTCGCTATCACTTACTTTTTCCATCCAATTTACCACTTTTCCGTCTAATTCCTCCTGGATGGCGATGTGGCTCATAGCCTTGGTAGGTGAGGCCCCGTGCCAGTGTTTTTCATTGGGCTCGAACCAAATTACATCTCCGGGTTGAATTTCCTCTATTGGGCCGCCTTCCCGTTGCACCCAACCCAGGCCCGATAGTACGATCAGGGTTTGTCCGGCCGGATGGGTATGCCAGGCCGTTCGGGCCCCCGGTTCAAAGGTTACCAGGGCTCCGGCGGCTTTTGTGGCTTCTTTCTTTGAGAATAAGGGATCGATGCGTACAGATCCAGTGAACCAATCCTCTGGTCCTTTCGCAGAAGCCTGCATTCCATTCTTGATTATTTCCATATGATTTGTTGTTAAGCCTATGTCTATATTGGCTTTTCATTCCAATTCGAACGTAACTGTTACACTACCGGAACCCACCGCTTCGGCAAGACCAGCAGGATCGTCAATACTTCCCAGCTTTGTATAGCTGTAGGATGTAGAAAAAGTCTCGTAGAACAGCACCAGCGTATTAGCGCCCCAAAGCATCAGATCGCCAGTATGGATAGTACCGGGATTGGATGCATTGGTAGGCAGATTGTCTGGCAAGCGGAAGTATTTCTCATTTGCATTCAACTCACTCATCTGGATGGTAAGCGGTAACATAGCCCTGAAGGACGCTACCGTTTCATTCTCCAGAAGTGTCGCTGTAAAAGTCTGTGATCCGATTTTTATCTTCATACGATAACTTAAAGTGTCATTAAGATTTTGTGTGTTCATAGTATCAGCCATAACAGGGTTGTCCTTATCGCAAGCGGCAAAAACGTTGAGCGATATGACTGAAATGATCATGATAAGGGAATGTTTCATACGTTTTTGTTTTAAAATGTTGCTGCATCAATTACATACCTGTAGCGCGCTTCTTTATTCAAAACTTTGGTCCAGGCATCATTGATCTGCTCAGCTTTGATCACTTCTATGGTAGGAAACACCTTATTATCCGCACAATAGTGAACCACCTCTTGTGTTTCGGGTATGCCACCGATTAGCGAAGCGTTAAAGTTTACCCGGGTGTTGGCCAATCCAATGTTGCTGAGCGTTAGCGTAAAACCTTCTGGCATACCCACTTGCGTAAAAGTGCCATAGGGCTTCAGGACAGAAGCATAAGCGGCCACATCAAACTGTACAGGAATAGTGGAGATCATGTAGTCCAGTCTGCCTTTATAAGACTGCAACTTTTTGACATCATCTACTACAATGACTTCTTTGGCACCAAATGAAAGAATATCTTCTGCTTTATCCGGTGAGGTGGTAAAAGCATATACTTCTGCTCCTTTAGATACAGCTAATTTGATGGCCATATGTCCTAGACCTCCTATACCTGCCACCCCTACTTGGTCACCTACTTTAAAGTTAGCCTTCATCAAAGGTGAATAGGTAGTGATGCCGGCACACAGCAAAGGGGCAGCTTCCTGAAAACTGATATGCTCCGGTATATGAACCGCAAAATGGTCCCTTACTACTATGTTGTTGGAGTAGCCGCCCTGGGTGATTCCTGTAGGCGATGTTTCATCAGGATAACCATAGGTAAACAATGTTTTCCCTCTATCACAATAGTGCTCCTCTCCATGCGTACAACGCTCACATTCCATACAACTGTCTACCATACAGCCCACACCTGCTCGGTCGCCTACTTTGAATTTGGAGACATTTTTTCCAACAGCTGCTACAATACCTACAATCTCGTGTCCGGGCACCTGAGGGTATTGTTGTGGCCCCCAGTCTCCTTTCATCTGATGGATATCGGAATGGCAGATACTCGCATATTTTATTTCTATCAAGATATCATCATCTCCTACCGGTCGGCGCTCAAATTCCCATAGACTTAATTTCCCTGAATTGTCTTTCGCTGCGTATCCTCTTGATTTTATATGCTCATTCATTGGTTTTGATTTATTGATTTGTGAGGAAAGAGGCACCGGACCAGTAAGCAGTATACCTGCGCCTGCTATGGATGTCTGCTGTATGAAATTTCTTCTTGAATGTTTGGTTTCGTTATCTCTATGAGAGGTTTCCATAGGTCAACTTATTTAGTGTTATTATACTGTTCATCGGTTACCGGCTCCATCCATTCCACTATCCCTTTCTCGGTATTGGGCACGATGTATAGCTGCTGCATTCCCGTATCCGGACTGGCGCCGTGCCAGTGCCTGGTGTTGGGTGGACATTGGACTACATCGCCTTTTTGGAGGGTTTGCCTTGGCTCACCTTCTATTTGGTGATACCCTACTCCGTCTGTAATGATTAGGATCTGCCCTGCGGGATGGGTATGCCAGTTACTTCTGGCACCCGGCTCAAAGTAGACATTGCCTACCAGCGTGGTGTAAGTCGAGTCATCAGGAACCAGTCCGTAGTTGTATGCATTTCCGGTAAAGTTTTCGGAAGGCCCTTTTTCACCTTGCGGAAAAATTGCTTCTACTTCATTTTTCTGAGTTTCTTCTGCCGTTGGCTGTGAACAGCTGGCTACCAACAGTGCTGTGACACCAACTAAGGTGAGGTATGTCTGTTGTCTATTTGTAATTCTCATAGTAAAAAAGTTAGGTTTTTATTGAAAGCTTTTGGGTGATCAATCACCGCTTATCTATAAATCCACTGGCAGCGAGCCAGCTTTCAAATAAATCAGTCCAGGCATCGGATAGCGTGTTGTTCTCTCTGGCACCGAAACCGTGCTCCCCACTTCCAAAAATGTGAAGCGATACGGGCTTTCCTGCCTGATGCCACTGCTCGTAAAGCCTTGCTGAAGAAACAGGACCTACCAGCTTATCTTCATCCGATATGGCTAAGAATAAGGGTGGGGCATCTGCAGGAACAGGCACGCCCCTTCTCCAGCCTGCATAAATGCCTACTGTAAAATCCGGACGGCTGAGTGTGTCATGTTCCAAGGCCACATTCACCGCAATACCTCCCCCGGCGGAAAAACCCATGATCCCAATCTTGTTGGGCTCTATGCCAAATGCCTCAGCATGTGTACGAACGTAACGTATAGCCTGGCGACCGTCTTCCTCAGCCAGCAACCTGGCTTCCTCTACTTCCGTAGTACCGACGGGTGGATCTACTGCTTTTTCATCCGGATGGGGTAGCTTTTCAAATAAGCTTGTTAAAAAAGGTTGCAGTTCGGCATCATCTTGCGGTGTAGGTGCTAAACGGTATTTTAGCACCAGGGCCGTAATGCCATATTGGTTCAACCATCTGGCAACCTCATAACCTTCCTTCTGCATGGACAGAATGGTAAAAGCCCCACCCGGAGCCACAATAACTGCGGTACCATTGGCATTCCCTTTTTCCGGAGTAAATAGCGTAAGCGTTGGAATCACTACATTTCTGGCCATTTTATCATTCTCCGTCTGAATAGTCCTTTCTGACCAGGTCCACTTTTCTGAGCTCGGAGGTATTCCATTACCCGGGTAAATCGCGAAAATCCCATCGGCATCCGCTGCTTTTTCAATGTGAGCAGGTATTTCCTGCCCGTCCATGATTTTCTGGAGAGAGGTGTCTGGTACCTGCGCAGTAGCTGTAAAACACAGCATAATCAAAATGGATAGAAAATAGGGCGCTTTCATAGACTTTGATGTTAAGAGCCTACAGCTACTTTCAGGTTTTCTTCAAAAAATGATGCTAACTTATCAAAAGGAATTAAATCGGTTCGGTCGTACAAATCAATGTGTCTTGCGCCGGGAACGACATAGAGTTCTTTGGGCTCAGCCGCCTTTTCATAAGCATCTTCGCTGAAATAGCGTGAATGTGCATTTTCTCCAATGACGAACAAAATTGGCCGGGGCGAAATGGTTTCTATATAATTGAGCAACGGAAAGTTTATAAACGCCATGTCGCTTGTTTTCGTAAAAGCGCCAGTAGAATTCGGATGATGTCCCCGTTCCATGGCATAGTATTCAAAAAACTCACTGGTTATGGGATCTAATCCTTCCGGAATGGTATCAACCGGCTCACTAGGGAAGGATGGGGTCAGTTCGGCGTTACCACTTTCAAAGTCTTTCCACCGTTGCTCGCCGAGCTGATCAAGATATGCATTGCGTTCTTCATCAGTCATACCATCTTTCCAACCATGGCGCTTTACCCGGCTCATGTCGTACATACTGACGGTAGCGATAGCCTTGAGACGTCTGTCTACCTGGGCCGCTTTCAGGGCAAATCCACCGCTACCACAGAGTCCAATGGCGCCAATCTGGTTTCTATCCACAAAAGGGCGTGTTCCCAGGAAGTCTACTCCTGCGCTGAAATCTTCCACAAAGATATCGGGTGAGGATAGGCGTCTTTCCTCTCCACCACTTTCTCCATTATAGGATTCATCGAAGGCTATGGCCACAAATCCACGCGCTGCCATAGTTTGTGCGTAGATACCGGCTCCTTGTTCTTTGACACCGCCATAGGGTGTGCCTACAATAATGGCTGCGTATTTCTTGGACTTGTCGATATTTTTGGGCAGATACATATCGGCTGCCACGGTTATGCCATATCTGTTTTGATAGGAAACCTTTTCGACAGTTACCTGATCACTTAACGCAAAGGTTCTCTCTTTTTCCTGTGCTATTGAAAAATTTGTTATAGACATCACTAGTACGATTAATAAGATTAGATTTTTCATTATTTTAATGGTTAATTGGATTCATCAGCTCTTTCAAATGCTGGTAGGGCTTAGGCCATTGTCTTAATGATTTTAGCAGGAACACCCCCTACCACAGTGTTTGCCGGAACATCTTTGGATACCACCGCACCCGCTGCCACTACCGCATTTTCACCGACCGTGACGCCGGGAAGGATAGTGGCACCCGCTCCAATCCACGCATTGCGTTTGATCAGCACTGCGTCAGGAACCAATGTCTTTCGCCTGGCCACTTCCACAGGGTGATTCTCAGAGGTAATATTTACCCTCGGACCGATCAACACATCATCTTCTATGGTGATCCCTCCCAGGTCCAGAAAGCTGCACGCATGATTAATGAACACATTGTTGCCTAGTTGAATGAATCGGCCAAAATTGGTGTAGAATGGCGCAAAAATGGTGGTGCTGTTATCTATTTTGACTCCGATGATTTCACTCAGACATTCCCGAATCTGGTCAGTATTAGTGGAAGTATTCAGTTGGGCAGATAGTTGTATCGTCCGGTTTACTGCCTCATGAATCTTATCATACGCAGGATCATTCATGAGAATAGGCTCACCGGATTTCAGCCTGTCAAAAATATCTTTGTTGTTTTTACTCAATTCACTTGCCATAGGTAAGGGTTGTTTGTTCGTTTAAGGTGATTTTCTTTGAACTACATGGGGAGAACCTTTATCATTACTACACAATCCAATTAACGTGGGCAACAGTGGCTAGTTGGTATGATAATCAAACCAATGATTAATAAATTCAAACCTTCCACACTCATAGCAAAACTGCACAGATCTATAATACGGCGTAAATGGACCTTAACTTCAAGGGGGTTGATGACCTTCCCAGTACTAAGAATTTCAAACGCTTGAAGTGTCTGAGTTTTGAGCTTGCCGCCTCTTACTCAATGATTACCCTTAGAAGGCACATTTTGCGGAATGGAAGTTGCCGGAAATGGATTTACGATATGCCGTTTGCCGAAAGCGTACGTTAATGTGATGTTCCACAAAAAGTCTTTGCTTCCTGCTATCTCCGTGTCAATAACCTGGTTGATGATAGAAGAAAAAGACATGGGAAAATCACTTTTAGCCAGGGTAAATGACGAGGTCACATAAATACCTTCGTTACCATAAAGGTATCAATAGTATAGCTGAGGTGTAAGTTGTATAAACAGCTTCTCTGTAAGTTTGATATTTGAAAAAGTGCTATCGAATGAAATAAAATTCATGGTTTTGTTTGTGCCTATATCGAAGGCTCGGGCCAGTAGATAGTAAATGTCTATGCTTATATTTTTAGTGATTGAATAGTTGGGAGAAAGCTCTCCCACCAGATAGCGCTCCGTCACTATTGCATTCAGCGGCCTCGCAGGAATGGGTAATGTTTTCTCTACAAAGTTCAGCCCGAGATGGGTGCCTACTTTCATCCTGAATTTATTGGAGTCTAATAACTGATACCTGAACCAGAAGAGCATATACCAGGGTTTGCCCTCCAGAGAAAAGGTGATTTCAGGGTCAAAAGAAAAGCTGCCTTTTTCCAGGGACATGTTGAAAAGTGCGGCAGGCTTTTCTAACGAAAAGCTAGGGATCAAAGAAATACCATTGTTGGTGAGGCCGGCTGAACCCGATAGGGAATGGGTTGTTGCGCTATCGCTTTCTTGCGCAAGTAAAGGGTTGACCACACTCAGAAAAGACAACAGCAGTAGTATCTTTGATCGCATCACTAAAAGTACAACTGCTATTATAGCTAGCCCTAAAGAAAATCAAACCATTCATTAAGAATTTCAAGCATCTTGCATGCGAACAGCCTTTGGGTTGGTCCCCGTTTGTTTTTTGAAGAAGTTGTTAAAGTAGGTAGGATACTCAAAGCCAAGTGCAAAAGCAATTTCAGCAATGTTCCAATCAGTATGCTGTAAAATAGCTCTGGCTTCTCTCACAATGCGTTCTGAAATATGTGCCGTAGTAGGCTTGCCCGTTACTTCCTTCACTGCCCGATTGAGATAATTGACATGCACGGATAAGTTATTGGCATAATCCTGGGCCGTTTTCAACTGAAGAGGCCTGTCTGCACTTTCAATGGGAAACTGTCTTTCCAAAAGCTCAAGAAACACAGAGGTTAGGCGGGAAGCCGCATTTTTATGCTGGTCATAGTTTTCGGATGGCTCTAATTTTAATGCCTCATGAATAATCAAATGGATGTAATTTCGTATGAGGTCATCTTTATAGAGGTAATCGGACTGTTGCTCCTCGATCATTTTTTGGAAAATCTCATTGAGAAACTCCCGTTGCTTATCCGTAATGTATAAGATGGGAGTACCGCCAATTTTAAATAATGGAGACTGCTGCAGGCTTTCCGAGCGATCGGATAGTTTCAAAAAGTCCTCTGAAAACAGGCAGGTGTAGCCTACATAACGGGTAGAAATGGTTTCCCAGGAATAAGGAATGTGGGGATTGCCGAAAAACAAGACCGTTCCCTCTGCTTCAAAGCTTCTATCAGCATAATGAATGATACTCTTACCGGTCGTCAGACAAATCTTATAGAAATCCTTTCTACTGTATATGCGTGTCGCATTACCATCTTCTTCTATCTGAAAGACGTTAAACCCCTTTAGCTTCAGTTCATTGTTGAACACTGAAACAGAACGTACACTTTTATTTTCCATTTTGCTAAGTTAAGAAAATCAAACTAATGTACCTCAGGTTTATCATAGATAATTGATGGTCTGTAGTCTTCATTGATGGCCTGGTTTTATTGGGGCAGAGGTGAGTTTATTTGCTTTGCATAGTCATTATGGAGTTTTTACAAGGCTTGCAATTATTTTGTGTTACCCGCTTTCTTTCTTTTCTTTTTCAATGCTTCTAACTCTTGCTTGATATACGCCTTTTCTTCGTGATAATCCATCTCCTCAAATTTTATATTTAATTGGTCCCGGATCTCTCTCATACGTTTTACCATGCTTTCTTTCTCAATCGTTTTCATATCCAAATATTTCTTTAGGTGTTCTAATCTCTATCATAGGATACCCTTCCCGAAAATTTATCGAGTTGTATCCTCTGATTTTTTCTAAGTTCACAATATGTTTGAAATTCCAACTGGCTAATACGTCAGCTTTACATACAGTAGCCATCGCAATGTGTTGACAGTCAGCACGACTCGTTTTTCCCACTACTTTTTCAATAATGTATTTTTCAGCCAGTTCTTTTACTTCATTGGTCAATTCTACTTTCTCAATTATTTCTTCTGAAATGGACTCATAAAAATCAATAATATGTTCAGGGGCTTTGTATAACTCAAGTTCAAGTAATTCTGAAACAATAATCTTTATTTTCTTTTCTCGAATGATTTCAAAAAATGGTTTTGTGGCCGCTTCAAACTCATTGTCAAAATATCCTCCGAATACAGAAGTATCAATATAAATTCGTTTTATCATAGAATAAAGATACTGAATTTATCACTTAATCATTTCATTCTCTTTTTCGGATGGCAGGTAACAGCCTATACAGCCATATGCCAGACTAGTTTGTATTTCTAGTTCGTGTTTCAATATCGTGACTTGGCTAAACATATATGCTGTTTCATTTTCGCTAGGATTGTAGCTGTGTTTTATGGGCTGTTGTGCTTTTTTCACGGAGTGTCAAAATATCAATCGTTTTACCATTAGATTCAATTGCCAAAATCCTACAATGTTTGTTTGCAGGATTTTCAACAAAAGAAACTTCCTCTAAATCCATTTCTGTTATTATACGATAGCATAATTCACCCATATAAAGTCTTCCCTTTATATGATCACATTTGTTGAAATTTTCACCACAAATTGAACAATGGCTTTTTTTAATAATACCACCAGCACTTTGAAAGTATAAATTTGGAAACAATAACTTCTCATAGTTTGCTAGTCGCTCCATGTATCCATTAGGCGCTTGAAACTCACATGGATTATTTCTCATAACATTACCATATGTTACTTGCGCATTAACGAGATTTTCCCAAGCCTCATTCATCCTGTCCTCCTTGATGTTTACAAGCATTTCAAGTTCATATTGAAGTGAAAGAAGTGATTTATCAATACAGTAGACAAGATTAGCTTCGTTCTCTAATTTCCTTTTAACGAATTCCTTTTTTAAATCATTTAACTTTTCTCGGTAATTTGCAAGGACTTTGATTTCTTGTTTTTGTATTTCGATACCGACAGTTATATAAGCCTTTTTTTGTGAAATGGCTGCCATTTCATTGAATTCATTTATGAGAAGATTAGGGTTATCAAGAAAAACCTTCATTTTAAAGCCTTTATAATTTTATCTAATCCTTTTAGCCCCTCGGAATCACCTTTATAGCTAAGTTTCATAATTTTTCCCTTTTCTTTCGTCTCATAATAAAATTCTGCATGAGCCGTTTTTCTGCCTATGCTACCTTTTAGAAGATCTGTTATGTAGTTTGACAAGATGTTTAATGAAATTGAAACTATTGTAGGATTCTCGGTAATAAGTGTAAGGCTGAAAAATATTGCAGGTAAATAGATGTCAGCATTTTTTCGGCTCCGATATTGTTCTGTGTCACCGCCAAAAACATCAATATTGATAGCATTTTGTTTAAATAGTTTATTAAGATCTACTATGCTTTCGGTAAATATAAATTTGTCCTTACTTGAAGCAGTGTCTATATTTTCTGGAAAAAATTTAACTTTGCAGGTAATTCTAATGATAAAGCCTCAAGTTTTTTAATTATATCTATATCATTTATTTCGTACGCCATAGGTTTAAAATGTATTGATTGAATTACAGCAGACATCCGTGTAAACACTACTCAGTATTTTGTGCAATTGTGTCTCTTCACAATGTAGCATCATTAAGATTATTCACTTAATAAAAAAGGCTCAACGTACCGGTAGCTTATAAAATCCTGCTATCAGCATAACAACATACAAAATCTGAGCAAAAATCACATTGCCTTTTTCTGATATTTACAAGGGTAAATGGCTTTACTACCACCCTAAACACAATTTATCACTAATAAACAGTTAGTTTGCCTGTATCCCGGAAAATAGTCTTTCAAAACATAAGTGGGAGGTGGACAGGAAGGGGTAAGCCAAGACAAATTGTCTACTTCAGCAAGGGGCAACCTCACTAGTATAAAGTGAACCAGGGAGTTACTTTCCTACCCAAACAGCACACCCGTACCAAATGCAAACAGCTTGGCAGGCCAGTCATCCGAAAAGGAAAGGTTGTTGCCTTCCTCAAGTCAAAAAAATATTTACCAAAATAAAAAAACAAACAACATTATGAGTATTCCCTTTAACGTAGTACCCAAACGTAATCCTTTGAAGCAGAAAGATCCTGTGAAGTACTACGCCGTAGCCCAGAGTAGTGGAGAAGTAAACTTTCGTACCATGGCTAAAGAGATTGCCGAGATCACTACGGTCAGTCTGCCCGATGCCATCGCCGTGCTGGAATCCCTGGTGATGATCATTCCCCGCCATATAGAAAAAGGAGAGATTGTCCGCCTGGGCGAGCTGGGTTCTATCCGGGTTACTATCAACAGTGAAGGTTCCGAAACGGAGGAAGCCGTGAATGCCAGTAAAGTAAAAAAGGCTAATTACCGTTTTACAGCCGGACAGGAACTCAAGCAGACGCTGAAGACACTGAAGTATCAGCGTATCAAGAAAGTAGTGCCGACTACCACACCTGAAACAGCTTGATAAAGCATATAAACACAATAAGTAAACAGTAGTATATACCCGGGGGCAGCAGCCTTCGGGTTTTTTTGTGCCTTTCTTAAAATTCTTCCCATTTTCATTAAAAAAGCTTTTGCGCTTTTGCAAAAAGGCTACTTAGCTTTTCGAAAAAGCTTTTGAGCTTTCAGATAAAGCTTTAGAGAAGTCAGTCCAATGCCTTGTAGAATTGAAAAATATCCCTTTTAAACATGATCCTGGTTGCTGGCAACAAGCAATAGCTTACTTTTCTATAGGGGTGCCGTTAGTGGGGGAGGAGAGCTATCCATCAGGCCGATTTTGTGTATCTCTGAAGATAAAAGCACAGAGAGACAAATCAATCAGATCGTATTTCTACTGAACACTAAAATCAAAGGAAATGAGTGGAGAGTATTGGAAATAATTTTAGGCATTCGCTATGTCTTCATTTAACTCATTTTCATTATGAAAGTTGAAAACAAACACTTGGTACTTGCCAATTTTTTCTATAAAATCAACACGATTAATGCCTAAGATTTTTGATGCTGTACCTGATGAAATTTTTCCTAATTCATAGAGTTTTATGATTGAAATCGTTTTTATCTCATTTTCAAACTCATTATCACCTAACTTCAAAGAGTTAGCCGGTGGCTCAGGATATGTGACAGCTATTTGCCTTTCCATTTCTTCTCTTTTTCAAAACTACTTATGAAAACTATCTATTTGACGTTGTAATGGTTTGTCGGAGCACCATTGTTTTAGTTGGACAATTGGCTTTGTGCCCTATGGTATAAGATATTGCTAGTACTATCTGATTTTTAATTCAATAGCCTATGAATTTCCATTTTTAGGATCGGTAAATGCCTGACAATTGTTCCCCAGACTATCTCATCATCAATTTTGTCATAGCCATGTATTACTCTATTTCTCATATTGATGATCTGTTTCTTACTTGAGATCGGAATTTCTGGATCAATTTTATGAATCCTATTCATGGCGTTTCACGCCGAACCTCTCCAATAATCTCAAACTCTCTCTCAACAGCACGTCTGAGCATTTTATTATTCAAGTAGTTGTTGAAATCCCGTCTTTCTCCTAAATAACTTTCAATTGAATCAACTGATTCCTTTATGTCAAATAGATATTTTTTTATTTCATTTTTCATAAAGAAGTGTCTTTGTTTGATTCACAGCGTCTATGAAATATGGATTTCTTAAAGATTTGTCAGTAATAAGATCAACAGGCCGCTGAAATAACGCTTCAAATTTATCTGCTATATTAAAGTAATTATCTGCGTAATCTGCATGATCCATAGGATCGAAAGAAATTAGAAGATCTATATCACTGGCGTCAGTAAATTGGTCAGTGACTACCGAACCAAAAGCAAATAGGGATTTGACATTATAATCAGTACATAATGCCCTAATCTGATCTATATTATCGCTTATAATCCTATGCATAAATTTTTTCTCAAAATATCAATTTAACCAATCTCTTTCAATATATCTGAACATTAGATAACAATCTCTGCACAATATACACCATGGATAGTGACTTGTTGTATTCTCAGTATACTACCTTTTAAAAACTGTCAGACAGAATTGCAATGCATGTTTTGCTTTTGGCAGTATTGCGTTAAATTGCTAAAAAGCGTACAAGCCACATGAACACGAAATACACCAACCTCCTACTCCTTCTTTGTCTGTTACTACTGAAAAACACTATCGTTTTAGCGCAATCAGCTAATGCTCCTTTTCCCTGGCCGGAGGGAAAGTCTGTAGCAGTAAGTCTTAGCTTTGACGATGCCCGCCTCAGCCAGGTAGACACAGGCACTGCCTTACTAGACCGTTATGGGGTGAAAGCTACCTTTTTTGTAGTGCCCTCCAGTGTTGAGCAACGGCTTGAAGGCTGGAAGAAAGCAGTAGTCGCTGGTCATGAGATCGGCAACCACTCTCTGGTACATCCCTGTTCGGGCAATTTCCTCTGGGCACGGGAAAAGGCATTGGAAGAATATACGCTGGAAAAAATGCAAACCGAACTGCAAGAAGCCAACCAGCGCATTCAGACACTACTGGGTGTGACACCCGAAACCTTTGCCTATCCCTGCGGACAAGCCTTTGTAGGGCGTGGGCAACAGACGAAAAGTTATGTGCCGGTCGTGGCCAAACTGTTTACGGCCGGTCGTGGTTGGCTGGATGAAGCCCCCAACGATCCTGCCTACTGTGATATGGCGCAGCTTATGGGCATAGAGATGGACGGTAAAGACTTTGATGAAATCCTGACGGTCATAGAGGCAGCGAAAGCCAATGGGCATTGGGTCGTACTGGGTGGCCATGAGATCGGAGCCGAAGGCCCACAGACAACCCGCCTGGCGATGCTGGAACAACTGCTCCAATATGCCAACGATCCGGCCAACAGCCTGTGGATAGCGCCTGTCGGAGAAGTAGCCAAATACATTAATCAACAGCGAAGCGGCCGGTAATTACTGCTGCTGGCAAGGGTGTGCATGGCAGGAAGCTCCCAAAGAACTATAAAATGTTTGGAGATGTTTCCGGGAATAATCAATTTTATGAATGATTCAAATGCTATGCACAATATGAAACACTTATGCTGGGCGGCTGCCCTACTTATTCTGGCCGCCTGTAATTCGGAAAAACCTGTTCAGGAAGCAGCGGCAGATACCCTACAGACCAACGCCAGGATCAAAGATTATCTATCGCAGTACGAGCCCTATCCCATGGACTTTAGCGCAGAAGGATACAGTGAGAACGAAAAAGCCATTCTCCAGAAGCTGGTAGAGGCAGCGCAATACCTGGATACCATCTATTGGCTACAGACCTCTAAATACGGCATGCAACTGCGCGACAGTCTGGAAAAGATACAGGACGATCCGCAGGCGGCAGACCTACTGACCCTGCTTAAAAGAAATGCAGGCCCCTTTGAAATGCTGAATGAATATGAGGCGTTTATGGGTAACCAGACCTACTACTCAGGCGATGAGCTCTATCCCAGAGGCATGACAGCCGAGGCATTTGATGCCTATGTACAAAAGCTACCTAAAGAAGAACAGGAAGAATTCATGTATCCCTATACGGTCATCAAAGAAGATGGAAACGGGGGATACAAAGCTGTTCGCTACCATGAAGAGTATAAGGAGTATATTACCCCTGTTGTCAGGCTGCTGAATGAAGCGGCTGACCTCTCAGATAATCAGTCTTTTGCCGAGTTCTTGCGCCTGAAGGCAGAAGCCCTGACCACCGACAATTACTATGAGGCCGATGTAAACTGGATTGATATGACCGACAGTAAGTTTGATATGGTCTTCGGTCCTTTTGAGACCTATTCTGATGGCATCAAAGGCGTGAAAGCCAAATATGAGGCCTACATTGAAATTATAGACCAACAGGCGTCCGAAGAGCTGAAAAAATACACGGCCTATCTGCAAAAGATGGAACAGAACCTGCCGGTTCCGGAAGTCTATAAATCCAAAACTGATGGGCTGACAGCTACTTTTGTGGTGGTCAACGACATTATACGGACGGGGGAAGGGGCTGTAGGTTATCAGGCCGTAGCCACCAACTTACCCAACGATCCGGCGGTGCATGAAGCGAAGGGAACGAAGAAAACCTTCTGGAAGAATATGTTCATCGCCCGTTTCAACGGCATCATTAAACCTGTCAGCGAAAGGCTTATTGCCGAAGATCAGTTGCAGTACTTGTCGGATGAAGGCTTTTTTCAGTTTGTGCTCATGCATGAGATCTGTCATGCCATTGGTCCCCGCACGGTAAAGACAGGACCAAACAAAGGCAGGGCGGTGAATGCGGCCATTGGTCCTAACTACAGTCCGCTGGAAGAAGCCAAAGCAGATATTACCGGCTTGTATTCCCTGGCTTATCTGATGGAGGAAGGGGTGGTAGACAAACAGCGGGAGAAAGAGTTTTATGTGTCTTTCCTGGGCAGTCTGTTTCGTTCTATCCGTTTTGGCTTAGAGGAAGCCCACGGCAAAGCAGCAGCTATCTCTTTAAACTATCTGCTGGAAAACGGCGGCATTCTCTATGATGAAGAAACCGGAAAATGGTCGGTAGATTTTGAGAACTTCAATGAGGGTGTTAAAAATCTGGCGGCAGAAATGCTGATCCTGGAAGGAGATGGAGACAATGCCAAGGTAGAAGCCTTTTTTGACCGCTGGACACAGGAAACACCCGCGCTGGAAGATGCCTTTCACCGGACGGAAGATTTACCCATTGACGTGTTGCCTGTGCGCTCTATTGAGTGGTAAAATATCACTGCCTGATCTCTTTTGGTGTCTATAAAAACATGCTGAAGGGATTGGGCGGATAGCTGCTTGTTGGTAGTAAGTCTAAAATGAAAATAGAAAAATGCTTTTTGAATTATACTTTTGATGATACATTTATCTATGGCAAAATCAGTAACACCACTACTCGACTTTGAAATAGATAGATTAACTAACTCCATCCTAAATCGCATCAGTGGCGATAGTTTCGAAACAGAAGTGTCGTTACTGAAAAAACAAGATTTAAAGGAGGTCACAAAGACCAAAGGATGGAACTTTAATTGGAAATCCGAATTAGCTCAAAATGATAGAGAAGTGTATAAGCTTTCGATTGTTTCTAATCCCCATATTGTTCAGGGATTGGCCAGCTTGACTGTTAAACCCGATCATGTTTATTTAAATCTACTGGAGAGTGCACCTTTCAACATTGGAAAAGATAAACTATACGAAGGTGTAGCAGGAAATTTAGTGGCATTTGCCTGTAAACTTTCATTTCAGAGAGGTGGAGAAGGATTCGTTTCCTTCCAAGCAAAAACAAAACTGATTAACCATTACGTTACAACATTAGGAGCTATTCACTTTGGAGGTCATTTGATGGTAATTGATTCGATGGCAGCTCAAAAATTGATAGATAAATACTTTAAATCATAGCATTATGGGGCTCATAAAAGAACCAAAAGGGGTTGATTTTATTATAAAAAGCGAACCACTTACGAAAGAACAGGAAGCTAAATTGAGTGAATTTATTGCTAAAAGAAAGCAGGAGATAGCTGAAATGAAGAAAAAGAACCGGGCTGCGAAGGCATCCAACAAAAGCTAGCGGATTGCCGCCCAAAAGCAGGCGGGTAGATAATGCAAAAATAAAGCATAAAAGCAAACAACAGACTCATTCAGCAGAAAGCAAAGTAGTTATAAGAACCCGCTAGCTTTTAGCAGGATAGTTAAGCAACAAGTCATTGCCGGACCTCTATGCGTTTCAATAGCAAAGGGCCAATGAGTGAAAAAACAGTATTGACTATAGAGGGCAGTAGGATCAGGAGAGCTGAAGTCCTATCTCAAAAGTGCCTGCATAGCCATCTTCTTCCTGGGTCAATGCCAGCAATAGTTCCTCGCCTCCTCTACGAAAGATAGAATCACGGTCGTTTTTTAAAGTACTTCGTCCCTGTGCAGCGTAAGGCGGTTGGTTATGGATCTGTTCGTTCAGCGTATCGTCGAAGTAAATTTGTGAGGTGAACTCATAGGCTTCTTCAGAAGCGTCGGTACGGATCTTAAAGTGAATATGCGTGGCTCTGCCCTGATACCATCCCGGAAAGATCGTCAGGAATTGTGCCATCCCATTGGCATCGGTAAGCTGATATCCCCGTAAAAAGCTTTTACCTCGTGTATCAAACGATCGGTCCTGTACACCGGAATAGACACCGCGGGCATCACAATGCCAGATATCGACAATTGCATTGGGGAGTGGCGTGCAGGTGTCACCCTGAAGTTGAGACACCTGAAAGTTGAGATGCAGGGGAACGCCTTCTTTCACAGAGCCGTCGGAAGGGTCTGCGCGAATGTCAAAACGTTTGAGTTGCTCGTCTACAAAGTAAGGGCCTTCCGTTTGCTGCGGCTTTACTACACAGGGAGGCGGCACTAAAGGTTGTCCGGTCGTTTCGGATAGTGACAGGCCGACCTTTTCAAAGACTGCTTTTCCTCCTATCCCTACCAGGGACACAGCAGCGGTAGCCCCACCGATGAGGCTGAGGGCTGTTCGCCGGCTGAGGCCAGGGGAAGAAGCATTTTCGTTGGGATTTGGGTTTGTTGAATTCATCTTGAGTGAAGGTATGGTTGTGCGTTCTTCATTATTTTGTCGATGGTTTGTTGCAAAAGAGTATTGAGTTCGTTGGGAACTTCAATCATAGGAAAATGGCTGCTGGCATGAATAGGTGTAATTTCATAACCAGATTTCGCATACACTTTGAGTGGTTCCTCATGGGTAGGTAAATAATCGCAAAGGATCAGGTACATTTTGAAAGGCATCTGTTGTAGCAGTGTCCTTTCTCTTTCCCAATAGTTGAATACAGAGGTCAGAGCACCCACTCCCATGTTGGGATCAGCGTTTCTGTAGTCTTTCACCACGCGGCGGGTGATCTCACTGTCGGTAGCTTCGGTGAGCAACACCAGGCGGGCATAGGACTCCGACGTGTTGGCAAAATCTTTCCGGAAGTTATCCAATAAGGTGTGTACCTGTGCCTGTATCTCTTCAGGAAAGGGAGTTGCTGCGTTTTTGAACATGTCAATGCCTATAAACCCCCGGATAGGTTGCGGATAAGCGACCGCTGCTTCCAGAATAGCAGCTGCCCCCAGAGAATGGCCAATCAGGATGACATCCTTTAAGTTTAACTGCCGGATGACTTCCACCACATCTTTGCCAAATTCTTCTACCGTCCAGGCATCGCGGTTTTTTCCTGACTTTCCATGGCCGGGTAAGTCAATAGTGACGATATGGTATTGCTCACTGAAGTAGCGTACCTGAGAATCCCAGTAGCTTTTGTCAATAAAGGCACCATGAATAAACAGCAGTGTAGGTTTTCCTTGTCCGCTTTCTGCATAATCAATGGTAAGATGATCGCGTTGAATACTCATAGAGGTGTCGGCTAATAGCATGCCTATTGTATCATGCAAGTTAGCAAATTCAGCGCGTTATGGCACCTCTTTGGCAAATTATACGACGGCAGGAAACATACAATTTTATCTTCTCTGTCTATGGATGCCTATCGGCCTTTTCTACTGTATTATCTGATGGGTCAGTTGTCTCCGCCGGCTCTTTGCTGTACATCTTCGGAAGCGGTACCCCGGCGGCGGGCCTGCTGGATTTTCTCATTGCCAAACCGGTAAGACAAGTTGATCCGGAAGACACGAGTCTCCCACTTATTGTTGATATAAGCATCAATATCGCCCTGTTGAATGATTATCTTATTTTTTCTGATGTTGAATACATCATCCAGACTAGCCTGTATTTTAAACTTCCCTAAGTTTTTGGTCACTCCCATATCTACCTGGTATTGCGGTCTGATGTCAAACAGGCCCCACAGCATGGGCGAACGATAAAAGCCAGTTAATTCAACCTTCACTTCTTTGGGCAAAGAGAAGGTGTTTTGTGCCTGAGTAGTGTAGCTGAAGCGGCTTTTGCTGATCTGTTCTCCTTCAGAGAAGGGCGACTGGATATCGTTATAAAAACCCGTCAGGTTCAGGTTGAGGGTCCACCACTGAGTGACCGGTAAGGGCGCCGATATATTCGCACTGTAGTTTTTAATCTGGTTCAGGTTGACGGTGGTCTGATAGGTAGTCTGGCTGGCTTCATCCTGTTCCAGCACCTGGGTAATGGCATCAGTCGTACGGTTGTAATTCAGGGTGAGGAACACCATATTTTTATAACCGTAGGTCAGTCCATAGGCATTGGTATATTGTGGATTCAGGAAAGGGTTACCCCGCTCGAAGGTAAAGCGGTCCAGGAAATACTCAAATGGATTAAGGTTACCATAGTTAGGCCGGTCGATACGGCGGCTGTACGATATAGAAAGACTATGCTGGTCTTGTTTCTTGTAAGAGAGGCTGGCACTGGGAAAAAGGTTAAAGTAATTCCTCCGGACAGTACTATCCAGCGTGACAGAGTAGCCTTTGGAATAGGTGTGTTCTCCCCGCAAACCGGCTTGTAGTTGCCAACGTTCTCCCCATTTCTTGTTAACATTCATATAACCGGCATTGATGTTTTCATCATACTGAAAGCGGTTGCTGCGGAGCGAATCTCTTATGAAATCATTCTCCAGAAAGGTTCTGAAGTCCAGATCATTATCTGTGGTGACGATACTGGTTTTCCAGCCTGATTCCAGTCCCCAGTCAGAGAAGATCGTACCTGTATAATCTGCTTTGAAAGCTAAAATATCAATGTCGGTTTGGGTGCGGGTGCGCACCAGCAAAGGAGGCTCTGTAGTCGTCCCTTCGTTGCGGAAATAATAGTTATCATTGGCCTGCCGGCTGCCATTATCACGTAGTGCGTAGTCGGCATCCAGGATGATTTCTCCGGCTTCCCCCAAATTCTGTTTAAAGTTTATATTATAGGTCATGTTTTCCCAGCTATGCCGGCTACGGTTATCGGCTGTGAGTCCGTCATATGGATTATCGTAGACACCGCCCAGCACCGTCAGGTTCTCCCGGTCTCCATTCCAGTTACCGGCCTGGCCGGATACTAACACGCCCAGGGTAGTCTTGTCAGTGATATACCAATCGGCACCGGTGCGAAAGTTATGGTTACGCACCCAATGGACCATAGAAGAACTTTGGTCAAAGGTAGTATTAGTGGCAGGATCGTTATCCCCCAGATAGGGGATGTTCCGGAAAATATTGTTGTTAGAAAAGCGCTGGGCGTAGTAATAGCTATAATTACCAAACACGTTAAATTGATCCTGCCGGTAGTTGAGGTCCAGGCTGGGAGAGGCTTTGAGATATTCGCCGTAACCCAGGTTAAAACCTACGTTACCATTCAGCCCGGTCGCTGCTTTTTTGGAGCGCACAATGTTGATAATGCCGGCATTGCCCGCGGCATCATAGCGGGCCGGAGGGTTGTCCATGATCTCTATTTTCTCAATATTGTCGGCAGGCATACTTTCCAGCATGCGGAGCAGATCACTGCTCGACATATAAGTAGGCTTGCCATCCAGATAGATGAGCACATTGGATTTGCCTTTCACACTGATACCGCCATTCTGATCGATGACAACACCCGGTGCTTTTTCCAGCACATCGTGGGCAGTGCCGTTTTGCAGAATCGGGCTGGCCTCCACATTCAACACCAGAGCATTGGGGGTAACTTCTATCATGGGTTTGGTAGAAGCGACCACCACTTCCCCCAGTTCGGTCGTGGCTTCTTGCAGTTGAATTACAGGAAAACGATGGCTTTCGCCATTCATAGAAAATACCTCTGTGAAATAGCTCTGATAGCCTACCATCTGTGCTGACAGGCGGTAGCTGCCTTCGGCTACGCGCTCCATCACATAAGCACCGGTTGTATCGGTAACGGTGCCTTTGATCAGGGTGGAGTCAGCCGCCGATAGCAGTAATACATTGACATAGGGGAGTGCTGCTCCTGCCGCATCCTGTATACGGCCACTGATTTGCTGCTGCGCCAATGCCGCTGGAGACATCAACCCTATAAAAATATAAAAAGTAAAGGTTTGGGCCAGTCGTAAAAAGGTAGTCATTGTTTTGTGTTTTGGTCAGATAGTTTGAGTCTGTTTTTCTGGTTAGAGGCATACACTTTCTGAAATGTTGCATCCAAAGCGTTTTTTAGCGTGTCAACCGTAGCGGTGACAGACTATTATGCCAAAGTCAACAATGATACCAGGAGCCGGAAGCGGCACAAGAGGCCTTAGAGGGGCCTATAAAAAAAGAAGGCTGTTCAGAACTGAACAAAGTTTGTTCAGAACTGTACAGCTTTGAAAAGTAACAGAATGGAGAAGAAAAGCGATTTGAGCAGTCAACTATGTGCCGTTATACAAACAGCCATTAATTAACATCCGGAACCTTCCATGGTGGGGGAGGTAAAAGCATATATCTTCTCGCCTTCCTGATACAGGCCGGTGATAGAGGAGAGCACGGGCCATCCCTCAACGGATCTTTTCCAGGATCTTCCCTGATCATAAGACATCCAGATACCCTGCTCCGGAGAGCCTGCCAAGACGACTGTGCCAACAGAGATCAGGCTATGAATTACTTCCAAACCTGCGGGTACTTCCGGTTCTACGGGTTGTGCTGGCCAGCCTATCAGTGGAAAACGAAGTAACTCTGACTGCATGGTGCTCACCAAAAAATGAAATTTGTCAACAATAATAGTATGCCCATCACTGTCGTGTATCTGAAGCCAGTTTTTTCCTTTGTTCCAGCTGGCATACAGGCCACGGTTGGTCCCGATGAGCCAGGTATTAGCATGTATGGCCACGCTGAATACCTGCAGGAAATCCGGCAGGTTTCCGTTCACCGCTCTCCAGCTGTTGCCGCCATCGGTCGACCAGAATACTCCTTTTGCATCGGTGCCTGCCAAAAGCTGCTGGTCTTCTGCAGCCAGCGCTCGTACATGCAGATCGGTGATTCCCTCATTGACCGGCGTCCAGGTTTTCTTGTGGTCCACCGATACATAGATACCATTGTTTTTGGTGCCTACATACACCTTTTGGGCACTGGCCACAATACTGGTGATACTACCTGTTATCGGTAACAGCACCTCCTGTATCGTCCAGCTCTGTCCGGCATTGTCAGAAACAAAAACCGGATGGGGTATGCCTTCCAAAGGCCGGGAGGAATCGTTTATATGAAAGGACGCTGGAGCCGAAAACCTTGTTTCAGCAGGTGAGGTTTCGAGGGCAAAATTGGAAACCATCAGCGAAAGTGTGATAGTGAAAGCAAGTGTTTGCATATGTTTATCAGGAAGATTCAGACAAACATAGTCGCTTTATGCGGAGAGTGTGGTTAACGATTTGTAAAAGAATGTTAACGAAATGTAAAAGTCGTGCATGTGATCATTTTTAGCTTTATTTTTATTGATATGAAGCTAAAATCTATACAAGTGATCATCCTGCTAGCGGCTTTTGCACTGGTGGGCTTGTTGTCTATTCAGGTGTATTGGTTTCAAAAAGCTTTTGGCCTGGAAGAAAAACAATTTCACGAAAAAGTCACGCTGGCTTTGCGGAGTGTAGCGAACCAGTTGCTGGCAGTACAGGAAGATAAGTCTTCCCCTATCCCTCCGGTTACGCAAGTAGCTTCCAATCAGTTTACAATGAAGTTGAATACGCCTGTGATGTACGAAGAAGTGTATGTCCTGTTGAAAGAGCATTTCTCCTATTATGACATCCCGCAGCCCTATCAGCTGGCTTTACAAAAAGCAGAGGCTCCCCGGTTGATGCTGGGTGGATTGGTGCTCCTGCCTGATACCCCGCAATTTCCTATTCCTTGCCTCACCCGGGAGGTGATACCGGCTACGTATGAGGTAAGCATCACCTTTCCGGACAAGGAATTGTATCTGGCTGAAGGCATGCAGGTGTGGTATGGCACAGGGCTTACCTTTCTGGTCGTATTGTTTTTCTTCTCGTATACGGCGATCATCACGCTGAAGGAGAAAAAGTTATCGGCTATGAAGAGGGATTTTATCAATAATATGACCCATGAATTGAAGACACCGCTAGCCAGTATTTCATTAGCCAGTGAAGTGTTGTGTAAGCCTTCTCCCAACATGGATGCTGCCAGAACAGTCCATTATGCCTCTCTCATTTACCAGGAAACACAACGGCTGCAACATCAGGTAGAGCAGGTACTGCAGACTGCCCGGTTAGAAAAAGGAGCCCTCGAGCTTAAGCTTACCCTGCTGGATGCCCATCGGCTGATTGAAGAAGTGCTGGAAACCATAGGCGTGAGAATGCAGCAAAGGGCAGGGCAGCTGCACACCGAGCTGAAAGCCCAAAGCAGTCGGGTGATGGCTGATGCCCATCACTTTAAAAACATGCTTTATAACCTATTGGATAACGCAGAGAAATATTCTCCTGAGCGGCCTCAGATCAAAGTGATGACCTACAATCAGGCAGGGCAACTGGTAATTTCTATTGGGGATCGTGGAATGGGAATGACACCAGGGGTGCAGCAATATATCTTCGACGCATTCTACCGGGGACAGAAAGGAAATGTGCAGGCGAATCAGGGGTTTGGTTTAGGGTTAAACTATGTAAAAGTGTTGATGAAAGCGCATCGGGGCCATGTGCAGGTGAAAAGCAAAGCAGGAGAGGGGAGTTTGTTTAGTTTGTCCTTTCCTTGTGTAGCTGTATGAACAAAGAAAAAATAAAGATATTGCTGGCAGAAGATGATACGACGATGGGGTATCTGCTGAAAGACAATCTGCAGATGGCCGGTTATACAGTAGACCTGTGTGTGGATGGTCAGAATGCCTTGAATCATTATCTGTCGGGTACTTATCATCTCGGTATTTTCGATGTAATGATGCCCAAAAAAGATGGGTTTCAGTTGGCGAGAGAAATCCGCAGCGTAGACAAAACCCTTCCCATTGTGTTTCTGACCGCTCGTCACTTGACAGAAGACCGTATCCATGGCTTTCAGGCAGGTGCTGATGATTACATCAGCAAGCCTTTTAGTATTGAAGAACTGCTGCTGCGGGTAGAAGCTGTTTTGAAGAGAACCTATCACTGGCCTACCCAGGCAGATGCGCAATCTGTCTTTCAGTTTGGCAACAGCAGCTTGGAGGTAGCACATCTTAGGCTCCTTTCAGCAGGGAGCACTTATCAGTTGACAGACAAGGAAACCAGGCTGTTGCAACTGCTGGCCAGGTACCAGAACCAGGTGCTCCTTCGCGACATGATTCAGAAAGCCATCTGGGAGGATGATGGTTATTTTGTGGGCAGAAGCCTGGATGTTTTTATTTCCCGCTTGAGAAAGATGCTGCAAAAAGATAAGAAAGTAAGCATCGTCAACCTGCATGGCACCGGCTATAAGCTGGAGGTAGCCAAAGAGTAGATTGCTGACCTGTTGCATCAGCGCTAAAAGGGATGCAGTCTTCCTGCGCTTCACTGCATGAGTGATGCTTTCAAGCCCTGTCAGTGCAGACGACAGCACATAATACAGCTACCGCGTGTTAGTGCAATTTCAGCTACGTAAGTAGCATTTCCAAAGAGAATAATAATTTAAACCTCCTGAGGCACTTCGCCCCGGTAGGCGATCCAGTGCTGGTGGGTGTCTATCTTATGCGCAAATCTGTTTACCTTTCCTTCTGCATTGAAATACCAGATGTGAGTTTCATCCTCTTCAACAATCTTCCTGCCAGTAGCTTTTACGGTCAGAGCTACATCAATGAGTGCTACCACTACGGAGCCGTTCTCAAGAAAAGTCTTGGGCTGGAACTTATGGAACTCAAAAGCACTGAGGGCTTCGAAAAACTGGAGCACCGCTGTACGACCGTGCCGGGGTTGGAGCCATGGTGTGATGGGTGAGGTGATAGCGTACTCCCACTCAATGTCTTCAGCCAGATGATCCAGGATGACAGGAATATCGCCTTGTCCGAAGGCTGCATAGATGTGTTGGACGGTTTCCAGGTTTGACATGATGTTACCTCCTTTCTGATAAACTGATGATGGAATAAAACGCTTGATTGAATGGCAATTAGAGATAGCTAATATACATCAATTTTACCTGATGTGCAATCGTGGAGGAATCCGAATTTACAGATTTACCGGATTGTGAAATAGGGGGCTGAGCGCTACAGCAGGTCATTTTCGTGTAAAAAGGGGCCACCCGTTTCTGTCGCCCTGAAAAGCATGGCCCGATGAGCCCGGTAAGCTGTTGTTCAACCCTTTAAGCTTTCCAACGACCCATCTTACCCGAGTGGTAATCAGCGAAGGCCTGTCTGATTTCTTCTGCTGAGTTCATCACAAAAGGCCCCTGAGCCACAATAGGTTCGTGAAAAGGTTCTCCATGTCCAAAGATCAGGATAGTATCTTCCAGGGCTTTGACTTCTATCAATGCTGCATCATTGTCAAACGCTACCATCTCCCGCATACTGGCTGTTTGTCCGTTAACGGCTACTTTTCCTTTTACCACATAAAATAACACATTATGGCTTTCAGGTACCTGCACGGAAAATTCTCCCGTTGGTTCCATGTCAATACGGGTCATGGTCAGTTGGGTCAGGGAATCGACCGGCCCTTGCTCTTCGCCCCAACTTCCGGAAATCAGATGAAGGGTGACCTTGTTATTTTTTATTTTGGGGATCTCTTCGGCTGCCAGACCTATATAGCGGGGAGCTGTCATTTTATACCGGGCAGGCAGGTTCAGCCAGAGTTGTATTACTTCCTCTTCGCCGCCGTGCTTCAAAAATTCCGGAGAAGAGACTTCCGAATGGATCAGGCCGCTTCCTGCTGTCATCCACTGCACCCCTCCCGCTTTGATGACACTGCTGCCGCCACTGGAATCCTGGTGCGTAATGTCGCCTTTGATGATATAGGTCAGTGTCTCGAAGCCACGGTGCGGATGCGGACCGAAAGGTAACCCCTGGTTGTTGGGCGGATAGGTTTGCGGACCATGGTGGTTTAGAAAAAGAAAAGGATCCAGATGCTCCAGGGTCTGGGTGGGCATGGCCCGGTAAGTAATCAGATTTGCTATAGGAGCGTTAACCGCCTGGTGTATTTTGATGATATTTCTCATAGAACCGTGTTAGCTATTGCCCATCATTTCCTGGCCGCAGGATGAGTGGTATCCTGTTTTCTTCTCTTTATTTTGACGGTGAAGGAAGCCACAGGGTTACCAGGAAGGGGCTGTTGTATAATCAATAGTTCTGACATAAGTTTGTTTTGGAAGCCCGAGCATTGATTTTTGGTGGTCAGATAGTCAATCGCTTGTCGAGGAAGAGGCGTAGGAGTCTACCCGAAAAAAGGCAATGGGAAAGAGAAACAGGGCACTGGGTTAAGGTAAAAGTGACAGTGAGGGTGGCTTTCAGTAAATTTTAGCTTCAAACAGAATAGGATGAAAAAATCAAGTGACGCTTTGCCTGAAACGGTTTTCCCCGAGCTCTATGCCTTTGTCCGGCAGTTTCATCCCATTGACGGACCTACTTTTCATCTGTTAACATCCCACTTCACAGCCAGGACTTTCCACAAAGGAGATTATCTGGTAGAAGAAGGGCAAACCCAGAAGGAGCTGTTCTTTGTGCATAAAGGGGTTCAAATGTCTTTTTTTGTGCATGAGGGAAAGCAACACATCATAGCCTTTGCGTATCCTCCCAACATAGTGGCAATTCCGGAGTCTTTTACCTTGCAGAAGCCATCCCAGTATTACCTGCAGTGCCTGACAAAGAGTGAATTCAACTGTATTTCTTTCAACAGGTTGCAGCAATTGTTTGATCAGTCGCAACCCCTTGAGCGGCTGTTCAGGAAAATTACTGAAACCATTCTGGCCGGACTGATCCAGCGCCATATAGAATTACAGACCCTACCCATAGAAGACAGGTTCAAAGCCTTTGCAGCCCGGAGTCCTCAGCTTTTGCAGATGATCCCCCATAAATATATTGCTTCTTACCTGAATATTGATCCCACTAATTTCAGCAAACTATACAATTCGGTGAAAATCTGACAAGTTGGTATAGACCAACTTAATTGTGAGTCGCAGCCCTTTACTTTGCATGAAACCTTTAAATGCCATGACTATGCAATATTTCACCTGGCTGGACAAACAGGAATACCCTTTTGCCGCCCGTTATTTTACCATCCATCAGCAACGGCTGCACTATATTGATGAGGGGCAGGGCTCGCCCATTGTTTATGTGCATGGAACACCCTCCTGGAGTTTTGATTTCCGGAATATCATCCGGCAGCTCTCCTCACAATACAGGTGTATTGCCATAGACCATATAGGGTTTGGGCTGTCTGACAAACCGGCCCATTATGACTACTCCACCCAAAACCATAGCCGGACTCTGGAAAGCTTTATACAGCATGCACAGCTAAAAAATATTACCCTAGTGATGCACGATTTTGGCGGACCCATTGGGTTTGATTACGCGTTGAAACATCCGGACAATGTAAAACAAATGGTGGTTATCAACTCCTGGTTATGGAGTAGTGCGCACGACCCTGCTTTTATCAAGTTTAGCAAAATATTAAAGAACCCTCTGCTTCCTTTTCTCTATCGGTATTTTAATTTTTCACCAAAGTATTTGCTGCCACAGTCTTTTGGTGATCACAAACTGCCCAAAAGACTTTTAAAACAATATACTCATCCTTTCAGCCGTAAATCTGAAAGAAATGGAATGGTAGCCTTTGCCCAATCGTTGCTGAATGACCAGGATTGGTTTGAGACCTTGTGGAATAAGCGTAAAATACTGCAGGATAAACCAATCTTATTCATTTGGGGTATGCAGGACCAATGGGTCACGCCACAGTACCTGGATAAATTTTCCAGTGGATTTCCGAAATCCGTGATCAGGCGCATAGAGACCGCCGGTCATTTTCCACAGGAGGAAAGCCCTGAGGAAGTGGCCAAAGCGATGACAGATTTTTTTCAACTTCATCCGAAAGAACAGCAACATCGGGTAGCTTGAAATAATCAATCTAAAAAAACAATTTGGTAAGCAATATAAATATTAGAAGGCTGAAGACTATTGCAAATAAATAAATGCAAAAGTTAATAAAACATATCTTATATTGTGTGGATATTTAAAGTTAGTTAGCTAGCAATCCTGGCTTTCTTTCCCCTTTACAGCATAAGGGGCTAACCACACTGCGATGAAGGTATTTGATATTATCCGCCAACACAAAGACCAGATTCTGAAACAATGGCTGGCAGCCGTAAAAAAACAAGTAGACGGTGCGAAGGGCCAAACCACGCCTGCGCTAAGAAACGATGTGCCCGACCTGTTAGAAGAGATTATTACCATTCTGGATGAAGACACGCCTCAGGAATCGCTCCACGAGAGTGTGGACCATGGAAGATTGCGGGCAGCGATCAAAGGTTACACCCTGTCACATGTCATCAGGGAATACCGCCTGTTGCTTCAGGTTATTTTCGAGACAGTTGACCAGGTGGGGGCTATAAAACCTTCAGAAAGGAATAAGATTATCTTTACGGTCACTTCTGCCATTGAACATGCTTCTCAGGCTTTTTTTGAGATCCGGCAAGACGAAGAAATAAAAGCCAAGCAGGAAGCAGAAGCATTGGTAGAAGAGCTGCGGGAGGAAGCGCAGCTCCGCGATGATTTTATCGGAACAGTTACACACGACTTGCGGAATCCTCTGGCGAATACCCTTACCTTTCTGGATCTGCTAAAAAATAAACTTTCTTCCGAACCTGTTTACCTTAAACATCTGCATGCGATCCAGATCAGAATCAATCAGGCTGAAACTCTTATTCGCAACTTATTGGATGTCAATCTTATCAAGTCCGGTGGGCGCCTTCCTATTCATCCGCAATGCTGCGATTTGATGGTAGAAATAAGGTCTTCGGTGGAAGAGTACGCGGAACAATACGGAGGTGAGATCCAGATCAAATGCGAGCAGTCTTCCTTAGAAGGAAATTATGATTGTAAAGCCTTACGAAGGGCTCTGGATAATTTAATTCAGAATGCGATCAAATATGGCGATCAGCAGTCTGTCATCACTGTCTGGTGCCGCCGCCTGGATGATTACATTGAGCTGTCGGTTCATAACTATGGTAATCCCATTCCTATCCACCAGCAGGCCAAAATTTTTTCCCGCTATTATCAGGTGGAAGACGGTTCTCACAAAAAAGGGTGGGGTATCGGGCTGTCTTTGGTCAAAGGAATTGTGGAAGCCCACGGAGGTAAAGTGGATCTGGTAAGCTCTACACAGGAAGGTACTACTTTCTCTGCCAAAATCCCCAACACTGTGAAGCTAGCCAACGGTTCTTAAAATGCCTGGTTCATCTCAGGAACACCTTCATGCCACTTGTCTCCTGATCTCTCCATAGATTGTTAGCGTTTAATAGGCTGTGGCGAATGAATAGAAAAATCTGGCGTCTCCACCAGATTTTATGAAATAGGTACCTGTAAAAAGGCAGGCGCGCAGTGGCCTTTACAAGCTATTCTACTGAAATGAGTTGCTCAGTGGGGTCACCTTCTTCCGTTTGAGCCTGGATAAATCCTACCCCCGGCGCATAAAATTTATATTCAAGGACATCCGGTTCTAAGGGCGTGGTTTCCCTGGTCTTCAGGCAGTTTTCGAAGGTGCCATAAGGGACTGTAATCGTATTGTTCAAACTGATCACTTCGCCCCGGTCTTCTGCTTCACCTTCATAATACTCCTGCCGGTACTTCAGTCCGGGTTCGGGATCAGCCAGCATGATAATGCCAGGTACCGCTCCATCCACACCGGCTTCCCAGCTTCCTGCCGTACTGACCACCTCTCCGTCTTCCAGCTCTTTCGTATCCTCTCCCATATACCACACATTGCCGTCTTCATCCTGAGTATACCAGTCATAGGTATCTTCTATAAGTTCGTCATCTTCAAATTCCTGGTCGTGTACGACGACACAGTTTATACCCAGAATAACTTTGGTGTCGCTGGTAACTTCCGTGATCACCTTTTCTTCTACGCCTTCGTCGTTAACAAAGCGATACGTGAAGGTGGTGCCAGGGATCAATGGGAAATAAGGATTATCAATCGTTTCAGAAAAGCTGGAAGGGTCCAGGTTATCCAGATCAATAATGTCCATGTCTACCAGTTCTTCGTCATCTTCCATGCTTAGCTCGCATTCGCAGCCTGCTTTTTTCTCAATGGCATCGTCGTCTCCTTCCACCACCAGTTCGCCCTCTTCGTCAAACATAACGTACCTTTCTTTTCCCTGGTCACTAAACAAAGCAATGTAACCTGAATTGGCTTCGCACCAGGTGAGTACAGTTTCTCCGGCATACAGCTCATGGAAAGATTCCAGAACAGCATTGGGCACTCCTTCCCCGTCGGCCACCGGACAAGCGGGTTCTTCTTTATCGAAAAGATCATCTAACGTTTCACAGGCTGAGGCGGCCACCAGGGCTATCAGCCAAACAATCCAATTGATTTTTTTCATCGTTCAGCATTTTTTTGGTAAGTGAATAAAAAGCAAAAACCCGGGTTTACTTCTCCATACGTTCACCCGGGTGCCCAATGCTGCGTGCTTACTATTTTTTTAGAACCGGAAGTGTAAGCCACTCTGGATCCCAATCAGTTGATCGCTGGTCTTCAGCCATTTAGTACGGTGGGTAGCTTGCAGTTGCCAGTGCCAATGCTGGCTCAGCGAATAGCTGAACCCGGCCTGTAGCAGCAAGAAACCGGGTTGTATGGATCGTTGCTCCCCTTCCTGCTCGTATAGCCATTCCAGATCAGAGTGTAAGTTGCTGAACTCATAGATGACTTCATAAGGCAAGGGTTGCAACAGGCCGTAACCGGCGCCGGCAAAAGGTTTCAGCCGCCCTTGCGCATTAAAGTAGTAATGCAGTCCTGCTGAATATTGCAGCATGGGTTGCGGTACTTCTGCTTTCAGAAAAGTAAAATCATGAGAGGGAGGTTCTACCAGGGGAATATCGATGGCCTCATTGAGCTGGCTGGTTTCAAAACCTGTATTCATATAGCTGGTTTCAGCCCACAACCGAAAGTGTGATGAAAATCCAACAGCGGCCTGTATGCCTGCAAGAGAACTCTGTGAAGCGGGGAGGTCCTGTCGAGACACATGGACCCAGCCCCCCGTCAGGCCTACCTGAAAACTGTGGGGACGCAGCCCTGATAACTGAAGCCGGAAGGCTTTCTTGCGCCTTGGAAAGATAACCTCTTCCGGTGTTTCCGGCAAAGGAGGAAGCCGAAGGGTTAAGGGCGCAAGCCAGGAAATATTCACTTTGTGTAGGGGGGGCATCCCTGTTTCCTCCCCTTCCTCAAGCGCAGACCCTACCGGATTTTCTTCTCTTATGGGCTGTAGCCGGTCTTTTAGCGAACGACGCCAGGAGAGGGCTACGTAAGGCTCTGACAATGAAAACCTGTGCTGTGATCGGTTCAAAGGAGAAACCGCTGAAACCAGGGAGGCATGGTGTCTATCAGGCATGGAAACCACCCGTGTGACGTAAATGGTATCTGTTTGGTAAATCACTTTGGTTTGAAAAATAGTGTCTGGCTGACTTTTCTTTTCAGCAGCAGGTTGTCGACTCATTTTCGATGCATAATACCACCAGGTATTGCTTCCTAACAGGAGAAGCAAAAGGGGAACTGCCAGCCACCCCCAGGCAAATCCGGCAGATGAATGAGGATAGAACCGGGTGAGGCGTTGTTGTAAAGCTTGCCAGTCGCGCTCCTCAAAGGAAGGTTCTGCCCGTTTTTCAAGTTGTTTCCGAAACTGTTTGAAAAAATCTTCCATATTCAATTGGTTTTGACTGGTTTACAGCTTTTGTTAATGAATAATGAGCGCAGCTTTTCTTTAGCACGAACCAGGTTCGAACGGGAGGTGCTGGCGCTGATGCCTAGCATCTCTGCAATTTCATGGTGATGATACCCTTCCATCACAGAAAGGTTAAAAACGATGCGATAGGCCGGTGGAAGCTGCTGAAGGATAGGCAACACATCTTCGTCCTCTGAAAGCGGCGGCATCGGCATATCGTCGACCACAACTTCCAGGGCTTCTCTTAATTCCAGACATACCGGGAGGTTGTGCAGATGGCGGTGATAATCAATAGCGGTATTGATAAGAATACGGCGCAACCAGGGCTGAAAGGGATAGCCCTTATTATACTGATCCAGATGCGTGAAGACTTTAAAGAAGGCATCATTAAGTATCTCTACGGCTTCTTCCCGGTGCTGTGCATACCGCAGGCAAATACTCATCGCATAGCCATAGAAGTGTTCGTAGAGCTTTCGTTGGCTACGTGGGTTCCCTCGTTGGCATCCCTGCAGTACAGCCTTGAGATCAAAGTTTTTTAGCATAGTTAGGAAGCGCTTCTGTTATTAATACGAGAAAATATCTGTAAAACGCTGCGTGAGACTACACTTTCTAAATCATGAACGGAGGTGTTACCCTGCCTTTTCATTTTTACCCTACATAACAGGGTGCATCTGTTGTTCTAACAAAAATATCACTTTTTTCAGTAGGTTGTCTGCCCAAGCAGTACCCATACAGTACAGCATAGAAATTAATTTCAAACCTGTTATTTTGTCAAAAACAACAAAAGGATAAGGGGTACATTTAATGTTTTGGTAAAATATGAGTGAAACGCAAGTAAATATTCAATTTTACCGGGACCAGGAGGAGAAGGATCAAGTATTGCCGCTGAAGTGGGTTTCGGTTGCTCATCAGATGCCATCCGATGAAGTTTTATGGAAAGCTTTCAGAAAGGGAGATGAAGAGGCGCTGACCTGTATCTATAATCAGTACGTCGGCAAAATGTATAATTATGGCTGTCAGTTCACTCAGGAAAGAGAAATAGTGCGCGACTGTATCCAGGAGTTGTTTGTAGAACTGATCCATAAAAGGAGGCAACTGGGGAATACCGCTTCTATTAAATTTTACCTGTTCAAATCGCTCCGGCGTAAGCTCATGCGCAGCCTGAAGAAAAAGCAATTATACGTAAGCACAAAGGAAACACATGCGCCGGGAAATTTTAAAGTATTAGAAGATCCCTGTACTAAATTCATCCATCAGGAAGTAAGTCAACAGACAAAAACGATCATTACAGAAGGGTGCAACCAGTTACCCGCTAAGCAGAGAGAAGCGCTCTTGCTATATTTTTATGAAGGGTTAAGCTATCGGGAAATTGCGGAAACCATGGGCATGACCCGTACCAAATCTGCCAGGGTGCTCATTTACCGTGCTATCGCTTCTCTGTCTTCCCGCTTAGCCCGTTATAAAGAAATATTTTTTCCTTTAGGCCTCATTATAACCCTGTTTTCTTAATCATTAGACTGGTTATCAGCTAGATCCGTTGTTTGTCATCCCCGCCAAAGGGAGGCTTTCCGCTGTCTTTTTCAGACCTATCAAAAAAAAATAAAAAAAAAGTGTGGTCATTGCTGCTTTTGCTGCCTATAGAATAGAGTAAGCCAATCAGCCCATGAAAAAATATACCCATTATGGTATTCAGGATTTTTTAAAGGAGGAATCATTTGTTCGGTGGGTGCTTCATCCGGACCCTAACAATGAAAAATTCTGGGAAGACTTTATCAGTCAGCATCCGGACATGGTAAGGAAAGTGAAAACGGCCAGGGAGATTATTCTGGGCATACGGTATCAGGAGGAATATGAACTGCCGGAAAAGGACAAGCAGCAGATGTTGGAAATGCTCAAAAAACATCAGCGAAGCCATTATCTGTATGCCAAAAGCAAAGGCAATGAACGTTGGATAGGTCGGCTGGTCGCCAGTATACTGCTTTTTGCCGGAGGCCTGTTTGCCTGGTACGAAATGTCAAAACCGGCAACCCTCATACCGCCTGCTCCGCTGGTGGTGAAACATACCAAGAAAGGAGAAAAGCTCACCTTTAAGCTGCCTGATGGCACCATGGTTACTTTAAATGCCAACAGTATGCTTATCTACCAGTGGTCGCAGCCGACACCCGATAACCGGGAGGTAAAACTGCAGGGGGAAGCTTTTTTTGAAGTGGCTAAAGATACAGCCAGACCCTTTGTGATTACCAGCGGAGAGGTGCAGACTACCGTTTTAGGGACGCAATTCAATGTGCGGGCTTATGAAGACGAGCCGGGCATACAGGTCGCTGTGGTTTCCGGAAAGGTACAGGTGGCCGGCAAGGAAACGGGTGCGATTACCCTGCTGCCTCAGGAAGTAGGGCTGTATAAAAAGAAAGAGCATGTGCTCGAGGCCACAGAAGAGCCGGTGGAAGATATTATAGCCTGGCAGCACAATATTCTGATTTTTGACCAGGATGCTGCCGGAGAAGTTTGGAAAAAGCTGGAAGATTGGTATGGGGTAAACATCATTATCCGGAACAAACAGAATATCAAGGGACGCTACAGTGGCAAATTTCACAATCAGTCACTGGAGGAAGTGCTGGATGGGATCAGCTTTGCCTCCGGCTTTGACTACGAAATAGTAGATAAAAAGAATGTAATCATAAAGTAATCGCTATGTCCTACAATGACTCAGGTTAGCGCATCCTTACCCTTTGGGGTTTGTCAGCTATGTTACCAAATAAATGACAATTCAGCTAATATCAAATACTTAAGACTATGAGAAAAAAATTACCAAATGCCATTTCATATGGGCTGAAACTATGGCTCTGTAGCCTAATCTTTTACGGATACCCTTTCCATACTATTCACGCACATGATGATAGCTTTCAGGAGCAAAAAAGTGTTTTTGAAATTCAGGTGGCCCTACAGCGGCAGCCGTCTACCCTGCAGCATATACTGAAAGACATTGAATCAAAAACAGCGTTCCATTTTACGTATGACGACGCCCAGATACGCTTAGACCATATGGTGTCCCTGGAAAAAACCACGGGTAGCCTGGGTGATATCCTGAAAGAGTTGTCCCGGTTGGAGGCTATCAAATTCAAGCGCATCGGGCAAAACATCCATATCTCCAAAAAAGAGGCGGTAGAGAACGCGGTGACGGAAGAATTGACGGAAAACGCACCGATGCGTACCATTACAGGCACTGTCACTGATGTGAGTGATAATTCTCCGCTCCCTGGTGTCAATGTGGTAGTGAAAGATACCAACAATGGTACCATCACCGATGTAGATGGGAAGTACACCCTGGAAGTTTCCGCAGACAATGCCGTACTGGTTTTTAGTTCGGTAGGGTATGAAAGAGAGGAAATGGCGGTAGGAAGCCAATCGGTGATTGACGTGGCCCTTTCCCCGGATATTACAGCGCTGCAGGAAGTGGTGGTCGTAGGCTATGGTACGCAGAAAAAAGCAGACGTAACGGCTGCCATTGCCACCATGGATTCGAAAACGATAGAAGAGCGTCCGCTGGCCCGGGTAGACCAGGCCTTGGTAGGGCAGATGGCCGGCGTGCGGGTACAGCAAACCAGTGGTGTGCCGGGTAAAGGCTTCCGGGTGCAGGTCAGGGGGACAGGCTCTATCAATGCCGGAAACGAACCGCTCTACGTGATCGACGGATTTCCACTGGAAGTGTCTCCACAAAACTCTTCAGGAGGTTTTTCCAATGGCAATCCGCTGGACAACATCAACCCTAACGATATCGCCTCCATCCAGGTACTGAAAGATGCTTCGGCTGCTGCCATCTATGGCTCCCGTGCTTCCAATGGCGTGGTGATCATCACTACCAAATCCGGACAAACCGGCAAAGCCAGAATCAGTTTTAATGCCTATACCGGATGGCAGGAGACTGCCAAAAAGCTGGATATTCTTACGGCGGAAGAATGGGTAGACCGGGCTATGGAAATGATCAATTATAACTGGGTGAATTCCGGTCCCGGCCGAACAGCCAATCAGTCCTCCGCTGAGCGGGAAGCCATCCTGGGAGGCTTTGACAGAAATCTGATGATTGACGAACGATGGCTGCAGCCCGGGCATCCCGGTCTAACGTACCTCGACTGGCAGGATGAATTTTTCAGAAGAGGGAGGTTGCAGAACTATGCCCTGTCGGCTACCGGGGGCAACGAGTTTGTCAAATACTATGTGTCAGGCGATTATCTGGATCAGGAGGGGATAGCCATTGGCGTGAATTATCAACGCTACTCTGCCCGTGCCAATGTGGAGGTGCAGGCCAGCGATAAAGTGAAGTTTGGTCTCAACATTTCCCCCTCTTACTCCATCGTAGAAGATCCAGGCGTGGAAGGCAAAGATCAGCTGACACACATCACAGTAGGGATGGTGCCCGTGGTGGAAGATAGTGTAGGCCTGCTGACCGGCGCAGCGCCCTACGATGTTTATACCTGGGGCAATTCCAGGGTAAGCCCCGTAGCCCAGGCGCATGCGACCATCGGAGAAAACAGAACGTTCAGAACCTTGAGTACTGCCTATGTGGAGTATAATGTGGTGGAAGGACTTTCCCTGAAAACCTCTTTCAACCTGGATAACAACGACGCTCAGTTCAAAGGGTATACGCCTGCCCGGGTGAGCCGTAACCGCAATACCACCGGTAGCTTTGATGGCTTACGCCGACAGACCTTTGTCAATGAAAATACCATCACCTATACCCATACTTTTGCCGACCGCCACAATGTATCTGCCCTGGGTGGTATTTCTTATAACTTTAATAAGCTCAATAGCTGGGAAATCAGTGGCACCTTTCCTTCTGAAGGCGTGACAACCCTCAATGCAGCCACCATCCAGCCCAACGGCACCAGCTCTTTTGAGACCCAGAGTGTGCTGTTGTCTTATTTTGGCAGGGTACAGTATAGCTTTAACGATCGCTACCTACTCACCGCTTCTATTCGTCGCGATGGCTCTTCCCGGTTTGGGCAGGATACCAAATGGGGTGTTTTCCCTTCGGCTTCCGTGGGCTGGAGAGTATCGGAAGAAAACTTTATGAAAAATATAAGTACAATCAATGAGCTGAAACTGAGAGCCAGCTGGGGTATTTCCGGCAACAACAGTATTGGCGACTACAGCCATATTGCCTTGCTGAACATTGCCAATTACTCTGTTGGAAATAACCTGGCCAGTGGACTGGTGCCGCAGAATTTTCCAAACCCCGATCTGGGCTGGGAAGAGTCTGAAACGATCGATATAGGCTTTGATCTGGGATTGCTGGAGAATCGTATCTATACTTCTTTTGATTACTACACGAAAACCAATACCGACCTGTTGCTCAATATTCCCGTTCCCTCCGCCACCGGTTTCACCACGGCACTGACCAATATCGGAGAAGTGGTAAACAAAGGTTGGGAAGTAGAACTTACCACCCGTAACCTGACCGGCCCGCTGGAATGGACGACTAACCTGAATTTTAGCCATAACACAAACGAAGTCAAACAGCTTGGCCCGGAAAATACGCCGATTCTGGGAGGAGATTTTGATATCAACCACAACATTCTGAAAGTAGGAGAACCTATGTATAGCTTCTATGTGGTGCAGCAGACTGGTATCCTGACGCAGGAAGATATAGACAATGGCGTAGCCCTCTATGGTAGCCAGGAGGCGGGAGATCCCAAGTATCTGGATGCCAACGAAGATGGTGTGATTGATCCTGATGACCGTATCCTTTCCGGACATCCAAACCCGGATTATGTATGGGGCGTTTCCAATACCCTCAACTTCAAAGGCTTTGACCTGAGCATATTGGTGCAAGGACAGTGGGGCAATAAACTGTATTCTACCTTCGGACGCGCCATGAACCGCACCGGGATGGGATGGCCTGACAATGCCCTGGGCCGCTGGGCTGAGCGTTGGCGATCGCCGGAGAATCCGGGCAACGGAGAAGTGCCCAAAGCCAATTCTACCTTCGGGCGCATTAAAAATACGGATTGGCTCTACGACGCCAGCTACGTTCGGGTAAGAAACATCACCCTGGGCTATAACTTAGGCGATCTGATTGATACCAACCTGATCAGTGGTGCCCGGATTTATGTGACGGCCGAAAACTACTTTGGGTATGACAACTATACCGGAGGGTTTAATCCGGAAGCGATCAACACCAGCGGCGACGACTATGGCGCTTTCCCGCTTCCCAAGTCCCTGATTTTTGGTCTTAACGTCACTTTCTAACCACCTGAAACCTCTAGAATCCATGAAGAAACTAAGCTATATGATATTGTCCATCGGGCTGCTGCTACTGTCAGCCTGTGAAGATCAGCTGGATCAGGCCCCTATTTCTGACCGGGGTAGCAACGATTTCTACCGCAATGCCGATGATTTTGTGCAGGCTGTTAATGGCGTCTACAATCAGTTGCGGCCTTATCCTATCTGGCATTTTGAACTTTCCGAAATCCGCTCCGACAATATGTATGTGCCCGGAGCAGGTGGTGTCAGAGACTACAGTGCGATTAATAATTTTAACAAAACCCTGGCTACCGCCACATTTATCAACGACACCTGGAATGCTTACTTCAACGGGGTGATGCGTGCCAATACGGTACTCAATCAGTTGACTGCAGCACTGGTACCGGAGGAAGCCCTCCGGAGCCGGATAGAAGGGGAAGCGAAATTTCTGCGAGCCATGTTTTACTTTGACCTGATCCGCTGGTTTGGCCCCGTACCGTTGATTACGGAGCCGGTCACACCGCTGGAAGCCCTGGATATTCCCCGCAGTCCTGTGGCAGATGTCTATGAGATCATTGTGGCCGACTTGCAGGAGGCTATCACTAAACTGCCTGATGCCTATGATGCTGCCAATGTGGGCAGGGCTACTTCCTATGCCGCCCGGGGCATCCTGGCCAGAGTGTATCTGACGCGTTCCGGACCTCAACTGCATCCTGACGGACCTGGCCTGGGTACCGACGATTATGAGGCAGCCCTTACCCTTCTCAATGAAATTATCAACAGTGGTCAGTATGCGCTGCTGGATAGCTACGAAAGTATTTTTGACTATGATAATGAGAACAATGAAGAGATTGTGTTTGATATTCAATACCAAACCGGCGGACTGGGCATAGGGGGCGAATATGTGTCGCAGCAATATTCAGAAGCTTTTTCCCGTGCCGTAGGCATTCCTTTTCCCGGAGGTTCTTTCCCTGATGCACCCAAAACGCCTTCTGAGGATCTGATCAGTTCTTATGCGGCTACGGACGTTCGCAAAGAGGCCAGCATACAGGAAGGATACACCGACCAGAATGGAAATTTTGTGCCGGAACCCTTTATTGTAAAGTATCTTGATCTGAGCCAGTTGGGCGTAGACCGCTTCGATTTTGAACTTAACTATCCGGTGCTACGCTATGCCGACGTATTACTGATGAAAGCTGAGGCTATTTTGCAGGGCGCTTCCGGAAGCCAGGCTGAAGTAGATGGTATTGTCAATGCAGTCAGAGCCAGAGCAGGCTTGCCGGCTATGGCTAACGTGACCCTGACCATACTGCTGGAAGAAAGAAGATATGAGTTTGCCGGAGAAGGGTTGCGCTGGCACGATCTGGTGCGAACAGGCACAGTGTTGAGTGAAATCAATGGCTGGTTATCCACGCTTGACACAGAGGTGATGCCCAACAGTATAGACGAAACACTGATTCTCTATCCGGTTCCCCAAAATCAGTTGGATATCAAGCAGGGGCTTTATGAACAAAATCCAGGCTATTAAAAACTGCTTGTTTTTCTTCATGGGAAATCTGAGTGGCTTTTAAGAGTTGCTCATTTTTCCCATACATTCTCTGAATTATGGAGTAGCTGCTGGCTACTTTTCACCCTACATTTCTTCATTTCATGATGTCAATGCGTTTTCTGTTAATTTTTCTGCTTTCCGGCTATACCTTTTGGGTTACCGCTCAAACGGCAGTTGGAGACTACAAATCGGGTTTTCAACGTCAAGGCAATGTGTTCACTTTTTCCAATACCAATGCCGAGGTGAAACTGGAGTTTTGTACGCCATCCATGCTCAGGATCAGAAGCAGCTGGGATCAAAATTTTGAAGACAATGAACCCTGGATGGTGGTACAATACGACTGGCCCACGCTGGAAATTCAAGCCACGGAAGCAGAGGATCATTTCCTGCTGGAAACAGAAAAGCTATCTGTCAGAGTCAACAAAGCTCCTTTTACAATTGATATTGCTACTTCAGATGGGCAACTGCTTTCTTCAGAAACACTGGCCGATCATACCGGAGGAGGCTTTCAGCAGGAAGAAGGCGTGCTTTGCCGCAAGCAACTGATGCCGGATGAACATTTCTTTGGTTTTGGAGAAAGAATGGATTTTATGGATCAGCGGGGCAAAACCGTCAGTCTCAATGTAGGGCGAGGCGAAGGCAGGCCGCATATCATCGGAGCTTACAATATTCTGGAAGCCAACTACTGTCCGGTGCCTTTCTTTATGAGTACCCGTGGCTATGGTATCTTCCTGCATAACGCCTACGCCACAGAATGGGATATGGGAAAGTCCAGCGCCGATGCCTACACTTTTAAAGCCGAAGGCGGGGAACTCGACTACTACTTTCTGTATGGTCCTGATTTTCCTGCCATCCTGGATCAGTATACCGACCTGACCGGTAAATCTCCCCTGCTACCGCTCTTTGCCCTGGGCTTGCAGGTAGGTACCTACAGTGGAGGCACCTGGGGATACGAGGAGCTGACCTCTACCCAATATGTGATCGCGCTGGCCAGAAAATTCAGGGAACTGGGCATACCGGTAGATGTGCTGCACCTGGATTCTACCTGGCGGATATTCGGGGATACCGGGGGGAAAGGAGCTACAACCTTTGAATGGCGCCCTACCTTCGACAATCCGGAAGCGATGTTTGACAGCCTCTATGCCATGCACTACAATATGATTGGGTTGCACATACGCCCCCGCTTTGATAATGGAAATACGCTGAATTTGCTGGCACAGGCCCAGCAGAAAGGATATGTCTATCCCGAAGAAAATAATCCGGGAGAATTTGTCAATTTCTTTGACACGGCAGCAGTCAACTGGTGGTGGGAAAACGGGGCGATGAAAGTAGCATCCATAGGGGCCAGGTTCTTCAAAACCGACGAAGGCAGTGCCTTTGGCCGGAAAGCCAACGAAAGTGATAAGGTGGGGCCTACCGGAGAAAAAATCCGGCGGCTGCACAATCTGTTTCCCCTGGCCTATGCCAAAGCCCCTTATGAAAAGTTTGCTAAATACAATGCCACGCGGGGCGTATCCACGCAGGGCATTTCCATGCGGGGCGTATCCACGCGGGGCATGAACCATACCCGGGAAGGCTACGCCGGCATTCAGCGATATCCCTTTATCTTTGCGGGTGACTGGCCCAGTGAATGGCAATATTTTGCGCCGGTGATCAAAGCGGGTTTGAACATCGGGCTTTCCGGCGTGGGCTACTGGGCACACTGCATGGGTGGCTTTGAGCATAAGGCAGACCCGGAATTATACATCCGATGGTGTCAGTTTGGCCTGCTGAGCCCCATTGCCCATCTTTTTGGGATGGATCATCCCGGTTATAAAGAACCTTGGCACTACGGAGAAGAGGCGCAAAGAATCTTCAAAAAGTATGATCAGTTGCGTTATCGGCTGCTCCCTTATCTCTACAGCCATGCTTACGAAATGTACCAAACGGGTATGCCCCTGATGCGGGCTTTGGTGCTGGCCTATCAGGATGATCCTAACACTTATGACATTGCCGATCAGTACTTGCTGGGTAGTCATATGATGATCTGCCCGGTCACTACCAAAGGAGCACAAACACGGGTTGTGTATCTTCCCGAAGGTACCTGGATCAATTACTGGACCGGTCAGCCGTATGAAGGGAAACAATATCTCAATGTAGTCACACCCCTGGATACTATGCCTATTTTTATCAAAGGTGGAGCTATCATTCCGATGCGTCCGGTGGTGAACTATATCAGTGAGCCAACGGCTGATACCATCACACTGGCTATTTATCCCAAAGGTACTTCGTCATTTACACTCTATGATGATGATGGAAAAAGCCTGGCCTATCAGCAGGATACCTTTGCCATCACACAGATTGTTTGTCGGGAGAATAAAGGGCAGGTGCAGGTGGATATACAGGCACCCAAAGGAAAATATAAGCTGCCGGAAAGATCTTACCAACTGCAAATACATAGAGACACGGCGCCTGCGGCTGTGAATATAGCAGGAAAAAATCTACAAAAAGTGACCAGCCAGCGTATCCTGGAAAGGGCTTCTACCGGGCAAGGCTGGTATTATGATCAGGATCAGCAACTGCTGTACGTAAGCCTGGGCAGTAGCAGACAAGGATTGCAGGTAAACATTCAATAGCCTTGTGAAGTAACGGATAGAATGCTTATTTTTTGATTCTTAAATAAACCCGAAATGACAAAACGATTTTGTGTGCAGTTGACAGGCTTTATGCTGCTGGCCACCGTTTTCTCTGCTTGTCAGGCACCTGAAGCAGAGCCGGTTGCCGATGGAACAGTGGCTGATGCCTCTGATTGGCCTGCTACCAGCCATACTACCCGACCCTGGACCCGCTGGTGGTGGATGGGCAATGCCGTGGATGAGCAAAACCTGAACCGCCTGTTGGAACAATATGCAGAGGCAGGCTTTGGCGGCGTGGAAATTACCCCTATCTATGGTGCTGTTGGCTATGAAGAGCATTATCTCGACTACCTGTCGCCGGAGTGGATGGATGCCTTGCGTTTTACGATACAGAAAGCAGATTCGCTGGGTATGGGCGTAGATATGAACCTGGGTACCGGCTGGCCTTTTGGAGGTCCGCAGATCACGCCAGCACAGGCAGCCTCCCAACTGATCGTACAAACCTATACTTTGCAGTCAGGACAAAAATTATCCGAAAAACTCATCGTCAAAGATCCCAAACAGCAGGAGCTGGGCATTGTCAAACTTCTGGCACTCACAGCCTATAACCAGCAGGGAGACACCCTAAACCTGACAGATCAGGTAGCAGAAGATGGAGCCCTCAATTGGTCGCCTGATGATGGCTCCTGGGAGCTGTATGCCGCCTTTCTGGGGAAAACCAGGCAGCAGGTAAAGCGCGCTGCACCCGGCGGCGCTGGGTATACCCTGGATCACCTGTCGGAAGAGGCGCTGAAGACCTACCTGCAACGTTTTGAAGAAGCTTTCGGAGAAAATCCGCCTGCGGTGCGCTCCTATTTTAACGACAGCTACGAAGTGTACAATGCCGACCTGTCGCCTGATCTTTTCGACTCATTTCAGCAGTTGAACGGTTATGATTTGCGTCCGCATCTGAGAGCGTTGGTCAGCGAAGATTCCAGCGATGTGGCTTTACGGATCAAAGCGGATTATCGTGAAACCATGTCCTATATGCTGCTGCATAATTTTACCCTTCCCTGGACAAACTGGATACACCGGCATGACGCTGTTTCCAGAAACCAGGCACATGGTTCTCCCGGCAACCTGCTGGACTTATACGCTGCCGTTGACATCCCGGAATGCGAGACCTTCAGTGCTACCCATTTTCCTATTCCGGGTCTGAATCGGTATACAGTAGATTCCCGTAATGTGGAACCTGATCCGGTAATGATGAAATTTGCCTCTTCGGCAGGCCATGTGATGGGTAAACCGCTGATTTCTTCCGAAACGTTCACCTGGCTGGGAGAACATTTTAAAGTGTCGCTGGCACAGTGTAAGCCGGAAGTGGAACAGGTCTTTCTGGCTGGAGTAAACCATGTGTTTTTCCATGGTACTACTTATTCGCCGGAAGAAGCGGGGTGGCCGGGCTGGCTATTCTATGCTTCTGTCAACTTTGCCCCTTCCAACAGCCTCTGGCCCCAGGTAAACGGACTGAATGAATACATTACACGCTGCCAGTCTGTCTTGCAGGCAGGCAGGGCAGATCAGGAAGTGATGCTCTACTGGCCCATCCATGACCTGTGGTATCAGGCCGATCCTGAGAAACTGGATAAGCAGATCAGTATTCATACCATAGAAGAATGGCTGCATCCTACGGATTTTTACCGGACCGTCACGGACTTGATGCAAACCGGTTACTCTGTAGACTTCATTTCAGATCATTTGTTAGACAGCACCCAAGTTGATGATGGTGTGTTGCGTGCTGCGGCGAATAGTTTCGGTTATAAAGTTTTGGTAGTACCCCATACCCGGTTTATGCCGGTGACTACCTTTGAGAGCATATTGACGTTGGCCAGGGAAGGAGCGACAGTAGTTTTGCAGCAACTGCCGGAAGATGTCCCCGGCCTGCATGCGCTGGAAGCACGCCGGCGACAGTTGAACGACCTGAAAGCCTCTTTGAAATGGACAGTCGCTGGCAATGGCATGCAGGAAATGAAAATGGGTAAAGGTACCGTTCTGCTATCGGAAGATGTACAGCAGGCGTTGGCCTACAAAGGCATAGAGCGGGAAGCTTTGGCAGACACCGGGCTGAAGTTTATCCGCCGCGATGTTGAGGGTGATAAATACTACTATCTTGTCAACCATACCGATCATCCTATTGATGACCTGATTCCCTTGAACGTAGAAGCTTCTTCTGTTATCATCCTTGACCCTCAGAACGGTCAGCGGGGGATGGCAGAAGCTACAGTAGAAGACGGCAAGACCTTGGTGAGGGTCAACATACCTCCCGGAGAAGCCTGGGTGCTACGCACGACAGATCAGGAAGCGGAAGGCCTAATGCCCTGGCCCTACCTGGAAAACGCTGGTGAGCCTATGGCCCTTTCCAATACCTGGCAACTGCAATTTACAGCAGGTGGTCCGGCCCTGCCCGCTGCGCAGCCTCTCGACCGGCTGGTATCCTGGACAGCACTGCCCGATACGAATGCGGCCCGTTTTTCCGGAACGGCTACCTATACAACCACTTTCAACCTGCCCGAACCATCAGCCGATGACTATTTGCTCGATCTGGGTGATGTGCGGGAGAGTGCCCGTGTATGGGTGAATGATCAGGAAGTAGGTATCTTGTGGAGTGTACCCTATCGGGCGAAGATCGGAAAGTATCTGCAGGAAGGAGACAATACACTGAAGGTAGAAGTGGTGAACCTGATGGCCAACCATATCCGGGATCTGGACAGGCAAGGGGTAGAATGGCGGAAATACCATGAGATTAACTTCGTTAATTTAAACTATGAACCCTTTGATGCTTCCGGTTGGGAACCACAGCCTTCCGGCCTGCTGGGCCCTGTCCACATTCAACCCATGAAAATGGATAATAACTCCTAGATAAAAAGATGAACGCCTCATCAAACATGATACTTATGATGAAACACAGCTATGGGATGGTGATCAGTGCTATTCTCATCGCAGCAAACATGAGTCTGGCAAAAGTCACACTGCCGGATATACTGGGCGATGGGATGGTGTTGCAGCGTGATCAAAAAGTGCCGATTTGGGGGAAAGCCGATCCGGGAGAACTGGTTAGTGTCCGTTTTGCCGGGCAGGAAAAAAAGACTACAACGGATGAAGCAGGGAATTGGATACTGTTTTTAGACGCTTTAGCCGCCAATACGACGCCCTCTACGCTAACCATTACCGGCGAAAATACCATTGAGCTACAAGACATTCTGGTAGGAGAAGTCTGGCTCTGTGCCGGTCAGTCTAATATGCAGCTTACCTTGCCGGAAACCGATCAGGGGGAAGCAACCATAGCCGCTGCCCGCCACCCAATGATCCGCCTCTTTAATGTGAGCCGGAAAGTAGCTTTTAAACATGAGAAGGGACCACTGGCTACCTGGCAGGCCTGTACGCCTGAGTCTGTCAGGGATTTTTCAGCGGCGGGTTATTATTTCGGCGCCGACCTGCAAGAAGCCTTAGAAGTGCCCGTCGGACTGGTCAACGCCTCTTTCGGTGGCTCTCAGATAGAAGCCTGGACGCCCCTGACCTATCTGCTGGCCTCAGAAGATTTGCGTCCTACGGTAGAGCGGGAGAAGATCTGGGAGCAAGAGCGGCCACAGGTAAAAGCGCAGTATGAACAGGACCTGGAAGCGTGGGAAGCATCCGTAGCAAGAGCGGAAGATGACGGACGGGAACCACCCCGCCAGCCCCGGGTACCGGATGCGCTGCGGGAATACCGGATCGCAGCCTCTATCTATAACAATATGATCGAGCCGTTGATCCCTTTTGCAGTTCGGGGGGTGTGGTGGTACCAGGGAGAATCCAATGAAGAGCGGGCCGAACAGTATGGTTTGCTGCTACCCACCATGATCAAAGCCTGGCGGGATCAGTGGAAGGCCCCTCAACTCCCTTTTGGCATTATACAACTGCCTAACTACCGGAAGGTGTCCGCTGAGCCTACTGACGAAGCCTGGAGCCATCTGCGGGAAGTACAGCGGCGTACGGTGGTCAACACGCCGCATACCGGACTGATTGTGACTATTGATATCGGAGAGGCTGACGATATTCATCCCAAAAATAAAAAAGATGTGGGAAAACGTATGACGCGTTGGGCTTTGGCGGAAGTGTATGACCGTGACCTCACCGCTACCGGGCCCCTGTTTGAGAAAGCCAGGGTGAAAGGCGATAAAATCATCCTTCAGTTTGAAGAGGTAGGAAAAGGATTGGCGCTTGCCTATGGCGACTCCTTACAGGAATTTGCCATTGCCGGAGCCGATCAGCAGTGGCATTGGGCGTACGCTAAAATTGTGGGGAAAAACAAAGTGGAAGTTTGGTCCGGGGAAGTGGCTGATCCGGTAGCGGTGCGCTATGCTTTTAACAGCAATCCGCAGTATCCAAACCTAACCAATGATACCGGACTGCCGGCGGCTCCTTTCCGTACCGACCCCTGGCCTGATCCAACCCAGGGGAAACGGTAGTCAATGAATAAAGCACCACAGGCAATAGAAAAACAGTCATCAACAACCTAAGCAAATAAAAATATGAGATGGGGGCTATTATCTTTTCTGGCAAGCATAATGATCTTTATGGGAAGCCTTCCTGGAATTTCCCAAATCGTTCGTCAGCCCATTCCCGACAAACTGGTCGTGTTAACCTTCGACGATGCGGTCAGCACGCATGCTACCTTCGTGGGACCTCTGCTAAAGAAATATGGTTTTGGTGGCACCTTCTTCGTCTGTGAATTCCCTCCCGACTTTGAGGATAAGCATAAATACATGCGTTGGGAACAAATTCAACAGTTGGCCAGAATGGGCTTTGAAATTGGAAACCACACCTGGAAGCATACGCATGTCAACACCATCTCTAAGGCTCGGTTGGAGGAAGAATTGCATTATATAGAAAACAAATGCGAGACCCTGGGCATGGAGAAACCGGTAAGCTTTGCTTATCCGGCTTATGAAACGGACCCGTCAGCCATAGGCATCCTGCAGGAACAAGGCTATCTTTTTGCCCGGGTAGGCGGCGATCAGGCCTATGACCCTGAAAAACATCATCCTTACCTGATGCCCAGTTTCAGCACTACCAAAGATAACAGAGATCAGATCTTCCAGGCTTTTCAGCAGGCCAAAGAAGGTAAAATAGTGGTACTCACTGTCCATGGTGTGCCCGATTATGCCCATGAGTGGGTGACCACCCCTCCGGCCCTGTTTGAGGAATATATGAAATATCTGCACGACCATCATTTTCAGGTCATTGCCATGAAAGACCTGGTGCAGTACATTGATGTGCAAAAGGCTTTGGATACCATAGAACCAGCATTTTAAAGCAGGTCATAATTTTTATTTGAAAGAAAACCTTAAAACTGATGAAGCATTTATTGCCTACCCTGATCGCTCTTACCTGTCTGTTAGAAGCTTGCAAGCCAGGCACCGGCAAGGATCAGGTGTCTGACGCTATTCCGGTTTTGACCACCGGCGGCCAGGATATGCCTGATGCATGGATTGACCAGCATACCGGCCACCAGGTGATCCGGCTGGTTCGCCGGGAAGGTAATAACCGGAGTTTTTACTTTCATAACAATCCCTTTATTCCTGCCACTGCCAGTGGTGAGGGAGATAAAATGGTTTTCTACGGAGAAACACCCAAAGGAAATCAGCTTTTCTCCGTGGATCTGCAAACCCTGGAAACAGAACAGTTGACCTACCATCCTGCCCCTATATCCGGGGAGATCGTAGCGCCTCGGCACAGGGAAGTGATCTACCAGAGTCATGACAGTGTGTTTGCGACACACATAGACAGCAAAGAGGCTCGTTTATTGTTTGTGTTCCCTGAAGATTTTAAGGCAGGCATCACTACCCTCAATGCTGATGAAACCCTGCTGGCGGGTGTCTATGCGGGAGAAGAAAAAAGAGCGATCTACGAGAAGTATCCGAAAAAGGGCGATTACTTCAACCGTATCTTTGAGGCTAAAATCCCCCATACGCTTTTTACCCTTCACATAGCCACAGAAGAGCTGAAGAAGATACACCAGGAAAATACCTGGCTTGGACATGTACAGTTCTCACCTACCAATCCTCGTCTGCTCATGTTCTGCCACGAAGGGCCTTGGCATCTGGTCGATAGGATATGGACCATTGATATCCGCAGCAAAGCGACACAGTTGATGCACAAGCGTACGGTACACCGGGAGATTGCCGGGCACGAGTTTTTCAGCCGCGATGGGCAAACCATCTGGTTCGACCTGCAGATTCCCAGAGGAGAGACTTTCTATCTGGCGGGTGCGGATGTGTCTTCGGGGCAGGAAAAACGCTATGCGTTGCAACGCGACGAATGGTCTATCCACTTTAACATTTCTCCCGATCAAACCCTGTTTGCCGGTGACGGGGGAGATTCCACCCAGGTAGCGCAGGCCGAAGATGGCAGGTGGCTCTACCTGTTCCGGCCGGAGGGCGATCATCTGGTGTCAGAACGGCTGGTCAATATGCAACATCATGATTATCAGTTGGAGCCTAATGTACATTTTTCTCCGGATGGTGAGTGGATTATCTTTCGTGCTAATTTTGAGGGCGATACCCAAATCTATGCCGTGGCAGTAGAAAAAAGTAGCGGGGAAGAAGAATGAACAAGGCCTTTGAATAAGATTTCCGGAGAGGTGGTGCTTCTACCTGCCACTTTGCTGTGGTTAGTCCGTCATCAAGCGTCCTGCTGCCACAAGGCCGCTCTGTTCATTTCTTCCGAACCCTCTAACGGTATCAATTTCTTTGGTTTTGCCGTGGAAAATGTGGCATAAAGCCATTCAAAGGGTGTAAGTGTCTAAAATATACAATCATTTCTATGGGAAGTTTACAAGTTTTATGTCGTTGTATCCGCCCGTGAAACTTCAAAGGTTGTCTTTTTTCGTGGGCTGATCCTTCGTATCAAACCAAATTTTACGGATCCTGCTCCCATGACAGAACACATCTACTTTCCTGCCTACCCGCTGAATCAATATATCAGTCATTTCACCTATTTCAAACTGCATCAGTTAGGCCATCGGTTTGACCGCTTTCTGCCCAATGGCAATGTAGAGATCATCATAGATCTGACGGATTTGCCTAAATATATTTATGACAATGAGAGCTTGAAAGCAGTGCAGGCCTGCCACCGGCTCTGGATTTCAGGTATAAGAAACCGTTTCATCACCATCCCCTCCGGGCAATATTCGGAAATGTTTATTATCAATTTCCACAAAGGCATGGCCTATTCTTTTCTGGGCAGGCCCTTGTCTGAGATCACAGACTGTGTGGTAGACGGAGATCTTATCCTACCTCCTGTGTTTATGCAATTGCGGGAGCAATTACTGGAGAAAACCTCACCACAGCAGCGTTTCTTTTTGGCGGAGAAACTGCTGAACAAATCATTTCATAATACTTTACAGGCCAACGCTTTTGTTAGCTTCGCCGTCAATCAGATACTGATGCACCCCCAAATGCTTACCATCCAGGAAATAGTGCGGAAAACAGGCTATTCTGCCAAGCATCTTATTCAGCTTTTTAAGAAAGAAGTGGGGGTGACGCCTAAAGCATTTTTGCGTATCATCCGATTTCAGAAAGCCATTCAGGAAATAGAGCGGCAGGGTGCAGTGAACTGGGTCAGTCTGGCCTGCGACTGTGGGTATTATGACCAGGCCCACTTTATCTCAGACTTTAAATCGTTTTCCGGGTTTACTCCCAAAACCTACCTGCACAGAAAGAAAGGTACGCTCAATTATATTCCTGTGGGATAGGTAAAATTTTTCCAATCCTATGAGCCGGAGAATGTTTATTTTAATGTTTAAAAATAGATAATGGATCTTTCAACAATCAACTGGCTGGCAGTCATCGTAGCTGCTTTAAGTACTTTTGTTTTGGGTGGACTTTGGTATTCTACCGTTCTTTTTGGCAAATCCTGGATGAAAGAAAACAATCTGACAGCAGAAGACCTGCAGCAAGGAAACATGGCGAAAATTTTCGGACTTTCCTTTCTATGGTCTTTGGTGATGGCCGCCAACCTGGCCATGTTTCTCAACGATGAACAGACTACTGTCTTATGGGGCGCTACCGCAGGGTTTCTGGCTGGTTTTGGGTGGGTAGCCATGGCAATCTTCATCATCGGGCTCTTTGAAAGAAGAAGCCTGAAGTACTTGTTAATTCATGCGGGGTATGTTACCATCTCCTTTGTAGTGATGGGGATTATTCTGGGTGCCTGGCGGTAGGTCAAGCGTTCTATCAAAGGGGACTGGTTAGGTGAGCAAGCTCCGGAGGCAAACAAAGAAAAACCTTACCCGAGGGGCAAGGCTTTCTATAAGAATAATCATTGAGGCTTGTTCAGAACCGTCGATCCACTACCTTGAAAAGCGCCTCGTCGTAAACGACGGTATGTCCATTGATATACGCCCTGATCTCATAATCTCCAGGATCCAAATGCTGGGGGATACGTGCCACAATGGCGAAGTGAGTAGTTGAAACCACGTCTGCTGACATTGCACCAAAAAGTACTGTCACATAGGGGCCTGTCTGAGATTCTTCAGGATAGGTTCCTGGCAGCACATTCATTTGATATACAGCGCTTTCAGGAAAGTTTTCAATCAACAAAGTCACTTCCTCGCCGGCGGCGCCCGCATCGGGATAAACAGAAGTAATTCTAGGAGGTGACGAAGGGGTGATCGGTGTGATGGATCTTTCGGGACCTTCATCACAGGAAGCCAGCAGCAGTAGGGACAATAGAGGTCCGAATTGAAACAACGTTTTCATAATTTTTCAATGTTAAAGGGTTAAGAAAGAAAATGTAGCAATTTGTATCAGGGATCTCCTGAGAGATGGCAGGTTTATCGTAACAGAGGAGCCGTTTCGACCGGAATAGGTTCAGGGGCCTCCAGCATGAAGGTTCGAACAGGCGAGTGGTTTCCATTGTATTTAAGTGTACCTGTATCACGCTGCACAAGCACTCCTGCTTTGCTCACCTGAACCGTATACGGTGAGAGTATATTCTCCTGGTCACAGCCACCCTGATGCTCCACCCAGTACTGGTAGACGCCAAAAGGAATATCCTGCTCAGAAGTCCAGCCAATCGTTTCTTTAGCGCCTTTCGGGCAATCTCCACAAGCGCAATAAGTGACAACCTGCCCTTCAGATCCATTTTGGAATCCCTGGTAATAAAGATTTCCCTTAGGATCTTTCACGACCAGATTCAGGTCTGTCTGTAGGTTTTCAAAAGCTAAGTCAAACCTGAGATCATAAGAAGGGCTCATGACATCAGGAACATCATCGTTGCAGGAAATAGCCAATAGGCATACAGCTATTCCCAGCCCTGGGGAAATCAGCTTGAACGTTTTCATAATTTTAGGATAAAAAGATGAGATGATTTGATTTTGCTATTAGTAGATGAAAATTCTTTTTGGTAACCTCCTTTCTTTAATAAATATTTTTAACTTCATGCATAGGTTACTTTCTTCTCCTGCCATAACTAATAGTAACTGATCCATGACCGACAACGAGATCATATTGCGCATTAGAGATAAAGACGAGTCAATCTTATCTCAAACCTACCAGCGGTATCGTAAGGAGTTTATCCGCTGGCTGGGGAAGAAATATCGTTGTCCGGAAGAGGATGCTGAAGAAATTTACCAGCTTGCCTTTTTTACATTCTATGACCAAATACTGACAGGCAAACTGACGCATATTGTCTCTTCTATCAAAACGTACTTATTCGGCATTGGAAAGAACAAATTTTACCAACACCAACGGCAGAAGGTACGTTATCAGGAGCTGCCTCCGGAAATAATGGGAATGGAAGATGCTTCTGAGGAGGAATGGCAGGAGCGGGAGATGAAATGCCTGAAGATAGAAGAAGCCCTCAAAAAATTAGGAGATCCTTGTCAGCAGATCTTGGTCATGAAAATTTATGAAAACAGGTCTATGGAATACATTACCGAAAAGTTAGGATATAAAAATGCTGCTACCACCAAAAACCAGAAATACAAATGCCAGGAACGTTTGAAGAAAATACTAGAACAACTTACTGTTAAATAGTTTATGAATCATTTTACGAACGATAATGATATGGATCGTTATCTCAATGAAGAGATGACCGAGCAGGAGCGAGTGGATTTTGAGACAGCGCTCAGTCAGAACAGCCTGTTGCGCAAACAGCTGGAAGAGCATCAGATGATCTTAGAAGGCATCCGATGTTATGGACGAAAAGAAACATGGCAAAAGATACAGCAGCTGGAAGTTGAGGCCTCCAGTCACAGCATTGAAGATCGTACCATTGTGACAAAATGGCTATTTCGCTCCATGGCAGCCTCCGTACTGCTGCTGATGATCGGCTTCTCCTATTACTGGCACAAGGATGAGCGCATGTATACCCGTTTGTTTGAGCGGAATTTTGAGGCTTATCAGCCATTGGGTGGCCCGGTGCGGGGTGGCAACGCTGAAGAGTTTGTACTGGATCGTGCCTTTGCCGCCTATTATAAAAAACGGTATGAACAAGCCATCGACCTGTTCAAGCAGGCCAATACCCAGGAAGATAACTATCATATCTGGTTTTACCTGGGAAATGCCTATCTGGGTCTGGACCAGGCGGAAGATGCCATACAAGCCCTGCAAAAAGTATTAACCTATCAGCAGGTAGAAGAAAACATACGGATACGTACCCACTGGTATCTGGGGTTGGCCTACCTGAAGCAAAAAAACAAGGAAGCTGCCTTGGATGCCCTGAGAGCCATTCAGAATACAGACAATAAGTATGGGCAAAAAGCCAGAGAGCTACTAAAGTCAATTGATTAACCTAACCCTCATTATCATGTCAATAGAAACAGGAAAAGTTTTGAATCCAAGAAATACCTTAAGGAGAGTGGGTTTTATGGATGACAGATCCAATACCGTGCTGATCAAAGGGCCTTTAAGTCAGAGACTGGCCAGTACCTTCATTGAATTGTGTGATCAGGTGCACGACAATGATGGCACCAATCTCTCCAAGAGAGGGGATGGGTGCCTGGTCTCGAAGATCAACGAAATAATTCAGGAATCTGACAAACCCCCTGTGTTGAAAAGGCCTGCCATTATCAAGGATGAAAATTATATTGATGGTGTGCTGATAGACGAAAAAACCGGCGAATTGCGGTACTTTTATGTAGAAATTGACCCCGACCAGATCTCGAAGCTGAAAGAGCAACCTGTTGAAGCAGTAAAAACGGTGAATGAGGCAGCGTCACAGAAAGTTTATCAGCCAGAAGGAAGGATGATGGACGATTCAGACGAAAGCCTGGAACTGGCAAAAACTGTGATGACTTTCCTGGATGGGTCCTTACTCAATTTACAGGAGGGCCAAAGAGTTGAATACGAATCCGACCCCGCCGGGATTTGCGAGGTCAAATTGTACAACGGCAAGGGAGAAAGCAATGACTCAATCACTGTCAGGTTTGTCCGGGTGACAAAAATTCTATCATAACCACAAAACCGGAGGAGAAATGAATGGCATCAGCCTTCTGAAATAAGGGTTGGTGCTTTCTGTTTCTGGAAAGCAAAGCCGGTACATGGATGCAGAAGTCAGAATAAGTGGTGCTGCTCAGCCCATAACTTTCTGAAAGCTACCCAGATAAGCAATTTCTCCCAAGCGAATTTAAAGCCAAATATTATTTTGTGTTTGCTATGATAGTTTAGGAAAAAACACTAAAATGTATCTTCATTGCCGGAGGAGGGTACGGAAGTTTTTTTGACAGCGAATGCTTAAAAAATTGTACGCAGGCCGGCGAAACACAATGTCTCTTTTAGCCTTAATTACAAAATATAGTTACTAACCTTAAACCTATACTGTCATGTCAATAGAAACAGGAAAAGTTTTGAATCCAAGAAATACTTTAATAAGCATCACTTTTGAAACCATTTCTCCGGAACGCAAACTCGCCGAATCCTATTTAGATGGCGTTCTTGTAGACGAAAGAACACATAAACTGCATTATTTTTATGCCGACGATCGTGACTTTCCCATCCCGCCAGATTTAAACGAAGGACAAATAGTGAAATACAACACAGCTCATGGTGGCGTTTGTGAGGTGGTATTGAACGGTACGACAGATACGGTAATGGTCAGATTTTTTGTTTTAAAGGAAATTCCCGGTCAGGAATATAGTTCAGAGTCGCAAAACGAGGAACAATCTCTTTCTGCGTAGCACCACCATGGCAGCTACCAGCATGGCCGTGATCATCCCTATGATCAGGATATAACCTATGTCATTTTTATCATTGGGAAGTTGGATGGTTTCGTTGCCCATAGCAATCAGGGCAGCCCATCGCTGTGGATGGGCGGTTGTTTCATCCGCCTCTGCCAGGTAATCCACCTTGGTCATTCTGATGGAGGATGTAATGTGCCGGGTTTGGTATAAATGATGATAAAAATCCTGTACCAGTTCGCTGGTCACAAAATCATTGATGCTCCACAGGCTCATGAGCACCGACTGGCAGCCTGCGTACACAAAACTCCGGGCCAGGCTGTAGTTGCCTTCTCCCGGATAGTCTTTACCGATCCCCGATTCACAGGCACTGAGGACCAGCAGTTGTGCCTTCAGCGGAGTACTGTAGATTTCATACTGGTAGAGTGTGCCATCGTTTTCCTGATCATGACCCTGTGAAAAGGTGAAATTACTGAAAAAGGGATTCTCTACATTGGCTTTACCGTGGGTGGCGAGATGCAAAATATCAGCGTCTTTCGCATGTGTTTTGAAATTGCTCTCGGTGGCTTTATCGTCTAAGAAAAGTGTTGCCTCCGGAAATATTTGCTGAATGTACTGCACTTCCTCTACCGCACCCTCTAAAGTTGAGAAATCTTCTGCATCGTTCTCCGGCGTGTTGAAATGCTGTATACCGAAAGCCATTACATTGTCCTGCTTGTTTTCCGAATGAGGTTGCAACTGGTTCCGGTAAGCCATATTGAGAGAGAAGTTGTAGGCAATGGAATAATGGTGAATGAGGTAAGGTAATTTGTTATACCTGATCATATCACTGTCTATGGTTCCGGTTACCACACTCTCAAAAGGGATGGTAGCCAGCTCACTGTCAGGAATAATGGTGAGGTGGTCTACCGTCAGGCCGGAAAGCAGCGGATTCAACAGCCACTGATACAAAAGGGAAGCACTCTGCTGAAATTGTTGAAAATGCGCTAGGGTAGGACCCTGGTTGAGATCTTCAGACAATACCTCCAGATACGAATGGATGGCCTCCTGTACTTGTGGGATGTCTGTCGTCTTGTGAACCAAAGCCTGATCACGGCTTAATAGCAGGGCGTAAATGGCAGAATCGCCCCAGAAATAAGATATAACCGCTTCATTGGGTAAAAGGACAGCCTGGATACTATCCCTATTCACGCCATACTGATCATATTTTACCTGGTAATAATTAGGAAAGTCAGACCGAATGGATCGCTTTAGCTGGTTTAGTTTCTGATCAATTTCTACAATTTTTTGATGTAAGTCTGCTATGGTGGATGAGTCCCCCTGCTGTTGCTGTATACGGGTCAGCTCAGAACGATAAAGGGTTAGCTGAGCCTGCAAGGTTTTGTTTTCCAGGAAAAGGGAATCCGGTAATACCGATTGAAGTATTTCCGTATTTTTGATCGCTTCGTATAATACCAGGGCTTTGTTTTTATCTATAAAATGAAGCATATGGCTCAGCATGGCATCATCCTGAGTGCGTTGATACAATTGATAGCTGCATTCAATGGCCTGCTCATACATGGGTTTAAAAAACCGGGAATGGAGAAGCCTGGACCCTTCCATATCAAAACGGGTACGGCTCAGCTCCATGGTTTTGTCCAACAAGAGGTATTGCTCCAGTGCCTGATGTAAATGCTGCTCCTGCGCACTTTGCTTATAATAGTTCAACCATAGATTGGCTTTATGCTCCAGGGCCAGTAAGGCTGCGTTGATGTCGTCACCTTCCCGTACGGCTACCATTTGGCCAACACTGGTATCACTCTGACTGATCATCGCATTGATTAGCGATTGGTGGTAATACCACAAAGCACTGTCCAGGTGGTTTGCCGTTTCATAGGCTCGCCCCAGGTCCAGGTATAAAGAGGCCAGCAGCGGATGCCTGGAAGCAAAAAGCTTTTGCCGGATGCCCAGACTTTTCCGGTAGTAGGGAAAGGCAATGTTCATCTGGTCTTTCATACGGTAAGCATTTCCCAGCAATTGATAACTTTGAGACAGTAGGGTGGCAGAAGGCTGGTGATCAATGGCCTGCTGGCAGTAGGCGATAGTACTGTCGTATTGCCTGATCTGATAGTGGTATTCTGCCTGGTTGTTGAAATGCGTCGGCAGGTCTTGCAGCAACAAAACGGTGCGATGTTTTCTGGCTAGCTCAATAGCCAGTTGGTTGTAATATAAAGCCGTATCAAAATCATCGACCTGATAATGGATACTGCCTATCAAACTGTAGGCACTTGAAATGAAATAGTAGTTTTTCTGTTCGGCTTTGTTATACAGGTCTAAGGCTTCGTGGGCATAGTGTAAGGCATTCTCAAAATCACCTTTAATGCGATAGGTAGCCGCTAGTTTATAGTAATTGTCTCCCAATAAATAAGCTGCTTTGGGTTGCCTTTCTAAAATTTGTAAGGCGCTGTCATACCTGACTTCAGCATTGTAGGAATCAAAGTAAGTAAAGCGATAGACATCCCCTATACCCAAAAGGCTGTAGGCAATTTCCACATGATCCTCCGGATAGATCGCTCTCCGACGGTTTAATGCCTTCTGGTGATAGAATAGAGCAGAATCGGCCCGGCCCTGATAATCATACAACATACCCAAAGTATACCAGGTGAGTGCTGTCAGCGAATCATTTTCATACAATCTGGCAGAGAGTATTGCCTGTGCGGAATCTACATACACACTGGCTGCCTCAAATTGGAAAATGCTGATATATGCCTGGGCTAATTTGTTGCGTATATATACATTTTTGGCATATGCTGTAGCCTCCAGTGAACGGAGGGCTTGCTCATAATAATCAATGGCTTTGCTTTGATCTCCCTGGGCTTCGCTTTGACGTGCCAAATCCAGTAAAGTGGTATCAGAGACCGGGAGGGTAGATAATGCAAAAGCATCTTCCGGGAATGTAAACAGTGCACAGGTCAACAGCAGTATTTTGACAAACTGCATAGGCTCATAGTTTTATGGAAAATACAAAAAGCCAAATATTATTTTACATCTTCGCTACAATAAATTCAATGATACCTCATGAAGAATTGAAAATATGAATACAAGATACAAATATGTCCTTACTTCTTGGTTCACCAAACAGTTTTGATCAGCGTTTCAGCGCTATTAAATTCTGGGGTCAGTAGATGAGAAATTGAATTCATGTTTGTGTAATTTACCAAAATTTTTTACTAACATAGAATTCTGTCGTTAGTTCTTTCCATACTGTTTTACTAAATGTTAAACGCAACACAAGAGAGTCTTATGTTTCTATATACTGCCAAACAAACCTCCATTTTCTTGAAAAATATTCTTTATGGCTTATGGCTGACGCTGATCGTGCTGTCGGCGGCTGCTCAGCCGTCGTCAGAGACACCTGTCCGTCTGAATCAAGTAGGGTTCTACCCAAATGCACCCAAAATAGCGGTGGTAGAAGGAACATCGGAAGGACCCTTCTATCTGACTACTCCTGATCAGCAGGATACTGTGTTTACCGGGAATCTGAGCGCAGAAAAAAAATCTCTATTCTCTCAAAAGACAACCCGTATTGCAGACTTTTCAGCATGGCAGACGCCCGGCACTTATGTCGTCTGTGTACCGGGTATAGCTCCTTCTCATCCTTTTGACATACGGCCGCAGGCTTTCCATGAAGTGGCACAGGCTTCAATGAAAGCCTTTTACTTTCATCGTTTGTCTACACCTCTTCCGGAAAAATATGCTGGACCGTGGGCACGTCCGGCGGGTCATCCGGACACAGAGGTGCTGATTCACCCATCGGCTGCTACCGACCATCGTCCTGCCGGCAGCAAGATCAGAGCACCTCGGGGTTGGTATGATGCTGGCGATTATAATAAGTACATAGTCAATTCAGGGATCACTACCGGCACCCTCTTGTCGCTTTACGAAGACTTTCCGGCTTATTTTGATACGCTAGGCCTGAATATTCCTGAGAGTGAAAATGAAATACCCGATTTGCTGGACGAAGTTTTATGGAACCTCCGCTGGATGCTGACGATGCAGGACCCTGAAGACGGAGGTGTCTACCATAAGCTGACGAATGCCAATTTTGATGGCATGGTGATGCCAGCAGCAGCTAAGTCACCCCGGTATGTGGTGCAAAAAGGAACAGCCGCTACCCTGAATCTGGCCGCAGTAGCAGCCCAAGCCAGCCGTATTTTTCAAACGTATGAACAAGTGTTGCCAGGGCTAGCAGATTCCTGTCTGCAAGCGGCTAGCAAAGCCTGGGAATGGGCCCAGGCACATCCTGCAATGGAATACAACCAAGAGCAGATGAATGAACAGTATGATCCGGACGTCAGTACCGGTGCTTATGGCGACCAGCATTTTGAGGATGAGTTTATCTGGGCAGCGGCAGAACTCTATGTGACAACGCAAAAAGACACTTACTATCAGGCAGTGGATATGTTTCCTGACGATGCCATGCCGCTTCCTTCCTGGTCACAGGTGCGTTTACTGGGGTATTATACCCTGGGCCGTTTTAGCAATACGTTGACACCTGCAGCCCAAAAGGACCTGCCTGCTTTGAAAAAAAGGATAAGCTCGATGGCCGACCAATGGATTCGTCAAGTAGATGATCATGCCTATCAGACGGTGATGGGACAATCGGAAAGGGATTTTATATGGGGCAGTAGTTCGGTTGCTGCCAACCAGGGTATTGCCCTCCTTCAGGCTTACCGGCTGACTTCTGATAAAAAATATGTCCGTTATGCGTTGTACAATCTGGATTATCTGTTGGGAAGAAACGCGACTGGTTACTCATTTGTGACTGGATATGGTGACAAAACGCCGATGCATCCGCATCACCGCCCGTCTGTGGCTGACGGGATAGAAGCACCGGTACCAGGTTGGGTGGCCGGCGGACCCAATGCTAATGCACCCCGTCAGGATGGCTGTACTTCTTATACATCCAAGGCCGCCGACGAAGTATATACGGATGATGATTGCTCTTATGCCTCCAATGAGGTAGCTATCAACTGGAACGCTCCTTTTGCTTATCTGGCTGGTGCCCTGGAAGCACTACAGTTTCAAGTAGGATACGCAGAGCAGTAACAAACACTTTTCAGAGCAGGGGTTGCCTATAATCCAAACATCCTGGGCAACCAGAGACTCAATTCAGGAATGTAGGTGACCAGCAGCAGCGCAGCTATCATCGCCAGAAACAGGGGGAGCAGCGGTCTGATCACTTTGCTGATACTGATATTGGCTACACCGCAGCCTACAAACAGTACGGAACCTACCGGAGGCGTACAAAGTCCAATGCATAGGTTCAGCACCATCATAATTCCAAAGTGAGTAGGGTCCACACCCAAGGTGGTGACAACCGGAAGAAAAATAGGGGTAAAGATGAGGACGGCTGGCGTCATATCCATGAAGATGCCGACAAACAACAGGATCAGGTTGATGATGATAAGCACCACAATTTTATTATCGCTGATAGAGAGTAAGGCTTCGCTGACACCCTGAGGAATTTTCTCAAAAGACATCACCCAGGACATGCCCATAGAAGTACCTATCAGCAACATCACGATGGCTGTCGTAATGACCGTTTGGATGAGAATGTGAGGCAGATCCTTTACTTTCACTTGTCTATAAATGAGCATAGACAGCACCAGTGTATAGAGGACAGCGATGGCAGAAGCCTCTGTGGCTGTGAATATACCGGCTACGATGCCGCCGATTACGATGATCAACAGCAGCAGACTGGGCACCGCGTCCAAGAACTTCCTGATCACCGCTCTGAGCGGTATTCTTTCGCCAACGGCATATTTCTTTTTATAAGAAATGAAGCCAGCCACTACCATGAGCGCCAGACCCACTAAGATACCCGGAAGGTAACCAGCCACAAACAGGGCAGCGATAGAGACACCCCCGCTGGCCAGTGAGTAAACAATCAGAATATTGCTGGGAGGAATGATCATACCGGTGGTAGCCGAGGTGATATTGACAGCGGCACTAAAGGGTTTGGAATATCCTTCTTTTACCATCCGGGGATTCATGATACCTCCTATGGCAGAAGCCGCTGCCACAGCAGAACCAGATATGGCGCCAAACAGCATACAGGCCAGAATATTGACGTAAGCCAACCCGCCGGGTAGGGTTCCCACCAGCCCTTTGGCAAAATCGATGAGGCGGGCCGCAATACCTCCCCGGTTCATCAGCTGGCCTGCCAGGATAAAAAAAGGAATAGCCAGCAAAGCAAAACTATCCAAACCGGTAGCCATCCTTTGGGCAAGCGTAGTGAAAGCTGGTTCAGGCGCAATGCTGACCAGCATGGTCAGGAGGGTGGAAATACCGATAGAAAAGGCAATGGGAACACCTATCGCCAGCAAAACCACAAAACTTACTACCAGGATAATGACTTCCAGAAATTCCATGTGTTTAAAATTTTGTTTTTATTGCCCTTTTCTTTTACTAAAATATTTCTTTACCCTGTTCCTCCGGAGACTCCTGTTTCTCGAAAAGATTTGCCAAACTATAGTAGATAATAATGGCGCCGCTCAGCGGTACCACCAGATAGACATAGCCTAAAGGAATATTGAGTGAAGGCGAAATTTGTTCTAACGTTAAAGTGATGTATACCAGTTTGATGCCGCCCCATACCATAGCAAAAAAGGCGAAAAGAGCTACCAGAATGTTGATCAGGATAGTCAGGTTTCTCTCTTTCCTGCCCTGCAGTTTGTTAGGGAGAATATCAATGGCCAGGTGCAGTTTCTTGCCCGTAACATAACTGGCGCCTAACAATCCCACCCAGATCAGCAGAAATCTGGCGAGTTCGTCGGTGAAAGAACTGGGTGAACGCACAATATAGCGAGAGGCTACCTGCCAGAGTACATTCAGGACCATCACAGCCATCAGCGTGACCAGCAATACAAATAAAATGTCATCAATCCATTTTCTCACCTTCATACTAATGCGCCTCGGGTTGGTCTATTAATTTAATTTGCGACTCATCTCCTGCTGCTCTGATCTGTTGAATGAGCGAATAGACTTCCGGTTCATTTTGGTAGCTCTCATACATGGGTTCTACTTTTTTAATAAATGGTTCTTTATCCGGAACACTGATATTGACACCGGCTGCCTCGACAGCTTCCAACGATTCCTGCTCTGAAGCAGCCCAGAGCTTCTTTTGCACCGCTACCGACTCATCCGCCGCTTCCTGTAGCCATTGTTGTTCCTGGGGCGTGAGTTGATTCCAGACAATGGTGCTGATGAGCAGGATATCAGGAACCATGGTGTGCTCATTAAGAGAATAATTTTTGCACACCTCATAATGGCGGGAAAGATAAAAACTGGGAGGATTATTTTCTGCTCCGTCTACTACACCCTGTTGCAAAGCCGTATAAAGCTCTCCCCACGATATAGGGGTGGCAGAACCTCCAAAACTTTGCACCATGTTAATAGAAGTATTGCTGGCCTGTACCCTGATTTTAAGTCCACTGAGATCTTCCGGATCGTCTATCGGTTTATTGACCGTATAAAAACTGCGGCTGCCGGCGTCGTAATAACACAAACCGCGGAGCCAGTACTTTTCTCCGGCTACCAGCATTTTGTCGCCAATATCACCTTCCAGTACCCGAAACAAATGCTCTTTATCTTTAAAAATATAAGGCAGGCTGTACACTTTGAAACTGGGTGAAAAGCTTTCCATTACGGAAGCAGATACTTTGGTCATTCCCAGGCTGCCGATTTGTAGCAGTTCCAGGCACTCCCGCTCACTACCCAACTGGGCATTGGCAAAAATTTCTACTGTTAGCTTACCATTGGATTTCTCTTTGACTCTTTCTGCCAGGTATTCCATCGCTTTGTGTACCGAATGCGTCACATCCAATCCATGCGCCAGCTTAATCTCCTTGGTGCGGGAGACTTGCTGGCAGGAGGATGTCATCTGCCCTATGGAGACAATAGCCAGCCATAGCATGACATATTTCAGGCGAAAACCAATTGCTAGATTTTGACGATACTCCA
>JAJNNC010000011.1 GCA_021730635.1 Catalimonadaceae bacterium JC749
TCATCATAGGCAGAAGCAGACAGTGCATCCAGATCTCCATCATGGTCTAAGTCTGCTGCATAGACAGAACTAGCCCCTCTAGCCTTGGTAGTAATAACAAGTGGTTCACTAAAGTTACCACTGCCATCATTTTCATACCAAGCTATGTTGTTTAAAAAGCCGGCAGCAGAAAGCACATCCAGGTCTCCATCTTGATCTATGTCTGCTGCATAAACAGACCAGGCATTATTAGCGGCAGTAGTAATGACTTGTTGATCTCCAAAGCTGCCATCCCCTTCGTTTTCATACCAAGCGATTTTGAAATCATAAGTAGAAGCAGAGAGCACATCCAGATCTCCATCATGGTCTAAGTCTGCCGCATACACTGAACTGGCACCATATGCCTGACCAAAAATAACCTGTTGACCACCGAACTTGCCATTACCCTGATTTTCATACCAGGCTATTTTGCTATCATTGGAAGCAGAGAGCACATCCATATCCCCATCCAGATCCAAATCCGCTGCATAGACTGATTGTGCTACATTAGCTTCTGTAGTAATCAGGTGCTGAACACCAAAGTTACCATTCCCTTCGTTTTCATACCAAGCAATTTTATCATCATAGGCAGAAGCAGAGAGCACATCCAGATCTCCATCATGGTCTAAGTCTGCTGCATAGACAGAACTAGCACTGTAAGCCTGAGTAGTAATCACTTGTTGCTCACCGAAGTTTCCACTGCCATCATTCTTATACCAGGCTATTTTATCATCATAGGCAGAAGCAGAGAGCACATCCAGATCTCCATCATGGTCTAAGTCTGCTGCATAGACATCTTGGGCACCATCTGCCTCTGTTGTAATCATTTGTTGAGGTTCAAAGCTGTCATTGCCTACATTTTCATACCAGGCTATTTTGTCATCAAAGTAAGAAGCAGAGAGTACATCCAGATCTCCATCTTGGTCTAAGTCGGCTGCATAGACAGAACTAGCACCATCAGTCTCAGGAGTGATAACTTTCTGAATACCAAAATTGCCACCTCCTTCATTCTCATACCAGGCTATTTTGTTTCCATAGCCGGTAGAAGCCGACATCACATCTATATCTCCATCTTGGTCTAAGTCTGTAGCATAGACTGAATAAGTGCCATCGGCAGCAGCAGTAATCACTTGTTGATCACTGAAATTACCGCTTCCATCATTTTCATACCAAACTATGTCCGCTTCATAAGATGAAGTAGAAATCACGTCTATGTCTCCATCCTGATCTAAATCTGCCGCAAAGACTGATCGACCACTAGACTGAGTTGTTATCGCTTGTTGATCACTGAAATTACCACTGCCATCATTTTCATACCAAGCGACTTTGACATCTCCATCTGAAACTGAAAGCACATCTATGTCGCCATCTTGGTCTAAATCGGCTGCATAGACTGATCGGGTAAATCTAGCCTCAGTTGAAATGATTTGCTGATCACTAAAATTACCATTCCCTTGATTTTCATACCACGCTACTTTGCTGTTAAAGTAAAAGCCAGAAGCGGAGAGCACATCCATATCCCCATCGTTGTCTAAATCACTAGCATAGACTGAATACGCGCCTTCAGCTGCAGTAGTAATCACTTGTTGCTCACCGAAGTTTCCACTGCCATCATTCTCATACCAGGCTATTTTGCCTTCATTGTAAAAACCAGAGGCTGAGAGTACATCCATATCCCCATCGTTGTCCAAATCGGCTGCATAGACTGATCGGGCAGCATCTGCCTCTATACTAATAACTAATTGGTCACTGAAATTACCATTGCCATCATTCTTATACCAGGCAATCTTATCATCATAGGCAGAAGCCGACAGCACATCCAGGTCTCCATCTTGATCTAAATCGGATGCATACACTGAAGTGGCACCATCTGCCTCTGTTGTGATGACTTGTTGGGAAGTAAAGGTAAAGTTACCACTGCCATCATTTTCATACCAAGAGATATTGCTATCATTATCAATGGTGTAAGAAGAAGAAGCGGAGAGCATATCCATATCTCCATCCCCATCTAAGTCTGCTGCATAAACAGCTTTGGCACCAAAAGTTGTAGCGGAAAGTAGCCTCTGAGGACCAAAACCAGAGGGGGGTATCTCCTGTGCCTGTGCCCTTAAGGCAGCAGACAGACAGGCGACCAGTATGTATCTTCTTTTCATGGAGAGTGGGTATTAGGTGGTTGTTTAGTTTCACTTTTCCAGTGATCTTGGGTAACTGACTAGAAAAGCTATAGTGAAATAAGGCTGTTTTGGTAACTATTATGAAGCTAATGGCTGGGCAGCATAGCTATTCACCCTCCCTTTCCTTCAAGAGAGCTTGCTACCATTGGGTAGAGAAAAGATAAGCAAAAATAGTGAATATATTATATGTTGATTATAGAAAAATTTTACAAGGATTTATGAATTTTTAATTTGAAAAAAAGGAGGCCCTCCTTGAAACACCTACAGCTGTCAGCCTGTCACTTTGGTATGTATCCTAGGCCAGCTATTTTTACTGTTTGAAGCTAAACGCCGGTTCCCCGGTCAAATCCGTACTCGTAAAACTGGGGCACCAATATTTTTCTACATGTTCAATAACCAGCCGGGTGCCTTCATGATGGCTTACCTGCGGGTCCCGCTCAGGGTTGTACATGGTATCTGTCATGTCACGCATCAGCACTACATTTTTTCCCTGCTGTACCATTTGCCGGATACCAAAAGGGCGCCCCAGTACACACATATTCAGATGTACGCCTAATAGCACCACATGTTTGATTCCATGCTGCGCCAGCAGGTTGAAAGTCTCCTGTCCGTTATCGGTAAGGGCATCTTCGGGAGCCATGCCAATCGTAGCGATCTGCCGGGTCCAGGCATCGCGAATGTCACACTTTACGGCGCAATCGCATCCCATATCCGAATCATCTATGGGTAAATCCTGCTCCCGGGTCTTGTCCGGCCAGCACCAGGTAGTGCCCCATCGCTCGGCAGTGGAAAGCGGCTTTGGAGTTTTGGCAAACTTTGCCAGCTGCGCTTTCTTGCGTTGCGGTGTACCCTCATAAAAAGAAGTCACGCTGCTGGGGGCATGGATGATCAATGAACCCTGCGCTCGTACACTTTCAATGATTGTATTCATGGGGCCGGCTAATTCCTGTACTCTTGCAGCCGCTGATTTACACCAATGATCATCCCACATATCGCAGATGATAAAGGCCGTTTCCCGGGGCTCCCAAACTACTTTTTTCTCTTCCACCTTATAGGAACCATCGGCGGTTTTGGTTCGTGAGCGCAAATTCAGATGATACTTCTCATCTTCCTTACCGGTGAGCCAGCCGGCGTTATGCATTCCCATACCGGCCAGCATGATCACCGTCAGTCCCAGCCAAAGTTGCCATAAGTTCATAGTCTTATTGTTTTGTTGCTGTATTAAATGTAGTGGTTTGTTAGCTATCAAACTAATGGAATGAGAGGTAGTAATGCTATTCTGCTATTTACTTTTTGAACCGGTATAAATAGGGAGCCTTATTGGCCGCACCCGTATATTTCTTCTCCAGCCTCTCCAAGACGTGGAGGTCTAATATTTTTTTCTGAAAATTATTTCTGGGAAAGGGCGTATCATAAACCGTCTCATAAAGTTGCTGAAGTTCTTTCATCTTAAACATTTTAGGCAGAAGGTTGAACCACATCAGTTTGTGGTCAAAATTGACCCGTAACATTTCCAGTGCAGTTCTTACCTGTTCATTGTGGTCCATGATCATGTCGGGCAGATCATAGATGTTGTACTAATCAATGGCCTCATCTATTTCAATTTTCCTGGGCACTACTTTGTTAATATCTACCAATGCATAATAACCAATGGAAATAAACCTGCGTGTAAACCACTCATACTCTTCCTTCATCAATCTTTCCTCAGGCAATTTTTCTACATTCAGTGCGATCAAACGTTCCATAAACTCAACACTGGTTCTTTTTGTATCGCCAAAAACACGGTATTGCTCCAGAAAAATATCCTTAATAACCGTTCTTTCCTCAAGAATTCTGCGGGCAGCCTGGTCAATATCTTCCTGTTGAAAGACAAACCACTCGGCAAAGCCCAGCAGTCGCCTTTGAAATTAAGTTTAGGAACCAACACTTTAAGTTGCCTTTCTTTATAGCCGAATATGACGCAGTCAATAGAAAGCTGTTGAATAAAATTTTGTTGGCTGAGTGCCTTCATATTGTATCGTTATAAAAGTAGAGCGTAAAGAAATCAAAAAGCCAAACCTGATCTTTGATACACTGATCGTGCCTTACACGGGAATCTCTCTCAACAGACAGATCCAACCCATACGGACCCCGGAGAGAATAATCTTTAAAACTTAGGTAGATGCACCTGATCTGACTTCTTTTATGATTAAATTGATCCCAAAGGTTGGGTAGGGGAGGTTTGTACTTATAGATGAAACATTGCCTCAAAACCTTTCAAAAACCCCGGAGACGTTATAGAGAACGAATATAAAAACGAATAACATGAACCGATTTGAAGACCAAGTGGCAGTAATCTCAGGCGGTGCCGATGGATTGGGAAAAGGTATTGCCGAACGGATTGCACTCGAAGGTGGCAGGGTCGCTTTGTTTGATGTGAACCCGCATACCCTTGATCAGACTGTCAATGAATTTAAAAACAGAGGTTTTAAAGCAACCGCTTATGTAGTGGATGTTTCCTCAGAGGAAATGGTCAGCCAAAGTTTTCAGCAGGTAGAAGCAAGCTATGGTAAAATTGATATCATGGTCAATGCTGCTGGCATTGTAGGGCCGACAAACATCAAAATTACCGAATACCCTACAGATGCTTTTGACAAAATCTATTCCATCAATTTAAGAGGTTCCTTTTTGATGACAAAGTATGCCATCAAAGCCATGGAAAAGGCAAATTACGGCCGTATCTTACTGATTGCTTCCATTGCCGGCAAAGAGGGCAATCCGGGGATGGTCGGCTATTCTGCGACCAAGTCAGGAGTCATTGGTCTGGTAAAAGGCATAGGAAAGGAGTATGCAGAAACGGGTATTACCCTCAATGGACTTGCGCCAGCAGTCATCAAAACGGCTATGAATGAAAAAACATCTCCTGAGCAGCTGGCTTATATGACAGCCAAAATTCCTATGAAGCGACTGGGAACAGTAGAAGAAGTAGCAGCGATCAGTACATGGATTGTTTCAAAAGAATGTAGTTTTTCAACAGGATTTGTCTTTGATATTTCTGGGGGAAGGGCTACTTATTGATAAAAAAAAGGTACTGTAAATCATATTGGATCTACTTTGTAAGATAATCTTGCCATGAGCAAAAAAGTAATTGTCATCGGTGGTTCCTCGGGCATCGGAAAAGCCATTGCAGAGCGGTTTGCCAAAGAAGGCTATCGCGTGATGATCGGTTCACAGGATTTAGAGGCAACGCAAAAGGTGGTGAGCAGTTTGGCGGGTGAAGGCCATGTAGCCATCCAAATGGATGTCACTTCAGACGAACAAATAGAGCGCTTCAAACAACAGGCAGAAGAAAAGTTTACCGGTTTTCATGCGCTCATCAACAGCGTCGGTATCTCTAGAGCTAACCCTGTAGTGGACTCTGATTTTGCAGAATGGGACCATTCTTTGCAAGTCATGCTCTATGGTGCAGTAAAAGTTTGCCGGGCTTTGCTTCCCCTCATGGAAGATGGAGGCAGAATCATCCACATTACCTCTATTCATTATGAACGGGTGGTCAAAGGCAGTTCTGCTTATGGTATGGCCAAAGCTGCTATCACACAATTTACAAGATCACTTGCCCTTGAACTGGCACCCAGAAATATCCTGGCGAATGCGATTGCTCCAGGCTTTGTGGATACACCGATGTCTGTAAAGGCTGATGGAAAAAATGAACTGGAGAGTGAATGGTTCAAAGACAATTACATCAGATATGATCACTTGCCACTCAAACGAGCCGCCAGGGCCGAGGAAATAGCCGGTGTTGCCTGGTTTTTAGCGGGTCCGGATGCATCTTACATAACCGGTACTGTTCTCACGGTAGACGGAGGATTAACAATTACATTTTAATAGTAGTCATTTTGAAGCGCTATCAATAGTTGTTTGGCGAATGCCTCAGCCCCTTTTACCTTCATGAATAAATGGCAATGATGCGACTTACCCCGCCGCTGATTCTACGCCAAAGCGTATCAAAACAAGCTTGCTGAAAGGTATAAATCGGATAAAACTGAACTTTCAGTTATGTAACTGAAAAATAAGTTGTAAAACTGAAAAATAAGTTTTACCTTGCCTTAACTTTTAATGTTTCGCTCATGACAAATCAACTGTTCTTTTACCTGCTGGAATCAGGCTTATGCCTGGCGGCCTTTTCTCTGGTTTATCGAGTAGTACTGAGCAGGTCTACTCACTTTTTCTGGATGCGCTTCTATCTCATGGCTAGCCTGGGGCTTAGTTGTGTATTACCCCTTATCCCTGAGCCGGCACTTTGGTATAGTCCCTGGTTTACTACACCGGTCGCCGTATCTTTTCCCGCTGCGTTTACCTTGGATACCAGCCTGTGGTTTGCCCAGGGTGCCTCTTCCTCTGCGGCTCACACTGGCCAGCCCCTGGGTATATTTACACTACTGTCTTACTGCCTACTGCTGATATACCTGAGCGGGTTGCTCTACAGGGCTTATTGGCTGGCCATGAATTTACGAAAGATACGGCAGTTGATTAAGAGGAACCCAAAAGAAAGAACAGCGGATCATTGGATCGTGAATCTGTCAGAGAACGTACCGGTCTTCTCCTTCTTAAACTACCTGTTTCTGAATCCAACAAGCAGGCAACTGCCTGCTTATGAGTTACAGCAGATCAAGCAGCACGAATTAGTACACATACAACAAAAGCATAGCTGGGATGTGCTTTTTTTTGAGCTGGCAGCCCTGCTGTTCTGGTTTCATCCCTTACTGGCTTATCTTAAGAACAGGTTGCGGGAAGTGCATGAATACTTGGCAGATGCTTCTGTGGCAGGGAAGGGTAAAAGACAGAAGGCTTATGCTCATTTGTTACTCAGGTTAGCTACAGAAAGCAAAACGGTACCACTGGCAGCCCCCTTTTCAGACAAACAAATCAGCCGCAGAATTCTCATGCTATACAGGTCACGCTCCATCAGAGTAGAGAAACTATTGTTTACGCTCATCCTTCCGGTGGCGGCTTGTCTGCTGCTGCTTTTCGCCTGTATGGATGGTGATTCGCAACAGCCATCGCCCACTCAGCAAGCGGATACTGACAAGAGGAGCAGCCAGGTAGCACCCAGCCATACGGAGGTCATAGGGAAGATCAGTTGGCAGGGTAATACGCTTTATGAGGACCAGTTGCTGAATGAAGTGTTGAATTTGAAGCCTGGCGATGTCTACAATAAAGAGATGTTAAACAAGCACTTATCGTACAATCCGGAAGGGAAGGATATTGCTTCTCTCTACATGGATCAGGGGTATCTATTCTTTAGTATTGACATAGAAGAAAAACCTGCCGGAGCAGGAAGGGTAGACCTGTTGATAAAAGTCTATGAAGGTCAGAAGGTAAGGCTGGGCAGGATCATCATCAAGGGAAATGGAGAAGTTGCCGAAGAGAAAATTCTTGAACAGATAGCGATGCAACCGGGAGAGTTTTTTAACCGTTCCCAACTGATCAAAGCACAGCAGGCTGTTGCAGCGATGGGTTATTTTGAACCCCAGCAGGTCAGCATTAATCCTTTGCCTGATCCGGCAAAAGGAACTGTAGATATAGAATTTGTACTGACACCACTGACTGATCGTAATTTCCAATAATAAACTTAGGCCATACGATGGAAGAACTTACCAAAGCCGAAGAGCGTGTGATGCAAATTTTCTGGAAGATGAAAAAAGCTTTTGTGAAGGATATCATTGAAGAAATACCCGATGAACCCAAACCTCCTTATAATACCATTTCTTCTGTGGTGCGTATTCTGGAAAAGAAGGGCTATCTGGGCTACAAAGCCTATGGTAAAACCTATGAGTATTATCCTCTCATCAGCAAAGCAGCCTATAAGAAGATGTATCTGAAAAAACTACTGTCTGGTTATTTTGAAGATTCTCCCGCCTCTCTGATGTCCTTTCTGGTGAAAGAGGAAAAACTCAGTGAAGAGGAAATCGCCAAGCTGAAGGAGATCATTGAGAAATCATCCTGAAAGAATAGGACGCTCCCACAGGTTTCGGAAAATGATATCCATGAAGGTGAGCTAATAGCTGCCGCTGGCATGCTTGACTCCCTGATGTTGTGAAATAACGGGTAGTCATGACAAAAGCAAGGTCAGCGGAAGAGGCACTTGCGTTTTCTGTGAAGTCAAAAAGAAAGTAAAGTATATCCTTCATGCTCTCTTTTTGACTTCCAGGCTAAGCAAAGAGCCTGTTTCAACGCTGCGCTTTTTCTCTTCCCCACACGATCAGGTTGGCCTTGCCTTCTTCTGTGAGCACCTGCTCTGTATTGTCAGGACTCAGAAAGGAGATATTGGCGAGTGGAAAGCCTGTTTGGATAAAGGATGATACATCGGCCGCTACCGCTTGAGGAGCAGCCCATTGCAGGTTATGTCCTAAATCATTTGCCTGATAACCGGATACTGGTAAAGGGATTTTGCCATAGGTTTTATACATGATGGGAATCCCTTGCCTGCGGGCTGCCTTTGACAAGGCAGTTTTTACCTTTTCCTGGTCAGGGGCGGGAAAAAACATATCCTGCGTGGGCCATAACACCAGCGTAGGTACCCGTAAATTTTCCAATGCCTTGCTATTGTCAAAGGTACTCAAAGCCATGATGACACCGATCCAGGTGCCTAAAGGCGTCTGAATCGTTTCTTCAAAGATAGCTTGCAGATAAGCTTCAGGAGTGGCTATCTCATAGACCCAGTTCTTTTTAAGAAACGTGGTGACTTCACTGCCCATATCGCTTGCTGTGATCCTGTAAGCATCTTCAGGCCAGCGAAAACCTGTTTTTGCCTCCAGAGTGGGTTTCCAGGTTCCTTCCAACAATCCGGCCTTGAGAAAATCCTGGATACCCGTAGAGTATATACCCTCCACAAAAGTGCCGATCAGTACCAGAGACTTTACTCTTTCGGCATGATCAAGCGTCAGTTGCTGGGCAACCGCACTGCCCATAGAATGGCCCACCACATGCGCCTGGGAGATTTTTTTCGCATCCATCAGGGCTATGATGTCGGAGGCAAAAGCTGCCATGGTGAAACACTGTTCAGGAGCAGCGGCACAAGCACTGTCACTGGGCAAAGAAGATTGTCCATGTCCTCGCAGATCAGGGGCAATAATTCTGAGGTCTTGACGAATCCGGAGGAGCTCTGCTATCATGAGCTGAAAGGAGCGTCCCGTATCGGTAAAGCCGTGCAGTAAAATCAGAGGGGTACCTTCGGCCCTGCCGGTTTCGATATATTTCATGGTAATCCCTGTGCTGAGTGCAATGGATTTCTTTTGCGCCTTGAATTCCGCATAAGGGTCAGCAGTCTGACCCAAGGTCTGTGTAGCGATGGCTACCATCAGGATAATAATAGTCTTTTTCATTTTTTTTAAGTTTAATCAATGAAGAAATATGTATTCAATCACGTTGCAAAGGTAAACGATGGCTGAATATGTTAGAGAAGGGAAGCAGGGTAGCAAAAGGTAACATTGGGTTTTTTTCCAGGTAGACAAGAGGTGAACAAGTGGAAAGCAACCTGGTGTATTTTGCTTACCTTTGGCTCAGATTTCATGTTAACTATGGTGATAGCCGGTAACTTTCTTCGTCTTGCGTAGTTTTTTCCTGGTATTACTGGTATACACAAACCAGTGACCGTCTGAAGCAACGGCCACTCAAAAAGTTGATAACGTAAAGATCACTATAACAATCTAATATACCTATGCCAAAGGCTAAAGATCAGCGTGGCTGGCAGAGAACTTTGTGAAGATGGGAAAAAAAATGAAATACATCATTCTTACCCTATTCCTGGCCCTGTTGCTATGGATGGTGGCAGAGGCGCTCCTGCAACCAGGTGCCCAGGACCTGAAGGCAGGCTTTCAGGAACTGGCTTTTGTAAGAAATGAGCAGAATACAGGTCCGGTCATCAGGGTCTATGCCGTCAGTGTAAAGGATACGCTATGGGGAGACATGAGGCAGTATGGAGACTATATGCCCCATACCAAATATGGCCATACCACTGTTTACTTTTTTCTTGACCATCAGCCTGCACCTACGGAGCTCTTCTTAGGCCAGGACCCGATGGATAATCAATATAAAAGCTATTGTATAGGCAGCTATGAAAAGAATGCGATGGGACAGACTACTTTCAGCAGGTATCCTTTTGCGCAATAAACGCGGAACAGGTAGCAGAGCCGCTATCGTATTATAGCCTTTAGTAGGGAAACAAAAGGTGTGATATGTTCAATAAACAAGACAAAGAAATAAAAGTATTATTTTACAACAGACGTCGCTTAGGGTATGCCATCGGTGATGTCTGGTGTCTCTACCACCGTGCCAGAGACACTATGTATTTTGATATATTCTTCAGCCTCTTCCAGAGAGGAAAATACTAAAGACGAGCCCTCCTCATTACTGATGATTTGCTCTGCCTCTTCATTGACGATCATCCAGTAGTCTGTCATCTTTTCTCTTTATTTAGGTAAATGGTAGTGAAATAAAAAAGTAGTGCCCTGTTGACACTACTCTTATGACTTTCTGTCTAAACTGTTAAAGTCGAAGCTTAAAAAATAAAAAAATATTCAGTTTAAAAAATTTCTCCTTATGCCTGAATAGTTGCCAAAGCTGTGCCAACACCAATGCTGCACTGTTTTATAGCATTTTCAGTTCCTATTAGGAAAATTTTTCCACACTATCGGGGCGTGGAAGCAGACTTTCTTCCCCACTTATCTTTTCTGCACAGGCCCAAGCACTATCCACCCCTCATGATGGATCAGACTAACCCGGTCCGGATCAACCGGGACAGAAACTGGATGGGGTGTATCTCCCATTTTTCTTTCAATTTTCGCCCTTCTGGGTGAATTGCCGGTCAGGGCTTTACCTGCTCAAAAACAAATACCCCTTTTTTATTGGCAATGATGATATCAACCAGTGCATCTTTGTTGATGTCTTCGGTCACTACATGTACCCCAACGCCCGAAAGATCATCAATCTGGTACGGAGTCCAGGTGGGGGTTTTTCCCGGCTTGAAGGCAAACCAATACAGCACAGGAGGTTCAAGTCCGCCCAGATCATGTCCCTGATGCGCAAAATAGCGCTTACCCGTGACCAGGTCAGGATGACCATCCGAATTCATATCTGTCAAAGCCAGGCCGTGGGTTTGGGTAAAAGCATCAGAAATGAAGTGGGTTATCCAACGGATCTGCCCATGCTCATCTTTTATTTGTTCATGCCACCAGATGCCCAGCCGATGCGCAGAGGAAGATACTACATCCTGGTCACCATCTCCATCAAAATCATAGGCATACATCTGGGCAGCAGCCAGGCCTAAATCAGCAGCGTGAAAGGTCCAGTTCTGCTGGCGTACATCAGCCGGTGCTTCCCACCACCCTTCTGTGATGATGACGTCTGGTCGTCCGTCTTTGTTCATGTCTCCTACACCCAGCCCATGAGAGAATTGGTCAGTGCCCGGGGCATTTTCTTTACTAATGGTAAATCTTTCCCACTTCGTACTGCCCTTGGTATCGGGAGCACGTAACCAGATCATTTGGCGGGTGTTGTAATCCGAACCTAGGAGGTCAAGTCTGCCGTCTCCGTCGATATCATAAAAACCAGCCGACTCATTGCCGATGGCAGGATGAATGGTGTGCACTTTCCAATGCCCTTCCTTTTTCTTGGGGTTCTCAAACCACAAGGCTTCCTTACCGGGGAAACCAATGCGAACAAAATCCAGCCAGCCATCCAGGTTGACATCCATGGTCTGACTGATAAAGGCATTGCTATACCCCTGATCGTAATAAAACTTTTCCGGTTTGGTTAATTCATGTTTTTCCCAGTGCGGTGCCTCAAACCAGTAGGCACCTGCCAGCACATCTACCTGACCATCCTGGTTAATATCACCTACCGCTACGCCTTCAGCGATAAATTCTTCCAACAGTACATGTTTCTTAAAGGCAAGGTTGTCTGCAGCGTCAGCATTCCCTATTTCCTGTCCATGACTATTCGCTGAAAGGAAGTAGCTTCCCAGGAAACAGGCCAGAAAAAAGCCATAGGCTTCTGGCTTAAAACTACATAGGATCATCATTTTTGAAGTTATGTAAGACTGAGTAAATATAACATAAGCGCCTCAAAATCTTCTTTTGTAATAGTTGGACGAAAATTCTCAGGCGCTGGGATATCCCTGATCTCTTCAATTTTACGGCTGCCGAAAAGCCTCTTGTTAATTTTGAACAAGATACTTTTTGATCAGCATTTGTATCTCATGGTTCTGATGAGAATGATCCATTTTCTCCAGGCTCTGCTGCAACCTTTGCAGGGCTTTTTCCGCTTCCTCAGAGTCGATATCACCCACTCGTTGCACAGTAAAAGGCAGAATATGCGGCACCTTTGCTTTCAATGCCAGATCTACCGCTCTGTTGACATCAGTGGGTACAGTGGGCTCAAAAGCATACCAAAGCATTAAGGGCTGGTTGTGGTCGCCTTCATCTTCAGCGCGTTGCAGGAGGGCTTCCAGGGTTTCCCACCTTTGCGCTTCAGGGATTCTCTGCATGGCGGAAGCCAGATATAATCTTACCAGGGCAGACTGATCGGTTGCTGCCATCTCCGCAAAACGTTGCAGGACATCCTCAGAAAGATCTTTGTCTTCTGCCATCAGTTGGATAGTCCAGCTTCTGATATACTCCTCTTCGTGATCCAGTAATTTGACCAGTTCTTTTTCACTCAGCCCTTCTGTTACATGAAGCGTCCACAGTGCCCGCAGCTTTCTTGTGACATCAGGATTATCGTTGAGAATTTTTTTCAAAGCGTTATGCACTTTCTTATTGGAGCCACGCTCCTGCAAAATCAGGCGAGCCGTTCTTACATACCATTCATTTTTATGCAGCTGATAGTTCACCAGTTCCATATCAGAGGCCTTCCTGAGATCCACCTGCACCCATTGGTCACTTTCATGGGTGATCTTAAAAATACGTCCCAGAGTCTTGTCATGCACATCCGGATTGGGACTATGGCACTGGTTCTTATCATACCAGTCGATGGCAAAGACAGAACCGCTTGCGTCATATCTGAAGTTCAGCCATTGCGACCAGGTATCATTGGTGAGCAGGAAATCTTCCTCGTGGCTGGCCACATAGCCGGACCCATTTCTGGTGAGTTCATCAACATTGACCCGGCTGCCATGGATGTTATTCATGTAAATCTTGTTGCGATAGGCTGCCGGCCAGTTTTCACTTCCCAAATAAATCATAGCGCCTGCATGGGCATGACCTCCACCTTTGGAATTGGATCTGAAATTGCCTGCATGGGGGCCTCTTTCGCCTACCCAATGGACATGGTCTCCGATTTCCTTGATATCCTCATAAGTGTAGGGATTGAAATGTTCTCCGGCTTGCCGCAGATACCTGGCCCCCTGAATAGCATGAAACATATGGGGGATGACACATACGGTAATAAAAGGATGACCATAGTCGTTGAAATCAATGCCCCAGGGGTTGCTGGTTCCTTCGGAAAACACTTCAAATTGTTTGGTAGTCGGATGGTACCGCCACACCCCGGCATTTATTTTGGTTCGCTCCTCATCCGTTGCCCCTGGCTGACCCACGTTAGAATGGGTGAAAACCCCATGGGTTCCATATAGCCAGCCATCCGGTCCCCAACGGAAGTTGTTCAGTATTTCGTGGGTATCATCAAGGCCCCAACCATCGAGCAGTACTTGCGGAGGACCTGCCGGTTTGTCGGTCTTTTCGTCGACAGGAATGTACAATAGGTGAGGGGCTGATCCCAACCAGACACCTCCCATACCCACTTCGATGGCACTAATCAGGTTAAGTCCTTCCATAAAAACAGTTCTCTTATCCAGCGACCCATCCCCATTGGTATCTTCAAAGATGAGCACACGGTCTTTGCCTTGTCCTTCGGGTGCTCGTATGGGATAGGTATGCGCCTCGGCCACCCACAGCCTGCCACGGGCATCGATGGTAAAACTAATGGGGCGCACCACATCAGGTTCAGCGGCGGCCAGTGTCACAGAAAATCCATCCTGCGGGGTCATACTTTTTGCGGCTTCCTGTCCCGAGAGGCCTGCGTGGATCACAGGATCCAGCGGAGGCAGGATGATGATATCACTTTGCTTGAGTTCGTTGGGAAAATTGGGGCGTTCCTCATAAAAGAGAAAATCATCAAAATTGATGTGGGCCCAGATATCATCCTTGATATAAGGAATTTGTGAGATTCCGGTTTCATTGTCTACCAGGCGGATAAAGATTTCTTTGTTCATGTGCTCCTGGAGATCTATTACCACCGGTTGTAAGGTGGCCCGTCCCGATCCGGTGATCTGAAAGATGATTTCCTGGTAGTCTGTTCTCACCACTTCCACACGTGTGTCCTGCAAAGCCCCTCCTGAAACCATAAAAGAAGCAAAGGGATGCGTCACTGTAAAAGGAGCGGAGGTAAGCGTTCCGGTGCCCTTGTAATTCTTAGTCCCGCCACTGCTGACAAAATAGTCTCCGGAGAAGTTAATGCGCATATCCTGTTCATGGACAGGAGAAGGGTCCTGAGAGATGAGAGGATCTGAAAAGGCATCACCCGTAGCAGTCCAATCCTGCAGGGTTCCTGTTTCGAAGTTCAGATTCAGTGCCTTTCCCTCTTTGCTGGGTATTTGTCCGGCAACGGTTACAGTTTGGGTGACGATGCTATCAACCACCTCAAAATTTCCTACCATACCAGCTGCCCTGTGGCCTGGGATGGTACAGTAATAAGTGTCACTTTCTACAGCCTGAAAGACAATACTGGCGGTATCTCCCTTTTCTACCAGCACATCACTTTTAACGCCAAGCTTTTCAAGGGCGATGTCGTGTGTCATGGGCTCGCCATTGACAATTTTGATACGCACCCGTTCTCCCTTCAGGGCCTGAAGTACCGGGTTGCGTGTTCCGTCAGCATCAAAATATCCAAGCATGGTGGCCTGCAGCGTATAATCACGATCATAAGGGACAGCCTGCCTCACTTGTGAAGTGTCAGCATAGAAGGTCGCACTGAAAGCATCCGGGCTGATGAATACTGCAAGCAGTATGAGAGCAAATAAACGAATTAAAAACATAAGCGATTGAGTATTTGAGGTTGTACTGGAAAAAAGTAGATTTTTCATTATACAATGGTTAAAAAAAGTTATTGTCATTCAGTCACGGTAAGGTCACTTTCTTTCCTCTCGTCAGCTCTGCATGAACCAGCCACCTGACCTTTTTATCATGGATGAGGTCTTTTAAGAGGAATGGCTTTAAAGCGACGGGTCAGGTCTGTCAGGGAGGCTTCCACCCCCATGCGCTCCAGCGAGGAAGCTCCCACAAATCCCTGGGCCTCTGTCTGCGAGAGTATCTCTTGCACATCCTCCGGGGTGTTGACCGGGCCTCCATGCGTGAGTACAAAGATGTCAGGATTCACCTGCCTGCCTGCCTCCAGAATCTGTTGTGTCCGCTCTATGGCCTCTGCCATGCTGCAACTGGCCTCTACCACCCCCACTGAGCCTCCTACTGTGGTGCCCACATGAGCGATGATGGCATCAGCCCCCACCTGAGCCATCTGACGGGCTTCTTCCGGCTGGGCCACATACACAATAGAAAACAAATCCATCTTGGAGGCCAGTCTGACCATCTCCACTTCTTTGTCAAAGCCCATGCCTGTTTCTTCCAACACTGCTCTGAAATGACCATCCACTATGCAGTGGGTAGGAAAGTTGTTCACTCCTGAAAAGCCCATCTCCCTGACTTTCAACAGATGGTGCCACATCCTGCGGCGAGGATCCGAGCCATGCACCCCACAGATGACCGGGATGTCTTCCACCACAGGCAGCACCTCAAACTCTCCGATGTCCATGGCCACGGCATTGGCATCCCCATAGGCCATCAGCCCGGCTGTGGAGCCATGGCCTGCCATGCGAAAGCGGCCTGAGTTGTAGATGATCAGCAGGTCAGCCCCTCCTTTCTCTATGAACTTGGCACTGATACCGGTACCTGCTCCAGCGGCAATAATGGCCTTTTGTTGATCCAGGCTGCTTTGCAGTCTTTCTCTGACTTCTTGTCTGCTGTAAGGGTTTCCCTTACCCGTCCATGGGTTTGGCATAATGGTAATGTGATTAGTTGGTCAAATTGTGTTTTTTGAATCTATGATGTTATTTTTTTCTAGCATGTTTAACAATACTGCCACTGAGGTTTCGGCAAACTGTCTATCGTTGATATGGGCGTCTACTTCAAGAACGCTTACTTTTTCCTGGGCGTGTTTTTTGATAGACTCGAATAAAGCCCGATCCGCCTCGGGATAATAAAATACACCCCCTGCCGCATCTATCTGGGATAATCCTTTTGTCGGCAACAGAATCGCTGTGGCAGCGGTGGAACGATTCAGTTTTTGGGCAATTCTTTCTCCCAGTATGATATTCTCTTCTGTATTGGTTCGCATCAACGTGACATCGGGTGCCCAGCTATACAGCTTGCGTGATTGGTACTGCTCCGGTACGGTATCCCATTGGGCAAAGTTGACCATATCCAGACAGCCCGGCACCACTACCTGGGGAATCTTCATCTCTGTCGCAGCAGTGAGGCGATCGGGGCCTGCACTTAAGATGCCTCCACATAATTCATCGGCCAACTCTGTGGTGGTAATATCCAGGACAGCGTCAAAATACCCTTCACGGATCAAGGCTTCCATGGTTTTGCCGCCTACCCCCGTGGCATGAAAAGCGAGTACCTCATAGCCTTTATGGTTCAATAGCTCAGTGCATTGGTCCACACAGGGGGTGGTATTGCCAAACATGCTGATGGCAATGGTACCGGCCGTCACTACCTCTTCAGTGGCCGTCACTTTTGCCATGGCACAGATGGCCGATGCTGCTTGCTCTATTAATATTTTACTGATCCTGTTCAGACCAGCCACATCCACCACTGAAGGCATGAGGGTAATATTCTTGTTTCCCATTTGACGGGTCAAATCATTGGCTGCTACCGTGGATACACAAAGTTTGGGAACTGCCAAAGGGATGGCCTGCATAGCGGAGAGAGCCAGATAAGTGCCGCCGCCACCCCCCATGCCAATAGCGGCCTTGATTTGTCCCCGCTCAATGAGTTTTGATACGATTTTGGCGGCTCCCTTTCCCATAATATCTACGGCATGTCCCCGGTCCGCTTTTTTCCTTAAGTCGGTCAGGGTAGCGCCTCCTTCCTGCGCTATGACCTCTGCTTCAAAATCTACCGGAAAATAGTCGGTAGAACCCATGATCCCCGTATTGATTGTGAGTACCTGCTCTCCCTGGGCCAGAATGCACTGCCGGAGATAGGAAAATACTTCTCCTTTGGTATCAAAGCAGCCAAGCATGAGAATGGATTTGTTAGTCGCAGCCATTATTGTTCAATTTGAGGTTACAATCACCTTTCATAGATATCTCTTTGCGTCATCAATCTCCAGACTTAGAAGCGCAGGATAACTGTTTTTTCATTAATATCAGTGGTTTTTAGACAATAAAATCAAAAACCACTACTCTTTCCAGCCTGGGCACGACCAACTCCTTGACTTCTTCATGGATGGGGTGGGGCAAATAGGCATCTCTGGATTCGGGAGAGTCAAAGGTCATGATAAAGCCATGGGTAAAATCCTCGTTTAAGCCTTCCTTGCTGTTGTAAGGACCATATTCCATGGCCAAGAGCCCGGGAATTTTCTCTACCATCGCTTTCATCGATTGGAAACATTCCTTGATTTGTTCCTCTGAAATGGTGGGTTTGAATTTAAATACGCCAAAGTGTCTAACCATTGTATTATTGTTTTCGGCCACTGATCATGTTAACTGCTTGAAAATCTTTATTTTAAAGTACGGATATAAGTAATCAGATCCGCAATTTGCTCCTCGGTATAACTTTCTATGAGCCCTTTGGGCATAAAGGATCGCCCTCCCAGAAAACCCTGGCTCCGGATCGCTTCTGCTGCAATGAAGACCTGACTACCGCCCATGAAGGCGAGGGTGGTTCCACGCTCATCTTTTTTCACTAAATAACCTTCCATACTGCTACCATCTTTTTTAGTGACACGATAAGCCGCATAACCGGATTCTACAGCTGCGTCCGGATCAAGAATGGCAGTGAGCAGGGCTTCGGTATCCCGGTTGGCAGAACCGTCTAAGGCAGGGGCAATGTCCTGTCCTTTGTTGCCCACTTTGTGGCACATCAGGCAGGTCTGAAAGAGTACTTCCCCTTTGGGAGCACTGCCTTCTTTTTTCTCCGCAATGCTGATGTACCGGGCGAGTTTATCTTCAAAAGCCTTCTTTTCTTCTTCCTCCCGTTTTTTTACTCCTTCCAGAATGGCCGAGCCACGAGGATCGGTGCGGTTGGTATTATAAACCCGTTCTGCCGCAGAGAGGTCAAAAGCGGCCAGCGCTATGAGGTTTTGATCGTATACCTGCTTTAGTAGATCAGCCCCTTGTGCTGTACCCGATAACATATCGGCCAGCTCACTTTTCTGAGAAGCGGTAAGCTTGGGTATCCATGGCTGCAGAGCCTGCAGGCCTGCCTCCGGATTTGCTTTGGTGAGGCTGTGCAATGCCGTTGCCCGTATTGGGAAGCTGTATTTTTCATTGTGAAGTATGCGTGCAAACACCTCCTGATGGGCCTTCGGATGATTCTCCAGTGCTTTGAGTGCGAGTGCCAGGGTTTGGTCAGACCATTGATCATTGAGCAAAGCCACAACCGCTTCCTGCGAATTTTTCATGTTGAAGCGGCCTATGGCATCCAGCGCCAGGTTTATGTCTGACTCCGCATTTTTCCGGAGTAGTGCACTGACCGGCTCCTGGAGTAGGGCCGAGAGTTCGGGAGACTGCACCTGCTCCTGATTTTGCAGGGCAAAGTGGATGTATTCCGCGGCGTGAGCCGGATTTTGCAGGACAGGCTTGACGGCAGTATACACCTCTTTGTTTCCCAGCATTTGGGCAATGCTTACGAAGGTAGGCTCGTCGAGTTGGGTGATGTTGGCTTCGGGCCAGAACTTGAGAAAAGCGGTTTCTTTTTGCGCATCTGGCAACGCCTGTATCGCCCACAGTAAGTTTTCAACGGGGACTTTTTTGGCAGAGGGACCCTTTAGGTAGGTCTGTAAGGCTTCCGGATATTGTTCCAACGCTTTGCGCGCGAGAAAACGTTCGTGCTTTCTCTCATAAGCGCCACCCATGGCATTCCCCGGAAGTTCCGGTTTGGCGGCACGAACGAGTAGATCGATGGTAGACTGATCTGCCGCTCCTATTTCTGCGAGTGTACGAATGACCTGAGCGCGGACCGTAGGATTTTTGTCTTCTATCAGCTCTTTGACAGCACTGGCTGTCTGGGCAGGCTTGAGAGAAAAGCTTGTCAGGGAACGAACCGCCTCCCGGCGAAGATGAGGTAAGGGAGACTGTAGTAAGGATGTCAGGAGTTTGTGATCGTAATGTTGGATACCTTCCAACGACCAGAGCGCATGGATACGTGTAATTTCATCTTGCGAGGGATCACCGGCTAAAGCCACCAGCGCCGGCGCTAGCTTTCTGGTTTCTGCCAAAGGACGATCAGTAATCTGATGCCAGGCTGCCCGTTTCGCCCAGAGCGAGGGTGACTTCAGATGGCTGACCAGGGCTTCCGTTTGCATTTGATAGAAGTCAGGAATATCCCGTGGCTGTTGACTCTTGTGACGGATGCGCCAGATTCTACCGTGCGATTTGTCACGGTCGGGGTGGGTGGTAGGCACTTCATTGTGAGAGACAATTTTGTTGTACCAATCTGCAATATAAAGACATCCGTCAGGGCCAAACTCCATGTTCACCGGGCGGAACCAGTCGTCTTTAGAGGTTAAAAGATCCGGCAGATGCTGAGAAGTAACGCTCCCATCGGGGTTTCTGATGATCTTCACGGCGTTGATCGTACTGGTGATGGGATTGGCCAGAAAAGCCACATCCTTCCATTCGTCGGGGAAAGATCCGGAAACATCATCTGAAAAGGCTAACCCTGAGATGCCGGTACCGCCCACACGAAATTCGTGCAGTTGAGGCATCCAGGGTTGGTAGAAACGTAATCGCTCATTCCCAATGCCCGGAAATCCCATGCCTGACTCTAAGGGAACCACGGAATAGCCTAAATCATTGGCTTCGGAGCCAAACCACTGCCCGTTGTGGCGGAGCTGAAAGCCCCAGATATTATTGAGCCCTGCATTCAGGAGTTCTATTTTTTTAGCATCCAGGGAGAAGCGAACTATCTTACTGTAATTGATGGTCAGTTTGACATCGCTTTGTAAGGAAGAAACCTCCCCTTTATTCAGCGCGCCATGGCTGAAATGAATCCAGTCGCCAGGCGCTCTTATCAATACATGCGACATGGTATGAGAATCGGTAAAACCAAAGCCGGTAAACATAGGCGTGCGTTGATCTGCCTTGCCATCTCCGTTGGTATCGTCAAGGAAGAAAAGCTCAGAGCCCTGGGCTACGTAAGCGCCATCTTTATAAGGCAGAATACTCTGGGGAATGGTAAGACCGTCAGCCCATACGGTGGTTTTGACCGGTGCCTCGTCATACAGGTTGGAGAGTATCAGGATCTTATCCGTCCCTTGGGTCTTTCCCTGATACAGCGACAGGACGCGCTTGAAGTTGGGATGATTCTTCTGCGCTTCCTGATCATTCATCAGCGCCAGTAAATCATTCCATTGGATATCTGCGACAGGGTCCAGGGGATACATGGCGGCGGTCTGGGTCCAGAGTCGGCCGGCATCGTCGAAGGTGAGATCAATGGGGTTCACGATCCCTTCTCTTTCGCTGGCGACCAGCTCGATGACAAAACCTTCGGGAACGGTAAATCCTGCCAGTTCCTGTTCGGGTGTATTGATCTGGGTACGGGTAGAGAGAGATTGTGCCCATAGGGCTGCTGTACAATATAGGCTCGTTACGAGCAATAGCGTAATAAACTTCATAGTTTCAGGGTATTAGTGCTAAAAAAACTTCCATTCAATGTGGCTCGCCCGCTTTGTGGTGAGCAGGCCGGTAGGCAATGCTATGGATTATCTTTTTAGCGCATTATTTTAGTTCATTGATGGTAAGGTTCCGAAACTCCACCTTGGCTGCACCACCACTATGCACTTGCACGGCGATCACCCCCCTGGCAGGTATCTGGGCATCTTTCTCTATATAATCACAGGTTTTGACACCGTTGATGTACAGTTCATGGTGGTTGCCTTTGACCCGAATGATGTAGCTATTCCAGCCATCTTCCTTCAGGATATGTTTGAGTGTGCGGAGGTCGCCACCACAAAGTTTTCCTCGACGATGCTCATCATAAATATCTCCCCAGTAACCATTACCAATATCAGCCTGATAACCTACCATCTGTCCCTCATGTATCTTGGAACGATATTGAATACCGCTGTTGATCATCCCCGTTTCAGGGTCACCGGAGAGACGGAACAGGCATCGGAACTCGAAGTCACCAAACTCCTTTTCAGTGTAGAGATAGGTGTTTTCTGTGATGATCGTACTTCCATCACCCCCTATGATGACACTGTCTTTCGCATGCCATAACTTCTCCTCCGCCGGTTTCATGGTTTTCCAACCTTTGAGGGTTTTTCCATCAAAAAGGGAGGTACTTTTGACTGTCTCCTGTCCGTAGGTATCTGATGCGGGAAAAAATAGAACTAAAATAAGTATTTTTAGACTTAAAGCTATTTTTGCGATCTTCTTCATGTTGTTGTAATAGTTCCAATGTTTTCTCATAGTATGCTATTTTTATTAAAAGGCTTTCTTACCCGATCCTGTCACCGATGCACAAAATAGTGCTTTTCAGTGACACGATCAGGAAGGGCCTGCCTTTTTTCTGCCACAGGCCATGCGTTTGGGTGAAGATTTCCAAACCTGCCTTGTTAATTGTACCCTATATTTTGTTCATATACCCCTTCACTTAAATCAATCTGAGCCTGGGGTATCGGTAAATATTCATGTTTTCCTTTGGTGAACTCCGCTTCTTTCAGATGCACCCGATATTCCCTTTCTTTAACAAAATAGGGGTTTAACACTTCGGCAGCAATACCCCAGCGGACTAAATCATAAAAACGCTCTCCTTCCATGGCCAGCTCGAGTCTGCGTTCCCACATCAATGCCTTGAAGGCAAAATCCTGTGTCCAGTCGCAGTTCACTCCTGGTTCGTACTCCCTGATGTAATAGTTTGAGAAAGTTTCTCCATTGGGATAAGACAATTTACTCATACTATTCTGGGCACGCCTTCTGATCTGGTTGATGATGACAAGCGCTTCATCTATGCGATTCAGCTGAATCAGGGCCTCGGCCTTCCAAAGCAACACCTCGTCAAAACGGATAATATCTTTATTTTTGGAGTCCGTATCATAGGCATAGCCCTTGGCTACGGTTTTGCTGGGGCTATCGGGGTGCTGTGGAGATCGCATGGGTGAAAAGGGGCCATACGTATCCGGGTCCCTTACCCAATTGACGGAATAGATGAATTCAGTGTCATATTTGAAGGGATGTCCGGGAATGCCAACGGTATGATCCAGGCGCGGATCTACTGTATTACTCCAGAAATCTTCCGGATTGATCATGGGTACCTCATTGAAGGTATCAAACATGGGAAGCCCTGTTTGCGGATCTGTTTTAAAAGCGTTCACCATGTTTTGACTGGGTTGATGAAAGCTGCAGCACCCATAACGCGGAGAGGTATTGTAGTTGAGGGCTTCTTCCATATTGATATTACCCATGGGGGTACCATCGTCAATAGAATACTGTACGGAAAAGATGGACTCCATGCCATTATCAAAATCCCACAGGAAGTTTTTGCTGATATCGTCGAACAAATCATATTGGCCTGAACCAATGACCTCGTCTGTTAAAGTCACAACTTCCAGAAGATAGGCAGCATTCATGTTAATCACCTGGTGTTGTTCATTTTGTTCATAAGCCTGAAAAAGCCGGGTTTTGGCCAGGTAGGCTTTTGCCGCATAGCTATTGGCTCTTCCAATTTGCGTTTGTGTGGGCGGCAGGTTGTCGATGGCATACTGAAAATCTTCTGCAATTTTTCCCCATAACTCCTGGTCGGACAATGCCCTGTTGGAGACCGTTTTGATATCCTCTTCGGTCATTTCTTCATCGATGTAGGGTAAATGTTTAAACAAAACTTTTAAGCTAAAGTAATAATGACCTCTCAGGAATCGCATTTCAGCCATACGAGATGTTTTTTCCGGAAACTCTTCTTCCGACAAATTTTTTAAGCTTCTCAGGGCGACATTCGTCCTTTGGATGCAACTGTACAGATCAACCCACATTTTATCAGGTCCGGCCCAACCACCTTCTTGTGGCGTACCATATTTAAACCCTTCAAAAAGGTTCCACTGACCCTGGTCATTGGTGCCGCCTCCTCCTTTGTACGCATCGTCGGAACGTACACTGGACCACATCCATTTTGAGTTATAAGGGGCTCTCCAATGACCCGCCGCCAAGGTAGCGTAAGCGGCATTGCATAGTTTTTCAACAGCATCGGGTGTAGAAAGTTGCTCCTCTGATAAAACACCTTGAGGTTTGTACTCTAAAAACGCGGCGTCCTCACAAGCCAGCAGCAGCATGCTGGTTATCACTACAGAAATATAAAATATATGCTTTTTCATAATCGTTTTTCTTTAGGATCATTCTTGAAGTTATAATGAGAAATTGACACCCAAGGTGAACTTGAGCGGTCTTCCATAATCATTATTGGGATTTTCAGGATCCGGACCTGTATAGGTATTGCTCTTCAGCAGGACGAGATTCTCGCCAATGAGAAAAACACGCAGGTTGTCCAGGAACTTCAGTCCACTTGTATCAAAATTGTAGTTGAGTTCTACATTTCGTACTTTCATGTACGATCCGTTTTCAATAAAATAGCTGGAAGACCGGTATTCATTATTCTTATTGGAGGTAATCAGGGCAGGAATGGGGCTGCCTGAATTCTGGGGTGTCCAGGCATCCAGCACCCTTGTTCCATAGTTAATGCCTGCTCTGGAGAAAATAAAATCTGTGTTCTGCTTCGTCGAGTTATAAACGTTTTTCCCCGATTCCCCATTCAGGAAGACAGTCAAACCCCATCGTTTGTAGGTTACATTGGCCGTTAAACCATAAATGAATGCCGGTAATGTGTTTCCCTGAAATTTCTGATCCAGAGAATTGATGACCCCGTCGTTATTCAAATCCGCATACCTGATTCTTCCAATATCTTTCCCTACCTGATCGGCATGGGCATCTACCTCTTCCTGGTTCTGGAAAAGGCCATCGGCCACATAACCAAACAAGGCCCGTTGGGAATGACCTAAAATGGTTTGCTCCACGTTGCCGGGGTAAGCCCTGACGACGTCTTCCGGTAAATAAGTGATTTTGTCCTCAAAATGCCCGACATTGGTAGAAATCGTGTATTTAAAGTCTCCGGCAGCTTTACTGTATTCCAGAATAAATTCCCATCCCTTGTTTTCTACCGTAGCGCCATTGTACCATTTGTTGCCTCCTTCTCCGATAGCGCCCAGATAGGGCGGCTGAATTAAAATATCTTTGGATTTTCTGACATAATAATCAAAGGAACCGGTGATAGCCATGCCTAAAAATCCAAAGTCAAGCCCTACGTTGTTCTCTGTGGTCGTCTCCCATTTTAAGATAGGGTTGCCTGCTTTTACCCGCCGGAACCCGGATGGTAAATTGCCACTGTCATTGCCGCCTATATCATAGGAGGTACTGTAATCCCAGTCCCAGGTGTAGTCTATCCCATAACGAGCTTCATAGAGGGCCAGTGCGGCATCATTGCCAATCTCCTGGTTACCCACAATGCCAAATCCATATCTTGGTTTCAGAAAATCAATAAATTCAAAATTATCCTTGATAAAAGGTTCCTGATCCATTCTCCAGCCAGCGGAGACAGACGGGAAAGTACCAAATTTATTCTCTACCCCGAACCGGGAAGAACCATCGTAGCGTAAAGTGGCAGCGAGAAGATATTTGTCAGAAAAATTATAGTTTATTTTTCCAAAAAATGATAAGAGCTGATAGCCGGTTTCCGACCCTGATACGGTCTGGGTTCCCACAGCGGCATTCATCTCATAATAGTCCCGTTCGTCTGAAGCAAAATCATCGGCAAAGGTATTGAGCCAGACGTCATTGTTCTTGTAGAGTTCTGTGCCAGCCAGGATCGTAGCGGAATGTTTGTTATGCGCAATATTATAGTTTAAGGTATTACTTAAACTCCAGTTAAAAGTATTGTTTTTGTTGATGGTCAGGTTGGCTATTTCACGATGCAGGAAGCCGGATTCAAAAGGTCTTTGTATGTCAGTCAGGGTAGAATTAAGGTACTCGATGCCCAAGGTGGATCGCAGCTCGAGATTTTTGATCACATTGATGGCCACATAACCACTTCCCATGATTCTTTCCGTTTTGGTATTGTCCCATGCATTAATATGGGAATCCAATACGGGTTGAAGCCAGTCTTCAAATCCGGCACCCCAGGGACCTCCCCAACCTCCATCTTCTGTGTGAACAGGAATGATGGGTTGTATGGTCAAAGCACCACCCCTGACATGGTCCGGATACCTGACAGAGGAAGTTACTACGATATTTTCCCCAATTTCAATGGCATCATTCAGAAATTTATAGTGGGAGTTAAGGCTTAGATTCAGTCTGTTAAATTTATCATTGATAAAGACACCTTTGTTCAGGTAATGAGCGATGGATAATCTTGAGCCTCCCGCTTGGCCCCCTGTGGATAGGGTCAGTTCATTTCTTAAAATGAGTCCCGGCTGTGTCACTTCCTCCCACCAATCCGTATCGGCGCTTCTTATGCCTAACTCCTGGCTGATCCATTCGTTGGGGATGACCCGATTCAAAACAGGATTGCCGTTGCCATCATAATTCCAGTCATAATCGTAAAGAGGATGGTCGTTCGGGTCGTTCCCTTCATTGATAAAAGCTTGCCACATGGCCCGTCCGCGCTGCTCCGTATTCAGCACCGGCGTGATGCTTTGGTATTTCTGGGTGGTCACCCTGGAATCAAAGGTGATTCTGTTTCCTTTTCCTTTTTTGGTTTCTATGATAATTACACCATTGGAAGCTCTGGAGCCATAAATAGAAGAGGCTGCGGCATCTTTCAATACCTGAATATTCTCAATACTGCTGGCATCTATATTGTTGATACCGTTTTTGGTGGGCAAACCATCAATAATGTAGAGAGGAGAATTATCGCCAAGGGTGCTCAACCCTCTGATGACAATGCCTACCCCCGCCCCTGGGGCTCCTGAAGTTGTGACATAGGCTCCAGGCATTTGTCCTTGCAGTGCTTCCAAGGGGTTACTGGCAGAACTCCTCACCAGTGTTTCTGTATCCACCACATCAATAGCGCCTGTCAAATCACTTTTTCTTTGCGTTCCATACCCCACAACCACTACCTCGTTCAGGCTTTGTACATCTTCTGCCAGGGTCACATCAATAGTATTTCTTCCATTCACCGGTATTTCCTGTATCGCATAACCAATGGAGGAAAATATCAAGGTATCATTTTCATTGGGTACATTGAGGCTATACTTACCATCAATATCCGTCACTGTCCCGATGGTGGTGCTTTTTACCAGCACATTGACCCCTGGCAGGGTGCCTCCCCCTGTAGTGGAGGTGACGGTGCCTGTCACCATAATTTCCGGTTTTATTTCCACTTCATACCTTAAGGTTTCCCCGGCCATTTTGCTCACATTAATGCTATTGTTGACCTGCTTGAATTTAAGGTGTGCCTGGCTGGATATTTCCAGTAAAATGTCTGCGACAGATTGTCGATTAGACTTCAGGCTCATTTTCACCTCCCCATCCAGGTCTTTCTTTTCATAAGAAAATTTAAATTTCGTTTTTGACTCTATGGCTTCAAAAACTTCTGTCAGAGAGGCATCTTCAAGGTCGATAGAAATAAACACCTCTTTGGCACTAAGGGCTTCTTGCGTGACCCCATCGGTTGCAAACAGAGCGCTGAAAAGCACATCCTGTATCATTACACTGCCAAAAAGTAGGTTTGGCGTAAAGAGTAGTAGGTGTATTAGTATAAATTTCATAGAATAACTTGGTTATGATTGAGGTTCAGTATTAGTCTGAGCACAACGATCCTGGGGAAAGCCCACCTAGCCCATTGGGCTTATGATCCTGACAGGCGAGGCTCACAAAGCTGGCAATGCTAATTTAGGAGGTGTCTTTTTTCATGGTAGTGTTGTTTATAAGTGATTGAAGGTTATGGTGACCAGTTTCCCGGTGATTTCGTAAGTGAAGTGTTTTACATATCCTATACTGACCAAAACATCCTCTAAACTTTGGCTTTGGAAAGTACCGCTGTATTGCCATTCCTGAGGGTTTTTGCCAGCGGCCTGTATCTCTATGTCGTACCAGCGTTCTAATGCTTTTTTTACTTCTTCAAAGGAGGCATCACTGAAGTACAGGATCTCATCTTTCCAGGCCATTCTTTCTTTTGGCTCAAAATCCTTTAGGGTAAAAACCTTGAGATCTGTTTGGTAAATGGCTTCTTTGTTCGGAAATAAGTAGTGTGCCTGATCCGTCAGATGACGCTGAGATACCTTCACTTGCCCGCTGGCTACAGAGACAGTCACCTGGGCGTCATCCGCATAGGCTTTGATGTTAAAGGAGGTACCCAGTACGGTAGTGTAAATGTCCCCGCTTATAATGATAAATGGGCGGTTTTCATCTCTGACCACTTCAAAAAAAGCTTCTCCTTCCAGCGTCACTTCCCGTTTGTTCTCTGAAAAATGCGCAGGGTAGGAAAGCCTGCTCTCAGCATTCAAAGTTACCATCGTTCCGTCTGCGAGCGTGACCCTTTGTCTTTGTCCCCTAGGCACTTCCTTGACTATCAGGGAAACGATCGCTGATTCCTTGTCCTCAGACTTGATCTTTTGCATAAGAAATGAAAGGCTGAAAGCCATTACAATAATGGCGGCCACTCTATAAAACTGATCAATAGGGGTAGATTTAGGGGTAGATTTTTTCAGCCCTATTTCTCCCTCTTTTCTTAGCCTTGCATGGATATTACCAAGTAATACTTCCGGGCGATGCTGCGGTAACGCCTCTTCGGGGTCTTCAAATTCCAGCCAGTAATTCTGTAATTGCTGTAATACCTTTTCCTTGTCACCTTCCGCATCAAACCAGCGAAGCACTTCTTTAACTTCTTCTTCAGAGCAGGCACCTCTGTAAAATTTTTCTAAAAGCCTGATGTCCATACCTTTTAACTTATTTATATGAGTAATACAGATAAGTCAGGGGTAGCACCTAAGCGCTGGTGAAAAATTTTTAAAAAAGTTTTTGGGAGGGGTTGGCCTGTCAGGAGCAAAGCTCATTCCGGACAGGCGGGTTCTTGACCAGAAGGCTTAAGGCCACCAACATAAGAACAGCAGACAGAGATGGATATCGTGCAAAGGAAGCTGCTGCTTCAGCATTTTTAAGGATTTATTGATATGGTTCTCAACCGTGCTTAAAGACAGGTTCAGTTGATCGGCAATTTCCCGGTTGCTTAACCCCTGGAAGCGACTCATCGTGAAGACCTGCTTTCTTTTATCCGGCATATTACTGACTATCTGTTCAATAATGTTTTTCATCTCTTGAAAGCAGCAGGTTTCTTCCGCGTTGTTGACCAGGTTTGAGGTCGTATCCGAGCAATAGCGCTTGTAAGCGGTTTCAGAAACTCTTTTGGACAGAAGGTTATAGATATGATTTTTGGCTACGGTAAAGATAAAAGCTTTAAAGGAGAGTTGTTCATCCAGTAAATATCTTTTCTTCCAGATCTTATAAAAGACTTCCTGTACTACCTCTTCTGCATCTTCTTCAGAAGGTAGTATTTTAAGGGAAAAGGCATAGAGTATTCTTTCGTATTTATAAAACAAAAGATTAAAGGCCTCTTCACTGCCTGCTTTGAGCTTTAAAATAAGCTCCCTGTCTTGATAGGATTGGGTCTTCATAAGCTAACATAGAAAAACCAGTTAAATGGAAAAATGTAAACAAGTTAACATAAACAGAATAGGCTGCTAAATCGTTTAATCACTTGAATTTTCTAAGTTAAAAAAATATATCTACAATTCAAGTGTTATTAGCAACAGTTTAAGTGCCTATCCCATAAAAGCAGGAGAGATTCCACCAATCATCCAGGCTCAATCCATGTCCCGCTCCGGGATTTACAGGAGCGTGCTAAATTAAGTCAGGGCTTAGGGTAGATTATAAAACTTTGGTTTTACCAGGGATAGGAACAGGATAATTACCATCTTCTCCCGGGACCGTAGGCGGTTTGGTATCCCAGCCAATCGGGTCAGGCACCAGGCTGAGGGTAGCGTTGAGCGCCTCCTCCCAATGAATGATTTGTCCTGAATGAGCAGCCATACGCCCCATCAGTGTGGTGAGGGTGCTTTTGGCACCCCATTCTGTATCATTGATAGGAGTACCGTTACGGATAGCGGCAAATAACTCATCATGTTCTTTTTGGTAGGGATTGACCTCTTTCAGCCCTCTTTTCTTCCAGAGGGTTTTTCCTGCCAGATCTTGGATGCCTTTACTCACCTCTCCTGTGCCTTGCGTACCCTGAAAGAATGAACCCCCATTGTTCCAGGTACCATCAATGGTTCTGATCTGGCTATGCAGTTTACTGCCATCGGCATACTCATATTCAATATAGAAATGATCAAAAATGTCTCCATACTCGGGGCCATGATAGGAAGCGCGCCCTCCCATCCCCTGGGCTCTGACCGGATAGGAGCCTTTGACCCAGTGGACTACATCCGTATTGTGGATTTGTAATCCGGCGGGAGAACCCGCCCAGAGCCAGTTAAAATAACGCCAGTTACGCATCTGGTATTCCATCTCAGTTTGTCCGGGCTGTCGGGGAACCAAATTGACATGGCCTATCATGTAATAACAGGTAGAAGAAACGATATCCCCAATAGCGCCGTCCTGCAAGCGGCTGACAAATTCCTGATAGACCGGGTCATAGCGGTTTTGCAGACCTACCACTACACTCAGGTTTTTCTTTTTGGCCAGTGCTCCGGCTGCCAGTACCTTCCGGATGCCAGGGGCATCGCTGGCCAGCGGTTTTTCCATAAAGACATGTTTGCCGGCGTGTACGGCAGCCTCAAAGTGAACAGGCCGAAAGGCGGGAGGGGTGGCTAAGAGTACCACATCGGCCAGCGCTATGGCCTTTTGATAAGCATCAAAGCCGACGAACTTTTGTTCTTCAGCAACCACTACCCGATCTTTGATGTCTGCGACCTGCCTGAGGTTGTGGTAGGTTTCATCCAGGCGGTCTCTGAAAGCATCCGCCATAGCGACCAATTTTACATTGTCCTGCGTACGCAAGGCTTCTACCACAGCGCCGGCCCCTCTTTTGCCACAGCCGATCAGGGCTACTGTAAGGGTATCTGAGCCTGCTACATAGGCGCTGGCCTCTACGGGCAAAGGGGAGAGCAGCATGCTACCCATCACGGCGGTGGAGCTTTTGATAAACTCCCGGCGGGAGGCTGTTTTGTTGTCAGAGAGATCACATGTCTTTTCCATCATGTTGCTGTTTTATAGCGAATATAGCGTTAAGCGATATCAGGTACAAAACTTATGATGCAGGTCGTACTGAAGAAATTGAGATTTCTGCGACAGCTTCCGCTGATAGGGGTCTTTATGCTGTCGGCTTTAAGTGACGGATGACCTTGCAGGGGTTGCCGGCAGCAAACACATCAGCGGGAATATCCCTGGTGACCACACTGCCAGCCCCAATGATGCTGCGGTCGCCAATGTTGACACCGGGACAGATGATCGCACTACCTCCCACCCACACATCTTCGCCAATCGCAATAGGTTTAGCGAACTCGCGTCCGGAAGCTCTTTCCTGGTAGTCTGTGGGATGAGTGGCGGTATAAATTTGCACATTGGGACCAAACAAGGTTCTGCTGCCAATCTTCACGTAGGTTACATCCAGTACAATGCAATTGAAGTTAAAGAAGACTTTCTCACCCACAATCATATTACTGCCATAGTCACAGTAGAAGGGAGGTTGTAACCACAGGCCTGCCTGGGCCTGAGGAATGAGTTCTTTTAAAAGACGGGTTCGTTCCTCGGTCTGATCTTCTCTGGTATCATTGAGGGCTTTGATGAGTAATCGGGTTCGCATTCTTTCCTCGGAAAGCTGTGGGTCCAAAGGGTCATACATCTCTCCATCAAGCATTTTTTCTTTTTCGGTTTTCATAGCTGGGTGTTGTCTTTTATTAGTGTTAACGCTGTGTGTATTTTAAGCCTGTACTTTATATTTTGAAGAAAGCCACAGATAAAAGAAAAGCAGCAGGACGGCTTCCACTACGTGAATGACGGGAATAAAGTTAATCCCAAAAGAATCGATCATCAGTCCGGCAAAGCCAGGCAGCAAAGCACCCCCCGACATGGCAGCCGATATTTGAAAGCCTACCGTATTGGCAGCATGGGTAGCCCCTACCCGTTTAGGGGTCAGGGCAATCAGGCTTGGAAAAATAGGAGCCAGGGCAAATCCAGCCAGGGCAATCCCCGAGAGTGTTACGATATTGGAGGTATTCACGGCGACCAGTAAGGCACCGATCACAATCGCCACAAAACAAGCCAGCAATACCTTATTGACAGAGACTTTGGTCAGAATGATTCCAAAAAATATTCTACCCACTGTCAAACTTCCCCAGTAGGCACTGGTCCAGAAACCGGCCGCTGTTTCGCTGGTATTTCTGGCTTTGGTCAGTACGGTGAAGAGCCATTGCCCGATGCTGATTTCTGTTCCCGTGTACAAGAAAAAGACGATGAGGCTTAACCAGACAACCGGACGGCTCAGGGTCTCCCGGATGCTGGCATTCACCACGGGTTCCTGTTGCTCTGTCTGTGTTTTCCATAACCGAAGCGTAAACATAAAAATGATAGCCAGGGTCAGCTGAACACTTCCTACGGTGATATAGCCTGAAAACCAGGGGAAGCGATTGACCAGGAAGGATGTCATGATGATAGGACCCAGGGTAGCGCCTACCCCATAAAAGGCATGGAGCCAGTTGACCGTACTGGTACTGAAGTTGTGGGCCGCAAAGGTATTGATAGAAGCGTCAATAGCTCCCCCGCCTGCGCCCAACAGAAAGGCCATGACCAAAAGGACTATCCACCACGTCCCAAAAGCAAAACCGAATAAGCTCAGGCCTGTCAGGGCGCAACTGGCAGCCAGCAGTACGCCCAGACTGACTTTTGCCATGATCTTTCCGCTACTAAAACTCGACAGCAGATACCCGGCAGTGAAAAAGATCAAAAGCAAACCCAGTGCGTCCAGTGGCACCTGATAATCAAGATGCATATAGGGCCAGGCCACACCCAAAAGCCCGTCGGGAAGTCCCAGGCTGATAAAGGCAATGAAGCAGATGAGTACTACTATTTGTTTTTTACTGGACATAGAAGAGGCTTTGAGGGTTGTATCTGATGCTATAGGATCGAGGTATGGTAAATGTTCTTTGAGGATAGTTTGCCTAAAGTCCTGAGAACATGCAAATATTTGCTAATTTGCGTAACATTGCAAACAAACCATTAAGTATATTTATTTACTTCGGTATTGAATTAACGCTTATATGCTCAAGGAAGAACGCTTCAACTACATATTGCAACAAATCAAGAAAAGAGATAAGGTAACCTATGACTTCTTGGCAAAAGAGTTAGCCGTCTCAGCAGATACGGTTCGCAGAGACATTGAAGCGCTTTACAGAAATGGTTTACTCACCAAAATAAGAGGAGGTGCTATGAAGCGGGCACTTACTCCTTTAGCCTTTCAGGATCGTATCGCTCATTTCTCAGAAAACAAAAATATCATTGCTGTCAAAGCGCAACCATTCATTCAACAGGGGCAAACTATTTTTATGGATGGAGGGACAACCATTTGTGCTGTAGCCACTCATTTTCCGGAAAACGCCAGCCTGAGGGTAGTCACCAATAACCAGGCTTTGCTGCCCATACTGTTACGATTCAAAGAGATTGAAATCATCATGTTGGGAGGTCAGTACAATCGTAATACAGAAACCAATGTAGGTATGCAGACCTGCAAACAAGTATCGGGCTATGTGGCTGACCTTTATTTCATGGGTACCTGCGCCATAGACACAAAATTTGGGGTAACCGCTTCCGTCTATGAGGATGCTGAAGTGAAACAAGCCATGCGGCAGGCATCTTTAAAAACTATGGTTGTAACGGATAGTCATAAGTTAGGAAGTACAGACCATTTTAGTGTATGCAGTCTGAAAGAAATTGATGTGATGATTACCGACCTTCCCAGCAACCACGCCTTGCTTGATCCATTCAGGTATATAGACATCATGCTGGTGTAGATAGGTCTTGAGTCGGCTATCCGGTGTGGTGAAAAACGACGCCTGACGGATACTCACCTTTGACGCGTGACACAAAGCCATAAGGAAGAAAAAATACTGGCGGACAAACGGCTGTTCGTTATGACATTTACTGTGATAAATAGTATCTTCATGGGATCATCACTGAAATAGTAAAGAACTTACACAACAACCTATTATGATTAAAAAAATACTCATTGTACTGATTTTTCTGGCAGGAGGGTTTTTTTCCACAGCCGAGGCCCAGATGGCAAAGGGCGAATATGCCGTCATCATAGAAGGCTACGATTGGGGGCCGGCCGTCAGTAAAGTGGTCCTTTCCTTCAACGACACCGTCACGGCTGTCAACCACCAGGATTATTCGGTTTTTGTCGAACGGCAGACGGATTGTATGGTGCTACCCGCTGACCAGGCTTCCGGCGAACGGAGAGTGCTTTATGCCTATGTGTCGGACGCTGAGGGTAAGGTAACTCCCCAAGGAAGACACATCACGCTGGTACTGGCAGTAGCCCCGAACATGCCCCTGGGGTCTCCCATCCAGTATGCCCGCAACGAAAGCTGTCGTGGCAATGATTGGATTGATTATCAAATAACCGTCACCCATAACGCCACTGAGCAGACATGGAACACAGAAGTGGATCGCATCATGCCGCTCATTGACCAGTTTGATCTGAGTGGTCAATACAAGCACGATAGTGTAACCCTGACATATGCTGCCTATGCCCCGGAAGCAGAAGAAAGCAATGAAAAATTACCGCTGATCATCTGGTTGCACGGTGGTGGAGAGGGCGGAACCAATCCGTCCATTCCGCTGATTGCCAACCGGGCGGCTAACTATGCGTCCGATGAGATTCAGGCCCTATTGGGGGGTGCTTATGTGCTGGTGCCCCAGACCCCCACCCGCTGGATGGACGATGGCAAGGGAGGTTCAACAAGCGGGCAGGAAAATGATATGTACAACGAAGCCCTCATGGCACTCATCCAGGATTATGTGGCGGAGCATCCGGGCATTGACCCAGACCGCATTTACGTGGGCGGTTGTTCCAACGGGGGGTACATGAGCTTAAAACTTATCCTATTGCATCCGGATTATTTTGCGGCCGGATATATCAGTGCGCTGGCTTACCAATCGCAGTATATTAGCGATGAAGAAATCCAGCGCATCAAGAACGTACCTATCTGGTTTGTCCACGCCAAAGACGATTCTACGACGGTAGCCAACAACACAGTGGTGCCTGTTTATGAACGTCTGAAAGCGGCCGGTGCTGAGAACGTCTACCTTTCCCTGTATGATCATGTGGTGGATATCACCGGCTTCTTCGGAGGTGAGGATTACCACTACAACGGGCACTGGTCCTGGATTTATTGTCATGCCAACGAATGCCGCAGGGATGCGGACGGATCGCTGGTGATGCTGGAGGGGCGCCCGGTCACTATCATGGAATGGATGGCTGCCCAGCGTAAATAGGGCAGGGGCTATTGTAGGGTAACCCATGTATGAAGCGAATGATCAGAACGCTATCAACCATGCGTTGCCCTCCATACCTTCCCTCAGTTTAAAAATCTTCCTGAAAAATCGTCCTTATAAGCTCTTCCGATGGGCAGGATTGCCTCATTGATCATGTACAATTGATTGCCCATGACTTTGACAATTTTGGCCGTATTGATAATATAGGATTTGTGTACCCTGGCAAACTGATGACTCTCCAGTTTTTCCAACCAGTTTCTCAGCGGTTCGGCCGACAGGTACTTTTTATGGGGCAGGTATATTTCGCTATAATCCGCATCCGATTTGATGTAGATGATATCGTCAACCAGAATTCTGATATGCTCATAACCCGACTTGATAAACAGTTCCTGGCGCATGGCAGGAGGAGGAACGGTCGCTTCCTGCTTGAGCTCATGGTGGCTGCCGGTAGGCACTTTGGACACTGCCTTGACAAATCGCTGAAAGGAGAAAGGCTTTAAAAGATAGTCTACCACATCAAACTCATAACTTTCCAAGGCATAGTCGGGGAAAGCAGTCGTTAGAATTACCGGCGGCAACTGCGGTATGGATCTAAGCAAATCAATGCCTGACATTTTAGGCAGGTGTATGTCCAGAAAGATCAAATCCACCGGTTCGGTTTTCAGATATTCCATCGCCTGAAGGGCATCGGTAAAGGTGGCTTTCAACTGCAACGACCCCATATCTTCTATGTACTTTTTGAGAATACGTTGGGCAGGGGGCTGGTCTTCAATGATGATACAGTTCATGGGGCACAGACTTTTGTAGTTGCATGGATAAATAAACTTCGTAGTGGTTGTCAGTTTGCTGAATTTTCAATTGATGGGCATTGGGATACAGCAACTGCAAGCGTTTTTTGACATTTTCTAACCCTATACCCTTGGAGGTATGATTGGCAGGGGCAACGGAGTGGAAATTATTTTTACAGATAAATGCCAGTGTACCTTCCTCCGACACCCGAATGTCGATATCAATCAAAATATCGCTGGACTGGCTGGCCTGACTGTGTTTGAAAGCATTTTCAATAAAAACAATCAGGATCAGTGGCGCAATTCGAAAGTAAGACGGAATGGGAGGGGTGTTGAAACGGATCACCCCCCTTTGTTCAATTTGCAGCTCATAGAGCTGGGTAAAATTTCTCAAATGCTCAATTTCTTTGGACAAAGGCACCGATTTTTCCCGGCACTCATACAACATATAGCGTAACACGGAGCTCAACTCAAGAATGATGGTAGGCGTTTTGGGAGAATTTTCAATCGCGTAAGCATACAGGTTATTCAGATTGTTGAATAAAAAATGCGGATTGATCTGAGACTTTAAAAACTCCAGTTCACTTTCTTTGATGATGGCTTTCAGTTCATCTACCTGCCGTTGTTTGGTTAAAGCATCCCAGGCAAATTTGAACCCGGATAAGATAGCAATGATAGGCAATACCTGCGCTAGGCTGAACAATACCCCCGGAAAACTGGCCCCTCTGGAATCAGGAAAATAAATTTTTTCTATGAGGAGTTCTTCTATGAGAATTACTACGGCAAGGGTCAATAGGGTATAGGCAAAAAAGTGAGCGTATTTTTTTCTGTAAAAGAATTGGGGCAGCAGTCCGTAGCTTATGACAGCGTTTGCCAGGGCATAGTTAAGAAAGAATATAATCTGGTGAGCCTCAAGGTGAAATTCAGTATACGGATGTTCACTATCTAATGCATAAAAGGTAAACACCAGACTGTGCAGTACCAGCTGGAAGAAAAACTCCCTGGAGGAGAGAAAGGCCATTTTTACTTTTTGCACCATTGTTCGAAGATAACCATTGCAGCGCAGTTCATCAAAAGAAAACAGCTCAACGGCCGATTTCATCCCCTCAACAACATTTACCTGTCTTTAAGCAGAAATCCTGTCGTTCAGGGGAAAAGTTTTGCCGTTTAAAGAAGTTATTTTTTCCCTTGAAAAAAGATATTCTTATTTGTGCTTTCTGCTCATTAAAATAGTTTCAATGATGAAAGTCTTCCCTGTTTTACTATTGATATTTTCTGTTGGTGTCTACCCTGTGATGGCTCAGCAACAGCCTGTCAGGATCACCGGAAAGGTGGTGGAAAGTGCCAGCCAACAACCTCTCGAGTATGCTACTGTTAAACTTTCTGATCCCCAGACGGAAGCCTTGATTACGGGCACCACTACGGCGGCAGACGGCAGTTTTATGCTGGAAACGGAAGCGTCTGATTTTTCTTTGGAGGTGGGCTTCATCGGTTTTGTGGCTACCACCATCCGTTCGTTTGAGGTGGTCAACGGCAGCGTGGCGCTGGGTACCATTGCCTTGTCTGAAGATACGGAAACTCTCGAGGAAGTGGTGGTGCAGGGAGAAAAATCTCAGACTGTTTTTAAACTGGACAAACGGGTATTCAATGTAGGGCAAGATCTGAGTAGCACTGGAGCGAGCGCGCTGGAAGTATTGAATAACGTGCCTTCAGTCACAGTGAACATTGAAGGGGAGATCCGGTTGCGGGGAAATGCGGGGGTTCAGATATTGATCGATGGCAAACCCTCTGTGCTCACCAGTGAGAAAGGAAATGCTTTGGGTACCCTGACAGCCGATATGATCGAACGCATTGAAGTGATCACCAACCCGTCGGCAAAGTATGAAGCCTCAGGCACTTCCGGTATTATTAATATCGTGCTCAAAAAAGAAGAAAAGCGTGGGCTCAATGGCTCCGTCACCCTGAACACGGGGGTGCCTAACAATCATAGTATAGGGTTTAGCGTGAACAATCGTACCGAAAAGTTCAACCTCTTCAGCCAGCTGGGTGTAGGGCACCGGACATTTCCGGAGCGATATGTGAACATCAACCGTAATCGGGTGGATAGCACTACCATCAATAGTGGGGGAGAGGGTGAAAAGAATGAAACCTTTTTCAATGTCATCCTGGGTACCGATTATCACATCAATGCACAAAATGTGCTTTCACTCACCGGGAGCTTTGCCTACGAACTGGAGACAGAATATTCCGACACCGACTTTCGCTTTTTGGACGCATCAAACACCGCAACTTCCCAATGGAGCAGAAACGAGGTGACGGAGGCTACTAATCCAAAATTTCAGTATGAATTGCAATACAAGAAAGATTTCTCAGACAATCGGGACCCCGACCGTGAAGCGCACACCCTGCTGTTCAGTGCCTTGGGAAGCTTTTTTGGGAAAGACCAGTCGTCGGAGTTTATCAATACGCCTGTCTTCGGAGCAGCATCGATGAATGGGCAGCAGCAAACCCAGACCATTTTTCATCAAGGAGAATACACCTTGAAACTGGACTATACCCATCCGTTTTCCGATAAGACGACTTTAGAAACTGGTGCGCAGTACGTCATTACCGACGTGACAAATGACTATGCCGTGAGTGATTGGGCCGATACACGCTGGGTGGAAGATCCGGACCTGACGAATAGCTTTGCCTATAACCAAAAAGTGCTGGGTGTGTATGGAACCGGTGCTTATGAGGGAGATCAGTTTGGGGTGAAAGTGGGCCTCCGTGTAGAGAACACCGATTTGACTACCTTCCTGATCAACACCGACCAGGCTAACCAGCAGCAGTTCACCAATTTTTTTCCTACAGTCCATACCTCTTACAAATTGATGGATAATTTCTCGATGCAGGCAGGCTATTCCCGGCGCATTTCCCGGCCCAATCTGTTTGACCTGAACCCGTTTTTCAATATCAGAAACAACTACGCCATTCGCACTGGCAATCCGAACTTAATGCCTGAGTATACAGACTCTTATGAAATCACCAGCATTTATGACCAGGGGCCTTTTTCCCTGAATGCAGCCATTTACCACCGGTATACGACCGATGTGGTGGAAGAGGTGGCTACTTTTGAGGATAATGTCAGCCTGACCCGGCCAGAGAATATCGGTACCAACCGGGCTACCGGACTGGAATTCAATACCAAGTTTGAACTCACGGATTGGTGGTCAGTCAACGGTGATTTCAACTACAACTACTTTCAGCGTGAAGGTACCTTCGAGTCTCCTACGGTGGCGGCCACCGCAGTGGCGGCCACCTCCTTTGATTTCAATGCGGATCAGTGGTCGGCCCGCATGACGACAAAGTTTGGTTTGCCTGCCGATATAGATGTGGAGGTTACCGGAAACTACCAGTCCAGCTTTCAAACCTTCCAGCGGGAAGTGTCCGGTTACCTGTTTGCCGACCTGGGTGTCCGTAAAAAAGTGATGAACGGTAAAACCATTCTTAACCTGAGTGTCCGGGATGTGTTTGCCAGCCGGATATTGGAAGCAGAGACGGTACAGTCATCCTTTTATCTGTATGATTACCGGCAAAGGGGCCGCTTCATCACGGTGGGCATCAGCTATGGTTTTGGCAAAGGAGAAGCCATGGAGTTTAGTGGGCAAAAGCGACATTTTTAGAAATCCATCAAAAAAGTGGCAGGCATGGTCAGCGTGTCTTCAAGACTGTAAATAGTTCAATTATAAGTAAAGAGAAAAGAAAAACCGGAGCAGCTTGTTCCGGTTTTTTCTACACACAGCCTTGTGTAAGCCTATCGAGCATAAAGCGAACTTTGATGAATTCAGCTATATTGGAAATGATGAGGTGTTTAAATGTTAATTTTATCAGAAGAAAATCTATTCCTGTTCATTCTACAACAACTTAAAAGACATGATCAGATTGCTTGTTTTGCTTTTAGTAATAAAGGGTAGTCATTCTTTTGCACAAGGCATTGATAGATTTCAACCCGATATTCAGGCCCGGGCAGTTGATAGGCGGCACGAGGATGGGTTTACGTTTAAAGATCTGAATAAAAATGGAAAGCTCGATGCCTACGAAGACTGGCGCCAACCCACAGAAAGCCGTATTGAAAATCTGATAAGTCAGATGAATCTGCAAGAAAAGGTAGGGATGATGCTCATCAATACCCTTAATGCGGAAGAGAAGGGAAGGCTAAGCGAGAGAGCAGTTGAATTGATAGAAGATGAGAAAATGACCCGATTCATCTTTAGAAATACGATTACCGAAAATCCGGTTAACGCTGGTGGCGGCAATGGATTTAGAGGGGTTCAGATCACCCCTTTTGAAGCCGCTCAGTTTATGAATTCGGTACAGGAACTGGCCGAAAATACCCGCCTGGGTATACCGGTCATGTTTAAGTCCAACGCGAGAAACCACGTGGACTACGATGCCCGGGCCGGTATCAATGTGGCATCCGGTGCATTTTCATCCTGGCCTAAAGAAAGTGGTTTGGCTGCCACCCGAGATATGGAGCTCATTGCTGACTTCGCCAACATCATGGCGCAGGAATGGACGGCGATTGGCTTAAGAGGTATGTACGGATACATGGCCGATCTTTCCACTGAACCGCGTTGGTATCGGGTCCATGAGACGTTTACCGAAGACAGTGATCTTGCTTCCGAGATCATTTCTGTCCTTATCAAAAATTTGCAGGGTGATTCTTTACATACCGGGAGTGTTGCCCTCACCATCAAGCATTTTCCGGGGGGAGGGCCGCAGGAAGGAGGGGGAGATCCACATTACGATTTTGGTAAAAACCAAGTGTATCCGGCCAATAACTTTGATTATCATCTCGCCCCCTTTGAAGCGGCTATTAAAGCCGGGGCATCATCCATCATGGCCTATTATGGCATTCCCGTGGGTCAGCCTTACCTGCCCAATAACGTTGGAATGGCCTTCTCAAAGGGCATGATCACCGGTTTACTGAGAAATAAGCTTGGCTTCAAAGGATATGTCAATTCTGATACCGGCATTATTGGAGAAAGAGCCTGGGGCTTGGAAGACAAAAGTGAGGAAGAGCAAATTCTTATCGCTATTGAAGCAGGCACAGATATTCTTTCCGGTTTTAATAATAACCAACAACTCCTGGACCTGGTTGCCTCAGGAAAACTTTCAGAAAGTCGAGTCGATCTGTCGGTCAGGAGACTATTAAAAGAGCAATTCGAGCTTGGCTTATTTGAGAACCCATACGTAGACCCGAACCGGGCAGCATATTTAGTGGGTAATCCTTCTTTCCAGAGAAAAGCCGATATCGCCCAGCGAAAATCCATTGTGCTGCTTCAGAATAACATGAACCTTCCCATCGCCTTGCCCAAAGAGGGTGACTCGTTAAAGCTATTTACGATGGGGGTCCATACAGAAATGTTTGAGGAGGCTGTTTGGTCCAACATTAAAGCTACGCCGGGAGACTATGAGGCTGGTAAAGGGGAGGTGATGCCGTCCATCACGAAAGATATTGATTATGCCATTATCAGGGTACATGTAGCAAATGACGAAGGCGGGGGTGAACGAAGATACGGGGGAGCGAGTGCTGATGAATTAAATATGTTGGCATTCTCCGAAATGGCTGAAGCAAAGTCATGGAAGATGACTCCTTCGTTAGAAGATATAAAGACCATTATGAAAACAGTTGGCGCAGAGAAAACGATTTTATCCATCGATTTTCGTCAACCTTATGTGCTGGATGAAGGCAGTGGTCTCCTGAAAGCGGGTGCTATTCTGGCCACATTTGGAGTGAGTGATGCCGCCGTGATGGACATCCTTACCGGAACATTTAAACCCACAGGAAAGCTTCCTTTTGCTTTAGCGAATAAGCCCGAGGCTATTATCGAACAACACCCGGATGCACCAGGATACCCTGAGGAAGATACACTGTTCCCCTTCGGTCATGGCCTGACTTATTAAAGGCAAGTCTAGGATGGCCCTTGTCCTGAAGCTGGTCAGTGTAGTGATGTTGCACAACAGAAAGCATCCCTGTTTGAGGATTTTTCAGAAGCTTTTAGAGTGTCTATGTAGAAACTAAAATCTCCAGTGTAATTCCTTTTCTTGCTGATTCTTTCAGAAAGATGTTCAATAAAAAGAACGTGTACCAGGACGTTGCTTGTGGTACTTATCATTAAACGCCAGCACAGAACGCACTAAAAATTCTTATAGCAATATTTTGTTGCATCCTAAGCAGGGAAGCGCTTCAAATAATACTAAAACCGGATGAGAAAGGGTGCTAGCATGCCGGCCTTTGACCCCACTGTCTATGGGAGTAGCCTCTGGCGGTAGAGATAAGGGGCTGACTTCTGTCGTTGGTGGTTTCAAATGAGTCGTTTAAAGAATAATTTTTTTATCACTTAAGATTATCATTAATTTGATCCCTTAGCATTTATGTATACTTCGTAAAATAAATAACTTCTAAATGATGAATTTACCTTTGATAAAATTGTCTCCCCGTTTTCATGATTACGGTCTGCTCTTCTTACGTCTTGCTTTTGGCTTTTCCATGATCTATGGCCATGGCTTTGGTAAGGTGACCCGGCTATTCGGCGCTGAAGAGATAAAATTTGCCGATCCTTTTGGTCTGGGGCCGGTGGCTTCCCTCACGTTGGTGGTTTTTGCCGAAGTCCTTTGTTCTTTATTCATTATGGTGGGCCTCTTTACCAGAGCAGCCGTCATTCCTTTGATGATTACCATGGCAACAGCCTTTTTTACTGCTCACTTCAATGATGAATTTGGTCAGCAGGAAAAAGTGATTTTGTTTGGATTTGCCTTTCTTACTTTATTTTTTACCGGTCCTGGCCGTTTCTCACTGGATGCTTACTTCCAGAAAGATAATCAGTATATTGGGAAACAGTATAGCCATTCCATGCAAAACTAAATGTAATCCTAACCCTCATGAATCATGAAAAAACTCAGCAAAGAAAACATCAGTCAGGAGGTCTTTGATCTCTACGATGATTATGCTCACAATCGTATCGGGCGCAGGGAATTTATGGATAAACTATCCACCTATGCGGTGGGTGGCATCACCCTGGCCACCTTGCTCAGCACCATCATGCCCGACTACATCAATAAAATTCAGGTGAGCCAGGACGACCCCCGATTGAAGGCTGAGTATGTAACCTACAACTCACCGAAAGGGGCAGGGGAGATCCGGGGCTTGCTAGCCAGACCGGCAGAGGCTTCCGGTAAATTACCTGGCATTGTAGTGGTGCATGAGAACAGAGGGTTAAACCCCCATATTGAAGATGTGTGCAGAAGAGCCGGCCTGGAAGGCTTTATCGCCTTAGCGCCGGATGCCCTTACCCCCCTGGGTGGATATCCCGGCACTGACGATGAGGGACGTGAATTACAAAGTCAAAGAGATCGTAATGAGATGCTGGAAGATTTCATAGCGGGCTATGAGTATTTAAAAGCCCACGATCAATGCACAGGATCAGTGGGGGTTGTCGGTTTTTGTTTTGGCGGCTGGATCTCCAATATGATGGCCGTGAAAATACCCGGTTTGTCGGCGGCTGTTCCCTTTTATGGAGGGCAGCCTCCTGTGGAGATGGTGCCTGATATTCAGGCGCCTTTGCTGTTGCATTATGCGGGCCTGGATAACAGGGTCAATGAAGGCTGGCCTGCCTATGAAGCTGCCCTGAAAAAGCATGACAAAACCTATCAGGCCTATATGTACCCGGAGGTGAATCATGGGTTTCATAACGACACGACACCCCGTTATGACAAGGACGCCGCTACCTTAGCCTGGCAGCGAACGGTAGATTTTTTCAAAGAACATCTTCAGTAACGTGGGCTGTTTGCGCATCGCTTAACTGATCATTTTGATTTGTATCCTGAACTGGTACTGCTGAAAATCAGCAATTTAGGAGTGGTTTTTTATGCCGCTCCTTTTTTTTGCCTATAACTCGGATTTATCTTTTCTGTACCTATCATAAGTAGTTAATATTCATCTTATTAGGGATATAGAGAGCTTTTCTGCAACAGGTTTGACTGGCTAAAGTAGTAAACTCCCTGGCATAGCTGATGTACCTATCCGTTATGGGAAGCCATCAGTAGCCATTATTGTTGAGCCACTGCGCACATTCTTTTCCCAGTTTTTCTTCAGCCATTCTTTCGTACCGCTCACTGTCTTCCTGAGAGAGTATATCTTTCCAGCGTCCGTTCACGCCTTTGTGAATAAATGTTTGAGAACCTCCATCCCAGAAAGCCCCACCCAGCGGAACACTTTTGCTGGCATGCTGCTTCATATAGTCAAAACTGCAGTGCGTCAGAATAGCTTCCCATTGGGAAGGATCAATGGTGATATCCAGAAAATCAGCAATCTTTTGTATTTCTCCTGCCATATCTTCTTTCAGCTTGCCATAGTGTAATAACAGCACATTGGGCAGCTGTCTGATTTCCCACCAGGATTTGATATTTTCCCAAAAAGACCAGAAAGGAAAGCCATCCTTTTCCAGCCAATCATGGTAGTAGGATACGATAGAATCCACAGGTTTCTCAATGGGAGGTCCTACCCGGCCGGGGGTTTCATTCAAGGCCTGGTACCAAAATTCATTGGCATTGGCATGATGATTATACATGCTCCAGACCACATCTCGTCCATCACGACCGATGTAGATGTATTTGGCTTTGGGAGAAAATACCAGGGCATCCACAGGCAGATGGGTTTTAATAAACCTGCGATGTTGCATGGCTTCCACGGCAGGCAGTTTGACCTCTTTAGCAGGCACACGCAAATCAAGCCATGGCGACATGTCGGCCACTTCCAGACCTTCCTGACCCTTAAAAATGAGCTGAGAAACAATTTGCTGCAACCAGGTAGTGCCTGATTTTGCATAAGTAGCAATGACGATATCATCTGCTCTGAAAGTAAAGTCGTTCCAGATAGTAGAATCAAAATGGTGATTCAGATACTCTCGGGTTTTGATGGGCCAGGTGATGGTCTGTGTTTCCATAGTTTATTGCGTTAGATGATGAATGTTGAGACAAAATTATTGTATAGACATGCAATGAGAAATACCGCTCAGATAGTAATTCATCTACCGGATTACCCTTATTTTTAGGCAGGAGTTAGGGTATGTTCCTGGTCTGTGATAGTATGGGTTACATAACCAAAATGCTTTTTTGCTGGATATTTAATTTCTGGGTGTATGGTTTTTTAGAATTCTCAAGCCAGGCGAAAAAAGTCTGTTTGCGTCTACGAATGAATAAGTCAACCCTACACGGATCCGTAAGCTTAGTTTGTTACTACTGTGAAGCAATCCAGTATTATATGCTAAAAAATTTGACTTCTCCCTGAGTGGCATATTTTAAATCAGTCGCGCTGCGAAGCGCTTGGCATGAGTAGTCTTTTCGATCCAATAAATCCTTTTCGCCTTTAGTATGAATCCGACGGATATGTGATTTTTACAAGAAAATGTAAAATTTTTTCTACTAAGCCTTGGATATATTTGTGATCCAAATTTTTAGATATACTCATAAATTAAGAACAAGTATGAAGATCAACTTATTTCCTTTAAAAAGATTTACTTTGACAGTGCTGGTAGGATGCTTAAGTTTTAGTGTAATGGCTACAGACAAAGAAGATAATAAAGACGAGTCAACCATTTCTTTAAAACCTGGCAAAACAAACGCAACAGTAGTTGTACGTTTCTTGAATATCTCAACCAGTGCTCCCGCCACTGTCAAAGTACTTGACAAGTATGGAGATACCATCTATCAGGAAGATTTACTAGAAAAGGATAACCACATTAGAAAGTATAACTTCTCTAGTTTAAGGCCAGGTAAGTATTTCATGATCTTAAGCAGTGAAACAGGGGAAATACGCAAGCCTTTTATAGTAAGAGAAAATGGTAAGGTAAGTGAGGACTATAGTGAAGCTATTAAAAAATTTAAACCTATTATTTTAGAGAAACAGGAAGGAGAGCAAGTACGGGTAATGTTTAATAACAGCACCGGAGCCCCTTTGACAGTAAAATTAGTTGATAAAAAGGGCCGTATTTTATATAGGGAGGAAGTACAAGAAGACCAAAACTACCTCAAAGCCTTCAATTTAAACAATATACCTTCTGGTCAATATGCATTGATGATCAATGGGTATGAATACCCTTATAGCTTTTACAAAGAAATCCGTAAATTCTAAAAAATAGAGCTAGCCAAAGGCTCATTAGTCTTTGAGCTCGTGACAGGCAGCCTCTACAACTTATGTAGAGGCTTTTTTATTGGTTGAAAGAACTGTCCGGGAAATCTTTAGCGATCTGGTCAATACACCTGAGAGGCCGGAGCTATTGCGGAAGAAGTGGTGTAAAGAGGACGCCCTGGAAATCCATTTGTGGAATTGATAAAGCAATACAAGAGTTGGCTGGGTCAGCCTAAAAGGCGTTGGCAGTCAGAGGCTGGTTTTGATATAGGAATAAAAACCTTTCACTGTTATGAAAAAGCCCGGTAAAAATTCCTGTCATAACTTTATGGAATCTGAAAACTTTTGGCCCATCTTGCCGTAAGCATTATTTCTTACCCTGCAATCCATGCTGAAAATATTGTCTCTATACAAGAAGGCTTTTGGAGGCCTGTCAGAAGCTGCCTGGATGCTGGCTTTGGTCATGTTCATCAACCGGGCGGGGTCCATGGTATTTCCTTTTCTGAGCATTTATCTGACCAATGCCCTTGGTTATGGCATTCGTGAAGCCGGTATATTGCTGGCTACCTATGGACTTGGGGCCATGGCTGGGTCATTAGCCGGAGGCTGGCTTTCTGATAAAATGGGTAACTTCTGGGTACAGTTTCTCAGCTTGGTCGTCGGGGGATCTTTCTTTATGCTATTACCAGCCATCAGGAGTTTTGCCTACCTGCTGCCCGCTCTTTTCCTGACAAGCCTGATTGTGGAATGCCTGCGTCCGGCCAATACCGCTTCGGTCGCTTCTTATTCAAAACCTGAAAATGTCACCCGTTCGTTCTCGCTCAACCGCATGGCCATCAATCTTGGATTTTCTATGGGACCAGCCCTGGGTGGCTTGCTGGCTACGCATTCTTATGCCTTGTTATTTTATGCCGATGGACTGACCTGTATTGTCGCCGGTATCTTTTTTTACTTTTATTTTAAGAAAAGAACGCCGAAAACTCCTGTTGCCACCGAGGTGGTAAATCCTGCCTTCAAAGCTACTTCCCCTTATCGGGATGCTGCTTTTGTGGTCTTCGTCTTGCTGACTACCGGTTATGCCATTGTCTTTTTTCAGCTTTTTAACACCCTGCCCATCTTTTACCGGGAGGTGCATCAACTCTCTGAAGGAACCATTGGCCTGTTACTCGGTCTCAATGGCCTGATTGTATTTCTCTTTGAGATGATTCTGGTCAACTATCTGGAGCATAAGGTGAGTGTGGTAAGAATGATCATCATTGGTACTTTGCTTTGTGGTCTGTCTTTCGCCCTGCTCAACTTCAGCGCGGGAGTGCCCTTACTGGTGGTGGCTATGATTGTACTGAGTTTCGCAGAAATTATGGCCATGCCTTTTATGGTGACTTATGTAATCAGACGTGCTGGCGATGGTAAAAAAGGAGCCTATATTGGATTGTATTCCCTGGCCTGGGCAAGTGCTTTTATGCTGGCCCCTTATTTAGGCACCACCCTGATTGCGATGTCAGGATTTACCACGCTATGGTGGGCATCGGCTTTTTTTGCTTTGTTCATTGCTTTCCTGTACTACTTCAACCTGAGAGTGTCTAAAGCTGAAAAATACGCCTGAAAATCGCCATTATTAGGGAAGAGGTACGCAGCAACCCGGCTCCTGTATTTGGGCGATGCTAACTGATATCACGCTGATCTTCACGATGCCACTTTACACACAGGGACTATAAAGAAAGGGTGAGGATCCCCAGAACAGCCAGCAACCCCCCGGCCATTGCGATGAAGCTCACCCGCTCTTCAAAATAGATAAAGGCAAGAACCATGGTGAGGACCGGATAGCAGGCAGAAAGAGCAACCATAATAGATCCACCGGTGCTATCAAGTCCGAGTCCGATATTTAGTAGAATACTACCTGTCTGCTGTGTCAGGGCAGCCCCAAGGATAAAAGGATTTTTGATGGAAGAGAAGAGTGTTATGCGATCCATTCCATAACGGCGTTTTATTGACAGCCCCAGTACCAAATAACAAACCAACAGGACACTGAATTGAAACAGACTCGCTACTTGCCAGCCCAGTAGACGGATGCCCTCAGCCAGCAGACCATAACCGACCCCCCAGCAACAGGAAGCCAGTAAGGCGAAGAGTGGGCCTGAGGTTCCGATGTTTGGCTTGCGCTGTTGTGTTTTGGAAAACAAACCCGAAGCCGTCGCCACCCCAATCAACACCAGGCCTATACCAATACTTTGTTGCAGACTGAGTTGGGCCCCGAAAATCCCAATGGCAATAAGCAGGGTAACGGCCGGATAGGTACTTGAAATAGCACTCACAATACCCACAGGACCCTGATGGAGGCCGATAAAAAAGAAAGTGGAAGCCAGAGCAATAAAGACACCGGCGCCGGCAGACAGCAGTATGCCTGAAAAGTCTGGCAGGACAGGCTGACGAACAAAGAGGAGGTAATACAGTCCGAACAAGATAGCGCCTAGGCAATTCACCAGCACAGCAGCAAAGACAGGTTTGATGGTTTTGGTTGAACTGGCTATAAAAATATCGGCGACACCCCAGGCGATTGTCGTCAAAATACCGAAAGATATGATTAGTAGCATGTGATGTCTGGGCTCATATCAAACACTGTTTTATTGAGACCTGAGCTGTTGAGAAAAGCCAGGAAGATATCCCATACTTACGTGCTAATCGGAACAGGGATACAAAATTTTATACAATCCGCAGCAGGCACATCCGGCAATCCAAGGCAAGGTGTGGAAGAGAACCTGACAGAGGCTCCATGGCTGCTTCAAGGTATTGCCTCCGGCATTTGTATGTTGTCTTATTAGGCAAATAATAGCCATTCACAGGAATACAGGAAGCGGCTGGGCTTTGATATTATTTTCAAAGTGTCCTATTTAATGAATTTATTTTTGTACCTTTTTTATGAAATTACTTCAGTACAGGCTATCATCAAAGAGGTACTATGAGTACAGAAAAAAACCAAAAACGATGTTTTGTAGTCATGGGGTTTGGTACTAAGACCGATCTGGCCACCGGCCGGCTGCTCGATCTCAACAAATCATACCGGCTTTTGATCAAACCTGTGGTAGAAAACAAAGGGTTGATCTGCATTCGGGCTGATGAGATTCCCCACTCCGGCTCAATAGATGTTCGCATGTACCAGGAATTGTTACGCTCCGATGTTGTTATTGCAGACCTCTCTACCGCCAATGTGAATGCTTTTTATGAATTGGGCATCCGGCATGCCCTTCGCCCGCGTACTACCATTGTTATTTCTGAAGATAAACTCACGTATCCTTTTGATCTGAACCATGTCAAAATTACCAGTTATACGCATTTGGGAAAAGATATCGATTATGATGAAGTGATGCGATTCCGCAGCAAACTAGGTGAGATGATTGATGCCGTTTTGTTAGACGAACAGCCAGACAGCCCCGTTTATACTTACCTGCACGAACTTGTGCCCCCATCCTTTCAGAAGCAGCCTGCCAATGCCATTGAAGAAGCAGCAGTGGAGGCATTCGGCAAAAAAAGTGCAGAGGAAAAACAATCGTACAGTGCCAGTAGCCAGGGTAATGCACAGGAAAATGAAACGTTAGCTTTACTGACCCAGCAAGGGGAGCAGGCACTCAAAGATAATAACTTTGTCCAGGCCAGATCCTTTTTTAAGACGGCTACCCTCTTGTGTCAGAAGAATGTGGGAAATACAATCATTGCTAATGATGCTTACCTCATTCATCGCCTGGCACTGGCTACCTATAAAGCGGAGGAGCCCGCACCGATCCCAGCCCTCAAAGAAGCCCTTCAGCTATTGTCCCAGCTGGATCTGGATCATACCAATGACTCGGAAACGGTGGTGTTGGCAGGTGTGATTGAAAAACAGCTTTATGAAATGGAACAGGGTGAGGACCATCTTGCCAATGCCATTCTTTACTATGAGCGTGGATATTATTTGTTGAACAACCGTTACAATGGTATTAATCTGGCATTCTTACTCAACTGTCGGGCCGATTCAACACTCGTCACGACAAAAGAAGAGCAAATAGCTGATATGGTCAATGCCAACCGTACCCGTCAGCGGGTTCTGATGATTTGTGAGAGGGAGTGGCATGCTATACACAATCTGAAAGATGAGAAAGCCAAAAAAGTAATCATGCTAGAGGATAGAGAACTTTCTTTAAGTCAGAAAGCTGTGGAAAATGAGCAGAAATTTTGGATCCTGGTCAACAAAGCTGAAGCTTATTTTGGTTTAGGAGCCTTGGAGGAATATAAAAAAGCCCTTGGCGAGGCCAAAACCATCGAGCATGCTCCCTGGATGATGAACTCTTTTGAGCAGCAGCTCAACAGGCTTACCCTGTTGTTGGAGAAGCATGGGCATTTGTTAAATCCACCCTGGCCCAAAAGTGTTTTGGCATAAACTCACATAGCTGTTTCTGCCAGGTATTCGTACAAAGAACAGAAAAAGTACCTGCTGTCCGAGTTTATGACAAGTACAGCAGGCAAACATACTCAGGTAGTATCTTAGTGGCATTTTGTCGTATTTTGATCTATCTGATAGTGCAGTACTACAGGCAGCCATAAAAACAATGGTTGATTTCGTAACAATTTAACTCTGTCAAACCATCTTTTTTACTAGCGTTCTCACGGGAAGTATGAGTACAGACAGAACCAACTGTAAAGAGGGTTTAAATCTTTTATTTAACGATGAGGTTTGTTGGCGGTTATGGGTAAGCCATGATCAGCACCATCAGTGCTCCCTTGCTGAATGACCCTGGCTGCCACCTTTCTACCCAATGCCAGTCCTACCTCATTGTCAGTACGGAAATGGATGCCTGCCTGGAAACGGGATTCGGCAGCTTCTTTGGCTTTCCGCTGGAAATAGGCTCTTTCTGCCGGAAAGAAGTAGGAATACAGTTCACCCAATACGCCGCTGATGGCCGCATGTCCGGAAGGGTATCCTGGAAAAGGGGGCGTGTGTATGACTACCGGGCGGTAGGTGGTATCATACTGATCCGGGCGGATACCCCAATACGCATATTTAGCATCCCAGCAGGCTATCACACCATCATACATGGCAACAGCGGTGATGGCATATAATCTGGCTGCCCGAGGTGGGTTCAGATGAAGGTTATACTCAAAGATTTTTTTGTGCAACAATTCGTCCCAGAAAGACTGACTGGCATAGAAAAATGCATTCGACATGGAGCGGAAAGTTTGTTGATGGTTTTTCAGTTCCTCCATTTCATTAGCAAAGTCAGGAGGTGGAGCAGGACGAAACTGGCTACTGCTGTCCAGTACCACTGTTTTGCTAAGCCCTAAAAGAGGGGCCATAGGTTTTTCCCCCTGCCAGATGCCAGTTTGATGCGGCCTCTTCCCATCCCATACAGTGGCTGGAGAAAAGCCTTTCGTATGCTCCAGTTCTTTTTCGGCAATCTTTTTACCCAAGGCAAAGCCCGCACGGGTATCACTTGGAAAAGCCACACCGGCGGCAATCCGTGAGTTCATGACCTGCTGGGCGAGCCGTTGGACAGAATCAGCCATGGAAGGATAGAAATGAGCGATGAGGGTGACAGCCACCCCGGCAGCGACAGCTTGTTCGCAGGGATATGACGGGCTATCCGGCTTCACCCCATAAGCCTCTATCTGGCTATCAGCAGCAAAAGGTCTGGGACGTTGATAAGCATACTTGGTATCCCAGGCAGCGATGGTAGCATCGTAGATGGCTACACTGAGCAACATGTTTGCCAGGAAGCCATTGTAGGTGGTATCTGTCATCCATAAGCCATACATCATATCATACCACCGGTAGCCAGGGGCTCCTGCATTCCAGTATAGGATCTGCTGCCAACCAGTAGAATCTAAAGCTTTTTGTAGGGCAAGTACCTGCGAAATTTCTTCCTCATAAGAGGAGGGGGGTGGTAAACGATAGTCTTTGCCGGAGGGAATGAACCAGGTTCTCCAATGACCAGCCGCAGGTTCTTGCTGAGCCTGTAGGGGAGCAGCCATGAGAAGGACAACGGCAAGGATAGCTATATTCTTTTTCATAAAATGAGTATTTTTATACAAGAATATCGAATAAAGAAATACCCCGAAAGCTTGCGTCAACACACAGCGGATGATGGTATACAAACAACATCATGGTGACAACCAACGAAAAACATGGATCAACCAATTAGGGGTGAGTGCTATAGAAGATATAATTTTGTTGTTTGACTTTTAAGTATTTTGCGTGCCACGAAGTCAATATGATAGATAGCAAAAAGGAAAAGCTTTGCTGAAGCCTTTCACAAGCAAAAAGATGAAGATAGCATTGGATAAAAAGCGGTTTAAACTTTACCTCCGGATTGGACTTGCTTATTTATTGCTATGGCTATTTGTTGATCTAGCAAGTCATCCTGAGTTGTTTTATCAATATTTTATAAATGAAGTTTGGCGGGCTGTTTATATTGTTTTTGTCAATTACCTGTTTTTCGAGTATACCCTTTCTCATTTGAGCAGGAAAAGAAAGTTTAAATCCCTCTTCCTGTTAGCAGTTCAGTTTTTTTTATATTCTTTCGGCTTGTATAGCTGGAGATCTATTGGCATTCAGTTACATGTTTTTACCGCTTTCAAGACATACCCATCGTTGTCAGAAGGGATCGGTGATCAGTTCGGAGATGGGATATTCTCTATTTTCTTTTTTGGCATTATCAGGCACATTTATGATTATATCAAATTAAAACAAGCAGCACAGCAGCTCCGCATTGAAAAGCAGCAAGCAGAATTGAACTATCTGAAGTCACAGACAAATCCGCATTTCTTATTTAATACCCTGAATAATATCTATTCTTTGGCGAAAGATAAGTCTGACCTGGCTCCGGAATCTATTTTACGTCTGTCGAAAATATTGCGGTTTATGCTGTATGAAACCAGTGGAGCCTATATAGCCATAGAACAGGAACTGAAAATTATGAGTGACTATATTGCCCTTGAGAAATTACGCTATGATGATACGTTACATGTCAATTTTAACTACGACATTGAAGATATGAAACAAGCCTTGCCACCACTCATGCTAATCCCGCTGGTGGAAAATGCGTTCAAACATGGTGTTTCTGAAACGCGGCATCATCCCTTTGTCGATATCCATCTGTCGGTGAATCAGCGGCAGTTAGCATTTTTTGTAAAAAATTCTACAGAAGCGTTTCCTGGAGAACAGCCTGTAAAAGAAAATATCGGTCTTTCTAACCTGAGACGCCAACTGGAATTGCTCTATACAGATTACCAACTATCTGTTCAACAAGAGGAATCTATATTTTCTGCCACTCTAAAAATTAATCTTGCAAGCCATGTCTAATAATATTAAGTGCATAATCATAGAGGATGAACCTTTGGCCGTAAAAGTTTTATCGGATTATATTTTGCAGGTACCTTTTCTGGCATTACAAGGAACCTGTAAAGATGCGATTGCTGCCACCGACTACCTGCGGAAGCATGCTGTTGACCTTATTTTTTTGGATATTCATCTGCCTAAATTAAAAGGGATGGCTTTTTTAAAAACACTTCTCCATCCCCCTGCGGTCATCGTTACTACAGCTTATCATCAATATGCTGTAGAGGGGTTTAACTTAAACGTAACGGATTACTTGTTAAAACCATTTGATTTTGAGCGTTTTCTAATAGCAGTCAATAAAGTAAAAACAGCACATAGAGAAAAACCGGATCCTGATGAAAATCAAGCGGAAAAAGATTTTATCTTTCTTACTGTACAAAAAAAGAAAGTGAAAATTTTATTCTCAGAGATTGTCTATATTGAGAGTCAGCGGGAATATATCAAGATTATTACCACAAAACAGGTATATGTTTCTAAAATGAGTACGCATGAAATAGAGGCTCTCTTACCAGCAAAGCTTTTCAAAAGGATCCATCGTTCTTTTATCGTCTCCATCAGCAAGATTGAATCTTATACAGCCGAAATGGTCGAGGTAAATGGCATATCTATTCCTATTGGCAGGGGGTATAGAGACATTATTGAAAGCTTGTGGTAGTACCCATGGAGAGAAAGTACAGCATACAGACTGTTGACAGGATCGTCATGAATGAATACTGCCGCTCGCTTCCATGTATAAAAGTGATGATATCACCACTAGCAGGCAAGATAATGTAATGAGAAGGGGAAGAACATGACCTCCCAGGTTGAGGTGGGATAGGACTTACTAACGAAACATAAGACCGGAATAGGTCGACATCCGGTAGACTGTCACCAACAACAAGCCCTGATTTTTGTAGAAATACCGGGTTTTAGTCTTTATTACTTACCATCAATCCCTTTTTTTACTCACTATGCCCTGATGAATTCATATGACTCCTTCATTTTTCTTACTCAGACATAAGACAGGCAGTTTTTCAATTTTTTACCACCCGGTTTTACTTTTTTTTTGCCAAAAAAACTTATGAAAAAACTTGGCTATTTATTGCTTGTATTCACTGTCGTATTTACTTCTTGTTCAGAGGATAAAGAGGTAATTGATGAGCGTAATGCTTTTGTAGGTACCTGGTCAGAGACTTATGATTTGGATGTGATGATGGATGGTCAGGAGTTTGAACAGAATGGTACTGCTGATATAGCTATCTCTAAGGGTAGTCAGGCAAATGAAATTTTGTTTACCTCTGAAGGTCAAACGGTAAAGGCGAACGTAAGTGGTTCCACTTTCGTAATCCCAGTGCAAACTATTACAGTGGATTTTGGGGGTACAATCTATGAATTGAATTATTCAGCCAGCGGCCAACTGCTCAACAGCCAGTTAGAATACGATATTGTCATGGTGGAAAAAACAGGACAGGATCTCAGTGTTTCCGGTAAAGCTGTGGCCAGCAAAGTTGAATAATTTTTTTTAGCATAGTTTGACAAGCCAACAGCATCGCAGGCTTGTAACTTTTTCTGGAAAGTGAAAAGGCTGAAGGAAAACCTAAAGATTATTACCGCTCATTCTTCAGCCTCTTAACTCCTTTTCAGTGGGCTCTGTCAGCACTATAATTTTTGAAAGTATAGGTTCATAGGCATTTTTTCTACGGGTTCGGCCTTAGAGAGCTTTAGCTGACAATAGTTGCGAGATCATTTAACCTATCAGAAGTTCAGTATTCCCTCTCGGTAAATCAAAACAAATCACGGCCTGTTCATGCTGCTGGTAGTAGCAACCTGATTTGAGCTGTTGTTTTGAGGTTACTTTTTCCAACTTCACAGATTGTCCTTTGGATTGCAAGGTTAGCACATTCACCGGGCGGACATTCACCTGCAAGGTAAAACTATCTGCGGCAAAGGGAGCATACAGATGCATCCTCTGACCATCAAACGTTATCTCTGTGAGCGCTTTAGCCGCCCAGTATCTGGCTATCTCACTATTCTTCATCCAGTTCAGGTTTCCATATTTTTGTTCTAATCGCCGCACCACTTCCTGGAAAATTTTAAACCCCGTTTTCTGCCCATTATAATAAATACCAGGCCAGTGACAGACCATAATCGCCGGTTCTCCACGGTTGATCACTTCTACCATGCGTCCTTTGGAAAGGTCTTCCGTGATAAATTGATCCACCGAACCGGGTGTCAGACCATCCCATCCACCAAACCAATCCCCGGTACAGCCGATTACAGATACCACACAGCTAGGATGGTCGCTGTGCAGATCAGCCGGGTATTTTACCAAAGGGACCACACTTTCGTCAGGCTCAGTGTACAGATCCCTGAAATAATGGGTGACGTCAACCTCGCCATAGACCTCTCTGACAGCCGCTAAGGTCGCTTTTGCCAGATTTTCTTTGTTTTGACTGCCAAAACCACCCGGCGTGGTAACGCCCTGGCAGTGTAATCCGGCATTCTTTAACACCTTCAGTGCATAGGCCAGATATTCTCCCAGTTCGTCAGCACTTTTATCCTGACTCCACCCCCAGTTTTCCATGTACTTCTCGTGTGCATCGGGAAAGGGCCTTCCTGTTTTCACATCGATGACCCGGGTGTGGCTGACCATTTCAGGATGAATGTCCCAGTCGGGCTGCATCGTTTCCCGTACCAGCTGAAGGCTTTCCTGCAACTCTTGTTTGGTCCAGCCCGGAATAAATCGATCTACCCAACCGGTACAGGCCGGATAGGGGACAATGCTATATTTTCCTTTGACCCCATGGGCCTGACAGTAATCCCGAAATTCCCTTACAAAATCGTCAGGGATTTCACGAGGTAGTTTTCGCCAGTCCTGCAGGTATTGGTCCGGAAACACCTCCTGGAATTGAGGAATGCCGAAGTAAGCCATGTTTACCAGGGTGGTAGAATCATCAATGATAAAGCTGATGGGAACCTGGTCTTTGGGATTTAAGACAGCGACCTGATGGTTTTGAAAAGGGCGGGCCAACACACTCCGGTCAGCACCTACTATAAGACTGGCTCCGGTGAGCGTCGCCTGCCTGACGAAATTTCTGCGGGTAAGATGATTTGGCTTCATTGCAATCGGGTTGCCAGCGGCCTATGGCCGAAGTGATTGTTATAGAATTTTACTTTTATGAAAAATATTGAATTGTGTGCCCAAAAACAACAAATAGAAAAGGTGGATTTTCATTTATACTGCAACATTTTGCAGGTGTTTTTTTGTTATCCAAATTGATGTATAAACATTTATTATGGAAATTGGGATTACCACCTTCGTAGAAAATACACCCGATCCTTCTTCAGGGAAGCTACTCAGCCCCTATGAAAGGATGATGAACCTGATGGAAGAAATAACCTTGTCGGACCAGCTGGGATTAGATGTATTTGCCATCGGAGAACATCACAGACCTGACTTTATTGTTTCTTCTCCGGCCACGGTTCTGGCAGCCGCTGCTGTCAAAACCAAAAACATTAAGCTTTCCAGTGCGGTCACGGTGCTAAGCTCTGATGATCCTGTTCGTGTTTTTCAGGACTTTGCCCATGTAGATCTGCTCTCGAAAGGCAGGGCGGAGATGATGGCAGGTCGGGGTTCCTTCATTGAGTCCTTTCCGCTTTTTGGCTACGATTTGAAGGATTATGATACGCTCTTTGCCGAGAAACTGGAATTGCTCATACAGCTGAACAAAAGCGAAAAGGTGACATGGAAAGGACAGCACAGAGCTTCTATTGAGGGCCGTGGGGTGTACCCCAGACCTTACCAGCAAGAAATACCCCTTTGGGTAGCCATAGGGGGTACGCCTCAGTCTGTGATCCGCGCAGCGCATCATGGTTTACCGATGGCGTTGGCCATTATCGGGGGTATGCCGGATCGGTTTGTTCCCTTTACCAACCTTTACAAAGAAACTTACCGACGATCCGGTCATGATCCGGCCAAGATCCAACTGGCAATCAATTCTCATGGTTATATCGCTGATGATTCCCAAAAAGCGGCTGATGAATTTTATGGCCCCTATGCCTATGTGATGAGCAAGATAGGGCGGGAGCGGGGATGGCCTCCCATGAACAGGGAGCACTATGAAATGATGCGTATGCCGGAGGGCTCTTTGCTGGTGGGTAGTCCGCAGCAGGTGATTGATAAGATCTTATTTGAGCATGAGTTATTTGGAAATACCCGTTTCCTGCTGCACATCAGTGTCGGAACCCTGCCTCATGCGAAGGTGATGCGTGCCATAGAGTTGTTGGGTACGGTGGTGGCACCGGCTGTGAAGAAAGCTGTAGGTAAGATGCAATAAAGGTGTCGTATATTGGGGCTCTTTTGGTTTGATTACATTTGGGTGAGCAACTGTCAGCTCCGTGCCTGTGCCCGGTGTTCGATTCATGTACTAGCGATCGTTTCTGCGACCTTTCATACAGCCCTTGGAAGGTAATCATTTTGCTGGTCGGCTCACCCACAGTTTTTAGAAGAGGATCATGCCCCTTTCAACAATATGAGGGCTATAACACCCCCGATGACCAAACCAGAAACCGTAGCAATACCCATCCCCCGGGCAGCATTTCCAAGCTTACGACCTCGAGCCCCTTTTCGGTAACCTTCTACATACAGTCTATCCTGAAACAGCTGATCAATAGATTCCCTCATCTCCGGGCTACGATAGCGTATATCATGCAACTTGAAGTTTTTCTCTTTTGGTTTAATGAGCCCTATGGCCAGTCCGGCACCATAACCAGGCAAAGGATTTTGAAGCGCAAAAGAACTCAAGACCAAAGTACCCACTGGCATCCAGAAAGCACCTCTGTTTTTATAAAAGGTTTTGGCATCCAGTCTCCCTTTTTCGTACATGGAAAGGGGAGAGATGGAGTCCTGAAAATAATGAAAGCCTGCCCAGGGTGTAGTAAAGGAAAGCTCATATTTCTTTGCATGGTATCCGATTTTCCTGCTCAGGTAGGCCGGGTTGGACGTGGACACTTCCGGAGTGGACACTTTCAGTGGGGACACTTCCCGTGTGGACAAGTCCCGGTCTGGTATGACAGATGATAAAATCCGGGTGTTAGCCCATAAGGGTGTCTCAAATAGACTTATGGTCATCAGTATCAGTAGTAGTCTTTTCATGCCCAAGATTATGTTTAGGGTGAGCAAGTGGTCAGAAGAAATCTGGCTGGCGGTCAAACAAAAAGCCAGAGGATCTATAAGGTAGACGGACACATTATCAACCTAACTAAAAATAGTGAAAAATTCTTAATATTCCTTCCTATTCAAAAAGCTATTTTTTAGCAGGGTACTATGGATGTAGCTATTTGAACCAAAAAGCTGTTTGAGTGCAGTTCCACGACAGTCCAGGTCTGTATTGCTCAAGGGCGGCAATCAGGGTTTACCTATGGCTCTGGCCATGATTGTAGTTATGTGAGGGCACTTTGATTCTCAACCATAAAGGAGCAACAAAAAAGTAATGACAATAAAACTTTAGCCCGTCAGGAGATGATACAATAAACGGGAGAATAGTAATAGGGAAGTGACATCCGGCAGAAAGAAACAGCGGTGGCAACAAATGATGACAAACAAGCCGTGAGCCATCCTACCTACACCCTGGATGCGGGGTATTACAAAAGTGTTGTCTTTCTGCTCGGCTTACTTCGGTGGTTGATAGTTACTCTTTGGTGCTTTCCGCATGGCCTCCATCCCTTCTTCCATGGTGAGCAGCGTTGTGGTTTTGAGGGCTTTGACCATGGGATTTGACGCAGCGCCCATCATGAAGGCCGCTATATCAGTTTTGTCAGGCATTTCGAAGATCCCTAATATGTCGTACTCTCCGAAGGAGAACCACAGCCCATGAATTCGTCCTCCCAGTCTCTCTATACCTTCCCGAATTGCGTCCTCCCTGTTTTGAGGAGTGGCTACCATAGCAGCCCATGCTTCGGGCCGGTAAGCAGCTTCAATGAGATAATAAGCCATAAGGTTTTGTATTGATTTGAGGTGATAGATGTCAATAGAGTAGGCTGCCTTGCGGGCAGTCTATCACGCCTTAGAGGTTGACAAAACTGACTTAAAACGAAACTAGGTCGAATATATCAATAATCAGCATAATAGTAAATATGCGGCAGGAAAGTGTAAGCATTAAAAAATCATGGAGAGGCGGCCAGCTCTTTCTTTGTTGGTCCTTCAAGGATGAATGACACTTCGCCTGCCAGGAGCCGGACACTTACTGTGGATGACAAGTAAACTGAGGCCTTTATCCCATAGTTTCTATCGTTTTCATTTGACGGTCATTATTCATCTCTGAGGCTGTCGGTAGGGTTAGCAGAGGCCGCTTTCAGGCTTTGCCCACTCACTGCCAGCAGCGCAACGATCAAAACAGCCATACCGGGTAAGGCATACATCCACCAGAGCATGGGAATGTGGTAGGCAAAACCCTGCAACCATTCCTGCATAAAGTAATTTGCGACAGGCACCGCCACCACAAAAGCCAGGAAAATCATTTTGACATAGTCTTTGGAGAGTAAAAACAGGATACTGCTTAGGGAAGCGCCCAGTACTTTGCGGATACCAATTTCTTTAGCACGTTGAGCGACCGTATAGGAGGTCAGCCCGAACAGCCCCAGGCAGGCAATGATGATGGCCAGTACAGAAAAAATCAGCAGCATTTTCTTGATATTGTTTTCTGCCAGGTACATCTCCTGCATCTCACTATCCACAAAGCTGTATAACATTTGTGTACCGGGTATTAAGGTGCTGAACTTACCCTCTATCTGTGCGACTGTCTGCAAGGGCGCTGCGCCCTGCATTTTAATCAGCATGGTTCCTACCCAATCGGGCCGGTATTCGATGATCATGGGCTCTACCTCATAATGAAGGGAAGCATAGTTGAAATTCTTCACAACTCCCACAATTTCGCCCTGTGCTCCGTTAGAGATATTCTGTGCCAGTTTACCAATAGGGTCTTTCAGGTTGAGTACTTCCACCGCTTTTTCGTTCAGAATGAATACCAGGGAAGTATCGGCTTTGGGTTGGAAATTTCTTCCGGCTATGAGCTGTAAACCTAGGGTGGGAAGAAAGCCTTCGTCGGCCCGGATACAGCGCATGGTGGGAGAATTCTCTTCAGGGGTTTCTTCCAGGATTCTCAACCCTTCCACGCTCAAACCATTCCCCAGAAAACCTGAAGTATTTGCCATGCTCATGACACCAGGAATGCTACTCAGTTCGTTTCTGAAGGTTTCCCGGCGATTAACAGCTTCCTCCCAAAGCTGCCCGTATAACCGGACAGAAATGAGCTGTTCTTTGTCAAAGCCTAGGTCTTTGTTCTGCAGGTATTCCATCTGTCCGTTGATCACCAGCGTGCTGATGACAATAAAGATAGAGATGGCAAACTGAAATACAACCAGCTTTCTCCGGGATTTCAGCAGCCAGGAAGTAGGCAACTGATTCCCTTTGATGGTCTTGATGACTGAAAAACCTGAGATAGCAAAGGAGGGGCCTCCGCTGGAAAGCATTACCACCGCGGCCACAATGCCTGACAACAGGAGAAGGTGATGGATGCTCAGCAGGTCGGAAGGTCGCATAGCCAGCACGGCCAGCTCATTATACACAGGGATGAGCAGCAGGCATAATACCAGAGAAAGGATGGTAGCAAGCAGGGTTACGACCAATCCTTCGCCTAGAAATTGCCAGAAGATGTGAGACCTGCGGGCACCAATCACCTTCCTGAGTCCAATCTCTTTGCTGCGCCGGATCACTTGGGTGGAAAATAAATTAATAAAGTTGACGCTGGCAATCAGAATGATGAGCAAAGCCAAACCGCCAAAGATATAGACATACACTTTGTCACTGTTCTTACCCATTTCCTGCTCCCGGTTGCCACCCAGGTGAATGGAGGCCATAGGGTGTAACTCATAATAAGCCTGTTCACGATCAAGTTCTTCCCGAGTGGTACCACTATCTTTGTAAAACTGATAGGTAAAGGCTGGCAGACCTTCTCTGACATCCTGCAGGGCCTGCTGATCTCTGAATAGCGCATAGGTATACACCGACATCCAACCTCTCGATTCTTCACTCCCTTCGTCTAACCTGGCATAATTGGTAGGCATAGAAATGAGATATTCAAAATTTAGATGGGTGGTAGGCGGTAAATCTTGAATCACGGCGGTTACTTCCAGTTCTTCCAACCCTCCAAATCTGATGGTTTTCCCGATGGGATTTTCAGGGCCGAACAGCTTTTGTGCTACACTTTCTGTCAATACAAGCGTATAGGGGCGAGTGAGCGCTTCTGTTGGGGAGCCCTGCAATACCTGTAAGTCGAACATAGGGATGACGGTCTGATCTGCCAGATAGCCTCTGCCAACGGGAATATGTTTATCCTCATACATCGCTACGTCAAAAGCCCGGTGCTGGCCAAAGCGAGCTGTCTGTTCGATGCCCGGAAATGCTTTCTCCAGTTCACTGGCCAATGGCAAAGAGGATTTAGCCCATTCATGCAAGGAGATTCTACCGATCCGTTCATATTGGGGGAAAGATTTCTCGTAAGATAGCTCTTGCCGGATATGCATCAGCATCATCAGGCTGGCTGCAATGCCTAAGGCAAGCCCCAACAGATTGATCAGGGTATAAGTTTTGTTTCTCAATAAGTTGCGGAGTGCAATGAGCAAATTATTCTTAATCATAACCTTGTATTTTGGCGAATATGGGGAGTGACAGCTGCGCCCTGTGCCTTCCTCCATTGACCGGAATCAGTTAGGTAGCGTGATCCATCCTATGGAAGATACCATAAGCAGGGCAGAAGTAACAGAGATTTGCAGCTAAGTGCCGGAATTATGCAGGGAAAGGAAAAAACAGTTTGTCTATGAGCCTATGTAGTGCATCGTCAGGAAGACATCATGGGTGATAAGCAGTATGCTTATGTTCACTACGATCTCCACCAAGATAAACCTTTGCTGATTTTTGTTTCTGGGATTCAGGTAGGGGAGTACTCACCAAATTTAGTATTCAGCATCAGTAAAAATTCAAATTATTGTTTGTAGTTATATGGAAGGATGGCCATATTTGCGTCAACAATTCCCTTATGGCAAAGAGAGTTTCATATCTGTTGATTGTTTTTGCATTCCTGATTGCCTTGAGTCATTCCATGGTTCCGCATTGCCATAACAATTTTTCTGCTCAGACCACGGTTCAGCTCTCTGAACAAGCACCCCCAAATACATTTTTAGCATTTTTGCGTACTGTTTTTTCCGTTGATCTGGGCTTAAACCACCTTCAGGATTACAGAGGGCAGGATCATTCTCCGGATCCTTTACTGTTGACAGCCGTCTTTGTCTTTTCTCTTTTTGAATTCACCCTGGGCCAGCCAGCAGTAAGCAATGAGTTCTCTACTGTCCAACCCGTTTTGCTGGCTACAACGGATGCTATTCTAACAGCAAAACCTCTCAGAGCCCCACCACAGGTTTAATATCATTCTTTCCTGTTTTTTTTGGAAGCAAACTACCTATCGAAGGCTTCCTCCGAATGATTATCAAATCTAAAGGCTATCTGTTATTACAATGTTTGAGAACATCATTTATTTTTCCATCAGGAATAAGCTGATTGTCTTTCTGCTTATTTTCCTGCTGATTGGTTTGGGGCTGTATTCTATGCAGCACATTCCTATCAATGCCATTCCGGATATCACCAACAACCAGGTTCAGGTGGTAACGGTATCTCCTTCCCTAGCTCCCCAGGAGGTAGAAAAGTTTATCACTTACCCTGTAGAAGTGGCTATGGCCAATATTCCGGACGTGATTGAAATCAGGTCTATTTCCCGCTATGGGTTGTCTGTTGTCACCATTGTTTTCAATGAAGACGTGCCCATGATGATAGCCAGGCAGTATGTGGGTGAACAAATCAATCTGGCAGCAGAAGAAATTCCGGAAGGGCTGGGCGTGCCTGAGTTGATGCCTATCACCACAGGATTGGGTGAAATATACCAGTATACGCTCGAAGTAGAAGAGGGGTATGAACAGCGCTATGACGCTATGGAACTTCGCAGCATCCAGGACTGGATTGTGAAAAGACAGCTCTCAGGACTTCCAGGTATTGTAGAAATCAGCAGTTTTGGAGGCTTTCTAAAACAGTACGAAGTCGCTATTGAGCCTGCCAGATTGCAGAGTTTCGGGCTGACGATTGCTGAAGTTTTCAGGGCGCTGGAGGCGAATAACCAAAATTCAGGAGGCAGTTATATAGAGAAAAAAACCAATGCTTATTATATCCGGGCGGAAGGCCTGATCAGTCAGGTGCAGGATATTGAAAATATTGTAGTCACAGTCAGAAACGGTATTCCCGTGCTGGTACGGGACCTGGCGGTGGTTCAGTTTGGCCATGCCAAGCGCTTTGGCGCTATGACAAAGAACGGGCAGGGAGAGGCCGTAGGGGGCATTACCCTGATGTTGAAAGGAGCCAACTCCTCACAGGCACTGGCGCATGTCCATCAACGGATCAGCCAGGTGCAGAAGTCGCTGCCGGAAGGGGTGTACATCGAACCCTATCTGGACCGATCTGAGTTTGTGAGCCGTACAATTAACACGGTGAAGACCAATCTGATAGAAGGAGGATTGATCGTTATTTTTGTGCTTATCCTCTTATTAGGCAATTGGAGGGCAGGTCTGATCGTCGCTTCCATTATTCCCCTCTCCCTGCTGTTTGCCTTTATCATGATGAACTTATTCGGCGTTTCTGCCAATCTGATGTCATTGGGCGCAGTAGACTTTGGTATTGTGGTAGATGGGGCTGTGATCATTGTGGAAGCTATTTTGCATGTGCTGTATACCCGGCATCTGGGCAAACATCTGCAGCAGGCAGACATGGATCGGATAGTAGGACAGGAAGCCTCTACCATATTCAAATCAGCAGCCTTTGGTGTACTCATCATCATCGTGGTATTTATTCCCGTGATGACCCTGACCGGTACTGAAGGGAAAATGTTCCGCCCGATGGCACAAACGGTAAGTTTTGCCGTAATCGGGGCCTTGTTGTTATCACTGACCTTTGTGCCCGTGATGGCAGCCCTGTTTCTAAAGAAAAAGATAGTGGCTAAAGAAAGCATCTCAGATAAGCTGATAGGATTTCTCCGGCGGATATATCTGCCCGTTTTACAGCGAGCCCTACACTACAGAAAATCGGTAGTAAGTGTGGCTTTCACCTTATTTATCGCCAGTGTCTGGAGCTTTCTCTACCTGGGCGGAGAGTTTATCCCCACCCTGGAAGAGGGAGACCTTGCTATGCAGATGGCCATACCGCCGGGAAGCTCGCTGCAGGAAAGTGTGAAGACAGCCACCAAGGCAGAACAAATTCTGATGTCCCATTTTCCGGAAGTCAAACAGGTAGTCTCCAAAATAGGCACGGCAGAAGTGCCGACAGACCCTATGGCCATCGAAGACGGAGATATTATGATTATTCTGAAAGACAAAGAAGAATGGGTGAGTGCCTCCAGCCGTGAAGAATTAGTAGACAAAATGAAAAAGGAACTGGCCGTAGTGGCTGGTGCCAGTTTTAACTTCACACAACCCATACAGTTGCGTTTCAATGAACTGATGACGGGTGCCAAAACTGATATTGCCGTCAAGATATATGGTGAAGAGCTGGAGGAATTATACACGCAGGCTCATAAGGCTGCTGCTTTGATGGCAGGAATTCCGGGAGCCGCTGATATTAAAGTAGAGCAGATTGCCGGCCTTCCTCAACTCATTGTACACTATGACCGCAGCAAAATCGCTCAGTTTGGTTTGAATATACAGGAACTCAATACGGTGATCCGTGCCGCTTATGCAGGGGAAACTGCCGGGGTTGTTTTTGAGGGAGAAAGAAAGTATGATCTGGTGGTGCGTTTGAATGAGGAAGGCAGAGAAAACGTAGACCTTCATCAGCTCCATATCAACACCCCGCAGGGCAGTACCATTCCTGTCAGTGAAGTGGCTCAGGTGGATTTTCAGGAAGGACCCATGCAGATCTCCCGGGATGATACCAAACGCCGGGTTGTCATTGGAATCAATGTACGGAACCGGGATATTGAAAGCCTGGTGGAAGAAATACAGGCTATCCTGGATCAGAAGTTACCCTTACCCCCAGGGTATTATATCAGCTATGGCGGCGATTTTGAAAATCTACGGGCAGCCAAGCAGCGACTTAGTATTGCGGTTCCTATTGCATTGGGGCTTATTCTGCTGCTGCTCTATTTTACCTTCGGCTCTGTCAAATACGCGATCCTCATATTCACGGCAGTTCCCCTGTCGGCGATTGGTGGTATCGCTGCCTTATGGATCAGAGAAATGCCTTTTAGTATTTCCGCCGGTGTTGGTTTTATCGCGCTGTTTGGAGTTGCTGTACTCAATGGTATCGTGCTGATCAGTTATTTTAACCATCTCAGAGAGGAAGGCGAAACAGACCTGGAGAAAGTAGTGATCACAGGAGGACTGGCCAGACTCAGACCGGTGATCATGACGGCCGCTGTTGCCTCACTGGGATTCCTGCCGATGGCCCTTTCTAACACAGCCGGTGCCGAGGTACAGAAACCACTGGCCACCGTAGTCATCGGTGGTTTGGTGACAGCCACACTGCTGACCCTGGTGGTGTTGCCGGTGCTTTATCTGCTGTTCAATCAGAGAGTACGTTTCAGCAAAGGACTTTTGTTCATCCCTGTATGTTTTCTTTTGCCTGTCCTGGGCAATGCCCAGCATAGTGATGCCCAGCATGTTGATGCCCAGCATAGTGATGCCCAGCATGTTGATGCCCAGCATGGATCAGAGACTTTATCTTTAGAGACCGCTCTGGACATAGCCCTACAGCAGCATCCGGAAGTGGAAAATGCCCGGCTGGAGATTGTGAAAGCTCAAAAGCAAAAGAAAGGTATTATTGATTTGCCGGGCACATCGTTTACTTACCAGTACGGGCAAATCAACTCCCCGTATAAAGACCCTTACCTGTCGGTCAGGCAAAGTCTGGGCTCACCACTGACTTTTGCTAAAAGAGGGAATTATCTTCAACAGCAAATAGTGCTGCAGCAAACCCGGCTTACCCTGACCGAACAAATGCTGACCAGAGAAGTTACCTCTGCTTATTATCAGTGGCTCTACGAGCATAGTTATCTGAAAGCACTGGAACGAGAGATTAGCTTCTATTCCGACTATTTTGACAAAGTACAGATACGATATGAGACCGGAGAGATTGATCTGCTGGATAAGACCCTGGCCGAAGCTGAGCTAAGTGAATTAAAAAATGAGCAGGTTCTGCGTCAGGCCGCGCTTGAGATGGCAGAAAATCAGCTGAAAAAGCTGATGGTAACGGATACCTTTCCTTACCATGTGCCTACCGATACCTTACCCCGGCTTTCGCTGCCAACAGAGGAAGGGGGTGCCATCTCTGAGGATAATCTTTGGGTGCGATTCAGCCAGCAACAGTTCAGGATGCAGCAGGCTAAAATCCAATGGGAAAAGGCCAGACTGTTTCCTGAAATATCCATTGGTTACTTTCACCAGCGTATCAGCGAGCAGGAAAGGACATGGCATCATCTGCAGGGATGGGAGGTGGGTATCTCTTTACCCCTGTGGTTTTTGCCCCAGCAGAGCCGGATCAGTGAAGCTAAAATAGAGGAAGAGCAGGCAGCCAATGCTTTGGTACTACAGCGGAACAATGTGTCGGCAGCAGTAGATCAACTGCTCCTGCAGGTAGACCAGCTGCAAAAACAGCTGGCTTATTACGAACACACCGCACTGCCTCAGGCAACCATTATTTTACAAACTGCTGCAGAGCAGTTTGACCAGGGAGAAGTAGACTATTTTAAATACCTGCAAAGCCTGTCAGCGGCCACGCAAATCAAAATCAACCATTTGAAAAGCCTGAACGAGTATAACCAGGCACTGATTCTCTTAGCCTATTATTTATAACTTCTGAAGCCATGAAAAAAAATCTTTATATCATTTTTCTTTTACTGGGTATAGCCTGTCAGCAGGCTGTTGAACAGGATGATACCTATGAAAGTCAGGATCATTCGGTTGAAGCACAACAGGAATCTGTCTCTTTGAATCAGGAAAAATTAGAGCTGGCAGACATCAGGGTTGGCAAAATAAAAATGGATGTGGTCTCTGAATCTGTAACCTGTAATGGCACCATCACTGCGCCCCCTGATAAGTTGATTACGGTGAGTGCGCCTATGGGTGGCTTTGTTTCCTATACAAAATATTTGCCGGGCGATTATGTCAGGAAAGGAATGCTGCTGGTAAAGCTGAAGCATCCGGAATATATAGCCCTACAGCAACAATACCTGGATACCCAAAGCCAGCTTGAATATGCCAGGCAGGATTATGAAAGACAGCGCATGCTGGCGGATCAGGAGGCCGTTTCCCAAAAAAAACGGCAGCAAGCGACTGCTACCTATCAATCACTGCAGGCAAAACGCCAGGGGCTTGAAGCGCAGTTAGAGTTTATAGGCATAAGTCCACAGGATCTGGTTTCTAAAGGGATACAATCCGAGATCAGTTTATACGCACCTATCACCGGTTATGTAACCGAGGCCCATGGTAACCTGGGGCGTTTTGTCAACAGTGAAGCACCCCTGTATGAAATCCTGGACAAAGCTCACTTACACCTGGAGCTCAACGTTTACGAAAAAGATGTGGATAAAATTCAGGTAGGCCAGCAGGTGCAGTTTTATCTTAATGAAAATCCTGATCGAAAGTATGAAGGTACGGTCAAACTGATTGGACAAAAAATGGAACCCGAGACGAAAACTTTTGACTTGCATGTGGACATGGTGAGCCCGCCGGACTTTTTGAAATTGGGGATGTATGCCCGTGCACAGGTTTTGTTACTTTCCGATAGTGTGGCGACACTTCCTTCAGAAGCCTTTGTGCGCGAAGGAGATCAGTTTTTTGTCTTTGTCAAAGACAAGAATGCATTCAGAAAAACGGAGGTGCAAACCGGCGCCCAGTGGGAAAATCTGGTAGAAATTAAAAACCCACAGCCGCTGTTGGATTCGCTGCTGGTGGTAGATGGAGCTTATTACCTGAATGCGGAAATGGCAAATTAAAGCGATGATGGAAGCACTAACTTAGATGGCCTTAGCGAATAGGGGCAGGAAGGAATCTCAAGAAGCGATGAGCAGTTATGGATGACTAAAGTGGACAATAAATTCACTACCCTGATCCGGTTGGCTCTTTACATCTATCCAGCCTCCGCTGTTCTCTATGATTCTCTTGATCATATACAGCCCTATGCCTGTGCCCTCCACATGGCTATGAAATCTTTTGAAAATAGTAAACAGCTTCTCCTGTTGCTCCTTCTTCAGGCCAAGCCCATTATCTTTCACCGATAAGGCTACATGCCCTTCTGTGGTGTAGGTGTTCATCTTGATTTTAACAGGTCTATCGGGTGAACGATATTTAATGGCATTGCTGATCAGGTTATATAGGATACTTTTCAGCCCGATTCTGCTAAACGTCAAGGTTGCAACACCAAAATGCTCCTCTATCTCTGCATCAGCTTCCGCGATCTGCATCTCAATATCCCTTTTCACCTCCTTGACAAGTTCATGCAATGAGATTTCTTCAGCGATCTCTTCCAGCCCTTTTTGTATTTTGGTTACTTCGGTCAGATCCCCAATGGTTTTTTTGAGCCTCAGCAAAGAGGTGTTCATGAGATGGATGATCTTCGTTTCATCCGATGTTACTTTTTGCTCTACTTTTTGGTTGAGCAAGGTAAGCAGGCCTTCCAGGTTGGTAATGGGAGATTTTAAGTCATGAGAGGCTGTATAGATGAAATTATCCAGATCGGTATTGATACGGAGTAGCTCTTTATTCTTCCTCATCAGCTCATCATTTCTGAGCCTTTCTGTCAGATCGCGCGTTACCTTGGAAAAACCAATATGTTTTCCATCTTTATAGACAGGGGTGATGATCACATTGGCCCAGAAGGTAGAGCCATCTTTCTTGACCCGCCAGCCTTCGTCTTCAAATCTTCCCACCTTCACGGCTTGTTTCAATTCATAGGCTGGGAAATCTTCGTCTATAGCTTGTTTCAAATAAAAGGTGGAGAAATGTTTTCCTATAATTTCTTTTGCGCTATACCCCTTTATCCTTTCAGCTCCTTTGTTCCAGGTTTTGACTCTACCCTTGGCATCCAACATAAAAATGGCATAGTCATATACGCTCTCAACCAGTAGTTTATAAATGTCTTCACTTTCATCCGGTAATTTTGTGGTCTGCTTTAAAAAATTTTTGTTGTTAGAAGACATATGCGTGGGAATAGGGATGTCAATACAAAAAATAAAAGCAATATAATCAATTAAATGGAAGGGAATCTACTAACAGCTCTATTGTCAATAATTAATAGTTGAATAAGATAGCTGCTTGCTTATAGCTCAATATGGCTCAAGCCAGTGCTAATAAATCTTTATAAATGGTCTTCCGGCTATCGCTTCTTTACCTATCAGGATTTCGTTCAGGAAAGGTACAGGCTTCATCTTTTACTCCAACAGCTTGTCAGTGTTCCCTAAGGTTAAAGATAAAAAATTAAATCTACTCCATCTAACTATTCTGCCCTCCATCTCCTTTTATGTTTTATTCTTTTATAATAGTCTTTACAACCTTATCTCCTCTGTAAATAATTTCTAACAGATAGATACCGGAAGGAAGGTGGCTAACATCCAGTACAAACTGATTCGCATCCTCCCGATTAATATTTAGTCTGCATTTTCTTCCGCTCAGTTCATACAGGGCCATATGAGGGGCTATACCTGCCAGATCGGTCTCAAAATACAGCATTATTTTTTCTTTGGTTGGATTAGGATACAGGTATACAGACTTATCCACCCCAGCTACCATCACACTGATTACTTCAGAATAAGTGTACTGTCCGTCAAAATCCACTTGTTTCAACCGGTAATAAGAAGCGCCCAGGAGTGGATGGTAATCATAGGATTTATATTCTTTTCTACTGGTAGAATGTCCGGCACCTTTTATTCGTTGGATGGGCTCAAAATCCAGTCCGTTCTCACTTCTTTCAATGATGAAATAATCATTGTTGGTTTCGGATAGCGTGGCCCAGTTAAATTCCACCTTATGATTGATGGCATCTCCCTTAAAATACAGCAGAGAAATGGGTAGAGGTGTATTATGAGCATCTGAATGAGCTACAAAACTGGAGAAACCGTCGACCCCCAGGGTAAATACCTTCCCGGTACTGCCAAACGAATGTACGGCAGGTTTCAGCAGGGATCTTGTGCCCCCTGAAACCAATGGGTCAAGGTTATTGATGCCTCCTACTTTGGTAAAATAGATATTTTCCTGGTTGAAATCATCATTACTCAACAGTGTATCAATGATGCCTGATAACAAAGCCTGGATAAACAAAGCGGTCGTCTCCTGATTCCGTGCATAGAAACGAATGTATACTTTCTCGCCGCTTGGCTGATTGGTGGGAGTAATCCACCAGTTACGGCCCAGCAGAAAGTGTGTGCCATCGGTGCGAATGGGCAGTAAGTCTGATATGATCCGAATCCCATAACAGGTAGCGCCCAGATCGTTGCCAACCGGATTGATGGAGAAAACAAGGTTGCCATTCTGGTCTAATACATTGATCCACCGATGACCACTGATATCCACACAGCTACCTCCGGCAATGGTAAAATCGGCATTCAGGTTTCTGATGGAAAGGTTTGTCGGCAAGGCAGGACTTGCTATATTGAAAGGATCGGTATAGGTAATGGCTTCAATATAATCCGGAATCCCATCGCCATCGGTATCTAATTCCTTATCTACCGAACCAGTAGCGCCACCTGCCAAGATAGTGACTTCCATCGCATAGGAAACACCATTGCCATCTCCATCAATGCCCCCCAGCACTACCGGGTGGTTTGCGTTATTAGGATTGCTGTTGTTGATAATCTCCAGGAAGTCGGGTACACCATCTCCATCTTTGTCAGAAGTAAAGGAGGCATTAGCAGTACCACCATGCTGGGCAATCAGGTTTTCCAGCGCATTTTGTAAGCCGTCACCATCCGAATCCTGGGCTCCGTTGGCGTATGGCGATTGGGCATTAAAAGGATTGCTTCCGTTTTTGACTTCAATCCAGTCAGGAATGCCATCTCCGTCTGTGTCGGTATAGCGAGTAATAGGGCCTGTGGCTCCGTTGCTGATTAATATTTTTTCCAGCGCATCGGATATGCCATCGTTATTAATACCCGTATTGCTGTTGGTATCCGTATAAGGACTGCCTCCGCTCACGGGCGCATTACCATTGTTAGGATTGGTGCCGTAGGCAATTTCAAAATAGTTTGGAATACCATCCATATCGGTATCACTCACCAGATCGATGGCGGTACCCAGACTAAAGTAATTAATGCCATTTAGATTTACACTGGTAAAGGTCAGTATCTCTCCACTCCAGGAAGTGGGCGTTTGCAGGCGGGTAATGCCGTCTGTGAAATCACTGTTGGCATCTAAAATCAGCGAAAAGTCCTGAATGGTCTTCGTACTGTATCCCAAGCCGGATAAGTCGAAGCTCAGTGTAACCGTGCCAGGGGAATTGGTGGTTTGTACTGCCCACTTTCTGGCAACCCGGGCCCCTACATCAACGGGAATGCCGGTGGTGGTGGAAGTCATGACACCTCCATCATTACCCATGACCAGAAAGTCCTGATGGTTGAGGCTGCTGGCATGGCTGACCGTCAACACCGCATTCGTATTAACGCTGCTGGAAGAAGTTTGCAGAAAATCGTAGCCGGCATAGGCAGCGATACCGATGACATCATTGGTATAACCTGAAAAGGTGGTGGTGTTAAAAACTATCGTTCCATCAATAGTATAATGGCTACTGGGATTCAGCGTAATTCCGTATTTTAAGGCCAGATAGCTCTCAATGTTACGTTTTTCAGCACTGCTTTGTGTGGACGAGAAACTTAACACTTCGCTGATGGTGCCATTGAAAGCCCCGGCACTGGTAAAACTGTTCCCCAAACTGTAGTGGCGGTTGTCTAGGTTCACAAAGGTAGAGGCTGTAGACAACGTTTGTGCATAGGCATTGGCAGATAAAGATTGCGGGGTGGCTCCATTATTGCTACTGGCATTGAAAATGGTAGGCGTACTGAAAGAAGCAGACCCCCGTAAGGCAGCACGATGAGTACTTCTACGTAAATGTGTTAGTACTTCGTCGCTCCAGTTGGATACTGATTTTCCTAAGGCCAGCCCACTAACTTGACTTGTTTCAAAGCCTATTAAATAACCGGCGTTGCTGGCACTGCTGTAGGTTACATGAGGGGCTGCCACGATAATATATTCCCGTGTGTAAAGACCAGCCGTTCCCTGGAGCGAATACGTGCTGACATCCAAAGCTTCATGCCCGTTCACAGCGTTGGAAACCAGGGTAGGTCCTGTGCCTGAACGTGTGGCATGATTTCCCGAACCACTCTGGTCGGCCCAGTCGGTTACTTCCGAGCCACTGAGGGTAAGGCCTTTGTCGGCACGCAACCAAAGCGAATTGTTCTGGCCGATGGAAGGGGTCGCCGGAATAGCCAGCGTGAAATAGTCACCATTGGTAAAAGATACCTGATGGAACACCAGAGAGTCGTTCGTCAGTGCGCTGGCTGCCACTGCGCTATTGACCGTACTGAAGTTCCCATTGCTATTGATGAGCAAGTTGTAAAAGCTGGCTTCTTTTGTCCGACTGGCATATTGAGGAATATTGCCAATGTATATCTTTAAAGTGACTGTACCTGGGGTTCCTGTGACAGCCACTCTAAATTCCGCCTGAATGCGTTCTTCATATTGAGAGGCAAGTTCAGTGGTTTGAATGGTGGCAGTAGAACCACCGTCTTTTCCGAGAACAACATAATCCCCATTGTTCATGCTGGAGCCATTGCTGATCTCGACAATGGCACCCGTAAAGGTGTTGATGGATTTGGTTTGATTAAATCCATTGTCCAGATTTTTGGCAATTCCCACGATATTGTTGGGATGGGTCGTATAATTATAGATGTTGGTGCCACCGGCTGTATAACTTTGGGAAGTGATATCCAAGGTGATCCCATATTTGATAGCAAGATAGGTTTCCACATCCCTACGTTGTGCATTCGTCAAGCGGGCACTATAGCTGATGATTTCCGCTACCTTGCCGTCATAAAGTGATCCGGTATAATTATTCCCAATTCTGAGCTCAGCATTGGAAATATTGCTGAATGAACCGCCACTGGTATTACTTTTCAGTATGCCATTGACAAACAGTTCCTGACCGTTGGCTGCTGCGTTGTTTTTAGAGTTGATAATTAAGGGGCTGTTGTATGACTCTGTGTTGGAGTTCAGGGCCGAGTAAAAACTGTTTCTGATATTATGGGTGATTACTTCGTTGGCTTGAGAACCCGTGCCCCCTAGCCCTAAATATAAGGCACTGAACTGTCCGCTTTCAAAACCCAATACCGCCCCAATGTTATTGCTCCTGTTGAGCACTGCATCAGGTTTGACAACCACAAAATAATCATGGGAATAGAATCCATCAATCCCATCCAGGTAGTCACTGCTGAAATCAATGGCAGGATTGAAGTTGATCTCGTTGGTCAGATAAGTAGGTCTGTGAGAATGGTTCCCCTGGTATACATCATTCGCATTTCCTGAATAATCTGCCCAACGCTGAACGCTGCTGCCTGATAGCGATACACCGGCATCTGCCTTAAACCACATGGAAAGATTATCCTTCACACCACCGGGAGAAGTAGTTTGAATATCACCACCGAGGGTAAAATATTCCCCATGGCTGAAGTCTATATCATAAAAGGTTACAATGATTTGTCCTTCGCTGTTGACAGAGCGTACACCATTGGTATGGGCGGTAGCGGTAGAAAAGGTATTAGGCACACTGGATCCGGCAGGAGCCTGAAACAGGTTCACCGTAGAGTTATCAATATCAATCCCCAACTGGTTCAGGTTGATAGATACGTCGACTGTGCCTACATCACCTGTTTCACTAACATACCAGGTTCTTTCCAGCCGATCCACGTTACCAGCCGGTATGCTGGCCTGTGCCCAGGTTACATTGCCGCCGTCGTTACCCCAAACTAGATATTCTCCTTCATCCAGGTCGGAAGGGTTTGACATTCTGATAATCGCACCCTGGTTGACACTCTTGCTGGAAGTCTGGTTGAGTCCCTGGCTCGCATAATTTTTACCAATGCCGGTGATGTCCCTTGGATAATTTTTATTTCCATAAATGGAAGTGCCACCGACTGTATAATTTTGGGTATTGATATCCAGCGTGATCCCATATTTGATAGCAAGATAGGTTTCTACATCTCTTCTTTGGCTACTGCTTAAAGTGCTGCTATAGGAGATCACTTCCGCCATCCGGCCATTGAAGGGTGCATATCCTGTGATTCCATAATAAAATACATCCCCAAGCCGGTATCCCTGGTTACTGAGGTTTCTGAAATTTCCGGCATTTACTTCATTGGAGGTTACCTGCAGGCCATTGTTATAAATATGTTGTCCTGTTGGGGAGGAGAGGGCGTTATTTTGAGATACGATCAATGAAGGGTTGCCGTAATTGGAAACATTATCTTCCTGCAAAGCCCTGTAACCATTGGTATAATCTACAGCATGCGTAATAATCTCAGTATTAGAATAAGTAGTGCTGGGGCCAAAAGCCAGGTGGCTGAAGCCGCCCGGCTCAAATCCGATAATACGGCCTGCCGCATTGGTGCTGTTATAGATCTCGTTCGGATCCAGCACAATGAAGTATTGCTGTGTGTAAAATCCGGCCGTCCCATCCATATAGGGGCCTTCTTCAAAATAAATCACAGGATTGCCATTCAAGGCATCGGTAATGTATTCCGGTTTATAGGTAGCGTTGGTTTGAAAAGCATGGTTGTTGTTACCGCTTCTGTCACCCCAGGCAGTGACAATGCCTGAAGTCTCTTTTACCTGCTGATCTGCCTTCAGCCATAGCGACAGATTACTCGCAACACCTCCCGGGGCATGACCCTCGGCGGAAGCAAAATGATAACCACTGATCACCACATTATCAAAAGCAAAACCATCTTCGGTATTGTTGCCATCTGAGCCGAAAAGTACCTGAATCCTTAACTGGCTGGCATTGTTTACCTCCTGAGGCAGGTCTATGGTGGCAGTAACCCAGCCTCCGCTGTTTCCTGACCAGCCGTCATAATTATTCGCCAAACCATCTACATCGGTGTCATTATACCAGTTAGTGCCATCTCCTATATTGCCTAACCTTTGCCAATTGTTCCCATTATCAATACTATAGCGGACGGCCACGCCATCTTGTCCAGCCCGTGTCTGGTATCTCAGCTGAATGCTAAAGGTCAGGTTATAATAACCACTGGCATTGATGGTAGCACTGGTGACATCAAAGAGAGCATTGTTGTTATAATTATTGAATGGATTGGTACGCCAGTGATTGCCATCGGCTCCTGAGAAGGAATTGTTATCCCGGGTCCAACTCCCATTAGTTCCAGCACTGAACCCAGTAGTCCATCCCTGGTTATCACTTTCAAAGTTATAATTGACCAACGTAGATTGTGCCTGGCCTAGCACGGAAGTATGAAGGAATACTACGGTGACAAGAAATGCTGAGGTCCGAAAAAAATTGATAAAAGAAGCAGCGTGGATTATATTGATGAACATACATTTTTCTTCTACAATACCGCCGCAATATACCCTTGTGTATAGAAATATATAACAAAATGTATATACAGATATAGAAGGGGAAATTTAATGTTGAATAAATGATAAAAGCCAAATAATTTTTGGAGTGCTTGTTGTAAGATATGGAAGACTCACTCTACAATAAAATGTATAATATAGGGCTGTTTTGATTGGGAAATATCGCTTATTGATACGATTTATACATCAGAAACCATTATTGACAGATAAGATGTAAAAATCTATTAAGCAATAAATATCAATTTTATATGTATAATTATGCTGCTTGTCTAAACCATTTTAACCGTAATTTTTCCTGATGAAAGAAAACAGAATATCAGGATTCTTCACTCCCGGATTTTTCTTATTACACGTTGCATGCCGCCCGATCGGCTTTTCTAAAAGTAATAGTGGCAACTGATCCAGCCATTTTTTGAAATTTCGGTAGCGGTCATGGGCCACAATCGTATCATAGGTTTTCAGACCTTCTACTTTTACATTTGAGCGGCTAGTCGCCCAGCGTTGGATGTCTTTGCAGGCATGAATAGACAGGATATATTGCCGGTTGATACGGAAAAAACTGAGCAGGATTTAAGACGGTCTCCAGAGAATTCAGCGAATGGTCAATCGCGTACTTCAGGTGTGCTGTAGTCAGCAGATAAGTTACTTTTTCCTGCTTCATACAACGTGGTTTCTTACCTTTCGGCAGGAAGGTATTCAGCAGCCTGGAGCCATCGTTGGAGGCGTGAATTTCTTACGGTCCTGAGCCATGCCCCAGGCTGTCCAGAGCGCAGCCAGGGCATCGGTAAGGCATAACAGGAAGATGGTAGCAGGTGCCAGTCCTAGCAGATAAAAAAGGGTCATGATCAGAATGCCTGCGGCATGTCCAATCATTTTCCAGGAATAGAAGGGAGCAAAGTAGTATCGGCCCATTTGCACATAATAAAATCCCAGCACCAGTGCGAGTAATCCGGCCATACGAATCCATATGTCCACGGTTGTTGCCATGCCCATCATTTCCAGTGTATGGCTGGGATAAAGCATCATACTTGTCCCGTTGACGAACATGTATAGGCCCCAGCAAAGGGTGCTGAATGCTGCCTGGCTTTTGTTTTTATGGGTTTGTGTTTTCATGTTTGTTGATTATAAGGTGATGATTACTATTTTTTCTTGATGTGTCTGAGGAAGCCGTATATCATCTTTAGTCGATGTGCAATCACTCCATCAAAAGCTTTGCGTTGCTCCGCAAATGCTTTCAGGGAGAGGCCCGAAAAAGCCTTCCTGAAGGCCAGAAGGTAAAAGATATCCTGCGCAGCGATGATGAGGTAGAGCAGCAGTAACACCCGTATATGGTAGAGGATCATGGTTAAATAATTATTCATCTTGAATACAAAGTAATCGCCTGTTCCTATTATATTTCTTGACTTTGATCAAGGAAAACTTTCTAAGTGTTCATGGGAGAAGAGCTAAAGGCCTATCTGGATCAGCTGGTGCCTCATGACGAGGCAAGATGGCAAGCCATGCAGCGTACGCTAAAGCCCAAAAAGCTGGCCCGGCACGAGCATTTTCTTCTGCAAGGCGAAGTGTGTCGTCAGTTGGGCTTTATCACAGAAGGATATGTTCGTCTTTATTATGTGGTAGGCGATGAGGAGATCACCAAAGACTTTAATTTTAAACATGATTTCTGCGGCTCTTATGCCAGTTTTATCTCCCAGCAGCCTGCCCTGTTCAATGTAATAGCCATGGAACCTGTGCGGTTGTATGCCATTTCCAGGGATAGCCTGATGATGCTGTATGAGAATTTTTCCTGCTGGCAGAAGTTAGGCAGACTGAGTATGGAGCGAATGTTTGTCAGAAAAGAGTTACGAGAGGCTTCATTCCTTATAGATTCTCCAGAAGAACGATACCAAAAACTATGGCTGGAGTCACCTCATTGGGTACGGCGTATACCTTTGAAATATCTGGCATCCTATCTGGGGATGGCTCCCGAAACCCTGAGCAGAATCCGTAAGAAACGCTGACATGACTTACTGGACAGGAGGCTAAGAGCTGATAGAAGAATTAAAGTGTTGATACATACATAGGCAAGGGATCAATTCCGCTTCAAATAGCCTTGCGGTAAATGCGTTGCCACTGATTGCTATTACTGCGACAAGATGAAAAGCCATCAAGGGGGCATTGCGTTTATCTCCACTTTTTCCTATTTTCATAGAGCAGACCAGCGTGTAACGGTTTAACAGACCCTATACGGCGACCCCTTAAAACAAGTGAGTATCAGACTTTTCAGTGCCATCAATTACGCTGTGCAACAAAAATCAATAAGCTATGGATCGGGATGTCGTCAATGGATTACACTTCCTCTACCAGAAAGGTGAAACCGAGTTGACAAAACTACTGGAAAAACTGTGGTGCGGACCTGATTCCGAACCCGACTTGCTGGCAATGGTTAGGTTCAGAAACGGAAAAGTACGTCTTTCTAAACAGCTGATCCGGTTTATCAAGGCGGTTGAAGTACAGATGGCTAACCTTCCCAAACCAGACTTTGTGTTTGGGTTTCCCTTGAGTCAGGCCCCACGCCGAGAAGGTGAACCACGACCAGCATTTGTGGCTATGCCATACGGCCCCCATTGGTTTAAACCTGTCAGTGAGGTGATAGTGAAGTCAGCCTCTTCAGCAAATTTTCAGGCAGAAATCTCAAAAGACTTATCGACACCAGGTGCCATTACCGATCAGATCTGGCAGGGCATCCGACGAGCGGAGGTGATCGTGGCAGACATCTCCGGACATAATCCGAATGTTCTTTACGAATTAGGAATGGCCCATGCATTGGGAAAAGAAGTCGTACTGATTGAACAGGGAGCGGAGCAGACTCCTTTTGATATTTACACATCCAGGCGGATCCTCTACGATCTTTCAGACCTGCCAGCCCTGGAATCTTCTCTCATGGCTGCTTTCCAGGCGGTTTCTGCCCGCTATCTGTTTGAAGGCTCACAGCCCTATTTCTAATAAGCGTAGCACCCCATCCCTCATCCTGCATAAAATCCGGACTGCCGCAAGAAATGCTCTGAGCGTTTTAGGTATGAAGCCAGTGAGCCTTTGTCTGTGCCTGAAGGGCCAGCTCAGTCGCCAGGAAGCAATGTTTTTGTGACATGGCTGTTTCTGTGCGATTGACCACATCGTTTACCAGTTGCTCGCCATAAGGCAGGTGTCCTTTGCTGCAGTCGTAATAAATGGTTTCTTTCTGGTTCACCAGAAACAAATGACTATCTCCTTTTCGGCCAGCAATGTCGATGTACTTTCTACATTCTATGTAGCCCTCTGTACCCAGAATGATCAGCCGTCCGTCGCCCCAGGTATCCAGACCATCAGGCGTAAACCAGTCGATACGGATGTAGCCGGTGCCTTTCGGGCTGCGGACATTCATGTCTCCAAAATCGGCAAACTTGGGATACTTTGGATTATTGAAATTGCCAAGCTGGGAGGAAGTCACTTCGGCTTCCGTAGAGCCGGTATAGAAAAGAAACTGATCGCTTTGGTGAGAACCGATGTCACAGAGGATGCCTCCGGCTTTATCGGGATCAAAAAACCAGTCGGGTCGTGTTTCCGGGCGCATCCGGTGAGGTCCCAGGCCAATGGTCTGAATGACCCTGCCGATGGCACCGGCCTGTACTAATTCCCCGGCTTTTACAGAGGCAGGATTGCCCAGACGCTCACTGTACATGATAGAATAGATACGCTTTAACTCTTTTTGAACCCGCTTCACTTCTTTCAGTTGCTCCAGGGTCACCATGCCGGGTTTGTCCGACATAAAATCTTTGCCATGTTGCATAACCCGAATGCCCAAGGGGGCTCGTTCTACAGGAATAGCGGCACTGGCTACCAGCTGGATAGAATTGTCTTCCAGAATTTCTGCTTCTGTTTTCGCTACTTTAGCGCTGGGGTGGCGCTTGCTAAACTCTTGCAGCAGTTCGGGTTCTTTGGCATACACCGCCACCAGTTCTCCACCTCCCTGGAGGAGGGCTTCCACCTGTCCGTAAATGTGGCCGTGGTTGAGGCCTATCACGGAAAAACGAATGGAGGCTTTAGGCCGGGTAGGCGGGGCAGGTTCTACAACGATCTCTTTGGGTCGAAGAGTGGAGTGAAGATGTCCGCCAAATACCTCACCGGAGAAGGTAGTGGCTCCCGCTACCGTAGCGATAGATTGTCTGAGAAAGTGTCGCCTGTTCGCTTGCATAGGTTCATCGTTAAGGTCAGATACAATAATAAAAGGCAGGCCTGTTATTTCAAACAAATGTCAGGATAAACGTCGGCTAAAGTGCAAGCAAGACTATCACTGTCTGTTTCTCCTACAAAAAATGCTAAAATATGATTGTTCTCTTGTGTTCTTGGATACTTCAATGATAGTTTTATTTGCTTTTAAAGTATTGTTTTGTATATTGAGGTGACTGCTCAGGACACATTTCTCGCCTTTGTTTATGTCCATCCATGACTGATGATAGCAGTGAGACTCAGGGGCGAGCCAATCGAGATTCCAAGACTGTTAGTGTAACTATCCAAAAAGGTTAAGCTGACGATGATGCGTGGAAACCCCTTCCTTCATTGCACTTTTGTCTTGATAGCCTTTGGCAAAAACTCATGAAGTAATGAGGCAACTTTCTCTCCTATTGTAGGATGCCAAAGTCTCTTATTAGTTGAAAAAATCGCTGAAGAAAGAATCTGTGGGATGCTTTAAGTGAAAAACAATAAAGATAATGAGTTTGTCTTATCTGATTGGTCAGTCTCCCCTTCTGGGAAAGGTGACACCCTTGATAGATGGGTTTACCTACTTCCAGGATTTCTTTGATAACCTGGAGACCTTACAGGAAGGAGATAAGCTGTATCTATTGAACTGGCACATTAATAAGCTTTTTTTTCATAAGGGTTTTTATACGGACCAATGGTACCAGAAGTCAAAAGACGATTTTTTACTCACCAGGCTGCATGATCTGGTAAAGAAAGGAGTCGAAGTTAAAATCCTGCTCTGGGTCAATACCAATATCTTCCTTCCGCTCTATCCTATCTTTGAGATCGAGCAACATGATTTGCCTGAAGGGACACTGAAAAACCTTTGGAAGGCAGGTCAGCAAAAAGCCTTTGGATCTGTACTTCGTGGTAACTTAACCACAGCACATGTCTGGCGAAAATATGAATTTACCGAAGTGGTCTACGAGCCTGGCCTTGCCCTTAAAGACATTATCACTGAAGAAAATCCTGCCTTAAAAGATAGTATTATCATCAATACGCTGGACGCGCTGGGTGGAGGTATCCACGCAAAGTTTGCGCTTTTCCTCCACAGAAAACCTTCGGGAGATTTCGAGGCGCAAGGCTATACCGGCGGCATAGACCTATCGCCTAACAGGTATGCAGAAACAGAGCATGCCCAACAGCCAGGCTGGGTGAATTACTGGCATGATGTGATGGTAAAACTGGAAGGAGATATCAACTACTCACTATTTCAATTTTACCAGGATCTGTGGAATGAAAACATCAACCGGAAAGAAAGTTATAATCCAGAAATAGAAATCACAGACGCTATAGTTCCGTTTTCGGTGCGTTGTATTCCGGATGGCGCAACCCCTATAGAAGCTGTTGAACTGTTACAGAGTGATAACCATGACCTGCATTGGATACAGTCGCTTCGGACCATACCGGATGTGTATCCTCTTTTTGGTGAACCGGAGCTTTCTTTTGCGGAGGAAGGTGTGTTTGAAATCCGCGACTCCCTGCAACATGCTTTTGAGCAGGCGAGCCTTTACATTTACATTGAGGATCAGAAAATGAACTCCCTGGAACTGTTCGGGCTCCTGAAGGATGCCTTACACAGAAATGATGAGTTGCAAATTATACTATTAACCAAGCCGGATCCGGCCGATGCACCCACGGTTATCGACAAAGTATTACTCAATTATCTCTATTATAGTGAATTAGACGATAGCCAGCGGGCAAGGCTTCACTTTTTTGAAGCAAGCTATACCATTCATTCTAAACTGTACTTAGTAGACGACGCGGTGGCCATCGTTGGATCAGCGGGTTTTATGACCCGGTCTATGTCGCAGGAGTTAGAACATTCGGTGGCCTTTACCGACAAGAATGGAAGTGAAAGTATCAAAGATCTTCGGGAAAAACTCTGGACAGAACACACCGGCATAGATATAAAAAACCAATATCCTGCCATAGCGCAAGCGTTGGCCCTCTGGAATGGTGACTTATCTGCCGCAGGGCTGAAGAAAATAGCACTGGAAGAATACGCTTTTGCTGATATTTCAGATTTCTGGGAAGAAATACCCTGGCTGTTAGCCAAAGCTGCTTTAGGCAGTGAAAGCCTGACAACTGATGAACAAACCAAACTAAATACCTTATCTACCTACAAGAGTCAGCTAGTAAGTGCTGCTATTCACCTGATCACCTGGGAACTTCCCTTTAGTGCCTTGTTGAATCCTTCCACCAGTGCTCCGCTCATGGGGATTCCTTTTATTGACAACAAACAAGTGGCGGTTTATGAAAAAGCAAGGCTTGAACTCATCTCCTCTCAGGTATCTGTTGTGGAGTGGACCTACACCAGAATGGATGGTACTGCTGTGTCGGGTCAGGGAGACGAGTTTGAGATACAGTTTCATAACCCGGGGTCAAAAACTGTATTAGCAGTTCAGCGCTTTGCACAAAGTAACAAAACCATGAAATATCCTTTCACCCTGTCTGTGTTAAGAAATAGCGGACCAGACTGGTACCATGATTTTCCCACCAGCACAGCCATAGAAGATCTGAGTGAACCTTTCAGAACCCACATTCAGGAATTTATAGCAGCTGTGGAAGATAACACAGGCTTGACAGTACAGGTCCTTGCTACCTTGCGCCCACCTGAAAGAGCTTATCTGATGGCATATGCCTATAAGATAGCCAACGGGCTACATCCGGAAAAAGTAAAAGAGCGGCTGGAAAATGTAAACATTTCCTGGGTGCATTATGATTCCAACGGAAACGCTGACCTTACTGCTTCCAGGCAGGCGGCTCAGGCAATGGTCTTACAATATGACATTGGATCCTCGGGAGCAGCTTTTCCCAGTAAACATTCAGAGGGAACAGCCATCGACATGAAAATAGTGCTGAATGGTCCTGTTCAAATAAAAAATAAGGAAGGAGATAAGGTTTGGATATCTAATCAAAGCCAATTAAAAAACCTGGCCCTTACTTACAATGTCAGGCGATATAAATTAACGAACCACTGGTCGCTCAGCGGCCATTAAATGCCATGACAGAAGATTATTACGTTTCTATCGAGCAGTTGCTCAGCACACTTTGGCCTGATCAGGATATTGATCTGCCCGATCCACAGGGTTTGGCCCAAGTTCGGATCAAGCCGGCAGAAATAAGCTATGATTTGAATGAAGGTATTTCTTTTCATTCCGGAGTGATCTTTGGACAGGGGCTGGAACTGGCTATTCCTAAACTGGATGACATTTTTATGACTGTAGGAGGAAGTGATACGGCTTATACATTAAACGGTAGCATTTATCCAGACCCTGGGTTTACAATCGGTCCTCTCCCGTTACAGATACATTTTAAGAATGGTTTATTACTACCGGCTAAAAAGATCAACGATCAAAATGGTGTCAAGCGGTACGTGCGAAATTATGACCTGGATTTTGTTTCACTACAAATTGACATCGCAAAGGCTGGCTATTCTACAAAAGAGGGATTGATCCTCTTTCAACAGGCTGCTATTTCCCTTCCCGTATTTCTTATCAAAAACACCAACCTGTTTCTCGGGCTGGAGGAGCTTTCCATCATCACCACTGATGCCCAGTTTAACCCTGCTGTCCTTGCCCTGGGATTTGATGAAGAATTCAGGGGCATGTATGCCCAATCTGCTACCTTGTATTGGCTGCCGCAAATACAAATTAAGGATTTGGATCTTCCTGGGTTGCGCCTGGATTTTGAAGAAGTGGCTATTGGCAATCAAGGGGTAAGTTTTGATGTGTCGCTTTCCTGGGAAGTGGCTTATGGGGCAGATGGCAATTTTAATTTGGAACGAACGGAACTGTGGGGTTATCTCCTCCATGAAGACTGGCTGTTGGCAATAGGAGCAGCCAGTGGGACTGTCAGACGTAATATTCCGGAAAGTTTTTCTGTGAAAACCTATTTGGGTATACCGTTTTTTAAAGCTATTTTCTCTACTTATTTCAGCTTATCCTACCGCTCGGAAACGGGAGGTACTTCTACTTACGAAACACGGATCCGTGTTGTAAAAGAAAGCACCGGCCCTATGACCGTAAGCTATCCGGGCATCGACTTCACCTTACATACCTTTAGTGCCAGTGGATGGTTGTCCGAGCAGGGTTTTGCCATTGAAGGCCAGGCCGCCTTTTTCATAAGCTTATTTGGTTTTGGGCTGGATGTTGGCTCGGCAAGCCTTGTATATACCCATGAAGAAAATAAAGAAGCATTCAGTTTTTCACTGACGGAGGTGGTTTTGGGTCATCTAGGAGAGGTCCAAGAGGCCACACTTATGATAGAAGCGACACCCAATGAGGGGGGTAGTTTCCAGTTTAACAAAATAGAGATCAGCGCCCGATATACCTGGCAGGCCCTGAAAGGATTGATCCCTCAGGCGTTAAAAGAGGTGGTAAATCTTTCCGAAGATGGCAGCATTGAAGCTTTGATCTCCTGGGTGGCGGTTGAAGAAAATGAAGGATCTTCTACCAAGGTGATCGTAGATTTAAAGACAGACGTTTCTCATTTAGATAACTTGTGGGACTTCATCCCTGAGGATTACCGGCCGGAAGTGAGAAAGATGCAGTCTATGTTCAGACTCACCTACGATACGGTAGAATCCTTCAGCACAGGCCAGCCCTCTTCCACCGGCACAGACCTTAACGTTGTGTTGAGCGCCCTTATAGAAATCAAGCTTCCGGATATGGCCAGCCTCAACCTTCCGGGATTTGAGCTGATCCAGGTAGAAACCGGAGATGAGGAAGGATACATCACTGCCATATTCCAGGCTGATTATCAGACGGACACTGAAACAGGGGATGATTTTAATGTCGGGATCACGATTGAAAATCCTTTTTCTTTGGACATCCACCTGCCCGGTATTGAAACGAACACTCCTTTTATCCATACGGCCATCCGTAAAATAGGCTTCCAGTTCCAAACCAAAGATGATGGCAGCGAGGAAATGGAAATAGGAGGCAAGTTATTGTGTGAAGGCGACTTCCACTTCCGGCCGTTAGCGCCCCTGAATTTTCCTTTTGCCAGTCATTTGAATGCCCTGATGCACCAGGTGGGCCTGGAGGATATTACTGGTCAGGCAAGTATTAGCCTGGGCTTTACGGCAGATAGTTTTGACCTGGCCATTGAAGGCGCTTTTGACAATCTGGGCATTGAGATAGACCTGTTTCAAATGCTTTCTTCCCTCTCCACTGGTGAAGGGCCAGCCACAGATAAAGAAATTGACATCGACTTTGATATGGGCTTCCGGCTTATTGGCTTCAGCTTCAAAGTGGGAACCGATTCCGGGAATATCCATTCCGGAAATGCCCAAGGTGACCATCAGTTTTATTTTGATTTTGGGCTTACCGTAGCATGCAGTATGACAGGCCTGCCGCCGGTCAAAGCAGCCATCAGGCTATCCAACGAAGAATTCTCCTTTGGACTGGAAGACCTGACCATTCCACTGGAGATCCCACCATATCCCATCGGGCTGGAGGATCTGGACAGACTAGCGGGTACGGATGGAATCTGGCGCTCTGACAACCTCTACACGACCGAACTCAATGATCAACTGGAGGTACTGGCAGGGTTGATTGATGCCGAAGAGAACCCCGCCCGAAAGTTTGATCTGATCAAAGAAAAGGCTGGTCTGGAGTTGAAGAAATTTCTGCTGGAAATTATCATGGCCATCCATGCCCGGGTACAGGATAATGGCAAAAACATCTATCAGGGACTGGTGATGGCCGATACCTGGGTGAACAGTACGGTATTAGGGTTGCTGCAAACCGACACCCACATCAAACTTTTCTTTCCGGAGATCAAGTTTAAAATCCCGTTCAACAATCCCGGAGGTATTGCTATTGCCGGCTCTGGCAAATTGATAGGCTTTGGTGATGAAAACCCTCTGAAGCCGCTGGAAGAAGTCACCTTCACATTAGGCTTGTCTTCGCAGTACATCTTTGCCCAAATTGAGTCTGAGGCAGCGCCCATCCCTATCCCTTCTTTTGGCACCCGCTACGATGATGGAGAAATATCGATCAGCAAGTTTATGATCGGTTATGGCTATACCAAAAACTCCTTTGCCCTGGACTTTGCCGGAGAGCTGGTGATTCCTACCGAGCTACAAAAGGATGCGGATACCTCGGATCTGATTGGTATGGGTATCCGGCTGCCCCGGTTCAACAAGCTGGCCTTTAAGCTGGATCTGATCCCGGTCACGATTGGCAAGGCTACCCTCATTATACCCTTACCACAATTCGACCTGGATCTGCGTTCCCCGGGGGCCTTGCCCTTGCTGGCATCTGAAAAATGCACACCTTACTGGGATGGGTTGGAACTGATTGTCAAGCAGGTCATACACGCTGATTTTAAACGGTTGGCATTTTCACCATTTTTCGGCTTTGCCATCGTCCCCAACCTCAAATACGATGGAGACCTGGAAATAGGTGATGATCACAACGGTCTTACGCTGATCATCGATGATTTGCTGATCTTGTTTGGCGTAGTCTACGGAATTACCGGAGGTGGACCGCTGATGGTCACGGTTCCGTTCTGGGTAGATCCAACCCAGCCGTACTTTCAAAATGTCTGCGGTAATCTCCGTGTCCTGGGTTTTGAGATTAATTTCAATCTGCAACGTCCTTTCCCCAGTGCTTCCCCCTTAGCAGCCATTGAAGCCTTCGGCCTGATCAGTGACCCGATGATGGAAATTGATCCTCAAGGGGCCTTGGCCAATACTATCCGCTTCACCCTGTCCGATGCTTATGTAAAGGTCCCTGATTTTGTGGTGCAAATGTTTCCGGAAGCTGCTCATCTGGTTAACAAACGATATGGCTTTACCCTTAATCTGGGTACATTGATCACGATGGTTCAGGCAGTGGCCGGAGCCGTTCAACCCATGTGGGAAGCTATGTCGGAGATAACTAATAACGCATCGGCGAGTATGGATCAGGTGTTTAATTCTCTTCCGCAGCACTTTGACCCCTGGAGCCTGATCCAACTGCTCCCACCCGAACTGCGTAAATTCAGAGTAGCGGGGCAGATCGCCGGGTTCAAGGCCAGTGCCTGTCTGATCATTACGACAGAGGCGGAGGCGATAGCTGCCTTGAAGGCCAAAGAAGAGCCTTCTCAACCTGCCGTTGCCCTGAGTCTGGCGGATGGTCCTTCCTTCACCCGCTATAAGCGAAACGATACCTTATTATTCAAACCAACGGACAGTAATCATCTCGAGCTGAACTGGCAGGAAGAAGCTGTGCAGGGCTCGCATTGGGTAAAAGCTGAAGGGGGCATCCGTCAGACAAAAGCCATCCAAGGCATCTCCTACTTCATCTATCAAAAAGAGATGCCTGCCAATAGCAGCATTACCTTCACCATTTCCAGCAAGAATGTAAACCACTGGGCAGGGACAGTATGTCACTATACCGACAGCGATAACTACTACCTGCTCAAAACCGCCAGGCTTCGAGAGAATGAAGAAGAAAGCCTCCAAAGAGTGGTAGTGCTGGAGAGGAAAAAATCAGGGCACCTTTCCAAACTATGGGAGAAGCCTATACAAGGCTCCCAGGGCGAAACAATCCAACTGGAGCTTAGCTCTTATCTGGAAAATGAAAAAAGAGTATTTATTATCAGCTATCTCACAGGCAACGGTGACAGAGTTTCCAATGTGAAAATTGGAGTTGCTGAGGACGGAACTCCCCTGGCTTCCGGCAGCCTTGGCTTATATGCCAAGCATGATCCCCAGGCTTTTTTCACGGATATGAAAGTCTATTCACTGGAACTCCGTCAGTCACAGTTCAAAAAGATAGATAGCAACTCCTTGCAGGGCAATGGCTTTGATGTAAATCTGCCAACTTCAGCATTGGAGCGTAACCGGCTGATTGACAAAGAGGTGTCTCATGCTCTTTTCAAAGGAAGTGAGTTTAAAAAGTTTAACGAAAGCCATTTGGCACTGATTCCGCTACAGGCGCTAGAACCTATGCCAGAGGAAGAAGGCAGTATTTATCTGGGAGCGTACGTGTCTGTTTTTGAGAATCAGCGATTCCGATTTCTCGGACGTATGTTTGCCAACGGCGCCTTTGCACTGGTCTCAGAGGCTGAGGTAAAACCCTTCCATCTGAGGGTGTGGGGCTTGTCGGTAAAGATTCCATTCCGGGGTTATGGCCATCTGAGTCTGGTAGGTAGCCAGAAGCGAAAAGGACCTTGGGGATTTGTACAGGCCAGCGGCTATTTTTCCTGGGCACCTATTCCCAATGTTATCCGTTTTGACGTAGGCTCCGAAAGTAAGCCTGCTACCGTAAAACTATTCAGCGACGGAAAATTCAGGCTTGCTGCTAACGCTAAGATTACGTTGTTCCACGGGGCAGGGATCGTGGAGGGGTCAGTGTTGATTACCCAGGAAAAAGCCGAGTTTGCAGGTAGATTAGTCTACCAACTTGGTAAGCAGCTTTCCGGTTATCCGTTTGAGAATATCCTGGCGTTGGACATACGCGGGAGAGGGTTGGTGCAAACCAATGGCAGGTATGCGTTTACCGGCAGAGGTAACATTAAATTTTTGGGAGAATCTTTTTCCAATCTGGAAGTGCAGTTGAACGAACGGTTCGCCTCTTTTGAGCTTCGATTTAAAAAGCCCGCACATACCGGAGCCTCCATGCTGGAAAGTTTATATCCCATCATGAAGTCATGTGATATGGATCTGCGAGCCAGGGGAAGGGTCAGTGTGCGCCGCACCAGAAGGCCGGAGTTTGATTTTGCTGGAGAAGGGCGGTTAACCATACTGGGTGCTGAAATTACAGGCCAGGGAAGGATCAGCGCTATTCCGGGCTATGGAGGATTGAAAAATGACTTCTTTGAGGCTTACCTCGAAGGTGACTTATACTGGCAGGGCAGAAAATGGCTGGGGGGGAAGATTTCTGTAGGATCCAAAGGGTTGCACATTGCCGGAAGTACCAGTATAGGGTTGAAACTTACCCCGGATCATATTCCAGGCCTCCCGGTCAACCTTGCCAGCCTGTTTCTGAATCTGAAACTGGACGGTGAGTTCAGCCTGGATCCGGCAAAGCAAAAATTGACCTTCCTGTTCCAGGGATATTGGACTTTGGGAGTGGCGATGGCAGATACCGGAAGTGACCTCAATGATCAGATCATTCCCCTGGCATCCAGTCAGTTTACCTTTGATAGCAATATCGGATTTGATTTACCATTGTTTGATATTGACGGGTTTAAATTCTTACCCTTTGAGGGTGTCAGTATTCCCGTGCCTACTATTCATATCAAACCGAGCGGACAGACCTTGCTCAAGTTAGGAATGTTTGACAATGATGGGAGTGATGATGGTGAGTCCTGGCAGCCGGGGGTTGAATTTTGGGCTCCATCTCCGATTAACAGGTTTAGAATGGATGCCACACCTCCTTTTGTTCATACGGATTGGAAACGGTGGGATGCAGATCAAACCTACAGGTTGAAGAGTAGTTATATTACTGAAGTCAATTGGGAAAATGTTACCTTGAACTTTGAAACACTAAGCAATCTGCACATCTCTCTAGCCGTTCAGCAGGATGAAGATAAAAACTTCCCACTGATGCTGAAGCTCAATCAAAAAGAAATTTCACTTTGATAATTGTAGTGAAAGACACTGAAAATGATTAACTTAAACATATAAAAACAGACTTAATCTGCAGTAGCATGGGTTTAGGGCTAAATCGTGTAGGTGGGGTGAAGGGTGCAGCGACGGTTGCATTTCAGGTCGTGCTGAAGTTCTTCTGATGGTCACTCCTAGAGGGCTATCTTCGAACGCCAACACTTCTGTCCGAAAGAGAAAGTTTGTCTCTCCATGTGACGCTGGGTAAGCCAGATGAAGCATAGCCGGAGCCCAAGGTTCTGGTAGGGTTGAAATAAAAGTCGAGGCCTGGTACGAACACGTATCAGGCCTTTTCCTTGGCTTATCTTCAATGGTAAATTTAGACTGAGAGAATCAGTTGTTTCCCATACCATATGGCATGACAGATGATATATAAAATTGTGCCTCTGCTTGTAAATGCGTGATTTTTTGCTGATCTTCAATGACCTATGAAAACTATCAGGATCGATTACTGATATAGTTTTCTAACAAAGTGGGAAGCCTTTTGCTACTTTACTTTTAGTTCGTTTGCCCGTAGTTCCCTCTGGCCGCACTGTCTCTTACATATACCAATACAGTACTCGTTATTTCTATGTGCCTGGCATGCATTTTCTACTGTGGCATGGTAATAAAGCATAAAAATCGTATAGAAGCCAGCAGTAAAGCTACTAAAACTGAGGATACCCGGACTGGGTTTCCTGTGCCATTTGATGATCCTTCGCCTATGTCACTAGGTGCTTACACTATGAAAATGATCGGAAGGCTAATCCGTAAGCTGCTTCACCAGGGACAGGTGTATGAGTGATAAGAATTATATGCCATTTCCCTGGAGTTACGCTCGTTGTGGGGTCTGAAACTTAGGGGATGAAATTTACTACTGGCCTTTGAAACCCTGAGAAGCTCCCATAAAGCTTGAGGGTTGGGACTCGAGATACCTTTCATTCCAAGAAGCTATGAAATATACTGCAATTGCTCTTTTCTTTTGTATGTTCTGGCGTTCCGTCAGTAGTCATGAACTGGCCTCACCAACCAAAGATCTGCCTTATTTTTTAGACAGGCTGACCCATGAAAATATGTGGCTTGCGCCACATCCGGATGAGAAAAACTACCTGGCCTCCAGCCACCAACCCAAGCGAAGCCGGGATTGTAACAAATTTCTTAGGACAGAACAGGAAAATGGCGTGAACTGGCAGGTACTGGTAGATATCAAGGGCCCTGGCGTGGTCACCCGGTTCTGGACACCAGACTTCGATCATCGTTTGGACGGCGATTTGCAAATATATATTGACGGTGCCCTCGTGCTTTCCACTACCCTGGCTGCCTTTTTCCAGGGTAATGTCTATCCTTTCTTGACACCCCTGGTTGTCAATGAAACCCTTTCCAGTGGGGGACGGATCTCCTATTTTCCCATACCCTTTGATAAGAGTATTAAAATAAGAAGTAATTCAACATCGGACAGTTTTTACTGGCAGATCAATTATTCCCTTTTTTCGGCCTCCGTAGTGAGAAGCTTCTCCTTACCGCTGACAGACCAGGAAAAAATCCATGTTGACAATACCCTGGCACAGTTCAGCCAGCCCAAAAGATGGGAGCATCAGAATCTGAAAGAAACCTTCTGGACCCTAACCCTGGGAGCCAAGGCAGCACAGACTCAAACAATGACTGGCCAGGGAATCATAAGACAACTCTCTGTCAGCTGGCCAGCGGGAAACGTGCATTGGAAAAATCTTTGGGTCAAAGGCTATGTAGATGGTGAAAGTAGCCCTTCTATTGATGCAGGTTTGCCAGACTTAGTGCATCTTATGGCCCAGGAAAAGAACTACCAGTCGCGATACACAGGAATGGAAAATAATCTACTCTATTTCACAGTACCCATCCCCCTTCAATCCAGTTTGACCATGACGTTTATCAATCTGTCTGAACAGCCGGTACAGGATATTCAGGTACGGCTTTTCCTGGATGATCAACAAACCAGCTCAATGCGTTTGCATGCTCATACACAAACTTTGAATCCTTTGTTTGGGGATACGATCACGTTGGCACAGGTGCAGGGAAAGGGAGTGTTGCTGGGTTTTAACCTATTGACAGTGGCACCGGCAGCGCAGAAAACGGATTTCTTCAACCAGGAAGGGGATGAATACATATACGCAGATGGTTCTCTGGTCTGGAAAGGTACTGGCACAGAAGATTATTTCAACGCTGGCTACTATTATGCCTTCGGTACTTTTGCCCAGCCTCTTCACGGATGCCTGCACAAAGATACAAAGGATGGGGGAAGCATCAGTGCCTACCGTTTCCAGAAATTGGATGCCGTACGGTTTGACCATCAGCTAACGCTGGATCTGGAAGCAGGGTGTCCGCTGAAGGGAAAAAGTGTAGGCTACAACGGTGCCTTTACGCTCTCCTACAGGACAACGGTATTTTATTATCTGGAAAAACAACAAAGCGGTGTGAGCGAAGACATTGGGTTAGAGGCAGAGTGTGGTAGCATAGGTGTTAACTGGAAGAAAGTCAGCGATACGAGTGCTTCCGGAGGTGCCTATGTGACAGTAAAAAACGGATACAACAGCCCCAATGTGGCCCCTTCAGGTACGGGGGGGATCGTCTCCTTCTCAGTTACCATCCCACAGGCCGGCAGCTATTATCTGTATGCGCGGGTGAAAGCCCCCAACGGAGGTGATAATTCCTTTTGGGTACGGGTAGACAACAGCAGCTGGATTTTATGGTCTATCAATACCTACGCTACCTCGTTTTCCTGGCGTAAAGTCAAAAATTCACCTTTCACTTTCAACACAGCCGGAAACCATACCGTGCAGTTTGCTTACCGGGAAGACGGAACGCATCTGGATAAGGTGTCCCTCTCTCTTAGTAATGTGCTGCCGACAGGCACAGGACCGGCCGCTCCTACCTGTAACACAAGCCCGTCCAGTGCGAGAGCGATGACCTTTCTGAAAGACGAAGAAAAACCGCTCCCCTTTGAAGAAAACCTGAGCAGTGATGGCCCGTCTGTAAAGATATTTCCCAATCCTACGGAAGGATCGTTGATACTTCAACTGACAGGTATCCAACTGAAAGAAAATAGCCTGCTTACAGTGTTGAACCAGCAGGGGGAAATCATCTGGCAAATCCCTGTGACAGTGACTGTCTCAGTGATGCACCTGACGCTACCCGGCTTGGCACCCGGTATTTACCTAATACAGATACCAGCGGAGAACAACATCATACGAAAGCGAATAGAAATACTTTGAATGTGTTCGGTAGGCGGCATAGTCATTTTACCTTTGTTTGTCAGGCGAGTTGATATGGAAACTGTTGGCTGCGTTCGGGTCGCCTTTTCCATCATAAACCGCTTCGTTCGGATAAGGAAAGACCGGTCTGCTCATGGTAGTTTTTCCATCTTCAGTTTTGGATAAGACCACTTTTTCAGGGGCATTGCCCTTTTCTACCCAGTCGCGAACGAGTGAGAGCCAGTTTACCTCACTCGGGCCTGGCCCGCCCCCACAGTGCAAGACGCCCGGAAGTAGATACAGCCGGATATAATTTTCCAGGGTGGCATCCTTTTTCCGGGCAGCTTCATAGTGGTCGATGGTAGCCAAGGAAGAGAGGGCCGGATCATTCCATCCGTGGTACAGAATCATTTTACCACCATGCTGCTTGAATGCAATATAGTCGGTGGAAGTAGCATCAAGGTAAGAAGAAGCATACCGGGTAGCGCTGGAAGAACGGGTAAAATCATAAGTGCTATAGTCCCACAGGGAGTCTTGGTAGACCAGATATTTGAACATTTCAGTGCCGAAAGCAAAATGCAGGCTCGGAAAATTTAATTCCATCGTCCCCTCATTAGGACCTGTTATCCAGGGTTGCCATCCGCCTGGTTCATTCTCCCCACCCAAGGGAAATCCGGGATAAACCTCTTGTTGCTCATCACGCACACCCTCATAGATCACCTTGATGGCTTCTATCTGTTGCAACGTAAAGCAATCCTCGGAAGGTGTGTTATCCGGACATTGAGGCAGTGCCTCGAAGTCAAAATCACAATCTCTGGGATCGTTCAGTATCTGATCTTTGAGTCCGTCTATGGTGTCACATTGCGCTAAAACGATGGTTTGCAGTAGCTTCAGGTTAGCCAGAGAAATAACCGGCTGGTGGAGGGTAGCCGGATTGGGGTAAACTGCCTGGCAATTCTGGATAAACTCAGCTCCAATAGCCGGCCAGTTGAAGGCAGGTGCGCCGGCGACAATACCGTCAAAATCTTCGGGATATCGTTGAGCTTCCATCATCGCCTGCCCTCCCCCCCGGGAGCATCCTATAAAATAGCTGTAGGCAGGTTCTGAGCAGTAATATTGTCTGATGATTTCTTTGGAAGTTACAGCGGTGCGATGCACCGCCAGATGGCCGAAGTTTAGTTGTCTTTCCATATGATGAAAAGCCCAATCTGCCGTGATACCGCTACCCTGATGCCCGGTATCGGTTCCGGCCGTGGCGTACCCGTCGCGAACCTGCGCATGGTCATACTGTATGGAACCGGCAAATCCTCCGTTGCCACCCATGACAAAGCGGGCATTCCAGGTGTTGGGCAGCGTCAGCTCAAAGTGGATCTCACGCCCAATGATGCCGGATACCTTACAGTGACCTGCAGGCTCCTGCAGCATTTCCGTATGGCTAATACTGACATCGGGCAGGTGGAGATTCCTGACCTCCTCGCAGGATAAGCAAGGTGTTTTTGGAGATGGCTCAGCGGTTTGTGCCGGTGCAGCCTGGTAAAGCAGAAGCGTGATCATCAGTGGGGTAAAAGGCTTTAGGGTGTTCATATACGTAATGATTTGAAAGTATCAACGGCAAGGTGCTGAAGTGAAAGATTTTTGCATCTCTCCTTTAAAGATATTGACAAACAGAAAGAAAGCGATGGCACGGGCGCTATTATTTTGACCATACCTACTCCTGTATTCTTAAAAATCTTGCTGCATTGTTATAGAAAATATCCTGTTTCTCGTCTGCTGTTGGGAAGCCAAAGCTATGTAAACAATGAATAGACTTTTTAATGACGTAGGGCCAGTGCATCTGATCAGACCCAAACATCACTCATGGATAGGTATATCAATGATTTTTTCCTGTCCGTATACCACGGTCAGCCGGTACAGCGCCAGCGCCAGGGTGAGGAGGTATTTTTTCATGCTGCTTGGAGGTAGGGTAGAGGCTCCTCCCAAGATAAAGGCTTCTGGAGCTATCAACAATATAATGTTAGCAGAAAAGTATTGGGGATTGTTTTCCAACCTTTTATTCTCATTCAGCAAACTGTGTCATGGAACTCATGGGTTGGAAAGTCAGCAAATTTGTCTATATTTTACGCTGATCTAACCTACCCAACATGAGAAAAACAATACTAACAGGTCTGTTGATGGCCTGCCTGCTGATGGCCTATGCACAGAAAAAGCCGAAGATTAACGACAACAAAAAAGCAGTGATAGCCTCGGTAGAAAGCCAGGCGCAACAGCTCACCGCCTTGAGTGATCAGATCTGGGCGTATGAGGAAATCGCTTTTCAGGAATTTCAATCTTCTAAAGCGCTCTCCGATTATGCCGAAGCCCAGGGATTCAGGGTGAGCCGGGGTGTGGCGGGTATTCCTACAGCCTTTACCGCCGAATATGGGTCGGGCGAACCTGTGATTGGTATCCTGGGTGAATTTGATGCCTTACCAGGAATTTCTCAAAAAGCAGTACCCACCAAAGAGCCGAGGAATGTGGGGGCTCCCGGCCATGGTTGTGGACACAATCTCTTTGGGGTAGCTTCTCTGGGCGCTGCCACCGCTATCAAAGAACTGATTGAAAAGGGTGCGTTGCAGGGAACCGTGCGTTTCTATGGCACCCCGGCGGAAGAAAAATTCTTCGGCAAATTATGGATGATTCGGGAAGGGCTGTTCGATGATGTGGACATTTGTATGGACTGGCATCCCAGTGCCGAAACCAAAGCCAGTGTACAAACCGGACTGGCGCTGGTAGATTTTATTGTAGAATTTGAGGGGCAGGCGGCGCATGCTTCCAGCGATCCCTGGAACGGACGCAGTGCTTCCGATGCCCTGGAGCTTTATGCCTCAGGCATCAACTATTATCGGGAGCATATCAGGCCTACCGTTCGTATCCATTATCACATACAGGATGGGGGACAGGTAGTCAATGTGGTGCCAGACTATGCCAGACTCTGGGTGAGGGTACGGGATACAAAACGGGAAGGGATGGAAAAGGTATGGAAGCAGGTAGAACGAATGGCAGAAGGAGCCGCCATCCTGGCCAATGTGGACTATAAAGTAAGCCTGGTATCTGGTGTGCATGAAGTGCTGGTCAACCGAACCGGAGCTTCAGCCTTGCAAGCTAACCTGGAATATCTGGGCCCTATTACCTATACCGAGCAAGAACAAAGTTTTGCTAAGAAGATACAGCAGTCTACCGGTTCTGAACGGGTCGGGATAGAGTCAGCCATCAATCCATTGGAAGAGACGCTGGAAAACCCGATAGGAGGATCTACCGACGTGGGAGATGTGAGCTATGTGGTGCCCACCATTCGCCTGAGTGCTACCACAGCACCCAAAGGGACTCCATGGCATTCCTGGGCAGTGGTAGCCTGTAGTGGTATGTCTATTGGTCACAAAGGGATGCACTATGCGGCCAAAGCTCTTTCTATGACCATGGTAGACCTGTTTGAGAACGCAAAGCTCAGAGAAAACATGAAGGCAGAATTTAAGGAGCGTAAGGGAGACTATGCGTATAAGGGAATTATTCCTGAAGGGCCTCCTCCTATTGAGGCAGCAAACTGATAGTGAAGGTAGGCAGGTATAGTACTTCTCCTACCTGCATACTTATAGAAGATGCCCTTTGCATGACCCTGTTATACAGTTTATCTCAAACTACTCCGGTGTTGGCCGCTTACAATCATAAATCCGCTACCAGTGATACGGGATGAGGCAATGGTCAGTATCTCACCGGTTATCCTTTCTGGTTTGTTTAAGCAAGGCCTCTATGGACAACTTCGTTTCAGGTGGAGAGATCAGCAAGCCAAGGGTTTCAAACTATGTCAAAATCAGTGGTAACATTGTTTATGTTGATTCCTTATTTGCTAGCTCACATGTAACGCACCGTCATACAAGATTTGATAATTTGTGCCATCTTCAGTAGTTAACTTAGCACGTGTCACTGGAGGTTCATGCCTGACATTCACAACGACTCCCTCTTTTTGGCCTAACTGCTCACAGGCCTTGGTAAAAGATTCATGGCTAAAATTGTCGAAACTAAACCCTACTGTTGAAAAAAGGGCTTTTATTTCTTCTACTTTACTATCAAGACTAAATGGATCTGACATTATATCAAATGTTTAAAGTAATGGTTATCAACTTTTCAGGATGCTACTGATTATATAGAATTGAAATACGGTATATAAGTTTTGATACCAGCAATAAAAATAAGCACTGATGTTTTACCCATCATTTGTCATACTAACCATCCATGCTGTACGCATCAATACCTGTCGGAGCCAGGCATCAAAATGGCTATATGTAGGCAGGCTAACCTGAAATTCTATTGAACAGCTACAAAAATCATCAGCACATCAGTTTGATTCCAACCTTCCGCCGGCAGCCAGTGTCATAGGCTACACATTAAATCATGATTATCTATGAAGAAAATTTTTTTCAGTCTATGTATCCTTGCACTGCTGAGTGCCTGTGAAAAGGATGATACTGGCCCTAACGCTGAAATTCAGTGGAATCATTTAGGACTGGCCGGTCATATCGTCAATAAGGTGCAAATTTTTCAGGATCATTTGTATGCCGCTACCGATCAGGGTTTTTATACCCTCGACAGGAATGGTGGAAATCAAAACTGGGAATTGCTTGGGTTTGAAGACAAAGCCTGCCAATCTTTTCTGATCATCAGCGAGGAAGAAATGATCGTTTCTCTGGTCAACATGCAGGAACCTTCTCAGATGGGACTATACAAAACGACCGATGGGGGGAGTAACTGGACGGCGTTTACCAATGGCTTTGGGGGAGAAGATAGCGTGGAGCCGATATGGGATCTCACAGTACATCCGGAAGATTCCTCTATTTACTATGCTGTCGGACAATATGTGGTAGCCCGGTCTACCGATAGCGGGTTGCATTGGGAACCTATTTTTGGTGACTGGCAAGGCTTTACTACCGGTATGGACTTTGTCGAGATCAGCCCGCATGATCCGGAGAACCTTTGGGTAGGTGGACAGAATGCGATTGAACAAAGCTTTCTGTTGTATTCAGGCAATGGAGGTGAGCAGTGGGAAGAATGGCTTAACCTGGTAGAAGCCCCCAGTGTGGCGAAAGAGATTGCGTTTCACCCTACCCAACCCGAGGAAGTATTTGTGGGCTTTGAAGGAGGTTTGATCAAAACAACAGATAATGGGCAGCATTGGGAGACTTTGATAGAAAGTGAGGAAAACAGGTTCTTTTTCGGTATCGGCATTCGCCAGAATGATGCTGATGTGATGTATACTGCTGGCTGGCTTAAACGGTATGACGATCCACAGCCGCTCATCCTCTATACCAGCAAGGATGGGGGAGAGACCTGGGAAGAGAAAACCTATGAGGAAGAAGATTTTGGTGGCGTGTATGACATGGAACTGCACAGGGAAGATGGGAAGGATAAGCTCTACCTCGGCCTGTACAAAGGAGGAGTTTACGAAGTGGTTGTTAATAATTAAACCCATCATAGCCTGATGACAGAATCCAGCCCCTTTGATGATTTGGTTGATTCTAGGCTTTGAGAAAAAATGTAATAGCCAGCGCCCTGGTAAGGCTGTAGATGAGGTCTGATGCCATTTCAAAAACACAGCACAGGGTACTGGCTCCTTCTATTTTTAGCTTTTTCTTTGATTATCAGGCAATTTTAGTATTGCCCCTTGCCCTAATATCAGCCTATCTAAATGCCCTGCTATGGTGTTGTCTTTCGTTTTAAAGTGCAGATGCATATTGGTGGAGTGATGGGTAAAGATGGCATGATGTCTGTCAGAATAGAACCCCAGTATTTCTACTTCCTGATGCTGGTCTGTTCCGTGAAGTCCGGCCTTTTTGTGTTTTTCAGGGGTATGTTCCCTGTCGCCCTCTTTCCAGTCAATAACATGCCAGTCGAAAGAAGTGGCGATACCCTCTATCAGAAAAGGGAAGGGTTCGTTAGGGGGAATACCGTGCTTTCTGGCAGTTTGCGCGATGTATGGCTCTAAATCTTCATAAGTTGTCACATGGTCAGGAAGGGCAAAGGTTTTCCACTGGTCAATGGAAGCATACACCAATAGGGTTGCTTTGTGCTGAAAGGAATGATCCAGGTGTAGCTGCCCGTTTCTCGCCGAGGAGATGATGGGTTTGCTGTCCAGTATGAGTATCTCTCCTTTTAGAGACGCAACGGCGCCCAGTGCATACAGATGTGGCACATCCTGAAGGTCGACCAGGTCTGCCTGGGCAGCAATGTCTCCTTGGTGCATGATATTTTTTAGAGCACCCTTGTATGCCACTTCGAAGGTGTCTTTGGCCTCTGGAGAGGTGGTACAGGCCCATGTAATCACCAGGCTGCCAATGAGTATCAATTGTTTCATGGTTGTTTATTAAATACTTTTCTGGTCATCATCAGGGGGAGACCGATCAGGGTCAATGCCACGAGGTTGATAAGGACGAGGTTATGGACGGCACCGTAATAGAGGGATATCCCGCTATCGATCAGAAACCAGGATAGCAGACCATAGCATACGGCCCTGTAAGACCATTTTTCCTTCTTCCTGAAAGCGTTTTCAGAAATCATAATCATGAGCCAGTGAAAGCCTACGATGGTGCCACCGATGATGCCGAAAAGCCAGTTCTTAAAAGCAAGGACATCCTCTGGAAAAGCCTGTCCCTGAAAGAAAATTTCTTCAGTGTATTCGTTGTGCAGGGCAAAGAAAATGGAGTTCCCCGCAAAAGCCACCAGCAGGCCCACCCCCAAGGTGATCACATTAGCATAGGTCAACCATTTTTGCCAAAAAATAAATCTCTTTTCTGTCATTTTGCCAGGGCTCGTTCAGGCTTATCTCCCTAAAGATACACCATAGCCTATGAAAGCCACAGGTTTTTATGGGTTCGACCAATTATTTATCATCCATTTTTCTATCCCTGACCTATCCAAAATTGTTTTGGATTTCTTTGCTAGGGTAGAATGATCATTTTGGTAAACAGCAACCAATCGCTCTCCAACTATTTTACCTGATTGGGTGTCTGCTTCTATGCATGACAATTGATAACAATATCTTTTATGCTCTCACGAAAAGTACTGCTGACCTTTCTCCTGGCCTGTTGGGTTCTTTTTCCAGCCTGCCAGAGGGAAGATGACCCCCTTGCACCACCACCAGATCCTGGATTAGTAGATCTGCCAACCGCTCTTGCCCATCAAAATACTTCCTATGTGCGCTGGATTGAGAAAGTGAGGGGCAGGGTAGGACGCAATTCCAATGGAAGCTTTGTGGTCTGGAGTCGGCGTAACGATTATCAGCTGGGGCTGGTGGTCAGTGCTGCCCATGTGTTAGGTATTGGATGGTTCGGTGAAGAAAACAGCGACATTCCTGCGCAATTCTGGTTGCCGGAAGGCAGAGAGGGCGTGCTCCGTTTAAACCTGCCTCCGGCGGATGGTAGTGTGATGCTGGAGGAGGTTTCTCCGCTATACGATCTGTTCAATCCAGCCATCCCGGCTTCAGAGAACAAAGATTTTCTGACAGGCATACTACCCGCTCATGACTTCTTTGTCGGGCTGATAGACAGTCAGATTTTTCCGGTAACAGATGGGCCTGTTCCCATACCGAAACCTTTGCAAAAGGATACGCCTTTGGTTATGTATGATCCGGAGCAACTGACGCTACAGGAGCCCACCTGGCAGGAGGGACTGCCCTTTGATTCTGTCATGCTGCTGGGGTACCCTCAGGATAAAGAACAATTTCCGCACGGGGCAGTCAGTCTGGGAAGCATATTGGCTGATACCGCGGCAAGGACGGTGATAGAAAGACTGAAAGCGATAGGCGATGAAGAAGGATTGATTGCCTATGAGCCGTCGGTAGAAATGATCATCACGGCTGAAGCAATCGCAGGGATGAGCGGTGGAGGAGTTTTCAACCAGGAAGGCCATTTGCTGGGGATTATGGTACGTGCCACCGACGCTTTAGAAAAAGGCTATATCCGGGCAGTAAGGATGTCTTATGTGGTAGCGCAGGTCAGACAAGCCTGGGAAGCTTCTCCCGCCGATCGGGAAAAACTGGCCCCTTATCTGAACGAAGAAATCAGCAACCATGGGGAAGTTGACCCCTGATCGTTAACCCTTGGGTTCTGCAAGAAATCCGCCAACTAAAGTGACCAGCACCTTCCGCTTTGGGGTTCAGGCGCTCCGCTTACCATTGCTTCAGAAGCACAAGCACTTCTGCCGGTGGTATTTCCCGTATTTCTATGAAAGCCGGTTCACCCACCTGGCTGAGCCCTTTGACCACTACGGTAGTGCCCAAAGGATGGCTCCCGGCAAAAGCTCCTCCACTACTGGCAGCCTGTGCTGTATTAGCCACTACCGTAAAGGTGGTTCCCACAGACCAGAGTTCAGCGGAAACAACCACATCACCACCCCTTGCTGCCTGTCCGTTCGAATTTACAATACAAATCGCTTCCTGATTATCTAGTATACGCGACCAGGCCACCAACTCTCCTGTTTTGGGTAAGTCAAAACCAGTGCCTGGAATCCGGATCTGACGTGCATACTGCCGTCCCAGACGCAACACGGCATGGAGAGCTCTCACCTGGCAAAGATGGGCAATGCGTCGATAGGCCGGACTCTGAGGATCAAAGCAGTGCTTCCCAGCCGTTCCGAACGGACCAAAACCCGGCAAACTGAGGTCCTGTGATTGTACTTGCGTCTCCAGGTCGTTCTCAAAAGGGGCGCGAGGATGCTCAGGACCAAACATGGCTTCCCGAAGATAGCGGTCGCCATGCCTGGAGCCATTGTTCCATCCTTCTTCCAACAGGTATGGCAACTGAGATTGGGCCGGGCCGGCAAAGGCTTGTTCGGTACCATAATACAGGCAGGGGATGCCCAGGGTAAACAACTGTAAGGCCGTAGCGGCCACCACCTGGTAATCCTTTACAGGCGACGCATCGGGAATATCTGAAGAGAAGCGTATTTTGGCACCAAAGACGTGATCGTGATCATCCAGAATAGACACATGCCTATCGCCGAAACTTCTGTGCGATTCGAAACCTTCACTTTGTTCGTTAAAACTATTAAAATAATGCCGGGCTTCCACCAGTCCTTTGGCAACACCCTGAAGGGTCAGACGGGCACTGCCTATATCAAGAGCGGCACTCATATTTCGTTGCAGCAGGGCTACATTGTCCATGACAAAATCCTGAAACTGATCCCCACCGGCAATCTCGCCTACGAGCAGGAAGTTTCGTTTGCCAATGGTATCGGTAAATTCCCGGATGGCACCGCAAAAGTTACGGGTATCCTCCAAAGCCATATGTTTCACAGTATCGATGCGGAAGCCATCGCAATCTGTCAGGGCAATCCAATATTTAAAACAATCTATCAGCAAAGAAAGGTTGCCCGGTACATCCAGGGCAAAGTCTTTGAGCGAAAAAAAATCCATGCGTTTGTGTTCCGCATGGGTATCACTGATATCCCTTGTTTCCGTGATATCTCCTATCCCTGCCCGCGTATACAGTTGTGCTGACTGTAGCTCACGGGGCCAGACACCTTCGTGGGGACCGGCGATGTCACTGGCTTGAAAGGTATATCCTTGTTGCGCTTCGTTGCGCCAGGCCATCTGCCAACCTTGGGTATCTACGCTGTCTGGTGAGCCATAATAGAGAGGCCAGGGAAGGTAGGGTGTGGCTGTACTGATCTGCTGCGGAAGGTTGCCCGGTTTCACATAGCCCCAGTTGTCGCCGGAGTGGTTGATAATAATGTCCAGAATGATGCGTATGTTTTTGCTGTGGGCGGCACTCACCAGGGCAAGGAGATCCTGCCGGGTGCCGAACCGTGGATCTACTTCCAGGAAATCCTGGATACCATAGCCGTGGTAGGTGTCAAGTTGTACCCGCTGTTTGAAAACCGGGCCTATCCAAATGGCGGTAACGCCAAGGTCTTTCAGATAATCGAGGCGCCCCTGAATGCCCTGAATCGTACCTCCTTGCCATTGTTTGCCCGACTCGGCCCATTGTTGCCAGTGCCAGTCGGGACGATCCGCAGTATGACGAAGTGCTACGATCTCTTCCCTTGTCAACAGGGGACGTGTATCTTCCCTGCCATCGCTGAACCGATCGGGCAACAGGAAGTACAATACCTCCTCTCTCCAATCCAGGGGGGAGGCAAAATAGGTGATTTGATCGCGTCGTGCCTGGTCAAGCAAAGCACGTACTGCTTCCAGCGATACAGGGCGGTTTGGGGTAAGAAGATCTGAAGGGGTCGGCATAGTAGTTTTTTTTTGATGAATGCTGGTATTAGTGTTGGGGGCTGTCTACAAGTAACCCCGCTGCTAAAAATAGCTATATCCAACAGCTTATTGCGTATGGTAATGACATGGCTATCTATCAAATACAAGATACTGCTTTGTCAAAGCATTTCGCAGTAAAAAGAGGCAGAAAAAGATGTCTTTAGAATCCGGTTCTCATTTGTTACCATAGGCTGAAAGGGTGGTTTTACTGTTGATGCACATGCCCTCCTGCGAAAACTTTATTAGCAAGGTGGAAAATTTCACTATAGCATCCTGATGCGTTGACCTTTCTGTGAGTTTTATGGTGAAAAAACTTATCTTGAGTGCCTTAAAACAGGACATATGTACATGCTACAATCAACAATCTATCCCTTATGCTTTATCTTCTGTATTGGTATTCATGCCTTAATAGCTCAAAGTAAACCTAACATCATCATTTTTATCAGCGATGACCAGAATCAGATAGATGTGGGGTGCTATGGCAACCAAGAGGTCCCTACCCCTTATATGGATCAGTTAGCAGCAGAAGGGATGCGATTCACGGCAGCGTATGCCACCTCACCGATGTGTACCCCTTCGCGTAGCAATATGTTCACCGGTCTTTACCCTTTTCGAAATGGCGCCCAGATGAACCATTTTGGTGTCAGGCCGGGTACCAAAAGTCTGCCCCACTATCTGAAACCGCTGGGGTACCGGGTGGTATTGGCCGGAAAAAGCCACCTTTCTCCAGGGTCTTCTTTTCCCTTTGAATATATCAGTGAGGAAATGGGGCGCTACCAGCCCATCGCAGGGAGAAGTGATCCGAAGCAGGAAACGGTCCGTTTTATCAAGGAGCATTTTGAGCAGCAGACTGACCAACCGTTATGTTTAGTGGTAGCCACTTGGTGGCCCCATGTGCCCTGGATGCCCAACCGCGACTTTGATCCGGCAAAGCTGCACCTGCCTGAATATTTGGTAGACACCCGGGAGACAAGGGAAGCCCTGGCGGCTTACTATCAGAGCATCACAGGAGCGGACCGATTGTTGGGCGAGGTGCTGACCGCTGTCGAAAAGGCTGGCGAAAAAGATAACACGGTGTTCATGTTCTTCTCCGATCAGGGAGCGCAGTTTCCCAGTGCCAAATGGACCACCTATGATCAGGGGTTGAGGATACCGTTTATTGTCAGGTGGCCGGAAAAAATAAAGGAAGGAAGTGTTTCAGACGCTTTGATTTCTCTGACCGACCTTACCCCCACCTTGATAGATGTGGCCGGTGGAGACCCTGTGGAGGGGTTGGATGGGAAAAGTTTTGCGCCTGTACTGCTGGGTACCAGGAAGACGCACAGAGACTATATTTTTGCAGAGACCTCGGTGGAACCTCACTTCTGGTATAACTATGTGCCGTCGCGCACCATCATCACCCGTGAGGGACTGCACTATATCCGGAATTACTATCCGGGCGTCCGCTTTATCACCCATATTGACAAAGTAGAACAGAACATGTTTTATTTTGATTCCTGGGTGGAAAAGGCAAAACATGATCAGAAAGCCAGTTTTCTGCTGAATCGCTATAGCTACCGGCCCGCTGAAGAACTCTATGACCTGAACCAGGATCGCTGGGAGTTGACCAACCTGGCCAATCATCCGGATTACACCCGGCAGTATACGCAGTTAAAAGACCTTTTAGAGAAAGAACTGCAGGCACAAGGGGAAAGTGACCGTATGATTCTTCAGGGGAGTTTGCCTACCTTTTATGATCATTCCTACCAGGTGGCGCAGCACGTTAGTGTGAGTCATCTGTCATTCGACAAAAAGCTGTGGAATCCGGATACCCTTTTTATTACCGCTTACCTGGAAGGCATTGAGCAGGATGGTATTTTGTGTGATTATTTCAATCAGTTCAGTATTATCACCAAAGACAGAAAACTAGGTGTGTTTTTCAACGGGGATCAGTTGTATGAGAGTGAACCCCTGACGGAAAACAAGGGGCATATGGTTTTCAGCTTAACCAGTGGAGGAGTGTTGCAGCTAGACTATAATGGACATCCAATGATATCGGCCAGCCTCTCTAAAGATTATACCAAGATACAGCCTGGCTATGTTTCCTGTGGACTGGCACGGGGCGAGACCTTACCACTCGGCCAACCGGCTTATTTCAAAGGAAACATCCATGATCTGAGAATCAGTGTCAATGAGTTAGTGAGAAAACCTTCAAATTGAACTATAAAGGCATTTTATTGATAAAAGAATATAAGGTTGGTCAGGCGGCTTTCCTATTTTTTAGCACTGAGAAAAGGCAAACAATCTCATCTAAGAATCAATTCTTTAAGTAAGGTGCCTCTGTGGGTCATTTCAATCATGATCAATGAGAATTAATATTTTTAACAGATCAGCAAATAGCCGGAGTACTATTTTGTTTTTCGAATATTTAGCCTATTATTGTTTGTAGTTTTTACGTGAGATAGCATCTGTCCTGTTAAATTCCTGTAAGTTCTTACGTAAAGCATGCGTCCACTATCATCATCTCCTGCACAGCCTGACGATATGAGTGAAAATGATATAGCCTGTTTAATAAAGAGAATATCAGCTTCAGATTGCGAAAGCTCATTCAGAAGGTTTTTTGATCATTTCTATGCCCGGATGTTTGCGTTGGCTTTGTATTACACCAAAAACCAGGCTTTAGCCGAAGAAGCGGTGAGTGATGTATTTTTGAAGATTTGGCAACAACGCAGGCAGCTGGAAGGGATAAAAAATATGCAGGCTTACCTTTTCGTCGCTGTCAAAAGGCAGTCGCTTAATTGCCTGCGTCATACGCAATCTCTTCCCCTTTTTGTCCATGACCTTGAGCACCATATCCTGGTAGAAGCCCGTACTCCGGAGAATATTCTGTTCAGTGAAGAAGTGTTGAAAGTGATCGGCCAGTCTGTTGAGCAGCTGCCCGAAAAGTGCAGGTTGGTCTATAAGCTTGTCAAAGAAGAAGGACTCAAATATAAAGAAGTAGCACATCTGCTGGACCTTTCTGAGAAAACCGTGGAGATGCATGTAGGCCATGCCTTAAAGAAGATCCGCCAGGATCTGGAGCAGCTCGGCAAAGAACCGCAACCTCATCCCTTCAAATCCATGATCAGGTCCGCTTTCCTGGGGCTGATCTCCCTGTTTTTTTGCTGATACAGAAAAAATATTTCATTTTTTTCTGATGCCATACAGGGTGTCTTTCATTTCTCGTGTCTTTATCCTTGAAAGCACCGCTGGCTACAACGGCCAGCGTCATTTGTCATGAAAAACACAGAAATATATACACTGATTGGTCGGATACTGTCAGGAGAAGCAGACAGGCAGGATCATGATCTGTTGCAGGAGTGGCTGAAAGCATCGGAAGAAAATCAGGCTGTTTATGAAAACTTACGACAAGTCTGGTATCAGACCAGCACCCATGACCAGTTCTCCAATGCAGACAGGGTGTTTCAAAAAATACTTACCAGGCGGGATCAGTTGCCCATGGATAGGGATGTCCGCTCTCTTCCACGACGGGATTACACCCGATGGCTGAAAGCTGGTGTGGCCGCAGCTGTATTGCTGGTAGGAGTCTTGTCCTTCCTTTGGCTACAAAAGGATGTTGCGTCCACAGCGATGGTAGAGGAAAAGATTGTCTGGGTAGTGAAAGAAAACCCAGCCGGACAAAAATCAAATATTGTACTTTCCGATGGCACGATTGTGTGGCTGAATGCAGAAAGTAAGATGCGTTACCCTTCCAATTTCACCGATTCTCTCAGAAGAATAGAACTTACAGGAGAAGCCTATTTTGAGGTAGCGAAAGATACGGTACGTCCGTTCGTAGTCGCTTCAGGAGGTTTGCAAACAACTGCCCTGGGTACGGCTTTCAATGTACAGTCCTATGCCGGTGATTCGGTCACTACGGTATTTCTGGAAGAGGGAAGTGTGAAAGTGGAGGAAATGAAAGAAAACGGATCCACTGCGTTTCTGGAACCTGGCTGGGGTATCAGCGCAGTCAGAGAGAGTACAGGCTTAAGAAAATTCATCGGTCAGGCAGAGCAGTGGTCAGGCTGGAAAGATGGCGTACTGTTCTTTGATAATGCAGACTTTCAGGAGGTGATCACTGCCTGTGAAAGATGGTATAATGTGGAGTTTAGTATGAACGGAACTCCTTCTGAAGACTGGAAATTTACTGGCAAGTTTAAAAATGAATATTTGGAGAATGTATTGGAGAGCCTGCGCTATGGAAAAGACTTCGGGTATACTATTAAAGATAAATATGTTGAACTCACTTTTAAACAGTAAAGCCTATGTAAAATCAATAACTACATAAAACAAAAAAACCGGTGATATGGGCGTATCACCGGCTGTACTCATCCTGATAACCTTCAGTGGGCGCTGAATCACGGTTATCAGCAGTCTAATTGTTCATTTAAACTATTCAAATGTAATGAAAAAAATACTTTTACAACAACTGATCATGACCTCAAAATACGCATTCGTGGGGGTGTTTCTACAGACGCTGTTAACAGGGATGTTGCTGGCGTCAGAGATAGCGGCTCAGGAGGTGAAATCTGTGCGGGAAGTGTATGTGACCTTGAAGACAAACAACCATACCGTATTTGAGATACTGGATTATATAGAGTCTGAAACAGATTATAGCTTCTCCTACTATAAGAATGAAATTGATCTCTCTAAACGGATCCGCATTGCTAATCTTCATCAGTCTGTATACGATTTGCTGATAGATGTTTCAGCCAAAACAGACTTGTCATTTCGACAAATTAACAATGTGATCAATGTAAAGAATAAGGCAAAGGGCGAAAAGACGGAGGATGTAGAGATTGTCAAGATAGCCCTGACGGTGGCCGGAAAAGTGACAAGCCTTGCTGACGGAACCGCTTTACCCGGTGTGAATGTGTTGGTGAGAGGAAGCAGTATAGGCACTGTAACGGATGTGGATGGTAATTATAGGATAGATGTCCCTAATGAAGATGATACCCTTATTTTTTCATCAGTAGGCTACCTTACCGAAGAAATTCCTGTCAATGGAAGAACTACCATTGATGTAGCGGTAGCGGAAGATATACAGAGCTTAAGCGAAGTAGTTGTCGTGGGTTACGGTACCCAGAAGCGGGAACGGGTCACTTCTGCCGTTGAAACAGTAGATGCCAAGGAATTTGTCAAGGGAAGCGTGAATGATGCTGCCCAACTGCTTCGTGGAAAAGTGGCCGGCTTGAATGTGATCACACCAGATGCCAATCCGACCAGCACGTCTCAAATCAATCTGAGAGGTATTTCAACCCTCAAAGCAGGCACCAGTCCGCTGATCCTGATCGACGGGGTGCCAGGCTCTCTGACCACCGTAGCTCCTGAAGACATTGAATCCATTTCTGTATTAAAAGATGGGTCTGCCGCGGCTATTTATGGTACCCGGGGCACAAATGGAGTCATTCTGATCACCACCAAAGAGGTAGACGGAGAAACCCCTCCTTCCATTGATGTTAATACCTATTTCACTACACAGCGCATTACCAACAAACTGGATTTTATGAGCGCAGCGGAATACAGGCAGTTGGTGGCCCAGGGCAAACCAGGGGCGACAGATTATGGTCATGAAACTGACTGGCTCGATCAGGTCCTTCGGACACCTCTTTCTCAAGTGTATAATATCAGTCTGAAAGGTGGCAGCAGAAATACCAGTTACATCGCTAACTTAAACTACAGAAATCTGGAAGGGATCGTCAAAAAGTCAGATAACCAGATTATCTATCCTCGTTTGGAAATCAACCATAGTATGTTTGAGAGCAAGCTAAAGATCAGTGCCAACATCAGTGGTTATGAACAAAAGTATTTTTCCGGTGCGGATGGGGATAGCTATAGTGAGGCAGTATACAGAAACGGTCTGACTTTTAATCCGACTGACCGCTTAAAGGATGACAACGGCACGTGGATCGAGCGCCCTGAAAAGACTGACTATATGAATCCGGTGGCCCTGCTTGAAGAGACGAGAGGAATGAATCAGAGTACTAATCTTAGAACATACAGCAATATTACCTTTTATCCTACCAATGATCTGACGTTCAACTTATTAGCCTCGCGTGACATCTACAATAGCGTGAGAGGTTATTACGAAAGCAAAAGTCATTTCTCAACAGTCCGTAACGGAAGGAATGGGTATGCCTCCCGGGGAACTACCAAATCTCAGGAAGACATGGTCGAACTGACAGCCCAATATGACAAAAATTTCTTTACTGACCATTCCGTCACAGCTTTGGGCGGCTATAGCTGGCGAGAGTATAGCTATGAAGATTACTGGATGCAGAACTGGGATTTTCCTACCGATGATTTTTCTTATAATAACATGGGTGCCGGCCTGGCCCTGAAAAGAGGAGAAGCGCCGGAGTCTTCTTATCAAAGTAGAAACAAACTGGTAGGCTATTTCTTCCGCTTAAACTATAGTTTTAAAGAAAAGTATCTCCTGATGGCCAGCATCCGGCATGAGGGGTCTTCTAAATTCGGTGTAGATCATAAGTGGGGTAACTTCCCAGCCGTATCGGTAGGATGGAATATTAAGAATGAAGCTTTTATGAGTGGTATTGAGCCTTTAAGTTCACTGAAAATACGTTCGGGATTTGGGATTACCGGTACAGAACCTACCGACCCTTACATGTCATTGAACAGACTCAATTTTAATACCTACACTTTGATAGATGGCCAGTGGATACAGGTCATTAACCCTTCGACCAATGCCAATCCGGACTTGCGTTGGGAAAGGAAAGAGGAGTTTAACCTGGGGGTTGATTATGGGTTTTTTGATGACCGTATTTCCGGTTCTATCGATCTGTACAAGCGGACTACCAAAGACCTGTTAATGGATTATCCTGTACCAACACCACCTTATCTGTACAACACCATCACAGCAAACGCTGCCTCTATGGAGAACAAAGGAGTTGAAGTACAAGTAAATGCAATGCCTGTGCAAACCGTAGATTTACAGTGGACTACCTCTGTCAACTATTCGGCAAATAGAAATAAGCTGCTTTCGCTGTCCGACGAAAGTTTTCAGTTGGCAAGTGGATATTTTGATGCAGGTAATACGGGTGAACCCATCCAACAGGCGACACACCGGGTACAGGTGGGGCAGCCCATCGGTAATTTCTATGGTTTTAAAACGGTAGATATTGATGAGGATGGCTATTGGATCATTGAAGGGAAAGAGGGTGAACTGAAACCCATTGCACAGCAACAGGCTGATGATAAACAAATCATTGGGAATGGATTACCAAAATCTTATTTAAGCTGGAATAATACGCTGGTCTACAAAAACTTTGACCTGAATGTAGTAATGCGGGGTGCTTTTGGCTTTCAGATTCTGAATATGCCTGATATGTTCTACAGTGCGCCTGTCATGCTGACCCGCGGTAATTTACTTGCCTCCGCTTATGATGATATTTATGGCAAAAGGCCTCTGGCTGATGACCAGTCGTTGCAGTATGTGAGCTACTATATTGAGGACGGCGACTACTGGAAGATAGATAATGTGACCCTGGGCTATAATCTCAGCCTGAATAACAAGTATCTGAAAAGCCTCAGACTTTATGCTTCTGGCTCCAATTTAGTAACCTTTACCAAGTATACGGGCATCGATCCGGAAGTCAACCTGATTGGTTTGGACCCTGGTGTGGATAATAAAAACAGGTATCCGGCTACTTCCACCTATACCTTAGGAGCATTTTTAACATTTTAATGAATAGCCTATTATGAAAGCAATCAATAAATATATTCTCATCGGTACCTGTTTGATCGCATCCTTTTCGTCCTGTGATAATGATCTTCAGGAAATTGTCTACTCTGATGTTACTGAGCAAACCTATACTTATACGGATGCCTACAAAGCCATGGGCATTGTATATGCCAACATGCGCAGTCTTTTTAGCCACACCAATTATTATATGGCGCAGGAAACCACGGCAGATGGCATCGTGCAGCCCGCCAACGCTTCCGGTTGGGACGATGGCGGTATCTACAGAAGAATGCACCTACATACCTGGAATTCTGAAAATCCTCAAATGTCCAACATGTGGAATAGCTTTTACAGAGGCGTACTCAATGCCAACAGAGTGATAGAACAGCTGGAGACAGAAGTGGTGCCTACGCCTGCTGGCGTTAATAAAGAGGCACTGATTGCTGAAATGAAAGTAGCGCGAGCCTTTTTTTATTGGCTGATCCTCGACAACTTTGGCGATGCGCCTTTGGTAACATCCGTATCCACGGAACTTCCCGCAAAAACAGCCCGGGAGGATATTTATCAGTTTGTGGTAGATGATATTACGCAGGCACTTCCTCAGCTTAGCGAAGAGAATAGTCAGTTAATGTATGGCAGGTTTAATGTATGGGCAGCCAAGGTACTTCTGGCTAATGTACATCTAAACGCAGAGGTATATACCGGTGAACCTCAGTGGGAAGCATGTATTACCCAGTGCAACGATATTATCAACTCAGGCCAGTACAGCCTGGAAGAAAATTTCAGCGCTGTTTTTGAAACACTGAATGAAGACTCTCCTGAAATCATCTTTGCCGTTCCCTTTGATGAAAATGTAGCTACAGGATTTTTCGCACATATGTTTTCCTGGCATGCAGCGCTGAGTCAAAAAAAGAATATGCAGGCAACCCCCTGGGGATCCGGTTCTGCTATGGGTATTACGCAGTTCATCAACACGTATGATCCTGAGGATGAGCGTTTGGCAAATACCTGGCTGATGGGACCACAATATGCTTCCGATGGTGAAACACCGCTTTTGGGTACCTACGATCAGGCGGGCAATCCTCTAGTGTTTACCAAAGAATTACCCAACGGAGAATACACCGGCGAATCGGAAGGTTATCGAATGAACAAGTTTGAAGTGAAAGCAGGGGCACAAGGCAACTTAAGTAATGATTTTCCTTTCTTCAGATATGCCCAAGTGCTGATGATGAAGGCAGAAAGTATGTTGCGAACCGGAAGAGGCGATGAAGCTGCACAACTTGTTTCTCAGGTTCGGGCAGTGCATGGCTATAAAAACCAGCCGGAAAAAGCAGTGGTAACAGGTGCTGAGCTACAACAAGACAGTAAATATCAGTTCGGTTATGTGGAAAACTATGAAATTGTAGACCCAGGCAATACCAGCCCAGTCCTGTATGGCAGATTCCTAGATGAATTAGGATGGGAGTTTATCTGGGAAGGATTTCGTCGCAGGGATATGATCCGTTTTGGTACGTTTACTACTAAAAGCTGGCTTTCTCACAAACCTAATGGTGATTACAGAACTGTCTTTCCAATTCCACAGCAAACCATCAACTCCAATCCGGCTTTGGTACAAACGGAAGGATATCAGTAGCAAAAAAACAGTTATATGACACTGTAGAAAAAAATATCTCAGTGTAAAAGAAAGGGCTATCACAGGTTTGGTTCAAAAATGCGGTAGCCCTTGTTATTAAGTAGAATGAATGAACTATATTGTGTGATTTTGAGAGGAACTGCTATCATCAACCTAACACCCATAACATTATGCATAAAATACCTGGCGCGCTTGTAATACTTGCCCTGCTGTTGATGTCTTTCCAGCAAAAGCCTTCGTCGACAAAGGCTGATGTTGACAAAAGCAGGCAGGTCCACTACCGGCAAAACAGAGCGCCACTCAAAGAAAAACCCTACCTGGAACTTCCTTTGGGTAGTATCCAGCCAAAAGGCTGGCTAGAAGACCAACTGCTGCGCATGAAAGAAGGCATGACGGGGCATCTGGATGAGATTTATCCGGAAGTGATGGGAAAGCGGAATGGCTGGCTGGGTGGTGACGGCGATGGCTGGGAACGAGGCCCCTACTGGATCGACGGACTCCTGCCCCTGGCCTATATCCTTGACGACAATCAACTCAAAGAGAAAGTACAGCCCTGGATTGAGTGGACCCTCAACCACCAGACTGAAGAAGGATACCTGGGACCCATACCCTTCGAGAAAGAACCGGAGCCGGAACCAGGTCTGCAAAAATCCATGCGTCGCGACTGGTGGCCTAAAATGGTGATGCTGAAAATATTGCAGCAGTATTATGAGGCTACCGGAGATGAGCGGGTCCTTACCGTCCTGACAAAATATTTCAGATACCAGCTGCAGGAGCTTCCCAAAACACCTTTGGACCATTGGACACTCTGGGCCAACAGAAGAGGCGGCGATAACCTGATGGTAGTATACTGGCTCTATAATATTACTGGCGATGCTTTTCTGTTGGAACTGGCAGAGGTGATTGCCGAACAGACTTTTCCCTGGACGACCATCTTCCTGAACGAAGAAAACTACAACGACCCTGCGACACCCTGGCACTACTCCCAACTCAAACGCTATCCTTTCGATCCTGAGGAAATCAATGCCCTCACGGTCTCTAAAATAGGAGGGATGCATTGCGTCAATTTTGCCCAGGGATTAAAGCAACCTGTGGTTTACTACCAGCAACACCCGGAAGAAAAATATATCAAGGCTGCTAAAAAAGCCCTATGGGATGTCAAAAAATATCATGGTCAACCTCAGGGAATGTATGGCGGTGATGAACCGCTACATGGCAATAATCCGGTGCAGGGCATAGAATTTTGCTCTATCTCAGAAGAAATGTTCTCCCTGGAAACCATGCTTACCATCACCGGCGATATGGCGTTTGCCGATCAGCTGGAGAAAATTACCTACAATGCATTGCCCACCCAGGCTGCCGATGATTTCATGTCGCGCCAGTACTTTCAGGCGGCCAACCAGGTAGAGATCACCGACCGGCTGGAAACTTCCTATGAAACAGAGCACCACCAGGGCACTGATTTCGTTTTTGGTGTTCTTTCCGGATATCCTTGCTGCACTTCCAATATGCATCAGTCCTGGCCCAAGTATGTGCAGAACCTATGGTATGCCACCCACGATGGTGGCGTGGCCGCCCTGCTGTATGCACCCAGCCAGGTCACTATGAAAGTGGCCGATGACGTGGCGCTGACAGTCACGGAAGAAACCGGCTTTCCCTTCAGAGAGACAGTGCACTTTACGCTTACCCTGGACAAAGAAGCTGCCTTCCCTTTCCATTTACGTGTTCCTGAATGGGCGAATAATGCGACGGTCACTGTCAATGGGACACCCTGGGACGGTGAAGTAAAGAACCAGACAGCCATTATTCAGCGGACATGGAAAAACGGCGATCAGGTGGAGCTTACCCTGCCTATGACATTGAAATCGTCGCAATGGTATGATTTCGCCCGGGCCATTGAGCGTGGGCCACTGGTCTATGCGTTGAAGATCCGTGATGAAAAGAAAACTAAAGATCGTGGCGACCATTACGGCCCATTTCAGGAAGTATATGCACTGGATGATTGGAACTATGCGCTTCATGCGGAAGACCTTGACAATCTCTCGGAGGCTGTGGAAGTCGTGGAAAAAGATTGGAGCGGAGCTTATCCGTGGAATCTGGAAAACGCTCCTGTTGAGCTGAAAATGAGAGGCGTACAACTTCCAGACTGGAAACTGGTCAACAGTGCGCCTGTCTTTCCTGCCTGGTGGGGTGGAAGAAGGGACACACTTGTTTCCAAGGAAATTACCCTGGTGCCCTATGGTTGTACTACCTTGCGGATCACGGAATTTCCGGTTTATAACTTTCGATAACCTAACAAATAGTGAAGCCATCAATTTACCTGATACATGAAAATAACGAGCATCATTACCCTACTGACGATAGGAATCAGCAGTGTTTTTTATGGATGTGAATCTTCCAGGAAAGAGGGCGAGCAGCCCCCAGCTCCTGTGAGTGAAGGCTATATCCTCCAGCCGGTACCCTTTCATGAAGTGAGACTGGAAGATGCGTTCTGGCGCCCCAGGCTTAGCACACAGGCTCAAACCCTGGTGCCTTTTGCCCTGGAGAAGACCCAGCCAGCAGTAGAAAATCTGCGGAAGACAGCCGCCTTTCTGAAAGGAGACAAAGAGTCACTGCCTTTTCCACACCGCTATGTGGCTTCCGACTTATATAAAGTGATGGAAGGGGCGGCGTACCTGCTGAAAGATAACCGCAACCCTGCCCTGGAACAGCAGATGGATGAGATCATCGATGTCATTGCTGCTGCGCAGCAAGAGGATGGCTATTTATATGAAGCCCACATCACCGGGGTTTCCAAAGATCATGACCACTGGGGCGGTGGCGGCATGGGCGATAAACCCTATTCTTTTGTGCTGCACAGCCATGAGCTGTATAACATGGGTCATATGTATGAGGCGGCTATTGCCTACTACCAGGCCACAGGAAAAGACAAATGGCTTAAGGTGGCAGAAAAAAGTGCGCAGCACATCAATAAGGTGTTTTTTGAAGGTGATCCTAATTATAATGGTGGCCAGCCTGTGAACCAGGCACCGGGACATCAGGAAATGGAACTGGCGCTGACCAAGCTATATCGGGTCACAGGCAATGAGTTGTACCTGAACATGGCCAAAAAATTTCTGGATATCCGGGGTAAAACCTATGTACCGGAAGGAGAAGGCGTGATGGCGCCTACCTATGCGCAACAGCATCAACCGGTAGCGCAGCAGCGGGAAGCCGTAGGTCATGCCGTCAGGGCAGCTTATATGTATTCAGGCATGGCCGATGTGGCTGCCCTGACCGGTACGGAGGAATACAATGAGGCCCTTCAAAGTATCTGGCATAATATTGTGGACACCAAAATGCATATTACCGGAGGGTTAGGCGCCGTACATGGCATTGAAGGCTTCGGTCCATCTTATGTGCTGCCTAACGAGGAAGCCTATAACGAAACCTGTGCAGCTGTAGGCAATGTGTTTTTCAATTTCCGTATGTTTCTCATGAGCCAGGATGCCCAATACATGGATGTAGCGGAAGTAGCGTTGCTCAACAATGCGTTGGCAGGAATGAATCTGGAAGGCAACAAGTTCTTCTATGTCAATCCCTTGGAATTCGACGGACAAACGCCTTTCAACCATGGCAAAGCAGGGCGGTCACCCTGGTTTGAAACCGCCTGCTGTCCTTCCAACTTGGCCCGGCTCATTCCCCAGGTGGCAGGGATGATGTATGCTCATACAGCCGATGAAATTTATGCTACCTTTTATGCCAGCAACCGTACCACTATTCCTTTACAGGAGGGGAAAGTAGAGCTTCAGCAGCAGTCGGGTTATCCTTTCGAAGAGCGGGTGTCCCTGAAGTTGAACCCTGAAAAAGCTCAGTCTTTCAAGCTGAAACTCCGGATTCCTACCTGGGCCAGAGAAGCTCAGTTTGTGCCAGGCGCTTTGTATGATTTTGTGAATGAGACGCCAGAACAATGGACCGTACAATTGAATGGAGAACCCATTGAGGCGGAACTGGAGAAAGGATTTGTCGTGATTGATCGTACCTGGGAGAAAGGAGACCAGGTAGAACTGACACTGCCTATGCCGGTGCGCTTCAACAGAGCCATCGAACAGGTAGAAGCTGACAGGGGCCGTGTGGCCATCACCCGTGGCCCGTTAGTCTACTGTGCCGAAGGGGTAGACAATGGAGATCCTGTGCAACAGTTTTACCTCGAGTCATTGCCCGATGCTGCTGCTGTTACTACCCAGGTTTTTGAAGAGGGGGTATTGAAAAATGTGGTTAACATCAAGATGCCCTCCAGGCAAGTGACCCGACAAGGGACTCAGGAAAGTACACTGACATTGGTGCCTTATTATGCCTGGAATAACCGCTCTGAGATTTCAGAGAACGGTAGTTCCCCGAATGGAGATTCCCGGAACGGAAGTTCCCGGAACGGAAGTTCCATGATTGTTTGGTTGCCTACTCAGGCATCGCTGGCTACCTCCCAACCCTAATGGATCACAGGCTAAGATGAAGTATAACTTTTATCGTAACTCCCTTTACAAGGCCATGATTCTGGTAGTACTGTTGGCTGCTGTTGGGTGTCAGGAGAAAACAAGCGCATTACTACAGGCTTCTGATTTTCAGCATTACATCAGCACCTTCAACACCCAGGATGAAGAATTGTATGTGCAGCATTTTCCTAACGACAGTGCCTGGGATTTCCTTTCAGCAAATATTCCTCTGTTTAGCTGTCCGGATGCTGTACTGGAAAAAACCTATTACTTCCGATGGTGGACATTCCGCAAGCATATCAAACAAACGGAAGATGGTTTTGTCTTTACCGAATTTTTACCGCAGGTTTCCTGGTCGGGTAAGCACAATACTATCAACTGTCCGGCAGCCCATCATATTTATGAAGGTCGATGGCTTCGTGATGATCGTTATGTGCAAGACTACCTCCGCTTCTGGCTCACTGCAGCGGGCAAACGGGTACGTGATTATAGCTTCTGGATCGCTGATGCAATGCTGGCCTTCCAAAAAGTTCACCCCGACAGTGCATTTATCGAAGCGAACCTGCCCAGGCTGATCCACAATTATCATTCCTGGGAAACTGAGCGTAAAGATGAAGGAAACTTTTTGTTCTGGCAATATGATGACCGGGACGGGATGGAGATTACGGCCAGTGGAAGAATGCTGAATGGGGGTGAGCGGGCATTCCAACAAGCAGGTACACGCCCTTCTATTAACAGTTATATGTACGGCGATGCCAAAGCGATCGCCACCATGGCCCGCTATTTACAGCAAGGAGACCTGGAAGAAGCATTTACCAAAAAGGCAGAGAAGCTAAAGGAACTGGTACAGCAACGGTTATGGAATGAAGATTTGCAGTTCTTCTCTACACTGCCACGGGATTATGAGGCGGATGACAGCACCCTGCCTGTGCGGGAACTTATTGGTTATATTCCCTGGTATTTTCATCTGCCTGAGGATGAACCCGGATACGCCGCTGCCTGGCAGCAGGTATTGGCGCCGGAAGGTTTCTATGCTCCTTACGGACTCACCGTCTGTGAGCAGCGTCATCCTTACTTTGAGATCGCCTATGAAGGGCATGAATGCCAATGGAATGGCCCTTCCTGGCCTTTTGCCACTTCCCTGACCCTGACTGCAATGGCCAATCTACTGCATGATTATACCCAAGAGGTAGTCAATAAAAATGATTACTTTCAACTGCTGAAACAATATGCCTCTGTGCATAGGCGGGAAAATGAGCATGGACAGGAAGTGCCCTGGATCGATGAGAACCTGAACCCTATGACGGGAGAATGGCTTTCACGAGCCCGATTGAGTAACTGGGAAGGAGGTGGTTGGTCTGAAGAGAAAGGAGGTAAGGAAAGGGGTAAAGATTACAACCATTCTACCTTCAATGATCTTATCATCTCAGGGCTGGTCGGTATACGGCCTCACCTGGGAGATACGGTCAGCATCCGACCGCTGATTCCTGATGGTCAGTGGGACTGGTATTGCCTGGATCGTATTCCTTATCATGGCGGCACTCTCGGCGTGTTGTGGGATAAAACCGGAGAAAAATACGGACAGGGTAAGGGATATCAGGTATATTACAACCAGAGACGCATCTTTCAAAGTGAGAAGCCAGCACCGGTAACCCTGCCCTTGTCAAGAAAATAACGGATCTATGAAATACACCATCTCTCTTTTAGGATTTCTTTTTCTCTTTGCTGCTTGCCAGGAAACACCGGATCAGCGTCCTAACATCATCCTCATTATGGCCGATGATATGGGCTATTCTGATATCGCTCCTTATGGGGGAGAAATCAATACCCCTAACCTCAGCAGGCTGGCCGACCATGGTATCCGGTTCACCCAGTTTTACAACACAGCCCGTTGTTGCCCGACAAGGGCTTCCCTGTTAACCGGTTGCTATCCGCATCAAACCGGCATCGGACATATGACCAGTTCTCCTAATGATCCCGGAGGACATGATTATGGGGTGCCGGAATATCAGGGATTTCTCAATAAAAATACGGTGACTATCGCAGAAGTATTAAAAGAGACAGGCTACAAAACGTTGATGACCGGCAAATGGCACCTGGGTTATGAAAAAGAAGAGCAATGGCCCCTGCAAAGAGGCTTCGATCAATACTATGGTCTGATTCCGGGCGCTTGCAATTTCTTTCAGCCCGAACATCCCAGAGGTATTACTTATGGCAACAACCCCCTCACCATTACCGAAAACGATTACTATACGACCGATGCTTTCACCGACTATGCTATCCGTTTTATTAGTGATACCCAAAAGGACGAATCCCAACCCTTTTTTTTATATCTGGCTTATAATGCGCCTCACTGGCCGCTCCAGGCCCCTCAGCAAGACATTGACCGATACAAGGGAAAATATAGCAAAGGCTGGCAACATGTCAGGCAGGAGCGGTATGAGCGTATGAAAAATATGGGACTGGTGGATGCTGATTGGGAAATGACACCCCAGGATAGCCGGGAATGGGATTCACTCGACGACGCAAAGAAAGCGGAAATGGACCTCAGAATGGCTATCTACGCGGCCATGATAGACAGGATGGATCAGAATATCGGCCGGTTACTGGATAGTCTCCAGGCCAAAGACCTGCTGGATAATACACTCATCATGTTTCTGAGTGACAATGGTGCCTGTGCTGAATTTGATGAACTGGGCAGTGGTCCTGCCTCTCAACTGGAGACCAGAGAAGGGTATGTGCTTTCTTACGGAAGAGCCTGGGCCAATGCCTCCAATACACCATTCCGTCAATACAAGCATTGGCTGCATGAAGGAGGGATTGCCACACCGCTCATCATGCATTGGCCAGCGGGTATCGATCCGGCAAAAAATGGAGCCTTGGTTAGGGAATATGGATTCTTACCAGACATCATGGCCACCTGCCTGGAAGTGACGGGGGCTACTTATCCGGAAGCATACCAAGGGCATAACATTACGCCTATGGCAGGTAAAAGCCTGTTGCCCTTGTTTAGCGGAGAAGCAAAAAGTGTTCATACGGAACCTATTTTCTGGGAGCATGAAGGCAACAAAGCCGTCAGGCTTGGTCACTACAAACTGGTACAAGCCTGGGAACCGGATAAGGATGACTGGGAACTGTACGATATGGAAAATGACCGTACCGAGATGCACAACCTGGCCTCTGAGATGCCCGAAAAAGTCAGAGAAATGAAAGCCATGTATGAGGCTTGGGCCACCGAAAATAAGGTGCTGCCCTGGGGTGAAGTCACACAAATTCTGCAACAGAAAAGAGGGGAGAGGTAAGGAATAGGTCAGTGTTTTTCTTGAGTATACTAGCGGCCTACGCCGTATCTTGATAGCAGGCATCAGTATCAGAGGTATGAACAGGGCGTAGAAAGCAGGAGTACTGCATATGAAATAACAACCTTCTATCATCCAAACCGTACATTTTCTGTGGTAGGTCTTACCCATCGGCCAGTGTCATTCATGCAGTATAATCTCAAGAAAAGGTATGTCTCCCATTCGTCAATTCAGGCAAATCAATGACTTGATTCAAACAGTGCAGCTCAAGGTAGCCCACAAGCGTCCCGATTTTTTAATTTATGACTATGAGCAGGTAAGCCATGAAGGCTTTGCCCAACTTTCTGCTTACCGGCAGCATTATTTTGAGATTACTTTTGAGATCACTGAAGGGTGCCATCTGAAGGTAGATCAGTTTGATTTACCGGCTGCAGAAAACAGGCTTACCTTCCTGAGCCCGCACCGTCTTCTGACCTTACAGACGGCTTCTTCCACCCCTGCGGACAGACCGCACCAAGGGTATGGCATATTGTTTGGTCCGGAATTTATACAGACTGACAGCCAACATCCTGGCTTTTTGAGAGATTTCCCTTTTTTTCACCCGCTCAACCTGCCTGCGGTATCCTTACAAAAAAATGAAGTGGGTTATTTCAAGGATATCATCTACAAAATTCAATATGAGTATGAGCATGACAGCACCTTCAGTCAGGATATCATCAGAAATTACCTGAACATACTCTTTTTCAAAGCCAAAGAACAGTATCAAAAAGCACCCAACCTTTCCAACCCTGTGAGCCGGGAGCAGGCAATTTATCAGGAATTTGAAAGGCTGGTACAAAAGCATTTTCTGGAATTCAACACGGTGAAAGCGTATGCTGATAAACTGTATGTGAGTTCTAAGCATCTTTCAGAAACAGTGAAAAAAGTAAGCGGCCAAAATGCGCTTCAGATTATACACAGCGCACAGCTCAATTATGCCAAAGCACTGTTGCTTCAGACCAGTAAAAATGTTTCAGAAATCGCCTATGAACTGAATTTTGAGAACCCGGATTACTTCTCCATTTTCTTCAAACGTCTGACGGGCCAAAGCCCTTTACAATTCCGTATTTCTTAAAGGATCTTCCGACTTTTTCAAAGGGAAAGTCCGGTGAAACTTTCCAAACTTTGTATTCAACCAAAGAGAAAAGAAACCGGACATATGCAAACGAATGAAAACCCGGAAGCGGTAACCATCATCGGTTTAGGCCCAATGGGGCAGGCGATGGCACAGGTCTTCCTGGACAACCGACATCCGACAACCGTATGGAACAGGACAGCCGCTAAGGCCGATGCCCTTGTCGCCCAGGGAGCTATCCGTGCCGAAACAGTGCAGCAAGCCCTGGCTGCCAGCCGGTTGGTCATACTGAGCCTGACAGACTATCAGGCCATGTACCAGCTACTTAGCCCGGCCACAGGTGCATTATCGGGTAGATTATTAGTAAACCTTAGCTCAGACACGCCACAGGAAGCGCGAAAGGCAACACAATGGGCAGCAAGGTATGGAGCTCAGTTTCTGTCGGGCGGGGTGATGGTGCCCCCACCGCTGATCGGAAAGCCTGGCGCCTTTGTTTTTTACAGTGGCAGCCGGGCGATACTGGAGGCTCATCAATCCACGCTGTCACGGATCGGCAAAGCGGATTTCCGAGGAGAGGATCCCGGTCTGGCCCAGCTTTACTACCAGGCCTTGCTGGATATCATGTTTACCAGTGCTGCCAGTGTACTGCATGCTATCGCCCTCATCCGTTCGGCCGGTATTCCCGCTGTCACCTTTGGCCCATATGTGCAGGATTTCCTGGCTTTTCTGCCAGAGCTTTTCCAGGATGTGGCCGAAGAAGTGGACAAAGGCCAATACAAGGGGGCTTTCAACAACATGAACATGATGGCAGCAGGCATGTCGCATGTAGCCCAGGCCAGTCGGGATGCTAACATCAACACCAGCCTGCCCCAGGCGATCAAGCAGCTTTACGATGAAACGATAAGAATGGGGTATGGTCAGGATGGGCTGACCAGCCTCATTGAAATACTCAAAAAGCCATAGCTTCAGTGCCGGAAAGGCATTTCAAATGTAATTGTAACAAACCAGCCATATAAAAGATGACAATGATACATAGCAGACCGGACACTGTTTCGGTCATTGGATTAGGCGATATGGGTACAGCCCTGGCGAACACCTTTCTGAAAGCAGGTTACCCAACGACCGTGTGGAACCGCACGGCCCGAAAGGCAAATGCTTTGGTCAATAAAGGAGCGCAGCGCGCAGCTTCAGTAGCAGAGGCCATATCGGCCAGTGAAGTAGTGGTAGTCTGTGTATTGGACTATGCCGTGATGCAGGAAATACTACATGCCGCTGAAGACATTCTTCCGGGACGATTGTTGGTGAACCTAACCAACGGTACTCCGCAGCAAGCCCGGAAAACCGCTGCCTGGGCTGCGGCTTGCGGTGCGGAATACCTGGATGGAGGTATTATGGCTACGCCCTCTATGATAGGGCAGCCGGAGGCTTTCATCCTGTATAGCGGATCAGCTGTGGCCTTCGATGCAGGTCAGGCAATATTGAATACCCTGGGTGGCAGTCAATACCTCGGAGCCGATGCCGGTTTGGCATCCCTCTATGATCTCTCTCTGCTCAGTGGCATGTATGGATTGTTTGCCGGGTTTCTGCATGCCACAGCCTTGGTAGGCACTGAGAAGGTGGAGGCAAGAGCCTTTACCCCGATGCTTACATCCTGGCTGAAGGTTATGCTTCAGGTTTTACCCAATCTGGCAGAACAGATCGACACCGGCCGTTATGATGGGGCTGTAGAATCCAATCTGAGCATGCAGGCAGCCGCTTATCATAACATCCTACAGGCCAGTCGGGAACAGGGTCTTGATCCGGGGTTAATGACTCCTTTAAAAACCCTCATGGATCAGCGGCTCGCTGAGGGGTATGGTACCGACGATCTTTCAGGTCTGATACCGCTGATCAGAAAACCAACCATGTATCACACATCGTAAAAATTGAACAGAATGAAATCCACAAACTTAATTTCCAGAGAAATATCTGTTATCGGTTTAGGAGCTATGGGCTCCACACTGGCCCGGTTGCTGCTTCGCAGCGGATACCGGGTGACTGTCTGGAACCGATCCATAGCCAGAGCCAAGGCACTGGTAGAAGAGGGAGCCGTGCTGGCCTCCGATGTAGCAGCGGCCATCCATGCAAGCCCAATCATCGTGATTTGTGTCCACGACTATAAGGCGACCCACAGTATTCTTGATACAGCAGCGGTTGCCGCTGCGCTTTCGGGCAAGGTGCTCCTTCAACTCACGACCGGCAGCCCCAAAGAGGCGAAAGATAGCGAAGCCTGGGCGCGTGAACGTGGGGCCGCTCATCTGGATGGCGCCATTCAAGCCACTCCGAGTCAGATGGGAAGACCCGATACTTTCATTTTAGTGTCGGGGATGGAACCTGTTTTCCGGCAATGCGAACCGGTGCTCAAAGTCTTTGGTGGAAACATCGTGTACCTGGGTTCAGCAGTAGAGGCGGCTTCCGCCATGGATCTGGCGACACTTTCCTATCTCTATGGCGCCGTACTGGGTTTTGTACAAGGAGCTCACATGGCCGAGGCTTCGGGCATTGGGGTAGATACGTACAGCTCTTTGGTGGCAGACCTTACACCCACCTTCGGAGAGTTTTTGAAACACGAGGGAAACGTGATACAGTCGGGTAATTATACGGTGTCTGAAAGTCCTTTGAAGATTTCTGTGGAAGCGACAGAAAGGATTTTACAACAGGCGCGTGAAGCCAGGCTCAACACGGAGTTTCCGGCCTTGGCTGCCAGTCTGTTGAAAAGGGCAGCACTGGCTGGCTATGAGCAGGAAGAGCTGGCTGCACTCATCAAAGTGCTGCGCGAAAAAACAGATCAACCTACGACAGTAGCATGACACCTTCCGGAAAGAAGCTCGACACTGCCGATGGCGGAAGCATCCTTATGGGGTTCACACGATGAATTCAATGCCACTCAGCAGATCAGTATCCTGTGAACGGTAGTACCCATGCTTTTCTCCAGGTTGGTAAGCAGGAGGAGTATCGCATTCAAACCATTGCTTTACCTTTCCGGAACCATTAACTAAATAAGCATGAAGATGGACTCAAAGGAGCAGGCCTGTTTGACTGACAGCCTGCTTTTTCCCGGGTACAGGCTTTTATCGGCTTGCTGTTGAGGATGACTTTTTGACAACTTTCCTGTATTGCTGCCTGGGACAGTGCAAAACTCAGCATCTGGGCACACTCCTCCGGCAAATCATACGTATGCATAGCCTTTATGAGGTTTTTGCTAATAAAATGTAATAAAAAATATAATTTATTATATTTTTTAGTAAAACATCCAGGAGTAAAAGGAAAATCCTTTGGAGCGAAGCCAATGGTAGCATCACCATCCCAGCAGCCTACCTGTGCAAAAAGCTATTATTTATTTTCATTACACTTTCTTCTTAAAAAAATATATATGTAAATTAAATGTTGATACACCCCTGCTGAGGATAATGCACTACCAAGAAGCTAAAGCTTACGCCATCAAAAGGTTAGAAGAAGAACTATCCGATCAACTGTATTACCATAGCGTGCATCATACGCTTGATGTTTGTAACGCAACCGAAGAATTGGCCCTGGGTGAAAACATAGCGGGAGAGTCACTGATATTGGTATGCACAGCTGCCGCTTTTCATGATATCGGCTTTATCCATCAGTACCAGGAGCATGAAATCTCAAGCTGCCGGATTGCCGAAGCTTCGCTGCCCCGGTTTGGCTTTACGCAACCACAAATAGAACAGATCAACAGCATCATTATGGCTACTCGTATGCCTCAAAATCCACAGTCGCATCTGGAGGAAATTATCTGCGATGCGGATCTGAATTACTTAGGGCGCAAAGATTTCTTTAAAATAGCCGACACCTTACGGAAAGAATGGCTGGCTTACGGAATTGTCAATACAACCGATGATTGGGTCAACAAACAGATTCAGTTTTTAGAACAACATCACTATTTTACTAAAACTGCTCAGGAGAAAAGAGATTTTCAAAAGAAAAAGAATCTGATGAAACTCAAAAAATTACAGTAAATTCTTTACCTTTTGTTTTCTATCATAGGTTGTGCCTCTATGGCCTGATCAGATGAGGTATTCAGAAAAAATCAGCGATTTGTTGAACCTGCGAAAAGGAGAGGTGAGGGTGGTCACCATACTCATGCTGTATTCCTTTTTTCAGACAGGAGCCCTGGCCCTGTTCTTCACGGCAGCCAGTGCTATTTTCCTTACCCAGTATCCCATCAGCAGCCTCTCTTATGTCTATATGGCTACCTGTGTGTTGCTGCTGTTTACCAATTTGATCTATGGCTGGCTGAGCCGGTATTTTGAGGCACGGCGGCTCATGCTGGCAGAGGTGGTGGTACTGTTGATCATGATTATCATTTTCAGGGTCGGGCTGGGTTACGGGCAGCTGGCCTGGCTGGCCTTTGGCCTGATTGTGTGGCACAGAGTGATGTCTGCTTATATGATTGCAGGGTTTAACCGGCTGGCCCTGCTGCTGTTTGACGTCAGACAAAGCAAAAGATTATTCGGGCTGATCACTTCCACAGAGACACCTGCCAACGGATTGGGCTATTGGCTGGCCTCCGGCCTGGTACCCCTCATCGGAACGGCTAATCTTCTGTGGATCTCTGCGATAGCCCTGCTCTTCGCCCTGGTATTTCTGACCCTCATCACTACCCGGAAAGAAGTGTTTATTTTTGAAGAAACAGCAGCAGAAGCCAACCTTATCGGAAAAATTGACCAGAAAGGGATCATCCGGAAATTTTTTACCACTCATTTTATCTTTAATCTGTCCGTTACCTGCCTGTTGGCAGTGATCACTTTTACCCTGATTGAATTCGCGTTCCTCAGTCAGGTGAACGAGAGATTCAGTAGCCAGACCGACATCGCCTTCTTTCTGGGTATGATACTGGGGTCGGGACAGCTGATTGCTTTTTGTATCAAAACTTTCTTATACGGTCAGGTGATGAGGCGCTTTGGCATCCGTATGGCTCTGTTTGCCCTTCCCTTTGTGTTGGTGATGGTCACCTTGTTTGGCGTTCTCAGTAGTTTATTGTCGGCCAACTCCTGGTGGCTGGCAGGGATCTGGGTGGTCATCATGCTGGTAAACGACACCCTCCGGTCTGCTTTGTACAATAATACTTTCATTTCACTACTTCAGCCGCTACCCAAAAGTCTTAAACTCATTGGCCTGGATATCCTCGGCAACATAGAGGCCGTGGCAGTAGGCATCAGCGGGTTGGTACTGGTGGCCTTTAGCTCCATCACAGCCCTGTCACTCTATCATTTCAGTTTTTTCCTTTTATTGGTGCTGGCAGGCTGGATTTTTTCTATCAGGGGGCTCATTGTCAGATATATCCTTACCCTGGAAAAAGCGCTGAAAAAACGTATTCTGGAAGGCAGAATTTTACAGCTGAATGATCCGCAGACCCGTTCCCTGCTGACCCGCAAACTGGATAGTCCTTATCCGGGAGAGGTATTGTATGCCCTGGATATTCTGGGCAAAGGCGACAGCGCCCAGCTGCCTACTTTGTTGAGAAACTTATTATCACACCCTTTTCCGGAAGTACGCACGGAAGTATTAAAAAAAATTGAAGCACTGAAGTTGTTGGATCTTCAGCCACAGATAGCGGAAAGAATAAGGCTGGAGGAAATTCCGGAGATTAAGAAGCGGGCCATACAGGTTTACTGTATACTGGGAGAAGACGCTGTGGTAGATGAAATCAGTCCGTTGCTGGACAGTCCGGAGCCAATGGTACAAACGGGTGCCCTGGTCGGATTGATCTGTTACGGGGGGATCAATGGGGTGATCATGGCGGGGCAGCAGCTGAACAAATACATCCATGCGCCGGAACCTGAAAAACGGGCCTTTGCTGCCTATGTGATTGGGGAAGTAGGCATACGGCATTTTTATCATCCGCTACTGCAACTGGTAAAAGACGAAAATGTAGTGGTACGGAAAGCAGCTTTGAGAGCTTCCGGAAAGATCAACCACCCCGGTTTATATGCCGATATGTTGGAGGCTATCTCTTCTCCTGAGGTGTTTGAGGTGGCTGTCCAGGCGCTGATCCGTACCGGAGAAGGGGTGATCAACCTGTTCGAAGATGAGTTCAATAAGCCGGATTTTAATCCGGTACGTTTGCGGAGGCTGATTTATATCTGCGGAAAAGTAGGCGGAGAAAAAGCCATCCAAGTATTGAAAAACAAACTGTATTTTAAAAATATTGAGGTAAGAAACCAGATTTTGCATTCGCTGGTCCTGTGTGACTACAACCCCAATTCATCAGAAAAAGAAGAAGTGTTGCGAACCATTTATGCGGAACTCTCAGACGCTACCTGGTTTATCAATTGTATTGACGTGATACTGACGACCGCCACGGCCCGGGAACTGCGTTATTTTGTACTGCTCGTCCATGCCCTGGAAACAGAGTTATATCATCTGAAAAAACGGCTGCTTTTCCTCTTGTCCTATATTTATGATGCCAACGATGTGTTGCAGGTTTGGGAGAGTATGCAGATGCGTAATAAGGAGAAAAAAGCCAATGCGCTTGAAATTCTGGATGTACTGATTGCCAAAGAACTTAGCTCGCTCATTCTGCCTCTTTTAGAAGATTTTCCTGTAAGCCAGCAGGTAAAGATTCTGAATGCCCGTTTCCCTCAAAAAAGAATGGAACTGGCAGACTATCTGCAAAAGCTGATCAACCGGCAGGAGGTACCGGTCGTCAATATCTGGACACAGGCCGTGACTATTTACGTGGTCAGGCAGCTGCTGTTAATACCGCTGCTTCCGGAAGTGGTACTGGCGATCACTCATCCCAACCGGCTGGTCGCAGAAACAGCTTGCTGGGCACTGAATGGCTTTGATCCGGAAAGCTACGTCCGTTTTTTATCCTCCTTGAATCATCAAGCCACCTATTTCCAAGAAAAGATACAGAATACCATGAAAGAACCCACGACATCGAGACTACTGGCCGTAGAAAAGGTGATGGCCCTGAAAACTACCCGTATGTTTGCAGAAACTGCGGAAGATATTCTGGTGGATATTGCCGCTATCATGAAAGAAGTGGAGGTGCAGGCTGGTGAAAAAATTGTGCAAAAAGACGAAACAGGCACCTGTATGTTTATCATCTATCAGGGTTCTGTCCGTGTCCATGACGGGGAACATACGCTGGCGGAGCTAAAAAACCGGGATTTTTTCGGAGAGTTTTCGCTGCTGGATACCGAACCCCGATCGGCTTCCGTTACAGCCCTGGAAGATTCTCTGTTGTTGCGCCTGGATCAGCATGCCTTTTATGAAATCATGACCGACCGCATGGAAGTGATACGGGAGATCATGAAAATTCTCTGCCGCCGGCTGCGCTACCAGAATAAGCTGGTGGCTGACATGAAAGAACAGCTAAGTCAGCATGTAGAGAAAAAAGAGCTGGAAAAACCTTCGTAGACGCCGGGCTGCTCAGGAGACCGGTAGTCGTACCACAAATTCGGTAAAGGTGCCTTCTTGGGAGCTTACCTGCAATTCACCATGATGCCCTTTCGTGACGATATCATAGCTCAGCGAAAGGCCTAGGCCGGTGCCTTCTCCGGTGGGTTTGGTGGTGAAGAAAGGCTGGAAGATTTTATGTTTTACAGCTTCTGCGATGCCGGTGCCATTGTCTCTGACATGGATTTCTACTCGGTTACCCACCTTCCGGGTGCTGACTTTTACCTCCGGTTGGTAACCATTTTGCATGATCCTGCTCTTCTGATCGGTGGCATAAAAAGCGTTGTTGAGCAGATTCAGCAGCACCCTGCCCAGCTCCTGCGGTAACACCACCACCTTCTCAAGGGCGGGATCAAAGTCAGTGACTAGTGACACATTAAAGTCTTTGTCTTTGGCTCTCATGCCATGATACGACAGGCGCATATATTCTTCTGTCAACAGATTGAGGTCGGTGAGTTGATACTCACTCGCAGCCGTGCGGCTGTGCTCCAGCATACTCTTCACAATACGGTCGGCCCGCAGGCCATGGTGATGAATCTTCTCCAGATTTTGCTGCAGGTCGGCCAGAATTTCTTCTTCCACCTGCAAATCCCGCTTGTCTTTTCTGTTTTCCTCAAGCAGCTCTCCGATTAGCTCATGGCTCACATCGGCAAAATTGTTGACGAAATTCAAAGGGTTCTGAATCTCATGGGCGATGCCCGCGGTGAGTTCTCCCAGAGAGGCCATCTTCTCCTTCTGAATCAGTTGATCCTGAGTGGTCCTTAGTTCGGCCAGTGTGGTTTCTATCTCTTCTTTCTGATGCCGCAGCAACCGGTTGGCTTTTTGTTTGGTGCGGAAGGCATAAAAGGCCACCAGGGCAATGATCAGGGTTAACAGCAGGCCGACCAGCAGAATGAGCTGGCGGGCACGCGTTGCTGCATCCTTCTGCGCTTGTGCTGCCTGCGTCAATTGCTGCTTTTTCTCAAATTCATAGTTCATGGTAAGCTCGGTAGCCTTGCGGATATTTTCTCTCCTTCGGATAGAGTCCGCAATTTCTGCAGAAGTTTTAAAGGCAGCGAGCGCCTGTTCGTAATTACCCGTTTTACTGTAACATTCGGACAGGTGAGCATAAGATTGGCCAATGTATTCATCAAAAGTATCGGCTCCTTTGATGCCGTTGAATGCCTTTTCATAGTGGACAATCGCATGGTCATACCTTTCCTGCATTTTCAGGATCAGTCCCATGGCATTGTAAGCCTGGTAAATATTATAAGGTTGTTGGGCATCTTCGGCGAGAAGGATAGCCTGTCGGGCGATTTTTTCAGCCTCCTCTAGTTTCTGCTGATTTGCTAACGCAATAGCCCCTTTGGATAAACTGGCGGCTTCTATGCCAGGATCGCCCATCTCTTTTCCCAGTGAGGCAGCTTTTATGGCGTACTCGTAAGACTGAACGTATTCTTTTGTTTGTTCGTACAACGTAGCGAGGTTGGAATAGGCATATAATTCTACATTTTTTATACCCAGGGTCTTTGAAAGATTTAACGCTTTCAACAGTGACTCCTCTGCCCGTAGGGTATCGTTCATATTATTATAGACAAGCCCTATATTCAAGTATATATAGGTCTGTGACTTTCTGTTATTGATTGTCTCGTAATAGCTTAGTGCCTTTTGCAGATAGAAGAGGGCCTGCGTAAAGTTTGATTGCATCTGATAGCCGATAGCAATATTCTGATAGGCGAGATGTAACAATATATCGTCAGAGAGCTGTTGAGCCAGCTTGATGGTCTTTTCGTAATACTGAATAGAGCTATCGTACTTGCTCTGCATACCGTATAGCATACCATAGCTTTTGTAGAGTTCACCCAGGCCAGGATAGTCATGCAAAGAAATAAAAATCTTTTCTGCAATTTTCAGGTTTTCAGCCGCGGCACCATACTCTCCTTTAAAACAGTAACTAGTTAGCTGCCCGATTCGGGCATACGCCTCACCTTTTTTATAGTTCAGTTTTTGAGCCATTTCGATCGTTTGCTGGCTGACGCTGAACGCCGAGTCAAGGTTAATCTCATTCAGGAAAGAAATTTTTTCGACGAGCAGGTCAATTTTAGCGGTATCTGAGGAAGCCTTTTGGATCAGCTGATCCAGACTGTCAATTTTGGTGCTTTGCGCATAGCCGGCCATGGGTAAAGCCAGCAGAAGTAATAGAGTAATCAGGTTTCTCATAGAGCAAAAGGTCAAGTTAATAGCCTGTTAACTGTTGGATAATGAGGGATTTGCATTCGCCGGCAACCGAATCGTAAACTCGGCATATTCCCCTTCCTTGGATGCCACATTCATCTCTCCCCCATGCCCTTTCGTGACAATATCAAAGCTCAGCGACAGGCCCAATCCGGCGCCTTCCCCGGTAGGTTTGGTAGTGAAGAAAGGCTGGAAAATCTTCTGCTTCACTGCTTCTGCGATGCCGGTACCGTTGTCTCTGACACAGATTTCTACCTGATTTCCAATCTTCTTGGTACTGACCTTTACCTCTGGCAGATATCCATTGAGAGCAATCTTTCGCTTTTGTTCGGTAGCATAAAAAGCATTGTTGAACAGATTCAGCAACACCCTACCTATTTCCTGGGGTACCACGTCTATTTTATCAATGCATGCATCAAAGTCAGTAACCAACGAAGCATTAAAGTCTTTGTCTTTGGCTCTCATACCCTGATAAGATAGTCGAAGGTATTCATCTGTTAACTTATTAAGATCGGTGAGCTGTTTTTCACCACTACTGGTTCGGGCATGTTGTAACATTCCTTTCACAATGCTGTCGGCCCGATGACCATGATGGCGTATCTTCTCAAGGTTTATTTTGAGGTCAGTGAGAATTTCATCTTCTATCTGCTCATCCCGCTCATCTTTTTTCTTTTCCTCCCACAGTTCTTCTACCAACTCACTGCTCACCTCCGAAAAGTTATTGACGAAGTTGAGTGGATTCTGGATTTCATGGGCAATACCCGCAGTGAGCTCTCCCAGCGAGGCCATCTTTTCTCTCTGGATCAGTTGGGTCTGGGTGGATTTCAGTTCGTACAGCGCATCGTCGGTTTTTGTTTTTTGTTGTTGTAATAAAGTATAAGCTTTCTGTTTCTGGTTGTTAATACGCCAAAGCACAAAAGCAATCAATAAGAAGGTGAGGGATGCAAAACCTACAGTGAATAATTTTACCTTATTTCTGTATTCAATATTGGCAATCTCCAGCATTTGCTGCCTCTGTTGTTCCTGCAATTTTAAATTTTGCACTTTTTTTACCTCTTCCCCATTAAATAAACTGTCCTTGGTAGCAATACTTATTTCCAGATAGGTAAAAGCACTATCCAACTGTTTTTGTGCTTTAAATACATCCGCTAAAAAAGTGCTCGTTTCCAATACCTGTTTAAAGAAGGGGCCTTCCCTGGCTATCCATAAAGCTTTGCGTGCAAAATAAATGGCAGAATCTATCATGCTGTTCTGATTGTAAATTTTTGCCAGTCCATAATAATTTGAGGCGAGCACTTCATTATCTGTAATTTCCTGAACGTAGGAAATGCTCCTGTGATAGTATTGTTTAGCAAGTTGAAAATCGTTTAAGAGCGAGTAAACGTCTCCATAAGAATTCATGATAGCCCCTATCAAATTTTTTTCTCCCAGGCGGTTACACAACACCTCGCTCTGGCGAAAGTAGTATAAAGCAGAATCAGCTTTTTCCATACGGAGATAAGTAGTGCCTAAACCGTATAAATCAAATAATATACCTGTGCTGTCTCCGGCAGTTTCATCCTTATTTTTTGCTTTAAAAAGATAGTGCAGGGCATGAGGGTAATCTTGTTGTTCCATATAAACGTTGGCTATATTGTAGTAATATACCGCAATATTATGTTGATCCTTCAAAGCCTCTTTCATCTGTAAGGCACGCAGATACATGTCTAATGCATTGGAATAATCGCCAACTACGGAATAAACATTTCCTATGGCATTGGTGCAGGTGGCTTCCCCTAGCTGATCATTTATTTTTTTGGCAAGTTCTAATCCTTTCAGTGCATATTGCAGCGCTGTATCAGGATAGGATGATAAGTAGGCATAACTCAATCCTTCCAGAATCATCACCTGGAAATGATCTTCCCTGGCTCGGAGCAATTGTTTTTTTAAACTGTCTGTCTCAGTTTTCTGTGCCTGTACCTGCACAGCATGAGAAACATACATTGCCAACAAAAGCATCATCAGCTTTTTCATGATACTTTCATATTTTTGAGAATAAAAAGCGTTAATTGCGGGTGAAGGAAGGACTCTCCTTTACCGGCAGGCAGACTGCAAACTCAGTTCCTTCTCCCTCCCAACTTTCCACGTTCAATTGCCCCCCATGCCCTTTGGTAATGATATCATAACTCAACGACAAGCCCAGGCCGGTACCTTCTCCGGTAGGCTTGGTGGTGAAGAAAGGCTGGAAGATCTTCTGCCTCACCGCTTCTGACATGCCAGTACCATTGTCTCTGATACAGATTTCTACTTTACTGCCCTTCAGTTTTGTGCTTACTTTCACTTCGGGTTGATAGCTGTTGCGCAACATTTTACTTTTCTCCTGTACGGCATAGAAGGCATTGTTGAACAGGTTGAGTAACACCCTTCCGAGCTCCTGGGGTACCACTTCCACCTTGCCCAGTTGCGGATCAAATTCTGTGACCAAGGCGGCGTTGAAACTTTTGTCTTTGGCCCTGAGTCCATGATACGACAGGCGCAGGTATTCATCGGCTAAGGCGTTGAGGTCGGTAAGCTGTTTTTCGCCACCACTGGTTCTGGAGTGCTGCAACATACCTTTGACGATGCTATCCGCCCTTTTCCCGTGATGATGGATCTTCTCCAGGCTCTGCTTCAAATCACTCATAATAGCAGTCACCTCAGTAAGATTCCCTTTCTTAAGCTCTTCTCTGAGTTCCTCACATAACTCTTCGGAGGCTTCTGCAAAGTTGTTGACAAAGTTGAGGGGGTTCTGTATCTCATGGGCAATGCCGGCGGTGAGCTCACCCAGAGAGGCCAGTTTTTCGCGATGGATCAGCTGGGCCTGGGTAGCTTTCAGTTCTGTAAAGGCTTGCTGCAGCTCCTCTTTTTGCTGGGTGATTTCAGCAGTTCGTTCCGCCACCAGATGTTCCAGTTCCTCGCTTCGGGATTCCACCACACGTCTTTGCTCGGCTTCTACTTGTGTTTTCTGGCGTTCTTCTTCCAGTGCCTTCTGCTGTTTCTGCATATTCAACCACATGGCCACCATCCAGAGAAAGGCGAAAAACAGGGCACTTCCGATATAATTATCCCATGACTCATACAGGTCCGGATCCCAGACAGCCAGCAGGTCGCTGAACAGGGAGATCAGAATATAAGGTGCTATTGCATAGAGCACGGTACGGACAGGACGAAATTCACTTTGCCTATACAGGATGCCCATCATCAGGAGCAGCAGCACATGCCAGAGCCAGGCGGTGACAGCCTCCACCGGAAGAAACACCTCTAGCAGTAACAAAGCGATGACGGCCCACCGGGTGCTCACCAGGATTTTATCCCACCAGGGAAGTTGTGTAGGTGTTTGGAGTGCGTTGCGCAGATACCGGATCAGGAAAAAGGCAACCAGAAAAGAACCTATAGACATAGCATCTTGCGAAAAGGTTTTGTATGTATGGGCCAAAAGTTCGTTGGCTTAAATTATGGTTTTATTGGAAGACTTACAATAAGCTCCGTATATTGTCCTGCTGCTGTCTCCACGCTCATCTTCCCGCCATGCCCTTTGGTGACAATATCATAACTCAGCGAAAGACCCAGGCCGGTGCCTTCTCCGGTGGGCTTGGTGGTGAAGAAAGGCTGGAAGATCTTCTGCTTTACAGTCTCTGAGATGCCGGTACCATTGTCTCTGACATGGATTTCCACCTGGTTGCCCACCTTTTTGGTGCTGACTTTGACCTCAGGCATATAATCATACTGCTCAGTCTTCTTCTTTTGTTCCGTGGCATAGAAGGCATTGTTATACAGGTTAAGCAGGACATGCCCCAACTCCTGTGGTACGACATTGATCTTCCCCAGCATAGGATCAAAGTCGGTAGTTAACTGAGCCTTGAAATTTTGGTCTTTGGCCCTGAGCCCATGATACGACAGCCGCAGATACTCATCAGCTAAGGCATTGAGATCTGTCCACTGCCGTTCCCCGGTAGAAGCACGGCTATGTTGTAGCATGCTTTTCACGATACTATCTGCCCTTTTGCCATGGTGATGAATTTTACCCAAATTATGCCTTATATCTTCCACTATAGCAGAAGCCTCTGCGGTAGGTTCTTTCTCCAGTTCTTTCATCAAATCCTCACACAATTCTTCGGAGACCTCGGCAAAGTTGTTGACAAAGTTGAGGGGGTTCTGTATCTCATGGGCAATGCCGGCGGTAAGCTCACCCAGGGAGGCCATCTTTTCTGACTGGATCAGCTGGTGCTGGGTGCTAATCAGTTCCTGATTTTTCCTGATTAAGCTTTTGAGTGCTTTATTTTTTTCGTTTTCAAAAACCAAAGCGCCGGCAAACAGGGATAAGATAATGCCCACCAGTCCGGAGAATATAAAATACATTCTCTGACTTTCATCGAAATGGACTGGTAGCGGCTCCATGGCGGTTTCGTACCAGTAGATGTAATACATAAAGGCGATAGATATCAGGAGCCATACCAGGCTACTACGTACACCGGCCAAAAGCAAAGAAATGATAGGCAGCAGCAGCATGGCAGTGGTAGAAGGAGATTCCAACCCTCCCCCCAGCCAGATAGCGGCAAAAATGCCGGAAGCCTGATTGAGCATATAAAAATTGGCACAAGCGACACCGGGTACGCCCCACTTCAACAAAAAAGCACTCAAAAAGCTGAAAATAGCGTTGACGAGCAGTATATAAAGCATAGGCGAAAAATCCAATGCCTGGGCAGAGGCTATATAAAGCAGGTTTAATACACCCGTGATCAGGAAAATAATAATCTGAATCCGGGCTACCCGTAGGGATGCTGCACTAGTCCTGGCTTTTTCAGGAAGGAAATAGTTGATCAGTCTGGGCAACATAACTTTTTTCTTTTGACGTTAAAGAGCGTTTTGCCTGTCTGCGCCACAATACATAGAGATACATATTGTCTAACAAGAAACAGGTCACTCCCAGTAATTGTACGAAGTGATTTTGTGGATAAAAGAAAAACATGGAAACACTAATCAAGCCTGTACCCAGCATTTTGCTGCCACCCATCAGCAGGGAGAATTGATGGGTATCTTTGGTCTGCATCAGCAGGGTAAGACATTGCAACGACAAAATTACATTGATGATATAACCGGAATTGGCACCAATGGAGGTATCAAGGCCTTCGCTCCTGAAGAAATAACTGAATAAGATCCAAAACCCCAGGTTAAAAAAGCAGAAGGCTTTGAAATGGTTTTTATATTCCTGGAGCATCGGTTGTTTGGTGCCATAGCGAAGCAAGGAGTAAAAGATGTAGCAATCCAGCAAAAAGGCACCCTGATAGCTAAGCGCATATAACAGACCGGTATCCGGATGATAAATAAAGCTCCATACAAACTCCCAGCCTATATTGGCACAGGCTACATACGCGGGCATCTCGACAAACTTCTTCTTTCGTATCTCCCATACCAGTATGCCATAGGCTACTACCCAGAAAAGGCAGCCAACGCCATTAAACAGTAGTCCTAGGGTAGGATAATCCGTAAAGTTGATCCAAGGTTGGTGCATATAGGCTCAGTAAGCTTTGGCAGGGGCAACCCCCCAGTCACTTTTCAATGATTCAGGCAGGTAAAAATGGGATTTCTTTTGGTGGTTCATGTAATTGAGCATGCCTTGCAGCATGATCCTCCCAAAAGCGTTGGCAAAGAGGCCAAACAATATCGATCTGTGCTCTACTTTTTCAAAATCTCCTACCCATTCCCGGAGGCGGTTTTCTATTTTTTCTTCCACATCAGGAGCCGTCGGAGGAACCCCCAGTAAGTCGGAAATCTTATTCCCCATCATAAAGCGAAGCATTTCGTGTACCATGCCAAACAACTTTCCTTCGGGGGATATGTCTTCTTTGAATTTGATCAGGGCAGCGGTGAGTGCCCTTCCATGATCACTGGGTGCTACCTGGTGTTCCATGATGGCATAGCCAAGCGCCCGGGCATCGGCCACATTGTTGGGTAGCAAGTCTTCCTGTACGCCCATAAAATGTCCGATGATGCGCCAGCAGTGTTGGTAAGCTTCTTCTTCCGCATCGCTCAGCTTCACATTTAACAGCTTCAGACCATCCAGCACCAGGGCAGAAAAAGACATCAGGGTGCCCGCCATATCCTCCTGGTTGATGGGTTCATCGTATAGGGCGGTATCCCAATTGTTTTTTTTGAGAAAATAGCGGATGGTGGCATGGATGAGTCTTACTTTGAGTGCGGTCGTGATACCTTTACCTCTTGGGGCAAGGCCCCCTGGCGTCATGGCGTTGACTACAAACTGGGCTGTTTCTACGATTCTACGGGTGAAAGCATCCATAGCCCCCTGCTGGTCATTGAGCCTTCCTGTGGCATATAGCACTTTGGCACCTTTTGCACATGCGTAACATTCCGGCATAGACTTACAGGATAATACCATACTCATCAACAGGCCGTGACGAATGTACACTTGCTCGCCTAAAGCAATTAAATCTTTGTCAGCCCAGGTAGGAAGCTGGTGATTTAACGCAAAATAGTTTCGCACTTCCGGAGGCATTTGTTCCGGAATGATGTCATCATTGCTGACCATTGCATCGAAAAGTCTGTTGACCATAGATTCTTCATGCTGCTCGAGGATAGACTGAATAACCACATCAGCCACCGGATCCATCTGGGTACGTTTACTTTGTAGAAAATCGGTAGACCAGTTGTGCTGCGGTAAACTTTGAATTTTTTTGATTTTAGACGCTAAGGAGCGTTTCCGTTTTACATACCTTAGTGAAATGACGAATGTGGCAATGGCTGCCACTAAGAGGAGGACAAATAGTGTAGGTTGTTCCATGAGGGGAAAGGTTGATATGAGTGAACGAATGATTAGAGATATAATACATGGAGTAAATTTTCCTGCCGGGTATCCACTTTCAATCTACCCTCAAAACCCTTTGGTATTGCCTATCACAAGACTGTCAGTTCACCCAGAGAGACTAGTTTTCCCGTTGAGCTGGTCTTGGATGGCTTTCAGCACTGTAAAGGCTTGCTGTAGCTCCTCTTTTTGCTGGGTGATTTCAGCAGTTCGTTCCGCCACCAGATGTTCCAGTTCCTCGCTTCGGGATTCCACCACACGTCTTTGCTCGGCTTCTACTTGTGTTTTCTGGCGTTCTTCTTCCAGTGCCTTCTGCTGTTTCTGCATATTCAACCACATGGCCACCATCCAGAGAAAGGCGAAAAACAGGGCACTTCCGATATAATTATCCCATGACTCATACAGGTCCGGATCCCAGACAGCCAGCAGGTCGCTGAACAGGGAGATCAGAATATAAGGTGCTATTGCATAGAGCACGGTACGGACAGGACGAAATTCACTTTGCCTATACAGGATGCCCATCATCAGGAGCAGCAGCACATGCCAGAGCCAGGCGGTGACAGCCTCCACCGGAAGAAACACCTCTAGCAGTAACAAAGCGATGACGGCCCACCGGGTGCTCACCAGGATTTTATCCCACCAGGGAAGTTGTGTAGGTGTTTGGAGTGCGTTGCGCAGATACCGGATCAGGAAAAAGGCAACCAGAAAAGAACCTATAGACATAGCATCTTGCGAAAAGGTTTTGTATGTATGGGCCAAAAGTTCGTTGGCTTAAATTATGGTTTTATTGGAAGACTTACAATAAGCTCCGTATATTGTCCTGCTGCTGTCTCCACGCTCATCTTCCCGCCATGCCCTTTGGTGACAATATCATAACTCAGCGAAAGACCCAGGCCGGTGCCTTCTCCGGTGGGCTTGGTGGTGAAGAAAGGCTGGAAGATCTTCTGCTTTACAGTCTCTGAGATGCCGGTACCATTGTCTCTGACATGGATTTCCACCTGGTTGCCCACCTTTTTGGTGCTGACTTTGACCTCAGGCATATAATCATACTGCTCAGTCTTCTTCTTTTGTTCGGTGGCATAAAAAGCATTGTTATACAGGTTGAGTAACACCCTTCCGAGCTCCTGGGGTACCACTTCCACCTTGCCCAGTTGCGGATCAAATTCTGTGACCAACGCAGCATCAAAGCTTTTATCTTTGGCCCTGAGCCCATGATACGACAGGTGCAGATACTCATTAGCCAACTTATTGAGGTCAGTGAGCTGCTTTTCTCCTGAGCTGGCTCTGGAATGTTGCAGCATAGCTTTGACAATAGAATCTGCCCTTTTGCCGTGGTGGGAGATTTTTTCTAAGTTTAGCTTTAAATCGGTTGTGATAAGCAAAACTTCTTGTGTATTACCTGCTTTTGCCTCTTGCTCTATTTCACCACAAAGTTCTTCAGACATTTCTGAGAAGTTATTGACAAAGTTGAGGGGGTTCTGTATCTCATGGGCAATGCCGGCGGTAAGCTCACCCAGGGAGGCCATCTTCTCTTTCTGGATAAGCTGTGCTTGTGTTTGCTGAAGTTCATGGTAAGCCTTTTCTATCTCGCGGGCTTGTGCCAGTTCTTTTTCCCTCGCCTTTTCCCGTTCTTTTTCAATCAATCTCCTGCGTTGGATACGGTCTACGGCAAACACTCCTGCCAGAAAACACAGGCCATAGAAGCCATAAGCCCACCACGTACGCCACCAGGGAGGAAGTATTGTAACTTGCAGGGAAGCACCTTCTTCATTCCATACTCCGTCATTGTTAGAACCTTTGACCCGGAAGATATAACTACCTGGGCCTATGTCTGTGTAGCTGGCAAACCTTCTGCTGCCACTGTAGATCCAATCTTTGTCTACACCTTCTAATTGATAGGCAAACTGATTTTTATGGGAACTGGTATAGTTGAGGGCAGCAAACTCAAAAGAAAGGAAATTTTCATCATGGGCAAGCTCAATCTCTTTAGCTTCCTGTTTCCCGGAAATAACTTTATCAAACAGCCTGAATTGGGTAATAACAACCGGTGGTACATAGGTATTGGCCCGGATGGCAGCCGGATTGAAGGCATTGAAGCCGTTGTTCCCGCCAAAATACAAAGTGCCGTCTTTCCCTTTGAAAGCAACAGCTTCATAAACCATAGGTGTAAACAGGTTGCTCTGTAGTCCGTCGGTGGCATCATAATTAGTAAATTTCTTACCTGCCGGAGAGAATTTGGAAAGACCGTTATTAGTACCTAACCAAAGATTACCTTCATCGTCTTCCAAAATGGAGTAAACTGAATTTCCGGCCAAGCCCTGCTTCTCGGTAAAAGTAGTAAATGTTTCTGTAGAGTAATTAAACTGGCACAGCCCTCCCTCATCGGTTCCAATCCATAAGTTTCCTTTAGAATCTTCATAAAAACTGGAAACAGTATTTGTACTGATACTCTCACGTTTTTGTGCATCTTGCACATATTTGGTAAACTTACCGGTTTTTGGATTAAATCTATCCAGCCCCATGCTCCCGTGACCAAGCCATAAATCGCCTTCTTTATCCTCTTGTATGCATAATACTACCCAATCACTGATTTTTTCCGGATGGTTTGGGTCGTATGGGTAACTTATTGTTTTACCAGATTTTGGGTCAAATTTAATTAAACCATTGTTTGTTCCCAGCCAAAAATTTCCCTGCCGATCCTCATACATGGTGAAAATTGGCAGGTTTCGAGTACCCTTCTGGAATGGGTGCTGTAAGCGGTAATGCATAAATTTTTTCTTTTTATCGTCGAGACGGGAGAGTACTTCACCGTTCCCAATCCACAGGTTACCCCCCTTATCTTCCAGAATAGCCGTAACTAAATCATTTCGCAAACTGCCTGCGTCTTTCGGGTTGTGCCGGTAACGGGTAAATTCACCCGTTTTTTTGTTTAGCGCATTTAAGCCTCCTCCCACGGTACCTACCCACACTGTTCCTTCTTTGTCTTCACAAATAGCTTTTACCTTGTTGTGACTTAAAGAATTAGCCTTTAAAGGATCATGACGATATAACCTGAAAGGCTTCAGATGGGGGTCTAATTTGGTTATTCCATCTTCTGTACCAATCCATAAAATGCCGGAGCGATCTGCTAAGGCAGAAAAAACAAAGTTATTGCTTAGGCTTGATGGATCATCCTGGTCATGAACATACGTCGTAAATTTTTTACGTTCCTTATCAAGTTTATGTAATCCACTAAAAGTGCCAATCCATAAGTTACCGGCTACATCTTCGGTAATGCTGGTTCCTAACAATTTATGGATAACGAATGGTTTGTTTTGGTTGGGCAAGTGACTGGTAAATTTGCCGGATTTACGATCAAACGCGTTTAAAACACCATCTTGAGTGACTAGCCAGAGAATGCCTTTGTGATCTTCATAGATACCAACTACGCCTCCCGGACTTATACTGAATGGATCAGCCGGGTTATGGCGGTAATGGGTAAAACTTACTTTGGAAGCTTTACCTGTCCCCTGAGAAGTGAGATTAAGCCGGTGCAATCCAGATGAACTGCCCATCCAAAGCGTTCCTCCTTTATCCTTGAAAATAATGATCAGGCTAAACGAAAATGAATTACCAGATCCATGTCCCAGGATTGAGGCATAATTAGTAGCCGAGAACTTGCCTGTCTTTCTACTTACCCGCCGTAATTGACCTTCAAAACTTCCTGCTATCCATATATTTCCTTCTTTATCTTCTGCAAACGATTGAGCGAATTTAAAAGCATGAGGATTAGCCTCACTCATTTCTAAACGGGTAAATTTTTCAGTACAAGGGTCAAACTTACAAATGCTTTCATTCGTTCCTACCCATATTATCCCTTTGGTGTCTTCCCATATGGTTATAACAATATTTTTGGAAAGTGATGTGGTATCGTTAGGATCAAATTTATAATGCGTGAACTGGTAGCCATCATATTTATCCAGACCGTTACTCGTTCCAAACCACAGATAACCTTTACGGTCCTGTATCATGGACATGACATAATTATGCGAAAGGCCATCTTCAATGGTGAGATGCTCAAATTGTAGCTTCTCGTCTTGGGCATGAATTTCCTGACTGTTCCATACGATAAGCAGCAAGCTTGTACACCAGGATATTAGATAAGTTTTCATTTGCTTTCGGAAATATATGCGTAAAGCTAACCAGGTAGATATGGCTTGTATTTCCTGCGAAAATTGGTATCTATTCTATCACCTCATAAATGACCATCGGCTGCGCTTTGTTCTTCAGTTTGACTTCTCCGATGTGCTTGCAGCGGAACGATTCTTTTACCTGTTCGTAAGCCTGACTGGTAATCAGGATTTGCCCTGGTTTGGCCGCCGACTGTAGCCGCTGTGCCACGTTTACTACATCGCCGATCACGGTATAATCCAGTCTTTTCAGAGAAACAGAACCTATATTGCCCGATACCATCTCTCCTGAGTTAATACCAATGGCTACTTGAGGGGTGTAATCCGGTGCTTCCGGAATGTTTTCCTGTAAAGTCTCGATTTTGCTGCGGGCAGCCAGGGCAGCATCTATGGCGCGGTCCAGGTGGTAGTCTCCGCGGAATACGGCCATCACAGCATCGCCAATAAACTTATCTATGTAACCTCCCTGGGCAATGATCTCTTTGACCATCGCATCAAAAAGCCTGTTGATCAACCTGACCACCGTATTCGCCGGGGTATGCTCCGTGATGGTCGTGAAGCTGCAAACATCCAGAAAAGCTACCGTGGCCTCTATGGTTTCATTCACCAGCAAAGAATTTTCAAACTCCTGACGCGACATAAAATTGATCACCGTTTCATCCACATACATGCGAAGGATGTCGTTTTCTTTCACAGCCCGGAGTGTTTCCCGGAGCTGTTTGACATACTGCATAGTCTTTTGGATGGTGACCTCCAGATCCTTGAAGTCGACAGGTTTGCAAAGAAAATCAAAGGCGCCTCGGTTCATCGCCGTCCTTATATTCTGCATATCTCCATAAGCGGAGACGATCACGGTTTTGATAATAGGACTTACATCGTTGAGCTTCACCAGCAGGGTGAGCCCATCCATTTGAGGCATGTTGATATCGCTCAATACTATATCAATGTCGGGATTTTCTTCCAGCTTCTGTAAGGCTTCTACTCCATTGTGGGCAAAGGAAAATTCATATATATTTTCTCTGATCTGCCGGCGAAACTTTTGTTTGATAAGCAATTCGAGATCTTCCTCATCGTCTACCACTAGTATCTTGGCTGTCATAAGTTGCTTCTGAGTTTAAGTTTAAGATCATTAAAATCCAGGGGCTTGGTCAGAAAATCATTAGCACCATATTCCATCGCTTGCTGGTAATTTTGCTCATCACCATAAGCTGTGATGATCATAACAATAGGAGGGGGAGTGAGATATACTGAGCGAATGCGCCTGAGCAGCTCCAACCCACTCATGCCCGGCATGTTAATGTCCGAAAGTATTAAGACTACCTCCGAAAGGTGTTCGTTCAGATACTGCAAGGCAACTTCACCCGATTGCGCAAAGGCAAATTCTAAGCTGCCCTGCCGGATCTCCTGTCGGAAACGCTGCCGGAAAAGAGGCTCAATATCCGACTCATCGTCTACTACCAATATTTTCATAGGGTTGGCGTGTATTACATGTTCATTTCATGCTGGCCGCTGTCCTGGTCGTTTAGGGTAGCAGGTTTGGCAAACCAGCGATCCTGTCTGCATCATCAATTATCGTCGTTATGATCCAAGAACCTCCTGATGGATCTGTTCATGCACTAAAATGTACGGCTGGCAAGGATCCTGCTTGAAACTTTACTCTTTCAAGATTCTGCTACGTCTTAGTGGGCGACACTTCCTTATGAATTTTCCTGACGGTATCCATCGATGGCGATACAAAAGGAAGACAGTACCTGTAGAAAGACATCAGAAGGTATTCCTTACACCCTTTGATAATGCCAACGATTTACGAGGATAATCTACTGATCATCTATGGATCAATGTAACTAAGATGGAAAAAGGCAACAAATTTTCATAACGAAAACCATTAAAAAATAAGGCGATGAGTACGGGTATGGATCATATACCCTGAAAATACCCCTGAAAACCTGCTCACCCGGGGTAGAGGTTGCCCTGAGGCTGGCATCAGGCCAGGCAACAAACGTGGGCTTGCTGAACATATGCTACTTTCTAGGGTGACAAAGGATCGTTGATACCGAGCAAACCAATACCTATCAATCCCAGCAACCCTACCATCAGGACATAGTACAGCGTGGGAATAATGGTTTTCCTGAGGATGAGTCCTTCCTTTCCCAGATAGCCCACGGTAGCTGAGGCAGCCACCACATTGTGAATGGCGATCATGTTTCCGGCCGCGGCACCAACTGCCTGAAGGGCTACCATGAAAGAGGTAGGCATCACCAGCCTTTCTGCTACACCGAACTGAAAAAGGCTGAACATCAGGTTGCTGACTGTGTTGCTACCGGCAATGAAAGCCCCTAAAGCACCGATGGAAGGGGCAAACAAGGGATACACCTTCCCTACATGAACGGCCACCCATTCTGCCATCACAATGGGCATGCCTGGTAGATCCTGTGGGTTGATCCCAGAGTTGATATAGATACGTACCATGGGCACGGTAAAGATCAGTACAAACCCTGCACCCAGCGCCATTCTGCTACTTTCCAACAGAGAGGTCTTTACGGCTGGCCATTGCATATGATGCATGAATACAGTGACCAGTCCGGCCACTAGTAAGATGGTACCTGGCAGATACAGCGGGGTGCTGGAAGCAGAGATAGCCGTACCCAGAATATTATCATTGCTAATGGCCATACTGCTCAGCAGGCTTTTGAAAGGCAGCTGGGGAAGGCGGCTCAGCACCAGCAGAGCAGCTACCAGAATATAAGGAGCCCAGGCTTTGATCAGGGAGATAGCAGGTTGGGTCTGCTTTTCATCCAGCTGGATATCCAGGGTGCCCATCCACATTTTCGGCCAGGTTTCCCGTGCCGGAAAATCCCAGTTTTCTTTGGGTAAGAGAAACCCTTTTTTCGCTGCCCACACTACCACAGCCATACCTATCAGGGAGCCTAAGAGGGAAGGAAACTCCGGTCCCAGGAAAATGCCGGTGAGTAGATAAGGGATGGTAAAGGAAAGACCACCAAAAAGGGCAAAAGGAAAGATAGCCAACCCTTCTTTCCAGCTTTTGTTTTGTCCAAAAAAACGGGTCATCATCGCTATCATAAAGACAGGCATCAGGGTGCCTGCCAGGGTGTGCAGTATGACCGCATCGGCGGTGATGATATGGAGATAATCCATAAAACTCAGGCCGGCCTCTGTCAGCTGGCTTTCTACCTGCGGTCCCTGCAATCCCCCCCGGGCTCCCACCAGGATAGGCGTGCCCACCGCTCCGAAGGTCACAGGCGTGCTCTGTACCATCATGCCCAGCATCACAGCCGCCATAGAAGGAAAGCCCATAGCCACCAGCAAAGGGGCTGTGATGGCTGCGGGCGTGCCAAAACCGGCTGCGCCTTCTATGAAAGCCCCAAACAGCCAGACGATGATCACTACCTGCACCCGCCGGTCCTGACTGATCCCTGCAAACCCCTGACGAATCACGTTGATAGCGCCGGAATAACTGAGCAGTGTGAGCAATAAAATAGCTCCGAAAATAATATACAGGATATCAAAGGTGATAAAAAGCCCCTGGATGGCGGAAGCCAGGATGTGGGTGGCTGAGAAGTTCCAGGCCATATAAGCCACGACAGCCGTCAGGGCAAAGCCTACCGGCATGGTGGTTCTGGCAGAAATGCGAAAGCCTACCAGCATGATGGCAACTACTACAATGGGCAGAAGGGCCAGAAAGGATAACAAAGATAGCGACATAAAAAGTACAATGACAGGATGTTTGAATGCGTAAATGATAGAATGGTTACTGTTTCACTTTGATGACCTCTACCCAGTGCCTGGGTTTTACGCCGGTAAAGTGTTCTATCTGATGGCGGCAACTAAAGCCGTTGGCGATCAGAGCGGTCCCTTCTTTCATCGCTCTTACCGCCGGAAAGAGAATGCTTTCTCCTATTTTCCGGGAGATATCATAATGCTCCTTTTCATAACCAAAGGAACCCGCCATCCCACAACAGCCTGAAGGAATTTCCTTTACCGGCAGGTTCGTCTTTTCACAGATCGCTTTCAACCCTTTGGTACTGTAGAGGGCTTTCTGGTGGCAGTGCCCATGAAGCAGTATATTGGTAGCTACCGACTCGAAGGTTACCTTTACATTGCCTGCCTCCACTTCTCTGGACAAGAAGACATCGAGCATCATCACCTGTGCTTTCAGGCGCGTAGCTAAGGTTGTATCGTCAATCAGGTCTGGCAGGTCATCATTAAGGGCGGAGGCACAACTGGGTTCGCATACGACCACCGTCAACCCCTGGTCCAGGTATTGCTGTAAACCTGCCAGCGTTTTGGCCCCTTCTTTTTTGGCTTCTCTTAAAAAACCGTGGGAAATTTTAGGGCGCTGACAGCAGCCTACATTTGCTAATATCACTTCATAGCCACAGGCATTCAGTAGCTGAAGGGCGGATATCCCTATCTGGGGTTCATGAAAGTTGAGGTAAGTGTCGGCAAACAGTACGATCTTTTTATCACTCTTGTAGGCACGGGGTTGTGCTTTGTCAAACCATTGGTAAAAAGGCTGCTCAGCATATTTGGGCAACACTCTGCGCTGATCAAAACCGGCGAGCTTCTCTATGGCTGTCCTGAAGAGATGCGATTGTTGAAACCTGTTGACCAGCCCTGCCAGGCTTCCGGAGAGATGAGCAGCCGCTTTGGAAGAATCCCGGATCAGGCGGTCGCGCAGCGTTATGCCATGCTCATCATAATACATCTGTGTGACGTCGCTTTTCATCTTAGCCATATCCACATTGCTGGGGCATTCTGACTTGCAGGCTTTACAAGACAGGCAAAGGTCCAGCACCTGGTGAAGGCGCTTGCTGGTGAGCCCTTCCTGATCCAACTGCCCTGACATGGCCAGCCTGAGGGCGTTGGCCCGGCCCCGGGTGGAGTGTTCTTCATCGCGGGTAGCCTTGAAACTGGGACACATCGTGCCGCCCAGCATCTTGCGGCATTCGCCTACTCCCGTACACATATGCACCGACTCTCTGAAACTGTTCTCCATCCGGTATTTAAACTCAGTGTTTACCGCCCGGTCGGCATAGCTGGTCCCATAGCGTAGGTTATGTTCTATGGTCTGCGCATCTACAATTTTTCCGGGATTCATGAGATTTTCAGGATCAAACAACTGCTTGACCTGCCGGAAAGCCTGGTAGATTTGGGTACCAAAAAATCGTTCGTTGAAGGCACTCCTGACCAATCCATCTCCATGTTCTCCACTCCAGGAGCCTCCATACTTCATGACCAGTTCAAAGGTTTCATTGGCAATATTCTTCAGGTTTTCAATATCTTCGGCCTGTCTGAGATCCAGAATAGGCCGCACATGGATGACGCCTACGCTGGCATGGGCATACATGGATACCTTGGTATCATGCTTTTCACAGATTTTTATCACCTGGTCTATATATTCCGGCAATACCTCAATAGGGATACCCGCGTCTTCAATAAAGGGCAGGGGTTTCTTTTCTCCTTTGAGACCCAGCATCAGGCCCAAACCCTTTTTACGAATGATCCATACATCATCATAGTCTTTGCCTTCAGGAAATAGGGGATGCGCATAGCCGATACCCTGCTCTTTCAGCACTGCAATCATATCAGCAGGCCGTTGCATCACATCCTCCGGGGTGTCTCCATAGAATTCTACAATCAGAATGGCCGCCGGATCCTGTTCGATAAAGCTACAATGCAGTTTGGTCGTCAGGTTTTCTTTGCTCAACCTGAGAACGGTGCTGTCCAATATCTCAATGGCAGAGGGTTGAAAAGGAAGCATAGGCTTCACGGCGCTGATGGCTTCTATGACATCGGAAAAATGCACCACACAGACCGATTTGTGGAGAGGAAGAGGTTCCAGATTCAATTTGAGCTCCAGGGTAGTCGCCAGCGTGCCTTCACTGCCGGTGATGAGTTTAGCCAGATTCCAGCGATCGGTGTAGACAAACTCATCCAGGTTATAGCCACCCACTCTTCGCATCACCTTGGGAAAACGACGCTTGATTTCCGGCTCATTTTGCCGGATCATGTCGCGGAACTTACGGTAAATTTCTCCTTCCCGGGTGTTTTGCTGCGCTGTTTGCTCATAAGCTTCCGGTGACTGTTCTTTGAGGTGCAGGAGGGTGCCATCGGCCAGTAAAACTTTAGCTTCCAGGATATGATCAACCGTTTTGCCATAGAGAATACTTTTGGTACCGGAAGAGTTGTTACCGACCATACCCCCTACATTGGCTCTGCTGGAAGTGGCCGGATCGGGCGCAAAGTGTAAGCCGTAGGGGGCCAGCACCTCATTGAGCTCGTCCCGTACCAGCCCTGGTTCCACCCTGACCCACCGTTCTTCTTCGTTGATTTCCAGGATCCTGTTCATGTATTTGGAGAAATCCAGCACCAGCGCTCCCCCTACAGTTTGGCCGGCCAGGCTGGTGCCCCCGCCGCGAGGGAGTATCTTTACTTTGTGATGCGCGGCCATTTCAACTGCCTTTTGTACGTCCGCTTCATTTTTGGGTAAAACGATGCCCAGCGGTTTGATCTGGTAAATACTGGCATCGGTGGCATACATGCCTAAAGAATATGCATCATCCAGCACCTCTCCCTGGATGCTTTCCTTTAACTGTGCGATCATAGGTAGCCTACCATTCATATAGTAAAATTGATTGAGTCTTTTTTAGGAGTTGTTGATATCAAGTGGAGTGTTACTTCTCCGGTCGTATAAAATCGATATTTTTGGTAATGCGGGCTCCCTCATTTTGAAAAGCCTCCCGGTACATTTGTATTCTCTTCCGGGCTTCTTCCAGTGCCATATTGTTAAGATTAATATTGAGTAAATCAATAAACCAGGGCATCTTCACCTCGTTGCGTACATAGGAAGCCACTATCTCCCGGGAGATAGGCAAGGTGGTTGTTTTGGAGGAATCGTATACGTCTTTGTTCCGGGCATTGAGCAGCTTCTCATATTCTTCTTTCAGGAGCCTATCGAATAAGGCTGCCGAAAAAATACCCCCCGCCTGGGTGTCGGTTTCTTCATCAGCTTCTGTCAGAACAGCCCCCTTATGTACCCATTCCCAGAGGATGCTCAGTCGGATTTCTCCGGTAGCCATATCCTCCATCAGGTACAATACATCTTCATTGCCAAAGAAATCTGCTGGCTTCAGGGCAGCGGCCTGCATGCCCTGCCCGAAGGCATTGCCATACTGCAAGGCCACACTGAGTAGGTTGCGGGCACCACGGATGGTGGTGGGGGCCGGTTCTATCAGTATTAAGTGGTCGGCATCCTGCTGCGTGTAGGTGAGGGGTGGAAAATTCCTGCCCAGTTGGTTGGCCTGTCCTGCTTTTTCCCATACAGGCCTCACGATGTGTACCATTTTCCAGTGGGCTACCCACTTGCCGCTGGCACCCTCCCGCTGTTCTCGCTCAGCACCTCCTACGGCTTTTTTCATGCTGGCGGAAACGCCTTCTGCTGAGCCTACCGGTATGTTGGGCTCCATACCGCCCTGCCAAAGGGCAAAGTTGCCGTTTTTGTCAGGCGTGTTGACCGCCCGGCGAACACGATCTTCATAATGACGCATATAGCCGTAGGTCATGGTAATGGCTTCAATATCAGGGTTAATAAAACTGTCGTCCCAGGCCATGGCATCCGAGACACTGTTGATGTAATCCCAGCGGCCGGTATTATAGCCTACAAAATGTTTGCCCAGGGCCGCCCTGATTTCCATGAGCTGATAAGTCGCTTCAAGCTGTTCGACCAGGACGTATACTTTGAGAGTGCCTACCGCCAGTCCGATCTGGTTTTCCAATGCGGTGAGCATCTCATTCCATAGGGCCGCCTCTCCGGCCGTTTGAATCTTGGGCAGGTATAAGACAACAGAGGCGCCAGCCTGCTGTAAGGCTTTATAGTTGTTGACCACGTATAAAGTCATATCCACGATAGAGGCAGCCATGGCTACTCCATTGCTTTCACAGATATGGCGGTCGTCGAGGTGTAGCCCGCGGGCGCGAAATATTTTGGTGGTAAAAGTAAGTTGTTCTTCCCAGTTGTCTATGATGGAATGTCCAAAGAAATCCATAGCCCAGCGGTTCATCTCGGTGGCTATCTGCGCTGCCACTTTCATAAAGACAGGATCTTTACTGATGGCCAGTTTCAGGTTACGCTGATTATCGAGCGACATGGCCTTGATCTGACCCAGGGCGTCTTCTCCGTCAAACATCCAGCCATCAGCACCCGATAGCAAGGCATAAGCCACATTGCGGATACTGCTTTCCAGGGGGGCATTGGGTTTGGCGGCCGGGCCAGTACCCTGTATCCATTGCCGCTGCAGGTCGGCCGGAATGACAGCTCCTTCAAAGTTACCATCCCGGGCATCCTGTACTTTGATCTTTGTCCGGGGAATGTAACTCTCCGGATCCAGGAAGGTAATCCTTTTTTTCTGTTGCTGGCGTTCCGCTCTTCTTTTCATCCGCAAAACCATCACTGCTTTCACTTCCTGGTTGAAAGAGGCCAGTGAGGAAAGCACTGCCAGTGCCTCGGGGTTTAAAATATCAGGGTAGGTTTCTTTCAGGTTTCCCTGAATGATTAAGTTGTTGTCTGTCATCATGCGTGTTTCAGGCGTTGAGTAGTGTTATGCGTAATCGTTTAAAATTTACTATAAAATTATTAACAATAATACTTTTAGATCATATCCCTTTCGAATAGCCTGATGATAGTTGGCTAGTTGCCCTTTCTTTGCCTCTAACGGATACGGCGGTATACTATAAATTTCTCCTGATTTTGTGTTGTTTTTGACTTTGTATTTTCACGCTACCAATTGCCAGGTTGTTTGATAGCTTCTTGAAGCGTTGTCGAAACAACAAATTCATTTCTTACCGGTAGAAGGGGCGGTTATGGATTTCTCCCCGGGGGCCATAGACAGGTTCAGCCTTGCCTGCCTCAAGCGCACCCAGATCAGGGGCTTCGCCCACGAAGTCATCGTTTATAGAAGGAAGTTTTACCCCGGCGTCTACCGCTTTGCCATCCGGTTTTAATCGGAAGGTAAGATCAACGGCATGATAGACCCTGTGGGGTTTGCTGGGATCAGGCGCCCGTAGATTTTCAAAGATATCATAATTGAGCTCTATGCCATTTTTTTCCAGGCCGCTGGCAGCAGAAAAACTTTCCAGGGTGTTAAACGCTTTTCCTTCCTCAGCCATCGTGATAGAGTAGTTTCGTAAGGCTCCGGCGGGAGGAGAGACCCAGCGGTAATTGGTGTCACCCGCATTGGTGCGATATCCGTTGTAATCAGAAGTGGAATAAGCGGTAGCATTGGGAAATACGGCAATGGGGCGTCCGGGGGCATCGGTTCCCAGAAACAGGTTATTGCGAAAGTGGGCGTTTGAGAAGGTTTGCCCATTGGTGTTTTCGCTGATGAAGGTATTGTGCAACACATACAGTCCGGCAGGTTTTGACATAAACTTTAAGGCACACCCTGTGGGGACATGATAAATGATGTTTCGTATAAAATACGCCGGTCCGCCAAACACAGGTTGGGCACTGAGTCCGCACTGGGCAGCGTTGACCCCCCGGTTGCGCATGACCCGGATATTGTGCACGCCGCCATCCGTTTCGATAAAATCATCGGCCATGAGGTGAATGTCATTGTTGTATATATCGATAGATACCGCTTTCAATGCCTGCTGTGGCTCCGGGGTACCATAGGTAGAGAGGGTAATCGCATCGTGGAAATAGGCAATTGCATTATGGCAGATCACATGGCCTGACCCATATACCTTGATGCCAATATAGCTGTACATCTTGTTTTCGCCATACAGGCTCCGGGGATTGGCCCACCCCAGCAGGCGATAACGGTCATCGCGTCCGATGAGCACATTGTCTGCAATATAAAAGTTAGTAGAACCAGCGTACTCTGAAATGATGCCTTCTCCCACCTCTTCCAGGCGGCAGTGCCGTATGGTCAGGTCTTTGGCCCCAATGATATGTTTTTGGCCGGCGTAAAAAGCAACATCGGTATTGCGTATGGTAAGCCCTTCAAAGATATGGTGTTCAGTAGCACTCACATCAAATAATTTATGAGCACCGGCACCGTCAAAGATCACCTCACCATCGCCTGCTGCCCGGATGACGATAGGCTTTTCTGCGGTGCCCTTGGCCGTCAGAAAATAAGTGCCATAAAAGGTAATCCCTTCCGGATTCACATATTCAAAGCGTTTTGCCTCATACAGGCCGGCGTGTATTTCTATGATATCGCCCGGTTGCACCGTACGCTCCCGTACGATAGACCAGTCGCCGGTTCCCGACCCGTAATAGGCTCCCTGTAGCGTGGTGAAAGAGGGCTCCTGTTTTTCACCTTCCCATTGGGTAGGATATACATGCAGGATACGCCCATCCGGTGCTGCCTTAGGTTCAGTGCGGGTAGTCACTTTCGTTAATTGGACCGCTTCACCGTCTACACCGTCAGGATCTTTCATGGTAAAGCGGCATTCGTATTCGGTGTTGGGCGCTACATCCAGGATGCTGCCTGCGAACAGATGCGGGACGGTATAATCCAGGTATTCCGTTTCACGGATAATACGTTCGCCCCCCATTCTCAGGAGCGGGAGCGCTTCTTTCCATTCCCGGGTGCCGGAGGCCCGGTATTCTACCAGAACAGTAGCATTACGGTTATTATCGCCTGAGATATACCATTCAAATCCGAGATTGGTGAGGGTAGGAGGTTCCACTATAAATTTTCCCGGTTGTACTGTATGCTGCGCCTTTACACAAGGTGGATATAAGCAGCCAACCCCCGACAGTAATAATAAAACGGCCATTACTTGGAGGAATCCCATGTTCTCTTCCAAAAAAAACTGAGTCTGTGGATACTTCATTCTGGTTATTGTAAATAGAGGTAGTTTCTGAATGGTTTTTATACAAAGTGCTGTAAAATACAAAATTGCCTATACACATCTAGCCCGGAATAGACCTCTTACCTATAAAAAATGGTTTTCCGATATGGAAGGCCGGTGTAAAAGCCTCTATTTGCCTGTCTGTAAAGGAATTGTTCTTTCAGACGTAGATCGACGAAATTTAAAAGGAGAGACTATTTTACCTAGGAATAGGAGTTAGAGGTATCAGAAGTAGGGGAGCAGGGATGGTTCAAAAGATCATTGAAAGATAAAGCATAGTTTTCTCCTAAAATTTGTTCATACTCCCGGCAAAAATGGTCATAAGAGTGTTTCGCCAGTCCTTTCTTCCCCATCCCGTAGAGGGCTGAACATTTCATGGCGATGGCGTCTTCATTGAGAGAGTCAAAGGTGAGCATGCCTTCCGCAATACTGAGTATTAACTGATGGTTATTTTGAATTTCAGGTCGCTGGAAAGGCAAGGTTGACAGAATATTGGTGATTTCATTAGCAAAATCTGCTTTGAAGGTATCCATCCATTCCGTTTGCAGGTCCGGACATAGTTCACCCCGGGACACGATCTGTACCAATTGAGAAATTTCCTGAGGCGGTAGATTGTTGGAAGATTGCGCCTGTCTGATAAGCTCCAGGGCTTGCCTGTAATCACAATAAACTTCCGGTCCGATGGAGATATACCAATAAGAATGATCATGACGCAACGCAAGGTTGCCTATCTTCTCAAAAATTCCGCGCATTTTGCTCATATTCACATTCCGGTTGTTACGGGCACTGGTGGCGGATTTATCAAACCAGAGCGTGTCTTTCAAAGTCACAGAAGAGACTCCCGTATTATTTTTTAAGGTGTTGAGCAAAATCAGCAGAAATAGCTGTTTGAGCGTAGGGGTAAAATCAGCGGTAATATCATCTCCCTGCAGATCAAATACCTGGAAACTGCCTAACAGATAAATCGATGATTTCGGAGGAAGGTTTGACGAAAGAGGGGTTGCCAGAAGCTCCGCATGCTCAGCACTCTCCTGTGAAACGGTAACTTCAGGAGAATCTTTATTTTCTTTTTTCCATTTGGCTCTCCAGAATAAAGCCAGGAGAATGAGTGGGAGACTACCCCATAGGATCCACTGTTTGACATCTGTCTGTGGAACTTCCTCCGGCTGATAGACCTGCTCCGGCAAGAGGGGAGGATACGCCAAAGAATATACATCGACGGCAGAGTCATAATGTGTCAGGGCAATGAGTTCTGAATTTTTTTTATGTAAGAAAAAAGTAGCCCAGGAACCTGTATCCAAAAATTTATAGGGGACAGAATCGGCAAAAACCCGTTTTTCCGGGGTGTTGATATTAAATTGTGCCAAACGCAAAGAGGACTCAAAACTGCTGCTGTTATAGAGCAGGGTATAAAAACTGTGAGAGGAGGTATCGGTTAACAAATATTCACAAGGCACAAAGGGTATCTCTGTAGGATTGAGTGTCCATAACTTTTCCACAGAAAAATCTTTGATATTCATGGAATACAGGTCATAATAAAATCCGGGTGATACCTCCTGCCTGCCGGATTTACTGCCATATCCTCCAAAAATCAATACGGTTTGCTTATCCAGCATGCCTGCAGCACTCAGATAGCGGGGTGGGATCTTTTGGCTGATATCAATTGTCTTTGCATTCTGTCCTTCAGGATCAAACTGATGTACCATGCTTTTATAGGTATAGTGACCATAGCCTCCCAGCGTGAGAAGTGAGGAGTCCAGCGGAGAAATCAGCTTGTTGTGATGCCATAAATCCGGTTCCGGGCAATCCACAGGAGCCGGAGACCATTGCCTGTTGTCAAAATTAAAGGCAACAATCTGCTTGTTTTCAAAATTGTAAGACCATATTTCATTGGTGTAGGGGTTATAGATCATTTGGTTGCCGTCACAGGCAAAGGGAGTTCCTCCGTTGAAAGGGATGGTGTCTAAAGCTTCCTTTGCTATATCATAGACGAAAACAGCCTGATCATTCACAAAAAATACCTGTCCGCTGGTTTCATCTTTGGCAACACCCCGCAGATTAAAAAATTGAAATTGTGCTCTGTTTTTCCATCGGATATGGCGATCTATTTCCCAGTTGGGATTCTGCACTTCAGCCAGGGCACGGGCTACCTCATCATACACATGATGTTGAGCATGTTTTGACAGCTTCCACTGCCTGAAAACCTGTTCCTTGTCATCATACACCACCACATTGCGCAGGGTCATAGGGCAAACATCCGTATTCAGGAAATTTTTGTATTTGCTGATGCCAAACAACATATGGAATTGTGATAATGTACGAAGATCTTCCACCTTCTTCTCCTGATAATTTCCATTGAGGTCGGCAGAAATCATGTTATTTTCTGTGTCAATGTCTATCCTGATCTTTAACCAGTGACCAAATGCTCCCTCAGGAATATCTTTCCACATGTAGGAGAAAAGAACCTGATCGCCCAGGACCAGCCAGAAGTTGGCCGACGGGGAAGCCAGGTTTGAGACAAGGTCAATGTTTACCTGGTCGTTGCCTATGATCCGGAAAATGTTTCCATAATGCCCGTCACCGGGACGAAAATTAGCTTCAAATGCCAGAGAAAAACCCTTAGGAAAGTAAAAAGGTTGCTGTGGTGTCAGATTCAAAGCGGTGCGTTCATCCTTAATTACCTCATGGGAGGAGAAACGCAGCCCGGATTTTAACAGCTGCTGGCAAGAGGCCACAGGACCCCAAGCCAGTTTCAGCATCATTACCAACCCTATTGTTAAAATATACTTCGTCCGAATCAATCTTTCCAATATTTGCTCTTTTTTGAATGAGTATTTTAAAAATAGCTATTTTCAAGCCTTAATTAATTAAATATTAATATTTTTTTAATCGTTTTCTGACTTTTTCGTGGTATCCATACTTTAAAATCCGGCTACCATGAAAGTTTATTCAAACGCCATTATTCTCTTATCACGAAACTTTCTCTTGATTCCTGGGAAGGCAAGCAAGTACCGTCCTACCATGACAGGTAACAAGAAAGCTTTTTCTGCGCTCTTACTACTCAGAGCAGTGAACAGACTCTGCTGAGCTTGCCTCTCACTCCCTATTTAATATCAGTCAACCTTCATAAAAATCAAAAGGCCTATGTAAAAAACAAGCACGACTACGCTGGATGCTATACCAATCCGGTTCCGCTCATTATTAAAACTACTCATTTATGTTAAGCTTTATGAAAAACAATTACAGACTTTTACAACAAACCGCTGTAGGAAGCAGCCGGTTTACGGTATACCTGTCTATATGGATACTCTCTTTTATACAGGTGTTGATGCTTACCCCCTTGTATGCACAGCAGGGGGCCACAGAAACTAGGAAAGTAACCGGTACGATTACCGATGAAAATGGTGAAACACTGCCGGGCGTGAATATTGTATTACAGGGAACCGCTACAGGCACTATCACCGATGTAGAGGGGCAGTATGCCATAGAAGTGTCTGGCCCGGAAGCGGTGCTGATCTTCAGCTCGGTCGGCTATCTGCGGCAGGAAATCACCGTAGGCAACCAGTCCGTGATCGATATAAGCATGGCGCCCGATGTGACCTCCCTGGAAGAAGTAGTAGTAGTAGGGTATGGTACGCAGAAAAGAGAAAGCCTGACCGCAGCTATCAGCAATATAGCTTCCAAAGAAATTCAAACTACCACTCATGCCAGTTTGGCCCAGAAACTTCAGGGTAAAGTATCCGGTTTGCAGATCAGGCAAAATGCCGGACAGCCTGGCGAGTTTAATACCATGATCAATGTACGGGGTTTTGGTACTCCTCTTTTTGTCATCGACGGAATTGCCAGGGACGGTGCCAGTGAGTTTCAGCGACTGAATCCAGAGGATATAGAAAGTATTTCGGTGCTTAAAGATGCTTCTGCCGCTATCTATGGTGTCAGAGCGGCCAATGGTGTGATCATCGTGACGACCAAAAAAGGTACGAAGGGCAAGCCTTCCTTTAGCTATAACGGGGTGGCCGGGTGGCAGTCGCCTACCAATGTGCCTCAAATGGCTAATGCGGCCCAGTGGGCGCAGATGAGAAATGATGCGGAAATTTTTGGGGCAGGCACTCCTTTCTATTCTGCTGAAGAGTTGCAAAAGTACATAGATGGCGTGCCGGGTTACGAAAGTACCGACTGGTATGATGTGACCATGAAAAACACTGCCATGCAATACCAGCATAACCTTTCAGCTACCGGGGGCGATGACAAGGTGCAGTACTTCGTGAGTCTGGGTTTCTTTAATGAAGAAGGCTTGTTGAAAAGCAATGATATGGGATATGAAAAATATACCTTCCGAACAAACCTGACGTCCAGCCTGACCGATCAACTCAAGGCTGAGGTTTTTCTGGCTGGCAGATATGATAAACGGGAGCAACCGGGCGAGAACTTCTTCAATATCTTCAAAGGAACCCGTGTTACCTTGCCTATTGAAAAACCCTATGCCAACAATAATCCTGAGTATCCGGGGGTAGTCAGCTCAGGGCAGAATCCGTTGATCTTATCCGAAAGGGATCTGACAGGGTATAATGAATCGGTTGACAAGCAATTTCAATCTTCCCTGGCTTTGACTTATACGGTCCCTTTTGTAGAAGGGCTTTCCTTGAAAGGTTTGGCTTCTTATGATGCCAACTCCTATCTGAATAAGAACCTTTTCAAAGCCTTCAATTTATACAATTTTGCCAACGAAGAATATACACCGATCAAACAAAGGAGTGGGAATGAAAACATTACCAACAACTATGGAGACTACAACCGACTGACGTTACAGGCTCAACTGAATTATCAGACCAAGATTGCCGAAAAGCATAACATCAGCACAGCGCTGGTTTTTGAGCAACAGGAATCTTTTGCTCGCAATTCCTTCCTGAGGCGATATTACGATTTCTATACGACCGATCAGATTGACTTTGCCGGCCTGAACCGTCAGGAAAACGGAGGATTGGAAACAGAAACGGCACGCCTGTCATACATAGGTCGCTTCAACTATGACTTTGAAGATAAATACCTTTTTGAATTTGCTTTCCGCAGAGATGGCTCCTACCGGTATCATCCGGATAGCCGGTGGGGATTTTTTCCGGTAGTGTCTCTCGGATGGCGCTTGTCAGAAGAAAACTTTCTCAACAACAGCCGCCTGATTTCAGACCTGAAACTCCGGGGTTCCTATGGTGTGGTCGGAGAAGATGCTGGTGCTCCTTTTCAGTATGTACAGGGTTTCCTGACCACAGGGGGGGGTGGCTATGAGTTTGTCAATGGAGAATACACCACCGGCGCTGCTTCTCCGGCTATTGTCAATCCCGATCTCACCTGGTTTACTTCCAAGATCGCCGACATAGGCATCAACCTGGGGCTATGGGACAACAGGTTTACCTTTGAATTTGATGTATACCAAAGAGACAGAGAAGGGCTACTGGCTATTCGTAACCTGGCATTGCCCAATACCTTTGGGGGTACACTGCCTGAGGAAAATCTCAACAGTGACCGGGTGCAGGGGCTGGATTTCTCTGTGGGGTATAGAAACAGCCACAACGGATTTCAGTATGGTGTGATGGCTAATTTCAACTACGCCCGCACCATGAACAGATATGTGGAACGAGGACCTTTCGTCAACAGCTATGACCGGTGGAGAAACGGTACAGCCAACCGCTGGAATGATATTGTATGGGGGTATGAGTATATCGGGCAGTTCCAAAGTGAAGAAGAAATCACCAATGCACCCCTGCAAAATGGTGACCTGGGAAATGTCAGAGAACTTCCTGGCGATTTCAGATATCTTGATGCCAACAATGATGGAGTGATTAATGGTAACGATCAATTGCCACTGTTTTATGGCGGTACGCCCAAAATGCATTATGGCATGACACTCAATGGTTCCTGGAAAGGTTTTGATGCCAACATCCTGCTGCAGGGCTCTGCGAATTATACAGTACGTTTCAACGAAGTATATGCCGAAGTGATGGCTTTCCGGGGCAATACGCCGGAATATTTCTTTGACCGATGGCACAAAGCAGATCCCTATAATCCTGACAGTGAGTGGATCCCTGGGAAATGGCCTGTTTCCCGTCTGATTGCCAATGTGGGTGCCATGTATGCCGAAAGTAGTGTCTGGAGAAGGGATGCTTCCTATGTACGACTGAAAAGTGTAGAGCTGGGCTATACTGTCGGTCTGACTAATCTCCAGGCTATCGGTATGGAAAGGTTGAGAATTTATGTCAATGCCTTTAACCTTTTCACTATTGCAGACCCATTTGTCAAGCCTTTTGATCCCGAGAAAATTGAAGGGCTGTTTAACGCAGGGTTTACTTACCCGCTGACCAGGAGTTACAACGTTGGTGTCAACCTTACTTTCTAAATCACAAGCTATATGAAAATGAGAAAAAATATTGGGGCAATACTCCTTGTGTTGCTGTTGGGTGCCTGTTCAGACGTGCTGGACCTGGAACCCACGGATAAGTTGAGCGGTCAGGCATTATTCAGTGATCCTGCCGGTGTGAAACTATACATGGCCAACCTGTATTATCAGTTGCCCATAGAGGATTTTACTTATTTCAGAAATGGTTTCCGCATCAATGGAGGTGATCCTAACAATGGGGGCTTTGCACCGGCGATGCAAACCGATGAGGCCGTTCATTCTGAGTTTGGCGACTTCATTGGCGATGGCGATTTCAACTGGTGGGAACAAAGCTACAAACTGATCAGAGATGTGAACCTGCTCATCGATATTATCCCCACGCTGGATATTGCAGAAGAAGACCGGAACATGATTGTGGGGGAAGCCGCTTTTATCCGTGCCTACACTTATTTTGAGCTGGCCAAACTATACGGAGGTGTCCCCCTGATTCTTTCCTCCCAAAACTACGAGGGAGAGGTAGAGTCGCTCAAAGTGCCCCGAAGCACGGAAGCAGACACCTGGAATTTCATCATGGAAGAATGTGATGTGGCGATTGCCAATTTACCGGAATCCTGGCAGGGGGGCGAACGGAGAGGTACCAGATGGGCGGCTTACGCTCTGAAGTCAAGAGCAGCCTTGCATGCCGCATCCATCGCAAAATTTGGAAACAAAGCCCCTTTATCCGGCACAGCTGTAGATCAGAAATTGATCGGACTAGAGGCCAGCCTGGCTTCTCCATATTATGAGGCCTGCATAGAAGCCAGTGAGGCGATCATGAATGCAGGCGTTTTCAGTTTGTATAAACCTGATCCGGCTTCTCCGGAAGAAGCGGCAGAAAACTATAGAGAGCTGTTTCAGGATCCGAACATAGCACCGATGGAAGCTATCTTTATCAAAGGATTTGCCAGGCCGGGCAATGAAACCGGGCATAATTACAATATCTGGTATCAGCCGGCTCAGACTGCCAACGGCTGGCCACACCCTGGCCGCATGAATCCTACCCTGGAGTTCGTTGACCTGTATGAAAGCTATGACAATCCGGGAGAGAGTGATCCTATTGAAACGACAGTGAGTGGAGATATAGAAGACTATAACGGCTTTGATCCTGCGAAAGAGTACCTGCATTTTTCCAACCCTTATGAAATCTTTGCAGGCAAAGATGCCCGCCTGTGGGGCACAGTCGTGTTGCCAGGTACCCCATGGAAAGATCAGCAGATCATCATTCAGGCAGGCTATGTGAAACCAGATGGAGAAGCCGTCATCCGTTTAAGTGATCAGATCACCGTAGACGGTACCGTCTATTATACCTATGGCGGCCCCAACCCCAATACCTATTCCGGCTTTGACCCCTTCGGCGGCAATAATACCCGGACAGGCTTTGGTTTTAAGAAATTTCTGGACCAAAGAACGCCTGTCTCTCCCGGATGGAACCAGGGCACCACCGATTTTATGGATTTCAGATATGCTGAGATACTTCTTAATTATGCCGAAGCAGTGTTGGAAAGTGGCATGGGTGATGCTACCCGGGCTGCGCAAGCCATGAATGATATACGGAGAAGGGCAGGTCATACGGTAGCTATTCCACTGACCCTGGAAAACCTGATGCGGGAACGAAGGGTAGAACTGGCTTTTGAAAACAAACGATACTGGGACCTGATCCGCAGAAGAGAGTATCATATCATCTTCAATCAAAAGAGAATGCACGCCTTGTTTCCTTTGCTGGACCTGAGGACCAGTCCACCCCAGTATATTTTTGTGCGGAGCTTTGTACCCAATGTTAATCCCAGAACCTTCGATTACAAATGGTATTACCGGCCAATTCCCGGTATAGGGGCTAATGAGCTGGTACAAAATCCTCAGTATTAACCCAAGGGTTAACCTTTATTATTCAACCTAAAATTGATTATGATGAAGACATATAAAATAGTAATGATACTCCTGAGCTTCGCCTTGTATGCTTGTGAGCTGGATAATTTTGACATGCCTGATGCGGCTTTATCAGGACGCATCATAGATGCGCAAACGGGTGAACTGGTAGAGCAGGATATTATTCGCGGTACGAATATCGAGCTGACCGAACATGGCTATGACCCAGTGGCCTCACAATACCTGATCGTGAAGAATGATGGTACCTATGAGAATAGTTTGCTCTTTTCCAATACCTATACAGTGCAGCCTGTACGTGGAAATTTTATACCCGTCGAATCACAGGAGATAAATATCAGCGGAAATACCGTGCTTGACTTTACAGTGACACCCTACATTCGCATCCTGGATGCCTCTGTGGTGAAAGAAGGTTCAAAAGTAGTGGCTACTTTCAGGTTAGAGCAAAATGTGACCAACAATGTGAGGAAAGTGGGTCTGTATGTACACTCCGAAGCTAGTGTAGGGGAGCCGTTACGGATCGTAGCTGTAGAAAATGAGATCAATGCCGTGGTAGATCCTAACCAGGTTTTCACCCTGGAGGTAGACCTGCCGTCTAATAGTGCCACACTGCAAGCAGGAGAACAGTACTTTTTCCGAATCGGGGCGCTCATCGATGTAGGTGAAGCTAAACTCAACTATGTGCCGGCAGTTCGTCTGGGCGTATAAGCTTTGCCTGAATTTATTGATAACCTTTCCCTTCTCTTCTAGCCCAGTGGTGTCAGCAAGAGAAGGGATCATTTTCTCCCAAACCTACACACCAACATGCTAATCAAAATACCTTTGACTTTTCTGATTCTCCTGATATTTTTCGCCAATGGATGTAAAGAATCTGAGAAAGAAAATATAAAAGAAAATCCTGAGGCCACCCAGGAGCCTGATACTGTTTATGATGAAACGGGATTGTTGTATACTTCCTACAAAAACCTGGTGATGGCTGGCTATCAGGGTTGGTTTGCGGCGGAAGGCGACGATTCCAACCGGGGCTGGTATCACTATAAAAGTAACTGCGGATTCGAACCCGGCTGTTCTACCATTGATTTTTGGCCCGATATGACGGAATACACCAAAAAGTATATCACGCCCTTCAAACATGCCGATGGGTCCTATGCTTACCTCTACAGTCCATATGATGAGGAAAGTGTGGATTTGCATTTCAAATGGATGAAAAACTATGGCATTGATGGTGTATTCATGCAACGATTTGTCGTAGAGGTGAAAGATGCTAATCCTGCGGGAAAGCGGCATTTCAACAAAGTGTTGGAAAATGCCCTGAAAGCCGCCAGGAAGTATGACAGGGCCATTTGTGTGATGTATGATCTGAGTGGCTGTTCCAGTGAGGATATAGCCTATGTAAAACAGGATTGGGAGGCTTTACAGCAGCAGTTTGCCTTGTTTGACAATGAGAAAAATCCAGGCTATGTCCGGCACAATGGCCGACCCCTGCTGGCCATCTGGGGTGCTGGCTTTGATGATAACCGAAAATACGCTGTGGCAGATATACAGCAGCTGGTGTCTGGCCTGAAGGGGATCAACAACAAAGTAGCAGTGATGCTCGGCGTTCCTTACTATTGGCGAACGCTGGATAAAGATACTGAGAACAATCCTTTGCTGCATGACCTGATCAGAAATTGTGACATTGTCATGCCCTGGGCGGTGGGTCGCTATGACTCAGAGCGCTATGACATCGCAGGGCCAGTGCTGGCGGGTGATATACAATGGTGTAAAAACAATGGAGTAGACTATGTGCCGCTCGTATTTCCAGGCTTTAGCTGGGGTAATCTGCAGAAAGATCAAAGCCTTTATCATGCCATCCCCCGGCAGAAGGGTGATTTTCTGTGGAAACAGATAGCAGGGGCCAAACTGTCCGGAGCCGAAGCTCTGTATGTTGCCATGTTTGATGAAATTGACGAAGGAACAGCTATTTTTAAAACAGCCAGAGAAAGCGAAGTGCCCCTAAATGGTGATGGTAGATTTGTGGGCATAGAAGACGAGCTGGCAACAGACTATTACCTGTGGCTGACAGGGCAGGGAGCCCGCTGGTTTCATGGAGAGGGTTCATTCAGTGCCACCAAACCACAACGTTAGCCGTCTCAAAACTTTTAAGAGCAAGGCTTATCCACCCTCAACAATAATACTGAATTCAGTCGGCTCTATTATTTATCTTATAAATCCAAAGAGGACTATTGCGCTACATTCATTTTATCAATACTTTGCGTGAACCTGAGCCTGTGCCAAGGCTGAGTACATCCTTATACTGACCTTTAACAACCTTACTATGCGTTCACGTCGAGATTTTTTACAGAAGATTACCGTTTCAGCCATCGGTCTACCGCTTATCCAAAGATATGACACCACAGGCATACAAAATTTTATCCATCCTTCTACCCAGAATAAAGTGCTGCGTGTCGCCATTATGGGCTTGGGAAGTTATGGCACCCGGGTGGCTGACGCCATGCAGTCCAGTGAAAAGGCTAAATTAGTAGGCGTGGTGAGTGGTACGCCTTCCAAGATCAAAGACTGGCAGTCGAAATACAACATTCCGGAGAAGAACTGTTATAACTATGAGAATTTTGACCGGATGAAAGACAATCCGGACATTGATGCTGTGTATGTGATCACGCCTAATGCCCTGCACCACGATCAGGTGATACGCGTGGCCAAAGCAGGGAAACATGCTATCTGTGAGAAACCCATGGCGATCAACGCCAAAGAGGGACAGGAGATGGTAGAGGCCTGCAAGCAGGCGAATGTAAAACTGCTGGTAGGTTACAGAATGCACTTTGAACCCAAGACACTGGAAATTATTCGCATGCGGAAAGAGGGTGCGTTTGGAAAAGTATTGTTCTTTCAGGGCTTGTCTGGCTTTAGAATAGGAGATCCTAATCAGTGGCGATTAAACAAAGAGCTGGCAGGAGGGGGCGCTATGATGGATATTGGTATTTATTCCATCAACGGTGCCCGTTATATGGTGGGAGAAGAACCCATATGGGTTACAGCCCAGGAGACGAAAACAGACCCGGTAAAGTTTAAGGAAGGGGTCGACGAAACCATTATGTTTCAAATGGGCTTTCCCAGCGGAGCCGTTGCCTCCTGTTTGTCTACCTATACGATGAACAATCTGGATCGCTTTTTCCTGAATGGCTCAGAAGGGTTCGCTGAGTTACAACCTTCTACCGGTTATGGTCCTATTGAAGGCCGTACCCATAAAGGTAAACTTACACAACCTCATAAGACACATCAGACCGTGCAGATGGACGAAATGGCCGCTATTATTCTGGAAGGAAAACAACCGGTGGTGCCGGTAGATGGCGCAGAAGGTGTGAAAGATTTAAAAATTATAGATGCTATTTTTCAGGCAGTGAAAGCAGGTAAAAAAGTAGAAGTACAGGTGTAAACACCTTTTATGTTTTCTGAAATACCCTCTTACAGCATGTTAAAAAGCGCTGTGAGTGAACCTGGCAATGTGCACTGAAAATGCCGTAAGCTTATTTTACTGTTTTTCTCTTAGAAGACGTCCTGACCCATCGGACAGTTCACTTTTCAGATCATATGGAATTAACAGTCATCAAAACCGGGTTGGAAGAGATTCAGTCTTTTCGCATCTTATTTCTGCAGGAAAATAATTTTCAGTTTATCTGCAACAAATGTCATGATAATGGCTGGGCAGACACGTATTTGTTCATGATAGATGGGATAAAGATTGGTTACGGCTCTATATGGGGAACCAACAGAAGAGAAGACAGAGATACAGTTTTTGAGTTTTATGTCATCAGACCCTTTAGAAAATTCTCAAATTCAATCTTCCAGAAGTTTCAGGCTGTCTCTGGCGCCATTTATATCGAGAGCCAGAGTAACGATTTGTTTTTATCGTCCATGCTCTATGTATATGCACAAAACGTTTGTGCAGAAGCTATACTGTTTGAAGATCATTTTATGACAAACATTACGATTCCTGGTGTAATTTTCCGCAAAACAACAGCAGCAGATAATATGGGTGATGATCCTAGTGAATATGTGTTGGAACAAAATGGTGAAGTTGTTGCGAGTGGTGGACTTATGCTGAATTACAATATACCTTTTGCCGATATATATATGGAAGTAAAGGAGCCTTTCCGTCAAAAAGGATTGGGCCATTTAATTGTGCAGGAATTAAAAAAAGAAGCCTATCTTATGGGAAGGGTGCCTGCTGCCCGGTGTAATATAGAGAATCAGGCTTCAAAAGCAACCTTGATAAAGGCAGGATTAAGAGTTTGTGGATTCAGGCTCAAAGGAGACATGAACAATACACTGACTAAAACGATACAGACAAATTGACTTAACGTTGAGCATTCACTAGCTATTGGCTCTTTCTGCTGAAACAGACTCTCTGGCAAAGAAATATCCTGTTAACATGAACCAGCAACAGATGACACAAAAAAATATCTTTCCATCAGCATTTCCTCCCGACGGTAAAAAGATTGGTTTTATTGGGGTGGGCATCATGGGCAAACCTATGGCGCAGCATCTTAAAAAAGCGGGAGCAGAAGTCATTGTTCATAACCGCAGCCAGGCGGTGGTGCAGGCATTAAAGGAAGAAGGTTTTGAAGCAGCTGATACCCCGGCAGCCGTTGCCGAGGCCGTGCAGGACGGATACATCATATTAATGCTGACCAACACCTATGCGGTAGAGGCTGTGGTGGAAGGAGCGCACGGACTGTTCTCAAAATTGCAGCCCCAGGCTACGGTCATCGATATGGGAAGTACCTGGGTGCGGGAAACCCGAAAGTGGCACAACATAGCTGCCAGTAAAGGGGCAGATTGGATAGATGCTCCGGTCTCAGGCGGGCAACAGGGCGCCAAGGAGGCTACTTTAACCATAATGGCCGGTGGCCATCAACCTACTTTTGACCGGGTGAAACCTATTCTGGACATTTTGGGAGCCCAGGTGACCTATATGGGAGAAAGCGGTACCGGACAGGTTACCAAACTGGCCAACCAAATTATCGTTGCCAATACCATTGCGTCGGTCAGTGAGGCGTTTATCTTATGTGAGGCACTCGGTGTTGACTTAACAGCCGCCCGGCAAGCGCTGTTAAATGGTTTTGCCGGTAGTAAAATTCTCGACATGCATGGACTGCGAATGATTGAAGCAAACTATGCGCCTGGCGGAAAAGCTACCAGCCAGCTCAAAGACCTGGTGGAAGCTTGCCGGGTGGCTGAAGACCAGCAACTGGACCTTCCCATGCTCACCACGAATAAAAAATTATGGGAAAAGATGATAGAGGCAGGGATGGGCGATCTGGACCACAGTGCGCTGTACGCATTCTATCAGAAGATACACAATACATAACCTAAAGCTTCCTGCTATGAAAGTTATCATCACGGGCGGAGGAGGTTTTCTCGGAAGCCAGCTGACCCAGGCACTTAGCCGCAGGCCTTATTTGCAGTGGGCTCCGGCAGAAAAAAAAGAAATTTCAGAGATACTGGCGGTAGACCTTGTCATTCCGGCATCCGTACGTACGCAGGCATCGGATCGGGTCACTTTTTTGGAAGCAGACCTATCGGATCAGGCTGTGATCGAGGCGATGATCACTGAAAAAGAAGATTTCGCTTTGTTTCATCTGGCAGCTGTCGTCAGTGGAGCCGGGGAGAAAGATTTTGATCTGGCGATGCGTGTGAATTTCGACAGTACCCGGCAACTTTTAGAAGCCTGTCGCCATACGGCTCTTTGCCCTCGTGTGGTTTTTGCCAGCAGTATCGCCGTATATGGAGGAGCATATACACCACCAGTCGTTTCTGATACCACCAAGCCCTTGCCCCAAACCACCTATGGGATGACCAAACTCATGGGAGAACTTATGATCAATGACTATAGTCGCAAAGGATTTCTGGATGGGCGTGCCCTCCGGCTGCCAACGGTATTTATCCGTCCGGGAAAGCCTAACGCGGCAGCTTCCAGTTTTGCCAGTGCGGTATTCAGAGAACCGCTGAACGGGATAGATTATCACTTACCGGTCGGCCTGGATATGGAAGTGCCTCTGTTAGGATACAGAAAGGTAGTAGATGCCTTTATCAGGGCGATGGAGTGCGACAGTCAGGTGTTGGGTGATGATCGTACCCTTACCTTGCCCAGCCGTAAGTATGAGGTCAAAGAGATGATCCGTGCCTTGCAGGCGGTGGCCGACGCCAAAGGAATCCGGTTAGGGAAGATTATCGAGAGCCCTGATCCTACGATCATCAACATTGTAAAGGGTTGGCCTGTGGGCACTGAAGCCAAACGAGCCGAGGCGCTTGGCATCACGGCTGACCAGGGCGTGGAAGAAGTTATCTTACAATATCTGGAGGATTTTTATCCTGATGCGTTTAACCTGAAAACCTAAACGATTGTATGACTACACGCCGCCAGTTCTTATGGAACCTCACCAAATCTTCTGCCTTTGCCTTTTTACCGCTGCCTGCCCGTCAGCTTTTGGCGGAAACACCACCTCAAACAGATACCCTCATCGAGGCCGTGGAAATCTTGCGACTGACCGGCCCCTACACCAGCACCTCTGGTGTCAACCAGCAGTATCAGGCGCAGCCTATCCATATTTATGCCGACCAACGCCCTGAACCTTATCAGGATAACCCTAATCCTACAAAATCGTCGGGCAGCATCACGCACGACTACCTGCGCATCAGAACGCGGGGTGGTATTGAAGGACTCTATGGTTATCTGGACCCGGAAACCATTGCGCCCCTGTTGCAACAACTCCGCTCCTTTCTGATCGGTAAGGATGCCTTGGCAGGAGAAACCCTCTGGGATCAGTTGTACCGTCGTAACCGCCACGCCAGGGCCGGCCATTATATGATGGCGCTCAGCGCTGTAGACAATGTGCTGTGGGATATCCGGGGAAAATATTTTAAGACGCCCGTGTATCAGTTGTTAGGCGGGCCTACCCGGCAGGAAGTACCTGTCTATGGCAGTTGCCTGGGCTATACCGTAGAAAAAGGGAAAGCGGGTCCTCGAGCCAGGCAATTGTACGAGCAGGGTTTTCATCATCAGAAATGGTTTCTGGCCTACGGCCCCGGATATGGTAATGAAGGGCTAAAAAGAAATATCGAGCTGGTGGAAGAATTGCGGGAAGCCGTAGGGTTTGAAGGGCAAATTATGTTCGACGCTTTCATGGGTTGGGATCTGCCTTTTGCCATGGCCTGGGCCAAAGCGGTAGAACCTTACCGCCCCTACTGGATAGAAGAGGCCTTTCCTACCAACCGGCTGGAAAATTTTGTTCAATTAAGTCAGAGCACCACCATACCTGTGGCCACGGGTGAACATTTCTATAACCGTTGGGAAGTCCTTGACTTCCTCAAAGCTGGTGCCATTCAGATTGTACAGGCCGATCCGGAATGGTGTGGCGGGGTCAGTGAACTGGTCAAAATTTGTCATCTGGCTTCCTCTTTTGGGGCTAAAGTATTTCCTCATGGCCATAATATTCATGCAGCCCTGCATGTGGTTGCCAGCCAGTCGCCGGAGGTGTGCCCGCTGGTAGAATACCTGATCAACCATGTTGGCTACAAGCTTCATTTCCAGAAAGATCCCCTGCTCACGGACAACGGCGTGTTACCGCTGCCGCAGCAACCCGGCTTCGGCATCGAACTGGATACTTCTAAAATTGAAAAGCAGGAAGTATTGGCCGGGTAAGAAGTTGAGGGACAGGCAGGCTGCGCCAGGTCGTCAGTGAGGATCTACGTCGATGACCAGTTTTACTTTTCTGAATTCTTTTTCCTGCAGTAGCTCAAGGCTATGCTCCCTGATCTTTTTCTTCACTTCCAACAGGTTGATCCCCTTTTCCAGTTTGAGCATCAGGTTGATCAGATACTGATTCCGGATTTTTCCGATGAGCGGTTCTTCCGGACCTAAGACCCGGTGATCTCCTAAGAAGCTCCTTAATAATTCTCCCAGCATGGCGGCGGCTTTCTGGCTCACTTTCTTGTCAATATGCTTGGCTGTGATACGGATGAGCCGCACGAAGGGAGGATACTGGTAAGCCTCTCTTTCTGCAATTTCTTCTTCATACAGCCCCCGGTAATCATTGGACACAATCTTATGCAAAATGGGTTGTTTCAGGTTGGTTGTCTGGATAATGACTTTTCCTATTTTATCTCTGCGGCCCGACCGTCCGCTCACCTGGGTGATGAGCTGAAAAGTACGTTCATGGGAGCGAAAATCCGGAAAATGTATCATACGATCGGCATCCAGGATCCCTACCAGCATGACGCCATCAAAGTCGAGTCCTTTGCTCACCATCTGGGTACCTACCAGAAAATCCAGATCTCTTTTAGCGAAACGGTCAATAATTTGCTGGTAACTGTTCTTTTTCCGGGTGGTGTCCAGGTCCATTCGCTGTACTTTCGCCTGAGGAAGGAGAAAATTGATTTCTTCTTCCAGTTTTTCCGTGCCAAAACCGGACGTTTTTAATCGACTGGAGCCGCAGGCTTCGCATTCCAGATGCATCTTCTCATGATGGCCGCAGTAGTGGCAGCGCAACTCATGGGAATACTGATGATAGGTAAGACTTACGTCACATTGTTTGCATTTGGGAATTTGGGCACAGTCTTCACAAAAAATATAAGGCGCATACCCTCGGCGGTTCTGAAAAATGATAGCCTGTTCTTCATAAGCCAGAATTTCTTCCATTTTCTCCAGCAAAACAGAAGAAAAATCCTGTTTCATGGTTTTACGCTTCCTTTCCTCCCGGATATCCACCAGCTCAATGTCCGGTAGCTGGGCATTGCCATACCTTTTGGTGAGCCTGACCAGTCCGTATTTCCCGGTAGAAGCATGGTAATACGTTTCAATAGAGGGGGTGGCTGAACCGAGAAGGGTTTTGGCATGGTGAAACTTCCCTAGCATTAGGGCTACATCCCGGGCATGGTAACGGGGTGCGGGATCAAACTGTTTGTAGGAAGTCTCGTGTTCTTCGTCTACAATGATGAGCCCTAAATTATCGAAAGGCAGCAAAGCTGCAGAACGTACCCCTACCACCAGCGGAAATTTGCCGTTCAACACACCCTGCCACACTTCCACCCGCTCATTATCAGAAAACTTGGAATGGTAAATACCCATCTGATTGCCGAATATCTTTTTAAGGCGGATGACAATCTGTGTGGTCAGGGCGATCTCAGGCAAGAGATACAGGACCTGGCTGCCGCTGCCCAGTGCTTCCTGTATCATATCGATGTAGATTTCCGTCTTGCCGCTCCCGGTAATGCCATGCAGCAACACAATATCTTTTTGCTGGAAGTGAGTGTACACCGCATCTTTAGCTATTTGCTGGGTTTCTGTCAGCTGAATTTTTGTTTCGGTATTCAGTGGAGCGGTAGCAAAACGGGATATGACTTCCTCAAATTCTACCAGAATTTCGTTCTTTACCAGCGTATTGATGGCAGAGACAGAGATATTTCTTTCCGATAATCTGCTTTTTAGTACACCCTTTTTGTTGGTGTCCGGGTTAGCGTAATCCGGAAGCAGTTGCATGTAATGCAGCACGACATCGGCCTGTTTGGGTTTTTTTTCTAATACATCAAGCAGGTGGGCCAGGCTTTCCGGGTCTTGAGAAAACTTGGAGGACAAGCTGATTCTTTTGACAATTTTAGGCTTGTATTTTTCTTTGACTTCTTCAAAAATCAGAATGGCCTCTTTGGCAATCAGGGATTTAATGATTTGGTAAAAATTTTTCTCATTCAGCAGATTACCGATTTCATTATAGGAAAGGGTCTGCTTGGAGGCCAGTTCTTCGAGTACTATGATTTCTTTCTCAGAAAACTCGTAGGAAGAGGTTTCCCTTTTAAACTCCGGATGCAACTGCACTTTGGACTCACTGCTGAGTTTCAGTCCGGAAGGTAAGGCAATATTGAGCACTTCGCCCACCGTGCAGGCATAATAGGCAGCGATCCACTCAAAAAGCTGTAACTGTACCGGGTTGATGACAGGCGTATCATCCAGCAACTCTAAGATATAGCGCGCCTGGTATTTGAGGGGAGGCATATTGTGCAACCGCCCTACTACACCTGTCAATACTTTTTTAGCCCCGAATTGCACCACCACTCTGCTCCCTACCTGAATCAGGGTTTCTACCGGCACAGGGACCCGGTAGGTAAACATTTTGGGAATGGGAACGGGAAGAATCACATCGGCAAACCATGTTTTCCTTTCCTCGGGAGCATCCGTATTCAGTTCGAGCTGGTGTGGAAAAGTTTGACTCATAAGGACAAAGATAAAAAAGAAAAAAACAAGGCAGACACTTACGTGAAAGAATAGACATAATCTGTTAAAACCTTACGTGATCAAGGAATAATGCAATAAAATAAAGTTTTATATCATTTTTTATTGTTAGTTTGAGTCCATTTGTGAGTAGAATACAAAAAAAAGGTACAAGAGGCAGATATAAAATAGATACGTAAATATTACAATTCACTTCAAAGGTAAATATGGAGTACATAATCAAAATTTTTGTCATTGAAGACGACCTGATGTTCGGAAAAATGATGAAATATACGCTGGAGAAAGAACATAATTATGACGTAACTATTTTTCAGAGCGGAGAAGAATTCTTCGAGCATATTCACCTTAATCCGGATATCGTGACCATAGACTACAATTTACCCGGTATGAGTGGATTAGACATCTTGAAAAAAATAAAAAACTATAATCAGAACATTGCTACTATTATTGTCTCCGGGCAGGAAGAGGTAAAAGTAGCCGTAGAGGCCTATAAGCGTGGCGCCGACTACTACATTATCAAAAATGACCATACCTTCTCCGAATTAGAACACTTCATCAACAACCTTACACAAAGGGTAAGACTGAAGAAAGAAGTGGAAACCCTGAAGGAGCAAATCATCGACAGGAGTAAGTATGCTTCTATTATAGGAGAGAGCAAAGCGGCTTTACAAACTGTCAAACTGATCCAGAAGGTAGAAAAAAGCAATGTGCTCGCACTGATTACCGGAGAAAGTGGTACAGGAAAAGAAGTAGTGGCCAGCGCTATACATTATAATTCAAACCGCAGGAAAGGTCCCTTTGTGGCTATCAACATAGCCGCCATTCCTGAGGACCTGATAGAAAGTGAACTGTTTGGTCATGAAAAAGGAGCGTTTACGGGTGCCGACAGCCGAAGAATAGGAAAGTTTGAAGAGGCCAAAGGCGGGACTATCCTTTTGGATGAGATTGGGGAAATGGAGATCAATCTACAGACTAAGCTGTTACGGGTGTTGCAGGAACATAAGATATGCAGAGTGGGCAGCAACAAGGAAATTAACCTGGATGTAAGAATCCTGGCAGCTACCAATCAGCATTTAGGACAAAGAGTAAAAGAAGGAAAATTCAGGGAGGATCTGTATTACAGGCTGCAAGGTTTTCTGGTGCATTTGCCTCCGCTGCGGGAACGGGGGAATGATGTCATACTCCTGGCCCGGCATTTCCTTCGGGAGTTCTGCCTCCAGAATAAATTAGGAGAAAAGACTTTCTCTAAAGAAGCTTTAGAAGCCATGATGGAGCATTCCTGGCCTGGCAATATCCGAGAGCTGAAATCCTTTGTAGAGCGGGCTGCTCTGATGAGTGAAACTGAGAAAATAGGCTTAGGCGACCTGGTGTTCTCTCCCGCTATCAATTAAACACATAACCTGTACTTTAGTAAGTAGCTAAAAACATTTACATACATGAAATTAAGGCGATCTATGAAGTCAAAAACTTCTACAAAACTCACCCAGAAGCTGACCTGGCAATATATGGCAGCCGGTGTGGCTGTGGCGGGTATCGTTGCGGTGGGCCTATTTATTTATCTTAACCTGGGCACGGGGGAGGATTCAGAGGCAGCGCCTCCGGATTATTACTCCATTGAAAGTGGTTTTTGGACAGATAATCCTACCTGGGCAGGAGGGGTGGCACCGAATGTAAATGTACCTAACGGTACTGATATTGAGATATTCTATACCGTCATTCAGATTGATGACTTAACGTGGGGTGCTAATGGTGAGTTAATTATTACGGATACCCTGGTGGTCAATGGGGATCTGCACATGGGTAATAATTCTGATATCACCATTAATTCAGGTGGAGTCTTGGTTGTAACCGGTAATTTTTCGGCACAAAACAAGATTGTGGTGGGCAATGGAGGCATCATTGCCATAGGAGGTAATATGACCTTCAGTAATAGTACTCAAGATACCTATAATGGTTCTGCAGGTAACCTGTATGTGGGAGGCTCGGTTACCGGAAACATTGCTGCTAACGGTGATAAAGCAAGTCTGTCAGATTTACAAGGTCCTCATCCAACGCTTTTTGATATTATTGATCAGGGTTGGAGTGTGTTACCAGTTAAGCTGCTCTATTTTAGAGCAAAAGAACAGGATAAGACAGTGCTTACCGAATGGGCTACCGCAGAAGAAATGAATAATGATTACTTTACAGTGGAAAGAAGTACTGATGGCCAATCGTTTCAAGCTGTGGGAACAGTACGGGGAGCAGGTAACCATCATGGCCATCAACAATATAGCTATACCGATGAATCGCCACTGGCAGGTACTGCTTATTATCGCTTAAAACAAACCGATTATGATGGAAAGTTTGAGTATTCTGCCATAGTTACCGTTTCGCTTGCTTTTCAGTCTCAGCAGCAGCAGAATACCATCACCCTCCATGCGCCCAGTCCAAATCCTTTTCAGCAAGATTTCTCTGTCGCATTTGAGTTGGCCACTGATGGCATGGTAGAAGTCCGGCTGATGAACCTGCGGGGAAACATTGTAGCCTCAGAACAGGTGGAGGGTTATGCCGGAAGAAACCAGTATAATTTTAGCAATGCACAGCATTTACCCAGTGATGTTTACCTATTAAGTATCGTCCAGAACCATACGACTTCAAAAAGCATCAGAGTGATCAAAAAATAAAACTTCTGCCTCAATTCGGCTGGCTGGTTTCTCTTAGCTGCCGTAAGGCTTCCTCCGGGCTATGGACGGGTAACTGACAGGTCTTGTTATAACAGACATACAGGGTTGTCGTTCCGTTGATAGCCTGGCGGTCCGTTAGGAGGGGAAGCGAACTGGAAGTAACCGTGCCTGCCAGCAGTTTGAAAGGATGGTAATGCTGGTGCAGGCGGGCACTGAAAGAAAACAGCTCCGGACCTACAATCGCTATTTCAGCCATAGGATGCGCCATTTCTGTGGCTAAGCTGGTCCAATTACTTAAGTAGCCCGGTTCATTCAGAACAAGGGGAAGCATGTTGGCCATCATTTTTTCTGCTAGCTGCCGGTAAGAGTCGTTTTCCAGTAGTATGCCCAGTTGAAATAGATTTCGTGCCATCATAGAGTTGGAAGCGGGCATCACGTTATCAAAAATTTCCTTCTTACGGGCAATGAGTGTGGAAGATGTATCGGTATAGTAAAAGAAGCCCTCTTCCTGATCCAGAAAGTGAAACAGCGTATACTCAGTAAGCGCCTGTGCCATCGCTAACCAGGATTCCTCAAAACTTACCTGATACAAAGCGATCAATCCGCTGATGACACAGGCATAATCTTCCAGATACCCTGGGAGGTTTGCTTTTCCCTCTTTAAAGGTGCGGAACAAACGCAACCCTTCCTGCTCCTGTTGTGCCAGGTGTTGCTGGATAAACCGGGCGTTGTTCAGGGCCGCTTCCAGGATAGGCGTTTCGTTGAGCACAGCATAAGCATCGGCCAGCCCTTTGAGTGCCAGGCCATTCCAGGCCGTAAGAATCTTATCATCCAGGCCAGGACGAATGCGCTGGCTTCTTGCGGCTAACAGTTTTTGTTTACTGTCTGCTATGATCTCCCTGAGTTCGGTTTCCTCCAACTGATATTGTTGTGCCAAAGATGCGTCGGAGAACGGACGATGCAGGATATTATAGCCTTTTTCCCAGTTTCCTTCTTCTTTTATCCCATAATATTGGCTGACCAGGGCTGCCTTATCGCCCAGTAGTGCATGAAGCTCCTGCTGATGCCACACATAGAATTTTCCTTCTTCTCCTTCACTGTCGGCATCCAACGCACTGTAAAAACCTCCTGCCGGATGCGTCATTTCCCTCCGGAGAAAAGCCACGGTTTCTTCCAGCACCTGGCGGTAGTTTGGGTTTTTGGTCAACGCATAGGCTTCTGCATACAAACTTAGTAGTTGGCCGTTGTCGTACAACATTTTTTCAAAATGAGGTGCAAACCAATCAGCATCTACGGAATACCGGGCGAAGCCACCGCCCAACTGATCATACAGGCCACCAAAAGCCATACGATCCAGGGTGAGGGTCGTCTGCTGCAAAGCTTCCTGGTTTTGGGTCAGTGCGTGGTAGCGTAGCAGAAAGAGCCAGTGCGTTGGCATAGGAAATTTAGGGGCGCGGTTCATACCCCCTTTCACGGTGTCGAACTGTTGAGAAAATTTGCCGTAAATCTGTGATAATTGCTGTGATAAATCCTGCCGGGACAGTACACCGGATTCGTTGGTGATGCCATATCGTTGGATATCGCTGAAGGCCAGGTTCAGGGCGAATTGCTCGGCCGACTCTTCCAGTTGCTGGCGCGACTGCCGGAAAGCCTGCGCCACATTCTGAAGCAACATCATCCAGTTACGTTTGGGAAAATAGGTGCCACCATAAAAGGGTTTCTGATCAGGGGTGAGAAACACATTCAGCGGCCAACCGCCCTGTACACCCATGGTTTGCACCGCTTCCATATAGATCTGGTCCACATCCGGCCGTTCTTCCCGGTCTACTTTGATATTGATAAAATGGGCGTTCATCAACTGGGCTACCTCTTCTTGCTCAAAGCATTCTTTTTCCATCACATGGCACCAATGACAGGCCGAATAACCTATACTCACGAGGATGGGTTTATCTTCCGCTTGTGCCTTTTGCAAGGCTTCCTCACCCCAGGGGTACCAGTCTACCGGGTTATGGGCATGTTGGAGCAAATACGGGCTTGTCTCATGCTGTAAGCGATTTCCTGCGGCTGCAGCCATACTTATTTCAATTGTTTTTCTAAATAGCTGATTTCCTGACTTACATCAACCTTATTACTTAATTGTTGAAGCTGGGTAATTGTTTTCTTCAGAAAATTCTGATGATGGCTGGATTCAGGATGAAAGGGCTTGTGTTGAATAGCTTTCTTTAGCTTTTCCCAGTTTGCAATAAACTGAAGGGCTTCTTTATCCAGGTAGGTGCTGGCAAATTTTTCCCAGATATAATGCTCAGCGACTTCACTGGGGTGGATCATATCCGCTTTGTAAAAGCGATAATCCCGAAGCTCATCCATCATAATCTCATAGCTGGGAAAATAAAAAACCTTGTCAGCATGTTTTTGCTGTATCAGGTCTACCGCCACCCGCAAACTGGCTTTGCTCACGCTGTTTTGCTGCAAAGTATCCCGGATATGCCTGACGGGGCTTACTGTAAAAATATAACGCAGCCTAGGATTGAAAGCGTCCATGGCCCGGAGAAGCTGATCAAAGCGGAGGGAAATTTCTTCTACCTCCAGCATGCGTTTATGAAAATGGCTGGCCGGCATTTTATGACAATTGCTTACCAACAGTTGCGTATCAACTTTTTCGTAGCTAAAGGCGGTGCCCAGGGTAATCAGGAGCCAGTCGGCCATTTCCAGAAACTGGTGGGTACTGGTGATAGCCTGCTCTATCTGTGCTTCCAGGTCTTTACGGTGAGGAGCAGAAAAGTCGGAATGAAATTTATAGTTATAATGCATGCCCTCCCGCACGAGGTAGGTTTCTTCTGATGGCAGCATCTGGTTGATAGACTGGTGCAGCATGCGGAACAGGGCCGCCGGATTATAGAGAGTGCCAAAAGGATTAATAAACGTATCAAACTTGTTCTCCTGGAGCTGCTGGCCAATCACCTGTGCAAAGCAAGACCCTATAGAAAGTATTTTTGCACGCAGGAATATTTTGTGGGGCGAAGGGGCGATATGTACCGGGGTAGAAAACATATAAAAAAATAAAGAACGAAACGATAATAACAAAAAAAGCGCTCTATAAAAAAAGAGCGCCTTGAATTTTATGTGAAGAAAACCTGATGTCAGGCTTCTACGACCCGGAGCGTTACCTTATGCTTTACATCCTTGTGTAAATCAATCTCGGCTGTATAGTCGCCCAGGGTTTTGATATCTGAATCTACCGATATTTTCTTACGGTCAATATCAAATCCTTTTTCTTTCAGGGCTTCTGAGACTTGCAGGGTGGTAATAGCACCAAAGATTCTTCCGCTTTCCCCTACTTTAGCCGGAATTTCCAACACGGTATCGCCAATCTTGGCAGCCAGGTCTTCTGCATCTTTTTTCACCTTATCGGCTTTATGAGAAGCCTGCTTCACATTTTCCTCGATCATCTTCCGGTTAGAAGTATTGGCGATCACAGCAAAGCCTTTGGGAATAAGGTAATTTCTACCATAACCCGACTTGACCACTACCACATCGTTCTTGTAACCTAGTCCTTTGATATCTTCTTTTAATATTACTTCCATTTTTTTAGCATTTAGCGATTAGCCATGCGTTACCGCTTCCCGGGCCAACACCCTGAAAGCCGAAATCATGGCACAACCCTTTATTTTAAAGAATCTGTAACGTAGGGTAATAAAGCCAGGTGACGGGCTCTTTTCACAGCCTGGGCTACTTTTTTCTGAAATTTCAGGCTGGTACCTGTAATGCGGCGGGGCAGAATCTTTCCCTGCTCGTTTACAAATTTCAGCAAGAAGTCAGGGTCTTTGTAGTCAATATATTTGATGCCGGCTTTTTTGAAACGGCAGTATTTTTTTCTGATTTCCTGTTTGTTACTGTGAATAGGTTCGTTTTGTAAGGTCATGATGCTGGCTCCTCCTTAGCCTCTTTTTTGTTTTTCTTAAATTCTCCTTTTCTTCTTCTTTCGTTGTACTCTACAGCGTGCTTATCCAGCGCCACTGTCAGATAACGCAATACGCGCTCATCCCGGCGATATTCTATCTCCAGGTTCCGGATCAACTGAGTGTCTGCTTCGAACTCAACCAAATGATAAAACCCCGTAGACTTATGCCCTATGGGATAAGCCAATCTTTGCAAGCCCCAGTTTTCCTCATTGAGGATAGTAGCTCCATGATCCTTAAGATAATTGGAGAATTTGGTGGCAGCATCCTTCATCTGTTCTTCAGACAAAACGGGAGTTAAAATGAATACTGTCTCGTAATTTTTGCTAAATTCCATTAAAATAAAATTTGTCTTTTAATAAAAGAGGTGCAAATTTAAAACATTTTCGTAATTAACAAAAATTCATTTCATTTCGTTTGATCATGAATAATAACTAGTTTTGAATGAGTACAAGGATAGAGTGTATGCATGCGTGAGTGGTAGAAGGTGAGCATGTTGAAACGGATGAGTCGTTGAATGGGTTTGGTGGTATGCTGATCCCTCTCCGTTTTAGCGTATAGGTCGCTCTCAGATTATTTAGAAATTCAGTAATGCACACTCGCATTCACGCATACTAACAATTTTTTCATTCTAACATTCACTCATTCTATCATTCATGCCTGCTATCATTTAAAAAAAGAAAATATGTGTGGACGATATACCATAGGGCCTGAAATTGAGAACATTGCCCGGGAATTACAGACAGAAGTTCCTGAGAATTTCAGCCCTAAATACAATGCAGCGCCCTCTCAGTTGTTACCGGTGGTGAGCAATGTGAGTCGCTATAAAATGTCGCTCTACGAGTGGGGTATCATTCCTCCCTGGATCAAAGAAGGAGAAGGCAGCAAACGGTTGATCAATGCCCGTGCCGAGACAGTGGCAGAGAAGAGTTCTTTCAAGCATGCTTTCAGGAAAAAACGATGTCTGGTACCCGCTGGAGGCTATTACGAATGGAAGAAAGCCGAAAAAGGGAAAGTACCCTATCGCATTACCTTAAAAGATGAAAGTCCTTTCGTATTTGCCGGTCTGTGGGGCGACCATACCACAGAAAGTGGCGAAGAGAGCCGTGATTTCTGTATCATTACCACGCAGGCACCACAGCGCATTGCGCATATTCATGACCGCATGCCTGTCATTCTGGAAAAAGAGGCCTGGGATTTCTGGCTTAGCGATACGGAAGATGAAGAAGGGTTGCTGGATATTCTGCGTCCGCTGAACGATGCCAAACTGCAAGCCTATGTGGTTTCCAAGAGAGTGAACAATGTGCAGAACGATGACGCGGATCTGATCAGGGCAGAAAAATCATCGTAAAAGCCGGATTCCGGGAGAGCTTCCGCGCCTGACCATCGGATCTGTCCGATTTGCTAATAGACATTGATGCATTAAAAAATAACATTACTTCATGAAAACCCAAAGATATAACCCTAGTCCACTGGAAGTGGAATTTGCCAAGGCCATCAGTGAACTGAAAAATGAAATTCAGGAGTACCTGACAGATAATACCATTGTTAACATAAAAGCAGACCTGGAAGCAGACAATCCGCAGGTGAATATTGAATTGCAGGATCAGGAAGGAGATAAGCACGAGATGGTGATCAAAATTATTCAACGGATCGACACGACAGGATAATAAGCACGCATGTACCTGACATCCAAAGAACTTACTTATTTATCAGATACTGATTTTTTAATTACCAAAAAACGTATTCAGCAGAAAATCAATGATTTGCTGGTGCGCACGGAAGATACGCTGAAGTCTTATATCAGGGAGTCTTCAATCGTCTTTCCGGAAGGTGTTTCTTATAAGGCCGGCAAAATGGCAAAGGGGGAGAATTACCGGAACTTACCATACCACATCCTGGATTACCCTCGTTTGTTCCATCGGAAAGATGTTTTCGCCTTGCGAACCATGTGTTGGTGGGGGCATTTTTTTAGTGTAACGCTCCACCTGCAAGGGCGCTCCTGGGAGCAGTTTAGCCCCAATATCAGGCGGTATTGGGAAAAGTTGCGTCAGAAAGATCTTTATCTGTGCATTCATTCTCATCCCTGGGAATATCACAGAGAAGAGGATAATTTTGTGAGCCTCCAATCCCTGGCAGACCCGGCAGTAGAACAGTACTTAGCCACCATGCCTTTTTTTAAAATGGCAGCTTTTTTACCTTTAAACCAAGGGGAACAACTGCCGGATTTTACGCTGAAATATTTTCAACTGTTTTGTGAGGTTTTAGCACTGGGAACTTTGAAAGAATAAACAATTCAGGAGTATTTCTCCGTTTGCTTATTAGAATGATGTACATTGTATCAGCAAAAGTGTGAATATATGAAGATAATTCTATACTGCTTCCTGATGATGCTGCCTTACCTTGCCTGGGCACAGGAAGAGATTGTGCCGACTGATAGCCTGACAGGCAGGGGAGAATTGCAAGATGGAAAACGAACCGGAAAATGGCTTTTTTTCGATAATACGGGGCAGTTGTCGCAAAGGGGAGAATATGAAAGCGGAAGCAAAACAGGAAAGTGGCAGTTCTTCAACGAGTATGGAGGTCTTTTAGGGGTCGGCTATTATGAGGAGGGTGTTTCGGAAGGCGAATGGAAGATCTATTATGTCAACGGACAGTTGAAGTCTATCACTTATTTCAAAAATGGCCTGCGCGACAGTACCTATCAGGAATATCACTACAATGGCCAGCGAAGTGTAGAAGGGCAGTTTAAGGCCGATGTGCAAACGGGGGTGTGGAAGACTTATTTTGAATCCGGCAAAATCTATTCTGCTGGCGCATATCTGAACGGACTGAAAGATGGCATCTGGAAATATTATAACGAACGGGGAGTGCTGGTCGCAGAAGGTTCTTATAAGCTGGACCTGGAAGAAGGACAATGGTTCAAATATTATGATACGGGAGAATTGCGTTCGCTGGGCTCTTTTACCCTGGGAAAAGAAGAAGGCAAGTGGGGCTTGTTTTATGTCAATGGGCAACTCATTCAGGATGAATTCTGGCAGTTTGGCCATTTGATGAATGTGGGGCCTTATCATTCCATACAGGGAGATACTTTGCCTAAAGGCACGTTGCAGGATGGAAACGGTACCCGGCTCGTCTATCATCCTACCGGAGAACTGGAGCTGCAAAGCACTTACCAATACGGACAGCCTACCGGTACCTGGATTTACTACTTTAGAGAAGGAGGAAAATCGGCAGAAGGAAGCATGACTTCCAACGGGCAGGAAGGAGTCTGGACCTATTATTATGAAAATGGCAACATTGAATCAACCGGCACTTTTACTGCTGATGAGAAAACAGGGGTCTGGAAATATTACAGCCGGGTGGGCCGCTTGCTGGAAACGGTAGACCATACAGCAGAGAATAATGCAGCGGTGTTGGGGGCTCCGGGGGGGTAATGCCAGCAGGGTAACAAAACGAAACTACTTTATATCACATAAATTCAACCTAATCTTATGAAAAAAAAGACAACATACGGTATCATCGCAGTGCTATTGGCTATCTGCTCCAGCTTCTCTTTTCAACAGGACAGTGAATGGATTTCCCTTTTTGACGGGAAAACGCTCAATGGATGGAAAGCCAATGAAAACCCGGAAACCTTTTCTGTGGAAGATGGAAAGATAGTGGTGGCCGGCCCACGGGCGCACCTCTTCTATACGGGGCCCGTTAAAAATCACAACTTTAAGAATTTTGAATGGAAAGCCCAGGTTATGACCATGCCAGGGGCCAACTCAGGTATGTATTTTCATACAAAATATCAGGATGAGGGCTGGCCTTCTCATGGCTATGAGGTACAGGTAAACAATTCTCATACGGACTGGCGGAGAACGGGTAGCCTGTATGCCATCGACGATGTGAGGGAAGTACCCGCCAAAGACAATGAGTGGTTTACCCAACATATCATTGTGAAGGGAAATCGTGTGGTGATCAAAGTGAATGACAAAACAGTGGTGGATTACACCGAGCCGGAGGATGTTGAACGTGACCAGGGCAATGCCCAACGGATCATTTCCAGTGGAACATTTGCCCTGCAAGGACACGACCCGGAAAGCAAAGTATATTACAAAGATGTGATGGTAAAACCACTGCCAGACTGAAAAAGCCTCTCCTGATCAAGGAAGGTCTTTATAGACAAAATGCTGGATATTCTGTTCTTATCCAGCATTTCTTTTATCATGCGATCCATCGGTAGGCCTTATTTGATAATGATCTCATAGGGCAACCTGGCCTGAATACCTTCCATACTTTCCAGTTCTTTCAACTGCTGAATGAGAGGGTAAGCCAATCCTAACTCGCTTTTCAGGCGATAAGTGGTGATCTCCTGATTCAGTTCTTTCATGATCTGTTCCAGGATTGTTTTCGTTTCCGGATAATATTTCACCCGGTAGTCATCTGCCAGACCGGCTTTTTCTACGGCAATCTGTACGGCATCATCCAGGCCTCCTAATACATCTACCAGCTTTCTTTCTTTTGCCTGTGTGCCGCTCCATACCCGACCGGAAGCAACTGCCTTGATGGCATCTACAGACATATCCCTGCCCTCTGCCGCTTTGTCTACGAAGGTTTCATACCCTTCATCCACATATCGTTGGATGACCCTGCGTTCATACTCCGTGAGCTCGGAGGTAGGATTCAGGATGTCGGCAAACGGACTGGTTTTGACAATATCCGTCGTCACACCCAGTTTATTCACCAGCTCTGTTGCATTGAAAGCCATGGCAAAGATACCAATAGAACCTGTGATAGTATTGGGTTGGGCTACAATGGTATCGCATCCCATAGCGATATAATAGCCTCCGGAAGCGGCCACATCGGACATGGAAGCAATGATGGGCTTCACTTCTTTGGTCAGGACTACCTCTCTCCAGATCACATCGGAGGCCAGGGCACTGCCGCCGGGAGAGTTGATACGAAGGACAACAGCCTTTACATTGTCATCGAGCCGGGCCTTCCGGATTTCTTTGGCAAAAGTTTCCCCACCTATGGTGGTTCCTTCTCCTTCGCCGGGCAGGATCTGTCCGTTGGCGACGATCACTGCAATACGGTTTCGAGAATAGCTGGACTCATTCTCCAGAGCTTTCTGATATTTACTCAGAGAAATAAACGAGATATCTTCTACGTCTTCTATGTCTAGTCTACTGGCGATATTAGCTAACACCTCATCGTAATAAGCGGTGCTGTTTACCAGTTTGTATTGAGCAGCCTCCTTGGCAGAATTTACTTTGACCGAATCGGCCACACTTTTCAGGGTTGTCACGGATTGCTTTGTCGCTGCTGCAATGTCATTTAAATAGGTAGTGTACAACGAACCCAGGTACGCTTCAGTTTGCTGCCGGCTTTCCACACTCATATCTTCCCGGATAAAAGGCTCAACGGCACTTTTAAAGTCGCCTACTCTGAAGATCTGAGGTTCTATCCCAATTTTCTCCAAGGTTCCTTTGATAAAAGGGGTTTCTACGAAAAAGCCATTAAATTCCATGATGCCTTCCGGATTCAGGTATAGTTCATCGGCCACCGAGGCTACATAATAGGCTCTTTCAGACATCATCTCGCTATAGCTGATGATAAACTTTCCGGATTCTTTAAACTCCAGTAATTCGTCGCGGATTTCTTTCAAGGAGGCAAACCCACCTGAAGCAATCCCTGCATCCAGGTAAATACCCTTGATTCGCTCATCTTCCCTGGCCGCTTCTATGGCTTCTTTCACATTGATCAGTCCGATGACACCACCATCAGCACCGGGAAATGGCAGGTAGTTAAAAGGCTGCTCGGTTTCCCGCTCTACAATAGGTTTATCCAATTCGATGCGTAGTATGCTATTACTTTCTATATTGACATCCTGCTGGGAGGCGGCAGTAGTGGCCACTCCCACCAGTATCAAAGTGAGAATACCAAAGAACAGAAACAAGCCAACCAGCGTTGCCAATACATTTATTAAAAATCTCATGGTTTGTTGAAATGGGTTTATACTTAACTTTGTACGTGTAATTAGTGGTAAAGATATAAGTAAATTTAACTAAAGTGAGGCTTGTTCAGGGAATTTATATACTACTGGGTTCTAATTTAGGGAACAGGTTTGAGAATCTGCAACAGGCACGCCATAGGGTGCATACCCTGGCAGGAACGGTGCTCAGGGCTTCTTCTCTCTATGAATCGGAAGCCTGGGGTGAAACCCAGCAGCCCGACTTTTTGAATCAGGTGCTTGAAATAGCCCCACGGCTTTCTCATGAAGCACTGTTGCAAACGTTGCAGAGCATTGAAAAACAGATGGGAAAGCATAAAATAGGCAAGTGGCGGGAGCGCCTCATTGATCTGGATATCTTATATTACGGTAACCGTATTGTTAGGACCCATGAGCTCACCCTTCCGCACCCTCAGATACAGTATCGTAATTTTACCCTTTTGCCCCTGTGTGAACTGGCGGCAGAAGCCTGTCATCCTTTGCTGTTGAAGTCCCATCAGCAATTGCTTACAGAAAGCCAGGACCCCTTAAAAGCCTGGAAAGTAGCCGACTCAGCCGTGGCAGGTACCTGAAGGCAGGGTCTAGCCATGCGCTACCTGCTACAGCCAGAAGTCAGGAAACCATCACTGGACTCCTTTGACCAGCAGGGGTAGGGTATAAACGGCTTTTGAAGCAGTGATAAACAAAAGGTTCTTGTCTTTGCCTCCTAAGCATACATTGGCCGTCCAGGGCTCAGGAATATCAATCTGTGCTATTTTCTTTCCTTCCCGATTGTATACCGTAACGCCTTTTCCTGTCAGATAAATATTTCCCTGTTGGTCAATGGTCATCCCGTCGGAGCCCTGCTCCACAAAGAGTTGACGGTTGTGCAAGGTGCCATCCGCCTGAATCTCGTATCGGTAGGTCTTGTTGTCTTTGATATCAGCCACATACACATACCGGCCGTCAGGAGTACCTATAATGCCATTGGGCTTTTGTAAGTCATCGGCCACCACCATAGGCTCTTTTTTTCCGCGGGGCAAGTAATAGACCTTTTCTCCCTGGATATCCGGATCAGGACTTTGTCTCTCCCAGTAAGGGCGCTGATAGTAAGGGTCCGTGAAGTAGATATCTCCTTTGGGGGAAACCCATAGATCGTTGGGGCCATTGAGCAGGTGCCCCTGAAAATCATTGATCAGTACGGTGACTTTCCCTTTAGGACTGATCGACCACAACTGATTTTTTGCGTCGGCGCAAGCCAGCAAATTGCCTTTGCTGTCAAAGTATAAGCCATTGGCACGGCCTGCCGTATCTAAAAATACAGACAATTTTCCCTGGGTGTCGTATTTCCAGATTTTATTGTTGGGCTGGTCGGTAAAAAAGATATTGCCCTTTTTATCCACAGCAGGTCCTTCGGTAAAGCTGAATTGTTTAGCGACCAGCTGGGGTTGCGCCTGACCGTCAACGATCCCAGTGCCCGGCTCCTCTTGGGAGAAATCGGCATAGGCGGTTGACCGGTCGGTAGTGTCAATTATCTGGAGAGTATTCGGCAGGGTAGCGTAACCGTATCCTTTGCCAAGCACGAGGCACAGAAAAAAAAGAGAAAAGCATAGACCAACTGGGTAATGGTTTTGGGTTTTATTCATGCTGATGAGTAGGTTAGCGTAGTTTTGGTTGAAAATACTAAGTTAAATTTTTTTCAGACAGCATCTCCATCATTTTATTCCTTCGCACTTTATTATTTGAAGGAAAAGAAAAAAGCTTTACTTTCAAACCCCTAAAAACAACCACAATGACGACACCCCCTCAAGATAAAATAGCTACCTGGAGCAGGAGAGATTTTACCATTACACTTAGCAGTGCGCTGAGTACTACGCCTTTCTTTCCTATGGCGATAGGAAATTTAGGGATGAGCGAAAGCACTTCCGAACCGCAACCGACTGTAGCCCAGGTGATTGACCTGATCCTGGCCTCCATCCCAGGAGCCCCTTTTCAGGCAACGGTAGACACCCTGAAGGCAGGCCAGGAAGACCAGCAGGTGACAGGCATTGTGACCACTACCTTTGCCACCGTGGCAGTGATTGAGAAAACAGCAGAACTGGGCGCTAATTTTATCATCGTTCATGAACCTACCTTTTACAACCACCTGGATGAGACCGACTGGCTGGCGCAGAATGAAGTATATCAGTATAAGTCAGATTTACTCAAGCAACACCGTATCGCCGTTTGGCGATTCCATGATTATTGGCATTCTCATCGTCCGGATGGGGTGCAGATGGGGGTATTGACTGCTTTAGACTGGAAACAGTATTTTAATCAGAATGTACCCTACAGGATTATACTGCCGGCTACTTCCCTGCAGGATATTGTGAAGCATGTAAAAGAAAAGCTGGGTATTCCGAGTGTCAGGGTGATCGGAGAGCCTTCACAAAAGTGCCAGCGCATTGCGCTGTTACCAGGGGCTGCCGGAGGAAGGCGGCAGATGGCCGTGTTGCAACAGGAAAAACCGGATCTGCTGATCTGTGGCGAATTGAACGAATGGGAAACCAGCGAATACATACGGGATGCCCGGCAGATGGGCCAACCCCTCGCTTTAATCATATTAGGACATGCCGTGAGTGAAGAACCCGGTATGGAGTGGCTGGTGTCGTGGTTACAACCCAAGATCCCGGAGGTCAGGATCACTCATATACCTGCGCAAAATCCCTTTACCTGGATGTAACAAACGGGTTAGAGGCTTATTGAATAAAAGGGTCATCGCCTGCCTGTTCATCCCATTTGGTTTGGGACAAGGAAAATTGCTGTGCACTTTCCTGTGGTGTCACACCAGCGTCATAATTTCTTCTGGCCTCCCTTTTCGAAGGGGGCGTAGCGCCATCCTGGGTCATGAGTTTGACCAACTCCCGGTACCACTCTTCAAAGGAAATTTTTAGTTTCATAGCTCACCCATTAATACTTTCGACAAAGTTCAAGTAAAAGCCACAATTCCCCTCACCTCATTTCTGAAAGAATATACTGAAAAAGAAGATAAAAAGATAGTACTGCTCTGTTTTTTGATCTACTGTTTTTGTGCTTCCCGCTGGTGTAAAGTGTTGTCTCTCCAGGCGGCAGACCATCCACCTCCATAGCGATTTTCTATCTTCCCCTTCACCAGGGAGAAGGCTATCACCAATAAGCCTACTCCCATATCGTTGACAGTGGCCAGGGTATTCTCATAGCCCAGTACCCAGGGTGCCAGCAGCAACCAGGCCCCCAGTGGTATGTTATAGGTACGCACCACCCGGGTACACTCCCAGAAAGCGACTACCGCAAATGTGGCGATGAGCGGTCCAATGATATGATCATTGTCGTCTATGGGTTTGTCAAAACCGAAAACACCAGGGGCAGCCATCAGCCAGATCCCTAATATTGCATTGATTACCTGCGCCCACATATTATTTTACTTTTTCGTTGACACTTTTTAACCCCCAGAATGCTTTCCAGGTAGAGACATCAGAATCTTTCACCCGTTTCATATATTGTAAGCTGGCCAGCATCTCGTCCATGGCAGGTCCTATCATCACTACTGAAATGACGGCGGAAGCCAGGCATAGTGTACACCAGGAATCGAATAACACAGGCTGGAATACCACCAGCAGCACGCTCACAAAGCCCAGAGGGCCTACAGCCAGACCGAAAACAATGACAATCCAGGGCATGGAACGCCAGCGTCTGGTACCACCTACAGCACCGGTAACGGCATCTAGCAAATACCCAAAAGCCCCCAGGGCCGCATCAGGAATAGGTAAGAGATGAGAGATGGGGGAGTTAAGAATGGTGACACTCCCATCGCCAAAGAAGGGCTCCCATACCGTGGGGAAAATTTCTAACTGGTATAAGGCGAGATACGTGGCAATGCCAAAGCCAAGAATAGCTAGAATGATAATGGGTAATCGTTGTGACCAGGCGGCCGGATTGTAATCCCAACCGGGAGGAACATTTTTTGCAGTCATAGAGATTTACTGGATTTTACAGAAGGCGAGGTGCCTCAGTTAAAAAAAAGATAGTTGAAAATCAATGAAAAGTTAAGCATCCTCCTTCTCCTTATCTTTGTCTTTCGGTGTTTTCAGCTTATTTTCCAGATACCACGCTTCCGGATCTTCCTTGAGCTTTTGTATCATTTTGGGAAGAGTGGATTTTAAATCATGCTTGGGTTGCCATTGCAACAACTGCCGGGCACGGGTGATATCCAGTTCGTAATGATCGTCGGCCCGGTCTATCATCCAGGGTTTGATAAAAGGGTCGCCTAACAGATCCTGTGCCCATGCTCCTGCTTTGGCTAAAGGTTTGGGAATTTCGAAGGTATCCCATTCTTCTCCATGTACCTGTTTGCCAATCTCGTTCTGGAGTTCTTCATAACTGTAGGTATGAGGTTCGCTGATGTTGATAGCGATTTCTTCCGGAAGGGAATTTCTGTGTGCTACTGTCCTGACCAGGGCGTCTACCAGATCTTCCAGATGCACAAAAGCATTCCCATGCAGCAGATCGCCCGAATAGAAATGGCTGGTCAGGGATTTTTCATAAATGCGCTGTATCTGGTGTGAGATAGGCACGGAATGTCCTTCATCATCATAAGCACCCGCCAGTCTTAAAATAACCACCGGGATACCCCCTCTTTGTTTGTGAATGAGCTTCTCCGTTTTTACTTTGGATTCAGGGTAATTCCAGGAGGGTTCCAGCGGCCAGTCCTCGTCTATTTTTTTTCCCGGAGAGGTGGGTTTGTAGACCAGGTTGGTGCTGGAAAAAATAAACTGATTGACATGAAAATCCTGCAAAGTTTTCAACAGGTGCTCCGTACCCTGCACTGTCACTTTCTCATACAAGGGGCTGGGTTCGCCGGAGAAATTATAATAAGCGGCCAGATGAATGACAGAAGCAATGTCACGGCCATAAGCATATGTTACTCTTTCTAAAGCCGCCCGGATGCTATCAGGAGAAGTGATATCTACTGAGATGTTTTCTGCTTTAGGATGAGGATAAGGATTCCCTTCTTTATCCAACCCTATACACTGATATTGGTCAGCCAGTTGGTCTATCACACGGGTACCGATCAAACCACTGCCTCCGGTGACTAAAATGACCTCCTTTTTGGATTTTTGCTCTGTATTCTCCATAAGTATAAAAATTTAGTGGTGTTTTCACTTTTCGTAGGAAAAAATATAGAAACTACTTGGCATAAAACAGAAGCATGACCCTATCCGGGTTCGTTTTAATTAAAATCAGAACTTCCCTGAAGAAGCATTGTTTTGTATTTTTTTTATGAGCCTTTCCTTCTTTTATTGTATCAGGCCTGACTGATGAAAAATACCACGAGGTGACTGCCGCTGAACAATGAAAAACATGAATGGACAAGCAGCTATCCCCTGGCGGTAAACCGCTTTCTGCTTATTCTTCTACCGGTTGGAAAATAAGGTAATTTTATCTACCTTTTTGTGGAAATGCATTTAATATTGAAGACTCATGAACCACAAAACCACTACACTTACCACTCCACACCCTGCCCGTTTTCAGGTAAGAGCTTCTGTTGCTGTGCTGCTGGCAGCCTGTGTGTTTCCGCTGCTGATCCATGGGATACCTCCTTACCAGGGTATACCCATCGGTGCAATCTTGCTGCCTATGTTTTATGTTCCGTTGATTGCTCTCTTCTTTTTCAGACTGCATGTGGCATTCATAGCAGCAGCCCTGTCACCAGTGATTAATTTTTTGCTGACCGGCAATCCGCAGTGGGAAATCGTGGCTATCCTTAGTTTTGAGCTGATCATTTTTGTAGGAATCGCGTATAAGCTGCTACAAATCCGGGGGGTGCGATGGATAGCGGCTCCGCTAGCCTATCTGCTGACCAAGGTTGTTTCTTCCACTGCCCTATGGCTGATTCCTTTGTTACCGGAAAACCCGCCGGTAAACTTTTTCCTTACCTCGGTGCGTAATGGCTTCATCGGTATCCTTCTGTTAGGCCTGCTTACCCTGGTTTTGGTATGGTACCGTCAAAGTCAGCGATTGTTTCGATAGTATAATCATATAGGCTATAATCAGACAAAGAGGCACTACACGATGGAGCAAAAGGTCAGTATTTCTTTTACAACGATCAGCAAAGCACTGCGGGAATTTCCTTTGCCCGCCACCGATTGGGTGATCGGCATTGGCCGGGGAGGGGTGGTGCCGGCGAGTCTGCTAGCCCATCAGCTGCAGTGTGGTTTGCAGATCGTGGAGGTGAATCATCGCGATGACGACAACCATCCCTTGCGGGATTTGCCTGTGTTTTTACAGGATTTTACTCCTGACTTTGACCCGCAGACCCGAATTTTGCTGGTGGACGATGTATCGGTGACAGGAAAAACACTGGCAGTGGTCCGCTCCAGACTGAAAGATTTTAAGGTGAAAACTTTTGTGTTGAAAGGACAGGCTGATTTCGTGCTGTTTCCTGCCATTCGTACTTGTGTCAACTGGCCCTGGAAAGCGCCCCATTATGCTTTTTAACCGATGTAAATTCTTAGTGGGATGTGTGCTGTTTTGTTTCCCCTTGCATTTACTGCTGGCCCAGCAGGAAGACAGCAGCGTGGTAGAACTGGATCCGGTGGTGATAACCGGTACCCGGGTGCAGCAACAAAAAAGTAAAATTCCCGTCAGCGTTTCTGTGGTCACCCGGGAAACCATTGAGAGAAGCGGACAAACCAATATTTTGCCTGTGCTCTCCAGAGAGGTGCCGGGGCTATTTCTGAATGCCCGGGGCATTGTAGGTTTTGGGGTGGGCCCCAACTCCGCCGGAAATCTCAGCATACGGGGAATCAGTGGCACCCCAAACACCCAGGTGCTGGTACTGATCGACGGGCAGCCCCAGTTTATGGGTATTTTCGGGCATCCAATTGCCGATGCCTATATGTCTTCAGCCGTGGAGCGGGTGGAGGTTTTAAAAGGAGCAGCTTCCTTACTGTATGGCTCTAATGCCCTGGGGGGCGCTATCAATATCATTACCCGGGATGCCCAACAGCAGGGCCTGCATGGCGGCACCCATCTGACCTACGGTTCTTTCAATACAGGAAAATATGCCGGTAGCTTGCAATACAGAGAAAAAAAATGGCAGGCCTTCGCCACGGTGAACAGAGAGCAAACCCAGGGATATCGTGAAGAAGGGAAGGATGATTTTGAGAATATCAATGCTTACCTGAAGCTCGGATATGCCTTGGATAAGGAGCTTACCCTTACCGGAGATTTTCAGATCGCCGATGCTACTTATTATTTTCCCGGCACTACAGTAGCGCCCCTGGACCAGGATCAGAGAGAATACCTGAGAGGCAGGGCTTCCCTATCATTAGAAAATTCCTCGACCAGTGTGGAAGGGGCTTTCAAGCTCTTCTATAATTTTGGGGATCATACTTTCTCCGATGGCTTCCGCTCTCAGGATGTGAACCGGGGGGTGACGCTGTATCAGAATCTGAGACTGATGCATGATAATATCATCACCCTGGGCGTGGACTACAAGAATATCGCAGGAGAGGCGATGAATGATAATTTACCGCCACCGGCGAGGGTAGGCCTGAACCAGCGTCATGTTATCCATGAAACCGATGTATATGCTTTGATGCAGCAGACATTCCGGCAAAAGTTATCCCTGCAGGGAGGATTGCGGCTGATCCACAACTCTCAGTACGGACTCAATACCACCCCGGGTGTAGGCATCACCTATCAGGTATCAGAAGCGATGACGCTCAAAGCCAATGCGCATCGAGCCTTCCGTAGCCCTACCATCGCCAACCTTTTTCTGTTTCCTCCTGCCAACGAGAGTCTGCAACCCGAGGAAGTATGGAGCTATGAGTTGAGTGTGATGCAGTCTTTTTTCCGTCAGAAGATGAGTATGGAACTAACGGGCTTTTTGAGCAAAGGGGAAAATCTGATACAGGAAGTAGCTTCCTCCACGCCAGGGCCCCCTCAGGGGCAGAATACAGGGCGCTTTACCAACAAGGGCATTGAGTGGCAAACCAAATATCAGGTAGACGCGCATGTGCAGCTAATGCTTAACTATGCTTTTTTACATGCTTCTGAAAATGTACTGTTCGCCCCCAAACACAACTTCTACTTTCAGGTAGATTATACTGACGAGCCCTTCACAGTATGGGCGGGGCTACAGCAGGTTTCCGGGTTGACTACTTCCCTCACCTCCGATGTTGCTGAGGAGCATTACACCTTAGTCCATGCCCGTCTCCAATGGGAAATGTCGGCCTATTTCCGCGTTTTTGTGGAGGGAAATAATTTGCTGGATACGTCATATCAGATTGAAAACAATTACCCTATGCCAGGCATCAACGTGCTGGGTGGCATTGGTTTTCACTTTTAAAGCTAAAGTCATGAAAAAAGAAAATGACAAAGACCGGAGAGCATTTTTAAAGTCACTGGCAGGCCTCACAGCCGGTATGATGCTGCCTGCTGCCTGCAAAAACGAGCAGCGGGATAAGCCCGTGGAAGGAGCCGCGAACGGGCTGAGGCAATCTGTGAAGACATCAGCCAGAGAACCTATCCTTCAGGACCGGCTGGGAGAACTGTTACCCCAAAGACAGTTGGGCAGAACCGGTGAATATGTGACGATGCTGGGGTTGGGTGGAGCGCATATTGCCCGGATGAACGAAAGAGAAGCCCAGGCGACGCTTGAAGCAGCCCTGGAGGGCGGTATCCGCTTTTTCGACAATGCAGAATCTTACGGCAATGGCCTGGGAGAAGAACGTTATGGGGCCTTCCTGACACCACAATACCGGGATGTGTCTTTTATTATGACCAAAACGACTGCCGACGATGTCAAAACAGCCCGTCGACATCTTGAGGATTCTCTCAGGAGACTCAAAACGGATTATCTGGACCTATGGCAGATTCATGCGGTGCGGAGCCCCCGCGATGTGGACAACCGGCTGGCAGAGGGCGTGTTGGCTGTTGTGGAAGAAGCCAAAGCCAGCGGCAAAGCCCGCTATATTGGCTTCACCGGTCATTCGGACTTTCAGGCCCACCTGAGGATGCTGGAAAGTACCGATGTGCTGGAAACCTGCCAGATGCCTGTCAATGTGTTTGATCCGAACTATAAAAGTTTTATCAATAATGTCTTACCAAAACTGATAGAAAAAAATATAGCGCCCCTGGCGATGAAAACCTTGTCTAATGGTGGCTTCTTTGGGGGTAGAAGTCAGTTTATGCATGGAGACAACCCGAAAATTGTACCCAATGTCCTGAGTGTACAGGAAGCCCTGCATTTTGTGTGGTCCCTGCCTGTCAGCGTTCTGATTACCGGACCGGATCATGCCGACATGCTGAAAGAAAAGATAGCTTTAGCCCGTACCTTCACAGCCTATTCGGAAGAACAGCGCCAGGAACTCATCGACAAGGTGGCCGATTTTGATGGGCATGTCGTAGAATTTTATAAATCCTGAAAGGCGTCACTCCTTAGGATCATCCAGCTTGTAAGGTGACTTTTTTTCCAGCTATCGACAGGTTCTCATTGACAAACTGCTCATCCCACAGGTTAGAGATGACCGCGGAGATGTGGGGGTTTTGCAAAGCCCAGAGGTATGCTTTCAAAGGAGCCTTCATGTCGCCCGGTACAATGCGTTGCACTTTCTCGACCCGCCAGGAAGGAACAGGCTGCAAACTTTTGTGGTGGGTAGCGACAGCCATTGCCACTTTCATACCGATGATACCCATTCCGCTTTCATAAGCCTGACGGATAGCGTCTTCCATATACCCGCCGTTGACAATATTGTAAGCACACATAATCACATCATAATGTCCGGTAGCTGTGGCTGCCCGCAAGACACCGGCAGGATCGTTATGGGTGGTAGCGCCCAGGAAGCGTACTTTTCCATCCCGTTTTAGCTGGCTAAAGGTTTCATATATCTCCGGGATTTGCACTTCTTCCGGGCAGTTAGCCCCGTGGGGGCACATCAGGATGTCAAAATAACCAAAACCGGTACGTTTGAGACTGCCTTCCAGGGAGGTGATGATCTTCTCCCGGAATGCTTTACTGCCATCCACCAGATGTCCGTAATCCTGCACCATCGCGTTCGAACGATAGGAAGGATCCATCGATTGATCCTGCCCAGGCCAGTAGGTAATATAATAGCCGGGTTTGTCAACGGCCCTTTCGGCACGCATCTCCCGGGCTTTTTTCAGAATAGCTTCCTGCTTGCCGGAAGGCAACTTGTCAAAAATCTCCTTATACAATTGATCCCGTACGGCGGCAAAACCGCTGACTTTGGTGGTCATAAACACTTTTTCCCGTTTGGAAGAGCTGTCGATGACATTGCTGTAGGCTGTTTCACATTCGCCATCGCCATAGGCTGGAGCCATGTCCAGGTAATTTAACCCACGCTCTATGGCTATCTCTACCGGTCGGGTATTACCCAGCCGGACAGGGTCGCCACCGCAAACCACTTCGGAAATCATCATACCGGTACGGCCCAGTTGACGATAAGCCATACCCGGCTGCCGGTTGCGCCACTCAGGAGCTACGGGAGCGGTTGTTTGGCTCACCGTCTCCTTCGCCTGGGCAGGACTGAGAGAAAAAGCTGAAAGGCCTACAGAGGTGGCCGATGCCACCGAGATAAATTGCCTTCTGGACAGGGATTTTCCGGATGATTTGTCAGGCTTTTTCATAGGAGGCGTGTTTGGTTTTCTATAAAGATAAAAATTCTTGTCCAAATTATCTGCTTATTTCTATCTTGTACCTCATTAACCTTTGATTCTCTTTTGATGTTTCTGGGTACCAGAAGAACGTAAAAGGCGCGGCATCATTCCTATGACAAAAAACTAACCATGAAAAGACTCACTTCTTTCCTCCTGCTGGGGTTGCTGGCAGCCTGCAGCCAGACCCAATCACAAGAAGGCGAAGCCTATTATACAATGGATGATTTTGGCAAGGTAGAGAAAATAGATGTCCATGTGCATATCCGGACGGAAAGGGACGCTTTTGTAGCGCAGGCCCGGCAAGATAACTTCCGGCTGGTGACCATTGTTGTGGACCATTCGGCAGGGAGAGCAGAGGTAGAGGAACAGTTTCGTTACGCTCTGTGGCAAAGCCGTGAGCATCCGGAAGAGATCGCCAGTGTGACTGCCTTTTCTGTGAAAGAATGGGATGAACCCGACTGGACAACACGTACTTTGGCCTGGCTGGATAGCTGCCTGGACGCCGGTGCCATCGGCCTCAAAGTATGGAAAAACATAGGGATGGTGCAAAGAGATAAAAACGGAGCCTTGGTCATGGTTGACGACCCGAAACTGGATACCATTTTTCATACCCTGGCACAGCGGGATATTCCCGTGATCGGCCATCTGGGAGAGCCTAAAAACTGCTGGCTCCCGGTAGCGGAGATGACGACTAACAACGACAAAAATTATTTCACCAACCATCCGGAGTATCATATGTATCGGCATCCGGAAATGCCTTCCTATGAGGAGCAAATAGCAGCCCGTGACCGTCTGCTGGAAAAAAATACGGATCTGACCTTCGTAGGAGCCCATCTGGGCAGTCTGGAATGGGATGTGGATGCGCTGGCTGCCCGGTTAGACCAATTTCCTCATATGGCTGTAGACATGGCGGCCCGTATGGGGCAACTCTTTTACCAGACCCGAGAGAACAGAGAAAAAGTAAGGGACTTTTTTATTAAGTACCAGGATCGCCTGTTGTATGCCACCGATATGGGCGACGAAGGGGAGGAATCTCAGGAGGATTTGCAGCAAAGCATGCATCGCACCTGGATGCGCGACTGGCAATATCTGGCGACAGACGATACCATGCAAAGTGATCTGATAGAAGGTGACTTTCAGGGGTTGCAGTTACCGCAGGAGGTAGTCGATAAAATCTATCGTAAAAATGCCCAGCAATGGTTGGGAGTATTTCCTGAATAAGAATAGAAAAAGTTGGCAATCATTTGTATCGTAAAATCTTAGTTAAAGCGGCGGTGATGCTTGCTGTTTAAATATGTACGAGCTTCTCTATCAATATTTCCAGGAAAAGACAGACATTGATCCTAAACGTTTTGACAGCTTTTGCCATTATTTCAAACCTAAGAAAGTCAAAAGGAACAAGATTTTATTGTCGGCAGGAGATGTCTGTACATTCAACCTTTTTGTGAATGAAGGTTGCGTCAGAATCTATACGCTGAATGAAGAAGGGCAGGAACTGACACGGTATTTTACCTTTGAGGGTAAATTTGGAACAGCCCTCACCAGCCTGATAGAACAACAGCCCTCTTTTGAATATATGCAGTGTGTGGAAAAATCAGAGCTGCTCATCATTTCCAGACAAGACTTTTTTCACCTGGTGGATACCGTGCCTCAGGTTAATGATGTCTATCGGGATGTACTGGAAATGGCCTACATCACTTCCCAAAAACGAATTTATGGATTGCAAGGACAAAGTGCCCTGGATCGGCTAAAATGGCTTATGCACTACCAACCCAGAATATTGTCCAGACTATCGAACAAAGTAATTGCCTCTTACCTTGGGGTTACCCCTTACACGTTGAGCCGATTAAAAGCAGAACTGTAGCCATTCTCCACTTTTTTCAAACGTTGCGGTAGAGCAACATTCGTTTCGCTTTGGGTCACGAACTTTGAGTTTTATTACCATACAACAAAATAAAACTCAAAAGAATCATGAAGAAATTGCTTCATCCCTGTGTCAAAACACCTTGTATTTTATTGCTTATACTCTTTGGATTCCAGTGTAAGCTGTATGCTCAGGCACCGGAGCCTCCTTTTCCTGTGGAAATGCTTTTTGGGCATCATCGGCTTTACTTTCAAATGGTGGCCAAGAAAAAGTTTTCTCCGGATAGCAGATTTGGCTTTTTCAGTGTGGCTACCTATTCAGCTAGTTATAAGAATGATACGAAGGAAAACAGCATCATCATGCCCGTACAGTTTAGTTATTCTATAGGAAGAGGCTTTGGGATCATGGCAGGAACAGACATTAACGCAGCCGTTGGGTTTTCCCCGATTGTGGGCCCACAACATAATTTTGCTTCTCAACGGGTGCTTGCCGTAACGGTAGTCTCCTTCTTCCTGAATGAAGACCATGATGTCAAAATCTTCGGCCTGTATGAGTACAAGCCTCCTCTTGGCGAGCATTGGTCCTTATATAGCAGGTTGCAATTTATTTACAATCATAATTGGCAGGAAGGTTTTCACAATAGGAGCTATCTGTATTTGAGGGGAGGCGTAAAAAAAGGGCCTTTGATCTTTGGGATTGGGGCTAACCTCGACCAGTTTGGTCCTGAAAAAATATTTGAAGATAATTATGGGCTGTTTGTCCGATGGGAATTTAAATAAGTTGACGCCTGGAAATGATGAAACTGATATGAAAAATGTCTATCTTAGAAAATAGAGAGAAAGCCTGGTATTCAGGCGGTATCTGGGGCGATATAGGATAAAAAAGTGCAGGCACCAGCCTACACTTTTTACGAAATTAATCTACTTAAAACTATTTTACTTGGATGCTTTTTGAATAAACGTAGTCGTTTCCCAGAATAGCCAGTGAATAAAGGCCGGGAGATAAGCGGCTAACATTTAATCCTTTGGAGAACTGCTCCTGTGAAGGAACCTTTTGTTCGAAAATAACCCTGTTGCCCGGGTCGTATAATTTTACGGAAACCGGTGTGTCCTTCCGATTGACAAAAGCTATTTTGATCAGGTCCGGTTCTAGCTGGATCGCCGGTTTAAAATACAAAGGTTGGGTTCTTCCGCTCTCCAGTTCGAAAGTTTCCGAAAGGATGCCCTCTTTTGTTCTGAGTTCTACGGTGTACTCCCCACCCGGTAAGCTGGCAAAGTCATATCTCTTTGCGAAGGCCTGTTGCCGTTTGATCTTCTCCCAGTGTATGACACGTCCTTTCTGATTTTTAATCCTTAAATAGGCATGCTGATCTTTGGGTAGATCGGTAATCCTGATGACGGCTTTTTTCTTTTCGTTTTTTATTTGATGAACGCTCAAATAAGTATCAGCATTTTCGGAAGGGTAGGCGAGTACTACACCCGCGTTCACTACCCATACGACCAGGGCTAGCAGGGTTAATTGGGTTAACTTTTCCATATACTTCTTCTTTTTGTGGTTGTTAAATCAATGTCATTTAGATGACATCATGCATATTGCCTGCCAAAGTGAAAAATGCTAAATCAGTGACAATAAGGCGGTTAAATGATCAGATAATTGTTCAGTGGCGGACGATCAATGTTCACTATTGATACACCTTGGTGACAAAAGACTGTGTTGTCTGCTACCTATGGTTTCGGTGCATAAGGGTCTGTACTGAAAAAATTTGTGGGTTGTGGCAACGAAAATGCCGATGATGCCGTACCTTTGTACAATAGATAAAGCCTATGATCTATACAGCTACCATTGTTGCCGACTCGCCTTCGGTGGGCTGCTAGACAGTACCTTTACTGACATACTTAGCAGCACCTGACTCTCGCAAAACCGAGAGACCTCTATTCCTATTCCTTTTTTAATAGAATTTCTATTGACCAACCATCGGACAACCATGGATACCTTACATTATTTTGGATTTAACCATCTTATACAAAATTATATCGACACACATCAGTTAAGCGATTTTATACCGGGCAGAGTGATCAGCCAGCACAAAGGAAGATATACCGTACAAACGGACCATGCTCTTGTGGAAGCTGAAATCACCGGTAACCTGCGTTTTTCTGCAGAGGATCATACCGGATTTCCTACCGTAGGCGACTGGGTCCTCATGCTTGCTTTTGATGATTTATATCTCATTCACCATCTCATCCCCCGGCAATCGGTGCTGGAGCGTAAGTCAGTGGCTTCGTCCAGTGAAAAGCAACTCATTGCGGCCAATGTAGATGTTGCCTTTGTGGTGCAGGGGCTGGATCATAATTTTAACCTCAACCGCCTGGAAAGATACCTGGCTGTTGTTTATTCAGGGCAGATAAGGCCAGTCATCCTGCTGAACAAGGCGGATTTGAAAAGTGCCGGAGAAAGAAAAAACATACAGGAGCAGGTAGGAGCCAGAGTAGGAGAGAAAGTGAAAATACTGATGCTCAGCGTGACAACCGGTGAAGGATTCAGCGAATTGCACGACTTGCTGGAACAGGGCAAAACCTATTGCCTGATAGGTTCTTCGGGGGTAGGTAAGTCCAGTATCATCAATCAGCTGTTGCAGAAAAACCAGCAACTGACTGCTGCCATCAGTGAAACAACCCAGAAAGGAAAGCATACTACCACCCGCCGTGAGCTGATGCTCATGCCAAACGGAGGCGTGTTAATCGATACGCCGGGTATGCGTGAACTGGGCGTAGTGGCTGACCGTGGCGGTCTGGACCAGGCTTTTGAGCAAATTGCCGCCTTAGCACAATCCTGTAAATTTAAAAACTGTTCGCATGAAGTAGAGCCTGGCTGTGCCGTCAGAGAAGCGGTGGAGAACGGTAGCCTGGATAAGGCCATTTGGTACAATTACCAAAAGCTTAAAAAAGAGTCTCAGCGTTTTCAGCAGTCGGTGGTAGAAAAGCGAAAAAATGACCGTGCTTTTGGCAAGGTTTATAAAGAAGTGATACAGTTCAAAAAGAAAAACAAGTACTAGCGATCCTACCCGCTAAAACCCGGAGCTTTAGAAGAGGAAGAAGTTTGTTGAGTTTTTTCAGACAGACAAAGTTTCTTTTTTGAAGCCCTGGGTTGGGGAAATTTGCGGGCAAAATGATTTTTGAGAAGTACGCCTGATTAGGTAGTAAAATACCTACTAATGGGTATTTAACGGCACTTTTTTTATCCTGAACTTTGTAGAGCCCTGTCAAGGAATATTTGGCAGGGTTTCTGAAAAAAATGTAAACCCAAAGTAATGTAGTAACAACCATGGAAATTGCTGAAAAAGTAAAAGCAGAAAAACTGATTATTAACCCCTGGACCTGGCAGGAACAGTTTGGATACGTGCAGGCCGTGAAAGTGAGTAAAGGGGAGCAGATTTTATACTGTGCCGGACAGGGTTCTGTAGATGCCAATGGTAATCCTGTGCATGAAGGTGATATGCGCGCACAAATCAATGTCACGCTGGATAACATCGAAGAGGTCTTGTCCCAGGCTGGCTTTGCCTTAACCGATATTGTGCGCATCAACATCTATACAACGGACATCGATCAGTTTTTTGCCCATGTAGACGTAGCGTTGAGCAGGCTTGCTCAGGTCAGGTTTTCTTCTACACTGGTGGAGGTTACCCGGTTGGCCTTGCCTCATATGCTCGTGGAAATAGAAGCGACAGCCGTCAGATAAAAGGGGGTAAACCTGTTCTGACATAAAAGGTAGCATTCATAAGCGCTACCTTTTTTTCTGAGATGAACAGAATGTAGCCATCTCCAAAGAAGGCTCCTACCCCTCTTTGAAAAGGTGTGGCTTTCAGCCTACTCATTTCTGAGAGCGTCTACCGGATTGGCCAGAGCGGCTCTGATCGATTGATAGCTCACCGTGAGCCAGGCAATTAGCAGGGCCAGGATCCCTGTCATGGCCAATACCAAAGGAGAAAGATCAATGCGATACTCATATTGCTCCAGAAACTGCCGCATCAGATACCAGTCAACAGGAGCGGCAATCACAAAAGCTATCAACACCAGCTTGGTAAAATTTCCGGAAAGCAGCCCTACCAGGGCAGGCACCGAAGCCCCCAACACTTTGCGTACCCCAATTTCTTTGGTACGGCGTTCTGCCATGAAAGCGGCCAGCCCAAACAAACCCAGACAGGAAATAACCACTGCGATGATGGCAAAGTAGGTGGCCAGTTTGCCAATCAGAGTATCGGTCCGGTACATACGCTCAAACTCCTGATCCAGGAAATGATATTCAAAGACATACTGTGCATCGAACTTATTGTGCAGCGTTTCCAGACTGGCCAGTGCTTCCTGCGCCTGACCCGGTTGCGTGCGTACCATCACCATCCAGGTATTTTCTGGTTGCAGCATAATCACCAGGGGCTCAATGGGTGCGTGGAGGTCGTTGCTGTGAAAGTCTTTGACTACGCCGATCACCTGTCCTTCCCGATCCCACATCTTGACTGACTGCCCTACCGGATTCTCAAAACCAATCCGCTTCACGGCTTCTTCATTCAGAATAAGGTTGGCCGTATCGGTAGGAAAATCCCTTGAGAAATCTCGTCCTTCTTTCAGCTGTATCCCTGCCGTTTTCAGAAAATCGTAATCCGATTGTATGACCTGGAAAAGAATTTGGGTTTCCGGATCTTTGCCATCCCATTCCAGCCCACCGGAAGAACTGCCCACCGATAAAGGATTCTGGCTGGACAGCGTAGCCGATTGTATGCCCGGCTGGTTCATTAGTTCTGCCCGGTACGCCTGGAAGTGATCTTGTATACCGGGTGTAGCCGGAAAAAATACCAGGTTTTCCTTTTCTACCCCCAGGTCTTTGTTTTTGATATACTGAATTTGCTGGTAGACTACTATGGTGGCCGCAATGAGGATCATAGACAGAACAAACTGAAAGACGACCAGTCCCTGCCGCAGGTAAGCGCCTTTGTTGCCTATTTTAAAAGTGCCTTTTAACACCTTGACGGAATTGAAGGAGGAAAGAAAGAAGGCAGGGTACAAACCCGCCAGCACGCCCGTGATCAGGATAATACCCAACAAAATGAGCAGGAACACAGGATTGCCCAAAGGAAGAGCCATCTCTTTTTCCGTCAGGTTGTTAAAACCGGGCAAAATGATCTCTACCAATAGGATGGACATAAGCATGGCAAGAAAGGAAAGCAACACCGATTCTCCTAAAAATTGCTTCACCAGCGAACCTCTTTCAGCGCCTATCACTTTGCGTACGCCTACCTCTTTGGCTCTCTGGGCCGAACGAGCAGTCACCAGGTTGACAAAATTGATGCAGGCGATGACCAGAATAAAACCTGCGACGATGGAGAAAAGATGGATAAAAATGATACGGCCGCTCACCAGTTTGCCTTCTTTAAACTCACTGTGCAGATAAGACTCCGGAAAAGACTGGACAAACAGATCTACGACAGAACCTTCATTTCTTTTCTTTACAAAATCTTTGATCTTCCCATTGACCACCTCAGGAGAGGCCTGTTCTGCCAGCATGACAAAGGTCTTGATACCATTGTTGCCCCAATCCTGCAGCCATTCATTATCTTTAAAATAAACCTCGAAAGGCAGTACAAAATCGAACTGAAAGGAAGAATTAGCAGGAACATCCCGAAAAACGCCGGTTACCTTATAATCTTCTTTATTGTCTATTTTAATCACTTTTCCCATCGCTTCCTGGGGGGTGCCAAAATATTTTGCGGCCAATGTTTCTGAGAGTACGATAGAGGTGACCTCATCCAGGGCAGTTTCAGGGTCTCCCGCTACGAAAGGAAAAGTAAACATGCTAAAAAATACACCATCAGCAAATAAACCTTCTTCCTTGATGATCTTTTCACCTACCGTAAATTGCTTTTCCTCTCCCCAGGTCGTGCGAGTTGCCTGGGCAATCTCCGGGATTTCCGTTTTCAGCGCTTCTGCCAGCAAACCGGGCGTGGCAGCGAAGGTAAATATCTGACTGGAATAGGTCTGGTTTTCCATGACCCGGTAAAGCCGTTCGTTGTTGTGGTGAAAACGGTCATACTGAAGCTCATCATAAACCCACAGCATGATCAACATACTGGTGGTGAGGCCGATGGTGAGCCCGGCCAGGTTTAGAAAAGTATAGCCTTTTTGTTTCCAGTAACTGCGGATGGCGGTATAGATGTAATTTTTAAGCATAGCAAAAAATAAAAATGATACGTTCTAGCTGTTTAGGCCGGACAATTAAGATGCCAGTCAGAAAGAAGTACATTAACAGGACTACAGCGGTAGTGTCTGTTCTGATGTGTTCGTTGGTGAACGCGACGTGTTCGTTATCGTTCATCTATTCATAGCGTAAGGATTTTACCGGGTTGGCCAGGGCTGCTTTGATAGTCTGATACCCTACTGTCAGCATAGCGATAAGTAAGACCAGGAGCAGGGGCAGTGCGAAAAACCACCAGCTGAGATCGATACGGAAGGGGTAAACGGCCAGCCAACGGTCCATCACCCAGTAAGCCAGGGGTATGGCCAGCAAACTGGCGACCAGAATGAGTTGTAGAAACTCCTGAGAAAGCAAAGCCACGATACTTCTTACGGAAGCGCCTAACACCTTCCTGACACCAATCTCTTTGGTTCGCTGGAGCGTGGTAAAAGAAGCCAGTCCGAACAACCCCAGACAGGCTACAAATATGGCTAACCCGGAAAACAGGGTAAATACATGACCAAAAAGCCGGTCGGATTGATACTGGCGGTTGAAAAAAGCATCCAGGAAGAAATACTCGAAGGGGTTTCCCGGGAAAAACTCATGCCATTCTTGCTGTATCTGTGCCAGGGTCTCACTGGGTTGGGTGGTGCTGATTTTCAGGGCATAGAAATTACTGGCCGCAGGGATCCACCGGAAAACCATAGGGGCTTGCAATTGCTTTAACGACATCTGGTGGTAGTTGGCCAGCACTCCTATGATCTTCATCGTATCGCCACCCAGGCTCACTTCCTGTTGGATAGCTTCTTCAGGAGTGGTATAGGCTAAAATGCGTGTTGCAGCTTCATTGAGTAGCACGGCGGCTGTATCTGTACGGAAAGATGCGGAGAAATTTCGGCCAGCCACCAGCTTCAATCCAAATGAGGGCACGTAATCTTCATCGATACCTACATTGTAGATTGTAATCCTGCTCTCAGGACCCCCTGATATTCTTTTAATCCCATTGGTCCAGAAAATCTCATCGCCGGGCACATTGGTAGAAGAAGTGATGCTGCTGATGGCTGTATTTCTCAGCATCTCAGTTTTAAAAGTGTTGAAACTGTCAGTATACAAAGAATCAGTCACATCCGGCCCTTTCAATACTAGTGTTTGTGTGATATCTACACCCAAAGGCTGACGCATCATATAACTGATTTGGTTGAAAACAACGAGGGTGCCGGCCATGAGCGCCACAGAAGTGCCAAACTGAAATATGACCAGGCTCTTTCGCAGACGAATGCCACCGGAAGAGGTATGTAATTTCCCTCTCAATACGGTAATAGGCTTATAAGCAGACAGCATGAGGGCGGGATATAAGCCCGACAAAAAAGCGCCTGCCAGGAAGAGTATGAGCAAAATGACCCAAAAACCAGGTTGCACTAGCAAGGCCAGGGTGAGTGTCCGGCCTGTCAGGGTACCCAGATAAGGCAGGGTGAACACCACCAGCCATACGGCCAGCAGCGCTGCCAGGAAATTCACCAGGGTAGCTTCAAAAATGAACTGCCCCATGAGTTGTTTCTTTTGTGCCCCTACGGCTTTTCTGACCCCCACTTCGTTAGCCCTCTCAATAGACTTGGCGGTAGACAAATTGACATAATTGATCCAGGCAATGAGTAAAATAAAACCGGCAATCAGGAGCAAAAAATAAACAGCCTCTCCATTCCCCTGTTCTTCCGGTTGCGATTCCTGCAGCAGGTTGGAATACAGGTGAATGTCTGTCAGCGGCTGCAACAGGAAAGCCTGAGAGTAATTGTATTTTTCCCATTCTTCTTTCCTGTTTTTGGCTAGCCACTGATCCCATTTCGCCTGAAAATCCTGTGGGTCCGCCTTTTTGTCCAGCAAGATATAGGTATTAAAATCATACCATCCCCAGGCGGTTTCCGATTCATTGTCTGTCAACTTGTTCAGGGTTTCATAGGAGAGGAGAAAATCAAATTTGATGTGTGAATTGGCGGGAACATCCCGCATGACGCCCGTCACTATGAAAGGGCCTACATCCTGCCAGCTTCCCAGGAGTGTTTTGCCCATCGGCTCTGCCTCTCCGAAATATCTTTTGGCAGCAGATTCGGAGAGCACCACTTTATTGATTCCATCCAAAGCGGTAGCTGCATCGCCTTGCAGCAGCGGAAAGTTAAACATGCTAAGGGCAGAAGGCGTGGCGATCTGCATTTTCTTTTCCCGGAAAGCCAAGGGAGTGCCATCCGGCTGAAGATACGTCATGACACCGCTAATGGGAAAAAAGCGGGCATATTCCTGCACTTCGGGAAAATTGTTCTTCATCGCCGGACCTACTGCCGGTACGGCAGCAGCACAGGCCACTGTCTGTTGTCCATTCTGATAGGTATTGTATTGAATGCGGTAAATGCGATCCGCCTCTTCATGGAAGCGGTCGAAGCTTAGTTCATATCGCACGTATTGCAGGATCAGAAGGCATCCGGCCATGCCAATCGCTACACCCAAAATATTGATCAAAGTAAAAACTTTGTTTTTAAGCAGGTTACGCAAAGCAATAGTCAGGTAATTTCTTAACATGGGGAGTTGGGTTTGGAGGAAGCGAAAAGGGAGTTGAACCTATTAGAGAACAGAAACCCTGAGCTGGGAATCGTCGGTTCGGATGTCTACCCGGGCATTGCCGGAGGGCAGTTGCAGACGGGTGAAATGCTCATCTTCCTCCACCCTTTGAAAGGCATTGGAAGCATCCAGGCTGGAGTCATCGTGCCGAATATGGAAGGCGCCACCACCGCCGGTAATCTTTAACTCTACTGCTGCATCGCTGGTTTCTATGGAATACTGTCCCTCATCGGCCAGAGAAGTTTCAATGCGGAGTTCACCATCATCATTTTTGGCTTCTATCGCATTAAACTGACCATCCCTGACCTCAAAATTCCCATCATCCAGATGAACGATCAAGGTGCCTCGCCCTTCGTCCATCCGGATATCGCCGTCGTCGAAGTCAAAACTAAAATATTCGCCTCCGCATCCACGAAGTTCAGCATCTCCGTCGTCGTTCTGAATAGTAATAGCGCCCTGAATATGTCGGATTTCATAGTCATCATCATCTCCTCTGAGGTGGAGACTCACACCCTGAGGGGCTTCGATTTCAATGGTGTATTCTTCCCGAATACTGCCTGCCACAGAAATATTTCCCTCTTCATGTTGCCGGATGGTGAGATTTCCCGCCGATGTAGTTACTGCTACATTAAAATCTTTTTGGCCACTCACGATGCCATCTGTCTCCAGCTTACGGTCAATCTTAACATGCGCATCGTTCCGGTCGGTGCCGGTAATAAAAATGCGGGCATCGTCCGAATACAGTTCAATAGTGCCATCGGCATCCATCGCATACACCTGATCCAGGTGAAATTCATTGTCCTGGGCGAAAGCCAGGCAGGTCAGGCAACCGAGCGTAACGAGGAAAGTGCAATGTATAGTAGCCATGGGATGATTGGCAGGCGGAAATGTGCCCTTTATATTTTCTTTACTTTTCCGATCCCACTCACTTCCAGTTCTTTCACCACAGCCTCTCCCTTATATTTTACCTGCCCTACTCCCCTGGAGTGGATAGAGATTTCATCTGTAGCATAGAGCTCGGCACCGCCTACACCCTTGTTGTCAATAGAAAGCTTTTTAGCCTCCAGATCGAAGGCCTGTAAGCTGCCTACGCCTGAATTACGGATGATAACCTCATTGGCTTTTCCCTCAAGCATAACGTTGCCCACCATATCCGCTTGTATGTCCAGTTGATTACAGTTTAAGGCCAGGGCTGTCTTCCCTACGCTACTGATCGACAGATCCAGGTTTTCCAGTTGCAGGGCAGAGGAAGTGGCCACATTGCCTACGCTGCTGATATCCAGTTTGTCAATATTGTTGAGCGTAACATATACTTCCAACTTTTTAGACTTCTTAATTTCCACGCCGTTTGGCATGCTGATGCGGAGATGACTCCCTTTATTGTCTGTGAGAATGACCGGATGCAGGTTTTCATCGGCTACTACTTTGACCTGTTCCTGATCTCCCTGAGAAAGATAGACCTGGAAGATACCACCGATGGTGATCCGGTCAAAGGAGCCTACTTCTCTTACCTGCTCTACCACATTGCCATTGCCAATCAGGGTATCCTGTTGAGGGCGGCTAATGAAAGCGATGAGGGCGAGAAACAAAAGAGTGATGGCCAGGTGTTGTATGGTTTTCATGGGTATAGGGGTTGTTTTCATTCAAGTTACGTACAACTGTTGCCTTTCGCAAGCAAACACCGGAGAGGATATAGGCAAAAATTTTTGGAGGAACAGCCTGAAAAGTTAAGTTTTGATGATATTTTCTAATCGGTGTCTGCCTTCATTTTGAAGAGAGGCTAGTGGTGAGACGCCCTGCTGTCGTTGTCATGAAACCTAGAGCTTTTCTTCAAAAAATCACCGGCTTCCCTTTATTGGTATGACTTTCAGCGTTTTTCCGGGTGGCCGTCAGACCTGGCTCAACAGGGTAAGGTATTAGCCTGATTGAAAAATATTTAGAAATTTTATAAATGATTTCTTAACCTCTTTCGTTTCTAGCATAGAATTGGTATAAATATCTTACATCTTGCTCATTGTCTGTTTATTAGGTAGGGATAATTATCTACCTTGTGCAGCAGTGGAAAAAGAAAAATAGTGATGGTGATTCCTCCGATTATATCAAAAAATTTATCGCTCGGCATCGCCCTGCTGGCCTTTATATTGGCTTTGGTTCTTCGGCTTTTCTTCATCGATAGCTTTCGCAGCCAAAGCCGGTATATGCAGGACATTGAAACGAATGTGACCAAAGCCTTGGACCAGCTATCGGCTGAAGCCGAAACAGTGATCAGCAAGGTTACACAAGCAGATACACTGACCTTTTCCTATTTGAATACCAGGACCCGGTATCCTTATTTTCTGTACCAGGACGATCAGCTTGTCTATTGGTCGGAGTATAGGTTTGTACCTGATAAAGATAGCTTGCAGGGAGATTATCACTATGCTTTCAAAGCCTTAAACAACGGAAAATATGTGGTGCGGAAGGATACGCTAGGCGATTATACTTTGTTTTTTCTACTACCGCTGCAACAGGAGAACCGCATTAATAACCGTTATATCAGTTCAGGATTTACGACTGCTATTTTTCCTCAGGAAGTAGCTGCTATTCAGAAACCTTCTAGCATAGACACCAGTCACAGCCTTGTACATTACCAGGGGCGTGCGCTTTTTTCTGTTACCTTGAACCCACCGGCCCTGGGGTACCGGGAACATCCCAGCGCCCGTGCTTTTCAGGCCTTGGTGTGTGGGTTAATCGCCATCAGCATTCTGTCGGTTCTGTTTAGAATTTTCCAGTGGGTCCGCCAGCAGGTCGGACAGCAACGGGTAGGGGCTGGTCTGGTTGTGCTGACAGGGAGTCTGCTGCTAACCCGGTTTGTGATGCTGTATCTCGATTTTCCGGTGAGCATACTACCCAATATGCTCTTTGATGGAAGATATTACGCTACTTCTACGATAAATCCTTCTTTAGGAGATTTGCTGCTGAATTCTCTGTGCGTGCTCATTGTAGTGATCTATCTGTTCCAGCATTATGGAAAGCTGGCACTTTACCGGAAGTTGGTGTATACAGGTAGCAGGGGTAAATCTATCGTAGCCATCTTACTGCTGCTTCTGGCTATCTACGCGTTGTATGCCCACTACTCTTTTATCAAAACGATTTACTTTAGTTCTCAATGGACGCTGGACATTACGGAAAGCATTTCTTTTCCCATTCTGAAAATTGTCAGCCTGGTTATTTTTGTCATCAACACAGTCAGCTATTTCCTGTTTGCCCATATACTGTTCAGAGTCTTTCTGAATCTGAGCAGAAAAAGTTATTTTCCGGTGCGGGATAATTTTTTGATTGCTACTATCATAGCCGTCCTGATGAGTTTGCTGCTGGAAGCTTTCCATTGGTCCATTATCCTGGTCAGTGTACTCTATTTTGCTTTGCTGTATTTCTTTCATTTGCCCAAATTCCTGGGGCGGTTGAGCTATGTTGGGTTTCTCTATGTTTTTGCCGGAGCGGTGGTGAGTGCCGTGGCAGGTGCTATTGCGGCCTATCATATGAAGGAAGTGAGCATGTTGGATAGCAAGCAGAAATACGCCAATCAATTGCTGGTAGACAACGATGTCTTCGGAGAGTACCTGTTGTATGAAGCCGCTGAAAAAATTCAGCAGGATCTGTTCATCAAAACCCGTCTTTTTAATTCTATCGCCTCAAAAGATATCATCAGGCAAAAGATTCAGCGAATTTACCTGACTGATTATTTCGATAAATATGATGTGCAGGTCTATCTGTATAGCATTCAGGGCAAGCCTTTGGATAATGCGCCCGCTTCTTCCTACAAGGATTTTAAAAAACTGGTGAGTGCCGATCAGTTTAAAACAGAGTATAACAACATTTACTATATCGATGAATCTAACCGGCAACTGTCCTCCGAAGAGGCTTCCAAAAGGTACCTGACCTTCATCGACCTGGAAAATTATGGAAGGACCATTGGCCATATTGTCATTGACCTTACTTTGAAAAGATTTGTGCCCAACCGGGTCTATCCGGAACTGCTCGTAGACCGGCAATATTTTCAGTCTTATCCGGGAGATGATTATGACTATGCTTTCTTTTCCTCTCAGGGTAAAATGATATACAGTTCGGGCGATGAAGTAGCTTTCAAAAACCTGAAGGGGTATGCCTTCGACACGAAAGTGTTGAACGAAAAGCAACTCGATCAGGATGGGTACCATTACCTGATAGTAGAAGGAGAACGGGATGAATACATCGCAATCGCTTCCAAGTCCTATTCATGGACCGATGCTGTCTCTAATTTTTCCTTCTTATTTCTGATCCTGGTATTTGTGTTGCTGCTGGTGGTGGGGCTGTATGCGGTCTATTTTGCCTTTAAAGCAGAAAATTTAAATTTTGCTACCAAGATACAGTTGTATCTGAGTGCTGCTTTTTTCATGCCTTTGCTGGCAGTGAGCCTGACCACTTTAAGTGTCATCAGCAGATCCTATAGCGAAGAAGTGGACCGGCAATACCTGCAAACGGCAGAACAAATCAGCGACAATATGATCGATTTGCTGACTAGCTATCAAAATGAACAGATCAATGAGGAGACCCTGGCCAACTCCTTGTCGCAAATCTCCAAATATGCAGAAACTGACGCTAATTTATTTGATATAGAAGGTAAACTGATCGCTTCCAGTCAACCCAGTATTTATACCAATGAGCTTCTTTCCGGGTATATCAATCCGGTGGCCTATGCCAACATCAAAGAACAGGACAACAACAAACTGGTGCTGGATGAATCGGTAGGAAAGCTGTCTTATAAATCTTCCTATATAGGCCTGAAATCCTACAAATCCGGAAAGCTGATTGGGATACTCAGTTTACCTTTCTTTGAGTCAGGCAACGAATTCAGAGGGCAGATCATCCAGGTGTTGACCAATATCATGAGCATCTTCACCTTTGTATTTATCGCGTTTCTGATCATTTCCTATCTGGCCTCTATGCTGCTGACTTATCCTTTACGGTATATTACCCAGAAAATCAGGAAGACGAGTTTATCGGATTATAACGAACCTTTGTCCTGGGAATCCAACGATGAGATAGGGCTGATGATCGGTGAATATAACAGGATGCTGGTGAACCTGGAAGCCAGCAAGGCAGCCCTTTCCCGGAATGAAAAAGAAACAGCCTGGAGAGAAATGGCCAAACAGGTAGCCCACGAGATTAAAAACCCGCTGACGCCTATGAGACTTAGTTTGCAGTTGTTGCAAAGAAAGTTGAAACAGGACTTTAATGCAGGTATGGACGCAGGAGCCGTGCAGGAAGTGAGTAAACCGATCGACAATATGCTGCACCAGGTGGATACGCTGAACGACATTGCCAGTTCTTTCTCTAATTTTGCCCAGATGCCGTTACCCAAGAGCGAACCTTACGAACTGTGTACCATTGTAAGACGTACTGTCGGATTGTTTGATGGCGAAAGTGATAGGATTGATCTTGAAATGGAAGACAACGTCCGGTATTTTGTGATAGGAGATAAACAACTGACAGGAAGAATTTTAAGCAATCTGATTATCAATGCCAAACAGTCTATCCCTAAAGACCGGCAGCCAAACATTAGAATTGCGCTGCAAAAAGCAGGCATCGACAAAGTAATTATCAAGGTCAGTGACAATGGTACCGGCATTGCCAGAGAAATTCAGCACAAGGTATTTTTACCCAACTTCAGTACCAAATATGCTGGCTCGGGTATTGGGTTAGCTATTGCCAAACGGGGCATTGAGCATGCCGGCGGACGCATCGCTTTCGATACCAAAGAAGGAGTAGGAACTACTTTCTTTATAGAATTGCCGCTGATTCTGGATAAAATGCCTGTGATGGAAGAAAAAAATTAGTATCTATGATCAGTCCTGTCTTTATACATTCTATCATTCAACCTTTCAGTCATTGTATTTGAGGAAATTTTACATATCTTTTCTGATAGGTTTTTCCCCACTGGCCCTGGCACAAGTAGCAGACCCGAACCCTTCTTCTTTGAAGCAAATAAACACAACCGTAACGCAAGATTCTATATTCCTGGATTCCCTGACCCTGGTTCCTCATTCCCTGCAGATACGGTCCAGGGGAAAAATAATAGACAGTACAGCCTATCATTACAATTACAGTAGCGGGTACCTGCATTTCGACAAGCAACCGCTGCAAGATTCTCTTCAGATCAGCTACCGGGTGCTTCCCTTTAGTTTACATACACCCCATTTTCATAAAAGCCTGTGGGTCTATGATTCCAGCGCTTTTTTCAAGGATACCCCCTACACCTACGGACAACAACCCCAGCTGGAGAAAGAAGAGCTTTTCGCCTCTCCGCAGCTGGCAAAATCCGGAAGTATCAGCCGGGGTGTTTCTTTTGGCAACCGGCAGAATATACTGGTCAATGCAGATTTGAACCTGCAAATGGAAGGTGTACTGACAAAGGATATCAACATACGTGCGGCCATCACAGATCAGAATATTCCTTTGCAGCCGGAAGGTAACACCCAGCAGTTACAGAATTTCGACCAGGTTTATATTGAACTCTATAATGAACAGAGTGCCCTGACCGCCGGCGATGTGGTGCTGCAAAATCCGGGAAGTCATTGGATGGGGGCTACCCGCAACGCAAACACACCCGCTGCAGCTGATTCGGTTGTTCAGGATATCAGACCTTACTTTTTACGATACCGACGCAATGTGCAGGGAGGGCTTTTGAAAACGCACTATACCCTGGGAGCGAATGGAAAAGGCCAGACCACGGCAGGCATCGCATTAGCCAAGGGGCAGTTTGCTTCGGTCAGGCTACAGATTCAGGAAGGAGTACAGGGGCCCTACCGCCTGAAAGCTCCTGACAATCAGCAGCAAGCGCATCTTTCCGGGGTGGCAACCAAAAATCTGGACAATGCTTATTACATCCTGTCCAATTCGGAAAAGGTCTATCTGGATGGGCAACTCCTGCAAAGAGGGTACGATCAGGATTATGTCATTGACTATAATCTGGGGGAAATTACTTTTACCCATCGTATTCTGCTTACCCGCAATTCCAGGGTCAATATAGATTTTGAATATGCCGACCGGACCTACAGCCGACGGATCCTGACGGCAGGTCATCAGCAGACCTGGCAGCAATTTACCTTCTACACCCAGTATTTTCAGGAAAAAGATAATCCCCATCAGACATTGGGCTTTCAGCTCAGCGATGAGGAAAAACAAATTTTGAGCGAAGCCGGTGATCATCTTTCTCAGGTGTATATACCCGCCGTAGATTCTGTTGGAAAAATTGAATCGGATTATCACTATCAGCAAAACCGACAGGCAGATGTGCCTGGGGTAGGAAATTTGTACGAAGTGCTGTATGTGCAGAAAGATACGCTGGTCGACGGTCAAAATTACCCTATCTATGTTTTTACAGGCAAGGGAGAGGGTGTCTTCAAATTGCACTTTACCTACCTGGGAGAAGGCAAGGGTCACTATCAGCTCATCCAGAATTCGGTAAATGGAAAGGTGTATGCCTGGACAGCCCCCCAGGGTGGCGTTCCCCAGGGAGCGTATGAACCCGTGAGGCTGTTGACTACCCCCAAAACCAGACAGGTATGGACGAGTGGCCTGCAAGCGAAAGTGAGCAAAAAAGACAAGCTATTTGGAGAATGGGCGCTTTCCCACCACGATGTCAACACCCTGTCTTCCCTGGATGCAAAGGATGACCTGGGCAGTGCCTTCACGCTGGGATACGAAGGGGGAGGGAGAACCTTGTCTTTCTGGCCGGCCTATCGGTGGTCCAGCCGGGTACAATATGAGTTTGTGCAAAGGAATTTTACTGCCATCGATCCGTATCGGGATATTGAATTCGAGAGAAACTGGTCTATATTACCTCAAACTCAGCCTGCCAGTGATACGACAGCCACTCAGGAGCCCCACGATCATCTTTTATTTCTGCATTGGCAACTGGCAAAAGATAGTGACAACCGCCTTTCTTATCATTGGACTGGTCGGAAACAGGGCCAAGCCCTACAGGGGGGGCAACATGAGGTAGCGCTGAAGCAAGCAATGGGGCTTTGGCGATTCAGTGCCGACTGGTTTCACCTGAACAGCACCCAGCCAGCAGTAACTTCGCATTGGAACCGGCTGACGATGGACCTGCATTACCATCAACCCAAATGGGTACCCGGTTATACCTACCGCCTGGATAAAAATCATGTGAGAGCTGTCCATACCGACTCGGTTACTTATGCTGCTATCAATTTGGAAGAACATCAGGTGTATCTGCGCAGTGGCGATAGTCTGGATAACAAATTCAGAGTAGATTACGCGATCCAGAAAAATTTTCTGCCCGATGCAGGGAAAATGCTGCAGACTGACATCAACCAAACGGTCAATGCCATGAGTGATCTAACGCTGGGAGAAAATCAAAGACTGGGGCTTCAACTCACTTACCGCCATACAGACGTTCGGAATGACTCAGTATGGACGGTTGAAAACCAGGCTTCCTTACAGGAAAATGTGGTCATGGGGCAGGTCAACTGGCATGGTAAATTTTTACAAAACATTGTGCAAACGGATTGGGATTATGCTGTAGCCAATGGCCGGGAATTAAAAAGAGAGTTTGTCTATGTGCGGGTACCTACCGGGGAAGGAATTTTTACCTGGAGAGATGATAACCAAAATGGTATTGAAGAAATTGAGGAGTTTTATGAAGCACGATATTGGGATGAACGCAATTATGTCAGAGTGTATGCTGCTACTCAGGAATATGTGCTGGCTTATACCAATCAGTTGAATGTTCGGATGAATATTCAGCTCCCTGCCCAATGGCTTCAGACTTCCGGCTTCAAAAAACTGATGGGCCGGTTTTCAAATAGCACTTCCTGGAATATTACCAGAAAGTTGAACGCCAGCCAGATGTACCGGCGCCTGAATCCCTGGGCATCTCTGCCGGAAGAGCATCTATTGTCGGTTCGGGAAAATCTGCGCTCCACTCTTTTTTTCAACCGGCAGGATACCCGGATAGGAATGGATGCAGGGATCCGGGTCAATCGTAGGAAACAGTTACTACAGAGTGGTTTTGAAGAAAGAAATCTTCGCGCATTGCATTTTAATTCCCGCATGAATTTCAGCCGCCTGTTAGGCGTGCAGGTGGAAATGGAGAAGAGCCTGGATGATAGTCAGTTGGATATCAGCCAGGTCAGTCAAAGCGCAAGCGGCAGGAATTTCCTGATACGTACTTATAGTGTGATGCCTGAGATTGCCTGGCAGCCCCGGATGAACGTACGCCTGGCCGGGAAATACCGGTGGGGGCACAAACAGAACTTAAGAGAACTTGTTTCGGAGCAGGCTGCTCATGGGGGAGAATCCGCTGTATTCCATACGGTGGGGTGTGATTTCCGTTGGAGCCGTTTGCTCAGTAGTTCACTGAATGCCACGGCAGAGTATATTACCATCCACTATACCGGTGATAGCAGTAATCCGGTAAGCTATGAAATGCTGGAAGCCCTGCAGCCGGGGAATAATGTTCGATGGACGGTAAGCTGGCAGCAGAAATTGTGGGATGGCCTGCAACTAACGATGAATTACCAGGGACGGAAATCACCCACCCAGGCAGTTATTCATACCGGTACAATGATGGTGAAAGCCTTATTTTAGACTTTCACCCATCAATTTAATAGGTAAGGGTTGTAACGCAGCAGCCTCTGCTACACATTAGAGTTAACAGCATTCAAATCCTCAAAAGCGACTTTCAGCCTCTTGATCAAAGATTCTTCTCCTTTGCGTAACCACACCCGGGGATCATAGAATTTCTTGTTGGGCTGGTCTTCTCCCTCGGGATTACCAATCTGGCCTTGCAGGTACCCTTCTTTGGCCTGGTAGTAATTTTTTACACCGTCCCAGAATGCCCATTGCATATCGGTATCCAGATTCATCTTAATCACGCCGTAGTCAATGGCTTCCCTGATTTCTTCACGGGTAGAACCGGAACCTCCATGAAAGACGAAATTGACCGGGTTAGGGCTGGTACCGTATTCTTTCTGAATATAATCCTGAGAATTTTTCAGAATGATGGGGGTCAACTTAACGTTGCCGGGTTTGTAAACACCATGCACATTGCCGAAGGCAGCCGCTATGGTGAACAGATCGCTGACCTTCCTTAATTTTTCATAGGTATAGCCTACTTCTTCCGGTTGGGTATACAGTTTGGAACTGTCCACCCCGGTATTGTCCACTCCGTCTTCTTCACCGCCGGTTACGCCAAGTTCTACTTCAATGGCCATCTCCAACCGTTTCATTTGCTCAAAGTATTGCAGGCTGGTTTCCACGTTTTCTTCCAGATGTTCTTCTGAAAGGTCCAGCATATGAGAACTGTACAAAGGCCTTTTGTGCTGATCATAATATTTCTGTCCGGCTTCCAGTAGCCCATCGATCCAGGTGAGCAGTTTCTTGGCCGCATGGTCAGTATGGAGGATCACCGGCACACCGTAAGCTTCTGCCATCTGATGGACGTGCATCGCCCCGGAAATGGCACCTGCGATAGAGGCCCGCTGGTTTTCGTTGGATAAACCTTTACCCGCATAAAAAGCAGCACCGGAATTGGAAAATTGAATAATGACCGCTGAATTCAATTCTCTGGCAGTTTCCAAAACCCCATTAACAGAGTTGGTACCGATCACATTAACTGCCGGAAGTGCAAAATTCTTCTCGTTGGCATACTGATAAAAGTCTAAAAGCTCTTTTCCGAAGAGTACTCCTGGTCTGAATTTCATGATGCGTTTGTATATTTAGTGAATGCACTGCAATTTAACGTACTAAATGATTTTATCAATAACTTAGCCAGGGGAATTGTGATCACCTTCCGTGATGAACCATCCGCAATACCCCATACACTAAGCATTAAACTAATACCAACCCCTATGCAACGAAAATGTTCTTTTACTTTTTTACTGATTGTTTGTCTTTTATCAGGCTGCTTTTTCCGTGCAGCGGCACAGCAAAAAACGGATGTTCAACAGTGGCACACCCTAACCCTCTCTTTCGAAGGGCCGCAGACCCATGAGCAAGCCGAGGATAATCCTTTTCTGCATTACCGGCTGAATGTCACCTTCCAGCATGAAAATAAGACGCTCACAGTACCCGGGTTTTATGCGGTCGATGGAAAGGCTGCTGAAACCAGTGCGGAAGCAGGCCGGCTATGGCAGGTCCGGTTTAGTCCGGATGAAACAGGTGTCTGGACATACACTGCTTCTTTCCGGAAAGGAAATAACATTGCTGTCAGTGATGACCCTAATGCCGGAGAAGGGGTATTTTTTGATGGAGCGCAGGGTAGCTTTCAGGTGATTCCTTCTGATAAAAAAGGCAGCGATTTCAGAGGGAAAGGGAGACTGAATTATATAGGTCAGCGCTATTGGCAATTTGCCGGAACCAGGGAATATTTTCTGAAAGGAGGCACCGACAGCCCTGAAAACTTTCTGGCTTATAACGAATTCGACGGAACCTATTTTGGAGGCAAAGCCGAGTCACGGTCTGGGGAGGCTGCCACTAACCAACAGTTGCACCATTATCAACCCCATGCCCGGGACTGGCAGTCCGGAGATCCTGTATGGCAGCAGCACAAGGGGAAAAATATCATAGGAGGAATTAACTATCTGGCCTCCCAGGGCGTGAATTCCCTCTATTTTCTAACGCTAAATATAGCAGGGGATGGCAAGGACGTGTGGCCCTACACAGGCTATGACGAACGATACCGTTTTGATTGCAGCAAGCTGGAGCAGTGGGAGGTGGTGTTTAGCCATATGGAACAGAAAGGGATCATGATGCACCTGGTGACGCAGGAAACCGAAAATGAAACTTTGCTGGATGCGGGCGACACCGGTTTGCAAAGGAAGCTATATTACCGGGAACTGATTGCCCGTTTTGCCCACCACCTGGCTTTGGTCTGGAACATGGGAGAAGAAAACGGATATGCCGACTTTACCCCTGTGGCGCAAAATCCGGATCAGCAAAAGAGTATGATTTCCTATATAAAAGAACTGGATCCCTATCAGCATCCCGTCGTTTTGCATACGCATGCCAGTCCTACCTATCGCTATCCTATTCTTGAGAAATTGTTAGGTTTTGAAGCCCTGGATGGCCCTTCCTTACAGATTTCACCCATCACCGACGTGCATCAGGAAACCCAATACTGGATTGAAGCTGCTGAGAAAGCCGGTAAACCCTGGGTGGTCAATCTGGATGAAATCGGTCCGGCCAACAGGGGAGTAGTGCCCGATAGCGATGATCCGGCGCATGACACAGTCCGTCATGAGGGCTTATGGGGAAACCTGATGGCCGGAGGCGGTGGTGTTGAATGGTATTTCGGATATAAATTTCCTCACAATGACCTGAATGCGGAAGATTGGCGCTCCAGAGAAAATATGTGGAAGCAGACCAAGATCGCCCTTGATTTTTTTCAGAACTATCTTCCTTTCTGGGAAATGCAAAGTGCCGACCCACTTATTGACGCAGAAGGTGCTTATTGTCTGGCAAAACCTGGAGAAGTATATGCGGTTTACCTACCCCGGGCTGCTGCCGTCACTCTGAATCTGGAAGCGCACCCAGGCACTTTCTCTGTGGCCTGGTATGACCCCCGATCCGGTGGCGCCTTACAGTCAGGAACGGTGACAGCCATACAGGGTGGGAAGAAGGTATCCCTAGGCATGCCCGGGAATCAGCAGGGGCAGGACTGGGCTGTGCTAATCCAAAAAAAATGAAAAAGGAAAGCAGAAAGTGAGAAAATCTCATGGGAAAAAAGGTATTTGTTCACTTTGAAAAGCTTTTCTTTAAAAGTGTCAGTTTTAGTACATATTGAGTAGAAAAGAGAATCCATCGTCAGGACTACCGGGGGTATAAGGTGGGAGGAAGGGAGAAACACGCACTCCGGAACCTAACGGAAAAAGGTGCCTTTCCCTCCGGAGTGATAGAAAATTATTTTATTTTGAAAAATAAATATTGAAAAAATACAATATACTGTAGGGTCTGATCAGGCAAGAATTCTCTTATTTTTTAAACTTTCCAATTCCTTACGCTTATAGTATTCTCCTGGATTTCACGCATCTTTTGAGCGTACTTGTCCGCAAATTTAGGGCTTGATTTTACGGGTTTCTAGGGTGAAAAAAATACGCTTTTGGCTTCAGGATTACTTTGCCTTTTCCCGCACTGAAATGCGGGGGAGTTTCGTGCTTGCTGTGGGCATTCTTCTCTTGTTACTCTCGCCTTGGGTATACTCTCATTGGCTGAAAGAAGAATATACCCCACTGAGCCAGGACCAAACCGTGCTGGATAGTCTGATTCAGCTGGTAGAAAGGCAGAATGAGCCACAGGTTGCGCCTGAACCTGAGCCAAAAAACTACTTTCCTTTTGATCCTAACCAGGCAAGCCAGGAAACTTTAGAACAACTGGGCATTCCTGACTACCTGGCAGCCAGAATGATCAGGTACCGGGAAGAGGGAGGTGTTTTCAGAAGGAAAGCGGATGTGAAAAAGATTTACCAGTTTCCAGAAAAGCTATACCTGGCCCTGGAAGATTTTATTGAGCTTCCTGAGATTTCCCTTCCTGCCAGGAAGCCCAAGGAAATACGGATGAAACAACGCTCTTTTGATATTAACCAGGCGGATACGGCACAGTTGTCTCAGCTACGAGGTATTGGTAGTGTCTTATCTGAAAGAATTGTTAAATTTAGGGAAGCATTGGGCGGTTACCATTCACCTTCTCAGTGGGCAGAAGTGTATAATATCAGCGAGATGGCTTTGGAGCAACTGGCCAAATACACTTATATCGACGAAGATTTTGTGCCGGAAAAGTTAAAGATTAACACTTTGGAATTTAAGGAATTAATGCAACATCCTTATATTTCTTATGAACTGACCAAAGCTATTTTTCAGCACCGCCAGGTTTATGGGCCATTTACATCAGCAGAGGATTTGAAAGAGGTTTCTCTAGTGGATGAAAAATTACAGCAGAAGCTTCTGCCGTATTTGTCTTTTGAGTGAGTTTCTGACAGTTGATCAATTTTGGGTTGATATCCGACAGCAATATGCATAAAGTACTACAGTCTTATTTACGTAGATTAACTAACTTATCAAGCAACAATCGTTCGCTGTATTTGCCTCGTTTGGTGGCCCGGCAGTTTGTTGACTTACATAGTTTTGATTACCTCAACCATTTTCCTTCTTTCAAGATCATGGAGTGGCTCATGGGCGATGGAAATCATGACCTGGAAGAAGTACCGTCCCATTTGATCCCCCTATGTCCTCTGTCAGACAGCCGGCACGAGCAGAGCAACCAGATGAGTCTGCATCTGAGAAGACTGTCCCGGACAGAGAAATTTATTGCCGAAGAACAGGGCTCCAAAGACTTATACATAGGCTGGCCTTTTGTCCGGGGAAAATTTAAAGATGGAACGCTGGTTCGTTGCCCATTGATGTTTTTTCCTGTGAACCTGGAGGAACAAGCAGTGCAACAGTCGGGTCAGCAGTGGGTGTTAACATTACGAAAAGAGGTACAGGTTTCTTTAAACAAAAGTTTCCTGCTGGCTTATGCTTATTATAATCAATTGCCTTTTGATGAAGCCCTGTCTGAACGAAATTTTGATGATTTTGATACGGATAGCCGGGTTTTCCGAACCTCTCTGTATCAGCTTTTTAAAGAAGGCTCCGTGCAGCTCAATTTTAACCAGGAGCTGTTTGTCGATAAGTTGCAGTCCTTTCAGGAGTTTACCAAATCCGAGCTAAAAGCCAGCGAAAAGGAAGGGGTTTTGAAGTTATATCCGGAGGCCGTGCTGGGAATTTTTCCTCAGGCAGGGTCTTACCTGGTGCCCGACTATATGAAACTGATAGAACATCCTCAGATGCTGGATATAGAGGATTTCTTCCAGAAAAAGGCCTCTTCGGAAAAGCTGGTATTTTCCTCTTTACAGTCATTGAATGAGACCTTTGCCGATCAGAAAAATTCTCAGTATCTGGAGTATGCCAGCCGTGTGAAAGAAGAACAGATCTTTACAGCTTTTCCTATGGATGCTCACCAGGAAAAGGCCTTACGATTGATCAAAAGAGGAAATTCTTTAGTGGTGCAAGGCCCTCCGGGTACCGGAAAATCCCAGCTGATTGCCAATCTGATAGGAGACAGCATGGCGCATGGAAAAAGGGTATTGTTGGTCAGCCAGAAGAAAGCTGCCCTGGATGTGGTGTATGACCGGCTCAAACAAAAGGAGTTACACCCTTTTGTGGCCTTAGTGCATGATTTCAAAAATGACCGTAAGGCACTTTACGAACAATTAAAGAAGCAGGTGGATGCCTTGTACGAATACCAGGTCAAAAACAATAGCCTGGATACCATCTACCTGGAGAGAAATTTTTTACAATATAGCCGGCGGATAGAGCAGATCTGCGAGGAGCTTGATGAATTTAAGGATGCCTTGTTTGATGAAAAGGAAGCAGGCGTTTCTGTAAAGGAATTATACCTGACTTGTGACATCAATCAGCCTTTTCTCAATGTAAAACAAGAATATCAACATTTTAAGATTCCCGACCTTCAGCCCTTTGTGGACAAACTCAAAAGGTTTACCCACTATGCCCTGAAGTACGACAAAGAAAACTATCTGTTATGCGACCGCAAGTCATTCAACGGGTATACGGCAGAGAACCTGAAATCCATGCGGAAAATACTGGGCGAAATCCCTGTCTTCAAACAAAAAATAGAGCAGGAGGTAGGCCAGATTTTTCAGGAGAAGTCTGATTATGTGACCTGTGAGAATCTTCAGCGGCGTACCGATGATATGGCTAAAATGCTTGAATACCTGCAGGAACCTCAGGCTTATGAAAACTTTCAGCATATGGCGGCCCTGCTGGAAAAAGAAGCAAACCCCTTATGGCTTTCTAACATTGAGCGTATCCTGATGGAGTGTTACCAGGGAGATGGTCCTGAAATTACTTTGGACAATGAAGCGCTGGGAAAATTTCATCCTATGCTTCAGAAGGCAGAAGAAGCACGATCTGGTATTTTCCGTTGGATTTGGTGGAAATGGTTTTCCAAAGACAAAGCGTATGTGCATCAGATTTTGGAGGCAAACCAGCAAAAGCCTACCAAAAAAGGTTTCAGAGTATTAGCAGAAAAGATAGACAAACGCCTGAATCTGGAGCATAACCTGACCAAGTTGAGAGATCATGGCTGGCTAAAGGATGTGCCCACCAAAGAAACTTCGGAGCAGTATAACAAAGCGGTGATTCAGAATTGGTTTTATCACCAGAAGCAAGCTTTACATGCCGCCTTGATCTTTAAATCGCTGCGGAATTTCAGTGAATACTTCCCTCTGAAAAAGATTTCTTTTGACCAGTTGTGTCATAGGATAGAGAAACTCATCAGTATCTTAGACGAGATTCCGGATAAACACAAGGAGTGGCTGGTTTATCTGACACCCGCCCAGATCAGCAAGATCAACAAACAGGAACACAGCACCCAATACATACAGACATTGGATCGGGATTTCGATGGAATTTGTGATTTTGATACCCTCAAAGCGAATCTCACCAGCTATGAAAGTGATATTATTTATCGTTTGCTGGGGCATGAAGAAGACGTTTCAGAAAGCAGTGTGGAAGCCTTGTTTCAGAACAGTATCCGTCTGGCCTGGATTGACCATATCGAACTGAAATATCCCGTCTTGAGAATAGTTTCCTCTCTGCGCATCAGGGAGCTGGAAGAGGAGTTGCAGCGATACATTGAAGAAAAACTGGCCATCAGCCATGAAATCCTGTTGATGAAAGTGCGGGAAAAGACCTATTACAATGTAGAATACAACCGCCTGAATAATATGGTGACCTACCGGGATTTGTATCACCAGATTAACAAAAAGAGAAAAATCTGGCCGCTGCGGAAACTGATAGGGACTTTTCAGAATGAGCTGTTCAACCTGATACCTTGCTGGATGGCTTCTCCCGAATCAGTTTCTGCCGTATTTCCCATGGATGATACGCCTATGTTTGATCTGGTCATCTTTGACGAGGCTTCCCAGTGTTTTGCCGAAAAAGGAATTCCCGCTATGTACCGGGGACAGCAGGTAGTAATTGCCGGGGATAGCAAACAGCTGAGCCCGAATGATCTTTACCAGGCGCGGTGGGATCAGGAAGAAGAAGCGGAAAAGGTGGAAGATGCGCTGGCGCTGGAGGCTAACTCTTTGCTGGATTTGGCTTCCGGATATTTCATGACCGTATTCCTGAAAGGACACTACCGGAGCAAAACCCTCGATTTGATTGATTTTTCCAACCAGCTCTTCTATAGCGAACAGCTGCAAATGCTTCCTAATTATAATGATATTCAAAAAGGAGAACCGGCCATTCATTATCTCAAAGTGAACGGCATCTGGAAAAATAACACCAATGCGGAGGAGAGCCGAAGGGTAGTAGAACTGGTAGAAGAAATACTGGAAACAGCCCCGGATAAAAGTATAGGGATTATCACCTTTAATGCCCGGCAGCAGGAAAAAATTATGGATGACCTGGAGGAAATGGCGATCAGCAAACCATTTTCTATTCCGGAAACCCTGTTTGTCAAGAATATTGAAAATGTACAGGGTGACGAGAAAGATATTATCATCTTTTCCACAGGGTATGCGCCGGACCATCAGGGCCGCCTGACCATGCAGTTTGGGAGTCTGAATATAGAAAAGGGAGAAAATCGCCTGAATGTGGCCATCACCCGGGCAAAAGAGAAAATTTATTTGGTGAGCAGCATTGTACCAGAGCAACTGGATGTGGCTCAAACTAAAAATGAAGGCCCTAAATTACTGAAAAAATATTTGCAGTATGCCCTGGACGTTTCTCAGAAAAAATACACACCCGTACTGCCTGTGCTGAACCAGCACCGGACGGAGTGGTTCCTGCAAAATAAAATCAGACATTGGTCCAAAGAAAACATGGAGGAGATCAAGCTCAAAAGAGAGCTGCCTTTCGCTGATTTGAGTGTCATTGCCAATGGTCAGCAGCCACCAGAGTATATTGGATTGATTAATACCGATGATGAACTGTATTACCAGAGTGAGTCGGCGAAAGACCGGCATGCCTATCACCAATTTACGTTGCGTGAGAAAAACTGGAAATTCAAAACGGTTTACAGTCGTCAGTTCTGGCAGAATGAGGAAGGGGTGAAAGAGGAACTGGTACGTTTTGTAAAAACCAAAGGAGAACGATCCTGAGGGAGACCAGAGGGCGAAGCTATCTGACAAATTCCTGAATCATGTTGGCCAGAGCCTCCAGGTAATGTTGGTCTGTAGCATCAAAAGCATCCAACTGGTCGCTGTCAATATCCAGCACCATCAGAACGATGCCGTTTTTCAACACAGGTACTACAATTTCTGAACGGGAAGCCGAACTACAGGCGATATGCCCTGGAAATTGATCCACATCCGGTACGATAATCGTGTGGCGTTTTTCAAAAGCAGCGCCACAGACACCCTTTCCCAGGCCAATACGGGTACAGGCAATGGGTCCCTGAAAAGGTCCGAGTATCAATTCATCCTCTTCGGCCAGGTAAAAGCCTACCCAGAAAAAGCCAAACGCTTGTTTGAGCGCTGCCGCTACATTGGCCAGGTTGGCTATCATATTATCTTCATCTTGTACCAAAGCCTCAATCTGAGGCAGTAAAGCCTGGTAGATTTGCGATTTTTCTTGCGTCTGGGGCAATTGAAGTTCTTCAGCCATTGCTATTTTTTTTAAAAAAGTAAAACTTAGCACATCCTGTCAAATCTATACGTTTTATAAAAAGATTTGTCTTTTTGTTGTAAAAAAGTATGAAAAAATAAAAACCATGATCATGAAGAAATACTTGTTCGTCATTCTGACTGGATTCATATCAGGCATAGGAGGCGCTTATACTTTTCATTGTTGGACCGTGCAACCCTTAGCCGCCAATTTTACTGTCGTATCAGATTCGGGAGTGGCAGAACAACCCATACAGTTAGCCCATTTTGACGAACCTCATAAAACAGGAGTCATCTCAGAGGATTTTGCAGAAGCTTCCCGTAAGAGCACTTCCAGTGTGGTTTATATAAAAACCGTTTCGGAGCAGCAATATGGCAGAAGAAGCTGGCTTGAAATGTTTTTTGAAGGACAAACCAGCCAGCAGGTAAGCAGTGGGTCAGGGGTTATCTTCACCCGCGATGGCTACATTGTCACTAATAGCCATGTGGTAAATGATGCGGATCAGATAGAGGTGGTACACCAGAAAAGAACGTATGAGGCTACGATAGTAGGCACTGATCCGTCTACAGACCTGGCCGTCTTAAAAGTAGAGGCGAACAATTTGCCAGCTATTTCGCTGGGTAGCTCTCATGATCTGGAAGTAGGGGCCTGGGTGCTGGCCGTAGGAAACCCCTTCAACCTGACTTCTACCGTTACAGCAGGGATTGTCAGTGCCAAAGGACGCGAAATCAACATCTTAAAAAGCAACTTCCCCATTGAGTCCTTTATCCAGACTGACGCGGCGATTAATCCGGGCAACAGCGGGGGAGCCCTGGTAGATAAAAGCGGTAACCTGGTGGGTATCAATACCGCCATTCTGTCTCATACCGGATCGTATGCAGGCTACGGGTTTGCGGTGCCGGTAGATATCGTGAAAAAAGTGGTCAACGATATTATTGAATATGGAGAAGTACAAAAAGCTTTCTTCGGAGCCGATGTCGTAGATCTGGACGCTAAAATTGCCCGGCAGTTGCAGGTGGATGAATTGGCAGGTGTGGTGCTGAGTTACTTGCAACGGGAAGGAGCCGCAGAAAAAGCCGGATTGCAGAAAGGGGATATTATTCTAAAAATTGATGGGGAAGTGGTTAACTCCCGAAGTGGCTTTGAAGAACTCATCAGCTACCACAGTCCGGGAGATAGGATCAATGTGACGTATAGTAGAAATAACAAGCTCAACCAGGTAACCTTAGAGCTTACCAACCGGGAGGGGACCACCCAGCGGATTGTACGTGAAGTTTATAACTCTGAGATGTTAGGGGCTGACCTGGAAAAAGTATCCCGGGTAGAGGCCGACTTACTGAATATAGAGAGCGGTGTAAAAATTAATAAAGTGAAAAATGGGTTTCTCCGCCGTCTGGGCATAGAAGAAGGCTTTGTGGTGACTTCTATCAACCAGAAGATCATACAAACGCCTGCAGAGCTTGAACAGATACTGACCCGGGTGAAAGGGAGAGTCCGGATAGAAGGGGTTAACAGCAAAGGAGTCAAAGGATATTATTCTTATTACTTTTAAAGGAAATGCTGAAAGGAGAAAAGAAAGCACTTGCCAAAGATACAAACAGAGCTTGTCGCTAGGGAAGTTTTGCAGCAAAGGTTGGTACTTTTTGAGATTTGATATCTCTACAAACAATCGTTTCATAAAGCAGTTGTAGTGGAAAGCCTGAGGGCTTTGCTTGAACAAAAATTAATCTCCAAAATTGACCATCTATTTAAACCAAGAGTTTTCAACGTTAAACCTTCATTTAAACAACTATCTGTTATGAGAAAAACGCAATTATGGTTACATCCCAGGCTGGCAGGTTGGTATTTCTTCCTACTAGTCTTTGCCTTTACTTTACTGTCCTGTGGCGATTCTTCTTCTGTGAGCGAAACCGAAGAAACGGAAGGTAATCTCACTGCCGCACCCGACAATGGCTCTATTACCCTGCCCGATGGTTTTGCCGCTACTATTGTAGCAGACGATTTGGGTGGTGCCCGGCATATTGTGGTGAATGATAATGGGGATATCTATATCAAGATGAGAAATACCAAAAACGGAGGAGGCGTTGTCGCACTGCGGGATACTACAGGAGATGGACAGGCGGATATCAAAGAGTATTTTACAGAGTATGGAGGAACCGGTATTGGCCTATACAAGGGATATCTTTATTTTTCTTCGGATACCATTGTCTACAGGGTTCAGTTAAATGAAGGAGAACTGGTGCCTACTGGCGAGCCGGAAATCATTGTCAAAGATTTTTTGGTGCAGGGTCCTCATGAATCCAAGCCTATTACTTTTGATAATAGCGGCCATATGTATGTCACGGTGGGAGCGCCTTCCAATGCCTGTCAGGAAAAAGACAGAACACCCGGCCTAGCAGGTCAGGATCCCTGTCCTGAACTGGAAAGACAAGCGGGTATCTGGCGCTTCGATGCTGAAAAGCCTAACCAGACACAGGTGGAGGATGGCTACCGGTATTCCACAGGTATCCGGAACGCAGTGGCTATTGAATGGAACGACCAGGTGAATGAGCTGTATGCCCTGCAACACGGTCGTGACCAGCTGTCAACGCTCTGGCCGAAATACTTTAATGACTCACTCAGTGCTGAATTGCCGGCAGAGGAGTTCCTTCGGGTGACCGATGGATCGGACTTTGGCTGGCCTTACTGCTATTACGATCAGAACAAGGAAGCTAAGATTCTGGCACCCGAATATGGGGGTAACGGAGAGGAAGTAGGGCGTTGTGAGAATGTAGATACTCCCATTATGAGTTTTCCGGCCCACTGGGCTCCCAACGGATTAGTTTTCTACAAAGGAAATCTGTTCCCGGAGAAATATCAAAATGGTGCATTTATCGCTTTTCATGGTTCCTGGAACCGGGCGCCCCTGGAGCAGAAAGGGTATCTGGTCGCTTTCGTTCCTTTCCAGAACGGCCAGCCTTCCGGCGATTATGAGCGATTTGCCGATCAGTTTGCCGGATCAGGTGAGGCAATCAATCAACCCAATGATGCTGAATTCAGACCCATGGGTGTGGCTGTAGGGCCTGATGGTTCCCTGTATATCACTGATGATCAGAAGGGGCGTGTCTGGCGGGTGTTCTATGAAAATTCCCAGGTAGCCCAGCGATAAATTTTCCAGAAGAAATATAATTTTATTGGATAAAGCCTAAAGTGATCTTAACTTTAGGCTTTCTTTATATCATTTTTTAACTGTTTAATCGAACCTAACCAAGTTGAAAAGCCTATCCTTACTAGTATGGTGCAGTATGATGATACTGCTCATGAATTGTTCCGGTGGATCCGGCGACAGTTCTCAAGAAGCCGAGACGCAGAGCGAATCTACAGAAGCCCAGAGCGAACCGCAAGAACCCTCCCCTGCGTTGACCCAACAAATGGAAACCGGAAAAACTGTGTATACACAATACTGCCTGGCGTGTCATCAGGCCGATGGCAATGGCGTAAAAGGAGCGTTTCCTACCCTGCATCAGACGGAATATGTATTGGGGGATAAAACAGAGCTGATTACCATTATCATAAACGGGCTACAGGGCCCCATTGAAGTAAATGGAGAGCAGTACAATAATGTGATGCCTCAGCACAGTTTTTTAACGGATGAGCAGATTGCAGGTGTATTGACTTATGTCAGAAAGTCCTTTGGAAACGATGCGGAGGAAATTACCGCTGAAGAAGTAAAAGAAGTACGGGATGATGTAGCAGCGGACACTACGGGTACTTCTAATTAATTACTGTTGTTAGCAACGGCAGCACGTGGCAGTATTGTCCTTATCTGCCCGTGAAGTTTTAACAGAGATATGTATCCTTACAGCAACCTAAGCCCCTATGAAGATTTTCTTCTGCCTTAGCCTGTTGGGTCTTTTTTTTCTTTTCTGTGGCGCCCAGGCTCAAAAAACTGATATCCAGTATTTATCCGGTACCGGAAAAGATCATAGAGTGAATTGGGAGTTTATGATCGATAAAGGTCGTAAGAGTGGAGAATGGACCACCATTCCTGTGCCTTCTAACTGGGAGTTTGAAGGGTTTGGTGTGTATAACTATGGCTTTGAATGGAAAGAACTACTGCCGGAATCGGATGCGACCGGGCATTACCGTTACCGTTTTTCCGTGCCTTCCGATTGGAAAGACAAAGTAGTGGAGATTGTCTTCGAAGGTGTCATGACGGATGCTACAGTGATGGTCAATGGCAAACAGGCAGGCCCTGTCCACCAGGGATCTTTCTATCGCTTTACCTATGATATTTCCAAAGCATTACACTACGATCGGGAAAACCTTTTAGAGGTGCTTGTGAAGAATGTCTCTGAGAATGCTTCCGTCAACAGCGCTGAAAGGGATGCTGATTTCTGGGTGTTTGGGGGTATTTACCGCCCGGTGTATCTGCAGGCTTTCCCCCAGGAACATATCAGTCGCCTGGCTGTTGACGCCCAGGCTGATGGCGCTTTTCTGGTGCAGGTCTTTCCTGAAAACATACGAAAAGCCAATCGTATTGAAGGGCAGATTCTGACCCTGGACAATCAGCTGGTGGGCAATGCTTTCAGCCAAACCGTGGATAGAAAGCAGGACGTCATCGAGCTGAAGACGCAAATCAAAAATCCGAAGGTATGGAGTCCGGAGTTTCCGAATTTATACCAGTTGGAAGTACGATTGAAGAGCTCCTCCGGTGACGAACATATTGTGAGAGAAAGGTTTGGTTTTCGCACAGTAGAACTCAGGGCCCAGGATGGTTTCTATGTGAACGGACAAAAAATACGCTTCAAAGGCGTCAACCGGCATAGTTTCTGGCCCACCTCCGGTCGTACTTTGAGCAAGGAACTCAGCATCCGGGATGTCAAGCTGATGAAGGAAATGAATATGAATGCCGTTCGCATGTCGCATTATCCGCCTGATGTACATTTCCTGGATGTGTGCGATTCGCTGGGGCTTTTCGTCATTGATGAGCTTACCGGCTGGCAAAGTGCCTATGATACGATGGTAGGCGAGAAGCTGGTCAGAGAACTGGTGACCCGGGATGTGAACCATCCCAGTGTGGTGCTCTGGGCCAACGGCAATGAAGGGGGCAATAACTTTGCCCTGATAGACGATTATGGCTTGTATGATCCCCAGCAGCGCACGGTGATTCACCCCTGGGCTATTCTGGGAGAAACCAACACCTTGCATTATCCGGATTTTGGGTGCTGTGCCCAGACACTCTTTCAGGGTGATAAAGTTTTCTTCCCCACCGAATTTTTGCATGGCCTGTATGATGGGGGCCATGGGGCTGGCCTGGAAGATTTCTGGAATGCCATGATGGATCATCCCCTATCGGCCGGCGGCTTTCTATGGTCATTCGCTGATGAAGGAGCCGTAAGAACCGATCTGGACGGCGCTATCGATGTGAAAGGGATCCTGGCTCCTGACGGTATCCTGGGGCCTTACCGGGAAAAAGAAGGTAGCTTTTACGCCATCAAGGAGATCTGGTCGCCTATCTATATAGAACAGGAACATGTTTCGCCTGCCTGGGATGGCAAGCTGCGCCTGGAAAACCGGTATCATTTTACCAATCTGAACCAATGTGAGTTTAGCTGGCAGTTGGTCAATTTTCCTTTACCTGAAGACCAGGCCCATGATTCTACCGTCTATCAATCCGGCCAGCCCTCCGTCCCTTCCGTAGAGCCCGGGTTGGCAGGGTATATGGATCTGGAACTGCCCGACGGGTGGGAAAAAAACGATGCGCTCTATCTGACTGCCCACGACCCACATGGCAAAGAAATTTTTACCTGGACATGGCCCATCAAAACGCCTAAGGAAATAGCGATGACCATCATAGACACGACCAGTTTGCAGCCTGCCGAAGGCCGGGAGGAGGGGTCTTTTTTGTATGTTGCGGCAAACGGGGTAGAAATAAAAATCAATACCCAAAACGGACAGATAGAAGGGGTGCAGAATGAGCGAACCGCCATTTCTTTCACACAAGGGCCTCAGCTGGCAGCCGGAGAGAGTACTTTTCGTTCCTTACGGCATTATCAGAAGGGGAAAGAATATGTAGTGGAGCTGCAATACGAGGGGATGATCCGCTCTCTGACCTATCGGATGCAGGGCAATGGGTGGCTCCGCCTGGATTATGACTACTATCCCAGTGGGAAATTTGACTTTATGGGCATGAATTTCAGTTACCCTGAAGAAAAGGTAAAAGGAATTCAATGGCTGGGCCAAGGCCCGTACCGGGTCTGGAAAAACCGGATGAAAGGAACTCATTTTGGCGTGCATCAGAAAGCCTACAACAATACCATGACCGGCGCCCAGGATTGGGTATATCCGGAATTCAAGGGATACCACGATCGGATGTACTGGGCAGTGATAGACACGGAAGAAACCCCCTTTACAGTAGTATCCGCTACAGATCATCTTTTTCTGAGATTGTTTACCCCAGAGAATCCCTCAGAGGCTTACAATGAAAATGTGGCGGGGCTCTTTCCCGAAGGGAATATCTCTTTCATGAACGCCATTAGCCCTATAGGAACCAAATTCAAGAAATCGGATCAGATTGGTCCTGACGGGCAACAAAACCAGTTCCATCATCACAAAGAACCTCAAAGAATATGGGGCGCTACTTTGTATTTTAATTTTGGGGCAGGCGTAGATGGTTCGCCAAACTCCCTGGAGTAGGGGGATAACACTTTTTCCGTAGCGTCGTTGTAATGATATCACTTCATTACCTTTTATAGTAACTATATTATGGCTTGGGAAGAACCCCGGTCCTATCAATAAAACTAACATGAGATCATGAAAAATTTAGTAATGATGCTGGGAATTACGTTATTGACTTCGTGGCAGGTTTATGCCCAGGAGGTAATGCCCCAGGAAGAACAAAGCATGGACTTTGAAGAAGAACATACGATGCTGTTCAACCAAGGTAGAGTCGCCATCAGCGAAGAGGAAATTCCTCAGGCTGTAAAGGAAGCTTATGCTGAGAGTAAATTTAAAGGAATGTCTATCGTGGAAGCTTATGAGATTACAGGGGAAGCATTGAATGAAATTCCTGTCGCCAATCAAAGCACCAAGCCCGATAAACTATACGAACTCGTGGTAGGCGACGGTGATTCGGTGCAATCGGCCGTGCTGTATTTTACAGAAGAGGGTGAGTTGTATGATTCTATCGAGAAGGTATAATGGTATCAGTTGTGGCATGGCTGTGGGCGAATGAAAATTTACTTTTTCGTTCGCCTTGCGTTTTTTTGATAATTTCATTTTTATAGCTAAAAATTAAGCTGACCTTTAAAAATTTCTTAAATAGAACTATCAAAGTATTTTTTACTTTAACCCATTTTATCATTAATAAGGATGAACCCCAAAAAAGAAATTGCCTTTACTATGGACGAAATCAAAGAATTGAATTTTCAGTTGAGCAAAGCTTTGGAAAGACTGCAGCAAAAAATTGAAAAAATTCAGGTAGAAGATGAAAGACTCATCTATACCGAGAAAAGAAGATTTGTTCAGGAAATCCTGGAAAAGATAAACCATTAACGTAGTTGTTACACTAACCAGTAAAAAAATTTTGCTATGATCAGTCAGGCTGATTTTAATGAAATTGTTAAAATAACGGTAGAAGATGGTGCTGTATTAACCGGCAGGCTCACCGTACCCAGGGATGCTAAAGCAATCATTATTTTTGCGCATGGCAGTGGTAGTAGTCATCTAAGCCCCCGCAATAATTTTGTGGCGGAAGTCCTTCAACAAGAAAAATTTGCTACCCTCCTGGTAGACCTACTCACTCCTGAAGAGAGTGAGGATGAGGCTAATAATTATAATGTAGAAAAACTCACCAGGCGGCTGGTCACGCTCCGGGAGTGGGCAGATCAAAACCCTTATACGGAAGCCCTGTTCATAGGCCTCCTGGGTTCTACCACGGGAGTAGCGGCTGCCTTACACGCCGCGGCAAAGTCAGACGGTAAAATCAGCTCTCTGGTTTCCAGAGGAGGGCGTCCGGACTTAGCCATGGACGTGTTGCCTCAGGTCAGGATCCCGGTCTTATTTTTAGTGGGCAGCAACGACCATGAAATTATTAAGTCAAACCAAAAGGCTTTGACCAAACTGCCCGGTGATTCTGAAATGAGAATTATAGAGGGAGCCGGTCATTTGTTTGAGGAGCCGGGAAAATTGGAAGAAGCTGCCCAGGAAGCCAAAGAATGGTTCCTGAAAACGATTTAACCATGGATTGAAGGGGCATGGCCTGTCAGCAGGATGTCCGGAGCGCGTCACGGCAGAAATCGCCAACCCCTAATTTTAACAGATATTCTTGTCCGGTGCCTCATAAAAAGCGTAGAAAATAGAGTGAGAATATTTGTACACTGAATTAAAGTATAACCTAACATACGAGAAACCATGAAAAACAAAATTATTGATGCCATAGCAAAACTGGGTCAAAGTGTCTGGCTGGATAACCTGAGCCGCAACATGATTGACTCAGGCGAACTAAACCAATTGATACAGGAAGTAGGGGTGCGCGGACAAACATCCAATCCGGCTATTTTTGAGAAAGCCATCAGTGAAGGAGACTTTTATGATAAGGATATTGAGAAGTTTGCCCAGCAGGGCATGAACAGTAAGGATATATTCGAGCATCTGGCGGTGAACGATATACAACGGGCCACCGACCTGTTTCGCCCTTTATACGATGAAACCAGAGGGGAAGATGGTTATGTGAGCCTGGAAGTAGAACCCGGCCTGGTCTATGATACCGAAGGAACGATTGCCGAAGCCCGAAAGCTATGGGGCATGGTAAACCGTCCTAACGTAATGATCAAAGTACCGGGAACAGAAGCAGGTTTGCCCGCTATCACCCAGTTGATTGCCGATGGTATTAACATCAATGTGACCTTGTTATTTAGTGTGGAACGGTATCGGGCCGTGACAGAAGCTTATCTGGATGGGCTGCAAATGCGTCTCGACCGGGGGCAGCCTATAGATCATGTGGCATCGGTCGCCAGTTTCTTCCTGAGCCGTATCGATGTGATGCTGGATCCTGTCTTCAAGAATATGATCAAAACCAACCCGGACAAAGCCGAAAAAGCCAAATTTGTTTTAGGAGAAGTGGCCATTGCCAATGCCAAGAAAGCTTATGAAGTGTTTGAAGAAGTTTTCTCCAGCGATCGCTTTCACAAGTTAGCCGAGCATGGAGCGAAGAAACAGCGGGTGTTGTGGGCCAGCACAGGAAACAAGAATCCTGACTATGATGAACTCAAATATGTGAATCCGCTGATTGGCCCGGATACGGTGAATACCATGCCGGACAAGACGCTGGAAGTAGCCCAGCAAAAGGCGACACCGGCCAATACGGTTCGGGACAATATGTCGCATGTGAACAAGGTATGGAGTACCCTGCCGGAACTGGGTATTGATATGGAGGATGTGGGCGATCAACTGGAAAAAGAAGGCGTGGAAAAATTTGCCGATCCTTTTAACAAACTGTTAGGCGCTATTGAAGAACAAAGGAAAGCCCAGGTCTGAGGCTGACCTCTAAACATTCATACAACGCTGATGAGGACTCCTTGTCAGCGTTTTTTTATGGACTGGGATCCAAACAAAGTATTAGAATCTCGCTTTATTTTTTAGGGAGAAAGCAAAACATGCCAAAGAAACAATAAGAATAAATATTATTATTCGTTTAAAATATCTATTATAAGCGATTTCCAAAAAATATCAATTGAATGTCAGAGGTTACAGCACAAGGCAATAAGGTAGATACGGGGTTTGAATCAGGGCCACCGCAAGCATTTGGTCATCCTAAAGGGTTATTTTACCTTTTCTTCGCAGAACTGTGGGAACGGTTTAGCTTTTATGGCATGCGGGCGCTGCTTATGTTATACATGGTGGACCGTGTCTTCGAGGCACTGGCCAACCGCGATACCGTAGCAGCCATTATCTATTCTTCCTATGGCTCTCTGGTCTATGCCTCTACGGTCATAGGCGGGAAAGTAGCTGACCAGCTGATCGGCTATCGACGCTCCATTCTGCTGGGTGGCGTTCTGATGGCGATCGGGCACTTTGTGCTGGCTATTGAAAATAATATCCTGTTTTTTCTGGCGCTCTCCTTCATCGTGGTGGGCAACGGTTTTTTCAAACCTAATATTTCCACCTTTGTAGGCACCCTGTATCCACAGGGAGACCCTCGCAAAGATTCCGGTTTTACCATCTTCTACATGGGGATCAATATAGGAGCCTTTGCTTCTCCCATCTTATGCGGTTGGCTGGCCGCTTCCTATGGCTGGCATTATGGCTTCGGACTGGCAGGGATCGGTATGTTGGCCGGGTTGCTGTTCTTCTGGAGCGGTATTAAAAAGGGTGTGTTTATGGACAAAGGCTTACCCCCTGAACCTTCCGTACTGGAAGAGAAAAGCATGGGGGTTTCTAACAAACACTGGGTGCCTATTTGTGCTGTGCTGGCAGTGCCGTTGGTTGCCTGGCTCATGTCGTCTTATGAGTTTATTGCCGGGGGTACCAGCTTTCTGGGGGAGGTGACCATCGTCAATGTCTTGTTTTATGCCCTGAGTGTTGTCATTTTGGGCTATATCATTTATGTGCTTACCAAAGTGACGGCAGAGGAACGCAAGAAACTGATCGTAGCGGTGTTTCTGACTATCTTCATGACCTTATTCTGGGGCTTTCACGAATTGTCAGGAAGTATCATTACCTTATTTTCTGCCCGGAATGTCAATCTGCAGCTTATCAATGCCGCCCAAACCAATGCCTTAAACCCTCTCTTTATCATACTGCTGTCTATCCCTATTTCAGGGCTGTGGGTCTATTTGTCCAAGAAGAGGATCAATCCACGCACGCCCTTCAAATTCAGTATGGGACTGGCCTTTCTGGGGTTGGGTTTTTACATTCTGTTTCTGAGCAAAAATTTTGCGAATGATAGCGGGATGGTGCCCTTCCTGTTTCTGGTGGTGATGTATCTTTTTATTTCTATCGGAGAACTGTTGATGTCGCCGGTAGGCCTTTCTAAAATAACCGATCTCTCTCCTAAAACCATTGTGGCTTTCATGATGGGGGTCTGGTTTTTGTCGTCGGCCTATGCTTTTCAGATTGTAGGCTTTGTAGGGCAAAAGCTGGCCATTGATAATATAGAACAGGGCGCTGATGCCTCAGCGGCGGGACTGGAAACGCTGCAGGTGTATACCGATGGGTTTGAGTCTATTGCCTTTGTAGCGCTGGGCGGTGCTTTGGTTGTGCTGCTGCTGTCACCCTTACTAATTCGCTGGATGGGTCGGGTACATTGACAATGCTGTTGAGTACTACGCTAATCAATATTAATTCTTTAGCTTAAAAAGCCAGTCATAAAGGATCTATAAGTATATCTGTCGTACTTCGTCTTTGAGAGTGGCAGAAGGATATTATCTTGTCTTTATTTTGCGGCAAATGTGAGGTTGTTTAAATAAAACTCTTTCTGAATATTCCAGATAAGGGATTATTTTCTAGAGAAGAAGTTTGAAAAATGACCAATCTTTACCACCAAGCAACGCCTGTTTTCTACCATCTTTATGTCATTAGTTTTATGGATCTATCGTAAAAATAAAGACCTATGCAACGTAGAAAATTTCTGCAGGGTACCCTGGCTTCATTTCCTATGATGAGCTTGGGTACAGCCATGGAAACAATGGTGAAATCAGCGAACAAGCCTTTTGTAGTTGCTGCCGGGCAAGACCGCTTCAACGAACCTATCAAGTACCGGGGTATCAGCCCTAATCTGGTAAAAATTTCATCCAAAGATACCGGTGGGCACTTGTCTGTCTTTGAGTATGAAGGATTTGCCAAAATAGGACCCGAACTGCATGTGCATCTCAAACAGGATGAAACGTTTTATGTGCTGGCGGGAGAGTATCTTTTCCAGGTAGGGGAGGAACGACACACTCTAAAAGCAGGCGATATGATCTTTTTACCCCGAAATATTCCTCATACCTGGCTTCAACTGACAGACAAGGGTAAACTCATGTATATGCTGCAACCCGCCGGAAAGATGGAGGAATTCTTCAAGGAAATGAATGCGCTGAAAGAAATGCCCACAGCAGCGCAAATACAGCAAATTCATAGGCAACATGGATTGGAAATAGTAGGACCTCCTTTGTCCATTTAGCCAGGAAAATCGTACTTTTATTTTCAGGCAAAGTCGCTAAGAATTGAACTTTGCAGCTTGGCGCCTTTGCGTGAAGACAGGCAAATATATAACGCTGCCATCCATGGTTATCTTCGACTACCGACTGCCCAGTCCCGGCTTACAGGAGTTTGTTAGGCTGTATCAGATTATCGCATTCGAATTCAAAGAAGCAAATAACATTTTCTGGAAACCCTACTGGCCCCGCCCCGAAAACTGTCTTTCCTTTTATCCCAGGTATTCGGAATTGATCAAATTTGAGGATGGAAGGCAGGAAGAGCGGAAAAACCGCTCGGCCCTTTGGGGGCAATTTTGTCAGGTCACCAGCCGAGGGCTTACTGCTAACTTTTTCATATTCCAGATTGTTTTTCAGCCTGGTGCTTTGTTCCGGCTTACAGGTATTCCCTCAAACTTGCTTACCAATACTTATATAGATGGAGAAGCTATTTTTTCTTCCTCAGAAATCAGCCGGGTGAATGAGCAACTGGACAGCGCCAGCAATTCCCAGGAAATGATCGAAATGATAGAAGCTTACCTGAGGTATTTGGTAAGTCGGGTGAAGTATGACCTCAGGCCCATCGACAAAGCCAGTTTATACCTGCTGCATCATCCGAAAAACATCTCTCTTGACTGGCTGGCCAGGGAGGCTTGCCTGAGCCGCAAACAGTTTTACCGCAAATTTGTGGAACGTATAGGCGTAAGTCCCAAGTTGTATGCCCGGATAATTCAGCTCGACCATGCCGTAAAACTCAAAAACACTCAACCCCACAAAGACTGGCTCAGCATCGCCCTTGAATTAGGATATTACGATTATCAGCACCTGGCGAGAGATTTTAAAGAATTTACAGGCTCCACCCCAAGCGCCTTTTACCTGCAGGAAGTCCAGGCACCGGAGCGACAATTTGGCAAAAGTGAAATGTGAAATATGGGTTGTCAATGCCATACCTCCCGTTGATAAAGGCCTTTTCTTGCACGAGGGTACTCTCGCTTCCATGAAGACCCGATTGTACCCCTGTTAGGAAAGAAGTACTTTTCTTATTCCCTCATTTGATGGTGGAGCTTCGCCCGGTACTTCCATAAACGCACCCTTGCCGCTTCTTTTTCAGCAGATTTCCCTATCCTGTCTGGCCCACAGGAGTATACCGGGATTGGAAGAGTAACCGTAATTTAATAACTTATTGGCAGATTGAAAGCGTAGTGCCTTCCAAACGGCTATTGCCACCCTTAAAAAGGTTAATGAATGAAAATTCCGGAGTAGCATTGCCGAAACCATATAACCTATGAAACCAGAGCTTCACAAAAGGTTAGTAGCCATCATGTTTACCGATATGGTGGGTTATACCGCAATGATGCAGCAGGACGAGAAAACAGCGCTTCAAAAAAGAAAACGTCACCGGGAAGTCTTTGAACAACAACATCAGCAGTTCCATGGAGAAATCATTCAGTATTTTGGTGATGGCACTTTGAGTATCTTTTCCAACTCCTATGATGCCGTTGGGTGTGCCGTAGCCATGCAAAAAGCCCTGCAGGCTCCTGTCAGGGTACCCTTGCGGATTGGTATTCATACCGGAAATGTAATGAGCGACAAAGACGCATTGATTGGGGATGCTGTTAACATTGCTTCCCGTATTGAATCTTTCTCCCCTGTGAACGGGGTCTTGATTTCCGATATGGTTCAGGATCAGCTTAAAAACCAGACCCAATGGAAGTTTGTGACTTTGGGCAAATTCCAGTTGAAGAATGTAGAACGCCCCTTTGAACTCTACGCTGTGTCAGCAGAAGGACTGGTAGTCCCTGATGCTCATTTTTTGCAGGGTAAAGGTCAGAAGATGGCCACACTTAAAGGTAGACTTCCTGTTCCTGCCACCCCTATTCTGGGAAGAGAAAAAGAAACAACAGCGCTGATCAGACTGATCCATACCAACCAGGTCATCACTATAACGGGTCCGGGGGGGATGGGCAAAACCAGATTATCGGTGGAAATAGGCAATCAACTGAAATCAGAATTCCAGGATGGGATCGCTTTCATTTCCCTGTCTACACTCACCGATGCCGCGGAGGTCATGCCCAGGATCGCCACTACCTTGGATATCAAAGATGCCCAGGGGCGGAAACCCATCGAAGGCATTGTTGCCCTCATTTCCGACAAAAAGGCCTTACTGATTCTTGATAATCTGGAACAGGTCATTGAGGCGGCACAGGATATCGCCGATTTGGCAGCTCAATGTCCTCACCTGAAAATTCTTTGTACCAGCCGTACTCCCTTAAAGATAAAGGCAGAACAGGAATATGCGCTGCATCCGCTCCCTCTTCCGTCGGGTCCGGACATAGATACGCTCATGCACTACCCTGCCATTGAACTCTTTGTCAGCCGGGCACAAAAAGCCAATCCGGATTTCATGTTGACGGGGGATAATGCCAAAACGGTGGTAGAAATCTGCCGCCGGATCGACGGCCTGCCCTTGGCGCTGGAGCTTGCTGCGGCCCGTATCCGTATCCTGCCTCCCGGTACCTTACTGACCCGGCTGAGTCAGGCCCTCAATGTTCTTACCACAGGACCCAAAGACCTGCCCATCAGGCATCAGACCCTTCGGGCGACCATAGGTTGGAGCCACTCTTTGCTGAAAGAGGCTGAGCAGCGGCTCTTTCGAAGGCTGGCTGTCTTTGCCGGTGGTTTTACCCTGGAAGCCATTGAAAAAGTTTGTTATGAAGAGGAGGAAGCAGCCTATGACGCACTAGATGAATTAGAGTCCATGGTAGACAAAGGTCTGGTGGAAAATGTGGAGGGAGGACACCGGTTCAGCTTATTGCAAACAATTAAAGACTTCGCCCTGGAGCAATTAAAAGCTGCCGGTGAGACCGATCTGCTTTTTCAGCAACATGCTGCCTACTATTATGAACTTTCCCAAAAGATTAACGAAGGAATGCAGGGTGGGCAACAGATAGCCTATATCAGGCAGGGAGTCAGGGAGATGGCTAACTTTCAGGCGGCATTGGATTATTTGTTGAAACAAGCAAAGGCAGGTGATGAAAAAGCCCGGGAGACAGGGATGGATATGTGCGGAGAACTATCCATGTTTTGGCACATCCGGGGGTACAACGTAAGTATCAGAAACTATGTGCATGCCTTGCTGGAAACGGCTGACCTTGAAAAGCCCAGCCTTGGGAAATGTAAGGCTATAGGCACCCTGGGAGGCATTTATTGGACATTGGGCGATTTCGAACAAGGAAAAAAATATTCAATACAATATTATGCTATCGCTGAGCAGCTAAACCATACAATAGAATTGCTCAAAGCGGGTACCTTCCTCTCTTTTGTATACATATTTTCAGATATCACACTGGCAAAAAAATATTCAGACGCGGCGGTAGCCCGAGCCCGGGAAACCAATATAGATTACTGGCTGGCCTGGACCCTTTGGAGCAATGGCCTCCTGCATCTGACCAATAGCGATTTCACAAAAGCCAAGGAAAGATTGCTGGAGGCATACGAACTGATCAAAAGATTGGGAGAAAATGAAGTGAAAGGAACTGTGATCAGCAGCCTCGCTATGCTAGCGGTCATTGAGGGAGAACAGGATACAGCCATTGAATTACTTCATCAATCCTTAGGTGTTTTCGAGGCAGTCGGATCAAGACCGGAGGAAGCCCGTGTCCTCAATGAATTATCCTGGGTCTATCTGGAAAAGCGTCACACTGAAGTAGCCAGGAAATATTTTCTGGGCTCCATTCAGGCCTACCGGGAAGTAGGCAGCATGAGGGGAGTGGGTTCGTCTGTGCTGGGGCTGGCATCCATCGAAGCCGTCCAAGGGCGTGCCCAAAAGGCCATCGAGATGGCCGCTGCTGCCGAACATTTCGCAGCACAGGAAGGGATCGTCAACAGGATGTATGCTGACACTAATCTGGGGGCGCTATACATTGATCCAGCCAGGAAAGAACTGTCGGGCGTTGACATTGAAAATGCAGAAAAAGCAGGCAGGGCACTTTCCCTGAAAGAAGTATTGCAAATGGCGGAAGACCAACCGGTTTGGGTTGAGCAAAAAATGCTCTGATCATAAAAGCTGTCAGGCATCTTTATCATACCGGTTTTACGGTATTGGGGCAAAAAAAAGGACAAGCTCCTTTTCTGTAAGCTTGTCCATGAGGCATACCAAAGTATCTGTGAAGTAGGCTAACCCATCACAATATCTTTCTGAACGAAAGGCTGGTTATACAGGCGGTTACCTGTAGCCTTGTACAAAGCGTTGGCCAGTGCGCCTACGATGGGAGGCAGCGCGGGTTCACCCAGGCCTGTTGGGTCCACACCATTCTCTACAAAGAAACTTTCAACTTCAATGGGAGCTTCGTTGTTCCGGATCAGGTGGTACTTGTCAAAGTTACGTTGGTCAGGCGCCCCATTGGTAAAAGTAAGGGCACCGTACATGGCATGGCCAATACCATCGACAATGCCGCCTTCTATTTGGTTATGGGCGCCTTCCGGATTGACCACAATCCCACAATCCACGGCACACCACACCTTCTGTACCTTTGGTTTTCCGCTTTCCATGACCACATCTACTACCTGGGCTACATACGAATTATGGCAGTAATAGGCAGAAACGCCACGATGCACGCCGGGAAGCTCCTGGCCCCAGCCGGATTTTTCTTTCACCAGTTTCAAAACGCCCGCATATCGTTCCGGATCATAGTCATTCTCCTTACCCGCCGGATCGCCCACCGGATTGTTGATGACCTTTTCAAACAAGGCTAACCTGAATTCGATGGGATCTTTTCCGGCGGCTTCGGCTACTTCATCCAGGAAGGATTGCTCGGCACCCGCCACAAAGTTGGAGCGGGGCGCCCGCCAGGCACCGGTAGAGACATTGGATTCTACCGTTATGTTTTCCGCCAGGTAATGATCGACGGTTCCTGCCGGAAAGCGATCAGGAAAGACGGGGCCTTCATTGATACCCGCCCCCTTCACGTGAAAACCGACTAGTTCGTTATTTTTGTCAAGGGCAGCCCGGTAGGTCATTTTATAGGCCGGGCGATAGGTGCCCTGTGTCATGTCATCTTCCCGGGTGTAGATGAGTTTGATAGGAGCGTTCAATTTTTTCGAGATGGCGGCAGCTTCCAGCCCAAAATTTCCATAAAGCCTACGGCCAAAACCGCCTCCCATGCGGGTCATATCTACCGTGACCTTGTCTTCGGGAAGTCCCAGCAGATCGGCAGCACTTTTTCGCAGGTTTTCAGGCGTCTGAATCGGCCCGATGAGTTCAGCTTTTTCAGCGGTCACATGGGCGAAAAAGTTCATGGGCTCCATCGTATTATGGGGCAAAAAGGGCGCACTGTACGTTTTCTCTATGACTTTCGCGGCATCTCTGAAGGCTTCTTCCGGATTACCGTCTTTTCTGTCAGGTTCTTCGGCTCCTTTGGCCAGCGCCTGTTCCAGTGCCAGGTTATGATCCTGAGAATTTTCCACCGGTGTTTCCTGTTCCCAGTTCACAGTCAATGCTTTTTTAGCTTTCATCACCTGCCAGGTCGTTTCTCCCACAACAGCTATCAATTCCGGGAAAGCATTGGTATCTGACCATTCTTTTTCTGCAGGGGCCGTTTGTACTTTAAAAACGTCTCTGATGCCGGGCATAGACTTCACTTTAGCGGCATCAAAGTCTTTGATCTTCATGCCGAAGGCAGGGGGATGAACGATCATGGCGATCAGCATACCTTCCCGTTTGAAATCCAGGCCGAATAAGGGTTGTCCGCTGACGATTTTAGGACCGTCCACATTTTTGGTGGCCTTCCCGATGATGGTAAAATCTTTCGGGTCTTTCAGCTCGATTTCTTCCGGAACCTCTATGTTTGCTGCACGGGTAGCGATTTCTCCATAGCTGATGGATTTCTTCGACTTGGCATGGGAAATTTTACCTCCCTCGGTGGTCAGTTCACCGACCGGAACCTTCCATTCCTGGGCGGCCGCTTCCAGAAGCATTCTGCGGGCAGTGGCCCCGGCCATACGCAGGCTTTCCCATCCTTGCCGGATAGACTGACTGCCCCCGGCCAGCTGTCGGGTAAACTTTTCGGTATTCAAGGGAGCTTGCTCTACGACCACATTCTTCCAGTCTACTCCCAACTCCTCTGCCACAATCATGGGCATGGCTGTTTTGACGTTCTGCCCGATTTCCGGGTTGGGCGACATGATCGTGACCGTACCTGTGTTATTGATCTTGATAAAAGCATTGATATCAAACCACTCTTTAGGTACGTTGGCCATTTCTTCTGTAGAAGGTTGGCAGGAAACCAACCAGTTAAAACCGATCACCAAGCCTCCGCCTGCGGCGGAAGATACTTTCAGGAAAGATCTTCTGTTATATTTTGTTTTTATTAAAGTCATTGTGCAGTGTTTAAGGGTTTAGCTCAACTTTTCTGAAGCAGTTTTGATAGCTGCTCTGATGCGTAAATACGTGCCACACCGGCAGATATTCCCATTCATGGCACCCTCGATGTCTTTGTCAGAAGGGGTAGGGTTTTGAGAGAGCAGGGATGCTGCACTCATGATCTGCCCAGCCTGGCAATAGCCACATTGTGCCACATCATGCTCCAGCCATGCTGTCTGCACAGGATGATCGCCCTTTTCTGACAAACCCTCAATCGTTGTAATCTGAGATTCGCCTATGTTGCTGACAGGAAGCGAACAAGAACGAACGGCTGTGCCATTCAAATGTACCGTACAGGCACCGCATTGTGCGATACCACAGCCGAATTTCGTGCCTACTAAATCTAAATGATCCCGAAGAACCCATAGCAAAGGAGTATCCGGATCAGCATCTACCTGACGCTGTTGTCCGTTCACGTTGATAGTATAAGAAGCCATAGTCAAAGTTTAAGTGCGCTTGGTTAAGATCCTAACTTACCAAATTTAGCGTTTGTATACGAATATCTCCGGTGAAAAATGCGTGAAGTTTGTGTGAAATGTCAAAATTAATGGAAAGTGAGGGTGATAGCCATTGCTGTTATGTACGCACAGGTGATGGTAAGATGGCGTGATCCTGGTGTTTATCTTGTAAATGATAAAAGAATTCGGTGAATACAGGATTACCCTATTTATTTTTCCAAAAGAGTATGTCACGCTCTCAGCCTTTGTTTCTGTTTTTACCCCGGGGTCATGAGGAAAAATGATACAAGTTGTGCAACAGTTAGTGGCATGACTGAAAGGAAAATGCCTATCGGAATAGCGCTAAATAGCTGATCTGCAACGATATGCAAATTTTTTTTAATTTTTCTGATAAAAACACTTGACCCTTACCTTACGTCATAGCTTACCTTTGTTGTGTCACTGTAATGCAGGTAGTATCATGACAAATTATTCTGTAAAAAAATTAGCAAAATTGTCTGGTGTAAGCGTACGTACCCTACATCATTATGACAAGATAGGATTGCTGAAACCCTCTATCCGTACCGAGGCCAGGTACAGATTGTATGGAGAAAGGGAGCTGCTGAGGTTGCAACAGATACTTTTTTATAAGGAATTAGATTTTCCGCTAAAAGATATTTGTGAAATCCTCGACAATCCAGCATTCAGTGTGCTGGAAGCGCTTGAATCCCACAAAGTAGCCTTGCATGCTAAATTGGGCAGAATTAACCAGCTGCTTGTCACAGTAGACAAAACGATAAACCATCTTAAAAAAGGAGGCATTATGTTAAGACCAGAAGAACTTTATGAAGGATTAAACAAAGAGACAGCTGAAAAATATCGCCAGGAAGCCATGGACCAATATGGCCAGGAAGCGGTTGAAACATCAGAAAATGAATTAATGAAACTTGGCAAAACAGGGTTCGAGCAATTGAAAACCGAGTTAGCGCAGAGTGCTGCTACTTTGTTTTCCTTAAGGGAAGAAGACCCTGCCAGCGAGAAAGTACAAACCGAAATAGCTACCCACTACCACGTCATTCGTCAACTGTGGGGTACGGTTCATTCGCCCGATAAGCAAGCTGAGGCCTATGCAGGGCTAGGAAAACTTTATGTGAGCGATGAAAGATTTACGATGATGCATGGGAAGCCTCAGCCAGCCTTTGCTGATTTTCTAAGCAAGGCAATGGACTATTTTGCGAAAAATAACCTGCGTTAATTCAATAAATTGGGTGATCTCATCATATTCGCTGGGCACCCAATTTATTTCAGTTCAGTTTTCAATGCAAACTGCTGACATAAGGCTATCCCTTTACGAAAAAGAGATGAAGCTTTTTAATTGCAACGGAATGAAAAAAATGAAATTTTCTGTCCTCATCCTGAACATTCGATCGTCATGAGAATGAAACAACAAATTCAATAAACTATGAAAGAATTCGTATTAATTTTCAGACACAGCAACAAGTCCGACAGTAAGCCGTCGCCTGAACAAATGCAGGAAAGAATGAACTGGTTAGGGAGTATTGCAGCGCAAAACAAGCTGGCCGACAAAGGAAATACCCTGTCTTTAACCAATGCCAAAATAGTGAAGCCCGATCATGTCATAACAGATGGGCCTTACACGGAAATCAAGGAGTTTATCAGTGGTTATATGGTTGTAAAAACCGAAACCATAGAGGAAGCCCTGGAACTGGCAAAAGGCAACCCTATCTTCAAGATGGGAGGCAATGTGGAAGTAAGAGAAGTGGTAAAACCTGTCTGAGAGCCAGAAGTCGTGAAGAGATAACCGCTGATACGCATGGTAGAAAAAGCCAGATCATACAACGAGCTTTTACCTCACCTGTTTAGGTTAGAATATGCCAAGATGACGGCTGTCTTGTGTCGTCATTTTGGTTTGAAGCACATCGAACTCGCAGAAGACATTGTCAGCGACACGTTTTTGAAAGCCACAGAAACTTGGGGCATTGATGGCCTGCCTGAAAACCCAACGGCCTGGCTGTATGCAGTGGCGAAAAATAAAGCTAAAGACTACCTCAAACGACAAACCCTTTATGAGACACAAATCAAAAGAGGGATCAGAAAGGATAAGTTTCAGCCGGAGCAGGATTATGATTTTACACAACAAACCATTGCCGACAGCCAATTGGCCATGATCTTCGCTGTTTGTAATCCCATCAACTCCCCGGAAGCCCAAATCTGTCTGGCCCTTCAAATTCTTTGCGGGTTCAGTGTAGAAGAAATAGCCAATGCTTTTCTCACTAAAACAGAAACCATCAAAAAAAGACTACAGAGGGCAAGGAAAAATCTTCGCAACGATAAGTTTCAAATAAAGGTATTACAGCAAGCCAACCTGGCATCAGGACTGGATACGGTGTTGAAGACCTTGTACCTGTTGTTTAATGAAGGCTATCTTTCTAAATCTGATGATCATTTCATCCGGAAAGAACTTTGTTCGGAAGCCCTCAGACTGATGTTGATGCTGACGGAAAACCCATTGACGAATACGACACAAACTAACGCCTTGCTTGCTTTGATGTGTTTTCAAAGCTCCAGACTTGAAGCAAGGGTCAATGAGAAGGGGGAAGCTATTCTTTATGAACAGCAGAACAGAAGTTTGTGGAGCCGGGAACTCATTAATAAAGGTAATATTTATTTGGTTAATGCCTGTGAAGGCAATGAGATTTCAAAATACCACCTGGAAGCAGCGATTGCTTATTGGCATACAACCCCTACAGACAGCCATCGGTGGGAGCGTATTTTACAGCTATACAATCAGCTCATCCTGATAGAATATTCTCCCATGACAGCCTTGAATAGGGCATTTGCTTTTGCAAAAGTATATGGAAATGAACAAGCTATCAAAGAAGCAGAAAAACTAGACCTGCCTGAAAATAGTCATTACCATTCCCTCCTTGGATATCTGTATACAACCATGAATGCCGACAAAGCAGTAGCACATTATACCAAAGCTGTAAACCTGACAAAATCTTTATCTGAAAAGAAAACCTTAAAGAGAGAAATAGAACGTCTCAAAGAAATCTGCTGCTGTAGGGCATAAACGATAGAGTGTCATCTGGAGAAATTTCAAAATCCTTAGCTTCTATTCCTTCAACCCATAAAGTTTCAGTTCCCGCATGGTCCAGGCCACTTCATAATCGTAAGGCTGACCCATGCGCTCTCCATGCACAATCTTCTCTGATTGCGTCAGGGTTATTTTTAGAAATTTAGCTTCAACGGGGTCAAACCGGATCACGGTCGGTGACGCTTCTCCTTTGCCCTTCCGTATGATCTCCGTCCAGTCCTCTCCATTGCTGGAAACCGCGACCGTATACGCGCGTGGGTAGGTCTGGATAGGGGGTGGGGAGCCCTCTCGCCATCCCCTGCTGATCGGAGGAGAGACAAAGACCAATTCGGTCAATTGGGTAACTTCCGGTAGTTCTATCTGAAACCACATGCCCGCTTGTTGGGTAATGCCTGTCGTCCAACCCTCAAAGTTAAGGGCTCCCTTCGGAGAGGAAGAGCTTCCCTTACGGATTTCGGCACTATGGCTGGCGGTTACTTTCCAATTGTCAGTGGGTTCCAGAAGCTGTGGCACAGAAGCCATTAATTCTTCGTAAGTATAAGGCTTGTCCCGTCCTTCCGTCTGGCTGCGAACCCGGGCCACCTCTTCGGGCAGGATGAGGGAAGCTTTATTTTCAAAATTAGCCCGGACAAACGATGCGACCGAGGCGATCCATTCATCATCGTTCTGGCCCATGGGTGCCATCATGACGCCGCCATAGGATTTTCCTTCAATATCGCCTGTAAGGCCATGCAACAGGGTTTTGATGAAGTAATCAGGATGAGCCTGCACCCTGGGTGATCCGATGAAAGAAGGGGCCAGCAGCTCTCCTGGTCTCATAGGCGTTCCCGCGCCCTGTTTTCCATGACAGGTAGCACAAACGGCATTGAAGATATCAGCACCGGCATCAACAAGGGCTTGTTCTTCTTCACTGAAATGTGGATTGCTTCTTCCGAAAAAGGAGGTAACCATAGGAGGTTCCACCACCTGCTTAGCCACCAGTTGGAGTCCGGCATGCTTGGTAGAGGCCATGGCCTTTTTCGCTTCTTCTTCGGTCCCCGGGATTTTCAAAAGCCTGCCGGTCATCAGTGCGCGCATGCTTACTTCCTTGTCAGTATCCTGCATCAAGGCAATGTAATGAGCCGCTAGGGATGAGTCTCCGGCTTTGTACAAGGTTTCCCCGGCCCACATGGCTTGCTGCCGCATCCTGGGGTTGGGATCTTTCATCATCTCCTTGACGAGTGAAGATTCCAGGGAACCTATCCCTTCCAGGGTCCATAAGGCATGAAAACGGGCCAGCAGGTTTTCACTGGAACGTACCATCTCTACCAGTTGGGGTGCTATGGATGGGTCCCTCCGCTGCACAAGCACCTGTTGCGCCATATCCCTCCACCATCCGTTGGGATGCTCAAAATGGGCCAGCAGGGCAGCAGACGGTTCATCATACATGCGAGGCTTTGTTTTGTCCCGCTCAAAGTCTTCATGGGTCAGTCGCCAGATCCGGCCCAGCCCTACCACCTTATCCAGTTGGTATTGCTGAATCTTGACCCGCAAATAAGAGCCTTCCGGCGTCCATTCCCCTTCCTGTATGATGCCGTGGTACATGTCGACCACATACATAGTGCCATCCGGGGCGGTAGCCATATCCAACGGCCTGAAGAGAGGGTCCATAGAACGGATGAATTCTGACTGCTGTTTCTGGTAAACGTTATGCAGTATGGTCAGGCCTTCGTTGACTACGGGATTGATTTGCCGGACTATTCTGGCCACCGGTTCCCCATAAAAATACTGGCCGCGAAGCGCTTCCGGAAGCCTGTGGCCCCTGAAAATATCGTTGCCGGCTGCCCCGGTTACCCGGTTCAACGAGCCGTCGGGCTGGCGAACATCCCGCATGCCTCCCTGCATATCCGCCACTTGGATAGGAGCCCCCCAGGGGATTTCAAAGCCTTCCGCGTAATTTTCTTCCACCACATAATCGCCATAATGGACAGGAAACTGGAAATAAGACGGCAGGCCATTAGATCCTCCCTGAAACCAGAGCTTGCCATCGTCATCGTGCGAAATGCCCCATTGGGCATGGTTGGAGGCTGTTGGTTCCCGAATAACCCCCTCCGGTGTCCGGCGGATGCGGAAAGGATTTACCGTACTATACAGCCAATTGTCCATACCCCAATACAAAGAAGCCTGTTGGTGTTCTACATTGCCAGCCCGTCCGAAATCATCGGTGAAGAATTCCTTTTTATCGGCTACGCCGTCACCATCGGTATCGATATACTCATATATGTTGTCCTGATTGGACTCCATGGTCAGAATGCTGTTGGGCCCAACTGGCAGTACAAACCGGGGAAAGATGAGGCTGTCCACAAAGGGGCCTCCGGTTTCATAAACGCCATCGTTGTCAAGATCCTCCCATCGGGAAATCACGCTCACCGGATCGAGGGTGCCCTCAGAATCCAGAGTAAGCATATAAGTGCGCAATTCCAGGACATACATTCTGCCATTTCCATCAAAAGTGATGGCAGCCGGTTGCTGTATCTCCGGTTCTGCCAAGACTGCTTTCATCTGGTATCCCTGAGGAAGTAAGAATAGTTTTGCCTGCTCCTCAATCTTTAAGGGGTTCACCGGTGGTTTGGGTTCAAGGTCAATCCCTTTCCAGTAAGCGTTGGTGGTGTCTGCCCCCTCGGGTAATTGTACTGTGGCCCACTTTTCTTTTTGAGAACTTTTACAGGCACTGAAAAGTATGTTTCCCGCCATCAAACAGGAGAGCATCAAAAGAGGCAAAGGAAAGATTCGCATAAGTGTCTGAATTCTTGCTATCGGATCAATATATTGAAGTAACAATGATTGTTAAATTTGTAATGCGTCATGAATATAAGTGTTTACTTGTTAACCGGAAATAAAATTTACCATATGATTTTAACAAAGCCTTAAGTATGATAAAGATGAACCCTGAAGCTCAATAAATTGATAAGAAAAATCAAATAGAGAGTAGAACAGCTGCCAAAAAGTGTTGCTTATTCAAGGTCTATCGGGTTGGCGTCACACGCATGCTGTCTGGCTTCAAACGCCACTTTTCTTTTACTCCCGGCGCTGGGTATATTCCTGATCAATACCAGTAGGAATGGTTAGGAAAGGTATCACCCTTTTCGGGGTCATTCCTCCAGGGATTTCCCATGACAGCATATAAAAAATTCAGCATCACCTTAAGAATTTTGAAGTTTGAGTCGTTTATTAGTAGCCCGATCTTAACAGAAAGGAAATTTTTCATCAGCTTCGGTGGTTCTGTAAATAGGTCAGGATTTTGAAATACAAAGCATGAAGAGAAAATCAATGTCTAAAGTTTGGATATTAGTGTTGGGTATCGCAGTCGTTTGTTTGTCATTCATCGGTTTACGCGATATGGCAGTATTTGAAAATAAAGGAGATCAACCGTATCCTGATTCTGTTCTCTTCCATAACGCCCCGGTGCTGTCTCCGGTGGAAGCCCTGGGGACTTTTCAATTAGAAAAAGGTTTTCGTATAGAACTGGTCGCCAGTGAACCCCTCATCCATGATCCTATCGCTATGGATTTTGATACCCGTGGCCGTATCTGGGTAGCAGAAATGCAAGGCTATATGCCGGATATAGAAGGGCAGGGAGAAGATCAACCTACCGGCAGGATAGTAATTCTGGAAGATCAGGACGGAGATGGCAGCATGGACACCTCCAAAGTGTTTCTGGATGGGCTGGTGCTTCCCCGGGTAGTCACTATCGCGCGGGGAGGGATCTTGTATGCAGCGCCTCCCAACTTGTGGTTTGTAGAGAACATCGACGACCGGCCGGGGAAAAAAATACTGATAGATTCCGCCTACGCTGTGGGGGGAAATGTGGAACACCAGCCGAATGGCATGATGAGAGGATTGGACAACTGGTTTTATAATGCCAAATCCAGCGACCGGTATCGTTTCCAGAACGGAGAATGGGTCAAAGAAGATACCGAATTCAGAGGGCAGTGGGGGATTACCCAGGATAACTATGGCAGGCTCTATTACAATACCAATTCTAACCAGTTGCGGGGCGATCTGGTGCCGCCCAATATGATGGGTAGAAACCCTTATTTCACTCCTGAGGTGAGTGTTAATCGGGAAATTGCCCAGGATCAGCGCGTCTATCCTATCCGGCCTACCCCCGGTGTCAATCGGGGCTATAAAGAAGAAACGTTGGACAGCCAGCAAAAACTGGTACATTTCACTGCCGCTGGTGGACCTGTGATCTACCGGGGCGATCAGTTTCCGTCCGCCTACCAGGGCAATGCCTTTGTGAGTGAACCTTCCGCCAACCTGATCAAAAGAAATATTATCAAAGAGAACGGACCTTATGTGGAAGCAGTACAGGCCTATGAGGGGAAAGAGTTTTTAGCCTCACTGGATGAGCGGTTTCGACCGGTGAATTTATACAATGGACCGGATGGCTGTCTTTATGTGGTGGACATGTACAGAGGCATCATTCAGCATAAGACCTATCTGACGGATTATCTGAAAAGCCAGATCCGGCACCGGAAGCTGGAGGAACCCATCGGCATGGGCCGGATTTACCGCATTGTCTATGAGGGCAGCTGGTTTGATCAGTTAATGGGTTCTCCCTCAGATCAGCCCAAACCCGCCCTGGAAAAAGCTTCCGATGAGGAATTAGTATCCTACCTGTCGCATCCTAATGGCTGGTGGCGTGATCAGGCACAGCGCCTGCTGGTAGAAAGAAACCATCAGTCTATTGTACCCGCTTTGCGGGAAGTATTACAAGGCGATCATACCCTGGCCAAGATTCATGCTTTATGGACCCTGGAAGGCATGGGCATGACAGACCCTGACATGATCCGGGAGGCTATGGCAGCTGAAGATCCCAAGGTAGTAGCGACTGCTATACGGGTGGCAGAGCGGAACGCCCGGGACGAGACGGCTGCGGCTATTTTAGACATCTATGAAACCGTGGCTGACCGTCAGGACCCGCTTATACAACTGCAACTGGCTTTGAGTTTAGGGGAATTCATGGACATTGACTCCACCCGTGTGATGGACAGGCTGCAAGCGATGGCTATCAAACAGGGAGAAGATCCCCTGATGCAAGAAGCGTTGGTGAGTAGTGTGGCCGGGAAGGAAGATCAATTGCTGGATGCACTGGAACAATCTTCTGTCGAGTTGCCTGCCCTGACGGCTTTTCTGAATGAAGCGTTGGCCAATGCCGCTTTGAAAAATCAGTTAAAAGGCAAAGCATTGACCCAGGAGGAAGAAGCCCAGTTTGTCTTAGGCAAAACACTGTATGAGGAAACCTGTGCCGGGTGCCACCAGGAAAACGGAGAAGGGCTGACACCCATTGCCCCTCCCCTGGCAGGATCGGAATGGGTCACTGGTCCCGATAGCCGTCTGATCTCGATTGTATTGCATGGGCTGAAAGGCCCCGTATCGGTCAGGGGAAAAGTATATCAGGAGCCGGAAGTACAACCGGTGATGCCCGGACTGAAAGACAATCCTGACTATACCAACGAGAAGCTGGCTGCCATTCTTACGTATATCCGCAATGCCTGGGTCAATGAAGCTGAAGCCGTAGACCCGGCCACGGTGAAAGCTATCAGAGAAAATACCCTGGAAAGAGACGAGCCCTTTACAGCACAGGAGCTAATTCCCTGACATTATAAAACGCTGTAAGTGAGGCAATAAATCAGAGTTTGAAGTTGAAGCCGTTGGAAATTTTCTTCTGGTATTTAAACTGGTCAAACTTATACAGGAAAGATCCTTTTCGGGACGAGCCCATATCTTTTTCATTAAGCTTCACCAACAGGTCCAGCGAGTTGATCTTCTTACTGAAATTTCGCTTATCCAACTTCTGGTTCAGAATGGCTTCATAAAGTTTTTGCAGTTGACGCATGGTAAACTTTTCCGGCAGTAGCTCAAAACCGATGGGTTGTACGGAGGTTTTATAGCGTAGCCGGCTGATGGCCAGTTCCACCATCTGTTCATGGTCAAAGATGAGCTTGGGTAGCTGAGAAACTTCAAACCACTGGGCCGAATATTTTTTGATCAGTTCCTTATCATGTTCCTGTAGGTTGATCAGCGCATAGTAGGCCACAGAAACGGTACGTTCTACCGGGTCCCGGTTGACCTCACTGAAAACATTGAGTTGCTCCAGATAAACATCCTGCAGTCCGGTGAGAGTAATCAGTACCCGATTGGCTGCCTGGTCTACCGTTTCATTCTTTTTAAGAAAACCGCCCATGAGCGACCATTTTCCTTTTTCGGGTTCAAAGTCCCTCTTGATCAGCAGCAGCTTCAGGGCTTCCTGGTCAAAGCCAAAGATGATACAGTCTACCGCAATGAGGGCCTTATCTTCATTTTTGTAATGGTGGATCATGGATCAGCGTAAAATAGATTTTTTCTTCAAATAAATACAATTTATGATTGTATTCCAATTATCCTACTATCGTCATCGCCAAACCAAAAAAGGCAAAGCAGCAGGGATAGGCTTCTTTGAAAATCTACCTGCTTTCTGAAACGGCTTCGGTTCATGAGACGCTCATCCATAGGCTGTCTATCTCAAAGATGACATCGTTTTCAGAGGTATATCTTCTCTTTGTCAATTCACAGGTTCGCATCAATAGAGGATACTTGACAGTAGTTGAGGCAAATTTATAACAAAAAAGCTTGCCTTTATACAAATTTTGGAACAACTTTTCATAAAAATGTAAATACAACACTTAATAAATTTACTTTAACTTTTATCTGATGAAACAGCCATACTTCTCTATTTTTTGTTTCTACAGTATGTTTCCCTTCTCCATCAGAATACAGGGGGGATTTTTCACAAAAAAGCAACAGACAGCCACACTTGAGGGCTAGGGGCTATGAAACCGGCTTGGGTTCACACAGATGGGTTCCCAGGCTTTGACACTGAGGAAAAAGCCCAAAAGGGATAAGCCATCACTGATCCTTAAAGTGCCTGCTGTAAACGCTGGAGCAATATAAGACAGCACATTCCTTCCGCATTCTTGGTAGGTTCAAGGGAACTGTACCTCCAGCTAATTAGAAGAAAAAAAGCATGAAAAATAGGCAGTAGTCATTGAAAAAATAATATTTACTATATTAGATGTAAATCCAATAGCGTAAGAAATGTGCGTAGGTGACCAGAGAAATCTTTAAATTTTTTGTGTGAATTATTTTATTTTTTACATACTTTTTTCCAGCTCCGCCATGATCATTATTTTTAATCTACTTAATACAACCTATTATGAAAAATCCATTACGCACACTTTTGTCTTTCTGGCAAATGTCAGGAAAGATGATTGGGGGATTCGCATTGGGTGGGTTTGTACTCCTGCCACCAGGAGGCTATGCTGATCCACTATTCCTGAACAACGGGCAACCTGTTTTGGTATCTTCCGAAGCCTCTTATGGTACCAGCGAGAAGGAGGTGGTGGCAATCACCATCAGCGGTCGGGTGACCTCCAGTGAGGATAATTCGGAACTGCCAGGGGTCAATGTGTTGGTGAAAGGAACAACCCAGGGGACCGTGACGGATATTGAGGGAAAGTATCAGATTGACGTACCTTCCTCCGAATCCGTGCTGGTATTCAGCTCCATCGGCTTTGTATCGGAAGAGATTGCCGTGGGAGATCAGACAGTGATCGACATGGTTTTGGTCCCGGATATCAAGTCGCTGTCGGAAGTAGTGGTGGTAGGGTATGGTACCGTCAAGAAAAGTGATGTGACGGGTTCTGTCGCTTCCGTCACTGCTGAAGAACTCCAGGAGGTTCCCGTGCAAAGCATCTCCCAGGCACTGCAGGGTAGGGCGGCAGGTGTAGATGTTTCCATGAGCAACTTTCGTCCGGGAGAGGCTCCCACCATCCGGATACGGGGCAACCGCTCCCTCAATGCTACCAACAACCCGTTGATCGTCTTGGATGGTATTCCACTTTCGGAAGGTTCCAGTATCAACGATTTTGCGCCTTCTGACATTTCCTCTATTGAGATTCTGAAGGATGCTTCTGCCACGGCTATCTATGGTTCCCGGGGCGCCAACGGGGTGATCCTGGTCACCACCAAGAGGGGGCAGGCGGGCAAGGCCAGAATCACTTATGATGGGTATGCCGGAATATCAGGTCCTTTGGCAACTCTGGACATGTTTGATGGTGCCCAGCATGCCGAGCTGAAGCGGGAAGCCTTTCGCAACAACAGCAATCCCAACGATTATACGACACCCTTTCCCAACCCTGCACAAGACTACGCGCTTTTCCAGCAGGATCCTAATATGTGGGAATCCGTAGCGATGGGTTATGAGTGGGAAGACGAGGCTAACTTGATTCCCAAATACCGTCCGGTGACGGAAGAAGAAAGAGAAAGATTCGCTGCCTACGGAATGGGAACCTTTGACGAGGTGCCTGTCTATCATCCGGAACGGGTCAGAACCACCGACTGGCAGGACCTGGTCTTACGCACTGGCATCAAGCAAAACCACCAGCTGAGCGTTTCCGGCGGCACAGAGGATTTACAGGTCATTTTTTCCGGAGGGTATTACAGCGACAGAGGCATTCAGTATGGCCAGTCGTTTGACCGCTACAATGTGAGAGTCGGATTGGATTATCAGATCAATGATTTTATTCAGATTGGAGGTTCCAGCAATGGCAGTTTTGGCGATCAGGACTATGGGTCTGATCTGTACACCCGGGCGGCAGGACAAATACCCCTGGCCATCCCCTATGACAGTGCCGGTAACCTGATTTTCCAGCCAGGAGGTGATCCGCTGATTTTTAATCCCTTGTTTGATATTGAGAATGTGATTGACAACCGCCGGACCAGCCGGTTTATGGGTAGCTACTATGGTGATGTTACCCTCACCGAAGGGCTGCGATATAGAGTCAACTTCGGACCCGACTTCCGGCAATACCGGCGTGGACAATACTACGGATCGCTGAGTACGGCTCGCAACCTGGGCACGTCTCAGGCTATCTATGATCAGGAACAGCGCTTTAATTATGTGCTGGAGAATTTGCTGTATTATGACAAAACCTTCAACGAAAGACACGCGGTTGGGCTAACGCTGCTGCAAAGTATTCAGAACGAACGGCTGGAATCTACCAATATCCAGGTATCGGATTTACCCTACGATAGTCAGCTGTTTTATAACCTGGGCTCTACCAATGGTTCAGGGGCTGATGCCTTTGCCAGTAATTTTAGTCAGAAAAGGCTGATGTCTTATATGGGACGGGTTAATTATACCCTGAACGACCGGTATCTCTTCACGGCGACCGGTCGTTTTGATGGCTCCTCCGTATTGGCAGAAGGACATAAATGGGCGTTTTTCCCCTCCTTTGCCCTGGCCTGGAAGATTCAGGAAGAACCTTTCCTGAGTAGTGTAGGGGCTTTTGACGAACTGAAGCTCAGAGTAGGGTATGGCAGAACCGGTAACTCGGCTGTAGACCCATATGAAACACAGGGGGCATTGGAAAAAACAAAATATGTGTGGGGTAATAATGCCGCCTGGGGTTTCATTCCGGACCTCATCCCGAATCCTAATCTGAAATGGGAAATCACTAGCCAAATCAATGCAGGGATTGATATCGGCTTGCTGGGAGGCAGAATCTCAGGATCAGTGGATGTCTATCGGGCCAGTACCTCCGACCTGATCATGAACCGGCAGATACCGACAGCTTCTGGTTTCGAGAGCATACAGGAAAACATAGGGGCTACCAGAAACGCAGGTATTGAAGTAGCCATCAACTCGGTGAATGTGAGTTCGCTGGAAGGATTTCAATGGAGCAGTAACCTGATCTTTACCAAAAATAAAGAAGAAATTGTGGAATTGTACGGAGGCACAGAAGATGATATTGGTAACCGCTGGTTCATTGGCTACCCTGTGGTAACATACTATGACTGGGATATCACAGGCGTATGGCAAATGGATGAGGCCGCTGAAGCCGCTGAATACAGCCGGGTGCCTGGCAAAGGAAAAGTACGTGACGTCAACAATGATAAAATTATTGATGACCTGGATCGGGTGATCTTAGGCACCAATGTGCCCGACTGGACCGGGAGTCTGGTGAATACTTTCTCCTATAAAAACCTGGAGTTGTCTGTTTTCTTCTATGCACGGATCGGGCAAACCATCAGCAGTGGGTACTACAGACCTTCACTGGCAGGCCGTTACCCGGAAAGGGTCATAGACTACTGGACACCCGCCAATCCGACCAACGCCTATCCTCGTCCCACCCAGGATCAGGAGCGTCCGGATTATCCGGATGCCTATCTGTATACCGATGGTTCTTTTGTCAAACTAAGAAATGTTTCGCTGTCTTATACCATGCCTGCTTCGCTGACATCCCGCTGGGGATTAGAAAATGTGAATGTCTATCTGACAGCCTACAATCCCCTGTTGTTTACCAAGTTTGAAGCGATGGATCCGGAATTTTATAGCTCAGATCCTGATGTAAACGACCAGATTGTCAGCAACAACCTGAGTGAGAGAAGCCTGGTGTTTGGGTTAAGAGTCGGGCTATAAATAAGGGTAATATCATCATTTCTTAAAATCTGAGATTCATGAAAAAAATCATATCATTCTTGTTGATGTCTCTTCTCTTCACCTTTTCCTGCCAGGATTATTTGGAAGAAGACATTGTATCGGGTGTGACCTATCCGTATTATGAAACAGAAAAAGGGATAGAAGACCTGGTGAAATCTGCCTACAGTGGCTTGCGTTACCGTTTTAACGGGGAACAGAGCTTTACCCTGCACAACTATGGCGTAGATGAATTTACGCAGGCAGCCGATGGTCAGAATAAATATTTTGACGATTACGGAGCCCAGCTAAACCCTTCTTCTGCCGCTTACATTCACGATATGTGGACTGAATATTACCGGATGATCAATACCTGTAACCTGGGGATTGAAAAACTGCCCGGCATTGTAGGACTCAACATTTTTGTGGATGAGGCCAGCAAAAATCTGCGGATCGCCGAGCTGAAGTTTCTGAGAGGATTTTATTATTTCCAGCTGGTGCAACAGTTTGGCGATATTCCCATCACACTGGAAGGGAGTACGGAGGTGCGGCTGGAGTTTCCCAAATCGCCGATAGCGGATGTCTATCGACTTATTATCAACGATCTGCGGGCAGCGGAAGCCATTCTGCCTGAAACACAGACGGAATATGGCCGAGCCACCAAAGGAGCCGCCCAACATTACCTGGCCAAAGTGTATCTAACCCGTGGGAGTGCTGTGCAGGATCAGCGGGGTCAGCAGCCAACAGATATGGATAGTGCTGCCTATTGGGCAGACCTCGTCATTAACGCCGGTATCTATGAACTGGAAGATAATTTTGCCGATCTATGGGATTTTGAAAACCAGGAAAATAGTGAGGTCATTTTTGCGGCACAGTTTAACAATAACGAATTTCTCCTGAATAATTCGGGTAACCGCACGCACCTGTATTACTTAATGGTGTATGATAACAAACCCGGTATGATGCGAGACCTGGTCAACGGACGACCCTGGAGAAGATTGATGCCTACCAATTATACGCTGGATTTGTTTGACCGTAAAAACGACTCTCGTTTTTATAAAAGCTTTAAAATGACTTACTACAGCAATCGGGCCGATAATATACCGACCTGGACGGCAGAAAATGCACCCAGTCCTGACCTGGTAGGGCTACCCAAATTTGCTTTGGGAGATACGGCTGTTTACTTGTCTTTACATACGAATGTGCCTGCTGAAGAAATCGCTGGAAAACCCTATCTGTGGATCACAAGAGATAATTTTTCGAAACAGGAATTCCCCGCTCTGAAGAAATTCATAGATCCCCGGCGATCCAGTGTTAACAGCGAATTTGGTTCCCGAGATGGCGTATATGCCCGTCTGGCGGAAACTTATCTGATCGCAGCGGAAGCCTACGGACGAAAAGGAGATTATGCCAAAGCCCTGACGTATATCAATACCCTGCGGAGCCGTGCTGCCTACCAGGAAGGTGAAGCCAAACCGCTGGAATTTTCCACGGTAGAAGGTGGCCTCTATGGAGATGAAAGCAGTACAGAAGCTGTCTTATTGGTGACGGAAGCTGTTTTTGAAAATGATGATCCAAGGGAGCAGTATCCTCCTTCGGCTACTACCAAGGAACAGCGGTTTATTCATTTTATGCTCAACGAAAGAACCCGCGAATTGCTGGGAGAATTTACCCGCTGGTATGACCTGGTGCGGACAGAAACGTTTTACGAAAGGGTTCAACTGTTTAACCCGGCGGCTGTCAACATACAACCCTTCCATAAGCTGAGGCCCATTCCCCAGCAACATATTGACCGGGTATGGAGAGATGGAAAACCCATTACGGATGACAACGAGAAGAAAGCGCTTCAGAATCCTGGTTATTGATACCAGACATACATAAAACATGAGAAAGGGATGGCCGGCATTGGCTATTCCTTTTTTTTGTAGGCGCTAACGCTTTAGGATCGTGTTGGCGGAGTGGCACTTTGAAAAAAATTACACTGAAATCAAAAAAAATAGTAAAAAGCGCTTCAGCTACTCAGTTTTTTCTTTTAAAGAAATGAGAAAAAATAATCGCTATTAACAATAACAGGGCAGCCTTTTTATCAATTCAAAAAAAAATAACCTAAAATCTGTTGTGCCAACTAAATATTAATTTTGCTGTGGCTCTCTAAATCCGCTCCTGCTGAATTAGTCGTATATTAGTGGTAGGCAATTACTACAGCTTACACCACACTAATTATACAAATTCTTCCTATTTTCTATGAAAACAAATCCTTCCTTCCCAACCTTTAAAAGCTCCGTCATACAGGCTGTTGTGATAGGGCTTTTATGCAGTGCCCTGCAGGTGGCTTACGCCTCCAGTCACCGGGAGGCACCCCTGATCTCAGATGATCCTT
>JAJNNC010000012.1 GCA_021730635.1 Catalimonadaceae bacterium JC749
CACCAATTTCATCAGTGCTTCGGGCAGTTGTGCGGCTGTTTCTCATGATGTGCTGGTAGAGATCACAGCCAGCGAGGATGCCAGCTTCAGCTATGCCAGCAATGCGTTCTGCCAGACGGAAACTAACCCCACACCGAACAGCATCACTACTGTAGGAGGTTCCTTTACTGCGAATGATCCGGCCAATCTTATCATTGATGTAGTAAGCGGAGAAATTGACTTAGCGGCCAGCATGCCGGGTACTTATCTTGTCACTTACACCACAGTAGGCGCATGCAGCAGTAGCGCAGACTATTCAATAACAATTAGTCCAGCCGACGATGCGGGTTTTAGTTATACCAACAATCGTTTCTGTCAGAGTGAGCCAATCAATCCGGTGGCTACAGTCAACACCCCTGGAGGATCGTTCCTAAATGTACCGGGATTAGTATTTGTAGATAACAGCACTGGAGAAATTGATCTAGCTTCCAGTATGCCGGGAGATTATATCATTACCTATGAAACGAATGGGGCTTGTCCGAATATCAGTACCTTTGATATTTCTATTGATGAGGTGCCAGTAGCCAATGCAGGGATGGATGATTTCTCCTGCAACTTATCCTACACTTTAAACGCTGTAGCCCCTACTGGTTCTGAGACGGGCTTGTGGAGTGTGATTACCTATCCAAGTGGAACAGCCACAGCCAGTTTTGACAATGCTGTATTAAGTGATGCTACCATTCTGGTAAGCGAAGCAGGTACCTATACCTTACAATGGGAAATTACCAATGGTAGTTGTTCGGATGTGGCTACAGTACAGGTTGCCTTTACAGAACCAATAAGTATCGCTCACGATCCGGCGAGCGATTTCCCCGCCATGTGTGATCCGGCTTTCCCGCTTGGGTACGTGGGCATTAATGTGACAGGAGGAAGTGGTTCGCATGATATTTTATGGAGTAACGGGGAAACCGATCAAGATTTAGATGGAGACGGAATAACTTTTGGCGTGCCTGGCGGAGTATATACGGTGGACATCACAGATAATAATACGGGATGTGATACGACGGGGATCTTTATTGTGAAGAATACTGATATGGATCCTAACCTTACCTTAACAGGCACCGCTGCTAACTGTGCGGGAGGACTGGGACAAATTGATCTTGGTTACAATGGCGTGGGACCTTATAACATTTATTATTACAACAGCCTTGCAGAGCGATTAGATGCCTATACCAAAACCAATTATGGGATGGGTAATATGACCGATGTCGTTCCCGGTTTGCCGGCAGGCTTATATTATATCCATCTGGAAGATATGGGTCATGGAGGTACAGGCTGTTCCTTGGGAGACACCATTCGCATCGATGAGCCTACGCCTGTGACCATCAATGTGGTAAGCACTACAAATGTCACCTGTTTTGGCGATAATGATGGTGGCATTGATGTAGAGGTGGCAGGTGGCACACCTGGTTATACCTACCAATGGTATAAAGATGGAGCAGTACTGACAGGGGTGACAGTAGAAGATGCTAGCGGTATACTGGAAGCAGGAGATTATTCTTTGGAGGTGACAGATGGTAGCGGATGCATATTTTATTCCTCTGTCATTACAATTACAGAGCCACCGGTGGAGGTTGGGCCTGTTGCCAACAATGCTTCAACTGTAGGGTGTGATGCATTTACGGCTAGCTGGAGCGATGAAGGTGTTACTGACTACGTATTGGATGTGGCTACTGATATGAGCTTTAATCCTGCTTCTATGCATCCGGATTACAATGGCATTATCGTTAATAGTACCAGTCTTATTGTCAATACAAACATTATTGGAGGAACTACCTATTTTTACAGGGTACGCGCTGAAAAAGCTTGTGGTCTCACAGAATATTCTAATATCATTAGCGTCACTACTACAGCGGTAAGTCCTACAGTTACCACAGCTGCTTCCGGAGTTTTCTGTGATGAATTTACAGCCCATTGGAATGCAGAAGGCAGTGCTGTTCAGTATCATGTTGAAGTAGCAGAAGATAACACTTTTGCAACCATGCTGGCTGGTTTTCCCTCTACGGTGCCGGCAGGAACCACCAGCTATAACGTGACTGGACTTACAAGGGGCGGGCAATATTTCTATCGGGTACAGGTAGAAGATAACTGCGGTGGCATCTCTGTTTATTCCAATATTACTGGTGTAACATTGATGGATGTGCCTGCCGAGCCGGCTGATATTACAGCCAGTGCGCCTACCTGTAATGGTTTTGAGCTAAGTTGGACATTAGATCCGGCAGTGGGTAGTTACCAGGTTGAAGTAGATGATGATCCCGGATTTGGTAGTATAGACTTTACAACGGCTGTGGTAGCCAACAATGCTGTTACCATTACGGGATTAATGCCTGCAACACTCTATGCTTATCGTATCGTGGCGACCAATGGTTGTGGTAATAGCATAGCGGCCACTGGTACCTATAATACCAGTAATCTACCTTCCCAGCCATCCGGTCTGGTAGCCGGAAATTCAACTTGTGAAGGCTTTGATATTTCCTGGACCGGAGATGCTGATAATTATTTGATAGAGGTATCGTCCGACGGGTTTGTTACTGTTGCCTATAACGGATCAACCACAGGAAATAATATGACAATCACAGGGTTGAGTCAGGGAACTTCGTATGAGTACCGAGTGACACCATCAAACAGTTGTGGTGATGGTTCGGTGGCTGTGGGTGGTCCTTTCACTACTAATGATGCACCTTTGGTACCTGCTACAGTCAATACTTCTGGCATTACCTGTAATAGCTTTCTAATAGGTTGGGATGCCGTAGCCAATGCGACAAACTACATTGTAGAAATAGATGATGACCCATCGTTTAGTAGTATTGAGACAGCCACGATCATGGCTCCGGATAATAACGCTACCTTTAATAATTTACTGGCTGCTACCAGATATTATTATCGGGTGAAGGCTGTGAATGACTGTGGCGAGAGTACTTATTCTGCTGACCAATCAGTAGATACAGATGGGCCATCTGCGGCACCCGCCAACCTGACAGCGCATGCACCAACCTGCGGGGGATTTACAGTAGCATGGGATGCAGTACCTGCTGCTACTTCTTACCTGGTGGAAATCTTTGAAGGAGGAACACTGGTGGGAAGCATGACAGTGACCAATCCCACTGCTGATATTACAGGTTTGCAGGCGGAAACTACTTATACTTATCAGGTGACTTCTATAGATGATTGTGGAACAGGGGGTACAGCCTCAGGCTTGACTAGTATAGATACCAACCCTTCAGTGCAATGTGGTTGTGGACATGATAACGCAATGTTTGTAGTCAATCCGGTGAATGTTAACTGTCTGGGAGGTGAAGATGGAGCCCTGATGATAAACTTATTGCCAAATGCTACCACTTCACCCAGCCGTTTTACCTATAAATACAAGTCGCTGACAAACCCGGCAGATAGTTCCGATTGGGTGACAGGAGCCAACACCGTGGGTCTGGTTTGGGCTTTTGATGATCTGCAAGCCGGTGATTACACCATCTATATCAGAGATAACATCGTTCAGGATGGGTGTGACTCTATACTGTCATTAGAAAGAACGATCGCTGTTCAGAGTAATATTGCCATGAATACCAGAGCAGAAACTTGTGAGGGTAATGACGGATCTATTGTGCTGAATGTACCGAGCGGTTGTGCGGCTACCCATGAATACGAATACATCTGGACAAATCTGACGGATCCCACGGTTTATCCATCTCTGGAAAATGGAGGAAAAGAAGCGCATAATTTGCCAGCAGGGGAATACCAGATTGTCGTCTGGAACCCTATAGAGGAAATAGTTTTCGATACATTACGGGTCAGTATAGCCGATAATTGTAGTACTTCCGGAGGTGGAGAGCCTTCTCTCACTTGTGAATTGGGTGATAAAACAGTAGCTGTAGACGTGACAGAGGCCAGCTGCGATACCGGTGAAGGTAGTGTGAAGTTCACTGTTATTGGCGGGGAATCTGAACCCTATCATTTCAGGGTCGTTGGTTTATCGGGAGCTATAGATGATACTCAGACTGCTACAGGTACGGTTACCTTCGAAGAATTACCGGCGGGAGACTATGAATATGTGGTGATTGATCAGGCGGGTAATCCCAGATGTAATGCCAGTTTTAATATCAAAGAAAAAGTAGCTATCATCAGCAGTACAAACTATGTATTGCCCCAGTGTGATGCCCCCGAACAGGTTGCTGAATTAGAAATTGTCCTCAGTGCTGCTTCTACTGCTCCGGCTCCCTATGATGTATATGCCATTTATGAAAACGATACAGTAAGCACAGGCTTCATTGAGCAAGGGGCTAACAGTACTGTCTTAACCGGATTACCCACGGGTGCTACCTATACCGTTGTAGCCAGTTCAAGAGCTGCTGGAGCGTGTCCGGGAGTGAGGACCGTGGAAATTCCGGAAACTGGCGAAGTAGCTATTTCTTTTGCTTACACTCCGGTAGATATAACCTGTTTCGGAGAAGGTGGGTCAGTAACGATGACGGAACTGGTAGTGGCAGAGGAGGTTGCCTTTACCATCAATCTGTTCAAGGTAGATGAGAATCAGCCTTATGCTTCCCGTGTCTTACAGATCGCTCCTTCCAGTTATACTTTCACCAACCTGGAAAAAGGAGAATATCAGATCCAGGTCGTTCAGCAGCAGGTTAGTTGTGGCAGTCTGGTAAGCACCAGGCGTTCACCGACCTTCACCATCGATGGGCCTGATCAGGAACTCAGTGCCGAAATACCTGATATGGTAAGGGTATCGGTGAATGATCCTCGAGGCAATATTGTGATAGGAAACATCATAGGTGGGGGGCTACCCTATCAGGTAAGAATTGCTGCGGATCCTACTAATCAGTCAACTGATTGGGAAGAGGTGGTCAATGATAATCCGGCCATTGATGAATATGAATATACTTTTCAGGATCTGGAACGAGGTATCTATGTGGTCCAGGTGCAAGATAAGTTTGGTTGTATGCTGACACAGACAGTAGAAATCCGGTATACAGAGGAGTTATATATTCCTAATATCTTTACACCCAATGGAGATGGTGAGAATGATACCTTCCGAATTATTAATTTGCCTGTCAGCAGTGATGAAGATGGGGTGAAAATGATCATTACTAACCGCTGGGGACGTGTCATTTATACCTCAGACAATTATACCAATACCAATGCCTGGGATGGAGAAGAATATCCAGATGGAATCTACTTTTATCGGTTAACCTTACCTAATCAGACAGGTTCCTATGCCGGATGGGTAGAAATCTGGAGAGGTAAAACACCTTAACGGGTAGCGCTGGGTGCAAATAGTCTGAATACCGCTAGTCAGCTTCCTTGCACCCAGCTTCTAACGCAACAGTATGTCATTGTAAGTAGCCGGGTAAGTATACCGCCTGGTTTTTCAATGATAAACCCTCATAAACCTAGATAAAGGAAGTATCCTGGCTGGCTTCAGTGGTTAGTTTTTCTGAAAGTTCTTTGCCTAAATAGGCATCTATCCAGTAGTGTGCCACATAGAGCAAGGGAGTAAGCAATACGGCAACCGTAAATTTGTAAATATAATTGACAATCCCTACGGCCATTACCTGGCTAAGCGGCCAATTACCAAAAACAAAAAAAGCAATAAACAAGACCACAAAACTATCTACCAATTGAGAGACTAAAGTAGAACCCGTCGCTCTGAGCCAGATTTTCCTGCTGCCGGTTATATTCCGGAGTTGCTGAAAAACATAAACATCCAGAAGCTGTCCCAGCAAAAAGGCGGTGATGGACCCAATGATAATTCCTAAACCCTGCCGGAAAATCTTAGCAAAAGCAAAGTCAATGTTGAAAGGGTTGCCTTGTGCATCCTGACGATTGACTTCTATCCAAAACTGAGCAGGCGGCAGTTCTGTCACCAGGTAGATCACTAGAAAAGCATAGGCGATAAGGCCAACGGTCAGGTAACTGATTCTTTTGACTCCCTTTTTTCCAAAATATTCGTTGATTACATCAGTAATAATAAATACCACCGGCCAGATGATGGCGCCTGCTGTCAGGTTAAAATCCAGCACAAAGTCACCCAGTAAAGGGATTTGAGCAGGCGGTATGCCCAAGGTGGTTTCTGCAGAAAAGATTTTGACGCCAATCAGTTCAGCTAAGACAGCGTTGGTAAGAAAAATACCACATAAAATAATAAATAGTGTTTCTTTTTTGCTTTCAAAAAGAGTAGTCACAATTCTTCAATAATATAGGTTTGTCCTTCAATAGCCAATTGAGTTGGAGAAAATACGGCTTGTGCCTCCTGTAATAAAGGTTCCAGTTCTTTATACCGGCTGGAGTAATGTCCGATCAGTAATTTTTGCACACCCGCTTTTTGTGCCAGTGTGGCTGCCTGGGTAGTGGTGCTATGATAACGCGCCCAGGCTCTTTCCTCCTGGTCTTTCATGAAAGTAGTTTCATGATACAATAAATCGACACCCTGGATATAGGGTATAATATTCTCATTGTAGCGGGTATCAGAACAATAGGCGTAAGAACGGCTTTTTCGGGGAGGCAGGGTGAGGGATTCATTTTTATATTGCAGGCTGCCATCGGGGTAATACAGGTCTTTTCCTTCTTTTAATGCTAAAATATCCGCCACTGTAAGGGTAGAGGGCATCACTTCCTTGTTGATCCTGCGAAGTTTTTCCTTTTCTCTGAAAAGGAAACCGAAACAGGGAACCCCATGTTCCATCGGAATGGTTGCTACCGTCAGCAGGTTGGTTTCTATGATGACACCATGCCATCCGGATTCCAGCGGATGAAATCGGATAGGGAAATTTAATACGGTTCTGGAGCAGCGGAGCTGGGTAGTAATCACATCGGATAAATCAGGGGGAGCAAACAAGTGCAGTTCCTGTTCCCGACCATTCAGACTCATGGTATTGAGCAGGCCAATGAGGCCAAAAAAATGGTCTCCATGCAAATGGCTAATTAAAATATACCGGATCTTGCTTACTTTAGCCTTATACCGCTGGAGTTGCATCTGGCAACCTTCGCCGCAATCAAGCAGAAAATAACAGTTGCCAATATGGAGTAGCTGACTGGTTTGGTGTCTGCCATAGGCAGGTGTTGCAGAATTAGACCCTAATATTTTAAGTTGGAATGTCAAGTTTCAGTCCAGGCCGTTATCATTTTCGGACTCTTTGTTCAAGTCATTTTCAATTTGATTCAAAAAAACAGTGTCCACCGCTTCTTCTGCAGTTGGCATAATGGTTAGTACACTATCTAATTGGGATATCTTGATCAATTTCATGACATGATCACCCAGAGAAGAAAGCACAAACATGCCATCGTCTTCACGAAAGATGCGGTTGCCTACCAATAAGGCACTTAATCCGGATGAATCAGTATATTTGACATCGGCCATGTCCAGGATCAGGTTCTTTACTCCTTCAGCATGCATGGTAATAAGCTCTGATTTAAGTTCAGGCGCAACGGAAGCATCCAATTTCTCTTCTTCCAGTTTTACGAGAGTATATTGTTCTTTTTTATCTACGGAATACTTCATTCGTCGTAGTATTGGTTTAGTATGAATAATAAATCTAAAAACTACAAGGCATTCATTATGTTTTGCCTTATTCTGTGCAATAGGTCCTCAGTAGGCACCCTGGCAAATGGTTTGCTGGTAATATGTTCATATAGTTCAATATATCTTTCAGAAATGGATTTTACAATTTCATCTGTCATTTCTGGTAATTTTTGTCCTTCTTTTCCCTGAAAACCTTCGGAAATAAGCCATTGGCGAACAAATTCTTTGGATAACTGCTTTTGGGGTTCTCCTTTTTGCTGCCGCTCCTGAAAATCATCGGCGTAAAAATACCGGGATGAGTCTGGGGTATGAATTTCGTCTATCAGATGAATCTTGTCATTAAACGTTCCAAATTCATATTTGGTATCAACTAAAATAAGCCCTCTTTCCCGGGCGATGTTACTTCCTCGTTCAAACAGCCGGTGAGTAAATTCCTCCAGCTTCTGATATTCCTTTTCCGGTACAATCCCCTGAGCGATAATGTCTTCACGGGAAATATCTTCATCATGCCCTTCCCTGTTTTTAACAGCCGGCGTGATAATGGGCTGGGGGAGTGGATCGTTTTCTTTCAAACCTTCCGGCAGGGTCACCCCACAAAGTGTCCTTTTTCCAGCCTTGTATTCTCTCCAGGCATGACCCGCCAGATACCCCCGTATGACCATTTCTATGGGATAAGGTTCGCAGCGGAACCCGATCATCACATTAGGGTCGGGCATACTGGTGACCCAATTGGGCACAATGTCAGAAGTTGTGATGAGAAAATCGTAGGCAATCTGGCTGAGCACCTGCCCTTTATAAGGAATGGCTTTCGGCAAAACAATATCGAAGGCTGAGATGCGATCCGTGGCCACCATAACTACCTGTCTGTCTAAAAAATAAACATCTCTCACCTTACCCCGATAAAAACCTGTTTGTCCGGGAAGCTGAAAATTTGTTTCTGTGATAGTATTCGCCATAAGAGGGCAAAATTAACGATCAAAAAATTAAATAACTAAAACGGATAAAAAGTATTTTCTCTATCCGTGCATTTTCTTCTTAAAAAACGAAATTAATGGCGTTGCTATCAACAGCAAGGAGGCACCTATGGTTATTTTTCGCCATACTTTTCTTGCCCGGCTAGCGCTCCCTCCGCTGTATACGTTTTCCAGGTACCTGTTTTCTTTCCGCCATTGTACTGACCCTCCGTCTTGAGCTGCCCATTCTCATGATATTCCCGGAAGTGGCCCTGCAAGGTACCAAAATAATATTGGGCTTCTTGCTTTACCTGTCCCGAAGGGTAGAATTCTTTTTCAATGCTGGTTTTTTTTCCTTTGCGGAACTCCTCAACCTTTTTGGGTTTTCCATCCGGATAATAATGGGTGACACTCCCATTTAATTTTCCGTTTTCATAAGGTGCTTCTTCCGCTAAGTGTCCTTCCGTGTCATAAGATTTCCAGACTCCTGTGGGCTTCTTATTTTGATACTGCTTCTCAGATTTTAAAATCCCGCCCTGATAATATTCTTTTTCCAGGATACCGGTTTCCGTTGGAACAACAATTTTTTGCAAGGAACTGTCAGGATAGTAGCTTTTCTGTTCGCCTACCGGCTGGCCGTTTTTGTATTTTAGAGCATGTTTGACAGCACCATCCGGATAATAAAAACGGCTTTCTCCATGTAAAAAACCTTCTTTATAGTTTTCTATGCCCAGTACTTGTCCTTGCTGGTCGTAAGTTCTGGTAACCCCATCCTGTAGCCCTGCTGTAAAAACGGATTGATTGGCGATTTGCCCATTTGGATGATATTCGTTCACCGTTCCGTGCAGCATTCCATTTTTATATTGAGCTTCCCGCAGGAGTTTCCCTTTCTCGTCATACGTTTTGGCAGGACCATTTTGCTGCCCCTGCGCATAGGTAATTTCCTGTTGAAGTTTCCCATTAGGGTAATAAGTAAGAATCGGACCATCCGGTTTCCCCTTTTTAAAGTGGGTATTACTTTTGACAGAGCCGTCTTTATAATACTCTATCAGTTCACCTGTCAATGTATCATTTTCAAAACGGGCTTTCTGTATGGTATCTCCTTCAGGACTAAAGACCAGTACGGGACCCTCTTTAACCCCTCCTTCAAAAGGCGTGACGCGTTGAAGGCTACCGCCCGGATAATATTCTTCGAAAGGGCCATAGAGTTTGCCCTGCTGAAACGAACCCCGGGCAGCGATCTCTCCATTCTCGTAGAAACGGGTATAATCTCCCTGTACCATGGCACTATCGTTTCCCAGAATGTTGTACTTTTCCTTGACAACCGTCCGGGCCGAATCGTAATAAGTAATGACAGGCTGCGTATCGTTTTGTCCATAGACAGCTGCCTGTATACCGGCGCAAAAAGATATGATGAGTAAATACTTAATGAAAGGTGAATGAAGCATAAGCTAATGGTCAATGAATGAAAGTGACGAAATAACCTGAAATTTCAGGGCACTTTTTTCCTGTCTTATCGACAACGTTATTTTATTCTGACAAGTGTGGCACCGTACCCAAATTTTTCCCGTTTTGCCTCCTGGAAATATTGGATCTCCTTCATTTGCGATAGTTTCTTGTGAATAGCATTTTTCAAAGCACCACTCCCCACACCATGCACAAAGGTAATTTCCTCCATGCCTGTGGCAATAGCCATATCCAGCTTCTCTTCAAATGTCTGGAGTTGAAGTGTGAGCATCTGGCTGTTGTTCATTTGGTTAAAGTGAGGGGTGAGCTTTTCAATGTGCAGGTCTACTTCCTGCGGAGGCCGCTCCAGTTTCAGAAGAGGAGCCTGCTCCTGGTCCGACACGTTAGAGAGCATACGTTCTTTGATCTGATGTGTATCCAGTGTTTTTCCGCCTTCGGCCAGGCTGGTGTCGTCAATCTGGAACAGAAAGGAGGGCTGGTTCAACACGGGCGCTTTCTTTTTGCTTTTAAAAAAAGTAGCCGCTTTGAACTTTAATTTCCGCACCAGGGGTTCCCGAAGCGTAAAATAACCCTGCCGGAAATACAGCAGCTGTATGATCCAAGTGGGCCATTGTTCAAACTCACTGACAAGCACTTCTCTCAGCTTGACATGCTGTTGCTTCTGTAATACGCCACTGCTGATTCCTTTAAAGTTGCCTTGCTGTTCCTCACCGATCACATACGGAAGGTCGAAATCAGTGGAGTTAATGAGTTGCAGGGCCAGTTGGCGATCGTTAATCGGTATAAAAGCGAAGTAAATGCCCCGGACTGTTTTGGCCTCTTCTATCGCTTCACGCGGGAGGGTAGGCTTTTTGGCAGGAATCTCCTGACGGAAGTATTGGCCTTCTTCTTTCGCCACCACTACCACCTCATTTTTCAAAACAGGAATCTGAAAACCATCTTCTATTTCTACTTCTATCAGGTTATTATCTAAAAATCGGGTAATGATTCCTTGTTCTTGTCCACGAAGGAACCTGACTTTATCACCTATGTTCATTGTTTTGGTTTGTCATGTATTCGGATAGAGGATTATTAGCCGGGAAACCTCAAATCACACGGGGTTACTCCTCTGTTTGAGTGTACAACAAATGAGATACATTATTTGTCCCGGATACATGGGGTTTATTAAAAAACAAACATTAAACCCTTGTATATAAGTCAAAGAGAGGAAATGGTGTTGTGCTATTGTTAGCCGGGTTGTTCCGTAAAAATCAGTTGACTGGTATCAAAACCCTGGGCTTCTGCTTTGGCGATCAGTTCTTTCAGGAGCCGGTCACGCATCCGGGGTCTTCGGCTCAGAATCCATAGATTTTTACGATCAGGCGTGCCTACTATGGCATAGTCGTACCATGTTCCTACTTCCAGTATCCAGTAATCACCTTTAAAAGGCCAGAAAAACTGTACTTTCAGTTTGGCATTGGTCTTTTTGTCTGCTACAAAGGCTTTTCCTTTTGCTTTTACCATTTTTCCATCGAGCGACCCTTTATAACAGGTATTCAGCACATCAATGGCACCATCTTTACGAAGGGTATATCTTGCTTTAGTGCCATAACAGTTTTTTTCAAAAGAGGCAGGCAGTCGGGCAATCTCATACCATTCGCCCAGATACCTTTTGAGATTTACCTTGGGTGCTACGGTAAGGGAGGGACGTTGGTTACGACGGGTATAAGCGCCAACGCCCATAGCCACACCAGCAATGGCGATTCCGGTGAGAATGTCTTTTTTGTTCATGATCAGATCGTTTAAAAATCAGGGTAGTTCATGAAGCAAACAAGCAGTCGTACATTTTGTTGGCTGAAATATCCGGCACTGTTGTGTAAGAATTAATAGTAGTGCCTCATATATCTTGTTTTCAAACCAGCGACTCTCTGCGGTATGGTTGTAAAGAAAATGTAATTTCCTCGTTTTCCTTGCTTGCAAATTGATTATTTTCGTTTGGCAACGCTCATACACACATTTATGAAAGCGCACCGATTATTTGGTTTATTCTTGATCATGACCATAGCCTGTTACACTCTGATGGCACAGGATAATTCATCAGGAGAGGTAGAAGCAATTTTGCAAGCTGACAGGGACTTTGCCCGGGTCACCGCTGACAAAGGATTGGAAGGTTGGATGTCGTTTATAGCACATGATGCTGTGAAACTTTCTTCTACCGGAGCGCTACTCAAAGGCCATGGGCAAATCCGGCAGCATGATGCTGCTACCATGTTTGCCGATCCGGCAGTTACTTTGCATTGGACACCGACAGAGGGAGGTATTTTTGAGGATCAACAATACGGTTATACACGCGGCAGATACGAATTGCGTAAAAAGGAGGGAGACCAGTTTGTGCTAGTAGGCAAGGGAACCTATCTGACGGTGTGGCGTAAAGGAGAGGAAGGAAAATGGTGGGTGGTCACAGATAGCGGCTTACCGGATCAATAAACCGTATAAAGGGAAAGTATGACTTTGTCGGGGACATTGTGAGAGAATGCCGGTTTATGCTGGCTTTCTGTGAATGACCTCTAACCCATCAATCTATTTCTGCGTAATCAGACAAAAAGTATCCTTTTATGTAGCAAATCATTGACACTCCTATGTATAAATCCTCTATCAACCCCATGCCTGTCTTCTTCGACCGTTATATTCGTCTGGTAGAAGAAGATCATCTGATACACGCGTTACAGAAACATCAGGCAGACTTTGATTCCTTCACAGAAAAACTGCAGCAACTGGATGACAAAACCTATGCGCCGGGCAAGTGGACCGTCAGGGATATATTACAGCATATTATTGACAATGAAAGAATTCAGTCGTACCGGGCGCTGCGCTTTGCTAGGAAAGATACCACTTCATTACCAGGGTATGATGAGCATAGTTTCGGGCAGCAGGCAGCAGCGAACCGCAGGAGCCTTGAAGATTTACTGGAAGAGTTTAAAACCGTAAGAGAGAGCAGCATGCGGTTGTTCGGGAGTTTTTCGGAAGAAATGCTGCGGCAGAAAGGCATCTGCTTTAATGTGGAAATTTCCGTATTAGGAATAGGATTTGTCATTGCCGGGCATCCGGTTCATCATATCAGGATCATAGAAGAAAGATATTTGCCCCTGCTGGCAACATGAGATAGACTGCCTTTATTTTTTTGAAGCCTCTTCCCGCTGGGTATAATATTGCCGGAAGGCTGCAATGCGATCCGTATTGATGAGGTCAACCCCTGCCTGAAGTAACGTATGCCAGGCTTCCGGAAAATCGGGTGTCGCCCATAAACGCAACAGTTTGCCTTCTGCGTGGGCTTGCCTGGCCAGCTTTTCTATCGCTTCTTTATCTTTCTTCTTGATGGCTGTCTTTCCATCCCAGGGGGCTACCTTGGCCAGATTTTCACTCACCACAGGCATCACAGAAGAGGGAACCCCTTTTGCCAGGTCTGCCGGTCTGCCATCCAGGGTAGCCAGCGCCTTCGGATCATTCAGAATTTGTTCTATAGGCCGGTTACCGGAAATGACAACAGTGACAGGTCCCGGGTGTGCAGCGGTAGACAGCATATGCTGGTAGGAGGCTAACTGTTGTTGCAGCACCTGCCAGGTTGCCGGTCCTGGTGTCTTGAAATCTATCATGAGGAAAAAAGAACCTGCATAGTCAGGGTATACTTTTCCGTTATTCCGGGAAACCAGGCTGGCCAATGGGTCCAGATAGAGTTCCCGCAGGGTGCCCACCTGGGCCGTGTCCGGATGATCATGGGCTACATACAGTTCTCCCTGGATGAGGTGCACATCCGCCTCAATGCTCATGAAGCCTTGCTGCAGGGCTTCTGTTAAAGGCTGATTCACGGCATAGTCGTTATGCGCATGGCCGGGTATGACCTGTGCATACCCCTGATGAAGAGTAAAAGAGAATACAATCAGTAGAATGAGTTTAAAAAACATGGGGTAGGTTTGGTTTTTTATAAAGTTAGAGATAGTGCAGAAAGGCGTCTCCATTGCCATGTTAACAATATGTTAATTCTACAATTTACTATAGACTCATTCGTTCATAAAAAATATGTAAGAGCTTGTAACATTTGCCCAGCTAAGATTGTCTTTGTTAAAATCTTTTCGAACTACTATCACCTGAGCATGAAAGCAAAAACTAAAACGAACATCCGATCTTTCCGAAGATTTTTTGTGAAGGAGCCAAAATTCTCCGTACTTATTGCTTTGGTTACTATCGTAGTGCTGCTACTGCTTTATTTTTATACAGGTAATCATGCTTCTATATCCTGGCACGGAAAATACCAGAGCCATCTCACCGCTCAGCAAACCCTGGAGAGCCTGTCTCCACAGATCAATTTGAACAGCAGAAGTTTGTTATCAGTGAGGAAACCTGTCGGCTACCATCGGATGAGTGCCGAAGCCCAGGTAAAACCACTGCCGAAGGCAGCCAGACAAACCAAGTCACCCTCTTTGATTTTTCCCTGCTCCCAGGCCTCACTCATGGCAATGGGAATAGAAGCTGCCGTTGTGTTGCCATATCGCATAATATTGTTGAAAACCTGCTCGTCTGATAATCCCAACGTTTTTTGCACAAACTGGCTGATCCGGAGGTTGGCCTGGTGAGGAATCAGCATATCAAGGTCTTTGGGCTCATAGCCGTTTTGATGTAAACTCTCCAGAATAACTTCCGGAAATCGCTGTACGGCATGTTTAAAGACATGATTTCCATTCATAACCGGAAAAACAGAGCCTTTCTCAATCATTTCAACATTGACACGCGGAATATCCCGGCTGCTGCCCGGGTCTACCACCGCCAGATCTTCGGCATACTTTCCCTCCGAATGCAGGTGGGTTGAAAGAATGCCCCGTTCTTTATCTTCCGTGGCCTGCAATACAGCCGCACCCGCGCCGTCTCCGAAAAGTACCGACACGGCCCGGCCACGGGTAGTCAGGTCAAGCCCGCTGCTATGGATTTCCGAACCAATGACCAGCACCGTGTTATACATGCCGGTTTTGATAAATTGGTCGGCGATAGAAAGTCCATACACAAAACCGGTACATTGCGTCCGGATATCCAAGGCTCCTACCTCTCTGATACCCAGTTCTTCCTGCACCAACACCCCGGAGCCGGGAAAATTATAGTCCGGACTCAGCGTGGCGAAAATAATGAAATCTATGTCTTTTGGCTGTAAACCAGCATTTTCTAAGGCCATTCTGGCAGCGCGGGTACCCATATTGGCCGTAGTATCTTTACCTTGTGCAAAGAAGCGACGCTCCTGAATGCCAGTTCTCTCTCTGATCCATTCATCTGAAGTATCCATGATCTTGGCAAGATCATGATTCGTAACTACTTTATCGGGTAGGTAACGGCCTGTACCAGCTATTCTTGCGTTTCTCATAGGGTGAATAGTGAAAGGTTGTACATCTAAATAGGCTTATGCTTATGGGCATAAAATGAAAAAATGTTGTCAAGCATTGTAAATATAGCAAAATGTAGCGGTGATCTGCATGGTATGTTTTCAACTTTCGACCTATAGCCCTGGCTTTTTCTGTTAGATGATAAAGCATATGCAGGCGCCATACCTTACTTGGTGGTAATGTGCAATTCCATAAAATCAACAGAAAGGCTTATCAGCACAAGGTCTTTTTTACGCTGAAATGAAAGGGTTTCACCATCACAGAGAATTTTGTCAGCCTGAAAGGGAAGTCCATGCAGGTTGAGCTGGTAAGTCTGATAAGGAGACCGAAACGCTCCCCGAACCTCTTGCTTGATGGATAAACTACCCTCGTTGCCGGAAACAGTAAATTCTTTGACACTAAATTGCTCCTGCTGATAGGCGTATCCGTCTCCTTCATCTTCATAGAGAAAACTCTTCACCGCTTCCTGGCTATAGTAAATTTTCAGGGTCAACGCCTCAATAGGCTTTTCGCCTACATATTGCATCACAGGATAGTGCGGTATAACCGCCCCTGCCCGTAGGTAGACAGGCATGGTATTCAGGCTAACGGGCACTTCAAAAGACTGTCTGCCCATCACTAACTGATGATCCCAGTAAGAGTACCACCGGCCTTCCGGAAGATAAAGGGTTTTGGTCTTGGCCTTTCTATCCAGAACAGGGCAAACCAGGATATGATCACCGAAAGCAAAGTCATCATCATGGTGGCAAAAGTAAGGCTCTTCTTCGTCCAGCATCAAGAGGGGCCTCAGCATGGGGGTACCCTTTTGGGTATGTTGCCAGAAAGTGGTGTAGAAATAAGGGAGCAGCTGATACCGCAACTCTATAAATCGTTTAATGATCTGTGTGCTTTTCTCCCCAAAAGACCAGGGTTCCTGATCGGTCTGAATGTTTTTCATTTTCAATAAGCCTTCGTCCAGTTCTCCCGAACCGCTCAAATGGTCTCCAATGGAGTGCGTTCGGAAAAAAGGATGAAAAGTAGCCAGTTGTATCCAGCGCACGTACAGTTCCGGTTCAGGGGTATAAATAAAACCACCCACATCAGAACCGGCAAAGGAAAGCCCCGACAAGCTCAGCCGCTGGCACTGCTGATTGGCCAGCCTGAGGTGATCCCAGGAGGCAGTGTTATCTCCTGTCCATACGAGGGCATAGCGTTGCAGCCCTGCATAGCCGGAGCGGCTGATGACGAAGGGGCGTTTTCCCTGGCTCCACCGCTTAAACCCCTCATAAGTAGCGCGTGCCATTTGCATTCCATACACATTATGGGCTTTCCGGTGATCGCAGGGGTGTCCTTCATAATGATGCTGCACATCCAGCGGAAAGGTTTTACTGTCTGTTTCAAAGACAGCCGGTTCGTTCATGTCGTTCCAGATGCCTGCCACCTGGTCTTCCTGGACTAATTCTTTAAACAGGTCTGCCCACCATGCTCTTACGGCAGGATGGGTGAAGTCAGGGAAATGACACGCACCCGGCCACACTTTTCCTTTGAAAAGCTTTCCATTCTTTCTTTTACAGAAATAGTCATTTTGAAGACCCTGCCGATAGACCCGGTAGTTTTTATCTATTTTAATGCCCGGATCAATGATGACAATGGTTTTGAATCCATTTTTTTGCAGGTCCGCTATCAGTTGTTGAGGTTGAGGAAATCTTTCCGGATGCCAGGTAAAACAGCGGAAGCCATCCATGTAGTCGATATCCAGGTAAATGGCATCACAGGGAATTTGCCGGGCACGAAATCCTTCAGCAATGTCCCGTACACGGCTTTCCGGATAATAGCTGTACCGGCACTGGTGATAACCTAAGGCCCATAGGGGTGGTAATTCGGGTTTGCCTGTGAGCAGCGTATATTTTTCCGTGACTTGCTGTAGGGAGGGACCATAGATAAAATAGTAGTTCATCTCACCGCCTTCAGCACCCATGCGGAGAATATTAGGGTAAGTAGCCCCAAAGTCAAAATGAGTGCGGTAGGTATTATCCAGGAAAATTCCATAGGCTCTGCTTTCCTGCATACCAATGAAAAACGGGATATTGCGGTACAAGGGATCGTCTCCCCGCTGATAGCGATAGGCATCGGTTCCCCAAAACTCAAACCGTTTGCCTCTCAGATCAGGCCCTACGGCTTTGTCACCCAATCCAAAAAACCTTTCGTGGGTGTGGATCTTCTTGGTGCAGTACACTCCTTTTCCGTTTTTAGGATGCATAAGCGGATGCTCATCTTCCTGAATCAGATGTCCTTCCCGGTCAAAGAGACTGATGTGTAAATCCTTTTTTTCTATCTGGCAGGTCAGTACTTCCGTATGGATGTGAAAATAATCTTCTGTTTCTTCCCAGGGGTATGCTTGCGGCTGGGGCGAGAAATCAGGATGAATGGCATAAGAAAAATCTGAAGATTCAGGAAGATAACGAAACCGGAGAATATCTTCGGCAAGCAGGTGGATATGTAAAATGGTATGGTCTTCGGTGGTTAATTCAAAAATATGAGGAGCGGTCTGGCTAAAATGCGTAACCGCTCCTTTCGGCTTTAAATACTCCATTCAACTGATGATTAATTCTTCCTTCTAACTCAATTCCCGGACGAATGTTATTGAAGAAACCAGTAAGAGGCTCCCGCCAAGGTAGCACCTACGATGGGGCCAATGACCGGAACCCAGGCATAAGACCAATCGCTGTTTCTTTTATTGGCAATAGGAAGGAGGGCATGCATAAGGCGGGGACTCAGATCACGGGCAGGATTGATAGCGTAACCGGTAGTACCCCCCAGGGAAAGACCGATCCCCAGCACGAGCAGCCCTACTGGCAGGGCTCCCAAAGCGCCCAGTCCGAATTCTGTCCCGGAGAGTTGCGACCCTCTGATTTCTGGTTCGGCGATAAACAAAACGGCAAAAACCAGGACGAAGGTGCCCAGCACTTCGGAGAAAAAATTATTCATATAATTCCGAATGGCCGGAATGGTAGCGAAAATGCCCAATTTTAAGTTTTGATCAGTCGTTACCTTAATATGCTGCCGGTAAAAAGCCCATACCAAAGTGGCACCGAAAGCACCCCCCAGCATTTGTGCGATGATATAGGTCAACACTTTGGACCACTCGAAGACACCGGCCACGGCTAATCCGATGGTAACGGCAGGGTTGAGGTGGGCTCCACTGTAATTGGCCACCGTGAATACACCTACAAATACCGCCATACCCCAGCCTAAGGTGATGACGATCCAGCCACTGTTATTGCCTTTGGTTTGCTGCAAGACAACATTGCAGACTACACCATTGCCTAATAAGATGAGCAAAGCAGTACCGATGAACTCGGCAGTGAAGTTAGACATAGTTATCAGTTGTTGTAAAATGAGTGTACGAACGGGTTAATTTAGTGCTTTATGCCAGACCTGCAAAATGAAAATAGTTGCAACAAAGAAAATAGTTACTGGTTATTGTAAAATCTAAGATAAAGTAGTTTCAGACAGATGGGGTGGCTTCTTTTGCGGTGTATAGATATGAAAAAGTAATGAATACTAACATGTCGGCAAAAACCAATAGTTTAGACAATAAGGTGGCCCTGGTTACCGGTGCCGGATCAGGCATTGGGGCAGCAGCGGCCAAACGCCTGGCGAAGGAGGGTGCTAAAGTAGCGCTGCTCAGCAGGAGTAAAGAGGAACTGGAGAAGGTAGCCAAAGAGATTGGAGAGAAACAAGCCCTGGTGCTTTCTGCAGATGTATCCAAAGAAAAAGAGCTGAAAGAAGCTTTTCAAACCATTTTGACTACCTGGAAGCGGCTGGATATTGTCTTTGCCAATGCGGGTATCAATGGCGTATGGGCTCCTTTGGAAGAACTATCATTGAGCGACTGGCAAAAGACCATTGATATTAACCTGACAGGTACTTTTTTAACCATTAAATATGCCGCTCCTCATCTGAAAAAGCAGGGAGGCTCTGTCATTATATGTGCTTCCGTGAATGGTACCCGCGTGTTTAGCAATACGGGGGCTACCGCTTATTCCTGTTCCAAGGCAGGACAGGTAGCGATGACCAAAATGCTGGCCTTGGAGTTGGCTAAATACAAAGTGCGGGTTAACGTAATATGTCCGGGTTACATCGATACGGAGATTGAAGAAAACATGAAGAAAAAGAACCTGGAAAAAGAGCAGGAGCCGGTTGAGTTTCCGGAGGGAGCGATACCGTTGACAGATGGAAACCCGGGGCAGCCCGAGCAGGTTGCCGATCTGGTATACTTTCTGGCCTCTGATTTTTCCAGTCACATCACAGGTACCGAGGTGTGGATAGATGGGGGCGAATCTCTTTTAAAGGCATAGAATAACTACTGCCATCATATCCTTCACGCAATGGTCCGGCTCCAACCGTGCGTAGTCATGCTTACGCCTCCAGCCTGTTTGTACAGCCTAATGCCGCTGCTTAGTCATCACGGTTCCGATTGGTTGGAGCCGCTACTCACTTACTTCAAAATATATCCTTCTGCCAAGGCCTGATAAGCTTCTACCTGCCGGTCTATCCAGGTCTGGTCAAATCCTAAACGGGAAGCCATCATTTCGGCTACTAGGGGTGCCGCCTCCCTGCTGGCCCGGGCATTGAGCAACAGGGCCCGGGTACGTCTGGACAGAAAATCTTCTACGGTTCGAGCCATTTCATGATCAGTAGCCCAGATTACCTGCGCTTTCAGGAAAGGTAAATCCGGATGCAGCACTTCTCCCAAATCCGGCTCATTGATGATCATTTTGCGGATCGCGATGGCATCAGAGCCGTAGTAAAACAGAGGATCCTTTTTGTCAATATTTTTGAGCCAGCCATGAATTCTCAGGTCTTTGGTCCGGCATTCTTTTTCTTCTAATCCGGCAATCAGGGCAGCCTTGTCAATGGCTTCTTCTCCCATTTTCCGGTAAGTAGTCCATTTGCCTCCCGTGATAGTCACCAAACCGGAAATGGTCACCAGCAGGGCATGGCTCCGGGAGATCTGGGCCGTATTCTTACCCTCTCCGGTATCTACCAAAGGGCGAAGCCCGGCAAAAACACTGTACACATCTTCTCTTTTCGGGTCTTTGGTCAGGTATTTGGCAGCATGCTCGAGCAAAAACTCGACTTCTTCCTCTAAAGCCCTGGGTTCTAAAGAAGCCTTATCAATAGGAGTATCTGTAGTGCCCACAATCGCCCTGTCATTCCAGGGTACCACAAACAGTACACGGCCATCGTCTGTCTTGGGAACCATAATCGCGGAATCGCCTGGAAGAAACGATTTGTCTAACACAATGTGGACGCCCTGACTGGGCTTCACCATTTCCCTGGCTTCCGGATTATCCATGCGGATGATCTGATCCACAAAGACACCCGTGGCGTTGATGACGACCCTTCCATTAATTTTATATTTTTTTCCTGTTTCCTGGTCTACGGTTTCTACCCCGCTCACCATCCCATTGGCTTTCAGTAGCCCCACCACTTTCATATAATTGAGCAGCGTACCACCCATATCAGCACAGGTTTGTGCCAGGTTGATGGCCAGCCGGGCATCATCAAATTGACCATCGTAATAAATAACACCACCTCTGAGCCCTTCCGGTTCTACGGTAGGAATTAAGGCCATGGTTTCTTCTCTGGTCAGACTTTTGGAAGGACCTAGCCCTAGTTTGCCTGCCAAGACGTCATAAACTTTCATGCCAACGGTATAAAAGGGTCCGCCCCACCAGTCGTAACTAGGAATAACAAAGGCCTGGTTCCTAACCAGGTGTGGGGCGTTTTTCATCATCAGACCTCGTTCGTGCAAAGCTTCTATAACCAGAGAGACATCCCCTTGTTGTAAATAGCGCACGCCACCATGAGCCAGTTTGGTGCTGCGGCTGGAAGTGCCTTTGGCAAAGTCGGCTTGTTCCAGCAGCAGGGTGCTGTATCCTCTGGAAGCGGCCTCCAGGGCTGTCCCTAGCCCTGTGGCACCACCGCCCACCACGATAATATCCCATACACTGTCAAAATCTGCCAGTGTTTTTAACATGATTTCTCTATCCATGACAAGAATCGTTTATTTATTCTTCTATCCAGTTCTTTGATTTCTCTACGGCTTTATCCCAATATTTTATGAAGGTGTCTGTATCAGCATCCCGATTGGGTGAAAATGTTTTCTCCATGGCCCATTGGCTTTCCAGTTCCTCCACACTTTCCCAATAACCTACGGCCAACCCGGCCAGATAGGCAGCACCCAAAGCCGTGGTTTCCATAATCTTCGGCCGTACTACGGGAATGTGCAGTAAATCGGATTGAAATTGCATGAGCATGTCGTTGGCAGAAGCGCCTCCATCTACTCTGAGTTCTTTGAAGGTGATCCCTGCTTCTGCCTGCATAGCCCTGAGTACATCCAGTGCCTGATAGGCAATACTTTCCACTGCTGCGCGGGCAATATGACCGGCGGTAGTGCCCCTGGTAATGCCTATGATCACACCCCTGGCATATTGGTCCCAGTGGGGAGCACCCAAACCGGTGAGGGCAGGGACCACATAAACGCCCCCATTGTCTTCTACTGAGAGGGCCAGCTTTTCTACTTCCGCCGACGATTTAATTATTCCCAAACCGTCGCGAAGCCACTGTACAATAGCGCCGGCAATAAAAATGCTGCCTTCCAGGGCATACTGGGTTTTACCGTTGACTTGCCAGGCGATGGTGGAAAGCAGATTATTTTTGGATGTAATGGGCGTATCCCCCGTATTCAATACCACGAAACTACCTGTTCCATAAGTATTTTTGATCATGCCCGGCTGGGTACACATTTGCCCGAAAAGAGCAGCCTGCTGGTCACCGGCAATGCCGGCAATAGGTATCTTTGCGTCAAACAATCCTTCCGCGGTATGGGCATACAATTCGGAAGAAGATTTCACTTGTGGTAAGATAGTGGAAGGAACCTCTAAGAGTGCTGACAATTCTTCATCCCATTGAAGTTTCCTGATATTATACAATAAGGTGCGGCTGGCATTGGTCACATCTGTGACATGACTGGCTCCTTTGGTAAGATTCCAGATCAGCCAGCTGTCGATGGTGCCAAAGGCTAGTTTCCCTTCGTTGGCCAGTTTCCTGGCACCTTCTACCTGATCCAGTATCCAGCGAATTTTGGTGCCCGAAAAATAGGCATCGATTACCAAGCCGGTTTTTTCCTGAATGGTAGGGCCGTGTCCTTCTTTTTTCAGCTGATCACAATAAGCGGAAGTTCGGCGGTCTTGCCAGACAATAGCGTTAAAAATGGGTTTTCCGGTCGATTTATCCCAGACCACGGTAGTCTCTCGCTGGTTGGTAATGCCTATCGCTGCTATCTGTTGCGCTGTGAGCCCGGCTTTTTGGATAGCTTCACGAGCCACCTCATATTGGGTGCGCCAGATCTCTTCCGGATCATGTTCAACCCAGCCGGGTTTAGGATAATATTGCTTAAACTCTTTTTGTGCCAGGGCTACAACGGTCCCTTGTCGATCAAAAATAATAGCCCGGGAGCTGGTGGTACCTTGGTCTAAGGCAAGAATAAACTGGTTCATAGGCTGTTGGTATAGTATGATTACATGAGTAAAAAAAGGCTGATTACCGTTATTATAGAAATTAATTCACCCAGAGGATGGTATTTCTACCTACGGATATTGCTGGTTTAATATAGAAAATTATCAGCCAAGGATTACTTTTACGCAAAACTTATTCAGGAAGCCAGGGATAAAATAAAAGGGATAGCGGGAACATTTATAGGAATCAGGGTTATAAAGAAAACTAACATGGCATGTTCAGACCGCTTTTTTTTCTCTATTTTTTTCTTTCCATACCGCTTAGTGTCATCGCGCAAAACCCTTTGATAACCGACAGGCCGGGTGAGGGAACTGACGCTCCAGGTGTGGTAGCTCCTGGTTTTGTACAATTAGAATCCGGATTTTTTTTTCAGCGTGACCAGGTAGAAGGTGGAGAAAGGGCTACCCTGATAAAACTTCCAACCAGCCTGTTTCGGATAGGGGTGCTGGACAACTTTGAACTGAGAGTATCCCGGGACATCCTCAGTGATGGAGAGGAAACCGGGGTTGGCCCGCTAAACTTTGGCACTAAAATAGGCATTGCCCAAGAAAAAAAGGTGTTGCCTACCCTTGCTTTGTTAGCCTCTCTGACCTTGCCATCCAGTGGGAGTGAGGCTTATGAAAACCGTTTTGCACAACCGTCTTTCAAGTTGTTAATCAATAAAACGATAACCGATTTTCTGGCTTTTACGATCAATCTGGGCGCTCAGTGGGAAAATGACCAACCGCAGGCAGTGTATACTTATGCCTGGTCTTTTGATATGAGTTTGAGCGACAATATGGGCGCTTTTGTGGAGTTTTATGGTTTTATGCCGGAAGAAAGCAACAATGACCATCTCCTTAACTACGGATTTGTGTACCTGTTGAGTCCTAATCTTCAATTGGATTTATCCTCAGGCGTGGCTTTCAATGCACAGGCCCCTGATTATTTTGTGGGCGCTGGTGTATCCTGGCGGGTCGATTTTTTTCCGAATCAGTAACCATTGTTCCTTTTTTTTCTGCCCTATCCACGGCCTTGAGAATATTGAAGTATATGGGGTTTTTCTGATATTCTGTTAACTTCCTGCCACGAATGCACAATAATTGTTTGATCAGTAAGCCAGTAAGTTGCTTAGTTTTTTATTTGTCATTACTTTATACCATGTTCAGTAAGTTAGCCATAGGGGTTGCCTTTTCCCCTCGTTTTGAATCCATTCTGTATGAAGCCAAAAGATTTCAGGAAATTTTCAACGCCAAACTGGTATTAATTCATGTGGGGCTCAAAACAGAAGACAAGGAAAGACTGCTACACCAGAAGCTCGTAGAAATAGGATACGATCAAAACAACATAAAAATAATTTGGGAAAAGGGTGATCCTGCCAAAATGATATTATCCGTCTGTAAGCAAGAGAAAGTGGACTTGCTGATTGCCGGGGCTATGAAAAAGGAAAATATTTTTAAATATTATATTGGCTCCGTCGCCAGAAAAATTTTACGGAAAGCAGATTGCTCAGTCCTGATGCTGGTCCACCCTTCTAAAAGTCCTTCGGCTTTTAAGAAGATAGTGATCAACGGTAGTGAAAATGAGAATCTGCGATCGGCCATTTCCAAAGGGGTGAGGTTGGGACAAATTGAGCAGGCTGCCCGGGTTTATATTCTGCGGGAGGTAAAAATGTTTGGTTTTGCTATGGCAGTGGCTGGTGAAGAAGGAACAGAGAACGAATATGTGGGAATCAAAAGAAGGATGGTGGAAGAAGAAATTATCAGAGTAAACCAGATTCTGAAATATATTGACACCAGTAACTTAAAAATTAATGTCAAGGTTATCACTGGAAAGCCAGAATTTGAGATCGCAAAATTTTCGCGGAAGGTGAAAGCGGATTTATTGGTCTTAGGGGCTCCAGTCCATAAACTAAACTTGATTGACAGGATCTTTCCTCATGATATGGAATATCTACTGGCAGATCTACCAAGCAATTTGCTGGTAATTCATAATTGATAAGTAGTCTGTTATCTGCTTCTCTTTTCTCAATGAGAATTAGTGGATGTTTGTAGCATCTCATTGCTAGGCATAAATTTTTTATATTGAATGGATAAACTCAGTCACAGCGAAGTCATCAGTCTGCTCATACAACTCAGCATCATGCTAGGGGCAGGCAGGTTAATGGCTGAACTTTTCAGATTTTTAAAACAACCTTCGGTGGTGGGTGAGATTATAGCGGGGGTTATATTAGGCCCCACTATCTTAGGGATGGCCTTCCCTGATATCTTTCATTCAATTTTTCCAAATGAAGGGGCTGCCGCCTTTGCCCTGGATGGATTTGTTCAGTTGTCCGTAGTATTGCTTCTTTTTATTGCTGGTCTGGAGGTGGAGTTGCATATCGTATGGCAGCAGGGGAAGCAAGCCCTGTTTACCAGTTTGTTTGCCCTGGTCATCCCCTTTGCGATAGGGTTTGCCCTTACCTACTTTTTTCCTGAGTTTTTTCATCTGGATCCGAAAAGTGAGCACCTGGTGTTCGCCTTATTCATTGGAACAACCATGGCGATTACCGCTCTGCCAGTGATTGCCCGTATCCTGATGGATCTGAAAATGTTCAAATCCCGGATTGGCATGCTGATCATTGCTTCGGCCATGATCAATGACTTATTAGGGTGGCTTATTTTTACAGTCATTTTAAGCATGATGGGCACAGCCGGCGATTTATCGGTGTGGAATACCATCGCTTTGACCCTGGGTTTTACGATTTTCATGCTGAGCTTGGGAAAAGGGACGATCAACAGAAGCCTACCCTGGATCAACCAAAAACTTTCCTGGCCGGGAGGTGTCTTATCCCTTTCTATCGCTTTTTGTCTGTTGGGGGCTGCTTTTACGGAGTTTATTGGAATTCACGCGGTTTTTGGCGCTTTTATCATTGGCGTAGCAGTCGGAGATTCAGAACATTTCACGGAGCGTGCAAAAGAAATTCTGCACCACTTCATCAACAATATATTTGCTCCCCTGTTTTTTGTGTCCATTGGATTACACATCAATTTCTACCAGAGCTTTGACCTTATTTTGGTAATAGCCATCACTTTAATGGCCTTCTGCGGAAAAATTGCAGGGGCTTATCTGGGTGCCAAAACAGGGGGCTTGTCAAAATCTCAATCGCTGGCCGTAGGGTTTGGCATGAACACACACGGCACACTGGAAGTAATTTTGGGTGCTATCGCCCTGGAAGAAGGCCTGATCAGCGATGAAATATTTGTAGCCATCCTGGTCATGGTCATTATTTCTATCGTTACGTCGGCACCTCTGATGAAGTTTGCCTTGAAATTGCAGAAGAAGTCTAAGAAACTCGCTGCCAGCAGACCTGCCAGTTCGCTGGCTCCCAAAAATGAGAACACCAACCCATGAATGGGCTGCCGGTTCCTTACAGATATCAAGCGCTTCGGATGGCTTCTACCGGATCCAGGCGGGAAGCGACCAAGGCAGGTACTACACCGGAAACGACACCCACCAGGACTGATACGCCCAAACCCAACACAATATTTTTTACGGTAAGCATGAGCACCAGGCTTCCCAGCTGAAGGAAGGTAACAAAATACACCAAGATGATTCCGGCAATTCCTCCTATCAGGCTTAGAAAAATAGATTCAAACAAAAACTGCAGGAGAATAAAATAGTTGAACGCTCCCAAAGACTTTTGAATACCAATAATATGGGTGCGCTCTTTCACAGAAACAAACATGATGTTGGCAATACCAAATCCACCTACCAAAATGGAAAAGCTCCCAATGATCCATCCGGCAACGCCTATCACATCAAAGATGTTGCTGACCATCTGGGCAAAAGCCTCCGGCCGGTTGATGGCAAAATCCTCTTCTTCCCTGGGGCGCAGCCCTCGTTTGCTGCGCATCAATCCGGTTACCTCACCTTCCAACTCAACAGCGCCTTCGTCACTTTCAAAAGCTTTAAGAGCAATGGTTGAACCAATGCCCCAGTTGCTGCCACTGGCATACAATTTCAAAAAGCTTCCATAAGGAATGATACAGGCACGATCCAGGCTGGAAGCATCAATAAAATTCTCACCCTGCTCTTCCATGATGCCAATTACGACAAACTTAAGTCCTTTAACTTTGATGGTTTGTCCCAGTGCATTGGTATAGGGAAAAAGCGTTTCATTAAGCTCATGTCCGATCAGGGCTACATTGCGTGTCAGGTCCACTTCCTGTATAGAAAAATACCGTCCGGTTTCTACCGGAACTTCAAAGACCTCATTATACTGATAAGAGACACCGTACAATTCAACGCCTCCCTGGCTGCTGTTTTCATGTACTACGAGGGTATTGCCTTTTTCAGCAAAGATCGTCAGGGCTTCAGCCTGCGTGATATTTTCTAACAGGAAGTTAAATTCATTCTCTGTAGGTTGAGGACGGTTAAAATACTTCCACCAGGGATAGTCTTCCTGGAATAACCAGGGCCACTTCTCTACACGCAGTACCCGTTCACCCAGGAAAGAAAAACTGTCCTTGATACTTCTTTCCAGTGAGTCTACAATGGTAAAAACTGTTATGATAGCAAAAATACCAACGGTAACTCCTAACAAAGAAAGAACCGTGCGCAGTATATTTGATTTTAAGGCGTTCCAGGCGAAAACCAGGCTTTCAGCAACTAATTTAAGTACAATCATGTTATGTCAATGGCAAAACCAAAGGGCAAGCAAAGATGAAGTTAAATAAAAAATCAATTCTTCCCCGATTTAGAAACAAATCCTTAAATTTGCGCTTCTAAAATTGAAACCAGTATATTTTATCTTATTATCACGATAAAATCAGTCATTAGTTAAATAATAGATATTTTTTTCTTATGAAATTATCCGCGTTCAAGTTTGATCTGCCCTCTAATTTAATCGCCCAATATCCTACCGAAAATCGTGATGAGGCCCGGTTGATGGTGGTTCATAAAGATTCCGGAAAGATTGAACATAAAATTTTTAAGGATATTATTGATTACTTCGATGAAGGTGATGTATTGGTCATCAATAATACCAAAGTATTTCCTGCGCGGTTGTATGGCAACAAAGAAAAAACGGGGGCGAAGATAGAGGTCTTTTTATTACGGGAGCTGAACAAAGAAATGTATCTCTGGGATGTGCTGGTAGATCCTGCCCGGAAAATCAGGGTAGGAAACAAGCTCTATTTTGGAGATGGGGAATTGGTGGCTGAAGTGATTGACAATACCACCTCCCGTGGCAGAACCATCCGTTTCTTATATGACGGACCGGATGAAGAATTTTATAAAATGATTGATGTGCTGGGAGAAACGCCGCTGCCTAAGTACATCAAAAGAAAAGTGGAGCCGGAGGATAGAGAACGTTTCCAGACTATTTATGCCGAGCATGTAGGAGCGGTGGCAGCCCCTACCGCCGGACTGCATTTTACCCGGCAATTAATGAAACGATTTGAAATCAAAGGCGTTAGTATTGCACCCATTACCCTTCATGTTGGATTAGGCACTTTCCGTTCGGTGGATGTGGAAGATCTTACTAAGCATAAAATGGATTCAGAAAACTTCTGGATAGAAGAACCTACCGAAAAAAGAGTGAATGAAGCATTGGATACTAAAAAGAGAGTTTGTTCGGTAGGTACTACCTCCATGCGTGCGCTGGAATCGTCCGTTTCTGCCAGCGGCCGGCTCAAAGCGAACAGTGGATGGACCGACAAATTTATTTTCCCACCTCACGAATTTAAAATCTGTAACGCTTTGGTGACTAATTTTCATTTGCCACAGTCTACTCTTTTAATGATGGCTTGTGCTTTCGGTGGCTATGAGTTGGTAATGCATGCTTATGAACTGGCCGTCAAAGAAAAATACCGCTTCTTCACCTACGGAGATGCCATGCTTGTGATCTAGGCCTATGAGCGCTGCGGAATATGCTTTACTGGTGGCAGGAGGCAGCGGCACACGGATGCAAAGCCCGCTGCCCAAGCAGTTTCTTCCGCTTAACGGTAAGCCTATACTTATGCATACCATACAGGCATTTTTCCGTTATTCCAGTGCAGTCAAGCTGATAGTGGTGCTTCCTTCCTATGACATTCAAACATGGCATGACCTATGCAAAAAGCATCACTTCAATACGCCTCACCAGGTGACCGCTGGCGGCATACATCGTACAGAATCTGTCAGAAAGGGTTTGCAAATGATTGAAGGGCAGGAGGGATTCGTAGCCATTCATGATGGAGTACGGCCATTGGTTTCCCCACAGCTCATCGCAAATTCATTTGCAAAAGCTCGGGAAAAAGGAAATGCTGTGGCGGCTGTACCCTTAAAAGAATCCATACGCAGTCTCAAACCCAATGGACATAATGCAGCGGAAGATAGAAATAGTTTTCGGCTGATCCAGACCCCTCAGACATTTAAGGTAGCGCTGATCAAAAGGGCCTATGCTGAAATTCCCTCAGACAGAGTGTTTTCTGATGATGCCAGTGTGGTGGAGCAACAGGGAGAGGTAATTTACTTAATTGAAGGAGAATACCGTAATATTAAAATAACGACCCCAGAAGATTTGAATATTGCAGAGATCTTTCTGGAGCAGACCTCTGCAATGCAGTAATTTCCTATACTGGGTAAGTTAGTGAATCAATATTCATCCTCGTTGAAAAAGAAATCTTCTTTTGTAGGATAATCAGGCCAGATTTCTTCGATATTTTCATAAGGCTGACCATCATCCTCCAGTTCCTGGAGGTTTTCTACCACTTCAAGAGGAGCTCCTGAGCGAATTGAATAATCAATTAGCTCTTCTTTGGTGGCTGGCCAAGGAGCATCTTCTAGATAAGAAGCTAATTCAAGTGTCCAATACATAATCCTTAATTTTATACGGGGTTATACGGTAAAAACTGAGATAAAGGATTAAAGCAATTAAAATTACATTTAAGCTTACTCTTACATTGGCAAATTTCTTACCAATTGCACAGTATTCTGATTTAGTTACGTGAAGAATACACACTTATAAAAAAAAGTTCAAAAAGATCAGAGTTTTTTTTACTTTTTCTTACAATTGTTTTAATTGTTCCTGAAGATCTGCCAGCAGTTTTTTCTTTACAATAACTTTTGTCTGTTGTATGCGAAGTTTGCTATCTACATTCCCGGTATCTACTGGAAATTTTCCAATGTTTTCCTTGTATAAATCCAGGTCTTTTTCGTCTCTTACGATAAGATTCTGTAAAAGATTTATCTTCCTGGAAACTTTTTCTTTTTCGCTCAGGGTATCAAAATCAGGGTTTTTGGCGCGGGCTAATCGGTTGAGAAAACTTTTCTCATTGACCATATTGCAGGCCTGGTTAAACCTGTTGTTCAAATCGTAAGCCAGGTCCCGGGAGACCATACCAGAATTTTTCCAGGCTAAGCGGAGTTGTTTGATGGCTTCCACCGGATTTTCATCATCTTCCAATCGGCGGACCTGGTCGATGAGTTCCTGTTTGCGTTTCAGCGCATCCTCTGAGCCCTGCCAGTTACTTCTTCTGAAACCGCTTCCTCCTCCCCCCGAGTAGCCACCACTGGAATAACTGCCACCTGAATGGCCTCCACTTGAATAGCCCCCACTTGTATAGCCCCCACTGGGGCGTTGTGGACGATGGGTGGGTTTAAAGACCTGTCCTACGGTCGATCGGAATTCTTTAAAGAGCTGATTGTATTTAAAGGAAGGGATTTTACCAATATCTTTCCATTCAGCCTGAAGCTTTTTGGCCTTGTCCATTGCCTCATAACGATCCTCCATTCTTTGTAACCTTCTGGCAGCAAAGATCAACCCCCGATATTTATAGATCCTGTCTTTCACCAACTGTTTCCGGTCCATGAAGAATGCCTTCCTGCGCTGGTAGAAGTTATCCAGTATTTCCTGAAAGCGCCCTTCCACCTCAGCCTGATACTCTTCTTCCACAGCCCCGGTCTTAATCCACTTATTTTTGATCTCCGCCAGTTTATCTGAAGCTTCTTTCCAATCGGTAGAGTGTTCGTGTTGTTCGGCTTCTGCCACCAAGGCTCTTTTGATCTCCAGGTTCTTTACTCTGTTTTTGGCGATGATATCCCGAAGCTTTTCCTCCAGTATATCCAATCGCTTGAAAAGACTTTCATAATCCCCTAAGGCGTCAAAGTTGGCCAGATGATCCCGCATGTGGATCAGTTTCATCAGATAAGACCCCTTGTTCTCAGATTCTTCCACAGCCCGTTCCAGGGCGGTGACCTTATTCTCCGCCATGATAAAGCGGTCTTCAAAATACTTGATCGTAGAGGCTTCACTTTCGCGTACCTCACCAATTTCTCTTTCAGAAAAATCAAGGAAAGCATTTCTATAGATCTTGCCTTCTCTTATAAAACCGAATGGATTATGTTGGTCCAAAGCTCCTAGTGGTTAGTTTATGGTTGAATTTTGGCTTTTAACTCAAATGTATCTTACATTTGATAGCTTATACTATGATAAATAATTTTTATTCTTCGCGCAAAAATATTTTTAAATAATAACTTTTTACATATTTCCAGATAAATTTTGTCTGAGAATACAAATTTTTATACAATTCACCTCTATAAATTCCATTAAAAAAACATCTAACCTTAAGAAATATGAGTAATGAAAAAATAATTTTTTCTATGTCGGGGGTAGGTAAAATCTATCCACCGAAAAAGCAGGTGCTCAAAAATATATACCTTTCTTTTTTCTACGGAGCTAAAATAGGCGTCATTGGTCTGAATGGTTCAGGGAAATCTTCACTTCTGAGAATTATTGCCGGTATAGACAAAGACTATCAGGGAGAAGTGGTTTTTTCGCCCGGATATTCTGTTGGAATTTTGGAGCAGGAACCCCGGCTTGACCCTGAGAAAACCGTGAAGGAAGTAGTGGAAGAAGGAGTAGCAGAAATAGTAAGCTTATTAAAAGAATTTGAAGAGATCAACCTGAAGTTTGCCGATCCGGAGGTCATGGAGCAGCCGGACGCTATGGAAAAACTTATTGGACAGCAAGGTAAAGTGCAGGAAGAACTGGATCGCCACAACGCCTGGGAACTGGACAACCGGCTGGAGAAAGCCATGGATGCCCTGCGCACACCCCCGGCTGAGGCAAAGGTAGCCCATCTTTCTGGTGGAGAAAAAAGAAGGGTAGCGCTTTGCCGGCTGCTGTTGCAGGAACCGGATGTATTATTGCTGGATGAGCCTACCAACCACCTGGATGCAGAGTCGGTACACTGGCTGGAGCAGCACTTACAACACTATAAGGGTACTGTCATTGCCGTAACACACGACCGTTATTTTCTAGATAAAGTGGCAGGTTGGATTCTGGAACTGGATCGGGGTGAAGGCATTCCCTGGAAAGGAAATTATTCTTCCTGGCTGGAACAAAAGCAACGCCGCCTTTCTGAAGAAGAAAAATCAGAATCAAAACGACAAAAAACTTTACAGCGTGAGCTGGAATGGATCCGCATGACGCCCAAAGGACGGCAGGCCAAAGCCAAAGCCCGTTTAAACGCCTACGATAAAATGTTAGGAGAAGAAGCCAAAGAGAAAGAGGCCAGACTGGAATTGTACATTCCACCCGGCCCTCGCCTGGGAACCAAAGTGATTGAAGTGCATCAGGTTTCCAAATCTTATAGTGATAAGTTATTATTTGAGAACCTTGATTTTACCCTGCCCCAGGGTGGAATTGTAGGCGTCATAGGACCTAACGGAGCGGGTAAAACGACGCTCTTTAATTTGATTACCAAAAAAGAAAAACCCAATGCCGGTACTATTGATATCGGACCGACGGTGGAAATTGCCTATGTGGATCAGGAGCATGAAAATCTTCATCCGGATAAAACAGTGTGGGAGGTCATCTCAGAGGGGAATGAACTGATAGAACTGGGAGGCAAACAGGTCAACTCCAGGGCTTATGTCAGTAAATTTAATTTCAGCGGTTCGGATCAGGAGAAGAAAGTCAGTAAACTTTCAGGAGGAGAACGGAACCGGGTGCATCTGGCTATGATGCTGAAAAAAGGGGCCAACCTGCTTTTGCTGGATGAGCCTACCAACGATCTGGATGTGAATACCCTCCGGGCACTGGAGGAAGGGCTCGAGAATTTTGCGGGTTGCGCTGTAATTATCACACACGATCGCTGGTTTCTGGATCGGGTTGCCACACACATTCTGGCATTTGAAGGTGATTCACAGGTATACTGGTTTGAAGGCAACTTTTCCGATTACGAAGAAAATAAGAAAAAGCGCCTGGGAGATACGGACCCGCACCGCATCCGATATAAAAAGCTGGTGTAAATCCATAAAACCAGCACAGAGGCAAAGTCTTCCCTCTAATCCGCTCAGTATTACTATTGAGCGGATTTTTTTTGGATCAGGGGAAAGGAACTTGTGTAAGTAAATTGCGATTTCTTATTCAGAACTTAGGCTGAAATATGTCAACTTTGATTTGTTAAATATATTCGCAATGAGACTATTATTAACCTTTCTTGGTGTTCTTTTCTTCCTGTCTGCCAGCTTTGCTAATGACTTTCAGAAAATAGACGAGCATGCAAGGAACGCCCCTGCGAACCTGAGCAGGAATGTGGAAAGTCTGACAGCTTATCTGATGAAGCCAGCACGCAATGATAAGGAAAAGGTGAGAAGTTTTTTTATCTGGATCACAGAGAATATCAGTTATGATGTACAGGCCTATCAGGCTTTTGACCCTTATAAAATAAGTAAGACAACTTCCGAAGATGTATTAAAAAAACGGAAAGCGGTTTGTCAGGGCTATTCGGAACTGTTGAAAGAGATGTGTCGCCTGGCCAAAATTAAAAGCTATGTGGTAGCAGGATACAGCAAAGGGTTTGGTTATACGCCGGGCAACAAATCTTTCAATAATGCAGACCATGCCTGGAATGCTGTATATCTGGATGATCAATGGTATCTGCTGGATGCTACCTGGGGTAGTGGTGGTGTCAACAATCAGTTGAAATATATCAAGCAACTGAATGAAAAGTATTTCTTGTCGGACCCAAAAGTATTTGTAAAAGACCATATGCCCCTGGAGCCTGCCTGGCAATTGCTGGATTGCCCGGTCAGTATGAAAGCCTTTGTAGCAGGAGAAGAAGCCATACAGCGGGAGTTGCTGCAAAAAAAAGGCAAGTGCATCCCATACCAGCAAAGTATTGCGACCTGGGAGGCTTTACCGGAAAATGAAAAAGCTTTACAATCTGCCTCTAATGCCTATGCCTTTAATCCGGACAATCATTTAGTCATGGCAAGAGGCTATATGGACTATGCGAACTTTATCATGAAAGGCATCAAACCTGAGATGAGAACCCGTCAGGAAATTGAAGAAGCCGTTGTGCAGCAGGAGCAGGCGCTGGGTTATCTGAAAAAAGCGGATGCCTTGCTGGTCAAGGTCAAAGATCATTCTGCAGAGAGGGAGAAACAAATTCTAAAAAAGAATATTCAGCTCAGTGAACAGAATCTAAAATCAATGAAGAATGTGCTGAATGGATAAAAAAGATAATTTCAAACAAATGATAATACCCAGCCTCAGAGCGTTTTAAGTTGCAGATTTAGTTTTTTTAGTTCTTTGTTGCGTTTGATGACAATCACCACTTCGGGTTGCTTAGTGTGAATCAGGTTATCAACTTCCACGGAACTTCTACCGGCGGTGCTCACATTATTAATCATCACAATTTCATCATTTTCTGCCAGACCCGCTAAGGCCGCTGGAGAGTTGTCAAAGACGTGCTTGATGTATACTTTTTCTGTCTGATTGTCGGATTTAACGACCAGACCCGAATAGATCTCTCTGAATTCCTGTACAAAAGAGTCGTTCGGCTTCCAGTAAGATACTTTGTTTTTGTAGTCGAAAGCGATGTTGAAGCGCTTGAGGAGTCCATTGCCGATGTGGCCAATCCCATCTTTAAACGCTTTTTTAAAATAATAAGACTGGTTGAGACGAATGGGGATGTTATTGATCTGAAAGGCACCCACATCAAAAGCGGGCAGTCGTCCTGCATAATTTCTGTCTATAATCCCGGTAAAGCCAATAGTATAGATCAAATCTGTCTTGCCAATCTTATTCTGTATATTATATTGATCAACAAATGGAGAATACAGGGTCACTGCAGAGCCGGAGCCATTGTCTAGCTGAAATTTTCCTTTGTATATTTCTCCGTTGTCAAGAACCAGCGCCGCTTGAATATAAGGCCGCCCGGCTATCAGGTCAAAAGTACGCTGGTGGTAATTGGCTAAAGGAACGAAGGAATTCTGATCGTAAAGCTCCAGCTGAAAGCGATCATAATTGACCAGTACCACAAAATGTTTGAGCAAATCATGTCCTATGACCCCATCCACTGATCTTTCCAGGATACGGTCGAGATGATCCAGTTTCAACTGGGAAACCCTCACATGGTTAAGGTTAACATTATTTTCAAAGGTGAAGGTGTTGTCCAGCGAGTAATAGGCAATGGTCGGACCTTTATTACTTCTGACGGTGACAAAGCCATCACTATCGAGTTTTAGTTTTTTAGCCTTTTGCTGACTGATAATGGTAGAAGCAGCCCCTGTATCGAAGATAAAGTGAAGGGGTTCTGAATCATTCAACTTTACTTTGATAAAAATATGGTTTCCGTGTAACTCAAAAGGGATTTTTGTCAACGCTTCCTTGGCAGACAAAGAGGAGACGATGACAAATAACAGAAGAAGGAGCAAGGAAACGCTTTTTCTCAGTAATGCAATCATTAAGAGGTAAAATAAATATTTATGATGGCTAAAACAAGCCAAGCAAAAACAGTACTAATAGCAACCAGACCAGGAAGGATATTATAATAAAAAGTAATGTACGGTAGATAAATAATGTACATGGGTAAAACGGTGAAGGAAACTCGTATTACATCACGCCGGACTGTAAGAACGATGAAGGCATAAGAGGAATACGCAGGTTGATTATTCAGCAGGGCTTTTATTTTCTCTGGACCTTAAAAAGTTAGGTTTATCTATTTTCAATTTTTGTATTACCGGAAAAGATTTTTTTAATTTTCAGACACAATTGATTCAATTGTTTAGAAATTATGAGAAATCTATTAAAACATAACACTTCTCTTACATTATTGATAAACTTTGTCTTGTTGTTTTATTCCTCTGATAGCTTGGCACAAACAAAGGCTGAAATCTTTGATCAGATTTTTAGCAAGTATCATGAATATGAGAACTTTCAGGGGGTGGTGCTGGTAGCGGAGGCTGGAGAGGTATTGTACAGAGAAGCTTTCGGGCTCGCTAACCGCGAATGGAACATACCCAATCAGGTAGATGCCAAATTTAATATCGCTTCTATAAGCAAACAATTCACAGCGGCCCTCATCATGCAACTGGTGGAGGAGGATAAAATTCACCTGGACAGTACCATTTCTGTATATTATCCGGAATACAGACGGGATATCGGGCAACAAGTGACCATCCACCATTTGCTCACGCATCGGTCGGGCATTCCCAACTATACCAGCATCCCTTACGTCTGGAGTGATTCCTTGCAAAACAAATATACCAAGGAGGCCTTGGTGAAAAAGTTTTGCAGTAATAATCTGGAGTTCAAACCCGGTAGCCGGTACCAATATAATAATACGGGCTACTTTCTGCTCAGCATGATCATCGAAAAAGTAACAGGAAAAGAATTTGCCACTGTATTAAAAGAGAAGATTTTAGACCCTCTGGGTTTGAAAAATACGGCAGTAGATAACCGGGAGAGTGTCCTTCTCAAAAGAGCCTATGGCTATGAAAGAGAGGGAGAGCATTATAATAATGTATCAGGCACTTTTATGCAAAATCTACAGGGTGCCGGAAATCTGTATTCTACCGTAGATGATCTCTTTGCCTGGAATCAGGCGTTTACCAGCGGTCAGGTTCTATCCGCGGGAAGCGTAGAGGTCATGCAAACCCCCTATTCAGAAGAAAGCGCGGTCTGGATTTCTCCCTATACCAACAATTATGGTTATGGGATAGGGCTGGCCGATATACCCCTGGCAGAAAATGAGTATACAAAAATGATTTTTCATAGTGGCCATATTAAGGGTTTTAGCGGCTATGTAGCCAGCTTTATAGAAGAGGGCAATACCATCATCCTGCTAAGCAATGTGGGAAACGTGAGTACTGTCCGTATGAATGAAATTGCGCAACAAGTAAAGAATGTGCTGTATGGACTGCCCTATGAAATTCCGGAAAGGTCTTTGGCCCCGGAGCTTATCCGCGTCATAGCCTCTCAGGGGGTTGATGCCGCTATTGAGCATTTTTATAAGCTGAAGGATGCCTTTCCTTATGAGTTTAAAAATGTGAGTAAAGATCTCGATCAGCTGGGATTAGCCCTGATGCAGGAAGATAAAATACCGGAGGCCCTGGAAATTTTTAAACTGAATGTGAAGATGTATCCCAACTGGATGACCTACCAGCGTTTAGGATTTGCCTACATGCAGAATAATGATGCCAGGGAAGCTGCTAAAAATTACAGAAAAGCCATTAGTCTTAATCCTAAAAGGTCTGGCATGGAAAAAAGAGCCCATGCGGAGGCCAAACAAATGTTAAAAAGTATACAGTAATCCTAAACTCCTTTGCATGGTTGCCAAGTATGTGATCCTTCTTTTCTATTTTTTAATACTCTTTCTCATTGGGTACCTGGCAGCAGGCAAAGTAAAAGATATCAAAGATTACTATGTGGGTGGAAAAAGATTGGGATATTGGGTAGCGGCATTTTCTTCCCGGGCCACAGGGGCCTCCGCCTGGGTGTTGCTCGGACTTACCGGTATGGGCGCTGTTTTGGGCGTGAGTGCTTACTGGGTTTTACTGGGAACCTTGTCGGGTGAGTTTATTGCCTGGTTTTTTATGGCGAAACCTTTCAAAAGACAAACCGATGACCTGGATTCTATTACCGTACCTGATTATCTGGAGAGCCGCCTGCAGGCACGGTCTCCCTTACTTAGGGCCATCTCTGCCACGGTTTTATCCCTTTTTGTCATTATTTATGTCAGCGCCCAGATTGATGCGACCGGCACAGCCTTCGAGACTTTTTTGCATTGGAATTACTTCACAGGGGCTATCGTGGGTTTTTTGATCGTGGTGGCTTATATGTCATTTGGGGGGTTTGTGGCTGTGGCCTGGTCGGATGTCTTCCAGGGAGCGCTTATGGTAATTGGCCTTGTGGCTTTGCCTTTGATCGCCTGGAGTGCTTTGCCTGATGGACAGGGATTGGCGGCACAAATGAAAGATATTGATCCTGCCCTGCTCAATATTTGGGGAGAAGGCGGCTTTACGCTGTTGAATGTGACCAAAATTATTGGGTTTGTCATGATTGGATTAGGCTACCTGGGATCGCCTCAGCTTTTTGTCCGGTATATGTCAGTGAAAGATACCAGAGAAATAGATAAAGGAAAATGGGTAGCCATCTCACTTACCTTACTGATGAATGGGGCTGCCGTCACCATTGGTATCATTGGCAGGATATTTTTCACCACGGGGCAAGACTCCGTCACAGAAGTGCTGGGTAATGGCGGGCAGAATGTACTTATTTTACTGGCCGATACTCTTTTGCCGGTTGCCTTCAGTGGCTTCTACATTGCGGCAATCCTGGCGGCTATTATGTCTACCATCGATTCCTTGTTGGTGGTGGCTTCCAGTGCTGTCACCCGCGATTTTTATCAGAAAATTTTTCATCCACAGTTACAGAATCAGCACTTGTCAAATTTATCCAAGGTAGTCACGCTGGTTTTATCCTTACTGGCGCTGGGCCTTTCCATGTCGGTAGCCCTGATTTCACCGGACAGAACCATTTTCTGGTTTGTCATTTTTGGTTGGTCAGGCATTGCTGCCACATTTTGTCCGGTGATAGTGCTTTCTTTGTTCTGGGAAAAATATACAGAAAAAGGAGCGATTGCTTCTATGCTAACCGGCATGTTAGGCGTTCCGTTTTTTAAGTTTATAGCCCCGCATTTACCTGGGGTGGGCATCTTTTTTCAAAATATTGCCGAATTACTCCCTTCCTTTATATTGGCGTTAGGTACAGGTTACTTTTTCAGCAGGAGAACGTACCAATCTGTAAAAAGAAAAAGCTTGGTGAATCCATCAAAATCCGTTTAAAAATAGTATTTTCCTGCTGCCCATTCTTCTGTAGGATTTAGAAAAAAGCGAAGGTTTATTACAAATATTGTAAGGATGCGAGGTGAATTTTGCTAAAGTTGCAATTTTTATAGTTATTGAAATAAAAAAAGTGGATTTAGTAGGTTCTTTCATACATATGTACTATTTTGCATTAAAATATTATAATTGAATATCGCTATGGATAACCTTTATTCTTTTCATAGATTATCATTAGAGGAAAGAACACAGTATATTCTCGGAAACGGCATGTTACTTTGTAGCCGTTACTTTGCCGGAAGGAAAGTATTTTTATATCACACCGGTAAATTTTATGCTGAAATTTGGTTTGACACCAAGAAAAGTAAGGTTTCCAATATCATCCCCTTCACCACCACAAAGTGCCTGAAGCCTTACCTGGATCTGATTGATATCAACGACGCTTTTGTCAAGTAAGATACAGAAGGCAAGCCATTAAGCATTGATAGCCAGTCGCCCCAGGCGATCGTATTTTATCTCTTCGCTGTCTAGCATGGTTCTTATTATGTCAGTCAACTCCTTTTCATCAATGGGAGGGAGGTGATGTAAAAGTTGGTCATAAGGGGTAGGAGATCCTTTTAAATAAGTAATAATCAATTTGCGGATGTTTTCGTAGGTTTTGTTTCTGACAAGGCCCGGATCTTTGTGCTGACTTTTTTTTCTGTTAACACAATGGTCACATATGCCGCATTCGCCGTAATCTTCTTCGCCAAAATAAGCTAAGAGGAGTTGTGTTCGACAACGGACTTCGTGTTCTACATAATGAATAACAGCTTCCACTTTTTGGGCGTAATGTTCCTTTTTTTGAAGGAGTTCTTTTTCTTTCACTGGTAGTTTGGTGGCATCATACCGGGGAGTTATGAAAACAAGCTGTGGCGTGTCTTTTCTTCGCTCATAAAAAATTACTTCCATGTCATGCAGGGATTTTAATTTTTTCATGACATCGTTGACTGAGGTATTCAGTAATTTGGCCAGCTTGTTTTCATTAATCTGTATAAAATTAGTAAAAAGCTCTCCCCCGTATTGCCTCAACAAAGCTTTGGTGATTGGCTCCAGCGCTGCGTGGGCAATCTGGAATTTATAGAGCTCCGTATGATCAAATTTGATATAGACGGTAGAGGGATTATGAAAATCTTCATTAAACTGGATAAGTCCTTCTTCTTCCAGCCGTTTTAAGGCAAAATAAGTCTGGATGGTTTGGAGGTTGAAAGATTGGGTAAAGTCATCTATATCAAAATCATAGCTGGCCAGCATACTGCTACCCACAGCTACCCTGAGATAATTAGCCAGACTTTGATAAATATGTTTGATAAAAGACAGGGAAGGATGAGAAGTTTCTATCCGCTTTCTCAGATTGTCTATATCATTCTTATCATATAGCACAACGGCATAGGCTTTTTTTTCATCTCTGCCTGCTCGTCCGGCTTCCTGATAATAAGCTTCCAGGTTATCGGGCAGATCCAGATGGACGACCAGCCTCACATCCGGTTTGTCTATACCCATTCCAAAAGCATTGGTAGCGACCACCACTCTGGTATGATCATGAATCCACGCATCCTGACGGGCAGCTCTTTCTTCGGTAGTAAGTCCGGCATGGTAATAATCCGCACTGATGCCTTTGGCTTTTAGCTTTTTAGCGATCAGCTGGGTTCGTTTCCGGCTGCGAACATAGATAACGGCAGTGCCAGGAACATTCTGAAGAATTTGCAGCAGTTTCTTTTCTTTATCTTCTTCATAGAGTGCCGCGTAGGAAAGATTGGCTCTGGCAAAACTCTTTTGAAATACTTTTCCCTTTTTAAATTCCAGTTTCTCCTGTATATCTTTCTTCACATGAGGAGTGGCTGTAGCTGTTAAGGCAATGATATTGACCTCCGGAATCAGCTCCCGGAATTTGGCAATCTCCAAATAAGGAGGTCGAAAATCATACCCCCACTGAGAAATACAATGAGCTTCATCCACAGCCAGTAGCGCTACCTGCATCCGTTTGGTTCTTTCCACCATAATATCCGTCTGCAGCCGTTCGGGAGAGACATACAGAAATTTGATTTGACCATACACGCAGTTGTCAAGGCTCAAATCAATTTCCCGCTGGCTCATACCGGAATAGATAGCCAAAGCAGCAATGCCTCTCTTTTTGAGCTGCTCTACCTGGTCTTTCATCAAGGCAATCAGGGGAGAAACGACGATGCACACGCCTTGTTTTAACAGGGCTGGCACCTGAAAACAAATACTCTTGCCCCCACCGGTAGGTAAAAGCGCCAGGGTGTCGTGGCCTTTGAGTACAGCATCTATAATATCTGCTTGTAAGGGGCGAAAATCATCATAACCCCAGTATTGTTTCAAGATAGCTTTTGCTGACACAGTTGGCTAATAAAATAGAGTAATGCTGAATTCTTATGAGTTTCTAACGATAGTGCATACAGGCCTTCTATCAAAACAAATTAACAATAAAAAATGCAGAAAGAAATAAAAACCTTTTCAGGCCAAGTAAAAAAACAACAGGGCCCAAACCGTCTATTCTTCCTCAATAACGACAGTTTCGCCAAAGGCAGTAGAAACCTGAAAAAAGCCTAGAGGAGGTTGCCCTGGGTCCGTAATATTCTGAATATTGGAACTAGGATTGCGGGGTGGAGAACTAAACAGCCCGCCATCATTGAAAAGAAGTTCCAGCAACTCATTATAATATTCGTAGGTGTCTTTATTGAGGCTATACATTTCAATGCGAACGGTGTCTTCAGCATCAAAGGCATAGTTGGCAAGCTGTAGGGTGTCAATATCTTCTTTTAAAAATTCATCTGTCTGTATCAGGTAGTCTTCCGGTGCATTGTACAGGGAATCATTCTCATAAATAAGAAACCGGTAATAATTGATACCCCTTTCTTTGGGCGTACGTCCGCTAAAATACAGGTAGAATCCTTCGTCCAGAAATCCTTGTTCGGGCTGATACCGGTAAGTAAAAGTATCCAGTTCTGCTACAGGTAGCAAGGTTCCAGTAGCCTCATACGACTGTCCTGCATAATCCACTCGTAGTTTATAAGACCTGCCGGAATCCAGGGGAATGGTAACACTTTTATAAATACCCTCATTATTTTCCACACGATTGACAGTATAAGAAGCCTGAGAACCCAGATCAATAAGCTCCACCGTCGCGTCGTTTACGGGATTAAAATCATTGGCATCGTAGTAGTCCCCTGTTGTAGAAATGATGACGGTGCAATTGTTCTTTTGAGGTGTGTCTTCCCAATAGGTTAGAAACCCTTCGATCACCAGCTGAGGTTCATCAACAGGCAACGCAAGGTCAATCACTTCCTGACAGGCAGGCGCTAAAGCCATAGAAAGTAACCAAAAAATGCTTTTTCCAAACCGGATCACACGTGCGCACATATCCTATTAGAATTTAAAGTTGTAAGTAACAGCCGGTATAATGCTGAATAAGTAAGTTTTAATGGCCGCCGGTCCTTTGGTGATCACAGGCCCGTCTTCATCGGGATCAAAACCAGGGTCATTATTAGTCACTTCGTCAAAAGTGATAGAAAACGCATTCTTCCGGGCATATACATTGTAGACAGAAAAGCTCCAGTTGCTTTGCCATCGCTTCTTTTTTTTGTTTTTTCCATCCAGTATCACCGAAAGGTCCATACGATGATAGTCTGGCATACGGTAAGCATTTCGTTTCAGCGGATCATAATAAGGGATGGACTGGCCATTGAGCTGATATCTTCCTGCCGGAAAAGAAACAGCCGTTCCGGTAGAATACACCCAGTTGCCTGAAATGGAAAGCCTGGGACTGACCTGGTAAGAGCCTACCAGGGCGAGATCGTGGGTTCGGTCATGCCGGGCATTATAAGGGAGCCCACCGTTGATGTCCTCCACTTGCCGGCGGGTGCGGGAAAGGGTATAGCTAATCCAGCCGGTAGCTCTGCCCGTGTTTTTTTTAAGCATAAACTCTGCCCCATATGCCCATCCTTTTCCTTCTGAGATTTCCGTTTCTATATTGTTGTTGAGCAGAATATCGGAACCGGATTTGAAATCTATGATGTGGTCCATCCATTTGTAGTATAATTCTACCGACGCCTCAATCATATTCTGATTCAGATTCCGGAAATACCCCAGGGCTACCTGATCGCCAATCAGGGGCTTGACATACCGGTCTGCGGGAATCCATCGGTCGATGGGTAAACCGGCGGTAGCATTGGAAGCAATCTGCAAATATTGTCGCATCCGGTTGTAGGAAGCTTTTATAGAGCTGTTGGAGGTGAGGAGGTAACGGGCACCGAGGCGAGGCTCCAGCCCATGATAGAATTTAATATTTTCTAAAGACTCAAATTCAACAGTGTTGGTAATCGTTTCATCGGAGTAAGGTGTGCCCGGTTCATACTCATAGACAATCCCTGGTCCAATCTGTTGAAACAGAGAATACCTTAGGCCATACTCCAGTGAAATTCTGTCATTAATCTGCTGGTTGTTGCCAATATATACAGCTTGTTCCAAGGCATATTTATCGTCTAAGAGCAGTTGCTCGAAATTGGTGCCCTCTCCGGGAATGATCTTGGCAGGTTCAAATTTGTGCAAAGTGGCCTGATAGCCAAAATCAAGTGTGTTTTCCGGATTAGGAAAGAAATTGAAATCCAGTTTCAGGTTGTATTCTTTTAGATTTGAATTCCAGGTAAACGCAGCGACTTCCGTATCAATATCAAATCCATAATCAAAGTTGCTGTAGATAAGAGAAGTGTTGAGGAACAAACGCTCAGAGAAAAGATGATTCCAGCGAACGGTTGCTGTTGCGTTACCCCAATTGAGTCCGAACTGGTCAGCCACGCCAAACCGGTCGCGTCCAAAATAGCCGGAAATAAACAGCTTGTTTTGGTCGTTGAACTTGTAGTTTGCCTTGGCATTAAAATCATAAAAATAGAGCGTGTTATTGCTGATGTCTTCGTCGCTCGACAGCTTCAAAAATAAGTCTGCATAGGTCCTTCTGCCCGATAATATGAAGGAAGACTCATTTTTCTTTAAGGGCCCCTCTACAGTCAAACGGCTGGAAATAGAGCCTATCCCTCCGGATATCCCTAGCCTTTTGTTGTTTCCCTCTTTCATTTGAATATCCAGGATGGAAGCCAGGCGCCCGCCATAGCGAGCGGGAATCCCGCCTTTATAGATTTCCAGGTTTTTGATAGCATCAGGATTAAAGACAGAAAAGAAACCTAGAAAGTGAGATGGATTGTATACTGTTGCTTCATCTAATAAGACCAGATTCTGATCGGCAGACCCTCCTCTTACAAACAGGCCGGTGGTGCCTTCTCCTGCCGTCTGTATACCAGGTAAGAGCTGTATGGTTTTCAAAATGTCAACCTCTCCAAACAGAGCAGGCAGGCTTTTTACTTTTTCGATCTTCAGTTCTTCCCGACTCATTTTAACATCCTGTACATTGTTTTCAGGACGTTCGTCAGAGATGACGACTTCCTGCAACTCCACATCGGCACTGTTTAATTCTATGTCCAACGTTTTGTTTTCATGCAAGGATACCGCTAAGGCATTGGACTGATACCCCAGATAAGAATAAATGAGCTGGTAGTCACCCGCCGGCAAGGTCACAGAATAAAAGCCATACACATTGGTGGTGGTTCCGGTTCCCAGGGAGGCTACTGCTATGGTGGCGCCAATCAGTACTTCCCCATTGGCAGCATCTTTCACATATCCACTGACCGTATATTTTTCCTGGGCAAAGGCGATGGTGGAAATCGTAAACAGCCCTAAGATAGAAAAGATTTGAAACAGGAATAGTTTTCTTGTTGTTGTAAAGTAAGATAAAGGCATATGATTGAGAGCTGCAGTTTGCTTGAACACTGATTTTTACGTGTGCTAAAATGGCTTTGTTGTAAGAATATGAAAATTAGTAAACAGGCTTGGATAATACTTTCAATAAAATCGCCATATTTAATATTCCAAACAGTTATCAATAATCGTTCAAATCTGGGGCTGAACTTTCCTTTATTGTTTTTTGTTGTGTACCATTAACCCGGAAGCTGTTCAGTTTCTTATTTTCAAAATCTAAATCTGTTAATTTTTAATTTAAAACTAAATTTCTATGGCAACTGCACAAAACGGAAACACTGTGAAAGTTCATTATACAGGAAAGCTTCACGATGGAAGTGTCTTTGATTCTTCTATCAAGCGTAATGAACCTTTGGAATTTACCCTGGGTCAGGGTAATATGATTGCCGGATTTGAAAAAGCCGTCTTGGGTATGGAAGTAGGTCAATCCAAAGTGGCAGATATTCCTGCGAACGAAGCGTATGGTCAGAAAACACAGGATATGATCATTGAAGTACCGAGAAAAGATGTGCCTGCTAATATCAATCCTCAAGTAGGACAACAGTTAGCTATCAAGCAGAATGATGGTCGTACCGTGCCGGTAACCGTGACAGAGGTGACAGAAGAAATCATCACTTTGGATGGCAATCATCCGTTAGCTGGCAAAGATTTAATCTTCGAAATAGAGCTGGTAGAAATCAAATAGTGAGGTATTACCTTCAACAGCTGATAGCCCGTTGCCTTTTGGTTACGGGTTTTTTTATGCTCTCAGCAGGAAAATAGGATAGTTGAAGGAAGGGGGATTAGGAAGCGACAATACTTTTGGTCTTATTGTACTGATCATTTTTGATCTCTACGATAAAGAAATTGGTCTTTAGCTTCGAGAGGTCAATTTGTTGTGAAAGATTACCCTTTATTCGGATCTTATTTTCATAAAGTGTATTACCAATGATATCATACACTTTGATAGAAACTATGTCTTTCACGTCGTTAGGGAAACTAATGGCAAACTTGCCTTCTGCTACCGGTGTAAGCTTAAAATCAAAATCTTTGGTGAGAATGCCTTTGGAATAATGCAGGTTTTGTTCGTTGATTTTGGGTTTGTTCTCTAATATCGTAGTGTCCTGAATAGCTCTGTAGAGCAAAGCATCCTGTGCCCAAGTGTGGTTACAGAAAGCTAGAAACCCCCAAAGCAACAAGAAAATAGCAGCTAGTTTATCTTTTATTTTCACAATAATTTTTAGAATGAATCTCTGAATGTACAAATATAAACCAATCTTTACAAAATAGGCGGCTTAATTTATTAAGATCACAATATTCTGTAAATCAAGAGCTCATGGAGATAGAAGACCAATAGACGATCTTCTAACAATAACACATATAATGGGGACATAGTGCCTGGCAGGTTAATTTGCCTCTTTTGCCTGTTATACACATGGTAGAGATAAACAACCTGCCCCTCCTGCCAATAGAGTTCGTCCTTATAAAAATCAAAGCGCTCTAAAGTTCCTACTGGTAATTTCTGAATATAGTTGCCTAACCTATCAAAAATCATCACTTCATGGTGTTTATCCCCAACATAAACCTGGTTTTGATATTCATGAAGCTGACTGATCTGATGGGCTGTATCAAGATAATATTGGGCTGGGGTGTCGGTCAGAAACTGATCCAGTGCCGGCTTGTATTTTTTCAAATGCAAGTGGGAGGCATCCCAAAGCCAAAGACTATTATCAGCCGAAGGTGTGGCCTGACTCACATATCCAAGATCTTGTTGGGGCAGCGGATAAAGTGGGGAAGGGGTAAGCATACGATCAAAGTATTGATAGGCTTGAGATTCCCGGTAGAAAGCAAAGAGGCGAAAGGATGAACCTGCTTCTATGTCTGATATCTGTTCTGTGGTAGTAGCATAGTATCTGGCCAGTTCTTCACCTTCCAGACTATATTTAATGATATTGCCATCCTCAGACAGGATAAAAAACTGTCCTATGGGATTATGCGTGATATCGGCAGGCGTGGAAATCGGAAGCCGCCTGATCAGATTGTACTGTTGGGCTACCAGGGCAAGCGGATCAATGAAAACGGTACAAAGAAAAATCAATAATTTAACGTACATACTCAAATTGCTGTATGGTCATATCAAAACCATCAAACACACCATAGGTGTTGTGAGTAAGCCATTCACCTATGTTGATATAACGGCTGTGTTCCTGGACAGGCAGGTCGAGAGGCAGATGTCGATGCCCAAATACGTAAAAATCATGATGTTGCCTTTGTTCTATTTCACAACAATGCAGATAAATCCATTCTTTTTCTTTACCCTGAAAAGACTCATCTTTTCTCAAATTCTTTTGTCGGCTGCTCCTCGACCAATACTGCGCCAAACCCATGCCAAGATCAGGATGAATTTTAGAAAAAAGCCATTGGCAGGTTTTCGATTTAAAAAATTTCTTAATCAGCTTATAGGTATTGTCTCCCGGGCCCAACCCATCGCCATGTCCGATGTACAGCTTCTTTTGGTTAATTGTAACAGACACCGGATGGTATAATACGGGAATACCCAGTTCCTGGGTAAAGTAATCAAACATCCACATATCGTGGTTACCCGTGAAAAAATAAATGGGTAACCCCTGATCTCTCAAAGTGGCAAGCTTTCCCAGAAATCGAACATATCCTTTCGGGATGGTATATTTGTATTCAAACCAGAAATCAAAAAGATCGCCCAGGAGCCACAGCATAGCCGCATCTTCCTGAATAGTCTCCAACCAGCGGATTACTTTTTTTTCTCTCTTCCGGCTACTGGTATAATCTGGCGTTCCAAAGTGAAAATCAGAGGCAAAATAAGCTTTTTGATGGGGTGGAATATGTAAGGGGTGAGGGAATAGCACTTTTTCATGGTCCATGAGGACACAAATGTACAACGGTTTCACTAACAAAAAAAAGAGCTGAAGGTCCAGCTCTTTTATATATCTTCAATCAATTATTTTTATTTTCTTCCACCGAGGACGGTTCTTCTTCCTTACTATCCGCTATTTTTCCGTTAGGGTTTTTAGATTTCTTTACTTTTTCATCTGTCAACCCTTCTTTTACCTCATCTCTTTTGCTGGTATACGCTTCATAATTGGTAGGCTTGTTAAAAGGCCTTTTACCAATCAGGCGCTCCAGGTCAAACTGGAACAAAATTTCTTTATCCAATAATTCCTTAGCCACAGTTTCCAGTTCGTTTCTTCTGGCAGTCAGCAATTCTTTCGTATGTTTGTAAGCCTCCGTAATGAGCTTTCTTACCTCTTCGTCTATCGTCTCCGCTGTAGCTTCAGAATACGGTTTGTTGAAAGAATAATCGGGCTGCTGAGAATCATAGAAAGAGATATTACCCAGTTTTTCATTCATCCCATAAATAGTGACCATACTATAAGCCATCTTGGTCACTCTTTCCAGGTCATTTTGCGCTCCGGTTGAGATCTTACCAAAGATCACATCCTCGGCCGCACGACCTCCCAGCGCCATACACATTTCATCAAACAATTGTTCAGTCCGATACAGAAACTGCTCTTTCGGTAGGTATTGGGCATATCCTAAAGCCGCTACCCCACGAGGGACAATGCTTACTTTAACCAAAGGATCTGCATGTTCGAGAAACCAGCCAGCAATGGCATGACCTGCTTCATGATAAGCCACAATCATTTTTTCTTCCGGAGAAATTATTTTATTCTTTTTCTCCAAACCACCAATAACACGGTCTATAGCGTCCTGGAAATCCTGTGGCTCTACTGATTTTTTGTTTTTTCTGGCAGCAATCAGTGCGGCTTCATTACATACGTTTGCGATTTCAGCTCCTGCAAAACCAGGAGTTTGGGCCGCCAGCTTTTTCGGATCCACTTCCTTTGAAGTCTTAATAGGTTTCAGATGCACCTTGAAGATAGCTTCACGCCCTACGATATCTGGCTTGTCAATAGAAATCTGGCGATCGAACCGGCCGGGGCGTAACAGTGCTGAGTCTAGCACATCCGGGCGGTTGGTGGCTGCCAGTATAATCACACCAGAATCGGTGGAGAAACCATCCATCTCAGCCAGCAAAGAGTTTAGTGTATTTTCTCTTTCATCATTAGAGCCTGGCATAGAACCTCTACCCCGGGCACGACCTACCGCATCAATTTCGTCAATAAAAATAATACAAGGCGCTTTTTCTTTCGCCTGCTTGAATAGGTCTCTTACCCGGGCGGCACCCACTCCCACAAACATTTCTACAAAGTCTGAACCTGACAAGGTGAAGAATGGGACCCCAGCTTCTCCGGCCACTGCTTTGGCCAGAAGGGTTTTACCAGTACCGGGTGTTCCGATCAGCAAAGCACCTTTAGGAATCTTCCCACCCAGGTCGGTGTATTTACCTGGATTCTTAAGAAATTCTACAATTTCTTTGATTTCTTCTTTGGCTTCATCAAGACCTGCTACATTATCAAACGTAATGTTGACCTTATTTTCGGCGTCGAACAAAGCGGCGCGGGATTTTCCTATATTGAAAATCTGTCCACCAGGACCCGCTCCTCCGGCCATGCGCCGCATCAGGAACCAGAAACCAAACAGTAACAGGAATAAAACACCCCAATTAATCAGAAAGCTGGTGATGTCGGACCTTTCTTCTACCTGGTAACCAATCCTGTCTTCTTCAGCCACATTTTCCTGAGCTTCTTCAAAGCGTCGGTCAAATATTTCCGGATTGGCAATCTTTAGTTTGTAATGTGGACCGGTGGAAATAGAGAATGGATTCTTCTCCTCCAGTTCATTGCGGTATTCAGGTTGCTGAAGTGCCTCACTTTTGAGGGTAACTTCCACTAAGTTCTGATTGGACACCAGCGTTACCTGACGTACATCGCCATCCTGCAACATTTCTTCAAACCTCTTCTGCGAGATTTGAACTGCCGAAGAATTTCTATTAAAATAAGTGACACCAAAGATTAAGGCCACCAAAGAAATAATGATCCAGATCTGATAATTAGGTCTTTGAGGCGGCTTTGGCATTATATTTTTTTTCTTTTTTGTGTTCTCTGCCATTGAAATTAAACTCCTATAATCAAACTTCGCTTTAAACTAAGTATTTTCCCATAAACTATTGTAACAACGTAATATTATTTCCAAAGTTTATGACTGATAAGCAGGCTCTACGACGGTGGTTACAGCATCTCCCCATAGTTCTTCCAGGCCATAAAACTCTCTTCTGTCTTTCTTGAAAACATGCGCTACTACATTGACATAATCTAATAGCACCCATTCCTTGTTTTCTTTTCCTTCCCGGTGCCATGGATTTTCCTTTGTCTTTTTATGAACTTCTTTCTCTATGGATTCAGATATCGCATCAATTTGCGTATCAGAATTGCCTGAACAAATGACGAAGAAATCTGCGATTGCATTTTTTATTTTTCTCAAATCCATCACCACAACATCTTCCGCTTTTTTTTCCTGCATACCCTCCACAATAATTTGACTAAGTTCTTCTGAATTCATGAAAAATTTTTCTGCTTATTTTTGTGAATAATTATTTAAAATACAATAATACTAAAATCATTGAATAGAATTTCTATTCCCACCCAATTCGTAGGGCAGCAGTGGCTTTATTACCCTGTCTGTCCTTCTACCAATACTGAAGCCCTGCGACTTGTTAATGAAAACAAGGTGCAGCAAGGGGCTATCGTGATTACAGATCATCAAACGGCCGGTCGCGGGCAACGAGACAACACATGGGAAGCGGCACCTGGGCAAAACCTTACCTTTTCCATCGTACTATATCCTGCCCTGCCTGTGACCCTCCAATATCACCTCAGTATTATGGCTTCTCTTGCCGTAACCGATGCCTTGCATGCCTGTCAGTATGATAGGATACAAATTAAGTGGCCCAATGATATCTTTTACCTTGATAACAAAGTATGTGGTATTTTGATACAGAACAATCTAAAAAACAATAAGATTCAGTCTGTTGTCGTAGGAATCGGAATAAATGTCAATCAAATGCATTTTTCGAATCCTAAAGCTACTTCCTTATCTCTCATACAGGGTAAGACGGTTGAGCGGGAAGAAATATTGTCAAAGGTGTTATATTTCCTCGAAAAACGGTATAGGCAACTGGAAAACAGGGCTGTAGAATATTTAGAGCAGGATTATTTAAAAAATATGTACTGGATTAATGAAAGTCACCAGTTTGCCGACCCTTCTGGCGTTTTTGATGGCATTATCCGAGGGATCAATGCTTATGGGCAGCTTTTGGTAGAGACAGGGGGAGATTTGAGAAGTTACGGACTCAAAGAGATACGCTATGTTTCTTAGTGATGCCACCCTGCTGTCAAGGAAATAATAAAAGTAAGTCCACAAGGCAATTTGATGTTGCGTCATAATGTAGTAATTTCGCGAAAAAACAAAATAGAATTATGGTTGAAGAAAAATTGAATTACAAAGTTAAAGATATTGCTCTGGCTGACTGGGGCAGAAAAGAGATCCGGCTGGCAGAAGCAGAAATGCCTGGCTTAATGGCTATCCGGGAAGAATATGGTCAGGACAAACCTCTTAAAGGAGCCCGCATTGCAGGTTGTTTGCACATGACTATCCAGACGGCCGTGCTGATAGAAACGCTGGTTGAATTAGGCGCAGAAGTGACCTGGTCTTCCTGTAACATTTTTTCTACCCAGGACCACGCTGCCGCTGCCATTGCCGCTGCCGGTATCCCGGTTTATGCCTGGAAAGGCATGACAGAAGAGGAGTTTTTCTGGTGCATAGAGCAGACACTTTTCTTTGGAGACGATAAGAAACCATTGAATATGATTTTGGATGATGGAGGCGACCTGACCAATATGGTACTGGATAAATATCCGGAAATGGTAAAGGGCATCAGAGGAATTTCGGAAGAAACAACTACCGGCGTGCACCGGCTGTATGAAAGAATGAAAAAAGGTACGCTGTCGCTTCCTGCTATCAATGTGAATGATTCGGTTACGAAGTCCAAGTTTGATAACAAATATGGCTGTAAGGAGTCTTTGGTGGATGCTATTCGCAGAGCTACAGACGTGATGATGGCCGGAAAAGTAGCGGTTGTGGCTGGCTATGGAGATGTGGGTAAAGGTTCTGCACAATCTCTTCGTGGCGCAGGGGTGCGGGTTATTGTCACAGAAATTGATCCTATCTGCGCATTGCAAGCAGCCATGGACGGATTTGCTGTTAAAAAAATGGACAATGCCGTGGCTGATGCTGATATTGTGGTGACGGCTACTGGTAATAAAGATATTATCAAAGATCGCCATTTCAAGAAAATGAAAGATAAAGCCATTGTCTGCAACATTGGCCACTTCGACAATGAAATTGATGTAGCCTGGCTGAACAAAAATGCAAGGAACAAAACCGAAATCAAACCGCAGGTAGATTTGTATGAGCTGGACAACGGCAATGAAATCATCCTTCTGGCGGAAGGGCGGTTGGTGAACCTGGGTTGTGCAACCGGTCACCCTTCTTTTGTCATGTCTAACTCTTTCTCCAACCAGGTACTGGCTCAGATAGAACTGTGGAAGTATACAGATAAATATGAGCCTGGCGTATATGTGTTGCCCAAACATCTGGATGAGAAAGTAGCAGCTTTTCACCTGGCGAAGATAGGCGCTGAACTGGATACGCTGACATCCGATCAGGCAGAATACATTGGGGTGGAGGTAAAAGGCCCTTTCAAGCCGGATTATTACCGTTATTAATCAATAGTCAGCAAGCATATGATGGTATAAGATGCTGTAAGAACATGATTAATCATGTTCTTACAGCTTGAAGCACTGCCTGATACACCCGGAAAGTCTGGCTGGCTGTATTTTCTTTGGTAAAATCATCTAACAGATGCTGGTAAGCATTATCAACCAGATGTGATCTGAGCGAAGGGTCTTCCGTTATTTTTTTCAAATGAGCTGCCAGCATAGGCGCTTCTTTGATGCCTGCCAGCAGCCCGGTTCTTTCGTGAATGACCATTTCCGGAATACCACCGGCACGGGTGGCTACCACCGGTACTTTGCAGGCAAAGGCATCCAGCACACTGGTACCTAAGCCTTCTGTTTGAGAAGTGATTAAAAATATATCCAGTTCCGGTAAAATTTCGGGAATGTTAGGCAAAAAGCCTGTCAGTATGATCTTTTGGCTTAATCCTTTTTGGGCAATATATTGTTGAATGGCCTTGCTTTCCGGGCCCTCTCCAATAATCAGAAAATAAGCAGCAGGATAATCTTTTAAAAAGAGCTCGGCCGTATCTACAAAAGTATAATAATCTTTGTGGGCTGCAATGGCAGAAGTGTTACCTATTAGCAGGGCCTCATCCGGAATGTGATACCGGTTTCTCAAATAACCTGAAGGAGGCTGTTGAAAGCGGGTAAGGTCGATGCCGCTGTGAATGGTAAGACATCTTTCTGGGCGTCTAATATTTCTCCTGACTATCTGCTCTATGGTATGAGAAACACAGATAATCTTTTTGATGGCAGCATGATTATATTTCCATTGGGTCAGGAAGTTATTCCGGATAGGAAAATCTACGCGGCGGCTCAGGACAAGTGGCGTGGTATTTCCCAAAAGGTGTGATAACACAGCCAGACTATGCGACTTCGCACTATGCATATGGATAAGGTCAACCTTCTCCTGCTTGCATATTTTTTTGATACCTGCAGTGGTCCTCAGATCTGTACTTCCTTTAAAGGGCAGGTCAACATGTTCCCAATTTTTTTGAAGACAATAGGCTGCAAAGGCAGAGTCCGTTCGGCAGGCTATAGTATTTTCCACACCGATTTTGCTAAGTTCCTCCACAAGGTAAGCGATTTGTTGCTCGCCCCCCCGCCAGCTGGCTTCAGAACTAAGATGGAGGATTTTCATCATAATGTCTTCAGATATGCAATGAGCTTTATTGTTAGATTTTCATAGCCAATAGCCTGAAACTTGCTTTGTATGGATAGCTATAGGCTTGTTTTTCAATGATTTTTCTGCTGAGAGCCGACTGTTCAGGTTTAAATTTGCGATCGTTCCCTAACAGGACTACTTTAAATTGATAATGTTTTTCCAGTAAATCTTTCAGGGTAAAAGGGCTATAATAAAAAAGATGCTGCCAGGAATCGTAATAGCTTCCTTTCTTTTTTTTCAGATGAAGCAACTCCAATCCTTTTTTCATTTTGACAGAGAAAGCTGCAATATTAGGGCAGGCAATATATAGAATACCGCCTTTTTTTAGCAGGTCGTAACATTTCTTGAGATAAGCGGAAGGATTTTTCGGGTGTTCGATCACATGATTTAAATATACGCAATCATAATCATGAGGATCATAAACTAGGTCGACGAACTGACCACTCCGGATGCTCATCCCCAGTTCCTTGGAAAGTTGCTTGGTAAAATCAGGATCAACCTCATATCCTTCGGGTTGCCATCCTCTTTCCTGAGCCACCATCAGATCATGACCTCTTCCACAACCTACCGATAAAAATTTGCCCGGAGCAACAAATTTTTCTATATCTGTCAGATTTAAGGCATGGAGATATTTGCGAAGGTTTTCTGCTTTAAAATACCTATGGTGTTTTTCGTCCATCGCCTGATAGCCACTGTAAAAGTTTGCCAGGTACTCATCTGAATATTGAGGATTCATAAACTCTATCCGGCAATTGGCACACTTAAAAATCTGTATTCCCCTGTAATCAGTAAGATGCGGATGAATATGCGGAGAGTCACAGAGGTCACATTGATGCAGAGGGCTGTCAAAATCAGGCATAGAGAAAATTTATCGTTGTTATCAGAGCGCTCAAAAATGCTATTGTCGGACAAGAAAGTCAAATACGGGTCTTTATTCGGTGTCGTCCGTTTGTATTATATTATTTGGTATTACTCGCATCGGGAACCTTGGCGTTCTTTTTAAGAAATGAACCAAAACCTTATGGATAAGTTTCTGCTTTTTCCACTAAAAGCAATGGATCAGAACCAACACACTGGTTTTAAAGCTCAAAGCCTTTTTTCTTCCAAAACAGGTTGACGTTGTGGTCTTGAGCCAAAATGTCTTCCCTGGAAATTTCAACCAGCCGGCCTTCTGTAATCAGGTGAGGTATAAAAGCAAATCCGTAGAGCAGGTTCAGCAAATCTTCATGGGCCACGCCCCCTTTTTTCATATAATGAGGAGAATACTCTGCCAAAATATAAGGGGTATGGGCTAAGGCCTGTTGTGCTCCTTTGAAAGCAAAATACTCATACCCTTCAATATCTATTTTAATGAATTTTATTTTCTCAGCCTCAATATGATGCTCCTTTATATAATGATCCAGTGAGGTGGTCCGAACCTCCACTTGTGTACCTGCATTGATCGGCAATAATGAATGGCGGCCCTGGTTTTTAGAAGGATATTGGTATAGGATTTTTGTGTCCTCTGTATTGGAAACAGCCTCCTTGTTAATCACTACCTGATGAGCTTTGTTAATGCTCACATTGTGTTCCAGCAATGAAAAATTGACAGGGTCTGGTTCAAAGGCATGTATTTTAACGGAAGCCGGGGCTCTTTTACTAAGCAAAATGGAGTACCATCCCATATTGGCGCCAACATCAAAAAGAACATCGTTTTCCGCTAGGGGTAGGTTTTCCAACAGAAAAGAGGTGAGGTCTGCTTCGTATATTCTTCCTTTATAGATGATTCGTCCTGCTACATCTTCGGTTTTAAATTTAAATTGCAGACCAAATTGCGGCACGCTGGCTGTCATATAATCTTTATGAATGATCCATCGACAAAAAAGATAAATGAGTGACTTGAAATAATAGCGTATCATCGTGATGAGTAGTTAAGGGTAGGCTGCGCTGACTGAGCACAGATGGCATTAGCAGGGTATTGAACTGTTATTGTCTTTCGCATTTTCTGGCAATTCTAATAAAAAAGCTTTAGAAATCTCCTAAAACTATGCAGGAATTCACAGAATGCCAGGGGAGGATTTAGGCAGCCAATGTAGAGGTATTCTATTCTGTTTAGCGGGGCAGACATTTAGAAAAAGCGGTCGTAGTATAGAATTTCAGAAAGTCAAGCTCACTGAAAGTGTCAAAGAGGGAGAGAGGAGTCCTGAGCAGCCGGCGTGACCGGTTTGTTGCGATACAGTTCCCGGAGTTTTGCATACTTGATAAACTTATAATAAGCAGCGTTTTTGCAGATGATAAAACCCTCTAACCCGTCCAGAAATCCCAATTGCAGAATATATCTTTTCAGAAAGAGGAAAGGAGGGTAAATGATCAAATGCCATAAAAAATAGGCTTTTTTTCTGGCAAAATACTGTTGGGCACCAATAGATGAAAATTTGTTGGTTTGGTCCACATGTTGTGCTATAGAATCATAAGAATAATGCAGTAAATCTCCTTGGAGGTGCTCAATTTGTGTGTTTTTCTGCAATTTGACGGAATCATGGGGGTTGATACCAGCCCAATGGCCTTTGTGGCGGTTCCAAAGCCTTAATTTCTTGTCCGGATACCAGCCAGAATGACGAATCCATCGACCACAGTAATTGGTGAGCCGGTTGAAAGTATATCCGTCGGCTACCCAGTTCTTTTTAACTGCTGCCACAGACTGTTTTAAGGCGTCAGAAAGGACTTCGTCTGCATCCAGGGAGAGCACATGGTCATAAGTAGCTTGTTGAACGGCAAAATTCTTCTGCTCAATATGACCCTCAAAAGCATGCTCTATCCATCGCACGGGCAGACTGTCGCAAATTTCTTTGGTACGATCGGTAGAAAAAGAATCCACTACCACGATTTCGTCTGCTATTTCCTGTAAAGAATGTATGCAGCGTGCTATATTTTTTTCTTCGTTCAGGGTAATGATGACAGCAGAAATTTTTATACTTTTATTGGGCATCACATCAATGAAGATTTTGCTGCGAAGTTGATAACTTAAATGTAAAAGGCCAACTTTTTCGTTTTCCTTGTCAAAAAATACCAGCCACCGCTAAAAAAACTAAAACAGTTTGCCTGAATCCTTATTTTTGCTTCATGCTTCCAGAGAAGATACTGATTATTCAAACGGCTTTCATCGGAGATGTGATTCTGATGACGCCCCTGATAGAGAAACTGGCCTTTCTGTATCCACAGGCTTCATTGGATATTTTAGTGAATCAAAGCAATCAGACGCTCTTTCAGGGGCATCCTAAAATTCGTAAAGTGTGGATATGGGATAAAAAGCAACAGAAATATAAGAAGCTTAGTCAACTGGTACGGCAAGTCCGAAAAGAACAGTACGATCTGTTGGTCAATTGCCACCGTTTTGCCTCCTCCGGCTTGCTTACTGTATTGTCAGGGGCTAAAATGACGGTAGGGTTTGATAAAAATCCTTTGTCGGCCTTTTATACCCAGAAAATACCCCATCGTCTGGAAGAAGGATTGCATGAAGTAGATCGAAATCTGGCTCTGATTTCGGCTCTGACAGGCAAAACGGAGCAAGATGAGGCGTTTCGGCAACCGGTGCTTTATCCTTCCACAGAGGATTATCAGTCCGTAGCAATTTTTCAAAGGGAACCGTACCTCTGTATGGCTCCTACTTCTGTTTGGTTTACCAAACAATTTCCTCAGGAAAAGTGGGTTCAATTGATCAAACAAATACCGTTTGAAGGAAACATCTATCTGCTGGGGGGGCCAGCAGACCAGCAGGTATGTGAGACTATACGGCAGCAGGCTCCTGAAAAGGTAAGCAATCTGGCAGGGAAACTCAGCCTGTTGGCATCAGCGGCACTCATGCAGAAAGCAGTTTTGAACTATGTGAATGATTCTGCCCCTTTGCATCTGGCTTCTGCTGTGAACGCTCCGGTGTGCGTTGTTTATTGTTCTACGGTGCCTGCTTTCGGATTTTATCCGCTTTCGGATTTCTCTGCCGTGGTGGAAGTGCAGGAAAAGCTGGCTTGCCGACCCTGTGGATTGCATGGTTACAAAGCCTGTCCGGAAGGTCACTTTAAGTGTGCCCGGGATATCACCATTCCGCAATTGATACAAGTATTGAAGAAAGCCTATGATATGAGTAAGTAAAGAAGGGGCATTCCCGGCAGAATGCTATCAGGTAAGCAACAGATTCTTGAAAAACTGTTCGTAGGTTGCCACCGTTTTTTCTATAGAAAAATCTTCTAAAGCTGTTTTTCTGCCGTGGGCCGCCAGCATTTTCCTCATTTCCGGCTTTTCTATGAGTTGTTGAATGTGTTTTGTGAGGGTAGCGATGTCATTATTGTCAAATAGCAGCCCGTTTTGGCCGTTCTGGATAAGTTCCGGATTTCCTCCCACACGGGTTGCAATCACGGGTACGCCCAATGCCATCGCTTCCAGCAAAGACTGGGAAAGTCCTTCTATGGTGGAGGCCAGTATTTTCATGGTAAACAAACCGTAATAGTGTAGCGCTTCTGTGCCGCTCACCGATCCGGTGAAGTACACTTCATGCTCGATAGGAAATTTTCGGATAATAGTCTGGTAGGCCGGCTGAGGATCAATGCCTACAAAAAGGACCTTTACTTTTTGGCGTAAGGGCATCAAAGCCTCCAGGATCTGGTGTTGTTTTTTTAGCCGGGATACTGAGCCCAACACTATGTCGTCTTTCTGAATATTATATTTTTTTCTAAGTTTTTCTGTTTTTTCCAGATCCAGTGAGGCGTATTTTTCCGGAGGGGTACCATTGTAAATAACTTTAATATGCGAAGCCCGGATGCCGATCTTCACCAGTGATTCCTTAACTCCCTGGCTGACAGCCACAATTTTATCGGTTCCTTTCTCGTAAAACCAGCTCTGTCCTAAGATGCCTATGCTTTTTGCTAGTTGTCGCCGGGTATGTACCAATTTAACAGGCAGCTTATACAACCATTTAGCCAAAATAGTTATGTATCGATCTCTGCTGGATTGGGCGTTAATGATATCTATCTGATGTTCTCGGACAATGCGGGCCATGGCCCTGATATTTTTCCTGTCAATCTTGCTTACAATCTTCATAGGGATATGCCGGACCCCTGTATTTTGTACCAACTGCGACAGCGTGCTTTGGTCAGGACAAGCCAGAAAAACCTGGTGCCCTTGTTTGGAAAGTCCGATGGAAAGATAAGCAGTGGAGTAGGTAGAACCTGCTATGCCGGCCTTTTCTGAGACAATAAGAATATTCATGCATGCTGTTTTTCAGCGCAAATTAACACAAAAAATAAATTTTCCGGCTGATTATCCATCAAACAGCTACTCTGACAAAACCAGAAGTTTAGGGTGTTTTCCTACTCCTCTACCGATAGTATCCAGGCATTTTCAAACAAAGGAGATTTTTTCAACAAGGGTAATTGTTGACGAAGGACTTCCAGATCAGCAGATGACATGACATACACATAGTAGAACTGTTTCTCTGTATGAAATCCGATATTGGGTTGATATCCTTGATCGGTAAGTTGCTTGATGAGATTTCTGGCATTACTTTCCTGAGAAAAAGTACCTGCAATAATATATTTTCCTTCTTTTATAGCCAAAGGATGTTCCAACTTACGGGAAGGAGCTATTTTTACCAGTTTTTCCTGTGACATAGCTTTTTGTACTTCTGTGGTATCGGGCTGCTGGTGCGCGGGCTCTACTTTGGGATCATCGGCTTTCTTCAACAGGATGACCTCCTCTTTACCTTTATCCAGAGATTCAAAATGAAGTGAATCATAATTTGTTTTTTCTTTGGCCATGGGCTGGTTGGTAGGTTTCTCTTCAGCAGGTTGCCTTGGAGCCTGGACATCATTCGAGGCAGGAATGACAATAATATTTTCATTTTCTTGAGAAACATTATTGGTAGTGTCTTGTACTGGAGCGGGTGCTTTTTTTCTGTCGGGAACAACTTCTTGTTTTTCTTTTCTTCTATTGTCCTTGCCAGATGCCTTCAGAACGGCTTCGGGTATTTTCTCCCCATGGTTGCTGGTAGAAAGTCTGGGCTTTCTTTTCATGATCTCACGCTTTTTACCCATGAGAAGGCCAATTTGCGCTTCGTGGGTAGCCCCACTATAGGCTGAAATTTCTTTTCCGCTTAACCCATACGCATAGCTGAATTTCAGATTTTTTATTTTGAAACCAAGGATACCTGCCATCCCGGCTTGCTGTTGATAACCACCCCCTATCCAAAAGGCATCCTTTATGTGTAGCACCCCAAACGCTTCTAACTGATTTTCCAGTCTCCTGGAAACATTATATAAGATAGTTGGCTCAAAGGCTAAATTTCCGGTAGGATCAAAATTAATCCGGTAATTTGCACTTACCAGAAAATTATTTAACAGATCTGTTGTAGCCATGTTTTCCTGGCTTTCCAGGGGATTACTAAAAAAATGAGGCAAGGCAAAGCCTATATTTAAATTTTCCAGGTGATACTGAAATCCGAACCGTCCATCCCAGAAAATATTGTTTTCTAAAGCATTTTGTAAAGTAAGATCATCGTCTATGCTGATGCCTTCCAGATCGAACTGCTGTTGGTCCAGGCCAGCCGACAAGCCAAACCTGATAAAATGTTCTTTTTCCACTCCTAAGGGAACTAAGTATCCGAAAGTAGCCCTAAGAGTAGTATAACGAAAGATACCAATTCGGTCATGCGTAAGATCGGCTCCCAGGGAAATGGGGTTGGTGTTGCCTGCCGGTGTATGGAAACTCAGGTTGGTGCTGACAGGGGCACCTTCAATTCCTAACCACTGCTGCCGGTGCGTTGCAAATAATACGGCATGTTTTTCATGGCCTGCGAATCCAGGATTGTACAGATACGGATTGCTTACATGGTGAATAAAAAAAGGCATTCTTTGCCCATAAGAAAAAATAATACAGTAGAAAAGAAAAAAAAATATGATGAAAAGTTTCTTCATGTATCCTGCTTCCGACACAAAATGTCTCACTAACAAAGCTAAAAAAGAATCTTTTTATATAATGGTGAGTTATTGGCTTTCCTTACGGATGTAGTATGTAGGTGAAATTCATGGACTCTTCCCCTGTCGTTTCTTGATGGGTTGATAAATTCTTTCTCAAAAGTATTTTATTCCTTTTCAATAATCTGTTAGTTTTGATGTTACAAAAAATTTTTACATGTCGGAACCGGAAGTTGCCTCTACTCCCCTGATTACCAATGATGCTGTTGTTTTAGGCGTATTAATCGTAATTCTGACCTTTGTATTCCGAACCTCTGCCAGTAAGCAACCTTTTTGGCAAAAGTTCTACACGTATGTGCCATCGGTGCTTTTATGCTACTTTATTCCTGCTCTTCTCAATTCTTTCAATGTAGTATCGGGAGAAACTTCGCAGTTGTATGCGATGTCATCACGCTATCTCCTGCCTGCCAGTCTGGTACTTTTTACCCTGGGGCTGGATTTAAAAGCTATCATGCGTTTGGGTGTTAAAGCTGTCATTATGTTTTTCGCCGGCACTATTGGTGTGATCCTGGGAGGTCCTCTGTCAATGCTGATCGTGTCTGTCTTTTCGCCGGAGACTGTAGGAGGAGTGGGTCCTGATGCTGTGTGGCGTGGATTAGCTACCATAGCAGGTAGCTGGATAGGAGGGGGGGCTAATCAAACAGCGATGTTGGAAGTGTTTGGTGCCAGTACTTCTCTTTTTTCAGCGGTTTTAGCCGTAGATATTATTGTAGCCAATGTGTGGTTGGGTGTACTATTATATGGTAGTGCTAAATCTGAGAAAATTGACCGCTTATTTAAAGCTGATGCCTCTTCTGTCTGGGCTGTAGAAAAGAAAGTGGAAGAATATATGGCCAGTATTGCAAAAGTGCCTTCCACGGCTGATACCATGACTATTCTGGGGATCGCCTTTGGCCTTACCGGTTTTGCCCACCTTTGTTCGGATGGCATTACTCCCTATCTGGCAGAAAATTTTCCTCAATTAGATAAATTCAGTCTGACTTCCAGTTTCTTCTGGATTGTGGTAATTGCCACCTTTGGGGGGCTGTTACTTTCCTTTACCCGGCTGAGAGAATTGGAAGGGGCTGGTTCTTCCCGAATAGCCACCGTGTTTCTATATGTGTTAATAGCCAGCATTGGGATGCAAATGGATATCACGACCGTTGTGAGCAATCCGGGATTATTTATCGTAGGAATTATCTGGATAATAATCCATATTTTGGTGATGTTGTTGGTGGCCAAATTGATAAAAGCTCCTTTCTTTTTTGTGGCAGTCGGAAGTCAGGCAAATATTGGGGGCGCTGCCTCAGCACCGGTCGTTGCCTCGGCCTTTAGTCCTTCCTTGGCTCCTGTAGGAGTCTTATTGGCTGTATTGGGGTATTTTGTGGGTACTTATGGAGCATGGTTGTGTGGCATTATTATGCAGACAGTGGCACAATAATATGCTTCGGCGAAAGATTTTAAATTTATTTTCATATTTGTGTCAAAAAATTTCTGGAAATAGTAGTAATTTTAAAAAAACTTTTCGCTACTTAGTATTCAGTCTTTTTCTTCCTCTTTTAATTTTATTAATAATTGTCTCTTTACAATAACACCTCGAACTGATGAGATTGCTAAAAGGATGGTGCATATGGTACCTGTGTTTGGTTTGCTTTGATTTGTCAGCCCAAGATATAGTTTGTGCAATCCCCCCCGCACCCAATCCGATTACGGTTATCCAGCCTGATGGCAGCTATTTGAAAATTCAGCCCAAAGGAGGTCCTTTTCTGCATTGGACAGAAACGACAGACGGTTATACCGTGGTAAAAAATACGCAGGGTTATTATGAGTATGCCGTGAAGGAATCCGGAAAACTTAAGCCCAGCGGTATCAGAGTGGCCGATTCTAATGGGAGCCGTGCCCGGAGTACCCCTCCCAATGTGGAGAAACATCTGAAACCAGACGCTGAAACATCACCCCAGCGTCTTCCGATGTTGCCGGGACATCAGACTCTTCTGAATCAGAACCAGGCTGGTATGCCTTCTACAGGCAATCAAAAGGTACTTTGTATTTTGATTGAGTATCCTAATCTGAAGAAAACGTTTTCTAAAGAAAATTTTAATAAACTCATGAATGGCCCCATGACTGGTGGTCAACTTTCTTTTGCTGAGTTCTATGCCAAAAGTAGTTTCGGCAAACTAAATCTTTCTGTAGATGTGGTAGGCTGGTATCAGGCTAAAAGCAATTATGCTACCTATGGCGATGGAGGTAGTAAATCTGCCAGCGATCTGGTGACAGAAGCAGTAGAAGCCGCAGATAAAGATGGGGTGGATTTCACCAAATATGACAATAACAAAGATGGTGTGGTGGACGGAATTATCATCGTTCATGCCGGACCGGGTGGAGAAGAGGGGCTTTCCTCTCAATATATCTGGTCACATATGTCTTACGTTTCTACTACAGCAGATGGGGTCTATGTGCGACCCTATTGTATCAATCCTGAAGTGAGAAATGGGGGGTATGGCAACAATGGTATGGTAGGCGTTGGTGTTTTTGCCCATGAGTTCGGTCATTTGCTGGGGCTGCCTGATTTATACGATACCAACGGTGGCGGTGAAGGCATTGGCGAATGGGGTTTGATGGGAAACGGGAACTGGCTGGGAATGGAAAATTTCCCGGCAGGTTTCTCTGCCTGGTCCAAAGAAAAGCTGGGCTGGATTGTTCCTAAAGATATTACAGAAGATTTTCAGACGTTTACCCTGAAGGCAGCCAGTGAATCGCCTGAAGCATACAAAATCAAAACAGCCAATCCGAACGAATACTTTCTTATAGAGAATCGCCAGCAGGTGGGGATAGATGGCAGCCTGAGTGGCCACGGTTTGGCGATCTGGCATATCAATACCAAAAAAACCAATCTCTATCCTGCCAGTAATACGGTCAACATTAATCCGGAAAATAAAGGAGTAGACCTGGAAGAAGCTGATGGAAGAAATGATCTGGATAATGGATGGAACCGCAGCGATGAGACTGACCTGTATCCGGCCGATTATTATGAGATCACCTCATTCGATTACAGCTCTAATCCGAATTCCAATTTAACGGAGAAAGTTGGCTCAACCGCTGTTACCGGTATTAGTATCAGCAATATCAAAGAAACCAATAAAACAGTACAGTTTACTTACCGGAGGGATATACCCGACATTGGAGAAGATTGTGGCAACCCTGCTACCGCTATCGTCGGAAAAAACCATACGCCGCAGTTAAATTATTTCTTTGAGTATACGATGCCCAAGGATGGCACTTTGTATCTCAGTGTAGACGATCCCGGCCTGTATGTGGGAGGAACCATCTATCAGAATTGTGAGGAAGCGAACCAGGGAGGAGGCGGAACCCCCGTTTACCTGGATGGTAGCAGCAGCACTGGCCAGGTGTTCAAACTGGACTATGTGAAGAAAGGAACGAAAATGCTGATTCATTGGGAATATAACCTCAACAGTGACCTTGGGCAGGAAGAAGGTTTTGACTGGAACCTGTCCATCGAAACAGGAGGAGTGGCCAGCCAGGACTCTTTGGCTTTGGTAGCTATGTATCAGAAAATGGGTGGTAAAGACTGGTATTATAAACAGAACTGGTTAAAAAATAATGTGTCTTCCTGGGAAGGTATCACAGTCAGTAAAGGGCGTGTGACTGGGTTACAACTGTACGACCTTCAAAATAGTGTGCCCAATGAGTTTTATCAACTCAGTGCCCTGGAAATACTTAGTTTACAGAGTACAGACAGCCTGACAGGTACACTGGACGATAGAATAACGGCGTTCAAGCAGCTGAAGCATATTACGATTAATACCCGGGGACTGGTCATTGATTTTATCGATAAACTCGATGGCAGTCTGCCAGCCTTGAAAAGTATAGAACTGAATGCCTATCAGCTGAATGGAGAAATTCCGAGTAACGTAGGAGCCTTATCCCAACTGGAAATTCTTACTTTGAGAGGACTTAAATTTAAAAGTAAGATTCCGGAGAGTCTTGGCACGCTATCCAAACTCACCTCCCTCACCTTAAGTGGTGGATTATATGGGACTATACCGGAGTCGTTGGGAAGTGCAGACGGTTTACAGTTTATCGATTTATCCTTCAACGCACTGACAGGAAAAATTCCGGCTTCTTTTGATGGGATGAGCAACTTGGAATACTTGAACGTACAATACAACCAACTCAGTGGCAGTATTCCGGCAGGTTTATTTAAGTTGCCTCACTTGGCTTCTTTTTATGCAGATCATAATCAATTTGAGAGCGTTCCTGAAAATTTCTTTTCTTCTGCCAGCCTTGAATACATTGAGGTAAGTCACAATAAAATTAAAGGGAGTTTGCCGCACAGTGTGAGTGGAGATCAGTGGTATGAAATATACGTCTATTTGAACAATAACCAGCTGTCAGGTAAAGTTCCGGACGAACTGAGTAATGTTCCTTTCGCGGTTTTGGACTTATCTCATAACCTTCTGGATGGACAACTTCCCAAAATCAGTTTTACTGAAAGTTTGAATATCAGTTATAATCACTTCACCGGTTTACCAAAACTGACCCAAAGTTCTGATGAATACTACAAACAGTTGTATTGCCAGCACAACTATTTAAGCTTTGACGATCTTCTTCCCAATATGTCTATTCTACTCTGCTCAGAATGCGGCTTTGAGGGGGACGAAGATTTCGATCAATACCAGCAGTTTAAACCACAAGATTCCCTGGATCTCAAAAGGGTTCAGGCCGTAGCCGCAGGCAGTAGCCACACCATTGATTTAGCGATAGACGAAAAGTTGACTACCAACGAGTACCGCTGGTACTTATCCGATAAATTGCTGACAACCACGAAGACAGGCAAGTTGAAAATTGAGAATTTTTCTGCGGAAAAGGCAGGTGCTTATCGTTGTGAGGTGTTTAATAGTGAGCTTAACAATTTTGCCCTTTACTATGACGGCATAGAACTGAGACTGAATGATAAGAAAGCGCAAACGATTACCATTGCCACTGTAAGCAATAAAACGTATGGAAATCCGCCCTTCAAATTAGGTGCGCAGAGTACAGGGCTGCCACAAATAGCGTATGAAGTGGTGGAAGGACCTGTCACGCTCTCAGGAGATACAGTAAAGATAGAAGGAACCGGCAAAGTAAAAATCCGGGCTTATAATGTAGGTAATGATGAATACAATCCTACTGAAGCCTTTGTAGAGTTTATGATTGCCAAGGCTTCGCAGCAGATTTCCTATGAGCCACCGGTAAATGTCACCTATGGAACAGATAAGTTTAAACTGGCTATCCAGACCAGCAGCCAATTACCCATAGATCTCGAACTCGTCAAAGGAAAAGTAGAGCTCACCGGTCCCTGGGTTACCGTTCAGGGAGCGGGTATGGTAGAAATCATAGCCCGTCAGGAAGGTGGCCAGAATTATCTTCCTGCCGATCCGGTCAATATTACCTTTGAAGTGGCCAAAGCTAACCAGGAAATTACATTGGCTGATATAGAAGACAAAATCTATGGCGCGCCACCGGTTGAGATGGAACCCTCATCCACCCAGGGACTGGCGGTAAAATTGGAAGCCCTTACGGATAATATCAGTATTGAGGGAAATGTGATTTCATTTTTGAAAGCAGGGCAGGCAAGTGTAAGAGCATCGCAGCCAGGGGATGCCAATATCAAGGCAGCCGTACCTGTCGTCAAGAATTTTACCATTCACAAAGCTACTCAGGTACTCTACTTCCAGCAAATAGAAGACAAAATGCTGACGGATGAGCCTTTTGAGCTACAGGCTTACAGTAATCAGGGACTTCCCGTATCTTATGAAATTATCAAAGGTGAGGCATTCATCGAAATACAGGGGAACCTGGTGAATATTCTGGGGGCGGGTTCCGTACAGATACAGGCCACCCAGGCTGGGGACGAAAATTATGAGCCAGCGGAGCCCATGCAGCGAGGATTTACAATTCTGGATGCTAGTAAAGCCTACCAGACCCTGTCAGTTCTGGCTGAAATACCCGATACGGTTCAGATCAACCAGACCTATGAGTTTCAGGTGGAAGCTACCAGCGGTTTACCTCCCGCAATAACCATAGAGGGCCCGGCTTCCCTGGTAGACGGTCAGCTTACCTTCCTGTCACCAGGAAAGGTGCAGGTCATCATAGAACAAAATGGTAACGATGCCTACAACGCCGCCCCGATTATCGTCAAAGAATATTACGTGACCGAAAAACAAAAAGCACAACAGACCATCACTTTTACACCTATTGGAAACAAAGTATTCGGCGACGAGCCTTTTACGGTAGATTTTCAGGCGTCCTCAGGCTTGCCCGTCAGTGTCAGCATCGCAGGGCCTGCCCAAATAGATGGAAATACCATTACTTTGACCGGGGCCGGTACCGTGCAAATCACCTACTATCAGGTGGGTAATGAAGATTTCCTGGCTGTAGAAGAGCAGACTTTCACTTTTGAAGTAGCGAAAGCCTCTCAGGTCATTGACCTTACCGTTGCTGTGGCTAACGATACTGCTTATGTATTGGCTGGCAGCAGTAGTGCGGGTCTACCGGTCAGTTACCAGGTTATCGCCGGAGAGGGCATGATCAGGAACGATACCCTGTATGCCAGCCAGGACGGTGAGGTAACCATTCAGGCCACTCAGGAAGGTAACGAAAACTATCTGCCTGCTGAACCTGTTACCCGTGTAGTAGAAGTGAAAATTGTGACAGGTGCTGAAGACCCTGTCGTACGCCTGATGAAGATTTATCCGAATCCGTCTGAAAGTATTTTTCAACTGGAATGGCCGGATAAAAGACAGGCTGCCTGGGTCGAGGTACATAATGTCGATGGAAAAACAGTGTGGAAGCAGCTTTGGAACGGCAACACTACCAAAATTGACCTGTCCGGCATGGCGCAGGGTGTGTATCATGTTCGCTTCACTTATGAAGGAAAATGGCATAGCAAGCCTATCATCATCAAATGGTAACCTCTTATGCCTCAGACCGCAGAACAGGTATTACAGGATCTGAAACAACAGCGTTATGCTCCGCTGTATTTTTTACAGGGTGATGAGCCCTATTACATTGATCTCATTGCAGAGTACATCGAGAAAAATGCGCTTTCCGAAAGTGAGCAGGGCTTTAACCAACTGATCATGTATGGAAAGGATGCAGAAGTCAATACCATCCTGACCCATGCCAGGCGGTATCCCATGATGTCGGAACGCCAGGTGGTGATTGTCAAAGAAGCGCAGGAAATTCAGGACTTTCAGACGCAGGGAGCGCAGCAGCTACTGGAGGCCTATGTCAAAAATCCCATGCCATCTACCATTCTGGTTTTTTGTTACAAATACAAAAGCCTGGACAGCAGAAAAGCCTTGGGCAAAGCCGTGAGTAAGTTTGCCGTATGGGTAGACTCAAAGAAACTATACGACAACCAGATTCCCGACTGGATCCTCACCTATGTAAAAAAGAGAGGCTTTGCTATTGAAGAAACGGCAGTGCAGATGCTGGCCGATTATATCGGCAACAATCTGCAAAGAATTGCCAATGAGATTGAAAAGATACTGATCAATTATAAAAAAGATGATCCGCAGGTGTTGATCAACAGCGATACCGTTCAGAAATATGTCGGTATCAGCAAAGAGTATAATGTTTTTGAACTTCAGAAGGCGCTGGCGGTCAAAGATGTGATCAAAGCAAATCAGATCGCTCATTATTTTGAAGCCAATCTGAAAGCCAACCCCATCATTCCTGTGATTGCCTTACTGTATACTTTTTTTAGCAAATTGCTTTTGGTACATCACAGTACCGACAAAACTGAAAGAGGACTGGCAACTTTATTAAAAATTAATCCTTTCTTTGTAAAAGAATACCGGGCAGCGGCCGTGCATTATTCCCTTTCCAAGGTGATGCAGAACATACACCACCTTCGTATGGCAGACATGCATGCCAAAGGGATTGACAATACAGGCGGTGCCGACGGGCAGATACTCAAAGAACTTGTATTTAAACTGATGCACTGAACGAACAGGCCAATTTTTTGGGTGTCCCTGCGTTCTTGTTGTAGCATTTGAAATGAAATAACCCGAAGTGATAGCATGCTGAAAAAAATTACTGTATTACTGCTCATAATGTTGCCTCAGCTCATCCTGGCTCAGGAATATTTGTCGGAAGCTGATCCTATTGTTCATTTTCAAAGTGGGTTGGACTTGCTGGACAAGCAAATGTACAACGCTGCCAGAGAAGAGTTTGAAAATTATTTACAACAGGATAGGCAGGGAGAAATGGCGGCAGAAGCAGAATATTATATCGCTTACGCAGCACTGCGCTTGTACCATGCCGATGGTGAAGCCCGTTTGTCAGAATTTGTAGAAAGGCATCACACACACCCTAAAGCCATCAGGGCCAATTACGAACTTGGTAACTTTTATTTTAAGGATGAGAACTTTAAAAAAGCTACTGACTTTTTTGAAAAGACCGACGTCAAGAACTTAACTCAGGAAGAAAAAAACACCCGAAACTTCAAATTAGGGTATGCCTATTTTTCGCAAAAACAATTTGACAAAGCCAAACCTTTGCTCGATGAGGTGAAAAATACGCAGAGTAGTTATAGTACAGCCGCAAACTATTACGCAGGTTTTATCGCCTATGAAAATCAAAATTATACAGAAGCATTAACTGATTTGCGCAAGGCTTCCCAGGAAGACTCTTACGCGCAGGCTGTACCCTATCTGATCGCCAATATTTACTATAAACAAAAAAAATACGATGATCTGATCCGTTACGGTGAGCGGATCATGCAGGGAAATGGCGAGGCCTCCGGTGCTATCAAAAGCCAGGCAGAGATACAGCTCCTGATGGGAGAATCTTATTTTATTCGAAAGCAATATGAGAGGGCATCAGACTATTTTGAAGCTTTTGCTGCCGAACGCCGTCCATCACCGGAAGAGCGTTATCGCATGGCTTATGCACAATACAAGACAGGAAAAAATGAAGCTGCTGTCGAAAATTTCAAACAAATTGCCTCTCAGGACGATGCCGTAGGGCAATATGCTTCCTATTACCTGGGTTTGCTGTATGTAGGCCAGGACAATAAACCTTTTGCCGCTTCCGCCTTTGAAAGAGCATCCCATCTGAATTTTGACGAGGAAGTCAAAGAGCAAGCCGGTTTTAATCTGGGAAAAGTATATTTCTCTATGGAGGAATTCAGCCGGGCCATTGACGCTTTCTCCGCATTTAAAGAGGCATTTCCCAATAGTCGTTACATGGTAGAAGTGAATGATCTGCTCAGCGAATCGTATCTGAATACACAGAATTATCAGCAGGCGATCACTTTTATTGAGAGCTTACCGGATAAAACCTATCAGGTAAGAAAAGCTTATCAGAAAGTGAGCTTTTACGCAGGCACCCAGGCTTTTAACAATTCTAAATTTTATCAGTCGGTACAGCTTTTTGAGAAGTCGCTGGAAAATCCGGTAGAGGAGGATTTGGTGGTGGCCGCCAATTTCTGGCGTGGAGAAGCTTACTCCACCGGTAAAAAATATGAAGAAGCCATACAGGCCTATGAAAATGTGTTGAAAATTCTGATCCGAAAGCGGCCGGAAGGGCAAAATGCCTTGTACCAGCTTAAATCTCATTATGGACTCGGATACGCTTATTTCAATACCAGCGCCTACAGAAAAGCCCTGGATCATTTCCAGGAGTATGTGCAGCAGATCGACCAGAAATTCAGGGGCAATACACAGAACCGGTTGTTTTATGAAGATGCGATGATTCGCCTGGCAGATTGTTATTATGTGACAAAAGCGTATGGCAAGGCCATTGACACTTACCAACAGGCCGTCAGACAAAACAATCCTGAAATCAGTTATGCCTATTTCCAGATGGGCGTGATTCAGGGCATACAGGGAAAGACCCGGGAGGCTAAGCAAAATTTGGAGACGGTCATCAGCCGCTACCCGGACTCCCGCTACCGTGATGAAGCTGTTTTTCAGAAAGCGCAGGTGAGTTTTCAGGAAAGAAATTACCAGGAAGCCGTAGCCGGGTTTACCCAACTGATCCGTAGCAGCCCCAATAGTAACCTGGTGCCTTATGCCTTGCTGAGAAGGGCGGTAGCCTATACCAACCAGAAGCAGTATGCACAGGCTAGTGCGGACTATAAGAAAATACTGGACGATTATATCAGCCACCAGACAGCCAATTCTGCTTTACTGGGGCTGCAGGAGGTTATTTCTGCCAGTGGCAATGATAATGGAGGCCTGGATCCCTATATTGCCCGTTTCAAAGAGGCCAACCCTGAAAACACTAGCCTGGCTAACATCGAGTTTGAGTCGGCAAAGAACCTTTATTTCTCACAGAAGTACGACCTGGCGGTGGAGAAACTGCTGGAGTTTGTGGATAATTATGAAAACAATCCTAATGTAGATGAAGCCCGGTTCTACATTGGAGAATCTTTTTACCGGGCTAATCAGATAGACCAGGCACTGGAAGTCTATTATGATATTGTGCTGAAGGGCACTTCTTCCCGGATGAGTCGGGCTACCCAAAGAATCGCTGAGCTAGAACAAGCCAGAGGCAACCATGAGCAGGCGATCACTTATTTTAAGAAACTCGAGCAACTTGCCAGAAATAAAAGAGAGCAGTTTGAAGCCTGGTCCGGCCTGATGACTTCTCATTTTGAACTGGGGCGTAAAAACCAGGTTCGACTGGATTCTGTTGAGAAATACGCTGATCTTATTCTGGAAAAAGGAAACGTTTCGGCACGTGCTGAGAACATAGCGCTGCTCTACAAAGGGAAAGCCTCTTTTGAGCGAGGAAATTATGACCAGGCCATTGATGATTTTCTGAAAACCCTCAACGCGGCCAAAGACGTCTACGGTGCTGAAGCTCAGTATCTGATGGCCAAAGCTCAGTATGAACAGGGTAAATATGCTGAGTCCATAGAGACTTTATACGATTTGAACAAAAACTTTTCTTTGTATGAAAACTGGCTGGGAGAATCCTTTCTGCTCATTGCCGATAACTACATTGCGCTGGAGGAAAACTTTCAGGCAAAAGCTACGCTGGAATCACTCATAGAAAATTCACCTCTACCCGATATTGTCAAAACGGCCAAGGAAAGGCTACAGGCCCTGAATGAACTTGAAGCTGAGCAGGAACAAAAAGAAAAAGAGGCTGACAGTCTCCAGCAGGAACAAGAAAATCAGATCATCATAGAGGAAGATTCCGGTACCGAGGAAGATACCTTGTCTAATCCCGATGGTTCACAACCTAAGTAATGGCCCGTTTGCACCGGTCATGTTGTCCTGAAACTTTGCCTGATTGCTGAGCCAAAAGGTAATCCATAGGTTTGGCGATAACCATTAACGCGTTTGGCAGTTAACGTAATAAAGTATTTTTTAAACTAAACCGTGAAGAACCTATGAAATCTTTCTCTCATTTTTGTATAGTATTTTGTTGTTTGATATTGTTGGTCGGATGTGCCAAAAAGAAAGAACACATAGAAGAAAAGAGTGAAGTGGAATTTGAATCGGATGTAATGGTAGGAAAGGAGAAAAGCGATGTCAGATTGGGTAAAGGAACTGTATACGAAACAGTAGGGGATAACGAATCATTGCAACTATTGGTATATGCCCTTCGAACCACCGGGCTGGATTCTCAGCTGATGCAGGAGGGACCTTATACGCTTTTTGCCCCTTCCGATCAGGCCTTTGAAAAAATGCGTATATTTAGTGAAAATAAGCTACCTGACTCCATCGACCAGGAAGAGCTCAAGAAAATTCTGAAGCATCATGTGGTTAAAGGAAGCTATAGTGCTGCCGATTTAACCAATGTGAAAGGATTGCCTACCCTGGAAGGTGATTCACTGAATTTCACTACGCTGGAAAATCAGGTTACGGTAGATAGTGCCCAGGTCATCTTTGCCGACCGACAGGCAGATAATGGCTATGTGCATGTTATCGACGAAGTGTTGCTACCCGAAAATCAGGCTTCTAACTAGCTGATCGTATTTTGAAGATAGGTTTGTTCTTTGGCTCTTTCAATCCGATTCATGTCGGTCATCTTATCATTGCGAATACGGTCAAAGAACGAACCCAGCTTCAGCAGGTGTGGTTTGTGGTATCCCCTCAGAACCCTTTCAAAGCCAGTAGTTCTTTGTTGCCGGATATAGACAGGCTCCGTATGGTTGAACTGGCTGTAGAAGATAATTTTGAGCTGCGCGCTTCTAATATTGAGTTTAGTATGCCCAAGCCCAGCTATACGGTGGATACCTTGGCTTACCTGGGAGAACGGTATCCACAGCATGAATTTTTTCTCATCATGGGGGTCGACAATCTGGTTCATTTTCATCGCTGGAAAAACTACCAGCAGATATTAGAGTATGTGGGTATCTACACCTATCCCAGACCCCAGGTGCAGGAAACAAAAATAAAGGAAGAAATAAAAAACCATCCCAAAATTGAGATGGTGCAGGCCCCTTTGCTCGACATCTCTGCAACGTATATCAGAGATTGTATCAGCCATGGTCTTTCTATCAAATACCTTGTCCCGGATAGTGTAGAGGAATACATTCACGCCCGGAAGCTGTTTCTGTGAAAAGGTCAGATCGTCATGATTTCTTTTTCTTTCTTTTCCAGGAGTTCGTCGATTTTGGCTACATATTTATCCGTGAGTTCCTGAACCTTATCTTCGCCGGCCTTCACTTCATCTTCACTCACATTTTCCTTTAACAGCTTCTTGATAGATTCGTTAGAGTCTTTCCGGATATTTCGAATGCTGACCTTTCCATGTTCGGCCTCTCCTTTGGCCTGCTTAACAAGGTTTTTCCTTCTTTCCTCGGTCAGGGGCGGAATGTTTAACCGTACCACTTCTCCATCATTCTGAGGATTTAAGCCGAGGTCTGAATTGATGATTGCTCGCTCGATCTCGCTCAGCATATTCCTTTCCCAGGGCTTGATCATCAGGGTCCGGGCATCAGGTGTATTGATGGTGGCAACCTGGTTGATGGGCGTAGGATTTCCGTAATATTTAACCATAATCCCTTCCAGCATAGTGGGTGTAGCCTTTCCTGCTCTGATTTTGGTAAATTCATGAGAAACGTGAGAGATGGTCTTTTCCATCATGTCTTGAGCTTCATCCAAATAAAGTTGAATTTCTTCGTTCATTGCTTTTGTGGCTTAGGTGGTTTAGCAAATATTTATTCTGGCAATACTACCTTCTTGAGGGGAAGGCAGCCATTGCTGTTCAATCCGTAGATTTTTAAAGTCATCAACGATTACCAGCATAACCGTTGTCAATAAAACGCCGATGCTTCACCTTTTATTGACTGACGCTTCACATCGGGCGTTTTGTTTTGGTCAAGGCCATCCCGACAGATGCTGTCGTCATGGATAGCTTGCTTTTAGTTAATCAGTGTTCCAACTTCCTGTCCGCTCACCAGATTATACAAATTGCCGGGTTTATTCATATCAAATACAATGATAGGCAAATTGTTTTCCTGACATAAAGTAAAAGCGGTCATATCCATCACATTAAGTTTCTTCTGATAGACCTCTTTGAAAGTAATGGTGGAAAACCGTTTGGCCGTAGGATCTTTCTCAGGATCTGCCGTATAGACACCATCGACTCTGGTGCCTTTCAGTACCACGTCGGCCTCTACCTCAATGGCTCGGAGACTAGCCGTAGAATCTGTAGTGAAATAAGGATTACCGGTGCCTGCGCCAAAAATGACTACTCTTCCCTTTTCCAAATGCCGCACGGCCCGGCGGCGGATAAAAGGTTCGCAAACCTGTTCTATCTTAAAGCCTGACATGAGCCGCGTATACAGCCCGATCTTTTCCAATGCACTTTGCAGGGCCATGCCGTTGATCACAGTGGCCAGCATGCCCATATAATCTCCCTGTACCCGGTCTATCCCTGATTTTTCTGCTTGTACTCCCCGAAAAATATTGCCTCCGCCAATGACAATGGCTATTTCAACACCTGCCTCTTTTACCCTCCTGATTTCCAAAGCATACTGATGCAGTCGGTTGGAGTCAATCCCAAAAGCCTGTTCACCCATCAGTGCTTCACCGCTAAGTTTTAATAAAATCCTTTTGTATTTCATTCGCTCATATTTTGTTTGACAAATATAGGAATAGCTAGACAAGTTAATAGGGGAAAATAATAAGAATTCTGTTTTTTATATGCGCTGCTGCAAATGGCCAGTTTTTCTACCGATGGCCTGCCAAAGCTGCATTTCTTTTAAAAAATATATGGCGGATAGGGTAAGCTTACTCAATGATTACTAAAACCTGGTTCTTTTCTACACTTTGCTGTTCTTTTACCTTGATCGCCGACACAACACCCTGGGTGGGAGATTTTAGCACGTTTTCCATTTTCATGGCTTCCAGGGTCAGCAAGGTATCTCCCGCATTCACCTTTTGTCCCTCTTCGATGGCAATTTGAAGAATAAGACCGGGCATGGGGGCCTTTATTTCTTTATCATGATTTTCCTCCAGACTTTGGAGACCCATGGTGGCCATCAGCTGGTCCAGTTCGTCCTGCAGAGTGATTTCTACGGGTTTCCCGTTAATTTTTAGCAGAAATTTTTTGGTATGTAAATTGATCTCTTCCACTTCCACGTTAAAAGATTGATTTTGACTGAGGATGTGATACGATTGCTCGTTTATCTTGACTAAGTTTAAGGTAATTTCATGATTATTAAGTAAGATTGCACCCGGTTTTACCTGAATCTCATAAGAGGGCTGTCCATCAACATTGGCTTGGTAAGTCATCATAGGTTCTTTTAGTCTGATCAAAATTGTGTAAGTCTAATTTTGTTAATCTTTGTGAACTAAAAAAATAATGCAATCATATATTCGTCCTTTTCTTTTATTTATTCTTTTGCTGAGTGCCTGTAAAGCCACCGATTTGGGCACAGCTCAGCCGGTTCCTGCTCCTGCGCCGGATACCTTGCAGGTGCCTGAGCCAACGGAAACTATAATAGAAAAAGAAAGCTTTCCTTACCGGGCTACCCGCACCCTGCAGCACGACCTGATTCATACCCGGCTGGAAGTAAGCTTCGACTGGAAAAACCATTACCTGATGGGAATCGCAACCCTGGAACTGCGTCCTTACTTTTATCCGCAGGACACCTTGGTACTGGATGCGAAGAATTTTGAAATTCACAGCGTGGCCATGCTGGAAAACGACAAGGCCAAACCTCTGAAATACCAATATAATGGCGAGCAGGTGACGATAGCGCTGGGTAGAGTATTTACCAACAACGAAAGCTATTTTATTCAGATGGAGTATACGGCTAAGCCTGATGAAGGTAAGATAGGGGGGAGTGCGGCCATTACTTCTGATAAAGGCCTGTATTTTATTGGTACTGATACGGCTGATTTTAACCAGAAACCTATGCAGATCTGGACGCAGGGGGAGACAGAAGCAAATTCACACTGGTTTCCTACTATTGATACGCCCAATGAACGAACTACCCAGGAAATGTATATTACCGTTGATAATCGTTTCAAGACTTTATCCAACGGCACCCTGGTCTATTCTCAAATGCAGGACGATAGTACCCGCACAGATTACTGGCGACTAGACCAGCCCCATGCGCCTTATCTGTTTATGATGGCTGTAGGCGAATATGCGGTCGTAAAAGATGAGTGGGGCGATGTGCCGGTAGAATATTATGTGGAACCCGACTATGAGCCCTATGCCAAAGATATTTTTGGCCATACGCCGGAAATGATGCAGTTTTTTTCCGATAAACTGAATATGCGCTATCCCTGGCCTAAATACGCGCAGGTGGTGGTAAGAGACTATGTGTCAGGCGCTATGGAAAACACCACGGCTTCCGTCTTTATGGAAGCCCTGCAGGTAGATGATCGCGAACTGCTGGATTACCATTGGGACGGTATCATCGCGCATGAGCTTTTTCACCAATGGTTTGGCGATTTGGTCACCTGCGAATCCTGGTCTAATTTGCCCCTGAACGAATCATTTGCCTCTTATGCCGAATACCTATGGAACGAATATAAATATGGTCGGGATGAAGCCAGTTACTCCCTGTGGGAACAAAGTCAGAATTATTTTGAGGAGTCGCAGTCTAAACAGGTAGATTTAATCCGTTTCCACTATGACGACAAAGAGGATATGTTTGACCGGCATTCCTACGATAAAGGAAGTTGCGTACTGCATATGCTAAGAAACATAGTGGGAGACGAAGCTTTTTTCGCGGCTTTACACCACTATCTGGAAAAACATGCCTATCAGTCGGTGGAAATTCATGACTTGCGCATCGCCTTTGAAGATGTGACCGGCCAGGATCTGAACTGGTTTTTTGATCAGTGGTTTCTGGCTTCCGGGCATCCTCAGCTTTCCGTTCGGCAGCAATATGAGGATGGGGTATTGTCGGTAGAGGTACAACAATTGCAAAATCCTGACAGCACTCCGGTATATCGTTTGCCGGTGCAGCTGGAAGTTTGGACAGGAGACCAAAAGCAGATACTGACAGCTGAAATCAGTGAGGTAAGTGAGACACTACAGTTTGCCATGAACCAGAAACCCGATGTGGTCATTTTTGATCCCCAGGCCACCTTGCTGGCCCAGGTAGATTATGTGCAAACACCGGAAGAACGCATAGAGCAATTTCTAAAGTCGGATAACTTTGTTCGCCAATACGAGAGCCTGATTGCCATCCTGGAAGATACGGCGCAGATCTCTACTGACATGAAACAGCAGATACTCACAGAAGCTCTTCAAAATGACTTTTGGGTTATCAGGAAGTATGCGGTCAATGCGTTGGAAGACATGGGGCCGCAGGTACAACAGGGTTTCCTGGATTCTCTGGTAGCCATGGCGCAGCAAGACCCTAAATCGCTGGTCAGGGCCGATGCCATTTCTGCTTTGGTGGCCATTAACCCTGACCAATATCTGTCAGTGTTTAAAGAAGGACTGGAAGATCTGTCCTATGCCGTTAACGGAGCTTCCCTGGCAGCTTATGGGCAAACCGCTGCCCAGGATAAAACTGCTACCTTTGAAAAATTTGCCGAGTATGACAACGTGAACATCGTAGTAGCCCTGGCCGATTATTATCTGGAAGCGCAGGTGCCTGGCAAATACGAGTGGTTTGTGCAAAAATTCCCTTCCATTAGTAACGAATCCCTGTATTACTTACTCAATTATTTTGCCCGGTATATAGAGTTCACTGATAGTAGCCAGCTGGAAGAGAGTATTGATCTGCTTTCTCAGTATGCGCAAAATCACCCGGAATATTACATTCGTTTAACAGCTTACCGTTCATTAGGTTTTTTTACAGACCAGCCCGGCGTCAATGCCACCCGGGAGAAGATCAAAGATGGTGAAAAGGATGAAAAACTGAAGTTAATTTATCAATCCTTACCTTGATCGTTTGGGAAGCCCACAAATTAGAAAAAACTTTGTGCCATAAATTTGAATATAAGAAAAAAGAACTTACTTTTGCACTTCAATTAAAAATAGTAAGCCTTTTAAGCTTAATTATATCTATTTTTAATTGATTTTTTTTGATAAAAGGGGAGATACCAAAGCGGCCAACTGGGGCAGACTGTAAATCTGCTGGCGTATGCCTTCGTAGGTTCGAATCCTGCTCTCCCCACAAAATAATTCCTTTTTCTGAATTTTTAATCTGAAGTAATTGTTAGATTAAGATTCAAAACTATCAGCGGGAGTAGCTCAGTTGGTAGAGCGACAGCCTTCCAAGCTGTAGGTCGCGGGTTCGAACCCCGTCTCCCGCTCACTACATTGGTGTTCATGGATCTAAAGATGTCTACTTGAGAAAACCTGAACACAAATATAATGTTGCCAATGTAGCTCAGGGGTAGAGTACTTCCTTGGTAAGGAAGGGGTCACGGGTTCAATTCCCGTCATTGGCTCAAAAAGCTTTACAGGTTGGCACCTGTTTATGATTTTAAATTTTTGAAAACTGTAACTGAATAGAAAATGGCTAAAGAAACCTTTGACCGTTCCAAACCGCATTTAAACATTGGTACGATTGGTCACGTAGACCATGGAAAAACTACATTGACCGCTGCTATTACGAAAGTACTGGCAGATAAAGGTCTTGCGACGCTGAGAGACTTCGCTTCTATTGACAATGCTCCTGAAGAAAAAGAAAGAGGTATCACCATCAATACCGCTCACGTTGAATATCAAACTGAAAAACGTCACTACGCACACGTAGACTGTCCGGGTCACGCTGACTATGTGAAGAACATGGTTACGGGAGCTGCTCAGATGGACGGTGCCATCCTGGTAGTGGCGGCCACTGATGGTCCTATGCCACAAACCCGGGAGCACATTCTGCTGGCTCGTCAGGTAGGTGTGCCTGCTATCGTTGTCTTCATGAATAAAGTAGACTTGGTAGACGATGCTGAATTGCTGGAGCTGGTAGAAATGGAAATCCGGGAACTGCTTTCTTTCTACGAATTTCCTGGCGATGACATTCCGGTAATCCAAGGTTCTGCCCTGGGTGCGCTGAACGGTGAAGAGAAATGGGTAGGAAAAGTGATGGAGTTGATGGATGCTGTTGATGAGTATATTCCTATGCCAGAGCGTTTGATCGACAAAGACTTTTTGATGCCTGTTGAAGATGTGTTCTCTATCACAGGTCGTGGTACAGTAGCTACCGGCAGGATTGAAAGAGGGGTCATCAACTCTGGTGATGCTGTAGAAATCCTGGGAATGGGTGCTGAAAACCTGAAGTCTACCGTGACGGGTGTGGAAATGTTCCGTAAAATTCTTGACCGTGGTGAAGCAGGTGATAACGTAGGTCTGCTGCTGAGAGGTATTGAGAAAACACAAATCAGAAGAGGTATGGTAATTGCCAAGCCAGGAACTGTAACCCCTCATAAGAAATTCAAAGCAGAGGTATACGTATTGTCTAAAGAAGAAGGAGGTCGTCATACTCCATTCTTTAAAAAATACCGTCCTCAGTTCTACTTCAGAACCACTGACGTAACTGGCGAAATCTCGCTTCCTGAAAACGTAGAAATGGTAATGCCCGGCGACAACGTTTCTATTACGGTAGAGCTGATCAGTGCTGTAGCTATGGATAAAGGCTTGCGTTTCGCTATCCGTGAAGGAGGTAGAACCGTAGGAGCTGGTCAGGTGACTGACATCATTGAATAAGCTTATACATTGTGGTAAAGGCTTGGCTGCTTGGTCTCTCAGGCAAGCCAAGTCTTTGCTTTAAACGGGTGTAGCTCAATTGGTAGAGCGACGGTCTCCAAAACCGTAGGTCGGGAGTTCGAGCCTCTCCACCCGTGCTAGACAAGACTACCATGAACAGAGTAATTGATTTTATGAAGGCTTCTGTAGATGAAATGAAAAACAAGGTCACCTGGCCGGGTTATTCTTCGCTGCAACGAAGCTCCTTTTTGGTTCTGATCGCTTCCCTGATTTTTGCCCTGGTCATCGGTGTGATAGACCTGGGGTTCGAAAATGCTTTGAAGTGGATATATAACGCATTCTGAAAAGTCAAAAGGTATGAGTGAGTATAAATGGTATGTAGTACGGACAGTCAGTGGGCAGGAAAGAAAGGTTAAAAACTATCTTGAAAATGAGATAGTGCGTCAAAAGCTTGAAGAATTCATACCGCAAGTACTTATTCCTTCTGAAAAAGTGATGGAAATGAGGAGCGGCAAGAAGCGGGTGAGAGAGAGAAACTTCTTTCCGGGCTATGTGATGGTTTCTGCAGACTTAAGTCATGGGGAGGCTTTTCATACGATCAATAGTATCCCCGGTGTAATAGGTTTTCTGGGATCCAACGATGGCGGTCCTTCTAAAAAACCGATTCCGCTTCGTCCTAGCGAGGTCAACCGTATTTTAGGAAAAGTTGAGGAGGTGGAAGACGAAGAAGTCAAACTGGAAACGCCTTATATGGTAGGGGAGGAAGTAAAAGTAATGGACGGACCTTTCAGTGGCTTTATCGGTAATATCGAGGAGGTGTTCGAAGAGCGGAAGAAACTGAAAGTGATGGTGAAGATCTTCGGCAGAAATACCCCTGTTGAATTAAATTATATGCAAGTAGAGAAATTAGATAATAGTAGTAACAATGGCTAAGGAAATTACTGGTTATTTGAAGTTACAAATCAGAGGGGGGCAAGCCAATCCTTCACCTCCTGTCGGTCCTGCATTAGGTAGTAAAGGGCTCAATATCATGGAGTTCTGCAAGCAGTTTAATGCGCGTACGCAGGATAAAATGGGGCAACTGCTGCCAGTGGTAGTGACTATCTATACAGATAAGTCTTTTGAGTTTGTAATCAAAACGCCACCTGCAGCAGTAATGCTGATGGAGGCCGCAAAAATAAAGAAAGGATCCGCTGAACCCAACAGAACAAAAGTGGGTACCGTTACCTGGGATCAAATCAAAGAAATTGCAGAAACGAAATTGCCCGATCTCAATGCTTTCAAAATAGAGTCTGCCATGAAAACGGTAGCAGGCACTGCAAGAAGTATGGGGCTGAAGGTAAAAGGTACGCCTCCCTGGGAAAGTTAATCTAATATCAAATGGCAAAGTTAACAAAGAAACAAAAAGAAGCTGCTAAAAAAGTGGATGCAGCAAAACAATATTCTTTACAGGATGCTGCGGCTCTCGTGAAAGAAATTACTTTTACCAAATTTGATTCCTCAGTGGATTTGGATGTCAATTTGGGCGTGGATCCGCGGAAAGCCGATCAAATGGTACGGGGCGTGGTGGCCCTTCCACACGGAACTGGCAAAGAGGTAAGAGTGTTAGTACTCTGCACGCCGGAAAAGGTGGAAGAAGCCAAAGAAGCCGGTGCCGATTATGCCGGACTCGACGAGTTCATCCAGAAAATTGAAGGAGGTTGGACCGATGTGGACGTTATCATCACCATGCCTACGGTGATGGCCAAAGTGGGTAAGCTGGGTAGGATTTTGGGGCCTCGTGGCCTGATGCCCAACCCAAAGGCAGGTACCGTCACCATGGATATTGGCAAAGCGGTGAAAGATGTAAAGGCAGGAAAGATAGATTTTAAAGTGGATAAGTTTGGTATCATCCATACCAGCATTGGTAAAGTTTCTTTCGACCCGCAAAAACTGGTGGATAATGCCAATGAGGTGATACAAACCATCAACAGGCTGAAGCCTTCCTCTACCAAGGGTACTTACATGAAAAGTATTCATCTGTCGAGCACCATGAGTAAAGGAATTAAAATAGATAAAAGCACCATACCCGGTATTTAACCATGACTAAGGAAGAAAAAGGAACATTAATCAATGATCTGGTGGATAAGCTGAAAAGCACCACCCATTTCTATATAGCGGATACAGGAGGGTTAACCGTTAAGCAGATTAATGAGTTCAGAGAGCTTTGTTTTAAAAGAGGTATTGAATACAAGGTGGTAAAAAATACCTTGATCAGAAAAGCGCTCGAGCAACTCGATACGGATTATACCCCCTTTGAAGCTGCCCTGAAAGGTACTTCCGGTATTATGTTTTCTCCTGAGGTGAGCAATGCGCCTGCTAAGATTATCAAAGAATACCGGAAAAAGGATAAAAACCTTACCAAACCAGCTTTTAAAGCCGCTTCTATCGATTCTGATCTTTTTGTAGGAGAACAGTATCTGGAAATTCTAAGCGCGCTGAAATCCAAGGAAGAATTGCTGGGAGATGTTATTGGACTGTTACAGTCTCCTGCCAAAAATGTTATTTCTGCACTGCAAAGTGGTAAACATAAGTTGGCCGGTATCCTCAAGACTTTGTCTGAAAAAGAAAATAGTTAGTATTCAAATAATCAAATTAATCTAGAGTAATCAATATTAAATTGCATTAAAATGGCAGATCTGAAAGAATTCGCTGAACAGTTAGTCAACCTTACTGTGAAGGAAGTAAACGAATTAGCTACTATCCTGAAAGAAGAATATGGTATTGAACCTGCTGCGGCAGCAGCCCCAGTGGCAGTAGCTGGCGGCGGCGGCGGTGAAGGTGCTGCAGAAGAAGAAAAAACTTCTTTTGACGTAGTACTGAAAGCTCCCGGTGGATCAAAGTTAGCAGTTGTGAAACTTGTTAAGGAACTTACGGGTTTAGGATTAAAAGAAGCGAAAGAATTAGTTGATAGCGCACCAAAAGAAATTAAACAAGGTGTTGCTAAAGACGAAGCTGAAGCTTTGAAAAAGCAGTTGGAAGAAGCCGGAGCAGAGGTAGAAGTTAAGTAATCAAAGCGAATATATAATATTATTTCGTTCTTAGGCCTGGCAAAACAGTCAGGTCTTTTCCTGTTTGTATATACTTTTAATTCTGACTCCTGTACGCTTCTCTGTTTTATATTGCAAGTTTTGCAATGGGTGTCTCCACCCCGGGTGATAACCCGTTGGGCGGTATCCCGCTGAGCGGCGTCCCGCCTGTCTTTAACTATCCAAGTATTTCACTAAAAATTAGAGAACTTTGGCTAACACTAAGCATTCCACAAAACGAGTTAGTTTCTCTTCTATCAAATCAGTGATCGATTATCCTGATTTTTTAGATGTACAACTACGTTCATTTGAAGAGTTTTTTCAAATTGATACGCCTGCCGAGCAGCGGAGAAATGAAGGACTCTACAGAGTTTTTGCTGAAAACTTCCCTATTACGGATTCCAGAGAAAATTTTGTGTTAGAGTTCATCGATTATGTCATTGATCCGCCCAAGTATTCGGTAGATGAAAGTATCGATAGGGGGTTAACCTATGCCGTCCCCCTAAAAGCAAAATTAAGGCTTTCCTGCAATGATGAAGATAATGAAGACTTCGAAACCATTGAGCAGGAAGTGTTTCTGGGTAATATACCCTATATGACACCCAAAGGCTCCTTTATCATCAATGGAGCCGAAAGAGTGATCGTGTCGCAGTTGCATCGTTCGCCGGGTGTGTTCTTTGCCCAGAGTAAGCATACCAATGGGACCAAACTGTATTCTGCCAGAATTATTCCTTTCAAGGGATCCTGGATTGAGTTTGCCACAGACGTCAATAATGTCATGTATGCTTACATAGACAGAAAGAAGAAATTTCCCGTTACCACACTCCTCAGAGCTATCGGGTATGGGTCCGATAAAGATATTCTGGACCTGTTTGGCCTCTCTGAAGAAGTGAAAGCTACAGAGCAAAACCTGAAAAAAAGTATCGGAAGAAGACTGGCTGCCCGTGTATTACGCACCTGGACAGAAGACTTCGTTGATGAGGATACGGGAGAAGTTGTTTCTATTGACCGGAATGAAGTGTTGTTGGAAAGGGATTCTCTCCTGAATGAAGAGGATATTGATACTATCCTGGATTCAGGAACCAACACCATTATTCTTCACCGGGAAGATGTCAACGTTACCGATTACTCAATTATCTATAATACGCTTCAAAAGGACAACTCCAACTCTGAAAAAGAAGCCGTAGAGCAGATTTACCGTCAACTGCGGAATACCGAGGCTCCTGACGAACAAACAGCTCGCGATATCATCCAGAGTTTGTTCTTTAGCGATAAGCGTTATGATCTGGGTGAAGTAGGTAGGTACCGGATCAATAAAAAACTGAACCTGGAAATCTCCTCAGATGTCAGAGTACTGACCACGGAGGATATTATCCGGATCGTTAAATACCTGATTGGTTTGATCAACTCCAGAGCGGTAGTGGACGATATTGACCACTTAAGTAACCGGAGAGTACGAACGGTAGGTGAGCAGTTGTACGGACAGTTCGGGATAGGACTGGCCAGGATGGCCCGTACTATTAAGGAGCGTATGAACGTTCGTGATAACGAAGATTTCAAACCTGTCGATCTGATCAATGCCCGGACCCTGTCTTCGGTAATCAACTCCTTCTTTGGTACCAACCAATTGTCTCAGTTTATGGATCAGACCAATCCTTTGGCTGAAGTGACCCATAAGCGAAGGATGTCTGCACTGGGACCCGGCGGGTTGTCCAGAGAGAGAGCTGGCTTTGAAGTACGCGACGTGCATTATACACACTACGGACGATTGTGTACCATCGAGACACCGGAAGGACCTAATATCGGGTTGATTTCTTCTCTTTGCGTGCATGCCAAAGTAAACCATATGGGCTTTATCGAGACACCGTATCGTAAAGTTCAGGAAGGTAAAGTGAACATGTCGAGCGATGTGGTGTATCTGACGGCAGAAGAAGAAGACACCCATAACATTGCGCAGGCCAATGCACCCTTGCAGGATAGTGGGGAATTTGTAAATCCTACGGTGAAAGCCCGCTATGAGGGAGACTTCCCGGTAGTAGAACCGGATTCAGTTTCCTATATGGATATTGCTCCCAACCAGATTGTATCGGTAGCTGCGTCGCTGATTCCATTCCTGGAGCATGATGATGCTAACCGGGCACTGATGGGTTCTAACATGCAACGTCAGGCCGTACCCTTGCTGAAGCCGGAAGCTCCTATTGTCGGGACTGGGCTGGAAGGCAGGGTAGCTTTGGACTCAAGAGCCTTGATTGCTGCGGAAGAAGATGGTGTGGTAGAATATGTGGATGCCAGCAAAATTGTACTTCGGTATGACCTGACCGATGAACAGAGACTGGTTAGCTTCGATAATGATTTGGTTACCTATCATCTGACGAAGTTCAGAAGAACCAACCAGGATACCTGCGTCAACCTGAAGCCTATTGTGCTGAAAGGGGAAAAAGTGAAGAAAGGCCAGGCCCTTTGTGAAGGATATGCTACGGAGAAAGGAGAATTAGCCCTGGGAAGAAACCTGAGGGTAGCCTTTATGCCCTGGCAAGGTTACAACTTTGAGGATGCCATCGTTATCTCGGAAAAGGTAGTTCGTGATGATATCTTTACTTCTATTCACGTGGAAGAATTTGAATTGGAAGTAAGGGATACCAAGCGTGGTGAAGAAGAGTTGACATCGGAAATTCCTAACGTGAGCGAAGATGCCGTTAAAAACCTGGACGAAAACGGAATTGTCCGGATAGGGGCTGAAGTGAAAGAAGGTGATATCCTGATCGGAAAGATTACCCCCAAAGGGGAGACGGATCCTACACCGGAAGAAAAGCTGTTGCGAGCCATCTTCGGAGACAAAGCCGGAGACGTAAAAGATGCTTCTCTGAAAGCTTCTCCTTCTCTGAGAGGGGTGGTCATAGATACCAAACTTTTCTCTCGCCCTAAAAAAGACAAGGACCTGCGGGCCAAGTCTAAAAAAGAAGTGGAAGCCCTGAAAGGCAGGTATAAGAAAGATCTGTTGGGCATCCGCGCACAGATGATCAACAAACTGACCGGTTTGCTGGAAGGTAAAACCTCTCAGGGTGTCAAACATAAGTTTGGGGATGAAATTATCACCAAAGGGGTAAAATTCAATCGCCAGAATATTGAAAACAATCTTTTCCCGGAAAAGAACATATACCGGGATGAAAGTGCTTATAATATTCCGGAAGAGGCGAACCTGGTTGGTGATCTGGTCATTGACAGCTGGACAGACGATGCTCATATGAATGGTCTGATCGCTTCGCTGGTCAAGAATTATAACCAGAAGCGAAACGAAATTTCAGCCAGATTCAAGAGGGAAAGGTTTACCCTGGAAGTCGGTGACGAACTGCCAGCCGGTATTGTACAGCTGGCCAAAGTGTATGTGGCTAAGAAAAGAAAGCTGAAAGTGGGTGATAAAATGGCAGGACGCCACGGAAACAAAGGGGTTGTTGCCAAGATTGTCAGAGATGAGGATATGCCTTTCATGGAAGACGGTACACCGGTTGATATTGTACTCAACCCATTAGGGGTACCCTCCCGTATGAACCTGGGGCAGATTTACGAAACTGTGTTAGGCTGGGCCGGATTGGTACTGGGTAAAAAATACAGTACGCCCATCTTTGATGGAGCTACCCTGGACGATGTTTCCGGAGAGTTGAAGAGAGCAGGGCTGCCACCTTTCGGCCGTACCACACTCTATGACGGACTCACAGGAGATAAGTTTGACCAAAAAGTGACCGTAGGAGTGATCTATATGCTGAAGCTGGGACACCTGGTAGATGACAAGATGCACGCCCGTTCTATCGGCCCTTACTCGCTCATCACACAACAGCCACTGGGCGGTAAAGCACAGTTTGGTGGTCAGCGATTCGGAGAGATGGAGGTGTGGGCACTGGAAGCTTTTGGTGCTGCCAACGTACTACAGGAAATCCTGACGGTCAAGTCAGACGACGTAGTGGGGAGAGCCAAAGCCTATGAAGCCATCGTGAAAGGGGAGAACCTGCCGAAGCCTAATATCCCTGAATCCTTCAACGTGCTGGTGCATGAGTTAAGAGGACTGGCACTTGAAATTACTTTAGACTAAATATAATTGAGAAGGCCGTACAATACTTTTAGTAAGTGTCCGTATGCCCTTCTCATATTCAATGAAATAAACTTTCTCTTATGGCATTCAGAAAAAATAAAAAACTTACTAACGATTTTTCCAGGGTTACGATTAGTTTAGCCTCCCCTGAGTCTATCCTTGAAAGTTCACATGGAGAAGTTACGCAGCCGGAGACCATTAATTACCGTACCTACAAACCCGAAATGGGTGGTTTGTTTTGTGAGCGGATTTTTGGCCCTGTGAAAGATTGGGAGTGTCATTGTGGTAAATATAAACGAATTCGGTATAAAGGTATTATTTGTGACCGTTGTGGTGTTGAAGTAACGGAGAAGAAAGTGCGCCGGGAGCGTATGGGCCACATCGAGTTGGTTGTACCGGTAGCCCACATCTGGTATTTCAGGTCGCTGCCCAACAAGATTGGATATCTGTTGGGGTTACCTACCAAAAAGTTAGATCAGATTATCTATTATGAGCGGTATGTCGTTATTCAGCCTGGAATGAAGGCGGAAGATGGCGTAAGCTACCTGGATTTCCTGACAGAAGATGAGTATCTGGATATTATCGACAAGCTGCCGGCAGAGAACCAGAAGCTGGACGATAATGATCCTAACAAGTTTATTGCTAAAATGGGGGCAGAGGCCCTGGAAATGCTGCTGGCCCGTTTGGACCTGGACGACCTGTCTTACAGTCTGCGTCACCAGGCTGCTACGGATACCTCTCAGCAGAGAAAAGCAGAAGCCCTGAAAAGGCTGAAAGTGGTGGAATCTTTCAGGGATGCCCGCAACCGGATAGAGAACCGTCCGGAGTGGATGGTGATCAAAATGGTCCCTGTCATTCCTCCTGAACTCAGGCCTTTGGTGCCGCTGGATGGCGGTCGATTCGCTACCTCTGACCTCAATGATCTGTATCGCCGGGTGATCATCCGGAACAACAGACTGAAAAGGCTGATAGATATCAAAGCGCCTGAAGTGATTTTGCGGAATGAGAAGCGAATGCTTCAGGAAGCCGTAGATTCCTTGTTCGACAACTCTCGTAAAGTGAACGCCGTCCGTTCTGACGGAAACCGTGCTTTAAAATCCCTGAGCGATATGCTCAAAGGAAAGCAGGGTAGATTCCGCCAGAACCTGTTAGGAAAAAGGGTAGACTACTCAGGACGTTCGGTTATTGTGGTAGGTCCGGAATTGAAAATGCATGAGTGTGGTCTGCCCAAAGATATGGCTGCTGAGCTGTTTAAACCTTTTATTATCAGAAAGCTGATAGAAAGAGGCATTGTCAAGACCGTGAAATCTGCCAAGAAGATAGTAGACAGAAAAGACCCTGTCGTTTGGGATATCCTGGAAAATGTGTTGAAAGGCCACCCTGTGTTGTTAAACAGAGCGCCTACACTGCACCGTCTGGGTATTCAGGCATTCCAGCCTAAACTGATAGAAGGAAAAGCTATTCAGTTACACCCCTTGGTATGTACGGCTTTCAACGCTGACTTTGACGGTGACCAGATGGCCGTTCACGTGCCCCTGGGCCATGAGGCTATCTTGGAGGCATCGCTTCTGATGCTGTCTTCTCATAACATCCTCAACCCTGCCAATGGTGCTCCTATCACAGTACCCTCTCAGGACATGGTATTAGGATTGTATTACGTGACCAAGGGAAGAAAAAGTACTTCCCAACACCCTGTGAAGGGAGAAGGATTGACCTTTTACCATCCGGATGAGGTCATTGTGGCAGTGAACGAAGGCAGAGTATCTAAGCATGCTTATATCAAGGTGAGAGCCAAGGTTAGAAATGAAAACAATGAACTGGTAGAGCAAGTCTTTGAGACAGTGGCCGGTCGTGTTATTTTCAACCAGTTGGTACCAGAGGAAGTGGGGTATGTGAATGAGTTGCTGACCAAGAAAAAGCTTCAGCAGATTATTGCCCGCGTGTTTAAAATAACGGGTATGTCGAGAACGGCTAGGTTCTTAGATGATATCAAAGAGCTTGGGTTCCAGGCTGCCTACAAAGGTGGTTTGTCTATTGGATTGGACGATATTGTGGTGCCAGCCGAAAAGAACAAACTGATTGCGCAGGCAAAAGAAGAAGTGGATGCAGTAAAGAACAATTACTATATGGGTCTGATTACCGACAACGAGCGGTACAACCAGGTAATTGATATCTGGACACGTGTCAACTCACAGATTACCAATGCGCTGATGAACAAGATGGAGGAAGATGAGCAAGGATTCAACTCCATTTATATGATGATGCACTCAGGAGCGAGGGGATCACGCGAACAGATTCGACAGCTGGGAGGAATGAGAGGACTGATGGCGAAGCCGCAGAAGAACCTGCAGGGGTCCGTTGGGGAGATTATTGAAAACCCGATCTTGTCTAACTTCAAAGAAGGCTTGGACGTTATCGAATATTTCATCTCCACACACGGTGCCAGAAAAGGTCTGGCAGATACTGCCTTGAAAACAGCAGATGCCGGTTACCTCACCCGAAGGCTGGTAGACGTTGCACAGGACGTTGTCATCCGGGAGGAAGATTGCGGTACTGTCAGAGGCTTGTTGGTGACACCGCTGAAGGATAATGAGGAAATTGTAGAGCCATTGTCTGAGCGGGTGTTAGGCCGTGTACCCGTACACGATGTGTATGATCCTATTTCAGATGAGCTCATCATAGAGTCTGGTAATGAAATTACTGAAGAAATTGCGGCTCAGATTGACAACAGCGGTATAGATGAAATAGAAATCCGTTCACCTTTGACTTGTGAAACCCGTAATGGAATCTGCTCTCTGTGCTATGGTCGTAACCTGGCTAGCGGGCAGATGGTACAGGCAGGAGAAGCAGTAGGCGTCATTGCCGCACAGTCTATTGGTGAGCCGGGAACGCAGTTGACACTAAGAACCTTCCACGTAGGGGGTACTGCTTCAAACATCGCAGTAGAGGCTACCATCAGGTCAAAATTCGATGGTGCCATTGAGTTTGAAGAATTGCGTTCTATCACCACTACCAACGACGAAGGGGAAGAGCAGGAAGTAGTAATGGGTAGGTCTGGTGAGATCAAAATCGTAGACGAAAAATCAGGCAAAGTGCTTTCTACCAACAACGTGCCTTATGGCTCGTTCCTGAAAGTCAAAGAAGGAGACAAAGTCACCAAAGGCCAGGAGCTATGTTACTGGGATCCTTACAACGCTGTGATTTTGTCTGAATTTGACGGAACCATTGACTTTGAGTCTATAGAGCAGGGAATTACCTATAAAGAAGAGTACGATGAACAAACTGGTCACCGTGAAAAAGTAATCACTGAAACGAAGGACAAGACAAAGAACCCTGCTTTGGTGGTGAATCCTGGTAAAAAAGACAGTGAACCCAAGTCATACAATATTCCGGTGGGGGCTCACCTGGCTGTAGACAAAGGGCAGCAGGTAAGAGCAGGACAGGTCATTGCTAAAATACCCAGAACGATGAGTAAATCCCGGGATATTACCGGTGGTTTGCCAAGAGTAACGGAATTATTTGAAGCAAGGAACCCTTCCAATCCTGCGATTGTCAGTGAAATCAATGGAGTTGTATCGTATGGAGGCATTAAAAGAGGTAACCGGGAGATTTTTATTGAATCTAAAGATGGTGTGAAGAAACGCTATCTGGTGCCTCTGTCAAAGCACATTCTGGTACAGGATAATGATTTCGTAAAAGCAGGAATGCCTTTGTCTGACGGTGCTATCACACCTTCGGATATACTGGCTATCAAAGGGCCTACTGCCGTACAGGAATATCTGGTGAACGAAATTCAGGAAGTTTACCGACTGCAAGGGGTAAAAATCAACGATAAGCATATTGAGGTCATTGTGGGCCAGATGATGCAGAAAGTGGAGATCATAGATGCAGGTGATACTAATTTCTTGGTCAATCAGGTAGTAGACAAGTTTGCCTTCCGTGAGGAGAATGACCTGATTCTGGACAAGAAGGTAGTAGAAGACGCCGGTGACTCTACCACCCTGAAGCCTGGTATGATTATCAATGGCCGTCAGCTGAGAGATGAAAATTCCAAGCTGAAACGGCAGGATAAGAAAATTGTACAGGTGCGGGATGCAAAACCTGCCGTGGCGGGGCCTACACTGCAAGGGATTACCCAGGCTTCTTTGGGAACAGAGAGCTTTATCTCAGCAGCTTCTTTCCAGGAAACAACCAAGGTGTTGAGTGAGGCTGCCATTAAAGGTAAAACAGACACCCTGAACGGTTTGAAAGAAAATGTGATTGTAGGGCATCTGATTCCGGCAGGAACGGGTCTGAGAGAATATAATAACATCATTGTGGGTTCTAAAGAAGAGTATGAAGCGTTGAGAGCTTCCAGAGAAGGCAGACGAGAGGAAACCAGAACCACCTTAGAAACAAATAGCTAAAAACATGGCAGGAGACAGTCAACAAGAAGCCGGTAAAGGCGGTGCCCGTAAAAATCAGATTAATATTGAACTTTCTGAGGAAATTGCAGAAGGCGAATACGCAAATCTGGCAACCATAGCACACTCTAATAGTGAGTTTGTGATTGACTTTATCAGGCTGATGCCTGGTACTCCCAAAGCCAAGGTAAAATCAAGAATTATCATTACGCCGGAGCATGCCAAAAGATTACTCTACGCACTGAATGATAATATTGAGAAATTTGAGGAAGCTTTTGGCCCCATCAAACCGACAGATGGGGCCCCTAAGTTTCCTATTAACTTTGGGGGCGCTATGGGGGAAGCATAGTTTAAAATATTATTTTGATTTCTAAAACTTATTTCAGTAACTTTGCACCTCAAATTTGAAAACAGTAAAAAATTATATAATTAATGCCAACTATTCAGCAGTTAGTTAGAAAAGGAAGAAAGAAACTAACATCTAAATCCAAATCTCCGGCTCTGGATGCCTGTCCTCAGCGAAGAGGAGTGTGTACCAGGGTTTATACTACCACGCCTAAAAAGCCAAACTCTGCGATGCGGAAGGTGGCTAGGGTCAGACTGACCAATAGCAGGGAAGTGAACGCTTATATTCCGGGAGAAGGACACAACCTCCAGGAACACTCTATTGTATTGATCCGTGGGGGAAGGGTGAAAGACCTGCCAGGCGTGCGGTATCATATTATTCGTGGCGCTTTAGACACCGCAGGTGTGAACGGACGCTTGCAGGGACGGTCAAAGTATGGTGCAAAAAAACCTAAAAAATAAATCCATCCATGAGGAAAGCAAAACCTAAGAAAAGATATGTATTGCCTGATCCTAAGTACAAAGATACTCTGGTGACCAGGTTTGTAAACTGTTTAATGGAAGATGGTAAAAAGAGTTTGGCATATTCTATCTTTTATAATGCTGTAAAAATTGTAGAAGAAAGAACAGGAGATAATGGAATTGAAGTGTGGAAAAAAGCGTTAAACAACATAATGCCTTCTGTCGAGGTAAAGAGTAGAAGAGTGGGAGGCGCTACTTTCCAGGTTCCTCTGGAAGTAAGACCTAGCAGAAAAACATCTTTGGGAATTAAATGGATGATCCGCTATGCCCGGACCCGTGGAGAGAAAACCATGGTTGAGCGGTTGGCGGGAGAGATCGTAGCAGCTTCAAAAGGAGAAGGCGCGGCGGTGAAGAAAAAAGATGATACTCACAGAATGGCAGAGGCAAATAAAGCGTTTTCACATTTTAAGTTTTAATGAATTTAATTCATGGCAAAAAGAGACCTTAAATTTCTTAGGAATATCGGCATCATGGCCCATATTGATGCCGGAAAAACAACCACCACAGAGCGTATTCTGTATTATACAGGACTGACCCATAAAATCGGGGAAGTGCACGAAGGGGCGGCTGTGATGGACTGGATGGAGCAGGAGCAGGAAAGAGGTATTACCATTACTTCTGCTGCTACTACTACTTTCTGGAAATACCCTACCGAGCAGGGCATGCCGGTGAATGATACAAAAGAGTACCGAGTCAATATCATCGACACCCCTGGCCACGTTGACTTCACCGTGGAAGTAGAGCGTTCATTGCGGGTATTAGATGGTGCTATCGCTTTGTTTTGTGCCGTTTCAGGGGTAGAACCTCAGTCAGAAACCGTTTGGCGCCAGGCTGATAAGTACCGGGTACCCAGAATCTGTTTTGTAAACAAAATGGACCGGGCAGGGGCTGACTTCTTCAACGTTGTCAATGAGATCAAAACAAAGCTGAATGCCAAGCCGATACCCCTTCAAATTCCTATTGGTGCCGAAGATACTTTCCGTGGCGTCGTTGATCTTATCATCAACAAAGCGATCATCTGGGATGAAGATAACCTGGGAATGACTTATAAGTATGAAGAAATTCCGGAGGACCTGAAAGAAACTGTGGAGGAATGGAGACAAAATCTGATAGAGAGTGTAGCCGAATATGATGATCACTTGCTGGAGAAATTCTTTGAAGATCCGGATTCTATTACAGTAGAAGAAACTATGGCTGCTATTCGCAAAGCGGTCATCGATATGTCCTTCTCTCCTGTATTGTGTGGGTCTGCTTTTAAAAACAAAGGAGTGCAGGCCTTGTTAGATGCCGTTTGTGCCTATCTGCCCTCTCCTATGGATCTGCCGCCTGTACAGGGTGTGAACCCGGATACCGAAGAAACGATTACCCGGAAGCCGGATCCTGCTGAACCCTTTGCCGCTTTGGCTTTCAAAATTGCTACCGACCCTTACGTAGGTAGGCTGGCGTTCTTCAGAGTGTATTCAGGAGAGTTAAGTTCAGGCTCTTACGTGTGGAATATGCGTACTGACAAAAAAGAGCGTATTTCCCGATTGCTGCAAATGCATTCCAACAAGCAAAACCTGATTGATAGAGTAGAAGCAGGAGATATCGCGGCAGGGGTTGGTTTTAAGGATATTAAGACAGGCGATACCCTGACGGCTGAAGGCAAGAAAATTGTTCTGGAGTCTATGTCTTTCCCTGAACCTGTGATTGGCTATGCTATCGAACCTAAATCACAGGATGATGTGGATAAGTTGAGTGTGGCTATTTCTAAGTTGGTAGAAGAAGATCCTACCTTGCAAGTCTTCACAGACCAGGAAACAGGACAGACCGTATTGAGGGGAATGGGTGAGTTGCACCTGGAGATTATCATCGACCGGATGAGACGGGAGTTTAAAGTGGAGGTGAATCAAGGAGCACCACAGGTGGCTTACAAAGAAACGCTCACACAGACTGTTGAACACAAAGAAGTATATAAGAAACAAACGGGTGGTAGAGGTAAATTTGCCGATATTCTCTTTGAGATAGGACCCCGTGAGGATGATAAGCCTGGGCTGGAATTTGTAAACGCTGTGGTGGGTGGAGCGATCCCGAGAGAATTTATTCCGGCCGTACAGAAAGGTTTTGATTCAGCTATGAGCAACGGACCTTTAGCAGGCTATCCCATTGAGTCTATGAAAGTGAAATTATTCCATGGTTCTTACCATGATGTGGACTCTGACTCACTTTCGTTTGAGATGGCCGCTCGCTTGGGTTTCAAAGTAGCTGCGAAAAAAGCAAAACCAGTGCTTTTAGAACCTATTATGTCAGTGGAAGTAGTTTGTCCGGAAGAATACACCGGACCAGTTACGGGCGACCTTAACAAAAGAAGAGGTTATATGAAAGGAATGGATTCTAAAGGAGGTGCCCAGGTTTTGAAAGCGGACGTGCCGCTGGCAGAGCTTTTCGGATATATTACCGATTTACGGACAATATCCTCTGGTAGAGCCGTTGCTACATTAACTTTCTCGCATTATGATCCTGTCCCTACGAATATTGCTGAGGGCATTATTGCTAGAGAGAAAGGTGAAGCTGTAAAATAAACACTAGATATTACATTAGGAATGAATCAAAAAATAAGAATCAAATTAAAGTCTTACGATCATAACTTGGTTGACAAGTCTTCCGAGAAGATAGTACGTGCCGTTAAAACAACGGGAGCGGTAGTAAGCGGACCTATTCCTTTGCCTACTCGTAAAGAAGTATTTACAGTGCTTAGGTCGCCCCATGTCAATAAAAAGGCACGAGAGCAGTTTCAGCTCTGTACCTACAAAAGGTTGGTAGATATATACTCCAGTAGTACCAAAACGGTAGATGCGTTGATGAAGCTGGAACTACCAAGTGGTGTAGATGTAGAGATTAAAGTTTGATCCTACTTAGTATTCATTGAAAGAACCAATTTCAATCCTGGAATTGGTTCTTTTTTATGTCTTTTCTCTTGATGTTTACACATAATACTTTGTATTCTCAGGAGAAGAGGCAAATCTTTTTAAAATTTATTGAACCAATGTTTTGATAAACATAATGGTTTGGCTAAATTTGCAGTCTTTTACGGAAAAACGCTCTCTTTGGGAGCAAATCTAACATCATAATAATGTCTGGTATTATTGGTAGAAAAATTGGGATGACTAGCATCTATAGTGCCGATGGACAAAATGTCGCATGCACCCTGGTAGAGGCTGGTCCTTGTGTAATCACACAGGTCAAAAATGAAGACACTGATGGTTACAAAGCTGTGCAATTGGGCTATGGCGAAATGAAAGAAAAAAGAGTGAACAAAGCCTCGAAAGGTCATTTTGCCAAAGCAGGAACTACGCCAAAAAAGAAAGTAGTGGAATTCAGAGATTTCCGGGTGGAGTTTGAAGATGAGGTTAACATTGGCAAGGAAATTACCGTTGGAGCCGTGTTCAAAGAAGGAGACTTCCTGGATGCTATTGGCAAATCCAAAGGGAAAGGCTTTCAGGGAGTTGTAAAGAGACATGGTTTTGGGGGAGTGGGAGAGTCTACCCACGGTCAGCATAACCGATCCAGAGCACCTGGATCTATTGGTGCCTGTTCTTTCCCGTCTCGTGTATTTAAGGGAATGCGTATGGCCGGAAGAACCGGAGGTCGTCGGGTGAAAATTCTTAACCTGCGGGTGATGAAGATTGTCCCTGAAAAGAACCTGATTCTTGTAAGCGGTTCTATCCCTGGCGCTAAAAATTCATTTGTCGTTTTAGAGAAATAAGAAAAATGGAAATTGCAGTTAAAAATATAAAGGGAGAAGATACCGGCAGAACCATTAACCTGGCAGATGACATCTATGGCATAGAGCCCAACGACCATGCCATCTACCTGGATGTGAAGCAATATTTGGCCAACCAAAGGCAAGGAACCCATAAGTCTAAAGAGAGAAGCGAAGTGGCTGGTTCTACCAAAAAGATAAAGAGACAGAAAGGAACAGGTACAGCGCGGGCAGGTAGTATCAAGTCTCCGGTCTTCCGGGGAGGAGGAAGAGTGTTCGGGCCTCGTCCACGTGACTATAGCTTTAAGCTGAATAAGAAGCTTAAAAAACTGGCGCGGGTGTCAGCTCTGGCTTATAAAGCCAAAGAAGAGAACATTACCGTCCTGGAAAACTTCGACTTTGAGGCTGCTAAAACCAAAAGTTATATTCAGCTATTGCAATCCCTGACCCTGCATGATCATTCATCGCTGCTGGTATTGGGAGACAGTAATCCTAATGTGTACCTCTCAGCCAGAAATTTGAAAAATGCGCAGGTAACTACAGCGGATAAGTTAAATACTTACGATATACTGAAGGCAAAGTATTTAATTATCAGTGAGAATGCATTAGGCAAAATAGAAGAAATTTTACAACGCAAAACTTCTGCTAAATAGTTATGAGCATATTGATAAAGCCATTGGTTACCGAGAAAATGTCCGAACAGAATGAAAGCGGAAAATACGGTTTTGTGGTGAGCAAAAAAGCGAATAAAATCCAGATTCGCCAGGAAGTAGAAAGAATGTACGGTGTGACTGTGGAAGCCGTCCGGACTATGAACTACCAGGGAAAAGCTAAGAACAGGTATACTAAATCCAGAATCATTTCTGGGCGAACAGGTGGTTATAAGAAGGCTATTGTACAGGTAGCAGAAGGTGATGTGATTGATTTTTATAGCGGTATTTGATAGAATAGAAACTAGTTAGACATGGCAATAAAGAAATTAAGGCCTATTACCCCCGGCCAAAGACATAGACTGGCCCCTGATTTTTCAGATATCACCAAAGATACTCCTGAAAAATCGCTGACAGTTAATATTTCCAAGACAGGAGGTAGAAACCATATAGGGCATCGTACCATGCGCTATATTGGTGGTGGGCATAAAAGAAAGTATCGTCTGATTGATTTTAAGCGCTACAAATTTGATGTGCCGGCCACGGTAAAATCAATAGAATACGATCCTAACCGGTCGGCCAGAATAGCCCTGATTTTTTATGTAGATGGTAGCAAGTCCTATATTTTAGCACCTGCTGGTCTTCAGGTAGGCCAGACCATCGTAGCGGGTAAAGAAGTAGCTCCTGAAGTAGGCAATGCACTGCCTCTCTCTTCCATTCCTTTAGGTACCATTATTCACAATATTGAGCTGACACCCGGAAAAGGCGGCCAAATGGCCAGAAGTGCTGGATCTTATGCCCAGTTGCTGGCCCGGGAAGGTAAATACACGACCTTGAAAATGCCATCGGGCGAAATGCGTATGGTGCTTTCTGCTTGTATGGCTACTGTTGGTTCTGTATCCAACGTGGACCATATGAACGTGACCAAGGGAAAAGCAGGCCGTAACCGTTGGTTGGGCAGGCGTCCAAGAACCCGTGGTGTGGCTATGAACCCGGTAGACCATCCTATGGGTGGTGGGGAAGGTAAGGCTTCCGGTGGGCACCCCAGATCCAGAAACGGTGTGAAAGCAAAGGGTTATAAAACCAGAAGACCTAAAAAGTATTCTAATAGATTAATTGTAAGTAGAAAGAATAAAAAGTAATGGCTCGTTCGCTAAAAAAAGGACCGTATATAGATTACAGACTTGAAAAAAAAGTGGATACAATGAATGAATCCAATAAAAAGTCTGTTATAAAAACCTGGTCAAGGAGATCTATGATTTCTCCCGATTTTGTAGGACATACTTTTGCTGTACATAACGGTAATAAATTTATTCCTGTATATGTGACAGAAAATATGGTAGGACATAAACTGGGAGAGTTTGCTCCAACCAGAAACTTCAGAGGACACATTTCTAAAAAAGACAAAGGTAAACGATAAAACATGGAAGCGACCGCTAAGTTAAGTAACGTGCCTACCTCTCCCCGGAAAATGCGTCTGGTAGCCGATATGATCAGAGGAAGAAAAGTCAATGACGCCTTGAACATACTGAAGTTTGAGTCGAAAGTGGGAGCGGCCAAAATCGAAAAATTGTTGCTGTCAGCCATTGCCAACTGGCAGGTGAAGAATGAAGACGAGCGGTTGGAAGAAGCTGATCTCTTCATTAAAGAAATCAGGGTGGATGGTGGCCGGATCTTAAAAAGACTTCGTCCCGCACCACAGGGTAGAGCCCATAGAATCCGCAAACGCTCGAACCATGTCACGCTTGTCATTGACAGTCTGCAGGAGGCTGAAGTGCAAGAAGAAAAGTAGAATTAATAACTTCAGATAAATAGCGATATAATGGGACAGAAAGTAAACCCAATTTCATTAAGGCTTGGTATTATCAAAGGGTGGGACTCTAACTGGTACGGAGGAAAAAGCTTCTCCGATAAACTGGTAGAAGACCACGAGATCAGAAAATATATTGATGTTCGTTTGCCCAGAGGCGGAGTGTCCAAGATCGTGATCGAGAGAACGATCAAAAGAATCACCCTGACCATTCATACAGCACGTCCGGGCGTGGTGATCGGTAAAGGAGGGGCTGAGGTTGACAAACTGAAAGAAGAACTAAAGAAACTGACCGGAAAAGACGTTCAGATTAATATTTATGAGATCAAGCGTCCTGAGCTGGATGCTAAGTTGATTGGAATGTCTATCGCTCAACAGCTGGAGGCCAGAATCTCTTACCGTCGGGCCATGAAGCAAGCCATTGCTTCTGCGCTTCGTGTAGGGGCTTTGGGAATTAAGATCAAAGTTTCCGGACGATTGGGTGGTGCTGAAATGGCACGGGTTGAGCAATATAAAGAAGGGCGAATTCCTTTGCATACACTAAGAGCCGATATCGATTACGCTATTTCTGAAGCCAATACGGTGTATGGAAAAATTGGAATTAAAGTTTGGGTGTTCAAAGGAGAGGTTTTTGGAAAAAGAGATTTATCACCCAATGTAGGTGGCACCAGCGGACAGACGCAGGGCACAGGCGCCGGCGGTAATACTGGCCGTGGAGGAGATAGAAGAGGCGATCGCCGGAATGAAAGAAGAGGCGGCGGTGGCGGCGGAGCCAGAAGAAAAAGAAAATAGCCACAAACCATATTGTAAAGAAATAATTTCAGAAGCATGTTACAGCCTAAAAGAACTAAATTTAGGAAAAAGCAAAAGGGTAGGGTAAAAGGCCTTGCACAAAGAGGACACACCATTGCTTTCGGCAATTTTGGCTTGAAATCATTAGAGGCAGGTTGGATTACCAGCCGACAGATAGAAGCTGCTCGTGTGGCTATGACCCGTTTTATGAAAAGGGAAGGACAGGTTTGGATCAGAATATTTCCTGATAAGCCGATAACGAAAAAACCTGCAGAAGTCAGGATGGGTAAGGGTAAAGGAGCACCTGAGTATTGGGTAGCGGTAGTAAAACCCGGCACCATCATGTTTGAAGCCACTGGTATTGACGCTGCCAGAGCCCAAGAGGCACTGCGGTTAGCCGCGCAAAAACTGCCGATTAAGACAAGATTTGTAGTAAGAAGAGATTACGTAGCATAATATGAAATACTCAGAAATTAAAGGCCTTACGGAGGCTGAGCTGAAAGAGAAGCTGGCTGCAGAAAAAGAAAATCTGCTAAAACTCAAATTTGCTCATGCCATTTCTCCCATTGAGAATCCAACGAGGATCCGAGTGGCCAAAAAACTCGTGGCTAGACTACATACAGAACTAAGGGCCAAAGAACTGGCTAACAAAGCGTAATTATGGAACATACACGTAATCTAAGAAAAGAAAGAATTGGCCAGGTGGTGAGCAACAAAATGCAAAAGTCTATCACTGTGGCTGTTAACCGTAAACTGAAACATCCCATATATGGTAAATTTATTGGGAAAACTTCAAAGTTTATGGCGCATGATGAAAAGAACGAATGCCAGATCGGAGACACCGTTAGAATAATGGAAACCAGACCATTGAGCAAAAATAAGAGGTGGCGCTTAGTAGAAATTATTGAAAGAGCCAAATAACAATGATACAGCAAGAATCAAGATTAAATGTAGCGGATAACAGTGGTGCTAAAGAAGTGCTTTGTATTCGCGTTTTGGGGGGTACCGGAAAAAGATATGCTACCGTAGGCGACAAGATCGTGGTGACGGTAAAATCAGCGATCTCTTCCAGCAGCCTGAAAAAAGGAACTGTTTCCAAAGCCGTCGTTGTTAGGGTGAAAAAAGAAGTGCGCAGAAAAGATGGTTCCTATATTCGTTTTGAAGAGAACGCTGCGGTGTTGTTAACAGCCAACGATGAACCTAGAGGTACGCGTATCTTCGGCCCAGTCGCTCGGGAACTTCGTGAAAAACAGTTCATGAAAATTGTTTCTTTGGCTCCTGAAGTACTATAAATTATGAAAAATAGCAAGTATACTAAATCTCGCATCAGAAAAGATGATACGGTGCTGGTCGTTGCCGGAAACTTCAAAGGTAAAAAAGGTAAAATTCTGACCGTTTACCATGAAAAAAATAAGGCAATCGTAGAGGGCATCAACATGATTACCAAGCACGTGAAACCCTCTGCCCAAAATACAGAAGGGGGCAGGGTGGAACAGGAAGCGCCTATTCATATGAGTAACCTGATGCTTATTGACCCTGCTACAGGTGAGCCTACCAAAGTGGGTAGAAAGAAAGACGATAAAGGTAAACTGCAGCGATATTCAAAAAAAACCGGAGAAATCATTAAACATGGCTAATTCAAATACTTACGTTCCTAGGTTAAAGGAAAAGTATTACCAGGAGATTGTACCTGCCTTAAATGAGAGGTTTAGTTATAAAAGTATCATGCAGGTACCCAAAATAGAAAAAATTTGTATCAACAAAGGGATTGGCGTTGCCGTTGCCGATAAAAAGCTTATCGACGTAGGGGTAGAGGAATTGTCTACCATTACCGGACAAAAAGCGGTGCCTACCATTGCTAAAAAATCAGTTTCTAACTTTAAGCTAAGGGAAGGAATGCCCATAGGCGCTAAAGTAACACTGAGAGGCAACCTGATGTATGAGTTTCTGGATCGGTTGATGTCAGTGGCTCTCCCCAGGGTAAGAGACTTTAGAGGGATCAGCGATAAAGGATTCGACGGAAGAGGAAATTACACTTTAGGGGTAAAGGAACAAATTATATTTCCAGAGATCAGTATCGATAAAGTAAGCCGGATTTCGGGCATGGATATTACCTTTGTGACGACGGCAAAAAGCGATGAGGAAAGTTATGAGTTGTTAAAATCATTTGGCATGCCCTTCGCAGGCTCAAGAAATAGTTAATTCATATGGCAAAAAAATCAGTTATTGCAAGAGAAAAGAAAAGAGCAAAACTTGTTGCTAAGTATGCAAAGAAACGTGCCGAACTGAAAGCAGCAGGAGATTATCAGGCATTAGACAAATTGCCTCGTAATGCTTCCCCCGTTCGGTTACATAACCGTTGTAAGCTGACAGGAAGACCCAAAGGGTATATCAGGAAGTTTGGTATTTCCCGTGTTACTTTCCGGGAAATGGCTTCTGAAGGAAAAATTCCGGGTGTGATCAAAGCTAGCTGGTAAAATCGGCTTTTTTGTTTTGTAAGTGCAAAATATTCACTAATTTTGCACTCCGTTTTTAAAAGACCGTGTAATATTTATTGATAAATGACAACAGATCCGATTGCAGATTATCTGACCAGAATCAGAAATGCTATAAAGGCGAATCACCGGATAGTGGAAGTTCCTTCTTCTAGTATTAAGAAGGAAATTACCAAGGTGCTTCATGATCAGGGGTATATCCAGAATTATAAGTTTGACGAAGGAAGCAGTCATCAGGGTATTATCAAAATTGCTCTGAAATACAACCCTAGAACCAGATCCTCCGCCATTGTTCACATTAAAAGGGTGAGCAAACCCGGGCTGAGAAAGTATGTAGGGGCCGATAGTCTACCAAGAGTGTTGAATGGCCTTGGGATCGCTATTCTGTCTACTTCCAAAGGAGTGGTCACAGATAAGCAGGCTCGCGAAATGAATGTGGGGGGTGAAGTTCTTTGTTACGTATATTAACAAGACATTAATAAATTAAAAATATGTCACGTATAGGAAAACTACCCATTGCTATTCCTCAGGGTGTCACTGTTACAAAAGAAAAGAATACTGTTAAGGTTAAAGGTCCTAAAGGTGAGCTGACGCAGGTGATTGATAGAGACATTGAGGTGAGTGTGGAGGACAATCAGATAGTTTTAAACCGACCTACAGATCAGAAAAGGCATAAGGCTTTGCATGGCCTGTACCGTGCTTTGATTTATAATATGATCGAAGGGGTCAAAGAGGGCTATAAGAAGGAACTGGAACTGGTAGGGGTAGGTTATAAGGCTTCCGCTCAACAAAATATCCTGGAGCTGAGCCTGGGATATTCGCACGCTATCTTCCTGGCTGTTCCACAGGAAGTGAAAGTGACCACAGAGCAGGCCAAAGGTAAAAACCCTACCGTTATTCTGGAGAGTTTCGACAAGCAGTTGATCGGGCAGGTAGCTGCCAAGATAAAATCCTTAAGACCTGTCGAACCTTACAAAGGTAAAGGGATACGATTTGTCGGAGAAAGAATCAGGCGTAAGGCTGGTAAAGCTGCAAGTAAATAATTAAAAATATGGCAGTTAGCAAAAAAATAAAACGACGTTTAAGAATAAAGCAAAGCATCAGAAGGAAAATCAGCGGTACTTCAGAACGCCCGCGTCTTTCTGTTTATAAAAGCAACAAAGGGATCTATGCCCAGCTGATTGATGATGTGAAAGGTCATACCCTGGCCCACGCTTCTTCTTTTGAAATCGGAACTAGCAACAATGCTAACCTGGAGGTGTCTAAAAACGTGGGTAAGAAACTGGCCGAAAAGGCTTCTACAAATGGTATTACCACCGTGGTTTTTGATAGAAATGGCTATCTTTTTCATGGTAAGGTGAAGGCTTTAGCCGAAGGAGCACGCGAAGGTGGGCTTCAGTTCTAATATTTATGGCACAAACAAATCAAACGTTAAATCAGTGAAAGCAAGCGAAATAGATCTTAAAGAAAGAGTAGTAGCCATCAAACGGGTTGCCAAAGTAGTAAAAGGAGGAAGAAGGTTTAGTTTTTCTGCCATTGTGGTGGTAGGAAATGGGGATGGCGTGGTAGGCTATGGATTAGGAAAGGCAAACGAAGTGACCGACGCTATTACCAAAGGAGTGGATGATGCCAAGAAAAATTTACTTAAAGTGCCATTAAGAAAAGGTACGGTGCCCCACGAGTCTATAGGCAAATTTGGCGGAGGGTTCGTATTGGTAAAACCTGCTGCTCCGGGTACAGGAGTGATCGCAGGAGGTGCGATGAGAGCCGTACTGGAAAGCGCCGGTTATACTGATGTGTTGGCAAAATCAAAGGGGTCTTCCAATCCGCATAATGTGGTAAAAGCTACTTTCAACGCGCTGGATAGGATGCGAGATGCCTTTGCCGTAGCGCAGCAAAGAGGAATAGAACTAGAAAAAGTTTTTAACGGATAGTGCCATGGCTAAAGTTAGAATAACACAAATCAAAAGTACCATCGACCGCCCTAAAAAGCAAAAAGCAACCATACAGGCTTTAGGCCTCGGTAAGATCAACAGAACTGTGGAAGTTGAACAAACGCCGCAAATCCGTGGCATGATTAATAAAGTGGCTCATTTGGTAAGCGTAACAGAATTGTAAAATGAACTTAAGTACATTAAAACCTGCGAAAGGATCAGTAAAAACAAACAAGAGAGTAGGAAGAGGACCAGGCTCAGGTTGGGGAGGTACAGCGGGTCGTGGACACAAAGGAGCCCAGTCAAGATCTGGTTACAAAAGGAAGTTCGGTTTTGAAGGTGGTCAGATGCCCTTGCAAAGACGTGTGCCTAAATTTGGCTTTACAAGTCCTAACAAAGTCGTTTATAGTGTCATTAACTTGGACCGCCTGCAAACCTTGGCAGAGCAGACCGGGAAATCTTCACTGACTATTGAGGATTTTGTGTCACATGGGCTGATCGGTAAAAAAGATAAATTAAAAGTATTAGGAAATGGCGAAATTACTTCTAAAGTTGAAGTAAATGCCCATGCCTTTTCTAAATCTGCGGTAAAGGCTATCGAAGAAGCTGGAGGTAAAGCCAACAAACTGTAGCAATATGAAGAAATTTATTACCACTATTCGCCATATCTTCGCTATTGAAGAGTTAAGAACCAGAATTCTTAACACGCTAGGGTTTCTTATTATCTTCCGTCTAGGAAGTTTCATTGTTTTGCCTGGTGTGGATACCGATATTCTGGAATCTAGTCAGGCCACTGGTGGTATCTTTGGTTTGTTAAATACCTTTCTGGGAGGTGCTTTTAGCAGAGCCTCAATTTTTGGTTTGGGTATCATGCCCTATATTTCTGCTTCTATCGTTATACAGTTGCTGACAGTGGCGGTGCCTTACTTCCAGAAACTACAAAAAGAAGGTGATTCTGGGCGTAAAAAGATCAATCAGATTACCCGGGTGCTCACCATTTTTGTGACGCTGGGTCAGGCAGTAGGTTATTTATCCTATGCTGTGCCTGCAGAAGCCATCATGATTGACCGCACATTTTTCACCGCTTCTGCCATGATTCTCCTCACCTCAGGAACCATTTTCTGTATGTGGCTGGGAGAAAAAATTACTGATAAAGGGATTGGAAACGGTATTTCCATGCTCATCATGATCGGGATTATTTCCCGTTTCCCGGGTGCCATTGTCGCAGAATTCCTTTCCAAAGGAACCAGCGGGTTGCTGCTGTTTGTCATTGAGATTGTTGCGCTGTTCTTTGTCGTCATGGGTGCTGTGATGTTGACACAGGCTGTCCGTAGAATCCCTGTTCAATATGCCAAGCAAGTAGTAGGCAATAAAGTATATGGCGGACAAAGGCAATATATTCCCTTACGGGTGAATGCCTCTGGTGTAATGCCTATCATCTTTGCGCAATCTCTCATGTTCTTACCCGGCTTACTGGCCGGTATCTGGGCTGATTCCAGTGATATTGCAGCTTCAATAGGCCGTACATTTGCGGACTTTACCTCCTGGCAATACAACCTGTTGTTCGCTGTGCTTATCATTCTGTTTACCTTCTTCTATACGGCTATCACTATTAATTCCAATCAGATAGCTGATGATATGAAACGGAATGGGGGGTTCATCCCAGGGGTAAAGCCAGGTAAACCTACTTCAGAGTTTATTGATACCATTTTGTCACGCATCACCCTACCTGGTTCTATCTTTCTGGCTATTATTGCTATCATGCCAGCTTTTGCCAGCCTGGCCGGTATTACAACAGAGTTTGCCTATTTCTATGGAGGCACTTCTTTGCTCATTATGGTTGGTGTCATATTAGATACCTTGCAGCAAATAGAAAGCTATCTGTTGATGCGGCATTATGAAGGCTTGATGAAGTCAGGTAGAGTAAAAGGGAGATCCCAAAACGCAGCTGTTGCCTGATATAGTTTGAACTTAATTGTGCTGATATTGATTTTTTAATAAAACAATAAACTTATTTTATGGCAAAACAATCATCCATAGAACAGGATGGCACAATTACCGAAGCATTATCTAATGCAATGTTTAGAGTAGAACTGGAAAATGGACATCAGGTGATTGCCCATATTTCAGGAAAAATGAGAATGAATTATATAAAAATTTTGCCGGGCGATAAGGTTAAACTGGAGATGTCTCCCTATGACCTTAGCAAAGGCAGGATCGTCTATAGATATAAATAACAATGAAAGTAAAAGCATCTGTTAAAAAGCGAAGCGCGGAATGTAAAATTGTCCGAAGAAAAGGCAAACTTTACGTTATCAATAAAAAAAATCCAAAATTTAAGCAAAGGCAAGGATAATTATGGCTAGAATCGCAGGCGTAGACATACCCGACCATAAAAGAGGTGAGATAGGTCTGACATCTATCTACGGGATTGGCAGAAGTTCTGCCAGATCAATTCTTTCAAAAGCTGGAATTGATATCAACAAGAAAGTTGGTGAATGGACCGATGATGAGTCTAATCATATTCGTTCCATCATCTCTGAAGAGTTCAAAGTAGAGGGTGTTCTGAAATCCGAGGTACAGCTGAGCATTAAGCGTTTACTGGACATTGGTTGTTATCGTGGTTTGAGACATAGAAAAGGCTTACCGGTAAGAGGACAGAAGACCAAGAACAACGCACGTACCCGAAAAGGTCGACGCAAAACAGTTGCTAATAAGAAAAAAGCTACCAAGTAAAATAGTGTAACGTAATTATGGCTCAAAAGAGAAAAGATAAAGCGAAGAAGAGAGTGGTTGCCGTGGAGACCATGGGACAGGCTCATATTAAAGCTTCCTTTAACAATATTATCATCTCCATCACGAATTCATCAGGACAGGTAATTTCCTGGGCTTCTGCTGGTAAAATGGGTTTTAAAGGTTCTAAGAAAAACACACCTTATGCTGCCCAGACTGCAGCGTCTAACTGCGCACAGGCAGCCTATGACCTTGGTATGCGGAAGGTAGAAGTTTTTATCAAAGGCCCAGGCGCTGGCAGAGATTCGGCTATCCGTACCCTGCAAAATGTAGGTTTGGAAGTAACCATGATCAAAGATGTGACGCCGCTGCCCCACAATGGATGCCGCCCTCCTAAAAGAAGAAGAGTCTAAATTAAATATTATTTCAGAATAAGATATTATGGCAAGATATAGAGGCCCAAAATCAAAGATCGCCCGTAAATTCAACGATCCCATATTTGGCCCCAGTAAGGCACTGCAAAAGAAAAGTTACCCTCCTGGGCAACATGGCAGAGGTCGCAGACGAAAGCAATCTGAATATGCTGTGCAGTTAGCGGCTAAGCAAAAAGCAAAATATACTTATGGGGTTTTGGAAAGGCAGTTTGCCAATATTTTTGACAAAGCCAGCCGTAGCCAGGGAATTACCGGTGAAGTATTGTTGCAACTCCTGGAGTCTCGCTTAGATAATATTGTCTTCCGGTTAGGAATCTCTCCTACCAGACGTGGCGCACGGCAGTTGGTGATTCATAAGCATATCACGGTAAATGATCATGTGGTGAATATTCCTTCTTTCACTGTGAAGCCTGGTGATATCGTGTCAGTCCGTGAGAAATCAAAATCTCTTGAAGTAATTACGAATAGTATCGCAACCCATAACCCCAACAAATATAAGTGGTTGGAATGGGACAGCAGTCAGGTGGCAGGTAAGTTGATCAACGTTCCGGCACGGGATGAGATTCCAGAGAACTTACAGGAGCAATTGATTGTTGAACTTTACTCTAAGTAATGATAATTATTGGCAAAGGTTTGCCAAAACTTAAACTTAATTTCAAAATATCAATATGTCTATATTAGCTTTTCAGATGCCTGAAAAAGTGGTGATGGAAAAAGCAGACAATTTTCACGGTCTGTTTACTTTCAAACCACTCGAAAGAGGTTATGGTGTTACCATCGGTAATGCATTGAGAAGAATTCTTTTATCATCCCTGGAAGGATATGCTATCACCGGTATTAAAATACCCGGCGTGTTGCATGAATTTTCTACTGTGGAAGGTATTGTGGAAGATGTATCAGAGATTGTACTGAACCTTAAAATGGTTCGTTTTAAAAAGGTCACTGATGATTTCGTGGACAACAAAATTGTTGTTCCTGTAAAAGGAAAAACCACTTTTACCGGTGCCGATATACAGAAGAATACTTCCTCTTTTGAAATCTTGAATCCTGAGCATGTGATCTGCCATCTGGATGATGACGTGGATATCGAGATAGAACTGTATATAGAAAAAGGCAGAGGTTATGTGCCTTCTGAAGAAAATAAGCCGAACGATCAGTCATTTGGCTATATTCCTATTGATGCTATATTCACCCCTATCAAGAATGTGAAATATAGTGTTGAAAATACCCGGGTAGAGCAGAAAACGGACTACGAACAATTGATTATCGATATTGAAACAGATGGGTCAATTCATCCGGAGGATGCGCTGAAAGGATCTGCCAATATTCTCATTAAGCATTTCATGCTGTTCTCTGATCAGAATATGATTTTAGAGGCGCCACAGCAAGGCGAGCCTGATGCGGTAGATGAGGAAATGCTGCATATGAGAAAACTGCTGAAGACCCCGTTAAACGATCTGGATCTGTCAGTAAGAGCCTACAATTGCTTGAAAGCAGCCGACGTGAAGACGCTGGGTGATTTAGTGCAACTGGAAATTTCTGACATGATGAAGTTTCGTAACTTCGGTAAGAAATCTCTGGCTGAACTGGAGCAACTGGTACAGGAAAAGAATTTATCATTTGGGATGGATTTATCCCGCTATAAACTAGACGAAGACTAACATTATCTTGAGTATTCAACATCCCTGATGTTGATAATTGTCGGATATCATGAGACACGGAAAGAAATTCAATCATTTAGGACGTACATCTTCCCATAGAAAAGCGATGTTATCCAACATGGCTTCTTCATTGATCTTGCATAAGCGGATTACTACCACCGTGGCAAAAGCCAAGGAATTGCGTAAATATGTGGAACCTTTGATTACCAAATCCAAAGCAGATACGACGCACTCCCGCCGGGTTGTATTCTCTTATTTGCAAAATAAAGAGTCTGCCCACGAGCTGTTTAACGAAGTGGCTACCAAAGTGGCCAACAGGCCCGGAGGCTATACCCGCATTATCAAGCTGGGTAATCGTTTAGGGGATAATGCTGACATGTGCCTGATTGAGTTGGTGGATTACAACGAAATCTATACAACTGAAAAGGCGACCAAGCGTACGAGAAGAAGCCGTAGAGGGGGTAAAAAGAAAGAAGGAGCTGAAGAAACGCAGGCTAAATCTGGAAAAGCCGCTGCCTCCAAAGAGAAAGAGCAGGCAGAAGAACAGAAAGCTGCTGCCCAGACAGAAGCGCCTGCGGAAGAGGAAAGCCAAGACAAAGCAGACGATACACCCAAAGCCAAAACCGACAATCAGGATAAAAAAGAAGAACAATAAACAGAATATACTTGTTATGGGGGGGATTGTGTCTTTAATTCGGAAGACACAATCCCCTTTTTTATGAATTTATTTGTAAACTTGCGCCGAAATAACTTCACAAACACCTATGAAAAAAACCAAACGCACCCCCGCAGTGCTGTTGCTAGAAGACGGATCTATTTTTGAAGGCAGTGCCATCGGAAAAATTGGTATCCGTGGTGGTGAGATTTGTTTTAACACGGGCATGACCGGCTATCAGGAGATTTATACAGACCCCTCTTATTATGGGCAGATCATTGTCAATACAACCTCTCATATTGGCAATTATGGTGTGCTCGACGAGGAGCAGGAGTCTACTAACCCTAAAATTAGTGCGCTCGTCGTTAATAATTTCTCTGACTACTTTAGCAGGAACAAAGCCGATCATGACCTTCAACAGTATCTCGATGCTACGGGTATTGTAGGCATCACCGATATAGATACCAGGAAACTGGTTCGGCATATCCGTTCCAAAGGTGCGATGAATGCCATCATTTCATCAGAAGTGTTAGACATCAATGAACTGAAAAGGATGCTTCGGGAAGTCCCCTCTATGGCTGGGCTGGAGCTTTCTTCTTTGGTAAGCACAGAGAAAGAATATTTTGTGGGGAAGGAGACGTCTTCTAAGAAAGTAGCCGTACTGGATTTAGGAATCAAAACCAGCATATTGAAGAATCTGACAGAGAGAGATTGCTATTGTAAAGTTTTCCCGGCCAAAACTACTTTTGAGGAGATGGAAAAATGGAATCCGGATGGCTATTTTATCTCCAACGGACCAGGGGATCCGGGAGCCATGGAATATGCCGTCAAAACTGTGCAGAATGTGATTCAGGCCGACCGGCCCTTGTTTGGGATTTGTCTAGGCCACCAGATCTTAGCCCGAGCCAACGGCATTTCAACTTATAAAATGCACCACGGACACCGGGGACTGAACCATCCGGTAAAAAACCTGGTATCAGGTAAAAGTGAGATGACATCTCAGAATCATGGTTTCTCCGTGAACATTGATGAGGCCTCCCGTTCGGAAAAAGTAAAAGTGACACACATCAATCTGAATGACAATACCGTGGCAGGTATTCGTATGACCAGAAAAAGAGCATTCTCCGTACAGTATCATCCCGAATCATCACCGGGTCCTCATGACTCTCAATACCTGTTTGATAATTTTATGGAACTAATGGAAAATAAAGAATTATAATCTTTACTTTGTTACAAAAATACAACCACTAACTAGCATACAATGAGTTTTATCAAGAAAGTTCATGCCCGCCAAATACTGGATTCGAGGGGTAATCCTACTGTTGAGGTAGATGTCGTTACTTCTGACAATGTCCTGGGAAGGGCTGCTGTACCCTCCGGTGCTTCTACCGGTAAGCATGAAGCGGTCGAGTTGCGTGACAATGAGAAAGGCCGGTTTATGGGTAAGGGAGTTTTGAAAGCAGTAGAAAATGTGAACACCTCTATTGCTGAGAAACTATTGGGTGTTTCTGTCTTTGAACAGAACCTGATTGACCAGACTATGATCGAGCTGGATGCTACGGAAAACAAATCAAACCTGGGGGCTAACGCTATGCTGGGGGTTTCTTTGGCAGTGGCCAAAGCGGCTGCACAGACGATCCGACAGCCCCTGTTCCGTTATATCGGCGGGGTGAGTGCCAATACCCTGCCTGTGCCTATGATGAATATCCTGAATGGCGGAAGCCACGCGGATAATGCCATCGACTTTCAGGAGTTTATGGTGATGCCCATCAAGGCAGAAAGTTTTTCAGAAGCTGTGAGAATGGGTACTGAAATTTTTCACCATCTCAAATCAGTGTTAAAAAGCAAAGGGCAATCTACCAATGTAGGAGATGAAGGTGGCTTTGCACCCAACCTTTCTTCAAATGTAGAAGCCATTGAGGTGGTTTTACAAGCTATAGAAAAGGCAGGCTACAAACCGGGAGAAGAAATATATGTTGCCATGGATGCAGCCTCTTCTGAGTTCTATGATGAGGAGAGAAAAATATATAAACTGGATTCTACCAAAGAAGAGCTTTCTTCGTCGGATATGGTTGGCTACTGGAAAAACTGGGTGGACAAGTATCCTATCATTTCTATTGAAGATGGTATGCATGAAGATGACTGGGAGGGATGGAAACAGCTTACCCAGACCATTGGACACAAGGTTCAGCTGGTAGGCGACGACCTTTTTGTAACGAATGTGAAAAGATTACAAGATGGGATCGACCAGAAGGTGGCGAACGCCATACTGATCAAAGTCAATCAGATCGGGACATTATCAGAGACTATCAATGCGGTGAATCTGGCCAAACGCAACGGCTACAAAAGTATTATGTCGCACCGGTCCGGAGAAACAGAAGACAACACCATTGCCGATCTGGCGGTTGCCCTGAATACGGGTCAAATCAAGACCGGGTCTGCTTCCCGCTCTGACCGTATGGCTAAATACAATCAATTACTGAGGATAGAAGAGGCGCTGAATATGGTAGCCTATTATCCTGGAAAATTATTGTAAAATATCATAGCAAACTGGAAGTATTTTTGATAGTATATGAATGCAATTCTGTTTAGGAATTGCATTTTCTTTCGAGAAAATTAGTATATTGTCATAGGTTTGTATTTATTCTATAAAACGGGAATAACTCAATGAGTATATTGTCGAAAATACCACGTATTACCAGAAATAAATATTTCCTTTTTACGATTTGCTTTTTGCTTTGGATGGTATTCCTGGATTCCAATGATATTCGTACCCAGATTCGCCTGACAAAACAGCTCCATGAACTGGAACAGGAAAAAGAGTTCTATGAGAAAAAAATTGAAACGGTTAAAAAAGACCGGCAGGAACTTTTAAGTAATGACAAACTGCTGGAAAAATTTGCCAGAGAAAAATATCTGATGAAAAAACCTTCGGAAGATATATACGTTATTGTCCAGCAATAAGCACTTTTTAGACTGAGAACTTTATGAAGAGAAGCCTTTCACTCAGCATCATCATTGGGTTAAGTTTTGGTTTATTTTTCAACGCATTAGCACAGGGAGGTCCCGAATTGGAAGAGGGCGAAAAAGCTTCTTTATGGGACAAAATGTATGTGGGAGGCAACCTTGGCCTGCAGTTCGGCACAGTCACCTATATTGACATTTCTCCCCTGGTAGGCTACCGTTTTACCAATCGCTTTTCAGCAGGTCCGGGAATTACTTACCGATATCTCAAATACAGAGGCTTTGAAGGGGCCAGTACCTATGGGGGAAAAATATTTGCCCGCCATACACTGGGGAGACAGTTCTTCCTGCATGCGGAGTATGAAAGCCTTAATACTCAGGTGCTGGAAGGCATTTCCGGCCAAAGCCGGCTGGTCAGAGATTGGGTGCCTGGTTTCTTTGCCGGCGGAGGCATCTTTCAGCCTGTGGGAGAACGAGCGGCTGTAGTAATTTATGCGCTCTACAACTTTTTATATGACAACCTGCGTTCTCCTTATCAAAGACCCTGGGTCATCAATGTAGGTTTTACTTTTTAAAGGTTAATCCGAAACGATCGGCTAAAGTTTGCAGGTCTTTGACTACGGGCTCCAGCAAGGGAATACCTTCTTCTTTTCTTTTTGCTTCCATCATCCTTTCCGGATCGCCCGGAATTAATACCCTTTCTTCACTGGCCACTGTCTTGGACGAGCGGAAGCGGCGAATCCAGGTATCCATCCCTGTTTTGAATTCACTGACCGGGCGAAAGGCATCTACCCGCATGGCTCCCAGAAAATGCCCGATGCCTTTTCCTACCAACTGCTCAGCAACAGGCAGAAAACTCACGAAGGGGGGCACCCAGGGACCAAAGTTAGCACCGGAGAGTACAGCAGAAAAAATATCTACCCAGGCTCCCAGACAATAGCCTTTATGACTTCCTCTTTCTCTGTCGCTGCCCAAAGGGAGTAAAGCGCCTCCTTGTGAGAGCTCATGAGGATTGAGCGAAGGGTCACCGGCGGCATCCTGTATCCAGCCATAAGGCGCTTCCTGCTTTTTTCTTTGTAAAATTTCCAGCTTGCCGTTAGCGGCCGTAGTGGTGGCAAAATCAGCGACAAAAGGGGGTTCTTCCCCAGCAGGAATCGCCACCGCAATGGGATTGGTACCCAGCAACCTTTCCACAGAGAAAGTGGGCGCTACCAGCGGACTGGCATTGGTCATGGCCATGCCTATCATGTCAAGGGGAAGGGGCAACATGGCATGATAACCGGCAATGCCAAAGTGATTGGAGTTTCGTATGGCAACCCATCCTGTGCCAGCATTGTTGGCTTTCTCCATGGCAATTTCCATGGCTTTGGGGGCTACAACCAGACCAAGGGCGGCATCAGCATCTATCACCGCTGTACTGGGCGATTCATGGACAACCCGGATGTTGGGTCTGGGGTTGATACGCTTCTTTTCCCACAGCCTCACGTATCCGATAAGACGGGCTACACCATGAGAGTCTACACCGCGCAAATCCGCCGAAAGCAATACTTCTGCAGCAAGTTCAGCCTCTCTCTCAGGGCATCCTATTTTGGTAAAGACAGTTCTGCAAAATTCCTTCAGATAGTTATGGGAGTATATGATCATGAAAAAAGATATGCTTTAATGAGTAGAAGAATTGGATCGGTCAATAACACTTTTTAGTAAACCTTCCTTCAATGCAAAGGCTGAAACCCTTATATTTTTAATGTGGTACTGCTCCAACACATAATGAATCAGCCAGGTGGCCACTACAATCATATCTACCCGCATCTCTATCATTCCCGGAATTTTTAATCTTTCCTCCCTGTTCTTTCTGGTAATTTCGTCGTGGATGTTGAAAAAGCGATCGTAGGAAAGCGGAAGTTCTGTCTGATTCTCCGTCAGGGTGATACCCTCCTGGTGGGCATCAATCTCACTCAGGGTATCAAAAGTGCCGGAAGCTCCGATCAAGGTGACGGGTTGATATTGCTGACAAGCGGTGTGAAGTGCTGTGAGTTGGTCGTCGAAATATTGAAGCAATGCCTTTACATCCTGTGGGGAGATAGGATCTGTGATATGGAACTGATCTAACAATCTTTGTGCACCAATCTCAAAGCTTCTCTTCCAGAGTACATGCTGACTGTCACAGATAATAAATTCCACACTGCCTCCGCCAATATCCATGATCAAAGCTTTTTCCTGTGCCAGATGAAGTGCTTCATTCACCCCGTAGAAGATGTAGTCGGCCTCCTGATCACCATTGATGATTTGTATGTCAATGGCTGTTTCTGCTTTAATTTTGTCAGCCAGTTGCTGGCCGTTTTTGGCATTTCTAAAAGCACTGGTGGCGGTAGCATAGACCTGATCTACATGTTCCTGGTCGATAAGGCTTTTGAATTGTCTGAGTGTATTGATCGCTCTTTGTTGGGCATCTTCTGAGATGATACCCTGGCTGATTCCGTTTTTTCCTATCATCACCGGCACTTTCTCTCTCACCATCACATGATAACTACCCTGAGGATGCACTTTGGCAATTAACAAGTGAAAAGTATTTGTCCCTAGATCAATAACAGCCAAACGTTTGCTTTTCATATATTTATATCCTCCTTGCCCTTGAGGCATTTTGCAAAATGATATGCGAAATTACATGGTTTACATGATCATCCATATATTTGGCATAAATAATAACAAGGTAAAGACATGAAAAACCCTATAAAAAGTTCAACTAACCCGGAAACGAAGTCTGATGATGCAAAATTTGAGACGTTGCAAAAGAAAAATGAGGAAGCCCTGGAAGGAGGGGGAAAAAAGCGGATTCAGGCACAACATGAGAAAGGAAAGTTAACGGCTCGGGAAAGAATACGGTTGTTGTTGGACGAAGGTTCTTTTGAAGAGACCGGTAAATTTGTGACGCACCGGAGCAAAGAATTTGGGTTAGACCAGCAGCTTTACCTGGGTGATGGGGTCGTCACCGGCTATGGGACCATACATGGCCGGTTGGTGTATGTGTTTTCACAGGATTTCACTGTGTTTGGAGGGTCCTTGTCGGAAGCGCATGCTGAGAAGATCGTGAAAATCATGGATCTGGCTATGAAGAATGGAGCCCCGATTATCGGACTGAATGATTCAGGAGGAGCCAGAATACAGGAAGGTGTCGTTTCTTTGGCAGGCTATGCCGATATTTTTTATCGCAACACAAGGGCTTCCGGCGTAGTACCGCAGATCTCAGCCATCATGGGGCCTTGTGCTGGTGGTGCCGTGTATTCTCCCGCCATCACCGACTTTATTTTTATGGTAGAAAAAACTTCCTACATGTTTGTGACCGGACCTAATGTGGTCAAGACTGTCACTCAGGAAGATGTGTCTGCGGAAGAACTGGGAGGAGCCAGTACACACAGTACTAAAAGTGGAGTGACCCATTTCGCCTGCCGTAATGAGCTGGAATGTATTCAACACATAAAAAAACTGCTGACCTATATCCCTCAAAATTGTGAAGATGAGGCCCCACGCGTCGCCTATGAACCGGCGGACGAGGCAAGACCCACTTTGAATAACATTGTGCCCTCCAGTCCTAACCAGCCTTATGATATGCGGGATGTGGTGAAGGGCATTGTTGATGCAGGTGATTTTTTTGAAGTACATCAGAATTTTGCAGAAAATATCATTGTAGGCTTCGCCCGTATTGGCGGCAGGAGTATCGGCATTGTAGGAAACCAACCAGCCGCCTTAGCGGGTGTCCTGGATATTAAGGCCAGCCTGAAGGGAGCACGATTCGTGCGATTTTGCGATGCGTTCAACATCCCCCTTTTGGTATTAGAAGATGTGCCCGGATTTTTGCCAGGCACAGACCAGGAGTGGAATGCAATCATTACCAACGGTGCCAAACTCTTGTATGCTTTCAGTGAGGCCACCGTGCCCCGGGTAACGGTGATCACCCGCAAAGCGTATGGTGGGGCGTATGATGTGATGAATTCCAAACATATTGGTGCAGATCTTAACTATGCTTGGCCTTCCGCAGAGATTGCCGTGATGGGTGCTAAAGGCGCTGCTGAGATTATATTCAGAAGAGAAATATCTGAGGCGGAAGATCAGGAAGCCAAGCTGCAGGAAAAGATTGAGGACTATACCGCAAAGTTCGCCAACCCCTATATGGCGGCCAGCAGGGGGTATATTGACGAAGTGATATATCCGGAAGAAACCCGTATGAAACTGATAAGAGCTTTTAAGATGTTGGAGAATAAGGTGGATCAATTACCTAGAAAAAAGCATGGTAATATACCCTTGTAAGCTGTAAGATAATGAAGGTTTTTTATGCTTCTGTAAAAGGAGGTCTTTGTACATTTAGTATTTATTTTTCCCGGTAGCGATTATCTCATGGTAAAGAAAGACTCCTGTCATAGAAATCCGGATATCCCTCTGTTTACAGTTTTCCGGAAGTTCAAGCTCTCTTGTCAAGTATGGAAAGGGTTGTTGATGGGTTTTGCAGGATATTTTCTTCTGTACCCTTCCGGAACTCTTGCACAAACCCATGAGCCAAAGGCTGTGCCTTCTTACCGGATGGCATTCTACAATGTTGAAAATCTTTTCGATACGAAAGACGATACGCTCAAACGGGATGAGGAGTACCTGCCGGGTGGGTTGAGAGGTTGGAATGACTATAAACTGAATCAAAAGATCGTTCGTCTTTATAAAACGATAGCGGCCCTGGGTGAGTGGCAGCCCCTTACCCTTCTGGCCCTGGCAGAAGTAGAAAACAGGCAGGTATTGGAACAATTGATAGACAATACGCCTTTGCAGCGGTTTCAGTATCAGATTGTGCATGAGGAATCACCGGATGAAAGAGGGGTGGACGTGGCAGTGCTGTACCGGCCAGATCAATTTGAAGTGCTAGACTATTGCAGTTGGCCCGTGTACTTTCCTTTTGAACCAGAAAATAAAACCCGTGATCTTTTATATGTAAAAGGTATTCTGCAAGAAAAAGACACCTTTCATCTTATCGTTAACCATTGGCCTTCCCGCTGGGGTGGGGCTGCCGCTTCCGAAAAATATCGCATGCAGGCTGCCCGAACAGTTAGCAGAAAAATAGATTCACTGATGAATAGGCAGGCAGGTGCTCATGTTGTGCTGACAGGAGATTTTAACGATGAACCTGAAGATAAAAGTTTACAATGGTTGACGAACAGAAAGACAAACGGACTGGTCAATATCAGTGCGTCCATAGTGCCGGGTACGATCAAGCATGAAGCTGCCTGGGCTGTTTTTGACCAGTTTATTGTTTCGGATCATCTTTTGCAAAAAGATCATGCTTTCATCATTCAGGATCAGACAGCAAAAGTTTTTCATCCGGATTGGCTCCTGGAAAAAGATGAAAAATATGCAGGGTTCAGACTCAACAGGACATACCTGGGCTTTCGCTACCATGGAGGGTTCAGCGATCATTTGCCCGTTTACATAGATCTGATAGAAAATAACAATATCAAGACAGAGGAGCAGGTTCCCTATTAAATCATGAAGACGATCAGCAGTAGCATTATTGTACCTTCCCGCCTGGTTTTTATCATGTGGGCTATCTATTTTCTGGAGATTACTTTTCACAAAAACCTGTCGATGTTCGGCATTCTGCCTCGCACCCTGATAGGTTTACCTGGGATTCTGGCCGCCCCTTTGCTGCATGGCAGCGTCAGTCACCTGGTGTCTAATACCATGCCGTTGCTAATCCTGGGCACCATGCTTTACATGTTCTATGACCGCATTGCCAATCGCGTTTTCTTGCAATGCTACTTTCTGACAGGCATTCTGGTATGGCTGTTTGCCCGTCCTTCCTTTCACATAGGCGCCAGCGGCCTGATCTATGGCCTGGCCTTCTTTCTGATTTTTTTTGGATTGTTCCGGAAAGATTTTAAGTCGCTGCTGATTTCCCTGGTCATCATGGTCTTTTATGGCTACCTTTTTTATGGGATATTACCCACCCAGCCCCAGGTGTCTTTCGAGTCTCATTTGATGGGAGGCATTGTAGGGTTTTTCAATGCTATCAGAACCAGCACTGCCAAGCGGGTGAGCAGCTAAAGGCTTAAGAAGCCAGTAACTCTTTCGCATTTTCGTAAGCAATGGTGGAAGGATTATTACCGCCTAACATTTTGGCAATCTCTACCACTCTTTCATCATAATTCAACTTCTTGAAGCGGCTCACTGTCTTGCCGGAACTGCTATCCTTATAGACAAAATAATGCGCATCTCCTTTTGCCGCTACTTGTGGTAAATGGCTGATGGTAATGACCTGATGGTTCTTAGACATTTCCTTCATCATCTTGACCAGCTTGATGGCAATTTCGCCGGATACCCCTGTATCAATTTCATCAAAGATGATGGTGGGCAAAGAAGTTTTGCTGGCCAGTACATATTTGATGCAGAACATCAGCCTTGAAAACTCTCCTCCGGAAGCTACGCCTCTAAGCTCCTGCGGGGCAATGCCCTTATTGGCCGTGAATAAAATATTGACCAGATCAATACCCATGTTGGTGGCTTCGGTCGTCTTGCAGCTGATCTCCAGACGAGCATCAGGAATACCTAAATTCTTCAGTAGACTTTCAATTTCCTGGCAGAATTTGCCGAAGACCTGCTTTCTGGCATCAGAAAGTTGTCGGGCCTTCATCATCATTTCTTGGAAAGCCACTTCTTTCACTGATTTAAGCCGGGCCAGCTCCTGGTCCAGGTTCTGCACTTTGGCTACCTTGTGCTCTAATTCTGTCTGAATGGCCAGCAAGGCTTCCACCGTGTCTACATGGTGTTTTTGTTGCAGTTGATAAATCAGGTTGAGCCGGTTGCGGGTAGCTTCTACTTTATCGAAGTCAAAGTCAACTTCTAAAGCCTGGCTTTCCAGTTCGCTGCTAACATCACGCAGTTCGATCAGGCAGCTTTCTATTCTTTGAAAGATAGATTCATACCGGGAAGAAAAAGAAGCTATTTTGACGATAGCGTGTTTGGCCTGAGCCAACAAATCATCTACAGACCGGTCTTCATGACTCAAAAGTAGCAGCGCATGGTGTAACTGTTCTTTAATATGACCGGCATTTTCCATGACTTGCAACTCTTCCTCCAAAGTAGTTTGTTCGTCAGCTATGAGTTGAGCCTCTGAGAGTTCATTCAACAGGTACTGGTTAAAATCCTGTTCCCGGTTCATATGGACAGCTTCTTCCCGCAGCTTTTCATACTCATAAGCGGCACGCCGGTAATGCTGGTAGCTTTGCTGATATGTTTTTAACAGGTTGTTGTTGTTGGCAAAAGCGTCTATAATCTCAAGCTGGAAAGTGTTGTCGCCCAGTAGAAGCGTATCATGTTGGCTGTGGATGTCCACCAAAAACCTTCCTACACTGCGCAGCGTTTCCAGGCGGACAGGAGTATCATTAATAAAAGCCCGTGATTTTCCACTGGGTGCGATTTCACGACGCAAAATACAGACAGGATCAAAATCGAGTTCTTCCTCAGAAAAGAGAGATTCCAGACTGAACTTATTCACTGTGAAAGCGCCCTCGATCACACATTTTTTTTCTTCATTATACAGTGATTTTTTATCGGCACGATTGCCCAGCAGTAATCCAATGGCACCCAGCATGATAGACTTACCTGCCCCTGTTTCACCCGTAATGATATTAAGTGCATCAGAAGGCTCCATTTCCAACTCCTGAAGCAGAACGTAATTCTTTATAATTAAATTATTCAGCATTCGCTATAGAAAAAATTAAGCTGATTGATCAACAATTATTTCCTGAATCTGCCAGAGATCAAAGGTTATTTCCCGGTGGTTCACCATACACTTGATCCGGGGTGGATCATGCTGCCAGCCCAGGATCTTTACTGTATATACTACACCATTGATAAATACCAAGCTCGCTTCTTTGTTTTGTAATTTTTCAAAGTGTTTCACAATGAATTCCTGCGAAACCCTGACCTGGCGTTTGCTCATATAGTAATGCCAAAGTTACAGCAATAGTTCTTAAAATAAGTAGATCGGACGAAAACTTTAGCAGATTAAAGATAGGTAAATTTGTACAATTCTTGGCATCCCTGATTTTGGAAAAGTGGTTACCTGTTTTCCTCCAGAATTACCCCATACTCGTCGGTTTGTGTAGGGTTTATCTCCACCAGGGCGTTATAGGCATTTTTGCGAACCTGACCTTCTCCTTTGGAAAAAATATTGATCAACTCGTCATTTTTAGCATCAAAAAAAGTAACCAGAAGGATATTTTGGGGAAACAGTTTGCTGATTTTCTGCATTTCATTCAAGGCCGAAAGTATATTTTTTCTGCTGTCTTCTTCACTACTTGAAAAAGTATCCAGACCCTTTCGGTGGTAGGTATATAAGCCCTGTCGTATGGGCGCCATTTGTTGGTTGAGCAGGTTTTCTACCAACCAATAGCGATTACGTCTGCCATTGCTGCCAAACTGATCCCATCCGGGACCTTGTTGCTGTGCGTTGTTCACAATCTGACGGGCTTTTTCGTAATACTCCGTTCCGCCAAGTTCACTAAAAGTATCATAGTCTAATCCGATCAGGATATTGGCATAAAAAGCCAGGATGCTGGTAAGATTGTTAATAAAACTATTGGGATTAAATTCCAATGGTTGTGATTCTACATACTGGAAATGCCAATCCCGGTCGGCGAAATTGAATATGATAGATTCATAATTGGAATTATAAACGGGGCGGGAGGATTGAATCTGAACAGTCGCTTCAAAATTTCCGATGGAAGGCATCCTCTCAATATTGATAATAAAATTGCAGTTGATTCGCTCTTCCGTAGCGAAGACATCATCCGTCCATTTCCGGTTATTTAAGAACTGGGAGAAGGATTTCTGCATATCCTCGAAGACTCTGGTTTCTGTGGTCTGTACATTCTGATAATTAACCACCACATTGGCATTGAGCTCCTGGGCTTTCAGCCAGCCGCCTGTAAGTATTAGCAGGAAGAGAGTGAGCGTGATTTTATACATGAAGATGTTCTAATATAGCTTGTATAATATCTTTGGCAACTTCTTTTTTACTTTTCAAAGGTATCGCTCTGACTTCTGAAGAATGTCTGAACAACAAATTTACCTGGTTAGTATCATAACCAAAGCCAGCCCCCTGATCGTTCAATGAGTTCAACACGATCATATCAAAATTCTTAGCGGCTAACTTTTTTTGTGCATTTTCCAGTTCATCATTGGTTTCCAGGGCAAACCCTACTAAAAACTGGGAAGAATTTTTTCTGGCTCCCAGTGTTTTAGCGATATCCGGGGTTTTTTCCAGGGTAATAACCATAGTCTTCTCACTTTTCTTTACCTTTTCCCTATATTTTACCTGAGGGGTATAATCAGCTACGGCTGCTGCAAAAATGACAACATCCATTTGAGAAAAGTAACGTTCACACACAGAAAACATATCCTGGGTACTGGTCACTTTTTCTAGCGTTATGGCAGGATGCGCCAGGTTGAGTGCAGTAGGCCCACTGACGAGCGTTACCTGCGCACCCATCTCTGCAGCAATTTCTGCCAGGGCATACCCCATTTTACCGGAAGATGCGTTAGTGATAAAACGAACCGGATCGATGGCTTCTTGTGTTGGCCCTGCGGTGATCATAATATTTTTTCCTGTCAGTGCCTGCCGGTATTGGAAAAAAGACGATACTTGATGAAAGATGTGCTCCGGTTCGGCCATCCTGCCAACACCTACCAAACCACTGGCCAATTCCCCTTCTTCGGCATCTACAATAACATTTCCGGCTTCTTGGAGCTTCTGCAGATTCTCCTGCGTACTCCTGTGCTGATACATATCCAGATCCATAGCCGGAGCCACAAAAACCGGACAGCGAGCCGAAAGATAGATGGCTGTGAGCAAATCCTCACAAAGACCATGGGCCATTTTGGCCAGGGTGTGGGCACTGGCTGGCGCAATCAACATTACATCTGCCCAAAGTCCTAAATCTACATGATTATTCCAGAGACCTTCCTGACGGTTTGCGGTAAAGGATGATAGTACTGGATTTTTGGAAAGAGTAGCCAGGGTCAGGGGTGTAATAAAATCCTGGGCTGCTTCTGTCATCACCACCTGCACGGCAGCTCCGGCTTTGACCAGCAGTCGAATGAGAATAGCGGCTTTGTATGCCGCTATGCTACCACTAATGCCTAATATAATTTTCTTTCCTTCTAACAAAAGAAATTATTGGTTGTCTTCTTCCTGTATGCGGCGATACATGACTTCCCCGTTTAAAAACTCTTCTGTCGCCAGGGTAGTAGGTTTGGGCATCCTTTCATAGAATCTGGAGATCTCAATTTGCTCCCGGTTTTCAAACACTTCTTCCAGGTTGTCTACGGTAGAAGCAAATTCTGCCAGTTTACTGCTTAACTCTTCTTTCAGCGCTATAGAAATTTGCCTGGCTCTCTTAGAGATCACTGCAACTGATTCGTATAAATTGCCCGTTGGTTGAGCAATAACAGCAGCGTCTCTTGTGATAACAGAGGCTGGAATATTCGGTTTTTTGATCATTGTCATGGTTTTGCTAAAGCTTTACTGTCTAAAGTGTCTTTTCTAATTTTAGTGATGCAGATTTCGTAAATAGATTCTGCTTCTTTTACAAACTTACTCTCAGGGTATTTGTCTATAAAACTTTGATAGTATTCGATAGTCGTATAATATCTCTCTTTTTGTTTGCTGGTAATACTTTGTTCAGCCAGCTGAAACTGAGCGGCTAATTTCCAGTAACTGATTTCTTCGTTTAAATCGGAATCAGGATAATCGTTCTGAAAATTATTGAAGGCAATGATGGCAGCTTTATAATCCCCTAGCTGATAGTATAACAAGGCGTTATCATAAGCTTTCACTTCCAATTTTGCCTGTAATTCGTCCATAATGTTTTCCGCTCTTTCTTTATAATCACTATAAGGATATTTATTGATAAAAAGTTGCATGGCATCGATGGCTTCTACTGTAGAAGACTGATCCAGGCTATGCACCGGCGACTCCTGGTATAAGGAGTAAGCATGCATAAACATAGCTTCGGTAGCATATTTGCTTCTGGAATAGGTTTCATAAAACTGCTGAAAATAGTGGGCGCTCAGCACATACTTTCTCTGATAGTAATGCGCATAAGCGTAATAATACTGCGCTTCCTCTGCTGTTTTACTACCCCGGATAATAGGTAATATCTCTTCCAAAAGCATGGTGGCCCGGTAATAATCTTTCTCCTCGTAGTATTTCAGCGCGGCGTCATACTTTTTTTGCCAGTCATCGCTCTTCATAATCTGACGAAAGTCGCTACAGGAGGCAGACAGGACTAAAACCAATAAAAATATATAAACAGACTTTAAGTTCAATGTTGTTTGATTAAAGATTTTGCAAAGGTAGTTGGATAAAGTTGAAATAGCAACGTTTATCAGACAACATAAAAAGAGCGTAAAATATTCGTTTTACTGGGCAGATAACGAAAATTCCTGTAGGATTATTTCTTCACCACCATTTTTTTAGTGGCTACCCGGTTGCCGTTGATATGAAGAGAGTAGAAGTAGATGCCATTCTCAAGAGCGTCTGCCGGAACTTTAAGGCTGATTTCGCTTTTTTCCAGTGGAATTTCCATCATTTTGTTTCCCAGTAAATCATGGATCACCACAGAAGCCGACGTGTTGGTCGGAGTCATATTGTAATCAATAGTGGCAAAAGAACTAACCGGGTTGGGATAGGCATTACTCACTTTGAGACCTTCTTTGGAAAAGAAAGTACCATTAGAAAAATGATCTTTGACAGAGAATCTAAAAGTATGTAACAGGGTTTCACCAGGGTTGTCTACGTTATAGAAGTTTAAAGTTAAGTCCTGGCTGTTGTTCTCATAACCCGCCCTGAATTTGATGGATAATTCTTCTGTAAGTTGGCCTGGAGCCAATTCAATCGCTGCCATGTCGGTAATATAATCCCAACATTTTCCGTGAATACAAACCTGGAAAGAGGCATCGATGTTACCTTCGCTGCTAAATGATTTAATGGCTAACCTGATGGGCTTTTTACTGATATTTTTGATCTGAAGGGAAGTTTTTGTCTCTGTGCCGGCTGCTACAGACTTTTCCAGTTCAGCATTAAGCAGGACAAAGCTTTGCGAAAAAGTTGAGGTAGAAAATGTGAAAAATAAAAAAAATAGTAAAAATAATTTCATGCAACGCCCTTTAGTTATTATTATTTTATAAAAATAACAGATTTTTTCCTTCAGATACAATAAAATAAGTAATATTTTATTACATCTGATACAGACAATAGCGGCGTTAACTTTGAAAAAAGGTAAGCTCAGGTATTTAAAGAGAATATATGCTGACTTCCATACATCTCCATTCTCACTGGGTATTTCTGGGCAAAGAAACCGGTTTGATTTCGTAGTCGGGGATTATTTCCTCTATTTTCTCACTTTTTGTGCGATTTATTACCTGCTGTTTAGTAGGTCTTTCCTCATGTCGCCATTTAAAGCCAGCCAGCTGTTTGTCAGCTTCGGTGATTTCATGGGGCGGAATCAGAGAGGCTTCAGGCTTCACATACGTTTTGATTTTGTTCACCTCATTATTCAAAAACTCAATGTAAATATCACTGCAAATAATTTTATTGAGTCCTATGGTGAGGGTATCTTCCTGTAACGGGTAGTATATACTTTCTCCATTGCCGTTGACAAAAATCTTCATCAGATTGCCCTGGTCAAAATACGCTTCCATTTTGCGCCCTTTTACCTGATTGAAATTGCTTACAGTGTCTTCAGAAATCACAAAGGAATTGTTGAGGGCATTCATTTTGTGTATCTGGCTGTTTTGAATTTTCACGTTAATGGAGTCTGCTGTAATCTGGCTATCTTTGTTCCATAGCACCGGGTCACGGAAAAAATACAGTATAGAGTCTTTGACATGATAGGAGAGGGAGTCGGCAATACCCTGCAGGTCTTGCCGGTAAATCCTCACATCGTGGAATGCCAGAATCCGCTCATTGGCAGGCAGGGAATCCTCAATGCTGATTAAAGTGTCGGCGCTGAGATACAAGGTATCGGGTGCCATGACTTTCTTCATCACAGGGTTCCCGTAAACTTTGGTAATACCCTCATTTCTCAGGTGAAAGGCATGCTCACCGGTGATGATCACATCATTGTCCTTGGATACCATCACCACATTCTTTTCACCGGTATATCGTTTATTCAGATCATCTACAAAAAGGCGATCAGCTTTGATCACATATTGTTCGGTTTCCACCGTGCCCAGTCCAAAAATAGACTGCTTTTCATTCGTTTTAAATTCACTTCCCGCTTCAGCGTTGAGCACCGTGCCATCAATGTCGGTAATCACCGTGGGGCCTTTGGTATAAGCAATTTTGCTAACCGTATTGTACTCCAAAGTATCAGATTCGAGTTTGTATTCGGGATTGGTCAGCACCACACTATCTTTGAAAGCCGCCAGGTGCGTGACTGTATTATACGAACCTTCCCGGCTGGTCAGCACGTTAGTGGTATCTACCAGGCGACCTCCTTCATAGTAATAGGCATAGTTGGCAGCGATGTCGTAGTTGAGAAAGTCGGTATATAATGTCATACTGGGGTCTTTGTAAATGACATTATTTCTCATTTCAGCTGTTTTGTTGTTGCCATCGTAAATCAGCTTTTCTCCCGTTACCACAATGGAATCTCCTTCCTCTACCCGTACCCGTTCACCAAATACTTCAGTGGTATTTCTTTGTCGATACAATATGACACTGTCTCCATAGATACGGGTATTGCCTTGTACCAGCTTTACACTTCCAATAAGTTTTTGAATGGATTCACCACTGGGGGTTCTTCCCCCTTCCAGAACACCGGCAGTGTCAATGCGTATCCTGTTTTGCGCAAAACTATGGGTACTGCAGAGGCCTAACAGTAATAAAAAGATGATTCCTAACAACAACCTCATACTTACTTTTTAACTTTAACGAAACTTTGGTCATGCAAATTTGATAGTTTTCCGGGAATGATTGAGGATTTTAAAGTATTTATTACGCATCAACACCTTTTTTCTCCTCAGGATCGCATGCTGCTGGCAGTAAGCGGGGGTATAGATTCGGTGGTCATGACAGATTTGTTTGCCCGTTCGGGGTATACTTTTGGGATCATACACTGTAATTTCAGGCTCAGAGGAAAAGCTTCTGATGAAGATGAGGATTTTGTCAGAAGGGTAGCCGCAAAATATAAGGTGCCCTGCTTTGTCAAGAGATTTGACACAGTGGAAGAGAGAGAACAGACCGGAGAATCCATTCAGATGACCGCCCGCCGTTTACGCTATCAATGGTTTGCGGACATACTACGAGCCGAAAGTTACCAGTGGGTAGCCACGGCCCATCATAAGAATGATGTGTTGGAAACTATCCTTTTTCATATTTGCAAAGGTACGGGTCTGGCAGGATTGCAGGGCATCCCGGTAAAAAATGACACTATTGTGCGTCCTCTGTTATTCGCTGACAAAACGGCTATTGAAAATTATGCCAGGCAGCATGGGCTTACCTGGAGAGAGGATCATTCCAATGCTTCTACTAAATATGCCCGTAATCTTTTGCGGCTCAAGGTGATCCCTCATCTTCTGCAAATTAACCCTAATTTATTTCAAACGCTGGATGATACCCTGGAGCGACTGAAAGGGGCAGGGCATATTGTTCAGCAGTATGTGCAAGACGTGAAAGACAGCAGTATGGAAGAAAAAGGAAAGGACATATTCCTGACGCTGTCTGTACTGAGATCGGTAGAACCGTTACCCCTTGTGTTGGCTGAATTGCTGAAGTCCTATGGGGTGGCCTACACTCAGGCCAAAACGATGGCACATCTCATCAGAGAGAAACAGGGAGATACTACCGGGAAGCGGTTCTACACAGAAAGCCACACGCTGAACATAGACCGTGAACACTTAATTATCAGTCCTGGAAAAAAAGAGGACTATGCAGAATACAACCTGGAGGAATCTACCCTTTTGCTGGAAGTGCCACCCCTTTTTACCCTCACTTGCCAGTTTCAGAATACCGACAATTTCAAGATCAATACAGATTCGAGGGTGGCTTGTCTGGATGCTGACAAACTCATTTTTCCGCTTCAGGTACGCCCCTGGAGAACCGGCGACTGGTTTTATCCCTTGGGAATGCAGGGGAAAAAAAAGTTGAGCGACTTTATGATTGACCACAAAATTCCGCTAAACTTGAAACAGAGAATTTATGTCCTAACGTCAGGGAAGGCTATTGTCTGGGTTATAGGTTTTCGGATAGACGACCGGTTTAAAGTGACCCAGACCACCCGGCAGATTTTCAGCATTACACAGCAGCTACTATGAGAAACCCTTTTCAGAGATCGTACTCTTCGGAAGAATTGAGCGTATTTGATTTCTTGTCCAAGGTGAAGCTTTTCGAACAGCTTTCTCATGAAGAAATGGCCTTTTTTTTACCCTACCTCTATGGCAGGAAATATCACCACGATGAGGTAGTATTCTTCAGAAAAGATCCCAGCCAGGCGGTGTATATCATCAAGAAAGGAACGATCTCCCTGCTCATGGATTTGGGAAACACTTTTGAGAAGCTGAACCAGTTACACCAGGGAGATTCATTAGGAAACAATGCCCTGTTGAAAGGTACAGTCCGGGCCTATAATGCGGTGGTTTCTTCTTCAGAAGCAGAGTTGTATGTGATTCCCCATGTCAATATCATGGATATTTTTGAAAATCAGCTGAAGATCAAATCCAAGATGCTGGCCTCTTTGTCGGAACTTTATAATGAATATACGCTGAATCTGATGAATGTCTACCAATCTTATAAAGGATTTTTTAGTTTGGATAAAGTGCACATTAACTTCTAAATGAGCGGGCTTTGCTATAACAAAACATAGTCTATATTTGTAAGAACATTAGACATTTACATTTTTCTAACCAACTTAATCTTAAACAACACCAACATGAAAGTAACTGTAGTAGGAGCTGGCAACGTAGGGGCTACCTGCGCTGATGTGCTGGCCTATAGAGAAATTGCCAACGAGGTAGTCTTAGTAGATATCAAAGAAGGGCTTTCGGAAGGAAAGGCACTGGATATTTGGCAAAAATCTCCTATTAACCTATACGACACCAGAACGATCGGGTCTACCAATGATTACAGTAAAACCGCCGGATCAGAGGTAGTGGTTATCACTTCCGGTTTGCCCCGGAAGCCCGGTATGTCAAGGGATGATTTGATTGAAACCAACGCGGGTATTGTCAAATCTGTCACCGAGAACGTAGTAAAGCATTCTCCGGAAGCTATTATTGTGGTGGTTTCCAACCCGCTGGATGTGATGACGTATCAGGCGCATCTTACCTCAAAACTGCCCCGTACCAAAGTGATGGGAATGGCTGGCATCCTGGACACGGCGCGGTATCGTGCATTTCTGGCTGAAGCGCTCGATGTGTCACCCAAAGATATTCAGGCTGTGCTCATGGGCGGTCATGGTGATACCATGGTGCCATTACCCCGCTATACCACTGTGGGCGGTATTCCTGTGACAGAACTCATCGATGAAGAACCTTTGAACAAAATTGTGGAAAGAACGAAGAGTGGTGGGGGAGAACTGGTCAAGCTGATGGGAACTTCAGCCTGGTATGCGCCTGGCTCGGCAGCTGCACAAATGGTGGAAGCTATTGTCAGAGATCAGCGTCGGGTATTTCCTGTTTGTGTGAAACTGGAAGGGGAATATGGTATTAACAACTGTTACCTGGGTGTGCCTGTCATCCTGGGTAAGAATGGTATAGAGAAGGTGATAGAACTACAGCTCGATGAGAAAGAAATGCAACTACTGAAAACATCGGAAGGGCATGTGCGGGAAGTAATGGAAGTGTTAGACAAGATGTCTTAAGTCAGCAAATGAGATCGAATTGAAAAGGCTCCCAGACAGGAGTCTTTTTTTTATGGCTAAGAAAAGAATGTTCTTTGTTTTGTCCTATTTTAAAGGGTTGTTTGCTTCAATTAATATTGTAAATTTAGGCTCTTGATTGAACGCTCAAACCTTTAAGCTAGTATGAACTACCTAACCAGCTGTCTTTTATTTTGCCAATTTATGGTTTGGCCGGGCAGTACGCAGAAAGGAGGCTGCCATTCGTTGGCAGCGGGTGAAACGACGAAGCGCTCAGGCCCGAAACGCTTACCTTCAGAGCCGCATAAAGCCGATGGGGTTTCTTTGGCTCAACTGCTTATCCCTAACGGATTTCAATGAGCGGAAGCCCGCTTGCAGACTACTCATTCCCGATAAACCGTATGACACCGTACTTTTCTGGCGCTGAAGGCCAGAGAGTCACACAATGGAAGGCAAGTATTTGTGCCAACAAAGCATAAAAGTAGTAAGTCATTCTCATCAAAAAGCTATGACAGCATGCATTCATTCAGTGCGAAAATCTGTCACGGTAGAAAAAGTTTCACACTAAGGGGGAGGATAAGCGTGAAGAGCATGTGATACTGACTACTTAGCTGCTAACCTACCTGCTATGACCAATAAGATTTTCTATATCATTATTTTCTTAGTTCTCCAGTGGGGTTGTGAGTCTTCTTCTAAAAATAGCAAAGATTTACCCTATCATAACACCATGCTGCCTGTGGAAAGTCGAATCAAAGATTTGATCAGCCGCATGACACTGGAAGAAAAAATTGGGCAGATGCAGCATGAGGCACCTGCCATCGAGCGACTGGATGTGCCTGCCTATCACTGGTGGAACGAATGTTTGCATGGCGTAGGCAAAGCCGGTCTGGCCACCATTTTTCCACAAGCAGTGGGTATGGCAGCCAGTTGGAATCCTTCGCTGATGTTCGAGACAGCGACAGCTATTTCCGATGAGGCCAGAGCCAAACACCACCGGTTTGTAGCAGAAGGAAAACGTGGCAGCTATGAGGGGTTAACGTTCTTGGCACCTAATATTAATATTTTCCGTGATCCGCGATGGGGAAGAGGACAAGAAACCTATGGAGAGGACCCCTACCTTACCAGCCGGATGGCTGTTCACTTCATCAAAGGTCTTCAGGGGAATGACGATCAGTATTGGAAACTTGTGGCTACCGCCAAGCATTTTGCTGTCCATAGCGGCCCGGAAGCTTCCCGACCTCACCTCAATGTGCATACCAGCAAGCAGGATCTGTTTGAGACATACCTGCCGGCCTTTGAAGCTGCCGTAAAGGAAGCCCATGTGCATTCAGTGATGTGTGCCTACAATCGCTATGCGGATGAAGCCTGTTGCGGTAGTAATTTGCTATTGCATACCATCCTCCGGGATGATTGGAAGTTTCAGGGCTATATTGTATCGGATTGTGAGGCTATGGGTGACCTTTATGAGTCCGAGGCCGTGCATGCGACCCCGGCCCAGATCGCAGCATGGGCGGTCAACAATGGTACCGATCTGAATTGTGGAAATACCTATGCCTATCTGAAACAATCTGTAGAACAAGCCCTCATCCCGGAAGAAAAAATTGATCAGGCTCTGTACCGTTTGTTTGAAGCCCGCTTTCGCTTGGGAATGTTTGACCCTCCTGATAGTGTACCCTGGCATACGCTACCTTATGAGGTTGTACACAGCCAGTCACACCAGGACCTGGCGCTAAAAGCGGCTCGTGAATCTATCGTCTTGTTAAAAAACAACAATAAGATACTGCCCTTGCGCAAAGATATCCGTTCTATTGCTGTCATTGGCCCTAATGCTGATGAGGTGTCGTCCATGTTGGGCAATGATCATGGTTCGTCTCCTCAGATTATCACGCCGCTGGAAGGCATCCGGCGTAAGTTGGGCGATCAGGTAGAAATAAACCATGCTCCGGGTTCCTTATTTGCCCATGGTTTTCCCCGTTTACAAACAGTTCCTGCAGAAGTGCTGTCTTCTGAGCATCAGCGTGGTCTGAAAGGCGTTTATTTTGATACCATCAACTTTACAGGTAATCCTCATTTTACCCGCTACGATTCACTGATCAATTTTAGCTGGATAGCAGAAACCCCGATTACACATCAAATAGCCGATACCTTTGCGGTTCGATGGACAGGTTATCTGGAAGCGCGTGTCACAGGCAAACATCAACTAGGGGTGTTGGGGAGCAATGCCGTCAAATTCTATTTTGAAGATTCCTTGTCTATTGATTTTGATAACGAACATCAGCCGCAGAAACAATTTTTCAGCGTGGAACTGAAAAAAGGAGAGCAATATCCTGTCAGGTTAGAATACATCAACTATGGACCTGACCCACAGCTGCATCTGTTATGGTCAGAACCCGGCCAGTCTTTAGAGGCTGAAGCCTTACAGGCCGCTCAAAATTCGGAAGTTGTGGTGTTATGTCTGGGCTTGACGCCTCAATTGGAAGGAGAAGAGACGACAGTAGATATCGCGGGATTTTCGGGAGGCGATCGTACAGATATCAAACTGCCCGAACCTCAGGAAAATCTCCTCAGGCAAATCATGCAACTGGGAAAACCCACCGTGCTGGTATTGATGGGCGGTAGCCCGCTGGCAGTTAACTGGGCGCATCAGCAGGTTCCAGCCATCGTGAAAGCCTGGTATCCGGGAGAGCAGGGCGGACAGGCCATTGCCGATGTTCTTTTCGGTGATTACAACCCGGGGGGAAGACTACCGGTTACTTTCCATAGCTCAGTCAGTGATCTGCCTGACTTTAAAAATTACAGTATGGAAAATCGTACCTACAAGTTTTTCAAGGGGAAACCTTTATACCCCTTTGGGTATGGACTCAGCTATACTCAGTTTACCTATGAGCATTTACAGTTACCGGATACAGCTCAGGTTTCTGACACCTTACAGGTACAGGTAGAAGTCAAAAACACCGGGGCGGTGGCAGGCGATGAGGTGGTGCAGTTGTATGTGACCGACCTGCAAGCCTCGGTTCGAACGCCCATCCGTTCCCTACAGGGTTTTCAGAGAGTTTATCTTCAACCCGGGGAAACCAAAACGATTACTTTTCCGCTTGTTCCCAAGCAAATGGCTGTTGTCACAGAAGGTGGCAACTTCATGGTGGAGGAAGGTATGATAGAAATCAGTGTAGGAGGCGGGCAACCTGGGCTTGCCCCTGCCACTTCACAAACTTTGACCAAACCCGTTTTTCTAAAAGGTAACAGTGTTATATTGTAGTATTAGCGGGCTTTATGTTCTTATTTTAATATGTTGGGGGCTCATTAAAAAAATATTAAATAATTCATTTCATTTATTGTAAATATTTATATATTGCTTCGTATTAAAGGATTACATTAATAATTCTTTAATTCACATGGGGTTCTTTTTTCACTAAAATACAACAACCTGTACTTTCAATACCAAACCCTATTTTCTCCTTTAGGGAACGTGCTTCTGGCTTTCTGGCAGAAGCATTTTTATTTTATATGAACTTCTGATCCATTCAGCCTCAACAGAAGAAAACTATAAAGGGTGCCAACCCTAATTTTGCTGCATCTTTTAGTGTATTTTTTTCTTTTGGAAGTCCTTCCTCATTGAACAATCAGCAAGAAAATTAAGCTCTGTCAGGTTTTTCACACAGCATCAAAACGTGGTGCATGCTGGCAACATGAAAAAAAATTTCAATCAATAGATTACATTTTACAGGGGTTTGCTTACCAACTAATACCCGTATACACAGAATTAGAAATGTAGACCCTTATGAAGCTGGTTGGTTCCTCGGATATTTCTTACGCTTTCGTCCTTTCTGATGCCGTCTTGAGGAAATTATGTCAACTTCAGCAGATTCCTTTGAACGAGGAAGAAAATCTGCTTTTTTTTGGTCTGCGAGGCAGTAGGCTTGCCCTTCCGGAGTATGAAAGAGCTTATAGCTTTCAGCAGGAGCACCTTATCCAACTGTCCTCTACTGATTATTTGCACCCTCGATGTCTGCTGGGGCAATGGCTGCCCTCAGAAAAGAAATTAGCTGTTTTTCCGGGAAGTACCGTACCGAACCTGGCCTATGTGTTGCAAAACCGGAAAAGCCGCTATGAATACAATTGTATGGTATATGGCAGCTACGTATACGAAAAATCAATTCACCCTTCTGATAATAGTTTTGAACCGCACCCGGCTTTTCGAATGCTGGAACAGGCCGTATTTCAGCTTGATCACTATACCTGTACAGCAGATCAGCAGTATGTCATCAGCTACCAGGAAGATGCCACTACGGAAGTAGGCTATGCAGGCAATCAGATCCACAGTGCCCGTAATAATCCTCGGAAAACACTCAATTTACCGTTTCGAGACGCTTCCTATTCTTCCCGGTTTTGTCTGGAAGACTACTACAGCAGCTTCGGATGCCAGGTTATTGTAGGGCAACCCGAAGCATATATTCCTTCCGGATACTACAATGGTACCTGGAATGCCTGGCATTATTTTCAGCATTATGCTTATGAAAGTATTACGCCTTCTCAAAAACGTTTCCGGTATCTGCTCTGGCCTGCCGCTGAAGCCTTTGCCATCACCAATGGCCATTCCATGCCGGTGTTGCGCTATGGTTCGTCAGGTGAAAACGTGAAAATCCTTCAAAAAGCGCTTCATCAACATTACCAACCACTGACCGGTAAAGCTTTCTACACCGGAGAAGTCGATGGGATTTATGGAGCGGAAACGGCTAAGGCAGTCATCAGATTTCAGAAAGTTGCTTTTGGGGGCAAAGCCAAAGGGTGGGTTGATCCAAGCACTCAGAAATATTTAGGAATTCATATGTGTACTACACCTTATTAAAAGTTAAAACTATGTTATCCATCGAACACCAGGAAGTTATCAAAGGATATACGGTATTCCGTGACTTCTCCAACGAATCTCAATATTATTATTTACCCGACGACAAGGTAAAAATTGCTAAAAATGGTAAAGGTATTCAGTATGTTGTATATACCGATGGCGAAGTGCTGGAGGGCGATAGTCCGGACTTTGATAAAGATCAGGATAGGGTGGGAGGTTTTCTGACACTGGAAGTGGAACTGGGTCCCAATGAAGAGGAGATTGAAGAACTTAAATCGGAGCTGGAAAGTAAAGTGGGCAGCCAGGTTCGGTTGGCACAAGCCCCTTTCAAAGATGGTAAAGTATCCCTAGTCATGTTCGGACAGGAAGGAAATGGTGCCGGAGAGGGAAGTAGTGGCCCGGTCAGCTTTACGGTGGCAGGATCAGCCAAACCTTCCTTGTTTGGTCGGCAAACGGCTGTTTTCTCCCTTCGTTTGGGAGGCCGGGAAGCCCAGATCATGTGGAATCTGCTCAAAGAAGGAAGCCAGACCCAGATAGGTATTGTCTATGATCTGGATTTTCTGGGGGTAATGCCTGCTTACCACCTGGAAATTATCGTCGATTTTAAAGCCACTGAAAATTTCTGGAACCATAAATTCAATGCATCTCTTGAGGTAGGCAATGAACAGCACAAGGTGATTGCCAGTGCTGATGTGGACTGGATGGTCCGGGAACTAATCAATGAAGGCAGCATTGTGGTCAAGCAGGTCGTATATTCGGAAGGAGAACGCGATACAAATCCCCTCGGTGATGATCCTACCGCCATTGAGCTGGTGAAAAAACTGATGGCGCCTACCTTGTTCAATGCGACCGCCATTCCATCCTCCGATTACACAGCCGTTACAGAGGAGGTGATCAACCGGCAACAGGAACGGCCTGCGGATGCCGATGGAGATCCGCCTGTGGTGGATAGCGGTACCCCTGGCCAACCCATTCGGGGCGCTGGCGCTGACGACGATAGGAAAGATCGTCCGGTAACACCGCCGGGGACGGGTACGGGCACTGGCACAGGTCCCGGAACGGGCACAGGGACGGGTACGGGTCCAGGGACTGGAACAGGAACCGGCACCGGTCCAGGAACTGGCACTGGCACTGGAACGGGTCCCACAGGCCCAGGAACAGGAACCGGCACTGGCACTGGTACAGGTCCCGGAACGGGCACAGGGACGGGTACGGGTCCAGGGACTGGAACTGGTACTGGCCCAAAGACCGGTACAGGTACAGGAACCGGCACGGGTTCAGGAAAAGAGCCTCCTGCTGAAGACACTGACAAATCAGATATTGGTGTCAATGTTAATATCGGCTATTCATTAAAAAGAAGAGAAATCACAGAGAAAGTGAAACGTCGCTTTGTCTTCGATAAAGCAGAAGCCAAAGTGCATGCCTATCATCCGGGCGGAGCCCTTTCCCTGGAAGATACTGCCTTTGATGTTGACAAGCAGGTGAAACTGGTACGATTGGGTGAAGGGCCTTTCAAAGAAATTGAAATTGAAGCCCGTGCCAGCTTTGACTTTTCCCAGTTTGCCATTCGGGAAGCTATCGTCCATATTTCCTATGGTTTCCGTGGAACCAAAGGTGATAAATCCAATCGCTTACATGAACTGAGCTTAACCCTTTCGGCGACCTCCCCCCGGCAGTTTGTTAAATTCTTTGTGGATGCTCATGGCACGCTGAGCTATGACTACTTTGTAGAATTTATCCACGAGCCCGGTTCTATCATCGGTACGCATGAAACCAAAATCACGTCCCGCTTATTCGAAAATGTGACCGAACGTGATATCTCGATCAACATAGACGATCATTCGCCTTTGGTTCCGGTAGAAATTCAGGTAGGCAACCTGCAGTTTACGGAGGATAGTATCCAATCTGTACAGGTATTTCTGGCTCCCGAAAAGGGCGGTAATGGTCGTACCACTATCATGAATGCGGGTAGCCCGACGAATGCCAAATATCTGGTCTTTCCCTCTAAAGAAGACACTCCTGAGTATTTTAAAAAAGAACTATTCTTCTTCCAGGGAGAAACGTTAACCTTCGAGCATGAGAAACAAAAAGATGCCCAGGCCATTGTCAATACCCCGGCCACCCGCATTTTCAAGGTAGCTCCCAATCTGATCAACACCGGTAACTTGACCCGGCAGGCCCTGGTCGATGTGATTTACCGTAACCTGAGAGGAGAAGAAAAGAAAACCACGCTGAATCTCACACCTGAGGAGAGCCGGAGAGAGTTTTCTGTACTGGTAGAAGAAACAGATCCCAGGGTGTGGCAGGGACGTACCCGTTTTGTACTCAACGACGGGCGCATCCTGGAAGGCGACTGGATTCATTATGACATCGCTGAACCGCTGATCAATCTGGATAACAGTGGCTTCCGGGTCATTAAAATGATCGCCCTGTTAGGAGAGGCTACCTTCAGTGGTACTATCGCAGCCCTGGAAGTACGGGTTTTTGATCCCGACCAGGAAGCCCTGGGCGTCACCATGCTCTTACGGTCAGGAAAGTCAGAAGACCAGGCCATCGTGCCCGATGTGCCGGTGACCAAAGCCCTGAAAGCAGATGTGAAAATCTTCAGGAAAGATGGCACCTCGGAAACACAAGCCTTCATCATATCTCCCGGCACTAGTGAATTTTTACTACCAGTGACCGCTATTAATTGACACATTCTTTCACCATTAAATGCTTGAACCATGTTAATGTTATTCCCCAGTATTAAAGTTCCTGGTCTGGAAGACATAGAAATCTTTCGGGACCACCAAAAACATGATCAATTCTATGCGCTCAGATCTATCCCTTCGGTAGCACGGGACAAGGATGGCAAACCTGCCCTGAGTTTTATGTTCTTTGAGCGCAATGCCGATATTGCCTATGCCAGTAGCCCGAATAAAGAGCTGATTGAAGCCCAATTGGGTCAACTCCTGGTCACGGTAGATTTATCGGTCAGCCCGGAGGAGCACAAAATCATCAGCGATTATCTCAGAGACCAGGTGTTAAACAACCATCAGTTGCCCTTTGTACGGCTTTATCATCGTATTACCAAACGAACGATTCCTGAAACGAAGATAGAACCTAAACTAGCGTACCCCGATACCTGGAAAGAAGGAACCGCCCGCCTGGAAATATTGGAAGGACTGGGAGATACTTTTAAGAAAAGCTCCAGTGCGGAAGTGAAACCTTCGCTGGTAGGTTCTAATTCCGCAGCCTTCTACGCTACTTTTGGCATTGAAGGAGCCCAAATCTACTACGATGCGCTCACCAAGGGTTATAAAGACGAAGAAGGAGAAGAAGAGAAAACGCCCCTGCAAGCCATTGTCCGCTATGATTTGAAGGGCTTTGCTTTTGTGCCAAATCTGGAAGTGAAGGTAACGGGCCGTGCCAGCCAGATGTATGACTTCATACAGGAACGTACGGTAGACTACCAGAAAGAAATTGAGCAGGGGAAGCGCACCACTACCAAAAAGTTTCTGGGAATCACCTATTCTAAAAAAACGACCACCTACGACAAGAAGATTGATATATCCAAAAGCGATATTACAACCTTGACAGAAGAGATGATCGACCGTAAGATCATCAACATCGAGATTACAGACTTTGGCGATGTGGCTGCCAACAGTGAGGAGAAAAAGGAGGTAGAGGAAAACCTGAGAAATACACTCATCGATACCATCATGAACACCATTGTGGCTTCTTTCTTCCAGACGGCCTTTATCGGACAAGAAGATACCGGAAGCTCAACCGAGGGAACGACTACCCAACCGCAGGCTGATCCTACTCTGCCGCTCAACTGGAATGAGCAATTTATTAAAAACCAGCATCTCTATTATCACTTTAAAAATGAGATAGACAAAACGAAAATTACGGATATCTACTTCCACTTCAAGAAGAATGGCACGGTAGAGTTCAACCGCTATCCTAATGGAACCCTGGCCACTCAGCTAACAGAAAGTGAAAGGAAAGCGCTGGTTCGGCACATTGATATCAGCAGTCCGGAAGTACAGATTCTGGAGGTGCAGGTAAAAGTGAATGCGGATTTTGCAGCAGATAACATTCACTCCATCATTGTGAACCTTAACTACAGCCAGAAAGATTTTAAATCCGGTGTGGTGAGGGAAAATGCCAAATCCTTCCTGTTTGAGACAGGGACAGAAGTCTATACTTTCCGGGTCACGATGGCCCGCAATGAGAAAGGGGAGTTGCTGGACTTCTACAATGCCACCGCTAAAATATCCTACAAAGGCACCGCCGAAGCCCCTCCACCCATAGAGCTGAAAGAATACAGCGACCGGGCCCTGGTCATTTCTTATGATAAACTGGGTTTTATCACGGTCAACGCCAGCGCCGGCGATATAGACTGGTCTACCATACGGGAAGCAGTGGTAGATCTGGAATATAGGGCGGAGCCTGACAAACCTGATACCCGGAAGCAGATCCGTTTGAGCGAGGCAGCTCCCACGGGCAACTGGAAGTGCTTTATGTATGGCCACAAAGAAAAGCAATACCGTTATAAGGTAAAGTATTTTTATACCGACGGCACAGAATCCGAGACGGAATTCAAAGAAGACACCCGGGATACGCTCATCATTGACGATAACCTCACCGGTCGTATCAAGGCTTCTTTTGACGTCATCATGGATGCCAATACCGTGACTTCAGCCAAGATAGAAATTCTGTACCAGGATGCTTCACAGCAAATCGCTGAAGAGTATTCCAAATGGTTTACAGCCTCCGAAACCTGGGACTGGAACATGCGCCTGCGGGAAAACGCGACCAACCGTTTCAAATACCGCTATTTTGTACAATACACGGATGGGCTGGTCAAAACTTCCGACTGGATGGAGGCTGGCAGTGATGAAGACATTCCTCCGGTAGACATCAAACGCTACGAACGTGCGCTCACCATCGACGGTGGTTTGCTGGACTGGACCAAGTGGAAAATGGTGTATGTCAATGTAAAGTATGCCGATGAAGCCAACCTGTATGTAAAATCAGAAATGTTGCGCTTTGATCAGTCTACGCCTATGCAATCGTTCAGGGTGCTGGCCTTTCAGCCCGATGCGAACCACTATAGCTATAGCCTGAAGTTTGCCTCCAATGAAGGTATTGTGGATGTGCCTGAAACTTCTCTGGACAGCGGCGTGCTGATTCTGGAAGAGCCTACCGTCAATGCATAAACAGGTGCCAGGCTGAATTATCTGTTACTGTTGCCGGCGTGATTTCCGGCAGCAGTACCCTTCAAAAACATCAGAATTATTTTCCTGTCAAAGACATCATAAATGTAAGCAAGATGCCAGAAACAATTGCAAAAAACCCCGTTCATAAAAACGCTATCAAGACGACGAAGCTGTTGTATCCTGTCCAGTCTAATGTGTTTCACATGATTAAATTCGCCCCAGCCACGACAGCTATTAATTACCTGTCGGAAGCACCGGTAGAAGACAAAATATATCAGTATGGTGGACAAAACTATGCCCGTCCGCAATTCAGGCTGATCAGGCGAGGGGGTACAATGGGTATTCCGGAATCTGACGCCTTTTGGTTTTCCAAAGATGAGCAGGACCAGATGAGGCTCAATTTAATTATAGAGGCTTATCGGGAGGAAGTGAATGTCATGCCCCTGGACTTTCGTGGGGTCACCATGAGTTTTATGTATCATAATGCCCAACAGGAAGTGGTCAGCCTGCCGCTGGAAGTGACAGAAACTGCTTCTATGCGGGCGGTCAATGTGCTGAAACATATCCACGCGCATACTCTCATTGAAGAAACGCAACAAGAGGCTGTCTACCGTGCCCTGACCGATGCCAACTTAATGGCAGGCATACACATTGAGGTTGAGATATGGTGGCAACAAGCCAATGATACTAGTCCTGATGCTAGTGCTACACCTCCTGCAGAATCTCCTGAAATTACACCGAAGCGGTGGTGGGCCGTTAAGCACATTAAAACACCTCCCATTCTTTTTAAGAAAGTAACCAGTGATATCCGTGTTACAACACCCCTGCCCACCACTTCTGAGCCTCAGAAAGTGATGTATGCACAAAAGATCAGGCTGCATTTTGACCAGGGTAACCAAATGGTATTTGGAGGATTCTTTTCTACACTGGAATCCAAAGGGCTGACCTGGCAGTATGGACAAAAGGTAAACTTGCAGGACCCCACCCAGCCATACTTCTTTTATTTTCGTCCGACCCATGACCCGGACACATTTTTCTTTCTTCCACAGGTTTTCCGCCTGCAGGTGAATGAAAGCACCGGGTTACCCAAGATTGGCATTGCCATGTATAAGGAAAATCCTGACGATGAGGCTGCCAAGTATCGTATCAATATTACCTTACAGATTGTTCCGTATTTTCATCCCAAGGCTAAAAAAGATTTGCTGGATCACCTGTTTAATGCGTCGGGTGGGAAAATAAAATACATCAGCCATTTATTGTTAGGAGGTTTCAAATCAGCCGCTTTCCGGGTCAATCCGGCCTTTCAGGATATCAATGCCAAACTGGCCGGTACGGTTACGGAGACACTCTCTGAAATTAACCCTTCCGTGGGCTTCACCCTTTCCGTAGATACCACCATTGAGTCCTTTGGCAACTTTAAGAAAATGCTGCTGGAAGGGTTTCATATCGGAGACATCATTTTCCAACTCGAGCAGGAAAAAGAAGGCACGGTGGTACTGGAGGACAGTAAGGCTATTCCGGTAGAGCTGGATCTCAAAAAACTGGGAAACATCCCTGTCCATCTTGAGCTGATTCCTCCGCAGGAAGCGGGCAATGCGCCAGTAGGGGTTAAGATAAAAAATACCCATGACAAGCCTTTGCAGGTAGAAGGGATAGAACTCACCCTGCTGTCTGTCATTGATGATTACGTCTATGACGTAGATTATACCTTATCCACGGATTGGCAAACCTGGCCCCTGGCTTTATCCACAGAGCGTACTGAGGAGAAACTGCTCCTCAAGGGAGAAGATATCAAGGAACTCTCCGGAGAGGATATGGCCTGGAATAGTCTGATCTGCGAACCGCATGGCGTCCGCTTTGATGTAAACGGGGAGATAGTCATGGAACAGGTCATCGACTATGCGAGCAGTGAAGGAGAGCAATGGGACCTGCAGCTTCGTTGCCCTTTGTTTGAAGGGTGGAATACGCTGACCGGGGAAGAAAAGGCCCCTTATGAAAAAATAATCAATATGCTGGTGGAAGTAAAAGATGAAGAAGGGGCTGTCAAGTCGGTAGAGCTTTCCCGGGATCAACCGAAAAATACCCTGCGGATGACCCGTTCGCTGGCACAACTGCTTAAGCATACCTCTCTGAAAAACAGAACCTACGAATATCGACAGAAAAACATCATGGCTACTGCCCAATCGGATTGGAGCGACTGGCAAACCAGCGAAAGCACCGGTGCCAATTTTCTGTACATCTATCCTAAAGTATAACCTAAAATAGTAAGAACCATGTTATCACCTATTGCCGTTTTGAACCTTAACGAAGCCGTTGTCTTTCCTGATGACCAGGATTGCAACTTGTTTTATATACTGTCAACCACGCCTCGAATCCGGATGCAGGATGATTCACCTGTCTTCAGCGGACTTTTCTGGACCGACCAGGCCAATGGAGCTTCCGGTTCGGTAGCCGGTCTGATGGGTGGTTGGATCAACTTTGATGTCAACCTGGGAATCACCGATGAACTGCGGGATAAAGTGAAGCAGGAAATAAAAAAAGCAGACATACAGGAGGCCAGGAGAAAACAAATCGCCAAAGAAGAAATAGAAAGACTGACCCTCATTGCCAAAGCCAGAGGAGAATCTTCAGTGCCCGACCCGGACCTGCCCGAAATCGGAGATATCCACTTCGGTGCTATCCAGTTTACGGAAGGAACCGTCACACTACTGGAAGAAACCGCAGGGGGTATGGTCGCCTGGTCTTCTGCCGGTGGACCGGCCAGCCTGATAGGTGATAACAATGCGGCTTTTGCCCTTCGCCTCAATCCGGAAGGCGCTGCCGTGTGGTACAAAGCCCTGAAAGATGATGTAAAAGCCATCAGCGTGCGTTACGACCTGAAGTTTCAGGCTCGTCTTCCCAGCCTGGAGATCCGGGCCTGGGCAGGTTCTACCCAAAGCTCAGAGATCAACCGTAAGGTGGAAAGAGTATGGCGCAACACCGACCAGGGGTGTTCAGATGCGGATGTAGAGCGGATCAACGTGAAAGAGGTGCGGGAAAGCCTGCTGGAAGAGGGGCTGATGAACATAGAAATCAATAAAGGGTCTACCCAGATTTCTGATGAACATGTGAGCCAGTTGCGTAATCTGGCCATCCAGCTCATCGATGAAAAGATCAAAGAAATCATCAAAAGCCGGATTCATGGCATGACCGAAGAAGAAAGGCGTACTTCCATGATTGAAGTGATGACCGAGGAGGTCTCTTCTTTCGTAGAACTGCGTTTTACCCAGCGGGATGTGGTCACCTGGTCGGTAGCGCCCCAGGCTACGCTCATGAACTTTTTGCAGGGTATATCAGAAACGGATAAAAAACATGTTACCCAACTGGTAGACCTGAGTGATCCGGTGGTGAGTACGGTAGAAATCCCCGTGCAGGTGAATGCACCCTGGGATGCCACTCCCTTCGTAACCTCTGTGAAGGTGATAGCACTATACCCTTCCGCCAATGAGGAAAAGTCATGGATATTCTCTAAAGCCCAAAACACGGATACCTGGCGGTTCCGCCGTCCGTCCAATGATGATGGTATCGTGGAATACTCCTATGAGGTATACTTCATGGGGCGCTCCGAACCTCTGGTGGTGTCTGGGAAAAAAACCAATGGCACCCTCAACATTGAAGTAGGGAAGGTAGGGGTCATTGATCTCAACTTTAAGCCTCACCCAATTCTCAGCTCCCTTTCCGGAAAAAACCAGGTGACCACCATCCAGGTCGATGTGCAATACAAAGGAGCAGATGCAGCAGAGCATTTTGCCACGTCCCTCGTCTTTAAACCGGAAGAACTGGAAGGGAAAAAGTTAGAAAGAAGCATTTTCCGCCCCATTGATGCGCCTGTAGATTATCAGGTGAAATACTACAATAAAGATGGCAGCACGGTAGATCTTCCCCAGAAAAAATACTACCTGTCTGAAAGCCAGACAGGGGATGTGTTTACACCCAGCCCCTATGAAGATACCCTGGAGCTGGGGGTAGAATTGGGTATACAGCCTGATGAAAGCCTGAAAAAAGTGTTGGTAGAGTTTCTGTACCAGGATACTGTCCATGATTTTGAGAGCCAGGAAAAGGTAGTACTGGCCGCCGAAGACGATTGGGATGCTGTGGTGGCACGGCTGGTACAGGTAGATCGCAACCAGCAGGATTTTTCTTATCGATATCGCCTGCTCGGTGACAATACGATCGCCCGTAGCGGATGGATCAAAGCCTCCGGCGATCAGACGTTGGTGTTGCCCATCCTGCCCGTTACCATCGATATCAGCAGACTTCAACTGGGAGAGAAGTATTTGAATATTATTCTGGAGCTGTTGTATGAAGAACCAGGCAGCGAGGAAAGTATCAGGCAACAGATCTTTTTGTCTCAGCATGATGCCGGCAAGCCTCTGCACTGGTACATTCCCAGGATGAATGCTTCTCATGAGACCTATACCTATGCGCTTACCCTTTTTCCACCGACAGGAGAAAGCATCACCATAGAGCCCCAAACGGCTAGAGGCCGATTTCTGATCATTCAAGAACCCGTACATCAATAGAAAAGTTATGCTACTGTACGAACCTCCTTTTCTGGAATCAGGGAATCTGACCATCTTCCGGGATGACAAAGATGCCGAAGCCTTTTACTATGCGGTGATCCAACCTTCCATCCTCACAGGCCCACAAGGACCTTCTGTGTCGGGATATGCCATTCTACCGGAAACCGGCCTGACCGAAACGGTGGATAACGTCATGGACGCCAGCTTGAGCCTGGAAGTAGGCCTGCAGGTATCGGAAGAACAGCTCGAATTGGCCAAACAACATGTGAAGGAACAGTGGGGAAAAAAGGTCAAACGCTTTACGCCTGTCCCTATTTCCGATGGCAAAGTATACATGATCATTGCCGCAGCGGGTGAAGAACCGGACCCGGAAGAATGGTATGTGACCTCCGGGGTGTCTCCTTCCATCTTTGGTAATAACCGGGCTGCCCTGGTGGCAAAAGCCAGTGGTGAGGAAGGCAAGCGCATGATAGCGGCACTGGATGGTGATGTGATTGCCGGACAGGTGTATTATGAATTGCAGATGCTGGGCATCGCGCCTACCTTTCACGCTCGCATGCATGTGGAATGGAGCCGGGTCTACCGGCATTTTGAGGAATTCAAATCCAAGAACTATGTCTTCTACAAAGATGAGATCAGCCGTACTATCGATGAGCTGGAAGAGAGTAGCCTGATACAGATGGAGATCGAGGAACTGGATCCTGATGTAAAAGATATTGCCTCCAAATCGCTGCTCAATGAGTTGAAAACACAGGTAGTCAACCGTCTCTTTCAGCCGGCGGTGCCGCCTTTGAGTGCCAGTAAGAATCTGGAAAGCCGTATCGCCAGTGGGATCAGCCGGGTACTTTCTTCTATTATTCCCGGCTCTCACTACATCATACGAGACCTGCAGGAGCATCAGTTGAGTACCACGACCATTGATCTGAAAGAACGTAAAGTCAAAAAATATCCTTTCTATCCCCAGGCTTTGTTATCCACCATGATCCAACAGGTAGGCGGCATGGAAGGGCGGTTGAAGTGGCTGAAACTGGACAACCTGGACTTCCGGACGGAAACAGTACATGTCAGCCTGTCGGCCGATGCTTTTACCGTTCCTAACCTACGGTCGGTACAGCTGGACTGCCGGGTAGTGGATGAAACGCATCAAAAGATAGAAAAAGAACAGATGTTTGTCTTTGACAAGGCGGAGAACCTTTCCGGACAATTTACTTATATCCGGCAAAGTGATGCGAACTATCATTATGAGTATCATGCGACACTCTACCTGGATAATACCTCTACGATTTTGCCTCCTAAGCTGGAGAGCGGGTGGCAGACGAGCCTCCAGGCGTTTGTCTACTTTAACCCGAGTGAATATTTTGAGAACACAGAGCTTAGAATTGATCTGGATGACGCTGATATTTTTAACTACGCACATCTGGTAGAAGGGACTATTACCGTCAGGGAAAGAGAAACGCAACATGTCTTACTGATGCACAGCTTTACCTGGAATGCTACAGCACATGAAAAAGAGAGTTTTTCCCTGCTCCTCACACAGTCGATACCTGTACAGTTTGACCTGCAACTAAAATATTATTTAGCAGGAATGAAAGAATACGTGATAGAATTCCCGGACCTGCAGGATATCAACTTCTTTATCCCGAATCCTTTTGAGAATAAATGGTCGGTAGAAATGATTTCCATGGCCGACTGGCAAACGACTGAGAAGATAGTCGCTGAGATACGGGTATGGGAAGAAGCGCGTCAGGATTTTCTGCTCGATAAATTTGATTTTACCGCTGATCAGCCTCAACAGGTATTTAGTACCGTAACCAGCCTGGAAACACCCCGGGAAGAATTGGAAATGCGGCTGACAGTGATCAAAAAGGATGCGATAGTGCTACGGGGAGCCTGGAAGAAGTATTTGGGACCCGTGCTGGTCGTCAAAGATCAGGTGATCCAGGAAAGAACCGTTCAGGCCATGCTGGTAGGGGCTCCCGACTTCCAGGCCAAAGATATCAAAAAGATAACCATTGCCTTTGTCTATGACGATTTGATCAATGGCATCCATATAGAATCTGATAAACTTCCTTTTGAGCAGGTCGGCGATAAGCAAACCTTTACACATCCTATGCCTGATTTTACAGCCATTGAGTACCAGTACCGGGTGGAGGCCAGCAACTGGCGTGGCGACCGCTACAAGACCGAATGGATCACAGCCCATCAGGAAGCATTGGACATTGTTTTACCCGAAACTATCTGGTGATATGTTAGACTTAGCACGCCCTTTGGGCATCCATGAGGATCTGGTATTTTATGGCGATCATGAGCAGCCGGATCTGGTATACTATCTTCCCAATGAAGTGTCTCTGGCCCCTGTCACCGGTGAGGGTACTCAAGGTACTGACAGGACCTATGAGCTTTTTCTTCAGATTTTTAAAGAAGGTACGGCGGTCATAGGTGATACAGCAGCCCTGGAGAAGCTAACGGGTGCGATCATGTCTTTGGGCGTACAGTGTACGGTCAGACCGGAACGATTGGCAAAAGCCTTGGAAGCCTTGAAGAATGAATATCAGTTGAGTGATCAACTAATGGCTGCCCCTCCTGTGTGGGAAGATGGAAAAATAGACCTGATCGTGCTGGATTCTACCACCCAGGACGACAATACCACCGGAGAGGAGGCTTTTGTGGAAAGCATTATCGGTTCGAAGAAGCCTTCTCTTAATACAGGTGATCTGAAAGCTATTTTTAATGTCAGGCTTGACCGGGAAGGGGCCGCTTTGGTCTCAGCTTCCTTACAGGGCAACCGCAGTCATGTGGCAGGGGTATTATACGAGCTGAAATTCAATGCGCTTCGGCCTGCCCTGGATTTGCGTATCCACGCCGATCTGGACCGTTGTCATGATAAAGTAGCCCATATTCTTTCAGCCAATGTAGGCGTCACCTATGGCGGTGTGACGATTTCCGTAGGCGCTGAATTGGAATTCATCAAGCAGAAACTGGTGGAAGACGGTGACATAAAGGTAGAAGTATTGTCGCAGGTAAGCGATCCGGAAATGCAGAAGCTGATCCACGAAACGGTAGAGGAATTCAAAGATAAGGTCGTACAGGAACTGTTTCGTCCGATCATCAATCCGGGCGACTTGCCTGATATCAACCTGGGTATGCAGATGCCTCAGATCAGTGTGGGCTATCAGTTTAAGAAAGAAAAGTTTACCCATAAAAAAGTCATTGACATTGATTACCGGGAGCGGTCTATCAGTGTCAGGCTACACAACCCCCAGGCACACCTGTGGTTGTTGGGAGCTCAAATCAAGCAGCAGTGGGATCTCTACACACAGACAGTCGATTTCAGTGATCTCTGGAGAGAAAATGTACTTCGCATTTCTTTGCTGCATAACTTTGCCGCTGAAAATAATGACCTGCTTTCCGCAGAAGTGCTGATCTGGCGGAAAGAGGCCGGAAAAACGGAGACGGCTGATTCTCAAGAATTTCAGATTCCTGTCAACACAGAAGCCCTGGCCAGTTTCACCTTTACCAAAAATACACAGGAGATGAAAACCATCACCTGGACAACGGATGCCGAGGAGGCAGTGGGGTATTTCTATCAGGTCAGATTTATTTATGCACAGACCGTTCCCAATCTCAGCACACCAGTAGAAATTCTAAGTCCGGTCATCAGCAGTCAGTCACAGGATCTGATCATTATTCCGGAAGCTTTGATTCCCAGCAAACGATTAGAAGTAAAGACGGGGCATCTGAACTGGCAGGCGGTGGCAGGTGTAAATCTTGTTATCAGAGCCCTTGATGAAGAAGGAACACTGGTAGACCAGGAAATCATCGGCCTGAAAGAGGATCATCCCGTAGATGTGTGGACCATTCGCAGTGATCTAAAACTGACCCTGGAAGGTGAGCGGCAGTATCATTTCTCTGATGGGCGTCCTGACTTAAAAGTTCCTCCTGTCACTTTGCTGGACAACGAATGGGTTATCAATGATCCCTTTGCGGCAGCTTCTGCCCACACGCTCATCCCGGTGGTGGTTGGGGCCAGCGATCAGGTGAGAGAACTGATTTTGCATGTGGAGTACCAGCCTGACGGAGTAGCCTTTGATTATAAAAAAACTTTCAGAGCGCAGCCCCCTGGCTTTTCGCTGCCAGAGATTGCACTGCCTGTTTTACAGTCGGAAGACACGGTGCATTGGGAAGCTATGATCATCACACAATCAGGGCAACTGCGTAACCTGGGGAGTGGCGAGAGTCGTGGCGGGCCGGTGATCATCGATCTGAATGAAGCTAATTTCCGTACCCTACACATTCAGTGGCAGGGGCCTTCGCCCCAGATGGAAGACCTGGATTATATGCGGCTTGAATTCCAGGTGGCACGGCAAGAGGATGAAGGAGAAGCGTTGCAGGCCCTAGAATTTTCAGGCCCAGAAGTGCCGGCACCTGTCACATTGACCTTTCCCCTGCAGGGGCAGCTGATGATGAAAATTACCAAACGGTATCTGAACGGGCAAAAAGAAAAAGGGTTTTGGCAGCATGTTCAACAGGAAAGCCTGACAGTCCGGGCATCTGCCATTTAAAATTTAATACTATGAGAACGTATGTACTGCTGGTGGCTGGCTATGAGTATAAAAATGGGGATACCAACCTTGCCACGTTTTGCGAACGCCGGGCACAATATCTGTTGGAGGTCCATCCTGCCTGGAGAAATGATCCGGATTTGGCTTTTGTCCTTTTTGATGTGAAGTCAGGCGTAATCCGCCGGGGCAGTGTTGCCAACGGGGCCATGCATTGGCAAACGGAAAACGACAGCTTTACTGCGCTCAGCCGGACTACCCATTATGAAGGAAGTCATTTTAAGCAACAGGAAACCCGCGTCATGTCTATCACCGATGTATACCGTTATGTGACAGAGATCGGTAGCCGGGAAGGGCCTGCCATCGCAGAGCTGAGCATCCTGGGACATGGATGGATGGGAGGACCGGTATTGGTCAACTCTTTTGAGAGAGAAGAATATAAAACAGGAGCACAACGCCGACTGCGTGACCCCTGGGAAAAGGATGGTCGTGTCAAAGACACCAACGAGGACAATATGGATGCTGCCACCTGGCGTCATTTTATCCACGCCTTCAAACCGGATAGTCATATCTGGATCTGGGGATGTGCGGCCACCAGAATGTATAAAAGTGTGGTTGATGCGGTAGTGTCTTCACGGGAATTCAGAAACAAAGCCTTTGGAAAGCATGCCGATACAGACACCTTTACGCTCTCTTTCAGCCAGTCGTTTGCCCAGGAATATTTTCAGTATGATGCGCTCTTTTTCCAGCGGCAGCATACAGCTGGCCCGGTGACGGCCCTTTCTTTTCAGAGAACCCTGCGGGAGGTGAAAGACTATCTGATCCGTGGGGTGTGTCATGCCTATTGTGGGGTGTTGGCATACAATTCCAGGCTCAAAGTGTATGGTGCTTGGCTGGGAACAGGTTCTGATTATGAAAGAAGACATACAGGCAATAGCAGGTTTCGCCACTTAGTCATGGAAATTCCCCGGCGGTCCGATGTCTACGGATACAGCTTTTCCGGTATCGTCAGTTTCTATAAAACCTATCTCCGGATAGCAGAAGATCCGGAAGGAAGAGGATATGCTTTTTTTGATCCTGCTGTCATTGAGCAGTGGAAAGGGAATGCTTCTTAACCTATGTTTAAACTTAACAACATAAGAGATGGATCGTATCATCAAAACTTACACTTTGTTTTTACTGCCCGGTGTGCAGCGAGAAACTTTTGAAAATGCTGTCCGGGAGGTATTCTCTCAAATACCCCAGCAGCTGACCCGTGCCGGTAGTGTAGAGGGGTTAGGTCTGTATAAATCACAGGACCAGGCTCAACGGTATTTGCTGGAAATTACCTGGATCGGTTATAATGTGGGAGAAAGTATTTTTGAAGAAGTACTCACCTCAGTGATGCAGGCGCTTACCACTATGGCCGTTGCGATAGATACCCATGCCTGGGAAACAGTAAGCACCCATGACTGGCGGCAATAGCTTAGGATTGTGGCCAGTAAAATAGACCTCCTTCCGCCTGCATGGATCCTCCGGACTTAACTTGCCAGCAGGGACGCTTTGGGTGCTTTACGGAGCAGTTGAACAGCCAGGGCAAGCACCGCTTTGCTGTCCAGTTGCATCAAAGCCTGGCACCCTCCGTAATCACAGGCATACCGGTAGCCCCGTTGTTCGGAAAAATGGCAGCCCACGCAGGGTGTCACAGCCGAGCTGATGGGATAAATGTTGTCATCATGCCCAAAGACCACCTGCCCATGCGTAGGACCACAAATGGCAATGGTAGGTGTGCCAATGGTTCCCGCCAGATGGGCCGGGCCGGAGTCATTGCTGATGACCACATCGGCCTGCCGGATCATGGCCGCTACCTGATTGATCGGAAAGCCATACCACCAATGGCAGGGCATAAAAGATACTTTCGCTTCTGTGGCGGCCATCGCTGCTACCGCATACCCTCTGTTTTTTAATTCGTTGGCCACATCAATATAATAAGCATCGGGCCACTTTCTGACCGTCCAGGCAGTATCGGGAAAAAGAATAATCCTGGGTTTGCTATGGCTGGGATCTATCTTGTGCCATTCGCCTGTTGCCCATGCTGTATCTTCAGGCTTTTCGATGTACGGGGGACGCACAGGATTCAACTGTGGTACCCCCAATAGCTGACACCAACAGGCAAAACGGGTAGTGTAGGCCTGTCGCATGAGCTTGTATTCATAATGATGATAAAAGCTATCACCACCCGGCCCCAAGGGACCTTGGCGGGTTGTCAACTGATCGGGATGAGCGCCCAGCAGGGAAGGGAGCAACAGGTGTGTTCCCGGATTCAGATGGATGGATATGCCGGAGGCTTTTGCACTTTCTACAATCCAGCAGCCTAACACCACATCGCCTAATCCATTACCAGGAAAATAGAGGACTTTCATCGTGTCTTTATTATACTAGTACATCGCTATGGGGCTGATGTAACCTGAGTTTTTCCTAAAGTGTATACTTTCTTTAAAATTTTGAAGTTGTTCCTTGATGCAACTATGTTGCATTTTATTATCTTCGCAACATAAACCCAAATTAGTTAAAGAGGTTAAGGTATTAGGTAGATAATATTACCAATCAATCAAGGATTACCGCCTATCCTGCCAGCGTACATGAGAAAACAAGTTATATTGATAGTATGGGTTGTATGGAGTTTGCCCATGATCGTACAGGCTCAGTGGAGTCAAAAAGCTAAGGCTGATTCATGTAATTACCATTTTGAAGGTTTTGTGAGGGATATTGTGAGCAAACGGCCATTGCCATTTGCCACGGTGCAGATTCAGGGAACCACTCAGGGAACGGTAGCCGATGAAAGTGGCTATTTTACTTTTACAGACTTATGTCTGAATGAGTTTGATGTGGTGGTGTCTAACGTCGGTTATAAACAGGCAGTCCATCATCATGACCCTCATCATAACATGCCTAATATTTATCTGGCGCCCGACAGCATTACATTGAAAAGTGTGACCATAGAAGGAGAAGCACAACCGGGTGACTTACGCTCCGGTACAGTAGAAACTTTGTCAACACAAGAGCTGGAACAGAACCAGTCAGCCTCTTTGGGTGACCTGGCCAGTAATATCACAGGCGTATCCGTGCTGTCCACCGGGCAGAATGTGGTGAAGCCGGTGATTCATGGTTTGCACAGCAACAGAATTCTGATTATCAACAATGGCGTACGCCATGAATTTCAGAGCTGGGGTGCAGAACACGCGCCCGAAATAGATGCTTCCTTGATAGACAACATCAGTGTAGTCAAAGGAGCGGCTACCGTTCGTTATGGTCCGGAAGCCTTAGGAGGGGTTTTGCTCATCAATCCTCCCAAACTGGAATTGCTCACCCAATGGCAGGGAGAAATAGGGGTGACCGGTCAGTCTAACGGACAGTCAGGAGAAAGCACCATTCAGTTGCAAAAAGGATACAGGCAGGTCGCTTTGCTGGGGCAGGCCTCTTATGTCTATCAGGGGGATCTGCGAGCGCCGGATTACGTGCTGACCAACACGGGGAAGCGGGAGTCAAGCATGGCCTTAGCAGGCAGGTATCACTGGAGAAAGCTGGATTTTACTGCCTTTTACAGTCATTTTGACCAGGAACTCGGTATTCTGCGTGGCTCGGTCACGGGAAACCTCAACGACCTGGTGGCGGCGATAGAAAGTGAGGAGCCTCCCCTGACAAAGCCTTTTTCCTACCAGATCAACAATCCCCGGCAAACGGTGCAGCATGATCTGTTAAAAGTAGAGGGACGTTGGAATGGTCATAATCAATCCGTAGAAGTACAGTATGCCTATCAGGTGAATCAACGCCAGGAGTATGATGTGCGGCGGGGTACGAACAACGACCTTCCTTCTATTGATCTGATCTTATCTACGCAATCCCTGGACGCCACCTGGAAACACCCTGACTTCTCAGGCTGGCAGGGTAGCGTAGGGGTACAGGGATTATACCAGGACAACAACAACCAGCCCGGTACTAATACCGTTCCTTTTGTGCCTAACTACAACAACACCCGTCTGGGTATCTATCTGATAGAAGGCCGGGCCTTTGGCGCCAACCGCCTGGAAGGAGGGCTTCGGTATGATTATCAGTTTTCTTCCATTCGAGGCCGGGAACCCAACAATGATATTTACCGCAATGAACTTAGCTACCAGAATGTGACCGCTACCCTGGGGTTAATCCTGGAAATGAAACCTGGTCATCTCTTCAGAACCAATATTGGTACGGCCTGGCGACCGCCCAACATCTCCGAACTCTATAGCTTTGGCAAACATCAGGCTTCTATAGAATACGGACTATGGCGTTATATGAGGCAGGAAGATCAGGGGATTGTTGTGGATGATATTTTGACAGAAGATGAAAAACCAGCCCCTTCTGAAATCGGTTTTAAGTGGATTGGTACCTATGAAATCACCACCGATAAGCTGCAAAGCGATGTGACCGCCTATCTGAATTATATCAGAAACTATATTTATACCAAACCGGCAGGCATTACTCAGACGGTAAGAGGGGCTTTTCCCTATTTTATCTATGATCAGGATAATGCCGTGTTGGCCGGGGTAGATGCCAGTGTTCGCTGGATGCATACGGCGCGACTGAATTCTACAGTGAAGGGCAGTTTTTTATGGGCCAAAGAGGTAACCCATGGTTATAATTTTGTGGGCTTACCCCCTGCCAACCTTCAGTATCAATTCTGGCAGCAACTGCCTAAGTTCGCCTTTGTGGATGAATCCTACTGGAATATTTCGTTTAGCTATACCTTTCGGCAGTTTCAAACACCTAGGGTGATTCCGGTCAGTATGTTGCTTCAGGCTGAAGAGAATGACGAAAACCTGTTTGCCAATGATGAGGCTACTTTTGATATCATGTCGCCACCGTCGGGGTACGGACTGATCCATCTTGGCTGGTCGGGGCAGATCAACCATGTGCAACTGGGTGTACAGATAAAAAACCTGTTGAATACAGAGTATAGAAGCTATACTGATCGGTTGCGTTACTTTGCCGATGAAACAGATAGAAACTTTATCGTTTCACTGAAATATTTATTCTGAATTTCTCAGAATTCTACTTGCAACAATGTTGCATTTAGTATATGTTTGCAACAGTGTTGCATTAAACCTTTTTCAACAATGAAGAACCGCTTTATTTTTTTTCTCACCCTATTTTTTGTTCTCGTATGGGTAACCGCATGTAACGATGATGATGATGTGCCTCCAGCAGAAAACGAAGAGGAGATCATTACGGATGTGACCCTGACTTTTACGCCTGATGGGGGCGGCTCTGCTGTGACGGCGACGGCTCAGGATTCGGATGGAGAGGGTCCTCAGGGTTTGGAGGTGCAGGATAATGTGGTGTTGGCTGCCAGTACCACCTATCTTCTGACCATGACATTAGAGAACAGCATCAATGGAGAAGACATTACAGAAGAGATTGATGCAGAGGATGACGAACATCTGTTCTTTTTTGGCTGGACCGAGGGATTATTCAGCAATCCGGCAGGCAATGGCAATATTGATAACCGCGCCGATGCTGTGCGTTACCTTGACGAAGACGAAAATGAGTTGCCTGTAGGTTTGGAGACTGCCTGGACTACCGGCACCACCTCAACAGGAACTTTCCGAATCTTGTTGAAACATCAACCCAATATCAAATCTGAAATTTCCACATCGCAGGAAGGAGAATCCGACCTGGACCTGACCTGGGATATAACGATACAATAAGTGAATGATAGCATATAGGAATGCGTGAGTAGTTGAATACGGCGTGAAATGTCCGTGGTAGAGCCCGGTAGTGGTTCAACAATTTCTACTGTGGAGAAGCTTATGTTAACACTGGAGATTCCAAAACCTTGTGGCTATTATTTTTCAATTAGCAGCTGTCGCTTATCGGATCTGGGATATGAGGTACCTGCTCCCGATGAAAATAAGTATACAGTGTGTAAACTTCTAGTGAAATAATGCGCTCTGTATCATCCAATTTGCCTTCAGATACACTTCATACATTTTCTGTTGCCTCTTTCAGGTAATTCATTTAAATAGTTACTTTTACGAGTAACTACATTGTTAACTGTTGCTAATATCATGAGATTTCTGGAAGATTTACAAAAACTAAAACAGCTGTTGGAAGAAGGTAAGAATGTGATTGACTACCTCAATGTGCAAAGCAATGAGAAAGCTAACTCCACAGAAGCCATCATGATTAGTTATGATTTGCAGGCTGGAAGTTATGTCAGCAATGATAAAAAATCGCCCGAGAAAAAAGAAAATTATACGAATGCATTAGCAGAAGTGATACAAAAGCTTGATCATAGAGATGCTCATACGATATTGGAAGTGGGGGTAGGGGAAGCCACTACGCTCGCTAACTTAATTCCCAAGCTACCTAAAAATTTAGACCGTGCGTTAGGTTTTGATGTATCATGGTCACGAATCAAATACGCGCAAACTTACTGCAAGCATAAAAATGTTACCAACACTTTACTTTTTGTAGGAGATTTATTTAATGCTCCCATTCAGGATAATGCCATTGACTTCGTATATACTTTGCACTCTATAGAACCTAATGGTGGAAAAGAGAAGGAGGCTTTGAAAGAATTATATAGAATTACAAACAAGTACCTGATTCTTTTAGAACCCTCCTACGAACTTGCTTCGCCCGAAGGCAAAAGAAGAATGGAAAAGCTGGGTTATGTTAAGAATTTACTTTCTACTGCAAAGGAATTAGGTTATCATATCATTGAGCACAGACTTTTTGATTATTCAGTGAACCCTTTGAATCCTACAGGTTTAATCATTATTGAAAAAAATTCAAAGAGTACCTCAAAGGATAGTGTGTTGGCCTGCCCCGTTACAAAAAAAGAATTGAAGCTGATAAGAAATAGTTACTTTTGCGAAGACAGTCTTCTGGCTTATCCTATCATAGACAATATACCCTGTTTGTTGCCCCATAACGCTGTGATCGCCACCCATTATATGGACAATCCGGATGAATTGCTCTAGCCTGGAAAAGCAATAGTAAGTACCCAATATTCATTTCTTCTAATAAGTCATATATAATATCGTTCAAAAGCATCAATATACGAGCCTTCCGTCATATTATACACCCTTATGTTTAAGGCATTGGCATACTCTTTCAACTCCCAGTATGAGCGAAATGAATAATAAAATTTATGAAGAATTTCGTGCAGCTTCCTTTCCCTGGAAGTAGTGCCAACATACATGGGTTTGGCTTCCGGAGTATAGGCTTTGTTATCAGATTGACTCAACTGGTGATCATAGAAATGTTTTTGACTTAAAAACACCCGGTTATCATTACTTACCACTAATTCCTTTATCCAGGAATGATCAGCACCAGCCATATAGATGTCGCTGAATTTTAAATTTAATGCAATAAATAAACCTGCCACCAGAACATTATGAGGACGAGGCATGCCCCACCACCTTTTGAAGAAGAAGTGATTGACAGCAGTAAATCCTTCCACGGGAGTGTTATTGACGTAAAAAACTTTGATGTATTTATTTTGACTGATAATAGCTTTCCAGTCTTTACTTTTTCTCGCGATAGCCGGAACAAACAGGTACAGATCCCACTGTGTTTTTTCCACCAGTGCATCAAACAATTTGTACCTTTCTTCTCTCCATCCCGGTTTTTCTTCTTTTGTCCAAAAATCAGGAGCGATGAGTATATAGAATCTGGGTTTCAGGGCAGTAAATTCTTCTGTCCTTACAAACAAATTGACACACATAAGCTCTTTATTTTCTAAAAAGGACAGATGCTTATGTAAAAAGTCTTTCAATGAGGGGCCGTTACCCAATAGCACACACGGCTTATCCGGAAATGAAAAGGGAGGTTTGGGTAGATTAAATGTAGTAAGGATTAAAATCTTAACGACTGACATGAGGGAGGCCGCCAGGTTCTCAAAGAAAATATAAAAGCGAGGCTTCATAGAGATAAAACATAAAACTAAAAGATACCAGGCTCAAAATTATAGCTTACCCTGACAAAAAGTAAATATTCATTTACAATTTCCGGATATTCTCATTAGTAGGTGTAATGTGTTATGAGGATCAGCAGATGCCAGTTTCTATTAAAAAAAATAGCCAGGATCAGGACAACCCCGGCTATGATTGTGACAGTCCGATTTCTGTACTATCAATTCAAATCACATTTTGACATATTCGCTCTCTCAAACCGTTCTTAGTTAGCACTATCATTGGTTCTTACCTGCGTGGTATCTTGGGCGGCTGATTGATCAGGCACTTGACTGTCTGTGGCAGTGGCCGTCGTATCAGCATTGTTGGATATGGTATCCTGTCTGACTGTTCCCTGCTTTTGATCTTCTTCGGCGTTTTGAATAGCTGCCTGTTCGGTAGACTCATTTGTAGATTCATTATTCTGATAAGGGATAGTTTCGGTAACCGTATCTTTTTCTACCTGCTCATCCAATACCTGGTAGTTACCTTTTTCGTAGTCAACTTCCTGCTCTTTGTCCACCGTTTCAGTCAGTGTGTCAATCACCACTGTTTTTTTAATCACTTTCCTTTCAATTTCATAAGTTTTAGTCGCTCCTATGGTATCTACCTGCTCTATGGTTCTTCGGTTCACATCATAGGTGACTGTCGTTTCTATGGTGTCAATCTGTGCCACCTCTGTTTCGGTATAGGTGGTATCTCCTTCTGCCGTAGAGGGAGCTGCCATCTCTTTGTCATTGACTGCCACTGTATCATTATCATTTTCGGCAGACAACATAGCATTTCTGTTTTGGTAAACTTCTGTAGAATCGTAGTCTAAGACAGTTTCGTCATTGCTAGCCGAACTTCTTTCCTGGTTTGTGTGGTTGCATCCAGCCAGATAAATAAGGGATATTCCTGTTATGTATGCTAATAGCGTTCTCATAATCTTATAAAGTTATGTTAAATAAATATCTGGTTATAAGGCGCAAAGAACCATGCCAAAGACAAAAAAGCTGTTCAGATGAGTCTATCCAGTTGAGGTGAGGAGGGAGGGTTACGCCAGTGTAGAAGAAACGCAACATGGCATCTCCTGTATCTCTGCAAAAAGCATGGAAATTTTCACCCCAAATAATACTGATTGTTGTCCGGATGACCATACGCGGTAGAAGTAAAAAAGAGGATGGAGAGAGCCTCCTTGTCTGTGTTTTGTGTGTTAATCTTTCGTTAAGATCTCTGAAAATCCCAACACTTCTCACTTTCCTCCGTGTGTAAGGGTGTATTGTTTACTCTTTGTAGAATGATGAAGAATGGCCGATGCACTGGATCGGCACTTTCTTTCACTTTTTACACATCCTGTAGGATGCATTTTTCTGAAACCAGCAATTTTCAACCACAAAAAGAGCCTTACTATTTTGGTAAGGTTTTTTTGTAATGCATAATCAAGGGGGGGGGTAACATTAGGATGATACACAGCAGCCTTACTTTTGCGGGAGTTCCTGGGGCTGGGGCATCTTTAATATTCTGTAGGCTTCCTGTTTGTAGGTACTCAGCTTTTCATTGAGTTCTGCTTCGTCATCCACCATACTCAGATAATAATATGCACCATCTGAAATAACAAAGATCAGGTCAGCGGCTTTGGCCGCATCATGAATGGGTAACAGTTGCTGGTCTATACAATCCTGTATGGCATCGGTCAACCACACCCTCAGCAACTGGTGCAGTTCTCTGAACTTTTTTTTGATACGCGGATCTCTGAAGATCAGTGCGAAGCAACTGTAAAAAATGCCATCATCGAACAGACGGTCCCACTTGCGGGAAAAAATATTATTCAGTATTTCCAACAGTTTCTCCAATGCATCCGGATTTTCCTGGGCATGGGTACGATAGATGGATTTATAATTCTCGATGATAAAATCGATCAGCCCCAGCAGCAACTCTTCTTTAGTCTTGAAATAATGGACCAACAGGCTGGGCGGCATGTCTAAAGCCCTGGCGATTTTGGCAAAGGAGGTGTTTTCCAGCCCTTCTTTCTTGGCTACCCTGTAGAAGGCTTTAATGATTTTTTTTTGCCGGTTATCCTTTAAACTTTTTCGTCCCATATTTCAATCATTAATATAAAAGGAATTGCTGTGTTTCAGCAAATAAGTTGTAGAAAAAACAAAAATAAATTGACTGAATGTTCAATTAATTTTTCTTAATTTATACTTCATCATAAGTTAACATACAGATACTAACTTTCAATGCGTAAATCAACCTACCTATACCTATGAAAAAAATGTACTTACTGAGATTCGCCTGCTTACTGTTGCTTATTCCCTTTCAGGGTTGGGCTCAACAAAATGTATCAGGTAAAGTAGCCGATGAGAAGGGAGAAGCTCTCGTTGGCGTTTCCGTAGTGGAAAAGGGTACGACCAATGGCACCATTTCCGATGTGGATGGCAGCTATCAACTCAACCTTTCCAGCGACAATCCGGTCTTATTATATTCTTTTATCGGCTATCTCACTGCGGAAATTCCTGTCAATAACAGGGATGTGATCGATGTGGTGCTGCAGGAAGATGTGGCGGAACTTCAGGAGGTCGTGGTCGTAGGGTATGGCACCCAAAAAAGGGTCAACCTTTCGGGAGCGGTCGACCAGATAGATGCCCAGACCATTGAGCAGCGCCCCATCTCCAGTGTAGCGCAGGGGTTGCAAGGCGTAGTGCCCAACCTCAATATTGATTATTTCTCAGGCGAGCCGGGGGCTGCGGCCAACATCAACATCAGAGGGATTACTTCTATCAATGGTGGCGATCCCTTGATCCTGATCGATGCCGTACCTTCAGAACCGATGGAGTTAAACCGGCTGGCTCCGCAGGATATAGAAAGTATTTCGGTCATCAAAGATGCTTCAGCGGCTGCTATTTATGGTGCCAGAGCAGCTTTCGGCGTCATCCTGATCACTACCAAGAGTGGGTCAGGAGAAGGGGTGCATATCAACTATTCCAATAATTTTTCCTGGGACAAACCCACCGTGCTGCCTGATAAAATTACAGATCCTTATATCTATATCAGGCTGCTGGAAACTTCTACCAACAATACCCCCTGGGATAATGTCAACTATAGCGATCAGACGTATCTGTATGCGAAACAAAGGTCCGATGATCCTTCCATACCGGGTGTGAGAATTAATCCGACCGATCAGACCCAATGGGAATATATGGGTAACCGGGACTGGACCCAATACTTTCTGGATGACTTTACGTTCTCTCAGAACCATGCCCTGGCCATCGATGGTACTTCCAAGAGTATGCAGTATTATCTTTCCGGCGCTTACAACCGGCAGAATGGTGTTTTGAAGATCGCTGATGACTACTTCGACCGCTATAGTTTTCGTTCCAAAGTGAACTATCAGCCCTACGAATGGCTCTCTATTGGGAATAATACTTTTTTGACTAACACCATCAGAGAAACGCCTTCTTACTTTGCGATCAATGATAATCAAAATCCTATCGTTAATATTTATGATCTCTTTCCTACCGACTGGGATATCAATCCGGATGGCACCTGGGCGAATACCGCCACAGGGCAAATGGGGGCTAAGCTGACCGATGGCGGTACTACAACCAATAAATATACCAGCCTGCAATCGCAGTTTAACATACAGCTCAATTTCTGGGAAGATCTCCTGCAATTTAATACAGATTTTACCTACCGGAGAGGCGCTTCTAACTTTAACGAGTACCAAACCAGATACCAGATCGGATATGGTCCTAACGATGTACGGGAGGAAGGGAACAATTATGCGTACCGAAGTGCCACTTTTGAAAACTATAGCGTACTCAACTTATACGGTACCCTGCACAAAACTATTGGCATCCATAACCTGACGGCCATTGCCGGATTTAACCAGGAGTTTTACAGAACAGAATATTTTGATGCCAGAAGGGATAAACTGATCTCTCCTTCTTTTCCCAGCATAGGCCTGGCTACGGGCGAAAGTATAGTAAGTGAAAGTATTGCCGACTGGGCCATCAGAGGTGCTTTTTACCGCTTAAACTATATCCTGCTGGACCGGTATATAGTGGAATTCAATGGCCGGTATGATGGTTCTTCCCGGTTTCCCGAAGACGATCGTTTTGGCTTTTTCCCCTCTGCTTCTGCTGCCTGGCGGGTGGATCAGGAACCTTTTATGTCATCGCTCGACAATGTAATCAGTAATTTCAAGCTGAGAGCTTCCTACGGTTCCCTGGGCAACCAGTCGGTTTCCGAATATGGCTACATTGCTACGATGAATGCTTATCTTTCTAATTATCTGATTGGCGGCACCCTGCCGCAAAGAGTAACTCCTCCGGGGCTGGTATCACCCAACTATACCTGGGAGAAAGTATCTACCCTTAACTTCGGGGTAGACTTGGGCTTTTTTGAAGATAAACTCAGTGTAAACTTTGACATTTACGAACGGGATACCAAAGGCATGCTGACGCTGGGCAAAGATTTGCCGGATGTGCTGGGTGCTGGTGAACCCAGGGAAAATGCTGCCGACCTGCAAAACAAAGGGTGGGAGCTGACGCTCAACTATCAGAATAACTTTAACGTGGGTGGCAGTCCGCTGTATTTCAGTTCCAAGTTTGTGCTGTCCGACAGCCGCTCCTATATCACCCAGTTTGATAACCCTAACCGGAGCCTGACGCAATATTATGAAGGCATGGAACTGGGAGAAATCTGGGGGCTGAAAAGCGACGGACTTTTCCAGAGCGAAGATGAAATAGAGCAACTGGATGAAACAGCGATCATTCCCTGGGGGGCGCTGTCTATCGTTCCCGGATGGCCCAAATACCAGGACCTGGACGGCAATGGTGCCATAGAAAAAGGATTGACTGTAGACGACCCTAAAGATCTGTCTGTTATCGGCAATACGGCTCCCCGATTCCGGTTCGGCCTGGACCTGAATATGAACTGGAAAGGATTTGATGTACGAGCCTTCTTCCAGGGCTTGGGACAGAGAGACTACTACCCGCTGGATTATCTATACTGGGGTTTCTACCAGCAACCTTATGCGGGAGGTTATGCGCACCTGCTGGATTTCTATCGTCCTACCACTGATAGCGAAGTGGATATGGCCAAACATTCACAGGCGTATATCGCAGCAGGTTTGGCCAACCAGAATCTGGATGCTGAATATCCCATTCTGCAATCCTGGCTGGCCGACAGAAACCTGGGAGAACGCATTGATGAATCCATGGGACTGGCGATTCCTCAGACCCGGTATATGCTGAGTGGCGCTTATGTGAGGCTAAAAAATCTGACAGTGGGCTATTCTTTACCCACCAGTGTGACAGACCGGCTGGGTATTACCAATGTGAGAGTTTTTGTGAGTGGAGAAAATATTACGGAGTGGTCTGATCTGAAAGACTTGTATGATCCGGAAGCCATCAATGATAACCTGCGCTATGATCCTTCTGAGAGCACAGCCAGAGAAGTAGGAAAAGGATATGCGTATCCTATGCAAAGAAGATATGCGGTAGGTCTTAATGTCAATTTCTAAATCTGAGCAACGATGAAAATAACATATAAAATCTTAACGACTCTCCTGGTACTTCTTGGAATTTCGGCCTGTAATGACGACTTTCTGGAAAGATATCCGGAGACCTCTATCAGCCCGGAAAGCTTTTTCAATACAGAGGAGGATCTGGCCATGTATATTTATAATCTGTACGATTTTCCAGGGACAGGCCTTTTTATTGGAGACCAGGCTACCGATAATGCCGCTACCACCGGGAATACAGAGCTCAAAACCATGATGATCACGCAACCCTCTTCCGCCACCATCACCGATGGATGGGATTGGAGTCAGGATTGGAGTCAGTTGAGAGCTGTCAACTTTTTTCTGGAGAACTACCGGAAAGCAGACATATCCGAAGACCTGCTACTTCATTACGAAGGGCTGGCCCGCTTCTTCCGTGCCAAATTCTATGTGGAAAAAGTAAAAAGATACTCCGATGTACCCTGGTATGGCCAGGTCATTGCCTCCGATGATGAAGCACTGCTGACCAAGCCCAGGGATCCGAGGACCCTGGTGGTAGATAGCATTATGGCCGATTTTACGTTCGCTGCGGAGCACGTACAGGCTTCCTCTCCGGAAGGAGCGGTGAATAGCTGGGTGGTAAAAGCTTATCTGGCGCGTTATGCTTTGTATGAAGGTACTTACAGAAAGTATCATCCGGAATTGCAATTGCAGAACACAGCCGATGCCTTTATCAGTACCGCACGGGATATGGCCAAAGATATCATAGACAATGGAGGATATGCCTTACACGACACTGGACAGCCACTACAGGATTATGGCAATCTGTTCGACGGTAGCAGCCTGTCCGGTAATTCGGAGATTATCCTGGGGCGCTTTTTTGAAAATGATGTGCTCAACAGCGGCTGGTGGGAATATATGTTTGGCAACTATGAAGTAAGTCCGGCCAAAGATCTTCTCCAGGCTTACCTGATGGCCGATGGTTCCTATTACAGCAGTCAGCCTGGGTACGAAACGCATCTGTTTGTGGAGGAGTTTGAAAACCGGGACCCTCGCTTGTATCAAACCTACGCCTTTCCGGGTTTCGAGCTGATCTACACCAGTACCTACTCCCAGGGAGGCGGCATCTATGTGCAGCAACTGGCGAAAAATTTTACGGGATATCACCAGATCAAAGGATTTGTGAATAATACGCAACAGACTGTGCAGAACAGTATTGACATCCCTGTGATCCGGCTGGCGGAAATGTTGCTCATCTATGCAGAGGCCCAGGCCGAGCTTGGTGCCTTGACACAGGCTGATCTGGATATGAGCATTAACCTGCTCAGAGATCGTGCCGGCATGCCTCCTATGACGATGAACCCACCCATAGATCCCGTACAGGCGGCCCGGTATCCCAATATCACTACCCCTCAAATGGCCGAATTGCTGGAAATACGCCGGGAAAGAAGGGTAGAGCTTGCCCTGGAAGGCTATCGTTTTGATGACCTGATGCGCTGGTATGCCGGAGATCTGCTCGAGAAAGAAACAGAGGGAATCTATTTTCCCGGATTGGGCGTGTATGACATGACAGGTGATGGCGTGGCAGATATCAAACTGATTGACGTGTCTGAATCTATTCCGGAAGAAAAAGAAGTCAATGAGCTGGGTGTTCCCTACATCTATTACCGGGCGGGATCGATCGGGCAGGATGCTTCCGTTTTTCTGAAGAATGGAAATTCAGGTACCATCCAGACCACGGAAGACCAGGGAACCTTTGAAGAGCCTAAGTATTATTACCGGCCTATTCCTCAATCAGATGTCACACTGAACCCTAACCTGACCCAAATTTTCGGATGGGAATAGAAAAGCAAAAATTGATCATGAAAGAAACAACAGAGAAGTGGCTGAAAAATGGCATCCTGTGTCTAACTCTGCTGTGTTGTTGCCTGATGGTAAAGGCACAGGAGAAAAAAAAGAAGACGGTATTTGTCATTGTGGATGGCATTCCAGCCGATGTGATTGAAAAAGTAAAGACTCCCTACCTGGACCAGATTGCCCAGGTGGGGGGCTATACCCGGGCTTATATGGGGGGAGAAAAAGGAACCTATTCAGAGACTCCTACCATTTCGGCCGTAGGCTACAACAGCCTGCTGACGGGCACCTGGGTCCATAAACATAATGTGTGGGACAATGATATCGAGGATCCCAACTATCATTATTGGTCTATCTTCCGTTTTCTGGAAGAACAATACCCTGAGAAAAAAACAGCTATCTTCTCCACCTGGCTCGACAACCGCACCAAGCTCATTGGAGAGGCGCTGCCGGAAACGGGAGATATCCGGTTAGACTATCATTTTGATGGCTTCGAACTGGATACCGTGCGGTTTCCCCATGATGAAGACCGAAAATTCATTCAACTGATCGATGAGCATGTGGTAGCAGAAGCTGCCGGTTATATCAGAAAAGAAGCCCCCGATCTTTCCTGGGTGTACCTGGAATATACCGACGATATGGGGCACCGCTATGGCGACAGTAAGCGAATGTACAAAGCAGTGGAAGGCGCAGACAAACAGATCGGACAGCTCTGGGATGCCATACAGTACAGGCAACAAAACTATCCGGAAGAATGGCTCATCGTGATCACCACGGATCATGGCAGAGATGCCAAAACGGGCAAAGATCATGGTGGGCAATCGGACAGAGAACGTACCATTTGGATCACTACCAATGCCGCTGGCTTAAACAACTATTTCCGGCAGGATCAGCCGGGGATGGTAGATATTATGCCTACCATTGCCCGGTTTATGGATATCAGGATTCCTAAAGCGCAGGCCATGGAAATAGATGGTGTTCCTCTGATAGGTCCTGTATCGATCTCGCAGGCGAACATACAATATGAACAGGAGAAAATACAGCTTCGCTGGAAGAGCCTGGAAAAGCAGGGAAAGGTGAAAATCTGGTTAAGTGCGACGAATGATTTCAAAGAGTTAGGGCGGATAGATGAATATCTGTTTATAGGAGAAGTGCCCATTCTGCAGGAGCAATATACCATTGATGTGAAATCGATGCCTTCTTCCTTTTATAAGGTGGTGCTGGAAGGTCCGCATAACTTATTGAACAAATGGGTGGTACTGGAAAAAAAGTGATTCATTCAGAAAGGATAAAAGTATCTATTTTGTTCAGGGCAGATCATTTCTTTAGTTTTTAAAAGTATAAATCAACGTTTCACGTCTATTTCTTTACCTGTATGTATTTATAATTTAGGCTTTAAGAAGCGTAGGGGTGGGCAAAATTGTGGAGGGTGTGAAGGCAGTGTGGGAGGAATGATATTTTGCCCGAGATTTTTGGGTACTTTTCATCGATTGGAAAAGTACCAAAGCAATTAGAAAACAGGCTTTCTTAGAGTTTTGATTTAGCTTCAAATAAACATGTTAAAGAACAGAGTTAGGCACCCCTACTGTCGTACTAATTGGTATGATGTTACCTTTCAGTCTTGGCTACTTTATAACTTCAATATCTGGATAAAATATTGTGTCTATAATAAGATTTGGGACTTTTTGGTCAAAACAAATGTGCATGTTTGCTAACAATAAACCTATACCATAACGATATTTATCAATGATTTTTGCTATCTCCTTATATGTTATAGCTATTGTTGATTGTTTTGGATGTATTTTATGATTGTCACGCAAATTTTTTAATTCCTTAAAACAGCTCCATTCATGTGTATCAGTTTGAATGCTTTTGCCATTACACATTTTAGGAATCCAATTCATTATCTTGGTTTCAATGTTTACTTTAATATTAGAATTGTCTATAAGTGTATCTTTAGGATTTTCAAAGTTCCATTTTTCTGCCTTCATGTTAAGATACGCCTCAATGGTAGAAAAGCCAGATGTTAGGGCATTTAAAATATGATTATAAGAATTAAAATCATCGTCAACGGCTGCATTTTTAGCCTTAATAGATTCTTTAAACTCATTCTGATAAGTTGAAGTAGACAAAATTCCACTTTCGGATAATTCCTTAGCCTTTTGTCCTGTGGTAGAATTTGAAATTTGTATAATCCCTCTTCCTGATTTTATCCAATTTGTTGCAGAAAGCATATCTGATATACGTGGCATGGGTTTTTTATAATCTCTACAATAATCTGCAATTTTATTAATGTCAATATCGTTTTTTGCTAATATTATCTCGACTTCTTTAGGATCACTTGCTCTGTATTGATTAAATACGTTACCCCACACGCAGTAATACTCAACCTTTTCTTTAGCTTTTCTGAAGGAAATTTTTTCTGGAAACCGTATAAATGTACCCATTAATAGATATTTGGATTGTTCATCTTTACAATTTATCAATAAATATCAAAAGGTAGAGTATTGGTTAAGAATATCCGATGTATATTAAAAATACATAGGGCTATTGTGTCACTCTTATATTACTCAAATCAAAGTGTGGAATTTAAAGTTGAATGGAAACTCAACCCAAATACCTTTTGTGCGTTTACAAAAATAGAAGTAAATTTACCCACATAAACCAGTAATTTTACCATGATAGATTTATTAGCCAAGGTAGAGAAAGGCGTAACGATAAAAGAAGTTATTGCTTTTCAGCAGCAGTACGCGCTTACCAATAAACAAATGAGTTACCTGCTGGCTATTAGCTCCAAAGGCTATTACAATCTCATACATCCGAAGGAAGGCCGGTTGGATAAAAGGTTGAGCGGGCAGTTTCTGAAAGTAAAGGAAGTATTTCAGGAAGGAGAAGAAGCCCTATTGAGCAAAGAAGCTTTTCTGGAATGGATGGAGCAACCCCATTGGTATTTTAACCATAGAAAGCCTTTTGATCTACTGGATACGCCTATTGGTGCAGACGCTGTTTTACATGAATTGGGAAGAACCAAATACGGTATAGTATCTTGACTCCCTTAAAAGTATACCGCCTGGGCAACCCTCTTTTCATTGAAGACCTATCTGGGGAAGGTGGTCGGTTATATGCCGGACGTTGGCATCATAAAGGAACCCCTATACTGTATGCAGCCCAATCTGCCTCATTATCAATCCTGGAGTATCTTGGACATGTGATTAATACCACTGTGAATGTGCCTTATATACTCTTAGCATTGGAAGTAGATGCTGACCAGATGTTACCGTTGGCATCCGTGTCAGCTCAGTTGCCAGCTAACTGGTATGATGAGAAAGGCATAGCCCTCACCCGTAACATTGGTACAGATTGGATTAAAAGTAAACGATCTGCTGTGCTGCAGGTTCCCAGCATCCATGCACCAGATGAGTACAACTATTTGATCAACCCCAATTTTCCTAATCTTCATCTCCAAATCCTGCAAAAGCGATGTTATCTACATGATCATCGCTTTCTGAGAACATACAGGAAAGTTACCCAAAAAGGAAAAGACCCATTTGAGTAACTACTTGTTTTATTGTTGGAACATCAGTGAGGCAACCTGTGGCGCAACCGGCCATAAACCCAGGTGCCTGCTACCGCACTCAGCAAAGTGACCAGCACTACGGTATAGCCACCGCCGATCTGGGCAAACAAAGGACCCGGACAGGCTCCCGTCAAAGCCCAACCCAGGCCAAAGATGAAACCACCAATCATCTGTCCTTTATGAAAGGCTTTCTTTTGTGGAACAATAGCCTCGCCCTGCAGGCTTTTGAGGCGCAAACGTTTGATAAGCTGTAAGGAAATCATACCCACCAGAATGGCTGAACCAATCACCCCATACATATGGAAAGATTGCAGGCGAAACATCTCCTGAATACGGAACCAGGAAATAATTTCTGCTTTTACGAGTATGATGCCAAACAAGATACCAGCCACCAGGTAAGTAAGCAGGTTGAAATAATTTTCGCTGGTTACTTCTTTGGGAGCCAAAGGCTGATGTTTATCTTTTAAGATCGTATGGCTGTTTTTTACATTCATATTATTTGAAAATTAAATCCCTTCTTCCTTTAAAATCCTACCCATGCCATGATATAAGGCAACAGCAGGTGTGTCATGGCAAAGCCTCCCAGCATAAAAAAGATAGTAGCCACCAGTGAGGACCATTGCAGGTTGCTGAGTCCCATGATGGCATGACCTGAAGTACATCCGCCGGCGTAGCGGGTGCCAAAGCCGATCAGGAAGCCGCCCATGACAAAGAATATCAGTCCTTTGGCTGTAAAAAGGTTACTCCAGGTGAAAATCTGTACGGGCAACAAACTTTGAAAATCGGTGATACCCAGGGCTGCCAAATCTTTTTGGGTTGATGCGGCGATCACGATGGCTTCCGGATTGTTCAGAAAAGTGACAGTCACCCATCCACCCAAAGCAATCCCCAGCACAAACAGGATGTTCCACATCTCCTTTTTCCAGTCATAGGTAAAAAAGGGAAGCTTTGCCGGGAAACAGGCGGCACAGGCATGCCTCAATACCGAAGATATCCCTAAGGATTTATTGCCCAATAGGAGTAAGGCAGGCACCATCAGTCCTAAAAGGGGACCGGCCACGTACCAGGGCCAGGGTTGTTTAATCCAATCTATTACTAATTCCATGTTCTGTTTTCTGTTTAAAAATCTTTGACAGCCTCACTGAGATCGTACACTTTGGTCTGAGGCATGGCCTGTTGGATGATACTGCTGCCCGCTGCTGAACGGTATCCACCAGCACAATGAACCATCACAGGTTTGTCATCAGGGATCTCTTGTACTCTTTCTCTCAACTCGGGTAGAGGGATGTTGATAGCTTGCCCAAACTTAGGTTCATTTTCCACCTCTGAGGCATTTCTGATATCAACAATTGTAAAAGCTTTTAAGTGCTCTTTAAAAAAATCCAGGTCAAGAGCAGGCAGGGTTTGGCCACCCGGCCGGGAATAGACCATAGCACCCTTTATCCGGGTTTCGTACCCGATCTTCGCTGCCTTTTCAATCAGCGTCCGTAAAGTTTTGGTGTCAGAGGCCAACAGGTAAAATTCTTCGTCAGGATGGATAATACTGCCCAGCCAGGTTTCAAATTTTTCCCCATTCTGCAGGTTGATGGCTCCTGGCAGATGTCCTTGCTTGAATACCTTCTCCGGACGGGCATCTACGATCAGAATACCTTTCTCCAGCATTGTATCTTCTGCCAGAAGCGGTACATTTTCTACGGACGGTTGAAAATCAGCAGCCCCTTGTTTGTTGAGGTCCACATTATAACTGAAATATTTAGGGATAAAGGGTTGGTCTTGCAGTAGCATTTCCACGAAAGCCTCTTCACTCATTTCCTGCAAGGCCGGATTGCTCCTCTTTTCCTGGCCAATGGTACTCTGGTTGGCATCGCTCAGGGATTTACCGCACAGGGAACCGGCGCCATGCGCTGGGTACACGATCACCTCATCGTCTAGTTTCATGAGCTTCTGGCGGGTGCTCTGGTACATCTGTCGGGCCAGGGCTTCCCGTTTTCCTCTGAGCTTTCCGGTGTTTTCCCTGAGGTCAGGCCGACCCACATCGCCAATAAAGAGCGTATCGCCCGTAAAGACGGCTTTATCTTTTCCCTGATGCGCTAGCACCACACTGATACTATCGGGAGAATGACCAGGCGTATTCAGCGCTCTGAGCGTTATTTTGCCCAAGGTAAGCGTATCCCCTTCATCAAAGCCCTGGTGAGGGTAGTCTGCCTCTACCATTTTACTGACATAAATAGTGGCACCTGTTTTTTTATGGATTTCCCAGTGCGCGCTTACAAAGTCCGCGTGTGGGTGGGTTTCTATCACTCCGACAATCTCAGCTTCCTGTTGCCGGGCAAAGTCATAATAAGGTTGAGGATTTCTGGCCGGATCAATGAGAATGATCTTCTGTTCACATTCACTCAAAATAGCATAAGAATAATGGGCTAAACTTTTATCTTCAAACTGTTGGATTTTCATGATTTCTTTGGTTTAAAATGGATGTAGCCTATTGCTAAACAATAGTGTACAAAGAGTATGTTTCACTATTGATAACAAACATAAGGATTTAACCCCCATCATGTCTGCAACAAAAGTCACATAACCCTATTTTCTTTCAAAGGAAAAGCTCGTTGAGAAGAATATACACTGCCATAATCAATACAAACCAGCCGAATCCTTTTTTGAGGTGCTCTCCTGGTATTTTTTTTGACAGATAGCTACCCAGAAAAATCCCTGCCACAGAAAGGGCGGTAAATAGCAGCAGGAAGGACCACACAATAGGCTGATGACCAAGGTCGCCCAGAAAACCGATCAATGATTTGGCAGCGATGATGAGCAGGGAAGTACCCACTGCCATTTTCATCGGTATACGGGCAAACAGCACCAGGGCGGGAATAATCAGAAAGCCACCCCCGGCCCCCACAATCCCTGTCAGCCCACCTACAATAGTGCCTTCCAGGGCTATCATGGGAAAATTAAAACGAGATTTTGAGGAGCCATCTTCCGGTTTGCTTTTATCCTTGATCATAGAGACTGAAGCAGCCAGCATAATGAGGGAGAAGAAAATCATGATCCCTCTGTCTTTGGTAAGTGTAAAATAAGGGGTCGTAAAAAGTATGTCGGGAATTACAGGCATGAGAAACTGGCGGGTCAGGAATACGGCAATGAAGGAAGGAATGGCAAAAATGATGGCTGCCCGGTAATTGACCAGCCCTTTACGAATAAAAGTTGTCCCCCCTACCAGCGAAGTGACACCTACCACAAAAAGAGAGTAGGCCGTAGACAACACCGGACTGATCCCCAATAAATAAACCAATACCGGCAGGGTAAGGATGGAACCTCCTCCTCCGATGAGCCCCAGACTCAATCCGATGAAAACTGATGCTATATATCCCGCAATGGTCAGTGCTTCCATATTTTACATTTTGGGGTAAATATAAGGGCATGGCTACATTTTGTCTGCAACAAAAGTCACACAGCAGCTGCTAACCACTGGCATCTGATGAAAAATAATTTGAGGTTTGGCTCTTTTTTTCAAATACAGATACTTTTGGGTAAAACTATCACCCATGTCAGGATAAGAGATCAGAAGATAGAGTTGTTGATTTCTTGCGGTATATTTTATTTCTGCCCAAGGTAACGATTCCCCGCCGTTCCATCTGTTTCAGCAAGCGGGAAATCACCTCGCGGGAGGTCCCTAATTCGTTGGCAATTTCCTGATGAGTGATTGTCAGGGACAGGCTATCCCGTTGCTGGAATTTGAGGTGTAAGTATTCCAGCAGCCTTTCATCCATTTTCTTAAAAGCGATACTGTCGATGGTCTGAAGCAACTCCTGGAAGCGAAGAGAATAGGTATTGGCTACCAGTTCTTTCCATTCGCGGAAGCGGTTCATCCATTGCTCATGCCGATCTATGGGAATGGCGAGGATCAGCGTGGTATCTTCCGCTTCTGCTCTGATCTGGCTGGGCTGGTAAGTACTACAACAGGTGAGCGACATGGCGCAGGTTTGTCCCGGCTTCAGATAATACAGGAAAATCTCATTGCCTTCTTCATCCTGCCGGATTACTTTGATAGAACCGGACATGACCAGCGGAACCGTTTTGATAGAATGACCATAGTTGATCATGATGTCACCGGGATGGAAAGTAGCCCACTTTCCATATTGTTCGAGTTCCTTTAAAAGGTCCGGATGATGCAGTTGTTTGAATACCTGTTTGATATCGTTTTCATTAAAATTCATGCTATAGCTTTTTAGTATCAACCTTATAACACAGGTGATACGATTTTTGATCTGTTGATGCTTATAGCAAAGATAATAGCTTGTGCCACAATTACCGCTGCAATGGGGATGCTTTAACCTTGCACAAATTTCATTGGTTTTTTAAGGGGATACGGACTCTTCCATAAAATTTCTGGGAAAGTATGCCATCCGCCAAGGACAGGTGTGTCAACCCTCCACTATTCAGTTTTGCCAGGTGGATGCAGTTACTTCTTGCAGCGAGGCGATGGTTCTTTTTATTTCAAGGCATTTTCTTTGTCTGTCCGCTTCAAGCGTTCCGCTCAGGTGTGGGTAGTCACGCTGCAGGTAAAACAAAGCATTCTGATACTCATCGATAGCCTTTGTAGGGTTGCCCTTGAATTCCTCTCGCTGGGCTAGCTCATAATGTATTTTAAAACGGTGCACCTCTTCTGACAGGGAGGGAGAAAGTGCTACAAAAATAAGCCCAAAGAGAGGGCTGAAGAAAAAGGAGATAAGAAAGGAGGGCCAGAAACCTATCTGGCGTTTTTCACCAGCCTGACCGGCCAGCACACACAAAATAACCCAGTAGAGGAGTGACAAAAGCAGTAAAAGGATAGATAGCATGATCTTAAGAAAAAGTTACGTCTGATGATTAGTGCAAGCCAATCTGCAGAACGTAATCAGCATGGTCGCGATATATGTGATAAAGGCAACCATTGGAGCCGAGAGCATATCATTATTGTATTACGCTCATCACCTTATGAGGATAGGAGGGAGGCCGTCTGAGCATTACCTGCTGTAAATTTACTTCCGTATACCCCACATCATACAGATTTCATGTTAATATAATCCTAACATCTTCCTAACATCTTCTTAACAGCACTTTATTACATACAATTTACTTTTGTAACTTTATTAAAATTCAAAAATATCGGAAAATTTTACCCAACCTACCCTTAAGATTATGTATTCAAAATTACGATCATCAAAACTCATATGTGCTTTAGCATATTTGATATCTTGGGCTGGATTTAATGTTAACCCATCCCATGCGTATTCTAAAAATACTGATGAGAAGGTATTTTTTAAATTAAATGCCCCTTATTTACATGTTGTATCCGTTGCCCAACCCATCTCAGGCATGGTTACAGATGAAACAGGAGCACCCTTACCCGGCGCAACAGTTGTTGTTAAAGGAACCACAAACGGCACAATAACAGATGCTGATGGAAAATTTGTAATTGATGCCGATATGGATGCCATTCTTGAAATTTCTTATGTAGGATTTTATCGGAAAGAGGTTTCAGTGAACGGGCAATCATCCATAGTGGTCCAACTAGACCCAGATGTTTCGCAATTGAATGAAGTGGTTGTGGTTGGTTACGGTACGCAAAAAAGGTCAGACGTGACTGGCGCCATTGCTTCTGTTAATAGTGAGAATTTTAACCAGGGTGTGGTGACAAACCCAGGTGAACTGATGCAGGGTAAATTGGCTGGTGTCAACATTGCCTCAAATAGTGGTGAACCTGGTGCCTCACAGGATGTAATTATTAGGGGTATCGGTAGTTTGCGTTCAGGAACCCAACCGCTTTACGTAGTCGATGGCTTTTTGCTAGACAATTCCTCTACGGGCATTTCCACCAATCCGCTGAATTTTCTTAACCCCAATGATATTGCAAGTATCGATGTACTAAAGGATGCCAGTGCTACAGCAGTATATGGTTCCAGGGCAGCCAATGGGGTTGTCGTAATTACCACAAAAAAAGGATATGGACAAACTCAAATGAATCTTTCATTATCCACCGCTTTATCCTCTGTAGCCAATAGAATAGACGTGTTCAATGCCGATGCTTTTCGTGAACAGGTGGTTGCCGTGGGTGGAACGTTAGATGACCTTGGGGGAAATACGGATTGGCAAGAAGAATTAACCCAAACAGGTGTATCAAGAAATGTCAATTTCTCTGTGAGCGGAGCCAATAATGAGAAATTTTCTTATTTCTCATCGGTAGGTTATCAAAATCAAGAAGGAATCTTGAAGAATAGCGAGCTTAAGCGTTATTCAGGAAAATTAAATATGAATCAAAAGGCGTTCAATGGTAGGCTAAATATAGATTATAATCTTACAGCTTCCCGTACCGAGAATTTACGCCCGAGTATTACCTCGACCATCAGTGATATGATTAGTCTGAACCCGACGGTTCCACCCTATACGGATGGGGTGCCTACCTTACTGCCCACCAATGCCTTAAATCCTTTGACCAGGTATGATATATACAGTGACCTGGCCACTAATCACCGTATTCTGGCGGCCATTTCGCCTTCTGTAGAAATATGGGACGGCCTTACTTATAGGATGAACCTTGGGGTGGATTACTCCGCTACAACCAGGGAGCAGCAGTACGAACCCTATACGTTAGTGATCAATGAGTCTGATATTTCTGATGGCTCATTGGATGTTGCCATTAGCTCCAATACGAATCAACTCATTGAGAATACACTAACTTATCAATGGAACCAGGATGCGCACAACGTTACTGTATTGGCGGGGCATTCTTTCCAAGAATTTTTGGATGAAACCAGAATAACTTCTTATAAAGGCTTTGCAGATAATAACATTGAACCCAAGTATCAAGACCACACCAGTACAAGTGAATATCCTACTTCGGTAAATTCGGCTGCCGTTAAAAACGAGCTGCAATCTTTCTTCGGCAGGCTGAACTATACCTATGCTGATAAATATCTCTTCACAGGTACATTGCGTGCCGACGGGTCCTCCAAGTTTGGAGAGAATAACAAATATGGTTACTTCCCTTCTTTTGCATTAGGATGGAACATTAGCAAAGAAGGTTTTATGGCCAATTCGGTTTTCAACAACTTGAAGTTACGTGCAAGCTGGGGCCTGACCGGTAACCAAGAGATTCCCTCCAAGATCACAAAAGCCAGCTATTCAGAAGAGAGATTAATAACAGGTGCCGGAAGTATCAGTACCTATCCCATTGATACCGATGCCAGTTCATTGGACGGTTATCCATACGGAATTGTATATACACGTTTGGCAAACCCCGATCTACAATGGGAGGTATCTTCCCAAATAGATGTAGGAGTTGATTTTTCATTCTTTAACTACCGGTTAAACGGCACATTGGATTATTTCAATAAAAAGTCTTCTAATATACTTTTGGAAGTGGTTCCTGCCGATCCTGTTGAGCCTACCGCTACTTACTGGACCAATATCCCGGATATGATCATCCAGAATAATGGTGTCGAGTTAAGTTTGAATTACAGTAGCGACTCACAGCGCGACTTCTCCTATAATATTGGCGGTAATGTAACTTATATTCAGAATAAGGTAGAAGATTCACCCTACTCGATTTTAGCCACCGGCGCGGCGCAAGGTTCTGGCCAAACGGGTGCAACCATTAATGGCTACGTTAATGGTGAGCCCTTAGGTGCCTTTTATATGTATCAGTTTGATGGCATTAGTGCTGATGATGGCCAAAGTATATACAGAGACATTAGTGGAGATGGTGAAATATTAGACAATGACCGTTATGTAGTAGGCAGTGCGATTCCTAAATTTATCTATGGATATTATGTAAATGTAAAGTACAAAGCTTTTGACCTGGGTCTGAATTTTAATGGTGTAGCAGGAAACAAAGTTTACAATCATACGACCATGACCCTGTTCAATAAGGCACAATTGGCCCAGTCTAACAATACCACGGATTTTGCCACCCAGTACCCCAATGAGGCGTTGACCAATGCCAATATCGTATCGACCCGTTATTTGGAGAATGGCTCTTTCTTAAGATTGAATAACGCTACGCTGGCCTATAACTTGCGTCCGGATAGGATCGGGTTGGGGGATGCCTTCCAAAATATCAGTTTTTCTTTAACAGCTCAAAACCTGTTTGTCATCACAGATTATTCAGGATTTGACCCTGAAGTCAATACGGGATCTGCTTCGGGTGGAATCCAAACATTTGGTATTGACCGATTCACCTATCCAAGGGCAAGAACATTCACGATCGGTCTCAATTTGACATTCTAGAAAGAAAACATACGATTCTTTTAACATTACGTAGAAAAACAAAATGAAAAATATAAAATTGAACAAAACCCTACCGATCATCGTATTTTTAATCGCCTTTTTCGGTTGTACCAATTTAGAGGAAGAAATTCTCGATGAGTCTCTGACCGGAACCGGTCAGGCGGAAATTGTAAGTGGGTCCATAGCACCAGTATATGGAATTCTTCGGTCCGGTGTATGGTTGCATACTGTTAATTTCGGACTTCAAGAGGTGGCTTCTGATGAAGGCATCCTTCCTTATCGTGGGGGTACGGACTGGTACGATGGTGGTAAGTTCATTGCGGTTCACCAGCATCTGATGACTCCTAGTAATAGCTTGGTAGGGGATTCCTGGACATATATAACTTTGTGTTTATCAAGAGCGGTCATAGCCGCGGAAAGATTAAGCGTGGAAGCTGAAAACGGCAATACCAGAGCCCAAGATGCTTATTACGAAATGGTAGCCATGAAAGCATATCTTAATATGCTGGCACTTGATAATTGGGGACTCGTTTTCAAAAAAGAGCGTTCGGATGAAACATCTGAAATTCTAAGGGGACAAAATGCTATTGATTATATTGAAAGCGAACTGTTGTCGGTTGTGGATATCATCAACAACGATAAAGGTCCGGGTAGGTTAAGCAGAGATGCCGTAAAAGCTTTATTGGCACGTCTCTATTTAAATGCAGCCGTTTATCGCGATCCATATGGTACCCCTGACTTTAGGAAAGAGGATATGGATAAGGTTATACAATATACCAGCGATATTATTGCGGGGCCTTATTCATTATCGGCCGAATACTTTGATCTGTTCAGTGATGATAACCATAGCAATCCTGAAATAATATTTTCACTTGATCAGAGAGGCATACTTGAAACCGAGCACCAACGATGGGCCTATTGGTCCATATCCGGTGATCAGGTGCCAAGACCGGAATTCCCGAACACACGGGGAACAGATGCGGTAGCAGCTACCCCTGATTTTTACCAGACCTGGGTAGATGCCTATGGCAATGTAGATCCTGCCGATGCCGACGCCCGTTTCTTTAAAGAAAATACGATTATACCCGATGAGCTTAAAGATCTTACCGGGATAACTCCAGGGAATGATTCAGACCATTATTATTGTGTGGCTGCAGAGGATTTTGAAATTGACAGGGGAATACTTCGTGGTGTTATATGGGGCCCTAGAAAAGATGAAGGAGGCAATATTTTGACTTGCGACGATGGTACGGTAAGAATATATCCCGTGATCAATAAAAGAACTAGTGGTGCAAATCTGACCTATGTTGACCATACGCTCAGGGTAGATTTTACGAATGAGGGTAGTTTACATAACACAGGTTACAGATTTTCAAAATATCAATACAGTCATACCGCTCCCAATTGTTGTTCTTATAGTAGTGTTGATCTTGTCTTGATTCGCCTGGGAGAAATATACTTAATGCGCGCCGAGGCCAAACTCAGAAATGGTGACAATGCCGGTGCATTGGATGATGTCAATACTTTAAGAACTTCCAGAAATGCCCGGCCTGAACAGTCCCCAGCTGCCTTGACTAATATGGACCTTGATATATTGTTCCGTGAATCGGGATTTGAGCTGTACTGGGAAGGCTTTAGAAGAAACTATCAAATACGGTTTGGCAAATACGAGGACACCTGGACAGGTAAGACCGATAGCGATGTTAACAAAAGATTGTTCCCGATTCCTCAACGAGCAGTCGATGGCGCTTCTAGCGAAGAAGGATTTTTAGTGCAAAATCCAGGATATTAAACCAAATAAGGACCTGAATGATACGGCAAGAAATTTTTTTCTTGCCGTATCTTTTTCAATCCTGTTCATTCCACTCAAAATCAATGTATAAGCGCTGCACCACGAATAAAACCAACCCTATGAAAGCATTATCTACCGTACTGTTACTGATCATTTCCATCATGTTTTTCAGTAATTCAGGGCATAAAATTTCGGAGGAAATTAAGTTGAACCACATCCAGATCATTGGCAGTCATAATAGTTATAAGATCGCGATTGAAAGGCCCTTGATGGATTATCTGTTGAAAGAGAATCCTACATTGAGTGGTTTGGAGTATGAACATATTTCACTATCAGAACAGTTGAATTTGGGACTGCGTGGCTTGGAGTTAGACGTTTTTTATGATCCCGAAGGCGGGCATTACGCTGATCCTAAAGGATTGGACATTGTTAAATCTCTGGATGCAGAACCACAACCGTTTGATGTTGAACAAAAGCTGCAATTACCCGGGCTCAAGATTTTTCATGTTCAGGAAATAGATTTCAGAAGCCATCAACTTCTATTGAAGGATGCCTTAAAGGAATTAAAAAAATGGTCTCAGGCCAATGAAGGACATACGCCAATCATCATTACCATTAACGCCAAGGACGGCGAAATTCCAAATACCAGAAAGCCACTCCTTTTTACTGCTGAAGCTTTACATAGCATTGATACAGAGATACGGGAGGTGTTCGACGATGAGCGTTTGATAACGCCAGATATGGTACGAGGCAATTTTGAAACGTTGGAACAAGCAGTGCTCGCCAATGGCTGGCCTTTATTAAGCGAAGTAAAAAACCGGTTTATGTTCATTTTGGATGAGGGAGAAGAAAAAACCAATGAATATCTGACTCGTTTTCCGAATTCAAAAGGCGCTGTTTTATTTGTAAATAAAGAAGAAGGAAATCCTAATGCTGCTTTTAGGATTATGAATGATCCAATGGAAAATTTTGAGAAGATCAAAAACCTGGTAGCATTAGGATATATGGTTCGAACACGAGCAGATGCAGATACCAAAGAAGCAAGGGAAAATGATTATAACAGGTTTGAAAAGGCCAAGGCATCGGGTGCCCAAGTTATCACCACAGATTATTACCTACCCAGTAAACTTTTTAAATCTGACTATAAAGTTATTTTTGAAAATGGCAGTTACGAAAGAGATATGTGAATGTCAGCACTATGTTACGGCTTTTTTTTAGAGATATTTGGAGAGCATAAAAACTGTGGAGCAGTTTAGCGATCTGAAGCAGAATGCTAACTGCAGCGTTGATGGCAAACCTTACTATCTCCGTGACTTGGTTAGTATCTTGATAAAAAGATGATTTGCCACTATGACTGCTCAACCAGAAGCACTCTATCAATTCAAAATTCACTTATGGGAATGATTCTTCAATGGTATCCAAACCTGAAAGTAGAGACCGAAGAATCTAGACAAGCGCCTTGATTATCCCAATGGAATTACACCATATAAGTTTTAATAAAGTGCATAAATAAAAGTGCGAAGGTCCGAGCAAAATCGTGGCCCCAACGGAGTTGAGGGTGTGATGGCTATGTGGGAGGAATGATATTTTGCTCAAGATTTTTGGCGGTCCGCCGCGCGGAGACTTTTCATCGATCGCCAGGCGACCCTGTGGAAAAGTCTCAATAAAAATTAGAAAACATGCTATTTTATAGTTCTTGATTTGTCATAAAATCATCAATTTTCTATAAACTAGGTTATGCACTACTGTTTAACCTATTTGGTATTACACCATAGTTCATTATACTCTCAATGAAGCTCTTGGGAAATTGACTTGTATCAACCTTTTCTTAAAAGGCAACGATATTCCTTTGGGTTGTTTGGTTACATTTTGGAATACCGTGCATACTAATGTCAAATCAGTATGATCACCCCGGGACTGATGTATTGACTTCAACAGTAAAAAAATCCACCACTCTTAAACTATGAAATCATGAGAAATCTAATCGTACTTGGTGTCTTTACTTCAATGTTTTTATGGTCATGTCAAGATGAAAATCTGGAAACCATTCCTCAACAATCACAAATTGAAGATCAGCTAACGGAAATCAAAGGGCAAAATGTGATTTCGCAAATTACCGTCGGTGATGGCACCGTCGTCTTTCTTTCAAACGGAGAAGATATTGCCTTGTTCGAGAGAAACCGTCCTGGTGAAGAGGCTATCCTGAGTCCTGATTTGGTCGGTATGACCCTGGAAGAAATCCATCAGGAACTTGCTCCGGGAAAAGCCGTGCCGGCTGAACTCAAGAACCTGCAGGAACGCTTTGAAATTAGTGCGGATGCCTCAGAGCAGACTCAGAAATATACTCCGGAAGGAGCCAATTTCGGGATTGACAAATCTTCTGATCATGCCAGAACCGAAGATTTGAATGATATCTGGTTCAGAGATAATTATTGCAACCCCAGCAGTTATTATAATGGGTATAAAGCTTGTCTGCTCAACAGAAAGAATATATCCACCGACTGGGCCTGGGCCAATTGCTCCCGATCCAGAGTCTATGTATACCCTTATCAGGGAGGGCAGATACACCTGAGAGGACAAATCGATGGCAGTACCATGTTTGATGCCGACTTACTGGCAGGATGGGTCTATAACTACTACATGTATAGTGGTAAAAACTTCTGGGGATGCCGTGTCAACAAAAAGCACTACTACTCCATCACCAATACTGCCGGAGACGGATGGCACTGGAGCCTTCGCTCAAATCTGGATTGCTAGTCAACAGGCCATCGGAGGGGAGCATGCTGAGACTTCAGCCATACTCCATCCTTGTTAATCAATACTAAAAATCTATCCTGTAAAATCAGCCAGGGCGCAACCATCCTGGCCCGGGAGAGTGGCGCCCTGGTGTGAGCAGATCTTCACCTTTTGACCAAACGCAAGTGAGCGGTGTAGTCCTGTGACTGCATCGCTTTCTTTTTTTTAGTCCCGGCCAGCATTCCGGCTTAGTATATAAACTGAAGATTATATCGTTTTTATGCTATTCAATATTATATTTTAAGTATCTCTTATATCATGAAATAATTGGTGCCTTGACCATTTTTTTACAATAATTCTCTTTTCTATATTCAATCAAGCGTTGGACTGTGATCGGAGCGCATAACGCCCTGTGGCCTTGTTGTCTAATTGGCAAATTGGATAGCAACTGAGCCCCATGTATATCAACCTATCCACCCATCCATATTTTTCATGGGTGACCCTGGTGACCTTCCTGAAAAGTGGCAACCCACTGATAGTTGGAAGCAGACGATAGAGAGAAAAATAATCCATGGTAAAATCTAACCTATCGCTGGCCTTCTGATGATTGGTGAACAAAAGTTAAAAATGCTACTGATGAAAAATTTACTTTGGCAAGAGGTGGGGCTACCCGCATCGCACGTACTCACAGCACTCAGGGGACCCTTCCTGATGGTAAGCTTATTCCTTATGTTTATGGTTACTTCCTGTCAAGACGAAGAAGACCCCGGTATAGAAGGATCTTGTCTGAACGTCCGCATTGAAAATGCTGAAAACTTAATTGGTGAATCAGGCGCGTCTCTTACCGATCCGCTGGAAGCCTTTGTCTACCGTGTGGAAGGTGGAAAAGAAGTACCGGTTTCCGGCGTGGAAGTTAGCTGGCAGGTCACCGGCGGCGGAGGCACAGTGAGTCAGCCAACGTCAACCACCGGCAGTAACGGGAGGGCCGCTATCCAGTGGTCTTTGGGTTCGGGTACAGACAACCGGCTGACGGCCCGCATCGACAATAAGGTAAAACTGGCCTGCCAGGCAGTAGATGAAGCAGCAATAGACGCCACAGCGGTCAGTTTACAGCTGCAAGACATGGCCATCACTCGCGTAGGAGCCAAAGATCCCGCCGGTAAAGTGATCACTTACCGGGCCGACCTGACTTTCAGTATCAGCCCCAGTGATTATAACCTGGCCGGTTATACCAAAATATTGAATTTGTCTTTTAACAGCCCGGGTAAATCCAGACAGGATGAACTGATCATAAATGAGATTAATGGCAACAAAGCAACGGTTCTCTATGAAGTATTTGCCGACTCTATGGCAGGCGTCGAGGGAGAAACAATACAGGCTACATTCAGGCTTCCTGACAATGATATTACCAGCGAACCTATACAAAAGGAAGTAAATTACCCTACCATCCAACTCGATTATACAGGTAATACCTTTAATGATGGATCCTACTGTAGAGATAATGAGTCTTTCGGGTTTTTTAGTGATACCAAAGAATTTAAAGCGAATTTCAAAAATATTGACCTGAATGCCTATGATTTTACCATTGAAGGGATTTATCTTTTTCCGGATGGAGACCGGATTCCCTACTCAGTGGCTGTAGATACAACCCAGTTGAATATAGCCTGGTGTACCACCCTGTTGGACGGAAGCAGCTACCGCTACGAGACAGCCAGATTAGTAGCGCGGAAAAAAGATTTATCAGACGTCATCTTTAGCAATGAAGTAGATACCGTCACCTTTCATCCGCTGGTCATTGAAGAATTAGTCATTCAGGATGTGGTGGAGAATGGGTGTACCGATGGGAGTGTTTATTTTGGTTTTGATGTGGTCTTAGACAAGGACATCAGCCTGGCACTTGAAAATTTTGATCTGAAACTGTGGTACCTGGAAGATTCTATCTGGTGGTTCCGGGTCATGGACGAATCCAACAGCCGGATAGAGAACAATGTCTTATCAACCTATGTCTGTTTGGATGTAGCCCCTTCGGAAATAAAAGAAACCCCGGTTTATGTAGAATTGTACGAAAAAGGCGCTGACCAAAACCTAGATAAAATTGTGGCCGTCACGCCGCTGTTTACCCAGAAATTTAGCAGTCAGACCGGAGCCAGACTTAGAAAAGGTAACCAAAAACCGCATAAGGTAAGGGAAAACCTGAGGCTGCCGCAAGGAGCCACCCCTTCCAGAGTTCATCAAAATGAATCTTCTTCAGCTATAAATCCATGGAAACCATGAAAAAACTATTGCTATTCGCCTTCTCCCTGATCAGTTTCTATAGCTATGCCCAGGAAACAGGGTCCGGAACCTTTGAAATCGGTGTCAAAGCAGGCCTTAACGCTGCTGATTTTGGTCAGGACTTTCAAACCAATAATCTTCTGCTGGGAGGGCATGCAGGTGTGGTGGTCGGGATGGTTCTGAACAATAACTTTGATGTGCAACTGGAGGGGTTATATTCCATGCAGGGGGCCAAATTCAGCAGAAACGGGCTGGACTATACGGAAAAACTCAATTATGTCAGCATTCCCTTGCTGGTAAAGCTTTATGTGGGTCAGGGTTTTTCATTTCACATAGGCCCTCAGTTCAGTTGGTTGCTGAATGCCACCCGTAGTGGCGGAGAAGGCGGAGACCTGGATATCAAAGAAGAATATGAACCATATGATGCGGGCTTTTGTGTCGGATTTTCTTACCTGCTGCTCAGCGACGTTAGCTTTGGCGCCCGTTATTCCACCAGTCTTATAGACATTGATGGAGCCGTCACTCCTGGTTTTACCCAAACCAACAACGTCATCCAGCTATCCATCGGGTATCTTTTAATAAAATAATACTGCTTCAGCGGTGACATTTCAGACAAACAGGCAACACACTACCATGACACTAACCTGATAGGCTATGAGAGCACTTGAAAAAGGCTTTGAAATATCCGGAAGATATCAACTGATAGAAAAATTGGGAAGAGGGGGCTTTTCAGAAGTATGGAAAGCCATAGATATGATGGCAGACGAGATTGAACTGGCTATCAAAATCTTTGCCCCTGTGCAGGGCTTAGACAACAACGGCATTTCTCTTTTCAGAAAAGAGTTTTCGCTGGTAGCCCGTATTTCAAATCCTTATCTGTTGAAAGCAACACATTTTGATGTGTTCGAAGGGTCTCCCTATCTGATCATGCCACTTTGCCAGCAGGGCTCGCTTTCCCATCAGTTGTTTCAGAGAGGTACCTTTCATGAAAAGCAGATAGCTGAAGTGTTGTATCCCATTGCCAGTGCCTTAGACTATCTTCACTCGAGAGAACCGGAAATTTTACATCAGGATATCAAGCCGGATAATATCCTGCTGGATGACGATGGCAACTATCTGCTGGCCGATTTTGGGATCAGCAGTCGATTTCGCAATACGGTGCGCCGGACAGGTTTCTCTTCCAGTGCCCTAACCATCGCCTATGCGCCTCCGGAAAGGTTCAGCAGCCGACCGGTGTGTTTCAAAGCCAGCGACATATTTTCACTGGGCGTGGTTTTGTTTGAGCTGGCAGATGGTGATGTGCCGTGGATGAGCAACGGAGGACTGGCCTTGAAGAAGGGAGCGGAGATTCCTGAGTTACCGGAAGGTTTTAGCCGGGAGTTGAACACTATCATCCGGCAATGTATGGCCCTGGAGCCAGAGGACCGGCCTACTGCCGCCCAATTGAAACAGTATGCCCAGCAGTATCTGACATCCGGCCGCTGGCCTGTTGCCTTGCCTGACACCCAGGAGCCTGTTATAGCGTATCCAACGCCGGAAGCTGCTTACCGTGATACGGTCTTTCTCAGCGAACCGGAGCGGGCAATGCCAGTCAGTCGGCCCAAAAATCGTGTAGGGATCGTTGTGTTACTCCTTCTTCTGTTAGGCATGGGCCTGTTTTTCTATTTCAACACACCGGGAGACAAGGCAGAACAGGAGCAGACGGCCTGGATACCGTCTTCCCCACAGGATAGCCTGGCGACACAGTCCCTGGCCGATAGGGAGCCGGAAGAAAAGGTAGAAACAACTTCCGTCACGATGGAAGCTGGTTTAGAGCACGAAGGAAACAGGCAGCCAGACCCTGTTTCTGACAAAAATGAAGCGGGGAACCCTAAAAATACAGCAACAAAAAAAACGGAAGTAGCTTCTCTGGACGAGCATAGAGAAGCCATCCCTCCAAAGCGTTCACCGGAGGTTTCTTCTATCTCTGAAAACAAAACTGCTTTGGAAGAGAGAGGGGACAACCCCGGAACCGCAGAAGCTGTGGATTCTACCAAGGCAACGATCGAGGAAGAGCAGCCCGATCAGACAACGATCCCGGAAAATATAGCGGAAGAAAGTGTAGAAGAGAAAGAAGAAGAAAAACCTTCCATTCCTTCTAAAGAAATCATCAAGGCTTCGGCCTCCGCAGCGGTGGCGACCCTACGTTTTGAGAGACTGATCCAAAGAGGGATTAATCCGGATATCCGGATCAGCATCAACGGAGAGGAAGTCACCACCTTAGACAAGTATACAACCGACTTTCATTTTCCGGTGATGAAAGGAGACGAAAAACTGGCCATCGCAATTTTTAAGGGCAATGCCAGAAAAGCCGCAGACGCCCTGGAACTCACCGTCAGGGAAGGGGAGGAATATGTGTATAGCATTGAATTTGATAACCGGCAGAACCCACGATTGAACCTGAAATAAAATCAGCCTGCAGGTGGTGACATTTACAAAATGTGGCAACCTCAGAGAAAATAATGTTTCGTACTATCAAAAAATAAACGATCATGGCACGACAAACAATGAAACAGCAAAGTGCTTCCAAAACAATGGCCACCGGATTACGCGTTTTGGGTGGCACCAATGTACCCGTGTATACCTTACAGCACCTTACCCCTACTCAAAAGCACAGTGTGGGTGAACATGAGAAAATTGTCATCCCTTACATTGAACTGGGAAGAAGCAGTTCCTGTGCTGTTTCTTTCGGTGATGATTGCAGCACCGTTAGCCGCAAGCACGCTGCTATTTACCGGGAAGGCAATGAGGTCATCTTGAAAAACCTGTCTACCTCTAATCCCACCCTGGTGAATGGCAAAGATGTGACAGGGGAGTGGCATCTGAACAATGGTGACGAAATTCAATTGTCGCTGGAAGGCCCTAAAATGCTGTTCAATATCTCCTCTACCGGTACAGCCAAGATGGGTTTTACCAACCGCATGAACCTGGTGGTACAACAGGCTGTCAAACCCTATAAAAACTATCTGATGATGATGTGCGTAGCCATCGTCATTCTGATGGCAGGTTCAGGATTTTTTATCAACCAGTTATCCGGCGATTTGGAAAAGACGACCGTCGATCTGCAGGCGGCACAAAACGACTTGAATAACACCAAAGGACAGCTGGTTACGATGCAGGCGGATATCCAATCGAAGGAAGAGAAATTGCAGGAAATGCAGGATCAGGATGATCAGAACATTGCGCTGATAGAACAGACGAAGAAAGAACTGGCCAGCCTTAAAAATCAGTTCAAAACAGTGAAAGACAAGAACGACTCTCTGGCTATTCTGGTCAATGGAGACAACAGTCCGGGAGGGATATCATCAGCGGCATTTGCAGGCGGGAAGCCAGGAGGTGTCAATAATCCGGCCGGAATCATCAAACCCTTTGAAGCCAGCATTTATTTTCTGGAAACCCGGGTATATTTATTCAGTAAGAAAGGGACAGACTTTATTTCTTCTAGCACAGGTACTGGTTTTTTGCTGGATGATGGAAGATTTGTCACAGCCCGGCATTGTGTAGAACCCTGGTTCTTTATACAAAGCGGACAAGATTCTGCGCTGAATATCATTGATCACAATATTGAAATTGACAATGAATCAAAAGTGATAGCAGAAATCAAAGCTATATCGGATGACGGCTTAAAGACGTTTACCTTTACCAACAGAGATTTTGAGATTGATCGAAGCAAAGACGAGATCACGAACAACAAAACCAATAAAATAATAGAAATAGGGCAGGTTAAAATGGAACCTGGAAGCTACGACATCAAGACATCTCCCATGTTCAACGATTGGGCCTACACGCAAACCAATACCAAAGGGGTGATAGAAGCGGGCAGTGACTTAAGCAAAAATCTGGTGAAAGGGTCTAAGCTGTACACCTTAGGATATCCAAGGGGTGACTTATACCAATCCAATGCGCACAACAGAGAGCCTATTTTCAGCGAAAATATGGTAGCGCAAACAGGCCTGACCAATAAAATGATTCATATTTCTAATGCCAGCATTGATCATGGCAATTCGGGCGGTCCTGCCTTCGCTTTCAACGAAAAAGGAAAACCCGTAGTGGTAGGCATCGTTTCCTGGGGTACCAGCAAACACGGAGGATTTGTTCCCATATCCTCTCTGAAATAATCAACCAAAAGAAGCCAGTCAGCCATGAGGTATCTCAGCACTTTTCGGACATGGACTTTCATGATCGTGTTGCACCTGACAGGCAACACCTTACTCTGGGCGCAGGAGGCGCAATGGGTTAGCCCCTCCAGGGGAGTCATTGCAACAGGCATACCCACCCAGGTTTTTGACAGTGTCTTTTATTTTATCCGGCAGGAATACGTGTTGCAATCTAACACCGGCGACGAATATGTAGGAGAAGAAGGCGACTTCTTTGGTAAAATGTGGGGCATTGGCATCAAAGATCATCATGGTCTTATCTGGACGGCAAAGTCTGTTCTCAACCCCTGGATGACAGATTCTTCGATGAGTGTGGGTAAAGATACGCTGACACCGGTAAGAAGCAAAGGGACCTACAGACACTTTGAAGAAGACACTTTCCATGATTTACCCCTTATCGTTGATACAGCTTCCTATGCCGGTTACTATTTTGACCAGTCCCTGCAAAAGGGCGTGCCAAGCCAGTCCGGCGAAAGGTCAGCAAGAGGTGTTTTGGTGATGGCGCATTCTTTACGCCGGGAACTGAATGATGATGCGGAATTACATGTAACGGTCTACCACCTCGAGCCGGGCTGGGAGGCTGAAGGAAAGCCTACGCAGATTACCTTTGAAGCCTCTTTGGGCCGACCTGTAGGTGGGGGCTATTTCAAAGAAGACATACAGACCGGGCAGTTGACTTATACACTCACAGCGATCTGTTACCAGCACGGCGAGCAATGGTTCCTGGAGAGCCTGCCCGCCGTAGATCAGAAAAAGCTGACGGCAGGGACCAGGAAAGCAGAGCGGGAGAAAAAAGAAAAAATACGCAATAACCGAGGTATCTTGCAACAGCAACCTTGAGGCACCTTTTAGCATTTATTTGGCATGGAGCAGAAAAAAAGTAAAATAGTACTGGCAGGCAGAACAGATGTGGGCTGTGTCCGGGATCACAACGAAGATAACTTTCACATCGCCTCTGATATCGCCGGGGAAAACTGGACCTTCAATACAGAGGATATTGAAGTAGGAGAGAAAGGCTGTCTGCTCATGGTGGCCGATGGCATGGGAGGCACCAATGCGGGAGAAGTAGCTTCCGAAATGGCTGTCAATAGCGTCATCCAGGCCTTCAAAAAAATGAAGGCCGTTCCGAAAAGCGACAGGCAGATCCTGGATTTTCTTCAGAAAGCATTGGTACAGGCCAGTGCGGACATTGTGGCGCATGCCAGCAAAAACACCTCGTGTGAGGGGATGGGTACCACGGCGGTGCTCGCCTGGATCGTAAATCATCAGGTGTATGTGGCTTGGTCCGGCGATAGCCGCTTATACAAAACCAGTCGGGAGGGCGACCTACAGTGTATAACCCGTGATCATTCCCTGGTTTGGGAAATGGTCATGCAGGGGCATATGTCGCCGGAAGAAGCCAGAACACATCCGGAGAGCAATATCATTACCCAGAACCTGGGCGATCCGTTCCGTAAGCCCGAACCGGATACAGCGGTATTTCCCTTACGGCAGGGCGATAGAATACTGCTTTGTTCCGACGGACTGAACGGGGAGTTACCAGATGAAGCCATTGACCAGATGCTGAAATTGGAGAATAACCCTTCTGAAATTGCTGTGGCACTCATTGAGGCGGCTAAAAGCGCAGGAGGTCATGATAATATCACTGTGCTGGTAGTAGAGGTTATAGAAGCGCCGGAGAGTGCTCCGCAGGAGAATGTGACCCGTAAGGTGACCAAGAGAAAGGGTGGCTTTTTCAAATGGATAATCATCGTATTGGCCTTGCTGGCGATGGCTGTGGGAGGGTATACCGTATTGAGAAAAGGTTATTTCGCAGCGGATGATTGGGAACCCCAACCACAGCAGCGAAAAACTCCTCAATCCGAAAATATCCCGACAGCCCCCGCTTCCCGGGAGATCAGCCACGAAGGAGAGGCTTCAACGGCAAAAAAGCCATCTTCCAAAGAGAAAACAACCGAAAAGGCCCGTCAGCAAAAAAAAGAACTGCCTCCCGTGATCCCCGCTGAGACTGAAGCAAAGGTCGTTGAGTCGCAAAGGGAAGAAGTGATTCTCAGACAATACGAAGACAGGCTGCTGGCTTACGAAACCAAAATAGATAGTTTGCGAGCGATACTGATACACCATCGTGCCGACGATCGTTATTTTCAAAAACTACAGGGAATGGTGTATCAGCTCGCAAACTTTAAATCGTATCTCCATACGGTAAACAACAACCTCCTGACAGGGGAGCAGGCGGATAGTCTGACCCAACAATCCTACCAGCTAGAACAATCCCTGGATACCTTGAACCAGGCGTTGTCTCAAGATAATAGGCTGAAAAATCAGGACACTGTTGAGATAACGACGGAAACAAAAGAACCAAGAGTCGTTCTAAAAAAAAGAAAACCTTAAATGATGTGTTATGGGAAGATGTAAAAACTGCGGTTATATGAATACCGAGGAAGCACAGCACTGTATCAAATGTAATTCTCCTTTGGCAGCGGATGATTTTCAGGTGGCTTCCTATCCACTGGAAGTGAACGCTTCCAGGAACAACGATGAGGCCAGAAAAACTGTGGTAGGAAGGCGATTGGCAGGATCAGAAGTAGCAACGGACGAGATACCCTTTCTGCCACGGCATAAGGATACCATCGCCGATCCGGGGGATGTCACCATCGAGTCGGAAGGAGGTCCCTCCTTTTTTCTGACCGATACCAAACAAAATGTAAAGAAACATTTTACCGGGGAGGCGGTAGTCGTCAACCGTGAAAACCTGGATGAGACGAATACCAGTCTTTCGGGAGAAACGCATGCCAGATTCCTGTATAAGGATGGCAAATGGTATATACAGGATACCAGCTCCAACCATCTGACCTTTCTTCAGGTAAAGGGAGAGGTTGAACTTCAGCATGGAGATATGATGGTGCTGGGCAATAAAATATTCCGATTTTCTCATGAATAATCTTGGTTGATCCTACGGCGATGAGATACAGTGCCATCTTCCGGTATCCCAACAACAAAGTCATTACCAAATGCATGAAATATGTCCGTTTGCTGCAAAAGCAACCGGTATGGCAAACCATCATGCACCTCTTTCGTAGCCAGAAGGTGGCTACCGGCATGCCCATCCCTGAAAAGGTTTCTTTACAGTATGGAAGTGTCCTGGCCGGCTACCGGCAGACCTATCAGATTGTTGACAAAATTGGTTCCGGTGGATTTGCCTCGGTGTATAAGGTGGTAAGCCAGCAAAAAACCTATGCCCTGAAGATCATCAAACTAAGAGAAATCCAGGTAGAGGAACGGATCGAAATTCAACGACGGTTTGAAAGAGAATACGAGGCAGGGCAAATTCACTCCCCCTTCATTGTCAGCAGTGTGGATCAGGGAAAGGTGCGTGGCAATCCTTTTTATGTGATGGAATTCTGCGGAGGAGGTAGTTTGAGAGAAGTCATCGAAGAAGGAAAAATACTGGGCATTGACCGTATCCACCAGATCACGCTGGGCATTTTGCAGGGGCTGCATGATTTGCATAGTGCGGGCATCATTCACAAAGATCTTAAGCCGGAGAACATCTTGTTTACCAAAGATCAAACCCCTAAATTAACTGACTTCGGCATTTCCGGATTCATCAACCACCGGATGACGGTGGCTAGCTGGAGAGGCCATGCCAAGACGGTCTTCGGCACTGCTTTCTACGCTCCACCCGAACAACTCGACGAGAGAGTAGCCTTTAAATCCATGGGGCCCACCAACGACATCTTTTCTTTCGGCGTCCTGCTGTATGAAATGATATCGGGAGGCTTTCTGCCTGTAGGGCCTAAAGAGGTTTTTCTGGAGCATATAGAAAAATACTATGAAAAAATAGGCCAGCAACAAATCATTCCGCTCAGGGCTATCAAGAAAAACATTCCCGAGAAATGGGATTATATCATTGCCAAGTGTTTGAGGGCTGATCCGGCTACCCGGTTTCAGTCTGCTACTGAAATCCTGAGTGTGTTGGGCAAGCCTGTGGTCCGGGATCAACACAGAGCCATGGCCGGCAAAGGACATTGGGTCCTCAAAGTGATGAACGGAGAGGAAGTGGGAAAAATCTACGATCTGACCAGGATGCAAAAAGAAAAGGGCAAACGGGCGCTGACGCTGGGGTGGTATGATCTGAATCACCTCTGCCTGAATGATATAGAAATCAAAGAATCGTACAAATCTTATATTTCCCAACGTCATGCGACCCTGGAATACATCGCGGACGAAAAGCAACCCTGGATCATCAAAGACGGTCAGTGGTATGCTAAAAATGGTGCTCCCGACTGGCACCTTTCTACCAATGGGGTGTTGGTCAATTCATTACAGGCTGGCAAAAACGGCCATTTTATTTTTCCCAACGATATCATTACCATTGGCGACACTACACTCAAAGTGGAAGTTGTCTGATTTGCGTCAATCCCTTCTGTAGCCCCTCGGGGCAATAATAAAAAAATATAATTTTTCATTGAAGAGTTGAGGTATCATATAAATCCTTTTTATATTATAAGAGGATTTAATTTTTGTATGATATCACTGGTGACCTCTCTCAAAACTGGCAACTAACCTATGAACCCTAAAGGGCAATACACAGAAGCTTCTTTAATAGCAGGCATTAAAGCAGGAAATGAAGAAATCATGGAATATGTATACCGGCAATATTACCCTATGGTCGCTCACTTTGTAAAAAATAACCGGGGCAACGACAACGATGCTGAAGACCTGTATCAGGAGAGTTTATTAGTCGTTTTTCAGAAAATCCGGGAAGGGGAAGAAATTCAATACCTGAGGACCTATGTTTATTCTGTGTGCCGGTTAAAATGGCTGAACTTATTACGGTATAGGAGGCGGCATCCTGAAAATATTATCGATAACTATGAATCTGTGGAGGTTTGCCTGGAAGACGACGAAAATGATACCATGCCCTATCAGCAGGCAATGCAGCAGGCTTTAACGCAGCTGGACGAAACCTGCCGCCAACTGTTGCTGGCCTTTTATTTTGAAAAGTTGTCTATGGAAGCCATTGCCTCGCGCTTCCATTACAACCAGGCTAATACCGCCAAATCTAAAAAAAATAAATGTATGGATAGAATTCGGCAGCAAGCCCAGCATATACTTCAAACCCTTTGAAACAATGAACGAGTCAGAGAAAACTGAATGGATAGATTTGTTTCTGGACAATGCATTGAAAGACCAGGAGAAAGCGGAATTTGAGCGCCGTCTGGAACAGGACCCTGCCTTCCGGCTGGAGGTAGAATCCCAGAAAGCCGTAAGAAGAAGTTTGGAGGCCTGGGGTAACCATGCGCTGAAAGAGAAATTCAAGCAATTTCATGAACGCATGCCAAAGGAGGATGAAAAAAAGCCTTCACCCCTTTCCGAAACCGATACCGCCCCTAACACAAAGGTGAGAACAATATGGAGCCGTCCGGCCATGTGGGTGATGGCTGCTTCTATTTCATTATTGGTGTTGGCAGGCATTTTCTGGATCAACCGAGAGGCCGGGATCAGCCCTCAGGATACCACACCCACAGCGCTGCAAACTTTTCAGATACCGGTGACGGCTAGTGGAGGAGAAAATATGGGGTATGCCGGGGATGCCAGCCTTTCAGACTCCGTAGTAGTTCAGCTCTTCTCCGATCCACAATATTCTTTTCACTACCGGTTTAAAGATACCTTGCAGATCTTTGCTTCAGCGGAGCTTCAGCGCCATGCATGGGTGTTGGCATATGATGAACCGACCGATACGTATGTCTTGGAGATAGATGAAGAAAGATACCCGGTGGAAAGGGGAGGGAATCGCATCCGGGCATTACAACAGGAATAGTGTTATCTTAATCCTATGAGCATCGCTTCATTTTTTTCCGGCCCAAGGCAGCTATTCACGGGTGTTTTATTGACACTGCTGTGGCAGTGCATCGCTGTTCATGCCCAGCTATTACCGCATTCCCACTACAAATATCAGGTGGCCCTGGCAGTATGCCAGAAAATTGCCGCAGCCAGAGGAGATGTGCGTCAGATGCCTTTGCTGGAAGTAAACAGTAAGCAGAGTAACCAGCAGGTGATCGCGCAATTTAAGCCTTTTCCTCAACCCAGAATCATTTTAGATGAAAAGTTGTACGATGTGAGCACTCATTTTGGAGCCGATTCCTTGCATGCGTTAGCCTGTATTGTGGGTCATGAGTTGGCGCATTTTTATGAAAACCATGGATGGGGCAACAGTTTTGCAGAGATGACGGGGGTGGCACAAGACGACAACATAGCCTTCTCGAAAACGGAAAAGAGTTTGCTGGAAGCAGAAGCAGACTACTTTGGCCTGTTTTACGGATTCCTGGCCGGTTATGAAACCTTTCGGGTACTTCCCAAAATATTATCGTCTATCTATCAGGAATATCAACTGCCTGAACAGCTACAGGGCTATCCCAGTCGGCAGGAACGTCTTTCCATCGCTGAAGGAAAAGTGCGCGAACTGACGCCCTTGTTGTACGCTTTCAATGCCGGAAAGCTGCTCTATCTGAGAAAAAATTATGACGAAGCAGCCCACTGTTTTGACTATATTTTGTCTAAATATCCCGGCCGGGAAGTGTTCAACAATGCAGGGGTTACCCGACTGGCTCAGGCCTTGGCCTTGATGGAAGTTGAAGTAGTGTATTTTGCCTATCCCTTTGAACTGGATGCCCACACCCGCTTGAGAAGGAGTAACGCAAGAACTACCGGGAATGCTTCTGGGAAACAGCAACAGGTTCGTCACCTGCTTTCACAGGCACAGGATTATTTCGAGAAAGCGATAGACATAGACAGATCCTACCCGGCTGCCTATATCAATCTTGCCTGCACCTATTCTCTCCAGGACAATCAGGCAGCAGCGATCGGAACGATTAACGAACTGGAGAAGGTATGTCAGGAGTTGAAAGAAGCACTTCCGGGCAACGCCCATCTCATCCGTGGCATTGCCAGGGTCAAAGAGGATCAGCTAGAGAAAGCGGAGCCCGATTTTGAGCAGGCCGTAGAGAAAGAAGCCTACCAGGCCCGCTATAATCAGGAACTTTATCAGAAAATGTATACCACCTGGCACGATCAGGTCAGCGATTGGATCACGCACTGGCCTGTTGTAGAAGGATGGATTCGTTCGTTCTGGCAACCCTCAAAAGACAACCCTGTCCTGAAACCGGAAAAAATAAACGAATCTATGATTCCGGTCAAGGCCGTCGCTTCTTCAGAGGAAGCTGCGGTTATGGTAATCTCTGATCCGGATCATCCGGTAAAAATCACAGCAACCTCCACAGAGACGATGGATCAGTGTCAACTCCAGCTCGCAGATTATACCCTGCTGACGACGCTTACCACCTCCGGGTACGCAGGAGCCACCTCCTTAGGAATAACCATTGGCAGCGACGAAGCTGAGGTCATAGAAAAGTACGGTGAACCTACTTACAGGGTCGCTGGCAGTGGAACCTGGCACTATGCCTATTATGAGTCTGCCAGAATCATTTTTACGATAGACGAACAAGAAGTGAAAGGGTGGTGGATTTATACCATCGTTTACTAGGAGCCTATTGCCCTATCATGACAAAGGCGCCCCAGTAGTATGGATCAGGATACTGGCGGCGCAACTGTTGCTGGGCCTCACGGAATGCCTGCGTTTTATGCTTTGTCTTGAGCCAGTGCTGGTAAAAGGTAGTGATCAGTTGTTGCGTTGCCTGATCATCCACTTTCCAAAGGCTCATCAGAATGGCTTTGGCTCCGGCGATGGTGAAAGCCCTTTGCAAGCCATAGACCCCTTCCCCGTTACGGATCTCTCCCAACCCTGTTTCGCAGGCACTCAGCACCACCAGCTCGGTTTTTTCCAGGTTCAGGTTCATGGCTTCATAGGCCGTCAGGATGCCATCCTCTGAAGCATTTTGCGATGAAAGTGGATCATAAGTAGCGGTATCCTGTAAAGTACGGGCTGCGCCTGTGAGTAACAGACCGGAGCGCAGCAGCGGATTCTGAACAGGTTTTTCAGGATCAGGATCCGGTTCAAAGAAGCCGTGGGTAGCCATATGTAAAATGCCGGGGTTGTCTACTTGCTTGACAACCTCTTCCAGGGCATCTTCCTGTAGGTAGAGCTGAGACGCCACCTGATGCTTTTCCAGCAGGCTGGCTACCTGCTCGAGTTCCTGCCTGGTGCCGGGAAGGGGTACCGGATCAAATCCTCGTTCCAGACGGAGAGGCGCTCCCTCTGACGGGGAAGGGGTGAGGCTGACGGTCACCAGCTGTTGCATATACTTTTCCTCTGACAGGTCATAGTTCGGATCACCCAGAAGCAGGGCCTCGTTATGCACGAGAACATCATGACGTGTTTTCTTCGTGAGCAAATCTCTCGTGGAGGTCAGGTGTACTATTTGTAGTTCATCCAGCAGATACGTACCTGATGCAGGATTATACAAGGTAGCAGGATTGATTTGGTGGTAAGCGCCATCAGGAGAAAAATACAGGGTACTGACCCCTTGCAAGGCTTCACTGATTGGCTGCCAGTAGTACTGATAAGCGTTAGACTCCTGCCTGCCTTGCCGTATATCTTCCCGGTAGGCGTTCAGCAGCCGGTTTTCCATCAAATGGCCCTGTTCTAGTGTGACCAGTTTCGGATAAGCACTGGTAGGGGTTACTATCAAGGCTGCATAGTGAATGGTATCCGTAAACGCCTTGGTGGCAAAATTGTATTTCCGGAACCGTATCATTTCCAGTGCTGCTTCATCGACTCCCAGTTCTTGCTGCACATCCTGCCAGGAGTGGGGTTGCTGATAGGTTTGTGAAAAGGTTTCGGATCGGACAGAAAGCTCTTTTTCCAGACCGTCCGCTACGGCTTCCAGGCTATCAAGATTAATATGTTGGGCAGACAACGCCTGGCTGCTAAACTGATAATAGCGGGCCAGCGACTCCCGCAGCGACTGCCATTGCTCAAACTGCTGGATCAGGTCACGCTCGCCGCTTTCAAGGATACTTTCCCGCACTTTTCGGGTGGTATACAGTAGCAACCCCTTCATGGCCAGTTGATGGTTATACATGTCGCCCGTAATGGCTGGATGCGTAGCCTGACGAAGCAAGACAAAGCTGTTGAAGGCTTCAAAATTTTTGCTGGCCGATTGAAGGAATTCCTCCTTTTCTTTTTCACTGAGAAAAGGCAGATAGTAATGATTTTGATGGAGGTAGTTATTGGCTGCCAACTTCAGAAAAGATTCCGCCTGATCGTTTTTATGCATCCGAACATAGGTGAAGCCCAAATTGCTGAAAAACGTTGATTGGTTTGGATGATAGGGCCCGAAAACTTCCTGATAGATATCCAGGGCTTCTGTAAACAGCGCTTCCGCTTTGGGAAACTCTCCCGTTTTGTAATATAAAGCCGCTAAATTATTCAGTGACGATGCATAGTCATGGTGCCTTGTCCCAAAGATATTTTGACGGAGGTCGGCTGCCTGCTGATGTAATGTTTCGGCTTCAGCGTATCTTCTCATCTCACCATACAAATTGGCTAATCCATTTAAAGACATGGCGTAATCAGGATGCTGTACTCCCAGGGCTGCCTTACGAATTTCAATGGCTTGTTTGAACATTTCTTCCGCTTCAAGGTGTTTGAGAGAATCGTCAGCGTAAAGCGTAGCCAGGTTATACAAAGAATTGGCATAATCGGGATGATGCTCTCCCAGGGTCTCCTTTCTGATCTGCAATGCTTTTTTGAAAAGCATAATCGCCTGGCTGTATACTCCCATCTCGGTGTAAAGCCCTGCCAGGTTGTTCACAGCAGCGGCATAAGCGGCATGATTTTCTCCCACAATGTCTTTGCGTAGGGAGACCAGCTGTTTGTGTAACTGCTCGGATTCCTGATAACGGCCTGTCTTAAGGTACAATAAAGCCAGGTTATTGAGCGACATGGTGAAATCAAAAGATTTGTCTTCCGCTATCTTCTGATAGGTTTGGATAGATTGTTTGTATAAACTATCTGCCTGTGTAAATTTCCCGATCTCGTCATAAAACCGGCCTATATTATTCAGCAGTATTGCAAAATCTATATGATTTTCGCCTAATACCTTTTTATTGATAACCAAGGCATCCTGATATATCTTTTCTGCTTTCTGGAAATCACCTGCCAAAGTATAACATATTCCCAGATCATTTAAAGTGAGGGCATAGGTTGTGTCTTTTTCATCTGCTTCATAGTTGGTTTTTGCTAATGGTAAAGCCTTTTCCAACACTTTTACGGCTTTGGCATATTCGCTTCTTTCCCAGTAAACGTCGCTGCTGTCATACAAAGCCCGCCAGCTCTGTGCCTGGCCTGGCGATACCCAAAACAAGCCAAGGAAAGCAAGCAGGATCAGGTTGTACTTAGCCATAGTGTTTTATACTTACGAAGTATGTCTTTATCAATATCAAGATACAAAATATGACTAAGTATTCATGAAAAAAAGAAAAAATTGACAATGCCGGAGGTTCTGTCAGGCTTCAACAAACTAGTCTCCCTAAAGCTGTCATCCCCTATATCATAAAAAAATGCTGAAAAAACAGGAAGCGGGGGTGACCTTGCCAAAAGCAGGCAACTCATCATTGAAAGCAAATTTATTTGCCAAGGTATGGTGGGACAAAACACTCTCGATGATGAAGAATTCCGTGATAAACCCTCGCCTCCGTTCAGGATTATCTCCTTGCTTGTTTGGTTTCTTCCTTCTTTTCCTGCTATCGGGTTGTCAAGAAAAGGAGACTGCTGTCTCCGCTATTCCTGAGGGTATCCAAACCAATGGAGTAAATCCGGTAGACATCAGGTTGTTTACCATTCCGGACCCTATTGTCGGACAGGCCGGAGCATTATATCTCGGCTCGTTGTGCATACTATTGGCCCTGTCGATGGAAACCTTTAGATATCCAAAATTCCTGGGTGAACAGCTACCTTGTCTCGATCTTCGTTACGCAGAGAACAAGATGCAATGAGAATACCCTGAAGGGTTGGCAGTGTTTATAAAAATAGATATATTGGTCATACGTTGCGCCCAATGCAAGACGGTACCTCTGTATCTACATAGCCAAACTACTATGACATCAAAAGAAAACACTCCATCAGCTGATTCCTCAGTTTCCTTCCTCAGTTTGCACATCCTTGTTATGTTTCTGCTGGCTGCTCTGGTGGCCTGTCATTCCGAGCAGGCATCAGTGCAGGTAGATAATGATGACCTGGGTGGCGTCGTGACCGGTCCGGATGGGCCGGAAGCAGGGGTCTGGGTGATCGCAGAAACCATGGATCTTCCTACCCGGTTTGCTAAGATCGTTGTCACCGATGATAGCGGCCGTTACCTGATTCCGGACCTTCCGGAGGCAAACTATACTGTTTGGGTAAGAGGGTATGGACTGGTAGATTCACCCAAGCAACAGGCTACTCCTGGCAACCAATTAAATCTGGAGGCTGTGGTCGCTCCTGATCCTCAGGCCGCCGCGCAATACTATCCGGCAGGTTACTGGTTTTCTCTGATCCATGTGCCGGACAAAAACAAATTTCCGGGTACCGGCCCGGATGGAAACGGTATTTCACCAAACATAGAAACCCAGGCCGAATTTTTAGCCAGTATTAAATCTGGCACCTGCCTGGCTTGCCATCAACTGGGCAGCAAGGGCACAAGAGAACTGCACGAGTCGCTGGGTACCTTTGATAATTCAGTACAGGCCTGGCAACGCCGTATTCAGTCCGGACAAGCGGGCGGTAGCATGGTTTCTGGGATCCAGCGCTTGGGACAGGAGGAAACACTTAAGATGTTTGCCGACTGGACAGATCGTATCGCTGCCGGAGAAGTGCCGCCCACACCCCCTCGTCCGCAGGGCTTGGAGCGAAATGTGGTCATCACCCAATGGGACTGGGCCGATCCGAAAGCCTACCTGCATGATGTGGTTTCCACCGACAGAAGAGACCCCACGGTCAACGCCAATGGTGCCCTCTATGGTGCTTTGGAGGCCAGTGCCGATTACCTACCCGTATTGGATCCGGTGAACCATGATTCCAGCCGTGTGCCGCTGACAGTACGGGATCCGAACACAGAACCGGCTTCCGGACCGAATATGCCACAACCTTCCCCTTACTGGGGCGATGAGCCCATATGGAATAGCAAGACGAATGTCCATAACCCTATGCTCGATGAGCAGGGTAGGGTTTGGATTACCGCTACCGTACGCCCTCCCGATAATCCGGACTTCTGCCTGGAAGGGTCGGACCATCCTTCTGCTCAACTTTTTCCTGTGGAGAGATCCTATCGCCATCTGGGTGTTTACGATCCCAAAACAAAAGAGTACAAGCATATCAGTACCTGTTTTAGCACACACCATCTGATGTTTGCCGAGGATGAGAACAACACCCTCTGGACAAGTGGTGGGGGCGATGTGATCGGTTGGTTAGACACGAAAAAGTTCGCTGAAACCGGTGACGAGGAGGCCTCACAAGGGTGGACAGCCCTTATCCTGGATACCAATGGCAATGGCAAACGGGATGCCTATGTAGAGCCCGACCAACCCGTGAACCCTACCAAAGATAAGCGTATCTCCAATGGCCTCTATGCGGTGGCTCCGGCACCGGATGGTTCTGTCTGGGGATCTTCGCTGGGTTATCCGGGGGCCGTCATCCGGCTGGAGCCGGGAGCCAACCCACCGGAAACGGCTTTGGTAGAGTACTATGAATTACCCTTGGACAGTGCCGGAGAGCCCACAGAAGGATTTTCACCCCGTGGGATGGATATTGACCGCGACGGTGTGGCCTGGGTGGCCTTGGCCAGCGGGCATTTAGCAAGCTTCGACCGGCGTAAGTGTACTGGTTCACTCAACGGACCGGATGCGACCGGCCAGCACTGTCCGGAAGGCTGGACCTTCTATCCGGAACCCTTACCCCAGCTTCAGGGGGTAGCCTACTCAGGCAGCGGAGAAGCCAGCTATTATACCTGGGTAGACCAGTTCAACACCTTAGGGTTAGGAGACAATGTTCCTATCAACACTGGGAATGAGTCAGAAGGTCTGCTGGTGCTGAAAGACGGAGAGTGGGTAGTACTCCGCGTGCCCTATCCGCTGGGATTTTATACCAAGTGGTTGGATGGCCGCATTGATGATCCGGATGCAGGCTGGAAAGGTCGGGGGTTATGGGCGACGATCAGCACCCGGGCCCCTTTTCATATGGAAGGCGGAAAAGGTACCACCAGTAAGGTATTCAAGTTCCAGCTTCGTGACAGTCCGCTGGACAAATAAAAAGCCGGAAAAATGAGCATTGGTAGAGAGTAAATAGTTGGTGGTATACAATTTTAGCCTTTTATTATAGAGTAAAATTTTTCGTTCGATGTGTCAAATAAAAAAGTATCCCGAATTTCCTCGGGATGCCTGAAGTATATTAATGGCTAGTAACACCAACTATCGATTTGGATTAAAGAAGCTGTTAGGTACAGCGTTCAACAAAAAATTACTAATGATTACCGTACTATGAAATCCTCTCAAGAAAGCTTAAAAGCCTATCGTGACAATAAAAACACCATGGTAAGAAAGAGGGGGCTACAGAAAGAGAAATTGAAATTGCAAGGCGGTTGAAATACAAAGGTGTTGCCCTTGATGTCATTGCTGAAACAACTAGATTATCAAAAGACAAGATTAAAAAATTGTAAAGACTGCATTGTCTTTCCTAGATACTTCTGTTACTCTTGCAATCCCAGAAATGAGAGCAAATTTTTGCAGGCAGCCTTTGCTATATTACCAAGCTGTTATAGTTTCTCTTAAAAAGATACTAGCGCTGTCACACTTTGTATAAATATGTCGTTATATTTGATAGTAATCATTAATAAATCAATACCAATTTATAGATTCTATATTATTTTCACCTAAGAATAATGCAGAAGTAGAACTACTCAAGCAACTCGCTAAGCAAATGAGAATTAAGGCCAGAATACTCAGTGATGAGGATAAGGGGGATGCTGCGCTACTGAAGGCCATGGCTGAAACAAAAAATGATAAGTATGTTTCTCATGAGGAAGTAATGAAAGCTTTACAGTAGATGGAGGTTAAATACAGGGAGACATTTCTTAAAGATAATAAAAAGAAAGTTGAACAAGTAATTCAGCGGGTCTTACTGGCTAAAGAGCTATCTGAAATTCCTAACTTGAAAATGATGAAAGGCTCCAAAAAGCAGGCCTACAGAATCCGTATAGGTGATTATCGTATAGGTTTCTATCTTCTGAACCAGACAGTTGAATTTGCCCGAATACTGGCCAGGAAAGCCATCTATAAGAAATTAAGTGTGAAAGTAATCAAAATAAAAATAAGAGGGATTTAAAAAGGAAACATAACTGTTTGCAGAACAAATTTGTATGAATTTTCCTTTACAGAACATCTGCTAATCTTCTTTAAATTTACTTTCTATTCTTTGTTGCAGATTTGCATATATTCTATTGTAATCACAGAATGGAGCTCCATTCTTTGAGATTAGTTTTTCAATTTCCTCAATATCTTTATCTATAAGTTCTGATAATAATTTCATGCCTTCACTTGTATTAAAATAATCTAGTACAATTTCGGCCTCTTCTACTGAACATGTATTATCTAAGTATTTTTGAATAAGATGATGGACAGAATCAGGCATGATCTTCTGGTTATACATTCTACGAAAAAGTAATCTAAACCTTAGAAATAAGGTTAATACAGATTCCTATACCTTTTTTGAACACTTTTATGCATCTTCAAATTGCAGGTATAAAAAAACATGGTGTAAAAAATTTTTAACAATATAGTTAAATATATTTAACGATTGCAATTTTTTTGTTATATGAAATTAATTTACAAGTTTTGGACTTATACCTCTGTTTTGAAATTATGCCTAATAAAGGAAAAGGTTAACTTTCTAAGAAGATACTTTCAATGTGCTAGGTAGGGAGCCATATTTTTCAATACTTAAGTAGTTACTGAATAATATTTTTAATTTTGGCAAATAAGTTCGCCTCTTACTTTAACAATAGTTTCTATAAATTATGGATGAGAGACTTGCTTCCATTGGAAAGAGATTAAATGAATATCTAATCTTCAAAAAAACTGGTATCAATCAATTTGGTCGTGTAACAGGTACCTCTGGAGCTCAAATATCAAATATTATTAATGGTAAAAACTATGGCATCATCAAACTGCTTGATATATTGCAAGTATGCTCAGATTTGAATTTAACTTGGTTAATTTATGGGAATGGCTCAATGATTCTACCATCTTCAAAGCAAGAAGAGAAAAACTATGAAGAAACCTCATCTGCTCATAATTCTATAGCAACTGAGTTTGAGAAAAAGATAGCATTGTTAGAAGAAGAAAAAAAGTTGCTGGCCCAGAAGGTAGAAAAGCTTAATATAAAGTATAACGCTCTTGAAGGAATAGTTACTTATCAAGATATGACTATTGAAGCTTATAAAAATACGATCTCTGTGTTAAAAGCAACAAACCAGGATTTAAAAGAGCTATTACAATATTATAAATCAGCATCAGATGCTGGAACTATGAATCGTGAAACAGCCTAAATCCCTTTCTTTATGTCTATTATTCTTTTAAATACCCAAGGCAACTCTAAATATGTAACCAAACAGGTTGAACTGGTTAAATTAAATGATAAGTACTATATAGAGTTAGATGAATTTGAAAATTCAGATTGTATTGTTGAGTTAAGTATTGCACTAGCTAAAGAAAATGAGGCATTGAAAGAACGCATTCAAATCTTAGAAGAGCGTTTAGCATTGGCTCAAAAAGAGTTACCTGAAGGCGTAAATAAAAACTAATTGACGACATATTGTTAAGTTAAAAATTAATTCACAGAAATATAATTTCTGTAGAAACCAATTTACCTGCACAGTACATTAGCTTTAATAATTCTTTTTAGCAATTTTGAATTGCTCTAGCCATAAAATAGCTTGTTGTTTATTAGTGAAAACTTTAGAAGGAACAGCCAATTTGCTTGTTAATATAAATAGATTACCAGCTATTTTCTGAAACTGATTACTTACCAGTAGAGCGCCAGCTGATAAATGAGTTACCCCTACTTCGGAGGCTAAATATTGCCTTGCAGATCTTTCTACATGTTGAATATTCCTTATGTCTGAGAGCATTGGATATATATTACCCTGACAGATATCTAAGCGTGCTTTCACAACATCCTGAGCGATTTTTAATGATATTTCATCATTTTTGTATATAAGATTGAAAATATCATTAGCTATCCAAACATCAAAATGTAAATATTCCCTATAGTTCTCTTCCATAACTCAAATCTATTACTGAATCTTAACGATTTATAAAGAATCATCCGTTTTTAAAGGAGAAGAAAAATTCATAAAACTTAAAATTGAGTTCAATAACAAAATCATTAGACTCTCTCTACATATTTATAAAGGGTGGGTTTGCTGATACTCATCATCTTGTAAGCTTTACCGGAAATACCGGTATAGCAACTGAAAAGAAAAAAGCCTAAAGTCTTCTGCAATTTCAATGGTAAGGTGCCATTATGAAAAAGCAGATCCAGCTTATCTACCTCTTCCGGAGTGCAATACTCTTCAATGGTTTCATCAGTGGTGATTTTGAAATGATCAAAAGGATAAAAAACAGTAATACCCTTTTTATTGGCTATGTTAAAGAACTTACGGATCGTCCTAAAGTCATGGGCCACGCTATTTTTCTTCAGCCCTTTCACATGTAGTAGGTAATATTGGTAATCCTTGAGAAACTGTTCATCTACTTCATTAAACTTGGTATTAGGCCGGTAATCTTTTAGATTATTAATACATCTTCTATAATTCAGATAAGTTTTATGAGCCAGGTGAGGTTTCTGATCCTCCAACTCCTGTTCACAAAAAGCTACCACATAAGTAAGATCTCCTGCATGGTATCTTTCTCTGACCATTTCGGTAGTCACTACTCTGCCACTGTTCTCCAGTTCCAGAATGATACCTTCTATTTTGATGATTTTATCAGAGAGCCATTTTTTCAGCATCAAATAATTAGGGGATGATTTTCTTGGCATACCGGTATTGTTATCAAAATGCTTAGGGAAGATTTTCTTCTCTGAGTCTATCAATCTTTCAGGTTGATTTTTTTCCTCAAAGCAAAGTAAATGATAACTCTGCCATCAGGTTTAATATCTCTTTTTCCGGTCTTTACAATAGCTTTTACATGCATAGGTTCTCTTATAAGTTACCGAAATATAGGGATTTTGAGGGTAAAATGACAGTGGAGAGGAAGAGGCTAAAAAGTCATAAAAATAAAAAACCGCCCAAATTGAGCGGTTTTGCGGGTTTTTCAAGCTCCTCCTGTTGGACTCGAACCAACGACCTACTGATTAACAGTCAGCCGCTCTAACCAGCTGAGCTAAGGAGGAGTTTGACTGATTTGGGACTGCAATATTAGTAGGTTGCTTTCAATTATGCAAAGCTTTACAGAATAATTTTAGTGAAAGCAGAAAGGAGTCTGATAGGAAAAATACCACGGTATTTTAACACTGTTCAACCTACTCTCAGCCCACTCCTTTTAGAGGGTAGCAAAAAAATGCCCCTTCTTACTTCTTTTGTTTATCAAATAGTTTGGCTATATTTTGATAAAATCATAACACATATTTGTGGATGACCGTTATCAGTTACTACAACCTAGTCCATTTTTGAGTCCCCTTATTGTAAAGAATAATATGAGTGTAAGACAATTTATTTTTGGAATCATACTGGCTGCATTGCTCGGTGGTGGAGCAGCCGTGAGTATTATGAAGTTTCTTGAAGAAGATTCACCCGCCTACAAGACCTTTAACCAAAAGCAGAATGTACAGTTCTCCAATTTCCTGACAGACACTAACTTTGTGGTCCCTGAAGGAATCAACTTTATTTATGCAGCAGAAAAAGTGAAAGCAGGGGTGGTGTTCATCCGTTCTAGCTATAATGGCAACAGTGACAAGTCTGACAACCTGAACCCTTTCGAGGAACTTTATGACTATTTTGGCGATCGTCCTAAGAACGGACAGCGAGGTCCCTCCCGTTCTTCCGGGTCAGGCGTTATTGTTTCCGGCGACGGATACATCGCCACGAATAACCATGTCATTGAAGATGCCGACAAAATCGAGGTAACCCTGGATGATAACCGAATGTATGAGGCCAAAGTGGTCGGGACAGATCCTACCACAGATCTGGCCTTGATAAAAATCAATGCCACTGATTTGCCATTTGTAGAATTTGGCGACTCTGATGAAATCTATGTGGGAGAATGGGTATTGGCGGTAGGGAATCCTTTCGGGACCCTTACCTCTACGGTAACAGCGGGGATCGTCAGTGCAAAAGCCAGAAATATCAATATTCTCCACGATCAGAATAACCGGCAGATTGAAGCCTTTATCCAGACCGATGCCGCAGTCAACCAGGGAAATAGTGGAGGGGCACTGGTTAACTTAAAAGGCCAGTTGGTAGGGATTAATACCGCTATTGCCACCCCTACCGGCTCCTACGCCGGCTACTCCTTTGCCGTACCCGCTTCGCTGGTACAAAAAGTAATGAACGATTTGCTGGAATTTGGAACCGTACAGCGGGCTTTGCTTGGGGTAAGCATCCGTAATGTAGATGCTATTTTGGCGAAAGATGAGGGGCTGGACCTGGTGGAAGGTGTGTATGTGGATGGTGTGGCCAGGGAAAGCGCCGCCTCAGAAGCCGGTCTGGAACCAGGTGATATTATCGTTGAGATCAATGGGAAAAGAGTAGATAAAGTAGCAGAGCTCCAGGAACTCGTAGCCCGCAACCGCCCGGGTGATGAGGTGAAAGTGACTTATTGGAGAGATGGTGAAATCAATAAAGTTTCGGCTACCTTGCGGAATATAGACGGAGATACGGAGTTTATTACCAAACGGGTGGAAGTGGAAATGGAAGGTGCTGTATTTGCCAATCCCTCCAAACGGATGCTGGAAGAATTCGGCATTAGCGGGGGCGCCCTTGTGATGGAGATGGGGCCGGGTAAATGGTCTGATGCCGGCCTGAGCGAAGGCTTTATCATTACTTCTATTGATCATGAAAAAATCGTCAGCGCCGAACAACTTCATGCTATCATGCAGGAAAAAAAGGGAGGTATCCTTATCGAGGGAATTCAACCCAATGGAGAGCAGGCTTTTTACGGTTATGGCTGGTAAACGTCAGAAAATCACCCAAATGCATTTTATTTATTATGATGAAGAAGCACCTGTTCAGGTGCTTTTTTTATACTAAGTGAAAAGAATTTATACGAAATAATTATAAAATAATGAAATAATTATACGAAATATTTTATGAATGTAATTTTTTTCAAGTAAGTATAACAAGAAAATACAAAATTTTTTTTAATAAAATATTTTAACTTGCAACATAAATAGCCATCACTCTATTTCTTGAAGAATAATTATTCGAAATAATAAGCTTTTTCTTAGTTTTATTTCTAAGTTTTGGGAAAATAACGTAATCAAAAAATAAGTCAAAAAGTAGTATGTCTGATACCAAAAAACACCGTGCCGTCATGTTAATTGATGATAATGAGATCGATAATCTCATTAACCAAAAAATGATTGAGGCAGCCAATATCTGCGACCATATTTATACCCACTCTGGCGCTAAAAGTGCCATAGAATTTCTGAAGAATATCGAAAAACTGGGAGAAGTTGGCCAGCACGTATTACCTGAAGTCATATTCCTGGATATTGACATGCCTCTCATGGACGGTTTTCAGTTCCTTGACGAATTTGACAAGCTTTCGGAAGATACCAAAACGCACTGTCAAATTGTGATGCTGACTTCTTCTATCAATCCTCAAGATGTGAATAAGTCGCATAAGTATAGCTGTGTGAAGCAGTATATCAACAAACCTCTCACGCAAAAAAATCTGGAAAAATTAGCAGTATAATTGAACGGGATTTTCTTATGGAAACCATATCAAGCTATTTGATATGGTTTTTTTTATGGCTGATCCCCTTTACACAGGATTTGTCAACTCTGCCAATTAGGTATCAGAGCATTCATCCTTTTTTTTCTTTCTCTCCTGACAAAGTAGTATGCTCCGGTGATCGGTACTGGCTTGAATGAACTACTTTTTTTCTCTTCCTCAGGCATCCCTGTCTTACAAACCATGACAGCATAGCAAAGGCAGCAGGTCGTCAGAAAACGCCTCATTCAGATAACAAGACAAGGGCTTCATTCAATAGGGATGAATTCCGGACCTGAAGTGGGTTTAAAAACAAACAACTGTCAGGAAGGCAGAGATAGGGAAAACCACTTTATACCAATAAAAAAAACCGGAAAAATCAATTCCCGGTTTCCTTTTTTATTCTCAACTTCTATGCTGGTCTAGCAAAGCCTGTTGATGAAATTTTCATCCATTTTAATAAGCATAGTTGGCGAAAAGTTCTTCATATCATAACGGTTGAATTTCTCTGACAGCGACTGGATTTTGTTATACTTGTCACGTTTAACGTCTGAAACAGAGATTTTCAGGATCTTACTGAAGATCACGATCGATTCGCAGTTTTCTTTGCCGAGTAACCTTACCTGGCGCTGAATGCTGTTCGACAACTGGTTGAAAAGATCATAATCGTTCATCAGACAGTATTGAAGTGCCAAAATGGCTTTCACTTCTAACTGAGCATAAGGATATTTTTTCAGACTGATTTCGTTCAATAAATTGTTGATCCAGCGAGCAGCTTCATTGTATCGACCGGCATAGTAGCAGGCAAGCGCACGGTATACTACATAAGTCACATACTTGGGCACATCATCCATGTCGCACTCAAAGTCGTGGAAGAGCATTTCATTTTCTTCATAGAGGGTATCCTCATTGCTCAACCGGTGTGCCCGCTCAATTTTACTGATCAGGAATTGAGCCGGATACGTATGCAGGCTGTAATTGGTCAGCAAGGTAGAAGCTGCATCATTCACTCCATCGTAGTAGTCTTCTGCCTTCCGGTATACCTTATAGTGATTGTAATATTCCAGGCGAAGTAATTCGTATACCAGTTGCAGGTGGTGATAGATAGAATCAAGGTAATAAGAGTTCAGGATTTCCTGCATCTTATCGAGAATATCCTCTATGGGCTCCATGTTCGCATCATGGAAGCTTTCCTCAATCACAAATAGCCTGTGGAAGATATTCAGACAGCTCTGGTAGATATACAGACGGTGCGACTCATACAGGTTGCAAAGATTGTTCATCTCGTCTGCTAGCAAGGTCAGCTCTAACTTGTGTGTATCTTCTCTGGAAAGAGCGTATTCACCATACTTCTTATAGTATTGCGCTAACAGCTCTTCCGCTTTATCAACAGCCAGCATGTAGGCCACGTGTTTGTTGTAAAGCTGAGAATAAGAAAAATGATCAGGCGTGTTAATATGAAGTTTGCGGAGCGTCTTATAAATAATGGTCAGCTCACTGGGAAGATCGTAATCAAGTAATTCTTTCTCAATTTTCTTCAAAGTAGCAATCGCGATCGCTTTCTTCTTGGTGAAAATGACTTCATTGATGTTGGCTACTTTCTTGATCAGATCGGTACGAGGGTTCTCCATTTGCTGGAGCAGATATTCCTCTATCTTTTGGTTGAGACGGGAGCGAAGCGTATAATATGCGTTGGTGTTTACGCCTAATTCGTCCATGATTTTGTTGTCGGACAGGGATCTCTCTCGCATTGCTTTTAACAGGTGGGCCGACTTTTCCGCACTGTTTTCAATGAGTGATTCGTGGATGGATTGATAATCGGAATCGGATAATTGTTTAATGATGTTTTTTAACTTCGCCATTTGTATTTTTTTAAAGTTGAAGCCTTGCTTTTTTGAATCGTTAAAACAATTATAATGAAATTTTGTAATTTCTGACAATACGCGAATAATCGTGAGGAATGTTAGCCAATGAGTGGGAGGTAATAATTTCTGTGCACTTAAGTTAAAATTAAAATGAAGCGGTAGAGGGATTAAAATAATATATAATTTAAAAAAAATATTGTAGAAATATTTTGATAAATAGCGGATAAAACGACCATTATAGGGTAAATATTGTATATGTAATATTATCCGTAGAGAGCTAAAAAAAGAAACGATATTTTACGCCTTATAAATAGCAATTATGATTTACAAAAAATCAAGTGTAACCTGAATTATTTCTTTCGTTACTATCTTTTTTTACCAATTAGCTTTATCGGTAACGAAGCTGGGGTTGTATGAAGTATAAAATCGTGATCATCCTTTCTGTAATAAGTCTCATTTTTCTTCCCTGGTTACAGGTGAAAGCTTGGCTTTATCCACTTTTTTTGCAGGTGCTCGTTCCTGGTAACCTTCCCTATATAGAGGTAAAAGAATTGCAGGATAAACACCATCAGGTCATACTGCTGGATGCCCGTTCGTGGGAAGAATACAGTGTGAGTCATTTGAAAAAAGCCGTTTGGGTAGGCTATGAATCCTTTAGGATCAACCGGGTAAAAGATCTGCCGAGAGAGGCAACCATTGTAGTGTATTGTTCTGTCGGTTACAGAAGCGATCTGTTGGGAGAAACACTCAAACAAGCGGGTTTTTCTAATATTTACAACCTGTATGGAGGTATTTTTGCATGGGTCAACCAGGGGCTGCCTGTTTATGCGCAAGGCATACCTACCCAAAAAATTCATCCCTATTCTCCAGTCTGGGGTTTTTGGCTCTTACGGGGAGAAAAGGTCATGCCTTCCTGAGAAATGATCAGACAATCAGTGCAAAAAGGCAGGAAGCGCGTAGCGTTGCCGGGGTTATGTTTATTATTCTTCCGCCAAAAGTAATAGAGAATAGGGTGTCGCAAGGCTGATTTTTCCGTTTGTTACGGTGGCTTGCTGGCCGGAATAATAATCTTTCAGGACAGTATCATCAGGAAATACGTCAAAGACATCAATATTTTTTTCCCCTTCCGGAAGATCCAGTGCCACCAGTACCTGGTCGGTATTTCCGTTTTCAGCATACTGCCTTGAAAAAATATAGGGGCTTTCCTGTAATTTTTGATGTTTTCCGTCGCCGATAGCAATGTGTTCACGCCTGAAGCGACCTATTTTAGACCAATGCGCTAAGGTCTGCCGGACCAGAGAATCCTGGGCGATGGCCTCCCAGTTCATATAAGAGCGTAAATTGGCATCCCCTTCAGCGCCTTCTACCACCAGGGGACGTGCCGTTTCGTCGCCGTAGTAAATCTGAGCGGCACCGGGAGATAGCAAAAGTTTGGTACCTGCTTCCATTGCCTGCTCCCTGTTCCTGTCATAGGGGTCACCATCATCGTGGGAAGACAAATAGTTGAGCACGTTATAATCTGCCAGCGATCCGCCATGTAAGACGGTATCATACTTAGTAAACAAGGCATCATAGGGCTGCTGGGCATCATATTTAAAAGCAAAGTTGATCAGGGACTCAAAACCGTTTTCAAAGAAGTTTACTTTCCGGTCTCCATAATCATAAGCCGGCCCGCCCCCAGCGCCATAGCCATAAACTTCTCCAACCATAAAGAAATCCTGATCATCCAGGGTTTTGTCCAGGTTTGCCGCTTTCCAATCCTGAAAGGCTTTGATCGCTTCTTCTTTTAATTCAGCCCATATTTCAGCTTCCGTATGTTTGGCAGTATCTACCCGAAAACCGTCAATACCATATTGCCTGACAAAATCTGTAAGCCATTTGATAAGATAAAAACGGGGAGCCTTCGCATAACCTGTCGTTTCAAAAAAAGCGTCTAATTCCTGCAATTCTTCTTCCAGACGTCCTTCCTTTTCCCATTTTTGCCGCAAAGGATCAGGCAAGGCAACAGCTTCCGCACTTTCTGTATGTATATCGGGCAGATTATCCACCAGTGTACAGGAGACGGTGGTTTCATACCCCTGATAGGTACAGGTAGGATCTTGTCTGACCCAGCTGTCGGGCCAGGCAGGATCTTCCTGTGTGACAGGACCGGTATGATTGGCCACAACATCCAGTAGAATGCGAATCCCATGTTGGTGAGCAGTATCCACCATTTCCTGGAAATCCTGTTCGGTGCCAAAATTGGGGTCCAGGGCGGTCCAGTCTTTGGCCCAGTAGCCATGATACCCATACGTGGCACCGGTGCCTTCATCCGTTTTTCCATGAATTTGTTCTACCACTGGGGTCAGCCAAATTGCGTTGACACCCAGGCTGTCGAAATAACCCTCTTTTATTTTTTGGGTAATACCCTGTATATCACCACCTTCGAACCCTCTCAACACCGCTGCTTCTTCGTTCCGGTTGAAGTTGACATCATTATCAGGATTGCCATTGTAAAATCTGTCGGTCAGCAGGAAATAAACAGTAGCATTATTCCAGGAGAAAGGAGGCGTTTGACTGGCATCAACGGCAGGGGTATCTTCCGAAGCAGTGTTTTGGGTTTGTTGGCAATGCGTTAAAAAGACAGTGAGGAAGCACAGAAGGATGAGTTTATTTTTCATGAGGGGTAAGGTTGCTAGCTTTCCAAATGTACAAATTCAATAGCATATTTTCATATTTCAGTCGATATCCTTTGACAGCGATTGAAATCAGAAAAGTGGGACAGAAACAGGGTAGCAGGGGGTTGAATATTGGAAGGGGCTACCCCAGAAATACCAGGGCGGGCTATCATCAGAGGTACCGGCTGTATACTTCAAATAAAAAGAAATCAATATTTTTGGAGCAAAGAGGAAAGTATGCAAAATTTCATCACAGATACCTTTCGTACAATGTTTCTATGGTTATCGGGTCGATCCAACCGGCTGCGCCTGCAAGGAGCCAGGATACAGGTGATCGCCTTTGTAATAGCTCCTTCTCCCGTACCGTCTTTGTTGCTGGTGAAATCGGCCAAGGGAAAAAACTGGCAACCGCCGCAGGAAGGGGTTATGGTGGGAGAATCTTTCCGAGAGGCTTTTGATCGTTGTATGCGAGAGGAATGTGGTATAACGTTGCCTGCAGAGGCCCAAGAACATAAAAATCTACTGCATAGAAGGCCTAAAATATTTCTGGGTATCAATGAAATTCCACGCGAACGATGGGGGAAACGGCTGGTGGCTGATAATGCAGCAAACACACCCCTTGAAAAGATACAGCTTAGAAAAAAGGCATACTGGGCTATGATAGCCTTGGTAAAAGATACGTCACAGCTGACCTTTAAAGCCGATGACCTTGAGGTTTCTGAGGTGCAATGGTTTCCATTCGACAAGGCATGGGAACTCATGGAAAGTACCAATAGAGTGCCGAAAGTGAGACTTCTTCAAAAAGGATATAATAAGTGTCAAAAGTACCTTACTGGTGATGTAAATACATCCCTGGGCAACCTAACAGCTACCGGATAATGACACGCCCTTCTTGTTTGTATGCTAGAAAAGGGGAAGTTTTGGTCGTGCGATTGAGCTTACACCAAGAAAAGGAGAGGAGGAGTGGAGAATACCGGATTCGAACTGGGCAACATTTGCCGGTGGCCTTCCCGAAAGCTTTCGGGACGCGCTAGCCTTGTTGTATTAAATACTCAATATATAGGCGACTCTTTTTCCGCTTGATCCGTAATTCTTCTTGTACTGCTTCTTTCCTGCTGTTGAAAGAAATGGACCAGACTAATGTCCAGGGAGTACCCGTTTTGGTATACCTGGCTCTGCGTGTATTATGTTCATTTACCCGTCTATGCAAATCATCCGTAGACCCAACGTAATACTTATTTAAGCCAGGAGAATAAAGAATATAGGTGAAAAACATCAAGGAAAGAGAGAAGGGAGTGGAGAATACCGGATTCGAACCGGTGGCCTCTTGCATGCCATGCAAGCGCTCTAGCCAGCTGAGCTAATCCCCCAATAATTAAAGAACGCTTAAGTTTATGTAAAGCTCATTGGCCTTCCCGAATGCTTTCGGGACGTGCTAGCCAGCTGAGCTAACCCCCCAATTTTTAAGTTCAAAGTTTTAAAACTCAGAACTTGATACCCAGCACTTAAACTGTGTGCAAAATTATATAAAATTATAGAAAGTCAAAATAGGCGTCGCGCTTTTACAAAAATTCTTCGGTAGTAATCAGAATGAATATTGTTTTCCACCACGCCAAGTTTGGTAGAGGCGTGAATAAATTGCACATCATGTTTTCCCCGGATCTCTGTCACCATTCCCACATGGGTGATGCGATGAGGGCTGTTCTTTTTAGCCGCGAAAAAAACCAGATCCCCTGGTTTTAGATCATAAAGGCTCACATTTCTTCCGACCTTACTCTGCTCATTGGAAGTGCGGGGTAAGGTGATGCCCTCCGACTGGAACGAGACAACCAATAAGCCTGAACAATCCATACCGGCTCGTGTAGTGCCACCCCACCGATAAGGTGTACCTCTGAATGAGCGGGCTGACTTTATTATTTTTTTTGTCTGTGAATCGGCTTCATCAATTCTGTGATATTCTTTTTTGGAAGTAGTTTTTTTTTGCGAGGCACAGCCTGCAGAGAATAGAGAAATAAGGAGCAAATAATAAAAAATGGGATAGCCTGTAAAAGAAATGTGGCTCTGTTTTTTGTACATGCTGCCTGTCAGTAAATGAATGTTGAACTCTGTGTACTATACAAATAAAATACTTTTATGCGCTGATTGTCAAATCAAGCTTTATGATAGCGCTAAAATGCATTACATTGACATACAATTAATACAATGAAATTGGTTTTTAGCTATAGTTACAAACGCTTTTCTAAACATTATCTTATATGGAAAGGTCAAAACTCTCTACAAACCAGGCTGGTTTCTTTGAGGATGTGTATGAAGTGGTACGGCTGATCCCCGCCGGCAGGGTGAGCAGTTACGGCGCTATTGCACAATACTTAGGCAGTAAAGGAAGTGCCAGAATGGTGGGGTGGGCCATGCATCAGGCACACTCGCTGGAAGATGTGCCAGCCCACCGGGTCGTAAACCGACAAGGTCTGCTTACCGGAAAGCACCATTTTGGAGCACCCGACCGGATGCAGCAACTTTTGGAGGCAGAAGGAGTTACCATTAAAGATCATCAGGTGCAACATTTCGAGCAACGCTTCTGGGATCCCTCCAGAGAGTTGCTATAACCAATAAAACAGGTTTCTTCAATGAGAAATAATATGTTGAAAGTGTTTTGCAGTGTGCTCTATGTAATGGGGTGTTTGGCATTCTACGCTTGTGCGCAGCAAAATCCGAAGGAAACAGCCGATGAAACACCTCTGCTGAGTGATAGCCTCTATACCTTCGCTCCTTCTACCAGTACCGACGGGAGTGGAAAATTTTATATGGGGCGGGAGATTGCCCAGGTCATGGGACATTTGGGGGCTGGTTGGCTGGAGAGATCCAGTAGGGAATCTGAGGAAAGAACGGATTTACTGATACAGGCCTTATCGCTTCAGAAGGATGATGTGGTTGCTGATATTGGTGCCGGTACAGGGTACTTTACTTTTCAAATGAGTGAACAGGTGCCGCAAGGCAAGGTGTTGGCCGTAGACATACAACCTGAAATGCTGACATTGATGCAAAAGACGATAGCCCAAAAGAATGTTAACAATGTGAAAACCCTTTTGGGGACTGAGCAGAACCCTCAATTGCCAACCGATAGTGTAGACCTGGTTTTAATTGTAGACGCTTATCATGAATTTTCCTACCCCAGAGAAATGATGGAAAATATTGTAAACGCTTTACAGGATGGAGGCCGGGTGGTATTGGCAGAATACAGAGCAGAAGATCCGGAGGTTAATATCAAGCCTACCCATAAGATGACAGAACAGCAGGTCGTCAAGGAAATGGCTGCGGTAGGGCTCGCTTTAGAAGAAAATAAAGACATTCTCCCTCAACAACACCTAATGTTTTTTGTAAAAGCGAAATAAAAAAGGGACGCTGTGTGTGGCGTCCCTTCCAAGTTTTGTTAATACTGCTTTAAGAAACTTTTTGCTTCTTTTCTGCCGCCACTGACTTTTGCCTTCTCTTCGTAAGGTCAATTACGATGGGAGAGGCAATAAAGATAGAGGAATAGGTACCGATCAATATACCTATGACCAGCGCAAACGAAAAGCCTCGCAACACTTCACCCCCAAACAGCAACAGAATCAAGACCACCAGTAAGGTCGTTAGCGAAGTGATCAACGTTCGGGACATCACATTATTAATGGAAGTGTTGATGGTACCGGACAAATCACTGCTGGCTTTGACACTCAATGTTTCTCTGATCCTATCAAAAATAATCACGGTATCGTTAATAGAGTAACCTACGATGGTCAGCATAGCTGCAATGAAGACCTGATCGATCTCAAAATTGATTCCGAAAAAGCGGGCGATCGCATAAACAGACAATACAAACAGCACATCATGGAAGAGCGCGATAACAGCCCCCAATCCATACTGCCATTTCCGGAAACGGACCAGAATGTATAAGAAAATGACAATCAATGCCACTACCACCGATTGTTGGGCTGCTTCCGTAATGTCATCCGCAATGGTAGCACCCACTTTGGAAGAACTGGATATAGTAAAATTCTGGTCATTGACCGTACTGGCATTTTCCAAAAACTCCATGCCGGTAAAATCCTCTATGCCACTGATCAGCGTTTGTCTTACCTGTTGGTCAGCCTCTGTGGATTCGTCTTCCACCAGATAGCTGGTCGTGACCTTTATAATGTTATTACCACCATAAAGTTTAGCTTCTACACTGGCATCCTGGAAATCATCCCGTAAGGAGGTTTGCAAATCGGAAGGTACAACGGGTTGGGCAAAGGTAATCACATACGAACGACCTCCCTTGAAATCTACGCCCAGATTCAATCCTTTCACGAGCATGGCGATGATCCCAACAACAATAATAGTTGACGAGAAAATGTAAGACATTTTTCTCTTCGACATGAAATTGATATTCAGGTTATTCAGCAGATCCCTGGTGAAAGGGTAAGCGAAGGTCATTTTACTGTCATCTCTATTCTTGGTCATCCATTCCAGAATCACACGTGTGATAAATACAGCGGTAAAGAAAGAACAGGCAATACCGATCATCAACGTCACGGCAAAGCCTCTGACAGGCCCTTGTCCCAGCACATATAAGATGATACCGGTCAGGAAAGTAGTGACGTTGGAGTCAATGATAGAACTGTATGCCTTGCTATAGCCAGTGTCAATGGCAGCTTTCAAACCGGCTCCATTTCTACGTTCTTCCCGGATACGCTCGAAGATCAGCACGTTGGCATCAATAGACATACCAATGGTAAGCACAATACCCGCAATACCCGGTAAGGTAAGGGCTGCATTGAGCTGTGCCAGAATACCCAGAATAAAGAATACGTTGAAGATCAGGGCCAGGTCCGCGACAAAACCACCTTTAGAATAGTACATAATCATAAAGAGTACTACTATCACCAGACCACACACTACCGAGATAATACCCTGTTGTTGCGCCTCTCTTCCTAAAGTGGGGCCTACAATAGCCTCTTCCACAATCCGGGTTGGGGCAGGTAGGGCACCTGCTTCCAGGATGTTGGCCAGGTCTTTTGCCTCTTCAATGGTAAAGTTACCGGCAATAGAGGAACGTCCATTGGGAATCTCACCCTGTACCACGGGGGCAGAGAAAATCCTGTTGTCTAATACAATGGCAATCCGTCGCCCGATGTTATTGGCGGTCAGCCTTTTCCATTTCCGGGCCCCTTCTGCATTCATATTCATACTCACAGCCGGACGAGCCGACTCATCATAATCCTGACGGGCATCGGTAATCACTTCACCGGTTAATGGCGCTTTGCCGCCTCTTTCTCTTTTGAGCGGATACAGCTCCAGTAATTCCTCTCCTATATCACTTCTGCTGGGTTTCACTTCCCATACAAAGTCCAGATTGGGAGGCAGGAGTGCCTGCACATCTTCCCGTTTTAGTATCCTGTTGATCCGGGCGGTATCGTCCACACTATAGATCAGGCCATAGCTGAAGGGAGCTTTTAATAAGCTGAAGAGAGGAGAAAGCTGCGCATTGGCTAAAGAATCCAGGGCTGTGGAGTCAGCCCCTTCCGACAGTTGTGATTCCAGATTATCTTCCGCTTGTTGAGCCGTATCCTGTGGTTGATCTTCTGTCAGAGAGGATAAATCATCGCTGGCCGCATTATCTGTAGCTACTGAAGAATCCGTTTCCAGAGACGGGGTAGCGGGTTGTTCGGACACCAGCAAACTATTGATCGCTTCCAAAGCACTCCCGTATTCATTGGGCTGGTACACTTCCAGAAACTCCAGCTTGGCAACACCCTGCAAAAGTTTTCTGACCCGCTCCGGATTATCCACACCAGGTAATTCTACCTGAATACGGCCCGTATTCTGCAATCGCTGAATATTGGGTTGGGCTGTACCAAACCGGTCAATCCGGGTACGCAGGATATTGAAAGAACGATCAATGGCATTCTCCACCTCTTCATCGATAACCTGCATAATTTCTTCATCCGAAGAGGAATAGCTGATGCGGCCACGATTGGCAGCATTGGCAAAAATGTTACTTAATTTTTTGTCAGGCGCTGTTTCTTTGAAAGCATCATAAAATAAGGTAGTGAAACGCTCCTGGCTGTTGACCCTCCTTTGCTGGGCCAGTTCTATCGCCTTTTGGAAATCCGAGTCCTGACTGTTGCCGGATAAGCTTCTGATAATTTCTACAGGAGACACTTCCAGCACCACATGCATACCTCCACGGAGGTCTAAGCCCAGATTCAGTTCTGTTTCCTTTACCTCCTGGTAAGTATATTCGACACCCAAGAGATTGTAAACAGGCTCTTTCCAGACGGAATCCAGATACTGCTGTTTTTTAGCAAAGTCAATTTTGTTTTCAGCATTTGTTGCATACTCTTCCGCATCTTTCTGGACCTTGTTAGCTACAAAGGTGAAGGAAAGATAATAAATACATAACAGCGAAATGATTGCTGTCAGAATAATAGTACCAGTTCTGTTACGCATAACAACATGAATTACATTTTACTAGTGAATGATAAATCTTATGATTAAATGAAGGTGAGATAGCGCTTATCTCTCAGACAAAGGCGACTATCCGAAAACACTGCATGCACCTGTGACGCTTCGGTGAACAGGCACAACAGCAGCTTGCACAGAAATATAGGTTAGGGAGCGTTCGAAGGGATAATGAGCCGAAACAGCGTTCGAAAGTAATGGCTCTGAGGTATAGGAATTGAAAATATTTCATTAGTGATTTTTTTCTCTATAAAAGAAAAAGATCTTACAAAACTGCAGCAGAAAGCAATTTGAAATTTATAAATGGGAATCACAGCCTCATAGACCGTGGAAGCCTTGACCAAATCTTTCTCCTGCTCACTGTCTTTCTGAGAAGAAGCATCCTGCGGCTCGGTATGGGAAATTTCCGGTGAAAATAAAAGCATCCGGATGGTAGGGCTGCACGAAACAAAAAGCAGTAGTATTGTCGTTATTACAACGAGAATATTTTTGCTCATAGAAGAGGGTGCTATGGTATAAGACCTGCTCATGAAAGTTGGTGCAAAATTAGGCATTCTTTGGGTAAACGCAAAAGATGACAAAAATATCCGTTTTGGTTAAAAATTATTAATAATTTTTTATTATTTTAAAATATATCTGCTCATGGAATGTCAGCTATGATAGTGGTACCTTGAGAAATGGTATCTCTGAATTGGCCACCTTTGCTTTACAGGTCTTTTTTTCTATTTTTGAAGGTGACATGAGCGCTCAAACAATATTAACCTTTTTCAAAACTCTCTAATCGCTTGGAAGCATTTAAAACTTTGCAGGAAGAAAGGGATACGATTGTAAACAGATTGTCTGTAGAGGAAATATTAAATGACTACAGACTGGCTTGGGAAAGCCGCCATGCGGGCCTGATAGGCCGTAAGGAGGTTTTTATGGGAAAAGCTAAATTTGGTGTTTTTGGCGATGGCAAAGAAGTGGCCCAAATTGCCATGGCGAAAGCCTTCAGAAAGGGAGACTTCAGATCCGGTTATTACCGGGATCAAACTTTTGTCTTCGCCCTGGGTGAAGTGTCCCTTCAACAGTTTTTTGCCCAATTGTACGCCCATGCCAGCCTGGAGGCTGAACCTTCTTCCGGAGGTCGTTCTATGAATTCGCATTTTGGTTCGACCACCATTGATCCCGCATCCGGAGAGTTTATCAATCAAAAACAAATGTATAATTCCGGGGCTGATCTGTCGCCGACAGCGGGTCAGATTCCTCGTGCCCTGGGTTTTGCTTATGCCTCTAAACTGTACCGCACTAACCCCGACCTGAAAGAATATAAACAGTTTTCGGATAATGGCTATGAAGTGGCTTTTGCTACCATTGGGGATGCGGCCACTTCCGAAGGCATGTTTCTGGAAACAGTCAATGCCGCCGGCGTATTACAGGTGCCTCTCATTCTTTCTATATGGGATGATGATTATGGTATATCCGTTCCCAAGGAATATCATACTACCAAGCTGAGTATCTCCAAAGCCCTGGCAGGTTTTCAACGCACGGAAGAAGAACCCGGGTTAGAAATTTTTTCGGTGAAAGGATGGGATTATGAGAAATTGTGTGATGTATACCACGTGGCAGCTGATTTAGCCCGAAGAGAACATATTCCTGTATTGATTCATGTGGAAGAACTGACCCAACCTCAGGGGCATTCTACTTCCGGTTCTCACGAACGCTATAAGTCCAAAAAAAGACTGGCCTGGGAACGGGAGTATGACTGTAATAAAAAAATGCGGGAGTGGATCTTATCCAATGCCTTTGCTACTCCTGAGCAACTGGATCAGATAGAACAGGAAGCTTTTGAAACGGCAAGGCAGGCTAAAAATAAAGCTTGGAAGGCTTACCGTCAGGAAATAGATCAGGAACTGAAGCATTTAACAGGTCTGATTAATAACCTGGCCAGGCACAGTGCTCAGGCTGAGAAACTGCTTACGGTCAATGATGCCTTGAAAAAGACAATCAATCCTATCCGGGCCGACGGTGTCAAAGCCGCTAAGCTAGCCCTCCGGTATTCAGTGAATGACCAGGGGGAACCGCGTAAGGTTTTACTGCACTGGCTCTATCAGCAAGAAGAAGCTAACCGTCAGCGCTATAGCTCTCATTTGTATAGCGAAAGCCAGCGTTCAGCCCTAAAAGTAGAAGAAATTGAGCCGGTTTTTACGGAAAATTCTCTTCTGGTCGATGGGCGTGAGGTCTTACAGGCCTGTTTCGATCAGGCTCTGACGCATGATCCCCGGGTTTTTGCGATTGGAGAAGATGTGGGTAAAATTGGAGATGTGAACCAGGGGTTTGCCGGTTTGCAAGCCAAACATGGCGAATTAAGGGTCACTGACACGGGCATTCGTGAACCTAGCATCATTGGGCAGGGTATTGGCGCTGCTATCCGTGGGTTAAAACCGATTACTGAGATTCAGTATTTAGATTATGTTTATTATGCGTTAGCCACACTCTCCGATGATCTGGCTTCTCTGCGATACCGTTCTTTCGGGCGGCAGGCTGCTCCTTTGATTATTCGCACCCGGGGGCACCGTCTGGAAGGGATCTGGCATTCAGGCTCACCGATGGGCGCTATTTTGCATAGTCTGAGAGGTATTTACCTGCTGGTACCCCGTAATATGGTGCAGGCCGCCGGTTTTTACAATACCATGCTGCAGTCCGATGACCCGGCCCTGATTGTAGAGTGCCTGAACGGATACCGCCTGAAAGAAAGAATTCCTGAAAACGTAGGCGAATTTACGGTGTCTCTGGGTAAGCCCGAGATATTACTGGAAGGTACTGATGTGACGATCGTCACTTATGGTGCCATGTGCCGTATCGTGCTGGAGGCCGCCGAACAACTGTCGTCCTTGGGTATTTCCTGCGAAGTGATTGATGTTCAAACCCTCAACCCTTTCGATATAGAACATAGAATTCTGGCCTCTGTGCAGAAAACCAACCGTGTCGTTTTTGCCGACGAAGATGTACCTGGAGGAGCTTCTGCCTATATGATGCAGAAAGTATTGGAAGAACAGGGTGCCTACCGCTACCTGGATTCGCCTCCTGTGACCATCACAGCCGCTGCCCACCGGCCTGCCTATGGTTCTGATGGAGACTATTTTTCCAAGCCCAATACAGAAACGGTTTTTGACAAGGTATATGCGCTGATGGCAGAGTATGATCCTGCACGTTTCAAAGATCTTTACAAGTGATAAAAGCTTTCGGAGATAAGATTTCCTTTTTTTTATTACATATGTATTGACAATTCGGATAACTCATGCTATTCCAATGCCAATAGGAATTATTTGAGTATGTTTTGCATATATTTTGTAACAAACCGCAAGGATTCCTGTTTTTTCCGCTTCCCTTTTCCCGTTGAACCGTTACTTCTGCCCCTAATTTCTTAAGGAGCATTTAGAAATTACGTATTCCCATTCCTGTCAAAATTTACAAATTAATTAAATCCACTACCGAAACATTATATTTCGTCCAATATCAGTACACTACAACTGATATAGCTGTGAACACTACCATTGATCTAACCTGAAAGGACTTTCGTCTGAGGTTTATTGTAGATGAAACATTACAGAAAAGAAGATCAATGAGAATTGCTATCGTTTTAAATTCTTCCTGGAACGTATATAACTTCCGGTTAGGATTGATCAATACATTAAAAAACAATGGTCATCATATCATAGTGATTGCACCGGAAGATGATTATAGTGCCAAATTGAAAAGCTCAGGATTTGAATACAGAAGTATTCAGATGGAAAGCAGCGGGGTCAATCCGGTAAAGGACATTTCCCTGTTGTTCGAATTGTATAAAGTTTATAAGGAGGTTCAGCCTGACATTGTGTTGCATTACACAGTAAAACCCAATATCTACGGAACCATAGCTGCCAGTCTGCTGCACATTCCATGCATTAACAATGTGTGCGGTCTGGGGACTGTTTTTTTGAAAAAAGGATTGGTATCACTGGTAGCGAAAACCTTATACAGAATTGCATTTCGTTTTCCTGATAAAGTATTCTTCCAGAATGAAGATGATTACCAGCTTTTTCTGCAGGAAAAATTAGTAAAAAACAATATCGCGGATTATATACCAGGGTCGGGTATCAACCTGTCGGACTTTACGCCTGCGGAAAAAATAGAAAAGAAAGCTGGAAAATTCACCTTTTTAGTAATTTCCCGGCTTATCTACGACAAGGGAATTATGGAATATGTGGAAGCCATCAATATTCTTAAAAAACAAGGGGTAGATGCCCATTTTCAGTTGTTGGGTGCTAAAGATCCGCAACATAAACGCGGGATACAGACAAATGTAGTAGATGAATGGATACAGCAGGGTATTCTGGAGTATCTAGGGACTACCGATGACGTGAAACCGCTTATCAATGAGGCCGATTGCGTAGTGTTACCTTCTTACCGGGAAGGGTTACCCAGAACGCTCTTGGAAGCCGCCAGCCTTGGTAAACCGGTGGTAACCACCAATGTGCCCGGATGCAGAAATGTGGTGGTAGACCGGGAAAATGGATTCCTGTGTCAGGTAAAAAGTGCTGAAGATCTGGCGGAAAAGATGTTCTGGATGAAAAATCTGCACCCCGAAGAAATCAAACAAATGGGAATGAATGGCAGAAAAAGGGTTGAAGATCTTTTTGATGAAAAAATAGTGATACAGAAATATCAACAGGCCATTGAAAAGATTGGGGTGCGGTCTGTGAGCGCCGGATAATGTAAAATCGTAAGTCAGCCCCATCTGGGGCAATTGTAGCAGTAAATAAAAATGAATGTATGGTTAGCTAATTCAGTATCCATGATCTGTTCAGTCTTTCACACCGGGATGGGAGTAGCTAATCAATGTCAACCTAACACGATGCATCATGATGAAAATTAAAGAGACCTCTATTCAGGATTTAATAGAAATTCAGCCTCCCCTGTTTCAGGATGAACGGGGCTATTTTCTGGAAACCTATCATCTGGAAAAATTTAAAGAAATTGGCATCTCTACTCCGTTCGTACAGGCCAACCAGTCTTTTTCCGTGAAAGGGGTACTGAGAGGATTGCACTTTCAGAAAGCACCATACCAGCAGGGAAAATTAGTGAAGGTAAGCACCGGAAGAGTCTTGGATGTGGCTGTAGATTTAAGAAAGTATTCACCCACCTTCGGGCACTATGAAAAAGTGGTGTTGGATAGCCGCTTAAACAACATGCTCTATGTACCCGAAGGATTTGCTCATGGCTTTTTAGCCCTGGAAGATTCTGTTTTTACTTATTTATGTACTAATCTATATCATAAAGCTTCCGAATCAGGGATTATCTGGAACGATCCCACGATCCATATTGACTGGGAGTTGGAAAAGTATGCCATCAAACAGCCGCTGGTCTCCGATAAAGATTTAGCGTTGCCCAGTTGGGAACAGGTTCAGGCTCACTTATAAAAAAAGAAAATTGGAAATTAAATTCTATTACTTTTTTAGAAAAACAACCTGGGTATATCTGCCCCTGTGTTTGCTCTTCCTGAGTTCTTGTGGATTATACCAAAACAGAATCTTATTCAGAACCGAAGCAGCTATCTCTCCGGCCAATGTGCATCCGGCCGTAGCTGAGGCCCATGCCAATTATATTATCCAGGAAAATGACTATCTGGAAGTAGAGGTGTATACCAATCAGGGAGAGGTGATCGTTGATCCAAACAATGAAATTCTAAAAGAAATCAGTGCGGGTGGGAGAATGCAGCAGCAACAAATAGAAAAACCCCGCTTCCTGGTAAGGGATGGAGGGTTTGTCAAACTACCCCTGATTGGAGAGACCAAGCTGGCCGGATATACGCTGCACCAGGCCGATAGCTTGCTGGAAGAGCAGTATTCATTGTACTATGAAGAAGCTTATGTCATCACGCAGTATGCTAACAAAAGAGTGGTCGTTCTGGGCGCTACCGGTGGACAGGTGATTCCCCTTCAAAATGAAAACACCAATCTGTTGGAGATACTGGCCATGGCCGGAGGAGTCAGCAACCTGGCCCGGACCGACAACATTCGCCTCATTCGGGGCGATCTCAACAATCCGGAAGTGTATATCATCAATTTGTCAACTATTGAAGGGATGCGGCAGTCTTCCCTGAAAGTAATGCCCAATGATGTGATCTATGTGGAACCCGTGCAGCGTGTTACCGCAGAAGCGATCCGGGATATATCGCCCATCTTAGGGCTGGTCACCAGCCTGATCACACTGGGAGTTCTCATAAGTCGTATAAACTAAAATTGGTTACAGGTGGAGAGGCACTATTTCAACGTAAATCCTGCAGAAGACACAAGAAACGACAAGATTGATCTGGATAAGGTTTTTCTGATTATCAGGAAAAATATTCTCTGGATCTTTCTGATCCTGTTGGTCACCAACGCCTTGTCTTATCTTTATCTCCGGTATACACGTCCTGTGTATGAATCAAGCTCTGTGATTAAGCTGGATATTAAAAGTGAAGCTAATATTTTAGGCTTCAATACCGTCAATCAGAACCTGGATAACATAGCCGGTGAAGTAGAACTGCTCAAGTCTAACATGTTTTTTAGCCGAGTAGTAGAGGCTTTGGATATGGAAGTCAGCTACTATGCCTATGGCCGGGTGATATTTCAGGAAAGATACGATAACTCGCCTTTCGAGGTAGAATACGAACTGCTGGACCCTTCCTTTTACGATAAACCCATCGATGTGGAAATCCTGAATGAAGAACAGTTTGTGCTCTCCTATGGATCGGAGGAAGAAAAACAGTCCCGTGCCTATCGTTTCGGAGAGGAAATCATTACCCCGCACTTTCAACTGTTGGTTTCTTTAACAGATTTCTATAAGCCGGATCATGATGATACCAAGTATTATTTCACCATCAACAGCCATCAGGCCCTGGTAGCGTATCTGGGCAGTAATATGACGGTGGAACCGCTTAATTTTAATGCCAACACCATCCGGGTGGGTTTCAAAGGGTATGACCGCAATAAAGTGAGAGATCTTGTCCATGTGATCGATTCGGTCTACCTCCAGTATACCCAGGAAAAGAAAAATCAGGCGACTGAGCAAAAACTGACCTTCTTGGATGATCAGCTGAATACGATAGAGCAACGCCTAACCAAATACGAGGATTATTTTGAAAATTTTACCATTGACAATAAGACCAATAATCTGGAGACGGAGATAGGAGAGGCCATTGCCCGCATGGAGGAACTGGATATCAAGAAATACGATTTGCTCAACGCACAGAAAGCGGCAGCCAAACTCAAAGACAAGATCGCACAGGAACAGGTCATTCTCTCAGAACCCAGTCTCCTGACCGATTATCCGGCGGAAGTATTCAAGTTTATTGAACAGATGAATAACCTGATCAATGAGCGTGCGTTGATGTTGGGCTCTTACAAGGAAAATACTTTCGCCGTAAAACGGAAAAACCAGCAAATCGCCTTATTGAAAGAGGATATTACCACTTTGCTGGAAAAATACAAGGATGAAATCGGCCACGGTATCAAAGAGATAGACTTGCAAAAGAAGAAAATTGAGGAGGAATTCATACAGTTGCCGTCTAAAGGAACCCAATACGGAAAGAACCAGCGCTATTATAATTTGTATGAAGAAATATTCCTGTCGCTGATTCAGAAGAAAAACGAACTGGAAATTGCCAAAGCCGGAACGGTCACAGACTTTGTGGTATTGTTACCTGCTACCATCCCCGGTCAGCCCATTGCCCCGGAGAGGATTACCATCTACGGCATGGGTGCGGTTTCCGGGCTGGTGATCAGTTTGATATTTGTAGCCTTTGGCTATGTATTCAACAACCGGATCAGCAGTCAGAGTGAATTGGAAAGAAATGTGGGCGTACCTATTCTGGGCTCCGTTCCTTATTACAGTAAGGCTAAATACCGGAAAAACAAGCTGGTGGTGAGCCAGTCCCCCAAGTCTTCTATCAGTGAAGCTTTCCGGGCCATCCGGACCAATATGCAGTTTTTAGGGATTCATGGAGATAAAAAGATTATTTCTATCACTTCTACCATAGGTTCGGAAGGCAAGACCTTTTTTGCTTCCAACCTGGGCTATATCATTGCCATGTCTGGAAAAAAAATAGTGCTGGTCGATGTGGATTTACGGAAGCCCAAAGTGCATACGGTCTTTGATCAGGAAAACAGCCTGAAAGGCGTCAGTACTTTTTTAATTGGTGAGTATCCTATCAAAGATTGCATCATCCACACGGATAATGACCAGTATGACTTTATTCCGGCTGGCCCTATTCCCCCGAATCCGTCAGAACTCATTGTCAGTGAGCAATTCAATGTGATGCTGGAGGAGCTGAAAAAGATGTATGACATTGTGATCATAGATACGCCGCCGGTTGGTTTGGTGACCGATGGTATGCTGGTGATGGAGAAAGCAGACCTGCCTATCTATGTATTCAGGGCTGACTTCTCTAAGAGAACCTTCATCAAAACGCTGGAAAGAGTACAGAACACACGGAAATTCCAGAACCTGGCCGTGGTGCTCAACGCCCTGAATGTGTCCTCCGACCGTGAATATGGTTATAATAAGTACGGTTACGGCTATTATGACGACGATGAGGAGAGAAGGGATTTTTGGCTTTCTTTCAAAAACTTATTGAACATTCATAACAACCGCTCCGCTTAAAGCTTATAGTTGATCTGTGCATTCATTTCATATTGAATGCTATCTTTGAACAACATCTTCTGCTTGCCCAGAATTTTATAATGCGTAATCCGTGGTAACCGGTTAAACGGGTCGAAAGTGGCCGACATGAACCTTTGGGTCGTATACAGCAGGTTCTCCTCCTGAAACATCGTTTCAATATACCGCACGTCTGCCAAAGAATCTTTATAATATACTTTCAGGTAAGGTATATCGAGGCCGTCCTGTTGAAGCCCCTCATAGACTTTTACTTTCAATCCTCTTTGCTGATCAAAGCTATCTTTTACTGCATAACGTCCCTGCAGCACCGGTTGGTTAATATCAGCATCCATAAAAAGTTTAAGAGAAGTACGCCAGGCACTACTGTCTTTATGGGTCGTGATACTTTCCTTTTCCTTTCCGATCAGGGCGTTAATTTCTACAGAAGGGTCGAGGCTATCCAATATATCAATTTGCCGGTCAAGCAATCCTTTCAAGTCAAAGTATGGCTCATTTCTCAGCTGGCTGACGACTTCGCTCTGCTGGCAACCGGAAAAAAAACTCAGTAGAAAGATCAATGCTAGCATCCATAGTGTGTTGAAGCGGGAAGCAGCGTGTTTTTTCAAAAGGGTCATAATCATGTTTACGTAAACATCTCAGTAGGGATATAGGTTCGTAATGAAAAGGACTGAAGGAGTAAAGGATTGAAGGATTGAAGGACTGAAGGAGTGAGGGATTGAAGGAGTGGGGGTTAGGTGTTTTTCATTACTCTTTTTTGGTCAGGATACTTAACTTTTTAAAGCATTACACTTATGAAGGCAATTGTGAATGGAACTGTTATTGCGGAAAGTGATCATACTGAAATGGTAGAGGGGAATCATTATTTTCCTCCGGAAGCTGTGAAGAAAGAATATTTTACGGACAGCGCTACCCATACCACCTGCCCCTGGAAAGGAAAAGCTTCTTACTATACGGTCAGGGTGGACAGCCAATCTCTGAAAGACGCTGCCTGGTATTATCCTGAGCCCAAGGAGGCCGCGAAAAACATCAAAGACCATGTGGCTTTTTATAGGAATAAGGTGGATATTGTGGAGTGACTGACTGAAGGTTGAGGGACTGAAGGGTTGAGGGGTTGAAGGAGTGAAGGACTGAAGGTTGAATGGGTGTTTAAAATAATAATAGATTGAAAATACTAGGAATTATTCCGGCCCGGCTGGCCTCTACCCGTTTTCCGGAAAAGGTTTTGGTAGATATTGGTGGCAAGTCTATGGTTCAACGGGTCTATGAACAGGCTCGTAAGGCTAAATCCCTGGAGCGGGTCGTAGTGGCTACCGACCATGATAAGATCATGAACCATGTGCAAAGCTTTGGGGGAGAGGTCTATATGACCAGTCCTGATCACCCTACGGGTACCGACCGTTGTATGGAAGCGCTCAAAAAGCAGGAGTGGCCTTACGATTATGTGATCAACATACAGGGGGACGAACCTTTCATTATGCCGGAACAAATCGACGAATTGGCAGCGCTGCTGGATTACAAAGTACATCTGGCCACTTTGGTCACGCAGGTGAAAGATCCGGAACTGCTGTTTAGTCCCAACATCATGAAGGTAGTGTTTAACCACAAACATGAGGCGCTCTATTTCAGCAGGGAGTGTATTCCTCATATCCGTGGGGCTAAGAATGAGGAGTGGTTGCAGCGCCATACCTTCTACAAACATGTTTGTATGTATGCCTACCGGACCGATATTCTGGAGGAGATCACCGAATTATCACCTTCTACGCTGGAGAAAGCTGAATCACTGGAGCAACTGCGCTGGCTGGAAAACGGTTATAGCATTAAAATAGGCATCACCGAACACGAAAGCATCAGCATAGATACACCGGAAGACCTGCAAAGAGCAAAAAAGGTAATGCAGATTCCGTAAAAGTCCGGGCTATAATTTTTACAGGTCTTTTTATCAGAGATTGGGTTTACTGCCCTGGCACAAACCAAAGTATGGTGTTACTTTCACAAAAGTATGCCCATACTTTACCAGTGCTATCAGCATACATTTTTGGAAGGTAGGGAAAGAAGGGAGAAAGCATGTGAGGAAAGGTGTATACAAAAAAAGCGTCAGCCGATTGGCCCACGCTGTGTCTGCTAGTAGAAGAAATGGGAGTGGCGACTTAATTGACCTTATTATAGTCCGCAGCTTTCACCACTTTGCTGATTCTTTTGCCGGGATGAAAGAGTACTTTGCTCCGGCGGATGCTATTGGCATTGACCTCTTTTTCTTCTGCATGTCCGTAGCTGTTGACAGAAGAACGAAAGCTGCCCAGCTCTCCCAGTCGTACGATTTTGCTATCGGCCAGTTGATCCGGCACCACATTGACCAGGGCTGTGAGTACCGCCATGATATCCGCTTCGCTGACAGTAGAGATTCTTTCAATGGCTTTACAAAGGTCCAGCAGACCCACTTCACCATCCCAGACTGTTTTCGCATAAAATTTTACCGGACCCTTCTTCTTGCCAGGCTGTTTTTTAGGGATCACTTTGTATTTGATCATGGTTCATTTGTTTTGGGTGATACTGCCTACAAAAAAAAGGTGTAGTGATAAAAATTTCGGGGAAATACAACTAGGAAGGGTACAGGAGTGCGAAATAGTGAGTTTTATAGGTTTATACAGTGAAGAAAGGAGAGACTACCGGGTGGGTTTTCCTGGAGAAGTTAGGTAAGGGTAAAGCCTATCCGATAAAAAGCATGGAACAAATGTTTGAGTCACCACTTTGGAGTTAGAGATTACCCTAATTGCCAGACAAAGGTGGCTGTCCATGACTTTTTACATTAACAAAACCACAAAATCATTTCATAACGAAACATGGGGTGGTGGTGAAAAGAGGGAAAGCTATGATCAGCTATTTTTGGTAAACATTTGCAGTCGTTTGTATGATTGCAGATATACCTGGTTTTTTTGTTGGATATATGCTATAATAGCCATTATACAGAAGTTAGCGGGCATAGGAATTAGAATATGAAGATAAGTGGTATATATTGGGATAGACTACTATTAGTATCATTACCATTATGGGTGATAGTTGCCTTAATATACCTTTTAGCCCATAATACTGAAATAAAAGATTAC
>JAJNNC010000013.1 GCA_021730635.1 Catalimonadaceae bacterium JC749
GAGTGTCGTTGATTTATAAGACCGTCGGGAAGTATAATTTAGAGAAAACCTGTGGTGATCCATTTGTGAATAGCCTTGTGAAAAGGTAATTTAGCGAAGCCATAAAGCGATTCGACCTTGCAACGTACTAAGCTTAATCTCAAGAAAATAGCAGAAATGCTCGGTGTATCAGTGACCACTGTGTCCAGGGTGCTGAACGGACAGGCTGCTCAGTACAGGATCAGTCTGAAGACAGAACAAAAAGTAATGGATTTTGCCCGTAGGCATAATTTTACACCCAATGAGATTGCCCGCAATCTGCGTCTCAGCAAAACAAACACCATTGGTCTGGTGGTACCCGATATTTCTAATCCTTTTTTTGCCAGTATAGCCCGCAGTATTGAAAATGAAGCCCGGCATGAGGGGTATTTCGTCTTTTTATGTGATAGCAAAGATGATACTCCTACCGAAGCCGAACTCATTAAGCTTTTATTACAAAGAAAAGTGGATGGACTGATCTTAGCCCCTGTGGGCCTGGACGCTACACATTTAAATCATTTACAGCAGGAGGGGATACCGGTCGTGTTGATTGATCGCTCCTTACCGGAGGTTTCTTTTCCTGTGGTGGCTTCCGATAATTTTCAGGGAGCCTATGAGGCTGTCACGTATCTGATCAGACATGGACATACCCGCATCGCCTGCCTTCAGGGCATACCAGGCACCACCACCAATGAAAGCCGCATTATGGGTTACCAGCAGGCATTACAGGAGGCGTCTATCCCTGTCTTAGATCATTATATTGTAGGGCATAGTTATGGGGAAGAGGATGGCTATCAAAGTACACAGCAGCTCTTGAAGATGCATCCAAGGCCTACAGCATTTTTCTGCCTGAGTAACCTGATCTCTTTGGGGGCACTGCGTGCAATTGCCGAACACCAATTGAAGGTACCCGAGGATATTTCCATGATATCTTTCGACGAACAACCCTATGCGGCTTTTCTTTCTACGCCCATGACGACAGTAGAACAGCATCAGGAAGATATCGGGCGCAAGGCCGTACAACTCCTGTTGCGTTCGTCTCCACCAAACGCCAGTCAGCCCCTCTTGCTGCCTACTCAGCTCATTCAGCGTAGTTCTGTAAAAAAAATTGAACAGGCGGCTATCGATACCGAGCCTCTTCACCAGGATAAGGCGTAACGAAGGCGTTCTGATGGTTAAACATTTACTCATTGATTCACTCTCACATTCAAAAGCATGAAACTCAGAATACAAGACAATAGCATCCGGCTTCGGCTCACCCAGACAGAGGTCAATCATATTGCGCAGGGCAGGAAAGTGCAATCTGTCGTTTCATTTGGCAGGCACATGCCCACATTTACCTATTCGCTGATTCCGGAGGGGGAAGGTGGTAGCATCTCGGTAACCTATCATGATCATGAACTGAGGGTGTCTGTTCCCCGAAACGATTCCCAACAATGGAGTACAACGGATCAGGTAGGCATGGAAGAGACAATTGCTCAGGAAGAGGGACAATCATTGTTTATACTGATAGAAAAAGATTTTCAGTGCCTGCACAAAAGACCCATGGAAGATGAAAGTGATCATTTTCCTAATCCGGCAGCTTCCTAATTGTATTGTTTTTTGTTCTGTAACCTTTTTGCTAAACTTTAACCCTATGTGGTTTATCTAAAAATTTCCACCTAGCAGCCCAAGGGCACTTGCTCAGAAACAAGGGATTTACCTCTATTAACCTTACCGGACTTACCTTAAACGTTACTGCTTTTTTGTTGCAAGTTCAGTGGCTATTATTTCACCGTATTTTATTGCGTGTATGAGGCCACTTTCTCTTGCCGGTCAGAATTTCTAATTGTTTTTTATTGCCTGTGGTGGTGAAGGCATTACAAATACATGGGGTTGCGGGTTGATAGGTTCCAATTTTCTATTGATAAAGGCCGGATGATCTGCTGCAATAAAGGTAGCCCGGAATCCAATAAAGGTCAGCGGCATTGGGGGAATTGGGTCTCCGTTTGGTTTCCGAATATCGCCACGATACGGATTTAAATACTCCCAAACAATTTCACCTTCTTGGGTAACCTCAAAGAACCGACCTTTAGCTCCTTCACAAACGAATGTGTTTCCGTTTTCCATTCGATGGGCCCCAGAAATAAAACTACTCCAAAATGAAATAGTATCCGGTGCTATGTAAGTCCAGACAGGTTTTTCCGGACCAAAAGGTTTCCCTTTCTCTATCAAATAATTGCCGTTTTCATCTGTAGGAGGAATTATTTCGTAGAGGGCAGAATAATTCATGCTGTCTTTGTAAGGGATATCGTTATTAAATAAGGTTAGATTTCCTGCCCCAGGCTTTCCTTTCTCAATCCAGCGTATATCATGCTGATGAAATAATTGCTGATCGGTAGAATCTCCATGGCGGTAGTTTTCAGGATTTCCCCATCGGTAGAGAAAATCTCCTCCTTTTCCCCAGCGGCCTCCTGTGTGACCTGCTGCCTCTTCCGTGGTGGTACTGTGATCTATGATGAAGATTTCACTCAAATTAGGAGAGCAAATAGCAATCTGGTCCAGCTCAGCGTTGTACTTGATCGCATTCATATGATAAACGTCTGATCCCCTATTTTCAAGGGTCTGGTTCCTCCTGGCACTTCCCATTGCTTTCAAGATGTTCAGACTATCTTGTGTAATGGGAGCAGGCAGGGAATCTCCTACATTAATATCTAATAGTTCAGGGTGATCGGCAGGGTTGCCATAGTTGGCTTTATTGGAATCATAATCCTGTATAAGATGATCCCAGATATGCCATTCCCAAACAATTTTACCACCCCTTTCGCCCTGCGGTTCAATTTCCACAATTTTATCAGGCCATAGGCCGGCTTTTGGGGTTAGTTCCGGTTTCCTGCCAGCGGCCATGGCTTCCTCAGCGGTTTTGGCTTCCCAGGCAATGGCAAGAATATTTCCGTTTGGCATCAAAGCGAAATCATGATGGGCATGGTATTCTTCATTAGCGTATTCAAAGTCCCATAAAATTTTGCTGTCCCATGTGATTTTTTGCAATCTTCCTGATTCTCCACCACCTGCAAATACAGGAAAATCAGGGTCATAGGCATTTTGAATAAGCGATCCGTCATTACACAAATAAGCGCCCATCACACCATAATTTCCTTTCCATTGGTGAACTACCTCCCCTTTACGATTGATGAGATAGATCAGTGCAGCATTAGGCACTGCAAACATGACGTATCCTTCGGCGAGACCTTCAGTGTGAATGGTCAAACCCCGCGGAATGCCATGTCCAAACATATTTCTTTTTTGTTGGGGAGTGGCTTGTTTTTGGGGTGTGTCTTTCTTGTCAACCTTAGCCTGGAAGGATGACATTACAAATAAACATACTAATAGACGAAGAAGCAGGTGTGTTTTTTTCATGATTGAATTACAGATTTTCTGGTGTTAGATAAATGAAAAAGCAGGAATCCGCCAGATAGCAGGAAAAGAAAGCCGGAGACTAACATAAAGGTGGAAGAAAGCGATAGAAGCTTTAATACTGGGAAAATGATAATAGGAGATATGAACTGGCCAAAAAACCAGAATGTGGTAAGCTTTCCGATTTCCTTTCCCCGGATTTCAGGTGGAGCCATCTTCATGACCCACATATTGGTATTGGGAATCATCAGGCCAATACCCCATCCTGATAACATCATTGCGATAACTACTAAGGCATAGGTGTTGGAAACAGAAATACAAACGAATCCTGCGGCCATGAACAGGTATCCGATAGCAAAAACAGAAAGAAAACTAAATCTGTCTTTGATTTTGGAATAGAAAAAGGATGATATGGCAGAGCATGCTGTACTGATGGCAATAGCAGCGCCTATCCACGAATTCTTTTCGATGCCTATGGCTTTCAGGTGAAAGGGTATCTGCACAGGAATCAAAAAGAAAATGATCCACATGATCATAGTATTGAGGAACAACCACCATATCACTTGAGGTGCCTTGACATGCTTAGTCTGATTTCTTTTTTCTACCACTGCTGGCTCATGGAGAAATAGTATACTGGGAGGCAGAACCAGCAGAGAAAATAAGTAAAGAAGGAAAGGGTATCTCCAACCGAAATCAGCAAGAATCCCTCCCAAACCAATAAACAGAATGCCAGCCATTGACATAAAAGCAATCTGTATACCCACTAATTTCTGTCGCTCCGTTCCCTCAAAAAAATCGGCTATCAGCGTAATGACAATTGTCATGGACATGCCCACAGATACGCCGAGCATAGCCCTGGATAGCAGTATATGATAGAGATTATGAAGGAAATACCCACCTGCTCCTGATACGGCATAGAGTAGCAGCGAGAACCACAAAATTCTCAACCTCCCATGTCGGTCAATCAGGTAGCCTGTGATGGGGGAAAAAAGGGCAATCATTAAGGCCGGCACAGTCAATATCAATTGAACAAGGAATTTTGCATTTTCAACATCGGAGAATACCATGGCCATCTGAGGCAAGGCAGGAGAGATGGTAATGACAGACATGATGGTCAGACTACTGACAAGAAGCAGGGTAAGCTTTAATTTCCACTTTTTATTTGCTAGGGATGCTGTTCTCATACATGTTGAATAAATCTTATCATTAGGACAAATACGGTCTAAGTGGAAACGAAGAAAATTCATTTATTAATGGCCAGCTTTCTTCATAGCCTTTAATTACATGGCTCTTGTATCGCTGTGCGGCCCCGTTGACTTACGCTCATAGGCGGCTGGCAGCAAACATCTTTTCAGTGTGGTTTTCAGCGAAAAAGCCAAAGCGTCAGGGCAAATACGCTAGACCATATGGCCCTGCATGAGTTCTCCTAACATCTTCTTAAAATTTTCCTTTTTGTTTAAATGAGGAAGGGGTTCATGGGGCTCTGGCGCACCTAAAAATTGACAAAGCGGTCCCCAGCCTTCACTCACATCGTAAACAAGTAATTTCTCTGCCGGAACAGAGGCTTTAACATCTTCTATATGCTCATTAAATATTTTCTCGGCAAAGGCTTTATCCTCGAATCTACCTTGAAAATGATCTTTAAAGATACTTTCTTTGGCAAATTTTACGCACTTAATCACCGACCGAAGGCGAGGATTGAAAAGCAGTTTGGACATCATGACTATTTTCTGTGGTACCGTCTGAGGTCCCGCCTGCCAAATAGTGCTGTGTACGCTGGAATACCAATTTTCAAAAGGCCTCACCGTCAAAATGACTTTTGCGTCAGGATAGCGACGCAGGTGTTCCTTGTACCAAGGATAACTTGGGAAGTCTACAGTGGCCTGAAAACCCTTGTAGAGTTCTTCCCATTGGGTTGTGCCTGTTGTTTTCAGCGTTAACCAATAATGAAGATTTTCCGGATGTACCAGAAGCTCTTTCATGTGATAGGTTTTTACATACCCCAGTCTCTCTAGCGACTCTTTAAGGGTATTTGTACCGGTGCGTGGTAATCCAGCGCCAATAATTTTGATTGACATTTTTTTCGCGGTTTTATTTAATGATGTGGATATGATATTATTCAAGTTTCCAGCAAATTTACTTTATTCTCATGCCTAACCCTGCTTCTAAAAAGGGAAAGACTCAAGTTACAATTGTCCGGAAGTAATGATAAGGTGCGCTGGTTTTCACAAAAGAAAGCTCCCTATTGGGTAATGATACCTATCTAACTGGCATGTATGCTGTTTACTCTGCTCATAGTTATTTTCTTGTGATAGATATAGTACCATCTCCTCTAAAGAAGTCTTTAGTTTGATTCTATTCTCATAGTAGGGCAAGCATCATCATACAAGTGTATAGCAGCAAGTATCCCACTTCGTCTGCTAAACACAAAAGTTCTTCTAGTTGTCAAAAAGACAATGGCAGAACAAAACCATAAGAAAATTAACTAAGTTATAAATATTTACTGCTTGAAAAGCAGCAGGATAGAAAGCAATCAGGCGTAATGTTACCAAATGTAATAGAAATAAATTGATTTTCAACAGCTTAAACGTTACTTTTTTTGAGTAGGATTTCTAATCCTAGTACCAAAGCCAGGGTTTTTTCAGCAATCCTGAGCTTGAATTGATCAGAAGGGGCATAGCCAGGGGTAATATGCAGCGCTGCGGCTAGCTCCTCAGTGCTGAGCTATATCTCCTGTTGCAAAGCCAGAAGCTGATCCTTTTGGATACCTTCCTTGGACTAGGGATTTAAAGAGATTACATCATGAGGGATAGAAAGAAGATCAAGCATATCACTGAATTTAATTTTTCTGTTTATATGCCTGGGAAGTAGGGATCGTTGTGCTACTGCCGCTTATAAGTGAGGGAAAGAGAGCGAAACCTGAGAGTATGAAGCAATCTAGTATGGCTGATTAAAGCTATCTCATACTAACTAGCTTACGGTATACAATATACCCTCTACACAGTAGACTAAACCCCTCATTGCCGGTATTTGACTACCCTTGGATTCTGCTGAGATTTGCCTCCATCAAAAGAAAAACAACAGCACTGTTTTACTGAAAAACAAGAATCCAAAAAATTACCAATTAACAACATGAAAAACTTATTCCAAACCATTCTGATGATAGCCCTTGTCGTGATGACATTAGGAAGTTGCCAGCAAGAGAACATTGCACCCAATACCCCTGGAACGGATCAACCTACACCTCCTGGGGAAGAACCTAGTGGTGAAGATCCGACAGGGGAGGATCCAGAAAATACCCCATTCACTTCTATTCCTGATGAACTGGTAGGCACCTGGTTTGCCTCTGACAACGAAAACCCCCTTACCATCAACTGGGAAGAAGGCACCTTTCAAGGGGAGGTAGGCTTCAAAGAATTCAGAACCATGGTATTCACTAAAGATGGAAAAAATGCGGTTGAATATTATGCGGAAGCTTTCGCTTCAGGCACAAATGTGTTATTCAAAAGAGTGGGAACCCTGGAATATAAAGAGAATCCAAGATCTTTAACCTTTCACGTACAATCTGGTAAAGTACGTGTTTTTAGCGCTGGCTCTGCAAGTTATCAAGAATCTGATCTTATCAGCGAAGAATGGCCTACTTACTATAGTGTACTCGTTGACCCGGAAGCTACGACCTATAGCTCTTCTACCAACTATTTAATGGCCAAACGAAGCAATGGAGCTACGGAGTATTCAGTGAAATATACCAAAGTAGAAGACAACATCCCTGATGAAGGAACTCCTGATCCGGATGACCTATATACTACCCCACCCGCTACAGGAACCTATGTTGAAATAGCTGGCAAATACTATCCTACTGTCAACATTGGGGAGCAGGAGTGGATGTCAGTTAATTATGCCGGCACAGGAGGCATGCATGATTCTTCAAAACCTCATTATGGCACTTTCTATAAGTATATGGATTTACAAGAGATTCCTATTCCGGAGGGCTGGCGCATGCCCACTAAACAGGATTATATTCACCTCTTAAAATCTCAAGGCCTGGTGCTCAACGCTTGGGAATCTACAAATGGAGAAGATCTGCAGTCTAAAAAGTTGTTGGGCCAGTTGATGGCAACCACTGATTGGCTCAAACAGGATGGTTATGCTACCAACCAATCTGGTTTCAATGCCATGCCATCCAATTACAGGGTACAAGACGCTAACCTACACGGAGAAGGGACGAACTGTTACTTGTGGACAGCAGATGTCAACGAAGACGAAGCTCCCATCGTCTTTCAGATTATACAGTTGCCCAGCGATACCTATGCTTCCTTTACTACTTTTCCCTTGGGTTATTTCCCACAGCACTTGCCCCTCCGGTTAGTGAAAGATAAGTAACGATTCAAAAGTTAATTTGCCTGCAAAGGCTGGCGAGATTCTCAGCAGAAGATAATTCTTTTCATGCTGCTGAGAATTTCGCTTTATGAGTAGATTTACAACATTGGCAGGTAGAGAGCTTCTTTAGATGTATCAAGCAGTGTTGTGCAACAACACTTATCAGGCGGCCGATGTGATCGTTTTTGGCAATACCTCTCTTGATATCATAGCAGCCGTAAAGGGTATGGGCAGTCAAAGATGGTTTGTTTTGCGGAGGTGCGGGCTGGAATGATAGTGGCAACAAAGAAGTGACTGAAAGCTTGTCCTGTGGATTTTATCATCGAGTATTTTTGCACTACCGTCGATTGGAAGCCCGGCATTGGCACATTGATTTGAGGTGATACACCATAAAACTTTGGTTAAAGCAGATCAAGCAGTCATATGAAAGTATAAAGCCATACAGGATCGCGATGATCAACTTCTGAAAAACAATTATAACAAGACCCACAAGGGCTTTTATGTAAACCAGCCCAGGAATTTTTTCCCAACAGTAGTTAATGATAAATTTCAATGAGTATTGTCAGGCAAACCAGTTGGAAAATAATATATTTGATCTGTATGACTATTTTTACTTGTACAAGAATTATTAACACAAGGTTAATCGAATTTGCCTGCCATTTTAATCAATCAAACTTCCAACCAACTACCTTAACATTATGGGATTTCTAAAAGATTTTAAAGAGTTTGCCATCAAGGGTAATGTCATTGATCTGGCCGTGGCGGTCATCATCGGTACTGCCTTCGGTAAGATTGTTTCCTCACTGGTGAATGATATTCTCATGCCTCCTATCGGTCTTTTGTTGGGAGGGGTAGATTTTACCTATCTGAAGTGGATACTCAAGCGAGGAAATGAGGCCGCCGAAGAGGTGGCTATCCATTATGGTAACTTCATGCAGAATGTCTTAGATTTTATCATCATCGCTTTTTCGGTTTTTCTGGTTGTCAGAATTTACCGGCGGCTGGAACGAAAAAAAGAGGAGACACCCGCACCTTCTCCGGTAGCCCCTACCAACGAGGAAAAGCTATTGGCTGAAATCCGTGATCTGCTCAAGGAAAAACCTTTGTAAACAAACGCTACACAGGGCATCATTTGTCGGCTGACAAAGCCTGCCGGATGACGTTGGCCTCTTTTTCTGAAAAAGGAAGTTTCAAGGCGGCTTCCCTGCCTTTTTCTGACATTTTGTTCCATGTTTTGGCAACAATGTCTGCCAGTTTCTCTTCGGAGTAGTCATGCTGCCGCGCAAAATCAGAGAAATAATATTGTAAGAACACCAGACAGATTACATCTTCCAGGGTCTGGGTTTCAGGATTACTTTTGAGCTTTTTTTTGTGCAGCAGGAATTGTACCCGTTCAATGATGGCCTTGTCATAGCCTTCCGCCTGCATAATGGCCGCTGCTTTTTCACCGTGAAATTGCTTCAATTGGGTACGCCATTGCAGGTATCCTTTTCTGTCCATCGGGTAGGTGTTGCGGGGAACAGTCCATCGTTGAATATGCTGGCATCGGGCAGCCAATTGCAAGGCTTCACTGGCATCGGGCTGAAAAGTAGCCAATGTCCTGGTCATTCTGATGGCGTAAAGCAGCTCTTTGGGTACCAGGTTGCCCTCTTCGTCATAATCCTGGTGGGGATCCTGCCGGTTGGCTTCATCGAAAGCAGCCATGGTGCGTTCAAAACGGTCTTTATTCTGGATGTTCATTTTTCTCTTTGTTTAACCAGTCAGCTGTGACTTCGTTGAGTTTTTTTACTTTATAGGCAAAATCACCTTTGAGTTGATCCCGCACATCCTTTAGATTGTCGAGCAGTCGTTGCACATCGTCTGGTATCGCTTCTTCCAGATATTCTCTGATGCGTTTGGTGAGGGTAGGGGATTTACCATTACTGGAAATAGCAATCTTCAGATCGCCCTTTTTCACGATAGAACCTAAATAGAAATCACACAAGTCTGGGGTGTCGGCCACATTGGTCATGATATGCTTTCGGCGGGTTTTTTTCTTGATCTTTTCGTGCAGGGAACGATCGTTGGTCGCCAGAAAGACCAGGTCTTTGCCCCGCAAATCGTGGGTTTTGAAAGGCCTTTCGATAAGCACTACCTGCGGGTGTTGTTTTGCCAGGTGACGAATGTCCTCCTGTAGAATTTCTTTGGCTACGACCGTGACCCGGGCTAAAGGACTGTTTTTTAAAATGGCCTGCAATTTTTCCAGGCCTACATAACCCCCGCCCACCACCAGTATGTCCAGTTCATGTAATTTAAAGAAGACCGGAAATAGCACATTGCCTGTATTGTTTTCTGCTGGATTCATGCGTTCCTATTCTTTTGATCCTGCCAGTAAGATACTTTTTGTTTGACAAAATCCAAATGTTTTTCCACAACGCTTCCGATCACGATCACAGCCGGAGAACCGATGGATGCCTTCTGTGCCTGGGTCAGGATATTTTCCAGACGACCTACCACCACTTTTTCATGCTGACAGGTGCCATGCTGGATAAGGGCAATGGGTTCTTGACCTCCTCGTTTTTCAAGGAATAGCGTCACGATTTGGGCTAAACTTTTCATCCCCATCAGGATGACGACAGTGGCAGAAGAACTGGCAGCCAGGGGCATATCCTCAGGCAGCGAGCCGTTTCGGGTAGAGCCGGTTAATATCCAGAAACTCTCACTGGCCCCTCGATGGGTGAGGGGAATATGCTGCAGAGCGGGTACGGCCAGGGCACTGCTGATACCGGGTACCACATCAACAGCTAAACCATGTTTCAGGGCATACTCCTTTTCTTCCTGTCCTCGTCCGAAGATAAAGGGATCCCCTCCTTTGAGTCGTACCACATGGCCGTACGCATGGGCATACTGCACAATCATTCGGTTGATCTCTCTTTGCTGGAAAAGGTGTTGTCCGGCACGTTTACCTACGAATATTTTGAGTGCCTCTGCAGGGGCATGGTCCAGCAAACGGGTATTGGCCAAAGCATCATACAGCACCACATCGGCTGTGCGTAAGGCTTTTATCCCTTTCAGGGTGATGAGGTCTTCATCGCCTGGGCCGGCTCCTACCAGGGTCAGTAATGGTTTCTTCATAACTATGGTTTGATTCAGTAAGTCACTTAAAAAATTACGTAAAACAAGTGATTTGCAGGTATTTAAGTAAGTCTTTTAGTAAAATTAAATAATTTTTTAAGTAAAATTACGTAAATATAAAAATAATTTACTTAATTAGCAGCATAGAAATTTATTCATTTAACAAAATCTTCTATGAAAAAGGTCGTTGTCATCGGAAATGGAATGGTAGGTTACAAATTTTGTGAGAAATTACGTAAACAAGCAGACCAGTCTCACTATTCCATTACTGTATTTGGAGAAGAGCCCCGGCTGGCCTATGACCGTGTTCATCTGAGTGAATATTTTCTGAATCAGAACGTAGACGCTCTCACCCTGGCTCCTCATCAATGGTATGCGTCAAATCATATTGATCTGCATAAGGGTGAACTTGTGGCGCACATCGACAGGAACCAAAAAACAGTGACAACGCACCGGGGCCTTCAGGTTCCCTATGATACCCTGATCATGGCGACCGGCTCGAGCCCCTTCATTCCTTCCATTCCAGGGACCGATAAAAAAGGAGTTTTTGTCTATCGCACCATCGAAGACCTGGACGCCATTATCGCTTACGGGCAAAAAGTAAAAAGTGTGGCGGTGCTGGGGGGTGGTTTGCTGGGGTTGGAAGCCGCGAAAGCAATGTTGGATATGGGACTGGAAACCCATGTGGTAGAATTTGCTTCCCGCCTGATGCCTCGTCAGTTGGATGATAGCGGAGCCGCTATCTTACAGGCCAAGATAGAGGAATTAGGAATCCGGGTGCACCTGCTGAAAAATACACAGGCGATTACCGGTAATGGTAAACTGGATGCCCTCCATTTTGCTGATGATACAAAACTCCCGGTAGACATGCTGGTGATCTCTGCAGGCATACGCCCCAGAGACGAACTGGCCAGAGAGTGCCAACTTTCCACTGGCGCTCGAGGGGGTATTGTCGTGAATGATCATATGCAAACTTCCGACCCGGATATCTATGCCATCGGAGAGGTAGCCTTACACCGGGAAATGATTTACGGACTGGTAGCACCGGGCTATGATATGGCTGAAGCGGCTGTGCAACATATACTGGGGAACGCTGACAAACTATTTCAGGGAAATGACATGTCTACCAAGCTAAAACTCATCGGCATCGATGTGGCTAGTTTTGGAGATGCTTTTTGTACCGATCAACCTCATCTACCTATCCTGTATACGGATCATAAAAAAGGCATTTATAAAAGGGTCAATCTTACCAAAGACGGAAAGAAGCTGTTGGGTGGTATGCTGGTGGGAGATGCTGAGGCTTACAATATACTGTTACAAACCATGCAAAATGGTCTGGCACTTCCTCCCGACCCGGAAGATCTGGTGTTGGGAGCCAGAGGAGGAGAATCCCAGGGGATGGGTGTGGAATGTCTGCCGGAGGAAGCACAGATATGTTCCTGTGAAAATGTGAGTAAGGGTGCCATCTGTCAGGCTATACAGGACAAAGGGCTGAATAGTGTAAAAGAAGTGAAGGCCTGCACAAAAGCCGGTACAGGTTGCGGGGGTTGTATGCCCATGGTTACTGACCTGTTTCATCATACCTTGCAATCGATGGGGAAAAGGGTGCGTAAAACCTTGTGCGAACACTTTGATTATACCCGTCAGGAACTACTGGATCTGGTGAAGGTAGAAGACATAAAGTCATATGAAGCACTGTTGGACAGGCATGGTAAAGGAGATGGTTGCGAAATCTGTAAACCCGCTGTGGCTTCTATCCTGGCCAGCCTCTGGAACGAACTCATCACAGCGCAGGACACCATTCAGGATACCAACGATCGTTATCTGGCCAACATTCAAAAGGGCGGTACTTATTCTGTAGTGCCCCGCGTAGCGGGAGGAGAAATTACACCGGATAAACTGATTGTGATCGGGCAGGTAGCCAAAAAATATAATCTGTATACCAAGATTACAGGCGGGCAGCGTATCGATCTGTTTGGCGCTCACTTGCATGAGTTGCCAGATATATGGGAAGAACTGGTTGCGGCAGGCTTTGAAAGCGGCCATGCCTATGGGAAAGCTTTGAGAACTGTAAAAAGCTGTGTAGGATCTTCCTGGTGCCGCTATGGTTTACATGATTCTGTTTCCTTTGCCATTGAAATAGAAAACCGTTACAAAGGGCTGCGGGCTCCTCATAAACTGAAGAGCGCTGTGTCCGGTTGTATCCGCGAATGTGCTGAAGCACAGAGTAAAGACTTTGGCATTATCGCCACAGAAAAAGGATGGAACCTGTATGTAGGAGGCAATGGAGGCGCAAAACCACAACATGCCCAACTGCTGGCACAGGATGTAGACAAAGAAACCTGTATCCGGTATATAGACCGTTTCCTGATGTTTTACATCAAGACCGCCGAACCTCTCACACGTACGGCTACCTGGCTCAACAAACTGGAAGGGGGGCTGGCCTACCTGCGCGATGTCGTCGTGAACGATTGTCTGGGCATTGGCGAACAACTAGAGCTGGAGATGCAGCAAACCCTGGCGGTATATAGCTGCGAATGGAAAGAAGTGGTGAATAATCCAACCCTGAGAGCCAGGTTCAAACATTTTGTCAATGGCGAGGAGCCGGATCCTACCGTTCAGTTTGAGACGGTCAGAGAGCAGAAAGTGCCGGTAGGTTGGGGAAAATAGTAAACAGAGCCAGCAGGCAGCATTTTATCAAATTTTCATCCTAAAAAAAAATTTTCATGATTGATATAGCTGACTATAAAACAGTAGCAGAACAAAGCGTCACCACCTGGTTCAAGGCGGCGCCTGTGAGCGCGTTTCCCGCTAATGGAGGTGCTTGCGTGTTGTACAAAGGAAAACAGATTGCGGTGTTCAATTTCACCCGACGAAATGAGTGGTATGCCTGCCAGAACTTATGTCCGCATAAAATGCAGATGATTCTGTCTCGGGGGATGATAGGTTCTGAGCAGGGCGTACCCAAAGTAGCCTGTCCCTTTCATAAAAGAACGTTTTCTTTACAAACCGGAGCTTGCCTGAATGGGGACGAATGTGCCATTGCTACCTATCCGGTGAAGGTGGAAGAGGGATATGTATATATTGGCTTTGAGGAGTAAACCCAAAGGCTCAGGATCATAAGGGTACTGGTGGTCTCCATACAATTCTATAGCTTATTTACGAAAATACAAGAGTACGACGCCGTTAGGAAATACTGTGTGATGGGTCAGGGTCAGGTTTTCCTGTTTTCGAATGGCGGGGAACAAGGCAATGCCTTCTCCCAGTATCAGCGGAATGCAGGCGATGATATATTCATCGATAAGGCCAGCGTCATGCAGCAAACTGATAATTTCTCCACCGCCCACCAGCCAGATGTCCTGCCCGGGCTGTTCTTTCAGTGTCCTTACAAAATCAACCGGTTGTTGACTAATCAGTTGTGCTTCCGGGACAATGGGTTTGGCAGGATCACGGGAAAAAACATAAGTGGATTTTCCCTGATAGTACCATTCGCCGAAATCCAGACATACCTGATAAGTTTTATAACCCATCAGGATAGTATCCACAGCATCATAAAAAGATTGAAAACCATAATCTTCAGCGGCAGGATCGGGTAACCAGTCTATGGTGCCATCCTGACGGGCAATCTTTCCATCCAGGCTGGTAGCAATATGAAGTTTTATTTTTCGCATGGCATATCACTTTCTGGCAAGATTACAGACTTGATACAAAGAAAAATTGTATAAAATAAACCTTACTGAAATTTCCAACCCTGCTATCTTACCATGAGAATAAAATTAGAAAAAAGTATCGCAATTGAGATTGGCTAACTTTCATAGGGTGTTTTTTTCTCTCCTTCTTCTACTTCCTGATTGGAAACAAAAAGTGTACGGGTAGGGTAAGCAAATTCAATCCCCTTTTGTTGAAAAGATTCAAAAATCTTCAGATTAATGGCCTGCTGGATGTCCATGTAGGTATTATAATCAGAGCTCAATACATAGTACACCACTTCGAAATCCAGGCTGGAATCTCCATAAGCAGCAAAATGAGACCTGTCGAACTGCACATTCTGTTGCTGCTCCACAAACTCTCTTAACATAGCGGGTATTTGTTGTAGATATTCATAGGAGGTCTGGTAGATGACGCCTATTTTGAAAACCACCCTTCTTCTTTGCATACGCTTATAATTGTGAATGCGGGAAGTGGTCAGGTCACTGTTGGAGAAAACCAGTTGCTCACCGGAAAGGCTTTTCACACGGGTGGTTTTAATGCCAATGTAATCCACAACTCCCATCTTACTGTCTATGATGATGAAGTCGCCGATCTCAAAAGGCTTATCGAAAAAAATCACAAAATAATTGAACAGATCACCCAGGATGTTCTGAGCCGCCAGGGCGATGGCGATACCTCCTATGCCAAGTCCGGCGATGATGGCGGTGACGTCTTTTCCCATATTATCCAGCAAAAAGACAATACCGATAACCCAGATGATGATATTGATGATGATCATGATCCCACCCAGCTGCTTCACCTTCTCCTCTCCATTTTCCTGCCTGCGCACATAAGAGCGTAACAGCAACAGGATGGTAGCCGACAAAAAGCGTATGATCAGAAAGGTGATCACCACGGTGGTGGCAATGTCTACAATGCGGGTTAACCTTGCTGACAGAATCAGGTAGTTAATCCCCAGGTAGAGTACGCCAAAATACAAGGCGGGAACGCCAAAACGCTCTATGCTTCTGATGATGTAATCGTCAATGTTGGTTTCAGATTTTTCAGTCAGTTTCTTAATCCTTCTGACAATGATGTATTTGAAGGCTCTGACCAGCAAAATGCCAACAACTACGATGCCTAGAGCGATAAGATAGTCCTGTACTGTATTCTGGTAAAAGGTTCTCTCTAAAATTTCATTCATCTTTTTATGAGATAGGTTACACCGGACAAAATAATTACAAAATAGTGTACAGGGCAAGTTTTAGGCTTTAACGATCTATGATGCCTGCCATCCTTAGAAAAGGTTCATTTGAAAAAATGGTAAGAATAAGTAATTTTACGTATTCATTGATTTGGTTATTTCAGCAAGATGGAAACCTCCGTAAAGAGAAAGCATGGTTTTGAAAGAGTAGGCATTTTATACGTACTGGCCCTGTCCGGTATTGCCATGGCCATTGTTTTAAGTCAGCTCTACATACAACGTTATATCAGAAATCAGGAGAATGATGCACGGGTGGTCAACCTGGCTGGGCGTCAGCGGATGCTGAGCCAGAAGATCAGCAAGGTAGCCCTGCAACTGGGAACGGCTACGCAGCCGAATCTCCGGCAACAGTATGCTCAAGAGTTGGAGGATGCTTTGCTTTTATGGCAGCAATCTCATGAGGGGCTCTTACAGGGAGATACACAACTCGGCATTAGTGGAGAAAAGAGTGCTACGATAGACTCCATGTATCAGGCGCTGTCACCTTCTTACCAGGCTATGGTGCGCCATGCCAAGGAATTGCTCAATAAATTGGAAAATAATCCGGCGATTGACATAGCCTCCCTGCAACCCCACATGGATCAGATATTAAAAAATGAAGGCGTTTTTCTGACAATGATGGATGAGATTGTTTTCCAGTATGATCATGAGGCCCACGACCGGGTATTGTATCTGGCTACGATAGAACTGATACTGCTGGGAATTTCCCTGACGATTATCCTGTTTGAGCTACTCTTCATCTTCCGTCCCACTGCCCGGCATATCAAAAAGACCATGGGAGAGCTGATCAAATCCGAAAAGCTTGCCAAAGAAATGGCACACGAAATAGGGGCCTTATATGGTTCTCTAGAAAATTCCTATCAGGAACTGGCCGCCGTAAATGTGGTGGAAGAACAGCCTATCGTCTATGGTAAAGCCACAAAAACGGGAAATCTGACCTATATTTCTGATCATTTTCACGATGTATTGCCCAACGGCAATGCCAGGTCGACTGCCAATTTATTTTCCTGGCTGGAACAGGAGGGCTATGGACACGAACAGGTGGAAAATATACAACGATGGGTGGAAGAGGGCAAGCCCTGGACGGGAGAGATCCGGGCTACCTCCGAAGAGGGTGACTTCATCTGGCTGGACATGAACATTGTGCCCGCTTTGGACGAACAAGGACAGGTAGAATCCCTCAATGTGATCTGTGCGGATAAAACGGATCGTAAAGAAGCGGAAGCCCGTTCTCATGAAATCACACGGGAAAAGATAGAGAAAAAGTTAAAAGAGCAGCGTTTCCGTTCTATCCTCATTCTGGAAGGTCAGGAAGAAGAACGGCGGCGTATCTCAAGGGATATACACGATGGAATAGGACAGCTCCTGACGGCGCTCAAACTGAAAATTGAAGCCGTCAACCTGGCTTCCAACATGCATGAAAGAGAAAACAAGGTAGGAGAGGCCAAAGCCATGCTGGATCAGGTGATCCGGGAAGTACGAAGAGTCTCTTTCAACCTGAATCCGAGTGCCCTGAGCGATTATGGTCTGGTGCCTGTCACCAAGCGTTTCTGTGCGGAGGCCAGCCGTCTTTCTGATAAGAAAATCATGTTTGAAAACAGGACAGGGTTTATCAACCGCATGGACAAGAGTGTAGAAACCAATCTCTACCGTATCATTCAGGAAGCGGTGAACAATGCCATCAAATATGCGCATGCAGAGGAAATAAAAGTGATTTTCAGCCATAAAGCGCATTATCTTAATATTGAAATCTCGGATAACGGATCCGGCTTTGATTACCAGAAATATCTGGAAAGGGAAAACATCAATGGCAGTGGTCTAGGGATTGTCAACATGCAGGAAAGAACCAGTTTTATCAATGGTAATTTTGATATACAATCAGAACCAGGAAAAGGAACGCAGATAAACATACATATACCCATTCATGGAAGAAAAAATGGAAACTATTAAAGCCATCTTAGCCGATGATCATGGCGTGGTCCGCAGTGGCATCAGATCGTTGCTGGAAAGTGAAGGCGATATTCAGGTGATCGCAGAAGCTGATAATGGACAGGAAGCTATTCAGCAGGTCGCAGCACTATCGCCGGATCTGGCCATAGTAGACATACGCATGCCCGTGATGAATGGCCTGGAAGCCACACAGCGTATTCGTCAGTCGGCCCCGAATACCAAAGTGCTTATTTTATCAATGCATGATGATGAGGATTATATTTTGCAGTCGGTAGAGTCTGGTGCATCCGGCTATTTGCTGAAAGGCTCCAGCAAAGAAGAGTTTCTAAGGGCTGTGAGGACGGTTTATGCCGGAGAAAAATACTTCAGTGCGGATGTGTCCAGAGTGTTTGTCAATAACTACCTCAATACACGGAAACATCAGGTAGCTCCCGCTACTGATCAGCTAGACACTTCCTATGACCTCACTAAAAGGGAGAAACAAATCCTGCGAATGCTGACAGAAGGCATCAGCAACAAAGATATTGCAGAAAAACTGAATAAGAGTGTGAGAACCATTGAAACGCACCGGTTCAACATCATGAAAAAACTAGGTGTGAACAACGTGGTGGAACTACTCAAAAAAGTGGAAGACGACCGCGGATTGAAAGAGTTTTTATATCATTAGATAAAATTTGTATTTTCAGGGAGTTTGAGACAGCACATTGACTGGGCAGTGAGCGATGTGCTTTTTTTATAGCCTTAACAATATAATATGAAATCAACGCTACATAACCTGATGGCCGTGATTTTGAGTGGAGGACAAAGTCGCCGGATGGGGCAGGATAAAGGTTTGATACAAGAACATGGGACCTCTTGGGTTAAGCGTTTACAAAGTAAATTGGCCTATCTGGAAATCCCTGTATATGTATCGGTCAACCCGGAGCAAAAAAAAGCTTATCAGAAGCACCTTTCCAGTGCACAACTGATAACAGATGAGCCTTTTGAAAATTTAAACGGGCCTTTGAAGGGCATCCTTTCTTCCCATCTTGCCTTTCCGGGGCATCATATGCTGTTTTTACCCTGTGACATGGCCTTGTTGGATGCCCAGGTATTTGACCTTTGGTTAGACTGTTTCAACCAGCATTATCCGAAATATCATGTTTTCGTCAGCAAAACTCCGGATGGTTTACAACCCCTCTGCGGAATTTACAGCCGGCGGGGTTTACAGCAGTTAGAGGAACTCTACCAGCAGGGAAGTCTTAAAGATCAAAGCATGCATGGTATTGTAGAAGAAAAACTGAAGAGTCATATCATGGAAATTCCGAATAGGCTTATTTCCCTTTTTAAAAACTATAACACGCCAGAGGATTTGGAATAGACATGGGTTTAGTGCAGCATCCCCTATAGTCATAACAGCGGATCTTATTCGAATGAAACTTTATTATTATTAGTAGTACAAATTCCTGAAGGATGTGGTCGCTATACCAATTGGACCCACCGTCAGTTACAGGACAGTGATGACAGAATAGACACCTACCGCTACAATCACGACGGCACTGACCCAGAAACAGATATCATACCAGCGTGAAGGTACCAGCTTTTCAGGCAAACGCCGGTAGCGGAAATGGTATGCCGCAAACACAACGACGAGTAGCAGGATAGAAGTGACAAAGCCGCCCATCAGAATCATCAATACGGGTAATTTGATAAACAGATACAACAGAGACCAGGCAAAGGGAAACACCCAGGCCAGAATGGCAATGCTTTTTTTCCTTACCGCGGGATTATAAAAGTTAATCCACCCTAACTGTCCGAAGGCATCCGAAAAGATGCGGGTCCAGCTGGCCAGGGCGGCAAAAAGGGTGGAGAAAAGGACGATCAGGGCACCCCACAGGTACATAGACTTTGCCCAGGGGCCTAATGTCTCCGTATAAATATAAGACAGGGTTTCTACCATGTCGTATCCTTCCGGCACATGCCCCCGTTCGTGCAGCACCGCTGCACCCAACAGATAAAAGGCCGCTGTCACGAGGGTGTAGACCACCATAGACAGCAGGGCATCCCAATACATCACAGCAATCCATCCCTTGGCTCTTTGCAACCATTCCGGACTGTCATCCATAGGGCCGACAAAGCGGGCATAGCCTTTTTCCAGGCACCAATAATTATAGTACATGATCTCATCTCCGCCCACACCGGTGATGCCGAAGGCAGCAATGGCGACCCCTACAGCCGCTGGCGGCAAACTGAATTGCAACCCACTGGCAATGTCATCCCATTGGATAGCATAACCAGTGTATTGTAAGAAAAATAGAGAAGCAAAGGTCAGCAGGGTAAACAAACTGATCATCAGAATAGAAAACTTTTCTATGAACTGGTAATAGCCCTTGAAGATAAGCAGGGCCGCCACCACCGCTGAGATCAGGGTCCAGGCCGTCACGGGCAACCAGGAAAAAGCGATATGCAGGGTCAGGGCTACCCCGCCGATGATACCGCCTACCTGCAACAGTTTGAATATCTGAATAAACAGCCAGGACCAGATCGTCCAGTTGGCCTGACCCCAGCGGGGACCCGGCAGCCGGTTGAAGGCAGCCATTACGGTTTCTCCAGAATAAATAGCATGTTTACCAAATTCCAATTGCAGGGTGACCTTGACCAGGCAACTCACCATAATAACCCAAAAGGTGACAAAACCAGCTTCTGCTCCCAGGGTAGTGGTGGCAATAAGCTCGCCGGAACCTACAATGGCTGCTGATAAAATAAAGCCGGGACCTAAATTTTTGAGTTTTCCTGTAAAGGTAGTAGGGGGCTCACAGATAGCTTCCCCCGTGAGCACATAGGGGTTTTCATCCGTAGATACTTTTACTTGTTCAGGCAAGGCAGGTTGTTGGTTAGTAATGATATTCAATGGTCAGTGAGGCAGCTAGGGGAAAGTTGGATATTAGAAGCCCTCCAGGCCACTTCTATCCAACCTACTGGATGATGCTACTGGTGTTGCTCCCGGAGCAGATCATTCACTGTTTTCACAGGATTAAAAGTGATTACCGGTACTTCTACGAAAATGGTATTCCAGTCGGCCATGCTGCCGTTCCAGAGACCCGGTAACTCCTGGGCTTTCAAATCTCTGCCATCTTTGGATTTTTTTGTGATGAAACCCGTACTGGGTTCCACATACCGGGGTAGTTCAAATTTTTTGTCTTCATAATTTTTCAGGGAGCAGACAATATCCACCGGATTAAAGTGTGTGGCTTCCTGGAATAATTTTTTCTGTTCCGGATTAGCCATATCTACCTGAGCACTTTCGACAATCTGTAAAGAAGTGGTGCCATCTTCACTGCTTACCCAGAAGGGGCCGCCACCGGGTTCACCTTCATTTTTGACCATGCCACATACACGGATGGGCCGGTCCAGCTTTTCAATCAGGAAGGTTACTTTTTCACTGTCTTCCATGGCTGAGAAAACCTGAGGAGAAATGACACAGAGCTGGTTTTCCACAAAGTGCCTGATTTCCTCAATTTGTTCGCTGGTAACTTCTTCGGCTTCATCCAGGAATTTCAGATAAGAGAATATTCTATCCTGGTAGCTCAACAGCAATCCGCCCAACAGCTTTTTATAACGATAGGTTTCTTCTTTCAGCCGGTCGGGCACCACGTTATCTATATTCTTGATAAACACAATATCGGCATCCAGATCATTCAGGTTTTCCAGCAGAGCGCCATGGCCTCCTGGCCGAAACAGGATGGTGCCATCATCATTCCGGAAGGGTTCGTTTTGCATATCCACTGCGATCATATCGGTGGAAGGTTTTTGCTCCGAAAAAGTGATGTCATACTGCACGCCATACTTTTGTTCGTAAGCAGGTCTGACAGCCTCTACCAGATGACGGAAAGCTTCCCGATGTTCCGGAGAAACGGTAAAGTGAATACGCACAATACCGTCTTGGCTACGTCCGTAATGGGCTCCTTCCACCATATGTTCTTCCACAGGCGTCCGGGCTGTATCCCCATAGCGGTGAAATTTAAGCAGCCCTTTGGGCAGGTTGCCGTAGTTAAGCCCTTGCTCCAGCAATAAGGTTTCCAACACACTCACATACTGTCGTTGCAAAATAGCTTCATGCAGCCCTGCACCTTTGGCCTCATGCTGGCGTTTCAGGTCCTGGTGAAAAGCAAAGTCATTGATATGCTTGAAAAATTGAAAGACAGGTTCATATTTCTTATCATTCACAAGTTGGTGATAAGCCTCATCGGTTCCCTGGTAAGACTCCGTAAAGGAGAATAAGTCTTTAAACATACGGCTGGCCGCCCCGGAAGCCGGTACGAATTTTACCACCGAACGCTGAGGAGCCGTTTGATCATAAGACCGGATGTATTCCTCGATCAGGGGGGCATCTATCCGTAAAATGCCATCATTGATGGTAGCAGCCTTCACAATATTCAGGAAAGGAAAGCCTTCTTTGAAATTCTCGATCTGTCGTTCTACGGTTGCTTTATCAATGCCGTGGGATTTGAGCTGTTGGAGATCTTGGTCTGATAGCATAGCAAAAAATAAGGGTTAAAAAGTTAGCAAGAATCTGTGAGTTAAAATAAGTAAAAAAATTAAGCAATTAATAACAAATGGCTAACAATGATCTTCAAGAAATTGGCTACTCATTATTCCCAAAAATGTCTTTCAGCACATCCACCAGCTTTTTCTTCTCTCGTTTACGGCGTTGTGATTGAGTTTGCGGTTTTCTTACCTCCTCAGTAACCTGCTCCTCATCAGCATTTTCCTCTTCTTTCTCTTTATCTTTTCCCGCAAAGATACGCCAAAGGAAACCTTTGTCTTCCTCAGGATCCCGGTAAAACTCGCAATCCAGTTTTTCCATCACATCGCGGGAGGGTGGTGGAAATTGGGCATAGGCTACTTTTCGGAAAAACTTATCCTGATTGACTTTCTGTAAAAAGCGTCCCCAGATAGGAAGAGCCGTGTTGGCACCCTGACCCAGCGACAGCGAACGGAAACGTATTAAAGGGTTGGCCCCACCCACCCAGGCTCCGGCTACCAGAGCCGGGGTAGCGCCTATGTACCAGCCGTCAGCGTGAGATTGGGTTGTACCGGTCTTTCCAATCAGCTCGTTGGTGAGCCCGTAGCGGTAACGGAGGCGCTTGGCAGAGCCGCTATCCACCACACTTTTCATCATTTGTATCATCAGGTCGGCGGTTTGCCGATCTAGCGCACGTTCTGCTTCCGGTTTATCGTAAAATTTAAAGAGCGTATTTCCCTGCCTATCGTCAACACGGAGCAAGTATACCGGCTTTACATGCACGCCATGGTTGACGATGGTGGTATACACGGAAAGCATGTCATACAAGGAGAGTTCAGCTGTACCCAGGGCAATGGAAGGTTCCTGGGGTATTTCGTTCCTGATGCCCATGCGTTGGGCCAGGTCGATGACTTTGTCAATTCCAGTTCGCATCATCAGTTCTACCGTCACCGTATTGATAGAATGGGCCAGGGCGCCTTCCATAGAATAACTACCCTCATACACGTTTTCTGAATTTCGGGGAGACCATCCATTGTACTCTTCATACGTTTTTTGTTCGTTTGAAATGTATTCGCAGGGTTCCTCACCATTTTCAATGGCAGCCGCGTATACGATCGGTTTAAAGGTAGAGCCTACCTGTCGGCGGGAAAGCACGTGGTCATACTTAAAATATTTGTGGTTGATACCCCCCACCCAGGCTTTGATATGGGCATTGTCAGGCCGTACGGCAAGAAAACCTGCATTCAAAAACATTTGATAGTAGGCAATGGAGTCCATGGGTGACATCACCTTTTCCACTTCTCCATCCCAGGTGAAAAGGGTCATAGGAACGGGCTGTTGAAAGACAGCTTGTATTTCTTCTGCTGTCTTACCAGCTGCCACCAGATGCTGGTAACGTTTAGAACGACGCATAGCCCTTTGTAACACCTCATCCTGTTCGCCCCAGGGTTTCCGCTCTTTCCAATGCTGGAAAAATACTTGCTGTAATTCCTTCATTTGCTCACTGACAGCCTGTTCTGCATACTGTTGGATTCTGGCATCGAGGGTTGTATAAATTTTCAAACCATCCGTATACAGATTATAGGTAGAACCGTCCGGTTTAGGATGTTCTTTAAACCAGCGATCCAGTTCACGTCTCAGATGTTCACGGAAGTAGGTGGCCAAGCCATCGTTGTGAGTAACATAGTGGTAATCGAGGGTCAGCGGAAGGGCTTGTAAGGAATCTACTTTGTCTTCCGGCAGATAACCATACTTGGCCATCTGACCTAATACTACATTCCGGCGGCTTTGGGAGCGGTCAGGATACAATCGTGGATTATAAGAGGTCGTAGCTTTTAGCATACCCACCAGTACGGCTGCCTCTTCAGGTTTGATTTGCCTTGCAGATTTGTTGAAAAATCGTGTGGTAGCCGCTTCTATGCCAAATACATTACCTCCGAAGGGCACCGTATTCAGATAAAGTGTGAGAATTTCATCTTTGGAATAATGCTTCTCCAGCCTACGGGCAATAATGGCTTCCTTCACTTTGTTGATCGGTAGACTGAATAAAAAATAATGTTGTCTGGGAAAAAGGTTTTTCGCCAACTGCTGGCTCAGGGTACTCCCTCCTCCTGAACTTTCATCCTGTAACAAAATACTTTTCAAAAGGACCCGGGCCAGACTCCTTTTGTCAATACCATCATGTTGATAAAAGCGAACATCTTCGGTAGCAATCAATGCATCTTTGATGTAGGGTGATATATTCTCGAAAGTAGTATTGGTCCGGTTTTCAATATAATACTTTCCTATCAGCACACTGTCGTAGGAATATACCTCCGAAGCGTTAAAATTATTGATATGATGCAATTCTTCGTCTGACGGCAATGGACCAAAAAGCCCTGCCCGGATAGAAAAGAAAAAAAGGATCAGTAAGCCCACCAGGCTCATCATAGCAATCCCTGACCAACGTAGTAGGTCAACCCAGGTGTAATCCCTTTTTCTGAATTGTCTTATTTTTCGTTGAAGTCTCTTAAAAAATAGTTGAAGCCCTTTCTTCATGTTTGTATTAAAAGTAACAGTTGATGGTTAGAAGTTTAAATAATTACGTTGCCACGACACCTTGAATTGTCTCCCAGCAAGCTAAAAACGCATTGGCGCTGGTAAGGTTAAGTAATTTGCCTGGTAAAACATGAGAAAGTATAACAAAATTCATTCTACAATGATCAGTGAGCAGAGGGGCTCGGTATTAATTTATCCAGGGTAGAGGAAATGCTGCCAGAAGACAATGGGTCAGGGATGCGGCAAAGATCTTTCAATCCTTAGAAAATAAAAAAAGGATGGCTTGTCGGAGCAAACCATCCTTTTGTTTACAATACTTCAGTTAAACTCAGTCAAGCATAATAGGAGATTCTATAGGCCCCCTGTTTTTCAATGCCTTGTCTATAAGCAAACGAATATGCTCCCTGTGCGCACGGGTAGCAGTATTGCCCGCATTTCTGTTCATCATATTGCGAATAGACTTCATGTTATAAATAGCCATAGATTGGGCCACATGAGAGTATCTGGAATGATCCGTATCCATCATCTCAATCAATCTGTCTAGATACTCAATTTGCAGGTTTTGGCGGAAAGAGTTTACATTATCGTACATATCCGCCGCAAAAATAGCTTCGTTCAGATCGGTCATCATAATGGCCAGCGAGTACTGATTTCCATACAGTTCAGTGTCGGAAATCCTTTCCATCACATTGTAGTGAAGGAGGTGGGAGAGTACACTTTTTTGGATGCTGAGCACTCGTTCATGAATCTGTGGATCTTCATTTCTTCCATAAAAGTCAAATCCACGGCGTTGCGTTTGCAGATATCGGTAGAGTTCGCTGGGTACTGAAAAAGCATCCGGAGCAAATACATACCGGCTCAGGGCTTCCATGGCTCGTTTCTGGTCAGTATAAGAAACCGGAGTAAAGGGCTCGGTGGCTCCTTTCTGACCGGCAAAAGACCGGTCAACATAAACACCGCCAATATATCGGGAAATCGTATTGGCCGCTCTGGCCTGTTGGGTAGTCATCACCAGGTAAGCATTTCGCAGTTCCTGATAGGACTGACCAGGGGTCTGGAATTTGGTAAGTAATTCCTTGGAAACCCTTTGGGTAAGTACCAGACGTTTGACAGCAAAAGAAACGGCATCATTCGTCAGGTCATTGACATTGACGCGGGGGTCAATCCCTTTTCCCGGGCTACGCATATCGTCTGCATCATTACCAAAAGAAAGGGCAGGTTCCGTGGAACGGGACAGTATAACCTCTAAGTCATCAGGAGATTCTACTGTCTGGTACCCGTATTCAATTGCCCACAAATCATAGGGACCGGGTTTCGTGGGCCAGTATTGCCCTTGTTTTTTACGATTGAGCGAAAAGTTAATTTCAGGATAATCCATCACAGAGCCAATCAATCCGGTCTGTGAAGTCAACACCACATTGTTAATATCTTTGGGATTGTGAAGCTGGCTGGATTTCATATTGTGGCTCAGACCAAAGGTATGACCCATTTCGTGCAGAATGAGATAATACAGATACTCATTCACCATTTTATTTTCTTCCAGCTTATTATCGGAGAATGCCTGAATGGCGGTAGCACCAAATAAATTGCCCATGTACGCTTCTAAACCGGCACTGCAAAAATGATGATTCTGCGGCATCTGTTCTTCAGACGCCTCTTCCAGGTACATTTCCAGTCCCTCTTTTGCAAAGATCTGCTCACTTCTCAGGTTACTGCTCAAAGAAGCATATTCCAGCATAATATCGGCTCCCAGAATTTCGCCAGTCCTGGGGTTTACAAAGCTGGGCCCATAACCTCCAAAGGGTGGGCGGGGAGAAGAAGTCCAGCGCAGTACGTTATAACGAATATCACCTGCATCCCAATCAGCGTCGTTTGGTTGTTCTTTGATTTGAATGGCATTGGTAAAACCTGCTTTCTCAAAAGCTTCATTCCAGGTTTCACCGGCTGCTTTGATAATACTCCTTATTTCAGAGGGCGTCGTATTTTCAATCCAGAAAACGATGGGGTTCACCGGATCAGATAAGGGAGCCAGGGAGTCTTTCTTCTGCAGGTTCCACCGATGTATCAAGTCGCGGTAAGGGGTGGCACTCATAGAAGTAAGATCCGTGATTTGCGTAGAGAAATAGCCTATCCTCGGATCGTCGAATCGAGGTTCAAAAGCATTCTCCGGCACAGCGATCAAACTATGTTGTACCTGTATGCTCACATTACGGGCATCGGCAATGGCATCGCTACCTGGATTGATAGGGGAGCCATTTTCATAAACATATTCTACAATAATATCTGTATTGGCAGGGTAGTTTTTCAGGGCAAGGTATTTGGTCTTGTCTCTGCTCAACCCTCCTAGTTTGAAAGCAAAAGGGTTAAATTTTAAAATAGAAGAGGGTTTGATGGTGCCCAATACTTCTTGCAGAAACAATTCATCCGCTTTGATCAAATATTCTCCGGAAACAGGGTCACTGGCCAGGATCTTTCCACTATACAAAACAGCATGGCTGATATTGGCATCCGCCGCTTTGCTCAGGGCATTGTCAGGATTAAAATAATAGTTGGTGTTTTGTTGGACGAATTCCAGTTCATCGAAGTACTTCTCAATTTTGAAAATTTTAGATTCTCTGAACTGTCCACGAAAAGCATTGGCTTCTACAGCGCCATTCTCAATGTAATAGAAATGAATAAATTCTTTGTTAATCTGTTCTTCTTTGACTAACATTTTCACGCTTCCATCCGTTGTATCTTGGTACAGGGTAAAAAGACCTGTGTAGGATTTACAATTGCGGATGGCTTCGTTAATTTTTTGACGACTGTCTTTTGTTACAGGCTGGGCGGCAGCTTTTTCAGCTTTCTTACGCTCTCTTTTCTTTTTGCTCCAAAATTGGGCCATTCCATCATGGCTTCCCAATAGTAGCAGGCATAACACACACGTCAGCCCCAACTTTAAATGGATTCTTCCAGGTAAGTAGGACATAAATTAATACTAGGTAAGGGGTTAAACTTCAAACAGCATGGAATATATTAATAATTCTGAATTTTAAAGAAATAAATTTCAGAAAAAGATAAAATTACGTTAGCTGAATGCTTCTTACTGCAAATAGCATTATTCGTTATTTCCCACTCAAATTACGAGCGAAGAGAGGTATTTCATTTCAAAATACAACGCAAATCTTATGGATGTATGATATTTTAGAAAAAGAAAAATTTTTACTAAATATTTCACCGTAGATCCTCATATATTCTCTTCAGGTAATGATCCGAAACACCTATAGCCCAAAGCAAGCAAATACTGATCCAGATAACGTGAGCTTTGAAAAAGCCCCATTGAGCTACCCTGCGGTCAGACGATTCAACGCGGTGATGGATTTGTTTTATTCTGCCTCTTTTATTGATTTTCAGGCATAGATCAGCTTCTTCCATGATCGTAAGCCGCTCATTGAATCCGCCAGATTGCCAAAAATCGTTTTTTCTGCAAAACATTACCTGGTCTCCAAAAAGGAGGCGGAGCCCCTTGAAGAAAAACTGATACGGACGATAGATCAGCGGTATATAATACGTTTTGATAAAATTGTGAAAAGATATCACCCATCTAATTTTTTGTGGCCCGCGCATGATAGAAGTAAACCCGGCCAGGGCTATTCGGGGATCCGATAGGGTTTGACGGATAATGCTGACTAAATCAATAGGTACCAGCGTATCGGCGTGCAGGAAGCACAGAAAATCACCGGTAGCTACTCTGGCCCCCGTATTCATCTGTAAGGCTCTTCCAGGCTTTTCTGATTGCAGAATAGTAATAGGATATTGGCTGGCAATAGATAAAGTGTGATCCATACTCCCCCCATCAATTACAATGATTTCATAAGCACTTGGGGATAAACGTGTGAGGTGATCCAGGGTGGAGGATAGCATTTTGGCCTCATTAAGGGTGGGAATAATAATGGATAATCTCATACTTACTTTTATAGGGTAACTCTTTTTACACAATTTATTCCTTACCCTGTTAGCTTATTAGACAATGTAAACTAACAATGATAAAATTTATTTTTTTCAATGCTTTCTTTTTATGTTTCAACATTTCACTTTTTGCACAATCTGTGAGTCAGGATTCATCTATGAAGCAGGTTGATCTAGGTGTAGCGATGGGGAAACAAACGATACTGCTCAACCTGGAGTTTGTGCAAAAATTTGGTGTAGCTTTAGAAGGTCAGTGGCTTCTGGGATATGGGCTCCGTTTGGCTTGGATACGGTCTTTTGATGATCTGGAATATCATACCGCCTCACCCAAAATCAGAACCGGTAAACAGAGGCCAGCCAGTTGGTGGTCTGCGGAGATTCCTTCTCAATTAGATACTTTTATTACGGAAAAACCCGGGGATTGGGAGTTTAAATTTAGGATTATACACCGCCTATAAGCTGAGTACCCGGTGGGAAACAGGAATCTATGTGGAGCTGATAGGGTTTAGCTTTGGAGGTGAGCAAGATGGCCTGTATCAATCTCCTATGAGAGAAAATATTCCACTTACGATGAGTAGCCGGCCAGAAAAATTTAACCTTTGGTTTGCCTCAAAAGGCACCTATCAGACAGAGTTTTTTTTGAACTACTGGTGGCCGGCTCATCTGGGGCTTAAGGCTGGGTTAGCTCTGTATCATAGTGTATATGTGACAGACCAGGCATTGAATTTTGACAACCAGAGGTTTAGAAATATGTCGGCTTTCTTTACTTTGGGTCTACAGGTGCGTTGGTAATATTATAGTTGCATCGCTCCTTCGGTTTTAAACCTGACCTTAAGACTGTCAATGGGGCTTTCCTCCATTAGAAGTAGGCCCTGTCCGTCAAGGTATACCTTGATCTCATCTCCTTCTGTCAGTTTATCGAAAAATTCTTTGGCGATAGTGCCGGTTCTGACAGTGATAGGTAGGGTAAAACGGGTATTTTCCCTGGCCTGAATGGACACTTTTTTCCACCGCATACCCTCAATGAGTGTGGACTCGTTAAGTTTTACATCAAAAACTAAATTATCGATGGAGAGGTTTCTGGCTGTAGGATTGTCAACCATCATATCAACAGCTAGGTCGATGTTTTCAAAACCAAAGCTATTGACCTCTATCTTTTCAATTTCTGTCGTGATCAGTGCTGGTACTGGAATTTTTTTACTGTTGTTCACGGTAGTTCCTTGCAGTCCCAAGAGTGGAAGTTCATACAGTACAAAAAAGTTGAAATCAAGCCAGGTACTGTCCTGTGCCTGAAGTTCTTGCAGCTGTGACTTTACTTTTTTATAGTTAATCGTGACAGGAATCTGTAATTGTGTCGTATCATCGATGGTCTTATTGATTTCATGGGCATTACGGACCAACTCTTCATTGCCCAGAGCGACGGAATATTGTAACTTTCGGAGGTTAAAATCAAAGAAGAATGGATTATTGACCAACATATTGAGCTCAATGTCCACGGTATCCTGGGCAATGAGTGTGGCATCCAGGGTGACGTTCTCTAGTTTGACAGCATTTCGTACATTGAAGTAAAAGAGCGTCCCCAGACCCACGAGAATCCCCACAATGATAACCCAGAGGGCCGTTTTTGTTTTCTTTTGCATATGACTGAATTGTAACAACAGAACGCCTCCGAAAAGGAAGTGTTCAACAATGTCTTCTGCAAATTTCTTATTTTACGGCTGATCTGGGGAGTATAGTGTTTCAGGAAACATTTTCAGGGTGCTTTAGCGCATCTTCCACCTGAAACTGAATAGCACCGAAGGGTACAGTAATAAAATGAAAATATAGTTGATATTTTTCTTTTTTCTGAATAGGTTCTCTAACGTATATTCGGATGGAATGTCCTATGGGAAATGGAAGCGGAAAGGTAGGGGAAATCTGGTCGGCCGTGGTCCATTGTTCCGGACCCACTAAAGCCCTGATTTGTGATAAGGGAATGAGCTGGTGGTCTAAACTTATCTGAATTATTCCGCTAATGTCAGCGGAGGCTAAACAATTATTGATTGCAAAGCTGAAGCCATCAGATTCTTTTTGTAGACTGCCTGATATATAGAGTTTTTTTAGCAGCGAGGTTGGAATAAAATGCATAGCGTTTTCTTTTGTGGTTGTAAGATGGAACCTCTTTAATAAAATAATATTTTGATAATTAAATATTATTAAGAATTAAGTTTGGTAATATAGCCAACATCTGCAAAATACTATATAAATATCATAAAAATCTATCATTTTATTTATATCCAATCTTTATGAAAAAAATAGTTCTTGGAGGTGCTTTCCTCTTTGGAATTCTGTCTGTTGTATATATGATGGGGCCTACCCCCCCGGAAACCGAACTGAATGGAGTTCTTCCTGACATGGGTTCAGATCTGAGGGCACTGGAACAACGCATTGTAGCGGGCGAAAAAGAAAACGCTTTGATCAAACCCGATAATGAAGCCAGGATCATCTGGGCTGATAGTGCTTTTCAACAAACCCCCTTTAGTATCGTGTATCTTCATGGGTTTGGGGCAAGTCAGGCAGAAGGCGCTCCCTTACATACTTTGCTTGCCAAGAAATATGGTTGTAATCTATATCTTTCCCGGTTGAAAGAGCAAGGTATTTCCTCCGACAGTGCATTTAAAAGTATGACTGCTGAAAATTACCTGGCCTCTGCCAGAGAGGCTGTGGCCATTGGCAAAGTGATAGGGGAAAAGGTTATTATTATGGGTACTTCCACCGGAGGGGCTCTAGGATTATATATTACAGCCCATAACCCGGACGTGGCAGGTCTGGTTTTGTACTCACCCATCATTGAAGCACGTAATGCCCAGCTAGGCGTATTAACGATGCCCTGGGGGACACACCTGATGGAGTGGGTGGTGGGCAACGACCACATTGTGGAGGAAAGAGAAGGACTGGATAAACAGTACTGGTCGCGCGTGTATTATATCCAAGGGTATACCGCTTTAAGTGTCCTGGTTGATCAAACCATGCAGGAAGAAACATTTCAGCAAGTACAATGCCCTGTATTTTTAGGATATTATTATAAAAATGAGGAAGAACAGGATGAAGTGGTGTCTGTTCCGGCTATGTTGGAAATGTTTGAGCAGTTGGGCACCCCAGCAAGCCTGAAGCGTAAACAGGCATTTCCAGAGGCTGGAGATCATGTGATTGCCTCTTATATCCGATCTGAAGCCTGGGAGGATGTCATGCATGCTACAGATAGGTTTCTTTCCGAAGTAATGCATTTACAGCCGGTAAATACAACTGTATCGGATACCTTATCGCTGAAACAATCAAAAAAGTAAATATTCAATCGGACTTATAGTGCAGGCTGCTCCCTCACCTAGGAGCCTGAAAACTGTTACTTCCTAAGCTAAATATAAACTTTTCTCAGAAGATGTGGCCTGGGAAAAATGCTGCGATTTCCTGTTTAGACAATTCTTAACATAAACTTAATATCCTATCTTTTGAAAAGATAAATCACCTACAACTGCTTTTATGAAAAATCAGTTATTCAATATCGATGACTCAGCAATTGAGTTATTGTGATATTATTTTCTGCATTCTATTATTTTTTCATTATTTTGTTTTGGTCAAGCTTTTTGTATTTTATTTCAATATTTAACGATAAAATAAAAGGATATCATCGTTTCACTGGATAGTGTTTTTTAATATTGCGGCTTAAAAGGTGCCTGCCATAAAAAGTATATTTTTTTAAATATTCTGGGAGGAATGAAAACAAAGTTTTTTGGGCCTTGTAATGTTTATGTACCCATGAAATATTTGATTTTTAATGGGTTCAGCAAAAGCATGTAAATTACTATTTCCATCTATAAATCTAACACTATGAGCAAACAATTACTATTTCGAGTTTTGAACGGAATAGCCTTTTCCTTATGGACTACCTTGGCTGTGGCGCAAACAGGTGCCCTGACAGGGACCGTTCTGGACGATGATAGCGGAGAACCGTTGATAGGGGCGAATGCTGTTCTCAAGGAGACTACGACAGGTACAATCACAGGAGTGGATGGCACATTTACGATACAAGACGTACAGGAAGGTAATCAGACAGTAGTCATCACTTTTGTAGGATATGTGAGTAAAGAAGTTCCGGTGAAAATAGTGGCGGGTGACACGAAGAATATCGGGAACATTCGCTTAGCTACTGACGCGATGGGGTTGGATGAAGTAGAAGTGATTGCCTCTCTGGCAGTAGATCGTAAAACTCCTATCGCAGTTTCTACAATCAGGGGAAGAGAAATCGAACAGAAAGTGGGAAATCAGGAATTTCCTGAAGTGCTTAGGAGTACCCCTTCTGTGTATGTAACCAAACAGGGCGGTGGTTTTGGTGATTCCAGAATCAACGTTCGGGGATTTGACCAGCGCAACACCGCTGTGATGATCAACGGAATTCCGGTGAATGATATGGAGAACGGCTGGGTGTATTGGTCAAACTGGGCAGGACTTAGTGATGTGACCAGCAGTATCCAGGTTCAACGAGGGCTCAGTGCTTCCAAACTGGCCGTATCTTCCGTGGGTGGTACCATCAACATCATCACCAATGCAGCTGAAATGCAAAAAGGAGGCGCCGTCTCGGCTGCCGTAGGGAATAACGGCTATCAGAAATACGGCCTGGTGTTGTCTACCGGACTGGGTGAAAACGGATGGGCTTTTACTGTGCAGGGCACACATACCCGGGGAGATGGCTATGCCGATGGTACCCAATTCAGAGGTTGGTCCTACTTTGCTTCCTTAGCCAAAGAATTTAATAATCAACATTCTCTGATGCTTACCGTTTTGGGTGCCCCACAATGGCACAACCAGCGGGAGTATGGCGCTTTTGACGGGGTTACTATTAGTACTATAGAAGAAAAGGGTATCCGCTATAATCCGCAGTGGGGGCTATTGGATGGTGACGAGTTCTCCTGGAGAAAAAATTTCTATCATAAACCCATCGGTTTCCTGAACCATTACTGGACTATTTCTGAGAAAACAGAATTGGCTACTTCTGCTTATGTTTCCCTGGGGAGAGGGGGCGGAACCGGTGATCTGGGAAGAATTAATGGCAGTTTCAGAACTTCAAGTACTTTCAAAAATCCGGATGGTTCTAACCGTTTCGAAGACATTGTAGCCTGGAACAGGGGAGACTCTATCGCTGACTTCGGTCCCAGAAACCAGCCCTGGAGCCAGGGTGGGGGATTTGATGGGCAATATGTAGGGACCAGCAGCAATGGCTTTATCAGAAGGTCCTCTATGAACGAACACAACTGGTTCGGCATTCTTTCTAACCTGACCCATCAACTCAACGATCAGCTTACCCTGGTCACAGGAATTGATGCCCGTTATTACAAAGGACTTCACTATCGCCGGGTAGAAGATCTGTTAGGGCTGGATGCTTATTTTGACGATGACGATATCAACAATCCGGAACATTATGTAACCGATGAAGGCAGAGTCGAAGGCAATGAAATAGATTATAACAACGACGGCCTGGTCAACTGGCTGGGTGTTTTCGGACAGCTGGAATATTCCTATAATGACCTGTCTATGTTTATTTCAGGATCAGCCTCAAACCAGGGATTCAAAAGAATAGACTATTTCCTGTATGAAGACAGTGATCCGCTGCAAGAGTCCGACTGGGAAAACTTTCTGGGAGGAACGGTCAAAGCTGGGGTCAATTACAATCTCAATGACCAGCACAATGTGTTTGTGAATGGTGGATTCTTTTCCCAGCAACCTATCTTCGACAATGTGTTTGTTAATTTTAGCAATGAGGTGGACCCTGACGTGAAAAATCAAAAAGTGTACGCTTTTGAAGCTGGCTATGGATTCCGAAGCGGTATTCTTTCACTTAATCTGAATGCTTACCATACTCTCTGGACAGATCGTCAGATTTCAAGAGGTGTGCAGATCAACAACCAGGATGGGACTGTGAATTTTACGGGCATCGGGCAGTTACACCAAGGGCTGGAAATGGATTTTGTAGTTTCTCCTATAGACCCCTTGACGATTACCGGTATGGCTTCTCTGGGCAACTGGCGTTATACGGATGACTTCAACGCACAGGTATATGATGTAGACCAGCAACTGATTGGTACTTCTACCTTGTATATGAATGAGGTGAAAGTGCCTGATGCAGCGCAAACTACCTTTAGCTTGGATGCCAACTATGAAATTATCAATGGACTGAGAGTGTATGGTACTTATTACTATGCCAAACGAATCTTTGCAGATTTCAACATTGCCAGTGATGTGTCTTTCCTGACCCCTGGCAACCAGGCCTGGCAACTGCCTGGCTACAGTCTGGTAGACGGTGGGGTGTCTTACAATTTCAACCTGGGAGATGTGAATCTGACCTGGCGGTTGAATGTGAACAATATTTTTGACAATGAATACATTTCAGAGTCTGAAACCAATATCTTATATGATCCGGAAGATCCTGAAGATGTAGAGTATGGCGAGAATGGAAGCATCAACAATGTGGCTTACTTCGGATTTGGCCGTACCTGGAATATGGGACTGAAAGTGAATTTCTGATTATTGTCATCGTATAAAGTTGAAGAAGGCTGTTGCCATAGGCGACAGTCTTTCTTGTTTTAAGGTTGAGATACATGGCCAGCCTCAAAGACAGCCGTAAACTGAAAGGAGGTCCAGGAGGAGGTCTCAAAGCCAGTGTCTACCTGCACATTGAGAGATATCTGCCATCGGTTGGCATCCAGCCGCACCCCTTGCAACGATCCCTGGCGAATAGGATAATACTGCCTGGGACAAAAACACTGATTGACTAAAGTTGCCTGAACGTCTGCCAGCGCCTCATCGGCAAAAGAAAAGCGATGGACAGTGTCGGGTACCTGAAACACGATAAGCCTGGTCAGTTCGTCATCTGCGATGGCCGGATTCTCTTTTCTTTGATACCGATATCGAAAGACTAGTTGCTGACCTGGTTTTATTTCAACTCCTTCAATCAGAGAATCGCTTTGATGGAGCACTAGCTGTGCACCGGGAAAAAAAGTATACTGGCACTGGTTGGGTTCAGGACAGGGATTCATCCTCTCAGGATTATCCTGCCCGCCACAGGAATAACAACAACCCATCCATCCGACCCATAACATAAAGTAAAATCTTTTCATATTTATTAAACGGGTTGATGGGTAGGTTTCATTGTGTAGTATTCCTGTGGGGCCACAAAGCGAAGGGATCCTCAAGTGTTTTAAATTATTATTAAGTTTTACCCAAGGCATTGTGAAAAGCACAAAACGACTTTAACATTGCAAATGACCACACAACCAAAAATCCTCATGAAACAACTATTCGTTGTAAGCTTATTTTTCTTTAGCCAGATGGTTACCCTCCAGGCCCAGACAGTGCGTGGAATCGTGTTTGATGATATGAATAAGAATGGGAAGAAAGAAAGGAAAGAATCCGGTATCGCCCAGGTGGCTGTCTCTAATGGCACACAGGTAACCCTGACCAATGAGAACGGGATTTATGAATTGCCGGTAGGAAAAGATAACATCATTTTCATCATCAAGCCTGCGGATTATGCCTTACCATTGGATGACGACAATCTTCCGCAATTCTATTATATTCATAAACCGGAAGGAGCGCCAGACCTGTCGTTTGAAACAGTGTCTCCCACCGGAAAGCTTCCCAAATCGGTTGATTTTGCCTTAATACCCGCTGAAGAAAATGAAAACTTTACCGCTCTGCTCTTTGGTGACCCTCAGCCTTATACCCAAGAAGAAGTCGCTTTCTTTGCTCAGGGTATTGTGGCTGAGGTAGAAGCGATTCAAAACATTCCCTTTGGCCTGAGTTTGGGAGACCTGGTGGGCGATGACCTTTCCTTATTCAACCCTTATATTCAGGCAGTGAAAAGAGTGGGTATTCCCTGGTTCAATCTAATGGGTAATCATGATATGAATTACGATGCGGAGACAGACAGCTTATCCGATGAGACCTATGAAGCGCATTTTGGTCCTGCCAATTATGCTTTCAATTATGGGAAAGTACACTTCATCATATTAGATGATGTGTTATATCCTGACCCCAGAGATGGGAAAGGCTATTGGGGCGGCTTCCGCAAAGATCAGTTAGACTTTGTAGAAAACGATCTGAAGCACGTCCCTGAAGACCATTTAGTGGTGTTGGCATTTCATATTCCCATCAGCGAACCCAAAGAGGGAGACACTTATCGGGATGAAGACCGGCAACGCTTGTTTAACTTGCTGGAAAGATTTCCCCATACCCTTTCCCTCTCGGCACATACGCATTTGCAGAAACATGATTTTTTCGGTCAGGAGCAGGGGTGGCCTCAATCCAAACCCCATCATCATTACAATGTGGGTACTACCTCAGGCGACTGGTATTCCGGCAGATTGGATGAGAAGGGAATTCCTGTATCAACCATGAGAGATGGTACGCCCAAAGGGTATGCTTTTCTTCGTTTCAATGGGAATCAATACCAATTTGATTATAAAGTGGCTGGCAAGCCAGACGATTATAAAATGCAGATATGGACACCCAAGGTAGTGCCTCAAGGAGAAAGAACCTCTGCCCGTATTATTGTCAATTTCTTTCAGGGGAGTGAAATGGATAGCCTGATGTATAGAGTAGACGACGGAGATTGGCAGGGCATGCAATGGTTAGAAGACTATGATCCTATGTATGTTAAGGGTTTGTATGACTGGGATGAGGCAGAAGCCCTGACCCCAGGCCGAAGACCTTCCAATCCGGTGCAGACCAAACATTTGTGGCAGGCCAATATTCCTACCGATTTAGAAACCGGAGAACATAAGATTGAGATCAAAGCGACAGATATGTTTGGCAGAACTTTTACGCAGCAAAGTTCTTATCGTGTGGAAAAAACGGCCACCCAGCAAAATATCAATGAGTAGGGGGGAGAAATCAGGCATGAAGTAAATTCCTGGTTTAGCAAACCTATGAAACTCACCAGCAATAAGGATGCTTCAAGGCATCTCCCGTGATAAAATAGCCTCTATGTGCAGGCCAGTGGGAAAATGACTGGAGGTTTCTTTCACAGATATGTCAGCTATGTGCGCAGGGGATATTTATGTTTTTATTATATTACCCTGTTTACTTGACAGTTCTATTTTAAAAGAAACTGTTTTTCCTATGACTCGACACGCCTGGCTCTGTATCATCTTTGGTCTGTGGGGGCATTTGGCCTTCTGCCAGCTTCATATTACGCAGGTAGAAAGTCCTCAGGCCTTAAAAGCCCTCTTCAACTATCATAAGAACCAGCTCACCTGGATCAGTGCCCACCGCGGGGGCTCTTATTTGGGGTATCCGGAAAACTGCATCCCTACTTTTGAAGCGGTATTGAAAGTGACCCCTGCAATCATTGAGTGCGATGTGCGCATGACGCAGGACAGTGTGCTTATCCTGATGCACGACGAAACGCTGGAGCGAACCACCACGGGAAGAGGAAAAGTGAAGGAGCAAAGCTGGGCCAATTTACAGGAGCTACACCTGATTGATCTGGAAGGTTTAAAAACAGATTACCGGATTCCTGCTTTCTCTGAGGTGCTGGATTGGGCAGTAGGAAAAGCCATCCTGACTGTAGATGTCAAACAGGAAGTGCCTATAGAGAAAGTAGTGGAAGCTATCGAGGAAGCGGAGGCAGAAGCTTACGCCATTGTCATTACCTATAACCTGGAAGATGCCAAAAAAGTATATCAGCTGAATCCTGCCCTGATGATTTCTGTAACCATACGAAATGAGGAAGAATGGCAAAGAGCAAAAAATACAGGCATCCCCCTGGACAATATGATGGCCTTCGTCGGGATCACGGAACCCCCTGCTTCCCTGTATCAAACACTTCACCAGGCAGGATTATACTGTATTTTAGGAACTATGGGAAATCTGGATCAAATGGCAGTTGCCAGGGGCGATGAGGTATATATTAGACTTATGGAGCAGGGGGCTGATATCTTATCTACGGATAGACCGATAGAAGTAGCCCCGCTTATAAAAAATAAACTACTGGAACAGAAAGAATAATATATAAGACAGGCTGGAAATAGCCCTTTGGATATTTAACCTTTAAATACCAGTTTCTTTCTGGCCCAGAAATTCCAGATTGTCACAACAATCACAGCTACAATTTTAGCCACACGGTAATCTACAAAAAGATAAGCAACCATACCCCATAAAATAAATTGGTTGATGGCCAGGCCCATACTGGCAGTCATAAAAAAAATAAGAACCTCTACGGTAAGTTGGTGTTTGCCTTTTTCAAAAACCCAGTGTCTGCTAACAAAATAATTGCATAGATTGGTAATAATAAAGGCAATAGAGTTGGCTATTAAATAGTTGACCTCATAGATTTCTACCAGACATAATAAGGTGGGAAACTCAATGCCTACAGAAAGAAAACCTGTGGCTAGGTACCTGGAAAATTGTTTTAGCCAGGTCCTATCTGTGTCTGTATCCGAAGTTAACTTGATTCTCTGTGACATTGATTTAGCATTAATTATCGCAATAAATATAATTTTTTTTATAATAAATATTAATAACAGGACAATTGGTGGCAACTTTTTTTCTTTTTTCTTTCCGGAGAATTATGCTAATTTTCCGATAGGACATTAACCTTACATTGTTTTATGCATTCTTTTTTAGAGGAGGTAGTAGAAAAGGTCGTTGGGAAATTCGGTTCTCAAATAGAGACTGCCACCGTGGTTTTTCCCAACCGCAGAGCAGGAATTTTCTTCAGGGATGCACTGGCAAAGCGTATCCAAAGTCCCTTGTTTTCTCCCCGCATTTTAACCTTTGAAGAATTTGTCTATCAGTTATCACCGCTCAAAAATGCTGATTCACTGACTTTGCTCTATACCCTCTATGACGTATTCCAACAGGTGACACAGATACGTGAAAGTTTTGATCAGTTTTATCCCTGGGGAGAAATGTTGCTGCACGACTTTGATGAAATCGACAAATGGATGGTACCCGCTAAAGATTTGTTTACCAATATTCAGGATATCAAAGAGCTGGAGGCCCATTTCGACTATCTGACAGCTGAACAAATCGAAGTCATCACCCGATTCTGGAAAAATTTTACCCATACTGCTTCCCAGGATTCTTTATCCAGTGCTAAAGAGCGGTTTATTCGCTTGTGGTCCAGGCTCTATGAGGTATACAACCAGTACCAGCGACACCTGCAAAAAGCCGGATTTGCTTACCAGGGCATGATTACACGACAGATCGCAACATTTGCGGACCAGCATCGCCTGGAACATTCGTTTTCTCATTTGGTTTTTGTAGGTTTCAATGCTTTCAGCCGTGCAGAAGAAAAAATTGTAAGCTGGTTTGTCCGGGAGGAAGAAGCCGATATTTTCTGGGATGTGGATGAACACTATGTAGGGAACAAACAGCAGGAAGCGGGCACTTTTTTTAGAAAATATCAGAGCCATAAAGTCTTCAGAGATACCTTCCCTCAACCATTGCCTTCGCACTTTACCTTCAGTACGGAGAAAAAAATGAAGCTGATAGCCACCACCCTGGAAGTAGGACAGGCTAAAATGCTGGGAGAAATTCTTGCTAAACTGGCTCAGCAAAAAGATTTCAATCCAGAAAAGACGGTGATTGTATTGCCAGACGAACACCTTCTTTTTCCTGTGCTGCATTCTCTGCCCGATGTTATTCGCAGGATAAACGTGACCATGGGTTATCCTTTGCGCAAAACACCTTTGTATAGCTTGTTGGAAGATTTGCTACAGTTGCAGGAAGAGAAAAAATATAACATGGCCAAAAAGAGATACGAGTTTCACTATACCTCGGTGCTATCCGTGCTCAAACATCCTTATTTGGTGCAGTACCAACCGGAACTCTCCTTCAACAATGTGCAGGACATTACCCGGCAAAATAAGGTGTATGTCAGCTTGGCTGAACTAAAAGGAGATCATGCCCTGTATCCTCTCATCTTTCAGGGTGTAGAAAATGTCTCCGATATGTTTTCTTATCTGCAACAGATTTTACTACAAATCAATGAACTGGTGGAGGAAAATAAAAGTCCGGATCAGGAAGAAGATACGGAGGAAGGGATGGTCCTCCCCAATCTGGAGCAGGAACTAATTTATCATTTTTACCTTCAGCTGAACCGGTTGAGGATGATTGCTGAAGAACACAGGCTGTCTTTGAGCTTGCCTTTTTTCTCCAGACTGTTCAGGCAAGTGGTTTCTTCCATCCGGGTTCCTTTTACCGGAGAACCTCTCAGAGGCTTACAGATCATGGGCGTATTGGAGACTCGTAACCTGGATTTTGACCATGTTTTTTTCCTGTCTATGAACGAGGGCGTGTTTCCCCCGTCGCTGACAGGTAGCTCCTTTATTCCGGCCAGTCTGCGGAAAGGTTTCGGATTGCCTACCCAGGATTTTCAGGATGTAGTGTATGCCTATACCTTTTTCCGTTTGTTGCAGCGGGCCAAACAAGTCTATTGTTTTTATAATACGGAAGACCTGCCGCAACTCAGTGGCGAACCCAGTCGATTTTTATATCAACTCCTTTATGAATCCGAAAGAAGGCCTGACGGTCGGCTTCGTTACCCGCAGGAGCAGGGTAATATCATGATTCAACAGCATACCCTGGCTATGCCTGTCCACGCCATTCCAGCTCCCAAACTCAGTATTGCCAAAAGCAAAGAAGTATGGAAAAAGCTTTCCCAATATGTAGTAGGAGGTGCACAACCCACCATACGCCTGACGCCCTCTGCCTTGAACAGTTATCTGGACTGCCGTCTGAAATTTTACTTTAAATATATTGCCGGCATGGAGGAGGCAGATGTCTTACAAGCAGAAATTGATCCGACAGTCTTTGGCAACATTTTGCACAGAACGATGGAGATGGTATACCGCAACTACATACAGGAGCATCGCAGCACTGTGATTCATAAGGATGTAATTATATGGATGAAAGGGCAACCCCTGGAAGAGGCAGTGGCCAAGGCTTTCCGTGAGCATTTCCGGATAGAAGAAGACCAGGGATTTACCTTTGAAGGAAAGAACCTGATCGCCCGGGAAATGATCACCAAAATGGCCATGCGGATATTGACCCTGGATGCCCAATATGCTCCTTTTGAAATTCTGGGCTTGGAACGGAAAGATTATCACCTGGATTTTTCGGTGAAAGACGAGCAGGGAAAACAATTTACCGTATCGTTGCGGGGTATTATAGACCGGATCGACAGGAAAGAGAAGGTGGTGAGAGTACTGGATTATAAGACCGGCCGTGACGAAAAAATTGTGAAGGATATAGCTTCTCTGTTCGATAGGCGCGATCCCAAACGAAGCAAGGCGGCCATGCAGGCTATGTTCTATGCGCTGCTGTACCAGCATACTCAGTACACTGCAGACAGGGTAGTCCCCGGTCTGGTGAATGCCAGGAATATCTTTGAAGAACCTTTTGATCCTCGCTTTATTATAGACAAGCAGGTTGTCAACGATTTTACAGCTTATGAACAGCCTTACACTCAGTATCTGAACCAATTGTTGTTGGAGCTATTTGATGAAAACGTTCCTTTCAATCAGACAGATGATCAGGATAAATGTAAATACTGCCCTTACGCTGGTATTTGTTTTTAATAAAAATTACATAGATATCCCGCTTTACAAGACTAATAGCCGGCAGAAAACGTTGCCAATATAATTTGGTTTCTGGAAAATAGCACTATCTTGAAGGACATTGAATAATGTTGGAATAGACGATTTGTCAAATATTTTATGACCTTTCAAGTAAAGCTTTATGCTTCTTTCTGTTGGCTGGTCTTTTGGGGGTATCAGGGATCTGCGCAAACCCTGCATGTTTCAGCAGGAGAGCAATTCTTCATCAGTCAGGAATCTGTGGTAGTAGTCAATGGAAATGTGAATAACCTGGGCATCCTGACGAATGAAGGAAATTTTTCTGTGGGAGGAGATTGGAACAATGCGGGCGTTTACCAGACTACAAAGGGAAGATTCATCTTACATGGGGAAGAGCTTCAACAAATACACCATAACGGACAACCAATAGCGATCCTGCACCTGCAGGGAGCAGGAGAAAAGCAGTTGTCATCCCCATTGCTCTTAGTGGATAGCTTGGTGTTGCAGGAAGGTATCCTGACCACTTCCTCAGAAGGTTCGCTTACCTTAATGACTACAGCAGGGGTGGCTGGTGGCAATGAGCTTGCCTATATCAACGGCCCCATGGTCTATCAGGGAACGGGTTACCGCTATTTTCCTGTTGGAAAAAATAATCACTTTCGTCCTATAACTTTGTTAGAAGTGAAAGGTGCTGATCCTGTCTTGCAGGTAGAAGTGCAGGAGCCCAATGAAAATGCTATTCCCGGTGAAAGGCTGGAAAGTGTTTCTGAGAAAAGGTATTGGGAAATAAAAACCGTGGAAGGCACTTACGAAGGTTCCTTGATAGCACTGTCCATCGGAGAGGATGAAGGGTTTCGGGACGTAGAAGGCATTATAGTGACAGGAACCACGGCTCCCGGTGCTGCTTATACCAATTTAGGACAATCGGATTTGACAGGAAGTGCTCTCTCAGGCACAGTAACCAGCAGGGAAGTTTCTGCATTGCCCTATGTAGCTTTGGGTATTACCTCTGAATTCTCACTTAAAAATCAGGTCTTGGTACCTTCTGCTTTTGCTCCGGAAGCTCCCGATCCCCAGAACAGAGCTTTACGGATTTATGCTGTCAATGTACTGCCTGAGCAATTTGTGCTGAAAATATTTGATCGTTGGGGACAAGTGGTCTACCAGACTACCTCGCTGGATGAAGCACTTCAGCAAGGTTGGAATGGACTGCATCAAAAGACCCATCAGCCTGCTCAGTTTGGTGTATACACCTATTATGTAAACGTGTTGTTTGATAACCAGATTCCCAAGGAGCAGACAGGTACCATTACTTTATTCAGGTAAATGCATAAGAGCGATTACATACCGCAGCCAGGCACGTTTCTTCAGAATCATTTCTTTTGGAGTTTGATATTTTTGCTGCTCAGCTGTTATGAAATGAAGGCACAAACGCCCCGTTTTTCACAATATGAGGCAGCCCCCCTGATGCTGAACCCAGCCCTGGCCGGTGCCGTGGAGGATATTTCCTTCAACGTGAATTATCGCATTCAAAGGCTCGGACAGATCAATTACCAGACAGGCTTCTTTTCTGCTGTTCTTCCTCTTTACCGGCATGGGCAGGAACCGGTACAGATAGGAGGGCTGGCTTTTTCCGCCATCCATGATATGGCCGGAGAAGCCGGTGAAGTCAAAACCCGAGAGGCACATCTGACAGCTGCTTACAACCTGCTTATCGATAAGCATCGTATTCATGTGATTACCTTTGGGCTACAAGGCGGATATGCGCAAACCGGCATTGACTTTGGACAATTATACTGGCCCTCGCAACTGACGTACAACGGATTTGATCTTTCCAAGGTAGTATCGCTGGATCAGTATGAACAAAGCTTTGGTGTATTCAAAGTGGCAACCGGGGCTTTTTGGCAATATACACCGGCCAATCATCCTTTTCGGGCCAGCCGTTACTTTAGTATTTTCGGAGGTCTTGCCGTAGCACATATCAATGAACCAGATTTCTCCGTGATGCAGGGCGCTACCCAGGCGCTACCCAGGTTATTTACCTTTTATGGGGGAAGTGAACACCGTTTGAATAACAGGATCTCTCTGCGTCCCAGCTTTCTTTTCATGCGCCAGCGACAGCAGAGCCAGTTTAGTCTCGGCACACAGCTTCAACTTGCTCATAGGGTGGATGCTTCTTCACCCTCAGAGGTGCTAAATTTACAGCTAGGCACCTGGTATCGTTTTTCCGAAGCCATGATCTTTTTGGTCGGGTTGAGCAATCAAACTTTCCAGGCTGCCTTAAGCTTCGATGCCATTACCAGTCAGGAACGGGCCGCGATTCAACATCAGCAGGCTTTTGAACTTTCTTTGGGCTACCGCTTTTTAAGAAACTTAGAACCAAAAAAATTTTCAACTCCTCTTTTTTGAAGGTTCCTATGAGGTCAGTGATGCGAAAAGGTATTGTTTGTTTGTTTTTCTGCAACGGAATGATGGGCATGGCGCTATCCTGGTATCCCCTGATGGCTCAAACTGGCAACGGGGCCGATCAGTATTTTGCCGCAGATCAGTTTTTCAAGGCCGCAGCCCTGTATGAGCAGCTTTGGGAACGGGATTCAACCAGGGAGGAAGTGGCATACAGGTTGGGTGAGTGTTACCGCCGTATGTTTTCCTATGAAAAGGCGCAGCAGTGGTATGCGCTGGTGCAACAGCGGAACCCAGTGGATTTTCCACTCTCCGTTTATTATTACGCCCTGATGCTCAAATATAACGGGCATTTTGAAGAAGCCATCGCAGCCTTCGACCGGTTTATGCTACAGGGGCCCAAGTCTGGATTTCAAACTTATATTGCTCAGGCTCAGAAAGAAAAACAGGGAAGTTATTTAGCCCTGGTCGAAGAAAATACAGCTGATTACCAATTCTCCCGTTTGCCTGCTCCGGTGAATACAAACTTTCAGGAGTTTGCGCCTGCTCTGTTGCAAGACGATTCTGTCCTGGTCGTGACCACATCGTGGCGGAAGTCAGACAATGGAAAGATCAATAACCGTTTGGGAGAGGGTTTCACAGATCAGCTGATGTGGGAAAAAAGAGAGGGAGCATGGATGGCTGTCCAGCAAAATGATCATTTTGATGTCACCAACTCCCGATGGAGCGATGGTTCCGGTTGTTTTAATAGCGAAAAAAATAAGTATTATTTTACCAGTTGTCGTGAAGAGGGCTTTTGTCAGTTGTATGTGTCTGTTCTAAAAAAAGGTTTATGGCAAAAGCCTGTTGTTTTGAATGACAACATTAATGTTCCTGAAACCAATGCCAAGCATCCTGCCCTGTCTGCGGGCGGAGATACCTTGTTTTTTGTATCGGACCGTCAGGACGGATACGGTGGCACCGATCTGTGGATGAGTGTAGCGGTCAGTGGGGAGTCCTGGGGGCCAGCGGTAAACCTGGGCAAGGAGATCAATACCCCGTTCAATGAGATTTCCCCGTACATGTATAGTCAGGAAGGTGTTTTTGTCTTTGCCTCCGATGGGCATGAAGGGTTGGGAGGTATGGATTTTTACCTGGTAGAAGGATGGCCGGCAAAGAGTTTTCTGATCCAGAATCTTGGGCAGCCTTTTAACGCCAGCCGCGACGAAGCCTATATGGTATTAGGCAAACAGACGGGGTACCTGTCTTCCAACCGTGAGCAAAGTTTTGATATTTATACCTTTCGAAAACCACCTGACGTGTCATGGAAGAATTTTCTAACGGGATATTTCCCCAATATGTCAGCCACCTCTCCTGTTGTTGTCTTTCAGGATATAATTACGGACAGATCAACCCATCTGATGCCGGAAAACAATCATATTCTTTCTGTCATGTCGGGTGATCAGGAAAGCTTGAGCAATGGCAGTACCCGGTTTATCCTGAGTTCAGACATTGAGGATGTGTTGCTTGACAGGTTTCAAAGGGAGGTGCAGGCAGCCCGACGAAATCAACAGGAGGCCAGTACTATGGACCTGAAACCAGAAGCTATCTTAATGGTAGATAGTATGAAAACCATGGGTGCATACGGCTATCATATTCTGACATTCAAAACAGACAGTATGGCTAGGACAGAAAAAGGAGCTATCAGTGGCAAACTGCTCACAGAAAAAAGCGATAGTATACTGAGTGCCATTACTTTACATCTGCTGACTGCCGACCAGCAATTAGCCAAAATTACAACTACCAACGCTCAGGGTGATTTTCGCTTCTCCAATCTAAAGCCTGGATCAGTCTATCATATTTATGTAGAGGCAACCCAGATCCCCCAATCGCTGGATTTTACCCTGAAGGAAATAGTATTGCAAACATATGGAGAAGAGATCCGAACATTCTGGTATGAGAATATCTATTTTGATTTTAACCAATCTCATTTGAGAAAAGAAGCACGGATCGTTTTGGAAGAACTTGCTGATTTATACCATCAACATCCAGCTATTCAGATTGAGATCAATGCATTTACCGACAGTACCGGGAATCCGGAGTACAATTTATTGTTAAGCCAGGAAAGGGGACAGTCTGCTTTTGATTTCCTCATGGCGCAGGGCGTTGACCGATCAGCCTTGGTGATCAATGCACAGGGCATTTCTACAGCCGTAAGCTCCTCGCACTATTTCGCCAGCCAGCAGCTCAACCGGCGTGTCGCTTTTGAGGTCATGGGTAGGGGTATCCGCTATGAGCCTTTGTATGAAACGCATATCCTGAAGCCCTCAGTAAGTTTAACTACTGTAGCAGAGACTTTAAAAATGAGTGTGAAAGAAATAAAATCAATCAATGGCCTTTCGCAGGAAGAAATACAAGCTTTCAAACCCATCCGTGTCAGGAAAACGACCATCGATACGGAATCCCTTTTTTATGATGTTTTAGAGGAATAATGTAATTTGGACCATGGGATGCTTCCTGGGATACACACAGACTTTACAATCATGCGGTTATCATTCAAGATGAAAAAGATGATGGGGTGCTGGATACCTTTGTTATGTATGGGTACGGCGCTGGCACAAAATAATGTAGGGATAGGCACCAGCCAACCTAATCCGAATGCTGTATTAGAACTGGTTTCACCAGGAGACAACCAGGGGTTGCTGATCCCGAGCATGACTACCTCCCAACGTACAGCCACTTCCTTTGTGGAAAATCTTTCAGAGACCGATAATGGACTATTAGTCTTTGACATGGAGGAGAAAACTTTTTATTACTGGAGCGACAGTGCCTGGATGCCAATCGGGGGTAATACAGTGGCTGGTGGAGATCTCACAGGGACCTATCCTGACCCTGAGATCAGGGAGAAAGCCGTCAGTGAAACGAAATTATCTGACAATGCTGTTACCTCAGACAAGATTGCCGATGGCACCATCAGGGAGAATGACTTTTTATCTCCCGGTGCGGGGAAAGTGTTAACCACTACCGGTTCGGGTCAGGTTTTTTGGGATAACCAATCTATTTTCGGCTTGTCATTTTTAGAACAGGGCAGAGTCTATGTCGGGAACAGTGGAAACCGGCCGGAGGCCGTAGACCTGAGAGGTATCGGTAATATTCTCGTCGGAAACGGTACCACCGCCGCACCGGTAGCGGTCAACGGGGATCTGACCCTTAACAGTGCGGGCAACGCCCAGATTGTACCGGGAGCTGTCGGGGCAGATGAGGTGCAGGATAATAGTTTGACCAACCTGGATATCAATGAAACCGCCGCCATAGTAGGGACGAAGATCAATCCGATTTTCGGTGCCCAGAATATTTCAACGACCGGCAATCTGACTGTACAGGACATTGGTGCCAATGGCAATGTCAGTATACTGGGCAAAGCCACGGCTGCCATGACCACGGATGCCGATATCGCTACGACCCTTACCACCAAAGGCTATCTGGAAGCAAAAATTGATGCTGCCTCTCTCAACCTGGAAGAGGGAAACGGTATTGCTGACTTTATGTATAATGGACAAGCAACCGCTACAGTGACTGTTAACAATGGAGCCGGATTGGATTTTGCGGCTGATGGTGCCCTGCAAATTGCCGATGAAGGCGTCATGGCTGATAAACTGAATGCGGATGTAGCCGGCAGAGGGATGTTAAAAAATACTGGCAGCGGAGCCCTGGAACTTGACATCGATGGGATTCCTGCGGCAGGAGAAGCAGCCGAAGACGGAGATTTTCTAGCCATATATGATGTGTCTGCTGCTAACATTTATAAAATCTCCAGGGCTGACTGGCTGAACAATGCCTCCCTGAATGCTGATAATATTACCGGCGGCACGCTGGCCGATACACACCTGCCGGATGCCGGTCCCGGTGCACAAACCTATACTGCTATTTCTTCCATTGAAATAGATGCAAAAGGGCGGGTGGTTACTGTAGGGGGGACTCCCAGTGATATCCGCCTGAAAAAAGAAATTGTCCCGCTGTCAGGCGTACTTGCCCAGTTGATGACGTTGCAGGGGTATCATTATCGCTGGAAGGAGCCACAAAAAGATACTACCCTTCAGATCGGACTCATTGCTCAGGAGTTAGAAAAAGTGTATCCCGAGCTGGTGGCTACCCGGTCTGACCAGTTTAAAAGTGTCAACTATTTGGGGATGATCCCTTTGTTGCTGGAAGCCATTAAAGAGCAGCAAACTACCATTCAGGCGTTACAGGAGCAAGTCAGTCAACTGAAAGCCGGAGACCGATCACAACAGTTAGAAGAACTTCAGCAGGAAAACAAAGAGATCAGGGCTGCACTCGATGTGATCAAAGCCGCCCTGGAATTAAAATCTGAGTCAGCTACCAGCGATACACCAACCCAAACGAAACAAAATGGGGAGCGCCGATAGCAGTTTCCACATTTCCCCCGATATGAGAGGTGAAATAACCCCGAAACCCAAACAGGATTACCTGGAAGGAAGGCTGGGTTCCTAGGGCATAATTCACATAGTCGGCCAGTTTGTAGGTAGGGTCTTTGGCATTGGTGTCAAAAGACCAGTGGGTGATGCCAAGCCGAATGCCGGAGTACATTTCTCTCCGTTCAGAACGAAAATAGTGAAAAAGCCCCCTGATCCCCACATTGAGCCGGGTCAGGTCAGTGCGAAAGTTATCAACCTGATCGTTGCCATTGGGATCTTCATACTCATAATTGCGGTACCTGAGGGTAAAGGCCTGACGGGCCAGCCCAAGCCCTATGCTGAGGTTGTTGGCGATTCTATAGTCATAAGAGATTTCAAGGGCAGGTGGTGTGGACGTACTAATTTCTGACACTACATTGTATTGATCAACCAGATTGGCAAAAACACCAATCCAGCTCAAACCTCCATGAATCCCCACAACCGATCCATTTTCCTGCTGGGCGAAAGAAGGAAAGAAAGCAAAAGATAAAAAAATCAAGGAACACACCTTTCTCATAAACATGCTCTGTTTCATAGGTAACCCTGAGTTCGTCCGCAAAGTTTTTACGGGATAGAAAACAGCCAGGAATTATTTCATGTAAATACGTACTCAAGAAATGCATGGGATCCATAAGTATTGTTGGAATAGCTACAAAAAATTTGTAGCATTATAAATATGACGAATTACAAAATTAGAAGATGTAATCTTTTAACAACCGGCCTGCTTTTGCTGTCTTTTTTTTGGGTGCATTCCTTAAAAGCCAATAATAAATACCGTGTCATTATTATGACAGATATGACTCATGATGATGGAAATTCATTAATCAGGTATTTGTATTATGCACCTCATTTTGATCTGGAAGCGCTGATCATTACGCCGCAGCTCCCTGATTATAATCATGATGATGAGGCTCCCTGGCATAAAGCTCAGTCTATCCTGGAAGCTTACCAACGAGAGGAGCTTCAGCTGAGAAAACATCATCCTGATTTTCCAACGTATGAAGCTTTGAGGAAGGTGACTAAAAAGGGCAGAGGCGCTCTTCCTATTATCTGGCTGACCAAAGAGCGTCAATTTTCTGGTAATATTGCCGATAGGAAAGTGGAAAGCTCCTGGGGAGAAATAAAATTCTCAGACTGGATTGGAGAGGGCAATACGCCTTATGGAGAGCCTAAAGATTCTGGAGGAAGTGACTTTCTACTGACCATTTTCGATAAAAAGGACGATCGACCCATTTTTGTACAAATGTGGGGAGGTTCTATTACTTTTGTTCAGGCTTTATACCGCTATCGGGAAAGTCGTGGTCAGGAAAAATTTGAGCAGCTTTTACACAAACTACACATTTTCAACATTCACCTGCAGGATATAACCATTGATTACCTGATCGATCTGGATCAAGTTAAAAGTTTGAACTGCCTGAATATGGGAGAAACTACCGCTACCTATGAGGGTGAGCGAGTAGCACCCGGATGGTTTCTTTTTGATCATGGACATTTCTGGAAATACATTAAGGTAATGTCTGATAAAGAAGTAAAAGGGCATGGTCCAATGTCTGACTTATATGACAATGGAGGGGAAGGGGATACGCCCACTTTTCTTTATCTGCTCAGTGCTATGCGGGGGTTGAATAATCCTTTAGATCCAACCCAGGGGAGCTGGGGTTCTATGTTTCATCCATTGGATGCGAAATTTCCAAAGAATTATTATGCTACTTGTAAGGTAGAAGAAGAAGAACTCATTCGTTGGACATCAGCCACATCCAACAGTTTTAAAGCCAGGTTACAGTGGTCGGTAAAAGAACCCAATGCAGTTAATCATGAACCTACAGCCGTACTCAATGGAGATAGCACTGCTGACATCGTCTACCTGAAGGCCCGACCAGGAGAAAAGGTAACACTGAATGCTTTTGGGTCATCAGATCCTGACGGAGATGACATTACTTACCATTGGTTCTACTACCAAAGGGCAAGCAATTACCTTGGAGAAATCAAGTTAACGCAAACCGGAAAGGGAATACAATCCTTCAGCATTCCCAAAGATTTAGGTGATTCGGAAATTCATATTGTCTTGGAAGTTAAAGATCAAGGTTCTCCTGCTTTGGTATCTTATAAACGAGTGATCATTTCGAATGATCACAAAAAATAAAGTGCCAAGGGTACGAGAATATTCGATAATATATCGTAGGATTCTTTCTTATGGTCAGCGATATAGATCTTTCTGTGAGAATGCTTTAGGGGGATAGAAAGTCTTATGATAGAATGCATTACTTTATCGGTTCTGTTCTAAATAAACAAATACATTTACCGGTCAGTTAATATTATAAACCACTAAACTGATGAACTTCCTTCTCCTAGGTAAGCTTAGAAGTGGGAAGATCGTGACGGCCCTCTTGGGAAAAGTGATATAAAATGCTAACTTAAGCAATGTTCAACTGACGGGTACGTGACCGCTGATCTTTCATACTCGACAAACGATATCTTATTGTTCCTTACACCATCGATATTATTCTCTCATGAAAAAAAAAGCATCCCTCAATGATGTCGCACAAAAAGTAGGTGTATCCAAGACGTTGGTTTCCCTGGTACTGAATGGCAGATGGCAGGAGGCTAGAATCAGTGAAGAAATGTATAAGAAAGTGTTGTCTGCCGCTAAGAAACTCAATTACAAACCTAATCAGATGGCTAGGGGATTACGCACGGGCATCTCTCAAACCATCGGATTGTTGGTTGCTGATATTTCTAATAATTTTTTTTCACAGTTGGGCAGAAAAATAGAAGATGCTGCCGCTACCTATCAGTACCAGGTTATCTTCTGTAGCTTCGATGAAGACCCGAAAAGATTCGGAGAACTTATTCAGGTGTTGTTAGACAAACAGGTGGATGGGCTTATTATTTCTCCAGGGGTGAAATGTGAACGTCAGATCAAGAAATTACTGCAACAACATATCCCTTTTGTACTGGTAGACCGCTATTTTTCGGGGATCCCTACCAATTCTGTCCGGATTGATAATGCCGGAGGGGCCTACAAAGCCGTGGAGCATCTGATTCAAATGCAGTACAGGCGCATTGGAATCATTAATTTTCAACCTGGTTTAGAACATATCAAAGAAAGGAAAAGAGGGTATGAGCAGGCCTTATTGGATGCGGGTTATGCAGTAGACCCCGCTTTAATGAAATGGGTTAGCTTTGACAATGTCAAGCAGGAAGTTCGAAAAGCGATTGATGAGCTTCTGAGCTTACCCCAAAAGACAGAGGCGATCTTTTTTGTCAATAACCAGGTAGGGCTGATCGGACTGGAATATCTGATCCAGCTAAAGATTCATGTGCCTGATGACCTGGCGGTGGTGAGTTTTGATGATCCGGAGGCCTACCGGCTGTGTGCCACGCCCATTACAGCCGTGACACAACCTATTGAATCTCTGGCAGAAAATGCTGTCCATCTTTTACTCAAACATATTCAGGATGGTAAACTGGGCGTGGAAAACCCAATCGTTCTGCCGACCGAGCTCATTGTGAGGCGTTCCTCCCTGCCCAAGCATCATCCCATGCATTCCATACCTCCGGAAGTTTGACGGTTAATTTTTACAAAATAGTTTGCATAAATAGTATTATCCATTACCTTTGCTAAACCGATTTAGTTATATTTGACACTGACTATACTTTGGTATATCACCTGAAATCCTCGTCTGTGCAAGAGTAGTTGCGACGCGGATCAGATTGGCATGCAAAGCGTGCCGGGCAAACAAAGGTAAGGCTGTCACGATTTTTTGACAATACAGAAAGATCCTTTAGCTATACCGTTAGTTATCACAGAATATCGCAAAATCCTGAAGAGGATGGTTTGTATACTGAATACCGGATCACCACCCTATTGCTAAACCTAAAACGCCTCTTATGCAACGTCTCTTCCGAAATATCTCTCACGGTCCTGTCGTAGGATGGCTCTTCCATGGCCTGCTCTCTGTAAAACGCAGATTAGGCAAACATCAATAATCATGGATAGGCTTGATGACGCATTCATGCATTTGATCTTCATACTTTTTTATACAGACAGTAGAAGTGCATTGAACAAAATATGCTACCTATGAAAGCACAATTATTATCTACACAGGTCAAACCGGATACGGGTAAACCGGTGATTGGTGTTTTTGCCCCTTGTGATCCCCGCATCGACCCAGATAGCAGAGTACGTAGCCAGAACATTGTCAGAAAAGTGGCAGACAGGCTTGCAGGAAAGGTAGTGCCAGCGGATGGAGAAGCTGTCACAGTGGTCTATTCCGATATACTGGTAGATGCGGAGTTACAGGCCGACCAGGTGGCACGTCAGTTTAAAGAGGCTGGGGTCAATATCCTGGTGTGTGCCCCGGATACCTGGTCTTTTCCCCAGCTGACTACCATTTCGCTCCTGAGTCATTTTCCCAAGGATACACCTATCAACTTCACCACGGGCAACAGTGGCCCCAGACCGGGCGTGGTCTACACCCATGCCACTGCAGGGGCAATCGCTCAGTACGGAGGGTTGGTTCATATCAATGTGGGGCAATGGCCGGATGAAGGGCAGGAGCCGGAGATGAGTGAGTCTACTGCTACCTCCCTGATCGATTGGTGCTATGCCGCCGTAACCTATCAGGGATTGAAAGGAAGAAGAATCGTGGTATTTGGTCATGATTCTATGGGGATGGAAACGGCCCTTCCGCATGTGTTGGAAACCCGTACTCAGTTTGGCCTTGAGATCACCCGGCTGGATATGAAATTACTGGCGGATATGTTGCAAAAGAAAGCCTATGATCCCCATGAACTGGAAGCCTTGCGTGGCTGGCTGGCTTCTTTGGCAGGTGACCGAATCGAACTCCGAGACCAGCAAAAAGATAGTGACCTGTTGAACCAAAGTTTAGCCCTCTATCTGATTGTAAGAAATCTTTTGAAAGAGCTGGATGCCGTGGGAGGAGGATTTATGAGTCAGTTGGAATGGGGATCGGATCAGCGGGGTATACCTTTGCCTGTGGCCGATATCATGGAATCACTGTTTAATTCTACCTTTGACCACCAGGGTGAGAAACCTGTCATTCCTTTTGCCACCGAGGCAGATGTGCAAGCCCTGTTGACGCAGCTTTTTATGACCTTGCTTTCCGGAGGAAATCCACCACTTTTTATGGACTTCCGCAAGGTCTGGGAGCCTGAAGATATCAAAGGTCTAGCACAGAAGAACCAGGTTTCCTGGCAGGGGGACGAACCCTGGCTTCAGAAAGGATTTGTTGATGGCGTCAACTCAGGGTCTGCTTCCTTCAACTGGGCTGCCATGCCAGGCAGTAGGGTAGAGGATATCATGAAAGGCATTTCTTTCCCAAAGGCGGTTGATTATTTCTTTTATCTGGGCAATTCCGTGCATTTTATCTCTCCCGGAGGAATACAGGGTATCGCGGCCCGTTTGGCTTATAGTGCATTGTCTGGTATGTTTTCCATGCTTTGGGACGAAGTCCAAACCCTTGCTTTACCAGATGCGTTGGCGCAGGCCGTATGCCAGACGGCCAATCCTACCTGGCCGCATACGTTTGTGGTACCCAAATACGCTTCTATGCTGGAATACAAGCAATATGCGCCGGCCAACCATTTTCATATGACCTGGCATCTGAAACCTAGCCGTCTGCAATACTGGATGGATTTTACCAATGTCTTATCCCTGACGCCCTGGCAAGCCAGACCGAACTTCATTGAAGGCACCGACCGGCCCCTACCATTGTTGTATTTATTAAATGGGGGAGAGACGGCAACCAAAAAATTAAAACGAGGGAAATAATAAACGTATGAAACAATTTCGGAAGACAATACAACCACTCTTATGGCTGATGGCGATTGCCGCCTGTTCGCCTTCTGCTTCCGACCAGGAAGGTAGCAGGGCCTCACAACAGGAAGGTACTTTTGGCTATGATGTAGCCTTTGTGCAGCAATATGATCCACAGGCAGTAGTGTTACACTCTCAGGATCAGAAGGCCGGCGTGTTGGTATCTCCCAAATTCCAGGGCAAGGTATTCACCAGCACCGCTGAAGGAGACGAAGGCTTTAGTTACGGCTGGATCAATTATGACCTTATCGCATCGGAAGAAAAGGTAGCCCATATGAACGGATATGGCGGAGAAGACAGATTCTGGATAGGCCCGGAAGGAGGACAGTTTTCTGTTTTTTTTAAACCGGGTGTGGAGATGGTCTTTGACAACTGGTATACCCCGGCAGCCATAGATACCGAACCTTTTGCCTTGACCGCTCAGGATACCCATTCCGTTCAGATGCAGAAAACAATGAGCTTGGAAAATTATTCCGGCCACACCTTTCCCCTGAGAGTGGATAGAACCATCACTTTATTGTCAGCCGATCAAACGTCAGATATCTTGAATACCAGCTTGCCGGAAGGAATTAATTTTGTGGGGTATGAAAGCGAAAACAGTATCACCAATACCGGAGACAGTGCCTGGACGCAGGAAACAGGTACGATCTGTATCTGGATTTTAGGGATGTTTCGTCCCTCACCAACGGCCACCGTGGTGGTACCCTACCAGCAGGGTGACACAGCCTCACTGGGACCGGTTGCCACCACAGATTACTTTGGAGAGATTGACCCTGACAGAATCTCCATCAGCGAAGGGGTACTCTACTTCAAAGTAGATGGCAAAAAGCGGGGTAAGATAGGGTTGGCCCAAGGCAGGGCAAAGGAGGTAGCCGGCAGTTACGACGAGGCCAATCAGGTGCTGACGCTGGTCCATTATTCTGTCCCGGAAGAAAAGAAGCCCTATGTCAATCAGCGTTGGGAGCAACAGGTAGAACCTTTCCAGGGGGATGTCATGAATGCCTACAACGATGGACCCCTGGAAGACGGAAGCCAGATGGGGCCTTTCTACGAAATTGAAAGTTCGTCTCCAGCCGCTTTTCTACGGCCAGGAGAACAGCTTACCCATTACCACAGAACCTTTCATTTCAGCGGAGAGGAAGCCTCATTGGATCAGCTGGCCCAGGCGGTGTTAGGTGTCAGTCTTGAAGAGATCAAAAACGCTATGGAGTAAGGGACACTCAGATTTTATTCGATTTGCCAACCGTTAAATAAGCATCACGTAGCCAAAGAGGGTGGCAATTCCTGGTGAAGTCCCAAAAAATTAAGTTAATTAGTGTGCAAACAACAACCTGATGCGTGTTTTGATAAATTTGTTTGAGACAGTCTCCATCCTGTACCGGCTAAAATCCCAGGTGGCTTTACTGATCCTTATCATGTTGCTGTCTGCCTCCGTGTCCGCACAAAAAAGAATAGTGTTAACATCACCCGATCAAAATCTTATCTTTTCACTGAGACTCACCCAGAAAGCACCAGTTTACCAGGTGGTGTTTAAAGGAAAAACCCTGATTGCAGATTCGGAATTGGGCCTTTTATTTCAGGAATCAGGTCTCTTTCAGGAGAATCTGAAGATGTTGACACCCGTTTATCGTGAGGTGGACGAAACGTATCCGCTGGTGGTAGGAAAGGCAAGCACGGCCAGGGATCACCATAAGGAAGTGATGATCCCGCTGGTTGAACGAAATGAAAGGAAGCGTCAGATCAATCTGGTGGTTCGTGCCTTCAACGATGGGGTCGCTTTCCGTTATGAATTTCCCGAACAGGCATCATGGAACTCCTACACTTTACTGGATGAAGGGAGTACTTTTCATGTGGCCAGTAATCCGACAGTCCATACCCTTTTCTGGGGCCATTATACCAACAGCCATGAGGGGTATTATCATACGCTGCCTTACGATGAAGTGAAGGCGGATACCTTGATGGATGTGCCAGCCTTGCTGGTGTATCCCGGGAACATATACATGGCCATTACCGAAGCTAACTTACGGGATTATGCCGGGATGTATCTCACAAAACAGGAGGGGCGGCTTAGCACTCATCTTTCCCCGCTACCCGGACAAACGGAGGTCAAGGTAAAGGCTACCTTACCCCATCGTACTCCCTGGCGTGTGATGATGATCAGCGACCGGATCGGTGCCCTGATAGAGTCTAACATCCTGACCAGTCTGAATGATCCCAGTGCTATCCAAGATATTTCCTGGATCAAGCCGGGTAAAACCTCCTTCCACTGGTGGAATGGTGACATCACGCCGGATACTACTTTTGCGCCGGGCGTCAATTTTGAAACCAACAAGTATTATATCGATTTTTGTGCCCGGCATCAGATAGACTATCATGCCGTGATCGGTTATGGAGGTTTTGCCTGGTATAAAAGTGATGCCGCCGGCTATGGGGTGGTAGGCCCTGAGACCGATGTGACCAAGCCCGTGCCTAGTTTAGACATGCAAAGAGTGTGTGATTATGCCAGAGAAAAAGGAGTAGGTATCCATGTATGGGTCCACTGGCAGGCTTTGTATCCCAGGTTGGAAGAAGCTTTTACCCAGTTTGAAGAATGGGGTATCAAGGGTATGATGGTTGACTTTATGGACCGGGACGATCAGGAAATGGTCAACATCCAGGAAGAGATGCTGCAAAAGGCAGCCGAGCATCATTTATACATTCAGTTTCATGGTGCTTTTAAGCCGACCGGCCTGAGTCGTACGTATCCCAATGAGTTTACCCGGGAAGGGGCCCTAAATTATGAGTATAATAAGTGGAGTGAAAAACCTGTCAACCCCGATCATGACCTTAAGATTGTGTTTACACGCATGCTAGCAGGGCCTACCGACTATCATTTAGGAGGATTCAGGGCGGTGCCCGATTCAGCTTTTCAAATCCAGTTTACCCGTCCGCTCATGGGCGGTACCCGTTGCCATATGCTGGCCATGTATGTGGTATTGGAAAGTTATCTGGCCATGGTGTGCGACTATCCGGAAGCCTATGAGGGTGAACCGGGTTTTGAATTCCTGACACAAGTGCCTACAACCTGGGATGAAACCCGGGTCCCTACTGCTGAACTGGACCAATATGTGACCATTGCCCGTCGAAAAGGCAGTAGCTGGTATGTGGGCAGTATTAACAATAGGGAAGCCAGAACCATCAAAGTACCCATGGATTTTTTACCTCCTGGTACCTATACAGCGGAAATATACACCGATGCACCAGATGTGGATCAATATCCCAATCACCTGAGCAAGAGAACACAGACCGTGAACCCTTCAGATATTCTCACTTTTACCTTAGCAGCTGGTGGGGGACAGGTGATGCGTTTGGTGAAGCAGTAGTACATGGTTCCTCTTTACAAATCCAAGGGGGATGGCCAAAGGATGGAAGACCTCTTTTCCTGGCAATCAATCCTGTAACGGCTTATGAAAGGCATGTTCTTTTTTTTAGTACAGAAAGATACTGTCTTACAGGCTATAATGAGGTGCAATTTTTCCGAACTACAGAAAGCAGGTAAAAAAACTTTAAAAATTAACGGGAAGTAATTTGATACTTATCAAATTATAGATATTTTAGCTAAATCGGTTTAGTAAATGAAATTAACATAAGAGCATATCAATGCTGTATAAACTACGCATCATTCTTTGTTTAAATTGAAAGATTTTTAGGCTGCTCTTTGATACTTTCAAACATTAGAAAGCTTTTCTACAATCAACAACACCATGCTAAAATATAACAATCTAAATACAACTACTCATGAAACAATCTTATTTACTAACCTTACAAATCCTTTCCTTTTATGTAGGAGCGGGTTTGTGGCTACCAACGCTGATGATCCCATCGGTGTGGGCCGATCCGTCACCTAACCCTTTGCTGGAAATTCGCGTCAGTGGCACGGTGAGTGCCCAGACCGATGGGGGTACCCTGCCCGGGGTCAACGTGGTGGTGAAAGGAACTAACAGTGGTACCGTGACCGATGTGGATGGCAAATACAGCATCAGTGTACCCAATGAAAGTGACACATTGGTATTTTCATCGGTAGGTTATATGAATCAGGAGATTCCTGTGAATGGCCGATCCGTGATTGATGTTGTCCTTTCAGAGGATATTCAAAGCCTGGAAGAGGTGGTCGTTACCGGCTATATGGTGCAGAAGAAAGCCGACCTGACAGGTGCCGTGGCAGTGGTGTCTTCAGAAGAAATAGAAAAAAACAACTTCGCCAATGTGATGCAGGGCTTACAAGGCCGTGTCCCTGGCGTCTATATCACTGCAGATGGAAGTCCTGTGGGTAATGTCAACGTGCAGATACGGGGAATTACCTCTATGCGATCGGCACCGCCACTCATTGTGATCGATGGGCTACCGACCAATATCAATTTACGGGATATCAATCCCAATGATATTGCTTCCATACAAGTTTTAAAAGATGCAGCCTCGGCCAGTATCTATGGTTCCCGGGCAGCCAGTGGTGTGATTCTCATTGAAACGAAGTCAGGAAAAGCTGGTGAAACGAAGATCAATTACAATGGCTCCGTGGGCGTGTCCAGCTTCATGAACCGTGTTGAAATGATGAATACCCAACAATACGGTCAGGCCATGTGGCAGGCTGCCATTAATGATGGCCTTGATCCTAATTCGGTGACCCAAATTTATTCCTATGACTGGCACCGCGATGAAAACGGGATGGCCGTGCTAGACAGAGTGACACCCCGTGAATGGCTGAACGATGAACAAACCATGCCCTCCGCGGATACCGACTGGTTTGATGCCGGTTCCCAGTTAGGGTTGCAGAACAATCATCAACTTACGCTTTCCAATGGTACGGAAAAAGTTAAAACCTTACTGTCACTCAACTATTATGAAAACCGGGGAATACAGATCCATACCGGTTTCCGCAGATATTCCTTGCGACTCAACTCTGATTATAGCCTGATCAAAGACCGTTTGTCCATCGGGGAGAATTTTTCTGTTTCCCATATGAAAATCAATGATCAGAACCATAGCCATTCATTCTTGACCATGCCGCCAATCATTCCCGTTTACACCACCGATGGAGGCTGGGGAGGAACAGCTTATAACTTAGGGATGGACGACTATAACAACCCTGTCAGGATGCTGACCCTTGGCAAAGATAATAATACCAAATATCTGAAGGTGCTGGGTAGCATGTTTGCCAACCTGAGACTGTTTAAAGATTTGAATTTAAAAACACTCTATGGGGTAGACTATACCTCAGGCTATTACCGGCATATTGACTTTACCTGGGAAGAAGGAGGGGGCAAAAGAGATATCAATAGTGGCGTCATTGGAGACCAGTTTCATACCATCAATACGACCTGGACCAATACCCTGAACTACGGATTGGATATCGGAAATCATGAACTTGATTTTCTGGCGGGCATGGAGATGGTACAATTCGTCACAGAAAACCTGCGTGGTTTCCGTCGGGATATAGAGCTGGAAAATTATGATTATGCTTATTTAAGTGCGGCCACCGGGAACCAGGAAGTGAGTGGTACAGGCGATGAGTTTTCACTGTTGTCTTACTTTTCCAAGTTCAACTATGTCTTTAACTCCAAATACCTGCTTTCTGCTACCTTGCGCTACGACGGTTCTTCTAAATTCGGCCAGAACAATCAGTTTGGTTTTTTTCCGGCGGTCTCAGCCGGATGGCGATTGAGTGATGAAAACTTCCTGGCAGGGAATGACATCATCTCAGATTTGAAATTGAGAGCCAGCTGGGGGATGAATGGGAACTCTAATATACCTACCAACGCGTTGGTAAACATCTATGATGCGGATTACAGCAGCACCGGATACGGACTGGCCGGCAATGAAACCGGTACACTCTACTCGGGCTACCGCCGTAGACATATCGGTAACAACAGCCTGAAATGGGAGACTACCCGTCAGACCGACATAGGTGTTGATTTTGGATTACTGGGCGGAAGCCTGTCCGGTTCTATCGATTATTTCTTTAAATATACAGACGGGATGTTGTATGAACCCCCGTATCTGGCTGCCATCGGGGAAGGAGGATATCAATGGATCAATGCAGCTAACATGACAAACAAAGGTATTGAACTGATCCTGTCGTATGCCAGCAACCTCAGCAATGAATTTACTTACAGCCTTACCGGTAATATCAGCTCCTACAGAAACCGTATCGATGATCTTCCGGAATCTGTGAAGTTCACTTATGGCGGGAACGGACTGGATGATAATATTTTAGGAAGACCGCTGAATTCTTTCTATGGTTTCATAGCCGATGGGCTGTTTGAATCCCAGGAAGAAGTGAATAACTCCCCGGAACAACCCGGGAAAGGTTTGGGTAGAATCCGTTACAAAGATTTGGATAACGACGGACGCATCACCTGGGAACATGACCGTACCTGGATCGGAGTGAGAGATCCTGATTTTACCTACGGTCTCAACGTTGAAGCACGTTACAGAGGATTTGATTTCAATATGTTCTGGCAGGGTGTTGCGGGCAATACAGTCAGAAACGACTGGAAGACCTACAGCGATTTCTGGAATGTTTGGACACAGAGTGGATTCAACCATGCTACCCGCCTCTTGGATGCCTGGTCACCGGCAAATCCTGACTCTGACATTCCGGCCTTGTCTATGATCAATCAGAATGATGAGCGGCGGCTGTCTACCTACTTCATGGAATCCGGGTCTTATCTGAAGCTCAGATACATCGAGCTGGGCTATAATTTACCTGGTGCCCTAATGGAGAAATTAGGAATGCAGCAGTTTCGCATTTATGTAAATGCGCAAAACATTGTGAATCTAAAAAAATGGTGGGGGGATAATGCATTTACAGGGATAGATCCTGAAAATCCTTCTAAAATCGATCCCCAGAATCCGGATGTAAATCCAAATGCAATTAGAGAATATTATAGTCCTTATGTGATGCCCCAGATGTTTAAAACAGGGGTGAATGTAACCTTTTAATATTGATCAGTGATTCCTATGAAAAAGATTATTCATTATATTATACTAACCCTTCTGATCATTGTGAACAACAATTGCCAGGAGGTACTGGAAGTAAACCCGAAAGGGGTGCTTACCGAAGAACAATTGGCCGGACCTGACTATGTGGATGGTTTTGTCAATGCCGCCTATGCCTTTATGCCCCGCGCGCATGCTTTTGATACCATGAACCCCTGGATTGCCAGTTTCCGTTCGGACGATGCCTATAAAGGTGGAGGTGGTTTAGATGACCAGACACCCTGGTACCAGATGGAAGTGTTTTCTCTGGTCAATGCCAATGTGGGCAACAACGATGGGGTTTGGTATAGCGGTTATCAAGGCATATCCCGGGTCAATACAGCCATCAATGCCATCAATAGGGTAGAAGAAGGAGAATATCCTGTGAAGACCCAGCGGCTGGCAGAAATGCGTTTTCTCAGAGGCTGGATTCACTTTAATCTGAAAAGAAGGTTTAAGTGGATTCCCTACATCACGGAAGAGGACACGCCGGAAGATATCACTGAAATTTCCAACCATCCGGCAGAGGCTGCTAATGACCTGGGGCTCTGGCAAAAAATTTATGATGATTTCAAATTTGCTGCCGACAACCTGCCCGAAGTGCAGGAAGAAAAAGGAAGAGCTTCCAGGTTTGCTGCCGTAGCCTATATGGTAAAAACGCTGCTCTGGATGGCCTACGAACAGGACGACAGGCACCAGGTGGTGAACATCAATACGGAAAGATTGACAGAAGCGCTGACCCTGAGCGATCAGATAATCAACAGTGGCTTGTTCAGCCTGGCTCCTGATATTGCGCAGAACTTCATGTTAGAATATGATAATGCCTCTCCTGAATCCTTGTGGGAGTTGCAGTTTACCATTGATGACGGCACCTCCCGTGGCAATCTGAACGAAGGCAACGGACTTACCGCCCCCTGGTGGAATCCTTACTTCAGCTGCTGCGACTTTCACAAAGCCAGTTATAACATGGTGAATGCCTTTAAGGTAGATGCCAACGGATTGCCAGAGTTTGAGACTTTCAATGATGAAGAAATCACGGATAAAGAGACTTATTTCAATAGCAATACCTGGGACCCCAGACTGAACCATACCGTAGCGATTCCAGGGTATCCCTGGAAATACCAGACGGTATTGTATGATAGCGGCGGGTCCAGACAACCGGCTACCTATGGTTACATGCACTCCATGAAAGAGAATGTGCGTACCGATAGCCCCGGTCTGTTTGATGCTTTCTGGATGTTCAATTCTAAAAATCAGATTGAAGTACGCTATGCGGAAGTATTGCTTTGGAAAGCAGAAATACTCATTCAGCTTGGCCGCCACATGGAGGCGCTGCCGCTGATCAATCAGATCAGGGAAAGGGCTGCCAACAGTACAGAAAAATTGAAGTTTCCGGACGGCAGCCCCTTGTTGAATTACCAGGTGGAACCTTATGTTGACGGTGTCAATTGTACCTGGGACCGGGATTTTGCATGGAATGCTTTGATGTGGGAAAACCGGTTGGAAATGGCTATGGAAGGTCGACGTTTCTATGACCTGGTTCGGTGGGGCATTGCCGGTGAAGTGATGAACGAATATTTTGCAAAGGAAAGCCAGCGGCGACAGTGGCTGGAAGTGGCTCGTTTTACCCCCGGAAGAGATGAATATCTACCCATTCCACAGGCACAGATCAACTGGTCGCAAGGCGTGTATCAACAGAACCCTGGTTATTAATGTAAATGCTAAAGAAGACAACCCATGAAAAAATATATAGTATATCTTTCCATGATAAGCCTGTTGTATTGTACGGGCTGTTATAAAGATGAAATCATTGATGCAAAACCGGGCGAGCCCATTGATCCTGTTACCAACCTCAGTTATACGATTGCGGGTGATCAGGTGAATCTCACCTGGGAACTGCCGGCCGACTACCCGGACGATATTCTACAGCCCGTTCGAGTATTTATCAGGATAAAGGCAGACGGACAGGAGATTGGTACACAACTATTGGAAAATACCGCAAGCAGCTACACCTATACACCTTATGATCCGGCAAGGGCGTATAGCTTTACCGTGAAGCTGATGGGACAGGTAGATACCACGAATCCCTATGTCTCTAACCTGAGATATTCCTTAGGAAATACGGTATCACTCGAATAATCATGGAGTCAGCTGGCTACTTTTTAGTGGGCAGCCCTGGGCTCAGGACCCTCTGGCGACTTCTATCCTTTGCAACATTAGCTGAATGTACTGTAGAGGATGGAAGAAAGGGTTGCCGCTGGGCTTTGTGAAACAAGTGAAACACATATTGGAAGATCTGCGCAAAAAGCAGGTTTAAAGAGAATATTATAAGTTGCATTTTAGGTTGTTTCATGTAAAATAGGTTGAGAAATGGACTGCTTTGAGAGCAGTTCTTTTCTTTCTATACATAATTTTAGGAATGGGTAGTGAGATATTCCAAGCCTATCACTATATTTTCTGAGGGATAGGTTTTTATACTTCTCAGGGTCGATAGATGACCCGCTAACTGTAAACGGTACATGAAATCTTAATAGCATGTTTTACTCAAATGTTTCCTTGATGTTACATAAAATTTTACTAAACCTGAGCCCCAGGCAAGGGCTTACCTTCTGTATAATCATCCTGTCAGGGTTATCACAGATACTGATGGCGCAAACTTCACTGGACCCGAGCCACCATGTGCCGGTTGATAAAAAACTTTCTGCTGCCTGGAAGGAAAGCCTGTGGCATGATGAACAAAAAGTATACAAAGGGGAGGAGCTCACGACCATTGGGATGCCCTGTGGCGGTATCGCCGCCGGTCAGCTATACGTCAGAGGAGACGGCACCCTGGCCAACTGGTGGATTGCCAACAATGCTTACAATACTGGCTATGGGATCGATTCCCTCATGCAGTTCGATACCCCCCTGGGACCCTGGAAAGTGTGTTATCAAACCTTTCAGCCAATTAGCTATATAGAGCAGGGAGTTTCCGTTACGGTCAGGCAGAACAACAAAACACGGACAGCACAACTGAGTACAAAAGATTTTGATGATATTTCATTCATAGGAGAATATCCTATTGCCAAGATCCATTATGCTTCTCAAACCAATCCTTTACCCTTGCAGATAGAGGCGGAAGTTTTTTCTCCTTTCATTCCCATGAATGCCAGAGAGTCGGCTACGCCCGGCACTATAATGAAATATACCCTCAGGAATACCTCTTCCCAGCCTATGCAGGTGTCTCTCACCGGGTGGCTTCAAAACCTGGTTTGCCTGGAGCTGAAAGATGAAATTCTGGCCCATCACCGGAACAGGGTCGTCAAACAAGCGGGGAAGACTTCCGTGGTCATGGATCTGGTAAAAAGTGATCAACCTTTACCGGCTCCGCCGAAAATAACTCTGTTTGAAGATTTTGAATCCGCTTCTTATGGCTCCTGGAAGGTGGAAGGCAATGCCTTCGGCACAGCTCCTGTCAGAGGACATTTGCCCGACCAGCAACCTGTCAAAGGCTATACCGGTAGCTATCTGGTCAATTCTTTTAAAGAAGGGGATGAATCTACCGGGGTGATGACCTCAGCCCCCTTTACCATCAGCGATGACTACATCGTTTTCAACATAGGCGGGGGAGCACATAAGGGTAAAACCTGCCTGAACCTGGTGGTGAATGATAAAATTGTTCGTTCTTCCACAGGGAGTAATTTTGAAAGGCTGGAAACCAAAAGCTGGGAGGTAAAGGAATTGAAAGGACAACAAGCATATTTTCAGATTGTGGATCAGGAAACCGGAGGATGGGGCCATATCAATGTGGATGATATCGGATTCAGCCAGTCACCTTATACCAAAAGCCAATATTTTCCTGAAAACCATGCTTATTTTGGTAACCTGACCCTCAGCCTTTTAGCCGATCAAGCTTCAGGTACGGCTGATTTTACGCCAGGCGATCAAAACTTTAACCCGGAATTGGCAAAAGAAAAAACAGCAGGGGAGACCTTAGTGGGTGCCGCTCAAACTACCTTTGATTTAGCCCCCGGTGCCAGTAAAGACGTCACTTTTCTGATCACCTGGTATTTTCCGAATCGCCCCAAAGATTACAGTGATGGCGGCAACTGGAACCGTGCCATTCCTACCGATGGTCCTGCCATTGGCAACATGTATGCAAACTGGTTTGGCAGCTCTTTGGAGGTGGCGCAGTGGCTACAGAAAAATCTGGATTGGCTGTCGCAGCAGACCCATACTTTCCATAAAACTTATTACCAGTCAAGCCTGCCTTACTGGCTGGCTCAGCGCATCATGATGCCTGTTTCTACCCTGGCCACTGAAACCTGCCAGTGGTGGGCAACAGATAAGTTCTGGGCCTGGGAAGGCGTAGGTTCCTGTGTGGGCACCTGTACCCATGTCTGGAACTATGAGCAAGCTTTAGCCCGGCTGTTTCCCGAATTGGAAAGAAACATCAGAGAAAAGACTGATTTCGATGTCTCCTTCCAGCAGGATGGCAGCATCCTGGCCCGCAATGGCTGGGGTGGGGTCTTGATTGATGGGCATGCGGGTGCTATTCTGAAAGCCTACCGGGAACATTTGTTGTCAAAAGATGAGCTCTTTCTTGCCCGCAACTGGGAAAAAATTAAAATGGCCACAGAGTTTCTGATGAAAGAGGATGAAAATGGAGACGGCTTGATAGAAAAGTCGCAGGCCAATACCTATGACATCGCCTTCTATGGAGCCAATACTTATGTGGGAGGCTTGTATCTGGCCGCCTTGAAAGCAGCTTCTGCGATGGCAGCCATTATGGAAGATACTGTTTTTGCCAGACACTGTGACACTGTCTTTGAAACAGGCCGCCAATTGACCGCCGATCGTTTATGGAATGGTGAGTATTTTGTGCAGGATGTGGATTTGGAAGAACATGCCCAGTTTCAGTATGCTGAAGGCTGTCTGAGCGATCAGCTGTTTGGGCAAACCTGGAGTCACCTCATCGATCTGGGCTATATTTATCCGGAAAAACAGGTAAAGACAGCCCTACAGTCTATATGGAAATACAACTGGACACCTGACATCGGAGAGCAGAACCAGAACCATCCGCCTGAGCGTGTTTTTGCAGACCCCGGAGAGCCAGGCTTGTTTGTGTGCACCTGGCCGAAAAGCCAGCATTTGGGAGAAGATGGGGTTCGCTACCGGGACGAAGTCTGGACAGGAATCGAATACCAGGTGGCAACGAATATGATTTATGAGGGTATGATTGAAGAAGGATTGTCTATGGTGAAAAGTGTGCATGAACGCTACAATCCGATCAAACATAATCCCTGGAATGAAATAGAATGTGGTGATCATTATGCGCGGGCGCTGGCATCCTGGGGTGTCTTGCTGGCCCTGGAAGGATATCATTACAATGGTCCTGAAAAGTATCTGCGGTATGTACCCAAAGTACAGCCAGAGAACTTCAAAGGCTTTTTTACAGGAGCCGAAGGCTGGGGAAACCTGTCACAATCGAGAACCTCGGGCAAGCAGCAAAACAGTGTGGCTGTAGCCTATGGGAAGGTACCTTTGACCACACTGGCCGTAGAGGTTTTACGTTCTCCGCAAAAAGTGCAGCTCTTTGCGGGAGAAAGAGAGGTTCCCTGCACCTTTGAGATGGAAAATAATCAACTTACCCTACACTTTGAAGAAGTCACCGTGACAGAGAAGCTACCCTTGAAACTCAGCATTGATTTTTAAAGCGCAGGATAAGGATACATACGGAATACAATGGAAATTTTTAACCCTATCAACACGCATTCAAACGAGTCGGCATTCAAACCTACCATCCTTTTACTATGAGCTTTTATAAACCAATTGCCTATATTTTTTTCGCTTTATGGTTCCTGTGCCTGATGAGTTGTTCATCGGGTAATTCTTCCGAACCCTTACCTGCCGCGTTAGAAAAATTTATCGCCAACATAACGTTTGGAAAGCTGGGCAGTGAAGCACCGGAAGTGCAATACGAAACGATGTCAGACAACCTGGTGAAAGTTTCGCTTACCTGGCAACTGGAAGATACCCTGAGGCAGGACGACTGGCAGGTCAATGTCTCTCCTTCTTTCGAGCCTACTTTTCATTGGGCACCCCATCTGACCCCTACCAATGAACACATCATTGCCCAGCACGTGTTCAGAGCACCGGCACTCATCGTTTCCTCCAACCAACAACAGCTCACCCTTATTCCTGATCTTGATCTTTTACAGAATAAATCTCCCGTAGAGTGGTATATGGATTTGAATGCGCCTGACAATGTTTTAACCTTAGGTCTGAGTAAAGCTGAAGTAAAAGAACATGTTTTGTTTACCAGAACATCCGGTGCAGTATACCCGCCTGGTACCATAGAATTTGGCTTTTATGTAATGACAGCAGAGGATGATGCCAGCCTGTTTAATCCCTGGCGTAAGGTACTTTCTTTTTTCTGGGAGCATTGGGGGAGTCCGCTTTATCAAAATCAGGAAAAACCAAAGCAGGAAGCTTTAGAAAAATACGTAAACCATACCTACAATTGGGCTTTTGATAGCTGGAAAGAGAACGTATGGCAGGATTTTACACTGCAGGAAAAAAAAGTGGGCGCCCCGGTATTTATCGTCAATGTGACCCAAAGTCCTAATTATCCGGGTGAAGTAGACGAAAGAGAGTTCCGATCCATCTGGAACCAGGCCTGGTTTAGTTCCTTACGTTCAGCGCAGGGGCTCTATCGTTATGCCAAAAGAACGAATAATCAGCCCTTGTTGGCTTATGCTTTGAAAACAAAAGAACTGGCCCTTTCTTTTCCACAGAAAGAAGGTTTCTTTTATGGGCTGGTGGCCACAGAAATGGAAAAAGTAGAAGTTAAGGGGAAATCCTATAACCGGTCCAAAGGATGGGATACCGCCTACTTTGGCAACTCCAACCGTAATCCCTATACAGGGGATGCGCAGCAAGCTCCTTTTCATATTTTAGACATGAGTTTCACGGCTTATCTGATGCTAAGCTGGTATGAGGAATTAGAAAAAGACGAGCGATTATTGCAGTATGCAACCACTTATGCCGATGCCTTAGTGAAAACACAGGATGAAAAGGGTTTTTTTCCGGCCTGGTTATCCCTGGAATCCTTACAACCTTTAGCGCATCTTAACCAGTCACCAGAAACTTCTATGTCTGTCACGTTTCTCCTAAAACTCTACGAACTTACCCAACAGCAAAAATACCGTGACGCTGCTTTGCAAGCCATGCAGGCTGTGATGGATCATGTAATTCCCGTGGGGCAATGGGAAGACTTTGAAACCTATTGGTCGTGTAGCCGGTATGGGTCGGAGGACCTGGTCAATCAGAAGGTGGAGCGAAACAATATGTACAAGCAGAACAATTTCTCCATGTACTGGACAGCCCAGGCCCTTTTTCAGAGTTATCAGGTTACGCAGGATGACATGTATCTTCGATACGGACAACGTACCCTGGACGAGATGCTGATGACACAGGCTACCTGGCAGCCTCCTTACATCTATGTAGATGCTTTTGGTGGGTTTGGCGTGATGAATGCCGATGGGGAGTGGAATGATGCCCGCCAGAGTCTCTTTGCCGAACTTATTGTGCAGTACGGGAAAGAACTCAACCAACAGGAATACATACAACGGGGCTTAGCCACTTTGCGAGCTTCCTTTGTAATGATGTATTGCCCGGAGAACCCCAGGACTAAACAGCAATGGGAAAGTAAATGGGATTTCTTTGGCCCTGAAGACTATGGTTTTATGATGGAAAACTATGGGCATGGAGGGACCACCAGTGCGCAAGGGGTAGGGATCGGAGAGTTTACCATTTATGATTGGGGCAATGGAGCGGCGTCAGAGGCCTATAACCGAATGCTGGATCATTATGGCAAAGATTTTATTACAGGCAACTGAGCGCTGCAAAATCAGCATCAGCAGAGGCTTCAGTCGAAAAACTGCGGTGGAATCAATATAGCCTTCCGATTTTGTAGGATAGCTTGCTAAGCGAAAAAACCGGGAGATGAAAGCCTAACGATCTGTGGGTCTGCGTTTATCCCATCTGACCAATGCTCATGCACATCTGGAAAACGATTGCCTGTTTTTCTGAAAGATACCACCCAAAGAGCAAGATGTCTTTTTTACAGAAGTTCTACTATTCACATCCATTCCCACCTGTGGCCATATTTTGCAATATTCACTTTTGAGAACACATTTTAAAACCTAGATCAAATATTGTAAAGTGACAAAAAAAGTCTTATCTTCCTAAAACGATTTAGCAAGTGGTTATTTCTGTTTTTTGAGCGGTAAAGGGAAGAATAACGGTTGCTGAGAATGCCTCTTTTTTAAGACCCCTACAGCAGTATAGGTAACGTATTGAGCGTTCCAATAGGTGATTGTAAAGATACTGATCAAAAACGCTTTCAGCTCAAAGAAGCTCATGGCGTTGTATTGTGATTATTAACACCCTAAATACCTAAACTCATGAAAAAAAAGACCTTATTATTCTTGAGGAAGCTCCTCTTTTATGCTTCAGGAGGGCTCTTGGTGCAGGCATTTCTGGTCAATGTACTGATAGCAGACCCAAGACACAAACAGGCACAGGTTATTGAAGTAAACGGAACCGTAACTTCACAGGAAGACGGTGTCGCTTTGCCGGGTGTCAACGTGATCGTGAAAGGATCGGGATTAGGTACAGTAACCGATGCGGATGGAAGATATCAGATCAATGCGCCCCAGGAAGATGACATCTTGGTGTTTTCCTCCATCGGATATATCACAGCAGAGGTTCCAGTCAATGGCAGAGCTGTCATTGATGTGACATTATCCGTAGATGTACAATCCTTAGAAGAAGTAGTGGTCGTGGGCTATGGAACCCAGAAGAAAACAGATCTGACCGGATCGGTTGTTTCCGTAAAATCGGAAGTAATAGAAAATCGTCCGATTGTTAATGTAAATCAGGCATTGGTTGGGCAGCTGGCAGGTGTCAATGTGGCCTTAAACGATGCGACACCAGGAGGGGAAACTTCAATCAAAATAAGAGGGATCGGCTCTATCAACGCAGGCAATGAACCTTTGTATGTGATCGATGGATTTCCAACCTCTCAGGCTTTTGCCAATGCTATTTTACCTTCTGATGTCCAATCCGTCAATGTGCTGAAGGACGCATCGGCAACAGCCATCTATGGGTCTCGTGGTGCCAATGGGGTGATTATCATCACTACAAAATCTGGTACTGCTGGTAAACCCATCATCAGTTTTAATGCCTCTTATGGGGTGGCCAGTGTCATGAAACGCGATTACTATGATTTATTGAGTGGAGAAGAATATGTTGAATATGCCCGTGAATTACGCAACAACCAATGGGTGCGGGCGGGTGCCGGGAATTCAGCCTCTGATCCTAATAGTGTGAGACCCGCTCAATATCAGATACCAGACGAACTTTTAACATGGAATGGCATCAACACGGATTGGCAGGACGCTATTTTTGAAACAGCCCAGATACAAAATTATGATTTGAACATCAGAGGAGGAACCGATAAGAATTCTTACTTCTTCTCTACCGGGTTTGCTGGTGACAATGGAGTTCTGGTAGGAACAGGATTTCAAAAGTATACAGCACGGATGAGGATTGATGCGGAACTCATTGAAAATGTATTGGAAGCAGGCATGAACTTAGCGCCCTCGTATACGACCCAGCGTGTCGCAAAATATGCGGGTACCAATATTTACGAGTCTGTGATTGCGTCGGCCCTGGCCATGCCCCCCAATATTCCGGTCTACCAGGAAGATGGATCATATGCCGACCGGATGTATCCGATAGCAGGCTTTCTGCCTATCCCCAATCCTGTACAATTAGCCAATGAAATCAATAATGATAACAAAAGCTTCTCCACTTTATTCAACGCCTATCTTCAATTACATGTCAATGAAGCGCTTAGCTTAAAGACAAACCTTGGAGCGACCGTTATAAATAATCGAAATGATTTTTATCATCCCAGTACAGCACCCTATTTTTGGGCTCCGCCTCCTGTGAATCCATCAGGTTCCTCCTCTACCTCCAATGTGTACAACTGGCTATCGGAAACCACACTGAATTATGAAAAAGTTTTTTCAAACAATCATCATTTAAATGTATTAGCTGGTTTTAGCGCCCAAAAAGAAAACAGCCATTCAAATTTTGTCTCTGCCAATAATTTCCCCAACGATTTGGTGCCCACTTTAAATGCCGGTGTAGTGAACAACGGAAATTCATTTGAGTCAGAATGGTCCTTACTCTCTTATATAGGCAGAATAAATTATGCTTATCTGGATAAATATTTACTGACTACTACTTTCCGAAGAGACGGTAGCTCCCGATTCGGGAGTAACACAAAATGGGGGTTCTTTCCCTCTATGGCGCTGGGGTGGATTATTTCTAATGAAAAGTTTCTCGACCAACACCCAGTAATAAGTTTCTTGAAGCTAAGGTCCAGTTATGGTGTCACAGGCAATAATGCCATAGGTAATTATGCACACATTGGCTTACTTGGCATTGCCAATCAAACCTTTGGCCCTGGTCAGGGAGCCAACTACGCTGGTATTTATCCTACCACACTTTCCAATGAGAATCTTACCTGGGAAAAATCGAAACAACTGGATATTGGATTGGAAGTCGGTGTATGGAACGACAGAATAACGGTAGATCTCGATTACTATTACAATCGGACGACCGATCTGCTTTTGAATGTCAACCTTCCTACCACCACCGGTTTTTCAAGTGTTTTGCGAAACATCGGAGAAGTAGAAAATAAAGGATATGAAATTGTGCTTAACTCCATAAATCTTGACAAGGGACCTGTTAAATGGCAAACAACCTTTAATATTGCCCATAATGAAAATGAGGTGCTAAAGCTGGGACCTACCGGTGATCCGATTTATGCATTTGCAGGAACGCGCATTACAGAAGTAGGCGGCCCTATCGGGGCAAGCAGAGGGTTGATCCAAATAGGTGTTTTAACGCAGGCAGATATTGAAGCAGGTGTAGCTGTATTTCCTGGTCAAACGGCCGGAGATGTAAAATACCTGGATACCAATCAGGATGGTACCATCAGCAATTTTAATGGTCCGGACGGCGTACCCATTGGAGACGCTAATCCCAGCTATTTATTTGGGCTGAATAACAGGTTTCAATATGGAAAATTTGATTTGAGCATCATGGTCAATGGACAGACGGGTGGTAAGACCATGGACCTGACTTCCCAGGGTTTATGGGATCCGGATGGCTCCAATGTTATGAGGAAGCAATGGGAAGGACGGTATATTTCAGATGAAGAACCTGGCAATGGTATTACCCCCAGAGCAGGCATGATTGCCGGTGGGCTTCCTGACACAAGATTGGTTCAAAAAACTGATTACTTACGGATCAGGAATATCTCATTAGGGTATAATTTCACTTCAACCTTTGTGAGTAATCTCAGGCTCTATGCTTCTGTTGAGAACCTCATCACCTGGACCAGTTTTGAAGGATTCAACCCTCAGGCAACTTCCTTCGGTGGGAGTCAGAATGCCACTATTAACGGATTGACAGGGGGCGGTACTTATCCATTACCCAGGGTTATATCTCTGGGAATTAATGTTTCATTATAATACAAGAACCCATGAAAGCATTATATTATCAATTCAGCCTTTCCTTTCTATTGCTGATAGTAGTGGTAGGATGTAAAGATGACTTTTTGGATCTGGCTCCTGTCTCGAATGCAAATGTGGAGAACTTCTATAAAACAGCAGAAGATATCAATAACGCAGTGATCGCAGCCTATAAATTTCATAAAAATATTTATGCGACCGACTTCAGTAGCCAGAGTGTACTGGATGAGATACGGTCTGACAATACGACCATGGTGCAAATAGATGTGGTTGACAGATTTATCCGCGATAGCGGAAAAGAATGGTGGGGATGGTCGTGGGATAAATCATACAGAGCCATCTATCTGTGTAACATAGCCATGGAAAAAGCTACAGGGGTTACCATGGATGATGGGTTAAGAAATCGCTATATCGCTGAAGTCCGATTTTTAAGAGCCATCACCTATTTTGAACTGGTCAGAAATTTTGGCGATGTACCACTGGTAACAGAAACACCGGCATCTTTAGAGGCTGAAGCCGTACAAATTCCCAGAACGCCAACTTCTGAAGTCTACAGCCAGATCGTAAATGACCTGCTTTTCGCTGAAGAAAATCTTCCCCTTCAATATAGTGAGGAAGAAAATATTGGAAGAGCTACCAAAGGCGCTGCGCAGGGTATCTTAGGAAAAGTGTATCTGACATTGGGGCAAAAAGAAGAAGCAGAAACCGTATTAAGAGAAGTGGTGAACTCAGGAGTTTATCAATTATTAGAGGATTATGCGGCCGTCTGGGATGTGAACAACGATAACAGTGAAGAGATTTTGTTTGAATTACAATTCAAGTCAACCACCGATGGATCTCCGTTTCCAAACAACTTCGCTTCTATCAACGCTGAAAACATACCCGGAGGGGGAAGAGGCTATAATTTAGCGACCGAGGACCTTGTCAATGCTTATGAATCAGGAGATATCAGAAAAGAGCTAACAATGACAAGTGATTTAAATGGGATCTATTATACGATAAAATTCAGTGATCCTAATATGAGTGTTGGTTTTGATTCAGAAAAAAACTTTCCCATTCTACGGTATGCAGACGTTCTCTTGTTACTTGCTGAGGCAATTGGGGAATCTCCGGAAGCCTATGATTTGATTAACCAGGTGCGGCAAAGGGCAAAGCTAGACCCGATTGGCAGCGCATCTCCGGGAACATTTGAGGAGAAGCTACTCCAGGAAAGACGGGTTGAACTAGCTTTTGAAAACCATCGATGGCATGATTTACTACGATTTGGAGTGGCCATTGAAGTGATGAATGATCATTTAGCGCCATTAGGCATCACCCTCAATGAGAATGATTTACTGATGCCTATCCCTCAAACGGCGCTGGTGACCAATCCAAGGCTGGAACAAAATCCGGGCTATAATTAAGCCTTTAGGCCTTATTCTCATGGTATAGAGAAAGAATTGGATATGCCTAGGCTAGAGCACTCATGCAGCAGGGGTAAATATTATACAAAATAACTGCCCCTCTGCTGCCAGCATAATTGACTAACAGGGGGAAGCTTTACCAGATTATTTACTACGATTTTTTATTGAATATTAACTGTTTCATGATGAAGAAAAAGACTTTGAAATACATGGCCTTGGTCGTTGTGGCTTTGATAATCAGGAGTGTGTGCCAGGCCCAAATAGAAGAAAAGACAGAGGGGCATGGGGTACGGATGGTTCAACAGAGTGGCGATACCATCACATTGGAAAATGAAACAGTTAAAGCGCGTTTCTTTCTTTCAAGAAACTCTGTTAGCCAGGAATTTTATGCTAAAAAAGGAAGGCAATGGCAGCGTGTCGCCCAATCTTTGATACCTGCCTCCCCCTTTCCTCCTGAAGGAAATGCACTGTTTGACACGGCTGTCAGCCCTCACCGTTATCTGGCTAACAGTACCTTTTCCAGGGTGGCGATAGCGCAGAATGAAGATACAGTGGCTGTCATCAAATTGATGGGTGAAATCCGAAATACTCCGATTGAGGAACGTATCACGCTACGCAAAGGCCAAAACCATTTTCATTGTGAAGTGTCTGCCACCCTTCCGGATGATCCGGCACAGCTGGAATATCTGCTATCCTCTTTTACTTTCAACCTGGAAAAAATTCCATCGTTTGTCCATACCCCTACGCTGGAATACAATGAATACCGCTGGGATACACCCGCACAGCAACAAATCATAGGGGATCGTTCTTTCCATGCACCCGCTATTATCTTACAGGAAGGGGGACTTTTCGCCGCTTTGGTGCCTGATCTCAACCTGATTAACCAGTACAAGATTGTGTCTCCGGATGCCCGCAGAGACATTGAAATTCCTCGCAATCAGTTTTCCGTACCTGTAGAACCTGATAAATATACCATGCCGACAGGGATGGATTTGAACGTGCAATCCGGCCTGAGTGCTCAGCCCGTTTTTTCCTTCGGACTGATTGATAATATTATCCAACATCATATCCGTTATCTTCATCCCAACGATGGTTCTATGGTTCGCACCCTGGAGAAGAACAACCTGGTTTACGGATTCGATCTTTTTCTTGGAGCCGATGTACCCGCCAATGCTGGGTACCAGCAGATAATCCGGTTTATCTGGCAACGCTATGGTCATCCTGTCTTTCAAACCAGACCGCATCTGGCCATGCCTTTCGAGCAGTATGTAAAGGTCATCGAAGACGTTACTTTTCAGCCGATGGAAGTACAGCCAGGCGTGCCGGGTTATCCCAATACAGGGTCATTCCTGGCATTTGAACTTGAGGGTATGCCGGTGGGCGGGTATAGAAGTGCGGTCCCGGGATGGTTAGATGCCCTATGGAATTCAGAGTTCTGGAATAACGTACGGGATGCTTCCGGCATGTATTACTGGGGAAAACAACTTCAGGATACCACCCTGATTGACAAAGCCCGCCGGACCATCAATCTGGCTTTACTGGCACCACAAAATGAATTCGGCCTTTTTCCTTTGATCTATAGAGCAGAAACCAGACGGTGGCAAAACAATAGCTATGATGCGGCCCATGGTGAGTATGCCCTGTTCGGCGATTGTACCGACTGTGATACCTACAATGTGCCGGTAATGAGCAAGACTTGTGCCCATCTGCTGGAGTATTATCAGAAATGTGAAAAGGACGACCGCATTATTCCTTATGTGTCTAAATATGCCGATTGGCTGGTCACCACCATCACAGAAGAAGGGTATTTGCCCTCCTATGTCGCTACGGATATGCAGTCCTCTGATGTGTTGATGAAAAGCGCGCAGCCAGCTACCAGCCTGTGGTTTTTAGCTGAGCTGTACCAGGTCAACCCGCAACCAAAGTACCTGAAGGGCGCAACAAGAATTGCCGAATATTTAATGCGCGACATCATCCCCAGGCAGCACTGGATCGATATGGAACAATATTTTTCCTGTGGCGCCAAACCCCTCACTTTCCTGGGGGATGCAGAGCAGGGGCAGCTGGCCCGCGGGAATCTCAGTGTAGCCTGGGCAGTAGAGGGATTCGCTTCACTCTACAGGGCTACCCAGGAAGAACAGTATCTTAAAGCGGGTGAGAAGTGTTTGGATTATCTCACTTTCACGCAGTGCAGCTGGGACCCTCATTTTATTTATACCGCTTTTCCCTTTGGCGGATTTACTGTAGACAATGCGGATCATGCAACCATGTTGGATGCCAGGCAGGCAGAATATGCAGAACCCTTGATCTGGTATGGGCAGACATTAGGAAGACAGGATCTGATAGAAAGGGGAGTAGCTGCCGGAAGAGCTTCTACCGTCCTGATCAACCATCCGCTCCATCAGAAAAATAATATTTATCGCCATACCAATATCTATCCGTTTGGCCTGGGACCGGAAAATATTGACCATGAGGGGCATCCTCAGTCAGCCATGCGTACCCATCCCAGCTGGGGCGAAGGGTCAGGGGTATTTACCGGACTATCCGATGTATCACGCCTTTTAGAGGGCGCTTATATTGATGTAGAGAGAGAAATAGCCGTAGGCGTAGATGGGGTTCGTATCGACAGCTTTACCTTACAAAAGCAATCGCTGCGTATCCATCTGGTCTCACAACTGGAAAAACTTGCGGTGCCCTGGAACCAACCCTACGAAACCACCTTGAAAATTGTGGGTTTAGACCCCCAAAAAAAATATGAGGTGCTTTTGAACGAATCTGTTTTGAAAGGCCTGTCAGCCTCAGCCCTACAGTCCTTGCCCATCAAAGTACTGCCAGGAGGCCGCATCATCCCCTTGGTACAGAACAGGTGACCTTGTTGTGCTTAGGTCTGTCGCTGTAAGCACAATCATGTAAATGAAAATGACTTTTCCATTTTCACTCTATCCTGAGGGTGTGCAGCATGGACCCTGGCAATGACACCTGGGCAGTGCTGTCTGCCCTGAGTTGCAGTGAGTCTATCACCCCATATTTCGCCATCAAAGTACTGCTATCATTGACCTGCGCCTGCAGCTTTTGTATCTGGTTACTGGCTTCTATTTGTATCAGACTACCCTGCGCCAGGGTTGCTGATACATTTTCCAGGGCATTCTCTGTCAGTAGCATTCCTCGTTGTGCTCCTGTCTGTTGTAAGGTCAAGTCTTTGGCCTTCCAACCCGAAAGTTGGCAGGTAATCCCCTCTGCCTTTACCACAGAAAGTTGTGGTGCCAAAATGTAGACGACAGGTTTTCCAAAAAAAGCAAAACTTTCTGGATGACGATTTCTCTCCTCAGGATAAAAATAGGACAAAGTCAGGGTATCCCCCTGTACCTTCCAGCTGACCAGGTCCTGTATGCTGTTCCCAACCCGTATTTCAAAGTTGTCACCGGGCTGTAACTGGATAAGCTCCGGATGATTACCCTGCAGTTGCACTGTATGGAATGGCTGTGAGGCTTCTTTGGTATAGCCATAAAAGGGGTCTTTGCGGTCTATCTTTTCATATTCAGTTTTCAGTACCATGGCTGAACCAATGATGACCAGCAGCAGAACGACAAAGAGGGTAAGAAGGAGTTGATTGCTGGTTTTCATGTGGGCTTATCGGTTTGGGTGGAGGAATAATTTTTTGAAATAAAAGATTGATATCGTTGCTGAATGTCTTCTATACTGATGTCAAGCAGATAAAGGGTTCGAAAGAATTCCGGCAGTTCTGTTTGCAGAAAACGTTCCTTTCTGTAGGCAGTAATACGGGGGATGGCCTGCTGTTCGGCAAAGTAACCAATGCCTCGTTTGTTGAAGATAATCTGCTTTTGCTGTAGAAAGTCAAAGGTCTTCATCACCGTATTGGGATTCACTTCCATAACAGCCGCCAGATCACGCACAGAAGGGATCCGTTCATTGGCAGGCCATTTTCCCAACACGATCTGCTCACAGATGTAGTCTGCTATTTGTAGATAAATGGATTGTTTGTCATTAAACTCCATACTTCAATGAATTAAATTTCCTTTTCCTTCAGTCGTACATAGGCTACATACCACAGACTCACCACCAGCATGATCAGAAATAGCCAGATCATGGATGCGATGGGTTCAGGAAAATCCACTCTGTAAACTTTGTCATGGAAGATAGTCCAGGGGGAAAAGGGGAAGGCATGCAAATTCACAGGATGATCGGTAAACTGATAGACCAAGGCGTAATTAAACAAAAAGGCGAGGACGACCACCAGTAAAAAGGAGCCTGCTGTTTTGATGTAGGCATTTTTGAGGAAGTAAACAGAGCCCAGGAAAATGACACTCTGTATCAGAAAATGAAAGTAAGTGAAGACATTTCCCAGCATCACTGGAATGGGTATATATTTTCTGCCCCTATCAGGAATACTTTGATTGGCTGCCTCGGTTAGCCCATAATGGAGCTGCCAGAAAAGAACTATGATCAGAATGGTGAACAGCAAATGAAAAAGCCAAACCACCAGAAACTTTTCTAAACGGGAAGCAGGCAGCATCAGGGCAGGAATCCCTTGTGCTGAATGACTGTATACACTAAATGCAGTACTGGTGTACAAGCTGCCTCCTACGATCACACAGGCAAACAATGCAATGGCATGAAGTATCATCAGCAGATCATTGTAATACTGCGATCTTAACATGGGTAACATCAGCAGCAGCATGGTTCCTGCTATGAGACTTAATGAGATCAGATAACTTTTTCCGTTTTCTGTCACATAAAGCTTCATGACGAGCCAGAAACGGTGGAGACTAAATTGGGAATGCATAGGGCTGAGCGTTAAGACTGTTGAGGAAATAGCTGACGGATACGGTCCGGATTATGGATGGCAGCATGAAACAAGCGTTCCAGATCAACCTTACTTTCTACCTTCTCCGCGTTCTCCATGACCACCGTATATCCTTTCAGGGAAGGTTCTGCATACAATACTCTCCGGTCATCTTCCGCGTCTGTCAGTGTGCCAAACTGCAACTGTTCACTGATATGCTCTAAGCGCTGGTTGAGCAGAATCTCATGGTTATCCAGGATAATGACAGCATCAATGAGATGATCCAGATCCCGTACCTGATGGGTTGAAATCAACACGACACGGTCTTCTGTCAGGGCAGAAGCCACCAGTTTGCGAAACTGACCTTTAGAAGTAATATCCAGTCCGTTAGTGGGTTCATCCATGATCAGCACCTTAGTGTTGGTGGCCAGGGCAAAGGCGATCAGCACTTTTTTCTTTTGTCCGAACGACAAGGCATTCAAATGCTGTTGATGAGAAATGTCAAATTCTTTCAGGTAATAGAAGAACTGCTCGGAGTTGAACAAAGGATAAAAAGGAGACAGGGTTGTCCAGAATTTCTCAATGGTTAGTGAGGGTAGATATATTTCTTCAGGAAGAAAAAACAGCGACTGCAGAAATTTCGGTTGTCGCTTACGGGGTTCAAATCCATCAACGCGGAGGGTGCCTTTCTGAGGGTAAAGCAGACCGGCTATCAGGCGAAGCAAACTGGATTTGCCGGCTCCATTTTTTCCCAGTAAGCCATAGATATGCCCTGCCTGGAGCAACAGGTTCAGTTGATCAAACAAAAGTGTTTGATGTTGATAAGCAAAGGTGACACGCTCAAGATGAATCATATTCAGTTATTTAGTGTATTAGTGAAGTAGTACACTATAAATGTAACTAATTAAATGGAACCTACAAGAAAAAAGGAAAAGTTTTTTTTAAAGGCTGGTAGTAGAGGAGAAGCTTGCCTGGCGTAAAAAGAGTGGATTGATACCCGTATTCTAACTATTTTCCTTTATTTTTTTCAACTGTTGGACGATAAATAAAATTTATATAGATTAGCTAAAACGATTTAGTAATAACGATATTTGACCAAGGATGGGAACAGTGGCTGTAGTAGGATTTACTATAGGGTCATACAGGCTGCTACCTGCTGACGGATAAACCTGGAAAATAGGCAGGGAGAAAAGATAGTCTGCACAGGAATAGTCTCAGAAAATATTAATCATCATTGTAAGCGGTTATAAACCCCTGCCATGTGAACGCTGACATACCCTATTGGGTAACTGACTGAGAATACCAGGGATAGTCTCTTAGCACCTTTATCTACGACAACCTACTCAAACTATGCAAGAAAAGTCTGACCGCAGAAAATTTCTTAAACAACTGGGCATTGGTGGCGTGAGTGCTTCGGCGCTCCCTGTCGCTTTTATTGACAAACAGGAACCTGCTCCCCACCATGTACCCCTCCCGTCCAAGCAAAAAAACAAACAGCAAAACCAGGACAGAGTATATAATGGTCCCTATACCGGTGAATACCTCAAGCGACTGGCTTTTCCCATCGGTGGCATGGGTGCTGGTATGTTTTGCCTGGAAGGTACCGGAGCGATCTCCCATATGTCGGTCCGAAACAAACCGGAGATCTTTCATGAACCTGAGATGTTTGCCGCTATCTCGGTGAAAGGTTCAGACAAAGGAGCCAAAGTGCTGGAAGGGCCGGTCCCTGACTATAAGAAGTTTGGTCAGCCCGGTACGGGTAATGGAGCGGCCGGCTCTATCTTTGGGCTACCCCGCTTTCAACGGGCAGAATTTACCGCACGTTTTCCTTTCGGACAGTTACTACTGGAAGATGAAGACCTGCCCCTGACAGTGGAACTGCAAGGCTGGAGTCCCTTCATTCCCGGCGATGCCGACAATTCCAGTCTGCCGGTAGGTGCACTGGCTTATACCTTCACTAATACAGGTAGTCAGGCCATAGAGGCCGTTTTTTCCTATAACACGAAAAATTTTATTGTCCTGGAGGAAGCCCCTGGTTCCATAAAAAAGATCCCCCAGGGGTTTGTGCTCTCTCAGGCAGGCACTGATGAAAAACCCTTTCTGCAAGCTGACTTTGCCATCTTTACCGATCAGGCCGATACGGTGGTCGATCATTGCTGGTTTCGTGGCGGTTGGTGGGATCCGCTGACGATGGCCTGGAATACAATCAAAAACGGAGAGATGAAAAGTGTAGCCCCGGTAGAAGAAGGAGCACCTGGCGCTTCTCTGTATGTTCCCCTGAAACTGGCCGCCGGAGAGAAAAAGACTATTCGGGTCATGATGGCCTGGTATGTGCCTCAGACCGATATGCGAATCGGAGAAGATGATCAGGAGCGTAAAGCAGGTTGTGACCCTGCCTCCGGTTGTTGTACCACCACCGCCGACCTGGGGATAGGCACTCCGGGTGAAGCCACCATGCATTATCAGCCCTGGTACAGCAGTGAGTTTGAGGATGTTTATGCTGTCGCCCGCTACTGGCAGCAGCAGTATGAAGATCTGCATAAAAAATCACAAAGTTTCCGGGATGCTTTTTATGCCAGCACCTTACCGCCGGAAGTGTTGGAAGCGGTAGCGGCCAACCTGACCATTCTCAAATCTCCTACTGTATTGCGGCAGCATGATGGTCGCCTGTGGAATTTTGAGGGGTGCAGTGACAATAATGGTTGCTGTCATGGTTCCTGTACACATGTATGGAATTATGCGCAGGCCATTCCGCACCTGTTTCCTTCCCTGGAAAGAACCCTTCGCCATACGGAGTTTTGCGAGAACCAGAATGCCGAAGGACACCAGACTTTCCGGACTGCCTTGCCCATTCGGCCTGTCAACCATGAATTTTACGCGGCTGCTGACGGTCAGTTGGGTGGGATCATGAAGGTACACCGTGACTGGCGGATCAGCGGCGACAACGACTGGCTCAGGAAGATGTATCCTATGGTGAAGGAGAGTATGGATTATTGCATCCGTACCTGGGATCCCCGTCACAAAGGTGTACTGGAAGAACCCCACCACAATACCTATGACATTGAGTTCTGGGGAGGCGATGGGATGTGTACCAGCTTTTACCTGGGAGCCCTTTTGGCCATCACCAAAATGGGTCAGTTTCTGAAAGAGAATGTCTCCGAATATGAGAAACTTTATGCCAGCGGCAGGAAGCGTATGGAAGGTGAGTTGTATGATGGAGAATATTTCATCCAGAACATTCAGTACACCGGCCTGAGTGCGCCTGATCCTGTGGCTGCCTCTCAGAAATCGATGGGAGGGGAATATTCGGAGGAAGCACAGAAGCTGCTGCAACAGGAAGGCCCTAAGTATCAATATGGTAAGGGATGCCTTTCTGATGGTGTCTTGGGAGGTTGGATCGCCCGTATGTGTTTTTTAGAAGACCCCGTAGATGCGGCAAAAACGAAAAGTCATTTGATGGCCGTGCATAAATATAATTTGAAAGACAACCTCAGCGATCATGCCAATCCGCAGCGACCGGCGTATGCCCTGGGAGAGGAAGGGGGACTGTTGCTGTGTAGTTGGCCAAAGGGCGGAAAACTGGCGCTTCCTTTTGTCTATAGCGATGAAGTATGGACAGGCATCGAATACCAGGTGGCTTCTCACCTGATGCTGATGGGCCAGGTGGAAGAGGGCCTGGAAATTATCCGTACCTGCCGTGACCGTTATGATGGCCGCATCCGCAATCCCTTCAATGAATATGAATGCGGACACTGGTACGCCCGGGCCATGGCCAGCTACGGCTGTTTGCAAAGCCTCACCGGGGTACGTTATGATGCGGTAGATCAAACCCTGCACATGGATTCTCAGGTCGGCGATTTTACCTCTTTTCTCTCTACCGCAAGTGGTTACGGTACTGTCACCCTGCAAAACGGAAAACCTTCTCTCAAAACGGTGCAGGGAACCATTCCTGTCCGTAAGGTGATGGTATCCGGAAAGGAAACCAAACTGTCTGCCTCCTGAAATGATTGGAACAACCTTAACAGACAAAACCTTCTATGAAGATTAACCCGGAGTCATGGCATACATTAATCACTTGGCTGATAGACAATCAGTACTTGTCGGCTGCAGAAGCCTTACAGGTAAGGGCTATCCTTCAACCTGACTTTCCCTTTGCTTCTCAACTGGCAGTGGCCGACACCCTGCATCTTCATATGCATACCACTGCGGTTAGCCAACTTCCGCAGCAGGCATTCTTTACACAGGGCGCTACGGTAGAATACCAGACAGCCGGATATATCAAATATGCCTTGCCGGATGGCATCAATCTGATTTTTTCTGAAGGGACAACGGCACAGGATGTAGCGGAAGGCAAAGCAGCCCAAACTTATCTGGATCATATCGGCATTGATATACGCATCGATACCAAAGAGGCTTATCTTGTTTTCCAGGAGATTCCTCTGCTGGCGGCTCGACAGGATTTTCCCTTTACCCGTCAGGGTGGTAGCCCTGAAGGCGTGCAGTGTTGTTATGCACAGGTCAAAGAAAAATACTGGGTGTATCCGGATCAGTCGCTCAACTATGAATTTGCCTTCGGCCCTTTGAAAAAGCAGGGTAGCTTTGGTGTGGATGTACGGCCTCCCAATCCCTATCGGATAGCTGCCGTCGAGCATTCTGTCGAATGCTGCCCGGGAGCCAAACCTACTGCTAAAATCTTTCTACCATAACAGAAACCATTACCATGCAAGTTACACCAAAAACCATTGTCTCTATTCGATACCGCATGAAAAACAGCCGGGGCGAAGTACTGGAAAATATCATGGAATCCGCACCGGTCAGCTACCTGCATGGAGCCGGACAGATTCTGCCTACCCTGGAATCCCATTTAACAGGTAGGGAAGCCGGAGCCAGCGCTTCCGTGATGGTCTCCAAAGCAGAGGGTTTTCCGGGACTGGATGACGATTTTTATTTTGATGTCATCATAGATCAGGTGCGTTGGGCTACCGATGAAGAACTTAAAAGGGGGCAGCCCCTGACAACTTCTAAAAATGGTGACTGTGGTCCGGAATGCTGTTGTTAACCGAGTGACTGAGGCTACAATTAATATGGTTGTATCATGATCAAAACCCTCTTTGCTGTATTGATGACAACTTCGTGGGCTGGGCTGGCTCAGACCTCACAGGAAGAAATGGTTTCTCCTGGCAACATTATATTTCAGGAGTTTGATGGGGTCTCGCCCAATGGAGACTGGCGGAAGCAGTATGGTTCCGATTATTTTCCTCAATGTGACTGGAATCGTTGGGTGTTTGAAGCTACCCCTTCCTATGGAAAAATGTTTGTAGATGGTGGGTATAAAGATTGTCCGGCTGTTGGAAACAACCAGCATGTGGTGCGGTATGATAAGACAATTGATCCTGAACGGCCTTATACTATCACCTGTGATTTTACGATTGACCCTCCTACTGTTGCTTCTGTCAATTCTTTCTGTGTCAATTTTCAGGTGCAGAAAGGGATGCGCCAGGATAGTAAAATCAACTGCTGGTCTATCAATCTGGATATTCATGATATGCGTACGGGGGAATACACCATCAAACACATGGGATTTGCCGACAGTATACCGGTAGGGGAAGAACAGTACGAAGATGGTCGGTTTACAGAATTGTTGCCTAGTCATACAGGGAAAGGGGCCTTGGAAGGACCTGATACCAATCATTTTATTATTGAAGTGCACCGCCGGCTCAATGGAAGTGTTTCCCCCAACTGGGTCACCGTTACCTGGCGGGACAAAAGTGGCATTCGTGAGCGATTTGAGGAAGATTACAGTCAGTTTCCCTACCAGCCAGACCCATCGCAACCCGTCAGGGTGGGATTGAATACCCATGGTACCAACTGGACGGTCAGGAATCTGAAAGTTTATTACGAGTAACCCTATTAAACTTAATTAACAAAATAGTAACTTCATGTTAATATCATAGTCAATCCCGGCCAGTAGCTTTACTGGCAAAACAGTAAAACTTTCTACCAATAAACCTTACCTTATGAAGCACATCTTACTCATTCCAGTCAGTTTTTTATGGCTGCTGGCTTTCTTACTTCCCAGTTGGGCTTTAGCCCAGGAAGTCGTATCCGGTACTGTCACCGCCCAATCTAATGGGGAGCCTCTGCCGGGTGTCAACGTAGTGTTAAAAGGAACCAGCACAGGTACCATTACCGATGCAGAAGGCACCTACCGGTTGAATATCTCCGGCGAGAATCCGGTGCTGGTGTTTTCTTACATTGGTTATATCAGTCAGGAAATGGCGATAAACAACCAGTCTGAGATCAACATCACGCTGGCAGAAGATCTTCAGACCTTATCGGAAGTGGTCGTAGTCGGTTACGGTACGCAGGAAAAACGAGACGTGACAGGCGCTGTTTCTTCTGTCAAGGGAAACCAGATTCAGAATTTACCGGTAGCGGGGGCTACCCAAGCCTTACAGGGACGGGCCGCCGGTGTCAATGTGGTCCGGAATGGGGGCGCTCCGGGAAATACAGGCTCCATCCGGATCAGGGGTACCGGTACTGTCAACAATGCAGACCCATTGGTAGTCATTGACGGCGTTCCAGCCGGCAGTATCAATGATGTGAACCCCAATGATATCGCTTCCATTGAAATCCTGAAAGATGCGTCTGCGTCGGCCATCTACGGAACCCGTGCGGCCAACGGGGTGGTCATCATTACTACCAAACGAGGCGATTTTGAGCAACCCATTCGCTTTTCAGTGAGTGGCTATACCGGTGTCTCCAATGCTATCAACACTATTGATGTATTGGATGCGCCGACGCTGGCTGAGCTCAAACGGGAACGCTACCTCAACGATGGTATTGAGATTAATCCTATCTGGGAAGATCCTCAATATCAGACCCAAAGAACCAACTGGCAGGATGAACTGCTCGGGCAGGGTTCTACACGAAATCTTGATTTATCGGTATCAGGAGGGGGCGCCAGTTCTTCCTTTGTACTATCCGGCGGTTATTATGATGAGGATGGTATGATCAAGAATTCCTACTTTCGCCGTCTGAGCCTTCGCCTCAATTCCGATCACAAGGTGGGTGAGCGTTTCAGAATAGGAGAGAGCCTGCAATTGACCACCCAGAAAGGCAATACGCCCAATACTCTTTCCGCACAAACGGGTGTGTTGTGGAGTGCGATCCGCTTTCATCCCGGATTACCTGTACGCCTTGAAGATGGTACCTATGGTTCTTCCCAGGTATCGGGTGAATTTGGGGATATCAACAATCCCATCTTTACTGTGGATACGGATGACCTGAATGAAACCCGCCACCGGCTGCTGGGCAATATCTCCGGAGAATATCAGATAGTAGAAGGGCTGAAACTCAAAGCTAATTTTGGTCTGGATGCTTATATCAGGGATCTATACAATTTTGAAATCATCATCGACAAACAAATCCGGGCACGGTCCAGAAATGCGCTGACCAGAGAATATGAAGAGTTCTACTCCTTTCTGTCAGAATACTTCCTGTCGTATGACAAAACCCTGGCTGAAAAACATCAGATTGGATTTGTAGGAGGGTATACTTCCCAGACCTTCAATACGGATGGTTTCCGTGCCAGGAAACTGGATTTTCCGGATGAATCTTCCGCTCAGCGTTATCTGAATGCAGGAGGAACTTTATCGGAAATAGGAGGGGGGCGTTCTTACGATGCCCTGGCTTCCTGGTTTGGTCGTGCTACTTATAATTTTGATGAAAGGTATTTGCTGACAGCGACATTCCGGGCTGATGGTTCTTCCAAATTTGCCGAAGGCAACAAATGGGGATCTTTTCCGGCTTTTTCTTTGGGATGGCGTATCTCTGAAGAAGACTTCTTCCAGAATGTGGGTTGGATCAGTAACCTGAAGCTTACCGGCGGATGGGGGCAATTGGGGAACCAGAATGTAGCCCGTTTGCAGTATCTGGCGCTCATCAATAGCGGTATCCGCTATTCCTTTGGAGGCAATGCAGTGGTAGGTGCTGCGCAAGGCCGTGTGCCGAATCCCGATATTTCCTGGGAGACAGCAGAAATGACCAACATTGGATTAGACATCGGGGTGATGGATAACCAGTTGCTGGCGAATATCAACTATTTCATCAAAGATACCCGGGATATGTTGTTGGCCCCCCCCATCATTGGCTCTATTGGCAATGCGCAGATTCCCGATCAAAATGTGGGCTCGCTGAGAAACCAGGGGCTGGAAATAGAACTGAGCTATCAGAAGTCTACCGGCGATTTTACCTATGCGTTTAGCGGTAATGCCTCTTTCATCAGTAATGAAGTCACCAAACTCTACGATGGCAACTTCCTGGCTTCCCAGCGATATGGAAGACCCAACCAGGAAATTTCCCGCACCTATGAAGGCCAACCGATTGCCACTTTCTACGGATGGAGAACCGACGGGCTTTATCAAACGGCAGAGGAAATCCAGAATGATCCTAACATTGCCAACGACCCCCGCAAAGCGGAAGGCCTCATCCTGCCGGGCGATGTACGCTTCATTGACCTCAATGATGACGGCCTCATCGATGAAGAAGACCGTGAGATATTAGGCAGTCCGCATCCCGACATGGTGTATGGCCTGAATGCTGATCTCACCTATAAAGGATTCGATCTATCTTTGTTCTTCCTGGGCAATGCTGGAATAAGCATTTATAATGCCGATAGAATGCAGGGTATTGATCCTACCTATCCGTTTAATATGTATGCGGAAACGGTCAACCGCTGGACAGGACCCAACACCAGCAACACCATTCCCCGAATGACGACCAAAAGGGATAACCTGAATCACCGTACGTCCGATCTGTTTATCGAAAAGGGTGATTTCTTCCGCCTGAAAAACCTGGTGCTGGGCTATACCCTGCCTTCTTCTTTGATGGAAAAAGCGGGTCTGACCAAGGCACGTGTGTTTGTCACAGGGCAGAACGTGTTTACCATCACAGGCTATTCCGGCCTGGATCCCGAACTGGGTTATACGGATGGAAACCTGCAGATTAATGTGGATTATGCCCAGTATCCGCAAGCACGTACCTGGACTTTGGGCGCTAGTATTACCTTTTAAACTTTAAGCATTGAACTACTATGAAATATATCATATCAGGTTTCATCGTTATTATATTGCTGTTTCAGCTTATCAGCTGTAATGACGATCTGCTGGAATCCACTCCTTACGCCCAGTCTACTTCTGCCAGCTTCTGGCGGAATGGTGATGATGCGGTGGCGGCCGCCAACGCTATGTACGAACCTCTGCTCTGGGAAGATTTCTACGGGCATGGCGAACAAACCTTCGACATCTGTTCGGATGATCAGTGGAGAGCTGGAGACCATGGGGAAGATCAGGCTATCGAGGAGTTCACCTTTGATGCGGATAATCCGCAGCTGGCTTTTAGCTGGCGTCCGAAATACGAAGTGATCTCCCGGGCCAATGCCGTACTGATCAACGTGCCGGAGATTGACATGGACCAGACCTTAAAAAACCGGGTGCTGGGCGAGGCTCATTTCATGAGAGGCTTTATGTACTGGCGCTTCGTTGTCTTGTATGGCGGTGTGCCCTTAATCCTGGAACAGGATGTTTTAGATAACAACTACAACAAACCCAGGGCAACCACTGAAGATACTTATGCCCAGATAGAAGCCGACTGGCTGGAGGCTGCTGCGCTGCTGCCGGCCTCCTATGATGGGGAGAACCTGGGAAGACCCAGCCAGGGTACTGCATGGGGCTTTCTCACCAAGCTGTACGTATACCAGGAGAACTGGGCCAAAGCCATAGAATTTGGAAGCCAGGTGGTCAATGGTCCCTACGCATTAGCAGGTAGTTATGGAGATAACTTCAATATCGCCACAGAAAATAATTCGGAAATGCTCTTTGCCGTCCAGTGCCTCGACGGGTGGGCTGGGTCTACACATCATATTTATACGACCCCTCGTCCCTGGGGAGGATGGGATTTTCATGAACCCATCCAGGATCTGGTGGATGAGTTTGAAGCCAATGATCCCCGGCTGGACTATACGGTTTTTAAAGTAGGCGATACCGTGAATTTGGGAGGCGACCAGGGCCCTACCGTCTATACACCCGACCTGTCTCAAACCGGTTATCATTTCAGAAAATATGCTTCCTGGCGTGCTACCGGCGGACTGGATGATGGGCAGAACATTCCTATCCTGCGTGCGGCAGACGTCTATCTGCTGGTAGCGGAAGCTAAAATCCGTTCCGGGCAAAGTGGCGATGCAGAGATCAATGCCGTCCGTCAGAGAGCAGGCTTACCGCCTTTGTCCAATGCCACCATAGAGGATCTCATCCATGAAAGAAGAATGGAACTGGCTGGTGAAAACCAGCGTCATCAGGATTTGATCCGCTGGGATAAAGCCAATATCGTAGATATCGTAGCCCTGTATCAGCAGGACCGTGGCCCTTTGAAGCCCCCCCGTAATTTTCAAAGACCCAAACATTATCTGTTTGCCATTCCCCAGCGTGAGATTGACCTGAGCAATGGCGTGTTGGAGCAAAATCCAGGCTATTAAGCCCAGCGTATGTTTGGAAAATTTATCTTCAAGAGAGTATTATGTATTATTGGGATAGCAGGCCTCTTGCAGGCCTGCTCACCTTCTCCTTCGGAGGTGTTGCCAGGCACCTGGCAGGTAGATTCTGCCTACTATTATTACAATGGTTTTGACTATACCAGCACGTCCCTTCCGTTGCATGAAACCTATGAGTATCAGCAGGATGGTATCCTGATTGTCAGAAATAAAGAAGAGCAAAAACAAATGCATTACCAATTGCAGGATAATGCCTTAGCCTATCGAAACGCTCAGGGCGATACCCTCAGCCAGTTTCAGATACTGCATGTCGATGCGAACCATCTAGTGTTAAAGAAGGCAAAAGATCCGGTATTTCAAGGGGTTACAGCCCAGGATCGTTATGAAATCCGATATTTTTCAAAAGTGGATTCCCGGTAGTTCAGAGCCACGGGCTTCGCCCTTAAAGTTGTAAAGGGTCACTTCCCGAACAGTGAGTGGCAGCAGGAGTACCCTGCTGGATTGAGACAGGTAACCGCTCCCAAAATACAATTCATGTTTGCTGATGATCCCATCCAGATGAGTGGCAATCGCAAAGGCATCGTCTGGCCTGACCGGTATTTCCAGAGAGGCATCCGGCTGTCCTTCAAACACTTTCAAAGAGTCGTTATTGCAAGCAGCCAGCAACAGGGTGCGGTGGTTAGAAAGCTTTATTTCAGCCAATCCTTTGGCATCCTTCTCTAAAAAGATACTGTTGGAGAGCGGTTGGAATTGCCCTTTCCCATTTCCTTTCAACAGCAGTCCGTTCAGGGCGTCATACCGGCCACTCAACACTTCTGTCGCATAGGAGTTGCCCGTTAACAACAAATCGGTGAAGCCGTCCTGGTCATAATCGCCTGTGCTCATCCCATAGACCGGGGCCAGTTGGGCTTCCACAGGCAAAGGCTGCAACAGCCAGGAGGCTGTCCCTTTGTTCTCCAGATAGCTAGACTGCAACGTATGGCAGGTGATCTCTGTCGCCTGGGCTAGTTTTTCCGCTGAAAAAAGGTCCTGCATCGTAGCACGGGCGTAATCGGCATACAGGGGGAATTTCTTTTTGATGGATAAGATTTGTTGCAACATATCATCCCGGGGATGGATGGGATACCTTTTGCCCTGCTGCAGGGTAGACAGGATAGCTTCCTGCCGACCATCATCATTAAAATCAGCCATGTGAATCTGTAAGGGATGAGCTGCAGAAGTCTGGTAACGGCTGTTCAATCCCAGGTTGCCTAGCACATAATCCGTGTCGCCATCCTGGTCAAAATCTGCAGCGTGCAGACTGTTCCACCATCCTGTGGTAGATGACAACCCTAACGCTTCAGTCACATCAGACAATCTGCCCTTGTTGTTTTGGAAAACCGTAATGGGCATCCACTCTCCGGCCAGGATCAAATCTACCTGATGATCGTTATTGTAATCAGTCCAGAGGGCGGCACTGACCATCCCTGCCTGTTGTAGTCCGGGCGCTTTTTCTACTGTGACATCCGTAAAATGACCTCCCTGGTTTTCCAGCAACTGGCTTTGCCCGGAGGCGGGATACTGTTGGGGTAACAATCTTCCCCCTACAAAAAGATCCAGGTCCCCATCCTGGTCGTAGTCGGCGGCAACCACACAGGAACCACTGACGTAACGTTGGGGAAGTGCCGAAGGGGCCAGGGTAAAATGTCCTTGTCCATCGTTCAGATAAAGCCTGTCCTGGTAATAGGGGGACTGCGCCGGAAACTCGTTGCCTCCACTGACAACATACAGGTCCAGGTCATGATCCTGATCAGCATCAAACAACAAAGCGCCCATATCTTCTTCATACTGGGTTTGGGTGGTGAGAGGCAGGCTGACAAACCTTCCATCTTTCTGCTGAAACATCAGCTGACCGGATTGTTTGAAAGCGCCTCCTATGAAAAAATCTTCGCGGCCATCTCCGTTCATGTCACCCACAGCCAGGCCAGGACCATTCTGAGAGAGTTTATGGGGAAGTAAGGGCTGTACCTTAAAATCAGCATAGTGGCTTTCCTGATGCTGATAAGCGATCTGGTAATCCCTGGTCACCTCCTGAAACAGGGGCGGTTGCCCTGATGATTTGGGATGATGCACGGGTTCCTGGCTGTTATGATACTCTAATGTCAGCACCTGATCCGCCGCAAAAGAGGTCAGATGTTGTTCCCGTCCGTCCGGCCAGCGGATCAGGAGTGAATCAAGAAAAGCATGTTTTCCCAATCCAAAATGAACAGTTGCTGCTACCGTAGATTGAAATCCTCTGACAGGGTAGTGTTCATGGTATTGCACCAGACTATCATAGTACAGGGAGAGGGATGCGCCGTATCCCTGCCGGTTTTCAGGGGGGCCTTGTAGTTGGATCTGTAGATAATGATTTTCCGACTGTTCACGGGCGTGGTTTTGATAGACAAAAGCAGGTTCTTCGGTGTTGTTGATGACCAGGTCCAGGTCGCCATCGTTGTCCAGGTCGGCGTAGGCTGCGCCTGTGGAGTAGGAAGGTTGGGTAAAGCCCCACGCTGCCGAACGATCCTGAAAAGTGAGGTGATGCTGGTTCTGAAAAACATAGTTCGGAATATAGGCTCCTTCCAGGCTGCTGAGCGCCTGTAGCATCCTTTTTTTCATGGGTTCATCATAATGCGCATTCATCAGTTCCTGGGCTTTATAACTGGCAAAATCCCGGTTGGTAATATCTCTGGGATAGCCATTGGTCACCACCAGGTCGCGCCAGCCATCGTTGTCCAGGTCGGCCCACAAGGCACTCCAGCTCCAGTCTGTGGCATCAATCCCTGCCAGTTGGCTGATCTCACTGAAAACAGGTTGGCCATCAGGATCAATACCCTGATTCAGTTGCAGCGTGTTGCGCATGAACTGAGGCGCATAGCCGTAGTGCAGTTCTGAACGATGCCTGTCATAGGGTGTGGTACCGAACATCATTTTCTGGCGGTAATTGTCAGCCGGTAACATATCCAGGGTGATGATATCCTGTTTGCCATCATTGTTGAAATCTGCTACATCATGTCCCATCGCCGAATAGCTGGTATGGCGGAAATAGTCAGCTGCACGATCGGTAAAAGTGCCATCCTGGTTGTTCACCCATAAAAGATCATTGGACAGATAATCATTGGAGACATAGAGATCGGGCCAGCCATCCTGGTTGATGTCCGTCACGGATACGCCCAACCCATAACCCTCGATAGTGATGTTTGCCTGTTGGGAAACATCTGTAAAAGTATGATCGCCATTGTTGCGGTAGAGGCGGTCGGTGTTGAGCATTTCTGAATGGACTCTTTTCTTGCGGATAATATTGGGCCCTGTTTCATCTGTCATATTGGTGAGCAGGTACATATCCAGGTCGCCATCCCGGTCATAGTCCAGAAAAGCGGCCTGAACGCTGTGTCCTGCATCGGCCAGGCCGTAGGCTGCTGCCTGTTCACGGAAGGTGTTATCGCCCTGGTTGATATACAGTTCGTTGGCACGTTTTTGAGGGTCTGTCCAGGGGCCGGCAAAACACAGATAAATATCGGACCAGCCATCCTGGTTGATATCTACCACCGATACACCGGTAGCCCATTTTCCTTCTGTCCGGATACCGGCTTTTTCAGTAACATCCTGAAAGGTAAAATTTCCCTGGTTGAGGTAAAGCTGGCTGCTGCCCATGTTGGAAGAGAAAAAAATATCCTGCCAGCCATCCCGGTTAAAATCGCCGATGCCTACGCCGGCGCCATTGTAAAAGTATTCAAAAGTGAGGATATTCAGATTTTCATCTTCCTGCAGTACGTTAGAGAAGTGAATCCCGGTGCGCTCTGGCGAAAGCAACTCCAGCAGGGGAGGTGTTTGAGACTGTTGCGTGCAACCGAAAACCAACAGGCAGCAGGGTAGTAAGAAAGTTCTCAGGAAAAACATAAGCAATCATATTGACGAAAGGGCTAATTTCCGTGAGAAAAGTTAGACCCATGACGCGGCAGCATTAAGGTTTGATAAATATTGCGCTCAAAAATTAACCTATAGATAATAAATATCCTTCATCAATGCGCTATTTTAAACAAAAAAATAACTCAATTATGCGTGCTCTACTACTACTCTTATGCTATGCGGCCAGTTTGTTTTCTGCTTTGGCACAATCACCTGCTTTTCGCTCTTTGGATGAACTACCTGACAAGAAGCCCTGGACGCATCTCGACTTTGCCGATGATCCTGAAGAATTTCAGTTTGCCATCATGAGTGACCGTACCGGGGGGCATCGTCCGGGTGTGTTCGAGAAAGGGATACAACGCATCAATTTGCTGAAACCCGAATTTGTCATGTGTGTGGGAGACCTCATAGAGGGATACACCCGGGATTCTCTGGAAGTAAACGAGCAGTGGAATGAATTTGCCACCTTCCTGACACCCCTGGAAGCCCCCTTTTTCTTTCTGCCGGGTAATCATGATATCTCCAATGATATGATGCGTAACCAGTGGTTGGCACGCTATGGCACTGCTTATTATGCCTTTACCTACCACGATGTGCTCTTCATTGCCATGGATTCCAACGATGGTGATGGTGTGAGCCTGAGCGAAGAACAGGTGGCTTATGTGACGCAGGTGATCCGGGAACATCCGGAGGTTCGCTGGACGATGTTATTCATGCATCATCCGATCTGGCACTATCAGGATTTGAGTGGCTTTCAGGAGATAGAAAAGGCCTTGGAAGGCAGACAATATACGGTGATCGCTGGCCACAACCACCAGTATTTTTATGAGACCAGAAACAACCGCAATTATTATATTCTGGCCACTACTGGCGGAGGCAGTAAACTCCGCGGTCCCCGCTTCGGAGAGTTTGACCATGTGACCTGGGTCACCATGACCAAAGATCAGGGGCCGGTGATGGTCCATCTGCAACTGGAGGGTTTCTGGGAACATGATGTGTTGACAGCAGAACTCAAGGCACTGTCCCAGGCTTTGATAAAGAGTACGCAGGTAAAATCCGAGTTATTCTATCCTTCGGAAAACCTGGAAGGGGAGGTGCAGGCGCTTTTGTTGTTTCAGAATGAGGCAGACCTGCCCTTGTCTATCGATGCCCGGTTTTTTCATCACCATCAGATCAACCCGTCGGAAAGCCAGTTTACCATGACCATTCCGGCAAAAAGTAAAAAGCAAATTCCTGTTACCCTGCAAACGGATGCAGGCAACTTTGAGGAACTCCCCCCCTTACAGTTGCAGTGGACCATGCATTATGACGTAGACAGCCTGAAGGATATGACTCTGGAGGGAGTGTATGACATTTTCTGGGATTCCACCACGCATCTGTCCTTTCAGACTGCACAGCCAAAATTTCTGGAAAGTACGGAGGTAGCTATCGATTATCCCTTCGAAGAGGTTCAGATTAAGTATACCACGGATGGCAGCGACCCACTGGCCCATGGAATTCCTTATACCCAACCTCTTGTGCTGGAAGCTTCTGCAGAAGTAAAGGCGGTAGCTATGTTGGAAGAAAATGTATCAGAACCGGCAGCGGAGCATTTTGAAAAAGTAAGTCTGAAGAAATCGCAAAAGATTCGTAAGAAGCAACAAGGTTTGCAGTATACCTATTTTGAAGGAGCCTGGAAAAAGATACCCGATTTTAAGCAGCTTACGCCTAAAAAAACCGGCATTGCCCAGGATCTGGAGGTCACGGACATCGCTGGCGAGCGGCAGAACTATTTTGCCATCCAATATAAAGGGTATATCGAAGTGCCCGCCGATGGGCTTTATACTTTTTTCATCACCTCTGACGATGGCAGCAAGCTTTACATTCACGAACAGCTGGTCGTTGACAATGACGGATCGCATAGTACAGCTACCCAGCAAGGGGTGATTGCTTTAAAAAAAGGGGCTCATCCTGTGGATCTTCAATACTTTGAAGACTTTGATGGAGAAGTGTTGGAGATGTGGATAGAAGGTCCTTCTCTGGAAAAGCAGCCTGTTTCCTTTGAGCGCCTGTATGTGGAATGATAAATCGTAAAAATGCCTTGAAAACTTTTCGTTTACTCCTGAGGATGTAGTTCTTTTATTCAGGGTAAATTTATAATTTAAGGACTTATCGAATCAACAACCATCCCAGGTAATAGGCCTGGAAAGCTACTCATTCTATGAAAAACAATATAACAGTAAGCCGGAGAGACTTTATCAAAACCACCGGTATGATGACAGTGGGTATGGGATTGACAGGCGCTGCTGCTTTGGCCTCACCCAAAACCAAAGTGCAAAACAAACTACCTCAATGGAAAGGGTTTAACCTCCTGGATTTTTTCTCTCCCAATCCAGCTAGTTCCAGGCCTGCCACCCAGGAAGATTATTTTCGATGGATGTCCGACTGGGGCTTTGATTTTGTCAGAATCCCCATGGCCTATCCTTCTTATCTGGACATCGACCGCAGTAGAAATATCACTCCGGAAGAAGTGTATCATATTGATGAGAAAGCGGTTGACAATATTGACAAACTGGTGACGATGGCTCATAAATACAACCTGCATGTGAGTCTGAATTTACACCGGGCACCGGGGTATTGTGTCAATGCGGGATTTTATGAACCATATAATCTGTGGACGGATCAGGAAGCCCTCGATGCTTTCTGCTTTCACTGGGATATGTGGGCGAAGCGTTATAAAAATTTGTCTTCTCAAAAGATCAGTTTTGATTTGGTGAACGAACCCAGCATGCGGGCTGATATGAACGATCAGCACTCCAAGAGAAGTTCAGTGCCTGGAGAGCTGTATCGCAAAGTAGCTAAAGCGGCGGCGGAAACCATTCGCAAAGCCAATCCCCGTCATCTGGTCATTGCAGATGGCAATGATGTAGGAAAATCAGTGATACCCGAAATCACGGATCTGGATATTGCCCAAAGCTGCCGGGGGTATTATCCGGGCATCATTTCTCATTACAAAGCTCCCTGGGCCAATAAAAATCCGGACATACTGCCGGAACCCAAATGGCCTGGGAAAATCAGTGCGCAGTTTATGTTCGCCAGTGATACGTCCACTGTGAATGATCCCTATGTGAAGATGGAAAATGGAGAACCCTATCTGCATTTGAGCAGGACCATGTTGGAAGAATTTTATCAGCCCTGGATTGCTTTAGTTCAACAGGGCGTAGGGGTACATTGTGGGGAATGTGGCTGCTGGAATAAAACACCCCATGATGTTTTCCTGGCCTGGTTTGGTGATGTGCTGGATATTCTTTCCAGTAACGGCATAGGCTTTGCCATCTGGGAATTTTCCGGTTCTTTCGGGGTACTGGATTCTGAACGTGCCGATGTGGACTATGAAGACTGGTATGGACATAAGCTCGACCGCAAAATGCTGGACTTGCTCATGAAACAGGGGTGAGCACTTTGTTTTATGGATTAAATCTGAAGCGCTGAAGATCGACAACCGGGGCTTTAGACAGAAACTTGAGATGATTATAAGACTGAAGGAGTTTTGGCAGGAAAGCAAGCTCCTTCAATCTATTTTTACACGGACGAAAACTGCCCTGACAGGCTGGAATGAGAGGTCAGCAGTCATGGGACAAGTAAGCCCCTTACTGTAACCTTTTCTGAATTTTTGCCAAGGCGAGCTGACGGGCTTCCTCCCGCCGGGTTCCTTCCGCCCGCGCAATGGTAGCCCCAGGGTCCTTGTTCTCAATGTGACAGTAAAAACGTTCGCCAATCTGATAGGTCGTAATTTTCAGATCGACGCCGTTCACTTGCTGCTCATCCATTTGGTAGTTTTCTGCTTTTGACATCGCTAAGCGCCTACTTCAACAGGTGCACCCACCAGGTTTCCCCACTCTGTCCAGGAACCATCATAGTTTCTGACATTGGGGTATCCTAACAGATATTTCATCACAAACCAGGAGTGGCTGGAGCGCTCCCCGATGCGGCAGTAGGCAATCACATCTTTATCGGCTGTCACCCCTTTTCCTTCATACAGGGATTTTAACTCATCATAGCTTTTGAAGGTGCCGTCATCATTGCAAGCCATCCCCCAACCGATATTTTTGGCACCCGGGATGTGGCCACCCCGTTGGCAGGTTTCCGGGAGCCCCGGAGGAGAAAGAATTTTGCCAGAAAATTCGTCCGCAGAACGGACATCTACTAAAGCAGTATTAGAAGACAGGTATACCTGTTGCACCTGCGGCAGGAAGGCACGAAGCGACAAGTCAGGTTCTTTAGCCTGATAGTTGGTTTGCTTTTTGGCAGGAGTATCCTGGCTCATTTCACGTCCTTCGGCCAGCCATTTCTTACGGCCACCGTCCATGATACGGACATCTTTGTGGCCATAGATTTTCATTTGCCAAAAGGCCCAGGCAGCAAACCAGTTGTTGTTGTCTCCATAGAGAATGAGGGTTGTATCATTAGAGATACCACTGTTGCTGAGTAATTTTTCCAGCGAAGACTTTTTGATAATGTCACGCTGTACCGTATCGCATAACTGGGTTTGCCAATTCCAGCCTATGGCTCCAGGTACATGTCCTTCTTCATAGGCTTTGGTGTCTACATCCACCTCGGCAATAATTACATTGGGGTCATTTTTGTGCTCATTAACCCAATCAGTTGAAACGAGCACTTCCGGATTTGCAAAATTTGTCATGATCGAAGCCTCCTTTCTTTTTTGGTGAGAAGAGTGATTTGCTAGAATAGAAATTCTATTTCTAATATCTACAATATATGGGCAATAGGCAAGCAATTGGTGCCGAATATCTGGCCCGGGCTCCCATTAGGCTGAGATTTAAATGATTGTAAAAGAATCGCTTAAGTTTGACAACGATTCAAAAGATTATTTTGTATAGTAAATCAAGGTTGAGTCAACCCCACCAGTCTTCTCCTTCCACCAGATAACTTTTCAGGAGGTCTTCGTTGCGTTCAATACCCAGATGAATCTTTGAGAAAGCTGTCCACTGAAGCTTAACCAAGAATTATCCGTATATTTGAAAAAGATCACGCCTAATTATGGAAGATACAAAGCTAATTTCTCGTATTACAATCAATCCAGGCATTTGTCACGGAAAGCCAACTATCAGGGGCTTGCGGTATCCAGTGGAAAATATGTTGGAATTAATGGCTGCCGGAATGACCTTTGAAGAAATTCTTGCCGATTATCCTGATTTAGAGAAAGACGATCTGCTAGCTTGCCTAGCTTATGCTGTAGAAGTGACTAAAACTAAGGCAATTTACCCCTTGGCATCTTGAGATTTTTGTTGGATGCACAATTGCCAAAATCGCTGGCAGATTGGCTAAAAGCTAAGGGGCATGATGCGGTTCATACCTTAGAACTTCCCCGTGCCAATAACAGTGATGACAAAGAAATCATTGACAAAGCTGATCAGGAAGATCGAGTAGTCGTTTCAAAGGATAGTGATTTCTAAATTACCTTCTATTAATACCACATAAGTTTTAATAAATTGTATAAATAGAAGTGCGAAGGCCCGAGCAAAATCGCGGAGGATGTGAAAGCTATGTGGGAGGAATGATATTTTGCTCAAGATTTTTGGAGACTTTTCATCGATCGCCGGGCGACCCCGTGGAAAAGTCTCAATAAAAATTAGAAAACACGCTATTTTATAGTTCTTGATTTGTCATAAAATCAGCAATCTTCCATAAAATAGGTTAAGCATTACTGTTTAACCTATCTGGTACAAGAGGAAGACCCAGAAGAATACTAATAGTTAAAACTGGAAATATTAAAAACTCAGCATTGATCCGCCTTTTCGAACGTAATATTGAAAGTATTGAGAAGTTATTTGTGCATCATGTGCTGATTGAAATCAATCAAGTTCATTTGATTGTTCATGCTTAATATACTAATTTCCTTTTTCTACCTTTGCCTGTTTCATTAGAAGATCATTATCAGGATTCTAATTAATCCTATTAACCCCACCAGTCTTCTCCTTCCACTAGATAACTTTTCAGGAGGTCTTCGTTGAGTTCAATACCAAGCCCTGGCCTTTCCGTCAACTGTAGGTATCCGTCCTTGACCATTTCTTTGTCGTATCCCAACACATCGGGATCTCCATTCACCCCTTTTCCGGCCTGGTTGATAGGATTCATGATAAACACTTCATGACCCAGAAATTCACGTACGGAGGCTGCCAAGTTAGCCGAGGCAATGGTGGCGATAGGACCAGCCACATTGTGCGTGGCCACCGGGATATAGTAGAGTTCCGCCAGATCGGCTATTTTCTTGGCTTCCAGCAACCCGCCGCTCATGGCTACATCGATCTCAATCATGTTCACCCCCTGGTTCACAATAAAAGGTCTGAAATCATCTCGTCCGTATAAGTTTTCACCGGTAAGAATGGGTGCCGGAGATTGCTCGGTGAGTTTCACCCATTGTTCGTTAAAAGCAATAGGCAAAGGATCCTCTATCCACCAGGGTTGGATGGGAGCCACGGCCCTTGCCAGCCGTAACGCACTGTCAAAATCGAACTCCCAATGGCAATGTACCGCAATATCAAATTCCCAGCCAACGGCTTCCCTGAGGTTGGCATACCCCTGCGCGTTTCTGTCCACTTCCAGGTTGGAGAGACGACGGTTGTCCAGGGCATTCCAGGGCTGGTCTCTGAGAATATTCACTTTGGCAGCCGTCCAGCCTCTTTCTCTCATGCGTTCGGCAAAAGCTTCACAGGATTCTTTGTTCTGCATATCTTCCGGGCCAGTAGAAACGTAAGCGCGCACCTGATCAACATGGGAACCGCCTCCCAGAATTTTATGTACGGGCTGACCGGTAATTTTACCGATAATATCCCACAGGGCTATCTCTACACCTGTGATAGCATGGGTGGCCACCCCATGATTGCCTCCATAATAGGAGGTACGAGTACTCATTTTAAAAACCAGATATTCCAGATCCAGGGGATCCTGCCCCATCAGAATAGGCTTGCATACATTGAGCACCACATCTTTGGCACCCAGGCCATTTTCATCATGATGGCATTCGCCAATGCCTACAATGCCAGCATCGGTCTCAATTTTCACCAGCGGACTTACCCGGAAATTTAACTTGGTGCGGATGCATTTCACATCTGTGATCTTTACTTTTTTTCGGTCGATAGCAGCTAAAAGATCAAAATAGGGCATACAGGAGGCCACTGGCATAGCCAGCGCCAGGTTCTTTAAAAACTGACGACGATGCATCATGGATGGTTTAGGTATGGAAATTGGTTTAATACAATCAAAATATAAGTATTTAAAGAGAGATCATGCTTATGCATTATCAATTATGCAGTTTGTTTCCTGCTCATCGAAAGGGATAATGATAAACTATTACTCTTTCAAACCTTTCAGATAGGCCACAGACTTAGGAACCTGTTGGCTATACCAGGGACTTTCATCTTCAATGAAATAATGCTGGATGCCCGCTTTCTTAGCCGCTTTCAGTACAGCTGGAATATCAATCTGACCGGTACCCAGTACAACATCGTTTTCTATGGGTGTGCCACCGGAAAAGTCACCTTTGACGCCCTTACGCAAATCTTTCAGGTGCATTAGTTTCCAGCGATTCCCATATTTGTTTAATAGAGCCACCGGGTCCTGACCGGGATGTACGGTCCATAAAATATCCATTTCAAAAGAAACATATTCCGGGTTTGTATTTTCTGCGATGTAGTCAAAGAGGGTACCATTTTTATAAGGTCTGAACTCATAGCCGTGGTTGTGGTAGCAGAATGTCAGGCCATTTTCTTTCAACACTTTACCTACCCTGTTAAAATCTTTCACTGCTCTTTTGGCGTCATCAAGGGTAAATTCATCACCTTCATGAGGAATCCAGGCCACCATCACATAAGAGGCTCCCATGATTTTGGCTTTGCGGGCAATGTCTTCAGGATTCTTGACGATATCTTCGTAACCGGCACCTACAGAAGGTGCTTTGATGCCTCTGTCATCTAACATTTTTTTAAATTCTTCGGTCGTGAAGCCATAAGGGCTGACGCCACATTCTATTTCCGTAAAACCCAGATCCCGAATAGTATCCAGGGTCGCTTCCACTCCTTTTTCAAAACTGAACCGGAAGGTGTAAGCCTGAACGCCAGGCATCTGTGGAAATAAAGGCTGGCCGGATTGTGCCAAAATTTCAGGCAGGTATAGCCATAAAGCAAACAGGAGCGAACTCCCGGTGATGAGTAGTTTCTTCATAGTTTGTGTATCAGTAGAAAATGATCAAGTTACTAATTTATAGAAACCTTCTTTCAAACAAAGAGCGCTCTCTATTTTTTATCTTCTTTTTCACCTTACCTGGTAGGGTAGAAAAAATGAGCAGAGTTTCTACTGACAATTATCAAACTCCTTTGCAAGAGGCCGCGAATAGTTTTATTTTCACCAAAACAAATAGTCAGGGCTCGTTCATGCATTTCAGGTCACGCAACCATTGAGTAAGTATATGAAAATAACAACCTATCTTATTTTTTTTCTCACTGTCAGCCTTTTGTTGGGGGGCTGTCAATCGGCAGAGGAAAGCCAGAATCAAACAGAGGATACCGGACCCGGTTTTGATTCTTTTACCCTTCACAGAGGCACCAACATCGCTCACTGGCTTTCGCAAAGTGACCAGCGGGGGGAAGCCAGAAGAAATTTCTTTCAGCAAAAAGATGTGCAATACCTGGCCGATCTGGGGTTTGATCACCTGCGGATACCCATAGACGAGGAACAGATGTTTGATGAGCAGGGTCAGAAAGAAGGGGAGGCTTTCGAGCTGCTCCATCAAGCGCTTCAGTGGTGCCAGGAAAGTGGTCTGCGGGTCATTGTGGATTTGCATATCCTTCGTTCTCACCACTTTAATGAAGACGAGAAGCCCTTGTGGACAGATCCGGCAGCCCAGGAAACCTTCCTAGACCTCTGGCGGGCTTTGTCTGGGGAGCTTCAGCAGTATCCCACCGGGATGGTGGCGTATGAACTCATGAACGAACCGGTCGCCGACGATCCGGAAGAATGGAATCAGCTGGTGGCCAGAGCTGTGGAGGTGATCCGGGGGCTGGAACCGGAAAGAGTACTGGTGATCGGTTCCAATCGCTGGCAGTCGGCCCAAACCTTTGATCAGTTGAAGGTGCCTGCCAACGACGATCATATTCTATTAAGCTATCATTTTTATGAGCCTTTTTTACTTACCCACTATCAGGCCAGCTGGACAGACCTGGCTACGTATGAGGGACCTGTGCATTATCCTGGCATGTCGGTGACGGAGGAAGAGTTCAATCAGTTGTCGCCGGAGCAACAGGCTATGATCGCAGAAAGAAGGCAAACCTATCACCGGGATACGCTGGAAAAGATGATGGAAAAACCGATCAGGGTAGCAAAATCTCTCAATTTGCCCCTATATTGTGGCGAATGGGGTGTGGTGGACAATGCCCCTGCACAGGATCGTCTTCGCTGGTATGAAGATATGGTTCAGATTTTTGAGAAAAACGATATTGCATACGCCAACTGGAATTATAAAAGTGACAACTTTGGACTGGTCAGGGGGGATGGACAGCCCGTAGATGCCCTGATCAGCATTGTCGCAGACAAACCTTGAGGGGCTGTATTGTTGAAATTGATGATCCTTATGAAAAGACTGTATCTGTTATTTTACCTTAGCCTCGTATCGGTGTTATCCAATGCGCAGTCTCCGGTGATGGAAAAGGTATCCTTGTTTACCCATCAACAATATGCTTCACTGGAAGCCTTATACAAACATTTGCATCAGCACCCGGAACTATCGCTGAAGGAGGAAAAAACGGCCCGGCTGATGGCAGATACCCTAAAAAACTTGGGCTTTACCGTGCAGGAAGGAATTGGAGGGTACGGCCTGGTCGGGGTAATAAAAAATGGGGACGGTCCAACCGTTCTGATACGGGCCGATATGGATGCGCTTCCGCTGGAGGAAAAAACCGGACTGCCTTATGCCAGCACCGCCAAAGGGATTAATCCTGCGGGGGAGGAAGTGTCGGTGATGCATGCCTGTGGGCATGATATTCATATGACGGTGTTTGTGGGAACCGCTCTGGCCCTGGTAGCGCATAAAAATCAATGGAAAGGGACCTTGGTGATGGTGGCACAACCTGCGGAAGAAAATGGGTTGGGGGCTGATCTCATGTTCAAAGCAGGCTTGTACGATAAAATACCCCCACCAGACTATGCCATCGCATTGCATGACAACGCTTCGCTTCCTGCCGGGAAGGTGGGCTATCGGGCAGGTGCTTTTATGGCCAGTGTGGATATGATGGACATCAGGGTATTCGGCGAAGGCGGTCATGGTGCGGCCCCTCATACTACCATTGATCCTATCGTATTGAGTGCTGCCATGATCAATACATTTCAGACCATAGTGAGCCGGGAAATCAATCCTATCGAACCCGCCGTCGTCACGGTAGGCTCTATTCATGGTGGCACGGTGCATAATATCATTCCGGATGAGGTCAGGATGCAGCTCACTTTGCGCTCTTATTCACAAGAGGTAAGGAACCAGACTATCGCGGCCATCCGGCGGATCACAAAAAATATGGCACTGATGGCCGGGTTGCCCGAAGATAAGGTTCCGGTGATCAGTATCCGTGACCCGCAAACGCCCGCTACCATCAATGACGTAGCCCTTACCGAACGATTGGTAGAGGTATTCAGGACTAACTTGGGAGCGGACAATGTAGTGGAAATGCCACCCAATATGGTGGGAGAAGATTTCAGCCGTTTTGGCCTGCAGGATCAGAAAGTGCCCATTTGCATGTTCTGGCTGGGAGCGGTAGATCCAGCACTGGTACGGCAGACAGAGGAAGAAGGGATAGACCTACCCTCCCTGCATTCCCCTTATTTTGCCCCTTTGCCTGAGCCTACAATCAAGACAGGCATAAAAGCCATGAGTGCTGCCGCGCTGTCGCTTTTTGGCAAATAAAAAAAGAGCTGTTTCTGATACAGCTCTTTTCATCCTCATTATTCTTCAAATTGATAGTCAAAGGTGCCGACTTTTTTACTGATTCTCCAAGCCAACCCGGCATTGATCAGATAATCAGCAAAGGCGGCATCACCATGTCTGGGCTCACCGGTGAGCTTCTCAGTTTCCAGGTCGGTAACGCTTTGCAGACGGTTTCTAACCAAAGCAACCGGCACATTCAGGCTGATGGTCAAACGATCTCTCATATAGCTGATGCCGGGTTCTACGGAAACAACATAGCCCGGACGGCGAAATCCTTCACTACCACCGATCAGGTCTTCAACCGGCACTCCTTCCCAGCGACCTCCCAGCGAAAAGGCAGCCCCTTGAATGGGCAAGGTGTAGGCAATACCCGCTCTCAAAGCATATTGATCGGGTACCGACATGATAGATTCATTCTGTAAGATTGGATTCAAGGTTTCCCGGAAGGTACGGGTACCGTTGGTTTCCCGTGGATTGATCAGATAAAAACCATCGGCATAAGCACTCCAGTGGTCTGCCAGAAAAGCAACGCCCTGAAAATCAATCGTAAGTCCTACTCCTCCGTCTCCGGGTTGTATGGATTGATCCACCGGACGTACTTCTGTTTGTCCTTCCGGTCCTACATTATAGAATTCGTCCTTCGCATTATAATCACCGGTGGGTAATTTAATGCCCAGTCCTAATGCCAGGTTTCCTTTCGCACTTTTTTCAGGAGAAAACAGCCAATAACCTGCACCTATCCGCATATCGGCCAATCCTTGTGCAAAGGACTTGTGTCTTTCGGTCCGGCCATGTTCATACAGCGAAGAACGGTCGAAATAAACGAAAGGCAGGGTCATATTAGCATAGAATCTAGTGGCAAAGGCATAGGTCAGGTTGATATCCAGGGCATGGGCAAGATTGACGACCTCGGTGTTATTGGCCACCCGGTCGGGTTCTTCCTCTGTTCCTCTGAAATGCCGGAAAGAACGAAAATAACGATAATTACTACTGATCGTCCAGTCACCGGAGGAGAGCATATGGTTTTGTCCGGCAACGCTGCCACAACTGGAAAAATGCCGAATAGCCACACATCCCTGTGCCGACAGCGGTTGGTTAGCCAGAAAGATCAAAGAGAATAAAGCAAAGACTGTAAGTATACAAGTTTTCATGAGTTATCAATTTTAGGTTTATAGAAAATTGGTATCATAAAAATCCAGGACTTACCTGGGGCAGCCCTACATAGCTATGATTACCAAAGGATATAAATCACTCCCTGCAAAACAGAGATGTCTCACATGGCTGGTTTGCGATAAAAATTTAGAGTGAAATGCAAGCCATCAGGCTTCGGGTGGGGGAGAAAGAAGGTTGATGAAAACTTCGTAGGAACTATAGATATAAATTCCGTTGTGTGTTAGATGATTTTCTGTCACATAGGCAGCCCTGAATGTGGAATAGACCATTAAAAAATCTTTGGAAACAGATTTCCAGAAGGTGTGATTCCCTTTCTGGGAGGCAGGTTTTTGCGTAATGGAGGCCATCCAGTCTTCAAAGGACTCCTGCAGGCCTTCCAGCGTTGAGTCCGGAGCATAAAGGATGTGTAAAGTATCTTTCGCATATTTCTGCTTTACGATCCGGAAGTATTTTCCGTCTATTTCAACCGTGCCGGAAGCAGCCTGAAATTGGCTTTGGTCAGGTCTGTAGGGTAGAGAGATGGGCAAGGAGGCCCGTAACAATTCTTTTGAGGAAAGAAGATCCTGTTCTATTTTATCTGCCCAGCTTTTATCCAACTGATACAAAGTAGTAAGGTACACACCATAGTATCCCAAATGGTACATCAAAAAAACAAGGGACAAAACGATGGCGGATAACTTACGCATCTTATTGTGTCAAAGAGTTTAAAGCTGTGTCTTGTATCATTTCTTTTTCAGATAGGGGGAGAAGGTAGTATTGAATGTGGTAAGCGGGTGACAATTTTTCTATTTGAAAGCTGGTGGCTGAACGTTGAGAGCAATAGCTGTGTTGGTGAAAATCCAGTGAGGAGGCAATTACAGAATAATTACAAGGAAAATGGTTAAGATCAACACACCTGCTCCGATCAGCACCGGCCAGAGTTCCATCCTTTCAGAATCCACAGGCCCTTCCATAAGTTCAGTGTCCATATCCCACTGATCATAAATACGGTACTCTTCCTGATGCGCTTTTTGTTCCTTTTCAATGACAGGGACATTCAATTTTTCTATTCTCATGGTAGTTGTATAGTCACATCTGTGTATTTTATACAATATTACGAATTTTAGTAAATATTCAAATAAAACTTACATAAATATTCAAATTTTCTGTTTAGGTCCTTCCAAGGTAGTGTATCCGGAAAATTAACGCATCTGTGGAAAAGGGGCGAATCCAAAATACCCTCTTTCGGGTAGAGAATGACCCGCCAAAAGGTATACTATGAAAAATTGAATCCCTATAGATTTGACTTAGATGCAAACATAAAACGATCACTCATATTCACCTTCAATCATGACTGCTATGGATCAGTTTTTTGCACACTACATTGACCTAACCATGTTGGGTCTGGCGCTGCTTATAGCCCTGTTGTTTACCTGGCGATGGGGTAGGAAAGCCGCTATCAGGTGGTGGATCATATTCTCCCTGTTTTTTGTACTGTTTAATGCCAGTACCAATGTGATGGCTTTCACAGGGCATTTGTTTGAAAACGGCTACCGGGCTGTCACGGGAAGCATAGCGGGCAGTTTTCACTATACCTATCACTACTATTCCCTCATGTTGATGGGTATCGTTTTCTTCTCCATCAGCCTCTATATGCTGCTACAGGTCAATGTAAAACCTGTGGCTAAGCCCAGGATTTTACGCAAAGCGACCTGAACCCTTCGGATGAGTAAATCCCTTTGTTTTTCCTGCTTTTCATTGAAGGTTATCGCCTGTGAACTGATAGGAAAAATTTTTAAAAGAAAATTGTTTTAAATACTTTTACAGGCTGTATTCAGTACTAAAACAATCTTCTACTACTCATCCTTTTTCTATGATACAATCTCATTTTTGGCGAGCTACCCTGATGTTTCTTTCTTCTGCTGTCGTATTTGCCTGTCAGAAGAATGAAAGCGCACAAGAGACCTTAAGCCCCTATTACCAGACCGTATCCACGCCCAGGCAACCTGAGGAAAATCGTTTTACCCGCACCGTCATTACGGAGCATCTGAACGAACCTATGGAATTGGTGGTCGCTGATGATGGTCGCGTGTTTTTTGTAGACCGGAACGGCGCACTTCGCCGTTATGATCCTCAAACTGATGAGGTGAAGCAAATCAATACCCTTCCGGTGATCACCGAAGGGGGCAATGGGCTTTTGGGCATTACCCTGGATCCGGATTTTGCGACAAACCAGTATGTCTATCTTTTTTACACCCCACAGGCGGAGCCGCTGCATCAATCGGTTTCCCGTTTTACCTTAGGCCCCGATAGTCTTGATTATGCTTCGGAAAAAGTAATTCTGGAAATTCCTGTTGAAATGGAAAGCAGTGCACATACGGGAGGTTCGCTGCAGTTCGATGCCCAGGGTCATTTGTGGATTTCGGTAGGTGACAATACCACGCCTTTCGCTTCAGACGGATTTGCGCCCATTGACGAACGGGAAGGCAGGCTGGAGTATGACGCCCAACGTTCTTCCGGCAATACCCATGATCTGAGAGGCAAGATTTTACGGATCACTCCCCAGGCAGATGGTAGTTATACGATACCTGAAGGAAATTTATTCCCGACTGATGGTTCACAGGGAAGCCCCGAAATATATGTGATGGGCTGTCGGAACCCTTACCGTATGTCGGTGGATACCGTTTCCGGTTATGTATACTGGGGAGAGATTGGCCCGGATTCCGGCGTGGATGGAAAGCAGGGCCCCCGAGGCTATGACGAGATCAACCAGGCCAAAGAACCCGGTTTCTACGGATGGCCCTATTTTGTAGGCGACAGTAAGCCTTACCTGGAATATGATTTTGCTACCCAGCAGGTAGGCGATACTTTCGATGTAGCCAGACCGGTGAACCATTCGCCCAACAATACGGGGTCTGAGATATTACCCCCTGCCCGGAAAGCCATGATCTGGTATCCTTATAATGAATCGGAGGAGTTTCCCATTGTGGGGACTGGTGGACGGTCAGCCATGGCGGGCCCCGTCTATCATTTTGACCCTGACCTTGAATCCGACGTGAAATTCCCTGCTTACCTGGATGGAGCGCTGTTTATTTTTGACTGGATGCGCGACTGGGTGATGACAGTTTTCCTGGATGAGCAGGGCAATCTACAACGCATCGAACGTTTTATGGAGCATACCCAGATCGACCGGCCTATAGATATGCAATTTGGCCCGGAGGGTGCCCTGTATATGCTGGAATATGGTGAAAATTATGGCAAGAATAACCCGGATGCCAGTCTGGTGAAAATTACTTTCAATCCTTTCAATCGACCGCCGGTAGCGGTGGCCAGTGTGCAGGATACACTGGGCGCAGCCCCCTTGCAGGTAAAACTGTCGGGCAGCAGATCTTTCGATTATGATAGTGACGATCAGATTACCTATTCGTGGACTATCAGCGATCAGGACTTCGAGGAAGAAGGCCCGGAAGCCTCCTACACTTTTAACCAACCCGGTACTTATGAGGCAGTGCTCACCGTTACCGACCAGGTGGGGCAGAAGGGAAATACCAAAGTCAGGATACGGGTGGGAAATACCTTGCCCGAGGTAGCCATAGAAACTACTAAAAACCGCACATTTTACTGGGATCAGGAAACCCTGGACTATCAGGTAATGGTACGTGATCCGGAAGATGAAGTAGTGGATACCGCCCGCCTGGATGTTATTTTCAGCTATCTGCCCCAAGGGAAAGATATACCGGGGATGCTGGTCGGGCATCAGCAGACCTCCGTAACGGCTGGAAAAAACCGGGGGAAAGAACTGTTAGAACAAAGCGACTGTAAAGCCTGCCATATGTTGGATCAGCGGACCGTTGGACCTTCTTTCAAGGAAATTGCCCTCCGTTATGAGCAATCCCGTCCGGTTTCTGAGTTGGCCAAGAAAATCATTGAGGGAGGAGGAGGCGTATGGGGAGAGCATGCCATGAGCGCTCATCCACAGCTGGAGGAAGAAGAAGCCGCCGAGATGGTCAATTACATTTTAACCTTGTCAGAAGAAGAGCAACGGATGACCAATTTGCCGCAGCAGGGTTCCATCGATTTGAAACATCATATGGGCAAGAGAGAACCCGGTACTTATCTACTGACAGCTTCCTATACGGATAAGGGCGGTGAGGTGATTGGTCCATTGACCAACAATACTTTGCTGGCTTTGAGAGCCCCTCGGGTGCAGGTAGAAGAGGCAGATTCATTGTTTGAAGCCACTATCTTTTCAACGGAGATGGGAGGCGTCTTAGGCCAGGTCAATCATGGTTCTTATTTTGTGCTCCGACAGATTGATTTAAAAAATATTCAGAAGCTGACCTACCGGCTTTCTTCCAAGGATAAAGCAGGTGCCATTGAGGTTCATCTGGATGCACCGGACGGTAAGGTCGTGAGCCAGGCGACTTATAAAGCGACAGGAGACTGGGAGAAAATGAAGGAAATCACAGCTACCGTAGAGCCTACCGAGGGTATGCACGATTTGTATTTTGTGTTTGTGAAGCCGGATGAACCCAACGATAATCTGCTGGGACTGGATTGGGTAGAGTTTCATCAAGGTACTACCCAAACTGCTTCAGCTACTTCTATGAGATAAATATTTGCTCAAAAGTTGGTAAATTCTCATACCACAGAATATGAAAAATGGTTAAGGGAATTGTTGAGGGTGGTGTCCGGTCAATGAGTACGGACGCACCCTGTTGAATCTCCTCTTTTCCATCCTTTCAAATTTCTTAGTAACAATAATATTTATTGAAACTCAAGGAAAATGAAGGCAATACGAATATTTGGCAGTATCCCTGGAATTTATGAAGGAACTACATTTCGGAATAGGATAGAGGTATCCCTTAGCAAAGTACATAGCCCTTTACAAGCAGGAATTAGTGGAAGTCAAAAGGAAGGTGCAGATTCCATTGTAGTTTCTGGTGGGTATGAAGACGATGAGGATTATGGGGATGTCATCATATACACTGGGCATGGAGGTAGAAATATAGATAGTGGAAAGCAAGTTACCGATCAAGAGTTAGTAAGAGGTAATTTAGCCTTAGCCCTTAATTGCCAGAACGGACTACCTGTGAGAGTTATTCGAGGTGCACATGATAAATCTATTTTTGCTCCAGAAGAAGGTTACAGATACGATGGCTTGTTTCGAGTTGAAGAATACTGGAAAGAAAAAGGGAAACATGGATTTTACGTTTGGAGATTCAAACTTAGAAAAATTGACTACTCTATAAATCCAAGGGGTCAGGAATTCCATGAAGAAGCAGAAGAATATGTGAAAGCCAAACGAGTTGAGACAAGAATTCAAAGGATCATCCGAGAGACATCGCTCAGCAATAAAGTCAAGGTACTTTATGATTTCAAATGTCAGGTTTGTGATACATCAATTCTGACCAATATAGGAGCTTATGTAGAAGCAGCGCATATCAAACCATTAGGGGCACCTCATGACGGTCCAGATACACTAGACAACCTAATTTGCTTATGTCCGAATCATCATGTTATGTTCGATTTTGGAGGTTTCAGTATACTGCAAGATTTTAATTTAATAGGAATTGAAGGAAAGTTGAAGGTTAATGCTAATCATAAGATAAAAAGAGAGTTTCTACAATATCATTTCAATCATTTCTACGATGAAAAAAATAGAATACCCTGAACTCTACTACCAATGATTAACATTAGAAAACTTAGCGATTAATTTAAACTGATATTTTTACTTTATAACAAATATGTCTTGGTAATGCTTTGAAACCTATTCCAGACCTTAAGCTTTCCGTTGAATTAAATGATGAAAAAGAGTAAATTGGTCAAAACATTAAAGGTGAAATTTATGAACAGTGATGCAGAATTGAAAATGAAGATATTTAGACTCATCGATACACAACAGGGTGAAGTCCTTCAAGAGGTTTACGATTTCCTAACTTCGAAATTACAAGACAACACTACTTTATCTTTACATGAAAAAGGATATAAGGATATGGCAGCTGATGAACAAAGGGAACGTGAGGCTTCCGAATGGATTGAAGGAACGTTCAACGCTGATGATCTATGAAGCAAAGAGGTGAAATATGGTGGGTAAATTTTGATCCGTCAGTTGGTCAGGAAGTAAAAAAGAAGCGTCCTGCAATCATCATCAGCAATAATCTATCAAATAAATATCTCAAGAGGTATCAAGTTATTCCATTGAGTAGCCAAACGGGAAAACTATATCCTAGTGAAACTATGGTGAAGCTGGAGGGAAAAGACAGCAAAGCTATGGCAGATCAATTAACTACTGTAAGTGAACTCAGATTTTTAAATAGGGCAGGGACTATTACTCAAGATGAATTAGTACAAGTTGAGCGAACAGTAAAATTACAGTTAGGCTTAAAATGAAAAATAAATAGTATATAGAAATGTGACTTATGTGCATTTTGATAAAAATGAAGATGAGGTAGACAATTTCAAAATTATTAACTCATCTCATTTTAAAGTGAAATCCAAAAAGTCAAGTACAGCATTTGTAATTTCCATTAGTGCTACTCTATCAAAGACCGGAACTGACCTAGCTTCTCCTGCTGAATGGCTGTATTCAATGTCTTCTCAGGGTCTTTATAATCGCCGGCTTTGCCACAGTCATACATTTCCACAAAGGGTTCATTCTCCAGTATATTTTGCATCAGTTCCTCAGGGGTTGGGGTAGAAAGCAGGGCCGCATATTCCGGATAAGTAATATTTAGGAAAGCGGTAGTGGGCCCCACCCCCTGCCTGTCCAGCCAGTACCCTTTGTGCATGGAGATGGGGGTCAGCCACAGCTCCCCTTTTTTAACATCCTGGGGAGCCGGGAAGGCTACGATCCTTTTTTTGTCGCTCGACAACCGTACAGGAACTCGAGACGAGTAATCCGCTTTGGTTTTATAGAGGATCAAGGGAGCCGTAGCCTGCAGCGAACGTTGTTTTTTTAAGGACATACAAGCGATGGCAATTATCGTGAGTATGACTAAAAGAAATCGTATCATCGGTCTATTGTTTCAGAATTTTATGGGTGGTGGATTTTCCCTGCGACCAATCACAATAGAGGACATAAAGCCCTTCCGGCAACTGACGCATATCCAGCGTAATATCACTTGAGCCAACTATCAGTGTCTGTATCTTCACACCCTGGGCGGAATAGAGCGCGATCTGACGAGGGCGTGCTGCCTCAAAAGTCAGGTTTACCTGATCTACTACCGGATTGGGATAATAGCTTACCTGTGCATTGATATCGTCATCCACCCCTGTCACTCTGTCGATGATAAAGAATTCACTGATGGCTTTCACATTGTTGTTGCCAGTCTCATAGATCATGACCTGATAATGGTTGGCCTGTGGCAATGAATCAGGTACTGCCCAGGTAAAGCTTCCGGTATTCTCAGCATTTTCTGCGATGATAACTGCCAACTGTTGATTCTTGTGCAGTTCCAGGGTAACGGGTCCTGTAAAATTGCTCTCCCAGGTGATCTGTTGGGTAGAACCCCCTTCCCAGGAGGTACCCTGATTCGGGTTCTTTAAGGTCAATGTATGTTGTTGTTCCTGTGTTTTGATCTGAAAGAATTCGCTTTGCGCTTTGACTTCCTCATTGTCGACACTGTAGATGACCACCTGATAATCTTCACCTGCTGTCATGCTTTCCGGTAGCTGCCAGGCAAAACTGCCCGTGTTCTCCACCTTTTCTGCAATATTCATCAGCAGTTGGCTGCCCTGGTACAGGGCCAGGGTTACTTTACCCGTTACATTACTTTTCCAGGTAATCTGCTGAGAGGAACCCGTGAGCCAGGTGTTGCCTTTGGCCGGGCTTGTCAGGGAGATAAAAGGTTCAGTACTGTCACCCTGATTGACTGTGATTTCCAGTGCATAAGTTCCTTTTTGTCCTGCAAAATAGGGGGATACCCAGAAGGTGACCGTTCCGCCTGTCAGTGAGAGAGATTCGCCTAACTTAGTGTCAAAAGCATTGGACCATTCTTCACTGTCAATTTTGTAGGAAAAAATCACATCAGTGGTATATTCTTTTCCGTCCTGGCTTTCGTAATTGTCGTGCACCCTGGCATCAATCTGATAGTTACCACCTTCCGGTAGTTTGATTTGATAATAATCATAATCCAGTTCCGTGTGTTGGTTAGCCCCTTCGGTTTTGATCACCAGGGTATTATCATCTAGGGGAGTTTCAAAAGAAAAGGCTGTTTCTTCCGTATCATTATTTTCGTAAGCATCGCCCGCCAGGGGAGTGCCTTGTACGACGACGGTGACAGGATTCAGATATTCCCCACCGGCCAGGAGTAAGGTGTCTGTCGCACTGGCGCTGATCAATGCCAGCAGATAAGAACCCGGTGCCAGATTGACACTATCTGCATGCAGTGTCAAGCCATCTATATAATAGTTACCGGCGGGTAGGGAAGGGATACTCACGGAGTCTACCATTGCCTGATAGTAACCATCCAGATCATACAGGGCTGCATAGAGCGTACCGCTAAATTCCTCCTCTCCATGATTGATCACGTTGAAGGTTACATCAAAAGGTTGATTCTGGACAATCACTTCTCCTGTGACTTCCATAGGCTCAAACAGGGTGATGTCATTGTCGGGACCCAGAATTTCCAGTTGTGCAGAAGAGCTATACTCTTCGCTGGTAATTTGTTTCCATTCCACGCCCTCTGTTTTGGAAAAAATATAAATGCTGTAGGTGCCAGGATTTGCCAGGGCGATTCCTTCCGTAGGAAAGGTCAAGGTATTGTAATATCCTGATTCCACTGACACGGCAACACTATCCAGAATTTCTGTGAAATTTTCCTGATTGGTAATGAGGGCTGCCACCTTTCCGTTGAAAGTTGTATTTCCCCAGTTGACGACTGATACCTCTACTGTAAACGGATTGGCAAAATATACGGGATTTGGATTGACCTGAATTTCACTATAGAGCTCCAGGGCTGCAGTGGGGTTTCCTCCCCCTCCATTTTGTTCTTTAGGTTTGATCTGGTAAACGATACTCTGGTCGCTGTTATAACTACCATTGCCACCACCGGTACCTGTTTCAGCAGGACTCAGGTCGTTGATAAAATAAAAGCCATCCATCATGCCACCCCAGCCCCAGTTAAAATGAAAAAACTCGTCATCCTGGTAGCCATCACAGACAAAGGCATGGCCGGTACCACTCCCAAAACCCTGATAATAGACAGGGCGACCTGCGTCGAACTCCGCTTGCAGCAGGCGCACCCATTCCTCCTGAGAGAAATTCGAACGGAAAGCGTATTCAGCTTCATAGCCAAAGAAGTTTTGTAGGGCAGGTTTGACCAGCACGGTTCCGGCTGCGCCACTGATATTCACGCCATAATCCATATCCACGGCTACGCCGCAATGGTAATTCAACAAGGCTACTGCTTCATTCGGTCCGTCGATAGCTTCCGGCATCTGATCCCACTGATAGGTCGCTAATCCGAAATCAGCGGAAAGGGTACCATACCGCTCATGCTGATAAGAATGAAAACCGTTTCCCTTTTGCGGATATTTGTAATAGTACATGATTTGTGCCATCGCAGTGGCCACACAGCCAGTGACCACATGTTGACCCGCTTCATGGTCCATCGGGCAAAGATCATTATAGAAGGGAGACTGATTCCATTTGCTGCGAAGCAACGGACCCACAGTCTGTGTTTCCTGGGTGCCCATTTCCTCCCAGGCTTTGGTAACCTTCGCATGGGGAGCAGAGCCTTTCTTGATGGCTTCTTGAATTTGCTTTTCATACTGTGCTACCCACTTTCGGAAAGCATCCGGCAGGTGGTCCGCTTTGAAAGAACCTTCATGAGAAAAACCCAGGATAGGGTAGACAGCATCATCTCCTGAGACAATGACAAATCCCTGTTCACCATTGTTAAAAACATAGTAGAGCGGTTTACCGGACTGACGAGCATTGGCAGAACCTGGCAGTCTTTTCACGTAGGTCAGTTGCAATGATATGGGTTTCTGGCGGGTATTGGAGCCTGTCAGTTGCTTGGCTAAAAACCGGGAGGCTAATGTTTCTGCTTGTTCAGGGGATACTTCCGCGCCTACACTACGCAGATAGCAAAGCCACAAAAGGCAGAATAACAAGATACTTACGATGAGGCGTAATCTGTATTTTCGGGGTGCCGTAGATGTATTCATCAGTGGTATGAGGTTATGTTGTTTGTCTCTACAAAGCTATCGAGGAGGGAAAAAAGGAGAAATACCTCACAGGCCGTAATTGGTCTACCGGCAATCCGGTATTTTAGATCAAAAAAATACGGAAGAACGGTAGGAGAGGCTGAGAAAAGGGCGATAGTAAGTGACCTTACACCCCATTACGCCTTACTGACTGCCATGGTGAATACAAATTTACAGTGCTGATTTATAAGGTTTAATTTTGATACAAACAGTTTGATATTGTGAAGCTTTTTATGTATAATTCAAAGTAATAAGATTGTACGGATTGCGTGAGGTGAATTCCTTAATTTTTTGAATCTCAGTATTGATGACGGCCTGTTGATCCACACGCCAGAGAGATTTCTGATGTGTATTATGTAACTCAATGTATAACCCAACCTAAACTAATCATGAAAAATCTCTCTTTAGGGAAGAGGCTCTCAAACAACTCGCCTTACCAGTGCCGGATACCCCTTCAAATTGTTGTAATGCTGATCATTTTTTCCTGTTTCAGCAGCTGTCGTTTCCTGGATGACCTGGAAGACCTGTTGAAGGATCAGGATAATGTTAAGAAGTTTACCGTAGACCTGGATCCTTTAAACAATTCCGGAGTAAGTGGAAAAGCTACCCTGACTTTAGAAGGAAACCATCTGACTGTTGAAATCTATGCAAAAGGACTGGAAGCCAATAGAATCCATGCACAACATATCCATGGGCTGGAAGATAATAGTAATGCTACCTGTCCAACGCTGACGGCTGACACCAACCAAAATGGGATTGTTGAAATAGGAGAGGGGCTTCCTTATTACGGTCCTGTTTTACTTCCTTTGGAGCCTTTTAGCGAAGCACCCGACGGTATGATCAAATATGAGCAGACCTTTATTCTGGGAGAAGATGAGGTGATTGCCTATGAGGACCTCAAACCCTTACCCCACCGGGTGATTGTACTCCATGGATTGACGGTGGGAGGAGAATATGTGGGATCGCTTCCGGTGGCCTGTGGAGAAATCAGAGAGAAGGACCATTAACAGACAATCTAAGGCTTTCATCAAAACATACAAGGGTGGTGACCATTCACCATCCTTTTTCTTTATAAGGAAGAAAAAGTTGTTCTTCCAGTTCTCCTATTCATAGTATTGATTTTCTCACGGTTAAAGCATTCTTCTGTATGTCCGGGCGTTGCCTTGTTATAGTTTTCTTTCTTTTAGGGTGGAAGATGGTGGCCTATGCACAGCTTACGCTGGTGTATGATACCGCACAGGCACCCGTGACCTATGCTGTGCATCAACTACAACAGGAATTGGCCAGGCAGGGGCAGACACTGATAAGCCTGCCATCCGGCCAACAATCCACGATACCTGATATTTGGATTGTCATGCAGGATGCTCTGCCTGTTTTGTTGCAACCTTTTCTGGATGAACAGGATGGTTTATCGCTGCAGGAAGAAGGGTATGCTTTCCGGTGGATCAAAGACAAAAAACATCTCCTTATTCTGGCAAAGGATGCGGTGGGTGCGCTGTATGGTGTGCTGGAACTCAGAGAATATCTTCAGACATATCAAACCTATCATACGCTGCCGGAAAAAAAGGTAAATTCTCATTTAAAATATCGTATTGTCAAATTCAATCTGCCTTGGTCACCCTACCGGGAAAGCCCCGCAACAGCAGTCCATACCCACGTTTGCCGGGATTTACAATTTTGGGAAGCATTTCTGGATATGATGGCAGAAAACCGCCTGAATGTACTATCGCTCTGGAATAATCACCCTTTTCCTTATATGATCCGGGCGCACAATTTTCCCAAGGCTACCCCCTTCAATACACAGGAAATGGAAGAATGGCAGCACTTCTGGAAAACACTCTTTCGGATGGCCAAACAAAGGGGAATACAGACTTTTATCGTCAACTGGAATATTGTGGTTTCGCCTGAATTTGCCAAAGCGTATGGAGCCCAGGAATACAGTGATACCTCAGACCTGGTGAAACAATATACCAGGGAATCGGTGACCCAACTCATCGACGAATACGAAGACCTCACTGGGCTGGGGGTGACGCTGGCCGACTGGATGGGTACTTTTGATGGTAAGATGACACCCCAGGAAAGGGAAGACTGGATTGAAGACACTTTTGTGCAGGGCATGAAGGCTGCCAAACGTCCGGTAAAGTTCCTTCACCGCTCCGTGTTGGCCGGCGACCCTTTGGCCATGCGGAAAGTGATCGACAGCGCCCAATTGGAAGAACCAGCCCTGGTGGAGATTAAATTCAACTGGTCGCACGGACATTCAACGCCTACCTTGGCCATTACCCATGATTATCATTCAGGAGAACTGGATGAACGTTTTTGGAATCCCCCACCCAAAAACTACCACATACAATGGATGATACGCAATGAAGATTTTTTTATCCTACGCTGGGGACAAGCGGATTTTATCCGCCGCCATATTCTTACCAATGATCATGCATATGTAAATGGATACTTCATTGGTTCGGAAGGTTATATACCGGCAGTGGATTATTCCCATAAGCTGTCACCTGTGAAGACCTGGCAGTATGCTTTTGAAAAACAATGGTTGTTTTACCAGTTGTGGGGAAGGTTATTGTATGATCCTGCCACACCTGATTCTGTGTTTGCTGCCGCTTTTGACCGTCGCTATGGAGCGGGGGTAGGTACACCCTTATGGCAGGCTTATCAACTGTCCAGTCAAATGCCGTTGCGACTGGCTTCTTTCCATCGTTCTACCTGGGATTTTACGCTCTATGCCGAGGGCTTTTTGTCAGCCAATGCATCGGACCCTGATGGATTCTTTGATGCTACCTCTCCTTTTATCTCCATTGAAGAATTTATTCGGCATGAAACCTTAGATCCTGCTTTGTTGTCTATCCCGGAATACGTCGATCGGGTGGTGCAGCACCAAACGATAGAGGATGGAATGATCACCCCTCTGGCATTGGCCGATGATTCCGAACGTGACAGCCAGCAGGCATTGAATCTGGTAGCCTCTCTACGAGAGCGGGTCCATGCTTTTTCCGGTGCCCTTGTTTCTGAGTTAGATGATGTTACTACCTGGAGCTATTTAGGTCTCTACCTGTCTGCCAAACTCAGAGCGGGTGTTGCCTTACAGACCTATGCAGTTAGCGGGGAAGTTGCCCAAAAACAAAAAGCCATCGAATGGTTGGAAAAGGGTCTCTTTTATTGGGATCAGGTCATACGTTATACTCAGGATCGTTACCTGCCCACCCCCCATGTCAGTACCCGCGATATGGGTAAGTCGTTCAAAGAATTCTCCTGGTCGTCTTTACGTCCGCAGGTAGTGAGAGATATTCAGATAGCAAAAGAAGCTACGCACTGAGGTGCTGCAAAAAGAATTAAAATTGCCAGCTGGTAGCGGATAAGGAGGCTGAAGATGTCAAAGTATTCCCTGAGCGAAGCTGAAGGGAAAAATAAACTGTCAAAATAGAAAGTGCAGCAATAAAAAAAAGAGCCGACCTGTGACAACAGTGCCGGCTCAATACATAATCAAAAAGATTTCAGGTAAATTGCTGTAGGGGAAGGAGTCGAACCTCCACGGAGTAGTTAGTCCTGACAAGTGTCAGAATTTATCCTATTGTCTCCACCCCCGAGACAGGAGGGCATGTCTGCCAATTTCATCACCCTACATTGTGTGATTTGCAACCTAAGTTCATTATTGTTAACACATAAACAATGAATTAGTTCAAAGATTTAAAATATTTTATAAAAATATTTTTTTTGTTGAATGAATGATGAATTTAAGGCTTGATTTATGGCTTCTGAGACCAGAAAAGCCCTTTTGATAGTGAGATACCTTTCAATTATTTTTTTATGGATGTAGCATTTACTAAAATTTAGTGCCTTTGTTAATTGATAAAACTCCACAATAAGTAATTATAAAATATCCGTTTTCTGCAAAAAAATATTTATTCGGTTATATATTGTAAATTCGCAGGAAACTTATCATATTTAAGACATTTCCGTTTACCATTCTGATCGATTTCTGATACTGTTTTTTAAGGTAAGTAGCTGGAGACTTCTTACAGATTTCCCTTTGATAAAAAAGTGTTCCAGCTAACCGGGAAATTTTTGTGTTTTCTGTGACAAACAATTTTTCCTTTTCGAGAAGCTTTTACAACGATTATCCATTTTTTAACAACTTAATGCATCTCTACTGTGAAACAATCTATTATCCTACCAATGGCCTTGCTATGCGGGAGCATACTGGCCAGTTCTTGTTGGGCGATCGCTCAACCCGTGAAACAATGGGATAAAACCTATGGCACAGCCTTATACGAACCTATGAGTGATGCCATCGCTACGGAAGATGGTGGCTATATACTGGCAGGTTCAAGGGGCATCAATGAAACTGGAGATGATATCGATGAAGTAATCATTGTCAATACAGATTATTATGTCGTCAAAATTGATAAGGAGGGGCATAAGCAGTGGGAAAAAATATTGGGAGGCGATGACTATGACTATTTGACTGAAGTAATACTTGTGGAAGATGGTAATTTTTTGCTAGTAGGTTATTCTAATTCTACAGCTTCTGGTGACAAAAGTGAGAATCCTAAAGGGGGATGCGACGAATATGGAGGTTGTGACACAGACTTCTGGCTTATTAAAATTGATAAAAGTGGTAATAAATTATGGGATAAAACGATCGGAGGAAATTCAAGAGAATATCCATCAGGAGTAGTAGTTTCCCAGGATGGAGGCTACTTATTGGTTGGTAGTTCCAGATCTGATAAGTCGGCAGACAAAAGTGAAGAAAGTAAAGGTGATTTAGACTATTGGATTGTGAAAATAGATAGTGACGGTAACAAATTGTGGGATAAAACGCTGGGGGGTGATAACTCTGATAGCAATCCCAAAATTGTTGCCACGTCAGACGGCGGTTACCTGTTGGGTGGTACCTCTAGATCTGATGCTTCAGGGGATAAAAGTGAAGATGAAAAAAGCGAACATCCCTATGATAATGGTGATTTTTGGATAGTGAAAATAGATAGTGACGGCAACAAATTATGGGATAAAACCTATGGTGGTGATAGAGGGGATCTTTTAAATGACCTCATTACTACCACTGATGGTGGTTTTATGTTAGGAGGAAGGTCATCCTCTAATGTTTCCGGGGATAAAAGTGAGGAAAATACAGGCATTACAGACTATTGGATCATTAAAATTGATTATGAAGGCAATAAGTTGTGGGATCGGACCTTTGGCGGTAATGCAGAAGATAACCTAAACAGTATGATCCCTACCGATGAAGGTGGTTTTTTATTAGGTGGTACTTCTTACTCTAATGCCTCCGGAGATAAAAGTGAGAACAGGAGATTGTACATCGAATATCCAATATATACTGATTACTGGATTATCAAAGTGAATAAAGACGGGCACAAAGAATGGGATAAAACATTGGGAAGCGATAGTTTTGACTTTCTAAGTAATATCATTTCTACTGAAGATGGTAGTTACCTTTTGGCAGGCCATTCTTTGGGTGAAGCTTCCGCTGATAAAACTGAAAACAGTCAAAAATATGATTTCTGGGTCATTAAAATCTTCGATACAGAAAAGGATTTAGCGATTAATAAATTTTATCTGGTGAATGCAGAAACAGACCAACTCCTGTATAAATTACAAAATAAGAATATACTAAACCTGTCAGAATCTGGCACTACCCCTCTGTCTGTCAGAGTGTATTCCCATCAGCCTAAAGTAGACAGTGTGAAATTGAAACTTACCGGGCCTGTCAACCTTAGCAGGATAGAAAGGTATGGACCCTATACTTTGTTTGGAGATGACCCTAAACCCGGTGGGGGTACCGATTATGCCGGACAGGTCTGGAAACCAGGCGTTTATCGGTTAGAGGCTACTGCTTATCTGAACGGTAACATCGGCACACCACAGACCATCTTCATTGAAGTTATTGAAGAGCTTGCTGTCAAAAGTTTTACTTTTGTTAATGAAGTTGGTGAAGAAATTACTGCGATAGAGGAAGGGGATATTGTTGATTTATCTTATATGAATCAGACTACTATAAAAGTCTATACTTCTTCCAAAAAAATAAAGATAGATAGTGTACAAATGAAGTTGAGTGGACCTATCAGTCATTCACATACGGAACGCTATCTTCCCTATTCCCTGTTTGGCGGCAACATGGAACCCTATGGAGAGATAATCTATGAAGGGATTCCGTGGCCTTCAGGGCAGTATACAATGTGGGCGAAGCCCTGGTACAAAGGAAAAGAAGGGACACCCCTTACCGTCAACTTTTCTGTCATTTCTAACTACGAACCAGCCCCTTCACTCCGGGTGGAAGTTTTTCCGGTACCTACCCAGGGGATCATCCACGTAGTACAAAAAGGGGAAGCAGAACCATTGGATTTGTCGCTGCTGGATCATCAGGGTCAGCCATTAATGCATCAATCGTTGCGGCAGCAGCCTGTAGAACAATTAGACCTGAGCCAATTCAAAAAAGTTTTCTATTATCTGAAATTAGTGAGCAAAGAAGGGGTGATAGTCAGGAAAATTGTCATTGAATAAAACTATCTGAAAGGATCTGCCTTCATGAACGGAAGGTAGATCCTTTTTTACTCCTCTATTGTAGCGACCCCTAATTCAGAAGATAACTTTCATTTTTTAGCCTCCTACAAGGATTTTTTGCTTCATCATTTTGTAATTCACTCGCTGTTTTCGTAACTATAAGCAGGGTAACGGTCTGCTGATAAACAGGCTGCCCTGAGGTTTCGCATGTCACCAATGTTGTTCAATCAAATCATATCTCTATGCAAAGCGACAGTTTTTTGTACAGAAACACTTTGGCCAATCCAAAAACTACTGATATCGGGCTCCTGGTATTAAGAATTTTGGCAGGATTGGCATTGGCTTTTGGTCATGGTCTGGGCAAAGTGCCACCTTCAGAAGGATTTGTCAATATGGTTGGTAACTTATTACCCGCTCCGGGATTGTTTGCCTGGCTTTCTATGCTGGCAGAATTTGGAGGCGGATTGTTGCTGGTCTTAGGACTGTTCACACGTCTGGGGGCGCTGCTCATCGTAGGGAACATGACCGTGGTGGTCCTGTTGGCACATGCTGGAGATGGGTTTGGCGAGCGTGAGAAGGGTTTCCTATTTCTTGCCATCGCACTCTTGTATCTTTTTGCAGGCGCAGGACGGTATTCTCTGGATGCCATGATGAGTAAGAAAAAAAATGCATTATAAGCAAAAGTTAAGTTTAAGCTGGAGGAATAAAAGTAGCATTCATGGAATAGCCTGGTAAAGAAGCTATTGTGTTGAACAGGGATGCTACAATATTTTTGCTGAAAACATGTTATATCATTAATGACAGGAAAGACTGAGCAGACTTAGTATTCAGTATATATATTGTTATATATTTACTTGGAATAATAAAAAAGTAAACAGGCTGTGCTTTCTGACATAAATTGTTTACATTGCTTTTTTTAAATTTTATTCCCATGAAATTTTTGACATCTAGCTTCATTTTAGCCCTCTGTCTCTTGTTTTGGAGTTGCCAGGATCAGGAACCTGCTGCTGAATTTACGGGAAGGTCGCTGAGTTATACGATGGTAAAAGGTTCGTATTTTGATCAGTCGACAGAAGGTACGGTCATGGTTAAAGAAAAAATAGATGGCTCTGTTCAGATAGAATTGCTGATGCAGGGTACGATGGAGGGCGCTTCTCACCCCGTGCATTTGCATCGTGGCAGCCTGCTGGAAGATGAAACAGTAGCCATGTATTTGTCTCCCCTGCAAGATATCGGCAATCAGCAAAGTCGTAGCATCACCTCTGTTGTTACCCTGGAGGGCCAGAATCTTACTTTCAATGATTTTCAACAGCTGGATGCCAGCATCAAAGTACATTTTCAGGAAACGGGAGAGCTAAAAAATGTGATTCTGGGGGCTACCAATATTGGTAAAAACTATCAGTCAACCGATGCGCTACGCTTCGATCAGCAAATTACAACCTGCAATAATTTTTAAGTTTTGAGGGATGAGGAAACATCCTACTATGCCTGGGTAGGCTTCCTCTCATCCTTTGATAGACAGTCGAACAACCCTCCCTGAACATTCCTGGTAAAAATCCCATGGAATTCTGATCAGCCGCAAAACATCTCAGAAAAAGTAAGAGCTTTAAAAAAAGGAGCATGAATAGCTTGATGTTCTAATCCTGACATCAGACCCTTTAATACCCCTTCGGCCTAGCATAAAAAATAATAGAAATACCCTTTTGGTAATCTGCCCGACGAAATGTTCATTCTCTCCTACTTTTCTTTGAGAAAAAAATTGAGATGAACACAAAAAAAATATTGTATCATAGGCAGCGGTTTCCTATTTGGAAAATAATGTGGCAAAATACACAGGGTTTCCCTTTGTCTGTTGTCCTGTTGTTAAGTTTACAAATGTTTTCGCAGCCAGAGGGGTACGCACAAAGCAAAACTTTACTAAACCTTGACCGAAAAGGAGTGATGATCGAAGGCTATGACCCGGTTGCCTTTTATACCCAACACAGGCCGGTGGAAGGTTCTCCTGCTTTTCAGACAAAATACAATGGGGCCATTTATTATTTTGAATCTGCCGCTAATAAAAATATCTTTGAAAAAAACCCTGCTCAGTATGAGCCTCAGTTTGGTGGATTCTGTGCCTATGCGGTTTCCTTGGGAAAGACAGCTTCCATTGAGGTGGAAACCTTTTCTATTGTGCATGGTCGGCTGTTATTCCAATATGATGAGGATATTTTTGAACAGTGGAAAAAAGATGTGGAAGGTAACTTGAAAAAAGCTGATAAAAACTGGCCTCAGCTGGTGGCAGAAGAAGGACAATAGGTTCCCGTCTGGGCGACCCCGTCTGGAGGACCCGGTCTGGGCGACCCCGTCTGGAGGATACCATCAGAAAATCGTCAACAAGGATGATTGTCCGCAATATCTAAATGATCACTACGTATCGCTGTGCGTATTGTCTCTATAACTTAAACCTTTCACTTATCACCATGAAGACACAGTGTAAAGCTTCTGAAGAAATCTTGGGTCAGCTGTTGGACCTATTGCAACAGTTAAACCAGGAAGCCTATGCCTTGCCGCTACCTGTCTTATCCGGAAGTTCTGTCGGGAAACACATTCGTCATATCATAGAATTTTACCAGTGCTTGCTGTCTGGAAAGGAAGGAGGCATGATTGATTATGATCACAGAATGAGAAACAGGAACCTGGAGGAAAACAAACAGTATGCTGAAGGCATTCTCCACTGGCTGCTCGATCAGCTGAACCGGTATCCGGAAGATAAGGCGCTCCAACTGGTAGTGCGGTACGATGACCATCTGCCTGTAGAGTATGTCCATACTACTTTTTCCAGAGAACTGGTCTATAACCTGGAGCATACGATTCACCATATGGCCCTGATCAGGATTGGCGTGACCGCTGCTTTCCCTGACGTTCACGTAGAAGAATATTTTGGAGTCGCTTACTCTACCGTCAAATATCAGAAATCGCAATGTGCACAGTGACCTTTGTACCCAAAGGAGACGGAGATTATATCCTCACATCCAGCCGGGATGAGCACCGGTTGCGGAAGCCGTCGCTACCTCCTGCCCGATATGTATTTCATGACAACGTATTATGGTATCCGAAGGATGGTCAGGCAGGTGGTACCTGGATCGCTACCGACCGGATGATCCATACCCTCTGCTTACTCAACGGAGGGCTGGTCAATCATGAAAGGAAAACACAGTACAGGCACAGCCGGGGTCAGGTGATCCTGGACTTTTTTCAATATGCCGATATGCAGGATTTTGTGGCACATTATCATTTTCAGGGTTTGGCACCTTTTACCTTACTGGTCTTGGAAAGTCGGAAACGTCTGCAACTGCATGAGATCATCTGGACAGGTGAAGAACACCTGGTTTTTTTAAAAAATGCACGGCACAATCATATCTGGTCTTCTGTCACCTTATATGATCCAAAAGCGGTGGAAGCCCGGCAAGGCTGGTTTTATGCCTGGAATCGTCAGCATCCTGATCCAAATTTAACTGATATGATGTCTTTTCACCGAACAGGAGGCCAGGGTAACCAACATGATGCTATTTTGATGGAAAGAGACAATGGTATTCAAACAGTGAGTATCACAGGGATAGAAAAGCACGTTCAGACTTTTGAAATACAGTATCAGGACATTCTTCACCCTCAGAAACCTAATGCCCCATGGTTGCGCTGCTGACACAAACAATCCGCCATTTTCAGCGACTGAAAATGCAATGGCCCTCCCTTTCCGTTCCTTTATGGTGGGTACGAATCGTCCGGTATGAGTACTGGCCTTTCTGGTTGTTTTATGCTCCTCTGGCTTTCTACTACCTGTATCTGGCACTGAAAGCCAGATCTTTTACTTATTTTACGGTTTCCAATCCAGGTATTGAAATGGGGGGTGTGTTTGGAGAATCTAAAATGGATATTCTGCATAAAATTCCAGTGGCATATGTGCCAAAAACCGTTTTTGTGGAGGCAGGCAGGCACCTTTCTGGAATATTGTCACAGCTGGAGAACGCTGCCATTGCCTTTCCTGTCATTGTAAAACCCAATGTGGGAGAAAGAGGGCAGGGGGTGGAAAAAATAGAGGATGCATCAGCTTTAAAAACCTATCTTCAGGAGCATCCCGAGAATCTTATCATCCAGGAATATCTGGCGGAAGCTCATGAGTTTGGCATTTTGTATTATCGATATCCGGATGGGAGCCAGTCAGGCATCACTTCGGTGGTGAGTAAAGAATTTTTGAAGGTCAAAGGGGATGGAAAGTCAACCCTATGCCATCTGTTGCATGGCAATACCCGGGCTCGTTTTCAGTGGCAGCGTTTGCGGCAAAAGTTAGGAAAAGAGGCTGGCTACATCCCAGCCCGGGGAGAAACCATACTGCTCGAACCCATAGGAAACCATTGCCGAGGCACCCAGTTTAATAATGCCAACGCTTTGATCAACAAGCAGTTGGTCAAGGTCTTTGATCAGATTACAGAAAGTATGAAGGGCTTTTACTATGGCCGGTTTGATTTGAAAGTGAGTCAGGTAGAGGATTTATACAAAGGCCAGGTTAAAATCATGGAGGTCAATGGGGTCACTTCAGAGCCGGGTCATATCTATGATCCTACTTATAAGCTCTGGCAAGCTTACCGGGATGTAGCCGCCCATATGAAAATTTTAGGCCAGATCAGCCGACAGAACAGGCACCTGGGTGTGCCCTATATCCCTCTCAGGCAGGTTGCCCGGCGTATTTACCAACATTTCATGGAATAAGTAACCGCATGTATTTACAGAGTTTTTTGCTAGCCTCCCTCATTAGTTTTGCCGGGTCATTGCAAGTGGGAGTAGTCAACGTGTCGGTGGCGTATACTACGCTTCATCAAAACAGGAAAGCAGCTTTTTGGGTAGCTCTGGGAGGATCTTTGCCGGAAGCTTTCTATGCCACGCTGGCGATTGGCGGTGCCGACCTGGTGGTACAATGGCCCTCTGTATGGAATATGCTTTCCTGGGTATACATCCCTCTTTGTCTGGGCATGGGCATTTACTTTGTCCGCAAGCCTTACCAGCCGCTGCAAGTACGGAAATCACACCATAAGACTTCCTTTCTTCAGGGCCTGGCCCTGGGGTTTCTCAACCCCATGCTTTTTACCTTTTGGGTATCCGTGCTGTTGTTGCTGAAAAGTTACCGACTGTTTGATGCGCAAGAATTTTTTTCATCCTTACTTTTTGTGGCAGGCACTTCGTTTGGAGCACTCCTTTTTTTACTTTTGGTGGCCTGCCTGTTCCATCGCTTGAAAGAAAGAATCCATGGGTATGTGCTGGGTTCTTTGAATAAAGCGACAGGTCTTTTGTTTTTGGCTATTGCTTTCCTGCAGGTGATGTATCACTGGCAGCAGATCATAACGATGATCACAGCCCCAGCGCATTGAAGAGTGTCCTGACTTGATAGTAAACAGAAAGCACTTACCCCTATTACTATGGTTTATCTGTAGATTTTCGTAATTTTATTAGGTTATCCTTGCAATAACCTAATTCACCAGGTGATGGATACTTCTACTTTGATGGGTGACGACTGGGATGAAATCCTGATGTCCACCCTGGATAATTTACCCGAAGGGATCATCCTGACCCAACCTTCTGGAGAGATTGTCTATGTGAATGAAATGACCTGTCAGTTTTACGGCTATCAGCCTTCTGAGATGCTGGGAAAACCTATCTATGCCTTTAGCCCCAGCACCAGTCATGATATCTGGTATGCCCGCTGGAGCTCTACCTTAACCCATAAAGAGCTGCACCAGCTCTGTAACCTGGTAACCAAAGCCGGCGGCGTAACCCAGGTTAACACCACTGCCAAAGCCATTCGCCTGGGTCAAAAGCATTACCTGTGTTTTATCCTGCAGGATGTCTTTTCCGATAAAGATCCTAACGAATTGCTCAGAATTCTCAGTGAAGGCACTGCCTATGTCATTGGCGGTGATTTTTTCAGATCGCTGGCCTACCATCTGGTAGTGTCACTCGATACTCGTTTTGCCCTGATTGCCGAATGTGCCAACGTGGCTAAAACCCGGGTGAGAACGCTGGTGTATTACAAAAACGACAAATTCCTGGATGATTATGAGTACGATGTAGAAGGTACTCCTTGTGCGATCCTGATGAAGGGGCAGCAATATTATTGTGAAGATAACCTGGAGAAAATCTTTCCCAGAGAGACTGGCTCTCAGTCTTATTTTGGGGTACCTGTCTTTCAGAGCGATGGAGAAGTGATAGGTCATATTGCGGTTTTTGATAACAAAGCCAGACGCATTTCCCAGCAGCAAATGAATATCATGCGTATCTTTGCTTCAAGAGTGGGGGCTGAAATTGAGCGGAAGCGAAAAGATGAAATCATACAGGAAACTGCTGTCCGATATAAAACACTCTTTGAAGATTCTCCCATCGGATTGCTGGAGGAAGACCTGTCACACCTGAAAAAATACCTGGACCATCTGAAGGAGCAGCATGCAGACCTGCGTACCTGGTTTGATCAGCATCCGGAAGAACTCTACACCTGCCAGCAATTAATCCAACCCTTGCATGTCAACAAAGCCATGTGTGACCTGTTTGGATATGTTTCGGCGGAAGCCTATTATGCAGCTTTTCCCAAACACTTTCAACCGGAAGTGTTTAAAAATTCTCTGCTTACCCTGGATGCCGGAAAATTAACCTATGAAAGGGAAGTCTCTCTGACCGGACCACAGGGCGATACCCGCTATATGATTGCCAAACGAGCCATACTGCCGGGTTATGAAGCAGACTGGGCCAAATCTATTGTTTCCTGTGTCGATATCACCCCGCAGAAACTGTCGCAGGAAAAGTTGACGGTAGCCTTACGGGAAGTGGAAGAACTGAAGGCAAGGCTGGAAGCAGAGAATATTTATTTGCAATCCGAGATCAAACTACAGCATAACTTTGAAGAAATCATCTCTCAAAGTCCTGTCTTTCAAAAGACGCTGGAAAAAGTGGAGCTGGTAGCTCAGACCGATGCGACAGTTCTCATTTTGGGTGAATCGGGCACAGGCAAGGAGCTGATTGCCAGGGCCATTCACAATATCGGCAAAAGAAACAAAAGACCGCTGGTCAAGGTAAACTGTGCGGCCTTGCCAGCCAACCTGATCGAAAGTGAATTGTTCGGACATGAGAAAGGGGCTTTCACCGGAGCGATTGCGGCCCATGTAGGGCGTTTCGAACTGGCCGATGGAGGCACTATTTTCTTGGACGAAATTGGTGAAGTTCCGCTGGAGTTACAGTCTAAACTGCTGCGGGTATTACAGGAAGGAGAATTTGAGCGTTTGGGAAGCTCCAAAACAAGACAGGTAGATGTGCGTATCATAGCGGCTACCAATAGGGACCTTTCCGAATCGGTGAATCAGAAAGAGTTCAGGGCAGACCTTTTTTACCGCCTCAACGTTTTTCCCATCCATATGCCGCCCCTTCGGGAACGTAAAGAAGACATTCCCTTACTGGTACACCATTTTTGCCGGAAATACGAGCCTAAATTAGGTCGTCAAATACAGCTTGTTCCGAAAAATGTGCTGGATATTCTTCAGGCTTATGACTGGCCCGGCAATATCCGCGAACTGGAAAATGTAATTGAAAGAGCGCTCATCATATCCAGGGGAAATATACTCGAATTAGGCGACTGGCTGCCTCATGCCTACAATATACCTATCCTTTCCGCCACCAAAGAGAAGACACTTTTTGAAGTAGAAAAAAAGCACATACTGGATACCTTGGAGATGACGGGATGGAAAATCCGGGGTGCCCAGGGGGCAGCCCAGGCCCTGGGACTCAATCCAACCACCCTGGAAGCCCGTATGAAAAAACTGGGTATCTTACGAAAAGATAGCAAGACTCCCGCAGGAGAAAGCTCCAATATATCGTAGTCAACTCCAATATATAGTAGGATTTAGGTCTGATCCAATACTGAAAAATTTAATTATCTTGCTGATAGTCAATATGTTGTAAGGTGTGGTATGCTCTTTGGAAAGCTCATAGTAAAATGAAGCAAAACTATGAAGCTCTCTGATATAGAAAACCTTACCTATTTTTTCGTTCAGGACGCTGGGCGCCCTTACGATAACAGAACAGCATGGAAATTTTCTTCCACGGCACCCTTCGTTCGGGGGTATAGAAGGACGCACACCCTGTGGACAAATTTATTCTACTGGGCAAACGCATATCCTTTTCCTTGGTACTCCACCCTGGAAAGCAGCCTGTTTAGCTTTACCGGTCTACATCTAAAGGACAAATTGTCTGAGGAGGTACTGCATTCATTGATTTTCTGATGTCACTTTTACTACCTAACAAAATACAAATATGGAAACCAAGCATTTTTTTCTGAAAAGCCTCAATATAGCCTCCAACCTGAGTGAAACACAGATTAATGAATTATGTGACATCGCTTATCGCCAGGAAGCGAAAAAAGGAAAAATTATAGACTGGGGTACTGATACCCATCAGAAAGTATATTTAATCATTAGTGGCAAAGTGAAAATCGCTGAAATCAACGAGGAGGGCGATGAGATGGTGAAGGATGTGGTATCCAGCGGTGACCTGTTTGGGGCTATCACCTTAGGAGCCCGCTCTTCCAGTGAAGAATACGGGGAAGTAATTTCTGAAATGGCCAGCTTTTATGCCTTCGACCTGCTACCACTCAACAGAGTTATGGAAAACAACCCTTTATTAACCCTTAATTTTCTCAACAAACTCAGTGAAAAATTTAAAAGGCTGGAAAACCGGTATGTAAACATGGTCTCCAAGGATGTGAAGTCACGCTTGATGTATTTCTTCCGGGAATGGGCGCAGTCAGAAGGAAAATCACTGGGAGACCGGGTGGTGGTCAAAAATTACTTTACCCACAATGATCTAGCGAGCTTGATTTTTACCTCCCGCCAAACTGTTACCCTCATAATCAACGAGTTGCGAAATTCCGGGGATATCCATTACACCCGCAAAGAAATTGCTTTTCCCAGTGTGATGCTGGCCAGTTGAGTAAAAAAAGACTTTTGGCAAGCAGGGCGACAATCGTTCTCATCCTTTTCAGCAAACTTTACATAAAAAAGAACAGATGATTCATAAACAAAAAAAATTGGAGGGGCAGGTAGCCCTCGTCACTGGTGCCAGTTCGGGAATTGGTGCTGGTGTAGCTAAGGCGCTGGCCCAGGAAGGGGCTGCTGTCGTGATCAACTATGCCAGTAGTCCGGACAAAGCGGAAATGGTGCAGGCAGAGATCAAAAGTCAGGGAGGGACTGCCATTACTTTCAAAGCTGATGTCAGTCAGGAGCAGGAGGTGATTGACATGTTCGAGCATATACGGAAGGCTTTTGGTACTGTAGACATACTGGTCAATAATGCGGGGCTGCAAAAAGATGCTTCCTTCCATAATATGACCCTGGAACAATGGAACTATGTGCTGGGTATCAACCTGACCGGACAATTTCTCTGTGCCCGTGAAGCGGTCAAAGAATTTTTGAGAAGAGGGGTCGTGCCGGAAAGATCTCAATCGGCCGGTAAGATCATCTGTATTAGTTCCGTACACGAAGTCATTCCCTGGGCCGGACATGCCAATTATGCGGCTTCCAAAGGAGGGGTCATGATGCTGATGAAAACGATTGCCCAGGAACTGGCCCCCAAAAAGATACGCGTGAATAGTATCGGACCCGGAGCAATCCGCACCCCTATCAACCATGCAGCATGGGATACGCCGCAGGGTTTGCAAAACCTTTTAAAGCTAATTCCCGCTAAACGAATAGGAGAAGCTGAAGATATTGGGAAGGCTGCTGTATGGCTGGCTTCCGACGATTCGGAATATGTGAACGGGATAACCCTTTTTGTGGATGGGGGTATGTTACTCTATCCGGGTTTTGAGGATAATGGATAATAAGCATGAATACGCAACCTTATAACCAACAGAATTTCTCATGTTAACGCAAGAACATCAACGGCTCGATCAGACCAAAGAAGGAGCGAAAGACTGGCGAAAATTTGGCCCTTACCTAACAGAAAGACAGTGGGGTACCGTACGGGAGGATTATAGTCCCTATGGTAATGCCTGGGAATACGTATCGCATGAGGCGGCCCGCAGCAAAGCGTACCGCTGGGGAGAAGAAGGAATCGGGGGAATCAGTGACGATTACCAACGGCTGTGTTTTTCCCTGGCACTCTGGAACCAGAAAGATGCTATTCTCAAAGAGAGGATGTTTGGCCTGACGGGCAACGAAGGGAATCACGGGGAAGATTGCAAAGAATATTATTATTACCTGGATAGTACACCCACCCATTCCTACATGAAGATGCTGTACAAATACCCGCAGCAGGCCTTTCCCTATGCCTGGCTGGTAGAAGAAAACAGAAGGCGGGGGAAACTCGACCCTGAATTTGAACTTATCGACACGGGCATCTTTCATGAGAACAAATACTTCGATGTATTCATTGAGTATGCAAAAGCTGATATCAACGATATATGCATTAAAATAACGGCGCATAACCGGGGGGCAGAAGCTGCCACCATCCATCTTCTGCCCCAAATTTGGTTTCGCAACACCTGGTCATGGGGCATGAATGGTCATAAACCTACTCTTTCCAAACATGGAAATGCCCTTAAAGCCAAACATGCGGAACTGGGGGAATATTATCTGTTTTATGAAGAAGAGGCGCCCGTGCTGTTTTGTGAGAATGAAACCAACACACTGCGTCTATATCAATACGGTCAGCCAGGACCTGCCAAAGATGGTATCAACGATTTTGTGATCCATGGCAGCAGGGAAGGGCTGCAATCCCACCCAAAGGGTACCAAAGCGGCAGTGCATTATCAGTTTGAAATACCGGCAGGAGGTACTAAAACCATCAGACTGCGGCTGACGCCAAACGATCAGCTCTCTCCTTTTGCCGACTATGAAGATACCTTTGCCAAAAGAGAAGAGGAAGCCCATGAGTTCTATCACTTTCTTCAAAAAGATATCCTGGATGAAGATCAACGGAATATTCAGCGGCAGGCCTGGGCTGGTATGCTGTGGAGCAAACAGTTCTTCTATTATGACATCGGTCAGTGGATCAATGGAGACCCAGGGCAGCCGGCTCCTCCGGCACAAAGGAAACAGGGCAGAAACAACGAATGGATTCACCTGAACAATCACGATATCATTTCTATGCCCGACAAGTGGGAGTATCCCTGGTATGCGGCCTGGGACTTGGCATTTCACACGCTTCCACTGGCCATGATAGATCCGGAATTTGCCAAGCAGCAGCTGATCCTGCTCACCAAAGAATGGTATATGCATCCCAACGGGCAGTTGCCTGCTTACGAATGGGCTTTCAGTGATGTGAATCCTCCGGTGCATGGGTGGGCGACCTGGCGTGTGTATAAAATCGATCAGAAAGCCTGCGGCGGTAAAGGAGATATTAAGTTTCTGGAAGAAGTCTTCCATAAGCTGTTGCTCAACTTTACCTGGTGGGTGAATAAAAAAGACAGGAACAATAAGAACATATTCCAGGGTGGTTTTCTGGGTATGGACAACATCGGGGTATTTGACCGCAGTGCGGCTCTACCCACCGGTGGTTATATAGAACAGTCGGATGGAACGAGCTGGATGGCTATGTTTACTTTGAATATGTTGCGAATGTCGCTGGAGTTGGCAAAGGTAAATCCGGTATACCAGAGTCTGGCTACCAAATTCTTCGAGCATTTCCTCTATATTGCAGGGGCGATGACCAATGTAGGGAAGAATGGGGTGGATCTCTGGGATGAGGAAGACGAGTTTTATTACGACGTGCTGCAAACGCCTTCCAACCAGAGTATTAAAATGAAAATACGCTCTATGGTAGGTCTGGTGCCTCTTTTTGCTGTGGAGATACTGGATGAAGAAATTTTCCGATCTATGCCAGAATTTACCTCTCGGATGCAATGGTTTCTAAAATACCGGCCGGATCTGGCCAACCTGGTTTCCCGATGGAATGAGAAAGGGAGAGGGGAGCGGCATTTGCTGTCTTTGCTGAGAGGACATCGGATGAAACGACTGCTCAAACGGATGCTGGATGAATCCGAGTTCCTGTCTGACTACGGTGTCAGGGCATTGTCCCGAGTATACCAGGATCAGCCCTACGAGTTTCATGTGAACGGCAGTACCTTCCAGGTTAAATATACGCCTGCAGAGGGTGATACTTCCTTGTTTGGAGGCAATTCCAACTGGCGGGGGCCTATCTGGTTTCCGGTCAACTACCTGCTGATAGAAAGCCTGCAACGCTTTCACCATTACTATGGCGACGATTTCAAAGTAGAGCACCCTACCGGGTCAGGAAACTACCATACGCTTCAGGAAATCGCCAAAGACCTTTCTGCCCGTATGATTAATATTTTCAAAAAAGGAGAAGATGGCAGACGGCCCGTTTTTGGAGACAATGAAAAATTGCAAACCGATGCGCATTTTTCTGATTATATTTTCTTCAATGAATACTTTCACGGCGACAACGGAAGAGGTGTGGGGGCAACGCATCAGACAGGCTGGACGGGGCTTGTCGCCAAACTGATACAGCCGAAAGAATGCTAAAAAAATAAGGATGAAAACATTGTATTTTGACGAGGATAACCAAAGTGCCTTCAGCCAGCTCCATGAGCTGGAATGGCTGGAAACCAACGGGCTGGGAGGATGGGCTAGTACCACGATCAGTGGAGCTCATACCAGAAGATACCACGGATTGCTGGTGGCAGCCCTACACCCTCCCTTGGGTAGAATGGTGGTGTTATCAAAGCTGGATGAGGCCATCATCAAAGATGAACAGCATTATGCCCTGGGAACCAACCAATATCCCGGCACGATCTATCCACAGGGATACCAATACCTGCGGTCTTTCCAGCGCGATCTGTTTCCTGTCTTTGAATACCAGGCAGGAGGCGTGCATCTGAAAAAGACTGTGGCAGCCATTCATGGCGAAAATACCACCGTCGTGCTCTACGAAGTGCTTCAGGCAGCAGGGCCATTCACCCTCGAGTTGCTGCCTTTGTACGCCTGCCGTGATTTTCATAGCATCTCCCGCGCTAATGAAGCCATCAACAAGGCTTATACGTTTGCGGAGGGGATATTTCACACACAGAATTACGCAGACAGTCCGCCGCTGTATGTAAAAATTCCGGGAGCTCAATTTAAGGAACAGCCACATTGGTATTACCATGTGGAATATGCCAGAGAAGCCTATAGGGGTCTGGATTTTCAGGAAGACTTGTATACGCATGGTACTTTTCAAATAACCCTGGAAAAAGGCAGTAGGCTAGGGGTGATCCTTTCCACAGAACACCCGGGAGAGAAAGAAGCGGTGCGGCTTTTAGAAAAGGAAAGAACCCGTAGAGAAAATCTGGTGAAAGAATTCTCCTGGAATGAAAATATCCGGGCGCTGACCCTGGCTGCTGATCAGTTCGTTGTCAGGCGGGGAAAAGATCTGAAGACCCTGATAGCGGGTTATCACTGGTTTTCAGATTGGGGACGTGATACCATGATCGCCTTGCCAGGCATTTGTCTGGTCACCGGCCGCTTCGACGATGCCCGGAAAATACTGAATGCTTTTGCAGCGCATGTCAGCGAAGGGATGTTGCCCAACTGGTTTCCGGATAGGGGAGAACAACCGGAGTACAATACAGTGGATGCTACGCTGTGGTTCTTTCAGGCCATCTATCAGTATTATCAATACACAGGTGACCTGTCTTTAATACGCCGGCTACTACCCGTCTTGAAAGAAATTATTGCCTGGCACCAGAAGGGCACCCGCTTCCAAATCCATGTAGACAACGATGGTCTGTTATACGCGGGACAGGAAGGGGTACAACTCACCTGGATGGATGCCAAGGTAGGCGACTGGGTGGTTACCCCCCGGACTGGAAAAGCAGTAGAGATCAATGCCCTTTGGTACAATGCCATACGGATTACAGCCACATTGCTGAAAGAAACAGGCCATGATGAGGAATCAGATATATACCACCAGAAAGCCATATGGATCAAGGCAAGGTTCCTTCAGCTCTTCTGGAATGCAGAGCAGCAGTATTTGTATGATTATGTAGCAGGAGAGGAAAAAAATCAACAGATACGTCCCAATGCGGTATACGCCCTGAGTCTGCCTTTCCCCTTGCTGGAGGAAACGAATGCGGAGCTTGTTTTGCAAAGGATTACCAAAGACCTGCTCACGCCCAGAGGCCTAAGAAGCCTGGCAGCGGATGATCCCCAATACATTGCTGTTTACGGAGGAAGTCCCAGGGAGAGAGATGGGGCTTACCATCAGGGTACGGTCTGGAGTTTTCTGTTAGGGCCTTATCTTGAAGCGCTTATAAAAGTTAAAGGGGAAGAAGGAAAAGCAGAAGCCATGCCTGTCCTCCATCAATTTTTAGAGCATCTACAGGAAGGGTGCATTGGGACGGTGTCTGAAATCTTTGATGCCGCACCACCTCACGCAGCCCGGGGTTGTGTAGCCCAGGCCTGGGGGGTAGGGGAAGTATTGCGGGTAGCTTTGGCGTATCAGTTAATCCCACAGGAAAGGGAGGTTGAGCTGTTAGCAGAAAATCAGCGTTAAATCATTTAATCTTAGCCTGTCATGATAAAGTCATCGTTGGCGATGCACTGGAAAGTGTATTGCATGGAAGCGGTATGTCTGGGCATCTTCATGATCTCCGCTTCTTTTTTCGGCACATTGCTGGAAGCGCCACATTCGCCGGTGCATGTAAGTATTCCTAATGCTTTTACAAGAATGGGCCTGATGGGTGTCGCCATGGGGCTGACAGCGATCGCTATCTTTTATTCTCCCATGGGCAAATTATCAGGCGCTCATATGAATCCGGCCGTAACCCTTACCTTTCTGGGATTGGGGAAAATCAAAGGTGTGGATGCATTCTATTATATATTGTTTCAATGTCTGGGAGGCGTTCTGAGTGTTTACCTGATGGTCTGGCTTCTGGGGAAACCTTTTCAGGAGGCCCCTGTCAGCTATGTCATGACAGTGCCGGGAAAACAAGGTGCTCTCTGGGCTTTTGGCGTAGAAGTGCTCATCGCTTTCATCACCATGATGGTGGTGCTGACCCTGACAAACCGTCCCAAAATGGCGAAATATACAGGAGGTCTGGTAGGGGTGTTGGTCTGTATCTATGTAATATTCACCGCACCCATTTCTGGGTTTAGTATGAATCCTGCCCGCACTTTGGCTTCTGCCGTACCGGCCATGATGTTTCCCACTTTCTGGATCTATCTTCTGGCACCTTTGCTGGGTATGTTTATCGCAGCGATCGTCTATAAAATAGGCTTTGGCAAGGTTCATTGCGCAAAGATTTTTCATAGTCGGCATTACCCCTGTATTTTTCATTGTGGGTATCGTCAACCAGAAACCCTGGAAGCGATCATGGAAATGCAGGAAAAACAAACCGTAGAGAAAGCGATAGAGTAACAAACGCTGTCTACTACGCTGAATATCAATCATGTAGATTCAAAGGAATACCTGATGCCTCAGGTAGGCAACAGGCGTCATATGATCAAAATAACTTCCTAATTAATACAAAATGAAAACGAAATACGATATTATCATTATTGGAACAGGGGCTGGCGGCGGTACCATCGCCTACAAGCTGGCACCATCCGGCAAAAGTATTTTGATACTGGAAAGGGGTGATTACATTCCCAAAGAAAAAGAAAACTGGGACCCCAGGGAGGTCTTTACACTTGGGCGTTATCGTACCACCGAAAAATGGTATGATCAGGACAACCAGACATTTTCACCTTATACGCACTACTGTGTGGGCGGAAATACAAAAGTGTATGGGGGCGCCATGTTTCGCCTGCGGGAAAGTGACTTTCAGGAAGTAAAGCATTTCGGGGGTACTTCGCCTGCCTGGCCTATCCGATATCAGGATTTGGAGCCCTATTACACCGAAGCTGAACGTTTGTATAGTGTGCATGGTGAAAGAGGGGTTGATCCCACAGAGCCTTTGGCTACTGTCCCTTATCCCTTTCCACCCTTACCGCACGAACCGAGTATGCTGGAGCTGTACCATCAGTTACAATCCCTGGGATACCAGCCTTTTCCTTTACCCATTGGCGTTCGATTGGGCGACAACGGGAAAACGGGTACCTCTCCGTTGAAATTAAGTAATTTTGATGGTTTTCCGGATATTACAGAAGCCAAGGCCGATACCCAGGTGGTCTCTATCCGGCAGGCCCTGACCTTGCCCAACGTTACCTTACTACACCATGCGTTGGTAGAAAAACTGATCACCGACCAGACAGGCAAGAGTGTGTCCAAAGTGGAAGTAACCCATCAGGGAGAGAAAATACATTTTGAAGCGGACATCGTGATACTGGCGGCCGGAGCTGTGAATAGCGCTGCCCTCTGTTTGCGTTCAGCCAATGCTCAGCACCCCAAGGGTTTAGCCAATCGCTCAGACATGGTAGGCAGAAATTATATGTTGCACCAGAACGGTGCCGTCATTGCCATTTCAAATAAGCTCAATACTTCCCAGTTCCAAAAATCTTTTGCTTTAGCCGACTTTTATCATCGTGCTGATGACGCCCCTTATCCCCTGGGTACCATCCAACTGATGGGAAAGAGTGATCCGGATACTTTGCTGGATCTGGCCAAAGATCATTTTCCAGGAAAATCTTTTGAGGAGTTGTCAACCCATAGTATCGACTTCTGGATTACCGCTGAAGATTTGCCGGACCCAAACAACCGGGTAATGGTACGCAAGGATGGCAGTATCCAAACGATCTATCAGCCCAATAACCGGGAAGCCTACATTCGGTTGAAAGCCAAACTACATCATATCCTAGACCAACTGGGAGGGGTAGACCCCTTGCAGAAGGATAGCATCCGGGTGGGATACGATTTGGGTATTTCCGGTGTATCGCATCAGAATGGAACGATGAAGTTTGGAACAGACCCTCAAACTTCTGTCCTGGATATCCATTGCAAAGCCCACGATGTAGATAATTTGTATGTTACCGACAGTAGTTTCTTCGTGTCCTGTGGAGCGTTTAACCCATCGCTGACCATCATGGCCAATGCTTTGCGGGTAGGGAATCATATTCTGGAAAGGTTACAGGTAAGCCACCGGAATACAACTATCTATACGATGGTGTAATGGCGATGGAATCCTTAGAACATGTCATCAAGACCGTTACCTTTCTGTTAGGGGGGGTGGCAGAAGTAATGGCCGCCCTGATCATTGCCCATGCTACCTTGCGTGCCTTGTGGCAGTATGTCTATTCTTCTTTTCATACAAGAGTGATAAATCCCCTGGCCATCAGGCTGCAGTTGGGAAAAGCGCTGGCATTGGCGCTTGAGTTTCTGCTGGCGGCAGATATCATTCAAACAGCGGTAGCCCCCACCTGGAACGATATCGGTCAACTGGCAGCCATTGCAGCCCTACGGACCTTGCTGAATTATTTTCTGGAAAAAGAACTGAAACACGAGAATGAAATGAGTCCACAAACATAACCCTCACCAAGATGAAAAAAGTCACCCCTATATTTTTGATTGGATTATCCTGGTTGCTCACCCTTCAGGGGCTGGTGGCCCAGTGTGTCACGGCAGTAGATGCTATCAGTATAACGGTTAGTGACCTGGAGGAATCTGTGCTTTTTTATACCCGGGTATTGGGTTTTGAAAAGGTCTCTGAAGGAGAGTCTTTTGGCCCTGCTGATGAGCAGTTACATGGTCTGTTTGGGATTCGAAAGCAGCAGGCCCGGCTACGATTAGGAACAGAGGAAATCGTGCTGACTGATTACCTGACCGTAGGTGGTAAACCCATTCCGGCAGATTCCCGCAGTAATGATCTATGGTTTCAACATATCGCTATTGTGGTGAGCGATATGGAAGCAGCCTATGCGATCCTCCGTCGTCATAAAGTTGAGCATGTGTCTACCGGACCGCAGACACTGCCGAAGTCACTCAAAGAAGCTGCCGGTATCCGGGCTTTTTACTTTCAGGATCCGGACGGCCATGTGCTGGAACTCATCAATTTTCCCCCAGAAAAAGGGAATCCAAAATGGCAGCAAGAAACAGATCAGGTATTCCTGGGTATCGATCATACAGCCATAGGCATCCGCCAAACAGCCCGAAGTGCCGAGTTTTATCGTAATGTATTGGGCATGACTTTGGGTGGTGAAAGCTATAATTTTGGCACAGAGCAGGAGCATCTGAACAATGTAGCAGGAGCCAGCCTGCACATTACCGGAAACAAAACTCTCTCAGGGCCGGGAGTAGAATTTCTGGAATACCTGAAACCGGAAGGTGGGCGGCCTTATCCTGCCGATGCCAGAACTGATGATCTGATTGCCTGGGCAACACACTTTCTCACCAATGATATTGAAAGTGTATATCAAAAGCTGAAAGATCACTCGATACGGTTTGTGTCTCCGGCCATCGTCACGTTAACAAATACTGCCACAGGCTATCAGAGAGGGTTTTATGTAAAAGACCCTGACGGCCATCTGGTGGGTATCTTTGAAAAATAAGGTCAGATCCAGTCAATGTTTTTGTCACAAAACCCTGCTTCAATGATCCCCTTTAAGCAAAAAAGGCTTTTCAATTAAACCCATACGAATGGCTGTTGTCTACAGCCCGTTTTTAGGGGTCATAGCAATGAGTGAACTTTGGTTTCTTTAGTTGTTTTGATCAGTTAAACCAGTGCGTGCATATTTTTTCCAGATGGGTGTGATCAGTACCACAGCACCCACCGATGACTGTCAGGTTGGGCAACAGCGATTTCAGTGTGAGATACCCACGGGCCAGTTCCTGCTTATCGCCCGCATCGAGGTGATCCGATTCGTCCAATTCCGCATGACTTTTCATAGAAGCATTGGCCCTGATGCCCTTGATTCGTTGCAGCCATTGACCTCCGTCTTGCAAGACTCCTTTAAAATGGTTAGGATGGGCACAATTGATCATATAATAGGCTACATACAGATCGGTGACTTCATCCACCTGGGTGATGGCATCCTGAAGAGTTTCTCCGTTGGGTAGTTTCCCATCGGTTTCCGTGGTAAAGGAAATCACGACAGGCATCTTATACTGCTGCGCTGCCCGTACAATGCCGATGGCTTCTGCTGTGTAATTAATAGTCATAGCTGTCACCAGGTCGGCGGTGGTCTCACTGAAGGATTTGACCTGGGCTGTATGATAATCCTGGGCTTCCTTCGCATTCATGAGGTTGGAAGGTACGTATCCATCCCCTCGGGGACCCAGACAACCACTGATGACGATGGGAAGGTTTGCCTCCCCATGTTCTTTTCTGAGTTCTTCCATGAGTTCAATGGCCCTTTTGTTTACAAGGTCTAAAGAAGCGGAAGAATAGCCCAGTTTGGCTCCCCAATCCTGGTTAGCCCTCCAGGTGGGTGCTTCCAGGACAAAGCCTGTCTTGTATTGTCTGGCAATGTGAAGGTAATGAAGATAATACTTTTTTAATACCTGCTTTCCTTCTTCTGATTTCAGCAGGTCAAAGGCGGCAAAGAGTGGCAGTTCCATTCCCTGATGAAAGATCAGGGTTGTTTCCAGTCCACCATCGGTCAGAAAAGTGGCCTCTCCGAGTTGGGGTAGTTGTGTTTTGTATGGATGCATAGGCTATCACAGGTTGAAGTAAAATGTTGTTATTCTGATAATCTGCTGCAAAAACGTAGTACTGGATAGGTACTGTCAGGTCATTTCCCATCCTTTACGCACGGGTTCACGAATAAAAGCATCAGCTTCAGGGATTCCTGTAGCTTTCATGTTTTGTGCATCCCAATAGATTTTCCTGCCACCGAGCCGCAAGGAAAGTACGCCCAGGAGTGTGATCTCTGTCAGGCGGGCCCCGTAATCAAAATTAGAACTGGCGGCGGCTCCCCCTTTGATCGCATCCACCCAATCGCGGTAGTGACCATTGGAACGGGACAGGTTGGGTTGAGGGGGTGTAAAGGAAGCCCGTAGACTATCCGGGTAAATTTTTGGAACGCGATCACTGCCTTCATTGAGTATAATCCCCTTCTCTCCGACAAACATAGCCCCCCTCGCCGAATAGGCATAATCCTGTGGCAACATCGGATGAAGGGGTGGCCGCAGACCTCCTGAATACCAGGTAAGTTGCAGAGAAGATTGCTGACCACGGCCTGGAAACTGGTAGTAGCCTATCTCTCCATAGGGAGTGATGTCGGCATCACTGTACCCTGCTGGAAATATCTCTACACTTTCAGGGGCAGCCAGCTCAAAAGCCCAGGTAGCCGCATCCATATCATGGCAACCAAAATCTCCCAGGGCGCCACAGCCAAATTCCCAGAAATCGCGCCAGGTGACGGGTGCCATGGTCTCATGAAAAGGCCGGGGCTCACGAGGACCCAGCCAAAGTTGCCAGTCTAATCCTTTAGGAAGGGGCGTAGCGCCCTTGGGCAATCCTTTGAGTGAAGGTGTCCATCGGGTAGCCGGGACCCAGGCATGTGCTTCACGTACCGTGCCTATGGCACCAGCGCGCAAATACTCTACTGTTTGGCGGATACCTTCGGTGCTATGACCACCATTCCCCATCTGAGTGGCCAGACCCGTTTCCTTGGCTACCGCCTGCAACCTGCGAGCTTCCCAGATGTTGTGGGTCAAAGGCTTTTCACAGTAGGCATGTTTTCCTGCCTGCATAGCCATCAGGCATATATAGGCATGAGAGTGATCCGGGGTAGAACACAAGATGGCATCAAGCGCAGACTCCTGTTCCAGCATGTCACGGAAATCCTGATACTCTGCTACTTTCAGATTGGTATTCCGGGAAGTGTTATGGTCTTCGATCATCTTCTTTACCGGACCCCGACCGGCTTCTGATTGGTAATAGAAGTTAGCCAGGTTCCAGTATTCGGCAGGATCTGCGATGGCAACCACTTGCACGTCGTCGAGTTGTAAAAGTTCAGCGGTATTTTCTCTGCCTCTGCCCCCTACGCCTATCATGCCAATATTGACCTTATCGCTGGGCGGAACAAACCCACGGCCTCCCAGCACATGGCGGGGAACGATCATAAAACCGGCAGCAGCCCAGGAGGTTTCTTTGATAAAATTTCTACGAGATGTGGGAGTCGGTTTGCTCTTTTTCATAGGAGGATGCTCAAGTAGTTGTTACTCATTGGTGAAATTGCTGAAAATGTAATCTAAGATAAACAATTCTGATGGCAATTGGCTATGAAAAAGTAAAATACGACACGGTTCAGAAGTGCTTCTTCATCATTGACTTCTGATGGCTATTTCTTCAGGTACTACTGACAGGCATCAGGGCATTGAGCAGTACTTCTTTCTGTTTTCCTTTGAGTTTTATCGTTCCTAAGGGGCGAATGATAAAATCATTGATAGCCGAAAGTTCTGACAGAACATCGGAGGTAGTGATCACCTCCTCATTCAACTCTCCACATTTACTCAGGATGCGGGAGGTGGTGTTCAGTACATCGCCAGAATAGGTAATATCTCTTTTGATAATACCTATTTCTCCAGCCACTACTTTTCCACAATGGATGCCAGCTTTAAAAGAGGGCAGTAGGCCGTAGCGTTGCAAATACTTTTCCTTTTTCCTTTCAATATGGAGCTTCATGTCGAAGAAACATTTCAGGCACTGCCGATTTTCAATTCCATTTTCATAACTCCAGGCAACTACCACTTCATCCCCGACATACTGGTAAATATTCCCTTTGTTTTCCAGAATAGGGTCGGTGATGTCAGCAAAAAAATCTTTCAGCAGGGCATGGTATACCTCATTGCCTAATTGTTCTGCCATACCAGTGGAATCATTGAGATCCAGAAACATGAAAATTCTTTTCTCCTCTTTGGGAGTATTGTATTTTCCACGAATGATATTCCAGAAAGTGTTTTGACCGAACTTGCTGTTGACCTGCACAAACAGCTGCGTAGTTGCAACGATAAAGGACCAGACGACCCCATTTTTTATCGGATAGGTATCGGTGATATAATGAAGAAAAGCTTCTTGCGATACCGGATCAGACAAAGGCTTTCCTGTTTGCCTGGTGGCCAGTAAAATACCCATGACGAAGGTGATAAATGCAAGAATCAGGATAAATGAGATACCTACGGCAAGAATGGTATAGCCATAGGGTTTGTCCTGGTACCGCGGATTCACGTAAAATACCATAAAACTTCCTCCCAACAGCGCTCCAATCAGGGCAGCCCCCATATTTCTGGCCACCAACATGCCAAAGGAGTATTCGGAGGTAGTGCCATTGGAAAATTGGGTATGAAGAACCAGATGGTCGTATATCGCGATGATGAAACCCATGATCAACCAGGCCATGGAGATGATCAAAAGTTGTTTGAACTTAAGTTGTGTATCCCTTTTCACCTTATGTTGTTTTACAAGGCTAACCATGAATGGAACGCAAGGAACTTCCGGAAACATCGGCACTACGGCTAAACTTGTGCTCCTGTCCCGTCTCCTGCGCCAATCTACCACCCTAAATTTAAATATCTTCCCTGATATTTCGATAGTGAAATTAAAGATCATCCCGTGATCGCTTCACTTCTATGGGTAAGGGTGTAGATAACAGGAATTGTACAATGGGTTCATCAGTCAATTATTGATGTTGAGTTGCGTTCAATGCGACTTCCATTTTATCTAAGCATTCCTGCATACCAGCCTCAGACAAGGCTACAACGGAGGAGGCGGTATAGCCATACTCCGTGATGGTCAATTCCGTTTTGCTCTTTCCCAGACTCTTGAAAGTTATCACATGCGGTACTTGTTTGGGAATACCCGGCGGCAGGCCTATCTGGTCTGGGTCCAGAGGGTGACCCTCCTTGTCGGTGAAGTGTTGTATGAATGCGATACGCTCCATAGGTACAATTTGTTGGTAAGTCCAGGTATTGTATATCTCTTGCCCCTGGGGAGAACGCATACAGAGCAACGACACACCTTCCTCATGGAAATCAATGTCGGCTACCGGCGCAGTAAAGCCTTTGGGTCCCCACCATTGTTTGATGAGCGCTGTGTCGCTCCAGGCATTCCAAAGTTGCGACAGGGGTACTTCAAAGGTGCGTGTGATGACCATGGTCAGGGTATCCTGTTTCATTTTTTTACTGATTAAAGTGATGGGATGGTTCTTAATCACAGCAGGGCTCGGCAGGGAAGTTTTATACATAAATTTCCTGGAAATGCCAGTGACTATCAAAAGGATAAACAATAGAATAAGCAAACCTTTTATTTGTCGGTTCATCTTTTGTAGGTGTTTATAGATCGTGAAATGCGGTAAAGGGGGAAGCATCGCTTCTTTGCCCTCTACTGCAAGGTTTGTAAGTATATAGTATTTCTCTTTTACCTTATTCTGATTTAAGGTTGAACCACATTGGTCAGGATCCTCAATAGGATACATCTTTTGGGTAAGCCTTATTTCAGTCTATTGATTGTTGTCTATCACAAAGATACTATTCAATATCTCCCGTTGGGATGTGTAAAAGCGACGATCTAAAGGGGTGATCACGACAATGCATTTTTTGATATAATGATATAGTTTTCGTTAGCAACACAAGGGGGTTCATCCGTTCCCTGATGGATCGTTCTGTTTAGTCCGGGGTTGATAATACAGTACGAGCATGCCGGAAGTTGATGTCTTGGCTTGCAAAAGGGTCAAATCAACCTGGCGGGCAATGTTTTGAAACAATGGTTTGCCAGCGCCCAAAAGCACCGGGATGATACCGATACGATATTCATCAATCAGATTCAGGTTGATGAAAGTGGTGATGAGTCCCGAACCCCCAAATAGCCAGATATCTTTTCCAGCTTGCTTTTTAATTGCCATGACCTGTTCCTTGATATCGCCTCTGATCAGGCGCGCCTTTCCCTCCACTTGGTTCAGATGTTGAGAGAAGACATATTTGGTCATTTGGTGGACTGCCGCATAAAAACTTTTTTCCCCTTCCATGCTATCTTCCGGAGGGATATATTGACCCCACAGCTCATAACTGACCCTTCCATACATGACAGTGTCTATTTCATGCGTGAATTCGTTTAAATGGGTGGCTGATTCTTCATCAAAGGTGATCCAGTCAATTTCCTGGTTGGGGCCTTCAATATAACCATCCAGGGATACTACCAGTTCTAAAATTATTTTTCTCATGGGAAAGGGTTTAAGGATGATGGGAATATTTTTTCCCTCGGCACAGGCGATGGTGCATCTGGCAGGCATTCGACCACACAGCCCTGCACCTCCAGAAATTCAATAAGTCGTTCAGTCTGAATACACTCCTGCTGGCATTGTATTCTCAGAATTTTGTCGCAATCTTCCAGGTCAAAATTTGCCTGATAATTTTTGAACGTTCTCTGTATAAGATCTACAATCTTCCGTGCCTCGAAGGAGTTGGTCACTTTTGTTTTAAATACTTCTACCATGCCTTGCAAATTCGATATTCCGTAAACAGTTACAATTTTATTTTTTAATAGATCAGGGGTAGATCAAGAAGGAAGCAAACATGCCCTATGCATCGCTTGATTCCTGGTTAGGATACCGGTGCATAACGAAGTGAAAGGACACCGTTGCTGAGGATTTTATGTTCAAGCAACCTGAGTTTACGTCTTTCTTGCAGGTTAGCGAATAAGAATTTGCCACTGCCTAATACGACCGGATGCAACAACAACTGGTATTCATCGACCAGGCCCAGGTTAGTGAGTGTTTGCGCAACGCTGGCACTTCCTATCACCACTATATTCTTGCCGGGCTGTAGCTTCATTTTGTTTATTTCCTCTGTACTGATTGTATGCATCACCTTGGTATTGCTCCATACAGTTTTTTGAAGGGTTTTGGAAAAAACAATCTTGGGTGTATTATTCATATGCTCAATCATCTTGGGATCTTCTGTGGCCGGATCAGCGGTAGGCCAATAGGATGCCATAATTTCGTAGGTGATACGGCCCAAGAGGATGGTCTCTGTTTCCTGCTGCTGGGCACGGATCTCCTGTCCCATTTCCTCGTTGAAAGTATTCAGTACCCATTCCATTTCATCTTTAGGGTCTGACATCATGCCATCCAATGTCAAAAACTCTGATACAATTACTTTTCTCATGTAGTGTATTGATTAAAAATTAAGCGGTAAACTCAAGGTATTTGATACAGTCATCTGTGGTGGATAAGTCCTTTCAGATAATCTTCCAAAGTGGTTTTGCCCCGGTAAACAGACGCCCTGTCTTCCGGTTCGGTGAGGCCCTGGATCACACTGCGGGTCATGCCCATATATGACAATGCGCTGGTCTCTGAGAAACCAATTTGCATGAAGGTCTGCTGCCAGTCACTGGGTTTGATTTCCTGAGCGACTACTTTTTTGTATAGCAGATCAGCAAAGATACCGGCTACATCAGCTGGAGAATAGCGCTGCGGACCTTCTATTTCATAAAGCGTTTTCTTGTTCTGGGTGTCCAGCATCAGTGAAGCGGCCAGCTGGCCGACATCCTGTGGAGCCACCATCGCTATCTTCAGATCAGGTGGAAAAAAAGTATAGACAACCCCTTCCTGTTGGGCCGTATACAGCGCCATGCCCCAGTTGCTGTAATAGTAGGCCGGACGGAGTATGATTTTCTGCACCGCTACATGATCCAAGAGATGTTCCAGTTGGTGAGAAACCAGAAGATGACCTGTACCGGAAGCATGTTGGGCACCATAGGAAGACAAGCCCACAACCTTTTGGAGGTTAGAACCGTTGATGGCAGTTTTATAATTTTCCAAAACCCGATATTCCTCTCTCATCACGTCGCCTGCAAAATCTGCCGGAGGAATCATCATAAACAAGTTCGTTCCCTGCGCAAAAGCTTTCTCCAGACTCGCAACTTCATATACATTGGCCAGGACTACGGTTGCCCCTTTTCGCTTCCATTCCTCAGCTTTACTTTCATTTCGTATGACTACCGTAACCTTTTCATTGTTGTCAAGCAATGACTGAGCCAGGGTAGCCCCAACCTGTCCGGTAGCGCCTGTGATCATGTGCATGGTGTTTGGTATTTTGGTGACTAATTGATAAAAAAATAATACTGTATTTTCATGTCATGCGCTATTGTTTGAAGAGGGCCACCAACACCAGCATCATAGACAGGATGGAAGCCCATGTCCGTACCAAATTGAGACTGTTCCAGGGGACTTCAAAGCGAAGCCTCTGGGATTTGATGGCACTCAGTTCACTGGCTCCTATGTCAAATTTATCCAATGCTTCATTCAGGGGTACATTGCCAAAGATGGTGACACCAAACGTTCCCATCAGATATAACACCGTTGCGGCCAGCAGATAGTAAAAAGCTTCCGTATGACCTGTCCTGTAAAGCAGCCATGTACCCAGGGGAAGTACCACAACGGTGCCCATAAAGCTGGCAAAAAACCAGGGATTCAATATAGCCCGGTTGATGTGTTGCATGGCTTTTAAATACTCGGCATCCGATAAGCGGCCCAATCCTGCATTCACCGAGCAGGCATAGGCATAGAACAGACCGGTAATCAAAGCGGTTAGCAAAGCTCCCAACAATAGTACAATTCTCATGATAAGATCCATAAGCCCTTAATTATCAAAAAACTATCAGCTCACTTTTCCAGAGATCAGTGAGTGCCTCGTTTCCTACCTCTTGTTGAATTCAGCATTTTTATGGGTAAAAGCCTCTTTCCTAGGTATTTGTAGATCCGGATAGAATGCTCTCCCAGTTCATCTGTAATCCTCAGAAACAACCCGATAGTAAATCATATATTCAGAGGGTGTCAATCCGGTAAACTCTTTGAAAGTTCTGTTAAAATGGGATTGATCAGCAAACCCAGTGTCGTAGGCAATGTCCGTTAGTTTGTGGTGATGATTCATCCTGAGCTGCCTTAGGGCTGTATTGAACTTGCAGATTCTGGCAAAAAGGCGGGGGGTAACTCCGACGTGTTGAAGAAACTTGCGTTCAAACGTTCGTTCAGAAACTCTCAACTCATCCTGAAGAATTTTCAAAGGTACATTCCCATTTGTACTGGACAAGGCATGGGTCACGTATTGAAGATCCTTTTCAGGCAGGGTGTCACATTGTAAAATCCTCTTTGACAGGAATTCTGTCAGCAGCCTGATTTGATTTTCGGTAGCCATTCCCTCTGTCAATTGTTCGCTCAATGATTTAACACCGGCAAAGGGCAGCAAATCGAAATCTATACAGGTATTCGTTAAGGCATGGGCCTCCACCCCAAACAATGATTTGATCACATGCGGATAGAGAAAGAGAATGATGATGCGAACACTACCCTGCGCTTTGATCTCAATAGGTTTGACCGTTTGCCCATACAGGAAAAGGTTTGCCAGATTTTTCTCATTCAGGTTGAGCCTCCTGTCTTGTTCCGACTGGTAAAACATAATGCCCGGAGAACCATCGGCAAAAAATCTGAAACTTTTGCCACTACCCGTAAGATCCTCCGAGTGTATCGTCCGGATGCCTTTCACAAAAGGTTTCAGGAGTGTATGATTAGTCAACTGAGACAGCTTCATAATACCCAATAATTTTTGCATACGATCAGCGATCTGATCAGTGATACAGGACGGAATGTTAGGACAAGGGTTCGTAATGAAGCAACACAATGCCACAGTCAAAAGCAATGGAATTTACCAGTTTCAACTTCTGATAGGACTTCAAATGTTGAAAGATAGGCAAACCGCTTCCAAGCGCCATCGGATTCACAAAAAGGTGAAATTCATCTATAAGCTTTTCTTTGATCAGAGAAGCCACAAAGGTGCTGCCACCATACACAATCATATCTTTCCCATCCTGTTGTTTTAACCGCTTCACTTCGTCGGTGAGGTTGCCCTTGGCTAAATCAGTATTGTCCCATTCGGATTTTTCCAGGGTTTGGGTAAAGACTATTTTATATAAGCCGACAAACTGCTTGCCGGAGTCATGAAATGGATTTTTTGGATTGGAAGCTACCTCCGCCCAGTGGGGAATGAAGCCTTCTGCCAATTTTCTTCCTAACAGGATGCTGTCAACCGAATCTGTTAATTCCTGTACGTAATTTTTAAGTGCCTCATCCCATTTCCAGGTCATCCAATCCAACTGACCTCCCTGACCTGCGACGAAGCCGTCAACTGACATTTGCACCTGCAATTTTAATTTCCTCATAGCGTTCAACAGTTTTTTTATGGTATGATATCGTTGGTTTTTTTGATGTATTCATTTTTCCAACGTTATATTTATTCTTTAGGTAGGGGAAGATGATGCATACGCAGAAAAGACAGCTTATCCCAGTACCCTCTTTGAAATTTGATTTTATCATCAATTACCTGAAAAAAGCCACAACCCCTGAGGCCTAATGGATCTTTCCATTCCAAGATCGCCCATTCGCCATCCTCAAACATGTTTTCTACAATACAGGTCATCTCTGCCTGGGCAAATTCTTCGGTAAACATTTTTTTGATCGCCTCTTTTCCTCTGATAGGCTCATTGGCTACCTGATGGTTGATGGCATCTTCATGATAGAGTGCTGCCAATGCATCCGCATTTCCCTGGTTAAATAAATGCACCCATTGTAGTATCAACGCTTTTGGTTTCATGGGTTTACGTTTTTATTGGTATTGCGTACAAAATGTAGGTGTGTAACCTTAAGAAAATCGATTACTTTTCCGGCCTGCAAGGGTACGACCTCATTCTCAATCCGTTCTAACAGTTTTACCCCTTTGCCCAGCAGGGATGTCGCTTAACTTTTTAAAAAAAACACATTGCTCCTAGTTTTGCCATGGGTTGCTTATAAAGTTTCCTGCAATATTAGGCGATCATTTTTTATAAAAATTGAACAAAACCGACATCCCTGCTAAATTTTTTTCAGGTGGCGAAAAGGAAAGTAGGGCTGGTATAAGCCCTACACCTTATTTTCAGACAAGGCTTTCACTTTTTCCAAAGCCTTCGGCCATGTTTCCATGAAATAATTTTTATACTCCTGAATAGTGTCAGTCTCAATGTTCAGTTGCGTTTTTCCATTCACAGTTTTAAGCGTATAATTTTCCCTCGCGCCGGACCATTGTTTGGCCTCTTCGCTGTCCAGGTCCTCCACTCCGTTTTTGACAGTACCCAAATGTTCGATAGACATGAATTCGTAAGGTTTGTTGGCCGCTATGGTGCTGAGCATGCCTTCACCCTCCGGAGAAAGAAAAAGCACTTTGCTCCCTTCTTTCCAGTCGGTTACTGCATAGGAGCCTTCGTTAAAAATAGAAGTCCACTGACGATAGGACTTGTCGTCCCAAAGAATATTCCATACGGTTTCTCTGCTTGCCTCAATAGTGATATTAAATTTTAGCTTTTCCATAAGTTGTATTTAAATGATGATAATAGGGTTGAATTGAAAAAAATGATAGATCAATAGGGAGTTCGTCTATATTGATGAATGGTCTCAGCAAAACCTGATCCGTCAAAAGTAGGGTTCATGATCCGGTGACCCAGACCCTGAACCCTCTCCGAACCTGAAAGATTTATTGATTATTGTTGATTACTGTCATAACTGACCATCCAGTGAATACCGTACTGATCGGTTAACATGCCAAAGTAAGAACCCCAGAAGACATCCCCCAGAGGCATGGTGACCGATCCGCCTTCGGAGAGCTTATGGAAGATACGATCGGCTTCTTCTTTGCTGTCCGTCACAATGGAGATTGAAGCACTATCGCCAAAGTCTACCTTGCCCATAGAAGCCGGTTTGTCGCTACCCATCAGAATGGTTCCTTGTCCGATAGGCAAGGCCATGTGCATAATTTTGTTACGCTCTTCCGGGGATGATTGGTATTCTGCGGGTACTTCGTTGAACCGCATCACGGTCTGGAATTCCCCACCGAAAGCTGCTCTATAAAAATGAAAAGCTTCTTCACAATTGCCACTAAAGTTAAGATAAGGATTGACTGCTGCCATAATGATATAGGTTTAAATAGTGAATGGTTGATTTTTCAAGGTGTAGTGTATGGTAGACTACTCTACCGGTTGTCAGTGGGAGCATACTATATAAGCAGGTGTTAGCCAAGGTCATATCTCACCAGGGATGAAACATGGCTATGGTTCTCCGTTTCTATGATATAAGAGGTTAATGTTTTAATCTTTCCGTTTTTGAAACCATTGAGTTTATAGAGATCACAGAAGGCATACGTTTTGGTGCTTCCTTGTCGGTCAGCCACTTTCATGATACCTTCAACAGCGGCTGTATTGCCATGCGTAATAATCTGATTGATCTTCACATCCATGTTTCCCTCTTTCTCTACCTGAGCTATGGCTTTCAGGAACTCGCTCTTGCCGCGGATGGTGGGCGTTCCTATCATGGTCCATTGTATATCCTCAGTGATGTTTTCTGCAATAAAATCTGTGTCATTGTTTGCAAAAGCCTCATTAATTTTGATAAAAAAGACATTTTTGTTTGTAGTCATGATGTTTAGGTAGTGCGTTTGTTACAGTGTTGAGAAAGAAAATGGATGGAGGAGGAGTTTTTCAAGACGCCCCATTCCTCCGAAGTAGTTAAATATAAATATTTCTTCATCCGCCATAAGCCTGGTAAGTAAGGGCAATATTGCCACAACGAAAGGACCGTTGATGTAAAAATTTCAGAGGGACTCTCTCCTGAAGATTTTGAAACAGCGGTTTTCCCTTGCCCAAAACGACAGGGTTTACAATCAGATGGTATTCATCGATCAGGCCCAGTTTGATGAAAGTGGAAGCCAGATCGGCGCCTCCAAAAATTACCATATCCTTACCAGGCTGCTGCTTCAACTGTTGAATTTCCGAAGCTATATTGTCTTTTAACAAACGGGTGTTGGTCCATTCGGCTTTATCCAATGTTTTTGAAAAGACAATCTTAGGTAAATGATTCATTTGTTCTATGAGTACCGGATGATCGACAGTGGTTGTGGGCCAGTAACTTTCCAGGAGCTGATAGGTGACCCGGCCGAACAGCATGACATCTATCTGCTTCAGAAATGTGATCATGTACTGATCCATCTCTTCATCCCATACATGCCATTCCAGATCTTTGTCAGCTCCTTCTATCATGCCATCCAGTGAAACCATCATCGACAAAATTATTTTTCTCATATTGTTCTGATTTGAAAAGCGGGACAAGATGTGTCATGCAGCATCCGGTATATTTGCTCCAGTTGATGGGTATGCCTTTGGGTATGGCTCATAAAAAAGGTAAGCCATTCCAGTATGGTCAACCGTCCGAAGCCCGGTAAGTCAAAATCCAGACAGGTGGCCGATACATTCAAAGTGGCCGCCGCTTCCGACAGCGCATTCATCTTATGGTCCAAGGCTGACAGAAGAACTTCTTTTTCTGGGGGGCGGGGGGATGGGAGGATGGCTTCCGATGACTTCATTTTCAGATTAAAATCCGAAAAAAGTTGAGTGATGGCTGCCACCTTTTCATCCGGGGCTCTTTTGGTCTGTGCTACTTTTCCGTACAGTATCTTCAGAATGCCGGTATCCGACTTCAAAAGATGTTCAGCCACCTGTGCGGCTGTCCAGCTCCCTTCAAAAGGAACGATATGAAATTGGTCGTCCTCAAAGGCATGCAGTACATGCAGTACATGATCGATGGTGTAATTGATATTAATGAGCAACTCTTTTTTCATGGTTGATGCTTTTAAGATCGTCAACAAGTTCAGGAAGTCCGGCCTGGTAAGTATGTCCGTAACCCTCCAGCAGCCGGATCCTGGCCCTGGGAAGTTCTTGGGCGTAGTAAGATAGATGATCTACAGGTACAACCTCGTCATCCTTACTCTGATACAGGAAAAGGTATGGGATGACAGGCAGCCTGGCAGCAAAATTCTTCTGTAAGGCATATTCTTCAATTTCCCAGTCTGGGGCACCCCAGAAGGGTGTCGCTATCAGCAATAAGGCTGAAACAGGAAGAGGGCAAGGTTCTTCCGACAGGTATTTCAGCAAAACAGAACCGCCCAGAGAATGCCCGACCAAAATCACCTCACCAGCCATAGCAGCCCATTCTTTAGTCAGCTGTTCTTTCCAAATCATATACTGTGGGTGTTCAGGTGCAGGCATGGTCGGGCAGCGAATCTCATACTCGTCTTGCAGGGCACGCATCAGGGAATGCACTAAAGGACCACTTCCTTCCTGCAGGTTTTGAGGACCGGCACTATGAATGAATAGCATTTGCTTTTTCATGCAACCTCTACTGTGGACGGCTTTCCAGTACAGACAAAATATTCCCCGCCGGATCGGTAAACCAGGCAATATTGGGTCCGTCAGCACTTCGGCTAATTCCTTTTTCGTCTGTTTTAATGTTTCCTTCATATTGCAGGAAGCGAACTCCTTTCCTGGTCAGTGCCTCTACGGTTTGATCAATATCATCAACCGGAAAATTAAGGATGGTAAAGGTGGCTGGCACATGGTCAGGTTTAGGATAAACCAATATATGACTGCCGCCTTCAAGATGGAGCTCCAGCAACCCCATGGGGTTGTCTACTACGTCCAGCCCCAGGATGCTACTGTAAAATTCCCGGGCTTTTTGCAAGTTATTGACTGAAAATCCGCTGAATGCTTTTGTATGCTGAAACATGGGTTAAGGGGGTATAGTGAAAAAATTTGATCGTTAATGTTTGAAAGTGAGGGGTGTTATCCTTCTGAGGATGCTAACCGCAACATACACAATACATCAGCCCCTTGGTACCATTCCACAATGGGTGGCTCTACATTTTTTCCGGCAGCTCCCAGCTGGCTGAAGACCTCATGGATAGAGACCGTGTTGTTTTTCCAATCTCTGACGGTTTCTGTCAGGTAGCTTCCTTTTTGGAGGATCAGGGACTCACAACCATATTGGTCAGCTTCTCCGGAAAAAGATTCCCTTACAGCGGCTTTGTATATCATAACTCCCGAATCGCCCGGATAGGCAATACCGAAGAAAGTTTTGTCCGTCTGCGTAGGAAGTTTTTGAATCAGTTGTTGGAAAGCTTCCGGAATTCCCTGTGGAAAAGAAGAGGCTGTGATGCAAAAGAGTGGTATGTTTTCTTCTAGCTCAAATATTTTCATGATCTTATTTTAAGTACATGAACTTATTTTAAGTATATTGCAAACTTAATGGATGTCATTCATTTTTAGGGGGGGTGAACACGGCAGATTGAGGGGGGTAATGCGACATTATTCCTTATGATATTTATCATCCTGAATGCTTACCTTTAGGTTATGAAACATATATCCATCTTGGTTCTGAAAGGAGCCATTTTAGGGAGTCTGGAAGGCTCCAGACAGTTGTTAACAGAGGTCAACAAATTTTGTCAGACCCAGGGCAGGGCCCCCTTATTTCAGGTACAACTGGTGGGCCTCACCAAAGAAACGCCTTTAAGCGGAGGCTTATTTACGGTGCATCCCGATTTACAGCTGGAAGATATCCAAAAGACAGACCTGGTTATCATTCCGGCCTTTGATGGAGAGATTGAAACAGCCTTGGCAAAGAACCGAGCCTTTATCCCCTGGATTATCCGCCAGTATGAAGCTGGGGCGGAAGTAGCCAGCCTGTGCATGGGTGCCTTTATCCTGGCCTCTACAGGTTTGTTAAACGGCAGAAATTGTGCGACACACTGGATGGCAGCGGAAACTTTTCAGAAAATGTTTCCGAAGGTAAACCTGGTGACAGAAAGAATTATCACGGATGAAAAGGGGATCTATTCCAGTGGAGGGGCTTTCTCCTATATGAATCTCATTCTGTACCTGATCGAGAAATATGCGGGCCGGAATTTCGCCATTCTGGCAGCCAAAGTGTTTGCCATCGAAATTGAACGGCAAAATCAGTTATCCTTTACCATTTTTCAGGGACAAAAAGATCATGAAGATGAACCAGTGTTCAAAGCCCAGGAATTTATCGAGCAACATTTTCAGGATAAAATTACAGTGGATCAACTGGCCTCTATGTTTGCCATGGGCCGCAGAAGCCTGGAGCGAAGATTTAAAAAAGCGACGGCCAATACGGTATCAGAATACATACAGCGGGTGAAAATAGAAGCAGCGAAAAAAAGTTTTGAGACTTCCCGCAAAAATATCAACGAAATAATGTATGAAGTGGGCTATTCCGATGTCAAGGCATTCAGAAATACTTTTAAGAAAATTACCGGATTATCCCCGCTGGAATACAGGAATAAATATAATAAAGAAGTCGCTATGGTTTGAGAGTTCAGAAGAAAGAAGGATATAGCCGAATAAAAAAGCCATGTGAACGGAAAGTACCGTCAGCATGGCTTGCTTTTATGATCAGGCTTCAATCGGACTGGGCATTACAAACTTAATCCAGATGATAAATTTTCATGATGCCCTCTAATATTTTAGTAAAATCAATTTTTAAGTCAATTAATTTCCCACTGCGGATATCAAATACCCAGCCATGTACGGAGAGTCGTCTGTCCCGATACGCCCTTTGCACGTCAGCCGTTTTCAGTACATTTACGCATTGTTCCTGTACGTTGAGCTCAACCAGGCGGTTGTACCTTTTATCGGTATCCTGAATGGCGTCCAGCTCATCCTGGTGTAGGCGATACACATCCCGGATATTTCTTAACCAGGGGTTTAAGATCCCCAAATCAGCAGATTGCATTGCCGCTTTCACCCCACCACAATAGTAGTGACCGCATACCACAATATGGTTTACTTTCAAATGGCTCACCGCATAGTTGATGACAGACATGGCGCTCAAATCCGTATTGGGTACCATATTCGCAATGTTTCTGTGCACGAAAGCATCACCCGGTTGAACTCCCATTAAATCTTCAGCGGTCACCCGGCTGTCTGAACAGCCTATATAAAGAATTTCTGGGCTTTGTCCTTTAGAAAGATTATCAAAATAATCCTGATTAGTTTTTAGCTTTTCCTGTACCCATTGTTGGTTGTTCGTAAAGATTTGTTCGATGTTCATAAGGCAGCTTTATTTTTTAGTTGGTTAAAAATGTATAATATAAGTTGAACGAACGAAAAAGGGGTCTTGTTTGCTTTTTTTTGCATATGGGAATTAACGCACTGAACCATACGGTTTTCTGACCAGCACCATCCTATGATGAAATTGGAATAGATGATACTGAAGAATCGATCCCGTAGAAGATCAGAACATTCTGAAATAGGGTCTGCTCACCAGGGGTGAAAAAGCCCAGGGAATGGAGAAGAATATGATCAACAATCCGATGGTATACCAGATGGCCATTGTCTTGAATTTCGCCGGATCGGGGCTTTTAAGCTTTGCTTTGGTGGAACCGACACTAATCACGGTAACAGCGATCAACATCATGGTGATATGTTCCATTCCAAAAAAACGGACTTGTCTGTCGTGAACAGCCTCTTGAAAATGATGATAAAAATAGTTGACAATAGGGCTGATAAAGTATAAGAAAAGCCCGATCATCATTTGTAGGTTTGCGATCGTTGCAGAAAAATTCCTTACTGAGTCATCAAACTTTGTAAATGGTTTTTTCCTGAGCCAACCCAGGTAGGCACGAATGAGGGCGAAAAGTAAGCTGGCCAGGACCAGCCAGCGGAACCAGGAATGTAGGGCTAATAGTGTTGGGTACATAGGATGAATTTTTATGTGAGGATAAATACCCTATTTTGATAGATGCAAGATAATGTCCCATCGAAACACAGACATACGTTTGGATGAAATGTCAGAATTATGAAGGTAAAGAACCTGAGGATGCAGCTACGAATACTCTGCGCTCTCACCGAGTAGGTACCTTAGCTGTTACGTTCAGGATTTTATCCTGTTCTTTGCCATTTCATCTGTTTCCGTCACTGACTGCCGTTGTTCCAGTATTTGTTTCAGCCGTTTCAAATCCTTTTGGTTGGCCTTTCGCATGGCTGTCGAAAGCAGTGGAGCGAAAATTTTTGAGAAACCTTTGGGTTGTCCCGTGTTTGTCAGGGTCATGAGGGTCTGACCATCCCCGGCAGGCTGCCAGGTGTAAGCAGTCTGCATGGGAAAAGGACCATTGGCAGTCCGCATCACAAGTTGCTGACCAGGATGAAAAGTTACAATCTCGTAAACATACTCGAGGTGCCGACCCAGAAACTGCGCTTCAAAAGCTATTTGTGAACCTTTCATCAGCGGTTTAGGCGTCTTCCAGGCAACCGATTTGATATTGACATACCATTCCGGCGCATTGTCTGGGTTGGAAGCATAGGCTGCAACTTTGTCGGGAGGTGCAGAAATAATAATTTCTGTGACTACGTTGACCGTCTTCATGGAAGTAAAGGTATGAAATTATCCTTGTCTTGTTCTCTCCTCCCTTTGCTTTTTAACAGTCACTGATCTGTCAGAATCCATGGTGATAGTCGGGGATTCATCTGTCTGAAGCGATTAGTTCTTCCAGGATTTGTAGATTATATTTTGAGCCCCCGTATTTTCCCAATCCAGTTTAATAGCGACATGATAAAGTTGGGTGGATTGATGGAAACAATTTCCGGGCTATATTTTTTCATCAACATGGCAATATGGGTCGCCACCCTTAGATTCATCTTTAATGGTTTTTTGCCGCCCTCCGACAATTTATTTACAATATCATGGAGCCCTACAAAATACGCTTCATAACGCAAAGCTGGTGTATGCATGTTATACACTTTTGTAATGGTATCCGCAGCATTCCGAAAGGTATGGGGTATACCTTTGGGAATAGTCATTTCATCACCGGGCTTTAAAATCTGCCACTGCCCATTAGTATTAACCTCTAGCTCACCTTCCAATACTTTGTATGTTTCATCGGCGGATGGATGCTTGTGCAATGGCGTTCCCCCTGAATATGGCAGTAGTTCCCACACCATTTCCAGCGATTGTCCGTTGGTTTGACCGGGAGTTTTCACAATGTGGAAGATAGCCCCAATAGGAGTCATATCAAGGGTTTGATGGATTTCAGGCATTGAGATAACGTTGGTTTGTTGAGTATATACATTTAGAACAAGCTTTCGGTATTGTTCACAAAGTTTTATGATATTAGCTTTTGATGCATTTTTTTACCCTCTCTGACGATGATGTCTATAATCTCCTCAATATCTTTTTTAGATGTTCTGAAGTTAACGATACAGCCCCGCAGGCAATATTTTCCGGCAACAATGGCATTGGATAAAAATACTTCGCCTCCTTGTTGCAAGGTATTCAGCAGGGCTTGATTTAATGTGTTTAAATAGGTCTCTCTCTGGTCTGTAGGGCGTAATCTTTCTGAGGGCACATATCGTAGGGTAGTAATACTAAGGTGATGCGTGATGGCTTCCAGTTCGGGATGTGCTTTCGCCAGATCAAATAATAGCTTTGCCAGCTGAATGTCTTCTTCAATGAGCTGTATGTAACCTTTTCTCCCTACCTGTTGCAGGGTGAGCCATACTTTTAAAGCCCTGAAACCCCTTGAATTCTGCAGTCCGTATTCATAATAATTCTGGGATACGGCTTCGTCTTTGTTACTGAAATTGTAATACACCGGATGAGAACTGAAGGTCTCAATCAGATGGTTCGGGTCTTTCACCAGGGTACACCCTGCCTCCAGGGGACAATACAACCATTTATGTGGATCAAGCGCGATGGAATCTGCTTCCTCTATGCCTTTGAAGAGCGGTTTTTGGGCTGGGCTGATAGCAGCGGGTATTCCATAGGCGCCATCCACATGAAACCATAGTTGGTAGGTTTTGCAAATAGCAGCAATGCCTTCCAGGTCGTCTACAGCGCCTGTACTGACATCTCCGGCGGTGCCTATCACCATGATCGGTTGGTAGCCCTTCTGCAGATCATTTTGGATGGCTTGTTCCAGCAATGCATTGTCCATCTTTTGCGCATCGTCTGTTGGAATCCAGCGTATGGAATGGGTACCCAACCCAAACAAATGACTGGCCTTTTCTATCCAGGTATGGGTCGTTTTCGAACAATAGACGATCAATTTCGAGGACGCACCCGATATACCTTCTTCTTTGATGTTTTTGGGAGCTTTGGCAGTTCTGGCGGCTAGAAAAGCCGTAAAATTCGCCATATTACCGCCACTGACCAAGATTCCTCCATATTCGGGTGATACTCCTATCAATTCGGCCAGCCATTGCACGGTTTGTTTTTCTATGGCAGTGGCCATAGGGCTTAGTATCTGTGCGCCTACATTGGGATTCACGGTGGCAGCCAGCAAATCGGCCAAAGCCCCTAATGGAGCGGCAGAGGAAGTGATATAGCCTAAGAATTTCGGATGTCCGTTGAACAGGGAGTGGTCGAATAACAGCGTAGCAGCGTGAGCCAACAATTCATCCGGAGCCCTACCTTGATCCGGAAGCGAAACATGGCCTATTATTTTTTTCAGGTGCTGGGGAGATTCTCCGGGGGTAACACGTTTGTCAGGGAGGGTATCTAGAAAATGAGCAACGGCATCTACCAGCTGGTATCCTATTTTTCGGAAGGTTTCCGGGCTGATTTCAATAGGTGTATCCCTGTTTTTATTCATTCTGTTGTTTTTTATGGGTAGAGAATTCTAAAGACAATCTCATTTTTAATTTCTGCTTGATGCATCCAAAGCAAAGGTTGAATTGGGCTTTATCCAATGCGCTTATCTTTCATTTTTATGGAGTAGCAGAATCGGCTGATCAGACAATAATGGCTATTGGGTACTACCTTCAATCCCTTTAAAGCAATATAATCTATTTTACCTTTTACAAGATGAGTATCCTTGATGATAATTTTGTAACCTCAGCTTCAAACCTGTCTGAAAGCTGAAAAATATCTTTATGCTGTATTTCAAATAGATCGGTAGGGGAGGGAATCAGTATCCTTTGGCTTACCACTATTGGGATAAGTCGGTGATAATGAAACTGGTGGCTAAAGGTTTCCCTTCACGTAAATGGATACGACAGAGGAAGTATGCCATTAACAATTGTACTTATTATATTATTTATATGACTATGTATTGTGTAACATAAATATAATCTGAATATAATCCTATACATGGAAATGTTACTTCCGGGGGAAAGCACACGTAAAAATGATCATGCTTTTTTTTGCCTTCCAAAAACGAAGTACAATTTTTGCTATTCCAGTTCGCTGTATCTTCTGAGCATATAATTTTGGTATTAGAATAGCAAATTGTGGAATATAGCTATCATTTACCCTTTGTTTTATTTGTCTATTTCCTGATTTTTTCACTTCACTAAAATATTCGCAAGGAAGGCTAATATTGGAAAAATACTATTTTGCTTGATTGTAGGCAGCATGGCTCACCCTCATTTGAATGCTTTTCATAAAGTGTAAGGATCGCATTCTTTGCCGATTTTTTTCTCATTAAATCATTCATAACTAGCATGTTATGCAAACTATCATAATGCTTAATCCATGCGATCAGCTCTATATGCCACATTCTTATGCCTTCTTTGGACCGCCACGGTGATACTGGGAAGCCAGCCAGCCAAAGCCCAAACGTATGGTATAAGAAAGTATTCCCGATTTAACAAAGCGCCAGTTGCACACAAAAAAATAGAAAAGAAAGGGGTGCCTCTTTTACTAAAGAAAAAATTGTTTGCGAACTATGTCAGGGAGTATATCAGCTTTGGTATTGCTGCTCATGGGTTGAATTATATGGGTGACATTGCCCCTGAACCCGGATTCTTTACGGTAGATTATTCTTTGGCCAAGCTGGGCATGGGTATGTCAATGGCAGCCCAGGTCAATGCCAGAACAGCTTTCAGGACAGAATTGATGTATGGCAAGATCAGCAGCAGCGATTTTGAAGTGGCCAACCCGCTGGACCCTCAGGCGGTTTATCGTTATATCCGAAACCTCCACTTTAAAAATAGTATCAAAGAAATCTCTCTGATAGGTAGTTATGATTTTATCGCCAACAATCGTCCCCTGGTTTTCCGTCCTGTGATCGCTCCGTATGCTTTTACGGGGCTCACCTTCTTTCATCATAATCCTAAAGCGCTGGTGCCCATGGAAGCTACGCTGTCAAACGGTGAAACCATCATCCCTGAGCAGGCTGGTACCTGGGTGGCTTTGCGTCCATTGAAAACAGAAGGACAATCCAAGCCTTATTCCAACTTTCAGATCAGTATTCCAATAGGGATGGGACTGCGTATGAGAGTATCCGACATTGTTAACCTGGAAACAGAACTGGGTTACCGGTATCTATTTACAGACTACCTCGACGATGTGAGTGGAAATTATCCTGATAAAGGAAGTTTGGATAGTGATCTGGCCAGAATACTCTCCGATCGCTCACAGGAAGTTACAGACGCGCTGACAGGAGAGATCAGAAGAGATCGATTACCTGCCGATTCTCCCCTCATGCGTCGTTTCATTTCTTATACCGGCGCCGATGGAAGAGTGTATACGGTCTTCTCAGGCTATGGACAACCCAATCAGATCAGAGGTAATCCCAAACTAAATGACGGTTTTCTGGTCACCTCCATGCGATTATCCATTATTCTGGGGAAAAGCCCCATAGCTAACAAAAATTCTTTTAGAAAATGGAAACGTTAAACCTTCCATAAGCCTTTCAGCTCCTACAGTTCCTTAAACATGATATAGGCGTCAACAAATCCTAAGCGGAGATGCCTGAAACCTTTCGGTATGGTGCCTATGATGGTAAACCCGAATTTTTGCCAAAGATGTACCGCTGTTGTATTGGTACTGACCACTAAATTGAACTGAATGGCATTAAATCCCAGATGCGCAGCATTTTGGATGGAATGTTCACATAACAACTTACCCACGCCTTTTCCCTGGGCTTGGGGATGCACCATATAACTGCAATTGGCAATGTGCGAGCCCAGATCAATCTGATTGGGTTTGAGGATATAAGTACCGAGGATGTCACCCTTGTCTTCCGCTACATAAGTTCTCATATAGGGAGCAAACCAGTGTTTGGCTAAATCTTCTTTCCGGGTGTTAGGATCAAAAACATAAGTGTCGCCAGTCTGTATCACCTGATGGAATATAGACCAGACCGCATCATAATCTTGTAGATGGGCTTCCCTGATAAGCATCTCTGTATACTTTTTTATAAACAAACATAACAATTAACCTAAAAAGGTATAGACAAAAAACACACCTTGTTATCAAAAATTTGAGGCCCCCTTATACTTTCAATCCCACTGCATTCAGCTAACCCTCCAGGTTCTTCTTCTCCCAATCAGACATTCCTCCATTCAATCATGGTCTTCCGGCAACTTTTCTGACAATCCTAATGCCTCCCGGTGTTTTATTTTGTCAGAAAACTTGACATAAAAATGAATACGATGAACTTACAAAGAAACATGAGTCGCGTCTTATCCTGGCTCCTCCTTGGGATAGCCGGCCCCCTATATGCCCAGCATCCCTTGAATAACCTTGATGAAGAAGGCGTCATTCTAAAAGGATACGACCCTGTCGCTTATTTTACAGAACAGAAAGCGGTCAAAGGGAATCCACAGTATCAGTCTACCTATCAGGAGGCAGTATACTACTTTGCTTCTGCCGAACACAAACAGCTATTTGATCAGAACCCTGTCCGGTACGAAGTACAGTTTGGAGGCTACTGCGCCTACGCAGCCTCCCTGGGCAGAACTGCCGATATTGATCCTGAAAATTTCTGCTATGTTCAGCAAGATGATCAGGGGGTAGAAAGACTTATCTGCCAGCACAACCAACGGGCCCAGGATGGCTGGGAGAAAGATGCGGCCGGTAATCTGCGGTTGGCCTATCAGTATTGGCCGGAAATCGTGAAGCATCAGGGCAAGCAAATTGTGACAGACGAAGAAAAAAAATTCTATAACAACATAGACAAAGAAGGGGTCATTTTGCAGGGATATGATGTGGTGGCCTACTTTACAGAAGGAAAACCCGTGAAGGGAACCCCTGCTTATTCTGCCCGATATGAGGGGGCCACCTACTGGTTTGCTTCAGAAGAACATCAAACGCTCTTCAAAAACCAGTCGCGGCAGTATGCTCCCCAATATGGTGCTTTCTGCGGTTATGCCATGAGCTTGGGCAAAATACGTCCGACAAATCCGGAAATCTTTCAGGTGGTGGAAGGACGTCTGATCCTGCAACATACCCAGGATGCTTATGAGCTCTTCAATAAAGATTTGCCTGGAAATGTGGAGAAAGCGGATGGCCACTGGCCCAAGGTGCAGGCTTCCCATGCCGGTAAAAAAGTAAAGTTTGATAAAAGATCTTAACCCTTAAACAATCTTTCACGATGAAAAAGATACTTCTTTTCCTGGCATATGCCCTTTGCTTAAGCGCAAAACTGTCGGCCCAGGTCATAGACACCAAAGCGCTGTCACTGGAGGCTGTCAAGAAGATTGCGACAGAAGCCAGAAAATACGCCATTGCCCAGCAAGCACCCGGTGGTTCGGTCGCTATCGTGGACGCTGGCGGTTCATTGCTCTATCTCGAGCGTTGGGACAACACCTTTGCGGCCTCCGCCATGGTGGCTTACGAAAAAGCACACACAGCAGCCTTGTTTCGTTTTCCCACCAGAAAATTTGAAGAAGCCATCAAACAGGGACGCACTCCCCTGGTCACAGTAGGCTACAATTTTCTGGAGGGGGGCGTACCCATCCTGTATGAAGGCCAGGTGGTTGGGGCAATTGGTGTGAGCGGTTCGGCCAGTGCCCAACAGGATGTGGAAATTGCCGAAGCCGGCTTAAAAGCTTCATTTGATGTTCCAACAGTCACTGAGTAAGATGAAAAGGTTTGACATGACCACAACACACTACATGATAGGCATACTGACGCTTCTGGTATATCCATTGGTTGCACAAGAATCGGTAGAACTGGCCATCGGCAAAGCCGATGCGGTAGTGGACCTGAGAACACCGGAAGGCACTGGCTGGGTCAAAGCCCAATGGAAGTATAGTGATGCTTCTCTGCAGGCTGTCACTTTTCAGGCTCCGGGACCTGCTGCCGATGATACCTTGGCTTTGTATCCGACAGGCCCGGAAATTTCAACCTACGATTTATTTCCTAAAGCGGGGGAGGCTGATTTTGACGATACAGGCTGGGAAATACTCGACCCTGCAAGCCTGGAGCATCGCCGGGGCACAGGGCTGTTGTCTTTCAACTGGTACCGCCTCCATCTGACCATACCGGAAAGAGTGGGCACGTTTGGGACGGAAGGCGCTACGGTTGTCTTTGAAATCGTAGTAGACGACTATGCTGAGATATTTGTAAACGGTGAGCTGCAAAAAACTTATGGTCAATCGGGAGGCGGGGTGGTCAAAGGTTGGAATGCCAGAAACAGAGTTACCCTGACCACCCAGGCCAGGCCGGGGGAAACCTTTCAGCTAGCCATTCTGGGGATGAATGCCCCACTTGCTGATTTGCCGGAAAATTATATCTGGATACGCTCCGCCACCCTGGATTTTTACCACCAGAGACCCGTCAATCCGGATTGGCTGGATGTAGGACAAATTGTAAAAATAGATTCACAGCTGGATCATATCCTGGATCCCAACGAAAAGATGGAAAAGGTAGCCACCGGCTTTCAGTTTACGGAAGGACCGGCCTGGCATCCGGAAGGATTTCTGGTTTTCAGCGATCCCAATACCAATGTGGTGTATGCCTATAAACCACTCAACGGAAATGTGGAGATATACCGGAGTAAAAGTGGCTACAGCGGAATCAACATCGGTGACTATCATCAGCCGGGTTCGAATGGATTGGCTTTTGATCCGCAGGGCAGACTGACCCTTTGTCAGCATGGCAACCGGCAGCTGGTGCGCATTGAGAAAAAAGGGCCCTTGACGACCCTGGCCCATCAATATGAGGGAAAAAGGCTTAACAGTCCGAATGACCTGGTGTATCGCTCCGACGGGGCTTTGTTCTTCACCGATCCGCCCTATGGATTGCCCAAGGTGTTTGAAGATTCTGCTAAAGAAACGGGTTGGTCGGGTGTTTATGCCCTCATCGATCAGCAATTGAAGCTGGTGAGCACCGATTTAAAAGGCCCCAATGGGATTGCTTTTTCTCCCGATGAAAAGTACCTGTATGTGAGCAACTGGGATATTACCGACATTCATCATACCAAAGTCATCATGCGGTATGCGGTTGCCCCGGACGGTACGCTAAGTGAAGGGATAACCTTTTTTGATATGAACCAGACCGATGGGGAAGAGGCCCTTGATGGCATAAAAGTAGATGACCAGGGCAACGTTTTCTGTGCGGGTCCGGGGGGTATCTGGGTGATCTCTCCGGAAGGAAATTATCTGGGCAGAATCGTAACCCCTGAACATGCCGCTAACATGGCCTGGGGCGATGACGGACGGACGCTGTATATCACAGCTACTTCCAGTATTTACAAAATCCGGGTAAAAACGGGCGTGAAACTCCCGGTTAATATTTAATAAAGTATGGTAAACCATAGCCAATAATGACAAAAACATGAAACAAAACGGAAAATATTTTGATCTATCTGCCACTAAGCCTGATCTGAGTCATCTGACCATAGCTGAGATATATGTTTTTTTAACTGATGCGCTTCCTGACAGCACATGAACACTCGCTATGAAAAAATCGGGGAAGACCCCACAGAACTGAGCTAATGTTATCAAAGAACTGCTGAGGATGTTCGACAGGGATATGTATATGGAAACCGTAGTACTTAAGAAATCAGGGGGATTTTTAGCATCAAGAGATAGTCGACTCTGTGTCAGATGCTACAATTCGCAGGTTTAAATGAACCACATTTTACACAAAAGTGAATCTGAGAGCTACCTATAGAGATTGTACTTCTTTCCAGTAAGATCACTATCTACCATTTGTGATAGTACATGTATGGTCACCGTTGCATGAGAACATTAATTCAACTGCCTATATTCATTTGGAGTATAGCCTACATGTTGCTTGAACATTCGGCTGAAATGCTGGGAATATTTAAAACCTAATTCATATGCAATTTCATTGACTGTTTTGCTGGTGTCAAAAATACGTTCCTTAGCCACGTTGATCAACTTCAACTGTATATATTCCTGAGCAGATTGACCAGCTTCTTTTTTTACCAGGTCGCCAAAATAGTTAGGCGACAAATTCAATTCTCTCGCACACCAGGCTACGGAAGGCAACCCAATTGTCTTGGGTTTGTCTGTCTGAAAATACTCATTCAACAAATGCTCAAACTTTTCTAATATTCCCTGGTTGACATTATCCCGGGTAATAAATTGGCGGTCATAAAAACGGATGCAATAGTTTAAAAACAGTTCAATATTGGATACAATTAGTCTTTTGCTGTGCTTGTCAACGGCATGTTCCAATTCATATTCAATTTTAGAAAAACAGTCCAACACAATTTTTCTTTCACGTTCTGATAAATGAAGGGCTTCATTGGATTGATAACCAAAAAAAGTATAATCCTGAATATGTCGGCCAAGGGAAGTGCCATGGATTAGATCAGGATGAAAGATAAGGGCATAACCTTTCGGCTGATAGGTCTCTCCAGGGTTGTCTACACTCACTACCTGTCCGGGTGCAATGAATACCAGCGTTCCTTCCTGATAGTCATAGGTATGCCGTCCATACCGCAGATCACCGCACTTGACTTCTTTTAGGAAGACAGTATAAAAACCAAAATACATATTAGAAGCTTGCCTTGGGCTTGCCTTCGACACATCCACTACGCTCACCAGCGGGTGAAGCGTTTCATTGTTGTTGAATATGTTGTAATCGCTGATAGTCTCAAATCGTCTCAGGTTATCCATATCTCTATTGTTTTTAACCAATTCAAAGTTAGCACTTTATTTATTTCTTCATGGATGAGTATCCCCTGATCAGTAATAATGGTAGAAATGTCAGTAATCTATATACCATCCAGGCAAATAAATAATTAGACCTTTGCATAGTAAATACAGTTAAACAATGCAAAAGATTAAATTAAATAACGGAGTTGAGGTACCCATCTTAGGATTTGGGGTTTTCCAGATAAACGATCTAGAAGAATGTGAAAGAAGCGTATTGGATGCCATTGAAACAGGCTATCGCCTAATTGATACAGCTGCTGCTTATGGAAACGAAGAGGCAGTTGGCAAAGCCATCAAGAAAAGTGGCGTACCCAGAGAAGAGTTGTTTGTCACAACCAAACTTTGGATACAATCCAATGGATATGAAGGAACGAAGAAGGCTTTTGAAAACTCACTTAAACGATTGCAATCAGATTATGTAGACATGTATCTGATACATCAGCCGCTGGGGGATGTGTATGGAGCGTGGAGAGCCATGGAAAAACTGTATCAGGAAGGCAAAGTAAAAGCAATTGGTGTCAGCAACTTTCAACCTGACAGACTTATCGATTTGATTATACACAATGAAATTGTTCCAGCGGTTAATCAGATTGAAACGCATCCATTTCATCAGCAAATTGAAACACAGAAATTCTTAGAGGAAAATAAGGTGCAGATTGAATCCTGGGGACCGTTTGCCGAAGGCAAAAATGACCTTTTTAAGAATGAACTATTAGATTCAATCGGAAAAAAGCATGATAAGACAATTGCCCAGGTCGTACTGCGTTGGCTGACCCAAAGAGGTGTCATTGCCATCCCAAAATCAGTGCGTAAAGAAAGAATGGAAGAAAACTTCAATTGCCTTGATTTTGAACTAAGTGCTGAAGATATGGAAGCTATCAAAACATTAGACACCAAAACGAGTAGCTTCTTTGACCACCGTGATCCTGCCATGGTAAAATGGTTGGGAGAAATAAAACTTGAAATTTGATGCACAACATAACCAAAAAAGAAAATTATGAAGAATCTACTGTATGTAATCATTTTAGTATCTGCCACGCTTTCCACCCGGTCAATTGCACAAGTGAACTCTATTTTTCCAAAAGGTGAAAAAGCGCCTAACGTACATCATACGGGAGATGTGTGGCTTAGTCATGTGAGCGAAGCTGACGATACTTTTAATTACAGTATTTCCCAGGCCGTCTTTGCATCCGGTGCCAAATTAGATTGGCATATGCATCCTGGCGGGCAACAGTTACTCATTACGGAAGGTACCGGCTATTATCAGGAAAGAAACAAGCCGGTACAAATCGTTAAAAAAGGAGATGTGGTTAAATGCCTTCCTGGTGTGGAGCATTGGCACGCTGCCACACCCGAAACCGGCGTTACCTACATTGCCATCACAGGGAATCAACCCACGCAATGGTTGGAAAGGGTGACAGAGGAAGCATTTAATAGCATCAATCTAACTATTACCAGCAGTAAGAATGTGGAACAGGAAATCATGGATATTTCCGGAAAGAAGTGGCAATGGATGGCCGATAAGAATGTAGATTCCCTTGCTATACTTTTTCACGATGACTCAAAATTTGTCCATATGAGTGGAACCTGGAATAAGGAAAGGGAGCTCGATATTATTAAAACCGGGAGTATTTGGTACAAGAATGCGGAAGTACATGATGTTGCAGTAGAACTTATTGACGATACCGCCATCCTTTGGAACCGCATTACACTGCAGGCGGTGGTTCGGGGCAGTGAGGTGTCGAATGAGTTTACGGTGACCGAAATCTATAAAAGACAAGACAATGATTGGAAGTTGTTAGACTTAACTTTTAGCAGCGTGCGGGATACCCACAGCATAGAACATTAATAGCCTTTAATTGTAAAAGCAGTTAACATTATCAATATGAAAAGATCGATTTTCGGACTATTATTCATCATGATGAGTGCGCCATGGTCCTTCGCACAAAATTCTGCCACCGAACAGGAAATCATTAAACTTTCTAAAGATAAATGGCAGTGGATGGCAGACAAGAATGTTAACAAGCTTTCCGACCTCTTCCATAAAGATGCCCAGTTTGTGCATATGGGTGGGTCTTGGGGAACGGATCGGGAACTGGCTATCATTGAAAGCGGAGGAATCTGGTATAAGAAAGCGGATATTCACGAAGTATCTGTGAACATAATTGACAATACTGCCATCCTTTTAAACAGAATTGATTTACTGGCTGAAGTGGGGGGCAATGAAGTTACTAACCCCTTCGAGGTCACAGAAGTGTATGTAAAACAAAATGGTAGTTGGAAGTTAGGTTCGCTATCGTTTACCAGGCTGCTTAGTAAATCCGAGAAATAATGAAATAGTCTTTTCTATGATCCATCTGGTACTGATTTTTTTTCTATGGTTTTCAGCTTGTTCTTCAGCCCAAACGGAGGGTATCGATACTGTAATGGATGCAGCTTTTGATCCTGATAAGGTTTTGATCGTGTATTTATCCCGCACCAACAACACAAAGGCCATAGCGGAAATGATTCAAGAAAAAGTGGGTGGGAAATTGGTGGAGCTTGAGTTACAGACACCCTACCCAGAAGATTATGATGCCATTGTAGATCAGGTAGCTGAAGAAAACGAAAGCGGGTTCTTGCCGCCTTTGAAAACCGAGGTGGCAATAGATAAATATGATGTTGTCTTTGTGGGCTTCCCTACTTGGGGCATGCAGTTGCCCCCACCCATGAAAAGCTTTTTGCATCAGTATGATCTAAGTGGAAAAACCGTTATCCCCTTCAACACTAATGCAGGATATGGGGTGGGAAGCAGTTTTGAAACTATAGAGGAATTGTGTCCTGATGCGAATATACTGGAAGGATTTTCTATAGAAGGCGGCATAGAGAGAGATGGAATTTTATTTGTGATGGAAGGCGAAAAAGCAGAAGAAGCGGAAAAGAAAGTGACGGAATGGTTGCAAAAAATAGAAGTAATTTGAGTCAGTCGCAAAAAGTTCGTGTTTTAATAACCTTCAACTATAGCGTTAATGAATTCAGTATGAGCGGCTGATAAAATTTAGGCATCAAATCTTGAATACAAGCTTGAAGCATGTAGAAAAACATGAAACATCAAGGATATGCAAACACAAAACTTAAACAGGAATATTTCAGAAGTCTTCGCGGCAATAACTTTGTTGTTTGCAGGATGTCAGTCAGTCAATGATCAGGCTATTGACATTGGCCGGACATGGGCTGTCTATAAAGCGGATGCACACAGTACCAGCTACTCACCCTTGGATCAGATCAATACCTCTAATGTGAGCCAGTTGCATGCCGCCTGGACATTTACATTAAGTGATTTACCTGCCAGTGCTCAGCCTGTCACCAGCCAATGCAATCCCATCATTGTAGATGGCGTGCTATATGCAACCTCAGCCAAACTATGGGCTTATGCGGTCAATGCCGCAACAGGGGAACAAATCTGGTCTTATGATCCTTTCGATGGTGGTGGCGGTGGTGGACAAGGTAGAGGAGTTACCTATTGGGAAGAAGGAGAGGATAAGCGCATACTGTTTGCAGGCGGAAATCATCTTGTGGCATTGGATGCCCGCACCGGTAATCCCATCGAAACTTTTGGAGAACAAGGCAAAGTTAATCTGAATGTAGGACTTAGGGACGATCCTTCAACTATTGCCGTATCAATGACCTCGCCTGGAATCATTTACAAAGACCTTATCATTGTTGGCTCCAGACTACCTGATTTATATGGCACACCACCTGGCTACATCCGTGCCTATAATTGCAAAACCGGAGAACTTGTCTGGACCTTTCATACGATCCCACTGCCTGGCGAACCCGGTTATGAGACCTGGCCCAAAGAGGCCTACCAATATGCAGGAGGTGTCAACAACTGGGCAGGTATGTCCCTGGACGAGGAAAGAGGAATGGTTTTCATGTCATTGGGCTCTCCAACCTACGACTTTTATGGTGCAGACCGGATCGGGGAAAACCTTTATGGCAACTGTGTATTGGCACTGGATGCAGCTACTGGTAAACACATCTGGCATTATCAGACGGTACATCATGATATATGGGATTATGATTTACCCGCACCACCCAATCTGGTACAAGTAAATAAAGATGGAAAGAAAATAGATGCGGTGGCACAGATCACCAAACAAGGATTTGTTTTTGTGTTAGATCGGGAAACCGGTGAACCCCTTTTTCCGGTGGAAGAGCGTCCGGTTCCTGCCTCTAATCTACCTGGGGAAGAGGCATGGCCCACCCAACCTTTCCCACTAATTCCTAAGCCATACGCTAGGCAAATGGTTACCGAAGATGACCTCACTCACTATTCAGATGCAGACCACGATTCCATAGTACAGCAATTCCGGTCCATGCGCTATGAGGGACTATATACGCCACCAGACCTGAAAAGAACTTTGATGATACCGGGAACAAGAGGCGGTTCCAATTGGGGTGGTGCAGCTTATGACCCGGCAACGAGCATATTATACATCAGAGGTACTGATGCACCCGACATTCAGACCATTATTAAAGAAGAAGCACAAGTAGTAGCTGGTCTCCCAATTATTGACCAGGGAAGAAGGATGTACAGCACATACTGTGCGTCATGCCACGGGACGGATAGAAAAGGGATAGAAGCCAACCCATCCCTCATTGATCTTAAAGAGCGTATGACAAGGCAAACTGCTTTAGACAAGATCAAAAGAGGGGGTGGATTAATGCCTCCCTATGCTGGCGTTCTCAAGGAAGGTGAAATACAGGCCATTCTGGCTTACGTACACAGTGTAGATGAGAATTCAGAGCAATTAACAAACATAGAGACGGACACCACCCAGCCAGCAAGAGACATGTATTTAAACATTACGGGTTACAGAACCTGGACAGATCCTAGTGGCAACCCAGCGATTAAGCCTCCGTGGGGAATGCTTCATGCTTTGAACCTCTCTACCGGTGAATATGAATGGCAGATTCCGCTCGGAAATAATGAAGAATTACAGAAAGAAGGAGCACCAGAAACAGGTCTGGAAGGTAAATCTGGTCCTATTGTAACGGCAGGTGGTTTGATTTTCATTGCTGGCAGTGAAGACAAAAAATTACGGGCTATTGAAAAGTCCACAGGGAAGCTCCTTTGGGAAACTACGTTGCCCGCTATGGCCAACGCAACGGCGTCTACCTACCAGGTTAACGGCAAGCAATACGTGGCGCTGTCGGTAGGCGGTACAGAAGAAAATCCTTCTGGTTCCATCATGGCATTTTCCTTACCACAATAGCATTTTAGTTTCAGCTGGGCGGCACTCCGCTGGGCGGCATTCCGCTGGGCGGCATTCCGCTGGGCGGCATTCCGCTGGGCGGCATTCCGCTGGGCGGCATTCCGCGAACCGTCCAGTAAAATAAATTGTGATTATCATTCAAACACTATGCATATCTACCTCAGAAAAATCATTGCACTCGTTGCCTGTCTTGCTTTTCAACTCAGTGATACCACCGATTTATTTGCCCAGACCGCTACTGGCTCCGTCCCCGCATTAAATGCAAAAGAGGAATCCATTGTGACCATCTCCGCCTTTACCGCCCAGGGCGATCTGGAACAACTGCAAATTGCCTTAAATAATGGACTGGATGCTGGCCTGACGATCAATGAAATTAAAGAAGTGCTGGTGCATCTGTATGCCTATTGCGGTTTTCCCCGCAGTATTCGCGGACTGCAGACATTGATGACGGTAGTAGAAGACCGGCAGGCACAAGGTATTCAAGATGAAGTAGGCAGGGAGGCAACACCCCAGGATGAAGGAGAAGACAAGTATGAAAAAGGAAAACAAGTGCTGGAAGAACTGACTGGACAGTCACAAGACTTACCTAAAAAGGGTTATGCGGCTTTCAGTCCTATCATTGAAGTATTCTTAAAAGAACATTTGTTTGCGGATATTTTTGGCCGTGACATTCTTACTTATGCACAGAGAGAAATTGCTACCATTTCAGCGCTAATCAGTATGGGAGGTGTGGAACCTATGGCAGAAGGTCATATGGGCATCGCCTTAAACATTGGCATCACAGAAACTCAGTTGGAGCAACTTCTTTCTCTTATTGAAGAGCATGTGGGACAAGCACAAGCAGAGGCTGGTAGACAGGTTTTGTCTCAGGCCATGTCTTCAAGAAAATAACCCTGATTTAACAACTCTAAAATGAATAAAAGAATAACTTTAATACTGTCTGTTTTAGTTGGCACTCTTTTTTCCTGTAGCAACGCCGATCATCAAGACGAAACTACGCTTGGTATCGAACAAAGAAATTTGATTTTTCCCAAAGGAGAAAAAATAACCAACAGCAACTTTGTGGGCAATGCCTGGTTAACCAGCTTGGTTACCGGTGATAGGATTAATTACAATGCGGTAGGCAGTGTTACCTTTGAACCGGGGGCTAGGACGAATTGGCATTCACACCCAGCAGGACAAATTATATTGGCTATTGGAGGGGTAGGCTATTATCAAGAGAAAGGCAGCCTTAAGAAAATCCTTCACAAGGGAGATGTCGTAAAATGTCTACCCAATGTTCCTCACTGGCATGGGGCAAGTCCGGATCAAGAATTTATTCAAATCGCGATTACAGGCAGGCAAAAGGGTCCTACAGAATGGTTACAAGCGGTGACCGAAGAAGAATATTTGCAATAAATATAACTCTGGAGAAGTATTAGTGTGAAGCGATTAGAAAAACTCATTTACCCGGGTGCTACGAATACCCGTCATTCGGTATTTGTCTCTGAATCACTCTGCTTAATAATCAAAGTATTACTTCATATGGGAATATTTGTGAAAAAGACCGGAGAGAAACCATGAGTCGGTTTCAATCTCCGGTTTTTTAGTTTACTAAACAGCTTCTGGCTGCGATTTTTCCCGGACCTGATAGTTACCAGGAACTGGTCTGATTACCTGTACCAGCCGGTTCCAGGAGTTGATCTGGGCTACTGCCAGTGTCAGGTTGGCAATTTCTTCTTTGCTGAAAAATTGCTGAAGCCTTCCATACTGTTCATCATCCACATGATGATCTGGTAAGAGCGTCAAAGCTTCGGCGAAGGCCAAAACAATCTTTTCTTTATCCGAATAAAATGGCGCTTCCTGCCAGGCCGCTACAGAGAATAGTCGTAGGGGTGTTTCCCCATGATGTATCGCTTCTTTAGCATGCATGTCCAGACAATAAGCGCAATGGTTGAGCTGAGAGATGCGGAATCGCAGCAGGTGCAACAACTTGTGATCCAGACCCGAATGATTGACATAGCTTTCTACCTGTGCCATCACTCTGTATAGCCCTTCCGGCAATTCCTGAAGAGAAATTCTTTCCATGTTTTTGTTTTGTTATGATTAAAAAAGTTTACCCATTGAATGTAGGAAATGAGTATACCCTGCGGGATGCTCTTCTTTCTCATTCAATGCAGTACAAAGACAGGTAGCCCGGAAAGAACGTGACACCTTGCACTCACTTTTTTAAAAAATTTAATTTATCCGGATTCCGGACATAATATATCTGGCCGATGTGATGCTGATCTGTCTCGAATACCTGACAGGTTACCAGTTGATCATCCACGTAGAGCAGAAGGGCAGGCTGGTAGTTGATGACAGTAAACTGAAAGCTGGCATTTCCCTGGTATTTATGAAACAAGCCCATAATGAATTTGATTACGCGCTCACGTCCTACCACAGGTCTGCGGCTGGCCAGTACCTTGCCACCCCCGTCGGAGGTAATGGTAATTTCTTCCCTAAAGAGTTGTTCTAACTTCTTTACGTTCCCCTGTTGTATGGCCAGTACATATTCCTGAATTAAGTCATGGGAGGGGGGAGGAGGATTCAGGTTTCTGTGCTGCAAGGCCTTCCGGGCTCTGCTGAGTAGCTGCCTGGAGTTTTCAAGGGTGATATCCAATACCTCCGCAATTTCTTCATGGGCGTAGTGAAAGGCTTCTTTGAGGATAAAAACAGCCCTTTCTTTGGGGGTCAACTTCTCCATGAGCACCATCATGGAGTAGTTTAATATATCCTTCAAATGCAGCCGACGATCGGCCTGTTCCGTGGCAATAGGCTCAGGCAACCAGGGGCCAATATAGTCGCTCCTCATTTTTTGTTGCCGCTTTTTCAGGTTGATGGAGCGGTTGACAACCGATTTGATCAGGTAATTTTTGTAATTATCGATGCCGTCGGTAGGTCGGTCCAGTTGCTTGAGCAAAACATCCTGTACTACATCGCGGGCATCTTCATAGGTACCCAGTATGTTGTAGGCGTAACTCTCCAGCGCTGGCCGCCATTGTTCTATGTCCATGAGCATCATAGGATTAAAAAATGAAGAAAGAATTTACCAGCCAAAAACCTGACTGACATATTCCCTGCTTTTTTTCCAGCTTTCTTTCACGTCGTGCTGAGGGGGAGTATCAAAAGCTAGCTCTATGGCAGCCCGGCCTTCAAAGCCTACCTGTTGTAAGGCTTTTACGATGGCAGGGAAATCTGTTACACCTTCCCCTACAGCTTCCGTCCATTTTCCGTTGGCCTGCTGATCCCGGATATGCATGTAGACCATCTGGCGTCCGTAAGTTTGGATAAATTCTACAGGGTCTACCCCTCCCCGGATCAGCCAGTTGAGGTCTGGTCCCAAAGGCATGTCCGGAATTCTTTCCAGTGTTCCTTTCAGGTCATGCAGGTTATTCTCTACTTCAAACGTATGATTGTGCAGGTTGGGTTGTATCTCGTATTGATCGCACAGTTGGCGAATCTTTGTGAGCACTTCTGCCTGGGCATCCAACTCCGCTGTTGTCTTCACATGGCCCGCATTTCCTACGGTGATTCCCAAGGTGCTGCCTCCTAGCTGATGCAAATGATCTAATACCCGTTCCACATCTTCCAGGATTTGCTGTTGCTTTTCCCGGTTCCACATGTCCCCGTTGTAGGAAGTTCCCGTCACCGGCACGCCATAACGTTCTATCAGTTCGCTTACCCGGGGTACTACATCCTCATGACGGAGGTGGACCTCCATCATTTCCAGGCCCTCCAGGCCTGCATATTGAAAATCGCTGAAAACCTGCTCCAGAATAGGCGTGCAATCCCAATTGGGTGGGTACTTGCTGGCATACACCCACAGATGTCCGCTGACCGGCACCTGTTGGTTCCAAAAGCCTTTCAAAGAAAGTGGGCTAGGCAACACGCCTCCCAGGAAAGCAAGTCCGGTTAAGGAACCGGAGGTTTTCAGAAAATCGCGTCGTTTTATGGTTTTACTCATGAGTGGCACCAAGGTACATTAATCTCCCCACAAAGTTAGATAAATTCAGTTAGGAAGAAATACGACTGAGCACAGAGAGGGATCAGCAGGTAGGATGCCTTTCCGGTCTGTCATAAGCTTCAATCACTCTGAGCTTCCAGTTTGATCCTGGCTTTTTCGATCTCTTCTTTCTGGGCAGGGGTTACCCTGGGGTAATGCAAATGTAAAGATTCGAGTTTTTCTACAATCAGTTCGCTCACTATCGTTCGCATAAACCATTTATGGTCTGCCGGAATAATGTACCAGGGAGCATGATCAGTAGAAGTATGGGAGATAGCCTGCTCATACGCTTCCTGGTATTCATCCCAGTGTTCTCTTTCCTGCACATCGCTCATCGTGAATTTCCAGTTTTTCTCGCCTCGGTGAATCCTTTTCAGGAATCGCTTTTTCTGTTCTTTTTTAGAGACATGGAGGAAAAACTTCATAATGACGGTGCCGTTCTGGCAAAGGTGACGCTCCATGTCATTGATAGATCGATATCTGTCTTTCCAGAAAAGGTCATTCACATCTTCCAGGGTTTCTATACCCGGAATCCTTTGCTTGAAAATATATTCCGGGTGTACGTGTGTTACCAGCACCTCTTCATAATAGGAACGGTTGAAGATGCCAATCCGGCCCCGTTCGGGAAAGGCCAGGTAGGTACGCCACAGGAAGTCGTGTTCCAATTCCATATGGGAAGGTTGTTTGAAACTGAAAACCTGGCATCCCTGCGGATTCACCCCCGACATCACATGCTGGATGGTACTGTCTTTTCCGGCGGCATCCATGGCTTGAAAAATCAGCAGCAGCGCAAAACGGTCGTAGGCGTAGAGTTTGTCCTGTAAATCTTTCATTTTTTCCAGATTTACCTGTCTGATCTCTTTGGCCTGCTTACTATCCTTTAAGGTGCCCGTATAGTCAGTTGCATAGTCATGCAATGAAATGGCCGTATGGGGCGGCACTATGATTTTTTCTGGTTCAAACATGGACATATTTTTTGGGTGATCCTTCGATAAACCATAAACTATCAGAATTCACATATTGTTAAGGATAGAAAACCCCCTATGTCTAAAATTAGATTTTATAGTCATGAATCCTTGGAAGCCATGCGGCAGCAAACAGACCCCCTGGCAGACCAGGCGGTAGCTACCCTGTTTTCCTCCGGGGATACCAGTCAGTGGAGAAAGATGGTGAGTGAATTGCAACTGAACAGTGATCCGCTGCCGCAGGGATTGCCGGAAGCGGTATCTCATTTTTTTCAGGTTTCCAGTGGCTTGCCCGAGTGGGCGGATGTCCGAAAAATGGAACAGGGGGCTGTCTTTTTCTCTCGGTATGGGGCAGACCTGATGATGATGCTGGGGTTGCTCTCGCTGCCTTATGATTATGCAGCGGCCAAGGGTGCCCAGGTGCTTTATCTGTCAGAAAGACTGCATTACAATCCGGGAAAACGTTTGATGGAAACAGGGCAGTACATTCTGGACGTAACCGCTCCCCATGCCTTCACTTCCCGGGGAAAAGCCATCCGGAGTGCCCAGAAGGTTCGTTTGATGCATGCTGCGATACGGTATCATATTGGGCAGGGCCACCACTGGCAGGCAGACTGGGGGCAACCCATCAACCAGGAAGATATGGCTGGCACCAACCTTTCCATTGCTTTGATCCCGATCAGGGGTTTAAGAAAACTCAACCTGAGGATAGCACCAGCAGACGCCCTCGCTTATCTGCATCTGTGGAATGTAGTGAGTTATCTGATGGGCGTTGATGAAAAACTCTTGCCCGATACGGCCAAGGAAGCCTATGTGTTGGAAAAGGCCATTCGTACCCGTCAACATGCGCCTTCCCAGGCAGGGAAAAGCCTGACCAGTGCCCTGCTATCATATATGACACAACAGACAGACCCTCGCTTTGCCCAGTTGGCGCCGGTGTATATGCGGTATCTACTGGGGGATCCTCTGGCCGACTGCCTGGAAGTACCTGATGCTACTTTTCCGCCAGCCTGGCTGATGCGCTCTGTGAAAGGTTTGAATAGTCTTCGCAACTGGTGGCCCGCCAGCGAGAAAGGCTATTATCAGATTTGGGATCAGTTGCAGAAGCAGACCCGTGCCTTTAAGAAAATGGCAGAGAAAAATTTTAGCCTACCGGAAAAGTTATCTCCTTCTGTCAGGAGCGTTAGCTGATTGTTTCCAAACTTTTCAGGGGGGAGCAGGCACAGTTTACGCTCAGTATGGTGCCGAACTTCCTGGTTTTCAAGGCTTACCAAAGATGAATTTTCCCTTCGCTGTCACTTAGCCTGCCTTAGGGCATCAACCGGAAAGGGGTGTGCCACTTTTTACCGGAGATTGATATTTTAGCGGATATTGTAAAAAGTATATTTTCTCTGTATGTACATGATCATTTTTTCAATTTCTTTGCCTAAATTGTGTTATTTTGAATCTCTATGTAACTAACCAAACATGATTATGAACATTTTCAGACTTTTACTTTCCCTGGCGGTCTTAGCACTGACCGTCACTTTTTTAGCATCCTGCGAAAGCAGCAAAATTGCTTACGGTAACTCTTATTATTTTAAACAAACGCCTAAAAAAATCAATCAGCCACCTGCCGCAGCCACACAGGAAGCCCTGGCTTCGGTAGCTCAAAATTCACCGGCTTCTCTGACTACGGATGAAAAAGTAAAGCAGTCCTATCACAAGCTGGTCACGCTGGCAGAAGATCAGGCGAAGCTCACCCAGACGCTGCGTACGGAGAAAAAAGAAATGACCCGATCAGAAAAAAAGGATTTACGTCAGGAAAAGAGAGCCAACAAAAGAGAAATGAGAAAAGAACTTAAGACACTGATACAGGAATACCGTGCCGCTTCACCTCAGGACACAAAAGAAGCCCTGTCGGCAAAAGCAGTTTCCGGTAATCTTAGAACAGGGATTATCATTGGTGCGGTGGGACTAATTCTGCTGATTATTGGTGGACCTGTTTTATACCCGGTAGGCGCTATTCTGCTGGTGGTGGGTCTGGTCTTTATCCTGATAGATGTAGTTTGAAAGGGCAGTAATGTCCTTTCTCACATTTTTGAAAGATATAGGATTTCTTCTATCTTTATCAAAAATATTACGTGCCTGCCTCTCCCAGCATCCTCTGCTATCATCTTGAAAGTCAGTATATAACCAAACAATCGAGGTCAAAATCTGATTAATACTAAGAACAAAAGCAAGGCTTAAGGATAAAAAATAAGGATTTTGATTTTAGAGAGGCTTGTGAATTTTTTAAAATTATTATTTATCTTTATATTTCTTACGCTTGTATTTTTTTTATAATGATTAATTTGCATATTAATGAAAAAAGAAAATAAACCTACCAGCTTGATCGATGCCCTGAAGGAATATAATAAATCTCTTTCTGAGCAGATTGGCCGCATTAAAGCCTTTATAGAGGAAATAGACAAACAGTTGTCTTACCATCAGAAAGTTGAAAAAGAAATTACCCGTAAAACCATAGATACTCCTTTTTCAAGAGCCTACTTATTGAAAAAGGCGCAAAACAATATCAACTAAGTCTAGCTTTCAATATTTGTTAAGGTAGTTTTTGTTGACTGAAAGGTCACAGATACTACCTTTTTTATTTTCCTCCCATTTCTGCGTATGAAAGAGTGGCTGTCTCCACTTTGAATATTATCAATCTATTTTGCTTTCTCATTTCAGCATTTGTTTTAACTTAAACCAAAAAATTAATACAAACTCCGAAAATCTATGGTTCACGGTTACCTACGCAAGTCTCAACCCATCCGTCATTACCTTTTTGCATTGGGCATGCTTATTTTTTTTGCCCTGCCCGCTTCGGCACAAAAGAACAAACGAAATCAAATGCCTGTCCCTGCTTATGATACAGCCTTGTATAGTGGTATGCAATGGCGTGAGATAGGCCCTTTCCGGGGAGGACGTTCCTGCACAGTTACCGGGGTTCCCGGCCAACCCAATTTATTTTATTTCGGAGCCACCGGTGGTGGTGTCTGGCGTACGGAAGATGGAGGGCAAACCTGGAAAAATATTTCTGATGGGTATTTCGGAGGCTCTATCGGAGCGGTAGCTGTCAGTGAATATGATCCTAACGTCATCTATGTGGGGGGCGGTGAAAAGACGGTACGGGGCAATGTCTCCTTTGGCTATGGTGTCTGGAAATCTACCGATGCCGGCAAAACCTGGCAATCCATGGGACTCGACGAATCTAGGCATGTGGGGCGTATCCGGATACATCCCAAGAATCCCGACCTGGTCTATGTGGCGGCTATGGGCAATCTGTTTGCCCCCCATGAACAGAGAGGCGTATTCCGCTCGGAAGATGGAGGGGAAACCTGGGAAAAGGTGTTGTATGTGAGCGACAAAGCCGGGGCTGTAGATTTAGTGATGGACCCCAACAACCCCCGTATTCTATATGCCAGCCTGTGGGAAGTGCAAAGAACACCTTACAGTCTGTCTAGCGGCGGGGAAGATTCCGGTTTATGGAAAAGTACCGATGGAGGTGATACCTGGCAGGAAATAAGCCGGAATGAAGGGCTGCCGGAAGGGGTGTTAGGGATCATCGGAGTGTCAGTGTCCCCAGTAAACTCAGATCGGGTCTTTGCCATGATAGAGGCAGAAGAAGGCGGGGTATTCCGGTCCGACGATGCCGGTAAGACCTGGACGAAAACCAATGACGATCGTAGCCTCAGACAAAGAGCCTGGTATTACACCCGCATCTATGCCGACACCCAGGATGAAGATGTGGTCTACGTGCTGAATGTGGATTACCACAAATCCAAAGATGGGGGTAAATCCTTTGAATCCTATGAGGCACCTCATGGTGATCATCATGATTTATGGATTGCCCCGGAAGATAACCAGCGGATGGTCATCGCCGATGATGGGGGCGCACAGGTGAGTTTTGACGGAGGTGAAAACTGGACGACCTATCATAACCAGCCCACCGCTCAGTTTTACAGGGTAGTGACCGATAATCATTTTCCCTACCGTATTTATGGCGCCCAGCAGGATAATTCCACCGTACGCATCCTGCATCGCACCGATGGAAGCAGTATTGACGAAGATGCCTGGGAACCTACCGCGGGCGGAGAAAGTGCCCACCTGGCGGTGGACCCTCAAAACAATGACATTGTCTATGGCGGTAGCTATGGCGGTTTTTTATCCAGGGTTAATCATCAGACCCAACAGGTACGCATTATCAATGTATGGCCGGATAACCCCATGGGCTATGGGGCAGAAGGGATGAAATACCGTTTTCAGTGGAATTTTCCCATTTTCTTCTCTCCCCATCATCCTCAGAAGCTCTATGCGGCTTCTAATCACCTGCATGTGACCACGGATGAAGGCCAAAGCTGGGAAGTAATCAGTCCGGACCTGACACGCAATGATTCCAGTAAGCTGAAATCTTCCGGCGGACCCATTACTCAGGATAATACTGGTGTGGAATACTATGGTACCATTTTCGCCGCTGTGGAATCTCCCTACGAAGAGGGAGTCATCTGGGCAGGTTCTGATGACGGACTAATCCACCTGACCCGTGATGGGGGTGAAAACTGGGAAAATGTGACGCCAGCCGGCATGCCGGAGTGGATGATGATCAATAGCATAGACCCTGATCCATTTACCAAAGGAGGGGCCTATGTAGCCGGTACCCGTTATAAGTTGGGGGATTTTCAGCCCTACCTCTACAAGACCAAAGATTATGGTCAGACCTGGGAACGGATTGTGGCAGGTATTGCCCCAGAGCATTTTACCCGTGTGGTGAGAGCAGATCCCAAAAGACAGGGACTGCTGTATGCCGGTACGGAAACGGACTTGTATGTATCTTTTGACGATGGTGCCCTTTGGCAGTCTTTTCAGCTCAACCTGCCAGTGGTACCTGTCACCGATTTAACCCTCAAAAATGATAACCTGATCGTGGCGACCCAGGGTCGTGGATTCTGGATCATAGATGACCTGACACCCCTCCATCAGCTAAATGAGGAAGTAGCGCAAAGGGATTTTTACCTCTATAAACCCCTGGATAGCTACCGTATGGAGGGAAGTCAGGGTCAACCCTCCCTGACCGCCGGAACCAACCATCCGGGAGGCGTGATGCTTCATTATTATTTGAAAGATACGGTAGACTCCACCATGCAGGTTTCACTGCAAATTATGGATCAGCAGGATAAGCTCATCAAGACTTTTAGCAATAAGGTTGGGGAAGACAATAAAGATTTAACCTTGGGGGCGTTGGAACCAGAAAAAGGGTTTAACACTTTTACCTGGAATATGCGCTATCCGGATGCGAAAACCTTTGAAGGACTTGTTCTCTGGGGAGGGGGCACCTCAGGACCCAGGGCGGTGCCGGGAACCTATAAAGCAGTACTGACGGTCGATAGTCAGTCGGTAACGCAAACCTTTCAAATTCTGAAAGATCCCCGGACAGAGGCCGGTCAGGAAGAACTGCAAGCGCAGTTCGATTTTCTGATGGACATACGCGATAAGCTGAGCGAAACCCACCAAACCATTGAACAGATACGGGATATCCGTGAGCAGATGAAAGCCGTGACAGAAAGAATAAAAGGGGAGGAAGGGATGGAAGAGATAGAAGAGAAAGCCAAAACCATTGACAAACAGATCACAGCCATAGAGCAGGCACTGTATCAGACCAAAAACAGAAGTAATCAGGACCCGCTCAACTTTCCCATTAAGCTCAATAATAAATTAGCCAATGTAGGGTCTCAGATGAGTGTAGGGGATTTCAAGCCGACTAATCAGGCTGTTGCTTTCAAAGAAGAGGTAACCCGGCAGATAGACCAACAGCTTCAACAATTTCAGACACAGGTGCAGCAGGAAGTACAGGAGTTCAATGAGATGGTCAAAAATAAAGAGGTGGATGCTGTTTCTTTGGAACCAACAGAGAAAATTACTTCTCCCTGAAAAGGAGGTTGCCTACCATACATTTTTATGGATAAAACAGACAAGGTTGATTGAAGAAACCAGATATTTGTAAGACAAATCGTAAGAGGATAGGAGAGATGCCGGAGCGGTCGAACGGGGCGGTCTCGAAAACCGTTGTTCCGGGCAACTGGAACCGAGGGTTCGAATCCCTCTCTCTCCGCTTTTCATCATATACATTTTTTCTGGTAGCTGAGGTAACCGAATGTTTATAATTTTTGCTGGTAACGTAAGGTAGCAAAATCGATAAACAATGGAATATTCATTTGCTCTTCTCTTTTGGCTAAATAAGTCTAAAATGAATAATGCCGGGGAGGCTCCTATGTTTGCCCGTATGTAGCTACGGTTTGTTCTCCTTCAGGCTTTATGGCATGCTTTGTCTGATATAAAATGAGGCAATTTCAATACCCCTTCACAACAAGAAAGGATATTTCTTTTTCAGAATCATTACAATACTTCACGCTATATAGCCTTCGTAAAGTTTCCATGAGATCGCTTCAGTGCTTAAGCATCTAAAAGTCCTTTTCTACCATACTGATCCACAGCAAACAGCTTAACTTCTTCCCTGTTAATAATCCTTTTAGAGACAATAAAAGGTGTTCACTTTTTCCGATATACCCTGAAAATAACTACCTTTAGTATAACAATATTGTCCCACCTTTTCCTTCAACAACTATGAAAACAACCATGCTATTCAGCCTTGCCTTACTGGCTGTTCTATTTGCCTGCCAAGAGGATGAATCTTTCAACAAAACACTGCCTGTAAAACTTGAAGCCCATGATCATGCTCTGCAGCACAATGGCAACTTCAACACCCATTTGAAAGGGGAACAGGAAAAGCCTACTCCTGTGGATACCAAAGCCCAAGGACAAGCCAACTTTAAACTCAGCAAAGATGGCACAGCCTTACAATATAAGCTTATCGTAGCAAATATCGTAGATGTAACCCAAGCTCATTTGCACCTCATCTCAAATGCTAATGGTACTGGTGGAGTTGTCGTATGGCTTTATCCCTCAGCGCCTCCCTCACAATTGCTGCCAGGAAGGACCAATGGTGTTTTAGCAGAAGGAGTGATTACCGATGATGATTTAGTAGGTGCTTTATCAGGCATGAGCCTTGATGATCTTATTGAGGCTATCAAAGCTAATCTGGTATATGTCAATGTACATACCAGCCAAAATCCTCCTGGTGAAATAAGAGGTGATATTTGACATAGTAGCTAACAAGGCATTGGATGCTTCCCATGCCTTAGCCTTCTTGCTTTCATTAAAGGAATCTTACTTTTGCCTTGGGTGTCTGATCCAAGAAAAGGGCTGTATATTTTATGTTGAGTACCCTGATAGCTTCACAGTAAAAGGATTTACAAGGTACTGCTTCTGCCCATAGTTCTTCATGGATGTGTGGACAGCCATATAAGTATTGTTTGGGCTTGGGTCAGAAGAGCATAGGTAGCATGTGGAGTGATAGCAAGCTTTGCCCAGCCAAGATACTTCCACACCATGATCAAATCCTTGCCATTGATCATGCGAAAAAGAAACAAAGGTATTGGGAAATAAGGAGCTTTTCTTCCTAACACTTCCTGGTATATAAACTGATAGAAATCATGCGCAAACCAGAAGAATTTTAGGTTTTACAGAATAGGCAATTTGTATACCTGGATTAGCTCTTCTTCAGTATAAATTCGGGGTGAGTGACCGCTTTCTAGCCTTACATTTCTTGCTTAAGTTTTTTTACACATTATGAGTTACTGAAAAGTGAAGAACGATAATTCTTTCATTGGTACATGATAATACCAACCCTTACTACAAATTGTCAATGTTCCTGTATTTCTTGGAGTGGTGGAGCTGTCTGCTCTACAGAAGTCACACCTGGCGACAATTCAATGATTCTCATATTACGAAAGTGAATCTGGGCTCCCTCAGATTCCAGACAGAGATACCCCTTCTTTTGAGAGGAGTGGCTCAGGCCATTGACGAACTTACCATTGACAGCCAGCTTGACCACACCATCAACACATACTACATCGTAGCTATTCCATTGCCCCCGTCCTTTGGCTCTGTTTTCTATTGACTTACTCCTACTACCTCTGGGATTATCGGGCTTGGCTTCCACGCCACCTACGCCAAAGAGTTCACCATGAACATATGCAATGGGGGGAGTTTTTCCCTGCTGTTTGTTGAGCTTGACCCAATCCAACTCCAGCATTTGAACTTCCACACCGTCAGGTAAACGAGATTGCTCATCGGGCTTGGCATTACTCCATATAAAGACACCAGAATTTCCTCCCGCTTCCATATGCTTCCATTCGATGTGTAAGATGAAATTTTCATATTGTTTTTCTGTACGGACCACCCCTATAGGATGACCCGTACAGATCAACTCCTCACCCTGTACAAACCAGGTACTGTCGGTAGTATTTACATTCATCCATTTGATAAGCTTTTCTTGCTCATTGCCTTGGGAGGTAATATTTTCCAGACTGGTAGTTTTGCCAAACTCAAAAAAGAGGTTTTGAGCATTAGACATACTGTTATTAGCCATCAGCAGGGTGACACACAGGGGGGTGACCATGGCTTTTAGCGAAAACTTCATTGACCTTTCTTTAAAATGAATAGGATATAGATTTACTCGCTAAACTACTGGTTTGTCAATAGAAAACAATGGCATTACTAGATAGGTGGCCAATTTCATTCACTAGAACCTAAGGACAAAAAAACAGTCACTTACTTCAAGGTGTATTGATGTCAACGCTATCAACACACCTCCCTTTATCAATTAACAAATCTGTTATCGTTGCCATTGTATGTTATCGGATCCAACTTACCAGCCATTGCTAAAATCTTGAAAAGGGATAGCCATAACCGCTCAAAGACCATTTGCTCCACCCAGTTGCCTTATTGCCAGTGGCCGAAGGGCGGACCGCTGACGTTTTCAATGCTCCAGACCTCCCCGGTTAGCGTGAAGATGTAGGCGGTATTTTTGATAAATTCGAGTGAAGTGGGCCGGTCCAGCTTCTTGGTGATGACCGTGAACGTACCGTCTTCATTGACTCTCACCAGGGAACCGTCGTTCGGCTTGGCTGGCGAACCCTCTTCAACGCCGTCCCATTCGCCCTGCGAGAGTGCGAAGAGCGTACGGCCGCGGTTGAACTCCACGTCGACCAGCAATCTGGCTCCAGAGGCCACTTCTTTTACAGTGGACGAATTCGGACCAAAGACCACCACCTTTCCATCTTCCGGTTTGTGAGGGATGGGGCCGGCCTGGGCCATGTATACTGTGTTGTCTGACACCGCCAGCCCGGTTGGAACAATATTATCAAACGTCCTGAATTCAGTGATTTCCCCATTAAGGGTGACATGCAATACCCGATTGTGATGGCCATCCGTTACCAAAAAACCATTCCCGTAAGTTTGAATAGCGAACTGTACCCCCATGTCAACGAAGAAATCGGTGTTCGGGGGATTAGCCAGGGAGAAGGCACCAATGTCGGCAATGAGGGTATGGCTGTCCGGTCCGTCAATACGATAGATACCGTTCACATCACTGTTGCCGAACTGAGGGCCAACGAGCGTGACCAGCGCGTAGGCTGTCCCGCCCAGGAAGGCCACATCGTACACCCCGCCGATACCAATGAGCGAGGGCGGTAATCCATTGGCAAACGTAGTGACATCACCGGTTTTCGGATCAATGCGAGAGATCCTGCCGATCGCGCCCTCCGTGACATACAGCGCACCTCCGGGGCCAATGGCACTGCCCGAGGTACCCTGAAGGCCTGATGCCAGTCGTTGAGGGGGGCCGGGTTCCGACTGTTTCTTTAATTTTTCAAGTAAGTCAAGGACGTCATCATTGCAACCCATCAACCCAGTGAGAAGGGCAAAGGAGAGGGCAAACAATCCGAGTAGACCAGGAACGCGTCTGGCAGGGCGGAGCACAGGTTTAGATTGGTAGCTCATAGTGTTAATGATTAGTAGGTGAATAAATACGGATACATTGCATAAAGCACTCTGGTGCTGTCTGAAGCTGGAGACAAGCCATATCGTTCCGGTTCCTATAAAAAGGGAGTTCCCGGGTATATCCTATTTCAGCCCGGCAGGTCGTGACTTCCGGCTTGATAAGTAAAGATAAGCATGGAAAGGTGTTTGAAGTAGAACTATGCGTTCAAAAACTGATAATTTTGTTTCATTTCTGTAGCTCCATCAGGTAGCCCTATGATGGCTGCTCGCCGAAGTTGATGACCGTATAGGTTGTGGTTTTCAATCCTAGATCCTGGGTCTTTCCGTCCTCAGTCGTCAGGGTTCAAAATTGCCTTGGTAGGACAGTGTATTGGTGGTCTTATACCATTTAGGTTTAACTGAAGTGCATATATCAAGGAGCGTAAGGATGGGCAAAATTGCGGAGGGTGTGAAGGGTATGTGGGTGGAATGATATTTTGCCCAAGAGTTTTGGGTGGTTCGCCACTGCGATACTTTTCATCGATTGGAAAAGTATCAAAGCAATTATAAAACAGGCTCTTTTAGGTTTTTTGGTTTGGCTATAAATAGACTTTTTGTAAAATTAAGTTATGCACTACTGTTGAACTAATTTGGTATTAAAGGGTATCCTATCATCCAACGGATAAACAATAAGCTGAAAGATTGATGGTTTGAAAAAAGAAAAATGACACGCCAGGCGAACAGGTAATTTGGTTGTTCCTCAGATAAAGTCTTACCAATTTGTTTATTGTATCTGTGATAAGATTTCCTGGCTCTGCTTGCGGTAAAGACTTTCTTTTTCAGCTAAGGATGACAGGATTTCTTTAGCTTCTGCTTTTTGTTTATTGCGAAGATAAGCCAGGGCAAGGTACCATTGGGCATCATCGCTATAAACAGAAGAGGTATGCTCTACAACTTTACTTAAATTTTCTATCGCCAAGTCAGCCTGTTCTTCAGCTAAAAAGGCCACTCCCATGTAAAAGTTAAGGGTGTCATTCGTAGGATTAGCTTCTAACAAGGGCTGCCACCATTCTCTGGCCTCAGTATAATCACCGAGTTTATAAGAAACCATCCCTTCAGCAAACTGAGTATTTGCTGTGTAACTGAGCGTGGTGGGCAGACCGGTAGCCGGTGTGAAGTAAGCGCTATAGAGATTGGCTAGTGAAGATTGTTGCGATGTGACATACCACCAACCGATCAACAAAAGGGACAAAGAAGCCGCTACTGCCAGGTAGGGAAAGAAACGTCTGCGATGAATAGATACTATCGTTGTCTCTTTTCCGAAGTTATCTGCATGAATTTGCTCCAGGAGCTGACGCACCGATTCAGTTTCAATAGATTGTATGAGTTTTTTTTGTAGGGCTACCTCTGTCGCTAATTCCTTATTTTGCGCCATACTAGCTTCAAAACGTTCCCGTTCTTCGGGCGTAAGCTGTTCCTGGAGATAGGCTTCAATTTTCTCAAATAATAACTCATCCATGGCATTTTTCCTCAAGCTTGTTGTTGAATTATTTTTTTTAGTCGCTGCATGCAACGGTATTTCTCATTTTTGGCAGTAGCTTCTCCCACATTCATGGCCAAGGCAATTTGCTGCAGGCTTTCTTTATGAAAATAAAATTTTTTTAACAGCTCCTGACAGCGAGTCCCCAACCGGGAGAAATACTGCTGAAACTGGTTCTGCTCTTCCCTGTCAATCCATTCAATGAGGAATTCAGGTTCCTGCTGACTTTCGGGAAGCTCCTCTTTTCTCATTTCATAGCGATGGCTGGCTTTCTTCATCCGATCTATCCACCGTAGTTTACAAACCTGGATCAGATAGGTGCTTAATTTTACACCTTCCCTAAGCTGAAAGGTGCCGCAGCGAGCGTTTTTCCACAGCGCAATAATACCATCCTGAAAAATATCTTTTGCATCGTCTTCTGTGCCACCGTAAGCAGTAACCTGCTGGCGAACGGCAGGGTAGAACTTTTTATATAGGATCTCAAAACTGGTAGTGTCACTGTTGAGTAGCCCTTGATAAAGGGATTCATCACTGAGCTCGGGTGTTCGGGCAGTTCGGATAGTCATAGTCGCAGAAAGTGGCTCATCACACATCCCTGAAGCACATTCGTGGAGCACATTCGTGGAGCACAGGCGATAAGCAAACAAACTACGAAATATACAAATTAATAGCCGTAATTCAAGGGTTCTTTTTGCTGGTAATCTGCTCCCTGCGAATTAGGATAAGTAATAGCGTTATTCGAGGGATCATTGCTACTTGACCTGCTTGAGTAACCTCCATGTTGTTGCATCTGCTGTTGTTGGCTGTTCTGAGGAAATTGCTGACTACCTTGTGGGTACTGGCTGGTTTGTTGAGCCGGCTGCTGCAATGGCTGTGTATACTGCCCTTGCTGGAGATAAAGATTTTCCACTGGCTGATGGGAGTCGGTACCAAGAAGACCATACAGAGTGATAACACCGAGAGCCACAACCCAAACCAAAATTTTTATGGAACCAAACTGAGACAAATAGGCATACAGTGCATTGTTAGAGCCTTTCATAGTCGTAGGTGTTAAGTTTTTTATTTTGTTTTGCGTATGTATAGAATTCATCTAACAAAGGTCATCATCAACAGGAAAAAATTATTATTCAAGATCAGATCCTGACAAGTCGTTAATTAATTGTTCTAACTTTTGGTCATAGTCTTTAATCTCATTTTCGTAGATATCGGTGTCTTTTTCAATCGCTTTGTAAATGAGTGTATAGCTTTTTATCCTGAGTTCACAGTATTCTCTCAGCTTATGATTTCTTGCACGAATTTCTGTCGGTAAGTCTAGCTTGTTGAAGCTTTCAACGAGTTTTAGGTTTTCATTCCAATAGTATAAACCTCCGTCTTTGATTGCCGACAAGAGTTTTTCCTTTGTGGTGTTTTCAGGCAAGTTATAAATTTCCAATGCCTTAGCTTCCATTGATGCAAACTTTTGCATCTGTTTATCATAGTTGCCTATGTCGTTTGGCGTGTTTTTGTAAACAGTCAATGACGTTGCCATGACTATGACTGATAAAATGCCAATGGTTAAGCGTTTTATATTGACGGATTCAACTTTTTTCAAACTTGGAACAAAGGCATATCCGATCACAAGCCCGCTTACCAGTCCACCCATATGCGCTGCATTGTCTATCCCCTCTTTGAGACCATTGAGCAGGTTGTAGCCAATAAATACGGCAATACTGATCAGCAATCCCTTTTTATCCGATTCTTCTAAAAGATTGGTTGTCAATAAGGCGAGAAAAACGCCATACATGCCAAAAATTGCTCCGGATGCACCCGCACTAATCGTCATGTCGTACTACCACAGACTGGTTACACTTGCTGAAATACCTGTCAATAGATAAGCCGCTATGAATCGGGTCTTACCGAAATAGGGTTCCAATAACAGGCCAATGTAAAGTAACGCATACATATTCATGACCAAATGGGCCAGGCCAATGTGAATAAAACAATTGGTCAGGAGTCTCCACCATTGACCATCCAGGGTTACAGGCTTGAAATTAGCCCCCCAGTTTAAAAGGCTTTCATTGTCAGGCGATAGCACATTGACACCTGTAACCGCCATGGCAATGAAGATTAGAATATTGATATAAAGTAAAATAGTTGTGACAAAATGATCTTCTGTCGGCGTGAGAAGGGAGAGAAGTCCCATTATTTTTTCTTTGGCTGTCAAAGGGGGTGTGCTCTCTTTAGCATATCCTGCCGCCAAATATTTTTGTTTCAGTTCAGTTAGTTTCCATTCCATTTTTTTGGGAGTCATGGCACTTCTTACTTCTTTGAATTTATAGAGAAAAGACTCAATATTCTTTTTGTTTTTTCCCAGGTCGTGCAGTTGCCATTCGGTGCATTTGCTTTGTAGGGTTGCATTCCCGTTTTCAATTTTAATGGTAACTTTTTCACTCCAGGAACTCTTTGAAAACTTTGTATAAGCGATCAATGATGACTTGCTGACAAAGCTTATCCGCCAGTCGAGTTTGATGGCTGTCTCTATTGCTATCACCAGGAAATGTTCATTGTCTAAAAAAGCAGGTTGAAAGTCCTGAGTATGTTGGGGGGGTGAAAAACTAAGTGCCATATTTTTCTTTGTTTATGGATGATTACTGTGTCTGTTTTTCTAGATTATTATTCATGCATTTTTCAGTGGATGCCGCTGTACTACTCATTGTCTGAGTTCATGAGAGAAGTTTCTGGCTCATCTCCTTGGAAAGAACAGGCATTTAAAAGAATATAACATGCCAATATGTCTTGTATCTGCCTACTGTCTGGTGGGGTCATCGGGAAATTTATCCTGAGGGTCAGGCGTACCATCCCCATCCCTGTCCTCTATGGTTCCGTCCGGACCGTAGAGCAATTGAAACTCTATGGCAAGAAAGGTATCGAAAATTAACTGATCAAATTCTGCAGTAGGTCCCACAGACATACGAATCGCAATGGATGAGGTAGGTATGGTTTCCAAAGCCGAGACCTGGGCACTGACGAGTGCTGTAAATTCTCCGGCTCTTATCAAAGCGACCGAGCTACGGGTGGTGATGTTAGGACCTGGATTGATCTGACCTTCATTTAAACAAATCAACTGGATGTTGTTGTCGTCTACTCCCAGAAACTGTAGCATCTGTCGGATTTCGGCTTGTCTCACTTCTCGTGCACTGGGAAAACCAGTTGAAGTTACACTCAACCACCGCCAAATCACTCTGTTATCCTGGCGAATTAAATTCACGCCTGCCGATTGAGGTGCCCGTATGGTTTGGGTGTAGTATCCTGTAGGGTGCTCAAAACTCAGTGGGGGAAAATCCGGATGAAAAAACGTTCCACCAGGCGCTTTGATCGTTGGCGGTACGAATCCGGGCAGATCAGTTCGGGGGATACCGTTGGAAAGATCCCAGAATATAGCTTCTGCTCCTCTCACGTTCTCACAAATTTGGGAAGTTGCGTTGTTGGTATCGGGACCTATGTTTGCTTCCTGATCGTTGTTGCAGGCTGTAGAGAGAAGAATGATCGCTGCAAGGGTGAGCCAATTTCTTAAGAACCTGGTTGCATTGTGTGAATTTTTCATAAGACTAGGAGTATCAATGATGAGATAAAGTTTACAGACTATACCTATTGATAGAGGAACCTTATGGAAGGTCATCACCCTTCAGAAATTTTTTATATAAAAAAAGCCCATTGTAACTATGTACAGTGGGCTTTCAAGAGAGAAACGAGGGATTAATATTCAGGAGAAAGGGGTTCTACTTCTTGCCAGTCACCTTGCAGTGAGTTAGGGTCAAAGTTGGCATCATTGGTTCTGTAATAATTGCCCAGACCGTCTGTATAATTGTAGTCATATTGTCCATCCAAACTTCTCTCATAGCCGGAGTCTGGGTCATAAAAGGTAGAGCGCTCATGAATTCCATCTATGTAGGCATCTTGTCCGTCGTAGCCGCTGTTGCCATTATTTGAGGAGGAACCACTGTTTCTGAAGCCGTTCAACCAGCTCTCCTGCCGTGCGTCCTGTATCTGGTTCATGTCTGCCATATTTTGCTGATGAGCATTAAACCGGTTTTGATTATCTAACATTCTTTGCTGATGGGTTGCTCTTGAATTCGCCATTTGCTCTTGATGAAATTGACTCTGACGATTCAGCACCTGCGCCTGTAGTTGATCTCTGCGCTGCTGGTAAGCCGGATCTATTGTAAAACTATCATCAATGTTGTTTTTTACCTGCATCAAAGCCATGCTTTGACCGGCTTGTCCAATAGCACAGGTGACAGTAACAGAACCATACGAATGAGGGTTATTGGCAGGCATGATACGGGTCACTTGAATATAGCCTTCATACTTTTGTCCATGACGAAGTCCTGAGATGGGGATTTTCAGACATTGTACCTGCATTCCTTGATTCATGACACGGCGGTATATCTCATTCTTGGCTGCACGTTGCTCTGCCTGTGGGTCAGGTTCCGGATTGCCCAGCCTGATTTGTTCAAGCTCACCGCTTAAGCCAGATGCCACCGTCCGCTGTAAACTTTGCTCATAACTCATCCCTCCCGCCATTTGTCCATAGCGGCTTGTACCTAATGCTTTGATAAGCTCTCCCTGCGTTCCGAAAATATCAACCTGATATCTGACAGGCATGTTGGTGGAAGGATCAATGGCTATATCTTGTATCAGTTTCCATCCTTCAGGCAGGGTATAGGTACCCATCGGCATCTGCAAACCCTTATCATACAATACCACTTTACCATCAGCAGTAATGGAACCTCCGTCAACCGGATGGGATTGAGCAGTACCCGTCAGCCTGTTATCAGCCTGATTGATTACTTCGCCTGGATAGCCGCTACTCTCCATAGAGGTATTATCCTGTTCGTCAAACAGAAAGAAAGCTCCTGCAAGCAGACCGGCTGTGATGGTTAATATTTTCTGGGAGCGGGAAAAATCTTTAAAGGTTTTCATGTTGGTATTTTTTGATGAAGTTTCAGATGATTTATTCATGAATAGAGTTTACTTTCCCCAGGTCATCATCTCTATGAAAATTTTTTTATTTTTTTATCCTGAAACCACCCATCATCCTTGTGAGCACAAAAACCAGCAATAGTAGCAAACCACCGCTTAACCCTAATATCCACGCACGTTGTTGGGGAGATGACAACACTACAGGAGAATTTTCTCCTGAGAGAACCAGTCCCGCCCAATAATAGGGTGACTGCAAATTACCCTCTACCTGGTCGAGGTAAGAAAGCTTGGCTGCTCTTAATGCCTCAGCAACTGCCATTTCGTCAATAAGATTATCATAAAACTGATCGACGATCTCATTGGTATGTTGATCATCGATGCTCCATAAGCTGTAAATCACACTGGGACAGCCTGCATAGCGGAAAGCCTGTGCCAGGGATAAGACACCTTCTCCTCTTCGGTATTCACCAAGACCTGTCTCACAAGCTGTGAGTACTGCCAGGTTTGCCTGCAGGGGTCTGTTGTATAATTCATAGGTATACAGGTATCCATCTTGATCAGCACTGGGTTCCGGCATTAAGGCCAGAAAGCTGTACAAAGGTTTTTCATTTTCCAGCCGGGCATGGGTGCCAAAATGTAAAACACTTGCCTGTGATACATGCTTCAGAAAAAGTGTTTCCGTAGCAGACTGCTCTGTCAGGGATACCCCCAAATTTTTAGCTTGCAGTTGTTCGACAAAATCTAAGGACCAAGGCGTTCTGACCCATTGCAGGAAAATAGAATCCGGTTGCTGCTGTAGAGACAAGCTATTCAGGTATTCATTTTTTAAGGATTGTGAAAAGCCTGGCGCAATACCCAGTACTTTACCCTGGGAATCGGTTAAGCTGATGGAAGAGCCTGGCAGCGTATATCCGTAGTAGAGGTTAAAGTCCCGGATAAGCCAGGGCCACTTTGCCACAGCATCAAGTTCATCAGGCTTTCGACTCAAAAGGGTTTCAAAATTTAAGTAGTATAGCGGCCCGTCAGGAAGAATATTGATTGTTGACTGTGCAGGTAAGGAGAGAGGAAGCCAAAGCTGTTGATAGAGGAAATAACTCAGCGCTGACAAAGGCTCTACTTTTTCCTGCGATTGGATGAGCTGTTGATAATGCTGGAGTGAGTCCTGCCATCCATCTGGCATAGGCAGCCAGACGGTACGCAGCTTATCAGCCTCTACATGCACGGCCAGCAAGGTTGAGTCCAGGTTCAAATAGGCAAGCACAGAATAGTGCTGAGCCTTTAAAATAGGTTGTATCGTTTCCAGCGTGATGGGTTCGAATGCAAAACGCGCCTGGTAATACTGCGGATAGGCTTGCTTCAGCATCTGCTGATATTCCAGCCAGGACTGTAGAATAGATTGCTGCTGAAGGTTGAACTGCGTATGCTCCTCTTCACTTTGCTCATTTTGCTGACGGGACAAAGCAAACTGTAACTGTTGTTTTAAGGTCTGTCCCTGCTCTATCAAGGAATCGGGGATACCTGCAAATTGCACTGCTTGCCGGTCTTTGAAGGCTGCCCGTATTGTAGTGCCTCTACTGGCTTGGATGCAGTTTAGTAATACGTTCTGCCATAAAATTGTGTCCTTTTGGGTTGCGGTAAGCTGCCTATAGGCCAGCACTGCACTTTGTCTGTAAAAATCCTGTACCTGTGCCGCCACGTTTTCCCATAGCAAAGCATCGTTATAAAGGGATTGAAAAGTAGGTATCCAAGTTTGTATGATTTTAAATACAGCCAGCGCAGCGCTCACTTCTTTTTGGGTAAGGTCATTACCCTTGTCAAGCAATAGTCGTAGATGTAAATTACCCAATGCCAATACAAATGGATGATATTGAGAAAGGGATAAAGTGTTTAGTTGGTCGAAATCTGTTAGCTTGTCATTCCGGCCACAAGCGCCTGCCCATGCAAGCTGCAGGTAATGTTGGACGCTGTCAGGCAGGTCAAGATGGTCAAAAGCTTCTACAAGCTGGATGAGGTTTTCCAGGCTGTGGTGGTGTGCTAGTCCGAACTGCTGTTGGTATATGTCAAGGGATGTATGCCAATAAGCTATGCCTTCCTTTGTTTGATTCGTTTTCCAGGCAATCTGTCCCAGTTCAAATAGTGCATCAGCTCGTTTGGGATGGTTGGCTCCCAAGATTTTCGCTCTTATGCTGGCAGCCTGCTGAAAGTAGGCTGCCGCTGAAGTCCAGACTTCTTTTCCCTGCTCAATCAGCCCCAGGTTGTAAAGGCTCTGCGCTATTTCTTCACTGTCTGTGTCATACACTTCCTTTTTTTCTGCATAGGCAGCATTAAACCAATAATCTGCTTCATCATAGTCCTTTTGTTGATAAAAAGCAGCACCCATGGCATCTTGAATATTGGCTCTTTGGTAATGAGGATAGGCTAACAGGCTATCAGCCATTTCCCAGGCTTGCTGGTAATAAGATGCAGCAGTCTTGGTTTCATTCAGATTCAGAAATAGTAGTCCCAGATTGACATAATTACCCATCAAAGGTATATATCTTTCTCCCTGCCGGTTAGAAGCAATGGCTTTGAGCAAATACTCCTTGGCCTGCTGAGGGTCACCCATGGCAATCAAATGACTGCTATAGTTGTTAGCCAGTACAGCTATATGAGGATGATCTTCAGGAAGGTGATGGTTAAGAATATGCCAGGCTTCGGAAATAACCGTATCCGCCTGGTGTAACTTCCCTAAGGCATCCAGAACAATATACAGGGTGTTGGCGCTGTATCCTAGTTCCTTGTCTAAAGGATCCAGTACTGATTTACGCAATTGATGGGCTTTGTTCACCCAGGCTTCAGCCTCCGCATACTCACCAGACTGCATGAGCATATAACCCTTGAGTTCATAGTATTTAGCCAGTTGAAAGGTATCCACCTGCGCACGGCTCAATTCAGTATCAATACTTTTTTTTGAAAAAGTTAGAGCTTTTGTTATTTCTCCTTCTCCCAGAAAGGTATAGCCTGTTTCATGGTACACTTTGCTCAATAATGCTTTATTTGTCTCTGCCCGGGGATGCGCTGATATGCTTTCCAGAATGGCTCTTGCCTGAGTATAGTTATATTGCTGTATATGGCTTTTTGCCTCCCAAAGTTGGTAATAGTGAATACTATCCACCAGGTTAAGGGTTTGCCAGTGTGCTACCAGAGAATGGTAGGATTGGGCTGCCTGCGTAAAATTTCCCTGCTGGTATAAGCTGTCAGATTGAATGGCAAGAGGGTGTTTCTGCGCCTGACAGTATCCAAAGTGCATCAATGCCAAACACAGCATGAATAAAAAATATCCGTTGACTTGTTTCACTTAAGAAATATAAAAAATATTGCTGACTAATAGAAAAATGCTTTTATACAATACCATGCTAATTGGAATCAAGTCAGGCAGTTCATGGACAGTATTCTGCTGATTTGAAAAGGTATAACAGATTTATCTGTTTTGTAAGAAGTAAAAATTTATCATTGAAGACAGGGGATGTCGTCAATCAGCAGGTGGAGGTTAAATGATTTTAAAGTAGAAGAAGATGAGAAATTTAAATGGTCTGCTAAGTGTCCCCTTGATCAAAAAAGGGTCATGCTTCCAGTGAAACCAACATCTTAAGCTGGAAAAGTAATTGTAGCATCTCACTCCGTCAAGGAACTGTATCACTGTACCTATAGATTTGTCATAACCATTTTTTTGGAGAAAGCACAGCAGCCATACTCGATCAGGGTTTCTGTATATTGTTCCTTGAATGGGTGAGTATGTAATTGGAGAACATCCATCGTTTAGGAAAGCCTGAGCAGTAGAATTTATTGGAAAACTGAATGATGAGGTTTTTGCATTGAGCCCTTTCCTCTATCATTTCTATTCTTTCTGGGTATCTGGGGTGCGTTCGCTCAAAAAATTAAAGCAGGGAGCAACCAATTGTTTGAAATTCGTAATGATTGGTTTGAAATCTATTATTAAAAGAAGCCTGTGGTAGGTTTCTTTGTATGATCCTGTATATACTAATACAATATGTTAATGTTGACATTGATAACCAGAATCTTAAAAGAGGATTCTAGCACATGCAGAATACAACGACCTTTCCACCTGATAGAACTAATGAACCATGTTATCTCTACCCTTGGTTTTCTATGCATTGACCGATTTACTAACCAGCCGGTAAAAAAACGTATCAGTCGGGGATTCCTGTGTTTGGCCTTCTTCACCCTTGCCCATGCTTCTTTTTCGCAAGTAAATGACAGTACAAAGCGGAGCGTGAATTTCGCAGGTTCTGTCAGCGTTACCAACAATGGATTTTCATTCATCCCCTCCTTTAGTTTAGGGAAACCCGCCATCATTGTGGATTTGCTGGTAGGAGGGAAGCGGTTCAGTTTTGATCCCCAGTTTCGCTTTGACCTGGAAGGACTCAAGCCCTGGTCATTTATTTTTATCTGGCGGTACAAACTCATTCAATCCGACCGATGGCAGGTGAAACCGGGTGTTCATCTTCCGGCTATTGCCTTCCGATCCAGGATAGTGGACACCAATGGCACAACCTATGAGCAGGTGTATGCCCAGCGATTCATTACACCTGAGTTGACCGTCTCCTACAGCCTGAACAGGAACATCAGTGTAGGCACCTACTATATCTATGGGTTAGGACTGGAAAAGGCGGGGCAAACCAAACATACCCACTTCCTTTCGTTAAGAAGCAGCCTCAACAATCTGCAACTAACCAAAGACCTATGGATGAGGTGGGATCCTCAGGTTTATTATTTAAAATTGGACGTAAAAGATGGCTTCTACGTAGCCCACACGCTATCAATGGGCGTGAAAGACTTTCCCCTTTTGGTGGCAACCACTATGAACAAAGCCCTGGAAACGGATGTGGCCTCCAAAGATTTTGACTGGAATATCAGCCTGGTGTATACTTTTGGGAATCAATGGGTTAAGAAATGAGCCAAAGGATGTATAAAATATTGTCTCTATTATTTGAATATTGTAAATTATCGATCATGAAAGGTGTAGAGTCTTTAGAAGATTTTTATAAACGCAAGTTTCAATGGTTGCCTGAAGATGTTCGCAGAGAGATCGGACATTTTAACCTTTTCCGCTTAGAACCTATCGAGGAAGGTAAACCCACGACGATTCCTTACCGAAGACGTGATTTTTACAAGATCATGTTGGTGAAGGGAAACAGCAGGGTACACTTTGCCGACAAGGTGGTAGAAGTGAAAAAGCAGGCCCTATCGTTCTCCAATCCTCAGATTCCTTACAAATGGGAACATCTGGACCGGATCCGGGATGGAATTTACTGTGTGTTTAACCCCCATTTTTTCCACCAGTTTGGGCATTTCCAACAATATGAAGTGTTTCAACCACAGGGTTCTCATATTTTTGAACTGAGCGATGCACAGGCCCATCAAATTCAGGAGGTTTTTGAAAAAATGCAAGGTGAATTTGATTCGGATTATAAGTACAAATTTGATCTGATCCGTAATCTTATCTTTGAGCTGCTTCACTTTGCGCTGAAGCTGGAACCCTCAGCCCAGTTAGAAATGCAGCCCATCAACGCCTCTCAGCGGATTTCTATGCTGTTTATGGAACTGCTGGAGCGCCAGTTCCCTATTGATGAAGCGCATCAGACAGTGAGGCTTCGTTCCGCTTCCGAGTATGCCAGCCAGCTGAATGTGCATGTGAACCACCTGAATCGTGCCATTAAGGAAACGACGCAGAAGACCACGACACAGATCATTGCCGAACGTATTCTGCAGGAATCTAAAATCCTGCTGAAACACACAGCCTGGAATGTGGCCGAAATTGCCTATGCCTTAGGTTTTACAGAAGCTACCCATTTCAACAACTTCTTTAAAAAACATGCCCAACTGAGTCCTTCGCAATTCAGAAATGCTTGAATTTCGTAGGGTATTGTTTGAATAGTATAAGTTAAAATATCGTTGGAAACTTAACTTAGAATGTATAAAATAGAGACGCATTTTGGGCTCAATGGTATGGAATACCTTTAGGTTCATTGACCATGGCCATTGAGTACCTGACAGGCAAGCGCATCAGAAAGCTTCCGTTTGAGTTGACGATTGTATCCTGATGAAGTTTCGGATGATGATTGGCTGTTCCAGTATTTTGAATTGTTGTTTGAAAATGAATTGAGATATTTTATATGAAAGAATTACAGGCTATCTGCGATGCCTATCATAAAGTTGACTTTAGCAAACAAAAAGCAGCCCTTGCCACGGTAGTTCGCGTCAGGGGTTCCTCCTACAGAAGCCCAGGCGCAAGAATGCTGATCACTGACGACGGTAAATGGACAGGTTCTATCAGCGGTGGCTGTCTGGAAGGGGATGCCCTACGAAAAGCCCGGCAGGTGATGACAGACAAACAAGCTATCACCGTAACCTACGATACCCGTGAAGATGATAACAATATCTTTAAAATTAATTTAGGCTGTAATGGTGTCATCGATGTCTTATTAGAGCCGGTGGATCCTGCCGACAAATACAATCCTGTTTCCCTTTATGAGGGTTTGCTCGGACTGGATGAAACCGCAGCCCTGGCTACTGTTTTCTCTGGCCACCCGGACCTGCTAGGCAGAAAGATGTTGCTGAAAAATACCAGTATGGTTCAAAACATCAACCATCCGGACTTTATCAACAGGCTGGGAAATGATTTGTTGGAATCGCTGGAAACCAGTCGATCCAGGGCAGAAAGCTATGAAGTGGATGGGGAGGTTATGGAAGTATTTATTGAACTCATCCAGCCACCCATTCATCTGATGATATTTGGTGGTGGTTTTGATGCCAGACCACTCAGTCTGATGGCCAAAAAATTAGGATGGTCTGTCACGGTCACCGATGAATGTGTGGCACATATTGCCCCTGTCTTCTTTCCGCAAGCTGATCAGCTATCCTTATGCCATAGGGAATTTGTAGATCGTGAGTTTGCCATCAGTGCCAATACTGCCTGCGTACTGATGTCCCACAATTTCGAATATGACCGGGATGTGCTGAAAAAGTTGCTTCCGACAAACACCCCTTATATAGGTATACTGGGTCCTAGAAAGCGTTTTGACAAAATGCGCCAGGATTTGGCAGAACAAAATATCCAGCTTTCAGAAAAAGATTGGGATCGAATTCACGCTCCTATTGGAATAGACATTGGTGCGGAAACCCCGGACGAAATAGCGATTGCCATCATTGCGGAAATCATGGGAAAATTTACCCATCGTGAGGCGGGATACTTAAAATTCCGCAGTGGTCCTATTCACCGCCGTGATACCAGCAGTGATCAGGTGGTAAAGGAAGCGCTCATGTAAGAAAGGCTACAGCGATAGCGCACAGGGTATAGTGACAGTTTGAGAGAGCTGAAAGGACAGCCATTATACCGCTTTTTATCTCAAATTATTGCTGAGCACAGCGTGTTAGAAGAAATTGTTTGAAAATCGTAAGGATTTGTTTGATATGTATATTGATAAGCATCCATAATTTCTTTACTTTCTACTTTTTAGTGCAACCTGTATTCTCTTTTTACAATTATGGCAATTTTTAATCTCAACATCAACGGAAAAAAACAGCAGGTAGAGGTGGACCCCGCCACCCCCATGCTCTGGGTCCTGCGGGACCACCTCCAGCTGGTAGGCACCAAATATGGCTGTGGCATCGCCCAATGTGGGGCCTGTACCATCCATCTGGAAGGACAGGCCATGCGGTCCTGTCAGTTACCTGTCTCAGCTGTAGGTGAGCAGGCCATCACCACCATTGAAGGACTTTCTGAAAAGGGTGATCATCCCGTGCAAAAAGCCTGGCTGGAACATGATGTGCCACAATGTGGCTACTGTCAGGCCGGGCAGATCATGACAGCCGCTGCCCTGCTCAACAGCAATCCTGATCCCAGTGAGGAGGAAATAGAAACGGCCATGAATGGCAACATTTGTCGCTGTGGTACTTACCTGCGCATCAAAGCTGCCGTGAAAACAGCCGCAGCATCCTAAACGCCTAAACCCTTCCCATCCATGACACTTGTAAAGACAAATCTGAACAGAAGATCTTTTTTGAAAGTATCAGCCCTGGCAGGGGGCGGTATGATGCTCAGCTTTAGCTGGCTGGCCGGTTGTAAGCCAAGCAGCGAAGAGGCACTCAGCCTGCCCAAAGAGTGGTTTGACCTGAACAGCTATATCAAAATCGGAGACAATGGCCTGGTGACCCTGATGTCACCCAACCCTGAATTCGGTTCCAATGTAAAAACTTCCATGCCCATGATCCTGGCCGATGAGCTGGATGTGGACTGGAAAAACGTCATCGTCAAGCAGGCCGACTTTTTCCCTGAGCGCTATGACCGGCAGTTTACCGGAGGCAGCCAGGGTATTCGTCAGGGATGGACCCCCTTAAGAACGGCAGGGGCTACTGCCAGGCAAATGCTGGTCAATGCAGCTGCCCAGCAATGGAAGGTTTCTGCTGAAGAGATTACCACAGAGGCCGGAATGCTCCATCACAAGGGCAGCGGCCAACAAGCCAGCTATGGTGAGATTGCCTCCCTGGCGGCCACACTGCCTGTACCTGAAGAGATCAACCTGAAGAAATTCGATGCCTTTCACATCATAGGTACTTCCCGCAAAAATGTGGAAGGACAAAACATCGTCACAGGCAAGCCCCTGTTTGCCATGGACCGTTTCCAGGAAGGGATGCTCGTTGCCATGATTGCGCATCCACCGGCCTTTGGCCTGAAAGTCAAATCAGTGGATGTGGCCGCTGCCAAAGCCATGCCCGGCATCAGAGATGTATTCACTTTCCAAACCCTTTCGGATGATTATGAAAGAAACGGCTTTGACACCACCACCTTTACAGAACTAGTAGCCATCGTCGGCAATACCACCTGGGAGGTGATGAATGCCAAAAAGGCTCTGACGGTAGCATGGGAGGAAGCTGCTGATAAAAATGTGGTGGTCAAGGGCTGGAATGGGGCAGAATCCATCCTGATCCCTGGAGGGATAGAAAGCACGGAAGGGCATAAAACCAGGATGGAGGAAATGGCCAGAAAGACGGCTGAGGTCCTGCGCAAAGACGGTGACCCGGACGCTGCCTTCAAGAAGGCTGACAAAGTGATTGAGCGAACCTATACAGCCCCTTACCTGGCACACAACTGTATGGAACCGAGGAACTGTTTTGCCCATGTCACGGCCGATAAAGCTGAAATTTATGGTCCCATCCAAGCGCCGGAATTTATCATGCAAGCCCTATCGGCACGCCTGGGACTGCCCAAAGAAAAGATACAGATCAATCTGGCAAGAATGGGAGGGGGCTTTGGTCAAAGAGCCTATGGCCATCATATGGTAGAGGCAGCCGTCATCTCTCAAAAGATGAACGCTCCTATCAAGATGATCTATACCAGAGAGGATGACATGACCTATGGCATCTATCGGCCTACCTACACGGCTACCTACCGGGCAGCCCTGGATAAGGACAATAACCTGATTGCCTTTCATGTGAAGGGGGGTGGCATTCCGGAACATCCCGTGTCTGCCAACCGCTTTCCTGCCGGTGCGGTAGACAACTATCTGGCGGAAGGATGGAAGTTGAACTCTAACATCACCATCGGTGCCTTCAGGGCACCCCGCTCCAACTTTATCGGAGGGGCCGAACAGTCCTTTATGGATGAAGTAGCAGAACTGGCAGGCAAAGATCCTATAGAATTTCGTCTGGAACTGCTGCGGAGAGCCAAGAACAATCCGGTAGGGAAAGACAATGATTATGATCCGGACCGCTATGCCGGTGTATTACAACTGGTGCGGGAGAAATCCCAATGGAATGAGGCTCCCTCTAACGTTCACCGGGGTGTTTCCGCTTATTTCTGTCACAATACCTATGTAGCTGAAGTGCTGGATCTGGTGATAAAGGATAACCTGCCGGTGGTTGAAAAAGTGTATGCTGCCGTAGACTGTGGCATCGTGATCAACCCTGATGCGGCCAGGAACATGGGGGAAGGTGGCATAGTGGATGGCATTGGCAATGCCTTGTTTGGAGAAATGACCTTTGTGGATGGTGTACCCCAGAAGAGTAACTTTGACAAGTACCGCCTCATCCGGCAGAAAGAGGCTCCCAAAGCCATTGAAATACATTTTGTGCAAAACGATCTGGAACCGACCGGACTGGGTGAACCTTTGTTTCCCCCTGTGTTTGCTGCTGTAGCCAACGCCTTATACAAGGCCACCGGAAAGCGGTTTTATGATCAGCCTTTTGTCAATGACTTGCAAACTTCTGAAATGCGTATGTGAGAATATAGGTCAAGGGTATCAGAGCAGGGCAGTGCTGGCACTAACTTTTTGACTGAAGTGGTTTTCTTCAAAGCCTGAGGCGCATCATAGCCCTCATGGCTTTGCTGAACAGCACGATGATCATACCGCTAGATTCAACTGTTATCTACCTTGCATTCATCAATATTTAGTCTGTACTTTTCTTTAACCGTTTTAAGACAAAGGGTTCACCCGGAGCTATCACGTAGATACGTTTTGGATTGACGACCCGCTTTTCCAACTGTTTGGGATCACCATTGAAGGGGGCAAAATCAGGCGCATCTACAGTGCCCCAGTGATGCAGTAAAAGCGGCGTATGGGGATAGGCATTGGCCAGTTTGACAGCCCCTTCCAAAGTGAAATGCCATTCACTGTCTGAAAAATCAAAGAGAATCGCATCGGGCGTGGGCATTTGCAGGTGCTCCGGCATCAAGCGAGAATCCCCGGTGGCCCAGATCGTGCCATCAGGAGTTGTTATCCAGAAGCCAGCAGAATCCTCCTCTTTGAAGAAACGATCACCAGTGCCAGGATACGCATTTTGCCAGGCATGATCCGCCGGTGTGACGGTAACCTCTACGGGCCCGATGCTGAAGGTATCTCCGATGTTATGGCCAAAGGAAGGGAAGCCTTCGTTTTTCATGAGGGAATCCACATACACTGTAGAATGAAATGCCTTGGTGACCCTCGCTAAATCCCGATTGGTAGGAATACTATAGTGGTCATTATCACTATGCGTCACCAGTACGGCATCCAGACGGGGGACGTCTTCCGTATCAATAGGAAAATCAATCATCACCGGCATGTCAAAGCCTTTCAGTAGTGGGTCAACCATCATCGTTGTGCCCCGGCTATTGATAAGAAAACCAGCCATACCCAGCCATCTAATAGTCGTTTTGTCAGAAGCTTCAAAGGCTTCTTTGCCAAAAGACTGGGTGTCGGGTGCTTTGGCCTGGTATTTCTTCTCCTGCTTGTTTTGCGTACTGTCAGCCTTTTGCCCCTGCACGTTGATCAAGGAAATCAATATCGCTATAAATGCTAACAGCAGATTTTTTACGCTCATAATCAGTTCGGGTTTATTGTTTACTCTGTTCCCCTCAGGCAATTCTTATGAGATGACTAAAGAGTTTATGTTAGTTACCTATACAAAGGTATACATACGCTTCTCTCTGTCGCTTATACAGATTACGGGATTACTTACCATTATTACTGATCCTGAGCATCCCATGTAAACCTGTAAAATACTTATCGTACCTTTGAGTATTCCAAAACAGCAAGGAACATGGAAGAGATCATCAAACTAAAAAGTGTGGCCCAGTTCAATGCGGAAAGAGGACAGAAAACCCGGCACCCCCTGGTCAGTGTGCTGGACCAGTCTCAATCCTCGCCCATTCTGGCGGCCCGAACCCTGTCCGAGCTGTATATCATCTTTTTGAAAGACCTGAAATGTGAAGAACTCAGATATGGTCGCCATCATTACGACTATGAAGAGGGGACCATGCTTTTCATTGCCCCTGGTCAGGTATTCGGGTTTGAAGAACAGGGCAGAATGCTACAACCGTCGGGTTGGGCATTGGCCTTTCACCCGGATCTGATCCGGGGAACTGCCCTGGGCAGGCACATCAAAGACTATAGTTTCTTTGGTTACGATGTCAATGAAGCCCTGCATCTGTCCGACCGGGAAAGGCAACTGGTCCTGGAATGCTTTCACAAAATACAGTTTGAATTAGACCATGCCATTGATAAGCATAGTAAAACCTTAATCGTGAGCAATATTGAGTTGCTGCTCAATTATTGTGTCCGTTTTTACGACCGGCAATTCATCACCCGTGACCATGTGCATAAAGACATATTAGTCAGGTTTGAGGAATTATTGGATGATTATTTACAATCGGAAAAGCCCCATACTTTAGGATTACCTTCGGTAGCTTATTGTGCCGAACAGCTAAATTTAACAGCAAACTATTTTGGTGATCTGGTGAAAAAAGAAACGGGAAAAACTGCCCAGGAGTACATACAGGGAAAAGTAATAGACCTTGCCAAGGAGAAGGTGCTGGATATCAGCAAATCGATTAGTGAAATTGCTTATGAGATAGGATTCAAGTACCCTGCTCATTTTACCCGACTGTTTAAGCAACGGGTGGGGCAATCGCCCCAGGAGTACCGGATGCTGAATGAATAACCAGGGTTCTTTCAGCCACTCTCTATCTATAGGCTACTGATGATGAGAATCAATATTGAAGGACTAAACAATAACAAGGGATATGCAATAGAAAACTGATAGGATTGTAGGCACGAACCGCCATTGCCTAGGAGTGGCAACCCTGTGTGATTTCAACCGACTATGAAATCAACATATAAAAAGGCAGTATTCAGCTTCATGCTGTTTTTCGTTTTTTCACAACCTGCCAGAGCGCAAATTGACGAAAGCGACACCCTGCAGTTGCAATTGCAAATTGCTTTAACGGGAAGTTACCAGCAAGGAAATGCTGAACTACTGACCTTACGAAGCAGCAACGAATTTCTGATAAGACCCTTTGACCATTGGGCATTTAAAACATAAATTTCAAGTTTATACACAGAATTTTTCGATAAAAAAATAGACAACAACATATTCAGCCGAAATGCTTTATTCTATAAACCGGAACAGCGCCTGTTCGGGTATGTTACTGCCTTCGTTTCTACCAATTACCGGCGTAAAATAAAATTCCGGTATTTTATGGCCTCTGGTCCAACCTGGCAGGCCATTCGGAATCAAGCGATGGTACTGAAGTTATCGGTCAACCTGGTACGGGAAACCACATTTTTTAACGACACTGTCTTTAATGAGTCATCGTATGATGGACAGGAGAAAATAAGTCTTTGGCGTAGCACTTTTTATGTAGGCGGTTGGGCTTATGTATTCAATAATCGTCTTCGGGTGAGTTATGAATGCTACTGGCAACCAGCCTTCTATCACAGTAAAAACTATAGAACGCAATTAGATGTCGGCCTTAGTTATCCCCTGGGGAAAGGCTTAGCTTTTGAAATGGTGTATATTTTTTCTCATGAAAACGTAGTGGTAGAAAATATCAAGGAAGACGACCAGATTTTGACCTTTGGATTAAGCTATTCACTAAGAAAAAAATAGTAAAAAAGGGGTGTAAATACACCGCATCAATAGGGGAGACTGCTTATAAAGTTGCGATAGCCAGCCCTATTGAAACGGGTTTGGACACGAATTGACCAAAGTAATGAAATTTCAAACCAGACAGTGGCAGCCGATGTTGCCCTGACGGAGGGGGATTTTTGCTAACAAGGAAACCGAGCTTGCCAGGATTGACATAAATGGTAACCGAACGGAGGATGCTATGGCAGCACTGCGGTCGCTCTTATGAAAACACTTGACAGATGAACAGTACAAAAATGAATGCTATGCAAAAGTTTGACTTATCACCTATGCTTCTACTGATCGGTATGCTCTTTTTTTCATGCAGTTCTACAAGTTCCGCTCAAGATGAGAACGCCTACATTCGGATTGTTGATCTTGTGGTTGATGCCACACATTTGGAAAGCTTTAAAACTGCCTTGAAAGAAGATATTGAGGCAGCAGTGCAGACGGAACCTGACGTGTTAATGCTCTATGCCGTGTTTGATCAGGAGCACCCTACCTACATCACGGTCTTTGAGATCTATGCCCATCAAGAGGCTCACCAGGCGCATCAACAAACCCCTCACTTTATGAAATACAAAAAAGCTACCCAAGGCATGGTGACATCAGTGGTGCGCAGGGAAGTAACACCTATTGTTCTGGAGGCCAAACAGCACTGATGCTACAAATTAAGTACTTCCCAATAGAAAAGTTTACATAAACCAGGCACAACCATGAAAACAATACTTATCACACTCCTCATCGTCACAGGCTCAGCACTGTCCACAATGGGACAAGATCTCAATCGTCAGTCAAGTCCACCAGCCAGTGACAGCAGCAGGATAGAAAGAGCAGAAAAAAAATACGAGGCCCTGTTCGGCTCACCCATGACAGAAAGTAAAACAGATCCTGAATTCATGCTCATGCTGCAACGACTCATTTTTGGAGAAGTTTTTTATATAGGAAATCTGGACGATAAAACCAGGGAACTCATCACCCTTACGGTGTTGACCACCAATCAATTGCTGCCCCAGTTAAAGGCGCATACCCATGCCGCGCTCAATGTCGGCGTCACGCCCATCGAGATCCGGGAGGCTGTCTATCAGATTGCTCCTTTCATTGGCTATCCCAAGGTGTTAAACGCGTTGGATACCATCAACCAGGTTTTTGAAAGCAGGGGGATTGCATTGCCCTTAGAAAGTAAAGGTACTGTAGAAGAAAGTCAAAGATTTGAAAAAGGGAAGGCATTGCAGTTCCCCATTTATGGCGAGAATATGAAAAACAACATGCAGGATTTGCCGGCTGAGTTTGCCCAGGCCATACCTACCCTGCTCACGGAATCTCTTTTTGGCGATTTTTATACCAGAGAGGGCCTGGATCTTAAAACAAGGGAGCTGCTGATCTTTTGTGCGCTCACCACTTTAGGAGGCATTGAAGGACCCTTGGCTTCACACGTGGCGGGCAATCTGAAAGTTGGCAACAGTAAGGAAACCTTGTTGGCTGCCGTGGTGCAATGTTATCCCTACATCGGTTTTCCCCGGCTTGTGGTTGCGATCAACATGATTAAAAAGACAGAAGGGGAATAAGCAAACTATCAATACCACCCCCTTATCAGTAAAACAAAAAAATGAAAGTCATGCAAAAAAGAATATTAGGTAATAATGGTCTGGAAGTGTCTGCCCTCGGACTGGGCTGTATGGGGATGAGTTGGTCGTACGGTCCACCCAAAGATAAACAGGAGATGATTCAGTTAATCCGGGCTGCTGTGGAACGAGGCGTCACCTTTTTTGATACCGCCGAGGTATATGGCCCCTTCCTGAATGAAGCGCTGCTAGGAGAATCCCTTGCCCCTTTTCGCGGACAGGTCGTTATCGCCACCAAGTTTGGTTGGGCACCCGCTTCAGAAAGTGAGGAAAATGCAAGATGGAGTGCTTTGAACAGCCGACCTGAACACATCAAACGAGCAGTGGAAGGCTCCTTGAAAAGATTACAAGTTGAAGTGATCGATCTGTATTATCAACACCGGGTAGATCCCCAGGTCCCTATCGAAGAGGTAGCCGGAGCGGTGAAAGCCTTGATACAGGAAGGCAAAGTGAAGCATTTTGGTCTGTCAGAAGCAGGGGTGCAAACCATTTGCCGGGCCCATGCGGTACAACCCGTTACAGCCCTACAAAGTGAATATTCCCTTTGGTACCGGGAACCTGAAAAAGAAATAATCCCAACCCTGGAAGAACTTGGCATTGGCTTGGTGCCCTTCAGTCCATTGGGCAAAGGATTTCTGACAGGAAAGATTGATGAAAACACAAAACTCGAGGCTACGGATTTTCGCAGTACGGTGCCTCGCTTTAACACTGAAAATCGTAAGGCCAATCAGTCGCTGGTAGCGCTTCTCCATAAGTTCGCAGAGCAAAAGAATGCCACACCCGGTCAGGTGGCCCTGGCCTGGCTGCTGGCACAGAAACCCTGGATCGTGCCTATTCCCGGCACTACCAAGCTTCATCGCCTGGAAGAGAATATCAAAGCTGTAGACTGCCAACTTACGCTGGGTGATCTCCGGGAAATAGAAGAAGCTGCTTCAAAAATTACCATACAGGGAGCGCGGTACCCTGAAGACATGGAAAAGAAAAGCGGGCTTTAATGGCAATGATTCATAGGTATTCCTACCTGGGATTTCTGTTTGTTTTATACCCCATCACCATCATCCAATTAGGAAAGGCTCACTACATCCCAAGAGTTTGAATAACCCAACACAAATTCAAGTCAAAATATTTGAATTTCGTAGGTTGTTGTTTGGATTTCGTTATTTCCTGAACCCTCACTTTTTGATATTTGTAATAAATTATTCAATGCAAATAATGATGGTAGCACCCATAAAAAAACGAAAACTAGGAAAGAACGGGCTGGAAGTATCCGCCCTGGGACTGGGATGTATGGGTTTGAACTTTGGCTACGGACCGGCAACCGATAAAAAAGAAGCCATTGCCCTTATTCGCAAAGCCCATGACATGGGGGTAACCTTTTTTGATACTGCTGAAATTTACGGTCCGCTGACCAATGAGGAAGTCGTTGGGGAAGCACTGTCACCTTTCCGAAAAGAAGTAGTCATTGCCACCAAATTCGGATTCAAACCTGCTTCAAAAGACGAAACCCATTGGAGTGCTTTAGAAAGCCGTCCGGAGCATATCAAAACAGTAGTAGAAGGTTCGCTCAAACGACTCAAAACTGATGTAATTGATTTGTATTATCAACACCGGGTAGATCCCCAGGTCCCTATCGAAGAGGTAGCCGGAGCGGTGAAAGACTTGATTCAGGCCGGTAAGGTGAAACACTTTGGCTTGTCAGAAGCAGGGGTGCAAACCATTCGCCGGGCCCATGCGGTACAACCCGTCACAGCCCTACAAAGTGAATATTCCATGTGGTGGAGAGAGCCCGAAGCGGAAATACTGCCCACCCTGGAAGAACTTGGGATTGGTTTTGTCCCCTTCAGTCCTTTGGGCAAAGGATTTTTAACAGGGGCTATCCACCAGGATACAAAATTTGATAAAACTGACTTTCGCAATGTCGTTCCACGGTTTGCAGAGGAGAATAGAAAAGCGAATCAGGGAATCGTTGATTGGCTCACTGCCTTTGCACGGAAGAAAAATTCAACGGCTGCGCAGGTTGCCTTGTCCTGGGTGCTGGCTCAAAAGCCTTGGATTGTTCCTATTCCCGGCACTACCAAGATCCACTGCCTGGAAGAAAACCTTCAAGCTGCTGATCTCATACTGACAAAAGAGGATCTCCATGAAATTGAGCAGGCATTTGCAGGCATACAGGTGCAGGGCGCCAGGTACCCGCAGCACCTCATGGAAAGGGTTGGCCGATGATCAGGTGTCACTGATCAACAGTCAGTCTGATGCTTTATTTAGAAATTCTCAAAGGCTCATTGAAAAAATTGTTCAAAGCTATTAATCACATCGACCATGGCAAAAAATTTGAAAAATGGGATGCCATTATCCCCGCAGCACAAAAACAACCCCTCAAAACGTCGTGATTTTCTGAAAACAGGCGCCCTACTGGGATCGGCTCTGTTCGCAGGTCCTGCCTTTGGTGCTACCAAGACAGGCAACACAACAGACCAATACCATATCACCGGACCCTCAGCGTTTACCAAACGCCGCACATTGGGAAGTGGAAATCATAGTCTGGAAGTATCTGCCCTGGGATTAGGATGCATGGGCATGAGCTACCATCGGGGTCGTGTGCCTGACCGGAAAGTATCCATAGCCCTCATTCGCCAGGCTGCGGAAGAAGGCGTTACCTTGTTTGATACCGCCGAAGTGTATGGTCCCTACATCAACGAAGAACTGGTGGGTGAAGCTTTGGCTCCTTTACGCAACGAAGTGCTGATATCTACTAAATTCGGTTTCAACATTGAGAACGGCAACATGGCAGGACTTAACAGTCGTCCGGAGCAGATTCGCAAAGTAGCCGAACAATCGCTGAAGCGGCTCAAAACCGACCACATTGATCTTTTTTACCAGCACCGTGTGGATCCCAATGTACCCATTGAGGAAGTGGCAGGCACGGTGAAAAAACTGATCAAAGAGGGGAAAGTCAGAAATTTTGGTCTGAGTGAAGCTGGCGCTGAAACCATTCGAAAAGCCCATGCGGTGCAGCCGGTTACTGCGGTGCAAAGTGAATATTCTTTGATGTGGAAAAAGCAGGAAGCAGAAGTATTGCCCCTGCTGGAGGAACTGGGTATCGGCTTTGTCCCTTACAGTCCGGTTTGCAGAGGGTACCTTACCGGTATGTTAAACCAAAACACCAGGTTCTACGCACCCAATGATAACCGTGCGGGCTTGCCCCGTTACCAACCGGAAGCCATGCAGCAGAACTGGCCCATTGTGGCGACGCTCATTGACTTTGGCCATTTAAGAGGATTAACCCCTTCTCAGGTAGCCTTAGCCTGGCTGTTAGCCCAAAAACCCTGGAGCGTTCCTATTCCAGGCACTACCAAACTGGCTCATTTGCTGGAGAATCTGGGGTCAGCTGATTTCCAGTTTACCCAGGAAGAACTGCAAGAACTCAACAGTACTATCTCAAAGATGACGATACACGGGGACCGATACACCCAGGAGGAGCAAAGAAGGGTAGAAAACTAGGACAGGAAAAGGGACAACAAGGTTTCGATATACTGCTTAGAGCCTTAGGCTATTTTCCAGGATGTTGGCCCTAAGGTATACGGGGACATCAACTTTAGTTTCAGGGTGGCGTTATCAACAGATCAATACTGAAATGAAGAAGTTATTTCTTTTCTGGTTAAATGCATGCATGATGACATCATCATGGAGAAGAAATCGGTGATTACAACGAAAACCCCTATATGGGAACCCCCAATTCGCTGCCCATGCTCTCCCTGTGTCGTACCATAGAAAATGATTTGAGAGAAATGCTGGGAGAGAAAAATGTGCCACCCAATATTGAAGCAATCGGAGGGGTGTTGATGTAGGCAGCACTTCCCTTATCCATGCATAAGTTGATGCCGGCAAACAGTGGCTAGCTCACTGTCACAGGCAAGTAGTAAATAACCAAGGAAAATCATGAAAGAAATATTGATCATTGGAGCAAGCGGGAGTCTTGTCCAATATGTCATTGAAGCGTTGAGTCAACAGTCTGAGGTAGCCCTTACCCTGTTCCTGCGAAATAAGAGCAGGCTGGCTAACAAAGCTATGCCTGCTGAGACAGCCATCATAGAAGGAGACGTACTGGACTATGAGAAGTTAAAGGGTGCTGTAAGGGGCAAAGATATCGTCTATGTAAATCTGGCGGGTAACCTGGAAGCCATGGCTAAAAACATCGTAAAAGCCATGAAAGAGGAAGGTGTTCAACGGATCATCGCCATCAGTTCCATAGGCATCTACAAGACCCCTTTGAAAGCAGTGTTGGTACCCTACCGCAGACTGGCCGATGTCATTGAAGCATCCGGTCTGGACTATACTATTTTACGGCCCGACTGGTTCACCCATGCGGATGAAGTGGATTATGCGATTACCTACAAGGGTGAACCTGAAACGGGTACTGCCATATCAAGGAAAAGTATTGCGGCCTTTATTGCTACCATAGTGAAAAATCCTACTTTACACAGCAGGGAAAACCTGGGTATCAGTAAACCCCAGCCCTGATTTCCTTTAGTTTGTTATGCACTCAAATAATCGAAAGCTTAGGCAGTTCTTCTTTATTAACTTTTGAAAATCAGGCAGCCCGTTTCTGATATTTTTTGTAGAAATCATAATCATCCTTATTTTTGATACTGCACCTTTCTTTGAATCTGCGATTAATTAATAAGATGATACTACATAACGACCTCTTTTCTCTTGCGGTGTTTGGGCTGTGTGTTGTGGGCCTTTTATCCTGTCAACAGCGACAGCCAGAAGCGGGAGCAAAACAGGAAGAAGAGGAAGCCAAGGTGACCTTTGTCCGGGATGAGTTATCTGTGCAGCATGGGCAGGAACTTTTCAATCAGTATTGTGCCGGTTGCCATAGCTTTCAGGAAAATATGATCGGACCTAACCTTTCCGGCGTCACTTCCCAGGTTGACAAAACATGGCTCATATCCTTTATCAAGAATCCTCCCGCTATGATAGATGGGGGCGACGAGCGGGCGACAGCCCTGTATGAAAAGTACAAACAGTATATGCCTGCCTTTCACATGCTCAAAGAGGAGGAGATTGAACATATCCTGGGTTTTATCCATAAGTTTTCAGAGGGAGAAAAGAAAAATCGCAACAACCGCCCGGGCGGATTGCTCAACCCCGTGGCGGAGAAAATTCTGATGTCTGATCTGTCACTGGTGGTAGAAAAAGTCCTGACAGTACCACCCAGTGCGGATACACCTCCGGTAGCCCGTATCAACAAACTGCTGGCCATAGAAGGCCCATCAGGAGAGCGACTCTTTTTACATGATCTGCGTGGAAAACTGTATGAAATCGTAGACAACACACCCAGGGTCTACATGGATATGAAAGCCGAAATGCCCAAGTTTATCGATAACCCTGGGTATGCGACCGGTTTGGGGAGTTTTGCTTTTCATCCAGCATTCGCCAAAACGGGCTTGTTCTATACCATACATACTGAACCGGAGCGTACAGCTCCTGCCGATTTTGCGATTGCTGACAGCATACGTACTACCCTGCAGTGGGTGCTCACCGAATGGAAGACAGAAGACCCTAATGCCGGTAGTTTTTCCGGTACCCACCGGGAGTTGCTCCGGGCCGATATGGTCGGCAGCGCCCATGGCTTTCAAGAGCTTACTTTCAATCCATTGGCGAAACCCGGCAATCCAGACTATGGCATGCTTTACCTGGGGATCGGGGACGGTTCTGCTGCCCTGGCAGGCTATCCCTTCCTGTGTGATACTGTAGGAAAGATATGGGGCTCCGTCATCCGGATTGACCCGGCAGGTTCTAACAGTGCCAACGGTCAGTATGGCATTCCCGGGGATAATCCATTCGTGAATCAACCCAATGCTCTGGGAGAAATATGGGCGTATGGATTCCGCAACCCGCATCGTATCTCCTGGGATACTGGCGGATCAGGCAAAATGTTTATTACCAATATCGGGCAACACAGTCTGGAAGAGGTGAACCTGGGGGTAGCGGGTGCCCACTATGGCTGGCCTGAGCGGGAAGGGACTTTTCTGTTTGATGTGAATGCCAACCCTGAACTGGTGTATCCGCTCCCGGAAGATGATCAGGGATTTACCTATCCTGTAGCCCAGTATGATCACGACGAAGGCAATGCCATATCAGGTGGTTTTGCCTATGCCGGGAAGAAAGTGCCCCTGCTCAAAGGCAAGTATATTTTTGGAGATATTCCCAGAGGAACCTTATTTTACGCGGAGGTGAAGGACATGGAACTGGGACAACAGGCTCCAGTTTATGGGTTGAGCCTGGAATACGACGGACAGAAAACGGATCTGGAAACCCTTACGCAAAACAAACGGGTTGATCTTCGTTTCGGAACGGATGGTGCCGGTGAACTTTATCTCTTCACCAAAAGTAATGGTACGCTTTACAAAGTCATCGACTGTAAAAAAACGACGGTGGCCCTGGGTAGCCAGCCCTGATCTGTAGAAAATAAAATTTAATTTGTCTAAGCCGATCTTATCATTGCAAGCTGGTTAGTAGCCGCTTTCTTCGTTGATATTTTTCTTGTTTTCTCCTTTTTGCTGGTTGAGACGATAGTTCAGGGTCAGGTTAATCTGGCGTGGAATGCGCAGAAAGTTGCTGTTGGTATAAAAGATGTCGCCCTCCGTAATGCTCCGATTTCTGTTGCTCCGGAATACGTCAGTCACATTCAACGTCAGGGTACCCTTGTTCTTGAGGATATCCCGGGTTACGGCCACATCCAGGAAAGTAGTAGCCAGTTGTCTTCCCTGAGGGGTCTGTTGAGGGGCTTCATAACTTCCCCGCAACTGCACATCGGTATTCCCCCACAGGATAAAGCGTGAATTAAGCCTGCCAAACCAGGTGTAGGTATCACTCTCAAAGGATTGATCCAGGTTGCTGCCATCGATCATGGAGCGATAGAAATTCAGGTTGAGGTCCATCTTCCACCAAACGACAGGCTGATAAGTGGTAATGAATTCTGCGCCATAGGCGTTTTCATTCACCAGGTTATACGGACGGGTAGTGGCCAACCCCTCCTCGTTTACGTTGCGGATGCGGAAGATTTTGTCATCGGTATGTCGATAGTAGATGGCTGAACTGATGGAGGCTTCCTCGAAATATTTGATATGCCCTAATTCCAGGGAATGGGTGTACTCAGGATTCAGATCCGGATTGCCGCTGAAATAATTGCGGTTATCAAAAAAGGTGATGAAGGGCGTCAGGTCATTGTAGGTAGGGCGGTGCAGGCGGCGGCTGTAACTCAGTTGTAAGGCATGCCCCCTGGGTAGATCGTAGGTGACGTGTGCGGAAGGAAACAGGTTGAAGTAATTGCGGTGGTTCACTTCCGCTGTTTGGACCAATTCAGTAGTCAGATCGGTGTACTCCCCTCTCAGGCCCAGTTGATAACCTACTTTTTTGATCTTATTGCCCAGGATCATATAGGCAGCATAGATATTTTCGTCATAATAAAAATCATTATCCAGCCCTTCTAAGGGCACCCAGGCCTGCTCCCGGAATTCGGTGACCAGAAAATCGTTGGTAATGTCCCGCAGGGTGTTGCGGATACCGGCTTCAAATTTTCCTTTCGTGCCAAAGGGATGGACATAGTCTGCCTGCAAGAGCAATTGCTTTTCCGTTTCATAATTATCAGATCGCTGCAATCCATCTTCCTCACCGCTGGGCGTATTGTCCGGTAAGAATGACTTTTGGGTATACTCCTGATCAGAATCTTCCCAATTGTCGATGTAGGTGAGGATCGCCGTCAGATCGTGATCTTTTTTGCCGAAATTCTTTTGATAGTTGAGAGAGTATTCTAGTTTCGGTTCTGTTTCCTTCTCATCCTGAAAGCGGCGGGTAATGCTTTGCAGATTTTCGTTGGTAAACAGATAGTCGTAGTATTCAATTTCCGTATTGCGGGTCCCTTTGGCATGACGGTAGGTGAAGGAAGTAGTCAGTATATTGCTTTGGTTGAAAAAGTAATCGGCACCCAGCTGTATGTTATTGTTCAGGACAGTCTGACGGCTGATATTGCGTTGCCGGGTGATAAAAGTAGTATCCGCACCATACACTTCCTGATAAAGGGAGTTATGGGGGTTTTCAATGTCACGGTAAATCAGACCATAGTTGATGAAAAAATTCAGCCTCTCCTTGCGGTAATTCATGTTGATGGCGGCACCGTAGTTGTCCGGCTGTCCGACAGTAAAATCAAAAGAGCCGTTGATGCCGGTGCGCTGTTCTTTCTTCAGTACGATATTGATAATTCCAGCCATCCCTTCTGCCTGATAGCGGGCTGAAGGGTTGGTAATGATTTCCACATTTTCTACCAGGCTGCCCTGCAACTGACGCAGCCCTTCGGCACCGTCAAAACTGAGCAAACCGGAAGGCTTGCCATCAATGAGTATCTGTACATTGCTACTGCCTCTCAGATTGACATTCCCTTCTCCGTCTACCGTGACAGAAGGGAGGTTACCCAGAATGTCTGCGGCGGTACGGCCAGCGTTGATAGGGTCCTGACTCACATTGAACACCTTCTTATCCAGTGCCAACTGTACCCTATCTTTTTCGCCCTGCACAATCACTTCATCCAGACCGGTGGCTTCGGCCTGTATCATAATCTCACCCAAGGCCAAAGGCTGTTGGGAAGGGGTGAGCACTACTTCTTCTATGGTTTTGGAGGCATACCCCAGAAAGTCGATGTGCACATAATACTGACCGGGTTGAGCTTCAATAGCAAAGAGCCCTGATTCATCGGTAATCCCGCCGGCAATAAGGGCACTGTCCTGTTGATCGAACAAACTGACAGTAGCATAGGGAAGGGGCGCCCTGGTGTCAGCATCTATGATTTTCCCATTCACCATCAGGGGAGTTGACTGTGTTTGTGCCATCAAAGAAAAGCTAAGCAAAACGAATCCAGTCAGAAAAAGAACGAAACTGAGACTAATCGCTTTTTCACAATGGATGGGGTACCTCATGCAGTAGTTCAATGCTTTGTTTGTTTAGGAAGAAAAAGTACATAAAGAGCGTAAATATACAGGAAAGTTTAGAGGGGAATGAACGGAGGCTGCAAATTTTAGACGAATGGATAGAATTATTTGCGCTGTTACCCTTTTTGATATTTCAACGTTTCATCATTGGGCATTCTGGCATGGCAGGCATAAAAAAAGGGAAGGTGTGTGTCTCCTTCCCTCAAACGGTTTCTTATAGCGACTGGGTAGCTTCCTGGGCTTCTTTTGCCATCAGGTGATGTTCTTCTAAAACCATGAGCGTTTTTTCAGCCCAGGACTTTAATTCAGGCTCACTGGCATTTTCAGCAGCTTTCTGAAATTTTTTAATGTCCTTGTCATGGTCTTTGACCATAGCTTTCATATACGCTTTATCAAATTTTTCTCCTGAGAGGCCAGAAAGCTTGTCAACAGTCTTCTGGTGTTCACTCATCAAAGTAGTGGGAAGTGTAACATTTTGAGTAGAAGCTAATTGCTTGAGTTCTTCGTTGGCTTTGGAATGGTCCTCTACCATTCTTTGGCCAAACTCTTTGACCTCCTGGGAAACAGCTTTCTGAGCAGCCATTTCGCCCAGTTGTACTTCCATCATGCCGCCACTGGCGACCTCCTTCATAAATTCTTCACTGTTGAAAGAACCCGCATTTTGCGCTACTGCCACTACCGTACTCCCTACGAACAGCAGTGATACCAAAAAATAATGTATGTTTTTCATTGTCTAAAAAATTAGTTCTACGATAATAAATAAAATATTGGTTAACATTGTTTTCATAAAATGAAAGTAAAATCTCATCAAATGACCTTGTGAACTCTGTATCTGATAAGAATGTAAATAAAAATCCAACGATAACTATTAATGAAACCGTTGGATTTGCGGTCAGGTCTATTTATGAAAGTTTCCCTTTCACCTTATCAACTACCTTTTTGGCTGCTTGTGCTGCACCATTCATTTGTTCTTTTTGAGCATGCACTTCCGGCACTTTGGCCATTCCTAAGTCAGGTTCTTGTCCTTGAGGTTCAGCATGCACAAAACTGAAAGTACCCTTCCCATCAATGGATTTTCCAGAAGTCCATCGCTGTTTGGGATCAGCAGGTTTGCTGATGTCCGTTGACATAAACGCATAGCTGAATTTTTGTGCTTCTTTTTCTTGCGGAAAACTGTTAGGAATAGGGTGTACGCCTGTCATGCCACCCAAATCCTCCAGGACAGCCAACCACTGGTTTTGGTGCATGGTATCGCGGGCGATTAGGAAAGACAACATGTCTTTCATGCCGGGATCGTCGGTCATTTCATACAGTCGAGTGGCTAAAGCTCTTCCTCCGGCTTCGGCTGTCACGTTAGCGTGCATATCGGCTGCAATATTGCCGGTACCCACGACCCAGGAACCATTGAAAGGAACACCATTGCTATCGGCTGCCATAGCGCCTAAACCCGTAGAAAGCACATGACGAGGATCCATACCTCCTAAGACAGCCTCTACGGCCGGATTTTCGCTTGCTAATTTTTCTTTTAAGGCATAATCCGCCCCTTCCAGATTAAGGGCCACAGCAGTTGAGAGCATTTCTATATGCGAAATCTCTTCTGTACCAGTTTCCAAAAGCATGTCTCTGTACTTTTTGGGGCCTCTTGAATTCCAGGCTTGGAAAAGGTATTGTAGGCATACTCTTATTTCCCCTTCAATCCCGCCGATAGCTTGTTGTAACATTTTGGCAAATAGTGGATTAGGTTTGTCCACTTTTACACGATACTGTAACTTAGAATTGTGAAAAAACATAATAAAAAAATTAATAAGTTGACAAATAAAAAAATATTGACAGGAAAAGGTAGTCTATTTTTATGCATTGTAATACTCAGATATCCTAAAATAAGAACTATTACTCAAAGAAATGAATATAACTATCTACAGCTTAACATACTTTTTCAGCGCAAAACAGTTATTCGAATAGCTTCCGCTATTTATTAACAAAATGTTATTTTTTTGGTATTTTGAATAGTTTTTATGGATGATATTTAATTGCGGATTTCTGGCAGTACCGTACTACTCTACAACGGAATGAATGCTCTTTCGCACTCAATATTCATCTCATGATGAGGGGTCTGTTTATCATGTTTTTGCTTTGCTCCTTTAGTTTGTTCAGTAGTTGATTTATGAAATACCAAACTTTAGAAAAAAACCCGTCAGGCATTTGATGGTGTAGGTTCGAGATGGCCAGCGTGAGTCTCTGGCTCGCTGACTCACCTACTGCTCCCTTTTCCATTGTATATCTTTTTTTTTGTGCCTGCCTCAAAATATCCGTGATCTCCTCTACCGACAAGTCTCCTCCAATGATTAATTGTGTTTCCTTTTCTGAGAATCCATGTACCATTGTGATGCTGATATGGTCAGCACAGCAGACATGATAAGGTCCAACTTCCACCAGTTGCAGATCAATGACAAACTGGCTGGCAGTGTCTAAATCAGGACATTTCAAGGTGAAATAGGTATAGTTTTCATAATCTTGATCCATTTTATCAAGAATAGAATATAATGACGTATCTAACATGGTATTCGTTGGTATTTGGTGATAAAACACGAAATTATTTTTTATTCCAGTGGACGGAGTCTACCAACTCAGTTTCCTGTCCAAAGAATTTCATGATGGAGCAAAAAAGATCTCGCTTTTGTTGGCTGATGTTTTAAGGCTCCGCCATCATATGACTTTAATGGTAAATACGAATCCTTTATACTTAAAA
>JAJNNC010000014.1 GCA_021730635.1 Catalimonadaceae bacterium JC749
AACGCAGAATGGCAACAACAATGTCTACTGCCAGGATAACAAGACCAGCTGGTTTAACTGGACCTGGACCGAGGATCAGAAAAAGATGCTCGACTTTACCTGTAAGCTTATTGAACTAAGAAAAAAATCTCCCATCTTCTGTCGCCGCAAGTTCTTTCTGGGAAGGGGCATCTTTGGTGAAGATATCAGAGACATTCTCTGGCTTTCACCCACTGGTAAGGAGATGACAGAAGAAGAATGGCATCATTCCTATGTCCGCTGTATGGGCATGCTGCTGAATGGCGAGGCCATGAATGAATATGATCAGAAAGGCCGCAGGATCAAAGATGATATCTACTTGCTCATGGTCAACAGTTATTGGGAGTCTATTCGGTTTCAATTGCCTTTTAAAAAAAGTGACATCAAGTGGGAAGTAGTCATTGACACCTTTGATGGAGGATTTGTAGAGAAAGTGGTAGAAGGAAAATATCATCTGGCTTCCCGTTCCTTAGTGCTGCTACGGCAGATCAAGTCCATTGATGAAGATTGATCTGGCAAAGCCCCCTCATGTACAAATGACAGCCTGTATATCATCTATTTAAGTGTAGGTATACAGGCTGAAAATCTTAACTTAAGAGTACTTATTGCTTTTATGTTGAGCCTATTAAGAACGATCACAGTGATACCTTTATTCATTTTAAAAAAGTTTGTAACTTTGATGGGTGAGCCAAAACAAGCGCAATCCACAGCGCTAAGGGTTTTTTATTTGGTAGTACTTTATTTTTTAACCTATAAATACAAAAGTTATGGCTTTCAATTTTGAAGAGTACGCGAGTCAGGGCAAAGCTTTTTTGCGTGAATTAGCAGCTAATCTGGGCCATCCTGCCGATGAGCAAACTACGGCCAGAATACTGAGAGCTGTACTGCATACTTTCCGGGACCGGATTACCATGAGTGAATCACTGGATGTACTGGCCCAACTCCCTATGTTCTTAAAAAGTGTATATGTAGAACAGTGGAAGTATCGGGAAACGCCCTTGAAGCTAAGAAGTATGGAGGATTTCAAGGAGGCTGTCAAAGCAGAGCAAAACAGGTTGGGAGAACGGCAATTCAATTGGCCGGAATCTACTGAGGAAATTGTCAAAACTACCTTTTTGTCACTGAAGAAGTATCTGACAGAAGGGGAGGCCACTCATGTGTTGTCGCAAATGCCCAAAGAAATTCAAGAAATATTTGATTTTCAACAGGCTAACCATTAGTGGAGTGGCTGGTAAAAACTTCTTTTTTTAGTCTTTAAGGGTACCAACGTAAAGTCCGGGTTAGCTGTATGCCAAATCATAAAAAGCTTTCTATCGAGTCGAAACGCTCCTTGTGGGTAGCTGTCCTGATAGGGGTAGGCATCATGGCTGCTATTGATGAAATTATCTTTCATCAGTTGCTGGCCTGGCATCACTTTTATGATCAGGCTACACCCGCTATAAGTCTGCTCAGCGATGGGCTACTCCATGCTGGTGAACTGATGGCCATCGTAGCGGGCTTTTTTTTGTGGGCCGACCTACGACAACGCCAGGTGCTTGATTCCCTGTCAGCCTGGGCAGGCTTCTTTCTGGGGGCGGGAGGCTTTCAGGCTTTTGATGGTATCATAGACCATAAAGTGCTGCGACTGCACCAGATTCGTTATGGTGTAGACTTGGTGCCCTATGATGTGGCCTGGAATCTGGCAGGCGCCTGTTTAATATTGATAGGTGTGATACTGTTGTTCCGGGCTCGCTCTATGCGCCACAAGATAGCACAAACCCATAATGCTCCCTGATGAATTTGATCAAAATATGTGGGCCTGCTATGCAGCATAGTGGGCTTTCTTCCTGGATACCCATCTTGATCATCCTGGGGGTGATGGCGGCCTATCTGGGTGCTGTAGTTTGGCAATACCATTTGGCACGCCGGTGGAGTGGCTGGCGAACGGTCATCTTTCTGCTGGGTATAGGCTTGCTGACCTTTGCCCTGTGGCCATCACTCACAGTGTGGGGGCCTCATCATTTGCATGGTCATATGATTCAGCACCTGCTCATAGGGATGTTTGCTCCTATAGGGTTGGTACTGTCTGCCCCGGTCACACTTGCACTACGCACCCTACCCGTGCGTATGGCACGCAGAATTACCTCCCTGTTACGCTCCCAGCTGTTTGGTGGTCTGAGCCACCCGGTTACTGCACTAATACTCAATATAGGGGGGATGTACTTGTTATACCTCACGCCACTATTTGCTTACATGCTGTATCATCCGTATATACACACGCTGGTGTACATCCATTTTCTGGCAGCTGGCTATCTGTTTACCTGGGCTATCGTTGGGCCAGATTATGTTCCCAATCGCCCCGGTATACGCACCAGGTTGATGGTATTATTTGTTAGCATGGCTTCCCATGCTTATCTGAGTAAAGTAATGTATGCCTACCTCTGGCCAAGAGAAACTTTCTACAGCCTGGAGCAGATTCGCACTGCCGCACAATGGATGTATTACGGTGGCGACCTGGCAGAAGTATTACTGGCTGTGGTACTGTTTACTCACTGGTATCAGAAGCGCATACAGGTTGGACAATGTGCAAGACAAGTGTCTCTGAATTGTATTAAGGAATCAGCAGGATAAATAATAGTTTTATGTTTATAGATAGAATAGAGGCAGCTCAGCAACTTTTAACCCCCCTGGAGAAATACCGTAGGCTGGACAGCGTGATCCTGAGTATCCCCAGAGGTGGCGTGCCCATAGGACATTATATTGCCGAAGTGCTCGAGATACCTTTGGACATTGTGCTGACTAAAAAAATAGGACATCCTCTGCATAAGGAATTAGCCATAGGAGCTGTAAGTCTGCATAGCCGCATCATTGACAAGCAGTATACGGTTCCTGAAAATTATATAGAGGATGAGACAGCAAGAATCAGAAAAGATTTGCAGCGTAAGTATGAAATCTATAGAGGGAAGAGAGAGGGTGTTGCGCTTACGCATAAACATCTCATTCTGGTAGATGATGGCATTGCCACTGGCATTACCATGCTGGCGACCATCCAACTCGTGTTAAAAAGTAACCCGGCAGGTGTGGTGGTGGCCGTGCCTGTTTCTTCTGTAAGCGCGAAGGAACTGCTTGCCCCGGAAGTGGATGAATACATCAGTTTGCTGACACCCTCTAACTTCGAAGCGGTCAGTCAATACTATGAAAACTATGCGCAAGTCAGTGATGAAGAAGTGATCAATTTATTGCATTAATATGGAGCATTATGATGATGTACGATGTTGCTTTTCAGGAGAGGAGGTAGATATCATCTCCATTTGATCTTTCAACCGTAAAGAAACACTTATGGATTCAAGACAAGTCATAGCGGCTATTTTCCTTTCTTTGTTGTGCACTGCATTGTTGGTGTTATTCTTCGACCATAAAGGGCCTTGGAAAAGCATTTGGAGCATTTTTTTGATCATCCTGCTAGGGGTATGGGCCACCGCCGTATGGCTAGATCCCATAGGACCTGTGTATTGGGGCATCGCTTGGATTCCTTTGATTTTCGTTGCTTTATTATTGACCATGGCCTTGGTAGCGGCTACGCCTTCTACGGAAAAAAAGAGAAAGCTACGGGATAGGCTGATGAACATTGCGTTGGTGCAAGATGAAAAAGAAAAAAGGATCTTTACCAAAAATATCTTCTTTTGGAGCTTGTTGCTCTTTTTAGTAGTCTGTATTGTAATAGGCTACTTGGTTGATCATTAGGGATGGCTGGATCAGAGAAAAGCTTTGAGAATGCTAACAAAAGGCTTTAACAGAAGTTGCTAACAACAAAGAACTTTCGCTCTGTCTATATCAGCGCTGAAAGCCAATGTAGAAAACAGCAGGATTGTTTCCTATGGCGTGCATGCTAAGATTTCTTTTGAGATTGAGAATGCAGCGCCATAGAAGTGCTTTAGAAAAGTATGGAACGTTGAGGTCTTTACCATTTATTCTTTATGCTGAAGGTCTGTTATGGTGACAGATATAATCGAGATCTATTAACTCTAATCTTATTTTTTGCTATGAAAACAGGAAAGTTAGCTTTTATTTTTTTGAGTGCGTCAATGGTATTGGTAGCCTTTACCATGAACAAGGAAAGCAACAATACACAAGCCAAGGCTGCTATTGAGGAAATAGCGGGCAGTGGAGTATCAGGTACAGCCACTTTTACCCAGCAGGATGGAGGAGGGGTTGAAGTAGAAATTACTGTGGAAGGACTCAGCGCAGGTCAACATGCGGTACATTTACACACTGGCACTTGCGACAATATCGGCAATCATTGGAATCCCACCCAGGAAGCCCATGGAAAGCGGGAGGGAGGTGAGCAGTTTCACCGCGGAGATATAGGTAATATAGAGGTAGGCAATAATGGGAAAGGCACTTTTAGTCTGACAGCCGATGACTGGAGTATTGGAGGCGAAGAGGCTACCAATGTGCTGAATAAATTGGTAATTATTCATGCAGGTGCCGATGATTTTACCTCTCAACCCAGTGGGAATGCAGGAGACAAAATAGGCTGTGGTGTGATTCAGTAGGAATACAGAGCAAAGATCAAAAGCTAAGTTGTATCAACATGAAAGGTGTTCTGCAAGCTTTGAGTAGGTGATACAGGGATAGGAGCCGCCAATGAAAGTCAGCTAATGGCAAAAAACCTGTTCGCATAAGTATCTGTTTGCAGAATAGCTTTTTTATTTCTTGTAAAACGATAGTAACATTGGTTTTTACTTTCGGCTGATAGCACTCAATAGTTTGTGGGCAAAGAGAAATCAAAAGGGTTCTGTATTTGCTGTAACCAAATTACCATTATTTGAAACAATTTTACTAGCCTTTCCTTACCCTTTTCTCTAATTTTCCCCTAGCTGTTTATGGTGTATATTCACAGGAAGCAGGAAGTAATAGAAAATACCTGTTCCAAAGCACTACATTGATCAGCCGCTATCCTTCAGCATCCTAACAGTGAGGCGATGGGTAAAAGCTACCGGACAGCAGCATAGTTTATTAACTTACTCAACCTTATGCATCATATTGAAATTCTTCCTGCAGGTTCGCTGTATCCCATCGTGAAAAAATACCTGATCAACCATAGCACGCCTCCCGACGAGTATGTGTTGCCTGTGGTGGCCAATGGCAATGTATATCTCATGTTTACCCTTGCCCCTGCTTCCACCATTGCCTTTACCCGGTACAACCTGCCAATCAAACCTTGTCTGGCCATAGGAGGGCAGATCTGCCGGGAACACATACAGGTGTATTGTCGTGGACAGGTGGAATTTCTCTTTGTCGAGTTGCATCCGGTAGCCCTTTACCATCTTTACCGGTATTCGGCACAAATCTTTACCGATCAGTTTACTCCACTGGAAACCAAAGCCGAAACGCAATTGAAAGAACAGCTCCTCAATATCGTAGGATTGCAGACTAAAATAGCGTTGGTAAGGCAGTTTTTAGCCCAATCACTTCCCTTGGCAACCATTCTGCAAGACAACATTTTTAAGTTAACCCATTGGATAGAACAGCAGCAGGGGCAGGTAAGTGTGGGGGAGATGAGCCATCGGCTGGGGGTGAGTGAAAGGCAGTTGCAGCGCCTGTTTCTGGAAAAGATGGGCGTCTCACCCAAGTACTATGCCAAGATGGTACAGATGCGGCAGGCCATCAACAGTGTGATGAGCCATACCGATAGATCGCTGACCGATGTGGTCTATGAAAGGGGGCATTTTGATGCGGCCCATTTCAACAAAGATTTCAGACGCTTCCTCTATATGAATCCAACCGCTTTTCTCCACCACAAAGCGCCTTTGTTGAAGCAGCTCTTACTGCCTGGCAGTGAACTATTGGTTCCTAAGAGAAAAGAGGCTTTCTTTTCACCGGCCCATGAGGAATACCAGACCTAAGGTGAAAGATAGTCCCTGGAAGGCATCAACGGCCCCTATCGGAGGGCTTAAAGGGCTGCTGAGCCAGTATTGAGAGGCTAATCGGGAAGAAAATACTGGGGAGAAACGGTAGTCAAAGCCACCCCCTACGTTCCACTGTAAGACATGTTTCTGCTGTCTGACAATGTTCTCTTCATCCGTACTGTTGAATATCGCGATAGATACTGTGCCGCCGCCTAGATAAAAATAGGTGGCACCCACCGTAGAAGTCACAAAAGGGCGCAAACGGTTGAAAGTCCAGGCATACCGTACCCCCAGACCATAAGGGACAATGATACCACCCTTACCGGTAGCATTGAGCCGGATGCCCTGTCCTAACCGCCAGGAAATACCCTGGATATTCTCTTCTTTTGGAATGATAATGGTGTTTACATCCAGATAAAAAGACAAGGCTTCCGTATAATGATACTCCAGCTGGGCTCCCATCTTGAAATGGTAGTCGGCCACATTGACGAAGGTGAGATTATCCGGACCTACCTGGCTGCGCTGTGATTGCTGCCAGCGGCCTGCATTGATGCCTATGGAGAAGCGTTTGTGGTAAGGCTTGGAAACGTCCGTCGCTGGCACCGGCTTTGAAAGTTGTTCTACCAGCGTGTCTGTCTGTAGTAGAGGAGCGGAAAAACCTTTTCCTACCAACAAAAGAGCAGTGACAAAGGTACAAAAGAAGATCTTCATGATGCTTAGGATAATATGCTTTGCGGTGATAGATAATTGGGTTTGTCTAGCTGCGGCTTCAACCTTCATGCAAGGTCTTATAGCCTAGTTTATCATACACAAAATCAAATTCATGATGCATACGATCTCTCACAGCCCCAGACAAAGGAGAAAATTGGTTGGTTTTGTATTCTTTCTGTTCTAAAGTAGAGAAATAGGCATGCAAACGGCTTTTGTAGACAGGACTCATGGGAATGTCCAGGGCCTGATGAATCTCCGTGATGCGTTGGACAGGATGATGGACCAGATCCTGATAGCTCAACTCGTATAGGTTGCCTGCCGGAATTAAATGTTTCTCTTTGAAATACTGATCCATGAGTGTTTTGTAAACGCTGAAAGCGGTGTCTGTGGCGATGGGGGTCAGTACATTTTTGAAATGGTGGATCGCTTCCGGCTTCAGTGTGCTGAAACGTTTACCTTCCAGTTGTAAGCCATACATCATAGCCCGGAAGGTATTGATCAGTGAGGGCAACACATTTTCCGGATTTCTGTGGATAAAGATAAATTTGGCGTTTGGAAAAAGCGCAAGCAGGGTCGCAATGTTGGCCGTATCATGCGGATTTTTTAACACCAGTTGCTTCCCCTGATTGACATAGGTGATCTTTTGCAGCAAGAACATAAATTTCTGTTTCCATAAGTGTTGCAAAGGTTCCGGAAGTTTATCGATGACACTGAGCAGCAACAAATCCCGGTATCGACTGGGAAAAAGAAAATAGTCGGAATACACAGGTGTCAGCATGTTGAGCAGCGCAAACTGATGTTCCTGGGGAGATTCAGGATTGACTTTCATAGAATCCAAAGGCCTTTCCGTGGGGGTAAAAGCTTTTTCAAAGCATTGCTGCAGCCTGTTGCCTGAGATGAAAGACTCAGGATTGGCTACCTGCCGGTTGGTCATATAGGCCAGCGCTTCATTGGAGCAAATCAGATTGTGTAAATGGGTAGTACCACTCCGATACATACCCAGAATAAAAATAGGAGGATGTACTATTTTCGTTTTCCTGATTTGCCCTGCATATAGTGTATCCAGCATGCGAAAAGGTTCGAAAAGGAGCCGTCCGGTAAGCACCAGCAGGATACGCCCATATTGGTGGCGGGATACAGATTTCCTGTATGTCCAGAGTTTTTCAATCATATTAGTAAAGCTTCCTCCCTGGATCAGGGCGGTAGGGAGGTGATGAATCATACGTTGGTAGAGGCGGTATTCCTCTTTTGTCAGGCCTAATGTTTCCGCGCTGTACGTTTTGCTGAGTCTGAATAATGAATGCCTTGATCCAGGCGCCGGTTGAGTTGTTATCCTTGATGAATGGAAAGTCATGTAACGTCAAATTTAACAGGTCATAGTGTTTCGATATTATATTGATGGCTATATGCACAGCCCTTTGTCAAAATCAAGGCTCATAGCTGCCGGATGAAATCTTCTATATATTTGCTGGCCGTTTCCCTTCCGCATTCTTCCCTTGCTATGGTGGCAGCCTGTTTCGCATAGGCTGAAAAAGATGGATTTTCCAGCAATAAACACAGGGCTTTTTTCAGACGGGCATTCGTAAAAAGTGTACTGTAAATAAAGGTACCTGCCCCCAGTCGCCATACTCTCAGCGCATTGTCAGGCTGGTCGAAGGAATGAGGGATCACCAGCATGGGTTTGCCAGCCCGTAAGGCTTCCATGGTAGTTCCCATCCCTCCATGGTGTATCACCAGGGCACATCGGGGAAACAGGGATGCATAGGGAAGATAGGGAGCCAGCAGTATATTTTCATCACGGGCAAAACGCTCTTTTTCTTTGTCGTCTAAGGTGTGCGCAGCCCCTACGAATATAGCCCTTTTTCCCAGGGCAGTGATCACTTTCTGACAACATCGATAGACAGCTTCCCCATTCATTACCACACAGGAACCCAGCGCAACGACAATTGGAGGTTCTCCCTGCCGGAGAAATGCTTCTGTGGCGTCGGGTAGCCCTTGTTCCTCCTGAAAAAAGGGAAATCCTGTCTGCATAGTCTGCACCGGCCAGTCAAGTTGTTTCTGAGCCAGCAGTTTGGAAAAGAGAGCCAGTACCAGATAAGGGGAATGCTGTCCTTCCATCAGCGGATGCATACCATTGGGCAAGCCCAAGTCTTTTCTGAATTGATAGATAGAATCACACCAGAAGCGGGTGACGATCCTCACAGTTTGTATGAACAGGCGGTTGACAGTGAAACCAAGACCAGGCCAATGAACCATCCATGGAAAACCGGGAATGACGGATGGATCGTAGGAAGACCAGAAATTGGTAGGCGACAGATTGCAGGAAATCCAGGGAATACCCTTCTTCTCAGAAACCAGGGGGCCTGCGAAACAATACGCATGATTGATCAGCAGGTCTGCCTGTTGCACAGCCTGTGTCAGATCCTCATAGTTTTCCCGGATGTAGGGAAAGACCAGCTTACGGGCTAATGTTCTTGAACCGGTACGCAAGTCCATAGCCGCTTTCATGGTATGTCTGTCATTCAGGTCAAGGTTCGGACGCAAAGGGGCGAAGGCAAAACCCATGGCCTCCACCTTGGTTTGCAAAGAAGAACCACCTGCGATGGTTACCTTATGACCTTGGGCTACCAGTGCCTGACCGATAGCCAGATAAGGATATAAATCTCCTAAAGATCCGTAAGTACTGATGACTATTCTTTTAGCCGCCATGATGCAAAAAATTAGTGTACGGAAAACAATTGATCATAGGTTCCTTCTGGTGAAGACAGTACTTCCTGTAGCTGGTATGCACTGCTTTCTCTGCTGTTGAACTCCAATAGTCTGCCATTCAACTTACAGACCGGATGCGGGTGTTGGACGACCCAACCCAGGTGAATGTTTGGCAAAGGACTGCAGTAGCCGGCGTACCAATATTCCAGTAAAAAGGAAAAAGGGTGCGGGCTTTGAAGCTGGTAAGCGGCTATGGCATCCAGTAACGGAGCGGGGTCCGATTGCTGATTGTCCGCTTTCCATAAGGCTTCTTTCAGTACCCAGTAACGGAACAGGTCTTCCTGTGGTATCTGCTGTTGTTCCGCAACCGAAAGCCCTTGCCAGACATGTTTTACCTGCAGGTTTTCTTCGTCCTGAATGTCTACCCCGATCGGGTGGCGGGCCACACCAATGAGGATATGGGGGCCCGCATGCGACAGGTTGAAGGACAGGTCCCCTTTCAGAAACGGCTTCTGTCCTTCGGTATAAAACAGCCGGATATTTTCAGCAGGGTTTGCCAAGTAACGGGCCAGTACCTCTTTCAGCATTGTTCTTCCCCATGCAAACTGATGGCGTTTGACCGGACTTAAATACCGCTGATAGCGCTGATATTCCTGTTCATCCAGACAAGACAGGCTAGGCTCCTGAGAATCCTGGCTATGATGCGTCTGGAAGTGCCAAAGGTGTACTTCTCCTTCGGGCAGATATAAACGATGCTTACCCATGGACCAGTAATTGAGTTTCGAACACGGGTAAAGCGACAGCGGTGGGCACCCCGTACAATTTCAGCAGTTGAATGCGTTGCTGTAAAGAGGCTTCCCGCAGTAGTCTTTTGGCCACTTCGGCCACTTTACGATTTTCTAAGGGTTCTAAAGCGCTTCCTTTGACCCAGTCGTTGAAAGCACCCATAGAGGGACCACACCAAATCTGGTAGTCCATGGTTCGCTCGGCTACACCCTGAACAGCCCATTTAGAGGACAATCCCAGGTACCATCTAAAGATCAGCGCCATCTTTTTCTTAGGCTGCTGAAGCGCGCCTGCCAGCTTATGCGGATCATGCTTTTGAAAGAAAGCTTCTACATCGCTCCAGACGTCAGCGACGGATTTTTGAAAAAACTGCTTTTCCAGCTTTTCCAGTTCAACAGCGGGAATGTCTGAAAGCGCCTCATACTGCTGGTAGAGCTGAAAGAGTTTTTTCGCACGACTGGCATACAAGGTCCCCCGTTTCAGCACCTGAACGGATACTCCCATCTCAAACATATCTGCTGAAGGTGCCAGCCCTACGTCTGCGGAGGAAGCTTTCGCCAGCAACTCCTTCACCTTCCGGGAAGTACCAGCTTCCAGACAGGATTGATTGATAGAGCCGGTGACTACATAATCGGCTCCCAGGGCAAAGGCAGCCACCACGGATGCGGGGGTGCTGATGCCTCCGGCGGCGCCTACACGAATGGAAGCAGAATAGATGTATTGCTTTTGAATACGTTCTTTGAGTCGTATCATTTCCGGCAGGGCACAAACCAATGGTTGCTGGTCGGTGTGTCCTCCAGAATCGGCTTCTACCGTAATATCGTCGGCCATCGGAACACTTTTTGCCCACTGCTTCTGTTCCGCGGTAATCTTACCCTGCCTGACCAGTACGTCTAGCAAAGCATCCGGCGCAGGTTGCATAAAAAGACGGGCTACCTCCGATCGGGATATTTTGGCGATAATTTTATGATGTGCCACCAGCTTACCCTTGCCATCTTTTGATAATCCAGCGGCCCGGTAATAGACCAGCGCGGGTGTCAGTTCCATAAAAGCGGAAGCTTCCAGCGTGTGTACTCCATACCGTATGTACATTTCTATCAAACGCATTTCCAGGGCACCATCACCTGGGGTATGAATCAGGTTAAAAGCATAAGGCCCTTGTGGAAGCGCCTCCTGTATCCTGTGTATGGCTTTTTCCACGCGCTCCAGGCTAAGGCCCGCCGCACCGAAAGATCCTAACAACCCCTCCTGACCTAAGGCGATGACCATCTCCTCGGAAGCAATGCCATTGGCCATGGCCCCTGCCATGTAAGCATACCTGACCCCATGTGTTTTCAAGAAAGCGGGGTTGCCCAACTTTTCAGCAGTGAGTGCCGGCAAATATCCGATGGCCTTGTACTGACTGTTGTGGGATCCACTGGAAGAAAGGTAATAACGGGCTCCCTGATCCTGGTACAGAAAGCAAGCTTGATGCAGCGACTGTAAGGCAGGACTGCTGTCCTCTAACCGAACGATGGCATCTGTCGGCCGGACAGGATGGGTAGTCTCTGTAATCCTTGTCTGTGGAACCTCCCCTTTTTCCTCAAGCTCAATGGCGGGCTGTTTAACCACTTCAGCTTTTCTGACGGAGGACTCCGGAAAGAGCGAATGCTTTGTTTCCATTTTTTCATAGAAAGGTAAGGTCATGGGAACCCCGTGACTACATAACACACTGCTCAACTGTAGGAGCGAGCGGTAATCAGAGACACCTTTCTGGTTGACCGGCAAAGCAACGTGCGGTTGATGTTGAAGAATCTCACTGACCAACCGGGAACACCAGGCTTTGGGACCCACTTCTATAAAGACATTAATGCCATCTTGGAAGGCTTTCTGCACCAGCGACACGAAGTCTACGGTCTGACAATACGTATCGGCCGCATTCTTGGCTAAGACTGTTTTTTCCAGGGGTAGCGCATCACAGGTAACGCCGGAATAAAACCGTACCTGCGGAGTTTGTTCAATGTCCAGCAGGTGCATCTGCTGTAGGGATTGGTACATCGATTTTACCGGAGGGCAATGGGCCACATTGTACAGATCGACCATCATTCCCTCATAATTATGGTGCTGCAACCAGGCTTCACCTTCCACTTTGTCACCGGAAATAATCACATTATCGGGTGTATTGATAAAAGTGAGAAACAGGTTCTCTGACAGGGAAAGTTGCTGCTTCACCTGATAAGCAGGTGCATTCAGTACCCAGTGAGTCCAATGCTTAAAAGCAGGATTGGGCTGAAAGACCGGCGATTGTCGAACCCTGCTGCGCAGGTGTTGGAACCCCCAAACATCCATAGCAAATAACATGGTAATGCCACCCATACTATAGCCTAATGCCGCATTCGGTTGTAGTTTAAACTCCTCCCGCAGTACATGGGTAGCAAACACACTCATAGAGATACTGCTTTCAGCTACCGCCACAGTATTGTTGAGATACAACGATTCAAGTGCATTTTTCTCTGAAGCATCAGGCCGTTTGAGATACCGGGGATATACCAGCGGCTGATGAACCATCTCATGCAGCTGGTCTATCTTGGCACTGAAATGATTAAAGCAATGCGGAAACAGTTGTACGCAATCTTTGACCATGCCTACATAGGCACTGGCCAACCCCGGGTATACGAAGCCTATTTTGGCTGATTTACCAATGGGCTCTGCCGTGAAGTAAGAGCCTGCCGGTGTTTGCCAGACCTTTTGCTGGTCAAAGGCAGTCTCGATCCCTTTTTTGGCATGCGTGATTTCTCTGAGGAGCTGATCCTGACTACCTGCTACCAAACTTACCGTATACTTTCCTGGTTGTGAGCGGTGCTGAGCATACCACTCCGCTGCCCACTGGTGAGAGAAGGAAGCGGCACTGTCCGCCAGTTTCGTTAAAGTTGTTTGTAAATCGGAAGCATCGTTACCAGATACCAGGACCAGTTTACGGTCTTGCTGCCTGAGGTATACCGAAGCCTTGTGGGCAGGTGGTTCTGCTTCCCGCATTTGCAACAGTGTGGTGGAGGAGGCCTCCGTCATGGCCAGGGCCGCTATCCTCTTTTCTTCTTCATTTTCAGGAATCCAGGGAAAAGAATGATTCGGGGCGTAAAAGCGTTGAGCATCCCAGGCAGTAAGCTGTGGAATGCTTTTAGCCTCTGTCAGTGCTGGTAAAAACTGATAATGAAGACATAAAGTCACTTTGATCAACCTGGCCAGTTGCTGCAGAGGAAGGTATGGAAGATCCAGGGTGCCCAAAGCACAGCCTGGTACCGGCTGAATGGCCTCTGTTGATACAGGAATTGTATCCGGAGAAAAATCCGGGACAATATCCAGATAGCCCAGCATGGGCATCAACGTATCCAGCGATGCTGCCTGTAAGGGCTGGCTACTGCTCAACACGGAATAGACAGGCTGTTGAGAACGTTGCGCTTCCGAAGAGAGGGTTACACAGACGATAGCCTCACTCCTGGAAGGAGGATGGTATGCCTGCAATAACACACTACCTTCCGTATGTTGCTGCAACCAACGTTGGGTAGCAGCCAGGGCCTCCGTGAAAGTGGAAGCAGAAAGAACGGCTGCCTGTGGTAATTCATCTGCCAGGGATGTGGTTTCTCCTCCTATAGGCAGTAAGGCTAAAGGTTTACCGCTGTCCCATTGTCCTTGCATCTGTCGGATCAGGCTTACAGAAGTAGTCGTGCTTTCCTGAGAAAGATCTGTTGTAAGGGTACCCTCATACAGGGCCTGGTGAAAGGCAGGCAAATCAGGAATACCGGGAAGCCGGATGGCCATATCTACTACGGCCAGGGCATTCCATGGTTTCTGGAACAGCGCCAATAATTCTGGGGTGGCTGTCAGCGCTACCCCTTCGGTGATTACCAACACCTTCCCTTCTGCATTGACAGCCGTTACGTCTCCTACGATTCTATGACCCTGGTGTTCTGTAATGCGAAGATGTACCCAAAACGTTTCATCAAAAGGCAGCAATTCATACAACTGTATCTTGTCCATCCCTGAGGGTAGGCAAGAGGTATGGTGCTGATAAAAAGCCCAAACCAGAAAGCCCTGGCACATGGCATCCGTGGTAAAAGTTTTGGAAGTTTGCAGCGGAAACTCCCCCTGCATTTTTGCATCGGGCTCACTGAGCCGACAAGTGTACCACAGCTCTTTTTCATCCATATGCCACAAAGCTTCCATCCCCTGGTAGGCAGGCCCATGAAATAAGCTGCCTTCCTCGTATAACATCTCTCTGGTTTTTAGCGGTGCGTCGCCAAACGCAGGAATCACTTTGGTTGGTTGCGGAGGGAGTGATGTTGATAAGAGCACTTCGCAACCATAATGGTAGCGGCGACGTCCCTGGGCATCCAGGCTCCATACCTTTCCTGACAGACTGATGGCTTGTTTGTCTTGCCGTGTGATCTGCAAATCCAGGTAGTATTCGTCGGCTTGTTTTCCATTGAAGATGATGCCGTTGAAGAGCTTGCTCTTCTGGCAGGCTACCAGCTGGTAACTGGGGAAGAGCTGTTCGGCAGCATTGGCGATCCAGGCGATCCCTGTCACAAAAGGCATGACCGGAAATCCACCTATGACGTGATGTTCCAGGAAGGAATTTTCTTCCCGCTTCACCTGTTTTCGCAGACGCAGGGTCTGATGGCTGACGGGGAAAAACTTATGAGGAACAAAATTTCGGTTATTCACCACCACTACTCCATTTCCTTCCGAGAGCAGGTGCATAAAATGGGCCACCCCCTCTGTTTCCTGCATCAACGATATCCCTCTCTGTTGAAACTCCTGCTGTATATATGCTGTGACCATACCGGTTTTCCAGGGCCCCCAGTTGATCGCTACTACCCTCGTCCGGGGATGTTGCTGTTGGTAGGAGAGGGCCCATTTGTTGAGCGTATCATTAGCCAGGGAATAATCTGTCTGTCCCTCATTTCCATAAAAACCTGAAATGGAAGAAAACAAGACCAGTTGTTTTAGTTGAGAAGCCTCTATGGCATTCATGACATGGAGCAAACCATGGATTTTGGTGCCATATACTTTGGCAAAGTCTGCTTCCGTTTTCTTTTCTACCAGTTTATCCGCTAAAGCGCCAGCGCCATGAATGATGCCCGTTATCTTTCCCCAGCTTGCCTGCAGGGCAGACAGTTTCTGTTGCATGACTTCCTGCTTGGTGATATCAGCTTCTACATAGACCGCCTGACCACCGGCCTGATGAACCGCTTCCAGTGTGTTTTTGATACTGCGGGAAGAAGTAATCTGTTGGTACATCTCCTGAATGGCGATGGGCCGGGGCATTTCTCCGGCCTGCTGCAATGACTCCAGGATGGCTTTTTTCAGGGCCTTTTCTTCGGTGATACCCTGGGCCCAGGCTGGCTCATTTTCATGATAGTGGGTTCTCCCTAACAGCAGGTAAGTACAGGGACAAGCTTTTGCCAAAGCGATGAGGCACTGTGCTGAAATGCCCCGGGCCCCTCCTGTCACCACCACCACATCCGAAGGTTGAAAATCAACGGGAGGTTTTTCGGCTAGCACCACCTCACTGTCTTCGGTAGTAAGCGTCATTCTTTTCAGATCGGCATCATACCCTACCTCCGCCAGGGCCAGGTCTGTATCCTGTAGTTCAACAAGCAGACAGGCTACCGCCTGTTCGGGCGTCAAAGCCGGATGCAGATCTATGGATCGGCAAAAGACAGTGGACCACTCACGATTTAAAGATTTAGTCAGGCCGGATAATCCTCCTGCCTCCCAGTCGAAGGCAGTGTCCAGACCATAGCCAAAAGCTCCGTTGAGACGGATGGTCGTGATAAAACTGCAAGGTATCTGTTCTTGCTTCTGAAAAACAGGTTGCAGATGCTTGGCCAACCAGAACACGGCTTGATTGATATTTTCTGTCAAAGTTTTGACAGGGTGCAGATGAATGAACATCTGCGGAGTGCCATACTGTTGCACCTGAGCGATGATCTCCCGGATCGCTTCATCACTGATCTTGGTCAGCGTGAGCATTGTCACATTGTCCGGTTTATTACTTTGAATACCAGGGAAACACAGGATTACAACCCGCCATCCCTGTTCTATCAGAGTTTGCGACAACTGTGCGGTGACTGGCGTGCCATCATTAGTCAGCAACGCCATTTTCCCTTCAGGCCAGTTTCTTTCCCATTGAAAAGGATTTGGCAAAGTTTTGATGCTGACCTTTTGTTGTGGAATGCTGGGTAACATAGCTGTTTTGATCGGTAAAGATTCTTTTACGACAGGTATTAGGCCATCGTCAGACTTTTTTTTTGAGCACCCTGATGAATGAGTGTGATCACATCATCAATGGTTTTCAAAGTGATAAGCTGTTCAGGATCCATCTCAATGGAAGGATATTGCTCTCGCATGGCACCGAAGATCTCTACCTGTTTGATAGAATCAATGCCCAGGTCGGCGACCAGTTCCATGTCCAGGCTCAGCATCTCTGCCGGATAGCCTGTCTTGTCTGCTATGATCGTCAGTAGCGTGTTTGCCACTGCTTCCGCCTCCAACGCTGAAGATGGATCAGGGTCAAAGGTGGTGACTTCCTTCTCCAAAGCATGCGTTACAACAGGAGCCTGATCCGCCAGGGTGGACACCTCAGGTGTTGGTTCCTCCTGCTTTACCCTGAGGGTTACCTCTTCGACCATGGCTATGTTTGTCGCTGCCATCACAGGCGCTGTCACCTTGGAAGGTTCAGCCACGCCCGGAATCGCCTGCGGAGTAGCCCCTAAATGCTGACTGACCTTTTGAATGATGTCTCCCAGGGTTTTAATCTGAACAAAATCTTCTGTCTGCCATTGCTGTAAGATCGGATACTGCTCCCGCATGGTACCGAAGATCTCTACCTGTTTGATAGAGTCGATGCCCAGGTCGGCGACCAGTTCCATGTCCAGGCTCAGCATCTCTGCCGGATAGCCTGTCTTGTCTGCAATCATTGACAGAATAGCCGATTCGAAGACAGAGTTTTGCGCTGGGCTGCTGGCAGGAAGTTCAACCGGTAGTACAGATTCTTCAGGTGTAACGGCCTCAACCGCTGCCACCTCTTTTGGAAGTGGATGATTGTTAGCCGCGTGATGCCCGTTGGAATGATACTTCCCATTACCATTTCCGTTTCCGTTAGCGGCATAGTTGGTTAAAACTTCTGGTATGTCAGAGACCACAACCCTGGCTTTGGGTGGGGCTTCTACCGGTTCTATAGTTTTCAACTGCTCCTCAGCAAACATCTGGTTGATCTGGTTCTTATAGGTTTTAAGAAACATGCGATGCTTTTCCATGGCCTCCTGTTGCTGTATCTGGAACTGCAACATCTCTTCCATCAGGCTGATCTGTTTTTGCATAATCTGCAAGGATAGTTGTACCGGGTTGACAGACGCTGGAGCTGCCGAAGGCAAGGCTGCTGATTGCTGTTCCGTCGCTTGAGTAGCCGTCGTCAGCGTCTGGGGCTCACTGGTATGGGAGGAACCTTGTAAGGCTTGTTCCCATTGTTTTTTGGTATGATCACTCACGTAGTTGCTGGCATTGATACGCACTTTCATTTTCGGTTGAGCAGCCTCCAGGGTACGGGGGGCTAACTGGTAAACATCCTGCACGTTTATAGCAACCCCTGCCACCAACAGTTGGGTAAGTGCCAGCTGGTAGAGTTGCACACTATCCTGTTTAGGATTGGTATTCAGTCCAATGGCTTTATAGGAATAGTTTCGCAGCGTGCTTTGCACCAGATTGGATAAGATGTTTCTGGGACCTACTTCCACAAAGATACGGGCTCCTGCCTGGTACATGGCTTCTATTTCTTGCTGAAACTGTACGGCTGAGAGCATGTGCCCCTTAAACTTTTGCTGGATCATAGACCCTATAGCTGGATAGGGCTGTCCGTCGATATTGGAATAGATTGCACATTGTGGATTCTGGAAAAGAGTGTTTCCAATGGCTTCTGCCAACGGTTGCTGCGCGTCTTTCAGGCGCATCGTATGAAAGGCTGCCGATACCGGGAGTACTTTGGCATAGAGCTTATAAGTTGAGAAAACGGCAGAAGCCCTTTCTACGTCGGCAGTAGCACCTCCCAGTACGACCTGATCCGGTGCGTTGATATTGGAGAGGTCCAGATTCAGTTGCTCAGTCTGTATGATTTTCATGACAGTAGCCGCATCGGCCTGTACGGCAAGCATACCGCCGGCGTCTTCCCCTCGGGCAGCCTGGGCCATCACTTGTCCACGCAGGCAGGCAAGCTGGAGGTAATCCTCATCTTTTAAAACCCCTGCTGCCCACAAGGCTGTCAGCTCACCAAAACTGTGACCCCCTACCATGTCGGGTTGTAAACCGGCACGGGTCAGCAGCGAATACATACTCATGCTGATGGTGCCGATGGCAGGCTGGGCAAACTGGGTTTGTGTGAGCGTATGTTGCTGCGCTTGTACGCTCTGTTCATCAAAGACAGGGTTTGGATATACTTTATCGGAAAGGGTTTCCTGATACATGGCCTGCATCATCTGGTCGGTTCGCTGAAAGTTCAGACGAAATTCCGGATATAGACAAGCCAGTTTGCTGCCCATATTCACATATTGAGATCCCTGGCCTGAAAATAAGACAGCCACTTTACTACCCTGCGCCATACCCTGAGGGCTATAACTGATTCCTTGGGGGTGGTCCCAACTTTTTTGGGGATCATTCTGCTGTAGCAGTTGCAGGCTCAGGGTCAGTCGATCGATCAACTCCGTTCTGTTCTGGTAGACAAATCCCACACGGGGGTCTGGCTGAGGGATGGAGGTGGGGACAGACAATGGCGTAAAAGCATTGCTTTGCTGTACTTCACTCAGCACTTGTCGGCACTGCTGCTTCAGGGTTTCATAATCCTGCGCATGAAAGATGGCAGAGCGGAAGGGTGACCATCTCCGGTAAGGGGTCTGATGCTCAGCCTGATACTCTTCCAGGGTAAGATGAAAATTGGTGCCTCCAAAGCCAAAGGCACTGACACTGGCTCTCCGGGGAAGATCCGGCTTTTTTTGTATCCAGGGGCGTAACTGGGTGTTAAGATAAAACGGAGAGGCTTCTATGTTAAAATCAGGATTAGGTTGGGTGATGTTAATGGTAGGGGGCAACACTTTATGATGCAGGGCCAGCGAGGTTTTGATCAGGCTGGCGGCACCGGCAGCAGTCTTGGTATGGCCAATCTGCGATTTCACACTTCCCAAAGCAATTTTTTGCGGGGTTGTCTCAGGGGCTTTGAAAATAGAGGAGATAGAGTGAAATTCCACCCGGTCGCCGGTAGGGGTTCCTGTTCCATGCGCTTCCAAAAGCCCTACAGTGGCAGGGGCATAGCCTGCTTCCTGATAGGCTCTTTGCATAGCCAGTTGTTGTCCCTGGCTCACAGGGCCATAGATGCTCGAGTGCCGCCCGTCGCTGGAGCTGCCAATGCCTCTGATGACAGCGTAAATGGTATCACCATCCCGTTCGGCATCGGCCAGTCGCCGCATCACCAACATGCCGATCCCTTCGCCAATGACAATACCATCGGCTCCGGCATCGAACGGACGAATCTGATTTTTCTTTGAGAAAGCGGGAGTTTTACTGAAACTCAGATAGGCCATCGGAGAATTGTCCGTGTCCACGCCGCCACTGATCATCATATCACAGCGATGTTCTACCAGCTCATTGATCGACATTTTGATGGCACTCAAAGACGCAGCGCAGGCAGCATCTACAATGCAGTTGGTACCGCCCAGGTCAAAGCGGTTGGCTATCCGGCCAGCGATGACATTGCTTAAAAAACCCGGAAAAGCATTTTCCTGCCAGGAGACGTAGGCAGCTTTCATTTTTTCCATGGCCTCTTCTATCGCTGCTTCTGACAAACCGTATTGTGCCAGGACCTTACGCCAGATAGGGTATTGCAGGCGGCTACTCAAAGGGCCCATCAGTTTTTGTCCGCCGCCTACGCCTAAGATGACGCCGGTATTTTTTCTGAGTCCTTCTGTAAAGCGTTTCCCCTCGTAGCCGGCGTCCTGTAGAGCCTGCTTGGCCATGACCAGAGAAAGGATTTGTGAGGAGTCTGTCACTTCCAGAATATTTGGCGGTAAGCCATATTCCAGGGGATCGAAGTCGACATCCGGAATAAAGCCTCCCACTTTACTATATGTTTTATCAGGTTTTTTAGGGTCCGGATCGTAGTAATCGGTTATGTTCCAGCGGGAAGAGGGTACTTCGCTGATACAGTTGGCCTGTGCTACAATGTTTTCCCAGAAAGCATCCAGGTTTTCTGAGCCTGCAAAAATGCCTGCCATACCAATAATGGCAACAGGATTCTCTTGTAAAGATAGAGGTGTTTTCATAATATCTTCAGTAAAGGTTGGTCAAATGTGGAAAAGTTAAAGATAAAACATAGCCTGCTACGGTATGCATCACTCAAGGAAAGCGGTGTTTGCCTACTACTCATGCAAGCGTTTATTTTTTAGTTTTCATTAATTTTATATCAGATCGCAATGATCTACTAGTTGATTCAAGGGTGTCTTTTTGAGCCTCACTATCTTGAAAACGTTCACCAACAGTCATAGTCCTCCCAAAGTGCCATAATGACACTTCAATGCTATCATACGGATCATTGAGAAATGACCGGATGAACTTACGCATCAAATAAACTAAATCTTTTAGGTACGAAAATGTAAGTAATGATAAGTTTGTATTAATTAATAAATTTTGGTAAGCACTGGAAAATCACTTTTAGGTAGATAATTTATTGGTAGTGAAAATCTTTATTTTCCTAAGCTGTTTTCCTTACATGTTATGAAAATTCGCGTTCAGAGATGTTTTTTAGTATAAAATTCTGCAATATATAAAACATTCAGATATATATACCGATAATAAGGACAATACTAATGTATAAATATAAAAAATTATTTCAAAGCAATATTTTATTTTTTTTATGTCACGAAGTTATATATATTTATTTGTTGTTGCAAATATTTTCTGAAACCTAACAATTACTTAACAATTTTTTAATAAAAAATATGTTATTTTATGTATTAAGTAAAAGATCTTGTAAAGAAACAATCTGTGTTTTATATTGTCAATAGGATTATGTTATTTTATTAAAAAATATTACATGAGTTTTGCTCAGGAATAATGAAGTTGAATATAAATGATTGATGTGTATTTATCTGTATTTGGAATAGTATTTTATTTAATTTTAATGCTGTTGGGCATTGATATAGTACAAAAGATAAAGAGTATATACCATTATCAAATGGACAATTTGTCAGAAATTGAAATAAATTGAGATAGAGTTAACATTATAAATTCTGTATTATTCAATATTTTAATATTTTATTTGTTAATTTAATTTAACTTTAAATTAATATTCTGTTAACGTAAATAAAATAAAAATTAAATTAAGTTCAGATAATTGTAAAAAAGATGCATCTTTGTCTGCCATATCATCAAGGCACTCTTACATTTACATAAAGTTTATCTTATCTTATCCTTCTACATTTAATACTTTTTTTATGAAACTACTGCCAGTTTTTATAGGGATCGTACTGGGTGTATCGGTTTCATGGGCGCAGACAGTCAAGCAAACAGTGCAGGGGCGTATTGTGGATGCGCAGTCCGGATTTCCCCTGCTGGGGGTCAATATCATCGTGCTGAATACGGATCCGCTGCTCGGTGCGGTCACCGATGCCCAGGGTTACTACACCCTTCGGCAGGTACCCTTGGGGCGGCAAACACTGAAAGCTTCTTTTATCGGGTATGAAGAGCAGGTGATTCCCAACGTGGTGGTCACTTCGGGTAAAGAAGTGGTGCTTAATCTGGAACTGGCCGAACAGGTGCTGATGGGAAAAGAGATTGTGATTACAGCCGCACCTGAGAAAACCGTGACCAACAACGAACTCACCACAGTGAGTGCCCGCTCTTTCAACCTGGAAGAAACCGGTCGCTATGCTGGCAGCCGCAATGACCCCGCCCGCATGGCGGCCAATTTTGCGGGCGTAGCCGCCAACAATGATGACCGCAACGACATCATCATCAGAGGTAACTCTCCCAGCGGTTTGCTCTGGCGACTGGAAGGCATCAATATTCCTAACCCCAGTCACTATGGCTCCCTCAGTGCCAGTGGTGGGCCCATCAGCCTGCTGAACTACAACCTGCTGGATAAATCGGATTTTCTGACGGCTGCCTTTCCTGCTGAGTATGGTAATGCTTTGGCCGGTGTGTTTGATCTGCAGCTTAGAAGCGGTAACCACCAAAAGCGTGAATACTTAGGGCAAATTGGGGTGAATGGTCTGGAATTAGGCATAGAAGGTCCTTTTGCTAAAAAAAGCAAAGCCTCCTATCTAGCCAGCTATCGCTATTCCACTCTGGGCGTCTATAAATCTGTGGGTCTCAATTTTGGTACGGGTGCCGCTACGCCCGAATACCAGGATGTGTCTTTTAAGATAGATTTGCCTACAGCCAAATCAGGAAGATTTACCTTGTTTGGCATTGGTGGCAAGAGTAACGTCGATCTTATCAGTAGTACTGAGAGTTCCGGTGCTCTGTATGGGACCGAATTCACCAATGATTATGCAAACTACCGAACCGGCATAGCGGGCTTGTCGCATCTGTACTACTTCAGCCCTACCTTGTATTACAAGCTGTCGCTGGCGGCTTCGCGGCAGGAAGAACATCTTTACCGCGATTCTTTAAGTGCCATAGACAAAACACCCATTCCTACAGGGAAAGCCGACTATGAGAACAATAAGTATTCTGCCCACCTGTTGCTAAACAAAAAGTTCAGTGCCCGGAACAATGTATCAGGAGGTGTAATCCTGGATCTGTATGATTTTGATCTCGCCAACCGGCGTATCGTACCCGGACAGGAGCGCGTCATTCGGAACACGGAGGGGAAAAGCTTGCTAAGCCAACTGTATCTTCAGTGGCAGCTTCGCTTTACCGATCGGATTACGCTCAATTCGGGTGTCAATTATCAGTATTTTGAGGTGAGCGATAGTGAAGTATGGCAGCCCAGGGCCGGACTGCAATTTCAGTTGACACAAAAACAGACGCTGGGAATTGCCTATGGCCAGCACAGCCAGATTCAGCCGTTGGATATTTATTTTGTGCGGACGATGCTGCCCGATGGATCGGTGGCAGAAACGAACCGAAATCTGGATTTTACCAACAGCCAGCACTTTGTTTTGTCGTATGACCGTAGTCTGACGTCCAACTTCCGGATGAAGGTGGAAACCTATTATCAAAAAATAAGCGGGGCCGCCGTGGAAAGGAATCCAAGTTCATTTTCCCTCTTGAATGCCGGTGTGGACTTCGAGCCTATCAACCAGGATTCCCTGATCAACGGAGGCGAAGGAGAAAACTATGGTTTGGAGCTAACGCTGGAGAAATTTTACAGTAAAGGATATTATTTTCTGATCACGACTTCCTTGTATAGTTCTCAGTATAAGGGAAGTGATGGAAGATGGCATAGTACAGCTTTTGATGGGGGTTATGTGGGAAATATATTAGGAGGAAAGGAATTCCGCATTGGCAGAAAAGACAATACTTTCAGCATAGATGTAAAGTTTACAGCTTCGGGGGGTAACCGTTATACACCCATTGACTATACCCGTTCAGCCGAACTGGGATATGAAGTCCGGCAGGATGCCCTGGCATTTTCTGAAAGTTTAGAACGGTATCTGCGGGCTGATGTCAAACTTTCATACCGTATCAACGCTCGCAGGGTTACGCATGAGTTTGCCCTGGACCTTCAGAATATTACCGATAGGCAAAATGAGTTTGCCCGCATCTATAATCCACGTTCTAATACGGTACAGACACAATATCAAATCGGATTTTTTCCTGTGCCACAGTATAGAATCACCTTTTAACCTACTGAAACTATGAAACAAAATTTAGCGTCCGTGGCGAATTATACGGTAGCGGCAGCCTTGCTGATTTTAGCGCTTATCTATCTGGTAAAGCCTAGTTTTATGCCTTACCATAGCCAGGCGCTCTCTCTCCGCTGGAGCGAGGTGGATCTCTCTACGCAAAAACTGTTGCTGGCACTGATGCGTGTATGCGGAGGTGGATGGATGGCTGTATCCCTGACAATGATATACTTGCAAAGGAGATTTTCTCAAAACAGGCAAACCTGGATTCCAGTGATTATCTTGACCATGGGGCTGATCTCCATTCTATCTACCTTGTATGCCGCTTTGATGGTGTCTTACTATACGCCGGGAAGTCCGCCCATACAGGGATTATTTGTCCTGATTTTCATCCTGTTGATGGGATACCGGCTGAACAAAGCAGGGGTGAGAAGGTATCAACTCACCTGAGCCTTACCGGGCTGATCAGACCATCCCTGAATAACCAATTGACCATATTTAATGGTAGAAGATTCCATGAATTATACACTCATTACAGGCGCAAGTCGTGGCATTGGTGAAGCTTTAGCCAGACGTTGTGCCGAGGAAGGACATCATCTGATCCTGGTGGCCCGTTCCCAGGAAAGATTAGAAACCATAGCCAACGAGTTGCAGCAGACCTGCAACGTGGCAGTAAGGGTGGTTCCGCTTGACTTGTTACAACCTCAGGCCACCCAACGACTCTGGCAGATCTGTCAGGACAACCAATGGAGGATTCGTATTCTCATGAACAATGCCGGGTTCGGTTTCTGGGGGGCTCATGCGGATATAGCTTTGGCCGAACAGGTAGACGTCTTGCGCCTTAATGCAATGGTATTGGTGGAGCTTTGCCATCTTTTTGTCCCTGTGCTGCAAAAGGAAAAAAATGCAAGGATACTCAATATCGGCAGTATTTCCAGTTATCAGCCTGTTCCCTATTTAAGTGTATATGCTGCCTCCAAAGCGTTTGTGCTATCCTTTACCCGAAGCCTCAGAGCAGAACTCCGGCCATCAGGGATAGGGGTATCCTGTCTTTGTCCGGGCTTTACACAATCTGATTTTTTTGAGAAAGCGGGTACAGCCCCTGTGATCAGTTCTTCGAAATTTCAGATGACAACAGAAGCTGTGGCTGATGCAGCCCTGCGTGCCTTGAAAAAAAATAAGGCGGTCATCGTTCCTGGTCTGGTATTTAAGTTTTGTACCTATTTGAGCAGGTATTTGCCTGTACATTTGACCACCTATGTACTCAGCAAAATCCTGAAGCCAACAGCACAGGTGACAATGGCCTGAGCGGAGCTGTGCCGTGCCCTTGTCAGGGGAAGGGCAAGGCTACTGTATGCTGACAAAGCTATTTCCTTTACATATTATTTCTGTTTACTTATTAAATACGCTGAACTATGATAAAAACACTACCCCTCTTCATATTCCTGATAGGATTAGGTTCTATGACCAGCAAGAATCAGGATGTCATTCTGGGCGTTTGGTATACACCCAAACAGGATGGAAAGATTGAAATCTATGAAGTAGACAATCATTATTATGGTACCCTGATCTCCTATACCATGCCGTATGCTACCGATATCAATAATCCTGATCCGGCATTGCGTTCACGGGCTGTAGTCGGTCTGAATATCATTCAGGATTTTGTATATGACGATGCCCATCAGCAATGGGTCAATGGCACCATCTATGATCCTGAAAACGGAAAAACGTATACAGGCAGTTTGTGGGTGGACAAAAAGGACCCTAACCAGCTCAAAGCAAGGGGATACGTTTTGGGTATGACAATTCTGGGACGCACAGAAACCTTTACACGTGCGGAGTAAACCTTCGGTGTTATGGCAAGCCTTAGACCATAGCCACCACCCGTGCAGGACCTGCCGAACCACCCTTAACTTTCAGTGGGAAGCAACAGATTTTGAACCCATAAGGGGGGAGCTGGTCCAGGTTCGTCAAGCGTTCCAGATGGCAATACTCCCGTTCTGCGCCTACATAATGAGCTTCCCAGAAGTAATGACGTAAGTTGGAGGCTTTGGCTCTGCGTGCCATGGTGGGCAAAGGCAGATCCCACCCCCAGGCATCAATACCTGTCACCCGTACTCCCTGGTCAAGAATCCAGCGTGTGGCCTCCGCGCTCATGCCGGTGCCCTGGGTGAAGTAGGAGGGGGTGCCCAGCAGCCGGTCGTTACCCGTCTGGATGAGCACAATGTCTCCGGGTTGAAGCTGATACTTGATTTGTGCCAAGGCTGCCTGCACATCGGTAGCTGTAATGGCTTCGCCATCCTTTTTGTGCCGCATATCCAACACAACGCCGGGCCCATAACACCACTCGAGAGGAACCTGGTCAATCGTACGGGCTGGGTGACCGGCACAGGTAGGTGCATAATGCCAGGGGGCATCCAGGTGTGTGGTGCCGTGGGTAGAAAGTGAGATTGTATCATTGGCCCACCCTAACCGGTTGCGCAGGTATTTGGGGCTGAGCCGGAAAAGAAGCCAGATGACAAACCGGCCGAATCGGTGGCTCTGGTGTTTTACTTTGGTACGGGCCCACCAGGGTGCCCAGGCATGATCATCTTCAAGCAGAACGCTAAGGTCTATCAGGCGCATAGGGGTCAGGGTTAGGGTATAGTAAGGGTTAGAAAATATGAGGTAGCATCTACTGCCACACAACGCTGATTAAGGAAAAAAGTGGAGGCTTCCCTGTTTAGCCGCCCGGGCTACGGAAAGCTTCCACAGAAAGTGTACAAGACGTTACCATATATTACATAAAATTGCTGATATAATCAAATGGCTGATACAGTGGGTATCCTGCCTACTGTGGTTTTCTTTGTTTCTTCAGGATAAGTGTGAAAAAAAGTAAAAAATGTACGGTGTCGGGTTTTTACAATCATAGTTCCTATCTATTCCTTACTATTAAGAAACAATTGTGTGAGCTTTTACAAAGCTTTTAAGGGATAATGGCTGGAAATGGCCTGTTTTTGAGGTTGTCGTTTTTTTACAATACGAACAAGGTGTTATATACTAAATTCATACGAATTAAGATATACCATAAAAGCAAGATGATAAAAATGACAAACCGATATACCCTTTCTATTTTGCTGATCAGCCTGGGGTGGACCGCTGACTTATCCGGACAACCCTCTACAGCAGAAGAGGAGAAAGCGGTGATTCAATGGATTCAGCAACACGCTGTTCCTGTGAAACATATAGCAGCAGGTCATGACTTTGCCGACTTACAACCTTTGAAGCAAATTCTCAGAGATGTTAAAGTAGTAGGCCTGGGGGAAGCGACCCATGGCACCCGGGAATTTTTTCAGATCAAGCACCGCTTGTTTGAGTTTCTGGTCAGGGAGATGGGTTTTACGGGCTTTGCGCTGGAAGCCAGCTACGCGGCCTGCCAGCCTATCAATGACTATGTGCGATACGGCAAAGGAGACCGGGCCAGCGTGCTGACAGGTCAGGGATATTCTCTCTGGGATACGGAAGAGTTTACAGCTTTGATCGACTGGATGCACAGCTATAATCAAACCGTGCCGGATGAAAAAAAAGTTGGATTTTATGGCGTAGACTTCGCGCATAATCAGCGAGGCCGGGAAAAAGTGTTGGCTTATTTACAAAAGTATGCTCCGGAGAAAGTGCCGCCAACAGATTCTGTTTTCCGCCGGTTAGTTGTCGCCAATGAGAAATGGCCGATGTGGCAGGATGCCTTCAAAAGTGAAGCACCCATTGTATTATCTCAGCTACAAAACCTGATTCAGTTTTTAACAGATCATCAGGCCAGGCTGATCTCGGATTCTTCACCGGAGGCGTTCGAGCAAATCCTGAAATATACCCAGGTGATGGAGCAGATGTTGTTGGCCATCATTGATTATCCAAAACGCACACGGTTTATGGCAGCCAACCTATTGTATCTGATGGAAAGAATGCCAGAGGGCAAATTCATTGTGTCTGCCCACAACCGACATATCAATGTTATAGACCATGTTGGGGATACCAATTTAGGACATGATCTGCGTGCTAAGTTGGGAGACACCTATTATGCAGTTGGTTTTGAAACCTATCAGGGGTCTTACCAAACCAGAACCTGGGTGCCAGAAGAACTGGTTTTAGCAGACTTCAGAGTGGATACCTTAGCACCTGCTCCGGAAAAGTCGTTACCCTGGTATTTGTTTCATGCCAGGCAAGGTGACCTTTTCCTGAATATGCGAACACCTATGACTGATAACACAGTAGCACAGTGGTGGAATACACCACAGAAAACACGGGATGTGGCCTGGATTTACCAGAACGATCCAGCGCAGTTTTTTCTGGAAGTCAATCTGAAGCAATATTACGATGGCCTACTCTTTATTGAAGAAACCACACGGGCACGCCCGACCCGCAATGCCCTGGAACTGGCCTCCAGAAAAGCAGGGTTTTGAATAAAATTAAGACAAATATCAACTTCATCAATCAATAAAAGTCAAATCCTTATAAAACAAAAACATTTATCAATCATGGAAAATGTAGCTACCCAACCTATGGAATCTGAGGTTCCCATAAGGCACAGCAGCGGTGCCAAGTGTCCTGAACTGAAAAACATACAGAAAGTAATGGATCTGTATATCGACGGTGTGCGGAATGGCAATGTCGCCTCGCTCCAACAGGCCTTTCATCCCCAGTCATCTATGTTTGGTTGGAAAGGAAAAGAGCTCTATATCACACCTATTCAGGGCCTCTTCGATTATATTGCTGCTACCCCGGTTCCCTCCAAAACCGGAGAACCCACTACTTTTATCATTACTTCCATACAGGTGAATGGGTATGCCGCTAATGTGGAAATGGCGATGGATTCCTATCACGGACATGATTTTATGGATTACTTTCAACTAGTCAAAGTAGAGGACCGATGGTGGATTGTCAGCAAAACCTTCCATGCCGACCCCCATGACCGGACATCATGAGATAATCTGAAAAGCAGCATTTCATCTATACCCAATGGCTCATTATAGGATCATGACCGCTCCGGCAGTCGGGTATGTCCAGCCCGTGTTGCTAATGGCCCGATACCTGATTCAACTGGGCCATAGGGTAGCCTGTATTACAGGAGCAAGTACCGGGAGCAGGCTACCCACAGCGGTTTGATTTTCCAGGCTTAGGCAGGGTAGATTAGCGGGGCAACCACTGTCCATAGAGGTATATTCAATCATAGACCCCTGATCTTATGACTGTAAACCACCGCAGTTACAAACGAAAAGATCATTTTTAACGCATTCCTCTGTAAATCTCATGGGTTATCGCTATTTTTAATAAAGTCAGCTGTAGAGGCTGTACTTTATCAATTTTTGAATTGCTCATGAAGCGAGGAAGCCTGCCACAAGCTAAAAAACGACAGCACCGGGAAGTAGACAGGAAAAATGATATGGAGCAGATACGCTCCCGTTTTTTTGCCAACATCTCCCATGAATTCCGTACGCCGCTTTCCCTCATTCTGGCTCCGCTGGAAACACTTCTCCAAGCCGCTCCCCAAGATAGTAAAGAACACATCCTCTATTTGATGATGGAGCGAAACGCCCGGCGTCTTCTCAACCTGATCAATCAACTGTTGGATCTTTCCAAACTGGAAGCTGGTAGCCTGCATCTGGAACTGAAGCCTGGAGAGGTGATAGGGCTGCTCGATGCGCTGGCTGTTACCTTTATGCCGCTGGCGGAGAACCGCCAAATCAATTTTACCTACCAACTGCCGGCTACTCCCTGGGTGGCGCTGTTCGATAGCGATAAGCTGGAAAAGATTGTCGTCAACCTGCTTTCCAATGCCTGCAAGTATACGCCGGATGGAGGAGCGATCTCTCTGGAGGCCTCCATTCACCCTGACAGAAACCAAAAGGAAACAAAGCAAGTATTAACCATTGCCGTGACTGATAATGGCAAGGGCATTGAAGCCAATCAGGTGGACAAGATCTTTGACCGGTTTTATGTGGCTGATACCGCTCAGGAACACAATAGAGAAAGTACAGGCATCGGGCTGGCGCTCACCAAAGAACTGGTAGAACTGCACGGTGGCCGCATCAGCGTACAGAGCAAGCCCCAGCAGGGAACCCGTTTCGTAGTGGAGCTTCCTTTGGAGACAGCCACCGAATCTGTTGCCAACAGCGAAAATTCTGCTGACGCTCTCAAAGGCTCATTCCTAAATGCACTGGCGGCGGGACAACCAGCCCTGTTTACCGCCTATGAGAAAGAACTTATCGGGCTCAGCTCGACATACCCTGTATCAGAAAATGAGAAACCTGTCTTGCTGATTGTAGAAGATAACAGGGAACTTTCAGCCTTTATGGCTCTTCATTTCCATGCTGAATATCAGGTGATAGAGGCGGAGAACGGAGAGGTAGGCTGGCAGAAAGCACTGGAAACCATTCCTGACCTGGTGATCTCTGACGTGATGATGCCGGTGATGGATGGCATTGAACTCTGCCGAAAGCTTAAAGCTGATGAACGTACCAGCCATGTGTCCGTGATGCTGCTCACAGCCAAAGCGGGGCAGGAAAACATGTTGGAAGGATTGGAAACAGGAGCCGATGATTACCTCACCAAACCTTTCAGTGTGGCGGAGTTGCAACTTCGAGCGAGAAACATGGTGGAAGGGCGCAGAAAACTTAGAGAACGATTCAGCCGGGATGGGATGATGTACCCCACCGATGGGGCCGTTACTTCGGCTGATGAAAAGTTTCTGAGAAGAGTCATAGCCATCATCATAGAACACATTGATGAAGATGATTTTACAGCGGAAGTTTTCGAAAGGGAGGTGGGTTTAAGCCATGTGCAGTTTTACCGCAAGATGAAAGCTTTGACCAATCAGGCTCCGGGAGAGTTTTTACGCAACTATCGTCTTCAGCAGGCTGCCCATTTGTTGAAGGGGAAACACGGGAATGTCACAGAAGTAGCCTATACGGTGGGTTTTACCAGCCTGGCCTATTTTACCCGTTGTTTCAAGGCACGTTTTGGAAAAACACCTTCTGAATATATAACCCTTTAGACACAGACAGAACAACCGGTTGTCTGTCGTGCGCCTCAAACGAACGATTGAAATGGCCTTGAGGGCCTATGGCTAGCAACCTGTCCACCTTCGATTTACCAGTAAATATAGCGACCCTCTTCAGGCTCCTGCTTAATAAAACCAAGCCGGAACGATTGTACAAAAAAATGAAACCTCTGTGCAAATGATAGTTTTTTTCAACCTTTATATTTGTGTAGGTTCACCAAAAAACCGACCCTATATAGCTCAAACAGGTGACGCCATAGAAATCTAAAACTGTATATGTTTAACATAAACTGAATCGAGATGACAAAAGTAATTCACTGCCGGGAAGTAGGTTTTGATTGTGACGGAGTGATCCGTGCTAACTCCGAAGAAGAAGCACTTCAAATGGCAGCCGAACATGCCAAAACAGTACATGGTATGGACAAAGTGTCGCCGGAAGTGGTAGCCAAGTTGAAAAGTATTATCCGGGAGGAAGCTGCCAGACCTACCCATTGAAGCAAAAATGCTTCATACAGGCAAAGACATAAGCTCATCATTTCTTCACTACCTGAAGAGGGAAACAATGAGGAAGCGCTTGCCACTGGTAACCTACCAGGACAGGTCAAATCATTGGTTCCCTTTCTTATCGAAACTTCGCTGAGAAAAAGAAAATGCCATTGGCTGGGCTATTCATGCCGGATATGACCCGCCTTACTAGGCCAAAATATCTTTCACTACCTTGCCATGCACATCGGTCAGCCGGAATTCTCTTCCCTGGAACGTATAGGTCAGGGCCTCATGATTCAAACCCAGCTGATGCAAAATAGTAGCTTGCAGGTCGTGTACATGCACCCGGTCTTTGATGCCGTAGTAGCCTAGTTCGTCGGTTTCTCCAAAGGTAAAGCCTTTCTTGATACCTCCTCCGGCCATCCACATGGTAAACGCTTCACTGTGGTGATCCCGCCCCTTGAAATTGGCACTGGCACGGGTTTCCATCATAGGCGTACGCCCAAACTCACCCCCCCAGATCACCAGGGTCTCTTCCAGTAAGCCCCTTTGTTTCAGATCCTTGAGCAGGGCCGTGATGGGTTTGTCAATTTGTGTACAGGCCTCCTGCAAAGCCTGATCTACACCATTATTGGCGCCCACCCCATGGGTATCCCACCGACGATCAAAGAGCTGCACGAAACGAACACCCTTTTCTACCAGCCGACGCGCCAGCAGGCAGTTGTTGGCAAAGGAATTTTTTCCGGGTTCTGTGCCATACATTTCGTGTATCCAGGCTGGTTCATCATTGATGTTCATCACATCCGGCACAGAAGCCTGCATACGGAAGGCCAGTTCATACTGTGAAATACGGGACAATATCTCAGGGTCGCCTACTTCTTCATATTCTTTCTGATTGATTTCATTGATAATATCAATAGATTTTTTCCGCATGGCCGGATCTACCTGTCCGGGGTTGGACAGATACAATACGGGTTCCCCTTTGGAACGGCACTGCACGCCCTGGTAAACTGTGGGTAAAAAGCCACTGCCCCATACACTTTTGCCAGCACTGGGATCGCTGGTAGAGACCAGCACCACAAAGCCCGGCAGATCCTGATTTTCAGAACCCAATCCATACACCACCCAGGCACCCATACTGGGCCGACCCAGACGGGGACTGCCCGCATGCATGAGCAACTGTGCCGGGGCATGGTTAAACTCGTCAGTATGCATGGCTTTCAGGAAGGTTACCTCATCCACCATTTCCGGAAAATGGGTGAAATAATTAGAAATGGTGGCGCCAGAGTCGCCATGTTGCCGGAAAGTGGCTTGTGGTCCCAGCATATTGGGAACCCCTTTCAGGAAAGCAAAACGTTTTCCTTCCAGAAAGGAGGGCGGACAACGTTGTCCATCCAGTTTTTGAAGTTCCGGCTTATAGTCAAACAGTTCAAGCTGGGAAGGAGCACCAGCCATGTGTAAAAAAATGACACGTTTGGCTTTGGGAGAAAAATGTGGCGCTTTCAGTTGCAGCGGGTTGTCCGGTTGGGTCAGCGACAAAAGTGCGTCCTGGGCAGGAGAGGAGTGGCAACCCAACAGAGAACCCAGCGCAATAGAACCCAGTCCGGCCGTACATTTTTTCAGAAAATGACGGCGGGTGTGAAAACGGGCCAGCTCTTGCTGTGCTTGCTGCAATATATCCATCAGTTAGTTTTTAGTGATAAACTCATCTACATTTAAAAGGGCATTGGCAACCAGAGTCAACGCCAGAAACTCAGGCGATGTATGATCCTTTACTTCAACCTGTGTGGTTTTTATCCGGGTAGATACGGGTTTGGCTATGCTGTTTGGTTTTGTGGGCTGCTGGTAATGCTGGATGGCAGCCTGATATAATTTCTCCAGACTTTTGAGTTTTTCCTCGCTGGGTTCCCGTAGCATCACCATCCGGTAACCCTCCCTAAGCCTTTGCGTCACACTTTCCGAATCAAAAGCCTGCATTTTTTCCGCCAGCACCTGGGCGGCTTCGAAATAGACGGTATCATTAAGCAATACCAGGGCTTGCAGCGGCGTGTTGGTCCGAATTCTTCTCGACACGCACACATTCCGACCCGGGCTGTCAAAAGTAATAAAAGAAGGGTATGGATTGGTCCTGTGCCAGAAGGTGTAGAGGGCACGCCGGTATTGATCTTCACCAGGGCTGGTTCCCCAGTCGCCTACGCTTTCCGGTTGGGGCGGACGCACACTGGGGCCATACATTTTGCTGCTCAGCAATCCGCTGACGGCCAGCGCCTGATCCCGGATTTGTTCGGCTGATAAGCGGATGCGAGGACCGCGGGAGAGCCACTCATTGCGGGGATCCTGTGCCAGCTTCTCCGGTGTGGTGTGAGAGGCTTGCCGGTAGGTGGCCGACATCACAATTTGTTTGAGCAGTTTTTTGACACTCCACTGGTGGGTATCCCGGAATTGCACCGCCAGCCAATCCAGTAGTTGAGGATGTGATGGGGGAGTACCCTGCGTACCAAAATCTTCCACGGTTTCTACCAGCCCAAACCCAAAGATCTTTTCCCAGAATCGGTTGACAATCACCCGGGCCGTCAGTGGATTTTCCGGACTTACCAGCCATCGGGCCAGGTCCAGGCGGTTGTAGGGCGTGGAAGCAGCAGGCAAGCTGCCGGTAGAAGCAGGAACGCTGGGTACCACTTCTTCACCGGGTGTCAGCCAGTTACCCCTGGTAAATACCTGTGTTTTTCTCTTTTCCGCCGGCGGGCGCTCCCGCATGATAGGGGTTTCTATAGCCGGCACCTGCTCCAGTTTCATCACCTGTTCCTGGAAATGATTGCCCCGGGATGTCCATCCCGGATGCTTTTCATGGTAGAAAATCCAGTCCAGTCTGAACAAGTCAGAGGTATAATGCCGGTCTATCCCAAAAGTAAAATACACATCATGAACCCCTGCCGTTGGTGTAATGGATACCTTTTTAGTGTTCCATTGAGACCAGGCTTCTTCGGATTCCGGTTTGCCGGTATGGGAGATGCGGGTCTGACTGATGACAGGACCGGAGGCTGAATCCAGCCGCACCTGAATACGGCCACTGTAAGGAGAGGCATACCGATAAGAAATGGCTTCAATATCAGTGAGGTCTACTTTGCGGAATAAAATCCAGGAGCTATCCTGAATTTGCCAGACAGATTCCTGGTCGGGTGGAGTGAGTTCTATAAAGCGACTGCTTTTATCAAATTCTTCAGCTTCTACTTTCCGGTAACCCAGCTGATACAGTAATTTGTTTCTGTGGTCGTGTAACAGGGTTTCCGAAGAATTGGAAGGGGGTGTTTTCAGGCGATCTTCAATCCAGTTGATCAAGGTGGCTACCTGCTCTTCATTTTCTTCCGCATAGGTAAAGAGTTTCGGCTGTTCGTTGTAGATGTCACGGTCTTGTGTGTTGTTAAAAAAAGCAAAAGCCTGGTAAAATTCTTCGTGACGGATGGGATCATAGGGATGACTGTGGCATTGTACACAAGCCATCGTTGTGCCCTGCCATACTTCCCAGGTAGTGCTGACCCGGTCCAGTACGGCAGCGATTCTGAACTCTTCATCGTCGGTACCCCCTTCATCGTTGGCGATGGTATTCCTGTGGAAAGCGGTAGCGATGTACTGATCAGCCGTAGGATGGGGGAGCAGGTCGCCGGCCAGTTGCTCCATAGTAAACTGGTCAAATGGCATATCCTTGTTAAAAGCATGGATTACCCAGTCACGGTACTGCCAGATAGAACGCCCCAGGTCTTTTTCATACCCTTTGGTATCGGCATACCGGGCCAGGTCGAGCCACATGGCAGCCCAGTGTTCTCCGAAACGGGGGGAGGCCAGCAAGCGGTCCACTACTTTTTCATAGGCATCAGGAGCCGGGTCCTGAAGAAACTGCTGCCTTTCTTCCCAGGTGGGTGGCAGGCCAGTCAGGTCCAGGCTCACCCTTCTCAGTAACACATCTTTCTCCGCTTCGGGAGCGGGCTGAAGGCCTTTCTCCTGCAACCTGGCATACACGAAAGGATCAATGTCATTCTGTGCCCAACCTGGTTGATCTGTCGGAGGAACCGGAATGTTTTCATGGGGGGGTATATAGGCCCAGTGGTCTTCCCACAGCGCTCCCTGGTTGATCCAGGTTCTCAACAAGTCAATCTCCTTTTCAGACAACGGTTCAGCCTCCAGGGGCATTCTCATTTCCGGATCATGGTGCCTCACCCTGCGCATGAGTTCGCTTTCATTGGCATGGCCGGGAATGATGGCCGGTTGGCCCGATTCAGTAGTATCCAGGGCCTCTTCCCGAAAAAGAAGGCTGAATCCACCTGATTTTTTGACGCCTCCATGGCAGGTGATACATTTAGCGTTGAAGATCGGACGTATCTCCTGATTGTAACTAATCTTTTCTTCCTGAAACAGTCCAAAAAAAATAAGAATACCCAGGGTTATGGAGAGACAAGTAATGATAATCCACAAGTGCCGGTGTATCTTCATGTTGAAAAAGTTAGCTTCAAAATGTAAAAATGTAAGAAAGGTTTCTATGCAATGAACGTAAAATTTCAGACTTTCTCAATAGAATTAGGTAATATTAGCCGTTGTTAAGCGCTGCTTTTAACAGCTTAACAAAAACGGTGGAATTATTATTTTATACATAGAATAGTAGGTTTTAATTCATTTACGCATCATAAAATTTCACTCAGTCATTCGTTTACACGATCACAACATATTTATGCAAAAAGATATCAAAATGCCCGTAGTGGTGAAAGCGTTGTGTGGGGCTACCATTGGATTTTTAGTAGGACTGTACCTGGCGAACACTTTTGCAGCAGGAGTGATCAACTGGATGGTATACCTCCCAACGGCCTTAGGAGCTGTTGCGGGCATTTGGTGGCTACGCCGTTGAGGTGTTCAAAATTTGTCTTTAAACGGAAGTTAATATTAATAAATTCACACTTCTGTATATCATTTTTAAAAACATTATACTAATTTACAGAAGTCCTTTGAGGCTCACTACTTATGCAACCTGATTTTTCAAATATTACCCATGAGGATTCCTCTGATGCATTAGATGTAGCGCTATGGCAAAAATTTAAAGCAGGAGATACCGCTGCTTATGCCTTGCTCTATCAAAGGTATTTTCGTGTACTTTTTAAATACAGTTGCAAAATTACACAGGACCGTAACCTGATCTTAGACACTATACAGGAGTTGTTTATCACTGTATGGAAGAATAAAAAGAATCTGAGCACGCCCACCTCAGTCAGACATTATCTTTTCAAATCGCTCCGCAGGAAGTTGTATCGTCAACTAAACAGTCCGCATACACGGCTTTCTTCCCAGGAAATCAATGAATCATGGGGGGAAGTAACCCTGCCTCATGAGCAGCAGTTGATTCAGGAGCAGACCCGGCATGAACAAACATTTGTCTTATCCAGGGCGTTGGAGCGGCTGACCCGAAGGCAAAGGGAAGTCATCTTTTTGAGGTTTTATCAAAACCTGAGTTACACTGAAATTTCTGCTGTGATGGCCATCGGTATAGAGGCCGTTTACAACCTTTTATCCAAGGCAGTCCATCACCTGCAGCAACACATCAAAAAGATAGATTTCTATACAGTCCTTCTTCTCCTCCTCCCTACCTTTTTGTAGTAGAAAAGCATTTTTTATCCATTGTGGGGCCTGGCGATGCCAGGTATCTATACATTATTGGTAAGGATTAGTCTGTCCTGTTGGTAAAATATCAATTAATACTGTGAAAAGTTGCTGATTATGTAAATCTCACAAAAAACATGAAATATTTTGATGAGAAATACTAAAGTCCTGCCTACCATCAGTAGAAGATCATGATAACGCTCTATGGATTATTCTGCTTACAGTGCCTATGATTTTGCGCTTGATGAATCTTTCCAGCAGTGGGTGTTCAAAGACGACCCGAAGGCTATGGCTTTCTGGGAGCGGTGGTTGCACTTACATCCGGATAAAAAAGAAGAGATCGCGGAAGCAAGGGAACTGGTGCTGTTACTGAAACACGACCCGGACGAACCTACTGCGGAAGAGTTTCACCGGGTATGGCATCATATTCAGGCAGCCCAAAAACGTCCTGACAGCACAAGGCCTGAGCAGCCTTTACCTCTCAGACCCACTCGCTTTCACCGGCAGGGGTTCCGGATGGCAGCCGTTTTCATGGGACTATTGTTAGTCACCGCTATAGTTGTTTGGGTATACCAGAACAATACAAGCTATTCTTATGTCACCCGGTTTGGTGAGACCAAAACCATTACTCTGCCCGACCAGTCCACGGTAAAGCTAAACGCCAACTCTTCACTCACGTATCGTTCCCATTGGCTTCGGCAAGGGCCCCGTGAGATATGGCTGGAAGGAGAAGGCTTTTTCTCGGTAGTGCGTCAGCCCAATGATCAGAAATTTATTGTGTATGCCAACCAGGTGGCGGTAGAAGTATTGGGTACCCAATTTAATGTGAGCGATCGCCACGGAAAAACCCAGGTAGTCCTCAATGCGGGCAAGGTAAAGCTGAATCTGGAAGACACTTATACCAGTCAGACAACGGCATTGGTAGAAAAAGATCTTTACATGCAGCCGGGGGAAATGGTAGAAATATTACACAAAGAAAAATCCTATGTGCAAAAACAGGTAGATGCAGAAGTCTACACAGCCTGGAAAGATAATAAGTTCATTTTCCGGGATTTGCCTTTGCAGAATATTGCACAGATCATAGAGGATACCTATGGGTTGAAAGTAATCATCAAAGACACCGCCGTCGCCGGGAGAAAGTTTACGGCCACCTATCCGACCGATGATGTCAGCATACTGCTCAAAGCGTTGGCTACCTCTTTTGATTTGCACATAGAACAGACGAAAGAACAGATTACCCTGGAAGCCCGTGATGCTTCCGGTGAGACACCCGGTCAACCGTAAAAGATGGTGGGCTGGTAGGGTTCATAATTTACATCATCTTAAATGTTTTACTATGGGAAATTTATTACGAACTTTTTTCAAAACATGCTGTAGCGTGAGTAGATATCCTCTGCTGGCATTTTTTTGCGGAGGGATATTGTGTATGATACAGATGGAGGTATCAGCACAGGCATTGGCTTCTTCCGATGCACGCCACAACGGGAAGGCGGATATTCAGCAACAAAAACAACAGAGTGAAGACCCGGAAGCACGACCTTTGACTGACATCCTGGCTGAATTAGAGGCTGAATATCTGGTGCATTTCGGTTATGAAGGCAAGTTGTTGGAAGGTAAAACGGCGAAACCGGAAGAGAGCCAGCGCCCCCGGAAAAATCTGGAGTCCTTACTGGCCAGCCTGCTCAGTCCGCTTCATCTGCAATTCGAAAAGCTGAGTGACGATTCTTATGTCATCTTTTCTGACAAAAAAGAAAAGAAAGAAAGCAAGATTGAAAACGTAAAGCCACAGGTGGAAGGTACCAGTCATTTGAATAAGCTTCCCAAGGTAGCCAGTCTGGAAAATTTTGTTTTTAACCAGCATTATTATTGGGAGAAAGACATTACCGGAAAAGTAACGGATGCTGATGATGGCGGAGCATTGCCGGGTGTTAACGTGCTGGTCAAAGGCACTACTACCGGTACAGTCACCGATGTGGATGGAAATTATAGCATAACTGTACCAGGAAATGAAAGTGTATTGGTGTATTCCTCAGTAGGTTATGTGACACAAGAAGTGATAGTAGGCACACAAAGTACAATTGATGTTTCTCTCTCAACTGATGTGCGAGCTTTAAGTGAAGTGGTCGTGGTAGGGTATGGTACCCAGGAGCGGGCAAAAGTGACGGGGGCTATTTCATCGGTAACGGCTGAAGAAATCAATGCCTTACCGGTGCCCAGCCTGGATGCCGCTTTGCAGGGGCGTGCGGCGGGTGTCAACGTGACCAATTCGGGCGCTCCCGGCGTCAACCCCCAGGTAAAAATCAGAGGGATAGGTACGGTAGGGAATACCGAACCCTTGTATGTCATCGACGGAGTGCCTACCCGGGGTGGATTGAATTCTATCAACCCCAACGATATTGAGTCCATAGAGATTTTAAAAGACGCCGCTACTGCCGCTATCTACGGTTCCAGAGGTGCCAACGGTGTGGTCATGGTAACGACCAAAAAAGGACAAGCCGGGCAGGTCAATGTCAGTCTGGATTCCTACTATGGGGTGCAGAATGCCTGGACACAACTGGACCTGCTGAACGTTGACCAATACCTGGCGTATGGAAGAGATTTACAACTGAATGCCGGTCAACCCATTCCGCAGCGCTTTGAAGATCTGGGCGAGTTTGCCGGTATAGAAACTGACTGGCAGGATGCCATGTTCCAGTCTGCCCCTATCCAGGACCACAATATCAGCGTGTCAGGCGGTTCGGAAACGGCTACTTTTAACGTAGGAGCTGGTTATTTTGAGCAGGAAGGGATTATGTTAGGAACCGGTTTCAAGCGCGTCTCCTTCCGGGCCAACACAGAATTTGATCTGGGAAGAGTCACTATTGGCAATACACTGACTTTGGCCAATACCAACCGGCAGGTAGAACCTTTCGAAGGGGGGCGTTCTCAGATAGAGCACATGATCAAAAGTGTACCCTATATTCCTATCTATGATGAAAATCGGATCGGTGGGTTCCGGGCTCCTGACCGGTTGGATGGATCAGATCCTGCCAATCCGGTGCTGCATGCCATGTTGATAGACAATACCAATGTAGACTTCAAAGTTTTAGGCACAGCCTATGCCAATGTTGAGATTATAGAAGGGCTTACCTACAAGTTCTTGTTAGGTCTGAATGCCAACTACGGTCATACCCGGGATTTTGTGCCCATGTATAATGCCGGTGATTTTTCTATCAATCCCACAGCAGATTTGTCTGAGACCCGCTCTACTTTTATTTCACCACTCATTTCCAATCAGCTAAACTACGACAAGACTTTTGGCAATCATACGGTAGGGGCTACTGCGGTGGTGGAGCGACAAACTTCTACCTTTAATGATTTGGATGGTTCCGGTGAAAACACCATCTCCAGTGATATTCCAGTGCTGGGCGGTGTGTCTAATCCTGTAGTGGGTGGAGATAGAAATGAGTATGCACTGATCTCCTATATTGGTAGGGTGAATTACGATTATGCCGGAAAATATTTGTTGAGTGCTTCTATACGGCGTGATGGTGGTTCCAGGTTTAGTCAGGATGAAAAGTGGGGAACGTTCCCTTCTGTTTCTGCCGGCTGGCGTATCAGTGAGGAATCTTTTATGGAAGGTGCCACCTTTATCAGTGACCTGAAACTGAGAGGTAGCTGGGGAAAAACCGGAAATGATAACATTGGTGATTATGGCTATTCACCAACGCTGAATAGCAACTTTTACTATAATTTCAACGGTAATCTGGTGCCAGCCTATACCGTTCGGGATTTAGCCAATCCTAATATCAAGTGGGAAACCACCGTGATGACCAATATAGGCTTGGATTTGGGCTTGTTGGATGATAGGATCAGATTGAGTGTAGAATACTTTGACAACGAAACCCAGGATATGCTACTAAGTGTACCCATTCCTCCTTCTTTAGGTTATGATGGAGCGCCCACCGCAAACGTAGGGACGGTTTCTAACAGCGGCTTTGAGATCATGGCCGGCTACAGCAAAAATTCAGGAGATTTTCAGTGGGGCCTCAATGGAAACATCTCTTTTGTAAACAATGAGCTGGTTTCCTTGGGTATTGGTAACACGATCTTCGGACCTGCCTTTGAAGGAGATCCTACCACTTATACGGAGGAAGGAGAGCCTATCGCTTATTTCTATGGATGGGAAGTGGAAGGCATTTTCCAGAGCGAACAGGAAGTACAACAGGCGAATGCCCTGGGAGATCCCAACGAACCTTATCAGAATTCAAGTACCAGTGCCGGTGATATCCGGTTCAGAGATATTGATGGCAATGGTGTGATCAATGCCGACGACAGAACCAATATAGGCCATTTTCTGCCCGATTTCTTTTATGGGTTGAACGCAACAGCTAACTGGAGAAACTTTGATTTCACTATGTTTATCCAGGGGGTGTCAGGCAATGAAATCCTGAATACCAACACCTACGACTTGCAGGGCATGACCCGTCTGTTCAATTCAGGCACGGCTGTACTGGATCGCTGGACACCGCAGAATACAGATACCGACATACCCCGGGCTGTCACAGGAGATCCTAACAGAAATGCCAGATTATCTACCCGTTACATTGAAGATGGCTCTTACCTGCGGATCAAAAACCTGTCTATAGGTTATTCCTTGCCGACTGACATATTGGGAGCCTTGGGTGATAGCTTTATCTCGAGTCTGAGAATTTACGTAACTTCTCAAAACCTGCTGACCCTTACCGATTACTCTGGGTATGATCCTGAGATTGGTGTCCGTTCGGATCTGACTGGCCTGAATGCTTCCTTATCCAATGGGGTAGACTATGGGCAGTTTCCACAGGCAAGAACCTTCCTGGCAGGGATTCAGATCGGCTTTTAACATTTATTCATTGCTTTAAATTGACTACTTTATGAAAAAGATATTTTTATTGACTTTTTCAATCGTTTTTCTGGTATTTTCTTCCTGTAATGAAGAGATACTGGATAAAGATAATCCTAATCAGCTTTCTACAGAGACTTTTTACAGATCCACGGATCAGGTGATCGCGGCTACCAATGCGGTCTATGCTGCCTTGCAGGCCAACAACCTGTATAACCGTGAATATTTCTTCCTGCATGACCTGCTGTCGGATGACTGCCAGACGGGAGGTGCCCAACTGGAAGCCGTGAGAGCGCAGGTACTTAATGGCGTGTATGACGGTTCCAATAAGTTAGTGAACGATGTATGGCAAGGCTTATACAGAACGGTGGCCAGAGCCAATCAGGTCATTGAAAATGTGCCCAATGCCCCTGAAACCGTACCGGGAGATTTGAAGAACAGGTTGGTGGCGGAAGCCCGCTTTCTGCGTGCCTGGGCCTACTTTGAACTGGTCAGCCTGTGGGGGAATGTACCTCTGATCACGCAGGTAGTGACGACACCGGAGGGAACACCCCGTGCTGAGTCTGAAGATGCAGTATATACCTTGATTTTTGGAGATTTAGAAGCTGCCGCACAAACGCTACCTCTGAAGTCTGGCTATAGCAGTGCGGAATACGGACGGGCTACCAAAGGGGCCGCACAGGCACTGGCTGCCCGCGCTCATATGTTCCGGGGTAACTATGAAGCAGCGCACCCCTTACTGGCCCAAGTCATTCAGTCTAATGAATACAGCCTGGTAGACAGGTTCCTCGACAACTTCCAGGAAGAAAATGAAAACAATACCGAATCTGTTTTTGAAGTTCAGTTTACGGAATCTGCCGGCACTGGGGGAGCCTGGAATGGAGATGGACAAGGCATTGCTGAAATCACTTTCAGAGGACAGGAATATGGTCCCAATGCATGGCGCAATGTCATTCCTTCTACCAGCCTGGCAGAGGAATTCGAGAGTGTAGCAGAAGGCGCTGCCAAAGATGATCCCCGTCGGGAATATTCCTTCTTCCAGATTGGAGATATGTATAACAATGGATTGGATACTTTAGACGCCGGTGATGTGCAGGGAGATATTGCCAAGCCCAGCTGGAAAAAGTATCAGATGATCTATAAGCGGGAGAATGAAAACTCTTCGTCAGGAATTAACTTCAGGGTAATCCGCTATGCCGATGTATTGCTGATGATGGCTGAGTGTGAAAACGAACTGAACGGCCCTGCAGCGGCACTGCCCTACATCAACCAGGTACGGGCCCGAGCAGATGTGATGATGCCTCCCTACCCTACAGCTCAGTATCCCTGCAGTAATGAAGCTGAAATGTTTGAAGCTATTATGCATGAAAGAAGAGTGGAACTGGCGGGTGAACAGATTCGCAACCGGGATATTCGCCGATGGAGACGTATGGAAAAATTAGCGGTAGAACCTATACCTGTTTATGAGTCTAAACATAATTTATTGCCTATTCCATTTGTGGAAATAGATAATAACAGTGCACTTACCAATGAGGATCAAAATCCGGGTTATTGAGTAAATCTTGTGTAGATTACTAGGAAAAGGCTCTCATCAAAGAGGGCTTTTTTTGTTATCTTACATACCGGAATGAATAACATAAGTACATGAAATATTGGTGGTGGGTCATAGGGGGGCTATGGCTGCTGACTGCCTGCCATGTCCGGGAGCAGCCGGAAAACATGCAGGAAATCTTACGCCAAACGGCGGAACAGTACTTTTTTGTGCCAGAGAATCCCTATGCCAGCAGCGTACGCATCCGGTATTTGGATAGCTTGTTACGTCAGGCACCTCCCTCCAGCAAAAATCAGTACAAATACAGGATGGCTGAAGCTTTGTTGTATGGAGGCAGCACCCGGGAGGCTATCCAACAGCTACAGGAACTCATCCGGGTAAAAAATACCGGCAGGTTCGTGCTTGGCCTGGAAGATTATCAGGAAGACCGACTGGAGAGCTTACTGGCACTGGCCTATCTGCGTTTGGGAGAACAGCAAAACTGTATCCTCAACCATACGTCTGCTTCCTGTATCATTCCAATTCAGGCCACAGGAGTGCACCAACTGACAGAAGGATCTCAGAAGGCCATTGAAATATTAGAGCAAATCCTGCAGAACGATTCCCGGGATCTGCACAGTCGCTGGCTGTTGAATGTGGCTTATATGACTCTGGGGAAATATCCTGAGCAGGTTCCTGAAGAGTGGGTCATTCCGGAAAAAGCACTGGCTTCGGAATATCCGCTGAAAAAGTTTCCCGACATTGCACCACAACTGGGTTTGGCCATCGATGGCTTGTCAGGGGGTGTGGTGGTAGATGATTTTACCAATGACGGTTACCTGGATGTGCTGGCTTCTACCTGGTTTGCCGATGAACCGCTTCGCTTTTTTACCAACGGTGCGGATGGTACATTTTCAGAAAAAACGGAAGAAGCGGGGCTGCCAGGTATTACCGGCGGACTGAATATGGTACAGGCAGATTATGACAATGATGGTTGGCTCGATGTGCTGGTGCTACGGGGTGCCTGGCTGGGTCCGCTGGGCAAACATCCTAATTCTTTACTACACAACAATGGAGATGGAACCTTCACAGATGTTACCCTAGAGGCTGGATTACTTTCTTTTCATCCTACCCAAACCGCTACCTGGAATGATTTTAACAACGATGGCTGGCTCGACGTGTTTATCGGAAACGAAAGCACCAGTCCGGAAGATATCCATGCCAGTGAACTGTACCTCAATCAGCAGGATGGTACCTTTCGGGAAGTGGCTGCCCTTGCCGGCGTTACAGTGAGCCAGCCAGGGATGGATTATTTTGTAAAAGGTGTTAACTCAGGGGATTATAATAATGACGGAAGGCAGGATCTGTTTGTCTCTGCCCTGGACGGCAATAAACGGAACATACTATTCAGGAATGAAGGCACCAATGACGAAGGGGTACCCCTTTTCAAAGATGTGACGGTAGAGGCCGGGCTGGGTGAAAACATTTCCAGTTTTCCTACCTGGTTTTTCGACTACAACAATGATGGCTGGCTGGATATTTTTGTGGCAGGTTATAACCGAAGCAGCAACGTGATCAGTTCGGTGACCTATGATATTGCAGCAGAATACTTGGGGCTGCCCTTTACGGCAGAAACGGCACGACTCTATCAAAACAAGGGAGATGGTACGTTTCAAAATGTAACCGAACAGGTAGGCCTGGATCGTATCGCCTATGCCATGGGTGCTAACTTCGGAGACCTGGATAATGATGGGTATCTGGATATGTATATGAGTACCGGGGAAGTGAATTTTGCGTCTATCATTCCCAATCGTATGTTTCGCAATGAGCAGGGAAGCTATTTTCAGGATGTAACCAGCAGCGGTGGATTCGGTCATCTGCAGAAAGGGCATGCCGTGTCCTTTGCCGATCTGGACCAGGATGGCGATCAGGATATTTATGTGGTAATGGGGGGCGCTTACGAAGGAGATCATTTTCAGAACGTCTTGTTTGAAAATCCTTATCAACAGGAAAATGCCTGGATTACCATTGCCTTATCAGGGACGCAGGCAAATAAAAGAGGGGTAGGGAGCCGCCTCATCCTGGAAATAGAGGAGGAAAGCAAGAAAAGAAAGATTTACCGGGATATGAATTCAGGGGGAAGTTTCGGCTGTTCTCCACTTCGGCTTCAGGTAGGGTTGGGAAAAGCCACACTGATCCAATCACTAACCATACAATGGGCAGGGTCAGGCCGGGTGCAGACCTTTGAAAATATTCCTGTCAATCAGTATATCAAGATCGAGGAAGGAGGTACAACCTTTTATCCTGTAAACCTACCTGCCCTGCCATGGCAGCCCAAGGAGGAGTCTGAGCATTCTTCCCACCAGCTCAGTCAACAGCATACTTTAAAGCAGTAAGCGTGTGGTTTATTTTCGGTCTGTCAGCATCTCCTCTATAGGAATCTCACGGACATTGCCCTGATAATCAAAAATTTGCACCTGGCTTACTTTCGTGGGATCAAAGGACAGGCGGCGGGCGGATTGAGACAGGTAAGCTTCTCCGAAGTAAAATTCCTGTCGATAACGCTTACCATCTATCCCCTGTAGCAGTGCATAGTATTCTTGCGGTTGTAATACGACAGTCTGCCTGGGCGTATGCTGAGGTGTCCAGACTTGTGTGCTGTCGTTATTCACAGAAATCAGAAGATGCGCTTTTTCGTCGGCAGTATAGTAAGTAGCCATCCCTTTCGCATCTGTGTCTACAAAGAAGCCACTTTCTTGTAAAGAGAGCGGTGTGAAACCACCTTGTCCGTTACCTGCCAGCACAGTACCGATGCCTGCGTCATACCATCCCTCCAGCACGTTGGTAGCGTATGAATTGCCTACCAGGATCAGATCGGGGTTTTCATCCCGGTTAACATCCAGCACCGCCATACCATAGACAGGAGCGAACTGTGCTTTGAGGGGTAGGGTATGTTTTTGAAACTTTCCATTCCCCAGGTTTTCCAGGTAGCAGGAGGCCATCGTTTTGCTTTTCACGATATAGGCTCCTTCCAGTTCCTGCTCAGTGAAGAGATCGGTCAGGGTAGCTTCCGCATACATCGCATAACGGGGAAAACGGCGACGCATCCCTATGATCTGTTCTGTTAAAGCATCTCTGGGGTGTACAGGATATTCCTGGCCCATGATGTAAGAACCCATCACGGGATCTATGGTGCCATCACTGTTGAAATCTTTGGCATATAAACTGACAGGTTCCTGGGGCGAAGCATGGTAGGGGTTATTCAGCCCTACATTACCAGCCACGTAATCCAGATCGCCATCCCGGTCAAAATCTCCGGAAACCAGGCTATTCCACCATCCTTCCATGTTGAGTAAGCTGGTAGCTGCCGTTACTTCTTTGAGCTTGCCGTCTTCCTGGGCAAAAAAACGAATTGGCATCCATTCTCCCGTAACTATCAGATCCATCTGATGATCCTGGTTGAAGTCTGTCCATAAGGCCGCTGTGACCATGCCTGCCTGCCGTAGCTCAGGGCACACTGTGGACGTGATATCAGTGAAAGTACCCTGATCATTGCGCAGCAGGTGACTGAAAGGGGCTACGGGATATTGTTGAGGGGTTACCCGACCTCCTACAAACAGGTCTAAATCACCATCCCTGTCAAAGTCACTGGCAGTTACGCAGGAACCGCTGCTGAGCATTTCAGGCAATACCTGCTCATTTTTGGTAAAGTTTCCCTGTCCATCGTTAGTATACAGGCGATCCTGATAAGCCGGATGCTTTGAATGGTATTCATTGCCACCGCTCACCACGTATAAATCCAGGTCCTTATCATTGTCGGCATCAAACAGGAGGGCACCCATATCTTCGCTACGCTCGTCCAGTCCCAATACCTGCGCTGTAAAGGTTCCGGAGGGTTGCTGAATAAAAAAGCTGCCTGACTGTTCTTTGGCACCTCCTACATAGAGGTCATCCAGCCCATCGCCGTTGATATCGCCTACCGCAACACCGGGGCCATCTTGAGAGTATTTCCGGTGCAGGAGAGGTTGATATTTAAAATCGGCAAAATCTGTTTCCTGATGCTGGAAAGCAAGAGGATCAGACTGGGTGAAGAGGACATTCGGTTTGGACTTTATGCGTTTCTCAGTATCTGTGGCATCCTGATAGCGAAGCGGTAACAACTCACCGGAGGGTAAGTGCGTAAGCTGTTGCCTCTTTCCATCAGGCCAGACAATTTCCAGGGAATCTACCTGACTGTGTTTTCCCAAGCCAAAGTGAATGGTGTTTTCTACCGTAGAGGTATATCCCCGGACTACCGAGTGATAGTGATGCTGACTGTTGCCTGCATACCATACATTGAGGTCAGCCCCCAGCCCATTTTTGTTGTTTTCCGGTCCTTCCAGCCGGATTCTCAGGACATGATGCCCTAGTGTTTCCGCTTTATTTTCATAAATAAAGGCAGGGGCATTGATATTATTGATGGCCAGGTCCAGGTCGCCATCATTATCCAGATCAGCAAAAGCCGCTCCGTTGGAAAAAGAAGGCGTTTCCAATCCCCATGCTGCCGATACGTCTGTAAAGGTCAGATCATGGTTGTTTTGGAAAATATAATTATGGATTTTAGCTTCTTTCAACAGAGCGGCTGCTTCTTTTGTCTTTTCCCGGCGGGAGGTCTGGTTGCCAAACTGGGAAGAGGAAGAAAGATAGACAATATAATCCAGGTCGGTAACATCTTTACCATATCCGTTTGTGATCAGCAGGTCACGATAGCCATCATTATCATAATCACTCATCAGGGCGCTCCAACTCCAATCAGTCTTATACACACCGGCCAGTTGTCCGATTTCACTAAAGGAAAGGTTTCCCTGAGGGGTAGTGCCGTTATTGAGTTGTAGGGTATTGCGTATATACTGTGGGGCATAATCAAAATCAAGGTTCAGCATGAACTTATCATAGTTGGGCTTGCCCATCATGGTTTTTTGCCGCAGGTTATCTTCCGGGAGCATATCCAGCACCACGATATCATCCAGGCCATCATTATTATAATCGGCAATATCGGTCCCCATTCCATTCTGGGTCTGATGCTTCAGAAATTCAGGGGCTTTGTCCGTAAAAGTACCATCACCCTTGTTGATCCAGAGCAGGTCGTTGGTAATAAAATCATTGGCGACATAGATATCGGGCAGGCCATCCTGGTTGATATCGTTTACAGCGACACCCAGTCCATAACCTTCTTTGAGAATTCCAGCCTGTTGGGTTACCTCCCTGAAGACAGGATGTCCATTAGGACCCACTCCTTCATTGCGGTACAGTTTATCGTTGGTCACGCCTTCTCCCTTCACCTTTTTCGGACGGGAGTTATTGTGGTTAAAGGATTCCATGCCATTCGTGAGGAGATACATATCCAGATCGCCATCTAAGTCATAATCCAGAAAAGCAGCCTGGGTAGAATAACCATCATCCGCCAGTCCGTAGGCCTCAGCAGATTCGGTGAAAGTGGGAGAGGAGGTTCTATTGTTGATAAAAAGCAGGTTTTTGCTTTCTTCCGGCTCAAACTTATTGGCTGCACAAACATAGATATCCAGCCAGCCATCCTGGTTAATATCAACGACAGAAACGCCGGTAGACCATCGATGCGGGGTAAGTCCTGCGGTTTCTGTGATGTCTTTGAACTTGAAATGACCCTGGTTGATATACAGACGGCTCCTGACCATATTGCCTGCAAAAAACAGGTCTTCCAGTCCGTCTTTGTTAAAGTCGCCGATACCCACGCCCCCTCCATTATAGATATAGGGAAAATCAATGACATTGAGGGAGTCATATTCAGTAATATCATTAGAGAAACTGACACCTGTTGTTTCGGCATCCAGTAATACAAATAGAGGATGTTGTTGTTTTTCGGGATTGCAAGCGACACAACAGGCGATCAATCCTGCACACCACCACTGAATCATAGGAATGCAGTGTCTCATAGGAGCTAGGTTAAGTAGTGAGTTTCTAAACGCCAAGGTACAAATAGACCGGGAAAATAATAAGTGTCAGGATTGATAAAAACACCTCAGGAGAGGCACAAGGGGAGGTAGAGTGTTTTCACCTTAAATGGCAGGGAAAATGATTATAGCAGTACTTTTACTTAAAATCATTATCAAGCTTTGCCTGAAGTACTGGAATGGCAGACTGGATGTTGTAGATAATAAAAGCAATGTCCTGAGGTACTTTTTCCAGTTTCCTTTCACTTTTGCAGTTAACTTCGGTTTCTCTAACCACTTCATATGTTCTTTTCAAACCTATGAATTGTATAGCAGGCTTCATTTTATGGACTAACTTACCCAAAGTGATCCAGTCTTTACTATTCAATTGGGCAGACAAACTATTCAGGGTTAACGGAATCTCATCAATAAAACTTACAATCATATCCCGCATGAAAGTTTTATCCCCGTCGCACATACTGCTTAAATAAGTCAGATCTACATCTTCTGCTACAAGCGAATCATTCAGTTTATCGTCCATGAATAGTAATTTCGAGATTGATCAATAATATATCAGACAGGAGGCTGATCCATCAGTAGGTTGCTTTTTCGGCATAATCTTCTTCTTCCATTTCTTTCAGGTACCGATAAATAGTGGATTTACCAATTTGTAATTTTTTGGCAACCAGCAATACGTTGTTGTCATGCTTTTCTAAAAAATGCCGGATGATTCTGAAGGTATACTCTCTTAAAGAAAGTTCTTCCAAAGTAAAGTTGCCTTCTTTTCTCACACTGTTAAAGTGTATATCCTCTGGTTCGATCTGTTGGTCATCGGCCATCACAGCAGACAATTCGATGACAGATTTCAATTCGCGTACATTGCCAGGGTAATGATATTTAAGCAGTTTTTCCTGCGCTGTTTTACTCAGCACCATGGCAGGCATATGGTTATCCTTGCAAAACTGATTCAGTAAAAACTTGGCAATAAGCAGAATGTCATGACCCCGTTCCCGTAAAGCAGGAAGCTGAATAGGTAGTCCCAACAGGCGATAATAAAGGTCTTCCCGGAAATTACCTGCTTTCACTTCTTCAGCCAGGTCACGGTGAGTGGCCACAATGATTCTGACATTCAGTTTTACCACCGCATTGCCTCCGATCCGGGTCAGTTCTCTTTCCTGAATCACCCGCAGCAGTTTCGCTTGCAGATTGAGTTCCATTTCTCCAATCTCATCCAGAAAGATGGTGCCTTCCTGGGCTTCCTCAAACTTTCCGATTCTGCGGGTTGCGGCTCCGGTAAAGGCCCCTTTTTCATGTCCGAACAGCTCACTCTCTATCAAATCCTTCGGAATAGCTGCCAAATTGACTGCAACGAAGGGTTTTTCCTTCTTGTCTGAATTATAATGAATAGCCTTGGCGATCACCTCTTTTCCGGTCCCTGTCTCACCCGTGATAGAGACAGTGATATTGGTTTTTACAGCTTTTTCCAGCATACGGTATACATGATGCATAGCCGGACTGTTGCCAATAATACTCTTGTTGAACTGGTACTTTTGGGTAATCTCCTGTTTTAAAGAGTTAATTTCATTGACAAGAGAGATGTTTTTTCGTGCATTGTTGATAGTATTCAGCAACCTGCTCTTGGTTTCTTCATCCTTTGTGATATAATCATAGGCCCCCAGTTTCAGTAACTGAACGGCTGTTCCAATATTCTCCTGTGCCGAAATAATAATAACCATAATATTTGGGTCAAAAGCCTTGATTTTTCTCAAAACTTCCTCCCCTGACATATCAGGCAGGGTATAATCCACCGTGATAATGGCGGGTTTCAGATGCAGGTGATCCAGGCAATCCTTGCCAGTTTTAAAGGATCGGTACTCTAAATCTGGATTCAGACTAAAGACATACTCCAAAAACTTAAGATAAGTTGGATCATCTTCTAAGGTAAAAATTTGTACGGTATTTCTGGGATGCATCTGGTCTTTGCAACTTTTTATTTTACACTATCTGCGGCTGTTTTTGAGGTGTTTACCAACAAAAAAGCCAAAATCAACTGTTGATTTTGGCTTTGAGAGATTATTGATCTTTGCTACGCTACACAGCGAAACTTTCTCCGCATCCGCAGGTCCGCGAGGCATTAGGGTTGATAAACTGGAAGCCCTTTCCATTCAGACCATCTGAGAAATCCAGGGTAGTGCCTAGCAGATAGAGTAAACTTTTTTTATCTACTAATATTTTGATGCCCTTATCCTCAAATACTTTGTCTTCCTCCCGGATATTCTGATCAAAAATCAGATCATACATTAAACCCGAGCAGCCTCCCCCTTTCACCGATACTCTGACATTAAATTCTTCAGAGTAGCCTTCTTTAGCTCTCAAAGCACTTAATTTATCTTTAGCTTTGTTGGTTACACTTATCATCGTAAAGTAAAATTATATGGGTAAATTATATGGTTGAACTTTATATTGAACCTTACTCACGTATATTTGGCATTTCTTTAGATTACTTTGTGGTGCCTGTTAAGTAAGGCCAAAACGCTTTAAATATACTTTTTTCTTAGATACAGACAAAATCTGTTCCTAATTTCAAGGTGGTTCACCTAACAATTCAGGATAATTTTCATTCCTATATATAGTAATTTGTAGGTTTCCCAAATTGAAGCAAAAGGATATATTTTTAAGCAAAACCGGCATTTTTGTTAAAAAGTTTCATTGAAAAAAGCATGAGAATAGAACATATCGGCATAGCTATTCAAGAAGCCACACAGGCTCAGACCCTGTTTGCCAAGCTTATGGGGGTAGAAAGCTATAAGTCGGAAGAAGTCGTGGAGCAGGGAGTCTGTACCATTTTTTATGCCCTGGATAATACAAAAATTGAACTATTGCAGTCCTTGGCTCCAGGCAGCCCTATTGATAAGTTTATTCAGAAACGCGGAGAAGGTATTCATCATATTGCCTTTGCCGTGGATGACATACGGGCGGAGATACTAAGGCTGAAAGCCCAAGGGTTTCAATTTATCAATGAAGAGCCTCAGCGGGGTGCCGATCAGAAATGGATTTGTTTCTTGCACCCTAAGTCAACCCATGGTGTGCTGGTAGAATTATGTCAGGATATTAAATAAGCAACCTTATGGCCGGAGAATCAGGCAAAAGAACGGAAATAAGTCAATTAGGGGAGTTTGGATTAATTGACCGTATTCAACAGCAGTTTCAACTGAAAAATCCCACTTCTGTAGTCGGTATTGGCGACGATGCTGCTGTAATAGATACCGGAACGCACTTTATGCTGGTAACAACGGATATGTTATTGGAAGGTGTGCATTTTGATTTGTCTTACATCCCTCTGGGCCATCTGGGGTATAAGGCAGTGGCTGTCAATGTGTCTGACATTGCAGCAATGAATGGGCTGCCTCGTCAAATCACTGTAAATATTGGATTGAGCAATCGGTTTTCAGTAGAGGCGGTAGATGCCTTGTATGAAGGCATCCGCTTTGCCTGCGAGAATTACAAAGTAGACCTGGTGGGTGGAGATACGACTTCTTCTGCTTCCGGCCTAGTTATTTCTGTGACAGCCCTGGGAGAAGTTGAAAAACCAAGATTGGTCAAAAGAGGAGGAGCGCAAATCAATGACATTGTCTGTGTTACGGGTGACCTGGGTGGGGCTTATATGGGTTTACAGGTACTGGAGCGTGAAAAGGCGGCTTTTATGGAAAATCCTGTGATGCAGCCTCAGTTAAAATCCTACGAATATATTGTGGGAAGGCAACTGAAACCCGATGCCCGTATGGATATCATCCATGAGCTGAAAGAACTATCCCTTGTGCCAACCTCTATGATCGATGTGTCGGATGGATTGGCTTCGGAGCTTCTGCATCTGGCTACACATTCAGGGGTAGGCTTTAATATTTATGAGGAAAATATACCGCTGGATCAATTAACCTACCATACGGCAGTAGAGTTTAAACTGAATCCGGTGACCTGTGCACTGAATGGGGGAGAGGATTATGAGCTACTCTTTACCATCAGTCAGCAGGATTTTGAAAAAGTGAAAAATCACCCGGATATTCATTTTATTGGATATGTACAAAATAAAGAAAAGGGCATCCGGTTGATCACCAAACAGCAGCAATCCATTCCCCTGAAAGCACAGGGATGGACTCATTTTAATCGTTAATCATATTTATGTTGTTTTAAAACATTATTTATAAAATATAATTATATTAATAGCGTCCTCTCAAAGGTAATTTTCAACATGAAATATTCGCCATGAGCGTAAGGGGGTCCTCCCTGAGCAGGGTATTATTCCTTGCTTTCCTTTTCTCAAGCTGGCAGATGTATGCCCAGCACCACATTCTTATTGATCCTTATATAGTATTGGGTGACGTTTCTTCGCGACCCGTTGGCATTAATGTAAACTATTGGGAAGACGATCAGTCTAGAAGACCTGTTGGTTCCAAGGAACTTTCCACAGTCCTCAAGAATATGGGCGTGAAGTATCTTCGCTATCCTGGCGGTGAAAAATCAGACGGTTATCTATGGTCAACAGCGAGTGTCGGCTATACACAACCTAATCCTCGTTTAGGACGCATCAGTCTGCAGGACTGGCCTTCCCGGGATTCCACTTACTGGTGGCCTGTGGGTGATCCTGCTGGCAACTGGGCCAGAGCTGTTTATGATTTTGATGAGTTTATGAAGACATGCCAGGCCGTTGGGGGTAAACCTGTTATTGTTCTGGCCTATGACGGAATTTATAAACCGGCGGCACCCGGAGGGTATCAGTATAACTTTCAGGAGGCTATGGCAGCTGCTAAAAATTGGGTGAAGTACGCCAATGTGGTAAAAGGATATGGTATTAAGTACTGGACCATCGGGAATGAAACGTATTTACCAGGTTATTTTGGAGGAGAGGTATCCGCTATTCAATATGGGAAGGATGCAGCTAAATTTGCTATAGAGCTAAAGAAGATTGATCCAACCATTAAAGTGGGGATCAATGGAGAGACTACAGAATGGTTTGATCAGGCACTGCCCTATTGCGCTGAATATATCGATTTTCTGGATGTCCACACCTATCCATGTTATCAGTATGCAAGCTATAACGATTATTTAAACGCAGAACCTACTCCAATTCCAGGGATAGCTTCGGCCAAAGCTGCCATTAGTAAACTTTCTCCGGCAGATCGTCAAAGGATAGCCATAACGCTGTCGGAGACCAGTGCGCTCAGTTTTGGAGAAGGTTTGTGGGATGCAGAAGGGGCCAATACAGGCCACGGGCTGGCAACTTTCGAGATCATGGCCAAAGCGATCAGTGAGCCTGGCGTGGCATATTCCCTCTTCTGGAATACCCGGTGGATTGATAATCATCTGAAAAAACCGCAAGTGACCGATGCCCTATTCAAGAACAATCGTGTCAATGCACAGGGTTTGGCATTGAAGTTACTGTTTACCAATCTGCTAAAGAACATGGTGTATGCTGCCAACCCCAGCACGGCTGTTACCATACAATCCTATGCTTCTTTTGATCCGAAAACAGGAGCTTTGCATGTTTGGGTGGTAAACAAAGCCAGAAGTGCTGCTCCGGTAACCATACAAGTAAAGGGTACGATAGCTTCTGCCAAAGCTCAGCGCTATCTGTATGCCGGTAGTAGTGAAAAAGACGATTACCCTACCACCCAACGAAAATCGGACCTTACGGTCAACAACAACATGGTACAGTTCAACGCAGCTCCTGTTTCCATTTCATTGATCAAGATGATGTTAAGCCCGGCGAACATTGTAAATGCAGTAGCCAATCACGGATTTGAGATAAACAGCCCTGTTCAATCTCCTCCAGGATGGAGTACCTGGTCAACTTCCAGTAGTGACGCAGATTACACAGAGGCAGGGGGGTACAAAGGCAATTATCAGTTGGGGCATTGGAAAGCCAGTGCTTATCAGGTCTATACCTACCAGCCGTTGAAAAATTTGCCCAATGGGAAGTATACCTTATCGGCCTGGGTCAGATGTGGTGGCGGGCAAAATGAAGCTTCTATGCTCGCAAAAAATAATGGAGAAGAAAGGAAGGCCGTTATTCCATCCACAAACTATTGGAAACTTATACAGATTACGGATATAAACGTTAGCAGTGGAACTTGTGAAATAGGTTTTTATTCTGACGCCAAAGCGGGTCAATGGCTGCATGTGGACGAAGTTTCTTTCCTGAAATCGGGAGAGGTCTCACAGGTGGCTCTCCGTCAGATAAACCAAGCGGAAACAGAAATTTCCTTACCGGATGATCAGGCATTTCCCAACCCTTTTAAAGAAAGCGTGTCTATCCCTGTTTCGTTAGAGAAGTTTCAGGAAGCTGAAATTTTCATTTATTCGCTATATGGTGCACTGGTCAGAAAGTTCGTTAAGGTGGGACATGAGATCAACGGTAATACTATTCTGTGGGATGGCCTGGATCATAGGGGTAACCCGGTGAGCAAAGGGATGTATATCTATAAGATCAGGATAGGAAACAAAATACAGGAGGGAAAACTGGTTAAGATGGAGGATGGATAGGAAAGTCAATAAACTGTACCAGGAATATTGCTGTTAGGGTGTGGAAAAAATATTGAAATTGGTGCCTTGGGCAGGTATTTTCTTACAAGCTACCCAAGCCCAAGGACTTAATATTTTCAGAGAACCTGCCGGTTTATACAGGACAAAGCAAAAGATTTGTCAGTTGCCAATCAACTATGTGACGTTAAGCTTTTGTTATGATTAACAGGTTATGGATACAGGAAATAGCAGAACACATAGGAGCTCCTGAAGGAAAAGCTTAGGTAGGCCAGGAGAATTTATTTCAGACTATTGCTAGTATTTACTTTTGTTTCTAATTTCAAACATTGTATACGCTATCACCATTCCACGGTATACGCCTCTTTAGCTCAGCTGGTAGAGCGGTTCACTCGTAATGAACAGGTCGCGGGTTCGAGTCCCGTGAGAGGCTCTTCTAAAAACCCTTCAAATTAGCTCAAAAACGGCTTTTTGGGCTTTTCCATATCAAAAATTCTCTATGGTCTGGTGCATAAGGACAGGCTAAGATTTACGGATACTGTCATTCTATTTACCAGGAAAAAAGTGAAACGGAAAGCGTATTCTGATACCTATCAATCAGAAGATAAGAAAAATGATTTCTCATGTAAACTAGTACAATCTAAAGCAGAAGCACCATAGGGTAAATACTGACTTGTTGGAGATCATGACCATTGCAGGTATCAATGAAGATATTACTTATCACTGTGCCCGGCATACTTTTGCGATTTGTAGCCCAATGATGGGGATTGGCTTAAAAGTTATTCAGGATATTTTAGGGCATTCCAGTGTAAAGACTACTGAAGTATACCTGCAGGTTTTGGATTAATATAAAACTGCTCAAATGTTAAAATGGGATGAAGCATAAAAGCTACAATTCCAGAAGAGGAAAAGGGTAGGATTTGGCGTGGCTTAGTAAAAACGCGCTCAATACAAACTATAATGCTTTTCACTAACAATTAAGCAGTAAAACTTTCTGATTTAGCGACATTAGAAATATCTTAAATACATAGGTAAAAGCTTTGAAGAAGTATTTAAATAAAGGCAGTTCTGGCTTTTTAGAGTTACTAACTTTGCTTAAATAACCTTGGTATGCTACTGGTCTTTATACCGCTTTATCTGGCCGTCGGAGCGAATCAAAAAATTAAGGATTTTACCCTGGCAGAAAGCGCCTGTCCACTACCTTATTAGGCATCACGATCAGTAGTGCGGGACATTAAGGCATTTCACTTTCCGTTCTGTTGTAATTTTATTTAATGGAGTTACTTTCAAATTGCTCTTTCTCCCGCATTACGTATAGCCAATGCTAACGGTTCGTTGTTTTTTGTTCGTTATTTACATATTCCAAAATGTCACCTGGCTGGCAGTCTAATGCTTTACAAATTGCGTCTAAGGTGCTAAAACGAATTGCTTTCGCCTTCCCCGTCTTTAAGATAGAAAGGTTGGATAATGTCAACTCAACCCTTTCAGAAAGTTCATTCAGAGAAATTTTACGCTTTGCCATCATTACGTCTAAATTCACAATAATAGGCATAGCTTAAATTGTTAAGTCATTTTCAGATTTCATATCTACGGCGTTTTGCAAGATTTTTTCAAGCACTACCACAGCAGTTGCCACTGTGATAGAAATAAAAGTAGTTATTATACACATTCCAAGAAAACCAGCAGGGTCGTCGTCTTTATGATGAAATAGCATGATATATAGTCCTGCCATCACAATTGAAATGCTTAATATGATTGCGCAATATTTTATACTTCTTAATGCTCTTATTGAGTTTAGGGAAAACAATTTATTTTGCCCGATATACCCAAGTAATTTGAATGCTTTATACAAGGCAACAAAAAAAGCGATTGATGATGCATATCCATACAAGATGAATGGGTCAGAGTAAATACTGAACAGGTCTAAGTTCTCGGCTCTTCCCTCGGTCATTGGTAACCGAATCATAATGGAAAGTGCCAAAATGCCGATAAGCACAATGACTGCCTGAAGAAATATTATTGGAATTCTTTTCATGATGATTTTATGAATTATAATCACATCACAAAAATAATAAATAATTATTGATAAACAATAAATTTGTATTATTTTACAAATAATATTTATCAATTCATTATCATCATGATTGATGTCTTTGAAAATCAAAGATTTCACTTTTCGTTTTGAGGTCTAAAGGCGAAGTGGGGTCCTGAATTACTAGGGATTGTCCATGTCGTATGGCTGTCCTACCATGACCGCTAACAAAAGATAATCGCAATGCAGCTATTCAGGTTTTTAGAATCTTTTCTATCAAAAGTACAAGATTTAGCAAGTATTGTAGTTTTAAAACACACTGCGCTTATCAAGATCGTTGCCACCAGAAAAAAAAAGAAATTTGTGTTATGGCATGAAGAGGTAATGATATGGAAATAAATTTTGATACCAGGGGCAATCTAAAGCCATACGAGAAAATAGAAGTCTGCAAAGGGATTTATTGAAATTAAGTCTGGCAATGCTAAAAGGATAAGCTATGAGTGATTTACAAGCGGATTGCCGCTCGATAGATGAAAAAACTGCTTGTGTATCAGATATTTTAGAACAAATCGAGCATTTAAATCATATGATTGACTTTCATAATCCTCAATCAGGTGAAGAGCGTATGATGCGTCAGTATGAAGATATGCGAAATGAGTTTCTGAAAGAACTTGAGACTTTGCGCTCCAGCTTTAAGATTAATGTTCAGATTAAAGACATAGCTGCTTGATTGAAACGAATGGTAGCTTACAACAGCATAATTATAAGAGCCTGTCGATGGTTTAGGAAGTCAGTTACACCATGGTCTTGATTTCATTGAGTGAAAAAACTCACTTTGCTTATCAACTTTGGAATCTGGCAACTTCATATGACAAATTGCCCATCCTTCTTTAATTTCAGAGAGGAAGGTTGTTTCCCTTTATCACCCAGATGAGACTTTCAGAATCTGTAGTAGATGGATTTATTCCAAGATTTAGTAATAAGCCATAAATTGCTACTATTCAATTATCCAAATATGAAATTCAGCTTTATCATAATTTTTTGCTGATGTCTAACTTTTAGGATTTATGGTAGCTTTGTTGAATAACAAAACATGTTGCTCTTTTGTAAATTCTGCAATGACTTGTTTATGAATATTTTACGTCATTCAACTATATTCATCTTTCGATATATATCATTCTCTAAGTTCCCAAAAAACGAAAGTGTGAAGAAAATTGAAAAGTAAATCTATCTCGTTTATTGCTAAAATTACAACTTCAAAAATCTATTTGAAGATATAGTAAATTCTACATTTTATATACCCCTCACGCTTCAGTTTACTTCACCCTCTGACTGCCTCCTCAGCCCCCTTTGAGGCAAATAAATTATTTAAGAATAACTTTCCTGGCATTTTATGAAAACCATGAAAAAGTTATATCCTTTTATCGCTGCCCTATATTTGGTGGTTCATCCGGTATGGGCTCAGAAAGCTGAATTAGTGACAGACAGACCTGATCAAACAGAAGCTCCGGTGTTAATACCCAAAGGTGCGCTTCAAATAGAAACAGGGTTTGTCATGGAACCAGACCAACAAGATGCTTATCAGGTCACTAATTATACCTACAACTCTTCGCTCATTAAATATGGTATTAACAGTAACCTAGAACTAAGGCTCATCATGGAGTACCTGGGGGAAAACCGTAAGCATATAGCGCAGGATACTGAAACGCAAATGAGGGGCTTTAGTCCTTTAGCGCTTGGTATCAAGTCAAAAATAAGTGAAGAAAAGGGAATATTGCCCCAAATAGCTTTTATTGGACATATTAACATCAATTTTTTAGAAAGCGAGTTTCAATCAGAATATACAGCTGCTGATTTTAGATTTACCTTTAATCATTCCTTAAACGAAAAGTTTTCGCTGGGCTATAACCTAGGAGCGGAGTGGGATGGGGTAACACCGGCCGTTACTTACCTGTATACGCTGGCTATTGGATTTAAAATCGTTGACAACCTGGGTTGCTTTGTGGAGTCATACGGCTTTCTGCCTGAATCACAGACACCAGACCACCGCCTGGATGGAGGGTTCACTGTTTTAATCACGCCTACTGTGCAATGGGATATTTCTGCAGGAGTAGGACTGACAGATAATGCACCCGATGCGTTTGTAGGTACGGGCGTCTCTTTCCGTTTGATCAAATAAATTATCAGCCCCCTCTTTGTAACCTCTACCCATCATGTATCAAGCAAGTAAACAGTGAATCAAAGATGAAAAAAACCATACTCGTAGTAGATGACTTTGCCAGTATTAGAAACTTCGTATGCGAAACCCTGGAAAAAAAAGGTTATCACACAATAGGGGCTGTTAATGGCAATGAAGCTTATCAGATTGTGATAAAAAACACGGTACACCTGGTACTTTCTGACTATAATATGCCGGAATGTACCGGACTTGAACTTTTAAAAAAAATCAAGAACAATCCTGAAACCGCTAAAATTCCAGTCATATTTCTAACTACGGAAGCCAGCCCCGAGAAAATGCGAAATGCTAAAGAGGCAGGGCTTTCTGGCTGGATTAAAAAACCGTACCGGGCTGAGACTTTTTTTGCTCAGATTGAAAATGCGATCACACATGGATAACAATCAGAAGCGGTTTGTAGAAGATGCTCTTGATTTACTGAATGAACTTGATGAGGGGTTGATGCAACTGGAAGCTAATCCTATTGCCACAGCGCCGCTGGAACAGGTTTTCCGAACGCTGCATACCTTAAAAGGTGGGGCAAATATGTTTGGTTTTGAGCATATAGGAGAACTGGCCCACCAGATAGAAACATTGTATGATTTAGTGAGACAGGGAACACTGCAGGTGTCAGATGGTTTAATCAGCCTTACCCTTCAGGCTTTTGATACCGTGCGAGACATTCTCCAGGAAAAAGACATCACAAAAATGAGGGGGCAGGAGGCCTTACAATATCATCTACAGGCTGCTCTTGATTTCTTACAAAATACATTGCCATCTTCAACCTATGCTCTCGAAGAGAGCTCAGAAGGCAGGCTACAGAAAGATATTCTGGCTACTATTTTGGTCAGGGTTGTGCCTGCTATCAAAATAACAGAAGAAGGAAATCACCCTTTAGTGTTTATCGTGCAGGATATAGCAGCTTTGGGGGCCTCAAAACAGCATATCAGCAAAAATGAATCCGGGGAAATTGATCATTGGGCTATCATCATTGCTACCACAGTCAGACCAGCCGAACTGGAGACCTATTTTATCTTTGTAGAAGGAGAATGTACCTTTGAATTGCATCATTTAGGTGTAGGAAATCTGTTGGAAGATGAAAAGCTGCATCAGGCTGCGGAAGATTATTTTCATCAGGTCATTGATCTGGAACAACTCAAAACAGAGGCAGGCAAATTTGCTGAACACCTACCATTTTCGGATAAACTATTGGATGGAGAAACAGAAGCAGAAACAGTACCCAATAGAAAAATTGTTAATGATACCATCATCAAAGTAAGTAAACGTAAAATAGATGACCTGCTCAACTGGATCAGTGAACTGATTATTCTACAGTCCAGATTATCCGATATCAATTCAAGAATTAATTCCACAGATTTTAATGAGGTGACAGAACAACTGCTGCTGGTTACCAATCACCTGAGAGATACCTCCCTTGAGATCGGACTGGTTCCTATCGAGACCCTGGTTACAAAATTCAAACGCCTAGTTCGTGATTTGTCAAAATCAATGGGTAAAAAAGTGAATTTTCTTTCTGAAGGAGCCGACACTGAAATGGATAAAGATGTGATTGAGATCATGGGAGAGCCTATCATGCACATTATCCGTAATGCCATAGATCATGGAATTGAGACACCCGAAGAACGCAAGGCAGCAGGGAAATCTGAACATGGCACGGTAAAAATAAAAGCCTTTAACTCTAGTGCTTATATTAACATCATTATCAGCGATGACGGAAGGGGTATCCACAAAGAAAATATTGTCAGGAAAGCTATTGCCCAGGGTTTGGTTTCCTCAGAAGCCGCATTGAATGATGAAGACATTTATCAGTTAATTTTTCATGCCGGTCTTTCCACCGCCTCACAGGTGTCTGAAATTTCCGGACGGGGTGTTGGCATGGATGTGGTAAAACAAAAGATCCACGAACTTCGCGGAAATATCTCTATCAAAAGCCAGCCGGAAATCGGAACTGCTTTCCATATCAAGTTGCCCCTGTCACGATCCATCATAGAAGGGTTGTTAGTCAATGTTGCTGAAACACGTTATGTGATCCCGCTCAATATGGTAGATCGTATTGACCGCATACCCTACCAGGCACTTGAGAGGCAGAATTATGTGAACAAGACAGTAGTGGTGAATGAAGAACCCCTGTCAGTACTCTCCATCAGAGAGGAATTTCATCATGATCACCAACCTCCAAAAACTTCGGATATCATCTCTGTCACGCTTGAAGGTATCAAAAAAGGGATTGCCGTAGATCGTATAGAAGGAAAAATACAGGCCGTTCTTAAACCTTTAAGTGAAGTATATCAACAACAGGATTTTATTGTGGGCAGCACCATCCTGGGCGACGGTAGCCTTGCGCTGGTATTGGATCCTCAGCGAATATTTAATCTTTCAAAAAGTTAACTCCTCTGTATACTCATGAATAACAGCCACGAATCCAAACCCTATCTGACATTCTCCTTGGGAGACGAAAAATTTGCCATTAGTATAAATTTTGTGCAAGAGGTAGTGGAGATTGGGCAATATACCAAGGTGCCTCGTAGTCCTGATTATATGCTGGGCATCATTAATCTGCGGGGGAAGGTACTCCCCTTACTGGATACTAAACTTAAACTGGGCTTACCCAAAACAGTAATCTCCAAGAAAAGCCGCATTATGGTGCTTGACCTGCAGGGTTATGAAGACAGAAACCTCCAGATAGGGGCGCTGGTAGATTTGGCAAAGGAAGTTATTGAAATTAAGGAAAATGAAATACAGGAAGCACCAGATTTTCAAAATTCCCAAGCCTCAGCACCTGTGACCGGTATACTGAACAACCAGGGAGATATTACCTTGATCATGGATGTTGAAAAAGTATTTTCAGTACAAGATATTATGCAAATTAAACAATCTGTCGCCTGAGGCCAGCACCATAAATTTAGACATATGATTAGAAATCTTACCATTCGTAAAAAGCTGATTTCAGCCTTTTCATTATTAATCTTATTGATGATTGTGATTTTCACAATAGCATTCCTGAGGATTAGGGATATGAATGAACGTATCAGTGAGATCACAGATGTGACTTCCCACAAGGTACTGTTAATTGGTCAGATCAAACATGATATTACGGCAATTTCCAGAGATCAAAAAAATCTGATTGCTCAGGTTGATGAACAAAAAATGGCTGACATCGGCCGGGGTATAGAGAAAAATATCAAAATCATCAACGATAATATAGCCAAACTGGAAGCTCTCAGTGAGGGTGAAATGCTCTCATTAATCAAATCACTCAAGGATGTGCTGGAAGATTACTTTGATGTGAACCAGAATATCCAGACCATCGCACTACAAAATTCAGAAATGAAGGCTGAAATTATTTCTGATAATGAAGGGAAGGCTGCTTTTGAAAAAGTGATGCAAACCCTCAATTTACTCGCTGGTCAGTCTTCTTCAAAAGATGTTTCTGCCCTTCTATTTGAATTAAAAGAATTCATCAGTCAGATCAACAGTATTGAAAAAGATTTAATCATTGCCAAATCCACAGATGATTTAAACAAGCACCTGATGCAGGTCGCTGAAGCAGAACAAAATTATGAGCGGGTAACCGGGTTGCTGGAACAAAAACTGAGCGGGGAGGCTAAAAATATTTTTAATAAACTTCAGCTTCAGTTCAATAATTACTACAACCTCCATCTCCAGGTTCGTAATCTTGCCAAAACGAACTCCAGCGGTCAGGCTGAAGAACTTTCTACCACCTTGGGCGAACAGTTGGATGAACAGGCTGATGAGGTCATCGCTCAGATCAACACCATGATCAATAACCAGATGGAAAAAGATCGCACGGATACCGATGAGATGTATGAGAACGCGATGATGTCTATTCTGACTGTCATTTTTATTGCCATTTTAGCAGGCAGTACGGTAGCCATATGGTTGCTGAAAGATGTGACAGACTCATTGAATGTTGCGACTACTGCCATTAAAAAAGTAGCGTCTGGAGATTTTTCTGCTGATGTAAAGACAGACAAAGCAGATGAGATTGGGTTGATGTTGAAAGAGCTTCAATATATGATTGAAAAACTAAGAAGCAGTGTAGCAGTAGCCCAGCAAGTATCAAAAGGTGATCTTACTATTGATTTTAAAGCACAGAAAAACCATGGCGGTGAATTGGATGAAGCCCTGGAAGCTATGGTAGCCAATCTGCGAAGCATTGCTACCACTATCTATAATGGCGCTGAAAATGTAGCTTCTGCAAGCCAACAGCTTAGTAGTGCTTCACTACAAATGTCCCAAGGAGCCCAGGAGCAGGCAAGTGCTTCTGAAGAAATTTCTTCATCTATGGAAGAAATGGCTGCCAATATCCAGCAGAATACAGATAATTCCAGGGAGACTGAAAAGATTGCCAATAAGGCGGTAAAAGATATACAGGTCAGTAGTCAGGCGGTAGCCGAAACAGTGGATGCTATCACACTGATTGCTGAAAAAATTGCCATTATTGAAGAGATCGCTTCTAAAACTGATTTGCTGGCGCTTAATGCCGCCGTGGAGGCGGCCCGGGCCGGTGAGCATGGCAAAGGTTTTGCCGTGGTAGCTGCAGAAGTACGTAAGCTTGCCGAAAAAAGTCAGAAAGCCGCAGCTGAAATAACAGAAATCTCCGGAAAAACGGTAAAAGCTGCCCAGGAGTCGAAAAGTCTATTACTCAATACCCTGCCTGATATTAACAAAACAGCTCAATTGGTACAAGAGATTGCAGCCAGCAGTCTGGAACAAAATACAGGGGCTGAACAGGTGAATGCTGCCATACAGCAATTATCTCAGGTAACCCAGGGGAATGCCACGGCAGCAGAAGAAATGTCATCCAATGCGGAGGAACTCAATAGCCAGGCCGAAGAGCTAAAGACTGCCATCAGTTATTTTAACATAGATGAGAAAAGAAGTTCTAGGGTATACAAATCCAGAAGCAGGGCCAGACTCAAGACGGCCTATCCGGAATCTTCTTCAGTTTCTACAGGTCAAGTAGAGGCTACAGGCTTCAACTTAACGCTGGATGATGGGCCTTCTGATAGCGAATTTACTGAACTCTAAATGAAGCTGACCTTCTCTTTATTCACCTGTAATGCTCCTTCCAGGTGAGTAAAGAGAAAACGTATACTGATTGTGCTGACAATATGAATCCATTGCCTATTGTCCAGATGGATGAAGAAAGCTTTGCCAGGCTTAGCAGCTTTATCACTCAAAACTATGGAATCAAGCTCCCGATTGCTAAAAAATCCATGCTGGAAAGCCGCCTTAATAAAAAGGTTAAAAGTCTTGGCATGCGCTCCTATAAGGAATTCCTCGATTTTATTTTTACTGATAAAGGCAGGCAAACAGAGCTTTATCAGGTCATAGACCTGATTACTACAAACAAAACAGATTTTTTTCGGGAACCGGCACATTTTCAATATCTGACATTAAATTTTCTTCCCCAATACCAGCTCATCCATAAACGCAATAATATTAAAATATGGTCTGCCGGGTGTTCAACGGGTGAAGAACCTTATACACTGGTGATGGTATTGGAAGAGTATAAAAGACGCCATCCGGAATTAACCTATACGCTCATGGCGAGCGATATTTCTGTACGGGTCATCCAGGCAGCCTATCAGGGAATTTATGACATAGAAAAAATTCATCGAATACCCATAGAACTTCAGCGGAATTACTTCCTGCGAAGCAGGAACAATCCTCATATAGTGAGAATTAAGCCTATCTACAGAAAAAAAATCAGCTACAAAAGGATCAACCTGATGGATCATCAGTATGGTTTGGGAAAAGGGGATTATGACATCATTTTCTGCCGCAATGTGTTGATTTATTTTAATAGAAATAAGCAGGAAGAAGTCATCGGAAAGTTTTGTCATTGTTTACGCCCAGGCGGTTTATTATTACTAGGCCACAGTGAGTCTATTATGGATATGCAGCTTCCACTGACACAGCTGCGCCCTACCGTTTATCAAAGAGTTTAAGTCGTGTTATCCTGCTACCGTTACCCTCTAAAATTAACCTCATCAAAGGCAAAAAAGCATGAAGTCTATCAAAGTTCTTATCATTGATGATTCTGCCCTTGTCAGACAAACACTGACTTCTATTATACAATCAGATTCTCAATTGGAAGTGATAGGGGCTGTTGCTGATCCTTTTTTTGCTGTACAAAAGATCAGGAAGAATATTCCTGATGTAATCACCCTGGACATAGAAATGCCTAGAATGGATGGGCTCACATTTCTCAAAGCCCTGATGGCACAATGCCCGGTACCTGTGGTAGTGATTTCCAGCTTAACCCAGCAAGGAAGCCAGTTGGCGCTTCGTGCCCTGGAACTGGGCGCTGTGGACATTATCGCAAAGTCGGAGATAAAAAATACAAAAGAACATCTGGAAGCTTCTACCATCAAAATTATTGATGCTATCAAAGGGGCTCATATGGTTTCAGTCAAACGGTTGGCCTTGCGTCAGCGTCAGTCCCAGTCCATGCCAGTCAGTAAGAGTAGTCCCTCCAGTCCGCCTATGCCTCTCTATAAAACAACAGACAAAGTTATTGCCGTAGGTGCTTCCACAGGTGGCACAGAAGCATTAAGGTTTTTGCTCCAAAATGTGCAGGCCAACTGCCCTGGAATCCTCATCGTTCAGCATATGCCTGCAGGCTTTACCCGGTCTTTTGCAAACCAGGTGAATACATTTTGCGAAATTACTGTCAAAGAGGCCACGGAAGGAGAAAGAGTAATGCGCGGGCATGCTTATATTTCTCCCGGTGATAAACACATGATGCTCACCCGAAGCGGAGCTCAGTATATTATTCGTTTGGGTGACGGAGAGTTGGTAAACAGACATAAACCTTCGGTGGATGTTTTATTTGATTCTGTAGCCCAAAATGCAGGACAAAATGCCCTGGGAATTATAATGACAGGTATGGGAAAAGATGGTGCTAACGGATTATTGCATATGAAGGAGGCGGGAGCTAAAACCATGGCCCAGGATGAAAACTCATGTGTGGTATTTGGAATGCCCAAAGAAGCAATCCGGATAGGGGCTGCAGATCAAGTGGTTCCTCTCAGTGATTTGCCAAAAAAGATTTTAGCTTATTCCTAACTTCAGAGACAACACAAATCAGATACTGTACACTCCTGACTGAAAGTCTTTTCTGTCAGCGCTTCCGAAAGGGATGTGATAGTAGTTTTTGCCCAACAATCCGCTGTCAAATCAGCATATTGTTTGGTCTACTTGTAATCTGTGAAAATCAATACCATTGTACAGGCTTTCATTATGGGGTGCTTTCATTGCCATTCCAGATATCATGCGTCGTTTTCCAGGAACCATCGGCTTGCCGTTGCAAAATATTCAGGTATTTGGCAGTAGAAGTTACAGACTCACCCCCTGCTTTGGGTTTTAATATTACTTCGGCAAACCCCCGTCCGTACGCTAAATCACCTTCTACTTTTACCTCATCGTAGTAACTGTTCAGAGAAGTTTCATACTGGTCAAAAATGGATTGATAGTAAGCCTGTACCGCCTCTTTTCCCTGGGAAGCTGGCTGGCCTGGCGCCATCAACAGGGCGTCATCGGTAAAATGGATGGCAATATTGGCCGCATTGCCTTCATTGAAAGCTACCGCTCTGGCCTTGCTCATGGCTTCAATGGCAGCGATATCCTGCTCTTCCGTAGCGGAGGATGGGTCGCAACTGTATACTACCAATAAACCGAAAAGCATAAAAGCCCATAAAAAGAACTTCTGAATCATACCGCATAACAAAAAGGGAGTGTTCATGGGGGTAGCATTTTTGTGTGGTTCCACTATTGAATGCCGCAAATTTAACAGATTACTTAGACGAAATGCTGTATAAGCGTTTTTCCTTTCGCAAAAAATTTCTGCAGTGTCAAGGCAAGAAACAAGGAAAGCTTTTAATAAAAATCAGGCGCTTGGTCAATCTACTGGCGTATATTCGTATGTAAATCTTTCTTCTTCCACTTCGTTGTCATCATCCATATGTATCGTCTTTTTCAGGGCCGACTGAATATAGCCTGAGGCATGATAGGCATAGGTGTAGGTTGTCACGTAATTGTCTTCAGCATCCGTTTCTTCTATCACGTTGTTGAGCCAGGGACGATTCAGCGCTTCATGAGGCAACACCCTGTAAGGATTCCGCTGATCATCATATCTCAAAGTGACTGTAGGCTGAGGAAAGAACTGAGAGCCATCGTCTGAAAGGTTCCATGTTTTTTTCTCAATGATGTTTCCATTCTCCCACTTATAATCAGTATAGCTGAAATTGAATAAGCCCAAACCAGGAATATTCTGAAACTCACTCAAGCGGGTGGTCTCTAATCTTCCATTCAGCGTATAGACATTTTTTCGAAAGAGTTCTTCCGCAATTTTCTGATTGTTTTCGTTATAATACAGCACGTAAATGAGTTTGGTCACTTCATCAGCTTCCCAGGTTAAGGTCTCATAGGCCGCCAACTGATGATCCACCTGCTGTCGGTACAGCTCTCGCCTGACCAGCTTGCTGTCCTGATCATAAAAATATAAATTATGTCTCAGAGGCTCAGAATTATGGATAGAGTGGGTAGTGATCTTAATGACTTCATGGTTGTCATTATACTCGTAAGTATCATACAGGGTATCGGCATCGTGAGTCACTTTTGTGAGCAAGACACTGGCTTCAGAAGGATCGCCAATCGTGCCGAGAGGCGTTACTGAATCTTTCTGGCAACCCAGAAAAAGCTGGCTGATACAAAGCATAACAGGCAGAATGTTTTTCATAGTCATGGCTTATGAATAGCTATCCTTATTGGTAAGGAAATTACTAAAGTTACCAATTATTTAGGAAACTCCGTATGCCTGGGGTTTTAATCTTGGATTGGATGCTTCGCTATCAAAAAATAGATTTGATCATGCATGAAACATCATGGGAAGATGCGCTGTCGGTGTGTTACCACTTGCTATCTTCTGTAAGTTTGTTATTCCACTCCATAGATATAGCTGGTTATCGGCATAAGAGAATATCATTGGAAGGGTTTAGCATTTTTCGATAAAATGAAAAGAGCCTGATGGCTGCTCAGAAGATGTGTAGAAAGAAATGAATGGCGAATACCTGTGGAAGGATACCGGAAGCATTGTAGCAGTTTTTTTCCAGAAAAATTATGGCTAACATAGCATAGACAAAGCAACTTTTCATATTTTAAACCCGCAATCTATTGGTCTACCTACATGAAACACGAACCTATGAAACTGCTGGTTTTGGTGACTATTTCCTTTCACCTGATCCTTTTCTCTCCTTTTCTTTCGCTTGCGGCTCACCCTGACGTTCAACCTGGGGACCCTCCTCAGACCAAAGCCTTACCCCGGATAGCCATTGCCGGAATAGCCATAGAATCCAGTACCTTTTCGCCAGCCCTTACCCATGAAGAAGCTTTTCATGCCCGACAGGGTGAGGAGGTATTCAGCTATTATCCCTTTTTATCCCAGGACTCATTGTCCCGACGCCGGGCGCATTGGCTCCCTACCCTGGTAGGCCGTTCAATACCAGGGGGTGCTGTTACCCGGGAAGCCTATGAATCCCTGGTCCGGCAAACGCTTGACTTATTGAAAAAAAATGCTCCCTATGATGGCCTGTTTCTGGATATTCATGGCGCGATGAGTGTGGTAGGGCTAGATGATCCCGAAGGTGACTTGATCCTTAGGATTCGGGAAGTAGTGGGTAAGCAAACCATCATTTCTACCTCCATGGATTTACATGGGAATGTTTCATGGCGTCTGGCAGAAAATACGGATCTGATTACCTGCTATCGGATGGCCCCGCATGAAGATGCCCTGCAATCCAAGAAAAGGGCTGTAGAAAATCTTTTGTCCAGAATTGAAAGTGGAAAAGGTAAACCGGCTTATAAAGCCTGGATCCCTGTTCCTATCTTATTACCGGGTGAAAAAACAAGTACCCGCGTGGAACCGGGAAAGAGCTTGTATGCGGCGGTGGCACCAGCCGCAGCCCAGGAAGGCATTATTGATGCTGCGATCTGGATTGGCTATGCCTGGGCCGACGAACCTCGTAACCATGCTGTGGTGATGGTGACAGGAGATGATCAGGCAAAAGTAACCCGTACGGCCGAACAACTAGCCAAACGCTTCTGGGACGTCAGACATCAATTTGAGTTTGTGGCTCCCACTGGTTCTATTCATGAAAGTCTGGATAAGGCCCTGGCCAGCGATAAACATCCTTTCTTTATCAGTGATTCAGGAGACAACCCTACCGCCGGCGGAGCCGGTGACGTTACCTGGACTTTACAAGAAATACTGGCTCGCCCCGAATTTAAAACTGACAAGGGACCCTCCCTGATCTATGCCTCTATTCCCGGTCCTGCATTGGTAGAAAAAGCTATCGCAGCAGGAGTGGGCGGAAAAGTAGACGCGTTGGCAGGGGCCGCCGTGGATGCTCGTTATGCCCCTCCCATCCGGTTGACAGGAACCGTAGAGGCCATAGAGCATGGTGACAGGGATGCGGAAACAGAAGTAGTGGTGAAGGTGGGAAGTGTACAGGTCATTGTTACCAAAAAGCGTAAGCCCTACCACTATGAGCGTGACTTTACCCGACTGGGACTGAACCCCCGGCAAACAGACATTGTCGTGGTCAAGATAGGTTATTTGGTGCCGGAGCTTTATGACATGAGGGCAGACTGGATACTGGCCCTGACTCCCGGTGGAGTAGATCAGGATTTGGAGCGTCTGGACTATCGCAGAATCAAAAGACCTATGTTTCCTTTAGACAAAGACATGAAGGAGCCGGATCTGAAGGCTCAGCTAGTGCCCTCTTCCGATAACCTTTGATGTGAAGATGTAAAGCATTCAACTTCTGGCCATGATTCCAGGCAGTGGCTAGCACATCGGCTGTTTATCAATCGATGCCAGGTTGGCGTTTGTCATCCCATGCTTATCCTGTGTATAGGAAGTACATAACCCAAAGGATCATGATCCACTTCTTGATCTAAAATACATCATTTCAGCGAGATTTCTCTTCCCCACCCTTTTACCTACCGCCTACAAAACAGCGCTGTAAGAATTACAAATAGTTCCAACCATTGACTCATTCGCTGTGTCACAGGAATGTATTAATCATTTTCTCACATTTAATTTTTTATGTTCTATGAAACTGAATTTTGATGTCTTCAGAAAGTCAGCAGGGATGTTGAGTAGCATGGTGTTCGTGCTATGTATGACTAGCTGTTTGGAAGATGATTCGGACCCAGTGCCAGTGGCTTATGTCTCTATTTTTCATGCCTCACCCGATGCGCCTGATCTGGATGTTGTATTAGACGATCGGCAGCTTTTCAATGAGCCTCTTGAATACACAGACTATTCACGCTATCTGCAGTTTTATACCGGCAATCGGGATCTGGAGTTTACTCCTTATGATGCCAGCAATGTGTTGGCAGATACTTCCTATAATTTCCAGGCCGGTAAAGTGTATTCCGTATTTGTGACCAATCAGGTGGCAAATCTTTCTACCCTGATTGTGGAAGACGAGATAGATTCTCTGGATGAGGATAAAGCTTGGGTGCGTTTCATTCATTTATCGCCGGATACTCCTGCCCTTGACTTTACCATAGGAGAGGAGGATACCCCTTTATTTGCCAACCGGCTCTTCAGACAGGCTACCGATTTTACAGAAGTAACACCCGATACGTATGACTTATCCGTCAAAGCGGCGGGAGATGACGATGCTTTGGTAACCGAGTCAGATGAAGAATTCGAAGCCGGTGGCATTTACACGGTTCTTATCCAGGGATTCACCGATACACCTACGGGAAATTCCAATGACTTGAGCATACAAATCATTCAGAACCAATAATGTTATAATCTCAACGTCGTGCAGTTCATGCCGAAAGCAAACCTGATTTTCTGATGAAAGGAAAAGTCCCTTTGATCTGCTCAGGTTCCGGCGCTACCTCCCTAGAACTATCAGTTCATGTCAGGAGGCAGGCCGGGTCTGAGGTGAAAACGGGTTTGCTTTTGGGACAATGTGACGATAAACAAAACGCCTCAACCCATAGCCATTGCGGTTATTCACTGAAAAACCCTCGCGCCTCTCCCTTCAACTATTGCTGCCAACAACCGTGAAGTTTCATGGACAAGGAGGCGTGGCTTCATTTGGATAACCCCGCCCGCCTTACCAAAAAAAACGATACGATCAGTAGCCGCTGACAGCTTTGTTTTATGCTAACTTTGCTTTATCTTTAACATCTATGTATGAATATATGAACATACAGCCATAAAGCGTTGAAGAAATTTGAGATAGAACATAACAGCGCCTTACCCCTGCACATTCAGGTAGAAAATCTGCTGCGTCAGATGATTGAAGACCCTGCCTATCAGGCTGGTAAATTGCTACCCAGGGAGGTGGATCTGGCCAAGCGGTTTGGCATCTCCAGGAATACGGTACGGCAGGCGACCAATAAACTTGTCAATGAGAATCTGCTGATCCGTAAGAAAGGCGTAGGCACGAGAGTGTCTAAAAAGACAGTTTCTACCAAACTGGACCATTGGTTTAGCTTTAGCCAGGAAATGCATGAAAAGGGGATGGAATTTACTAATTATGACATCAAATCAGGTTGGGTCAATGCCAACAGTGAGGTGGCAGAGAAGTTGCAGATTCCCAAAGGAAAGAAAATATTCCGGCTGGAGCGGCTCAGGGGATTGGACAAAGGACCGATCGTGCACTTCATTTCTTATTTTCATCCTCGCATCGGGCTCACAGGCAACGAAGATTTCACCAGACATCTATATGAAATCCTGGAACAGGATTATGCGACAATACCTTCCACCTCAAAGGAAGAGATCAATGCCATCATCGCTGATAAGACATTGGCCAAGAAACTGAATATGAAGCCGGGAGAGCCTATTCTGTTCAGAAAGCGGATCGTGTGTGACCCCGGAGACAGACCCATAGAGTACAATGTAGGTTACTACAGGGCAGACCGCTTCACTTATTTGATTGACATCAAACGATAATTTTTTTGCCTCACAGAATATTACTATATTGAGCAATTAATTATGTTCAAACATATGGACAAATTGAGTGGAGTAGCCTAGAACAGTGGAAAGGGTACTTGTTGCTTGCTGATACCCTTAGGCTGTAGAAATCTAATGCAAATCATGACAACCCAAAACTTACTCTTCCATACCATGACCTCATTAGCGGTAAACAACAGAAAAACTACCTTTTTATCAATCCTTTTCTTTTTCATGATCTTTGGGTCAGCCCTGGCTACACCGGATAACATTGCCCCTAACGCTACAGTCACTGCCTCCACTTCCCTGAATGATGATTTCTCCCCTGAGCATGTGGTAGATGGGATCATAGGCGTGCCTTCTATAGGAGAATGGGCTTGTGAGGGGGATACCACAGACTGGGGATATATTCGATTTCCCTGGATACAACTGACCTGGGACCAGCCTCAGCAAATAAACCGGATCATTTTATATGACAGACCCTCTGCCAAAGATCACATAGCCGGAGGAAGATTGGAGTTCAGTGATGGCACAATGCTATGGGTCAATGAAATACCCAATGACGGCACAGCGAAATCCATTGATTTTGCCACCAAAACGGTGGAATGGGTGAAATTTGTGACTACCGATGGAAAGGGCAAAGACCTTGGTTTTTCCGAAATTGAAGTTTTTCCCAGTCCGGAGCAATACCAGGATTATGTCTCCTGGGTAGACCCCTATATTGAAACCAACAGGGGGCGGTATATCTTTTTTATCACCGGATCCCGTCCGTTTGGTATGGTAAGCGCCGCCCCGCTCACCAGAAATAAGAACCAGAATGGGGGAGGCTATAATTATAATGAAGATGAAATACTGGGGTTTGAACAGATTCATTCCTGGATGATCTCCGGAATAGAGGTCATGCCCACTCCCGCTACGGTTGATCCCACCCAAGGTCAACAGGGGTGGAAGTCAAAGTTTTCCCATGAGGGGGAAATAGTGCAGCCGGGTTACCATCGGGTGTTCCTGCAGGATCATGACACCTGGGTGGAATTTACCACGACAGAAAGAGTCAGCTTCTACAGGTTTCGTTTTACCAAAGCGATGCAGGCCCAGGTGTTGACCAATCTGGGAGGATATGTGAGCAACAGCACCATGACCGATGCGGTGGTAAAAAAGGTGAGCGACCAGGCGTTGGAAGGTTCTTTCAGTTCTGTAGACCGCTATTGGGGTGGCCCGAAAGAAGTGAAAATATTTTTTGTGGCGCAGTTTGACAAGCCTTATGAATCCTTACATGGTTGGAAGGGAAAGGAAATCAGAGAAAACATTGATGAAATTTCCGGCGATAGCGCAGGGGTCGCTGCCAGATATGAGGTGAAGGCGGGTGATGTGGTACAAATGAAGATTGCCATTTCTTATACCAGCATAGAAAATGCCCGGAAAAATTTACAAGCCGAATGTACCACCTGGGATTTTGATACCGTCAGGCAGGACTCGAGAAAGGTGTGGAACGATTGGCTCAGCAAGATCAAGGTAGAAGGCGGTACCCATGCCCAGACTATTAAGTTCTATACCGATCTGTGGCATGTGTTGCTGGGTCGGCAGAAGATTAATGATGTTTCCGGAGATTATCCTGACAGGACGACAGGCACCCGGGAAGGCACCTTTACAGAGGCTGTGTTTAAGGTTAAAACACTCCCTAAAGATCAGGAGGGCAACGTGAAATTCAACATGTATAATTCTGATGCCTGGTGGCTGACCCAATGGAACCTGAACATTCTCTGGGGACTGGCCTGGCCCGAGGTGATGGATGAAATGTCGTCTTCTATGGTACAATACGCCGTCAACGGCTATTTGCTGCCTAGAGGCCCCTGTGGCGGTGGCTACTCCTATATCATGACGGGTTGTCCGGCCACAAACCTGGTGGTCAGCACTTTCCAGAAAGGTCTTTTGACGAAGATAGATGAAAAGCTGGCGTACGAAAAGTTAAAGCAAAACCACCTGCCAGGGGGTATGCTGGGCGATAGCGCCGATATTGACTTTTATAGTCAAAATGGGTATTGGCCTGGCAACGCGGGTATCACGGTAGAGGCTGCGTTTCAGGATTTTGCTTTGTCACAAATGGCCTTGCGTTTGGGTAAAAAGAAAGACTACCGCTTCTTTTCTGATCGCTCAAAAGGTTGGAAAAAACTATTTGAAGAGGATCAGAAGCTGCTTTTTCCCAAAGACCCTCAGGGTACGTTTATGCATCATAATCCCTTGTCCGGCGCCGGATGGGTAGAGGCGAATGCCTGGCAGGCGACCTGGTCCGTATCCCATGACATAGCCGCCCTGGCCGAGATGATGGGAGGTTCGGATACCCTTTGTGCCAAACTGAATTATGCTTTTGAGCAAGCTGAATCCAGCGACTTTGTGTTTGCCTACAACGATGGATATGTGAGCTATGCCAACCAGCCAGGATGCTCCAACGCCCACGTCTTCAACCATGCAGGCAAACCCTGGCTCACCCAGTATTGGGTGCGAAAAGTGAAGGAAAAGGCTTATGGGGGTATCACGCCAGACCTTGGCTATGGGGGGCATGATGAGGACCAGGGGCAAATGGGCGGTGTCAGTGCCCTCATGGCGATAGGTTTGTTCAGCCTACAGGGCAACGTTTCTGCCGAACCTACCTATGAGATTACCAGTCCGGTCTTTGACAAGATCACCATAGAACTTGATCCTGAGTACTATTCCGGAAAACAGTTTACCATTACCACACACCACAACGACAAGGAAAACCTGTATATCCAAAAGGCAACCCTCAATAGTGAGCCGCTGGACCGTTTTTGGTTTGCTCATGAAACCTATGCAAAAGGCGGTACACTGGAAATATGGCTGGGCCCTGAACCCAACAAACAGTGGGGAACCAAGGCCTCAGAAGATTAGCCTCTGGTGATGAAAAAAGTGGAGGAATAGTTTTTTTATTCAATTATTTTTATCAATTTTAATTTGTTCATATGTTCATACATATAAATCCTTTCTGTTATGAATAGTACATAAGCCATAGAAATACTACTACATGCCCTGGCATGTTGAACAACATTACTTGTACCCCACAAAATTATTCTAATACTATGAAACAACCATTCTACTTGATTATCCTGGGTACCCTTTTCTTTTTTCAAGACTCATTCGCAAAGGATATACCCCGTTTCATGCCTGCGTTCTTTCAGGATAAATCCATATCCGGAAAGGTGACTTCTATGGAGGGAGAGGCCTTACCTGGCGTAAACATTATTGTAAAAGGCACCACCGCAGGCACGGTCACCGACGTCAACGGTAGCTATAGAATTGCGGTACCGGATCAGGACGCTGTATTGGTGTTTTCCTATGTCGGTTATTTATCGGAAGAAGTGGCCGTCAATGATCAATCGGTTATCGATGTGGTACTGGCTCCCAACCTTGAATCTTTGTCCGAAGTGGTCGTCATTGGCTATGGTACGGCCAAAAAGTCTGACCTGACCGGAGCGGTGACGTCCGTAAAGGCGGAAGAATTGGAAGCCATTCCTGTCACCTCTTTTGATCAGGCACTGCAGGGGAGAGCCGCCGGCGTGCAGGTCGTACAATCTACGGGAGCTCCGGGAGGAGGGACCAATATTCGTATCCGGGGAACCAGCTCGGTGAATGCTAGCAGTGAGCCCTTGTATGTCATCGATGGGATGCTGGTCAACAGTAATGTAGGGGAAATGTCCATAGGCGGCAGAGGACCGGCCATCAGCCCCCTGGCTTCTATCAACCCAAGCGATATTGCCTCTATCGAAATATTAAAGGACGCTTCTGCCACTGCTATCTATGGTTCAAGAGGAGCCAATGGGGTTGTACTGATCACCACGAAGAGAGGACAAGCCGGAGAAGGTAAAGTAAGTTTTGAGGCCTATTATGGCTTGCAGGAAGCTGCTAACCAGCTCGATCTGTTAAATGCAGAGCAATTTGCCCAGCTGGTAAACGAGGCAAATATCAACGCGGGGTTGAATCCTGCCTATGTCAACCCTTCCACTTTAGGGGAAGGAACCGATTGGCAGGAAGAACTTCTGCGGGTGGCGCCTCAGGCCAATTATCAGCTTTCCTTAACAGGAGGTAACGAAAAAACCCGGTATGCCCTCACAGGCGGGTATTTTATGCAGGATGGAATTGTGATAGGTTCGGATTTCGACAGGTACTCCTTCAGAACCAATCTGGACACAGACGTGAATGACAAGCTAACGGTTGGCACCCAGCTTTCCTACAACAGACTGTCTTCCAATGGTGTATTAACCGGGCCCGGTCAGATCATTCCCGGGGTGATCACCAGTGCCCTGCAATTCAACCCCATTCTTCCGGTGTATGACCCCAGAGAAGTACTAGGGTATACTTATGAGCATATCCCCAGGATTGGTATCGGCAACCCGATTGCTGAAGCCAGGGAGTACCTGGCGGAAACCAATACTTCCAGAATACTGGGCAATGTGTATGCGCAATATGATATCCTGGAAGGATTGACTTTCAGAAGTAGTTTTGGCATCGACGGTTTATCTACCAAATCCAATACCTTTGGACCGAACCATCTGAAAAGGACACAAAATAGTTTTGGAGAAGCCAGTGTCAGCACCCTTCAGGCCCTGAGCTGGCAGAATACCAATACGCTTACCTTCCAAAAAAATATCAATGAGCATCATCACTTCGATGCGGTGGTGGGGTTTGAAATGCAGCAATTCAACAACGAATCGCTGAATACGCTGGCCTTTGATTTTCCTGATTCCAGGACAGGCTGGCACAATATCAGTGCGGCAGAGAATCCTCAGGAAGCTTCCAACGGAGAATTGGAATGGAGCCTGGTTTCTTATCTGGGACGGATCAATTATTCGTTTTATGATAAATATCTGCTGACCCTCTCCGGCCGGATAGATGGTTCCTCAAAATTCGCCAAAGGTAATAAATACGGCTTTTTCCCTTCAGGAGCCTTTGCCTGGAGAGTTTCCGACGAACCTTTTATGCAGGACATCGGCTTTATTTATCATTTGAAAGTAAGAGCCAGCTATGGTTTGATCGGTAACCAGTCTATCGGTCCTTATGGATCTCTGGCACTGATCACTCCGTTTGGAGAAGGTGTTTTTAACAGCGCTACCGGCAGTACCGTGTTTTTCGGGCGCGAGCCCCTGTCTTATCCCAACCAGGATCTGCAATGGGAATCTACCCAGCAGGCCAATCTGGGTATAGACTTTTCTGTCCTGGAAGGAAGAGTGGCGCTCACGGCCGATCTTTATCATAAGAAAACCTCAGACCTGTTGCTGCAAACGCCTATCCCTCTGACCTCCGGCTTTCAAAATACCCTGCTCAATGTAGGCAATGTGGAAAACCGGGGCATTGACCTGTCTGTCAACTCTGTGAATACCAATGGAGCTGTTTCCTGGAGTACTTCTCTTAATTTTTCTGTCAACAGAAATAAAATTACAAACCTGGCCAGAGAAGAGGATATCAATCTGCAGTTCGGCGGAAACCTGTTGAGAGAAGGAGAACCCATCGGAACCTTTTATGGCTATGTGTTCGATGGCATTTACCAAACCGACGAAGAAGCCGATGCCAGTCCGGTTCTGGCAGGACAAAGTCCTTCAGCCGGTGACAGAAAATACAGGGACATCAGCGGACCGGAGGGCACACCTGATGGGGTCGTCAATGATTTTGACAGAACCATTATTGGTTCTGCTCAGCCTAACTTCGTCTGGGGTCTCAACAATGATGTTGCCTACAAAAACTTTTCGTTGAACTTTTTCTTTCAGGGATCGCAGGGCAATGAAATGGTTAACATGAATCTGATCACGCTGGAAAATGTCAATGGACAGCAAAATGTACGGGAAGAGGTCTGGGTCAATAGATGGACACCTGACAATCCCAGCAATGAATATGCCCGTCCACTGGCTACAGCCAGCGACAATGTATTTTCTTCCCGGTTTGTGGAAGATGCCTCTTACATCCGGTTAAGAAGTATCACTTTGAGTTATGATCTGGCCCCCGCCATGCTGGAAAGGATAGGTATCGAAAACCTCAGAGTCTATACCAGCGCTTCCAATCTTCTGACCTGGACAGACTATAGCGGTTACGATCCGGAAGGCAATGCCTATGGCGCTACCACCAATATTGTAGGCGTAGATGATGGGAACTATCCGCAAACCAGGACTTACTTATTAGGCATCAAACTGGGATTTTAATTACAAATGACGACAACCATGAAAAAATTACTCAAAGGCTCAATGCCCGGTTTCCTGATGGTATGCCTGGGTATGCTGATGGCTTCCTGCAGCGATTTTCTGGAGGAAAACCCACAAAACAGTGTAGCACAAAATAATTTTTATACAACCGAGCAGGATGCGCTATCGGCCGTGAATGCCATCTATGCCTATTTAGGCTCTTATAATCTGGACGGAACCGGCCCTTTTCCCGGCAATACGGCGGGTGTATATCACAGCACCTTTTGGGTCACGGTAGGACTTGCCTCTGATAATCTGATGAATAATCAGGCAGGTGCCATACAGAATGACCAACTCGCTACCTTTTCCTATAACGCTGAAAATGGCAATTTCCTGGAAATCTGGCGGGTACACTACAAAGCGATCTATCTGGCTAACATTGCCATTGAAAGGATTCCGGGCATTACCATGGACGAAACATTGAAGAACAGACTGGTTAATGAGGCTAAATTCCTGAGAGGGCTACTGTATTTTAACCTGGTGAGATTGTTTGGCAGTATTCCATTGCTGCTGGAGGAAAATGCACCCCTGAACCCGGAAGCAGCCGCAGAAGAAGCCATATATACCCAGATTATCAACGACCTGACCGATGCCGAAGCCTTGCCGCCGGATGGAAGCATAGAAGAGGGAAGAGCCACCCGGGGCGCTGCCCAATCGTTACTGGCCCTGGTTCATCTCACCTTGAAAGATTATGAAAATGCTGCTGCCAAAGCTTTATCCGTAATTGAGTCAGGCAGTTATGCCCTGTGGGATAATTTTGGAGATGTCTTCAAGCTGTCCAGCCGGGGAGGAAAAGAGGCCATCTTCTCCATCGGTTTCGGGGATGCCGGTGGGGCTATTTCTTTTTGGGAAGTAGGCCAGTTCAATGTAAGACTGTTGCCGAGAGAACTGTCAACGGAAAGAGCCAATGTGAGCAATACGCAGGGATGGCAAACAGCTACGCAAGACCTGTATGAGTCGTATGCTCCTACGGATGAAAGAAGAGCTGTCACTTTTATGACAGAGTTTCCTGACGATGAAGGCAATGTGATCACCCTGGATAAAATCTATATTAAAAAATACTGGGATGAACCGGCAGACCCTACTGCGGGAGGTTCTGTCAATGATTTTCCGGTCATACGGTATGCCGAAGTGCTGTTGATTTATGCCGAAGCCCAGGCCGCACTGGGTAATTTTGACGTGGCCAATGATTATTTGAACCTGGTAAGAAACCGGGCCAATCTGGAGAATGTCAGCATCAATGAGATATCAGCCTTTAATGAGGCTATCTTAATGGAAAGGAGAAAAGAATTTGTGGCAGAAGGTAAAAGATGGTTTGATCTGGTAAGAATGGAAAAGTTAGATGAGAAAGTACACCAGGCCAAAGATGAGGCGTATGAAACACCGATTCCAACCCTGGGACCTGACTACTATCAGTTTCCTATTCCTCAGGAGGAAAAAGATGTAAACGAAAATCTGCAGTAGAGGATGTTATTGACAGACTTATCCAGTAAGAACCTATTTAATACCAAGATAATGAAACGAAGAAAAGGATTGCTTAACAATACACTGATCTTCCTCTTAATGCTAGCCTTCCTGGGATGCGAGCCGGAAGAACAAGGCCCGGAAGATTTTTATGATCACGATAACTTTACCGTAAGCCTTTCTGCCGACAGAAGTATGGGTAAAGGACAATACAGCCGGAGAGCGGAATCGGGCGATGAAGTCAATGTGGATGTCAACATTCAATCTGCCACTCCCTTAACAGAACTTGCCATCACCAAAACCATCAATCTTACGGTGGATTCTACTTTTGGCAACAATGGTACGCTGCTCGTAAATGCATCAGGAAACGCACTGGATTATGACTTCCACTATGTCGCCGATACTACGGATGTGGACCAGTTGGTAGGCTTTACCTTTGAAGCCACCAACGCAGCGGGAGAAACGGAAGTCAGCGATCTGACGCTCGCTGTTACCTTGTCGCCCAGAGACAATCTGCCGAGGAAGCGTTGGGCCCTGACCTCTATTCTGCATGTGAATAATAACAACGAAGAAGTCATCAAGGAATGTGAAAAAGACAATGCTATGTTGCTCAATGCAGACAGCACCGTCGTCATGGATTATGGCGCAGATACGGGAGCGGGAGACTGTGTCTTCGATGGATTTAAAGTGTATGACCAGTGGTATCTGACAGAAGATGAAAAACAGTTTGTGCTGGTCTATCATGGTTTGTTTGACCCTACCACCACGGTTGAATCCTATGAAGTGAAAACCCTGACAACGGAAGAACTGGGTATAGAGCTGACCATAGATTTGACCGTGCTGGGCCTGGGTATAGAAACTTTCCTGTATACGTATCAAGCCACCCCTCGGTGAGGATATAATACCTGCCATACCGTAACGGAAGAAAAATTGATATGGATATAGCGATCGGCATTGACCTGGGAGGCACCCGAACAAAAATTGGGTTGGTGAAAGACGATCACCTGATAGCCCATGCGAAAATCAAGGCTGTGACAGAAAGTAACCTGTTAGATCATTTGGGGGAAGTAGCAGAGATTGTAGACCAGCTGATGGCGCAGGAAGGGCTTCATACAAATGATTTGTCGGGCGTCGGATTGGCCTTTCCGGGGATTGTTGACAGCCAACGGATGAAGATCCTGTCCAGATATGTCAAGTATACCGATGCGCATGCGCTGGACCTCAAACAGTGGGCGAAAGATCGATGGAAGATACCGCTGGTGCTTGAAAATGATGCCCGGGCAGCACTACTGGGAGAATGGCAGTATGGCGCTGGAAAAGGCTCAGACAACCTGGTGCTGGTAACCTTGGGGACCGGTGTGGGTACTGCCGTCCTGATAGAGGGTAAACTGTTGAGAGGAAAGCACTTTATGGCGGGAAACCTGGGGGGCCATATGACCATCAACCTGCATGGGTCAGTATGCAACTGCGGGAACATCGGTTGCCTGGAATCGGAAGCCTCCACCTGGGTGCTTCCCCATCAAATAGAAAATGCGGCAGGCTATGCACAAAGCCAGCTAGCGGGTGAAAAAGAGGTGAACTTTCACCGGATCTTTGCCCTGGCCCAGCAGGGCGATGACCTGGCGGTGCACATCCGAGATCACTGTTTAAAGGCATGGTCGCTGGGCATCATCAGCCTCATTCATGCCTACGACCCCGAAAAGCTGGTCATAGGAGGGGGCATCATGCAAAGCAAAGACGACATTCTTCCTGTCATTCAGACCATGGTTCGTAAACATGCCTGGGCCACAGAGGAAAACATAGCGATAGTACCGGCTGTTCAGGTGGAATTCGCCGGCATATTAGGGGTGAGTTATTTAGTAAATCAACATTAGAATGGAAAAAACGATAGTATCAAATTACGACAAATTCCCTGTCATTGCCGTAGAAGACAAGCAGGATCACTGTTGGGCGGGTTGGGAGGAAATTTGTCGCCAGCTGAATCTTGTCATCAACCAGATCCATAAAGAAAAGAAGATCATTGTGATTGACTGCTATCAGGGCGTAGATCATACAGAACTGGAAGCGGCTCTGAGAAAAGGACTACAACATGATCATTTTGTGAACGCCAAGGCCGGATTCAAATCAGAAGACGAAATCACCCGGATGGTTTATCCTGATGTGACGGATGACAGGGTCTTTGGCTATATGACGCGCCTCACAATCCAGGATTATTTTGATGAAGGCAATCTCCAAAGTCTTAGAAATCAAATCGCACAGCTGGCCAAGGGAGTGATCCTTGTGTATGGAGAAGGGGCGGCTTACGTAGCCGGACAATGGGATTTGCTGGTCTATGCCGACATGGCACGATGGGAGATACAGCAACGGATGAGACGCAATGAGGTAGGCAATCTGGGACTGCACAATGTGCATACAGAATTTGCACTCCAATATAAACAGTGTTACTTCGTGGACTGGCGGGTGTGTGACAAACACAAAAGAACCCTGATGAACCGTTGGGATTATCTGTTGGATACCAATCAACCCGGTCATCCTAACATGGTGACAGGCAAAGCCTTGCAGAAAGGATTAGCCATAGCCTCACAAAGACCTTTCAGAGTAGTGCCCTTCTTCGATCCGGGACCCTGGGGTGGGCAGTGGATGAAAGAAGTCTGTGACCTGGACAGGTCTGCGGAGAATTATGCCTGGGGATTTGACTGTGTGCCTGAAGAAAACAGTATGCTCCTGGGGTTTGGTGCTGTTGTCATAGAAATCCCTTCCATCAATCTGGTTTTTACCCATCCGGAGGCATTGTTGGGCCAAAAGGTTCACGCGCAGTTTGGAGAAGAATTTCCGATCCGTTTCGACTTTCTGGATACCATGGAGGGCGGTAATCTGAGCTTGCAGGTGCACCCTACCCAGGCCTACATCAAAGAAAAATTCGGCATGGACTATACCCAGGATGAAAGCTATTATTTTTTAGATGCCAAAGCGGGGGCCCATGTCTATCTGGGGTTGAACGAAAACATCAATCCTGAGAAAATGATTGAGGATCTGAAAGCGGCCCAAAAGGGAGGACCTTCCTTTCAGGCAGACCAATATGTGCAAAAATGGGACGTAAAAAAGCACGACCATGTTCATATCCCAGCCGGTACGGTACACTGTTCGGGTAAAGACAGTATGGTGCTAGAGATCAGCGCTACCCCTTATATTTTTACTTTCAAATTATGGGATTGGGGAAGACTGGGGCTGGATGGCAAACCCCGCCCTATCAATATTGAACATGGGGAAAAGGTCATCCAATGGGACAGGACTAAATCATGGACGAGAGAAAATATTATCAATGGCGTCAGAAAAATTGCGGAAGGCGATGGCTGGATAGAAGAAAAAACAGGACTGCATGAATCTCAATTTATTGAAACAAGGAGGCATTGGTTTACTGGCAAAGTCACCCATCATACCCAGGGCGGTGTCAATGTCTTAAATCTTGTGGAAGGGAGGGAAGTCATCGTAGAAAGCCCGACCCATGCTTTCGAACCTTTCGTCGTTCATTATGCCGAAACCTTTATTGTGCCTGCTGCGGTAGGGGCATACACCATCCGGCCTTATGGCGAAGCGGAAGGTTCCCAATGTGCCACCATCAAAGCATTTGTCAGGGTATAAACAGAACAAAAATATGCAAACAGAATCCTTGAATCAGGCTTTAGCCCAGAATAAAGATACTTCAGCTACCAACATACGATATGTCTACCTGGTCTCTATTGTAGCTGCGGTGGGTGGTCTTCTCTTTGGCTACGATACGGCCGTCATCGCAGGTGCCATTGGTTTTTTACAGACAAAATTTGAATTAACGGCAGCCATGACCGGCTGGGCGGTATCCAGCGCCATCGTCGGATGCACCATAGGGGCCATGTCGGCCGGCTACCTGAGCGACCGCTTTGGCAGGAAGAAAATATTATTATTAACAGCCGTGCTTTTTGGGGTGTCGGCCATTGGCTCTGCCATCCCCCAAAATCTTACCCAGTTTGCCATCGCTCGTTTTGTCGGAGGTTTGGGCGTCGGGGCAGCTTCAATGCTTTCACCCATGTACATTTCTGAAATTGCGCCCGCCGAAATCAGGGGACGGCTGGTGACCCTCTATCAGTTAGCTATCGTGGTTGGGATTCTCCTGATTTATTTTATCAATATGCTCATCGCCGATATGGGAGACGAAGCCTGGAATATAGCCTTTGGGTGGCGCTATATGTTCGGCTCAGAAGCCATTCCTTCCCTGCTGTTTTTCGCTTTGTTATTTACAGTGCCTGAGAGCCCCCGTTGGCTGGCGAAAAAAGGGAAAGAGGCGGAAGCTCTTTCCGTATTGATCAGCGTTAATGGGGTAGTAAAAGCCAAAGAGGTACTACAGGAAATTAAAAAAGTATTGCAGGTGGAAGCCGGTACGATCAAAGAGTTGTTTGAACCAGGCTTGAGAACGGCCATGCTGGTGGGAGTAGTCCTGGCCCTTTTCTCCCAGATTACGGGTATCAATGCGATCATGTATTATGCCCCTGAAATTTTTAAGAGTGTGGGCTTTGGTACAGATTCTGCCCTGCTGCAAACTGTTTTTATCGGTTCTGTCAATGTGATTTTCACCTTCGTAGCCATCTGGCTTATCGACAAGGCAGGCCGCAAGACCTTGCTGTTGTATGGCGTGGGGGGGATGGTCCTTTGCCTGTTGGGACTGGGGGCTGCCTTTTATTTTGAATTTACCCAGGGGCCCTGGATTCTCCTCTTCATTCTGGGGTATATTGCCAGCTTTGCTTCCTCTTTAGGGCCTATTCCCTGGGTGTTGATTTCAGAGATCTTTCCTACCAAAACCCGTGGGGTTGCCATGTCAGTGGCGGTATTCGTTCTTTGGATAGGCGTGTATCTCATATCCCAGTTTTTTCCTATGTTACTGGAAAGCCTGGGTGGTGCTTTTACGTTTTGGTTGTTCATGGGTAACGCCATCATCTTGTTCTTTTTCACGCTGAAAGTGATTCCGGAAACGAAAGGCAAATCGCTGGAAGAAATAGAGTTAAGCTGGAAACATTAAAGATCATAGACCCTCACTTAAGTCAATGATGAAGAAAACCCTGCCATTTCTTTGTTGTATGATGCTGTTGTATACCCTTCCTGCCGTAGCGGAGGTGGAAATGCCCAACATTTTTGGTGATCATATGGTATTGCAACGAGAGACAGCGATTCCGGTCTGGGGGTGGGCTGGCAAGGGGGAGAAAGTAACGGTAAGCCTTCATCAGACATCGGTATCCACCAGGGCAGATGCACAGGGAAAATGGATGGTAAAGTTGCCGGCGATGCCCGCAGGAGGGCCTTTTGTGTTGACCATACAGGGAGACAACCAACGCAGGTTTGAAGATGTATGGGTAGGCGAGGTGTGGGTGTGCGGCGGACAGTCCAATATGCAATGGACAGTCGCCAATACCAACTACGAAGAAAAAGATACGGCTTTTGTCCAGGCAGCGCCTGTTCGACTGTTTACGGTGCAAGTGGATATGGATTATATGCCTCAACAAGATATCAAAGGCGGAGCATGGAAAACCCTCAGTCAGGAAAGTTTGCAACATTTTTCAGCGGTAGCCTATCATTTTGGGAAGTTTCTACATCAGTCGCTTGGGGTACCCATCGGCCTTATCAGCAGCAACCTGGGAGCTACTTCCGTGGAAACCTGGATGAGCAATGAAGCACTGCTCCAGTTCCCTCAGTTTAATGCTTGGATCAGTCCTATTGTAGAACGGGGAAAAAGTTTTGCAGAAATCAACGCCGATTTTGAAGCCACGAAATCCTTATGGTACCAGCAACATTACTACCAAGGACCCGGTATTGAAGAAGAATGGTTTCGGCCAGAGACAGATGTATCTCAGTGGAAAACAATGGAGCTGCCCAATACCTGGGAAGATACGGAGCTGAAAGACCATGAGGGCGCTGTTTGGTTCCACACTGCCTTTGACCTGCCGGAAGATTTTACACAGGATACTTTTGACCTTCATCTCAATCAGATAGATGATTATGACATCGCCTGGGTCAATGGACATAAGATAGGGGAGACGTATGGGAAGCATAATCACCGCAATTATAGGGTGCCTGCTGCTGTGCTCAAACCCAAGGACAATAGACTGGTCGTGCGTGTGTTTGACATTGGCGGGATAGGAGGCTTTACCACCAATGCCTTTTGGGGAAACCCCATCCTGTGGGGCGAATGGAAGTACAAAAAAGGACTGGTGATCAAGGCCGGTCAGTTTCCGGCGCCGGTGGTAGTCAATGCATCCCCATTTTCTACACCCGGTGTATTGTACAATGCGAACATCGCTCCCCTGATGCCTTATGCCATCAAAGGCGTGATCTGGTATCAGGGAGAAGCCAATGTGGATCGTGCAGATGAATACCGTGCACTTTTTCCGGCCATGATTCGTGATTGGCGTAAACACTGGGGGCAAGGCGATTTCCCGTTTTTATTCGTCCAGTTAGCCAATTATATGGCAGAGCTGGAGGAACCCGCTGATAGCGAATGGGCAGAACTGAGAGAGGCACAGTCACAGGCACTGGCATTGCCCCATACCGGGATGGCTGTAACCATCGATGTGGGGGAGGCAGACGACATTCATCCCAAAAATAAGGAAGCTGTGGGCATCCGCTTAGGAAAAGCTGCGTTGAAAGTTGCTTATCAACAGGATAAGGTCAGTGCGGGTCCTGCCTATGCTTCCATGCAGATAAAAGAGAACAAAGCGATCATCACCTTCAACCATCAGGGGAGTGGCGTGGTGACTACTAATAAATACGGCTATATACGGGGATTTGAAATGGCCGGAGCGGATAAAAAGTTTTACTGGGCGCAGGCTGCTATCCAAGATAATAAGGTGGTGGTATCCAGTGATCAGGTGAAGGTTCCGGTGGCGGTCAGGTATGCCTGGGCTAATAATCCGGGACCGCTGGATCTATACAACCAGGAAGGCTTACCGGCAGCGCCTTTCAGAACAGACCACTGGAAAGGGATGACCACCGGAAAGAAATACACCGATATACCACGTTTTTAAAAGTGACGCATCAATAACTAACAGCAATGATCAGGAAAGCACACAAAGTAATGGTATGGTTCCTCACCTTCATAGGGCTGTCCTGTACTACCCCTGAAGCACAGAATGAGGCAAAAGAACAAGCGCTGAATTTCCGGATAGAGGAAGCGCCCGAATGGACAGCCCTTTTTAAGCGGGATTCAGGATGGTTCGGCGGCGATGGCATATTCGCCATTCCTATGGATGGCCGGGAAGCCCTTTCGTCCCAGGATACCACCCGCAATCTTTTCGTCTTCAGCGATACCATGGTAGGCGAAATCCAGGAGGATTCCCTGCAACCCGGCTATACCATGGTCAACAATAGTGTTGCTCTTTTACAGGGCCATGAACCCGATCAGGAGAAATTATCTTTTAAGGTACATACCGGTGCGGATGGTAAACCACAGTCGCTTTTTGTGCCTTCCACGCCCAATTCCGGTCCGGATGACTACTTTTGGTTGGGCGACGGCTTTGTCAATCCGGCCGATGGTAACTTCTACCTATTTGGTTACCGGATCATCAACATTCCGGAACGGAAAGTATGGGGGTTTGAAGAGGTAGGCAATGTGCTGATTACGATTCCTCAGGGCAGTCCCTTTCCTTTCCGGGACCAGCGTCAGATGGATACACCTTTGTTTTTCAAGGAGAAAGAAGGGTTGGGCAGTGGCTCTTTTGGAGCTGGTATTTTTGTGAATACCCAGGAAACCAGGGTACCGAATCCGGATGGCTATATTTACGTTTACGGTGTCCGAGGCCTGAACAAAGCCCTGGTAGTCGCCAGGGTACAACCAGAATATTTTACAGCCTTTGAACGCTGGACCTACTGGAACGGAGAAGACTGGACAAGTGATCAGCAGGCCATGGTGGCAGTCACCGACAGTGTGTCTAACGAACTGAGTCTGTCACCCATCTCCGGTGGCCGGTATGCTTTGGTATTTCAGGTTAATGGGGTGAGCAGCAAAACCGGGATGCGGATAGGAGAAAGTCCGGTAGGCCCTTTTTCCAAAGTACACGAACTATGGGATAGCAGTGAGGATCTGGAAGAACCGGAGTTTATTGCCTATAATGCGAAAGCCCATCCCAGTCTTTCCAAGCCGGGAGAGCTACTCATCAGCTACAATATCAATTCCATGGCTTTTGCAGCGCAGATTGAAAAGCATCCGCACCTATATCGCCCCCGGTTTTTTAAAGTGATTTTCGAGGAATAAGACTTTTCACCATGTCAACCCTAGGGAGGAATACCCAAAGAAAGCTTCGAAATGAGGAAGTTTCCTTAACAGTAGACTTGTTCGGCGGTGCGATCACTGATTTTCACCTGCATTGCCACAAGATAAATCCTTTGACTTTTGCCTTTTCCAAAGAGCAGATGCCGGACAACAACAAGGGGGGCGCACCGTATCAGGGACATTTCCTGTGTCTGGGCCGGTGGGGAACACCTTCCCCCGGAGAAAAGAAAGCCGGAATTCCTGACCACGGTCAGATAGCGAATATACTGTGGAATGCAGAGAAGCCGCCTCAGGATCATACTTTCCACATGCAGGTGAGCAGTCCGCTGGAAGGCTTGCGGGTAGAGAGAACCCTCAGGCTGGATCATCAAAAGCCGGTTTATATGGTCAGAGAAGAAGTTACGAATATCAATCCTTTGGGAAGGCTTTACCAGATGGTGCAGCATCCTACGCTGGCGGCTCCTTTCTTAGATCAGGCCACTATCATCTATTGTAATGCCGACAAAGGGTACAATTATGTTTTCAGCCAGCATCCGGAAAAACACCAGTCTGTCTGGCCCGATGGCTTGTGCGAAGACCTTTCCCTTGTCAATCTGAGTCGGCCCGAAAAACCCTATACTTCGGTGTTTTCTTTTATCGTGAAGAAAGAGGCAACTGTGGCATGGGTGGTAGCCTGTTCACCGACCCATCACTTCATGCTGGGTTATGTGTGGAAGCGTAGCCATTATCCCTGGATCAACTTTTGGCTTGACTGGTCAGCCGGGCAAATCAGATACCGGGGGTTGGAGTTCGGAACCACAGGCATGCACCAACCTTTTCACCAGATCCTGGAAGCAGGTCATACGCATCTGTTTGGAGAAAAAACCATAGCCTTCCTCGATGCAGGAGAGAAAGTTTCCCGCAGCTACCTTTCCTTTCTCCTTCAGGTGAGCCCTGGTTTCAAAGGAGTAGAAGATATCAGGATGGAAGGAAATCAGCTCCTCCTGCAGGAGATCAATCAGGGTGAAAACATGTATATTGATACAACTTTTGATCTTGACACGCTATTATCCTGAAAAATGAAAATTACAAATATCAAAGCAACCACCGTAGCCGTACCCCTGGAAGCCCCGATACGGCATGCCAACGGATGTCACTGGGGGCGATTTGTCAGAACTATTGTAGAAGTAGAAACCGATGAAGGCATCACCGGCCTGGGGGAAATGGGTGGAGGCGGGGAGTCCGCCGAAGCTGCTATCCATGGGTTAAAAAGTTATCTGGTCGGGCATGATCCCATGCAACTGGAAGCGATGTACTGGAAAATATGCAACCCTACGGCTTCCCTGTACAACAACCGATTGCAATTGCATGCCGCCCTGGAATTTGCCTGTATCGATATCATCGGAAAGAAGCTGGGCATCCGTGCCTGCGATTTATTGGGCGGTTCCCTACGGGAAGAAGTGCCTTTTGCCTCTTATATTTTTTTTAGATACCCCAACGAAAAGACGGGGCAGGGCGGGGAAGAAACGGCTGAGCAGATCGTAAAACATGCTAAAGAACTCGTCCAACAACACGGTTTTCAAACCCACAAACTAAAAGCGGGTGTATTTCATCCCGACCATGAAATAGAAGTATTGAGAGCCTTATCGGAAGTCTTCCCGGGCCACAAGGTGAGGATAGACCCGAATGCTGCCTGGAGTGTGGAAGAGGCCATTCGCATTGGCCGGGCCATAGAAGATTTACCGAACGATTATTTTGAAGACCCCACCTGGGGATTGGAAGGTATGCGGAGGGTCAGGCAAAAGGTGCGTATTCCTACCGCTACCAATACTGTTGTGATCAACTTTGAACAACTGGCAGCCAGCATCCGTCAGGAAGCGATGGATGTGATCTTGTTGGATACCACTTTCTGGGGAGGGCTGAGACAAGCCTGGAAAGCAGGGGTGGTCTGTGAAAAATTTCAGCTGGGCGTAGCCGTTCACAGTTCGGGAGAATTGGGTATACAACTGGCTACCATGCTGCATCTTGGCGCAAGTACCCCGAATTTATCCTTTGCGGCAGATGCCCATTACCATCATCTCACCGATGATATCATCCAAGGCGGATTAATGAAATACCATCAGGGTACCCTCAGCGTACCCAAAGGTCCTGGCCTGGGTATTGAACTAGACAGAGACAAGCTAAAGCAATACGCGGAATACTATAAAGAAGTGGGGGGTTATCCTTACGATCGTGATCCCCAAAGACCTGATTGGTTTAGTGTACTTCCCGAAAAAAAATGGGCTACCATCAAATAACAGACATTATGGCATTAACGATTGAAAACGTATCAGTATTTGCAGACGGCTTAGATCATACAGAATGTATTGCGGTACATCCGGATGGTTCTGTGTGGGCGGGAGGGGAAACCGGACAGCTATACCGCATTGCTTCCGATGGGAGTCAGATAGAAGAAATCAATAACACAGGGGGATTTATTCTGGGCATTGCCTTTTCTCCGGATGCCCGTTGGCTGGCCGCCTGTGATCTGAAGAAAAAGTGTGTCTGGAAATTAGAGCTGGAAAGTAATCGTCTCGAGCCATTTGCGACAGGAGCGGAGGGTCAGACCTTTAACATCCCCAATTTTCCTGTTTTTGACCGGCAGGGAAATGTATATGTATCAGAAAGTGGTGCTTTCCGGGAAGTCAAAGGGAAAGTATATCGCTTCGACCAGCAGGGAAATGGGCAGGTGTGGCACAAGGGGCCTTTTAATTTTGCTAACGGTATGGCGCTTTCTGCGGATAAAAAATACCTGTATGTCGTGTGCACCTGGTTGCCTGGGGTTGAGAGAATAGAAATCAGGCCCGACGGTACTGCCGGGAAAAGGGAAGTCTATGTTACCTTACCGCAAACCTGTCCGGATGGTATTGCCTTTGACCAAAATGGAAATTTATATGTGTCCTGCTATGTACCCAACAGCATCTATGTGGTAAACCCGCAGCAGGAAGTCAGGCTTTTGGTGGATGACTGGGAAGGGCATACCTTGTCGAATCCGACCAACATTGCTTTTGGGGGCAAAGATTTTCAGCAGTTATTCACCGCGAATTTGGGAAGGTGGCATATCAGCACCCTTCCCATGCCTGTACCAGGGTTACAATTAGCCTGCCATCCAGCGCGATAGCCTTTTATCGGCAGAGGCCTGAAACTTCCTTACAGATTAAAATAGTGCCGGATCAACTTGCTGAGGCATCCCCTTTTTTTATGGGATAAAACCATCCTGTGACCATCAGGTTTTGTAGATTTCAAAGCATATCTTGCCAGCTTAAAAGGAAATCAATAAATTGAAAGCCGGGAAATCAATACTGATGATAGCGCTGCTTCCCACAGTAGATTAGAATACAGTGAACTGGGAGAGCAGGCTACCTCAGTGAGGGTGACATATTATTTTTAAACAAAACATCTACATCAATCTAAACTTTTATTTATGCAGCTTTCGATACACAACTGGATGCGTGCTGAACCCGTAGCCACCACTATCCGCAGAATTGCTTCGCTAGGCTATCAGAAACTGGAAATCGCCGGAGAACCTGAGGCATACAATACCAAAGAAGTCAGGAAGTTATTAAAAGAAAATGGCTTACAATGTTGGGGCTCGGTCACGCTGATGCTGGAAGACCGTAACCTGCTGGCAAAAGAGGAGGCCCAGCGGGAAAAATCCATACAATATGTCAAGGATGTGGTGCGTATGGTCAAGGAACTGGAGGGCCACATGGTGTCTGTAGTGCCAGGCACGGTAGGCAAGATCGTGCCCGATGCCAGACCGGAAGAAGAGTGGGATTGGGCGGTAGCCTGTATGAAGGAGATCTACGATTATGCTGAATCTTCCGGTATTCTTCTGGGGATAGAACCTATCAACCGCTTTGAAACTTACTTTGTTAACCGGGGAGACCAGGCGCTGGCGCTCGCCAAAGCCGTTGGCCCTCGTTGTGGCGTCTGTCTGGATACCTTCCATATGAATATCGAAGAAGATAATACCTATGAAGCCATCCGCAGAGCCAAAGGCAGATTGGTAGGATTTCATGTGGCAGACAACAATCGCATGGCTCCCGGCATGGGAACTTTGAACTGGCCTAAAATTTTAGAAACCCTGCATGAGGTAGGTTATGATCAAGCACTTTCAGTAGAATTCTGTGCGCCTCTGGATCGTACACCAGCCAATGTCTATCCCAATGCTATCGATGAAAATCCGGAAGGCTTGTCCCCGGAACAGAAAAAATTCCTGGAAGACCATGGCAGCACTTCCGTGACCGATGAATTTTATACCATGCTCACCCGCAAATCTGCCGAAACCCTTTTACCTTTGATCCGATAATATGAAAATAAGTAACGTAGAAGCCTACTGGCTGCGCTGTCCTATTCCCAAGGAAAAGCAACATGCCTCCGATTATGGATTGCTCACCGATTTTGATATGACCTTGGTCGTCGTGACGTTGGAAAACGGCTTACAGGGTTTTGGAGAAGCCAAAGCTGCGGTCGGTTCCTCCGGCGTTTGTGCCTCCATTGTGAGTTGTGTAGAAAACGAATTGAAACCTGCGCTCATCGGCAAAGATGCCTCTCAGATCAACAAGCTCTGGGAACATGTGTACAATGGCACCCGTGATCACTATGCGCTGAAGAGAGGAAGAAAATTTCCCATCCTGGGCCGCAGAGGCCTCACCATTTCCGCCTTGAGTGGAATAGACACCGCCCTGTGGGATCTGAAAGGAAAAATGCTGGAGGTGCCGGTGGTGGCCTTGCTGGGAGGGGCGTGCCGCGACCAAATGCCTGCTTATGCCAGCGGGGGCTGGGCCGATGTTGACCGCATAGGAGAGCAGTTGCAGGGCTATGTGGCCAAAGGTTTTACAGGTGTCAAAATGCGGGTAGGGGTGATGGATGAAACTGTGGAAAAGAGTGTAGCCCGGGTAAAAGCAGCCCGTGAAGCACTGGGCAATGATATAAAGCTGATGGCCGATGCGCATGGTACCTATAGCGTGCCTGAAGCCAGGCAGTTTTGCCGGGGCGTGGAAGACTGTAACCTGTATTGGTTTGAAGAGCCGCTCAGCCCTGACAACAAACAGGGTACGGCGGAAGTCAGAGCGGCCACCAGCATTCCTATCGCAGCCGGCGAGAGCGAATACACCAGTTTTGATGTGCGGGATTTAATAGCAGTCAGGGCTATTGATGTAGTACAGCCCGATGCTGCCATCATAGGCGGTATTTCCGAGGCAGTTCGGGTGAGCCATTTGGCAAGTGTCTACCAGCTGGAACTGGCCCCGCATTGCTGGGGGTCTGCTTTTTCATTTATGGCGGGTGTCAATGTAGCGTTTGCCTCTCAGGCAGCTACCATCATTGAATTCTCTCTGGGAGGGAATCCTATGATGTATGAACTGGTGCAGGAGAAGATAGAAGCCAAAGAGGGCATGATAGCCGCTCCTCAACGTCCGGGGTTAGGACTGACCCTCAACTGGGATTTTGTCAAAGAGTATGCCCAAAAGATATCCTAGGAAGTATCCCCGAATGCGGGAAAACCCTCGGCTGACAATTAGTATTTGAATGTTGAACTAAAATATAGAAACTATGGCACGTGCACTTAAAATTAACCATGTTACGCTCATTGTAGATAATTTGGAAAAGGCCGGCGAGTTTTATGAAAAAGAACTAGGCCTGGAACCTTTACCTGCTTTCCTGTTTGACTACCCTACCGGATTCTTCAAATTCAATGAGGAGCAGCAACTCCACATCACCGAATGGGAGGATGCCAGTTCTTTTCGTGGGCATATCTGTGTACAGGTGGATGATTTTAACAGCATCTTTTATCGGATGAAAGAGCTCAATGTCATCGATACCAAGCCCTGGGGCAAAGTGAGACGCTTGCCCGACGGCGCTATGCAGATGTTTATCCGGGATCCTTCCGGTAATCTTGTAGAAATATCCTCAGCGCCTGATGCCCAGATTGATCCGGCCATTTTTGAAGATGAACTCTATGAGGAAGGGCTGTACAAATCTAACCGTAACGATTACCGGGGTTACAAAAGTGAAAACGCCACCCTGTATCACCATAAATCATAAGTAGAGGATAGTGAAGCGTATCTTATTATTGGAATCGGTGGTAGAAGAAGCCTTCCAGCAATTAAAACAACAGGCACAGCTCTTTACAGCCTATCAGGGTGAATCTATCCGTGAGATCATAGAAAATAATGATATTCATGCCATCATTACCCGGGGGAAAGGCCAGGTAAATAGCTCCCTGATAGAGCGTTGTGAGAAACTGGAAGTCATTGCCCGCTGTGGTGTGGGGCTGGATAATGTGGATGTGGCCGCTGCCACCCAAAGGCATATCAAAGTCATCAATGCCCCTGGCGCCAATGCGGGAACCATTGCCGAACATACTTTAACGCTGATGCTGATGCTGATCCGGAACGCTTACAAGGCAGTCGCTGAGGTAAAAGCAGAACGCTGGGCGTGGCGCAACCAGTACAGTGGCGATGAGCTGGCCGGAAAAACGTTAGGGATTTTAGGGCTGGGTCATATAGGCAAACGCGTAGCCCGACTGGCCGAAGCCTTTGGCATGAAGGTGGTTTACTGGAACAGATCGCAGGGGCAGCATCCCTATCAGCGCTTATCGTTGGAAGAAGTCCTGCGCCTGTCGGATATGGTCAGCCTGCATCTTCCCCTGACAGCACAAACGGCCAACCTTATAGGAGAAGCGCAGTTGTTGCTCATGCAACCCCATGCTTTTTTGATCAATACAGCCCGGGGCGGCCTCATAGACCAGGCCGCATTACTCAAGGCCTTAAACCAGGGTAAGCTGGCCGGTTACGGTGCCGATGTGCTGGCAGAGGAACCACCTCCTGCTGAGGATCCTCTCATCCAACATCCTAACACGATCATCACACCCCATACAGGCAGCCTGACAGCTACCACTTACCGCCACATGTGTGTGTTTACAGTGCAGAATGTGTTGGCCGTATTGGCAGGAGAAGAACCTGATCCTCATTGTATCTTCAACAGAAAAGAATTAGGGATATAGCTGAAAGGCTAAAGGGCAGGAATACCTCATTTTTTACCCAATGCAATCGTTCAGGGTATCATCCTTCGGGTTGGCTTCCCTGATAATATCTTCTATGCATTTGAGAACCTTGTGAATCAGTTGCTCGTTTTTTTGTGTGTCAACTTTACTATCTTATCGCCTATATCGTAGCATCCAGGTGCTCAGGCGCTTCAACATTCATATCACGAGAAACCTATGCATAAGGACAGACAAAAAAAGCAGGTAAAAATCACTTTCAATCACGCTATCAGCTTGAATGAAGCTGGCAAGCATGTACGCGATGGCTTATCTTCAGCCGTTATAACGGGCAAAAATCTATGGACCTGCTGCGATGAACGGAGCAGCCTGGAACGACTGACACGCCAGCCAGATGGCAGCTTTGGAGATCATACCACTTTTGACCTGAACCAGTTCCTCAAACTGCCGGCTGGGGAGGCTTGTGAAGTGGACATTGAAGGGCTGGGTGTGGATGGTCATCAATGTTTATGGGTAGTGGGCTCTCACAGCCTGGCTCGTAAGAAGCCCAAAAAGAAGGATTCTCCTGAAAAGCAGATCAAACGCTTAGCCAAAGTCAAAGAAGATCCCAACCGTTATGTGCTGGCCAGAATTCCTTTGATGAAGGAAGAAGCCACAGGCAATTATGTACTATGCCATACCTGCCAGGATGCTCAGTATCCTTCCAAAACGGTGAAGGCCGCGCAGCTGATCAGCGCAGAGCAGGGTAATCAGCTGATGGAAGTGTTGGCGGAAGATGATCATTTTAAAAGGTTTATGAAAATTCCTGGGAAGGATAATGGTTTTGATATTGAAGGGTTGGCCATTGACAAGGGGAAAATATTTGTGGGCGTCCGGGGACCCGTACTCAGAGGCTGGGCCGTCATCCTGGAGCTGCAGGTGGAAGATAAGGAAGAAGGATATTTTCAACTCAAGCCCGATCCTCAGGGCCGACTGTATAAAAAACATTTTTTGCACCTGGAGGGTATGGGCATCAGAGATTTACGGGTCAGAGGCAAGGAGTTGTTAATCCTGGCAGGGCCTACCATGGATTTGGATGGTACGATTGCGGTCTATCGATGGAAAGAAGGCTTGAGCCAGCAGTCGGAAGCGATCGTACACCGCAGTGAACTGGAAAGACTTTTTGATGTGCCTCATGGCAGTGGCGACACCACAGGCCAGGATAAGGCGGAAGGGATGGCTCTGCTGGATGAGGATCAGGTGTTGATTGTCTTTGATAGCCCTACACTTGTCCGAAAACCAGATGAGGCAAGTGTGTTGGCCGACATTTACACGCTCTGAGAACCTTGCCTTTACAAAGAAAACGGTCTGTGTAGGATGCCGGAGAGATCGTTCGTAGCAGATGGCAGCTTAAATTATATCGCTTTATACCGCTAACATAATCGGTAGCTACGGGTTACTATGAGCAAACCAATGGCTTACAGTAAGATGAAAGAAGAGCAAACTACTTTACTAAAAGGTTATTCTCAGGAAGAGAAAGCTGCTTATTTTGGCGCATTAGCCACTGTGGCTGCTGCCGATGGTCATGCCAGTGATGAAGAATTAGAATACCTGGAGATGATGGGAGAAGCGGCAGCGCTTCCGGACAATGTACAGCAAGAGCTGGTATCTATCGCACGCAATCCATCACAGCTTAACCTGCAGCAGTGTCTGGAGGTACTCAAGAAAAGCCAATTGCGCTTTTCCTTTGTCAGCGATATCATCAGCTTTGCCAAAGCGGATGGAAAATATACGGCGGAGGAGCAGCAACACATCCAGCAGATGTCCGACTATCTGAATATCAATCAGGAGCAGTTCAGTATACTGGATCAGTTTGTCAACAAAGCCAATGATGCCCAACAGCATGGAGAGGATCCTACCTCACAAGCCTTCTTGCACAAGAATGGTTTAGAGGACAGATTTAAGAAAGCAGGTATCTCCCCACAAATGATACAGGGCATGCTGGGTATCCTGGCCCCTATGGTACTCTCTAAAATGATGGGTGGCCGCCGTAAGCATGGTATGAAGGGCGGTGGCTTGCTGGGAAGTTTGTTGGGCGGCAGTATGTACAGAAGCGGAGGAGGGCTGGGCTCCATCATCTCCATCCTGGGAGGGCTCAACGGCCGGCGGGGTTATAGCAGCATGGGATCTGGCGGCTTGGGCAGCATGCTCGGCAAAATATTGAGCAGCGGTAAGCATGGCAGAGGTTGGTAAAGAAATCTCTGCATGTTCCTGTGCCGGAAATGAACGATGTGATGGGTCAGTGAAAAAGGCTGACCCTGTTTTCAGGCTTGTTGGTAGCCAAATAGATTTTTGGTCTTAATAGCCTTGGCGACCTTTTCCGGTACCAGCGCCTCCCATCCATGATTTCCCTTTTGGATCATATGGAGCACCTTGTCTGAATAAATATGCAGATGTTGCTCGTTTTTGGGTTTCAGCCCTACAATATGCTGACTCTCATAGAGATATTCATAGAGTTTTTGGAGAGGTCCGGGCAGTACTAAATCCTGGCAACCGTATATTTCCTGGCTACCGGGTTTATGGGAAGGATACACATAGAGCTTGATATTCCTTTTGAAAAGTAAACCCATAGATTCCAGGATTCCTCCTTTGAGTTCCTCATAGTATGACTCTTCAAATATCTTTTCCAAACCGAAGATACCCAATATGATACCGGTTTTACCCTTGGTGATTTGGGAGATGTAGGAAGACAACTTAAAATATTTCTGGTAATCGGAGATCATCACCTTTTGGCCTAAAGACCCCAGGATATCTACCCGGTACAGAAAATCCTTATCACTGATGCCTTCCTCGCCTGTCAGGTCGTGTAAGGTGAGCTCAGAAATGGGTATGATATTATTTTCATCCACATCCTCTTCTTTTTTAAAGGCTTCCAGCCCCGATTCCAGCATGTCCATGGTCACATGGGTTACCGGACGGAACCGGCCCCTCAGCAGTAAGACATTCTTTTTGTACAAAGTTGTTTGTGGTTGCAGCACAGTGCCATCAGCATCGAACATAGTAGCCCGGGTGTGGCCCAATTTGACCAGTTTCAGTGCCATCAGGCGGTTATCCACCTTTTGAAAATCCGGACCTTTCAGCCTGAAAAAATCGATCTCCAGGCGTCTGTTGTTCAGGTTATCCATCAAAGATTGCATCATCGTTTCCGGATTGCTGATATGGGTACAGCCATAGATCAGGTTGACGCCCAGCATGCCCAAGGCCTGTTGTTGCCAGTTGGCATCAGTGTCATGCAAAATGACATGGATCACACATTCGTTCATGGGTGCTCTGGGAAATAACTGAAAACGTAAGCCCATCCATCCATGTCCCTGATTGGTTTTGTGATAGTTCAGGATTTCTACAGTATTGGCGAAGGCAAAAAATTTGGTCGTATCCGCCCGGTCGGGTAAACGCTCCTGCAGCAACTCCATTTCATGGTCCAGCATTTTCAACAGCTTTTCTTCACTCACATAGCGTTTGGTCTTACCATAAATGGCATCACTGAATTTCATATCGTAGGCCGACATGGTTTTGGCAATGGTGCCGGAGGCTCCTCCTGCTTTAAAAAAATGAGAGGCGGTTTCCTGACCGGCTCCGATTTCGGCGAAAGAACCGTAAAGACCTCCATTCAAATTGACGGTCAGGGCCTTTTCTTTGGTAGAAGGTATTCGCAATATTTCCATACAGAGATCCTTTGACGGAGATTTTTTCAGCACGTATTTCGATCAAAATGGCCACAAAAACAAAACTTGTTGGGATTCGATAGCAAATTTTTCCTGCTTCCCACAACTATCCCGTCTCTCTGTATCATTTTGCTTCTCTTTGATAGCTTTGGGTTGAAATGGCAACTTCAAATAATGATCATTGCCTTACCACTGTAAAAAAGGGTAGATACCCTTGCATCGGGGTCACCTTGCGGAAAAACCCCTAAGGGGTCTGAAAGACTGTAGAAGCGCGTGGGATGATAGTACCATACAGATTGATGGTAACCGGACTTTGGTTCATACTGCCCAGCTTAATGAACATCAGGTTCATGCTTACTTCCACCATCTCTTCGCAGGGCTGCTGATACGTCGTTAAAGGATATCTCAGATGCGTTCCATACTTCATGTTATCGTATCCGGCAATTAAAACATCGGAGGTAATTTCAAGATGCAGGTCTTCCAGGCTGGATAATAAAACGGCGGCCGTTGAATCATTGCCACAAATAATACCGGTTTTGAAAGGAACAACCTTCATTTTCTTAACAATCCCAAGATCAGCAGGATCGCCACAGAAAACATTACCGTTGTGGAAGGATAAATTGTATTTTGCCATAGCAGCCCGTACCCCTTCAATTCTTAAATCCAGGGAATGCGCTGAATCTGGTCTGAAAAAAAAATGTATGGTTTCGCAGCCGGCCTGTATCAAATGCTCAGCCATCATATACCCGGCATGAAAATTATCGATGCATACCAGATCATATGGACTGCGCTGAGGAAACGGATAAATGTCCCTGTCGATCAAAATCAATGGAATGCCGGCTTTGTCAATGATAGTACAGATTTCTTCGTTCAGCTTTTCATTCGCCGGGGTACGCTCCAGTGGCGCAAAAAAGATCCCGTCTGCATTCCTTTCAATATAGGTTTGACAAATTTTCAGGGTAACCCCTTTGCGCATCTCTGCATTGTTTGCCACGGTACCTTCCCACAGACAGTCAAAAGATCTCTTTTTCGATTGATAAAGAAATTGATCATTGATGGTAGAAAAAATCTCAGATTCTCCGGAGCCGGGGAGCAACAATCCAAAACGATATTTACTATCATTCATCTTATACACGACCGATGTGCCAAAACCAGCTCTTTTTTTGACGAGTCCCTCAGCCTGAAGATTATTATACACTTTAGATATGGTGGGACGGGATACCTGCATTTGCTCAGCCATCACCTTTTCCGGCACCAGCAGATGACCATAGGTTATTTTGCCACTGAGAATGTCTTCTTTTAATTCTTTATAGATTTGCTGGAACCCAACCTTGCTTTTTGTTTTCTTGACTTTCATTAACTATCATTTAATGGGCATATGTCAATAACAATGAATGACATTTTAGCCTTAAATTTAAGATAATAATGCTAAATAAATTCCCTTTCGCTTGGCTACTTTTCGCTTTCTGATCAAAGAAAAGTAAGGGTTCATAATTTACTCACATTATTCTATCAACAGTCAACTTTTATTGTTTTTCATCCTCTTTGTTATAAAAGTACAGGACGCACCTATAAATGGATCAATTCCCTTCTCTACCTGTTCTGGCTAGCGGCAATTGGGAAACTCTGAGCGACAGTCAGATTACATAACAGATTTAGCATTTTGTTTACAAAAGCTGTATGCAAGTCTTTGAAATTGTCTGTTGTTCCCTGTTTCTCCCTAATATATCGCGAAACCACCCTGCCAACATTACTTCCTGTAAATCAATGAACCTGAATACTTTGTCGGTTTTTGGTCAGCAGCCCTGAAACAGATTTTATCAACAGCTTCCAACGGTAAATGTTAGCATTTATAGGATTGCAATGAAACATTATGTTTGCAAATGTATTGCATGCAAAACGCTCAAAATATTTTATAAATGTTAAATAGTAAGCAAAATAATTAAAAAATACTAAAAACAACTTTTTTCATTGAAAACACTCTGTCGAATTTATAAACATAATTTATAGAAAATGTTTGCATTATAGTTTCTGTAAAATTACATTTATGGTATTAATGTATACATAATGCTAATTAAATGATAAATTTTATCATTGTTTCCTTTACTTAACAACCTAAAACAAATGTCTATGAAAAAGTGCTTTACCGCTACCTGTTGGCCCTGCGCTGTACTCATGATGATGTGCTTCTTGCTTCACAGTAAAGCCTTGGCTCAGGAGATGACCATCACCGGAAAAGTGACTTCTCCGGAAAGTTCTGAAGGATTGCCCGGTGTCAACGTTTTGATCAAAGGAACGAGCCAGGGTACGGTTACCGACCTGGCAGGTGATTACTCCATCAACGTACCCTCATCGGAAGCGGTACTGGTTTTCAGTTCCATCGGGTTTATGACGGAAGAAATTGCGGTGGGTAACCAATCAGCGATCAATGTGACCATGAAAGAGGATATTGCCTCTCTTGATGAGATCGTCGTGGTGGGCTATGGCAAGCAGAAGAAGGTCGATCTGACCGGAGCGGTATCCGTGGTCGATATTGAAAAGATTGACGACATTCCCCGGGCTAATGTCATGCAAACCCTGCAGGGGCGTGTACCTGGCTTATACATAGAACCCAGTGGGAAACCCAGCGGTGAAACCGGGCAGATTCTGATCAGAGGGTTAAACACATTGGGCGACAACTCTCCGCTGTATATCATTGATGGGGTGCCGGCCACGGCGAATAATATCATTTCCGGACGTGGCGCTGCCAACGGCTCTACCACTAAAAATGTGTCGCCTCTGCAAAACATTGACCCTAACTCCATAGAGTCCATACAAGTGCTCAAAGATGCCTCTGCTGCTTCCATCTATGGGGCAAGAGCTTCCAACGGCGTTATCATTGTGACCACCAAAGAAGGACAGGGTAAACTGAAGGTACAGTTAAGTACGAGTGCTACCCTGCAAGAGCGTTTTGGTAAAATTGATGCCGCCAATACCATTGAGCGTGGAGAAGCCCTTTGGCAAGCCTCTATCAACGATGGTACCGACCCTGCTATTCATAGTGCGCTGTATTCCTTTGACTACACGGGTACAGGCGCCGATGCCGTTTTACAGGGTGTGACACCGGTAGAATGGATTACCGGTGATCCAGCCTCAAAGACGAAAGCACAGGTCCCTGGCACCGACTGGCAGGATGTGGTGTATCGTCCCGGTTTTCTGACCAACAATAATGTGACTATTTCAGGAGGGAGTGAGTCTTCTGCCGCTTTGCTGCAGTTGGGCTATCTCTATAACCGGGGAGTGAAGGAATATTCTGATTTTTCAAAAATGAATATACGGCTCAATACCTCTCATAAATTATTCAATGGCAAACTGAAAATCGGTGAAAATCTGAATATCGCCAAAACCCGTGAAACACCGGAACCCACCGATCTGGGTGGCGCTGGCATAGATTATCTGGCTACCTATCAGAACCCGATATTACCGGTATACACCACCGATGGCGCATGGGCGGGTCCCCTGGGCTCCGGTATGAGCGACAGAAACAACCCCTTGCATATGTTGTACATCAACAGAAACAACAAGGATAACAACCTCATTCTGTTTGGCAATTTGTATGCCGAGTTAACCCCCATCGACAAGCTGACCATCCGCTCCAGTATTGGTCTGGATTATACCTATTCAAACAACTGGTGGATACAGGAAACCTATCAGGAAGGATTTCTGACGCAGAATGTCAGCCGGCTAAGTATCTTCCAGGGGCAACGTTCCAACCTGACCTGGTCTAATACAGCGGATTACCAACTCAATGTGGGAGAGCATGGCCTGAACTTTCTGGTTGGAATGGAAGCCATCAGGGAAGATTTCAGAACCGTAGTGTCGAGTAAAGAGGATTTTGCGGTGCAGGATATTGACTACTTTCAACTGGATGCCGGTACTGGGGCCGCCAGGGCTGGCGGAGGCCGGACAGGCTATCAGTTGCTTTCTTACTTTGGAAAGGTTAACTATAATTTCGGGGATAAGTACCTGGCCTCAGCCACCTTACGATATGATGGTTCTTCACGGTTTGGAAAAGAAAATCAGTTTGGTCTGTTTCCGGCAGCTACCCTGGGATGGAGAATGAACAATGAGAACTTTCTGAAAGAAGTCACCGCCCTCTCTAATTTAAAATTAAGAGTGGGGGTAGGAAGGGTAGGTAACCAGAAAATCGGAGACCTGGCCAGGTTTGGCTTGTATGCACCCAATTACGGCACCATGGACTTCAGGTCCTGGTATGGCGCCTGGAGAACCATTGGCACTGCCTATGACATCACTGGGGCCAACAGTGGCATTATGCCTTCTGGCTATGTGGCCACGCAGATTCAGAATGAAAATCTGAAATGGGAAACTACCGATGAGATCAATACCGGGATAGACTTTGGTTTTTTCAATAATCGCATCAACGGCTCATTCGACTACTTTTTCCGAAAAACAAAAGATATACTGATTTTACCTCCTTACGCGGCGGTCATTGGAGAAGGGGGTAATAAATGGGTCAATGGCGCTTCCGTAGAAAATCGTGGTTTTGAGTTGGTACTGGGGTATCAAAATATAGTGGGAGATTTTGATTATAGCATCAACGGTATTGTGAGTTCTTTCAAGGATAAAATAACCAAACTGCCTGAATCGGTGGTCAGGTCTTATCCGGGCAATGCCGAGCAGGACATTCTGGGACGTTCTCAGCGATCCATTTTTGGCTACGTAACCGACGGTTTATTCCAGAACCAGGAGGAAGTGGATGCCCATGCCAATCAGCCGGGGAAAGGGATTGGCAGAATCCGATACAAAGACCTGAATGATGACGGACAGGTTGATGCCTATGATCAGACCTGGCTCGGCACCACCTTGCCGGACTATGAATTCGGGTTCAATGTGGACATAGGATATAAGAATTTCATCTTGTCCATGTTTGTGCAGGGTGTCTTGGGCAAACTGATCAATGATGGAATTAAAGGGGATTTTACCAGAGTCAACAATGGAATGAACTTTGGCAGAGGCGTTTTTGAGGCCTGGTCGCCCAACAATACAGGCTCACCACTGCCTGCGTTGAGTTTGGTGAATTCGAACGATGAATTCAGAACATCCGATTACCTCTATGTCAATGGCTCCTACGCCAAATTCAGAACGTTACAACTATCCTATGCATTCCCCACACGCATCACTGACCTGTTGAAGCTGGACGTATTGCGGGTATACATCATGGGAGAGAATCTTTTCGCTATCAAGGATAACAAGGGTGTGAACAAAATATATGCGCCAGACCCGGAAAAGCCATTCCTCGCCTACCCGTTGACCAGGAATTTCACTGTCGGAGTAGATGTGTCGTTTTAACAACCTATGACTTGTAAAACTATGAAACGTATTATAATCATTTCATTCACGGTATTTGCCCTGTGCGTACAATCCTGCGACGATTTCCTGGATTATAATCCGAAAGGGGTTGTCAGCTCCGATCAGCTCAATACACCGGAGGAAATAGACAAAATGGTGGTCGCCGCTTATGCTACCCTGAGCAATGATTTCTTCCTTTCTCAAATGGCTTCCATACCCTGGGTATGGGGCAGTGTCCGCAGCGACGATGCCTACAAAGGCGGGGGAGGTACCGGAGACAATTTCGACCAGCATATCATGGAAACTTTCAACCTGATGGCGCCTACCAACGGACAGGTCAACGACATCTGGATATATCTCTATGAAAATATTGGCAGAACCAACGACGCCCTCAGAAGAATGGAGAATATGACAGAAGATGAATATCCGAAATTGAAAGAGCGACAGGCCGAATGCAGGTTTTTAAGAGCCCATTGGCATTTCTGGTTAAAGCTTCTTTACAAAAGACCGGTCTGGGTAGACACTACCGTGCCCAAAGAAGAACTGAATACAGTATCTAACCGGGTGTATACCAATGAAGAATTATGGAATAAGATAGCAGAAGATTTTCAGTTTGGCGTGGATCACCTGCCTTTGGCGCAGCCGGAAATAGGTCGGGCCAGTAAAGCGGCAGCCTGGGCTTACCTGGCGAAGGTCCGCTTGTATCAGGCCTATGAGCAGGATGACAATAATAATGTGACCAATATCAACCCTGCCAGGCTACAGGAGGTGGTGGCGTTGAGTAATAACGTGATCAATGCGGGAAACTATAGTCTGTCTCCGGATTTTGCTGACAATTTCCTCTGTGGTTTCGAGAATGGGCCGGAGTCTATTTTTGCCGTACAGTTCTCTCAGGATGATGGCACACAAAACGGAAAAATTCAACTGGCTACGGGGGTTTGCTATAATATGGCTTCGGAATATGGATGTTGCGACTTTCTTAACCCCAGTTATACCATGTTGAACGCCTTCAAAACGGACCCGGCCACCGGCCTGCCCATGATGAACACGTATAATGACGAATTTCTGTTTGAGATCGACACCTGGGCGAATGTGGATGACCTGAGTGCGATTGACTTTATGTCGCAAACAGTAGACCCACGCATGGATCATACCATTGGTATTCCTACCCATCCCTGGAAGTATGACCCTGATTTTGTCACCACCAAAGGGTGGCGGCGTGTTCCGGAGGTCTACGGATACCTGACCAGCATGAAGTCGCTGGAGCATTACAACAGTTCATGTTTCGTAAAACTGGGTCCTTTCATGGGTACTTCCCGCAATGCTGACATTCTCCGTTACGATGATGTGCTGCTCTGGCTGGCTGAAGCGTATATAGAATTAGGACAGCAGGATCTGGCCTTGCCCCTCATCAACCAGATCAGAGAAAGAGCGGCGGGCAGTACCAGCAGGTTAGTTCGAAACGATGGTTCTCCCATTTCTAATTATAAAGTGGAGCCCTACATCAACGGTGTGAATTGTAACTGGACACAGGAGTTCGCCCGGGAAGCCCTGCGATGGGAGAGAAGGCTGGAATTTTCCACGGAAGGTGTTCGCTTTTTTGACCTGCAACGATGGGGCATTGCCGCCGAAACCCTGAATGCCTACTTCGAAAAGGAAAAAGTACTGTTTGGTTTCCTGAAAGATGCCTTTTTCAAGAAAAATAGAGACGAGTATTTTCCTATCCCGCAGGCACAAATCGATTTTTCGCAGGGGTTATACCAGCAGAACAATGGTTGGTGATGGTCACAGGAAAAGTTTTGTAGGATACCCCGCCCTGTAGCTAGCCTGGTGCATGATCAGGAACCTGAGATATTGGCTTACACACAGATCAAAGTAAGTGCTGCTTGAACAGGTCTGACAATCAAATCTACAGGGTGTCTTTCGTCCGGAATCCCATATCATCCGGCTAATTAACCTTGAAATAGTCAATACTCTGTCAATTAAGTAGTTTGTGATTTATGAACGATGCATTTTCGCTCTAATCAAGGAACGCCTGCAGCCTGATAGCCGGAGCTATCAAGGCGAGGACAGGACGAAGAGTAGAGCGAAAAGGCGCATTCAGAAACTTTAAATAGTTAGTTGACAGAGTATTGAAATCAGAAAAATAAGTTTTGTAATTTTTGACTTTTAAAATATTGCGTTTCATGAGCAAAATTAAAATTATTGTAAGCTTTGGGCTTATCATCTTAAGCATGGTAAGCGCTCAGGCTCAATTTAGTGTAAACTATGACCCTAACCTTCAATCAACCGAGAGCATGCAATATTTCTCTCCCAAAGGTGATCATTTATATGTGGGCGATGCGATCCCTTTTTATCACGATAGTACTTATTATCTGTACTGGTTGATCGACTCAGCGCACCATAGTGCCCTGGATGGTTTGGGTGGGCATCAATGGGTAGTGAGCACTACGAAAGACTTAAAAACCTGGGAGCATCATCCTATTGCCATCGGTATCAATGAAGAGTGGGAGAAATCCATCTGTACAGGATCGGTGGTCTATGCCAATAATCAATTCTATGCCTTTTATGCCACCAGGCTGGTGAAGGACGGGGAAGTCAACGAACAGTTAAGCTATGCTATTAGTCAGGATGGATTTAATTTTGAAAAGCAAAAACCGAATCCCTTTTATGAATCCGCTCCAGGCTATAGCAAAAGGCATTTTAGAGACCCTAAAGTGATCGTGGACAAAGATGGAGCTTTTCACCTGTTGGTTTCCAGTGAAAAGAACAATGCTATGATGAAAGATTGGAATGGTGCTTTGGTACACATGGTTTCTAAAGACCTGAAAAAATGGGAAATCAAAGAGCCGGTATTAACCGGGCAGGGATCGGTGCCTGAATGCCCCGATTATTTTAAGTGGAACGATTGGTATTACTTAATCTATGGCGACAATGGGAATACCTTTTATGTAAAATCCAAAAGCCCATTCGGCCCCTGGCAACAACCGGAATACCAAACATTGGTGGAAGATTGGTCCAATGTGGCCAAAACCGCCGAATTTATTAACGGTAGAAGGATCGCGGCGGCCTGGATTCCTTCCAGAAAAGATGACAAAGACAATACCCATGAAATTTTTGGAGGTAGTGCCGTTTTCCGTGAACTGATCCAACAGGACAATGGCACGTTAAGCACTAAATTTCCACCGGAAATGATCCCTGCGACCGGGCAGCCGCTGCCCCTCAAAGCTGTCACTGACGCACAGACCAAGGCATCGGGTACTAATAGCTTTGCCATGAATGCTCCCAATGGGGTAGGAGCTACCTATTTTGACAATATCCCGAAAAATGCCAGAATTACCCTGGAAATAGAACCCGATGGTACTCATGAAGAATATGGGTTGGTACTGCGCTCCAATAAACAGGCTTCTGAAGGGTACAAACTGCGTTTTTCTGCCAACGAAAAGATGGTTACCTTACACAACACAAGTATTTATGCCGTGGAAGGATTAAACAATCGTATCAAAGTAGATATTATCATGAAAGATGGAATCATTGATGTAGACATAGACAACAAAAGATGTATCGTCAATCGCTTACCGGAAGAAAAAGGAGAAGGTTTTCTATGGTTATTTGCCAAACATGGCAACGTGAAGTTCCATTCAGTCAAAGTTTTTCCTATCCTTGAAAATAATAAACTCAACTAAAATGCTTTTAGGTTTTGATATTGGCGGCACCAAATGCGCAGTAATTCTGGGTAACCCCACGGAAGAGGATGGGTTGGATATCATTGACAAAGAAGTGTTACCTACCAACAGGCCTGTCTATGAAATGATAGAGCTTTTATTCGTGACAGCCGAACATTTACTACAGAAAAACGCCGTACCGCTTGAAAAAATAGAAGGGATTGGCATTAGCTGTGGAGGGCCTCTGAGTAGTAAAAAAGGGCTGATCCTGTCACCCCCCAATCTGCCGGGCTGGGATGAAATTCCCATAGTATCCCTGACGGAAAAACGATTCGGAAAAAAGACTTTATTACAGAATGATGCCAATGCCTGTGCGCTTGCCGAATGGAAATTTGGGGCAGGCAGGGGTTTTGAAAATGTCATCTTTCTCACCTTTGGTACCGGCATGGGGGCTGGGTTGATCCTCGACGGCAGGTTATACTCTGGTACCTCAGACCTGGCTGGTGAAGTAGGCCATTTAAGGCTGGCAGCTATAGGACCTGTGGGTTTTGGGAAAGCTGGTTCCTTCGAAGGATTTTGTAGTGGAGGAGGGATTGCCCAACTGGCTCAAATCAAAGTGAGAGAAAAGCTGCAAATGGGCGAAAAAGTCCCCTTTTGCAACAGCCTGCAGGAACTGCCTCAACTGACCGCAAAAATAGTGGCGGAGGCGGCCTATCAGGGAGATCCAGTAGCCATTGATATTTACAAAACCTGCGGTCATTACCTGGGCAAAGGTCTGTCCCTGCTGATTGACATCCTCAATCCGGAGATTATTATTTTGGGGAGTATTTATGGCAGGGCTAAAGACTTGTTGGAACCCCATATGAAAGCCGTCATTGAAGAGGAGGCGATCCATGATTCTAAAATGGCTTGTCGCATAGTACCGGCAGGTTTGTCGGAAAATATTGGTGATATGGCTGCCCTTTCTTTAGCAGAATTTGCCGCCGAGCAGCAAGCGACGTTGCTGAACAGTAAAAAAAACGATAGGAGAGGCAATTATAAAACCCAGGATAAATAGTGTCTGTTTCTGTTTATTTTTTGATCGAAAAGCTCACCGGAAGCCCTTTCTGTTACCAAAATATTAATTTCCATTAAAATGATTAATGCCCTCGTTGCTGATAAAGATTATAAAGTGACCACTACGTTGATCAAAGCGTCTATAGTGGCTGCTTTGGGTGGATTGTTATTCGGATTCGATACAGCCGTGATCGCTGGCACTACCTCCTCAGTGAAAACCTTGTACAGTTTGTCCGACTGGTCTATGGGTTTTGTGGTTTCTTCAGCACTGATTGGAACCATATTAGGAACATTAATCAGCGCCAAACCTGGAGATAAATGGGGAAGGAGAGATAGTTTGAAAATTCTAGGGTTCTTGTTTTTTATTTCTGCTTTAGGTTGTGCCCTTGCCTGGGATTTCTGGTCTTTGTCTTTTTTTCGTTTTATCGGGGGCATTGGCGTGGGAGGAGCCTCCGTGTTAGGGCCCATGTACATCGCTGAAATATCACCGGCAAAATTAAGAGGGCGGCTGGTCATTCTTTTCCAGTATAATGTCTGTTTGGGAATCTTAGTAGCCTATCTTTCCAATGCCCTCATAGAAACAATGAATCTGGATGTACTTCATGTACAGTGGCGGGTTATGTTTGCTGCGGAATGTATGCCTGCCCTGCTTTTTATCGTGATGTTGTATACTATTCCAAGAAGTCCGCGGTGGTTGGTTTCTGTTCAAAAGACCGCAGAAGCAGAACAAGTATTGGAAAAAGTAGGGGAAGTAAGGGTTCATGAGGCTTTGGAGGAAATCAAAGCGTCTTTGAAGAATGTGACGAAAGTCACCCATGAGAAACTGTTTCAGAAAAAATATTTCTATCCTATCTTTCTGGGAGTGGCAGTAGCTGCCTTTAACCAATTCTCCTTTGTCAATGGATTTCTCTATTATCTAAACGATACGCTGAATGCCATCGGCGCTAGTTTTGGAGGTAAATTTCAGCCGGTCCTGATAGGAGTAGCTAATGTGCTGGCCGTGACGGCAGCCCTTCTTACCATAGACAAAATAGGCAGGAAAGATCTGTTGCTCATTGGCTCCTGGGGATCTGCTATTCCATTGGCCTTGTGTGCCTATATTGCATGGACAAGAAACTTGACAGAGTTGTTTCCCTGGGGCATTGCTGCCTTTATTTTCTTTTTCTCCTTCTCTCAGGGAGCTGTCATCTGGGTTTATATCAGCGAGGTTTTTCCCAATAAGGTAAGGAGCAAAGGGCAATCTTTGGGGAGTTTTACCCACTGGGCTTTGGCAGCCATTGCCGCCCAACTATATCCGCCTATTGTGGCTTCGTCCCACGTCGGGCTGTCCATCCCCTTTATCGTGGGTGGTTTAATGATGATCATACAGTTTTTCGTGGTATGGTTTTTTTTCATAGAAACGAAAGGAGTGCCTCTCGAACAATTAGAGAGGCAGATGGGCGTCAGCAGTGCATCAAAATAATCGTATCAGGGAAAAGGGAATACCAGAAGGGGTGCCATCATTATCCTACTATCTTTTGTAAGTTAAAGACAAATCCGATAGGAGTATCCCCTTGTATCATGCATTCAAGCAGTTTTAACAAGTAGTTACATCGGTCCATTGATTAGTATTGACAACCAATTCCGTTCTTTAATACTCCAACAGCTCTTCGTGCCGTCATGAAACCATGAGCGGTACTTTTTTGATGGTTCAGGCAAAATTCATATTTTCAAGCCTTCAGTGCAAACTACCCAATCTATGAAAAAACAACTGCTCCATTTCCTTACCCTCTTTATCCTGGTATCAGCCTGCCAGCATCCTACAGCTGTGAATATACAGGTGGATGAAATATTTACCGATCACGCTGTGCTGCAAAGGGATGCTGAAGTACCCATTTGGGGTACGGCCGATCCGGGAGGAAAGATCAAAGTGGAAATGGGTAGTGCTGCTGCTTTTGCGGAAGTGGATGAAGAGGGGCGTTGGATGGTGGCGCTGCCTGCTATGACAGCCGGTGGCCCGTTCGACCTGCATGTGATCGGCGAAGATACGATCTCCTTTCAGGATATTTTAATAGGCGATGTTTGGGTAGCTTCCGGACAGTCCAATATGGAGTGGCCCCTGAATGCGCAGGTAGATAATTTTGAAGAGGAAATTGCTCAGGCCAATTATCCTGAAATCCGTTTGCTGACCGTGGAAAAAAACCAGAGTTATGAGCCGCTGAAACAGTTCAACAGCGATGGATGGTTGGTCTGTAGTCCGGAAACAGTGGGTAACTTTTCGGCTGTCGCCTATTTTTTTGGAAGACATATACAGCAGGAAATAAAGGTACCCATCGGGCTGATCAACACCACCTGGGGAGGCACGGTGGCGGAAGCCTGGACCAGTGAACAATCTCTGATGAAGATGCAGGATTTTAAAGAAGTGATTGAAAAGAATAGGCAAGGCCGGCAGGAAAGTGACGAAATGAGCCAGGAGGAAAAATTAAAGCTCAGAGAAGAAATCATACAGCAGGCAGAGGCGAAGGTAAACGTATCTGGCTTCACACCTTCCTTTGAGACCCAGCCGTGGCAAACAATGGCTATACCTTCGCTATGGGAAAGTGCGGATACCACTATGTCGCAGTTTGACGGCTATGTCTGGTTTGCCAGAAACATCCAGCTCCCTTCTCGTGCTGCAGGCAAGCCATTGACATTACATTTGGGTAAAATTGACGATAACGACATCACCTGGTTCAATGGTGAAAAAATAGGTGCTACCAACAACTACAGCGAAGAAAGAATCTACGAAGTGCCTGGGAATTTAGTCAAAGCCGGAGAGAATACTATTATAGTACGTGTATTGGACACCGGAGGTGGTGGGGGGCTCTACGGACCGGCAGAGGACATGTATGTTGCCCAAAACGGACAAAAGCTTTCAGTCGTGCTGACTGGCGACTGGAAATATGACAACCAGCAAGAACCTGCTTTTCCCTTGACGGGCCAATTCCCTAACGAACCGTCCGTGTTGTTCAATGCGATGATCAATCCCTTGATTCCTTACAGCATCAAAGGAGCGATCTGGTATCAGGGAGAGTCCAATGCGTCGAGGGCCAAACAATATCAAACCCTTTTTCCGCTGATGATAGAAGACTGGCGCGAGCAGTTCGGCCAGGGCGCTTTCCCCTTTTTATTTGTGCAACTGGCTAATTTTGAACCTCAGGGGGCCAGACCCACCGAATGGGCTGAGTTACGGGAAGCTCAGGTGATGGCCCTGGATCTGGAGAACACAGGCATGGCTGTCACGATAGATATTGGTGATCCGGCAGATATTCATCCGCGCAACAAACAGGATGTAGGCTATCGGCTGGCTTTGGCAGCTTTGAAAGTAGCGTATGATCAAAACAATGTATATGCCGGCCCGCTGTATGATACCATGCAGGTAAAAAACGATACGGCTTATGTCAGGTTTACCGAAATTGGGGAAGGGCTGATGAAAATGCCGGATGAGGAATTACGGGGATTTACCATGGCAGGGGAGGACAAGAAATTTGTGGAAGCGCAAGCCACCATTGTGAGTAAAGAGGAGGTGGCTGTCTATAGTGCTCAGGTGAAAAACCCGCAGGCGGTTCGTTATGGGTGGTCTAACAATCCTGATGTAAACTTATACAATAAAGAAGGTTTACCCGCTTCTCCCTTCCGAACCGATACCTGGGAAGAAACGACAGAGATGATGAGTGAACGGTAAACTTTCCCGAAGACGAAATAGAGGGCAATAAAAAAGGGACGCGTGAGATCCCTTTACTGGCTCAATGTGTCTAAAGCTTATTTCCAAAAAAAGATGCTATTCGCCACTTTCCGGCGTGTTTACCCTGCCGGTGAGTGTTAGCTGTTGTGTAGGAGCGGTTGGATCATTGGAGAAGATAGTCACTGTTTTATGTTGTTTTCCTCTTCTTCCATGAGAATTGAAGCTTACCGTAATGGTGCTGCTTTCTCCAGGAGCCAGCGTATCCTTAGACAGTTTGGAAACCGTACAGCCACAGTTGGCTTTGGTTTCTCGGATGTTTAAAGCACTTCTGCCCGTATTGGTCAAGGTAAAATTGGTTTTTACCACAGACCCTTCGTTGATTTCCCCAAAATCATAGGCTTTTCTTTCCAAGGTGAGACGGGGAGCCTTTTCCAGTTCCTCCTGGGTCATCGGGGGGAAATATTCTTCAATAGTAGACATCACATTAAACTCTTTGATGCTGTCTTCAGCCTCATTGGTGAACAGGCGAATATGGTCAGAAGAAAAGCCTAAACTCTTTCTGGCTTTCGCATCTAAAATAACATTAATACTTCCTTTTTGCTGAGGAAGCAGCTCTTGCGGTGTCACTTCCACCTGAATATAAGAAGGCGTGACAGCGTTGCTGCTGAAAATGATAGGTTCGGGGCCATCGTTGTAGATGTCAAATGATTTGGTGAAAGGCTCCTTGGTAGTTACTTTACCCATATTGAAAGAGCGGTAACGGCTGCGAAGATGGCCTATTTGCGTTGGAAAGTCATCTTCCGGTGTTTTGGGTTTGGGTTGTACCATCCCCTTGATATGCAGGACTGTCAGATTAGGTTCTGTGTTAGAAGTTACAGATACCGTTTTACTAAAAGTACCTGGTCTGTTTCTGGGGTCATATTCTGCTGTAATACTTCCTTTTTCTCCCGGAGGAATTGGTTCTTTTGTCCAGGAAGGCGTGGTACATCCGCAGGATGCTTTCACGTCGCTGATGATAAGCGGCACCGACCCTGTATTGGTGAAGGTGAACTCATGAGAAACGGGACCGTTTTCTTCCTGAACGGTTCCAAAATCAAATGATTTTTCCGCGAAAGCAATGACAGGTTTTTGATTTTGTGCAAATGCAAAAAGCGTTAAAAAGAGAAAGGGCAACAACGTTAGCTGCTTTTTCATGTTGACTGATATTGTATGTTTGAATTTGGATGAATCACTAAGGGAAAAGAACAATTTCTGTGCTAAAAGCATTATGCTAATGTCAAAGCAAATTCTTTTACTCTCAAAAAGCAAGATACTGTAATTTTTAGCTGTATTTTCTATTTTATCAGCTTCTGTAGTGGAAAATACTTTTCTTTGTAGAAAAATAAGACAATCCATGGCGCGAATTCTTACAGGTATACAAAGTTCTGGTAGACCTCATCTGGGCAACATCCTAGGAGCTATTCTTCCTGCGGTTCAATTGTCACAGCAGAAAGATAATGAATCCTTCTTCTTTATTGCTGATTTACACTCTCTGACAACCATCAAAGATGCCCGGCAGCGTATCCATAATGTTGATGCTGTGGCAGCTGCCTGGCTTGCGTTTGGTTTTGACACGGAGAAGAATCTTTTGTATCGGCAATCCAGGATTCCGGAGGTATGCGAGCTTACCTGGTACCTCAACTGTTTTACGCCATATCCCATGTTAGCCAATGCGCACTCCTTCAAAGATAAACAAGATCGCCTTTCTGATGTGAACGCCGGGTTGTTTACCTATCCGGTACTCATGGCGGCCGATATCATTTTGTATGATGCGCAATATGTGCCAGTAGGCAAAGACCAGCAACAGCATTTAGAGATTACCCGTGATATCGCCAATGCGTTTAATGTCCAATATGGCGAGACCTTTGTGGTACCGGAAGCGCGCATTGATGAAACACGAATGATCATACCGGGAACGGATGGGCAGAAAATGAGTAAATCTTATGGCAATACCATTGATATCTTTCTACCTGATAAACCCCTTCGCAAGCAGGTCATGGCTATTGTGACCGACAGCACACCACTGGAAGAGCCTAAAAACCCGGATACCAGCACAATATTTACGCTTTATAGCCTGGTAGCAGAGGAGGAGGAGGTAGCGGCCATGCGGGACAACTTCCTGCGGGGTCATTATGGCTATGGGCATGCCAAGCAGGCACTCTATGAAGCGATTATCAGTAAATTCAAGGAAGAACGCCAGTTGTTCAACCATCTCATGGAAAACAGAGAGGAGCTAGACCGGCGTCTGGCAGAGGGAGAATCCAAAGCCAGGGATATTGCCAGGCAAACACTGGCCAGGGTAAGAGAAAAGCTGGGTTATTAAGATGAAAAAAACAACCTTTGGCTAAAACAGGCTCAAGGGGATACCCATTTTAGGATATGTGAGAAGTCTCTGCACTCCAGACAACCTCCTCATCATTCTTGCCAATTTGCAGGATCAGCCGGGTAGGGGAAGGAACCAGTACCAAACGGGTCAGCTTGTTGGGGTATTCATCCACATCTACAATCACACCGCCATCTGCAGGATGATACGTTATCTTATTCTTTTCTTCTTGTTTAACGTATTTATTGGCCAGATAAGCTGTGGGTAATAACACATCGTTGTCAGGACAAAGCTCATCATGAACGTCGGCCAGCACATCCTCCAGAAAATCTCCATAATTTTCTACAAATTCATCTTCCATTTCATGTAGTTCTTCTTCTACTACATCATAGGTTTTGTCGTCATACCCTAATTCACTCAACTGGTTTTTCTTTTCTACCAGGGCAATGAGTGCTTTATCCAGTGATTGCAAGTCCATAAATAGATGTAAAGAGATTCAAATATTATATGCTAAATTCAGAAGTATTAGTTTAAGTTGCAAAATATTCAGCAGAAATGTTCTTAGAAAAGGTATGAGAGCGTGAATTTGCGCAGTAATCACCCAGCGAGCCTGCCTGATGCCTTGCGAAAATGTGTTGACAGGCTTGTAGACAAACACAAAACAAATTGGAAGATTTTAACTTTGGCTATCCGTTGGATTTTTTAACTTTACTATATGAAATAGGTTAACAACCTAAAGCTAAATGCTTTTAACATACGCTAAAAGTTCACCATTTTTAACACCTAACTATGGATTATACTATTAAGGAAAAAGCTAGTCAGTGGTTACAAAGCAACATTGACAAAGAAAGTAAAAAGGCTATAGAACATATGCTGACAGAGGAAGGCTCTTCCGAACTTGTGGAGGCCTTTTACAAAGATCTTGAGTTTGGCACCGGTGGTCTTCGTGGGATCATGGGTGTGGGCTCCAACCGGATGAACAAATATACTGTGGGTATGGCCACCCAGGGATTAAGTAATTATCTGCTCAAGACCTATCCTCATGAAACGATCAAAGTGGCTATAGCCCACGACAGCCGCAACAACAGCAGAAAGTTTGCCGAAGTAACCGCAGCAGTATTTTCCGCTAATGGTATTCAGGTTTATTTTTTCGAAGAGTTAAGACCTACCCCTGAGCTTTCCTTTGCCATTCGTATACTGGGTTGCCATAGTGGGGTAGTGCTCACTGCTTCTCACAACCCCAAGGAATACAATGGGTATAAAGCTTATTGGAACGATGGGGGTCAGCTGGTGCCCCCTCACGACAAGAATGTAATTGAAGAGGTGGGTAAAATTGAGAACATAGACGCTGTGAACTTTGAAAAAGATGAGCGTAAAATTCAAATGATTGGCAAGGATATCGATGAAAAATATCTGAGTGCGTTGCAGGGAATTTCACTCTCTCCAAAAGCCATCAAAAACCAGCACGATCTGAAAATTGTCTATACTCCCATTCATGGCACCGGGATCACTTTAGTACCTCAGGCGCTGCAAAGGCTTGGTTTTACCCAGGTTCACATTGTAGAAGAACAAGCTACGCCCGACGGCAATTTTCCCACCGTAGTCTACCCTAATCCCGAAGAATCCGATGCCCTGAGTTTAGCTTTGGAAAAAGCCAGGGCCATCAATGCCGATTTGTTGATGGGAACCGACCCGGATGCGGATAGGGTAGGTATCGCCGCCAAAAACCAGCAGGGAGAATTTCAACTCCTCAACGGAAACCAGACCGGTAGTATGCTGATTCATTATCTGCTTAAGAAGTGGAAAGAAAACAACAAACTGGATGGTAAGCAATTCATTGCCAAAACCATCGTGACAACCGATTTAATCCATAAGATCGCAAATCATTATAGTGTAGACTGTTATGATACCCTTACAGGCTTTAAATACATAGCCGAGCTGATCAAGGAGAAAGAAGGCATACAGAAATTTATTGGTGGGGGAGAAGAGAGCTATGGCTATCTGATTGATGATTTTGTGCGGGATAAAGATGCTGTGGCTTCCTGTGCGATGATTGCCGAGATGGCAGCATATGTCAAAGATCAGGGCATGAGTCTTTTTGATTTCTTAATGGAAACCTATGTGCAATTTGGTCTTTATCAGGAAAAACTGACTTCTTTGACCAAAAAAGGGAAAAGTGGCCTGGAGGAGATTAAAGAAATGATGCGCCAGTTGCGGGAGACGCCTCCCAAGACCATTGCCGGGGAAAAAGTAGTGAAAGTAGTGGATTATCTGGAGGGTACCGAAAAAGATATGCTGACCGGTGATCAGAAACCTATAGATTTTCCTGAATCTGATGTATTGCAGTTCTTTACAGAGAAAGGCACCAAAATATCTGCCAGGCCTTCGGGAACGGAACCTAAAATTAAATTTTACTTTAGCGTCAACGATCAGCTGCCTGATAAAGACCAGTATGATCAGGTTTTCAGGAAGCTGAATGCTAAAATTGATACTATCATTCAGGAAATGCATTTGTAAGTGCACATCCAATAGTTGGCTAGCTATCCTCGTTTATCGATGGATAGCTTTTTTTTCAACAATACACGCAAAACATTAAGGGCCATGAAGGTAGGGTAGTAACAATGGCAATAGAAATAGACCTTTTCTGATAAGATAGCCTTCTCGATACTATCAAGAGCCTATCCATCAGGATTGTTTTGAAAGTAAAGAGCAGATGATTACTTTATGCGATAGTCAGAAATTTTGATGTTAAAGCACCCTGTAGCTATGTTTTTTACAGATTCTTCCTAGCCACTAATTGTAACCGTCTCATTGGAAACATAAAGTAGTATAAAATTTTATACTTTTTTTATATAAAATATTACTTTATAATATTTTTTATTATTAATTTTGTATATAAAATTGTAATAGTTAAATAATAACTCTTAAACTACCGTCCATGACCTATAAAGAAAAAGAGATTGAGAAGAAATATTATTCTATCGGTGAAGTTGCTCATCAGCTTAATATTACTGCTTCTCAAATACGTTTTTGGGAAAGTGAGTTTGACATCATCAAACCTCAGAAAAACAGAAACGGAAAAAGACAATTTACGAAAGAGGATATAGAAAAGCTCCGAATGGTACACCATCTGGTGAAAACACGAGGGTATACCTTACAGGGCGCTAAACAAATGTTGAAAAGTAATACCCAGGGTGTTAAAGACAATATGGAAATTATTGAATCCCTAAAAGAGATAAAAACATTTTTGATGGAGTTGAAGCATCAGCTGGATGCCTGTTAAACATGAAGGTGGCAGAAAAACAAACAAAACATCTGTTCTCGGAGGAGAAATTACATCTGATAGCCCTAAGCATGGTTCCTCAGGTAGGAGGGATCACAGCCAAGCAGCTGATCAGTTATTGTGGTTCTGCTACTCAGGTTTTTACAGCAAGTACCCGGCAGCTGGCGCGTATACCAGGCATAGGTAGTAAAACAGTTCAGGCTATACGGAATACCGGGATATTAGATAAAGCCAGGCAGGAGATGGAGGCTTGCACAAGGAAGGGGATACAGATCATTACCAGTATGGACCCGTCCTATCCTTTTCGTTTGCAGCAGATTTATGATGCGCCCCTGGTCCTATACTATCAGGGCACTGCGCCCCTGGAACATGCCCGGGTCCTGAGTGTAGTAGGAACCCGTAAAGCTACCCCTTATGGTATACAGATTGTAAAAGAACTCATAGCGGCCCTTTCTTCGTATCATGTTTTGGTGGTGAGCGGCCTGGCCTATGGAATTGATATTTGTGCCCATCGCACAGCTTTAACCAATGGAGTTTTAACCGTAGGGGTGATGGCCAGTGGTCTTGATATTATTTATCCCTCTGTCCATCGGAAAGAAGCCATCGCCATGACCCGACAAGGCGGTTTACTGACCGAGCACCCTTTAGGATGCAAACCTGACCCCAGAAAGTTTCCTGCGCGTAATCGGCTGATTGCCGGTCTGTCGGATGTCACTGTGGTAGTAGAGGCAGCCGAGAGGGGAGGGGCACTGATTACCGCTAATCTGGCCAATGATTACAATCGGGAAGTCTTTGCCGTGCCCGGGAGCTGGCAGCAACCTTATTCAAAAGGGTGCAATCATTTAATAAAAGATCACAAAGCACATATTCTAACCAAACCGGAAGATCTCGTATATATGATGAAATGGGATCTGCCTACTACAAATGCCCCGAGACCGGCATCAAAGGCTACTATTGACATAGCCCAATTGCCTTTGGATGAAAAAGAAAGGGCTGTTGTCAGATTTTTGCAGGAGTGTGAGGAAGAAGTCATGATGGATGTAATCAGTTGGAAAACACAGATTCCGATCTATCAACTGGCTTCAGTCTTACTCCAATTGGAAATAAAACATGTAGTCAAGGTATATCCTGGTAAAAAATTTAGAATAGCCTTGGATGAGATACCTGCATTATCAAACTAAAAGCATCTTACCCATAAGAGAATGTCGTTAAACTATTATCATATTCTGGAAGTAGACTATAATGCTTCACAAGAAGATGTGAAATTAGCTTATCGCAGATTAGCCAAAAAATATCATCCGGATGTAAATGCCAACGATGATGAGAAAGCAGAAATGTTTAAACTGGTTAATGAAGCTTATAAAGTTTTGTCTGATGAAGACAAAAAAGCAGCGTACGATCTCAGACTCCTTCTTGGTATTCAAGAAGATTATCATGCGTCCACCAACAACGACTATACTTACGATGCCCGTAGTCGTACGTTTCGTCCTAGATACCGCCCCTACTATAGAAGAAGAGAACCTGTTACCTACTCTAAAAAAACCTATGTAGCTGTCACTGCATTTTTAATATGTGTGGCTTCAGCCATTTGGCTGGTACCTATTTCTCTTTCCAGATATTCATCCTCCTATAACTATGATAAGGGATTGGAGTATTACCAGAACGGACAATATAATGCTGCCTTAAATAGTCTGGATCGGGCTATTATTGACTTTGGAAGCAAAAATATCGAAGCCTGCCTCTTGGTCGGGACCATCCTGATGAATGAGTTTGGTCAGTTTTCGTATGCCATGGAATATGCCAACAAAGGTCTGAAAATGGCAAAGACTGATCGGGAGAAGGTGCAGCTGCTGTATATGAAAGGACTCTGCTACCAGGCGGGTGCTGATTATTTCGCCGCCTTAAAGCAATTTGAGGAAGCTGTGTTGTTGTGGCCGGCCTATGACAGTCTGTATTACGCCATGGGAAATATCTACGCCTTTCATTTAGATAATTATTCCTTGGCCATCGAGAGCTATACCAAACTCATAGCCCTGAATCCTTCTTTTGAAGAAGCATATTATAACAGAGCTTACAGCTATTTTAAAATGGCAGAAAATGAAAAAGCTTTGTTGGATGTGGAGCAGTATATGTCTTTTAACAATGAAAATGGAGAGGCCTTTCTGCTGAAAGCAGAATTAGAACTAAAATCAGGAAATTCAGAGGAAGCCTGCGCCTATTTTAAAAGAGCTTCTGCCCTGCATGTAAGGGAAGCAAAGAAAAAAGAATTAAAATATTGCCCTTGAGGATACTATTTCAGTTCTTTCCGGTTGCATACTTCTCGGATGACCTCATAAGCTTTCAGGTCTCCCATTTCTCCGGCTTTGCTTAAATCCAGGCATCCTTCCCGGATCAGACCATGCTCGATTCTTAGAATGCCCCTTAGGTAAAAAGCATCAATATTTCTGGGATTGATTTCTAAGATTTTGCTGCAATCGTTGATGGCATCCTGATAGGCTTCCAGCTCTTTTCTGGCTTGTCCTCTCTGAAAATAGGCCTGAACATGGTTCTCATTCAGCCTGATAGCCTGGCTATAGTCCTCAATGGCACCATAATAGTCCTGAAGATTGAATTTTATATTACCACGTTCAAAATATGCCTCCGGAAAAGAAGGGTTAATGTCCAATACCTTATTGTAATCTTTCATAGCCCCATGCAAGTCTTCGAAAATCATCTTGGTTTTGCCCCGGAAGAAGTGCGCATTGTAATCCATGGTATCTTTTTCAATGGCATTGTTGAAATTCATGATGGCTTCTTTGTAAGCGCCTTCTCCAAATAATTTTCTTCCCTTTTCTATGAATTCGTGAGAAGTATATTGAGCATACAGACTATTATACCCTGTGAACAGGAAAAGTCCTGCCAGGTACAGATTTGATAGAATAATTCTTTGCCACATAGTTACACTTTTTGTTAACCAGTGGTAAAAATCGCTATTGATAGTCGTCCTGTCAAATATCCTCACGGTGAATAGCGTAAGATTCGGACCGGCAAGAGGGTCAAAATTAAAAATTCAACAGCTTCTCAACAGGAAATTACATAGCTGCATCGGTTGCTGAGAGCCAGTCGATACCTTTCTGAAGATATTGGAGGGTATAGCTTTCCCTACTCCCTGGTTCTGGCTGATAATTGTAATGCCAACTGGCCAAAGGTGGTAAACTCATTAAAATAGATTCTATTCTCCCTTCAGTATCCAGGCCAAACTTCGTGCCTTTATCCAACACAAGGTTAAATTCAGCATAACGGCCGCGGCGGATCAGCTGCCACTTTTTTTCTGGGGTGCCAAAAGGAATGACTTTGTTTTTCTCCATTAGATAAGTGTAGATGGGAGCAAAATTTTTACCTACATCCTGTACGAAACTAAAAAGTTGTGATTTTGACATGTTTTCGCCAGGGGTGAGTCTGTCGAAAAAGATGCCACCGATGCCCCGGGTTTCTTTTCTATGTTTGATATAAAAATAGTCGTCTGCCCATTGTTTAAAACGCTCATAATAGCTGGGGTGATGCCTGTCGCAGACGTTTTTCAGCTGCTGGTGAAAGAATTGAGCATCTTCCAGATCTACATAATGAGGGGTCAGGTCGATGCCACCACCAAACCATTGTGTGCCATTGCTCATTTCAAAGTACCGTACATTCATATGGATGATAGGCACCATGGGATTTTGAGGATGCATCACTATGGATACGCCGGTGGCATAAAAGTCAGCCTTGTCCAGTTGAAGTGCTTCCAGAATTTTTTCAGGGGTTGGGCCGTAGACAGCTGAGAAATTTACCCCCCCTTTTTCTATAATATGCCCCTCAGCGATAATGCGGCTTCGGCCACCCCCACCTCCCTCACGCTGCCATGTATCTTCCTGAAAACGGGCAACAGTATCGGCTTTTTCTAATTCCTGGCATATGTGATCCTGTAAATGCTGAAACCAGGCAGCTATATCCTCTTTCGTTAGCATACTTTTTCTTTTTCATGAGAAGGAGCCTGAAGAGGTTACCTTATCACAGATAATACGTTGAAAAGATGCTTGAAATTACATATTTAATCACAAACCGCAAGGTGATAAAGACCTTAACCAACACACCTTACAACCTGCCATTTCGTGAAGAAAAGAGGTTTATTCAGATTCCGGTATATAGGTAGAAAGCAGGAGAGAACCCCGGTTAACAGTGATATCGTCAATAAAGAATCCTTCTTTCAGGTTTCCGATCCCTGTGAGTTTGCGTTCACCACTTTGTTGAAATCTTATCACAAACTGATTGGTATATTCCATGCCCAGCGTAGAAATTAGGTGATCCAGGTCCAGCGAATAATACTGAAAAGTATCTATGGTGTTGTAATGAAAATCAGCCGCTTTCTTAAATGTTTTCCCGCCATCCTGGCTCAGCCAGATGCCATCTGTTGTATCCTTTCTTTCATAATTATCATACAGCCAGAAGCCTAAGGTTAATTTTTGCTGATGCTCCAGTTGAAGATGCAAATCCAGGGCGTTGGTACTGGCGGTGCCATCTACCAACTTGCCCAAGGCCAGTGACTGTTGGCCGGTATGGCTAAGGGTATCGGCAAAACCAATATACCCTTCGGGTTTGATGTGAGCCGCTGCGGCTGTAGAGAAAGCAGGGTTAATTTTCCAGGAAGCTCCAAGCTCGCGAGTCTCAAAATCCTCTGCAAAAGGAATACTGGCATATTCAATCACAGGAACTTTTATTTCAATATTATCCAGATAAATACCATCGCTGCTCATTCTATTTCCCGTAAAATCATCGTCGTCGTGCTGCTGAAACCGAATGGCAAAGCGGGAGGTCAGGGGTAACCCTTTTGCGGCTGCCAGTGCTTTGATATTCAGGGAAACCAGCTTGCCAAAATATTCGTCTGCCCATTGATCACCATCAAAGTCCAGGACTTTTACAAATTGCTTGCCCCCATCGGCACTGAAAAAAAGACCATCCTGCGCATGGGTTTCATCATAATGATCATAAATCCAGAAGCTTAGTTCAGCCCGATCCTGTCCGGCCAGGTTGAGGTAAAGATCCAAAGCGTTGGTAGTATAAGTTTTGTCTGTCATACTGCCCAATCTAACACTTTTTCCGGCCCTATCAGGAGAGGAAACTACCTCTACCACACCATGAGGGGTAACATTACCACTGATATCAGACAGTGCAGGATGACCCCATTGCCAGCAGGAAGCAAGTGTTTCCTGCTCGAAATCTTCTGTAAAGGGTAGCATGGCAAATACTTTCTTTGCTGATTGTACCCTGATGTTATCTATCAGCAAGCCATCGCTGGAAAACCGACTGCCAGAAAAGTCATCGTCATCAAACTGCTGGAATCTGATAATACACTGTTCGGTTAAGGTCAGCCCATATTTTTCTGCCAGATAGCTTACATTGATGGGAGGAAGTTGTCCGAAAATCTGATCTTTCCACTGATCGGGGTCAAAATCATAGACCTTTGTAAAATGCCGGCCTCCATCATTGCTGAAATAAATGCCATCCTGCTCATGGGTCTCATCCTGGTTGTCATAAATCATCAGGCTCAAGGTAACTTCTTCCTGACCAGCCAGGTTAAGATACAAATCCAATACATTGGTATGGTAACATTTGTCTTGGCGGCTGCCTAGTCTGAATACATGGCCTTGTGTAGTATCGAAAGGAACGATTTCTGCCACGCCTGAGATGCTCACTTGTGCGTTGGGATCGGTTAAGGAAGCATGGCCTACAAGCATAGCCTTGGATAGCTGGCGATTTTCAAAATCCTCATAAAATGGCAAGGAAGCATAGTAGGGAGGGCGAGAGGACAGCTTTACTTCATCCAGATAAATACCACTGCTGAATCCGGGTCCGCCTACGAAATCATTGGCGTCATATTGTTGGAAACGGATTACAGAATTTTCGCTTAATGTGAGGTGATGTATGCGTGCCAGTTCGCTCAAATTACAGGCGGGAAGGCTTCCCCTGGTTCTGCTGGGCCATAGGTCGAAATTAAAATCAACTATTTTGACAAAATCATGGCCATCCACACTCAGGAAAATCCCATCTTCAGCATGTGTTTGCTCCAGGTTGGCATACATAGAAAACTCCAGAAATATGTGTTGATGCTGGGATAAATCAAGGGTAAGGTCAAGTCGGTTCAGATTCATTTTTCCATCGGTACGTTTACCCATGCGTACAGCATATTCACCTTCCAGCAGTTGAGTAGGAGAGACTTCTATTAAACCATATTCAGTGCCAGCTTCTTTTTTCCATTCGGAGCCTAACTGGCCACTTTCAAAATTATCAGAGAAAAAAACCTGCTGTGCAGCGATATGCTTTGGTAAAAGTAGAATTACTGTTAGTAGAACGTAAATGTTCGCAATTTTCATGGGTAAGTAAGTTTTTGCTAGTTATTGTAACAAAATTACATAAAATTTAAATATTACAATAATCTTTTGTATATTTTTTATACAAATTGGACATATTCTAGCAAAAGCAGGGTTTACTTACATGCTGATAACAGTGTCAGATTTTTGAAAAGAAATAAGATATGTTCGTCAGGAAGCTAAAAAAGCCATAAAAACTTAGCTGCAACAGATCAGGCTAGAAGGGATACCCGATACCAATATTCAGTACGGCCTGGCTGATGTGTTCTCCCAGCGTAAATTTTTGTCCAATCCATCGATCTCCGGAATCTTGCGCAGGATCATAAATCTTGATACCATAATCGAATCTCAGAATGAGGAAAGAAAAGTCAAAGCGCAGTCCTAAGCCGGAGCCTACGGCAATTTGCTGGTAGAAAGTGTCAAAATTAAAAGTAGCCTCCGGTTCACCTTCAATGTCGATAATACGCCATATGTTACCGGCATCTACGAAGAAAGCACCATTGATAAAGCCGAACAATTTTCTTCTAAGTTCTATGCTGGCTTCCAGCAAAATTTCGCCAGGCTGCTCGAAATTATACACGAAGAAACCTGTTTCCGGATCGATAGACTCTGGGCTGGCTCCCCCTGGGCCTAATCGCCGGGGTTTCCAGGCTCGAATGCTATTACTACCCCCTGCAAAGAAATACTTTTCGTAAGGAAGCGCATCTCCCTGGGTACCGCCACCATAGGGTAAGGCCACGCCAATATTTAAGCGATAGGCGAAAGTACTGCTCTTGGATAGTGGGACATACTGGCGAAAATCGGGATTGAATTTTATGTATTTAAAATAGGCCAGGCCTGCATTGTCCAGAAAACCGGGATCAATGATATTAAAAATCGTTCCTCCGCTTTCTACATACAGTTTGAGAAAAGAAGCTTTGCTGACATCCTGTTCAATAGCACCAAAACTCCCGTAGTTGTTAAAGTTAAAGATGGAAGTGAAATTTATACTGGTTACTATAGATGGCTCAAAAGATCTCCTCAGGGGGATACCGGCTGCTTCCTGTACTGTCAAAAGGCTGTCAAATTTCTGGCCAAGAGAATCATCCATTGGTATATGCGAATTGATAAGGTTGATATCCACTGGAGTAAAATAATAGAGGTTCTTTTGTTCCTTTTGCCAGTTATAAGACAAAGAACTTTTAAAGTTGGTTCGGCTATACTCAGGTCGGTTGACATAGTTATAACCTGTCTGAACCACTGTTTTGGGATTTAACGTACCCAAATGGGACTTAAAGTTTTCTGGCAGTGGAAAAATAAACTGGGGAAAAGTAAGTCCTAAATTAACGCCCACATTCTTCACACTTCCGTAACCTCCTTCATTACTGGTAACGGAAGGAACCCCTTCAATACCGGCTTGCCCGCTCAGCTCCAGATTTTCCAGCCCGCCGAATACATTTCTTATTTTAAGGGAAGAATTTACAAAAGGTCCCGGATAACCCTGACTCACGGTTAACCCCACTTCATTGGCAGTCTGGTATTTTTTTAAGGGGCTGGCATAGATACGGGCAACAAAACTGCCGCCAGTGGTATCATAATTGACATTGATGAATTTGAATACATCCAAGTTGGAAAGCTGACGCTGCGTTTGCAGGGTTGCTTCGCGGCTGTAGAGGCTATCGGGATAAATAAAGACCCTGCGGTCCAGAATCTTTTTATAATATTCGTATTCGTAGTAGCGATAAGTGATATTGTTATAGGTACTGGTTTGCCGGTTTCCCCCGCCTCGAATATCAGCATCAGTGGTAAAAATGACAGAGTCTAAGCGATACTGTTTGTGATTGATTTGGCTCGCAGGTTTATTGACGATCAAATTGACAGTCACTTGATGATCACCAATGGTAGAGTCTACCTTATAGGTCACATACTGTCTGCTGAAGGCGAAGTAACCATTGTTTTTAAGAAGCTGATCAATGCGGTCTCTTTCTGCCCCCAGATCTTCCTGATCATAGACTGCTCCTTCCTTAAGTTCACTACCTTCCAGGCTACTACGAATCAGCCGGGCAATGGTAGAGTCCTGCGTGCTGTAGGTAATAGTATCTACCAGATAGGGTTGGTTTTCGGTGACAGTATAGATGGAAGTAAGCCGTTTTCCGTTAATCTTGGTGGTGTGGTTGACACTTCCGTTGAAAAAACCTTTGGTATGCAGGTAACTGGCCATCTGGGCACGGGTAGTTTCTGCCTGAGCACTATCATAAATGGCCAGCGGTTCACCCCAGCGCATCAAAAGGTTACCCTCTTCAATGTCTCTTTCAATTTTAGAAACTTTCTTATCTTTTTTTTCCGTGAGCCTGCGTACTTTATTATCCTTACTTTTTTCTCTAGCGGCCTCTATTTTCCGATCATACTTCTGAGTGAGTGCTTCCTTTTCCTGCTGCAACGCTTCCTGGTCATAATTTCTCAGACCTAATTGATACAACCAAACATAAGGGGCAAAAGGGACAATAGGCAAACGCTGGTTAGGTTCCTGTCTGTAATAGTCGCTGAGTTCGTCATCACTTACTTTTTTAGTGCCTTTTATTTCCTGGTCATACAACAGATATTCCCCTTCGTTGACATAACGGGTTCCTACACATCCAGAAAAAAGGGTGGTGAAAGCTATGATAAAAAAAGTACCCCGTGCAAGAGCGGTTAGGGCTCGCATAAAATCGGCTATTTTATTAATTTTCAACAATGATTTCTAAAAAAACAGTAAAGTTAGTTAAATCGCTGCACCTCAAAAAATACAGGAAAAAAACCGGTATGTTTTTGGTAGAAGGCGCTAAAAGTGTGCATGAACTGCTTCAATCGCGTTTTAGGGTTAGAACTCTGATTGGTACGGAAGTGTTTTTAAAAGGTTCCAGTAATATAAGGGCCTCACGGCCAGAGCTTGAGATATGGGAAGCCGATGAAAAGGTGCTTTCTTCCCTGAGTTCTTTCAAAAACAATAGTGATGCCATGGCCATCGCGGAGATTCCGGAATGGCCTCCCCTTCAGGTACAAGCGCAGGAATATGCCCTCGTGCTGGATGATGTCAGAGACCCCGGCAACCTGGGTACGATTATCCGGGTAGCAGACTGGTATGGGATTCATACCATCATCTGTTCTGTCGAAACAACAGATGTTTACAATCCGAAAGTGATTCATGCCAGTATGGGATCATTTTTAAGGGTGAGGGTTTATTATGCAGACCTGAGCAGTATTCTGCAGGGTACTCCGTTGCCTGTGTATGGTACTTTTCCGGATGGGACTGACAATGTACATGCGGTTCACTTTGCAGAAGGTGGCTTGATTGTATTGGGAAATGAATCGGAGGGCATCAACCCCGCCCTAAAACCTTATATCAAAAAGCAGATTTACATTCCAGGGTATGGAAAAGCCGAATCGTTGAATGTGGCGATGGCAGCGGCAGTTGTTTGTGATAATATGAGGCGACAGGCAAAAAAATAGGCATATCACTTTGCAGTCATATGCCTTTTTATATTGATAAAAGATAAAATTTAGAGCAACAGCAACAATACTAACAGAACAACCAAGGCACCGGCTCCAATATAGATACCTCCCGAAGCCTGCTGCTTTAGTTGTTTGGCCTCTTTTTTAATATCTTTTATTTCGTCCTGAATTTTCTGTTTTTCCATTTGAGTATCTGCATTCTTCTTGGCTACTTTCAAAGCATCCAGTCTGCTTTTCAATCCTTCATAAGCTTCTCTGAATTCCTGTTTGGTCAGTTGTTTGCCCGTGTTGTTGTTATGATGGGGATTCGAGTCGGCAAATACAGGTGAGACGGCTACCGTAGAGAAACAGAGCAGTACAGCGAAAAATAAAAATTTGGTTTTCATAGTGATATGGGATATAGTTGAACATAAAAAAGTCTGATCATTGTGTGAAGAATCTGTAATCAACAAAAAAAAATAAGCCAATCTTTGCGAAGAAATAACTTTGAAAATGGTATTTTGTTTAGATACTCCCTTTCAGGAAATTTGCTCTCAAGGCATCATGAAAGAAAAACCTAGGGGAAACTCACGTTTACCTCCTCTTCAGTTCTTTCCCCTGGTTCTTGTATAATCAGGTGACACAAGCAGAGAAGCGATGGGATATAGAAGCGAACGCTGCAAATTTCAATAAATCCTATCTTGTTTACCTGGCACTGTCATTATTCCAGGGTTGCATCTACCTCAATAGCTACGCCAGTCAATGCTTTGGAAACCGGGCAGTTTTCCTTCGCCAATCTGGCTTGCTGCTGAAATTCATCTTTGCTGATCTTGGGTACATTGCCCCGGGTGGTTAACACTATTTTAGTGATTTGAAAACCTTCTCCTACTTTCTCCAGATGAACGGCGGCATCGGTTTGTACGCTTTTAGGAGGATATCCTGCCTTTTCCAGGTTGGCAGAAAAAGCCATACTAAAACAGCCGGCGTGGGCTGCCCCAATCAGTTCTTCAGGATTCGTACCGGGACCTTCCTCAAATCTGGATTTGAAACCATAAACCCCTTCGAAGGCGCCACTGCCCAATTTCATTTTACCTTTTCCCTCTTTTAGACCGCCTTCCCATTTTGCGTTTGCTTTTCTTACTGCCATAGTTGTTTTTTTTAGTGTGAATTTAATTGGTTGTTTAATGTTGAAACTGCAATGTGTTTTAAATGTTGATAAATACAGAAAGTATGTTGAACTAATTTTCTAATTTTATTTTTTTCTAATAAATCTTTTAAAGAAGCAAAGATTATGAACAAAAACGGAAGTGCAGAGCACCATAGGTTAAAATTACGGACCATTCAGGAGTCTGATTATGACGATATCAAGCAAATCATGCAGATCGTCTATAAAGATGCTGGCGGTGCCTGGACGAAAAGAGAATTTTTAAATCAACTGAAAGCTTTTCCCGAAGGACAAATCTGTATTGAAGCCGATGGAATAGTAGTAGCGGCAGCTTTGAGTATTATCGTCGATTACGCCAAGTTTGGCGATCGTCATACCTATGATGAAATTACGGGGTACGGCAAGTTTGATACCCATGATTATGAAGGGGATACCTTGTATGGGACAGATATTTTCGTCCATCCGGAATACCGGGATATGCGTTTGGGACGCCGTTTGTATGATGCCCGTAAAGAGCTTTGTGAGAACCTGAACCTTCGGGCCATTATTGCCGGCGGTAGAATTCCCAATTATAAGAAGTACCGCGATGTAATGACGCCCAAACAATACATAGAAGAAGTAAAAAATAAGGAAATATATGATCCGGTCTTGAGTTTTCAGCTGGCAAATGAATTTCACATACGAAAGATCATTCCCCGTTATTCGGAAGAGGATACCGCTTCTCACTATTATGCTACCTTGCTGGAGTGGATCAATGTGTACTACGATGAATCAGAAAAACTAATAGGAGGTACCAAAACGGTAGTAAGGATCGGAGCCGTACAGTGGCAGATGCGAAGGGTAGTGTCTATCGAAGATTTGATGCATCAGGTAGAATTTTTCGTGGATACCGTTTCCAGCTATAATGCTGATTTTGTGGTGTTTCCTGAATTTTTCAATGCTCCGCTGATGGCGCTGTTCAAAGATGTGGATGCCGCTGATGCGGTGAGGCTGCTGGCCGATTATACGGAAAGAATCCGGGAGAAAATGCATGAGCTGGCCATCGCCTATAATATCAATATCATTGCCGGATCCATGCCGCTCTACGAAGGGCACAAGCTGTACAATGTGAGTTATGTGATGCACCGGGACGGTAACATAGACGTGCAATACAAGCTGCATATTACGCCGGATGAGCAAAGCTACTGGGGGTTGCAGGGAGGCCATGAGCTGCGGGTATTCAATACTGATGCCGGCCGTATCGGCGTACTGATCTGTTACGATGTGGAATTTCCGGAACTGAGCCGTATCCTGGCAGACCAGGAAATGGACATTCTTTTCGTGCCTTACTGGACAGATACCAAAAATGCTTACCTGCGGGTCAGAAGATGTGCGCAGGCCAGGGCTATTGAAAATGAGTGTTATGTGGTCATCACCGGTAGTGTGGGTAACCTGCCCCGCGTGGAGAATATGGATATTCAATATTCCCAATCGGCAGTGTTTTCACCCTCAGACTTCTCTTTTCCGCCCGATGCCATTGTGGCTGAGTCTACCCCGAACACGGAGACGACCCTGGTCTCAGACCTGGACCTGGAGTTGTTAAAGAAACTCAGGAAACAGGGCAGTGTAAGAAACCTGCAGCAACGGCGTAGTGACCTTTACAGTGTGTTGTTCAGAAACAAGAAAACATCTCCGAAAAAAGAAAAGAAAAAGGTAGAGAAAGCCAGAAAGGCCAAGGAAGTGACAGAAAAACCAAAAGTGATTACGATCACCTGAAAAGACGGAAGCTCCACCCAAAAGTGGAGCTTTTTTTACAGATTCTGCTGGATAAAGGCCAGTGTATTTACTCCATCGGCATAATCCCAAAGTTCGGGCTCCTGGGCTTTGCCAAACGGATAGCTATCCGGATACCACCCCTTGCGTGATACAACACACTGGATCTTGTCCCGGTATTGATCCAACTTATTGTTCAAATCCTGCTGGTCTTTGTAGGATTCATAATAGATCACAGAAATAGGAGAAACGAGGGCTGCATTGTCTCTGAACAGCGCAAAGCCTGTATCATAATGAGGTTCCCCATTCACCAGGTAAATGGATTTATTGTAATCATAGTTGTTGCTGTACTTGTGGTGAAGCAGCAAACGGTCATAGCCGGCCAGGGCGTCCAGCAGTGGGGAAAAGGGATAATTTTCAGGCACATACAGCTTGGAAACATTTCTGCACCCCAGACCAAAATAAAGAAACATATCACGTCCGAGCGTCTGTAAATCCTCCGCTGATTCGTTACCCTGAAGGATAGCACAGGAAGAGCGGTTTTTGCGGATTACGTGAGGGATATTTGCAAAATAATATTCAAAATATTTCGCTGAATTATCACTGCCGGTAGCAATGATAGCCTCAATATCTTTGAGCTTTTCTTCAAAGTAAGTGTACTCTTTAAACCGGGGCTCAATTTCATGCAATAGTCCGGCAACATATTGCATCATAAAAGTGTCCTTTGCGCTCAATTTTGCCAGCATTCTATGCCCACTGATCAATACGGTGAGCATATCATGAAAACCCACCAGAGGAATATTACCCGCCATGACCACACCGATTTTTCTGGGCGTATGGTTAACATCCGGCAGGCTTTTCGTCCAACCCCTTAATTTATCAGCATCCAGATAGCGGGCAATACCCTGCAAGGCATACTCAATGCTCTCTTCTGTAAACCAACTGTTTTCGGCTTTTGTGCCTTCTATAAGACGCGCTTTCTCCTGTACACTCAGGTTTTTGATGATATGACCTACAGTAGCCCAAGCCCGGATTCTATCCTCTAATTTTATCATTTTTCTCTTTGATGGTTCAAAGTATTGTTAATTAAACCTAAGTTTCTTTATTTCGTTAATAAATTGAAAATAATTTTAGGAAACAAACTGCAATTTACATTATGGCGATAATGATCACTGACGAATGCATCAACTGTGGTGCATGCGAGCCGGAATGCCCAAATACTGCCATCTATGAAGGAGGTGTGGAGTGGTCCTGGGCTGACGGTACCAACCTGAAAGAAGTAGAATTGGATGACGGAAATGTCGTTGATGCTACAGAACCCCAAGAGCCTTACTCTGATGAATTTTATTATATCGTAACAGGAAAATGTACCGAGTGTACAGGTTTTCATGAAGAGCCTCAATGTGCGGCTGTTTGTCCGGTAGACTGCTGTGTTGACGATCCGGATGTTCGTGAATCAGAAGAAGAATTACTGGCTAAGAAAGCCTGGATGCATGATGAATAAGTTTAGAGTTTTCAGTTCTGAGTTCTATGTTTACTTAAAACAGTGAACTCAGAACTTTAATTTATTTCATACTCGTCCTTTTGATCAAATACGCCCTTAAAATCTGGTCGAAGCCTGCACTGATATCTGCCTCAATAAAGTCTATTTTTGCCTGTCCGCATTTGATTTTCAGATCATGGTAATAGCGGCGCATTTGTTTGCGGTAGGCTTCTCTGATCTGGGAAGGTTGTAGTTTCAGCCTCTCTCCTTTTTCCATATCGATAAATTCATAAGGCCTTTCTTCAAACTCAAATTCCAGCTCGGTTTTATGGTCGGTTACATGAAAGAGCAATACCTCGTGTTTGTTATGTTTCAGGTGTTGTAAGGCAGAGAAAATCTGATCACTTTCCAACTGATTCTCAAACATATCGCTAAATATGACCACCAGCGAGCGCTTGTGAATTTTTTCGGCCATTTGGTGCAACACATGCGCCACCGAGGTTTTACTCATCCTGGCTTTACTTTTGAGGACATCTTCCAGAATCAGAAACAGCTTATGCAAATGGGATCCTGTAGATTTCACCTGTGTCTGCTGCTCAATATCTTCAGAAAAAATACACAGCCCTACCGCATCACGTTGTTTTTGCAACAGGTAGGCCAGGGCAGCCGCTGCCATGATACTGAAAGTTATTTTCCCTTTATTGGACTCAGGGTAATACATAGAAGAAGAATTGTCTACAATGAGTTGACAACGCAGATTCGTTTCTTCTTCATATCTTTTGGTATAGAGCCGGTCGGTCTTCGCATATACTTTCCAGTCGATATGCCTTGTACTTTCTCCGGTGTTGTACAGGCGATGTTCGGCAAACTCCACGGAAAATCCATGGTAAGGTGATTTATGTAGCCCTGTGATAAAACCTTCTACTAACTGTCTGGCCAATAATTCAATGTTGCCAAAGGCTCTGATTTCTGATAATTTCAGCATGTTATTTTCTTCTCAGGTGGTCTAAGGTATTAATTTTTTGCAGTGATGACTGCTTTTAAATTACGAAAAAACAAAGGGTTGTTGTCCGAAAAAAAGAATGAAAAAGCTGAACGCTCTTAAAAATAATGTAATAAATTTTCTGAAAAGCAAGTTGAAATTGATACTTTTAGTTGGTAATCACCGCATCGAAGAAGGCAGAATCCTTCCAAATGGACAAAAAAAAGTAACGCCAATCCTAAAAAATTGTTTAAATATTTATTTTTTCTTTGTAATAATTGTTGATTTTCATTTATATTTAAGTCAATTTAGGAACTTAAAATAATATTGTATATTAAATATATTTACTTTCAAAACTAAATTTTGGTCATTGTGGAAGACAATCAAGGAAAAGAAAGAGCAGAAATCTATTCTCAGCGAGTTAGGGCTGGAAAAAGAACTTACTTCTTCGATATCAAATCTACTCGCTCTAACGACTACTATTTAACCATCACTGAGAGTAGAAGAAGGTATAAAGATGATGGCTACTTCTACGAAAAGCATAAGATCTTTTTGTACAAAGAAGATTTTAACAAGTTCATGAATGCCTTACAGGAAACGGTCGGGCACGTGAAAGAAGAGCTGATGCCAGATTATGATTTTAATCAATTTGAAGAGTCAAGTGAAGAAACTTCAAATGTGGATGATGAATTGAAATGGGAATAACCCTGGATTCATAAAATATCCTAAAGCCCTTGAGAATTCTGGGGCTTTCTTTTTTGTGTTTTGGCGCTTCACTATCTTTTATCCAAACAGGGAGGCATGATCAACAGGAGCCTTCTTTATATATTAATCGCAGTTGGCAGCTTTGTAATACTGGCTTGGGTATTTTCCAATATCTTCGCCTATTTCGCCATTGCCCTGGTGCTTTCTGCCATTTTTTCGCCCCTTACCAACTATATCAACCGTCTGCAATTCTATGGCATTTCTATGCCCAGAATCACTTCGGTCATGATCACCTTTGCCGTGATCATTACCTTGTTATCCCTGTTTGTTTTGTTGTTTATCCCGCTCGTTACCGATCAGGTCAAGGTCGTTACTCAGCTCAACTACGAAAATATCTACTACCGGGCCAGCGTGCCCTTGCAGCATATAGAGTCGTTACTGATCAACAACGGGATTGTGGCCTATGAGGAAGGGTTTATCGTGGAGCGACTGCGGAGCAGCTTGCTTTCTTTGGTGAGCAACCTCCAATTCGGAGAAATATTCAATCAGCTCATCTCCTTTACCGGTAACTTCTTTGTAGGGTTGCTGGCTGTGGTCTTCATCACTTTTATCCTGCTGTATGAAAAGGGAATTGTCCGCCGCCAGGTGATCAAACTGATCCCCAATCAGTATTTTGAAGTGTACATTGGCGCTATTTACAAAATTGAAACGCTCCTTTCTAATTATCTGATCGGTCTGCTTTTTCAGGTTTTTTGTATATTCGGATTGGCCGCATTGGGGTTAAGTATCTTAGGCATCAAGTATTCTCTGACTATTGCCATTTTTGCAGCCCTGGCTAATCTGATTCCTTACGCAGGTCCTATACTGGGTTCTACTTTTGGTATTATCGTTGGCCTTTCCACCATAGCGCTGAACGGAACCACCAATGAAATGATCATCCTGGTAATCAAGATCGTCTCGGTCTTTGCCATCGTTCAGCTCATTGATAATCTGTTTTTGCAACCATTAATTTTTTCAAAAAGTGTCAAAGCACATCCTTTAGAAATTTTTATCATTATTTTTGCAGGGGCAACCATTGCCGGTATCATTGGCATGATTGCCGCCATTCCGGTATATACCATTATCCGAGTCGTTTTTTTTGAAGTATATACCGGTTATAAACAGTACTATATTTTTAAGACCAAATAAGACAAGCAAATAATTCATGAGTTTACAGTGTGGAATCGTAGGGTTGCCCAACGTAGGAAAGTCAACATTGTTCAATGCGCTCTCCAGTGCGAAGGCAGAAGCAGCCAACTTCCCCTTTTGTACCATTGAGCCTAACATCGGCGTGATCTCTGTGCCTGATGATCGATTAATCACCTTGGAAAAGCTGGTGAAACCACAGAAAGTCATTCCTACTACCATTGAGTTTGTGGATATAGCCGGACTGGTGAAAGGCGCCAGCAAAGGAGAAGGACTGGGGAATAAGTTTTTAGCTAACATCCGGGAGGTAGATGCTATCATCCATGTGATTCGATGTTTCTCAGACGACAATGTCGTGCATGTGGCTGGCCAGGTAGATCCCGTATTCGACAAGGAAATCATTGATACCGAACTGCAGTTAAAAGATCTGGAATCGGTAGAGAAAAAAATCCTGCGGTTGGAGAAGATCGCTAAATCCGGAGATGCGAAAGCTAAAAAAATGCTGTCAGTGTTACAGACAGTGAAACTGCACCTGGAGCAGGGAAAAAATGTCCGTGCTCTACCGATGGACGATCTGGATCGGGAGGCAACTGCTGACATATTTTTGCTCACCGAAAAACCTGTTATTTATGTGGCCAATGTCGATGAAGCTTCCGTCCACACTGGTAATACGTATGTAGACGCGCTGAAAAGTGCGGTATCCCAGGAAAAGGCAGAAGTGATCGTGATCTCAGCTTCGATTGAAGCGCAGATTGCCGAACTGGATCCGGAAGAACGCTTGCTTTTTCTGGAAGAATACGGATTGAAAGAGTCGGGACTGAACAAGCTGATACGGGCATCGTACAGTTTGTTGGATTTGATCACCTACTTTACCGCCGGAGAAAAAGAGGTGAAAGCCTGGACTATACTGAAGGGGTGGAAAGCGCCGCAGGCAGCCGGTGTTATTCATACTGATTTTGAAAAAGGATTTATCAAAGCGGAAGTGATCAAGCTAAATGATTATGTCACGTATGGATCAGAACAGGCTTGCAAAGAGGCTGGAAAAATCTCTATTGAAGGAAAAGAATATATAGTGCAGGACGGTGATATTATGCATTTTCGATTCAATGTTTGACAGTATTTTATTATTTTTAACTTTTTGAAGTATTTAGGTATATTTTTCTAAGAAAAAATTTTCCTCATTAGGGATAACTAACTATTTTTGCACGAAATAACTGGGGAAATCTTAAACATTTTTCCTTTTCATCTTATTGAATAAGAGTATTTCTTAATTTTTTTGATTTCAAGTAATCTATAGTCACTATTGTTTCACTAAATGCACATTCATTTTTGAGGGTACGCATCATTTTTATACTGAAAAACAAAGGCTCTTTTGTCCCTTTTCACCATCAATTCCTGCTGGCTCAACTCATTAAAGGAATCCTGGTGAAAGGGGGCGATGAACAATTTGTAAGTTCTAACTTCTACAACTTTTCTGGCTTAAAAGGTCAAACCAAAATTAGTAGGAATGGACTGCATTTCTATTCCAGTAGGGTGACACTGGTGCTCTCCTCTGCTAACAAGGGGCTCATTGATTATTTTCTAAAACATCTGTTCAGCTTTCCCCAGATTGAAGTAGGCACTATGATGTTGATTCCGGAAGCGGTAGAAAAAGAAGATGATCAGGATCTGGGTGAAGCTGTCAAATTTGTTTGCATTTCTCCTCTGGTACTTGTCAAACCTTCCTTCAGTGACGATAGAGGTAAAAAATTTATTTCTCCTCAAACGGATCCTTTTTCTGATCTGCTTTACGAGAGTACCATGATCCGTATGGAAAAAACAGGCATGTATTCTCCGGAAGAGATAGAAAGTTTCTATAAGTTTCAACTGGTGCCTGACAAAAACTATCTGCTGAAGATTAAGGAGCAGCAAAAGAAATTTGCCCGGATTTATCCGCTTTATGACCAGGATGTCAAATATGAGATTCGGGGTTACACTTTTCCTTTTACCCTGTATGCTGCCAAAGAAGTGCAGGATTTCCTCTTCATCAATGGCCTGGGTTTGTATACCCACAAAGGATTCGGCATGCTGGATTTGGCCCATGCTGATCCGGGAAAAGGCACTTCCAAGTATGAATTTGCGAAATCTATGGCTTTCCAAAGCAAATAGAACGCTTATCTTCCACTTTCGCTGCTGGACAAATTAGTATACCCTACCAGAAGATCTCCTCTTGAGCCAATAGGCCGGACATACACCAACACTTCATACTGATTGTCGGTCTGAAAATAATTCCCGTCAAAAGGATAAGGATTGCTGTTATTTCCGGACTGCACATAAAACAGATAGTTATAAAAGCCTTGCTTTAGCAGCAGATCAGCGGTGTAGCTCTGTAAAGTGGCATCATACCTCATACGATTTGCCTCACTGAGCACTTTGTTGTTGAAAGCACCCATCACATACACTTCTGCATTCGGCAATTCCTCTGTCCGCAAGGTAAAAGAAGTGTTGATGTAGTCAGCGTTTAAGGGACCGCCCCTGGTTTCCAGATTGCCAATCACATACGCTCCATTCAAATCCTGATATTGGCTGTAGGCTTCTGTAGCCCGACTTCGGTCAGGCAGCAGAAAGGCTTTGACCGGCGTGCTTTCCTTGTTGATTTCAGCCACATTCTGCCCAAAAGAACTAACCGTTCGAATATCGAAATAGCGATATTCGTTGCCAGCATAAAAAGTATTTTCCAGGTTAAAATGACGGTATTCCAATTGTCTGTCCTGCTCTCTGACAAAAGTTGGTTTCAGTCCTTTGATCGCGTTGAACCATTGTTGGTTTTGGCGGATGACCACGTAGATGTCATTGAAAGGATTGGAGATGTTGAACTTGCTATAATCTACCAGAAACTCCAGCTGATGTCGGATGTCCCGGTCAGACACACTACTGGAACGGGTTATTTCCGCACTCACGCCCACCAGTGGTTCAAAAACCATTAACCGTTTGATGAACACCACATCACTTTCATTATTGCCCCGGTAAACCTGGATAGCATAGTTGCCAGGTACTTTTACCCTGGGAAGCTGTACATTGTAATGGGTGAAAGGTACTCTGGTGTTGTAAGAAAAGGATTCGTCCGTAATAGCAAACTCATTGTAATCTTCCAGGTAATCCATATCATAGAGATTGGATTTACGCCAGTCTCCATTGCAATGAATGATCTGAAAGTTGTATTCCGTATAATCACCCCCCTGATTATTCCAGGTCAGCATATCAAAAGAAAGATACAGCGACTGGGTGCGATTCATCGGGACCGCAGCACCAAAAATAGGTTCTTCCCCGGTGTGTATCTGCACGGTGTGCACGTTGCTATCCAGCACCCAATCTTCGTATACTCCATTGTTTAAATAATCAGTAGAAACGCTGCCACTTTGAGCGCTTCCTGTTTGCGTGACAGGCACACAACGGATACAAAAGCTCAGGATAAAAAAAATGAGTAAGAGGGTAGGGGTTGCTTTAAAAAAATGCATGCCTTTTTATCTAAGGTTATTTTCCAGTTCCTCAATGCGGAGCGCCAGCGCCTCCCAGCGTTGATTAGCCTCTGCCAGTTTTTGGTCAGTTTCCTCAAACTCCTGTGTATGTTTCTCTAACAACTCAACATGGCCGTACACAGAAGGTTTGGCCAGCTCTTGTTCAATATGCCGCTTTTCATTTTCCAGTTTCGAGATGTTTTCCTCCATGGTTTCCAGTTCTTTCTGAAGTTTCTTTAGTTCTTTCTGTTGCTCCTTTTGTTCATCGGTAGCAGGAGCATCAGGTTGAGAGACAGGTTTGACTGGAGCAGTATTTTTCGGAGCAGGTGCCAGGGTTACCTGTTCGCGTTGCTGATCCCTTTTCTCCTTCCAGTCGGCAAACTCATGATAGTTGCCAGGATACTCTTTGACCTCTTTTTCTTCAATGTACCAAATCTTGTTGGCTACTTCCCCAATAAAATGGCGATCGTGCGAAACGATGATAAAGGTACCCTGATACTGTTGCAGTGCCTGGATCAGAATATTGACAGACTGTATGTCCAGGTGGTTGGTGGGCTCATCCAGGATGAGGAAGTTGGATTCTCCAATCAATGTTTTTGCCAAGGCTACCCTGGACTTCTCCCCTCCGGAGAGTACCTTAATTTTCTTAAACACATCGTCTCCTGAAAAGAGAAAACAACCCAGCACACCGCGTAGCTCCTGTTCGGTTTTTTCGCTGCCTGCCTGCTTGAGTTCTTCCAGAATCTCATTGTCCAGGTGGAGGGCTTCCAGCTGGTGCTGCGCATAGAAACCCATCTCTACATTATAGCCTAATTTTCGTTCACCGCTGAAGGATTCGTTGCCGGCGATAATACGTAGCAGGGTAGATTTTCCCTTTCCGTTGGCACCTACCATGGCAATTTTATCCCCTCTTTCCACGGCAATAGAGGTATTTCGGAAAATCTCTAAAGCATCGTACTCTTTCGACACCTGGTCTAACTCTACCAGAAAACGCCCGGCCTTTTTCTTAAAAGTAAATTTAAAATTAACGGTAGCATTTTCATCCATGACTTCTTCCACCCGATCCATCCTTTCCAGGGCTTTCACCCGTGACTGTACCTGGCGGGCTTTGGTAGATTTGGCTCTAAACCGCTCTATAAACCGCTCAGTCTGCCTGATTTTCTGCTGCTGATTGTCGTAGGCGTTCTGCTGGATTTCTTTGCGCATCGCTTTTTCTTCCAGATAAAAAGAATAGTTGCCGGCATAGGTAATTAACTGTTGCTGGGTTACTTCCACAATCATTTCGGCGGTATTGTCGAGAAACTGACGGTCGTGAGACACAATGATCACAGCGCCCTCGTAAGAACGCAGATAATTTTCTACCCACTGGATGGAGGGAAGGTCCAGGTGGTTGGTAGGTTCATCCAGCATCAGTAAGGAGGGTTGCTCCAGCAGTAGTTTTGCCAGCATCACCCGCATCCGCCAGCCTCCGGAAAACTCCCGCAAGGGTCGTTTGAGATCTTCGGTGCTGAAACCAATCCCTTCCAGAATTTCTTCCGCTTTGGCCTGCAGACTATAACCTTCCAGGGCTTCAAAACGCTCCTGCAAACGGGTCAGTTTGTCTACGAGTTTATCTTCGTAATTCGTTTCCATCTGCTTCAGCACTTTTTCAATCTGGTGTTCTACTTCCAGTGCTTCTTCAAAAGCCTGCATAGCCACATTCAGTATGCTATCGTCGGATTGAAAAGAAAGCAGATCCTGGTTCAGAAAGCCGATGGTGCAGTCGTTGGACTTGGATATTTCGCCTCCATCAGGCTGGTATTCACCGTTGATAAGTTTCAACAAGGTAGATTTACCGGTTCCATTCAAGCCGATCAGTCCGATTTTGTCTTTGGGCTTGATGTGCAAATTAGCATTTTCGTACAGCGCCCGGCTGCCGATATAATAAGATAAATTATTGATGGCTAACATAAGTCTGCAAAAATAGAAAATCTAAAGGCAGATACATAACATCTGGCCAAAAGGAATCATTTCAAACGCCAAAGGAATTTTAAAGGAAAGCTTTCCGGTTCTTTGTGGGATAGTAAATGGTAAAAATGGCCGGAAAGTAACGTTAGTAGAGATTTAAAAAGAAAACAGGTAGCAAAATATCACCTGACAGCTACAGGTAGCCTAAGCGAAACGGACCGCCGGGGACTAAGCACTTTCCAGCAGGCGGTATTTTTCAAAGTGGAGCAGATCCAGAAGCACGTCAATAATATGGCCGCTGAGTGGTTGCTTATAGCCACGATAGCGAATATTTTTAATACGACCCGTCTCGCTGTGGAAAGCGATCATGCTTTTTACTTTATGGCATTCGCCTTCATAAATGGTAGCTACCAGTATGGTTTGATCCTGCCCGTTGGCATAGCTGCAACGCAGATTCCAGAACAAATCTTTTTGCTCTTCCACCAATTTATCTAGCAGATCAGAAACAACAGCGGGATCATAAGCAGAATTTTGCATAAGCTCATAGAAGTTATCCGACAGGGAAGATAGAAACTATTCAACAAAAAGTCCAGTGTGTTTCTTTTTTAAGAATAACAACCCTGAATTATTTGTTCATTTTAACAAGAAGTAAAAAATGAGAAAGATAGGGGTATGGCATCAGCTGGCTTCTGCCACTCCCAGCAGACAAGGTTTTATTTCCAGGGAATGATATCTCCCCGCGCTTCATCTAAAAGTTCAGCAGGAATACAGGAGCGGATTTCACTTTTCACAGCCCTTATTAAGGTCTCCCTGGAGAAACGTTGATGATAAGTCAGGCATACTTCTCTCAATGGGTTGATATTTTTAAAAGGTCTGACATTTTTTTGTTGGGCAGGTGGTAAATCCAAGACCGCCAGTTCCGGTAGCAGGGTATAGCCAAAATGCTGATCCACTATTTTTTTTAACGTTTCCAGACTACCACTTAGAAATTGTACGTGATGATTGTGCTCCCGAAGGTTGCCACAGAGCTTTTCTACCTGGTCGCGAAAACAATGGCCTTCCTGCAACAGCCACATCTGGCTGATATCCAGTTCGCTGAGGGCTACCGTTTCTTCCCGGAAAGGATGACCATCCGGAAAGTAGATGAGAAATTGCTCGTAAAAAAGAGGGAGATGCACAAAATGCTGATCACTTTTATTAGCCACCCACACCGCCACATCCAGTAAGTCTTTGTGCAGTTTCTCTATAATCTGTTCTGATAAGAGTTCTTCTATTTCCAGATTCACTTTCGGATATTTTTCTGCCAAAGAAGGTAGCAGTCGAGGCAACAAGTAAGGACTTAGGGTAGGAATAATGCCAATTCGCAACATACCTGAAAGATCGTTTGTATCCAAACGGACTAGTTCTGTAATTTTTTGAAAGCTTTGTAGACTCAATCTGGCCTGTTCAATCACCTTTTTGCCTACTTCTGTCGGTGCTACCGGTTTTTTATTTCTATCGAACAGGGTTACTTGCAACTCATCTTCCAGTTTCTTGATCTGCATACTCAAGGTAGGCTGCGTGACAAAGCATTTCTCCGCTGCCCTGGCAAAATTGCGGTAGGTGTCTAGGGCTACTATATATTCCAGTTGGATAATGGTCATACGAATCAATACAAAGAATCTGGGGCCATCAGAGATTAACTGCAATATCGGTAATATTTCACATAGACAAAATCTATTAACCGATAAAAACAATCAATTGGACTTATAATCAAATAGTGCTTAGTATTGTAATGGGCAATAGTTCTTATTGCTCACCTGAATTGACCCATTTGTCATTTCTTTCGCGCCGATTTAAAATCAGGACAAAGAATAGTAGGAGGATTGGGCACTAATGTGAGTAGATAATAGCAACCTCTTTTTAGTGTAGTAGTGTATTAGCTTGTGGAAAAGGCTGAATCTGCATTCAGCCTTTTTTCTTTCTAAAAATACTTTTAAATTCTGGTCTTGAAGATCCGTATTCATGCCTTATCAACACACTACCCATACCTTCACGGCTTCTCATGAACCGCTGGAAATTTTCTGGCAACGGTGGCTGCCCGAGGGAGTACCTCAACGGATACTGGTTTTCCAACATGGGATTGGAGATCATAGCAGCCGTTTTCAACCTTTGATCGATGCTTTTGCAGGCAGCGGTACCGCTGTATACGCCATGGAACTGCCCGGGCATGGAAACAGTCAGGGGGTGCGGGGTCATATCAGGCATTTTAGCCTGTTTAGTGAAGATCTGGCTGAAATGATCCGTATCGCCAGAGAAGAAAATCATCAGCAACAGGTCTTTTTACTGGGGCACTCCCTGGGAGGCGCTGTGGCCCTGGATTATGCGCTTGACACGAAACATCAGGACAACCTGAGAGGATTAATTTTGAGTTCCCCAGCCATTGAAATACCTTTGGATTTTACCCATCGAATGAAAAAAGCGATGGCTTCTGTGTTGGTAAAAATAGCACCTTCCATGCTACTGGATACCAATCTGAATACAGCGTATTTGTCTCATGATCCTACTGTTGGACAGCAGTATCAGGCAGATCCGCTGACCCATAGCAAAATATCCGTTGCCCTGGGTTATCATCTTTTCCGGATGAGTAAAAAGTTTTATGCAGCGGCAGGCTCCCTGCGAGTGCCTACCTATATCTTCCATGGTACCGATGACAGAATTACTTCTCCCGAAGGCTCCAAAAAGTTTTATCAGTTGTTGCGTCAACCTGACAAATTGCTCAGACTATATGACGATCTTTATCATGAAACGATGAATGAAAGAGAACCCGACCGGCAGCGTGTATTGCAGGATCTGACCGCATGGGTGATGCGTCATTCATAGTAGTTTTATCTTTTATTGCTATTGACTCATGTTTACGGAGTACTCATGAAAAAATTGTTACGCATAATCGGCCTGGTTTTGTTGTCTCTGATCCTTGTGGCAGCTTTTCTTCTCTACCGCTGGACCCTTACCCCTTATGGTTCTTTGGATTATAAGGTGGCGATTGGATTGAAGTTATATGAACCGCCGGATATTATCCACTTCACACCCCAGGAGCTGAGAGAAAAATTTGCTGAGGAAGATGCCTGGTTTCAGGAGGACGAGTACATCCGACAAATACCGTCTATCAAAGATACCGTCTGTCGAACGGCAAAGGGGAATATCCCGGTTCGGATTTACAGGCCTGATAGTCTTACACCTTTGCCCATACTGGTGTATTATCATGGAGGAGGTTTCGTTTTTGGTACCTTAGATGAATACAACGGCGTTTGTGCCCGGTTGGCGCATCACATTCCAGCGATAGTAGTTTCTGTAGACTACCGTCTGGCTCCCGAAAATCCGTATCCTGTACCGGTAGAAGATGCTTATGCTGCCTTACAATGGGTTTATCAGCAGGCAGCTTTGCTGAAAGGAGACAGCACCCGTCTGGCGGTAGCAGGCGACAGTGCCGGAGGCAATCTGGCCGCTGTCGTTTCACACATGGCCCGCGACCTGGGCGGACCTGCGATTGTTTGCCAAGTCCTTTATTATCCGGCCACCCAGGCTGTTGATTTCAATACGGAATCTCATCAGAAATACGGACAGGGTTTTGCCTTAACCACAGAAAGAGTCAGATGGTACACCGATCAGTATCTTCCAGATTGGAAAGACCGTTACGAAGGGTATGCTTCTCCATTACTGGCCAAGAACTTTGATTACCTACCGCCCGCTCTGGTCATTATTGCCGGCTTTGATCCTCTCCGAAGTGAAGGAGAGGCCTATGCAGAAAAGTTGCAGCTTGCAGGGGTGCCTGTGCAGCAGGTCTTATTTCCTGATGTGATCCACGGCTTTATTAATGTGCCTTTTTTTGATCAGTCCCAGGAGGCTTTAACCCATACCATTAAAGTATTGCAGCAGCACTTTCACCAGCCTGCCCATACCAGCATACAGTAAGTAATAGGCTTTCTCTAAATGCAGTTCAGCAAGCCTTTACCGCAAATAGAAAGTAAATTCAAAAATGGCAGGTATATACAAATTATTAAGATCTTCTCCAGTAGAGAAGACCAGTCCTGATTCAACGGTAACACTTATATTTTTACCTTCCAGAGGGAAAAATTCCACTCCCAAAGGCGCTTTGATATGTACAATGGTATGCTCATCAAATTCACTAAATCTGATATCAGCACCAATGCCTCCGCCGAAATAAGCCTTGATCTGGCTTTCATTGACAAACTGGCTGACTACATGGAGGGATGGACTAAATTGAGAAAGGTCACTGAAAAAGAAATTGGCTCTACCAATAATACGCAGCTTATTTTCTACGGATGACTTGATATTAATACCACCAGACCCTAATCCTAAACCAATCTGTGCCTGGCAGGAAGCGGCCACTCCTGCCATTAATAAAAAAGTGAACAAGTACGGTTTCATAGAAGATGAAGCGTCCTTAAAAATTTGAAAAAAGTTAATTCGAAAATCAGCAAGAAGCATACTTAAAATACCTGCTCAGCAACTTTACGTACCAATTCCGACTTGCTCATGGTATAAAAATGTAATACTGGCACACCGTATTCAATGAGTTCCTTGCATTGTTGTACACACCACTCGATACCAACCTCTTTGGCCTGGGTATTGTCCTTACATTTCGCTACCTCCCTGGCTAAAGCATCCGGAATATCCAAATGGAAAAACTGTGGTAATAAGGTGAGGTGTTTGAGCGTAGACAGTGGTTTTAACCCCGGTATGATGGGAACATTGATTCCAAACTCCCGGCACTTCTCCACAAACTGGAAATATACCTGGTTGTTGAAAAACATCTGTGTGACGATGAACTCTGCTCCAGCCTCTACTTTCTTCTTCAGATAAAGAAAGTCCGTTTCCAGGTTAGGCGACTCAAAATGTTTTTCCGGATAGCCGGCAGCTCCTATACAGAAATGGGTAGGATAGGCCTGTAACAGTTCATCATCCAGATAAATGCCTTTGTTCATGTTGGAGACCTGTTCTATCAGATCGCTGGCATAGCAGTGGCCTTCCGGATGGGGTGAAAAACCAGGTTCTGACTTTACGGGGTCACCCCGCAGGATCAGTACATTATGAATACCCAGAAAATCCAGGTCAATCAGCATATTTTCCGTATCCTCTTTAGAAAAACCGCCACAGATCACATGGGGCACCGTATCTACATTGTAGCGGCTTTGGATAGCGGCACAGATCCCGACCGTACCCGGTCTTTTACGGGTGATTAGTTTTTTGAGCATACCCCGGCCCATTTCTTTATACACATATTCCTCCCGGTGGTAAGTGACATCAATAAAAGCTGGTTGAAACTCCATCAGGGAGTCAATATGAGAAAACAGGGTGTCAATATTTTCACCTTTTTTAGGGGGTAGAATTTCAATAGTAAATAAAGTGCTCTTCGCACTTTTGATATGTTCAGTTACTTTCATACGGGTTTTACCTTCTTTGATTCAAAGATGCGAAAATACATAAAGTGTATGAGTTAATAGTGAAAATGCGCCTCATTTTAGTACAAACCACTCTTATAAGCAAAACTTTTTTTATAATTGCTTTATCGTTCATTATCAACAAATATAGTTCTGACTTTGTCTAATCTAAAATTAGCCGCTATTGACATCGGTTCTAATGCCATTCGCCTACAGGTGACCAATGTGTTGGAATATGAGGGTAAAATTACTTTTAAAAGGCTGGAATATGTTCGTTTTCCGCTTCGACTCGGACAAGATGTGTTTGAAATCACGGAAGAAAACCCTACGCACCGCATTGGTGCTGAACGATCGGCCAAATTCCTCAAATTAATGCATGCCTTTAGCTTGCTGATTGAACTGTATGAGGTAGATGACTACATGGCCTATGCTACTTCAGCCATGCGTGAAGCCGAAAACGGACCTGAATTGGTGGAAGCGGCCAGAAAAAAATACGGGTTGGATATTGAAATTATTGATGGGGATAAGGAAGCTGAGATCATTAACAACGCTTTGTTCAATATGCTGGCAGAAGATAAAGTGTATGTGCACATAGATGTAGGAGGGGGGAGTACGGAATTAAATGTGATTGTCAACAAAGAAAAAGTAAATGCCAAATCTTTTCCTATCGGTTCTGTACGTCGGCTCAATACCCGTCTTTCGTTGGATCAGGTTTGGGAAAATATGAACGACTGGATTCGTACAAACATCAAAATGAAACACAAAAAAGTGACGGCGATAGGCACAGGCGGTAATATTAATAAGATATTCGAATTCTCCAGAAGGAAATTCGGGAGGCCTCTTTCTCTCAAAAAGATCATCACCATCCGTGACTTTCTGGGCAGCCATACCTTAGAGGAAAGGATCAACAAGCTACAGCTCAACCCGGACCGGGCAGATGTGATCCTCCCTGCTGCTGACATTTACATTGCTGCGATGAAATGGTCCAGAGCCAACACCATTGTGGTACCGGATGTAGGTTTGAAAGATGGGGTTATGCAAATGTTATACAAAAAACACCAGCTTCCTGTCATGTAACAGCTCCAGGGTAAGCAGGTCTCAGAATAGCCTTACTTTTTCAATTTCCTCGCGGGTCACTTTAAAAAACTCTTTATGGATATTAAAAGCAGGGGACTTGCCTCTTTCCACTACTTTGTATTCTCCGTTTTCCTGCATACTGTATGTATTGACGTTGTCACGCAGGTTGTAGGCTAAAATATTAATTGCCTGCTTTTTCACGATAGGGTCCACAAACAGAAACAAAGATTCCAAACGCCGGTCAAAGCTTCTTACCATGATATCGGCACTTCCTCCATATACTTTGGGATCTCCATTGTTGTGGAAATAGAAAATACGGGAATGTTCCAGAAAATCGCCCACAATAGAACGCACCATAATATTTTCGCTCAATCCGGAACGGCCAGGGCGCAGGCAGCAGATGCCACGAACAATCAATTTGATGATGACGCCAGCCTGAGAAGCTTTATACATTTCATCGATGACCTCTTTATCTTCCAGGGAGTTGATTTTAATGACAATTCCGGAAGGCAGTCCTTTTTTTGCATGATCGGCCTCCACACGGATCAGGTCAATGAGCTGCTGCCGCATATCCCTGGGTGCCGTAATCAGATACTTATAATCGGTAGGCAGGGAATGGCCCGTTATAACATTAAAAAATTCGGAAACATCATAGGCATAGACTTCATTGGTGCTGAGCAATCCTAAATCAGTGTACAGTTTTGCTGTCTGTTCATTATAGTTTCCACTGGACATATGTACATAGCGGGTCACTTTTTTGCCCTCTTTACGCACTACCAGCAGCAATTTTGTATGTGTTTTAAAGCTACTGATACCATAGATGACAAAACAGCCTGCCTTATGCAGTTTCTGGGCTTCACGCATATTGTTTTCCTCATCAAAGCGGGCCTTCAACTCGAAAAGCACCGACACATGTTTCCCGTTCTCCGCTGCTTTCAACAAGGCCGTTGTGATGAGTGAATCCTGCGCCAGTCGATAGATGGTGAGTTTGATGGCCAACACACTAGGGTCTTCTGCCGAGCGCTCAATGAGCTCCAGCATCGGCTCAATATCATTATAGGGATGGTGAAGCAGGATATCCCGGCTCTTCAGAATTTCAAAAATGTTATCGGTGCCCATCTCCGGATACGTCAGTGGAGGAACAGGCGCGTGGGGTTTGGGAATGCGGTTTTTAAACTCACTGTGGTTGATAATTTGCCAGAGAGCCGTAAAATCCATCAGGGCATTTTCGTCAATTTCAAAGATATTATCCTTATCGATACTCCAGCGATTAGACAGTTGCCGCATCATCCAGGAATTGTACCCTTTTTCAACTTCTACTCTTACCACCCTGCCTGTCTTTCGGGTCTTCAGCTTCCGCCGTACTTCTTCTACAAAGTTAGCTTCTATATCATCACTTTCGTCCAGCGTGAAATCACCATTGCGGGTAATTCTGAACAAGTTAACAGACAGTATCTCAATGTTTCTGAATAAGCGTTCGATGTATTTCTGGATAATTTTTTCTATGGGCACGAAGAGAATATCATCGCCATCGTCGATCTCATAAAAGCGGGGCAGATTTTGGGGTATCTGCACGAATGATAATTTTTTCTGATCCTTTTTCTCAGAAGGATTTTTGGTCACCACGCCAAAAATCAGCAATTTGTTCATCAGGGTAGGAAAGGCGTGGTAGCTGTCGTAGACCATAGGAGTCAGCATGGGATAGATAGTACGGTTAAAATATTCTTCCAGCTTTTTGGTCTCTCCTGCTTCCAGTTTATCTATATCCCTTACGATACTGAAATGATTTTTTTCAAATTGAGGCTGCAGGTGTTTGAGATAGTGTTCATACTGCTCTTTAAAAAAAGTCTGTGTTTCCTGCAGCAGTTTTTTCTTAAAAGGCTTTTCACGAAGTCCTGAATAATCAATCCGCTCTTTGCCATAATCCAGATAATTGTATAAACTTCCTACTCTGATCATGAAAAACTCATCCAGATTGGAGGAAGTTATCGCCATAAATTTAAGTTTCTCAAAAATATTGCGCCCTGGCTTTTTGGCCTGGTCCAACACCCTATTATTAAATTTTAACCAGCTCAGATCACGGCTGATATAGTGACTGGTAGCTATGGAAGATAAAACGCGGTCTTTGACTAACATCCAGAGTCGACAGATTATTGGTGTAAACTGTTTTAACAATAAAATAATGATAGCAAAAGTATGATTTTAACCCGGATCAAAAAAAGGAAAATATTGCATATTCTATTACAGCAAAAACAGGCCTCCAAAGCATCCCTGAAAGAATTTGGCACAACAAAAAAAGGCTGTCCGGTGATAGAACAGCCTTAATGCTTATTGAAAAAAATCAAATATCAAGATTAGCGTATTTGGCATTTTTCTCTATAAATTCTCTGCGGGGCGCTACATCGTCGCCCATCAGCATAGAGAACAAATGATCTGCTTCTGCAGCCGATTCGATGGTCACCTTTTTCAGGCTACGATGTTCAGGATCCATCGTGGTAGTCCACAGTTGTTCAGGATTCATCTCACCCAATCCTTTATAACGTTGTACGCCAACAGATTCCAGTTTTCCATCTCCGGCCAATTCTTTGACAATGCGCTCCCGTTCGGCTTCTGTCCAGCAGTATTTTTCTTCTTTGCCTTTCTTGACCAGGTACAGGGGAGGCAATGCTATATACAAGTACCCTTTTTCTATGAGTTCGCGCATATAGCGGAAAAAGAAAGTAAGGATCAGCGTCCGGATATGGCTGCCATCCACGTCGGCATCCGTCATGATGACAATCTTATGATACCGTAATTTTTCAGTATTCAGCGCTTTTTCATCCTCTTCAGTTCCAAAGCTCACACCCAAAGCTGTGATGATATTTTTGATCTCCTCGTTATCATAGATTCTGTGTTCCTGGGCCTTTTCTACGTTAAGGATTTTTCCCCGTAGGGGTAAGATAGCCTGGAATCTACGATCCCTCCCTTGTTTGGCACTTCCTCCGGCTGAATCTCCTTCTACCAGGTACAATTCGCATTCTCCGGGATCATTATCCGAACAGTCGGCCAGCTTACCAGGAAGGCCGGTCCCTGTCAGTACGTTTTTACGCTGTACCATTTCCCGCGCCTTCCGGGCGGCATGGCGTGCCTGCGCAGCCAGTACCACTTTAGAGATAATGGCTTTTGCTTCTTTGGGATGTTCTTCCAGATAAACGTTGAGTGCTTCTCCCACACAGGATTCTACTGCACCCATCACATCGGAGTTTCCTAATTTGGTTTTGGTTTGTCCTTCAAACTGGGGTTCAGCCACTTTGACAGAAATAACGCCAGTCAGCCCTTCACGGAAGTCATCGCCATTGATTTCTATTTTAACTTTTTCAAGCAGTCCTGATTTATCAGCATAATTTTTCAGGGTACGGGTCAGGGCTCTCCGGAAACCGGAAACATGCGTCCCCCCTTCAATCGTGTTGATATTGTTGACATAAGAAACCACATTCTCAGAGAAAGAGGTATTGTACGTTAAAGCTACCTGAACAGGTACTTCCCCTTTTTCTCCATCAATAAAAATGGGTTCCGGAATTAATTTTTCCCGGTTATTATCCAGATAACCTACAAATTCTATTAGCCCTCCCTCATAGTGAAACTCTTCTTTTTCCGGTTCGCCTGCCTCATTAATTTCCCGCAGGTCGGTCAGGGTAATGCGGATTCCGGCATTGAGAAAAGCCAGCTCCCTTAAGCGGGAAGCGATGGTTTCATATTTATATTCTGTGACATTAAAGATCTCAGCATCCGGTTTAAACCGCACAATGGTACCGGTTCTGTTTGTGTCTCCAATCTCTCTGACGGTATAAGTGGGAATACCTCGACTGTACTCCTGTTCATAAACCTTTCCGTTCCGGTGTACTGTGGCATGCAAGTGTATGGATAGGGCATTTACACATGACACACCGACGCCGTGAAGCCCCCCGGAAACTTTATAGGTGCTTTTATCAAATTTTCCTCCTGCATGCAGCACGGTCATTACTACTTCGAGGGCCGACCTTTTTTCTTTTTTGTGAATGTCGGTGGGAATGCCCCGTCCGTTGTCTTCTACCGATACGGAATTGTCTTCGTGAATGACTACATCGATTTTGTCGCAGTATCCTGCCAGGGCTTCGTCTATGGAGTTATCCACTACTTCATAGACCATATGATGCAGACCCTTGACGTTCACATCGCCAATGTACATGGCAGGACGTTTCCTTACGGCTTCCAGACCTTCTAAAACCTGAATGTTGTTTGCAGAGTACTCTCCGGTGTTGATTTTCGCCAATGAATTAGCTTCAATATCTTTAATTTCGCTCATGTTGTTTATGATGTCCTAAAGGCTCAAAATTACAATAAAATAACGGATTTTACATGGGAAAAAGCAGGCATTTCACCTTGGATGAAAATAACCCAAATATCATGGGGTTGCTTGCTGTATTATCCGGTGTAACTGTTTGATTTTCAGTAAAATAACACAATATTATGTTAAAAAGTTCCTGATCTCAACATGATCAGTGTGCATCCCAAGACCGGCTCAATGCCATGCTGACGGGCTAACTGTATGAATTCCGTGTTCTCTGTGCCGGGATTAAAAATAATACGTCGGGGCGACAAATGAATGATATAATCATACCATTCCGGTTGATTTTGCGGTCCGATATATAAGGTGACTGTATCTACGGCCGGAATAGATGGTTTTTCTCGTAAATCAAGGATGGGTTCACCGGCAACATCTCCTTTCTTGATACTCAAAGGTACAAATGGATGTCCAAAACGAGCCAGCATCTGTGCTGCCACATAGGCATAACGAGAAGGATTCGGGCTTGCGCCAATAATAACAGTCTTCTTTTTTTGCTCCATACAAGACTTAACCATGATGCATTCATAGAAGTTGGTTTTGTATGAAGAATTTTTTCTTTTAGTAGGTAATAAAGAAGGGATATGAAGAAAAAAATGTCTGTTTAGCATGGAAAAAAGCTATACAATTATCTTTTTCTTCAGAGAAATCTTTTGTCCAATTTCACTGAGTTTACTGATAGTATGCTCCACATCTTCTATAGTAGTTCTTGGATTGATGATACACATGCGCAACACAGTCTTCTGGTCCAGAATTGTAGAGGAAAGCATGGCATATTGCTCCCGAATCATACTAGCAACTATTTTCTTGTTGATCTGATCATTTTCTTTTTCCGAGTTGCTAGCAGGAGAAAATCTGAAAGTGATGATACCGAGTTGGGCAGGCGTTATTACCTCCCAGTCCGGTAATTGCCTTATTTTTTTTTCAGCGACTTTTGCCAGGTACAATCCATGCCCTACCGCATCTTTAAAGGCATCGATACCAAAAACTCTGATAGACATCCACAACTTCAGGGCTCTGAAACTTCGAGTAAGTTGAATACCTGTGTTGGAAAAATTATATTCTTCTTTCTGTTGGGTATCTCTTAAATAAGTAGGACGATTTTCAAAGGTTCTGGTAAGCCATTCTTTTTCCTTCACCAGCAAGCAACCAATTTCATAGGGTTGGAACAACCATTTGTGAGGATCAAGGGTCAGGGAGTCGGCATGAGAGAGTCCTTTCAACAACTGTTGACCTTCCTGACTTAGCATGCCAGCTGCTCCATAGGCTCCATCAACATGCATCCAAAGATCTTCTTGTTTGCAAATCTCATGAATTTCCTCTAAAGGGTCTATGGCTCCTGTATTGGTAGTGCCGGCGTTTGCTATGATACAAAAGGGACGTTTGTGCAGCTTTCTATCTTTTAGAATTTGCCTTTTCAAGTGCTTTGTGTTCAGACGGTAGTGTGTATCTGTTGGAATTTTCACTAACTGGTGAGGAGCAAAATTCAGTATTTTCAGGGCACGTTCTACAGAAGCATGTGTCTGGTCAGAAAAATAAACGACAGCCTGTTCAATGGCATTATTCAGCTTAATGTGTTTGGCTACCGTGAGTCCGGTTAGGTTGGCTACAGAACCTCCACTTACAAACAATCCGCCAGATTCCTGCGGCATTCCCATTAACTGTATGAGCCAGTGGAGCGTTGTTAATTCCACTTGTGCGGCACCGGCACCCGCTAACCATAAGCCTGAAAATACATTAAAACCTGAAGCCAACAGATCACCCATTACACTAACGAAATTACTGGGACTAGGTACCCATGCAAAAAAACGGGGATGGTCCAGATGCATCACGTTGTCAGTTACATGTTGTAAAACATCTTGCAGCACTGCATCATAAGATTCACCTTTGGTGGGAACAGGCATTTCTATCAGCTTTTCCAGGGCTGGTCTGGAAGCTGTTTTACCCGTGGGTTTATCCGGAAGACTATAAAAATGTTCAACAAGAATATCAACCACCTGGTATCCAAAATCTCTCATTTCATCAGGTGTAAGCTCAAGCCGGTTCCTGTCCATGATGTATCGTTATTGGGTGAGCCTTCTAAAAAGTAACTTCTGATTGTAAAAAATGAACAGAGATGTTCTTGTGCCTACAAAGGTTTGTAAATGAGAATGCATTTTTCGCAAGCGGTAATATTTTTAAAAATCCTTTTGCCTTCATAAAGAAAGTCACTGTATCGTATATGATAAAGAGGTTGGTATCCGAGCTGGTTGATATAAACATGCTGAGAGATGGGGCCGGTTACTTCACCAATGGCACCATTATAACCTTTTTCTTTGCCCAGTTTTTCTATAAAAAAGGACATCTGGGATGCTACACCGGATCCGGCAAATTCCTTATAAACACCTCCCATAAACAAATGATAGAGTTCTCCAGGGTTGACGGAGTGTTCTGTTTTGTAACAGGTGCCCAAGGATTCCAGCAAAGCAATGATTGGGTTAAAATTTGGCGAGATGTCTTCTATGCCTTCCGGAAGGTCAGTCACATAATCTTCACATATGATACAACCCATGAACTGGTCACTATAGATATCTCTGGCAACAACGGACATGCCCTCTCTGGCAGCTTTTGTAATGAAGACTTTGGCAAAATAAGTAAATTCTTCTTTACTTATGCCCAGCAGGCTTGTCATCGGTTCCCCTTGACTAAAAGTTTGGGCAATACAATCGATAGCTTCATCCACATCCTCTGAAGAAAGAATGCTGCAAATAGCTTTTACCTTCAATGCTTTTTCCATAATACTTATGTCTGCGAATAAAAATATCCTCCCAGAGAGGCCTATTGTATAAAAGGACTCAATACCTGAGAGGATATATCAATGTATTTCAAAGGGTTTGATAATTATTTTTCTCTATCCAGTGGTAAGCATCCTCAAGGGTTATAAACTTTTCCACATTCAACAGAGAGACAAACTTTAGCCCCAAGGCCACCGTATTTGAGAAGCCACCAAAGGCACTTTCAGGGAGTTTCACGGCTACATTTCGTAATCCTGCATTGTAAATCATCTGGCTCCATTCTTCATTGACCCATTTGGCTGTATTTACTGATCCACCTAAAAAGGCTGTCAGATCTGCTACCAGATTGGGTGTTTTATTCCGCTTGATGATTTCTAATATTTTAAGCATACCTGTTTTAGCATCCTCATCGTTGATTCTGCCTATCCATTTATAAATAATGATATTATTTTTCTCATCGTGTTTGACCTCCAGATATGCCGTCTTAAAGATTTCACGAAATTTTCCTACTGCGTTATCTTGAATCATAACCATTCACCTTTAAATATTTCACATAATTATATAGCAAATATACAATTATAAATAAGCATTATACTGGAAAAGAGTAGGAGAAAACTTACGGTGCAAATGAATGGAAAAACAGGCAAGATTATCTTAAAATGTACAGAGAAAGCAACAATATTTTATGTTGAAAATTATATTGATTGCCCAATCTCGAAATTCCGTTCTTTATAAAAGGTTGATTTACAATAAGTTGAGATTTTGTGTGGTTTATCGTGTCCTGCCAGGAATCATCATTTTAAAAAAATCATACGGATGTCTGCTTACAAAAGAGGATGGTAGAAAATCAAAGTGAAAAAAGTATTGACGCCCATCCATTACAGCTTTCAAATATCAATAGGATTATAGTCTGTTGAAGCAGGCGTGTATAGCTTTATTGATCAAAATATCTAGTATGAACATTCTTTTCTTTGCTTCTACTGGATTTTAGCGTTTCTGTTTGGCATAGGTGCAATCCAAGAGTAAATTAATACCATACGGGCAAAATTTTCTGGTATGCGTATCATCCTCCTTGCCTATCTGTGCTTCTTCAGCAAACATTACATTCAATAGGCCTTTGTCTGGCTTACAAAAATTTTGCATGAATCTGAATCCAGCGATCGGGTAATTCCCCTTTTGTGGCCATTTCATAATCTGATGGGTCGCAGGGAATGATGCTTTTCATATTTTTCATACCTTCTACCTGAGGATTGGGAACCTCCATCCACCACTTTTCACTTTTTTTGGCTTTGTAAAAAGTCAATACGGAAGGTTTTGAAGGCATGGGGACAATATATTTGATAAAATCATTGCTTTCAAAATCTTCCTCATAGGTCCGGTGATAATACCCTTCCATAAGATACCAGATCATAGTAGCTATGACAGACGCTGTTTTGTGTCGTGAGTCATCCTCCTGAGGATTGTACTCATAGAAACCGGCGGAAGTCAGTTTTTCATTATGACCTGCATACCAGCAAAGCTGACAAGCCTCCTGGCCTGTGAGACCAAAAGGCTGTGCTTGTATATTTCCGGGGGCGTCGTTGGCTTGTATAGCGGTAATATCAAAACTTAGCATGTCAGCACCCCGCACCACGGGTTCCATGGTAGTAATATCCTGATTGACCAGCCCTAGTCGATAGCTATCAAAATAAAATTTCTCCAGGAGAATGGGAGCAGTAGGGTCTACCAGGTAGCTTTGGTAACCGATATGACTATAATTCAGTAAATAATTAGGGTCATGCATCAAGATTTTATGCAAATGATGATCGCTTAGTCCTTCGGTGGCTTCTTCCTCAAAGTTGGGTTCTATGTCAATTTTTGCATCAACACATAAGACAGAAACCAGCTTTTCCAGACTTTCGTAGGCCTGATATTGTCCATAATCCAGATCATGGGAGCCGCCTATCAAGATGGGAAGGGTATCGTAGGTAATCAAGGCTTCACAGACTTCCTTGATGCGCAGATAGGTTTCCTCCAGGCTATGTCCATTGACCAGATTACCCAGATCTACTATCTGATAAGCGCCACTTCCTTTCTTTAACTGGTACAGTGCCTTACGAATGGCATCTGCGCCCTGATCCACTCCTTTGTTAAGGCGGCTGCCTCGATTTTCAGTAAGTCCTACCAAGGCTATATCAGCTTCAGCAAAATTGGGAAACTCATCGGTGTAAGTCTGGATAGCATGGAAAAAGCTGTTGGAGGACGGAATATCCTGGTAGAGATGAGGAGCCACCGCCCGGAAGAAAATGCTCAGGTTCATGGAATGAGTAAGTGTTTGTCAGATAGGATAGGTTGTAAATGTTAAAACTTGCTTCAAAACGCTGTATACAAAAAGAGAGTGCATTGCACTCCCTTTTGTTTTATTGGTGAATTAACCCCCAAAATCGTCAAATCGGATATTTTCTGGCGGAATGCCCATATCATCGAGCATTTTCAGGACGGCAGCATTCATCAAGGGAGGACCACACAGATAATATTCTACTTCCTCCGGATCAGGGTGATCTTTCAGATAATTATCGTAGAGCACCTTGTGAATAAAACCGGTATATCCATCCCAGTTATCAGAAGGTAAGGGTTCGGATAAGGCAATATTGTATTTAAAATTGGAAAATTCTTCCTCTATTTTCCTGAACTGATCTGTATAGAACAGTTCCCGTTTAGAGCGTCCCCCGTACCAATAAGATACCTTTCTGTCAGTCTTTTCGGTATGGAAGAGGTGAAAAATATGGGAACGCAAGGGAGCCATACCAGCCCCTCCTCCAATATAAATCATTTCTCTTCCGGTAGGGTTGATGAAAAATTCTCCGTAAGGTCCTGAAATGGTCACTTTGTCTCCGGGTTGTCTGGAGAAAACGTAGGAAGAACAAATACCTGGATTTACATCCATCCATTTTCCGGCAGCTCTATCCCAGGGGGGAGTGGCAATACGGATATTCAACATAATGATGTTTCCTTCTGCCGGATGGTTGGCCATAGAATAGGCGCGAAAGATAGGTTCCGGATTTTTCATCTTCAGATTCCAAAGATCAAATTTATCCCAATCCTCGCGGAATTTGTCATCCGGATCACCGGTTGCCGGATTAGGACGAATGTCCATATTTTTATACTCAACTTCTACCGGGGGCACATCAATCTGGATATAACCGCCAGATTGAAAATCCAAAGTTTCTCCTTCCGGAAGTTTTACTACAAACTCTTTGATGAAAGTCGAGACGTTGTAATTGGAAACTACTTCGCACTCCCACTTCTTAATACCAAATATTTCTTCCGGGATACGTATCCGCATATCCTGTTTTACCTTTACCTGACAGGAAAGGCGGATATGATCCTGCTGTTCTTTTCGGCTGAGGTGTCCTACCTCTGTAGGCAATACATCGCCGCCCCCTTCATCGATGGCACACTTACACATAGCACAGGTACCACCACCTCCACAGGCAGAAGGCAGAAATATTTTTTCACCGGAGAGGGTAGAAAGCAACGAGCCTCCTGCCTTGGTCACAATAGGATTCTTTTCGTCACCATTGATGACAATCTTTACGTCTCCCTGCTGCACCAGCTTGGATTGTGCAAAGAGCAAAAGAACTACCAATAAAAGAATGATCAAGGTGAAAGCAAGGATTGAAATGATAACAACCTGAGTCATTTAAATTAACTATTTTGTTTCCAAATTAAAGACGTGCAAATATATTTAATAAATTGTAACTAGCTCGAATTTAAAGCAGCAAATTCTTTTAGTCACTGAGAATCTTCCATTCTACTGCATAACGCAATGAAAAGGGAAAAAGTTGGCTAGCTTGTTTCATAACACAGAAAAATCAATACTTAACCCACCGGTAGGTATGCAGGCGGCGAATTGAAATGTATTGATAAGGTGTACTATTCCTTCTTGAGCTCTCCATTTTTCTGTTATATCATTTATTATGTAACCTTGTATTCAGGACCTCTATTCATTTCATCTATCATGCTTTCAAAAAAACACTTACTAATTTTTATCATTGCGCTAACGCCGGTGGTGGTGTATGCCCAGGAGACAACACTGCCCTATATCTTACCGCTTAGGGAAAGAGCGCAGGTGATGGACCAACTGAGGGAAGAACGTTTTTACCAGCTATTACCTCAACTGATGCAAGAAGCCAATATTGATCTGTGGCTTATGATATCCCGGGAATACAATGAGGACCCGGTCATGAAGACCTTGTTGCCCTCTACCTGGTTGTCGGCCCGTCGCCGAACTATTTTAGCTATTTTTCACAAACCGGGTCAATCAGACATAGAAGGTTTGGCCATAGCCCGGTATGATGTTGGTAATATATTTAAAAGTGCCTGGAATCCGGAAGAAGAACCTGACCAGTGGAAAAAGCTGGTGGACATTATTGCAGAAAGAGATCCTCAATATATAGGACTCAATACCTCCGAGCTGTTTGCCCATGCGGATGGTTTGGTCTCGACCGAACAGCAGTTGTTAAGGGAGGCCTTGCCTGAAAAATACCAAAAGCGACTAAAATCAGCAGAAAACCTGGCCGTGCGTTGGCTGGAAACCCGCACAGATACTGAATTGGCTATCTATGAACAACTTGGCCGGATGGCCCACCATATCATTGCGGAAGGGCTATCGGAAAAAGTTATTCAACCTGGCGTTACCACCACGGACGATGTGCAGTGGTGGTATCGGGAAAGAATCGCGGCACTGACCTTAGAGACTTGGTTTCATCCCACAGTAGACGTCACACGACCCGACAGTCACGGTGAAAATTCGCTACCTTCTTTTAGTGCGCAGACCCAAGCACTCGGCGATGTTATCATGCCAGGAGATTTGGTTCATATAGATTTTGGGATTTCTTATCTGCATCTCCATACGGATATGCAGCAAAATGCCTATGTATTGAAACCTGGTGAATGGGCTCCTCCCAAGGGTTTAATAAATGCTTTTGAAAAGGGGCGAAGGCTGCAGGATATTTTAACTTCCCATTTTAAAGAAGGCCGGTCTGGCAATGAAGTACTTCGCCTTACCCGTGAGCAAGCGGGCAGAGAGGGCATCAAACCCAGTATTTATAGCCATCCTATCGGATATCATGGTCATGCCGCCGGTCCGGCCATTGGCTTATGGGACCAGCAGGATTCCGTCGATACCGGTCAGTATCCCCTCAAGGACAACACCTGTTACGCGATTGAACTCAATGCCCAGGTGCCGATTCCGGAATGGAATAATAAAGAAATCAGAATGATGATGGAGGAAACTGCGGTTTTTAAAAATGACAAGATTCATTACATAGACGGCAGGCAAAATCAACTGTACCTAATCCCCCGAAAATCCCCCAACAGGCCCTGATTCAAAGCTATCACATAGGCATAAAGGAAAAAATCAAAAAAATCTAAAAAAATTTTCATTAAAATATTACTATTCAAATATTAATTTGTATATTTGTGTAAGATATTTAGTTAAATTGAATAAAAATATGATAAAGATGCAAAATTTAACGAGAATTGATAACAAGAACAGTACAACAGAAAGTATTTCTCCAAAAGGAATTCACCATACTGTTTCTTATGCAGTATCTTTCAATGATACCTGGAATCACATTAGAAATGAGATCAGAAAGTCGTATCACCAAGCACAACTGCAGTAAACTGAGGCCTTATGAAACTGTCGCTGGCCAGATAAAACTGCTCAGTGTTTAAAAATATTACTTTCCTATAAACTACCTAAATTGATAAAAGCGGAAACACTTTCCGCTTTTTCCATTTAAAACATGCTTCAGGGAATAGCCTTTCTAAAGAAACCCATTCAAAGCTTTTTTACTACAAGACAAATTATTTAACAGACGCCCTTAGCAGACGATCGTTAATGGCTCTGCCCAATCCGTAGTCAGGGACTAGTTCGGCTAAGATAAAGTTCACTGAAAGCTTATCCATTTCCCGAAGTGCCACAAACAAACGCTGTGCTGCTTCCTGTAGATTGCCGGAAGAGGAAAGGATGAACTGCCGCTGTTGTGGAATCTGAGGATAATAATCTTTAAAAGAAATCAAGGCTATCTTTTCAGGATGATACCGGATGATCAAGTCGTCCAGATCACCTATGATCACTTTTTTACCCGGTGCATAGTGGCTACTGAGCATGCCGGGGGCCTGCGGTGAATGGTCTTTGTTTTGGTTCTTCACCACCAGGTCCTCCTGACCTGTTACTTCCACCAGTTCTTCCAAGCTAATGCCTCCTAGACGATACACTACTGTTTTCTCGTTCTCAAATCCGACGATCGTTGATTCTATACCAATTTCGCAAGGACCGCCATCCAGAATAAATGGGATTTTATTCCCCAGTTGTTCTTCAACATGCTCTGCGCGGGTAGGGCTTACATAACCAAAAGGATTCGCGCTGGGCGCCGCTAAAGGAAAATCCAATGAGCCTAAAAGTTGTAAGGTTACCGGATGGCGGGGAATCCTAACAGCAACCTGGTCAGAACCCGCTGTGACTATATCAGGAATGGCTTTGGTTTTGTTGAGTAGCAGGGTTAGGGGACCCGGCCAGAAGGTTTCGGCTAATTTTCTGGCAGATTTAGGGATGTTTTGTACATAATGAGCTACTTTTTGTAAGTCGTCGGTATGGGTAATGAGCGGATTAAAAGAAGGCCTGTTTTTTATGGTAAATATTTGAGAAACCGCAGCGGCATCAAAGGCGTTGCCCGCTAATCCATAAACAGTTTCAGTAGGAATGGCAATAACTTCTCCGTTTTGCAGAAATTGGATTGCCTGATCAACATTTTTACTGATTGCAGCCATAACATTAACAAAATACAAAGCAATTTAAATATTAATCACTGATTTACTCGGATTTTTATGTGTTAATCCAATGCTGTCAACGCTGACCTTCCCCTGCTGTCCAAAATGAAGGACCCTGATCCGTTAACTAATCTGAAAGAGTTTTTGAAGTTAGGGTCTTTTTTTCATGAGGCGAACCAGGCCTGTAAAAGCCTTTAATATCAGCGGTATTCTGAGGTTTTTGTTGGCTAGTTGCTCTAAATAATGATTATCTCTACGCTATCAATGAAATGTGTTGCTTTTTGAATGAATACTATGTTTTTTTTTAGCGCCCTGGTGTCCACCTAATAAAAATATAGCCCAAAAACATCATGTGTTCATTTTTTTTACAGAGAATATTGCATCTACCCCTGTTTCCTGGGCTATGATAAGCGTAATTTCCTTGTCTTTATGTATATAATTTTTTGAAAATGAAATAAGCTTTATTTGACATTACATGTCCCCTCTGAACCCTAATTGGCAATCCATAGATACCTCCTTATATTGTCTTTCACTTTTTAAATGAAGGACAAATTTTATGAACATTGGAGTAGATCATTTTAAAAACCTGGTAGCAGTTGCAGCGGCGGATGGATACTTAAACAGCAGAGAGAGAGAGTTTCTGGCAGATCGCGCTCAGGAGCTTGGGTTGAGTGAAGAGGAGGTGAAGATTATCATGGCTGAAGCAGACAAATTGCAACACATGGTGCCTCTAAATATGGTAGATAAAGAAGACCAACTCAGTGAAGCGGTTTTTATGACTATCATTGACGGACACATTGCAGAACAGGAATATCAGCTGTGCCTCAGGATTGCTGAACGGTTAGGTATCGAGAAAGAGTACCTGGACCGCATGATTGAAAGAATCAGAGCTGTGTGGGCAAAATAAATTTTCTACTGGATCATAAAAAAAGGTGGCCTTCCAACCACCTTATTTTTTTACATATAGTTGATTACACTATCTCCAAACTCAGAACATTTTAGCAGGGTGGCTCCCTCCATCAATCGCTCAAAATCATAGGTGACTTTTTTGGCGGCGATAGAACCCTCCAAACCTTTTCTAACCAAGTCAGCGGCCTCCTGCCAGCCCAGATAATCCAGCATCATGGCCCCGGACAAAATCACAGAACCCGGATTGACCTTATCCTGACCAGCATATTTAGGCGCTGTCCCGTGAGTAGCTTCAAAAATAGCGTGTCCGGAAACATAATTGATGTTGGCTCCCGGGGCGATACCAATGCCACCTACAATAGCGGCCAGGGCATCCGATACATAGTCTCCATTGAGATTGAGGGTAGCAATGACGTCGTATTCAGCGGGGCGTAACAGGATCTGTTGCAGGAAAGCATCAGCAATGACGTCTTTGATGATCAGCTGGTGGCCGTCTTTCTCAATGACCTGCCAGGGGCCTCCTTCATAATCTGTGGCACCATATTCTTTTTTAGCCAGGTTATAGCCCCAGTCGCGGAAAGCTCCTTCTGTGAATTTCATAATATTCCCTTTGTGCACCAGGGTAACGGAATCACGTTTCAGATTGAAGGCATATTCAATCGCAGACCTGACCAAACGCTCTGTTCCTTCAATAGATACGGGTTTTATACCATAACCTGCTGTATTGGGAAAACGAACCTTTTTGAAGCGATCGGGAAAATTAGTTTTGAGTTGTTCGGCAAATTTTTTACAATCATCCGTTCCTTGCTGAAACTCAATACCTGCATAGATATCTTCGGTGTTTTCTCGGAAAATGACCATATCTGTCGCTCCGGGGTCTTTCACCGGGGAAGGCGTGCCTTTATACCAACGGACAGGTCTGACACAGGCATACAGGTCTAATTCCTGGCGCAAAGCTACATTCAGAGAACGGATACCACCGCCTACCGGTGTGGTCAGCGGCCCTTTGATTCCTACTAAATACTCCCGGAAGGTGGTTAAGGTATCGGCTGGCAGCCATTCTCCGTTCATATTGTAGGATTTTTCACCTGCATATACTTCTTTCCATTCTATTTGCTTTTTTCCCTGATAGGCTTTTTTGACGGCAGCATCCAACACTTTTTGGGAAGCAGGCCAGATATCTACCCCGGTGCCGTCTCCTTCAATAAAGGGAATGGTTGGGTGATCAGGTACTCTCAGGTTACCGTTCTGAATAGTAATTTTTTGTTCGCTCATTGAGTTTTCACATTTAGGATTAAAAAATTTTTCGTTCTGGCAAATTAAAGCATTTTGATTGGTTTAATGAAGCATATCGCAATAATTGCCTGTCTATCTGACGGCTTGTCATGATCAGCCTGGTCTTCGGGCACCCAGGTAATTTATCAACAGGAAACGAATGGTCATTAAACATTCAAACTGAGTGTTTGTTCTATTTCCTGAATACAGACTAATTTTCTTATGTCGTCTCACCCTGTCGCTATTTTCTGGTTTCGTAGAGATTTAAGATTTGAGGATAATTGCGGTTTATCGCATGCCCTGAAAGGAGATTTGCCGGTGCTGCCTCTTTTTATTTTTGATACCAATATCCTGGATGACCTGGAAGAAAAAAAGGATGCCCGGGTCATGTTTCTTCACGATACCCTACGCGCTATGCGTGATCAGCTGAAGGAACAAGGATCTTCTTTGTTGGTAAAACATGGTAACCCTCAGGAAGTATGGAAGGAGATTTTGAAAGCTTATGAGGTACGGGCCGTATATACCAATCATGATTACGAACCCTATGCCAGAGAAAGGGACCATGCCATTGAGAAACTTCTTACCCAAAGCCAGATACCATTTCATACCTATAAAGACCAGGTCATTTTTGAGAAAGAAGAGATTCTGACAAAATCAGGAGGGCCTTATAAAGTATTTACACCCTATAAAAGAGCCTGGCTCCGGCAGTTGGAAGACGCTATGCTGGACGCCTATGCTTCCGGTCTTTCATCGGGGAGATGGTATCAGACCAAGTCTCTTCCTCTGCCTTCTTTGAAAGATTTAGGCTTTGAGCGGGCCGACATTGAGATTCCACCCAATCGCATCGACGAAGAGGTGATCCGGCATTATCAAAAAAAGAGAGACTATCCGGCACAAGACGGTACCACACGTTTGGGCGTACATCTCAGACATGGTACATTAAGCATCCGGCGATTAGCCCAAAAGGCTAAAGAGATTAATGCGACTTATCTGAATGAGTTGATCTGGCGAGAATTTTACATGCAGGTCCTTTATCATCATCCCCAGGTGGTAGACACCGCTTTCAAACCGAACTATGACCGTATCCCATGGCGAAACAATGAGGATGAGTTTCAACGTTGGTGTGAAGGTAAAACGGGGTTTCCCATTGTGGATGCAGGGATGCGGGAGCTTAACCAGAATGGATACATGCACAACCGGGTGCGTATGATCACAGCCAGCTTTCTTACCAAAAATTTGCTCATCGACTGGCGTTGGGGGGAAGCTTATTTTGGCAGCAAGCTGCTGGATTATGAGCTGGCCAATAACAACGGGGGTTGGCAGTGGGCTGCCGGAAGTGGGGTGGATGCCCAGCCCTATTTCAGGATTTTTAACCCTAATGCCCAGCGTAAAAAGTTTGACGGAGGGGAGGAATATATCAAAAAGTGGATTCCTGAATATGGGACTGATCAATATCCGAAACCCATGGTAGTCCATCAGGAAGCCCGCGACAGGGCAATCAGTGTTTATAAAAAAGCGTTGGGAAGATAAAGGGCAACAGGAGCAGACGCTGCTGGGTCAGCGACGTATGGATACTATCTGGCAAGGCATACTAGAGCCACTACTAGCGTTGGACCTGTTTAATTTTTTGTACCTTTTCAAGACTATACCAACGAAAAACATTAATAGACATTCTCACAACACTTATTACTACCTCATATGAACTTAGCGGCTATAGACATCGGTACCAATTCCATTCACCTGGTCATTGTACATGTGAACGCAAATTTTACCTTCGATGTAATTGAGCAGGAAAAAGAAATGGTGAAATTAGGAACCGGTGTATTTTCTACGAACCAACTTTCTGAGCAAACGTACCAGGCAGGTCTGGATACCATTCGCCGTTATGTTCGTCTGGCGGACCAGAGAGGCGTAGATGAAATCATTACGGCAGCTACCAGTGCCATACGGGAGGCCAGAAACGGAGGTGATTTTCTGGATGAGGTAGTCCGGGAAACCGGGATCGCTCCCCAGGTGATTTCCGGTAAGGAAGAAGCCCGCCTGATTTTTCTGGCTGTACGTCATGCGATTGCTTTGATGGGAGAGAATACCCTGGTACTCGATATCGGAGGGGGAAGCACGGAGGCCGTGGTGGGTAATGATAAAGAAATATTGTTCAGAAGCAGTATGAAACTGGGTGTACGACGACTGTTGGATCTGTTTGACGATGAAGGGCCGGTAGGCAAGGAAGACCGCAATGTATTAGAAACATATATCAGACATGTGGCGCAGAATGTGCTGGAAGATGCCAGGGCTTTTCATTTTACTCGTGTGATTGGTACTTCAGGCACTATTCGCACTTTGGGCGAAGCTGCTCACCTGGCGGCTGGGGGTAAAATCTTGCGTTCGGTGAACGCAGAAGTAGTGGCCTTGGCAGCCATAAAAAAACTGACGCAACGGCTTCTCAAGATGAATCCGGATAAAAGAAGTAGTACCCAGGGCATCGGCAACAAACGGGCTGATGCCATTCATCTGGGAGGGGTATTGCTGGTACAATTGCTGGAGATGGCAGGCGTGCAGGAGATCACCCTCTGTGATGCTTCTCTGCGGGAAGGGCTGATCATTGATTATATCAACCGATACTCTCAGAAATCCATCGCCTTTGCGGAACACGGAGATTTGCGGCATCGCAGTGCGGCACAACTGGCCCTCAAATTCAACTCCGATCTGGAACAAAAGACCCATGTGGCCTATCTGGCTTTACAACTTTATGACCAACTAGAATCCATCCATGCGCTGGGCTCTTTTGAGCGGGATATCCTCGAGTATGCTGCCTTGCTTTGTGGGGTCGGGCAGTATATTAGCTTCCAGAGTTATCACAAACATTCCCGCTACATTATTTTTCATTCCGGCCTCAGGGGTTTTACCAACGAAGAAATTTTCCTGATCGGCCATGTAGCCCGTTATCATCGCAAGTCGGCGCCAAAAAAGAAACATAAAAAATTTGTAAGACTCTCAAAAGAGCAGCGCTATATGGTAAAAGTGCTAGCCGCTATTCTGAGGATTGCCGTTGGTTTTGATACAACCAAGAACCAACTGGTGAAAAAGGTAGCCTGCCAGATCACCCCTGATACGATCACGATCCTGCCTCAGGGTCCGGATCGGTTTGAACTGGAAATCTGGGCGGCAAGCCGCAACAGAAAACCTTTACAGAAAGCCCTGGGCTGGGAAATCATGATCCATAGTGAAGAAAAGAGAAAGATGGAGAGAGTATGATGAGCCGATGATCGTTCCTCTTCCTTCTTTACTCATTCTTTAATACTTCAGCCGGATTACTTCTGGCTACTTTCCATGTTTGAGAGCCTATCATCAGCGTGGCCAGGATCATCACAAACAGGCTACCGGTCAGTAATTCACTGATATGAATGGGTTGATGATAGACAAAGTTTGTCAGCACTACCTGATCAAAAAACAGGTAAGTAAACGGTATGGCTACCAAGGCAGAAAGACACAGCAACCATAAAAAGCCTTTGCTCAGTAAAAAAATCAGATTTTCTTCACTGGCACCCAGCACTTTGCGGATACTGATTTCTTTCAACCTGGTTTCTGTAGTAAAGACTACCATGCCAAACAATCCCATAGAGGCAATACAGACGGCCAGGAAAGCCAGGAAGCCGATCACTTTGACCATGACAATAAACTGATTGTAAGCCTGCTCGATCTGATCATCGTAGAAGGCAGCATCCAAAGGATGCACCTGATCCACTTCTTTCCAGGCTTGTTCGATGCCTGCCATGCTAGCAGCCAAATCATGAGAAGTAATTTTAACATTCAGATAGCCTCCTGGTTCATCGGAAGAATAGCGAAAAATCACAGGTTCTATTTTGTCTTCCACAGTTCCATAATGAAAGTCTTTCACGACCCCTGTGATGGTTAGTTTTTTTCCTTCTGACAATAGAATCTGCTCGCCCAATGCTTTATGAGGATCATGCTGCGCAATATTGAATCGTTTCAACACCTGTTCGTTGACAATCACTTCTGATTCTTCGGCATCCGCAGGTTTTGGAGAAAAGTTTTTCCCGGCTAAAAACTGATGTTTGTGTAAGGGCAGGTAATGCTCATCTACAAAATTTAACCAGACATTGGCGGAGTCCACAGGCGTGCCATATTTGATTTGCATGCCATAAAGGCTCCCTAAACTCGTAATCATACGAGACCTGGAAACTTCGGTAACAGCAGGCAATGCTGACAGTTTCCTGACCAAAAGATCACTTTTGTTGCCCTGCATCCTGATGTTCAGAATATTTTCTGTGGAGAAACCTAAATCAAACGTAAGAAAACTCTTGTACTGCTTATATCCGATAATAGTAGCCGTAATAAAAATCAGCGAAAAAGTATACTGCACTACAATCAATATTTTTCGCATGGTAACGTGTTTAAACACCCTTAAGGATGAGGCATCTTTCAAAACATGGATTGCGTTGATGCGAGAAAAGAATAAGGCAGGTAACAATCCGGCCAAAATTCCTACGATGACAGCAAAGACAATGAAATAAAGAATGAGCTGGGGGTTTAGCTGAAGGGCAACCTGATCATTCAGGGGAGGGGCGATCGCAAGAAATTGATGACGCAAAATCAAGAATATGGGCAAGGAAAATACAAACGCCAACAGGGAGAAGAACACTGATTCGGCCATAAATTGCCCCAGTACATGACCTTTTAGCGCACCGATGATCTTGCGAATGCCTACTTCTCTCGAGCGCCTCAACGAACGGGCAATGGAGAGGTTGGTATAATTAAAACAGGCAGAAAGAATGACAACACCCGTCAGCCCCAGTAATATCCATATGGCGATACGGTTGATCACCGTTCCTATCTGGTTTCCTAACTTTTTACTGATGGCAATCTTCTGCAATGGTTGCAGCGACAAATGAATGTGATGCTGCTCGAGAAGGGCATTCTGCTGTGCACAGAGTTTATCCAGATTAGCCTGTACAACCTGTCTTTTTCCCTTTTCATCCAACACCAGATACACATAGTTCATATAGATACTTTCCCAGTTTAGAAATCCTCCATCTGTATCGGGTTGTTGTAATGCTACCGTCGCAAAGGAAGCCAGTGATTCAAACCGCATGTGTGAAAGCTTGGGGATATCTTTCATGATGCCAGTCACTACATAGGTTATTGTATCCATTACCACGAGCCTGCCCAGAACCTGGGTCTCACCAAACAATTTATGGGCAGATTTTTCTGTCAATACCAGTGAATTAGGCTCTTTTAAGGCTGTGGCAGGGTCACCCTCCAGTAGGGGAAAAGTAAATACCTGAAAGAAAGACGCATCGGCATACAGACCAGTCAGTGGCACAATAGATTCTCCTATCCTGGCATCACCCCCAAAACCTCTACGGAGTATTGTGAGCGTTTCAATACCTGGTATGGTTTCTTTGATTTCCTCTCCGGCCTTCACGGAAGTGGTAGCCATATTACCGAAGGACTGGTCTTGGTATTGAATAGTACTGATGACACGGTAAATGCTGTCTTTCTTTTCATGAAAGTGATCATACGAGAACAGCTCCGAGAGAAAAGCTATCATGAGCAATCCTACCGACATGCTGATGGCTAAGCCGATGATATTGATGGCTGAGAATAATTTGTTGCGTACCAGGGTGCGTCCTGAAGTTTTGAAGTAGCTGTCAAGCATAAACCAATGGGTCAGTGGGGGTAGGAAGTTGGGTTTGCGAACGGTATAGATTCTGAAAAATTTCAACACATCTATGATATAGATCAGGCGGGCATATCTGGCCCCTCTGGTTTTCAGGTTACGATCAAAATATTCGTTCAGGTCGCCCTGCAGGTCTTCCAGCATCTCCGGTTTGCAGTACCAGGCCAGCAAGCGCTCAGCCCAACGGGGAGGTCTGTGTGCTGGCAGTTGATGACTTTCGGAGCCTTTCTTTATGTCCATTTGATCACAAATTGAGGTATCTTTTGCCAGAGTTGGTCACGAATTTCTTTGGATTTGACGAGAGCGGCTTTTCCTGCATTCGTCACGGTATAATATCTTTTTCGCTTGCCGCCACGGGCACGGGTAGCTTCTCCTAATTCACTTTTCACCAGCCCTTTTTCTTCCATCCGGTTAAGCACGGCGTGTACTACCCCCAGTTTGGTGACCCGGCCCGTATGTTTTTCCAGCTCATCACAGATAGCCACACTGTAGGCTTCGTTGACCAGCGTGGCAATGGTAAGCAAAACAAGCTCTTCAAATTCACCCAGGTTCGTTCCTTTCATAGTCAGGAATTTATTTATTCACTAAATGTATGTAAAATAATGTTAACAATACAAAGACAGCCATTTCTTTTTTTCTTTAGAAAAAGTAAACACCGCCTTTAGCTAATGAGGGAGGAGGAAAGAAGGCACAACAGGGAATGGTCATTCAGCACTTGCTATCAATAGGCCCCATGTTCCCCTATAGAAAAAAGGGTGGTAGTATCACATGATCAGCCTGCTGCCCATTTTTCCTGCAGGGCCTGACAAGCAGGTTTATATAGCATTCAGAAGCTTGATCATGAGTTTAAAAGACAAGCTCGGCGGATGAATCTGGTTGACCGTACCGGTCAAGTAAACCTCTTTGGCAGGGCAGTAGAAAGCAAAAGCGCCGGACAGGCCGGAGTGGCCTATCAGTTCAGGAACCGGTTGAAACGGAGAGAAAATTCTTGGCCATTTGAACCGGGCTATGCCAACGCCATATTGCAATGGAAAAAAAATGCGGTTCCATGCTTGTAGCGCCTCCAGGTATTCTTTAGGAAATAAGGACCCACCAAAGAAAGCTTTTAGAAAAATCATGGTTTCTGCTGCGGTAGAAACGATCCCGCCATCGGCCCCAAAAGAAGCCATCGCCTTGGGAATAAGCAAGGGCTGTTTTTTATAGTAAAGATGAGTAGGTCGTGGGTCTTCCACGTCTTCGTACAGATAAGTTTGCTGCAGATGTAAGGGTTCAAAAATGTATTGCTGAAATACATCAGCCAGCTTCTTTCCGGAGATAATTTCAATAACACGACCCAGGAGTTGAAAATTAGTATCCGAATAGTGGGCTTTCCCTTGCTGACCGGGCTTAAAATTAGGTTTCATGGCCTTGGAGGCTTGTACCGCCTCATCAAATGACCAGGATTGATCCTTTCCAGCGGTTATTGCTGACATCAAACTTTGTCCATGGGCTCTTTTTTGTTCAAAATAATCAGGCAACCCCGATGTTTGTGACAATAAATGCCTGAGGGTGATGTCGGCTGAATAGTCATGACCTTTGTAAATATGTAATCTGTTCATTACCTCTGCAGGCAGATAAGTGGCGATTGTATCATCCAGTTGCAGTTGATGGTTTGCCCTCATGTGCAGGATAAGGGCTGTGATATAGAGTTTGGTCGTGCTGGCAATAAAATACGGACTGTTTTCAGTCAGGTTCCCCAGAGCGCCCGTCCAGGAGCCATCGGGTGTGTGAATACATACCACAGTGCCAAACACATGGGGATGATCCACCGTTTGGCTGATAATCTTTTCAAAACGTTTGGGGTTCCAACTCATTCGTACCATCTTTTTAGTGTAGGGGTAGGGGAGATTACTCGTATCAAGATAAAAATTTAATCATTCTGTTCGGTCATGTTCTGATTGCGCTGAGGGGTGGTAAGTCAGGGGTTGCGCTTGCCACTTAGGGAATCGATACCATCTTACGGCAAAAGCAAGCGGTAGTTTTAACAGAAACAAGGTCAGCAACAGGCTGACAGGGGGTATGAAAGAAACAAAGAATAAGGCCAGAAGACCCAGCAAGGTGAGCCCTATCCCTAGGGTCAGCTGTCGCTGATGGATTTGTATTCCATTAACGATGAAGGTGGAGGCAAGGATGTAAGCAGAAAAGAGGAGGATACCCTGCCAATACGCCGGAAATACCAGGGACATCAAGACCGGTTGTAGCCAATGCAATGTGATGAAAATCAGTCTTTTCCGAATGGGGTGATCATAATAAAGATTTGTGGCATAGGTAAAATTAGACATCACACCCCCTCCTAAATCATAGGCCAGCGCAGCGAAAAGGAATTTTTTCCAGAGTGTCAGGTCGTATTGATCAGACAGGATTAAAGCAGTCGCTGTTGCTACAAGGGCAATCAGATGAGTAGCAGCCAAATCTAGCCAGTTTGATTTCCTTCCATGAAACTCATGAAGGAAAGCGGGGATATTCACGGTGTTGTTCATGGGCGATGTTGATCTCCTGTATCAGTACTCAAATATTTCAATACGAAAACTATGCTATCATGATAAAAAAAAGCGGAAAAAAGTATGCCACTTTTCACCGCTCCTAAGATAGCTGTTGATACCCGTTTCTCAATCGGACACCCCTCTTCTTTTGGAGTTCTGTTGGGTACCAGGTTTAAATGATTCTAGGATATTTTACATAAACACCGGAATCAAATACTATGCAACGCGGGCAGCATGGATCAAGGCTTCTGTGCTGTGTTTTTTAATGCGTCGAGTATCTTTAAATAATGGGGATTATACATCAGACCCAGAACATTCCCAAAGGGGTCGATCACCGAAGCTGTGATAAAGCCAGCCTCCCGGTGGGTAAGGGGTTCATATTCTTTAGCCCCCATGGCTTTCACCCGTTCCAGGACTTCTTCTATGTGATCAACGTGCCAATAGACAACGGCTCCTCCCGGTCCGGATTTGGCTGCCTGTGGCGCGTATTGGCTGTCGATGATGCCCAGTTCATGCTGATAGTCGCCGAATCGAAACTCAATGTATGCCGGGTGTTCCGCATCAGGCCGTTCGAAGTAAGGCTCAATACCCAGTAACGCAGCATACCACTTCCTGGCTGCTTTTATATCTGCTGCAAAGAAACTGACTGTGGCGAAGCCACGTAATGTTTGTGTTGTATCCATTTTTCTGTTGTTAAGAAATTACATTGATTTTTTTGTTTACCCAAAGGTAATAGGGGTTGGTGACAACCCTATGTCAGGGGTGGTTGTCTTTATGACTGGTGAGTCAAAAAATCATTGATCCGGTGATGGGCCACTGCGGTTTCCATGCCTCCATCGGTCAATTATTAACGGCTTTCAGTGTAATAGCGGCTTTGCCTCCCGATACACTTCCCTGTCTGCCGTAATATGTAATCTCTCGAACATGGCTGAAGGGCTAAACCCTTGTCTTTGGACATTGACTTTATTTGGGGTTCACCTTATAAAATGGCTTTTTGAGGTAAAAATAATGGTTCATCCTTCCACTGTCTGTATGTCAAGCAAACAATTATGCTCAATACAGAATCATCAATTTAAATATCAGCCTGTAGGATAGTACTGTCTGCCTTGTCGCAACGGCTGAGTTTATTGGAAAATACTTGTTTGAGGAAAACCATTATTTTTTGGGCACCTTCCACGACAAAATAAGGCGAGACAGCAATATGTCCAGCAGGTTTGTAAGGACATTTTGAGAAGAAGTATTCATCAAGACCCTTATCCGTTCAGGTAGCTACCCGCTTGTTTTGCAACAGTATTTCCGGGTACAGCCTGTTCCCTCCCATGAATACTTTCTTATCCTTAGTTGCCTGCTGGAAAGTTGATGCAAAAGCTGTTGAAGATCACCACCATTTCCACCACTTCTTTTCTTCATTCGGATGTTCAACTTTGGACGTATCCTTTTTTTTACGTTTTTGAGGAATGGGTTCAGCAAACTGTAGTCCCTGTATGCCCACCGGTTTTAATTCATACCGGACTGAGTCATCAGAGATATCAAAAAGGATATGGTACTCAAGGCCGGTAGAATCCGCATACACTTTGTTATCAGCAAAGAACTGCAAATCCGAAGGATTCGTTTGTTGAACATAATGATTGAGATCCTGGTTTAATTCATTTTCTGTCTTGGAGGCAGCAATAATGGTTTGGTCAGGCAATGCATTGGATTTCACTTTTTGAACCGCCATCATGATAATGTCAAAATACCAGGAGTTGGTGGCAGCCAGGGCTTCAAGGGCCATCCCATCCAAAAATTCAAGCAGAGGATGCCTGAAAGAGGAATCATTATCCAGTAAAAACCTTATCCCTGTAGATTTTGTCCATTCGGCTCTTTCTCCCGTTTCTCCATTCTTACTGACCCCAAAAAAGGCTAATATATACTCCAGGGGGGCATGAATTTCCGGCTCCTGATAATTGATCGGTTCATCCAGCACTTTCTGGGGCACTTTTTCCATGAGTTTATCGAAGATTTCAGATGTCTCCGTAAAACTGATGCCGGTAATAGGAATGGGAGGCAATCCGCCACAACCACGTCTGCCTAAGGTTCCGTCTTTGTAAATTTTCAAGTTCAAGGCTTCTTCTCCCCCTGATTTGACAATGATTAAAATCTGTTCAACTTCATGCTTTTTCATAATCACTTTTTTAAACGGTTAATAAATACAAGGGCTACTGAGTAGCAGCACTTGTTTGAAAGGGCTTTTGAAGAATCAAAAACAGTGCTTGGAGAAAAGGGGAGGAGATAGCTATTCCAGCAGATGTGAAAGGATAGCAGGCTGATTCTGACCCATCGTGTGATAGGAGTACATGGGAATTGATGGCCATGCCAACCCTCCTTCCTTTCATAACCGGTAGGTTAGGGCTCACCATCGATGGACACTTCTACGTTGAAAAATGTGCTCGAGGAGTAGCTATTTTTGATGGCCGATCCCTCCCTGATGACAGGAAGACTCCTCTTTTAGCAGCTTTGGGAGGTTTGAATTTCTTACCAAGCAGACAGTATTTACCCTGCCTCAGTTGGTCACGGTAGCATCACTGATTCCTGAGAGCGATCTGACATTCTTTCCCTGAATTCTGACCGGTGTGGTAAATTTCGGAACTCTGCACTTTCCGTATTGATGATGAGTGTTTTGGTACTATATTGACAGCGGTATTCCCTGCACTAGGGGGGAAGTTACAGAGCATGGAAAAGTCCGGCTTTTCCTTTGTTGGGTTTCAGGGCAAGCCGGACTCCATGCTTATCATTGGAAGCGCTTCACCAAGTATGCTTTCGTGGGTAGCATGATGAAGCCAATAAAGACCCTGTTGACCCATTAGTATTTTATGCAATGAGTCATCGATCAACAGGATGCCTATTTTGTCAGACTTCCCAGCCTTTCCTGTAGGTTCTTCCCACGAATTGGTTGGCTTCTTCCAGGTTGGTGATTTTAATGTTTTCCCCATCCCATAATAATTTTTTACGGCCAAAGTACTCCATTTTTCCATCACCTTTTTCTCTTCTCAACATATAACTACGAATAGCCAGATTACCCATTAAAACAGTTTCCGTCATGGGGCCTGCATAATCGAAAGAGGATGTCAGGGCTTTGTGTTCAGGACTGTTAAAACCGGCTTTACAGGCATCCACCCATTTCCGTTGATGACCATATTCAGGTTCCTCCATATCTTCAGTTTCCGGACCAAAATCGGTGGTTCCGTCATTCAGATAGAGTTTGGGCATCAATGGGGAGCTATCATTAATATTGGTAGAGATCAGGCCTTTTTCTCCTATAATCAACACGCCGTTTGCACTTTGTGCTCCACCGATGTCATGGTCGGCCGGAATGATTTCCGGGTGGGAAGGTCGGATGCCCCCGTCACTCCAGGTCATTTCAATAGGGGCCTTACTCTTATCGGTCGCATCAAAATGCAGGGTAATAAAAGAAGAAGGAGGGCATCCTTCCGGATGATAATCTGCTGTCCACATTTGTGTATAAACGGACCCCACACTACATTCAGCATCTGTAGGATATTTGAGACCTAATGTTCTGAAGGGTATATCTATCAGATGACAACCCACATCGCCCAGTGCTCCCGTTCCGTAATCCCACCATCCTCTCCAGTTGAAGGGATGTAAATTGGGAGTGTAAGGCTTAAATTCGGCAGGTCCCAGCCAAAGGTCCCAGTGCAAGTCTTTAGGCTTCTTGCTCTCATCAGGGGCTGGCATCGCAAAGCCCTGGGGCCAGACGGGCCTATTGGTCCAGATTTGCACTTTAGATATGTTACCCAGTGCTCCTGAATCTACCCATTTTTGAACCATTCCCAAGAGCGGATTAGACCCGCCCTGGTTACCCATCTGGCTGACAATCTTATGTTCTCTGGCCATTTCGGTAAGCATCCTGGCTTCCCGGATATTATGGGTCATGGGTTTTTGTACGTATACATGCTTCCCTCTTTCCATCGCAAAGGCAGCGGCGGGTCCATGCACATGATCAGGAGTGGAGATAGTGACGGCATCAATATCTTTTTCTTTGTCCAACATCTCTCTATAATCATGGTATAATTTGGCCTTCGGGAATTCTTTCACAGAGGCAGACGCTGAACCGGAAAAATCTACATCGCAAAGAGCGGATACCCTTTCGCGCCCTTTGACAGACGCATTGCGAATATCACTGGCTCCTTTGCCGCCTGCCCCAATGGCTGCTAGATTCAACTGATCACTAGGGGCTGTATAACCGATACCACCCAAAACATGTCGGGGTACTAAAAAAAAGGAGGAGACAATCGCTCCATTTTTGATAAATGTCCTGCGGGATGTGGTAGGTTGTTGTGTTTTTCTTTTGCTCATGATTACAAATTAATTATTTATGAAAACTATTAAGAATGATTTGCATCGGTATTGGCATCTTCAGGGAATACCATATAAGCAGATTGCAGTGAAGCCTATCGTCACTGAAAAGTTGACATTTTCACGTTCATGGATACCTCTTTCCTAACGATTGACAACTTTCCTAAAGTTAGTGAAAATAAAAGCATATGACTCATGAGAAACATAAAAGTTGTCTTCTTTTCATAGGAGTTGTGCAATGTCTAATCAGGAAAAATGGAGTTTTATGCTGATAGGGTCATTTATCAATTGATGGGTAACGGTCTGGTGTTTCTGCAGGCGGGACGATCAGCAGCTTTTTTTATCCGCCCGTTCCAATGATAAGAGATAAAGTGGATGTTGGCTGTTTGCAGCAACATGAGGTTGGAGATAGCTTTACTGGAAAGCAGGCTCTGACCAGGTATTATCGTATGACAGATTGTAAAAACAACTGTAGTGTTTCCGACCTGCCCAGGGGTTCTATTAAAAATATAAATAGGTTTACCCCTATGGCAAGATAAGTCCCGGGATGTTGGATCTTGTGATACTTCCATGCGCCTAGCAGGAGAATTCCCAGGGTTAGCATCTGGGAAAAATAAATGGGAAGCATAATGTCGATGTGGGGCCAGTCATTTTGATACATGGCAACATAGGTATTTTGTATGCCACGGGAAAGTGCTGGCATCATGATAATAAATACTGTCGATATCAACCACCAGGCATGGTTTTCCATTTCTTTTCTGAGTATAATGCTTTTTATGACGGCATAACCAAAAGCGGTTATCATTACAATTTCTACCGCCGCAACCCCATAGAAAAACCAGGGTTGAAACGGCCCAAAACTGTCAGGAGACTCCAAAGCCCTTTGGGCATTGACCATGTCCCGGTTCATCATACTCAGCGCTGTCAAACAGACACCACCGGCCAGAAACATGCCAATAATACCATTGGTTCGATGCTTGTTGATTTGCCCATGCGTTACAAAGTAGGGCTGTATGATTAAATAAAAATACCAAATCGTTCCCGTCAGATAATGTACATGAACCGACCATGCGTTCTCAGAAAAGTCCCCCCAATAATCCTTGAAGATCCCAAGCTGCATGAGTATCATTGGAATGAACATCCATTTGTATAGGTTTTTGTATTGATTGGTTCTCAAGAGGTTGGTTTGTTAGAATGATCCGCCAACGCCCAGCGCAAGCTGCTGGTTGATAGTATTTGTGTTCAAAAATAAGCTTCTATTCATAGGGTCAATAACACTCAAGCTTAAGGCTGGTAATTTAGGGCTGAGCTTTTATTATGGTTGTCTAAGTTTGTCAATTTGAATCTCTCCTTTTCATCTTTTGCGTTTCAATCAATGGATAGCGATATCACTAGCAATTTCTATGGTCTCAATCAAAAGATTTGAACCGCCCATCCTTGCAGGGGATCGGAGGTAACCAGGTAAAATCAAGCTGGAAGTTTATCTATTCTATAAGAAGATATAGTATTTCTTCCATGCTGATTTTACTTAAATATAATATTTTCTTCAATGAGTCACAACGTTTCCGCGTGCAAAGCCAGGCAGGGTGAGCGAGCGATTTACTTACCTTGCCGGGGAACTCCATACGGGTTTGTAAACTTCAATGTACGATTTTCACCCTGCTTTTCTTTAAAGGGATGTTGGCGGCTGTTTATTCTATCACTCGAGCCAGTAAGAGGGTCAACTTGCGGACATTTGTCTAATCTTCAAAATTCGGGCATCCAAACGATGCCTAATGCCTCTGCTCTCTTCATCATATGGTCAAAAAAATGTGCCGGTATTTGCCCTTCTGACACGGCAGGGAGTTCCAGCGATTGGGCAGGAACGCTGAATTCCTTGAAAAAGGTTTCAACACCTGCAGGTGTGATGAGTAGTAATGCCTTTGCCGTTTCTGTCACCAGCTTAAATTGGTGCGGAACATCTTTTGGTCCATAAGCTAACTCTCCGGCTTTTGCTATAAACCTACGGTCACCAATATGAAAAAGAATCTCGCCCTCTAAAATACAGAAGGTCTCATCTTCATTCCGATGGCAGTGAGCTGTTGGTTCACCACCCTTTCTGAAATAACAATACAGGAGTGAAAAGGCGCCGCCGGTTTGACTGGCATCTAAAAGAAAGGAAAATGTGTGCCCATTGTACCAGATTGAATTTTCTAAGGATGGCTTCTGAAGCCATTCAGATTGAAGTGCTTTGTGTAACATGACAGATAAATTTAGAATACAAAGCTACATCCCGATCATGCCGATTTTCTCTACCAAATGGTAGATTTTACACCAACCAGTTCAGTTCTATGGCTTTCATGATGGCGGAGGTGCGGTTAGGTACATCCATCTTTTCATAAATGTTTAATGTATGGGTTTTCACAGGTCCGGGAGAAACAAAAAGCTTTTCAGCCATCGCTTTATTGGACAGCCCTGTGACCATCATGAACAGCACTTCTTTTTCACGTTTGGTAAGTGATGACAATAATTTCTTTGCCTTAAAGGACAATTGCTCCGGAGCACACCAGTGCCAATTTTTTTGTGCGGCCTGGCTTTTTACAGAAGGCTTGGCTCTCTCCTGTGCCAATGCCAGCGACTTTATCACGAAGTTGCCCAGCGTTTTTAATATATACAGATGATGCTTATGATAGACATGCTTATGATAGACATGCTTATGTGTGGTACGCACGGTTATTACTGCCACCACTTTATCATTCATACGAAGTGGTACATAAATCGCAGCTTTTGGCTGAGAACCCGCTTTGGGATAAGGAATTTTTTTTACATACCTGCTGTATTCGGTATCCATATCATTGATGAAAATTTCGGATTCGTTCAGGATGCACCACGGTGCCAAACGATTGTCTTCAAAAACATCGATCACCACTTCGGGATATTGTTGGTTATTGTCGATCATACCTTTGTACAGGATGACACCTTCCTCTTCATCATACAGACCAATGGCAAACTGTCGCGCATCCATGAGTTGATTGACACTGGCATAAATAACGGCAATCACTTCTTCTAAAGACAGGTCAGGAGAAATCAAATCCCCTATTTCACTCAATAATCTTATCTGCTCTTCCCAATCGAGAAAATCACTGGCCGCAGCATTATCGCTCCATTGCTTTACTTTCTCAAGAAAAATATTCCTGTTCGGTTGCATATTGCGCTGTAGGTGACGGTTTATAAAAATAGAAAATTTATTGTGCGTATCAGGCGAGAGGTACCGGATACTTGCCGCTAACGACCATACAATGGCTTTTTTGGGTTTTAGAAGCACCGTAAGATCCACTCATGACAAACTTGGTGAAGTGCCGAAAAACCTGCATGTAGCCCTTCACCCGCCATGCGCTGTATGAATTACTAGCGCCTGTCTATTTTCAATTTCAACCAAATTGGTTGATGTCACTTTTCTTCATAACAAATTCATTGTAGGTGTCAGTCAACGATTGGAGAAACTGATTTTTGAAGAATCAAATGGTTTGCTGCTTTCAATTCTATCGTTGCAAGCGTAATGACTATGAACACTTCAATTAGAAGGTAACTCCATCCGAAAAAGGTTATTTTCCGGAAATGATAAGTAGCCAATCCGATAGATAGGATACAGTATGCTATGTTCATGACTGCAATAGCTTTCAGCAGTGGACTTATATTGTTACTTTTTACTCGGTAGCAAAAGATATCATAGACAGAAAACAGAATTGGTAACACCGCAAGAAAATATAGGGTTAGACGAGGAATTCCAAAAATACTTTCTAATTCCACCAAAACAATTCCCAATAAAAAGGCTGATAGTATAGCCCCTGTTCCGTCTATCAGAAAAAGCATTTTCGGATGCTCACTTCCCCATTTGATTCCTTGCTTTAACATGATCGTTTTTTCCTTGTGGGTGGCGAATAGGATAAGCCGACAGCCGGCCTTGTTGGCGTTTATAGTTCGTTTCACATTTTGGCTACTTGGGGCAATAAGTTATCTCGCTTGTTTTCTGCCCGGTTGCGGCTAGCTCTTGTTAGTGGCAGAATTAACGTCTTTATATCGTATTATGCTACTGTTTATTCGCTTCATTTCCTGGATAAATTGCTCCTTACTTCTAGGGGAAATTTCTAAAGAATTGCCCTGTCCATACTTGATCTTAATCCTTTGTTCCGATAAAGCATAAACATTAGGTATAGTATTGAAGCTTGTGATATCACATACACTATTAATGCTTTTCAAATCAATACTGATGCGCTTGAATCCTGCTCTGATATCAAGTTTGTTATCTTCAGTAAACTTGTATTTGGTATTATTATACAGGTAAATCAAATAACCCATGATTGATCCTATGATTAATAGACCAAACCATGCTGAATTGGGAAATTTAAAAATGTAGTAGACGATAATTCCAAAACCTATTCCCAATCCCAGAATCAATAAGACAGTCGTCCAAGTGCCAATATTAGATTTATAGGTCCGATTCATTTTTACTTTCTTTTTTCCACCAACGGCCAGCGCGAGCCGCTGGCCGGCTTGGTGGCAGTTTTCTTTCGAGTTAGCATTTCCAGAACTTAGAGCAATGAGCTTTCATGCTCAATTTTCCTGCCCGGTTGGGGCTAGCTAATGTGCCTATTGCACAACGCTGTTAAGATAGGCTAAAAAGCAGTAACTTGATAGAGAAAAAACTTCTCTGTACCATGCTAGGTAAGAAATACTACCAACCCAATCGGACCGATTTCTATGACTTACGCAAGGGCATAATTGTAGTTTTTTTCATATTTCTGGTTCTTCCGCACTAGCGCGAATATGCGCAAGATCAGCTTGTTTCTGACTGCATTAATCACGGACATTTTATTCTTTCCCTCAGCTACTTTTCTCTGATAATATTCTCGCAGTTCTTTGCAGTTACGGACAGCGGACAAAGCGGACATATGCAGCAGAGTTTTGACGGTTTTGTTGGCCAAGTGAGAGACTCTAGTTTTACCACGAATGCTAGAGCCTGATTGGTGCTGGAAAGGAGCTACCCCAGCGTAACAAGCGGTCCGCCGTGCGGCATATTTTTTGGCCTCATTGAAGTCTTTAAATTCGTTGGTGGCGCCCACCGCGTGGTAATCAGTACTTCCCTAGCCGTTACCACTCCGATTCCCTCTACGCTGGTAATGAGATTAAATAATCGGTTTAACTCATCATCTGAGGCAATGAGTTGATCTAACTGCTGGTCAACTTTAGCCAGATCCTGCTCTATGGCTTTTATGGACTGACGGCAGCATCGTTGTATCTTTTTACGCAAAGCTTTATCTAGAAAACCCTCACCCTCTTGGCAAGAGGCGCTAAGCTGTTTTTTAACGGTAATCAATCTTGTGCGTAGTGCCGTCAGGGTTTTCAATTCTTTGACCACCTGCCGAGTAGGTTGCCAAAGCCTCATATTATCGTGGTTTCTGTAAGCATAGAAAGCAATACGTTCAGCGTCAACTTTATCGTTTTTTCCTCGCTGTAGACCCGATGAGTGTTTGATGTGCAGGGCAGATTCTAGCCAGATAGGTGCCTGCCTCTCAGATAAGAAATCAAGTACAGGGTAGTTATAAATACCTGTATGTTCCATACAAAATAGACTCTCTTCCAAAACGAGACCAAATTGCTGCTTACTTTGATCGATAAAGGCTTGGATACCTTCACTACTATTTTCTGTTTGGAGATGAAGTAAAGTCCTCCCAGCTCTTAACAAGCAAAAATCCAGTGTTTTTTTAGACACATCAAGACCGATAAAATACTTGAAATTCATAAATTCACGTTTATGTTTTACACCTCGAGGCAATAAGCCTGTCTACCTTCAATACCTTGCTAGTAGGTCGAAAGCCTAAATTTCTATCCGACGTGGAACGTTTGAAGTCTAAAGACAAGCCGCCCAGCAGAGGCCTAAATCGATCCATAGGTCTTATATCCTGGCCGAGCGATAAGGTTTCTCTGCTGGTATTGGCTCTTTGCTAAGTGTGCAAATATGCATAACTCTATCGAGTTACCGGGCCACGGGGGCACACATTTACACACTTCAGTAGCAGTAACTGCTTTCTTAGATTATTTATATGAGGCAAATCTAAAGGCCGAAGCGGCTTTTTACTGAGTTCAATCTGGCCGATCGGGTACCGGAGAATAATTTCTATAGAAGATTGAAGTCAATACTGGATCTGCGTTTCCTCTATGAAAAGACCAAGCCCTACTATGGCACCTGTGGGCAAAAAAGTATTGACCCCGTAGTTTTCTTCAAGCTCATGTTAGCGACCGTCGCCCGGTGGGGTATCTAGAGAATATTATCTCCGACAGGCAACACTGTGCCATGAGATTAGATATCTTGTACTTCTTACACTATGATATAGACGAAGAGTTACCCTGGCACAGTACGATCAGTAGAACTCGCCAGCATTTACCCAAAGTTCTCTTTGAAGAGGTTTTTGATCATATTTTATCTCTATGCGTGAAAGCAGGCATGGTAGCTGGCAAAATACAAGCAGTAGATTCAGCTTATATAAAAGCCAATGCCTCACTAGATAGGTTAGAGCAGAAAAAGCCAACCAATGAGTTGAAATCTCATCTACAAAAAGTCTTAGCTCAGGATGAGTCAGCCCAACCCTTAGAACCGTCTGTGGAGGATGAGTTGCCCAATAATCATACATATATCACTGCCAGTCAGCGTCAACTCAAAGGAATTGCAGCCAGAGAGAAAAATTGGAAAATGCGGCAAAAAAGAAGACCTGGCAGTAGCAATGTTCACAGTAGGTACTTAAGTAACAAACTCTACTACAGCCCCACTGATCCTGATGCCAGAGTAGCTGTGAAAACTGGGAAGAGAAGACAACTCTGCTATGCAGCACAATTAGCCGTAGATATACAAGCACTTGTCATCTCACATATACAAGCTGATTTTGCTGATCTGAAAGATTCACAGATACTACCTACACTATTGCAGGGACTAGAGCACCGACTGAAAAGTCAGGACCTGAAGATGAAGTATTTACTTGCTGATACTGGCTATAGCAGTGGGGAGAATTATCACCTGCTGGAAATGCATAATATAGAAGCCTATATTCCTGTGCATGGTACCTATAAACAGGAACGAGAAGGTTTTGTCTATAACCAGCAAGAAGATGTATGGATATGTTCTCAAGGAAAGAAAGCTACCTTTAGAAGCTATTATATGGGAGAAACCGGTGGTTTGAAAAAGAAATACTATACCAGGCGAAGTGATTGTAAGGGATGCCACCGTGGCCCGGTCCTATAGCCGCAGCTTGTATAGGTAAACAACATCAAAAGAGAATTGATGTAACGGTTTACAGGGCTCAATATGAACATATGATTGAAAGACTCAACAGTAGTAAGGGACAGTACATGAAGAAAAAGCGTCAAGCGCTAGTAGAGCCGGTATTAGGTACCTTAATTAACTTCTTAGGCTTAAAGAAAGTCAATACCCGAGGCATCAGCTTAGCTCATAAGGTCTTTCTGCTTTCGGCAGCCAGCTATAATCTGAAGAAATATCTCAATTACATCAGAAGGAAAAGAATGGCCATGGCACTGGCACTCAAGCAAGCCTTGCATGAGCCTATGCTGATATTTTACCAATGGTACTTCCAGAAAACATGAGTAGGTAGAAAATAAACTGGATAAGATGAAGTAGTCAAGATATAAACCGACATTCCAGTGAGGATACTTCACAATAGCTCTGTTTCTCAGAGTTGTGCATCAGCCACCTGTGTTAGCGCCCCGTATATTTCATTCATACATTATCCCTGATTTCTACGCTTATTGCTTGTGAAATCTTCCGAATTTTTTTCAGCAAATTATCTTTTTTGATACTCTCTCCTATAAAAAGGGATTCATTATTAGATAATTTAATGAATCCCTGGAAAATTTTTCCGCTGGCATTGAATCTGACCGCAAAGGGTCCGTATTCATCATTAAATCTTAATCTGTTAAGATACACATAATGGATCTGTTCATAGGAAAAATGAGAACCTTTTTTGAATCCCAATATCCAGAGATATTCTTTGTATTTTTTATGTTTAGCGTCCAGCAATAGCCTGTAATGAGTAGTAGCTAACAACAGTCCTAAAATGATAAATCCAATACTTAGAAAAGGATACATTTCAAAGGCAAAGAATGCCATCACAATTAATCCAATTCCAAGTGCTGTAAATTGAATGGGAAAATAATGATGAGTGGAAATATCTAGTCTATTCTTCATTTATTTATATGGGCGCTAACGGGCCGATGCGATCCGTCAGGCCGGATTGTTAGCTGTATTATTTCCTTTTATCAATATTGCTGCTTGGCGCAACTAACGCTTTAGCCCATCAATGCTAGGCTTGGCAGCTGCATTTTTGTTGGTGGTAGTTTTTTAATTTTCTCCTATTGAAAAGTCTGTACTCGCTCTCTTTTCAAGAGTGTCTAGATCTGTAATTATAAATGTCATACTTCCTTTTTTATATAGTGTTTCTCCAGCATAGTCTATTGGTTGCAAAATATAGGTGTTGTTATAAATATCCTTGAATTTTAAAAATCCATAGCTGTATGCAGATTCAACTTTTATCCATTTTGTTCTTGAGTTTGGCTCAAGTTCTTCTAATTCCAAGGTTGTGTCTGGCAATCCGACTATAATATCTTCTAACTTAAACGAGGTTTCATTCTTCAATGAGAACTTGAGGTCTCCTTGTTTATTTTTGCAGCCAATTATTCCAATCAAAAGGATAAATGTCATTATGACTCTCATGGCGCTTCTTGAATTACCACCAACGGGCGGGGCAGGCGGCGTAGCGGCTTTGGTGCATCTTTCGTTCAGGTTAGCATTTCAGCGACTTGTTTGCCTTGATGCTTCTGTTCGCGAATCAATCAGCCATGCGGCTTGCCTTGTGTTACCCCTCGTTTTTCAATTTATCGTTTATCCATTTTTTGATCTCATCAAATGATGAATCCCCAGATGCAATTTTAATCACAAAATCATATTTCTCATCCTCAGTGGCTTCTATATCCATATGATTCATCATCAAATGCAATCTCATCATTGTATACCCTATACGCTTGTTTCCATCTTGAAAAGGATGATTCGTGATCAGGCTTTCAATCAATGCTGCAGCCTGATCTACCACCGAGGGGTATAGTAGTTTTTGATCAAAAGTCTGAAAAGGACGTTGAATAGCTGACTCTAGCAGTCCTTGATCTCTAATTCCTTTTGATCCTCCAAATTTGTCAATGAGAATTTCATGAATCCTGATTACTTGAGCTAAACTGATCACTTAGCAAGCCTATTTAAGAGTTCCCTGTCTTCTGATAGTATCTTGGACAAATTAGTCGATAGTTTCACCTCATGGGAGGATTTGTCAAGAATACTCTTTAGATAAGTGAGTACCTCATCCGACAAATCATCCGGTAACATATCAACCACCTTATGGATCTCTATCTTAACATTTTCCTTATTCATATCCATTGAATCAATCTTTATCAAAGATACGCATTTATTGCTATTTTGATTTTTAAATGAGGGGTAACGCTTGGGCTAAGAGCAGGCGGGCTTTAAAACCTGATTTACTATCCGCAAGAACCAAAGTTTACCAAAGGTAATTGATCATATTTAGCACTTTCCGCCCGTTTGCTTTTAGCTATTGTTGTGCGTTCGGCTTTTCTTTTTATGCGAGTTTCACAAAGTTGTCCTCAATTTTCACATTAAAGTTTATCTCCGCTTTTAATGCTCTGAAAACTTTTATGATAGTGTCAATCGTGGCACTGTTGGCACTGCTCTCAAGTTTGGATATTTGAGCCTTTTTTACTCCGACAAGCTTTCCCAATTCTTCTTGGGTCAGATGGCGTTCTTGTCGGGCCGCCCTGATCATCTTGCCCAAAACATCCATACGAAGTTCGTACTCATATTCGTCTCGCTCTTGGGTGCCAATTTTGCCGATATACTTATCCTTCATCTCGGCAAGCGTATAGGTCTTGATTTTTTTAGTTGCCATATCATTTCGTATTTTACTTACTCCCAAAATACTTTTCCTTTAGTCTGATAGCTCTGTCAATTTCCTTTCCCGGAACTTTATCCACTTTCTTAATGAAACCATGTGTTGCTATCACCAAAGTTTTTTTGGTGTCGGTCTTGTCCCAAAAGGCAAGAAGCCGAATTTGAAGTCCTGCAAATTTTGTCCGAAACTCCCAAATGTCGTTTTTAAGTTTTTTGAAAAGTCTCGGATCATTGGTTTGTTCTGCAAGGTCAATGTTATAGAAGATTTTTTTGATTGTTTTTGGATCGAGTCCTGCTATAAATTCATTTGCTTCTTCCAAAAATTTTGTTTCAAAATATCTCATTAATCTTTGTTATCCTTAAACTTAAACGCTACAAAGATAAAAAAGTTTCTAAATTTGGAAACATAGGCTTGGTAAAATTGATAAGATCGTTTATTTAGCTGACGCCCAACGCCAAGGGCAGCCGTCGCCCGGCTTGTTGGCTTTTTTACTTTCAATCTACGATTTTCTTGATTGGCGCAACTAACCCACGCTTAGCAATTTCGCCAGGGTGAGGGCTGCCTGATGTTGTAGCGCGTTTTTTATTGAGAAAATATAGTCATAATCAATATGATCACGAAAATTGATGCATAAATCCACCAAAGGTATCTTGACAGTTTAGAAAGCTTGATTAAAGTATCTAATTGTTTACAAGTCTCAGGTGATTTAACTTGTTGGTATAATTGAGATAATTCTTTTACGGTGTATCCGATGCTGTAGCTAGTTTTTTCTATTTTAAGATTATTCCTTCTAATTAGTCTGTACGATAAAATACTAATTGTCCATCCAAGTATGAAGAGGATGAAGAAATAACATATCATGAAATATAGAAAAAGCATATTTAAATCATTGATCCAAGTGGGCGTTGCCAGATTGATCAAAATGATCTAATCATTGAATATCACCCACAATATTTTATCCAATGCGCTACAACGACCATTGCGAGCCGACGGCCAGGCTTGTTTGCGTTTTTCTATCATTTATAATTTTAGCTGCTTAGAGCACCTAGCTTACTAGCTCATCATTGCCAGGCTGACGGCTGCAAAATGTTGGCGTGTCGTGTTAATCTTATTTTTTCATCCATTTGTGAATGTCTATTGCTAGTTTCTTATAAGACTCTTTTGGGCCAGCTGTGGACTCGTCATCAAACCATCTTAGAAACTCTTGGTAAATCAGATCGTGAACTTGTTGTTGTGTCATGTCATCCTTAAGCTGCACAATTATTGTTTTCACCTCAGATTCGTATTCATCTTCTGGTGCCCCAATGTCAAGAAGGCTAATTGGATCATGTTGATTTATGATGGTTCTTAATTCCATAAATCTGTCACCATATTCTGATTTCACAGAGTCTATATCAAGGGCGAACAACGGATCTTTCATTGATTCCGCATATTGCCTATCAAAATCGTCTTGAGCTTCTTGATCAATCATTTTTGCTTTATTGTCAGTTCCGCAACAGGTTGCAATGGCTGAGACAGTCAAAATGAATAATATATTTCTCAATTCTTTCAATTTCTTTTCATGCACGCCAACGACAGGGCGAGCCGATCGGGCAGCGCTCTTGTTTGCGTTTTTCTTTCCTTGATCAATAATAGTGCTTGGAGCATAAAACTTCCGAATCGCTTTCAACGCTGCCTGACGGCTAGGTGATGTTGGTGGCCGTTCTCATTTTCAATCGATTTCTGGAAAGCTTTCTTCTACTTTTCCCATTGGCATTTCTTCCTCTTTTTCTGGTCTCAAATCCTGACAATTCTTTTCTGCGGATCGTTCCTTGAATCCACTTTTGTCTGTATTCCTCAATCTTGTCATTTGATAAGTAAATCCTTCTAATTCTAGGTCTATTTCATTTTCATTCTTTATTTTCACTGTCATTCTGCTGATTGCATCTGAAAAGGTCGTATCAAAATCGACAATCAGTGTGTCATGACTAAGTTTCCAATAATTAACAATCCCATCAGATAATGCAGTTGGTACCTCAGAATAAATCCTCTTGTCATCAATTTTAACTTCTGTATAAGTTCCGTCTATCTTACAATATCGCCAATGACCAATCAGCATTTCTTTTATCTGAATCCCTTGATCTACATTATTGCAACTGATTGTCACAAAAGCCAAAATTAAGATTTTAAGTTTTTTCATTTATTATAATGGCCACCAACGATAAATGCAGCCGCAGGCCGACCTTTTTAGCGATTTCTGTTCGTGTTTCATTGGTAGAACTTGGAGCATTAAACAGTCAAATTGCATATCAAATGAGGCTTGGGGCTGAATAATGTTATGTGCCGATTTTTCTTTTTATCTCTTCAATTAAATGATCAAACCATCTAAATTTTTTAGTTCCCAGATAGTTAATTTTTGTTTTCAAGAATCCTTCTATCTCATCGAAATTCTTGATATAAAGACTCGATATTTCGTGAATCACTTTGTCATCCTGATAGATCAAAATACTTTTATTTATTCCAAATCTGCTTGGTTGAAATTGTTTCTTGAACCCATCAATATGATTATAATCTAAGCTCTTTGTCCGTTTATTTATTGGGTTAAGTATTTGAATCGTTGTCTGTGTCAATTGTATAAAACAAATCTTTGGTAATTCAAATATCCATAGCAGAATGAGAGCTAATCCCATCAAAGGCAATCCAAAATAAATTAGAAATTTATCAGTTGTTTCATAGCTTATCAGATAGAAGTAAACTAACAAAATTGGACCAAGTATCGCTACACTGTAAATAGCAATCACTGTAAAAATGTCAAACTTTGATTTTTTCATTCATTTTTATTGGCACATAACGCCCGGGCTAGCCGACATACCGGGCGTTGTATGCGTTTTACCTTCAAGTTAGCATTTTCAGAACTGAGAGCAATAAGTGTTCATGCTCAATTTTTCTGCCCGGTTGAGGCTAGCTAATGTTGGGCACTGGCCTTATTTTTTTTCCTATTCGGTTTTAATTTTTTATATCTAAGTGATTCAATAATTACGATCAGCATAAATGGAATACCATCAATAAACAACCAATCCAAGGGGTAATCTTCCTGATTCTTCAAACTGTCTATTAAGTAAAATGTAAGCACTTGCCCTGAAAACATTATTAAAAAAGCCAAAAGTATTCTTTCCCAAGATTTGGTCTTAACATATAATCCAATTGCGCTCACTATTATCAAAATAGAATTCACGGTTATACTTGTAATTTCAGTAATTCCTGATTTTGTTTTTGCACCAAATGGAACCGCGAATATGTATGTAAATCCTCCATTGATGTATAAGAATGAAATATTAATTACTGGAATGAAAAATATCAACCCAACAACTAAAATTCCGATTCTACTACTATTAAAAATGCCTACTTTCAAATTTAATTAGTTTCTTGGCTTGTGCCCAACGGACAAATGCAGCGGACGGCCCGGCGTTGTTTGCGTTTTTCTTTCAACTATCAATATTCGTGCTTGGGGAAATAATCTTTCGTGTGCTTTTCAAACAGGGCTGACCGATGCATAATGTTAGCAGCTTTACATTATTCAATATTCCATTAATATTCCTTCGTGATGAATCATTGAAATTGATTTGCTAGAGGGCTGAATAAATATCAAATCGAGCGGTTGAATTAAGTCCATATAATAGAGCCTTGGATATGTTTGTTCAGCAAATTCCTTGAGTCTATTAGTTGGAATTTTATAAGCCTTTTGATCTTTAAAGCACTCGTCCGAAATAATGATAATAGGGTCTTCAGTTTCAAGATCAATTTTCGTTTTCTTTATGATTTCATCTATTGTAATTTCTATTTTTCCAGATTCAAAATCGTTCCAATTTGGAATCTGCTTTCCTTCCAGGATTATTCCAATTTCCTCGATCACACAAAAAATCTCATTAGGTGTCAATTCATAGTTTTCTAATGGCTCATAATCCAAGATTTTGTTTATGATTGATCTAGATTCATTAAAAGTTATTAGTTCAAATTCCATTTCTTTTATTGCTGCTAACGACTAGGGCAGCCGTCGCCCGGCTTGTTAGCATTTATTTTTCAAGTATCAATTTCCGTGCTTGGCGCATCTAACGTACAAGTATCTATGTTGCCAGGGTGAGGGCTGAGCCTTGTTGGCGGTTCGGCTTTTCATTCATTTATCTTCTGTTAGAACATATAAATCAATGTCTATTTCAGCACCAATTTCTGATAGAACCCTGATTTCATCTTTCTCGAGTCCTACTCCCAGATTATAACCTGTGAAATAGTATTGCACAATGGTTAACCTTGTTACACAGTCGGCAGTCATACGCTTGATTGCAGCTAGTCTTGGCTTTATAATATCGTTGATAAATTTAGTCAGATAATCACCTATAAAATCATCAGAGTATATTTTCCATTCATACTGCCAATGATTACAATCCCTCATCTTTTTTCTGATTCCATCCGGTAGTAGATATTCTTCTCCTTGTATTCCTGTGGAAGAAGGATGTAACTGCAGTTCTTTAGTAAATTCTTCTGGAGAACATTTAAAATCCATAAAACTAAGAATTAGATGAATTCTATTGACTTGATCATCTCCCTCTGTGTTCATTAGTTGTTTATAATCTCTGGGTCTCAAATATTCAAATTTCATCTTTTAACTTTGCTGACCGCCAACGCCAAGGCTAGCCGTCAGGCCGGCTTGATCGCAGGTTTACTTTCGTTGATCTTTTCAGTCACTTATAGCAAAAAGCGTTCTAGCTCAAAGTGGCCAGGCTGGCGGCTAGCTGTTGTTGGGTCTTCGCCTTTTCATTTTTTCTTCCATTCGTGCGCTATCCAACCGAGTTTGCTTATTCCTTCCTTGTTTGATTAATCAGTTCGTTGATTGCTGTCAATCGCCTCGTTGCTGATTTGATTTTCCAATCCGCCGATTAAGCCTTGAATCTAATTTTCGGCAATCACTTTCCTAATCAGGAGATTTTCCACAATTCCCAGGCGAAAAATCAAATCATCTCACGATCAATCGTGCAGTCAGCCTTCAATCAAATCGGCAAACTCGACATCTTGCCGTTTTTGCTTTCATTAGAACGAATTGCTTTTCAACCCGCCTTTTTTCTCACTTAGGTGAGACCCAACGTTGAGCATAGGCATTGGCGGTGGCTAGTGCCTATGCCTTTGTTGCCAGCTGTTTTTAAACTTTTCTTTTTTTTTTTACCAAAATTCTCAAAGAATTGCCTTATCTGTCCAAATGGTGAAAGGGAAAAATATGCAACAACAAGAAAAACTAATCCAACAAATAATATTATCCATCCATCAACTACATTCAAACTTAAGTCTCTATGTCTTCCTAGTATTGCCTTATTCTCTATTAGCATGACAGTTCCACCAATAATCCCAAACAGTGCCATCAAAAATAAGGCAATCGCACTATTATTGATTTTATTTTGATTTTTAGGCATCCCTTCACCTAATATTGTTATTGGATTAATTTTCTCTAATGATCATTTTATTTTTTCTAAATCAAATTGCTGGCAACGGCTAGCACAGCCGTCAGGCCGGGTTTTTTAGTGTTTTTCTTTTAATTATCAATATTATTGCTAGGCTTGGGGCTGTGCCTTTGTTGGGTATAGTGCTTTTATAATTACAGTATTTAGTCAGTATAGGCAAAAGGTCATTTCTTCTCATTTAATTATTAAAGAGTATTTCCTATTGACAATAATTAAATGAAAATTTTTCATGTGCAGTTATTACGATAACTTCTGCTTCTTTAATAAATTCTTCTATTTGTTTATCCAGAGATTCATCTCTTCCCCTGAAATAGGTAGTCTCAAGGGTAAGGATTAGTGTATCTTCAACATTCTCAAAATTTTGATATTTATACTTAAAATTTCTTGAGCTTAACTGAGGAAAATAAAGCTCTTGATAATTACCCTCTTTCATTATTTCTAGAAAGTCTTTATCTAAATTAGAAATATAATATGTAACTACATCAGGAGAAGGAACATCTGGTCTAAATACGTTTATGCTATCAATACACATTCTTGATACTTTAGTGACTTCTTTGTTACAAGAAAAAGTAATAGAACTAATCAGTAAAAATAAAATTTGTATCCTCATTTTACTACTACTACTCAAGCTCAAAAAAGCCACTTATATATTTGAATTTCCTAGCATTATACCCAACTATAGGTGCAGGCATGGGCCGCTGCGAAGCTAGGCTCTGGCCTGCACAGTGTTGTGTGCCGTATTCACTTTATTAATTCTTGTTCTAACCGTGATAATTTCTTTAAGATCAAATCACGGTTTTTTGATGATTTGATCCATTGAGGTAAATTCGATATCATTGAATATTTATGCCGGCCATCATCCTCCCTTAATTTAGCTGAGACATATTCCTTAAGATAACAAAGGTGATCGAGATTATATAACCACAAGATATTACCTTTCACATCGGTTTGTAACCATAATTCTAATCCGAAAAATGGGTCAGTTGGCTTATTTTCTTTGTATCTATACCAATTGATTGAATATTCTTTTTCGTTTTTACATACAGCACATTCAATCATTGTCGATTGGAATGGTTGCTTAGTAGGCTGACTAGTGAATGAAATGTGGCTTCCACAAAATGAACAACTCCTTCCAACAAAACCTTGGTAGTATCCGAACCATTCCTCATTATTTTCTTTCCTATAACCACAATTATCGCAGATAAGGACTGATTGATGCTCGGTAGGGAAGGGTATTGTATATCTTCCTAAATCAGTAGTTATCAAGGCCCGCTGGTTACAATTTGGACACTTAACCCAGATTTTATCGCTAAAGTAAACTGTTGGATATGCTGGTTTATCAAATCTCATTTTTCAGGTTCTATGGCACACAACGCCAAGGCTAGCCGTCATACCGGGTCTTGTGGGCGTTTCTTTTCAAGTTACAATTTTCGTGCTTGGGGCAAGAAGTGATCCTGCTTTGTTGTTCCGCCCGGTTGAGGCTAGCAACTGTTAGGTACCGGCTTCATTCACATCTACCTCTTTGATAATCCAGTATGCCGTTGGCCTCAGCGACACATCCATTATCATAGCTTATCCCATTGCATCCACATACCGGAGATAAAATCGTGTTACAATTACGATTGGTAGGTGCTACTTGTCTGCATCTTGGTATATCCAAATCACCCTCTCCACAGGATAAGACAATCAGACCAAGCAAGATAGTAGTTGCAATTTTTTTTGATGACTCTATGGTTTGATGCAAATTATTAATCCTTTTTTCTTTTTAGATTATGCTGGTACCT
>JAJNNC010000015.1 GCA_021730635.1 Catalimonadaceae bacterium JC749
AGGTAATTGAGCTTTTCGCAAAACTAACAATTTTTAAGAATGTGGCTAGAATATTAATGATTGTTATGGCCAAAAGATTATAAAAATCCACAGAATAAATTGAATCACCGGCAGGATGCTGTCGGCCGGTTGAAGGAAAACATCACTGCCTCCTGATTTGTACCCCTTCTTGCACCCTATTTTCTATAGGGGTTAGATAATTGAAGTTGGAGGTTGAACCTTTACTCACTCCTCTCCAACATCTCCTATCATTTGCTACGGGAAAGGGTTAGCAGGAAAGGGGATTCCCCGGCGTTTTGAGGGCGAACCAGGGAGAATATACTATTTTGGTAGATAGGTCAGGTATATTAACTTTTTCTTAAACCTGAAATAATAAGTGCTGTTTAAACCCATAACAGGTCAATAGCAACTGTCTGATAGGAGGATCAACCCTTACAAAGATACCTCTCTGGCCTTGAGGTTTGCCAGAAGCGGTAGGGCTTCTATGCCTGATGGATGATTCCAAAGGAAGGTCCGCAACTTTACGATGAGGAAAAAAATTGCCAGAAATTCACTCATACCGTAAACTTTCCACCGGGTTTCTTCTGGCAGCTTTGACAATATGTCCGCTGAGTGACAGCAGTGCAATAAACAGAACCAGAAAACCCGGCAGGGCAAACATCCACCAATGCAGTTGGATATGGTAAGCAAAGCTTTGCAACCATTCTCTCATGAAATAATTGGCAATGGGGATGGCTACCAGAAAGGCAATGACAATAAGACGGATATAATCTTTGGATAAAATCACCAGCAACTGACCCAAAGAAGCGCCTAACGCTTTTCGGATTCCTATTTCCTTGGTTCTGCGTTTGATGAAAAAAGAGGCCACCGCGAATAATCCTGCACAGGCGATATAGATTGCCAGAAATGTGAGGGCTGCAAAAACCCGCTTGAAATTTTGTTCTGCCTGGTACAGGGCCTGCAGGTTCTCATCCAGAAAGCTATATTCAAAAGGCTGATCGGGAGCTACTGATGCCCACGCCCGATTGAGTTGTTGGAGGGTAGCAGAGAAATCAGTACTGTTAATTTTGACAACGAAGTTGTTGATATTACGATCATTCAGAAAAAAAGCAAAGGGTTTGATCTCGCTATGGAGACTGGCAAAATGGAAATCTTTGATCACGCCAATGACCTTATAATAAGGTATGGTATCACTGTCGGGCCGGTCTGTAATCAAAGCGCCCACCGGGTCGCTCTGAATACCTAAATCTTTTACGGCAGTCTCATTCAGAATGACAGCTTCAACGGTATCTGAGGGAAAGGCAGGAGAGAAATTTCTACCCGCGACCCATTGCATATCCATCACTTCCAGATAGGAATCGTCAATGATTGAAAAGTTAATCAAGGATTCCTGGGTATTCCCCTTGGCAGCCATGCTGCTTGTCCAGTTCAAACCACCCAAAGAAGTATTGGCGCTACCCAGTTTTTCCACTGAAGGAACCTGTCGTAAGGCTTGCTTCATGGCTTCCTTATTGTTTACATAACCCGCATTTTCAATAATGATAATTTGTTGGGGATCAAAACCCAGGTCTTTGAGTTTCAGAAATCGGACCTGTTCAGAGACGATAATAGCACCCGCAATCAGGGCGACCGATATCGTGAATTGAAGCACCACCAAACCTTTGCGTAACCATTGATTGTGGTTGTCGGGTCGGAAGATTCCTTTCAGGACCTTGACAGGTTGAAAAGCCGACAAATACCAAGCAGGGTAAAAGCCGGCCATCAGGCCAATGACGCCAGCCCCCAGGACTACCAACAGGATTTTTACCCAGGGTTGCTGGCTGAAGGGTTGAAGTTCCAATGCAAAGAGAGCATTGAGATAAGGAATAGAAAGTTCTGCCAATCCTATAGACAAAATAATGGCAAGCAGGTTGAGGGCGATGGATTCCAGGATAAACTGCCCGATCAACCCTTTTCGCTGCGCACCGGAGGCTTTCCGGATACCCACTTCTTTGGAGCGTTGAAAAGCCTGTAGGATGGATAGATTGATATAGTTGCAAGAGGCCATCAGCATGATAAAGATACTGATGATGATAAAAATATTGACGAAGGCAATATGGCCATTAGGCTCTAATTCCCATTTGAGCTGGGAATGTAAGTGAATATCCTGTAAGGCTTGTATGTAATAACGATTTTTGCTTTCCGGGTTATGCTTTTGGTAAAGTGCAATGATTTTATCTTCCACAGTGGCAAAATTCGTCTGGGGTTTGACTTTAATATACGTATACCAGTTGTACCAATCCCAGTCCTGGTCTATATCAGTGATCATGGGCCGCAGAAAATCAAAATGAAAATGACTCTGAGAGGGTATCACTTCAATCACGCCGGTAATCTGGCAAAGGGTTGATTGAGTACCAGCCATCACTTCCAGGGTTTGGCCCAGAATATCCTCACCTTTTTTCCAGGATTCTCCAAAATATTTGCGGGCCATGGCGGCCGTGATCACCAGGGACTCCGGTGCCTGAAGCGCCGTTTCAGGATTTCCTGCCAGAAAGCGAAAAGTGAAGATGTCAAAAATACTGGCATCCGCTCTGTATACCCCTTCTTCATAAAAGCTTTGCTCACCTTTCTTGAACAGGTATTGATTACCCCAGCTTGGAAATAGCCTGACCACAGCCTCTACTTCGGGAATCTCACGGGCAATGGCCGGTGCTAAAGCAGGAGGGGTAGTCGCATCCGGTAGATAGGTGCCCCCGTCATTGGCAAAGTCTTTCACCACCCGGTAGATCCGTTCCGCATCCGGGTGGTAGCGGTCATAACTGAATTCCTGGCTGACATGCAGGTAAATCAACAGGCAGGAGGTATACCCTAAGATCAGGCCGGAAAAGATAATCAGGAAGTACAATTTGTTTTTTTGCAGGTACCTGAGTGTGATGTTAAGATAGTTTCTAATCATCCCCTTACATAGTTTATCCTATAAAAGATACACTCTCACTGTCAGAGATTCCAACTTTTTGCAGTGAACGGTACCTTTTATGCAGGGAATGACAGATAAACTGCTGAGAAAACCACTGGATAGTTTTTACCCTGTTACCTGTATGTTTTTTCAAGGGTTTTCGTTACCTTTCTTCTACTGCCTGCTAAAGAATATTTAAGTTGAAAAAACACCTGTCTCCATGGGATGTTAACTCTTTAATCATGTCATCACTTTAAATATTTTTTCTAATTTTTTTTCACGTACATAATCATCAACCCAATGCCTATGGAAATCTCTACGCTTTCAAAGCAGACAGTCATGCTACTATCTGTCTGCTTCCTGGCAACGAGTGTTTTTGCACAGGAAAAGACTATTACCGGAACGGTTACCGCTGCCCAAGAGGGGCCATTACCGGGTGTTAACGTTTTGGTGAAAGGTACCACAACCGGTACCGTCACAGACATGGAGGGAGCCTATCGGATCACAGTCCCGGATGACGCCGATGTGCTTGTCTTCTCTTCCATTGGTTATACCAGCCAGGAAGTAACCATCGGAAATCAAACGACCATTGATGTGGTATTACAGGAAGATGTCCAGGCGCTGACTGAAGTAGTTGTGGTGGGCTACGGCACCCAGGAAAGAAAAGAAATTACCAGTTCTGTGGCCAGCGTGACGCCTGAAAATTTTAACAAGGGAAATATTACGGATGTCGCCCAGCTTGTGCAGGGTAAAGTGGCGGGTTTGTCGGTATCCAGGGCCGGTGGCGATCCTAATGGTGGGTATGCCATCCGTTTAAGGGGCCTTTCTTCTCTAGGTGCCAATACCGAACCGCTTGTCGTCATCGATGGGCAGATTGGTGCCGACCTGAACAGTGTGGACCCTAATGACATCCAGAGTATTGATATTTTGAAAGATGGTTCTGCGGCAGCCATTTATGGGACCAGGGGGTCAGCGGGTGTCATTCTGATCACGACCAAGACAGGGACCCAGGGGGAAACACAGATCGATTACAGTGGCTATGTGTCGTCCGAAGCACCGGCTCGCCTGGTCGATGTGATGAGTGCCAGTGAATTTCGTGACTTGGGCATTGGCAATGACCGGGGAGCCAGCACCGACTGGTATGACGAAATTACCCGGACTTCTCTCTCTCATACGCACAACCTATCCCTCTCAGGAGCTGCAGGTTCGGGAACCAGTTATCGCGCATCATTAAATTACAGGGATATACAAGGGGTCGCCATAGAGACAGGGTTCGATAGATTGAATGCCAGGCTCACCCTTCAGCAAAGGGCCTTTGATGATAAACTATCTATCAACCTGAATGTGGCTTCTACCTGGAGCCAGCAAGACCTGGGTTGGAACGATGCCTTTAAATATGCGGCCATCTACAATCCTACTGCACCGGTACGGACTACGGATCCATTGTTTAATCTGGCAGGGGGTGGTTATTTTGAAGAAAACTTTGTGGATTATGCCAATCCGGTGGCTGTACTCAGACAGAACGCTAATGAGCAGCTGGAAAAGCAGACCAACATTATGGCATCTGCAGAATATGAGTTTATTCCAGGATTACGTTTGCTGGCCAGATACGGACAGCAAGCTGGCAATATCTACCATACCATCTACCTTCCGAAAAACGCCTTCTATTTACCCACCTTAGAAGTAACGGGCCGGGCTTTCAGCGGCTTTGCCCGTAGTGGGTATGCGGTGAAAGAAGATGATGAGTCTTTTGACCAGCTGTTTGAATCCATCCTGACCTATGAAACCAACATCAGCAACATAGATCTTTCTGCCTTGGCAGGCTATTCTTATCAGAGTTTTAACAATGAGGGAGTAGAAATGGCAGGCGGTGGTTTCCTGACAGACAAAACCAGTGAGAATCTGGCTTCCGCCAGAGATTTTGCCAATGGCATGGGGCGTGTGGAGAGTTATAAGGATGGCAGTCGGCTGGTAGGTTTTTTCGGAAGAGTCAACCTGAATTATGAAAATACCTATTTTCTTTCTGCCAGCTTGCGGCGAGAAGGCTCTACCATGTTTGGGGAAAATAATAAATGGGGGGATTTTCCAGCCCTCAGTGTCGGTGTGGATCTTTCTCAAATTACCGATTTTCCCTGGGTGGATAACCTCAAACTCAGAGCCAGTTATGGTGTCACAGGGGCACTGCCGCCTGATCCTTATTTGTCGCTTCAAACACTGGAGGCCGGTACTTCTTTATTTTATGCAGGCAATGATGGTTATGTCTCCTCCTTCGGACCGGAGAGAAATCCGAATCCTAACCTGAGGTGGGAGCGGAAAAAAGAATTTGACATCGGATTGGATTTTGTCTTGGTAGATAGCCGGCTAACCGGAACCATTGATTATTATAACCGGAGTACCAGTGACCTGATCTTTGAGGCACAGGTGCCTGTTCCTCCCAATCTGGTGCCTACCACCTGGTTAAACATCGGAACACTGGACAGTGAAGGCTTCGAATTTGCCCTGACCTACGATGCCTACCGGAGTACAGATTTTAACTGGTCTACAGCCCTGAATTTTACCACTTATACCATTAAACTGGCGGAGTTAGACTCTGATGAAGGGAGTGCTTCCATTCCTCCTGCCAACCTGGGCACGCCAGGGCAGGAAGCTACCCAGATTGCCCGGGCCGAACCGGGAAAAGAAATCGGTATTCTCTGGGGATTAACCTTCGAGCGTATCGATGAGGATGGCAAGTTTGTGTTTTCTGATCTGAATGGAGATGGGGCTATCAACACCGATGACCAGAGTCAGGTAGGGCAGGGGCTTCCCGATTTTGAATTCGGCTGGAACAACACCTTCACCTATAAAAACTTTGACCTGAACTTCTTTATCAGAGGGGCCATTGGTCACGACCTGGTCAACAGCTATCGGGCATTCTATGAAAACCCAGGCGTGGCTACTAGTTATAATGTGGTCAATACCAAATACTTCAATCCAAATCTGGATGATGCTCAGATTTTCAGCAGCCTGTTTGTGGAAGACGCCACTTTTGTGGAAATGGACAACGCTACGCTGGGTTATACTTTACCTTTATCAGAGAATAGTGCTTTCAGAAACCTGAGATTGTACCTGGCCGGACAAAACCTGTTCATGATCACAGATTATACAGGTCCTGATCCGGAAGTGCGGTTTCAGGATCGGTCGCTTCAGGATGGTCGCTATACCAATGTGGTCTTAACGCCGGGTATCGACCGACGCGAAACCTGGGTATGGGCCAGAACTTTCACTTTTGGGGTCAATGTCGGATTTTAAACGAATGAAGAAAATGACTATTAACATAATAAGTATGAAATCGATAGTTAAGAAAATAATTTTTCTGAGTATGCTACCGGCTTTGGTCCTGCTATCCTGCACAGACCTGGATGAAACCGAATTGTTGTATGACGAAGTGACGACCGATGATTTTTACCAGACTGAAGAAGAGCTGACTTCAGCCATAGGAGATGCCTATACCTTGCTTTTTACGTTCTATCAGAATAACAACATGATGCCGTTGAACGAGGTTACCTCCGATGAGGTAGTAGTACCCACCCGGGGGGCTGACTGGGGTGATGGAGGCCACTGGGTCAGGTTACATCAACATACCTGGACACCGCAGGATAGCCGGATCACCCAAGGGTGGGAATACTTCTTCAACGGGGTCAATACCTGCAACAGGCTCCTGGCTATTCTCGAACCGATCGGTACCCCGGAAGCAGATGCCATCATCGCTGAGTTGAGAAGCCTGCGGGCTATCTACTATTACTGGCTCATGGATTTGTATGGCAATGTGCCGATCAGCACGGACTTCTCCGCTACAGAGCCTCCGGCTAATAATTCCCGGCAGGAAGTCTATAATTTTGTGGAGGCAGAGCTGACAGAAAATGCACCTCTTTTACCCAAGACTGGCCCTGCGGAAGAAGATACCTATGGCCGGGTGAATTATTATACCGCACAGGCAGCTCTGGTAAAATTATACCTGAATGCAGAGGTGTACACTGGTACCCCGCAATGGCAAAAAGCCCTGGATGCCTGTGAAGAAATCATCAATTCCGGATTGTATAATCTGACGCCCGCCTACCGGGATAATTTCACGCGTGATAATAAAGGATCTTCCGAATTCATCTGGGCCATTCCTTTCGACGAAGTGTTTGCACAGGGCTTCCATTTGCCCATGATCACTCTGCATCCTGAGAGCCAGAAAACTTATAGCATGACTTCTCAACCCTGGAATGGGTTTACAACCATCCAGGAATTTTATGAGTCATACATTGACCCCGCCCAGAATCCGGGACCCCAGGGAGAGGTGGTAGGGACTTCACCTGACGGATCGATGACGACCGGCACATTGGATGAGCGTCTGAGTAATTTTATTGTAGGACCTCAGTTTACAGCTGATGGGGATCGACTGCAGGATGGTGGGGCTGATCCGGGTGATCCGGATGGACCGCCTATCACCTTTACACCTTATATGAATGAATTACAGCCGTCTGCCTGGCGACAATCCGGTGCCCGTATCGGCAAGTGGGAATTTTACAATGGCATGGGTCAGTTTTTAAGCAATGATTTTGCTATTTTCCGGTATGCCGACATTCTGCTTTCCAAAGCAGAGGCCAGGGCTAATCTGTTTGGATATGGAGATGCAGAAGCCCTGATGTTGGTCAATCAGATACGGGAAAGGGCAGGGGTAGAACCTTTTACAGCGCTTACCCCGGCGTTGCTGTTGGCTGAAAGAGGCAGGGAACTGTTTGCTGAAGTACACCGGAGGGTGGATCAGATCCGCTTTGGCACCTTCAATGGTGCCTGGCGCTTCAAGGACCCTGATCCTTCAACCCATGTCAACATTTTTCCCATACCGGAAACGCAGATCAATGCGAATCCGAATCTGGTGCAAAATCCGGGTTACCCAGGTAGTGGGAATTAACAGATAATTTGAAAACTAACATAGCCTTAAAGGCAGGATAAAGGATAGGGAGGCTGCTTTTAGTCTCCCTGTCTGCTATTGTGTTTTGATATGGAAAAAGTTTCTCGTCAACCTACATTGTACTGGCTGCTGATGCTGCTATGGGCAGTGGGCTGTCAACAACCCTCTGAATATCAAAAGCTGGTCAACCGGGAGTTAGCCCAAGGAGAACGTGTAGACAGTCTGTTTATGGGATTAGCATTGGGGATGACCCGGAAAGAGTTTTTTGCGCATTGCTGGGAACTCAATAGGCAGGGCAAATGGACGGATGGTCCGGGCAACACCTCCGTCGAGTATGAGATGAAGGAATTGAAACATCCGGCTTACATGCATTTTTACCCGGATTTTCATGAGGATAAAATTTACAAAATGCCCGTGAAGATCAAATACAAAGCCTGGGCGCCCTGGAACAAACACCTCTTTTCCGACAGTCTGCAACAGGATGTGCTGGCCCTTTTTAAACGGTGGTATGGAGATGATTTTATTGCGTTGGATCATCCGGAAAAAGGGAGCTTGTATATCAAAGTGGATGGCAACAGAAGAATCATGATTGCCCAATATGATGAGGTACAGGTCATGGTACTATTTTCTGATCTGACTGTAGACAAATCCCTGACAGATAAACAATTATCCAATCACTGGCTTTTTTGAGCCAATTAGCGATGAATGGATTTCTTCATGAATAGCTGACCTTGAGTAAAAGGACATAGTCTCACAAGTCTTTCATAATTTTCCGGGGTCATAAGTATAAAAAGGAATGAATCATGTATATTCCGTTTACTATGAATAACCTATGACGAAAAGATACACTCACCTGCCATTACCTGCGTTGTGTTTCCTGTTTTTAGCATTCCTGACAATGCATTTTTCTTCACCTGTATCAGCCCAGCATCAGCCTCTCCGTCTGCATCCGGAGAATCCGCATTACTTTCTCTTCAGAGATCAAGCCGCCCTTCTCATCACCTCCGCTGAACATTATGGGGCCGTCCTAAATCTGGATTTTGATTATCTACCCTATCTGGACGAATTACAGTCTCATCATTTAAACCTGACCAGGATATTCACCGGGGCCTACGTAGAGCCTCCGGGTGCTTTTAATATTGCACAAAATACTTTGGCACCCGAGCCTGGCCGATTTATCTGCCCCTGGGCTCGTAGCTCTACCCCTGGCTATGCCAAGGGAGGAAATAAGTTTGATCTGAACCGTTGGGATGATGCCTACTTTGAGCGGCTAAAGGATTTTATTGGGGAAGCTGGGAAACGGGGTATTGTAGTGGAAGTGACCCTGTTCTGTCCCTTTTACGAAGATATGCAGTGGGAATTGAGTCCCATGAATAGTAACAATAATGTCAATAACCTAGGGAATGTAGCTCGCACTGAGGTTTATACCCTCGACAAACATGGAGGCCTTCTGTCTGTACAGGAAGCGTTGGTACAAAAAATAGTGGAAGAGTTGAAGGCATTTGATAATCTCTACTATGAAATCTGTAATGAACCTTATTTTGGAGGGGTGACTTTAGAATGGCAGCACCATATTGCGGAACTCATAGTGCAGGCAGAAGAAAAACTGACAAGGCCTCATCTGATTTCCCGTAATGTAGCCAATGGTACGGCAAAAGTTGAAAACCCTCATCCGGCGGTGTCCATTTTTAATTTTCATTATGCTACCCCTCCCTATGCGGTGGCTCATAATTACGAGCTCAACAAAGTCATCGGTGATAATGAAACTGGCTTTAAAGGCAATGCCGATGCTACCTACCGACGAGAAGCCTGGGAATTCATATTAGCCGGAGGGGGTTTGTTCAACCATTTAGATTATTCCTTTACCGCTGAACATGAAAACGGTACCTTCCAATATCCTGATACACAACCTGGCGGGGGCAGCCTGGCGTTCCGACAACAAATGCAGGTACTGCAGGCGTTTATGAAGGAATTTGATTTTATTAAAATGCATCCTGACACCACCGTAGTGCAGAACATCTCAGGAGACGGCAAAACTATTCGAGCATTGGTAGAATCCGGCAAGCAGTACGCCTTGTATGTTCACCAAACGACACCGGTCAACCTGGCACTGGAAATGCCAGCGGGAAATTACCAGGCAGCCTGGATCAATCCTGTCAACGGAAAGGTGGAAAAGGAAGAAAAGTTACAGCATGCCGGTGGTGTATTGACATTTTCTTCTCCTTCCATTGCAGTGGATATGGCTCTTCGGATCAGACGGACGCCGTAACCCCTATGGTTGACTTCTATCAAAAAGCTATAGTGAAGCTCACCATTCCTTTTCTTTCCGATGTCTTTGGTTTTCCATTCCCAGCTGATACTCCTATCTTTTGAACGAGAAAGAGAAAAGCCCTTGTAGATTTTTGATGCAGACAAGTTTTACCTCACGTGCTGACGATATAACATGAATGAGATGTATTTTGTATTTTTGCTGTTATAGCGTCAACCTTTAAATTGTTTTTTTTGCCTTATGCAACCTATGCTCCCCTCAGACACATCGGCTCACGATAAATTATCAGGAATTGTCAAACGTGTTACTTTTCACAGTGCGGAGTCGGGGTGGTCTGTCTTAAAGGTGACACCCTTCGGCAAAGACAATGAGGAGATTGCTGTGACCATCCATCAGTCCAAAGTATTTGCCGGAGCCACCATGGATTTTTTTGGAGAGTGGGTCAACCATCCTACCTACGGTCGTCAGTTTAAGGCTTTGCGGGTGGAAGAACGTAAACCGGCTACGGCCAATGCCCTGGAAAAGTACCTGGGTTCAGGTTTGATCAAAGGGGTAGGACCCGTCACAGCGAAAAGAATCGTGAAACATTTTGGAAAGGATACCCTGACTGTTTTTGAAGAACAGATTGACCGTTTGACAGAGGTACCGGGTATTGCCGAATTAAAGCTGGCTTCTATCCAGAGGGCCTGGACAGAACACCAGGAAATCCGGAATGTGATGATGTTCCTACAGTCCCATGGCATCAGTACTTTGTTTGCTGTGAAAATTTATAAGACTTACGGACAGGAAGCCGTCTCCATGGTATCTGAAAACCCTTACCGACTGGCCCAGGATATCTATGGGATCGGCTTCTTCAGTGCTGATAAAGTGGCTTTAAGCCTGGGTTTGGCCGCTGATTCTTCGGCCCGATTGCAGGCGGCGATCAGTCATGTGTTGCAAAGTGCGCGGGAAGAAGGGCACTGTTATCTGACCAAAGCGCAGATTGTGGAGCAAACCCAGGAGTTGCTTTCCCTGCAAAACGAAGAAAGGATTGTAGACGTCCTGCAAACCATGGAGAATGCCGATGAGCTAAAAACCCGTTATCTGCTGGATGCGGAAGAACAGGTGCAGACCTGTTACTATGCGCATTCCCTTTTCTATGATGAAAATTATATTGCCCGTAAGTCCAAACAGATGGCGCAGGAAGTCAAAAAATTGCCTTCTGAGAAAATAAAAGTGTGGATAGAAAAATATTGCCAGAAAGAGGGGCTTGATCTTAGCGACGAACAGCAGGAGAGTATCCGTCAGATTGTGACCCAACGATTGAGTATTCTGACGGGGGGCCCCGGTTGTGGGAAGACCACTACCACCAAAGTGCTGGTGGCCCTGATTCTGGCGATGAAAAAAGATGTCTTGCTGGCTGCCCCTACCGGAAGAGCCGCACAGAGGATGAGTGAGGTCATCGGGCTGGAAGCGAAAACTATCCACCGTTTGCTGGAATGGGATGTGTCTCAGGGAGGTTTCAAGGTCAAAGAAACAAACCCATTAGAATGTGATTTTGTGATCGTGGACGAATCTTCCATGCTGGATGTACACCTGGCAGCCTCCCTGTTCAGGGCAGTGCCCGATCAAGCCCAATTGTTACTGATTGGTGATGCGGATCAGTTGCCTTCCGTTGGGGCGGGCAACGTTTTCAAAGACATGATTTCTTCCGGGGTGGTCACCTGTGCCCGTTTGACCAAGGTGTTCCGACAAGCCCAGCAATCCAAGATCATACGGTATGCCCACCAAATCAACCAGGGCGAAGTACCCCGGATAGATTCTCCTTTTCATATTCCCACCTTGTGGAAGGAAAAGGAAGATTGTCTGTTTATAGATTCAGAAGAAGCAACCAAGGAGCAGCTTCGCTTTATAGCCCGTATGAAAAGTCTTTACTCGGCATCGCAGGGTGCTGCTGAAAGCTTACTCCAGGAACCCGCCGAGGCTTTGGCAGTTTATCAGGAAAGTCATGAACTGGTCATTCCCTCCAAGTTTGCCCATGTTGATCTGGATAAGTTGCTGACTGCTCAGAAACAAAGTGAGGAGTTGATCGAAGTATTACGGAAAGTGCATCCCTGGTCTTCCTTACATTGGGGTTATTCAGCGGTAGATATGGTAGAAAAGCTATACCAAAACATCATCCCCAAATACTTCGGGAAAAAGGCAGAGATACAGATTTTAAGCCCCATGACCAAAGGGAGCCTGGGTACCCACCATCTCAATGAGGTCATACAGCAGGCCGTTAATCCTCCTGCCAGTGGCAAAGCCCAGTTACAAATGAGCGGAAGACTATTCAGGATAGGAGACCGTATCATTCAACGCAGAAACAACTACGATTTGAATGTATTTAACGGTGATATTGGTACAATTACCAGTCTGGATAATGAAAACCTGTCATGCCAGGTAGTCTTTAGTACCAGTAGAGAAAGCAAGGAAGTCACGTATGAAAAGGAAAATTTACAGGAGATAGAACTGGCTTATGCCATCACCATTCACAAGTCGCAGGGAAGTGAGTTTGAAGTGGTCATTATCCCGTTGGTGAGCCAGCATTTCTCTATGCTGTTCAGAAACCTGATCTATACAGGACTGACCCGGGCCAAAAAGCTCGCCGTGTTTGTAGGTAGCCGGAAAGCCATGCGGATGGCCGTAGAGAAACAGAACACGGCCTTACGGCAGACCGCCTTACCCTGGCTGATGCAGTTTGGTGACCCTTCGTTCAAGGTGTAAAGAGTGCTGGAAATCATCCTGGTTTCGTTTTTTCAATCTATTTCCAGCTAAGTGTCTCTATTTTGTAGGGAACGGTAAAAGTGATTACTTTTGTTTTACATAAACTTAGCTAACGAATGAATATACCTCATTTGACGAAAGAAGAAGTTACTTTGGCTTTCAAAAAACTTTCACCAGAAGAGCAAAAGGAAGTTTTTCATGAGCTATCAGCTTATTTACAAGATGAAGACATGACCAATGAACTTTATACCGCAGCTACTGAATCATTCGCTGATCTTTGGGATAATGAAGAGAATGATCATTGGGATGCGTTTTTAAAGGCACATACTAAAGCCAAAGAATAAAAAAATATATATCAGCAAGGAGATATTATTTCTGTATGGTATCCTTTCTCAGATAATTTTAGAAAAGGTAAAATACGGCCTGCCATTGTTATTTCCAATGATTTGTCAAATACGAACGACCAAGATTTATTAATTGCACCTATCACTACGATACGTAATGATCCTTTTTCATTACCTGTAGATAATGCTGATCTGACGATTCCATTACCAAAAAATTGTGAGATTAGATGCAATAAAATAACTACCATAAGGAATACATTGATACATGGTAAGGTGTCTTTTCTTCACATACATAAGCATGCTGAATTGATTGAAAAGGTCTGTTCTTGTATTCAATAGGTTTCTATTTTGCTGGGAAAGGGCAAAAGGTGTTTTAGGTCAGGACGTCTTTTGGCGGTGAATCTTTCTATAAAAAAGTTTACAAAGGCGCAGCTCCGTAGAGATGGGTAAACTCAATGCAGTGTATCGCCACTGATTGATACTGCTCCAAGGAGGTGCCGGCCGGTATCTTGTACTCTTGCTGTCCGGACAAGGCTTTCAATGGGGCAATGACCAGTCCGTTTCCCTCTGCCATGACATTTTCATTTTCAGCGGCTGCGGTCTCTACCGGGGTCAATATAAGGTGCAGGTCTGGCCCTTCATCTGTCTGGAAATTGTCAGAGAGTATCAAAACCTGCTGGTCTCCTCTTTGAACAATCTGGTAGGAGCCAGAGGTTTGTTGTCCTCCCTTATTGACAAATTCGCCTGTGGCTATCAGTTGAGAAGTAGTTTGACAGGCTGATAATAATACTAATCCTATCATGATTCTGTGTAAACAATCTAGGGATTTCATAGGCGTTTTGCTTTTTTGATGGTGACCGCTATTTACAAATTATTGGCTTGTACAACTGTCAGCTACCTTACCATTCTCTCATAATCTAGAACGGATGAGTGAAGAGAGAGTTGAAGGGTGTTTTATCCCATAACAGCTGACACAACCTGTTTGCCGGTTTTTGAGGCAGGAAAAAAATGGGCTGATACCATCCGGTGTGACACTGCCTCACTGGCTAGACAATGGAAACTGTGAATGGGAAAAAAATAGTTAAAAATTTATTATACAAATATTAATGAAATGAAGAAAAGTGTATATTTGTTATACAAGTATTAATGAAATACAGATGATAGAAAACCTGGGACATTTGGAGGAAAGTGTGTTGCTTTTAGTGATGATAGTCGAAGAGGCTTATGGTGTTTCGATAGGGGAGGCTTATGAGAAGAAAACCGGCCAATCGATTTCCATTCCTGCCATCCATACCGTGTTGAAAAGACTGGAAAAAAAAGGGATGGTCCGGTCCCGCATGGGCGCTGCCACCGCTGAGCGGGGAGGGAGACGCAAAAGGATTTTTGAAGCTACTCCTTACGGCTTCAAGGTGATTGCAGAAATCCGGGAAAACAGGCTGCAACTGTGGTCGTTAATTCCAAAGTTAGACATACAGCATGGATAAGCATGCACTAAACGAACCTGAGGTAAGGCCACCCCGGTGGGCCGACAGGTTTTTAGCCTGGTATTGTGCCCCCGAACTGTTGGATGAAATACAGGGCGATTTGCATGAAGCTTTCCACAGAAGGCGAAAGAAATACAACCTCAGGAAGGCCCAACGGATGTTTGTCGCAGAAGTACTTTTATTTTGCAAACCTTCCTCCTTTCCAAAATTTGACTACCCATACCATCTGATCAATATGCCCGGTATGATTAGTAATTACCTCAAAATTGCGGGGAGAAACACCCTGAAAAATAAGGTGTTTTCCCTCATCAATATTTTTGGTTTGGCCATTGGACTGGCAGCCTGTTTTCTTATCCTGCAGTATGTCCATTTTGAGCTAAGTTATGATCAATTTCATGAGCAGGCAGATCGAATTTACAGAGTGATACGGGAAGGAGGGCGTACCAAAGGGGCTACCAACCACCCGGGGGTAGGACCTGCCTTAAAGGCCGACTTTCCGGAGGTGCAGGAATATGCCAGGGCGGTGCACCAATCTATTTTTATAGGAAATCTGACAACCTGGTCGTATATCGACGAGGCTGGGGAGGTCACCGTATTTAATGAAGAAAGGGTCTATAATGTGGATCCATCTTTTCTGACCATGTTTTCCTTTCCCTTTGTGTATGGAAATCCGGAACATGCCTTTCCCAATACCAGTGCTGTGGTGATTTCAGAATCCATATCAAAAAAATTTTTCGGATCAGACAATCCAATGGGAAAGACTTTGCTCTTGAATGGCCAACGCCCTTTTACCGTCACCGGTGTCTTTCAGGATGTACCAGAGAACTCACACATACAGTTCGATATCCTGGTTTCCTACTTTTTCACAGAAGGCTGGGGAGGAGAATGGAATCATAATTGGGACTGGAGGTGGCCCGAATATTTTACCTATGTCCTGTTAAACCCTCAAGCTAAGGCAGAGGCCCTGGAGGCCAAATTTTCGGATTTTGCTCAGCAGTATCTGGGTGAGCAGATGAAAGAACTGAATGAAGAGGAAAGGTTTTTTTTACAGCCAGTGGCTGATATCCATCTGAAATCTCCCCAGCTTACCAAAGAGCAGGAAGTACATGGCAATGCACAGACCGTCTACTTTCTGCTCCTTATTGCCATGATGATTCTGCTTATTGCCTGGATCAATTATATCAATCTGTCTACCTCCAAATCCATTGAACGTGCCCAGGAAGTTGGTTTACGAAAGGTAGCCGGTGCTTCCCGGACACAGCTGATCACTCAATTTTTGTTTGAATCGGCTATTGTGAATTTTCTGGCCATGGGGGTGTCGCTGATCCTGGTGATGGTTACCTTACCCTTTTTCAACCAGCTTACCGGAAAAAATATCGGTACCACGATGCTGGACCTGGTGTTGGTGAAAGAGTATTGGTTTTGGCTGATCCTGGCCGGTGTTTTTGTATTTGGTTCCTGTTGTGCGGGTTTGTACCCTGCCTTTGTCCTTTCCTCTTTTCGTATCACCACCGTGTTAAAAGGTAAATTCATCAGATCACGATCCGGTACTACGATGCGAAAAATACTGGTAGGGTTCCAGTTTGTAATTTCCATCGCGCTGATAGCCGGTACTATCATGGTTTTCAGGCAGGTGACCTATATGCGAAACCAGGATATGGGTTATGTCAAAGACCAGCTTCTGATTGTCAAATCACCCCGCATAGTAGATTCCACCCTTCAGCAAAGACTGGAGACTTTTAAAACGGAACTGAGCAGAAATCCTGACATTCATCGCATGGCGCCCTCCAGTGATATACCAGGAAAGTTGATCTCTCAACTGAATTTTATCAGAAACCGTGGAGAAGGGACGGATGAAAATTCCATTGCCTATCATGTGTATATCGACCGTGATTTTATTGAGACCTATGGGTTGACGATGGTTGCCGGGAGAAATTTCAGGGAGGAAGAACGCCTGCCTCCTCCGGATCAAAGGACAGACCCCGTCCCTGTCATGGTGAATGAAAAAGCAGCTGCCTCCCTGGGTTATCATGAAGGAGAAGAAGCGCTTCATCAACTGATCATCTTTGGGTTGGGCCCCGGAGAGTGGGTGGGAGAAATCATAGGTGTTGTATCCAATCATCATCAGCAATCGTTGAAGGCGGATTATGATCCTCTCCTTTTCTTTCCCATTCCTGGTCTGTTAGGGCAATACTTCACCATCAATCTAAGTATGCAACGTCCATCTGAAACCATTTCTTTCATTGAACAACAATACGAAGCTGCTTTTCCGGATAATCCCTTCGAGTATTTTTTTCTTGACGACTACTTCAATCGACAGTATGCCGCTGACCAGCAATTTGGCAGCGTGTTTGGTTTATTTTCCGGTCTTGCCCTCATCGTAGCCTGCCTGGGTTTGTTTGGATTGTCCACTTTCATGATTTCCCAACGCATCAAAGAAATTGCGATCCGAAAGGTGTTAGGAGCCAATCTAACCAGTATGGTCCTTTTATTCTCCGGTGACTTTCTCAAGCTCATACTGATCGCGAATCTATGTGCCCTACCGCTGGTCTACCTGGCAGTCAACCAATGGCTGAACAACTTCGCCTTTCATGTGAACATCGGGTGGCTGATGTTTGTGCTGCCTGCTGTAACGCTACTACTCATCTCATTGACTACTGTAAGTATCCAAACCATCAAAACAGGTTTGAAGAATCCCATCAAGTCGTTGAGAGCAGAGTAAGGGAGTGTCTTATGAAGTGATCTTTGAATACAGCACTCATTCACAGCAAGGGAAACCGGATGCCCCAAAACCCTGGGGCAGTCCAGTATTTAGTTCTTATGCCTTTCTACCGGCCACTGTAAGGGTGCCGGGGAGGTGGCTGCCAGGGGTGTTTCTGGTACTGGCTTGTAGAGCCTGGCCAGCCAGTGATCCCTTTTGTACGCCTCCCGCTCCCAGGGCTCATGTTTGGTGTTGTTCTGCCATTGGTAGCGCTTCCGACCCTGCCAAATCACTTCCTGCTTGATAACCTGCAATTCTCCCTTCGCATATTGCTTGACATGTATCATTTCATGCGCCAGAATCAGGTTCTGTTGTTTTTTTCTTTGGTGGGCATCTATGTGCACTATGAGCACCTGGTAGCCATTTGGTTCTTTATTTTCTCCACAAAGCGTGAATCCTTCTAAATTTTCAGGCATTCGGGAGGTATAGAGAACAGAAAGAAATATTTTCTCCCTGACGTCCAGATGTTTCAGATACAGAAATACCTGATTTTTGATGGCCAGAGAGTCTTTCGTTCCCCTGATATGAACAATGGGTTGAGAAAAGGCAAAGCTTGTCCAGAGCATACCCACCACAAGGGTAAGCCAATTAAGTTGTTTCATTGTAAATTAAAATCTAGTGAACTGAACACTACTATAGGTTCAGTCAATTTTCAGGTCAGTAATGTAACCAGACCACTACATAAAGGCTGAAAGGAGTACTCACACTCCTGTGACTATATTCCTGCCTGATTGGTACGAAAACAGTTTATTACTCTTGGTAGGCAGGTTGGAATGTATGTCGGTGTTGGTACAACTCGTGGAGTTTCTTCATCCCTTTGCACTTCATGTTGCGGGCGACCTGCTCACTTTTATAGCCCATCACCTTGAAGATCTGCTTCATGGGCATTTCTTCGTAATAGTATAGCATCAATACTTTTCGATAGTTATCCTGCAACAGTTCCATCAATTCCAGCATTTGAACCTCCCGCTCATGTGGAAAGTGTTGGTGTGGATGGTAGGTTGTTTTTTCCAGTTTCTCGAAAAATTCCTTACCGCTAAGCTGAGCCCGGTTTCTGCGCTTCAGCTCATTGCACCAAAGATTGCGCATGATCGCATACAGCAAAGTCTTGATGCTACTGTGGCCCCTGAACTTTCCTTGCCGGACCAGCTCGATGAATACGACCAATGTTTCATGAAAATAGTCTTCCGCATCCTGGTGTGTCCCACTGTTGCGCCTGATATATTTGTCCAGATTGGCAAAATGGGTATGGTACAGAAAACGGACGGCTCTTTCTATGGATTGGCCTTCTTGCAACGATGCGATTACCTGTGCGTCTGTTAACGACTGATTAATTGTCTTCATTTGGATTAATTATTATTATTTTTCAGAATTAATGATTGGGATTGGCTCAATGCCTGTGGACAACCCAGGGTGCCTATGAACCCTACTTTGTCCAGACAGGCATAGCTTCCAATAGGTTTATGGCGTAGTAAATACCGGATGTTTAATGACAGTAGGCTCTTAGGTGTCTGTCAAATAATTTGCGGAATTTACCCCGACTCAGAGGCGCAAAAGGAAACGTATTCCACTGACTAACACTCCGTTCATTCAAAGGTTGCGCTTCTGATTTGTCAGGGATCCGTACAAATTCCCGGTCCACCAACAAAGTATCCAGATAATTTTCAGTAATCATGGTTTTGTTTATCAATGTTTGTGTCAAGATTTTTTATTTTGTGATAGATCAGGTATGATCTTTGGCACTTTCTTCTGGTAAGCCCTGTACTCATCGCCAAAAGTTTTGACCAGGTCTTTTTCTTCAAAGTGAATCCCAATGAGTATATAGAGGGTCATGCTGAAGGCAAACAATCCATGACCGATTGTCAGCAGAGGTGTTGCCCATAAGCCAATCATAATACCCACCATCATAGGGTGCCGAACCAGTTTGTATAGCCAGGGTGTTTTAAAGGTCGGAGTTACGGGCCGATAAGTTTTGAATTGCTGGAAACCCTGTTTTAAGCCAAAGAGCTCGAAGTGATCAATTAAAAAGGTGGACAGGAACAAAAGCCCCCAGCCCATAGCAAATAATCCATACATGATCCCTTTCCCAATTGGATTTTTAATAGACCAAACTATCTCAGTCATTGGCTGCCATTGCCACATTACAAAAGCAACTACTAGGGAAGACATCAGTACGAAAGTACTTCGCTCCATACTCTGAGGTAGATATTGCGTAATCCAAGCTTTGAAGGTAGGGCGTGCCATCACACTATGCTGAACACCAAATAAGGCAATCAGACCGATATTGATGCACAAGGCGCTCATAAGGGATGAGCTTGTTCCGGTATCCACTCCTTTAGGGACCAACAGATTTCCCATAAAGCCAATCAGGTAGAGAATGACGCCAAAGAAAAATAAGTAGCAAAGGACTCCATACATGAAAATGAATACTTTACTAATTAAAGAGGGTTTCTCCACCACTGCCGTAGATAAAGAATGCATACTTTGTTTCATTTTTCATAAAGTTTTAAGCGTGTTTGAAAGAATGAATTCGTAATTTTGTGATTCATTGACAATACAAAGATGGCAGGTTTCACAAAGGAAAGATTTCATTGACGGATCAAAGAATTGATCATTTGTCAGGCATTCTGATGCAGAATCGAGCCAGGGCGAGGGTAAAATCGCGCTTTTTTAAGAGGTGTTACATATATTTTACCTGGTGTTACATGGTTAACATTTTGATGAGCAAGGTTATTTATTCCATGGTGTTGCCGAATTGGCACAATCATCTAATCCGTACTTTGTCATGAACCGCCACAGTGCTTTTCTGCTCCTGGGTTTTCTTTTGACATGTGCCAACGTCTTTCAAATGTTTGCCCAGGTAAAGGAGCCGGAATTCACCGGGGAAATCAGACATGGTTTGCCCATGACCCGCAATTTTTCACCTAAAGAATATGGCGCACATCATCAGAACTGGGCCATTGTCCAGGGGCCGGATGGCAGCATGTTTTTCGGTAACGGAAACGGCGTTTTGATTTATGATAATGAGCATTGGACCCTGCTTCCTCTGCCTAATTATGATCATGTGCGCTCCCTGTCTCTTGCTCCGGATAGCACCCTCTATGTGGGTGGAAACGGTGAATTAGGCTATCTGCAAAAAAACGCCTTCGGCCAGTATGAATACCATTCCCTGAAAGGGCAACTTCCTGAGGAAGAAAAAGATTTTACTAGGGTCTGGACTACTATCGCCCTGAGCGACCAGGTATTCTTTCAGACCTATGAGCGACTGTTTATTTGGGATGGTACAAAGTTCAGCGTTCACAAATATGAACAACGGTTGCATCGCATTTTCTGGGTGAATGATCAATTGTATGGCTCCCTGGATTCTGTGGGCTTGGTGCGATGGCAACAGGATGCTTTTGAAGAAATACCTTTTGGCCATAGGTTTGCTCATTATACAATCAATGTGCTATTACCTTTCGAAGAGGATATACTGTTGGCGGGTAGCCGGGAAGGTGAATTATTTTTATATCATTCGGAGGGGGTACAACCCTTTATCACGGAGGCAGACAAATATCTCAAGCAAAGTGGCATTTACAAGGGTTGTTACCTCAGTGAAGATGAAATAGCTCTGGCTTATTACGGACTGATCGTTATCAACAAAAAAGGCAAGTTAATCCATCAGTTTGATGCCGATAATAATTTGCAAAGTAACAATATCAAGAATGTTTTCTCCGATCAGCACGGTGATTTGTGGTTGGGCCTGCAGGTAGGTATATCCAAAATCAGTTTTGGTTCTTCTGTCAATCTGATCAATGCACAACAGGGCATCAAAGGTACAGTACATGCTATTAGCCAATACAACGATCAGTTAATGGCTGTGACCTCAGACGGGTTGTACATAGAGGATGACACCAATTCTTTGCAACACTCCTTCAGGCACGTGGGGCTTCAAAGCGGAGATCAGGTACTATCCATCCATACCCAGCAGGAGCCGATTTTATTGGGGACAAATCTGGGGTTATACAGTTGGAAAAACGGCACCATAGAATCCTTGAATCATTATGGAAGCTGCTACTATATTACGTCCTCCAGATTTTCTGATAAGGTCTGGGCCATTTCGGACAATGGTATGGTACGCTTATCGTATCAGCAGGGAAAATGGGTTGAAGCAGACAAATTGTTGGGATTGACCGGAGCGATCAGGAGTCTTGCGGAACTGAAACCCAATGAAATCTGGCTGGGTAGCAGAGCCAATGGGGTGTATCGGGTGAGGCTTCCCATGCTGGGTGATTCCTTGCTGGATTTTTCAAGGCATCAGGTCAGCCAGTTTGGAATGGCCCAGGGGCTTCCGCCAGGCGATATAGTACCATATATCATTGGCGATAGCCTTTACATCTGGCACCAAAGAACCCGTACGGTCTATGGGTGGGAAGAGAAGCGTGAAACCTTCTTACCAAAAACCCATTTTGGTGCTCTCTTTGGCATCTCGCAAAAAAAAGTAATCCCCTGGACGTCTGAAAATCCATCCGGCGAAGTGTGGTTAAAGTTACAGGACTATCAGACCGGTATTGTTCAGGCTGCCAAAACTTCCCGAGATTCTCAGGGATCTTTTCAGGTGGAGACGTATCCTATCTCTGTAGATCTTTCCGCTTTTGAAGATTATATCTACCCCTTGGAAAATGAGGTCTGGTACGGCGGGCAGGATGGTATCCTTTATCACAACTTACAGAAACGGGAGAAAGAAAAAATATTACCGCCAGCACGGATCACGGCGGTACAATACAATCAACAGCCCCTGAGTAGTGTACAACCTCAACTGACCGTGGATTTTCAAAAAAATGCGGTATTGCGCTTTGATTTTAGTGCGCCATATTACCCGGTCAACGGCAAAGTGAAATACCAGTATCGGTTGAGTGGTTTTGATGAGAAATGGTCAGCCTGGCAGAATGAACCTTATAAAGACTATACCAATGTATGGGAAGGCAATTATCAGTTTATGGTGAAAGCACTGCATCCGATGGGCGTGATCTCTACCGTCACTACGCTTCCAATCCGGATTTCACCGCCCTGGTACCGTGACAACTGGATGTATCTGCTTTATTTTGTGCTGTTAAGCAGTCTGGTATTCGCCTATGTTCGGTTCCGGTCCATACAGCTCCGTAAAAAAAACAGACAGTTGGAAGCTGTGGTAGAAGAGAGAACCAAAGAAGTAAGAGCTCAAACCGAACAATTGAAGCAGCAGGCAGCCCAATTGAAGGAAATTGATGAATTTAAGTCTCGTTTTTTTGCCAATATCTCGCATGAGTTTCGCACCCCACTCACCTTAATTACTGGACCGGTACAAACGCTCCTCTTTCAGGCTAGTGAGCCCAAGGTCAGACAACAACTGCATTTGATAGAACGCAATACGAAGCATCTGTTAAAATTGGTCAATCAGTTGCTGGATCTGTCTAAAATAGAAGCCCATCAGCTCCGCCTGAAAGTTTCTTTAGGCAATGTGGTGGAAACCATCCGTGTGATTACCATGGAATTCGAATCGGCCATTATCACTAAAGGGTTACAATTACGTTTTCAGGCGGAGCATGACCCCTTGTGGCTTTATTATGAGCCCGATAAAATGGAGAAAATAATCGGTAATCTGGTGGCGAACGCCCTGAAGTTTACCAGTCAGGGAGAGATAGCGGTGACCGTAAAAAAAATTGTGCATCAGGAAAAAGACTATGTGGAGATCACTGTAGCGGATACAGGCATAGGCATTGCCCCTGAACAGTTATCGCATGTCTTTGACCGTTTCTTTCAGGCCGACACCTCAACAGTCCGACAATATGAAGGAACCGGGATTGGTCTTTCCCTGGCCAAGGAATTAGTATTGTTGCATGGAGGAGAAATTTCTGTAGAAAGTGAGCTGTCACGCGGGTCTGTTTTCCAGGTAAGGCTGCCGATGGGCAAAGAGCATTTTCAGGAAGAAGATATTGTATTGATGGCTCCTGTGGAGTCAGTGTCTACGGTAGAAGGAGAGGCCCAGGAACGCATTGATTATCAACTCCTGGCTGAAGGATCTGAGACAGAAGAGAAACCTATTGTGTTGATTGTAGAAGATAATGCCGATGTTCGCTATTACCTGCAAACCCAGTTGCAGGAAAAGTATAAAGTAGAAGAAGCCGACAATGGCAAATCAGGGGTTGAAAAGGCAATAGACGTCATACCGGACCTCATCCTCAGTGATGTGATGATGCCTCTGATGGATGGGTATCAGCTTTGTGAACAACTCAAACAAGACGAACGGACCAATCATATTCCCATCATCTTGCTGACGGCCAGAAGTACGATGGAGAATAAGTTGCAGGGGTTGAAAACCGGAGCCGATGATTATCTGGTCAAACCTTTTACCCCGGCAGAGTTGCTTCTCAAAGTACAGAATCTGATCATGACAAGGCAGGTTATGCGTGAAAAATTCAGCCAGGCTTTTATCATCAGGCCCTCGGAGGTCATGGTTCCATCTCAGCAGCAGGGATTTTTAGAGCGACTGAAACACATCATTGAACAACACATGGAAGAGGAAACCTTCGGGGTGGAAGAACTTTGCCGCGAGATAGGCATGAGCCGCACACAGCTCAACAGAAAGTTAAAAGCCCTCATGAAGCAGTCGCCCAGCGAACTGATCAAATCTTTTCGTCTGCAGAGAGCCGCAGAGTTGATCCGAAAAGACGCAGGGAACATGGCGGAGATCGCCTACCAGGTAGGCTTTAACAGCCAGTCTTATTTTACCCGCGCCTTTCAGGAAGTCTTTCATTGTACTCCTTTGGAATACAAACGTAAAATAGCCGGTGGAGAAGAACTGAATCTACCTTAAATGCAAATCCTTAGATTTTTCTATTTGGGCGACCCTTCAAGCGTTTTCTCCCAATACTTCCTTGAAGAGGTTTCCCAGTTCTTCCATATGATCGACTGTCGTAAATGCGCCAGCTTCTTTTACTACCTTATCATGCCCTTCTGGAATATGACTGGCTGCCAAAAATCCTATCACCTTCATTCCCGCTCGATGGGCAGCGGTCACCCCACTCTGGCTATCTTCCACGACCAGGCAGCGGGCTGGGTCAACGCCTAACTGGCTGGCGGCATAGAGGTAAACATCCGGCGCTGGTTTGGGTTTTTTTACCATTTCGGCGGCAAACACCCTGTCGCCGAAATATTCGGAAAGACCGGCCACTTTCAGCGATGATAGCACCCTGACCAGACGGCTGTTCGATACCACGGCTTTGGTTACCGGGATGGAGCCGATAGTTTTTTTTACACCCTTGATAGGTTGTAATTCGTGGTCAAGGGCATGTTCTATTTCTAGCCGCAATCTGGACAAAAAATCATCCGGTACTTTGAGGTTATAATCCTGTTTGATGATAGAAAGTATGTCCTCTTCTACTTTACCGGCGAATCTGTGACTATAGGTTTTAATATCCATATGAAACCCATAAGGTTTCAGGAGGCGCAGCGATACCTGAGAGGCAATGATTTCACTATCTACCAGTACGCCATCACAATCAAAGATGACACATTCAATGGGTTGATTCAGATTTTTCAAAACTCAATTTTTCTTTAGTCGTGTACATTTCAAACCCTCACTGCCGGTTTCGGTTCTTAAAAAAAAAGTGGATGACCGGCAGGGCTTGCAAAAATAAGGGTTTGAATCAAATATTTTACGATCAATTAGATTTTGGTTAAGAGCATGTTTACATTTTGTTTTTGGCAGTTCGCTGCTGCGATAGTGAAAAAGTTCTGTTTTTGGTTCTGGCGACACTTGGTTTTTGTACAATAGCTGGAGCTATTTTCGAAAAAATAGGGGAAGCCAGGTCTTGTAACCGGGCTTTTGCAGCCCAAAGGATAAAGTTTAAACATACTCTAACAGGAAAAGAAGAACGCAAGTCAATGACCTGCATTCTCTTTAATTATAGAGCAAAGCTTGTCCTGTATTTTATGCTTTCATCAGTTCTCTGGACAGATACCCACTATAATCAGGATATTGCCGGTTGTAGGGTTGATTTATCAAGCTGGAAGAAATGATAAAATCAGCCGAAGTTCTGTTGCAGGCGATAGGAATATTCCATAACACCGCGATACGCAACAAGGCTTTTACATCCGGATCATGCGGGTGCTGCTCCAAAGGGTCCCAGAAAAAAATCAGGAAATCGACAACGCCTTCCGCAATTTTAGATCCTATTTGCTGGTCGCCTCCCAAAGGGCCACTCAGCAGCTTAACCACCGGGATGGACAAGGCTTGTTCCAATAGTTTTCCGGTGGTGCCGGTCGCAAAGATCTGATGGGGTTGTAGAATAGCTTTATTGTATTCTGCCCATTCTATGAGATCTTTTTTCTTATTATCGTGAGCCACCAAGGCAATATTTTTCCTTACCTGTAGTGGCTGATACGTATGCATATCTTCTTTTGTCATACTGCTTGCTTGTTTGCTAAAATGATTGTTAAACGGTCTTTTATCCTAAAGCCTGATTTCGCTGGATTGCCTGCTGTGAATTGGCCAGGTATCTGACTAACTTTGGCTCAAAGGCTTTTTACCCAAAAAGGGATTTGGTAAAATTGATCTTAATTTTCAACTGGAAATTTTCTATAATCCTGCAGATGGCTTTAAGGGTGGCCTGTTCAATGATGGTGAGCGATTTAGGATCCAGATAGTTGTCCGGATCAGTACCTTCGGATATAATCTGACGGGCCTGTTTTTTCAGGCGAATGTCCATCAGAAAGCAATAGGCCTGCCTTAATTCCTGGTATTCTTTCTCTGAAAAAACACCTTTGTTTTTAAGGGCTTCCATCCGTTCTACTGTGTGGGTTAGAAAGATGCGTTGCTGTAGGGCATAAACCCTCACGAGGTCCACAATAGGAGTCATGGTTTTTTTAAGGTTAAACACCTGTTGTGAACCCTTGGAAAAGGTCCGGAAATTGTTGAAAAACGTTAAAGGTGGTTCATATTGCAAGGCATTGTTGGCCATATAGTACAGGAACCTGTCTAAAGGCGCCTGAAGCAACTGATCCTGAAAGTGTTTGAGTTCTTCTATCAGGAAAGTATCCCCATAAATAAAACGGCCATCAAAGAAAGCAGCAAAATGCATGACCGTTTCCGGACTGATCGTCTGTAACCATCTCTCGTAGTTACGCTTCCAGTGTGACAGTGAGTGTGTCCACTCAGGATTTTTAGCCATAAAACCCCCGGTACAATAGTCAAAACCAACCTCATGCAGTCTGTCTGAGACTAGGGTAGCCAGTCTGGGAAAATAAACCCTGACGTCTTCACGCTGTTCAGGGGCTGTATCCTCATAAATAATAGCATTGTCCTGATCGGTTTTCAGGGTCTGCTCTCTACGTCCTTCGCTGCCCAATGCCATAAAGGTAAAACGTGCAGGAGGCGTACCCAATTCTTCTATGACACCTTCTATAATTTTTTGTGTGATGGTATCGGACACAGTAGTAATTGCCTGGTTCACAAATTCTGCGGGTACCCCTGTGCTGAATAAATGCATCACCACTTCCGGTACCTGTTCCCACAGTTGTTTCAGCTGCTCTACGTGGGTAGCCTGCCTCACCGCACTCATGAAAGCAAAAGTGGAATGGGACTGCTCGCTGAGCAACTGAGGTTGGCTCAGAACGCCCAGATACTTCCCTTGTTCTTTCACCAGTAAGTACTGGGTGCCGGTTTGAAACATCAGCAGCATAGCCTCCATGACGAACGTCTGGCTGTCAACGGTGACTAAAGCCGTTTCCATCACCTGGCACACCGGTTGATGGACATCTGCCTTTTGGGCTACCACAGAATCTCTGAGGATGCTATCGGTAACATAACCCACCATATGTTGCTGATCGTTTTGCACAAACAGACAACTGATGTTCTGTTGTGACATGATCCCTGCCGCCTCATAAATGGGCGTCTGAAGATCACATGCCCGTATATGCTGGGAGATAAGCTGTCCCACTCTCCTTTGATACAAATCCGGAGAGGTGCTGGTCCAAACTTTACTTTGTGGTAATCCTATGTTTTCCAGTAGCTTAACTGCTGGATCTTCAGGTAAGGCCTCGGCTACCGCCAGGGTCCTATCCCATTGTCTGTTAAGATTCATGGTCTTGACAATCAAATCTTGAAAGTAAGGAGGCTATGATCCCAAGCTGTTGTTAAGCCTTCATGGTTAAGCTTAATAGTTAACCCTGATAGGATCATAGCTTTCCTGAAAAATGTCTGAAACCAATGATATTCTTCCTCAAGTCCGTCTACAGGGACTACCAATGATAAAAGGCCGCATAAGTGCGCCTTCCCCAGGAAGAAATAATTTTTTCCAGATTAAACGATTTCGTCTTGTTCTGCTTCGGTAGCAGATCATGACTTACCTGTTTTACACCCTCCACTGTATAGAGTACCTCCGGAGCAATGTGTTCCAATGCAGTGAGGAAGGTACCAAGTTTACTGCGCTTACATACCGTAAACAGCACTTTGGTATTCCCAGAATGGTCATTGGCTTCCACCAATGAGTAACGATACTGATGCTCAGCCAGATAATCAAGCAGATGATGGGGGATGTGTTTGCTGATAATCCTGACCAGGACACTGCCATAGGCCATTTTTTCTTCAAGCCACATCCCTACGTAGGTACCGGTGGCAAATCCTCCGGCATACATGAAGAATGCTGGTAAATTGCTGGCATCTTTTACAATGCGCGACAGGGCTACGATGGTAATGAATGCTTCAATAAAACCTAAGATGGCAGCCATCCTGCGGGCATTATTGACAACAAACATCAGCTTCACTGTGGCGACTGTCACGTCTGCGACCCTGGCCAGAAAAATCAGGGCCGGGAGCAGTATATAGCTAATAAAATCAAATGTGATCATACTAAAATCTTTTTGTGTTCATGCGTTTGGGGCAGCATGGAGCTCATGGAGTAAGGTCATACGGATTGCAAGGAGATACTATTTGTGTTATACAAGGATATCTCAATGGCAAACACACATATGCCATGCTTTGTGAAAATGATTGGGAAAGTCCTAACGGTAACCCTATAGGAATGAAAGTTGTGTTGTCTAAACTGACCTGGTGAAAAGGGTTTCAGTCAGTGCAAAAGTAAGGGGTTTGTGCGGACTCTCCCTGATTTTTTTTAAAACAAAAAGTTATCTGTTAGAATATTATGGGATCTGAATACTTTTGGCATACACATATTCTAAGCCCAGCAAGGTCAAGGAATATTGTCCGGCCTTAAGCTTGGACATGTCAATGCCCTTGGCGAAGCTCTCTTGTGCATACACTGTTTCTTCATAAAGCACTTCCCCTTTCTCATCATACAATTTAAGTGAAACGGGTGAATCAATGCTATTCAGAAAAGTAACTTTAAGCAAATCATCTACCTGCTGTATTGCAGGTTTGAAATACAGTGAGGTAGTTTGTCTTGCTTCCAGTACGAAGGATTCGGTGATGATGCCATTATCCGTTCTGAGTTCCACGATATATTCTCCATCGGGTAGCCCAGAGAAATCAAATCGCTTTGCGTATACGAGTCCCTGGTTAACAACCTCTCTGTGTAGGGTGTACCCCTGGGAATCTTTAATCCTTAAAATGGCTGATTTCTTTTCCGGTAAGTTGGAGATTCGGATAAAAGCTTTTTTATCCTGTGCTTTCAACTGTCTGACACAGATCTGTGCCCCGGTGCGATCAGCATCGTTAGCCAGCAAAGGGCTAAAGGTTGACAAGCCTACCATCAGTAACAGTAGGGCTGTTCTTCTTAAAGTTTTCATAACTCTTCTTTTTTGTGGTGATTAATATAAATTTCGCTGACACTGCAAATTTACGAATAAAAATCATATGTGTTACAAATAATTCAAAATTAGCTTCTAGTTAATGAAAAATTAACATAGAAAGAGATGGTAAATTTAAAATATAATAATTGAGTATTAAAAGATAGTAAAGGGAGGGTATCTTTCAGCGTCGTTTCAACAAATTTTCAAAAAATGGTGGGAGTTATTGCGAAAAGTGAAATGTTGTTCCGTGTAAGATATTTTTTGAGATTTTTACGAAAATTTTTGCTCATTTTTTAAAAAAGCTGGGTTTGAGTGCCTTCGGACCTGCGCTTTTCTGACTTACTTACTGTTTTTCCAGTTTTCTTTTCTACCAAATACTACAAGAAAGCCCCATGAAATCAGGAGAACAAGCCAACCTGGATCGAGGAAACGAACGACCTGTAGAGGCTCTTCAAGTGCCTGAAATGCCGAGGTAGCGTACCATTTAGAGATTTATGGATTTATTGACACTTGTATTCCTTTTATCTTTCATAGAGTGACAACTCCTGATAAAGCGAAAGATTCACTTCATGGTGCAAAGTGTTGTAGTATTCCAGCACTTTTAACTGGTCATATAGGTTGTTCTTGAGCTGTAATTCATGGGCGGCGATAAATTCATTAATTTGATCTTTTGCATCCTGACAATGTTTGAGCCACTGCTTTTCAAAATCTTTCCATTTGAGTAGTCTGTCGCCCACATATACATAGTAGTCATACTGCGTGACTTCTACATAGGTACTGGTTCTTTTAAACGCTCCTTTTCCGGCATGCGCATCAAATTTTGGATATACCTGTTTGACGATATTCCGGCCATTCCGGAAAATGCTGATCTTTCCGGTAAGCACCACTTCAAAAAACTTCTTTTGTCCGAGTTCTCCCCGGCTGAAATCCGTAATGGAAGTGAAAGTCTTATTCGTACCCGTCGCTTCGTCAAAATACTGAAATACTTTTACCTGATAGGGTGAGTAGGTCAGCACTTTCCCCTCTGTTTTGCATTCAATCAGATCAAGTTTCTGAGTAAACCTGATTTTACCTTCCAGTACTTCATTCGTTTTAAGAAATACCCTACCGGTAAACCAATCTTTAGTGTCCAGGGCGAAAGCCGTCATTGCCATTAGGCAATAAGTTAAAAAAATAAAAATAGTCTTCATGCTTTAGTTAATTGGGTCAATGCATAGCAAATTTACTGTTAAATATAGAATTATCATTATTCAGTTAAATTTTAAGGCTATTTTTACAATTTATATAAAATGTGAGGACAAATCATGACATAGTGTTAAATAACTAGGCTACCTGTTAAGGAATTTATCTGAATTGGACAGTTTACTTCATAAGTTTTTAGTTTACTAGGGTACTCCGGCGTGTATTTATATCAGTTTGAGAGAAAAAATGTGGTAACGTCAGGGGTTGAGGTCAGGAATTGACGGATGTTCTTGCAGCTTTCAGGCGGTATAGAAAATATAAGAAGAGCAGCGTTGTCCTATTAAAGAATATAAACAATCCATCCAAACATAGAATATTATTTTATGTATATTCTATACTATAGAATACTATAATATGATATTATTATTTTTTAAAATTTTATTTTGCATAATTTAGTTTGTCTTTTAACTTAGCGTCAGATTCAGAGACAGGTCAATGCACAATAGCCCAAAAATGTTTTTTCAAGGGTAGTAACACTTGCATATTACCTCAAAGAGAAAAGTATGTTTTTTCTTTGAGTGAAATGCCTGGGAAATGTTAGAGCATTCACTGTAACCATCAACATTCATTTTTGCTTCTACAAACCAACGTTGCCACCCCTAGCATAGCCGATGGACTCCCATCAGGGTGACCTAGGTATGTACTCTATGTTAACTAAATTTTTAATCATTGAATTATGAAGACCAATCATCCTCAGAGGATACCCTATTTCCTGTACTATTTATATTGCCGTTTGCTGACCCCCACTTTCCAGTGTCTTGTCATAATATTCCTGATAGGATTTATTATCAATGCTTCTGGCAGTGTTATCAGGAGTTATAACGATTTTGATCCTCCTGCCAGGCAGTATTCCTCCAAACAAATCAAAGCATTGAAGGAAGAAGTGAGCACTTATGTGGATAGCCATAAAAAGTTGGCTCAGGTGATGAACGACAAAATTTTCAGCTTTGCTGAACTGGGTTTCCAGGAATTTGAAACTTCCCGGTATATCACAGGAATCTTGAAAGAGAATGGATTTAAGGTGGAAGAAGGCGTATCCGGAATTCCTTCTGCCTGGATCGCTACCTGGGGCAGTGGGGAACCGGTGATCGCCATTGGCAGTGATATCGACTGCATTCCCAAAGCTTCCCAGAAACCGGGCGTAGCCTACCATGATCCTATCATAGAAGGTGCTCCTGGTCATGGGGAGGGACATAACTCCGGCCAGGCTGTAAATGTGTTAGCCGTGCTGGCCGTCAAAGAAATGATGGAAAAAGAAAACCTGCCCGGCACCCTGATGCTCTGGCCGGGCGTGGCGGAGGAGCAGCTGGCGACTAAGGCCTTTTTTGTTCGTGACGGTTATTTTAAAGACGTAGACGCCTGCATCTTCACCCACGTCAGCAGCAACCTGGGTACTTCTTACGGGCATGCCTGGGGAAATGGTATGGTATCCGTAGAATTTTCCTTTGAAGGGGTGGCAGCCCACGGTGCCGGAGCACCCTGGCGAGGGAAAAGCGCGTTGGATGCGGTGGAACTGATGAACATTGGCTGGAACTTCAAAAGAGAGCACTTATACCCTACGCAGCGCTCTCATTATATTATCAGCGACGGAGGGGACCAGCCCAACGTAGTGCCTTCCAAAGCCTCTGTTTGGTATTACCTGCGTGAAACCAGCTATCCGGCCATTAAAAATATGTACGACATCGCCATCAATATAGCAGAGGGTGCCGCTAAAATGACCGATACCAAAATGACGTACAAATATATGGGCAGTGCCTGGCCGGGTCACTTCAATAAACCCATGGCAGAGACAGCCTATGAAAACATGAAGTTGGTAGGACTGCCAACCTGGAGTGAAGAAGATATGACCTTAGCCAAGGCTGTACAAAAAGAAGTGGGCTCAGAAGAGGAAGGGTTAGAAACAGAACTGAACGAATTAAAACCACCCAGAGAGTTTACGATGGGAGGAGGATCGGATGATATTGCAGACATATCCTGGGCAGTACCTACCATTGTGATTGGTTATCCTTCTAACATTCCTGGCCTGCAGGGGCACCACTGGTCCAACGCGATCAGTATGGCAACGCCTATTGCCCACAAGGGTGTGGTGGCAGGAGCCAAGGTAGAAGCCATGACACTGGTGGATATGCTTACCAATCCTGACATTATCCAATCTTCCTGGGACTATTTCACCAACGAACAAACCAAAGGAACACAATACACTCCTTTTCTGAACCAGGAAGACAAACCTGCTATTCATCTGAATCAGGAGATTATGGAAGAATACAGGGAGGAGATGAAAGAATACTATTATGATGAAACAAAATTTGATACCTACCTGGAGCAGTTAGGCATTGAATACCCTACGCTCAAAAAATAATTATAAACAGTAAACCTTCCTATCATGAATATTTTTAAAAAATTTCAGGCTGTCCTTGTACTCGGTTTTTTGTCTGTCATGGTTCCCTACACAGCCAGTGCAACGTCTGCCCCTTGGGCCGATAGTGTGCAGGTGACCTTCAAGAAAAAGCAGATTGAAGCTTATAAAAAGGAAGTCCTCCAAAAGCTGGAAGAAAACAAAAAGTCGATACAGGTGATGGTGGATATGATTTTTAGTTTTGGAGAATTAGGTTTTCAGGAATTTGAAACCTCCCAATATATCACGGGCATTCTCAAAGAAAATGGATTCACTGTTGAGGAAAATATGTCGGGAATACCCACTGCCTGGATGGCTAGCTGGGGAAATGGTAAACCGGTAATAGCCTTAGGCAGTGATATCGACTGCATTCCTAAAGCTTCCCAGAAACCGGGCGTAGCCTACCATGATCCTATCATAGAAGGAGCCCCTGGTCATGGGGAGGGACATAACTCCGGCCAGGCTGTGATCGTGGCAGCCGCTCTGGCAGTCAAAGAGATTATGGAAAGAGATAACCTGCCCGGCACCCTGATGCTCTGGCCGGGCGTAGCGGAAGAGCAGCTGGCGACCAAAGCCTTTTTTGTTCGTGACGGTTATTTTAAAGACGTAGACGCCTGCATCTTTACCCATGTCGGCAACAACCTGAATGTTTCCTACGGACAAACAACCAGCAATGCCCTCGTGTCCCTTGAGTTTTCTTTTGATGGTGTGGCGGCGCATGGTGCCGGTTCACCCTGGCGAGGGAAGAGTGCGTTGGATGCGGTGGAACTCATGAATATTGGCTGGAATTATAAAAGGGAGCATTTGTATCCGACCCAACGGTCACACTATGTGATCAGCGACGGAGGCGACCAGCCCAACGTAGTGCCTTCCAAAGCTTCTGTCTGGTATTATTTCAGAGAATGGGATGTCAAAAGACTCAGAGAGATGGTGGATGCAGGCATTAAAATAGCAGAGGGTGCAGCCATGATGACCGATACCAAGATGAGTTATAAGTACCTGGGCAGTGCCTATTCCAGGCATTTTAACAAACCTATTGCTGAAACCATGTACGAGAATATCCAACGGGTAGGGTTGCCCGAATGGTCAGAAGCGGATCAGAACCTGGCCAAAGCTACCCAAAAGAACGTAGGATCAGAACCCGAAGGGCTCAGTACGGAACTGGACTCCATTTCCCTGCCAGCTAAGTTTTCTTTGGGGGGTGGGTCCGATGATATTGCGGATATTAGCTGGGCAGTACCGACGGTGACCTTACGCTTTCCTTCCAACATGCCTGGCCTGCAAGGTCATCACTGGTCCAGTGCCATTACTATGGCGACCCCTATTGCTCACAAAGGAGCGACGGCCGGGGCAAAAGTAGTGGCCACTACCCTGGTGGATATGCTTACCAAACCTGAGGTGATTGAAAGTGCCTGGGATTATTTTAAGAATGTACAAACTAAAAATGAAAAATATGAGCCTTTCCTGAATCCGGATGACCAGCCGGCTATTCATCTGAACAAAGAAATTATGGAAGAATACAGAGAGGAGATGAAAAAGTTTTATTACGATCCGGAAAAATATGATACCTATCTGGAACAGTTAGGCATTGAGTATCCGACTCTGGAGAAAAAAGAGAATGTGAGCAACGAAAAAATGGACTCCTCCTCTCAATCCAATGAATAGCAGGGAAAGGACAAAATACAATGGTTGATATTCAAAATATTAAGTTTGGTTATCTTGATCGTGTAGTGGTCAATATCTCTTCCTGGTCCCTGGGCCAGGGAGAGCATTGCCTGTTTCTGGGCAATTCGGGAAGTGGCAAAACAACCTTGCTACATCTTTTGGCAGGATTACTCAAACCGGATCAGGGACACATTAGTATCGGAAGTACAGACATTACCCGTTTGTCTTCTACCAAACTGGATCGCTTTCGGGGCCGACAGATCGGTTTGATTTTCCAAAGTGCTCACCTCATTGATGTGCTCTCTGTGAAGGATAATCTTTTGCTGACCCAATATCTGGCAGGCCTTCCTAAAGATGTCAAACGAGTGGAGGAAGTGTTGGAAGAACTGAATCTGGGGCATCAGATCAATGCTAAAATCTATGCCCTGAGTCAGGGGGAAATGCAAAGAGTGACCATTGCCAGAGCCTTGTTAAACAAGCCACAAATCTTGCTGGCAGATGAACCAACTTCCAGTCTTGATGATGAAAACTGTGAGAGAGTGATTTCTCAGATCGTCAGACAGGCAGAAAAAAACAGGGCAACGCTGATCATTTCTACACACGATCAAAGGATTAAAAGCCGATTTGATAACCACTTATTGCTGGAGAACCCATGAACCTGATCGCATTGAGTTGGCATTATATCAAATCCAGACCCTATAACACGGCGCTGAATGTCCTATTATTGGGTTTGGGCATCGGTATCATTGTCATTCTTCTGATACTGAGCCGTCAGGTGGAGGAAAAGCTGGTCAGCAATGCCAAGAAAATCAATCTGGTGGTAGGGGCCAAGGGAAGCCCTATGCAACTAATATTGTCCAGCATCTTTCATATAGACTATCCCACAGGCAATATTCCGCTGGAGGAGGCCAATATGATCGCGAAAAATAGATATGTGGCCAATGCGATTCCCCTGGCTTTAGGCGACAGCTACAAAACCTTTCGGATTGTGGGAACCAACCACGATTATCCTGATTTATATGAGGCTACCCTTCAGGAAGGGCGTTTATGGTCTGCCTTGTTTGAAGTTACATTGGGTGCCCGTGTAGCACAAAGCCTGGGCCTGCACAAAGGAGATCAGTTTTATGGGCAGCACGGGATGGCTGCCGGTGGGCATGCCCATGAGGAGGTAGCTTATACGGTGGTAGGGATCTTGGCTGAAACCCATACCGTGTTGGATAACCTCATCCTCACGAAGGTGGAAAGTATCTGGGTCATGCATGATCATGCGCTCCTGGAAAAAATGGAAAATGCTGCCTCCCAAAGTGATCACTCAGAAGAGCATCATCATCTTCCGGCAAGTCACTCCGGGGAAACTAATCATCAGATACAAGAAGAAGAAAAAGCATTGACTGATAGTTTTCCTATAACCTCACCGTTAGACAACTCTCCACTGTCCGAAAGCTCTGATTTATTACAGGATAAAGAAATTACTTCTTTGCTGATCACCTATCGTTCTCCCATGGCCGCTATTCATTTGCCCAGAATGGTCAACAGTAAAAGTTCATTGCAGGCGGCTTCGCCCGCATTTGAAACTGCCCGTCTGTTTGCCATGTTGGGCATGGGTGTTCAAATGATTCAGGGCCTGGCAGGTGTCATCATCCTGATTGCAGGCATCAGTATTTTCATAGCCCTGTATAATGAGCTGAAGCAAAGGAAGTACGACCTGGCCATTATGCGGTCTTTGGGAGCTTCCCGGCGGAAAGTGTTTGTCCATGTAGTCCTTGAAGGCTTGCTGATCACCCTGCTGGGCACGCTGGCCGGACTGTTGCTGGGTCATGGCGCTCTGGAATTATTAAGTAACCTGTTTTCTCAGTCTGAAGGCAGTGGTATGGATCTCAGCGGGTGGATCTTTGTGAAAGAGGAATGGATGATTATCGGGATGAGTATTTTGTTAGGCGTTCTGGCAGCCTTCATACCCGCCTGGCGTGCCTATCAGACAGATATCTCTACGGTATTAGCAAAACGATAAAAATAATAAAAAGAAAACACTATGAAGTACCTAACATGTCTGATCACTGCTTGGTGGATTGCGCTGGGGGTGCAGGCACAAGTAGAAAAAAAATTTTCAGGAGACCATCAATGGGCCACCTTAGCCAAAGTGTCCTATAAGATAGTGAATGACCAATACGGAGAAATGAGTGTACCTGAGTTCAGCCAGGAAATTCAGCAGATGGATGGCGAAACCATAGAATTGACAGGCTATATCGTGCCGCTGGATGGATTGGAGGGAGCCTTTCGACCTACTCATTTTTTGCTCTCATCGCTTCCCTTGAGTGCCTGTTTTTTTTGTGGCACCGGTGGGCCGGAATCTGTGGTGGAAGTGCAGCTTGAAGAACCCGTGGAGTATACTACCGAACCTATCACCATCAAGGGGATCTTAAAACTCAATGCCTATGACCCTTACCAGATGATGTATATTTTGGAATCCTCAGAATTTGTAGGAATTGTAAACTAAAAAGTGTTTCCCTGGAGTCATGTAAAAATCTCTGCCAAAAGCGTTCATGATTTTCAAATATTTGAAATAATATTCTGTTTTTTATATATAAATCAGATTTTAATTTCACATTAATATAAAATTTTGCAATAAAATTTTTGATATTTAATAAATTTCATAATATGTTTGCCTTAGTTCTTGCATATGTATGATTTTGAACTGGTTTTAATATTTATTGACCAATCTCTGAACAAAAACGCCCTGCTAAAAGGGTATTGATCACTAAAACACATAACAATTTGATCTGACCTGTTTTCTGTTTTCCTGCTATTGTCATTGGACTACTACTGAATCCATATCCTTACTGCCTCATCGCAGTAGGTGATTATTTCTATCACTTTTAAACCAATTTTAGATGATGAAAAGATCTCTACTATGTGTAGTATTGACTTTCTTTTCTTTTACCTTATATGCTCAGGAAAAGGTAATCGACGGGACTGTCACATCAGAAACGAACGAAGCGATCCCTGGTGTCAATATTACCCTCAAAGGTACCATGCTGGGAACCATCACCGATATAGATGGCCATTACAGTCTTGCTGTCCCAGAAGAAGGGGATCCTGTCCTGGTATTTTCATTCATAGGCATGGTTTCCCAGGAAGTGTCGGTGGGTGATCAACAGCAAATAGATGTTTCCCTGGCTTCAGAAACCAAGCAGCTGGAGGAACTGGTGGTCACCGCCATAGGTATTGAGCGGGAAAAGAAGGCTTTGAGCTATTCTGTAACCGATGTGGAAAGCAATGCCATTACCGAAAAAGCTGAGCCTGATCCTATCAAAGCCCTGACTGGTAAAGTTCCAGGGGTGAATATACAGGCAGGAGGGGGGGCTGTGGGTGCCAATACCAATATTACCATCAGGGGTAATACCTCTCTGACGCAGAACACACAGCCGCTGTTTGTGGTCGATGGGGTTCCTTTCGACAACTCCACCTTCTCTACAGACGGTACCTCCGGCAACATGTTTACCAACCGGGCCTTTGACATTGATCCTAATAATATTGCTTCCATGACGGTGCTGAAAGGTGCAGCGGCAGCGGCCTTGTATGGTTCACGGGCAGCCAATGGTGTCATTGTCATCACCACCAAATCGGGCAATGGAGGTTCTGCCAAGGGACTGGAAGTGAATTTCCGTTCTTCTTACTCTTTTGAAGAAGTGGCGCAACTTCCGGATTACCAGAATACCTGGGGCTCCGGTCAGCATCAGTCGCTGGTTGTCGCTTTTAACGGTAGCATTGGTCCTCTTTTCGATGAGTATGATTCAGTCCAGCATGTGTACGATGCCTCTCACCTACGGGGGACTGCCATCTATGATCAATACGCCGGGACCAAAATGGCTTACCGGGCCTATCCTAACAGTACAAGGGATTTTTTTCAGAGAGGTTCCCTCTTTGAAAATGCCATACAGATTAGTGCAGGTAATGAAAAAGCCTCATTGTCAGCCGGTGCTTCTTATACGGACAACGTAGGAATTATCCCTAATAGTGCTATCACAAGAACCAACATCAACATAGGCGGGAGAGCCAACCTTGAAAATGGAATCTTCATCAATGGAAGTATCAACTATGTGCAGACAGGTCAGAAAACACCCCAGGTGGGACCCAGCCTGGGCGGCGGTTCTTCCGTGATCGAGCGGCTCCTGTTTGTCCCTATCATGTATGACTTAACGAATCTACCTTTTGAAGATCCGGTCACAGGGGCGAACGTCTATAACAGGGCCGACGTGGATAACCCTTACTGGGTTGCCAAGTATGCGCCTTATACCAGTGATGTAGACCGGGTGTATGGCAAAATGATGGCAGGCTATGATATCACCGACTGGCTGACCGTGACCTACCAGATAGGGTATAATGCCTACACAGACCGAAGGAAAAGTGTGATCCAGAAAGGCTCCTACAATACGCCTTTAGGTAGGATCACAACGGATGATATCTATAGAGAAGAACTGGACGGTAACTTGCTGTTAACCCTCAACAGAGACCTGACCACTGATATTAATCTGAGAATGATTCTGGGACATAACGTCAACCAAAGGCTCACGGAGAGAAAAGTGAACGAAGGCAATGATATCATCGTTTTCGGCAACAATAATTTCACCAATACGGCCTCTCAGCGGGTGATCAGGGATGAGCTGTTCCGCCAACGGTTTCAGGGGGTGTTCGGCGACCTTTCCCTGTCCTATAAAGACATCTATTTCCTGAATATGGTAGCCCGTAACGACTGGTCTTCCACCTTGCCTTCGCAAAACAGGAGCTATTTTTACCCTGGCGTGAGTGGCTCTGTGATTTTCTCCGAGGCGCTGAATATCAGTTCCAACTTTTTTAATTTCGGGAAACTGAGGGCTGGGATCACCAGGGTAGGCAATGAAGCAGAACCGTATAAGACGTCTACACCGTTCATCACCAACAGTGAATTCAACAATACGGACTTCCCCTTCATACAAAATGGAGTGACCTACAATAGCCTGACCCTGGCGGATAATGCCGGGAGCCCGGACCTGAAACCGGAGTTTATCAAAGAAATTGAGCTAGGTACCGAGCTTCGTTTTCTCAGTAACAGACTGGGCATAGATTTCACTTTCTATGACAAGAAAACCACCAATAGTATTGCCTCTATTGTTTTACCACCCTCATCAGGGTTCAGTACCCAACTGACCAATATTGGAACACTCAGAAACCGGGGGGTTGAACTAGGGGTTGACTTCACCCCCCTGGAACTTAGCAGTGGTTTACGCTGGAACATCTTTACTTCCTTTTATCGCAACAGAAACAAGGTCCTGGATATGGGAGGAGTAGAACAGGTGGTAGTGGGTGGCACAAGCAGCGGGGTGCTGGTCGTGCATCAGGTGGGCCAACCGGTGGGTCAGTTGTATGGACTGAAAATGATGCGCGACGATGAAGGGAACCTGGTCATTGGCAATAACCAGTTGGGCAGACCCTTGTCAGGAGGCTTAGGGGTTATCGGAGATCCAAATCCCGATTATATTTTAGGGGTGACCAACACCATCGAATTCAAAGGTTTCAGACTTAACTTCCTGATTGACTACAAGAAAGGAGGAGATATGTGGTCGCAGACCGCCTCTGAACTCATGGGGCGTGGGGTCGTAGATATTGGCGACAGAGAGGCCGGAAGGGTTATTCCCGGGGTGTTGGCTAACGCGGAAGGAACCGGACCGCTGATCGTGGATGGTCAGAAAGTGAGAAACAATATTGTCATAGGGAATTATGACTGGTGGTTCACCGATAGTTTTGGCGTCACCGGTTATACCGATGTGCATACCTTTGATGCTTCGGTGGTGCGCCTCAGAGAGGTCACGCTCGGCTATCAGTTTCCCCAGGTGCTGCTGGACAAAACCCCTTTTGGCAATGCCTCCATCACCTTCTCAGGAAGAAACCTGTGGTACAATGCCCCTAACTTCCCGGAAGTACTCAATTTTGATCCTGAAACCGCCGTATCCAGCGGGAGTAATTCCCAGGGACTGGATTATATCGGTGTGCCTTCTACCAAAAGATATGGTGTGAACCTGAATATTACTTTCTAATTCCCAATCAACGAACATCTATGAAAATATTGATAAAACATCGAATAAGATTTGCCGCTGCCTTACTGACATTCTTTCTGGTCAGTGGGTGTTCAGAGACATTTCTGGATATCAATACCGATCCGAACAACCCTTCAGAGGCTACCCTTGATCTGGTGATGCCTGCCATACAGGTGGGCTATGTCTCCGCCTTTTTGAGAGATGTAGAAAGAGCCTCCGCGGCAATTGTAGACCAGGTGCATAGTGGCGATTATGGAAGATGGAGACTCACAGAATCAGATTTTAACAATGCCTGGAAAGGTTTATATACAGAATCCCTGGCAGATATAGAAGTCGTCATTGCCCAGGCAGAGGAATCAGAGCAGTTAGCCTATGCGGGGATGGCAAAAATTCAAAAAGCCTATATTTATAGCCTGTTGGTAGACCTATGGGGCGATGTGCCCTTTCAGGAAGCTATGGATGCCCTCAATCCGGTATACGATCCGGGGGCAGACATATATCCTCAGTTATTTACCTTGATCGATGAAGGAATGGCCGACCTGGAAGCGGGTGGTGTCATTCAGGCAGGGGCCGATATGATCTATGGGGGTGACAAGGCTAAGTGGAACAAAATGGCTAACTCGCTGAAGCTGAAAATGCTGTTGCAAACCCGAAAGGTAGACCCGACAGCCTCTGCAGTGGGTATCAGTGCCATCCTCAACAGCGGCCTGTACATCACAGCCAATGAGGAAGATTTTCAGTTTCAGTTTGGTTCCGGCATTGCCCCACAAAATGCACATCCCTACTGGGTACAGGATTACAATACCTCTTCCCGGGCGGGTCTTCAGTCCAATTCTTTTTTTGTAAAACTACGCGGCGGGAGTCCCAGACGTCCTGGGGATTATACTAACATCAGTGCCAATGTGCGCTATGGGGTAGAAGATCCGAGGCTCCGTTATTATTTCTACCGGCAGGTAGGGGGTCTGCCGGAAGGACATGCCAGCATTCCCTGTGACCTCAATCAGATCGGTTGTTTTTTCCAGTATACCGGGGAGGGCTACCTGGGAAGGGACAGAGGCGATAACAGTGTGGGTCCTGCTGACGGAGCAGAATATACGGCCTATGGAGTGTATCCCGTTGGTGGATTGTTTGATGCCGATCAATTCAAGCAGGCTACTGTCAACGATGGAACCGGTTCCGGTATCTTTCCCATGATCACCAATTTCATGATGAAATTTGCTCTGGCTGAGGCTACGCTCACCTTAGAGGTTCCTGGTGATGCCAGAGCCTATCTGGAAGAAGGGATGAGAGCTTCTATCCTGAAGGTAATGAATGTAGGAGATCTGTTAGCCGCTCCTCCTACAGAGTTCAAACCTGCCGACGAAGCGATAAACCTGTACATCAATACGGTATTGGCAAAATATGATGCAGCCGATGCGGCCGGCAAGCTGGAAGTGGTCATGGATCAGGCCTATGTGGCCCTGTTTGGGAATGGGATAGAAGCCTACAATAATTACCGCAGAACAGGGTATCCTAAGCTGATGCCTGTGGTGGATAACAATGAAGCGGGCCCTTTCCCCAGAAGATTGGTCTATGTGGTAGACGAAATAGGAGCCAACGCCAATGTGCCGAAAGACTATAGTGTGAGTAATCCTGTTTTTTGGGACAAATAACTGATTGATCATTGAAAAGAATTATTGAAAATATGAGCACCATGAAGAAAATATTTATCGTCATAGGCCTTTCTGTCCTCTTCGGGTCCTGCCAGGATGAATCCCTTTTTCCCATTCCAGATCCGGAATGGGCACCAGTAGCCGAAGTGCAATGGACCGACCAGAACAGAACCTTTTTCAATTATGCTGACCTCACCAATGCCGTCTTTGAATTTACACTTATAGGCGAGGATTTTGGCTACGAGGAAGCCGAAGTATCCTCTATAGAGGTATCTGTGGCTTACAATGGCACGGGCAAACAGGTATTGGGAGAATATACGGACCTGCCTGCTACAGTAACATTGCCAGCCCCGGAAGCGGCAGAAAAGTTTGGCCTGGCACTCGATGATTTGCAGCTCGGCGATGTCTTTACGTTTAGTTTTATCGTGAAGACAGTTGATGGGGATGTCTATAGCGTGTATAATAACAACATTTGTAATCTGATCCGCATAGCAGGGGTTTGTACCCTGGATGCTTATGTGTTGAACCCTACTGTCGCACTTACTTCGGTTGATGCTTCTGAAAATGCTTACCAGGTGGAGGATATCGGTGTTTCGGGTGATGACAGCTATGTTTTTACACTGGATAAAAGGGATTTTACCGCTTTCTCCCCCGGTAGCGTAGGGGTTCAACTGGCATTGGTGGATGGCACGGAAGTGCACGATTGGAAAACATTGACAAACGTGACAAGCTTTCCGTCAGCTGTGACCATCACAGCCAGTGAAGCGGTTGCCTTGTTTGAAAAAACCACTGCCGATCTGACTGCAGGAGTTCATTTTGAGGTGCGATTTGTGTTCGAAGGACCGGCGGGTGCCTTTCATAACTATGGCTCTAAGGCTTGCGGTACGAATTTCCCCAGCAACGTTGTATTTCCTCAGCATACCAACGCTACCGGGGTCATACCCGACCTGAGCTGGGATAATCCGTATGGGGCCACAACGGCACCTGCCACTACTTCCACTTCAGGTACCTGTGCTTTAACCATTGCTGTGATGTAAAAGATTGATCAGGGGACAGATCCTGACTATCTTTACCTCCTTCACCAATTCAGTCGATAATGAACAGAACAAAAGTATTTACGCTGCTTGCTATGCTGTGTTTCTACAGCATCAGCCAAACCTGTTACGCTTTAGATACCATCAAAGAAAAAACCCAGGGTATGAAGAAATACCCTGGTTATTTCCCCTTTTACTGGGATGAAAAGGAAGGAAAAATATGGCTGGAGATTGCTTCCTTTGAGGAAGAGTTTCTCTATTATAACGCGATCTCAGCAGGTATGGGATCTAACGACATTGGACTCGATAGGGGGCGCATCGGTCCCGAACATGTAGTGAAGTTTGTCAGAATCGGTCCCAAAATTTTACTGATGCAGCCCAATCAAGACTACCGGGCCCTCTCTGACAATCCACAGGAGGTAAAGGCCGTAGCAGAGGCTTTTGCCCAATCCACATTGTGGGGTTTTCAGGCAGAAGCGGAAGAAGAAGGCAAAGTACTGATAGACCTCACTGACTTTCTCTTACAGGATGCTTTCGAAGCGAGTAGCTGGATCAAGCGGGCTGAGCAGGGAAATTTCAGGGTCGATAAAAGCCGCTCTGCCATTTACCTTCCTATGACCAAAAACTTTCCCAAAAACACAGAATTCGAAACGATACTGACTCTGGTTACGGATGAGATGCCAGGAGCCTATGCCCGTAGTGTGACCCCCAGCCCTAAGGCTGTGACGCTCCGGCAACATTTTTCTTTTGTGGAGTTGCCCGATGATGCCTATGAACCAAGAGCCTTCGATCCCAGATCGGGTTTAGGATATATCAGCTACTACGACTATGCCACCCCGGTCGGTGACCCTATAGAGAAAAAATATATCATAAGACACCGGCTCAGGAAAAAAAATCCGGAAGCGGCAGTAAGTGAAGCGGAAGAACCCATCATTTACTATCTGGATCCGGGCACGCCTGAACCGATACGGTCAGCACTCATGGAAGGAACTGCCTGGTGGAACCAGGCTTTTGAAGCTGCGGGCTACCAAAATGCCTTTCAGGTAAAAATGCTTTCCGAAGATGCCGACCCCATGGACATCCGCTACAATTACATTCAGTGGGTGCACCGGTCTACTCGTGGCTGGTCATATGGGGGAGGTGTAACTGATCCCCGGACCGGAGAGATTATCAAGGGAAAGGTAACGCTCGGTTCTTTGAGGATCCGACAGGATTTTCTCATCGCTCAGGGGCTGGTGGCAGATTACCAGGAGGGTAAACCTGTTCAAAAAGAAATGCTGGAGATGGCACTGGCCAGAATACGGCAGCTGGCTGCTCATGAAGTAGGCCACACCCTGGGGTTACCCCATAATTATGCCTCCAACTACAATGACAGGGCTTCCGTGATGGATTATCCCCATCCGGTGGTAGAAATCAAAAATGGGGCGCTGGATCTGTCGAATGCCTACGACACCGGCATAGGCGAGTGGGATAAAATTGCAATCTCTTATGCGTATCAACATTTTCCGGAAGGAAAGGAGGAGCAGGAGGGGTTGGATAACATCATTGCCGATTATATTGCCAAGGATATCCATTATCTGACCGATCAGGATGGACGTCCCCAAGGCAGCGCCCACCCTTATGTACATCTGTGGGATAATGGTAAAAGTCCTGTGGATGAACTTAAGCATGTACTGGAAGTCAGAAAGATAGCACTGAAGAATTTTTCTGACAATAAAATTCCGATGGGGCAGCCCTATGCAACCCTGGAAGAAGTACTGGTGCCCATCTATCTTTTTCACAGATACCAGACCGAAGCAGCCTGTAAAGTCATTGGAGGGCTATATTATAATTATGCTCTGAAAGGGGATGAGCAGGTAGTCACCCAACTGGTACCATCGGAGGAGCAGATGGCCGCGCTGGAGGCAGTCCTTCAGACACTGGCACCAGCGAACCTGTCCATTCCCGAAGAGATCCTGGCACTGATTCCGCCCAGACCGTATGGGTATGATAAAAATGAAAGAGAAACCTTTGATGGAAAGACAGGGCTCACCTTTGATCCTCTGGCTGCCGCAGAGGCTGCTGCTGACATGACCTTGACCTTTCTCCTGCAGCATGAAAGAGCCGCCCGTTTGATTCAGTACCATGCCAGAGACAACAGCCTGCCCGGGTATGAGGAAGTGCTGGAAGAAGTGGTGGCAAACACCTGGAAGCAAAAGGCGCCGGAAGGGCTGGCAGGAGAAGTTTACCGGGTAGTCGGAGGGCAGGTGCTGGCGCATATGATGAAACTCATCAACAACGAAGAAGCTTCCGGACAGGTAAGAGCCCTGACAGCGCTGAAACTCGGTGAACTGAAAAGCTGGATGTCAGAACAGCTATCCAAGGAAGGTAACGCCCCCCAAAGAGCGCATTTGAGTTTTGCTCTTTCCATCATTGATAAATTCGATAAATCTTATGAAACACCGCTACCGAATGATCCTTCCGCTATTCCGGATGGTGCGCCTATTGGCAGCATGTCGGAGAGGAACATTTATAGCCAATATTCCTGCGATTATTGATTAATAGATGATAAAGTATTTATCGTCCAGCTAAAATGAGTATGCGCCCAGCTGCCAAACTTGATTAAATTTAATATTATCGATTTGGTTTTTCAAAATGCTCAGTTTGCATATTCATTTTTAGCGCCAGTTGTGCGTTTGTTTTTTTATACGGTTAATAATTTTAAACCCCAAATACTCTTTCAGTTTAGGGAGTTAATTTCTGTCATATTCATTTCAATAACTTATCATTCTACTTTCCGTTTGTTGCCAATATTTTTCATTTTCTTTAATGAATTTAAGGTAGTTGTCAATTGTTTGGTCGCTTATAGGTTTGTCTACCTCAAACAATATTTCGATAACGTATTGGCTCAATAATGATCAAGACCGTTACAGCTAAACCACCGCAGCTTTATTGTACTTATTCTTGTATTCAAGAGGCGTTATACCCGTAATTTTTCTAAAAACCTCCCTAAAAGACTTGGTATTTGAATAACCCAACTCGTACATAACCTCTTTGACCGTTTTACGAGTGGTTTCAAATGCTTTTTTGGCGAATTCAACTTTTACTCTTTGTACATATTCAAGAGGCGTGTTGCCTGTTGCCTTTATAAATCTTCTATCAAAATTTCTTCTTCCAATGGCATATCTCAAGGAAAGTTCCTGAACAGATAATTTATCATGCAAATTACCTTCGATAAATACCTGTGCTTGTTTGATCATTTCGTCGTCGTGCGTTTTCTGGCCGGCAAATATGGCAAAGATACTTTGGTTTTGCCTGTCAATTTCCACCTGGAAACTTTTGGAACAATAAATGGCCGTTGGCCTGCTGTAATATTTTTCAACGAGGTAAATAAGCAGGTTGAGAAAAGAATACGCACCTCCATTTGTGTAAATTCCATTTTCATCAGTAATTAATCGTTCCGTTTTTAAATTTACCTGAGGGTATAATGTTTTGAAATTATTTACAGCCTGCCAATGTATTGAGCAGTTCTTGCCATCAAGCAAACCAGTGGAAGCAAGTAGATAAGCACCGGTACACATACTGGCTACCTCGGCCCCTTGTTTGTATTGTTTTTTTATCCACTCAATTAATTTCCTGTTTCCTGTCATGGTTTTTTCATACTCAAGTGCTACCGATGGAATAATGATCAGGTCTGTTTTTGCTATTTCTGAAATATTCCGGTGGGGTTTAAGTGTTAGCATTCCGCTGCTGAAATCGCTTTTTTTCGAAATCCCTGCAAGCTCTATTCTGAATACTTCTTCTTGTTTGTGTTCTTTATTGTATGCATTAGCTTCAACAAACATTTCATAAGTACCAATAATACATGCCACAGTGGTTAAGGTAGTTTGTTCTTCAGGAAGAAGCATAGTAAGATGTTTCATGGCCAATTTTTTTGTATGGAAAAAAAATAATTCACCCTGTCCAAAATAGTATATCAATATGTCTGATTTGCCTCCATGTTTAAAATTATCTGGATAGTATCTTTGGCTTGTCATTATATAACTTAGTTACCACAAGTTTTTATGATAGTACTGGCAAACATTTTAAAACGAAAAAAAAAGGAATGTCTAGATTAATTTCTGCAATGAAGATGTCGTTGGATGGAAAAATTTCCGGTCCTGACGGTAGTGATGCGGATTGGGTTAATGGCTGGTCCGATGACTATGGCCTGACAGAGCAGATCGATGCGTGCGTGATTGGCGGCTTGTATCCTGACTACGAGCAATACTGGACCAGGATACAACAGGAACCCGAAAAGATTCTTCACGAAACGAACAAAAAGCCAACGCCAGGCGAGGTTAAATGGGCCCGCTTTGCTGAACATACACCGCATTATGTTTTATCGAGCACCGTCAGTTCGGCTCTCTGGCCGTTGACGCGTTTTCTCCGAAGAACTGAAGATGTTGCAGATCTGAAGAAGCAGGGCGGCAAGGACATTTACCTCATTGGAGGCGCCCGCACTGTTGCCAGCTTAATTGATGCGGGATTGGTCGATGAGCTTCGTCTTATTGTTTACCCACTCATCGCTGGTGATGGAAGGGCACTCTTTGAAACAACCAAGCATCGTCAGCTGCTTAATCTGCGAGAAACACGTCAGCTTTCAGATGGGCGCGTTATGTTGATTTATGATATAAAGGCCACTACCAATTCTTAGGGTCTTATGACTTACTGTGCAGTCCTCCTTTACACCCATTAGTCATTTCAAAAAAAACTATGAAGGGATTTATCACAGGGTGCAGATACTGGCACCTGTAGAAAAAGTATAGGAAGCTTTGACTACTCGAGAGGCTTTAGCCGGATGGTGGGCGCCGGATACCATTACAACCCCTTCCACATGGTCAGGGGGCATTGAAAAATGTAAGGAATTAGTATAATAGTCTGGCCCCTTCGATGTCGAGAGCCTTAATGTAAAGGTTGCTTTCTCTCCGGACCCGAGTGGAGTCCTTGTCGAGATCAGTGAAGGCCTGGACCATTACTAGGCTTCTCAATGGTATTTAAAGGCTGGCTATAAGAATTTCACCTTTTTGTTTGAACGAAGTTAAAGGGGCAAATTTCGCTCTGATCAAATGCATCCATGGCAAAAAAGCCTCTATTAAAGGATAAGACTCAGCAGTGACAGTCCCATGATGATATACATGGTCAGGCTTATTTTGTGAAACTGTAACAGCATCATTTTGAGGATACCCCAGGAAAGAAAGCCGCAGGCCATACCGGTAGAAATGGAAAAACTTAAAGGCATCAAAATAATGGTAAAAATAGCCGGGATCGCTTCTTCATATTGTTCAAAATTTATCTCCTTGATCTGACTCACCATCAGAATACCCACGATGATCAAAGCGGGGGCTGTTGCATAGGCCGGTACAATGCTGATGAGGGGGATAAAGATCAGAGATACCAGAAATAGCAGACCGGTGACTACCGCGGTGAGTCCTGTTTTTCCTCCTTCTGCAATACCCGTGGCCGATTCAATGTAGGCCGTCGTTGGCGAAGTGCCTATCAGGCTGCTAAGGATTGTAGCGATGGCATCTATGCTTAACATGCGGCTGATATGCCGGATCTTGCCATCCTTTTGTATGAGCCCTGCTTCCCGTGAACAGGCCATAAGGGTACCCAGCGTATCAAACATATCGATGTAGAGCAGGGCGAAAATAGATCCCAGCAGATTCCAGCGGAGTGCCCCCCAGATATCCAGCTTCAGCGCTACAGGCTCAATATTGATGTGGGCGGTAAAGATTCCCTGAGGTGCAGCAATCATGCCGAAGGCAGAAGCCAGCAAGGTTCCGAAAATGATCCCAATCAAAATGGCCCCCTTTACTTTTTTGATGAGTAAAAGGATGGTGACGAACAATACGCCCACACCAATCAAGACAGGGGGCTCAAAAGCACCTAACATGACCAGCGTATTGGGATGGTCTACGATCACTCCCATATTCTGTAGACCGATAAACAGTAAAAACAGGCCGATACCCACCGAGATGGCCGAGATGATGGATCGTGGGATGGCATGAATGATTTTTTCTCTGGCCCCGACCAGGCTTAACAACAAAAAAGTAAGCCCTGCCCAAAAGACAATCCCCAAAGCAGCCTGCCAGCTAACCCCATAGGTGATGACAATGGTATAGGTAAAAAAAGCATTCATACCCAGTCCGGGTGCCAGGGCGATCGGTACATTGGCCGCTAAGCCCATCAGCATAGTAGACAAGGCAGAGATCAGACAGGTCACGGCAATCAGGGCCTCTTTGGGCATGCCAGCCCCTTCCAGGATAGAAGGGTTGACGAAGATAATATAGGCCATGGTCAGATAGGTTGTCAAACCGGCCACCAACTCTGTTCTGACAGACGAATGTCGATCTTTCAGCCGGAATAATTTTTCAATCATACCTAAAGTGGGTAAGTTGTGTCAACGCCCCCTGAAAATAAGGGCATTTCTTATAAAATACTATGCCATCAGGCAGGAGCCTGTGCGTTTCTCCCCCCAATTTAAAACGTATATCTAAGCTCAAGCTGTCCTTGCCACAATGCACTGTTGATGCCGGATTCCAGAATATCCCAGGGGTCCTGATCACTGGGAGCCGAAAATGAAAAAGCAGGTGTGGTGCCATTTTCCAGCATACCCTGATAGGTCAGCAGACGATAGTTGGGATTGTTGAGCGTCCCTACAAAGTATCGGCGTCCCCAATCCCGGTTGAGCAGGTTGGCCACATTAAAAATGTTAAAACCAACTGTCAGGGTGTGACGCGTATCATTACCGGTGGTAATAAAAAAATCCTGGCTGGCTTTCAGGTCAAAAATACCTGAAAAAGGAAGTCTGTCGGCAAAGCGCTCGGCATAAGCCCCCCGGTGATTACGCAGGTAATCATTGCCTTCAATAAAGGCATCCAGTGCCTGCCACATAGCCTGATGTTCGTTCTCCGATAAACGGACAACCTGGCCCTCTACAACTTCTCCGAAGACAATCTCATCGGAGGAAGCCGGTATATAGATCAGATTGCGGGCGGCACTGATCCCGGGGCTGAACACTTCGTTGTTTAGGGTGCCATTGTCATTGTAGACATAGGAAAAAGGAATGCCCGATTGTCCGGTAAATACCAAAGAAAGACGGGTGGCCATAAAACCCAGGTACTCCTTGCTGAAATCAAGGCTGGCCACTACCCGGTGTCCCGCATCATACAGGGATGTAGCAATGGTTGCATTGTTTCTACCATTGACCTGCTCCCGGTACACCCAGTTTTCATTGTTGATGAAACCCTCGCCATCGTACAGGGACTGGGCAGTGGTATAGGAGTAAGCCACTGTTCCACCGAAACCGTTTCTTGCCGGACGTGCAAGGGTCAGTGTGGTATTCCAGGTGTAGCCTTCACTGGTGTTGGATACAAAGGTGATATTGTTGTAGGTAGGATCGATTTTTCCCGCAGTATTAAAAAGCGGACGATTGTCCGGAGTGCCTGTCAGCTGCACCGTGGCAGGTTTGATATTTACATTCTGAATACGAATGTTGTTGATATTTTTGGTATAGGTCATCTCCGCAGAGGCGATCAACCCATAGGGCAACTGAACGTCTGCACCCAGGCTTGTTCTGAATACCTGTGGATATTTAAAATCTTCGGCATAGATATCTACATCGCCCGACGGTTTGGTAAGGTTGGTAGCCAGACTATCCCGCCATTGGGCAGGGTTCGCATAAAAAGGCTGGACACCCAGCGACAAACTGCTGGTCAGTCCGTTTCGGATATACATCCCTCCGGGCCATACCCAGGGAATACGGCTGGTGAAAATACCCAGTCCACCCCTGATCTGTACATTTTGCCGACCCGTCACATCCCAGTTAAACCCTACGCGTGGACTCCAGTGGATCAGGGTTTTAGGTAAGATGCCCGCCTGTGCCCCTTGCAGCTCATAGCCAAAACTCTCTATGAGTGGAATGGTCGTATTGTTAAAGCTGGTATTGATCTGGGGCGCATCATCCAGATTCATGGGCAGATCAATCCTGAGTCCGGGCGATACTTTCAGCCGATCATTGAGGGCGATCTCATCCTGTATATAGAAGCCCAGCTGCAAGGCACGGAAAGTAGGGGCTAAATTATCGGCCTCATCACCCAATCGAACAGGATCGTTCAGGTTGGTAGGGAGTTCATGACCGAACAGGTAAAAGGCAGGGGCTCCGTTTAAAAACTGATCCAGACCGTCAGCGCCACTGTATTGGTATTGTGGGGTAGAGAAAATGGTAAAGAGGTTCAGTATTTTAAAAAACTCATTGTGTGTGCCCAGGGTGAGGGTATGAGCGCTCTGATAAAAAGTCAGGTTGTTGGTCAGAGTAAATACATCTTGGTTCACTATATTGGAATAGGAGAAATTATCCGTTCCGAAAATGATGGTGGCATCTCCATCGCCCACCTGCACCTGTGGAAAAGGTTGTCCGATAATATCCCGGTCGTCCCGAACGGTGGTCAATCCCAGCGTCAGGTGATTGGAAAAGTTGGAAGATACAATACTTCGCAGTTCCAGGGCGGTAGAGTTTGTCGTACTGGGAAAATAAACGCCTGAGTTACCAAAGTAAAGTGTATTGTTGTTGGGCCGGTTTCTGTTATAACTCACAGCTTTTACATAACTATGGCGTGCCGAAAGCTTGTGCTGCTGATTGATATTCCAGTCGATCTTTCCCAGAATTTTGGTGCCGTCCAGCTCACTGGCTTCATTCTGATATCCGCCCGGATCGTAGCCATACTGCTCGTTGAGCACTTCAATCAGCTGATTGATCTTGGTTTGATCTGCATTTCCAACATAGTTGTTAAAGGAAAAGGGCAGGGGAGTCTGATCTTTCTGTAATTCTATATTGGTAAAGAAAAACAGTTTGTCTTTGACCAGGGGACCACCTAGGCGGAAGCCATAGACATCGGAGGTAAAAGGCGCCAGCCGCTCGTCATCAGAGGGTTTATAACCAGCCAGTTTTTCGTTTCTATGCAGGAAATAGGCAGATCCTTCAAAATAATTTTTGCCACTACGCGTCACAGCATTGATGCCAGCCCCCGCAAATCCTCCTTTGGTCACATCATAGGGTGAGGTGACCACCTGTATCTGTTCCAGCGCATCAATGCTGATCGGTGAGATGCCGGTCTGTCCACCGTTGGTGCCGGAATAAGCCAGTCCGAAAACGTCATTATTAACGGCCCCATCAATATAAATAGCATTGAAGCGGTTGTTCATTCCCGCAAAGGAAATACCGGTGCCGTCGCCTCTTTGCACCAGGTTAGCCTGTGGCGTGAGCCGCATATAATCGCTCAGGGAACGTCCGATGGTGGGCAGGTTTTCCAGTTGTTTTCGGTCAATAGTCGTGGAGGGGCCGGTCCGGTTTTCATCAAACACTTCCAGGGCTGTCACAGTGATCTCTGTCAGTTGCTGGGCTTCCTCCTGCAGGGCAATGTTGAGGGCATATCGCTGTCCGATTTGCAGGTAAATATCTTTCTGCTGATGGGTCTGAAAGCCGACAAAAGAAAGAGTCACCGTATAAGGACCACCTACCTGTAGGTTGGGCAGGCGGAAATTTCCCTGATCATCGGTCACACTGCCGTAGGTGGTGCCGGTAGGTTGATGCACGGCCACTACCTGCGTACCGGTCAGCGCCCCTCCCAGGTCTTCCATCACCTTACCAACAATGGAAGCGGTAGTAACACCCTGTCCCCAGGAAGAAACAGAGGAGGCAAGGAAAAAAACAACAATGATACCTTGTTGAAATCTACTCATAAAGATTAGGGTTTAGTGGATGTGTAGCCTGTAAAGTTGAGCAAAAATATATTTTACTTAATTAATAATGAATAAAATTTTAATAAAGTTTTTTCGCTGAAAATGAGTATAAAATTTTATGTTTTGATTATTTTTCAGTGAATTCATATTCCTTTTCCTGGGAGCTGCATTTCATAGCGGTCCCAATGTTGCACCAGACTATCCACCACCACTTTGCCGATACGATAGGCAGCTTCCAGAGAGGGGAGGTATGCCGTGTATCCTTCCTCTTCCCCATGATCTTCACGGGTCAGACTCTGTACTGCCGAGATGGTGGGGTATTGCATCGTATAATTGCTGGCTGTCCGCAGGACCATCAGGCGGTTGATGTCTACCTTGCCAGCCTGATGTAGAAATTCCAGGGCTTGCCCTGTTCCGGTATCTTCCATGGCAGAGGTGACAAAGTTTCCCTGGCCCCCTGACCAGTATGATACCCATTCATTGGCCCACTGATTGTAGTATTGTCCGTGCCAGTAGGTCATGGCAGCCAGGTGGTCTCCTTTCATCACTCGGGGCGGTTGTTGGGCTTCCGGGAATCCACTATATTTTGTGCGCATAGCCCTGATCTTCTCATTGTCTTCCAAAGCCACTTCCTTGGTCAGATCATAAGCCCAGGCTACAAGCGCAGGATTCAGATGCATGGCATTGTTATAATCGTTTTCCAGCACAGGCATTTCATACGGCTTCGTTTTACTGAGGGGGATGTACCCGGTAGACCAGTCTTTAGGGATTTCTCTGGGGTCAATTTCATGGGCCAGGTCCCCATCGATCAACCATTCTGCCCATACCGCAGAGCCTACACTGCCATCTTCCGGATCAATACCTGCAATCCCGGCGACCAACCAGTAGGCCTGGGTCAGATCAAAGCGGGGATCCATCCCCAAGGCCATGATGGAAGCAGCCGACCGGGCGGTACCCATGCCTGTACAAATCCCTAAAACCTGTTTGTCGGGATCATAGCGCAGGTTTCTGTAGCCATGGGGAAAGGCTATCGTATCGGGAAAAGGAAATCGTTCTACCCAGTATTGAAATTCACCGGGGGAATCTTCCGTATCCTCTCCATTCTCAAACATGGTGACCACCACCACCCGAACGGGTAAAGGAGTGGTTGTTTCATGGTTATTTTGTGATGCTGCCATTTCTGAGCTGCTGGACTGGCAACCCAGGATGAATAAGGCAAGACAGCAAATAGGGAATAGTTTTCTCATGCAAAGGGATAGGTTTTGTTTGTAAAGATTGTCCATGGGGTCGTTACTTTTTGAATGAATACACTTGGTTGAACTCCCGGATAAAGTGTGTCCATTTCTCCTGCCACACGCCCAATGCTTTTTCTTTTTCATCCTCGTTTAAAAGACTATACTGAATGGAATTTATAGCCAGTTTTTTTAACGACCTCAGGTCCAGCTCCCAGGCCAGGAAAATGCTCCAGTAATCCGGTGTGACACCCACATAATCAAAGATGGCCGGATCATCGGGACTGATAGAAATCTGTATCCCCCGGTTGATCCAATGGTGAGCCGGATGCATTCTTAAATCCTGTATATAGCCTAATATCTGATTACTCAGGGGATTGACTTCAATACAGATGTTCTGGGTGCGCACTATTTCTTCCACCACCGGAAAAAAAGACAGGTTAAAACCATGCCCGATCCGGGTGGAGTGTAACAGTATGGCATCATACAGATTGGTCACATGTTGCCAGTCACTTTCCCCATCATGCAGGCAAAGGGGCATATCAATGCCGTAAATTTTTGTAAGTGAATCACGCATCAGCCAGGCATCCAGGTAATAACGGGTAGGGTTTCCCGTATCTTCTTTGGCCACCAGGTCATATCCTTTCACCAAGTCCGGATACTTTTGTCGCACTTCATAAGCTTTTTTCAAATCCGCTTTCATCATGGCCAGCGGTTGAAAACGCAGATTGGTATAAATTAACTGAAGGGTAAAATTGGGTTCACTGCCGTTCCTTACCCTTTGTGCCGCCTGCTGAAGATAGTGGATGATAGAATCGTAGGGATAAGAACCGGCAGTATGCTCCAGATCATATAAGGTGCCTCCCAAAAAGGTTCGGAGCTCCACATGCTGTACCCCATCAGCAACCAGAGAGTCGAAAATAGCGGTATACAGGTCTTCATAGACGGGTTGGTAGGAAGTAAAACCCTCAATGCGCTGAAAACAATTCTCAAATTCTTTCCAGATATCTACTGAATCTTTGGTTACATCCTCCTCAAAAGTGAGCAGGTCATACAGCTGAGCCTCAAAAGATTCGATAGAATCGTGTAACACCTGTATAGGATAAAATCCATCGGGCACTTCCTCTTTGCTGAAAAAATGAATCTGCCCTTTTACATACTGTTCGTTGGGAGTTTGCCAGTAGACATAACAGTGAGGTTGCTGCAAGGCCCGTTGGATCATCCACCCGAAATGACCTCCCACAGCACCATGCAGATGATGGATACCCCCTTTCGGCATCTTCTTCAGGATGGCAAACAGTGGCGTAGTATACATGTGCGCTTTTGAGGAATAAAAGGATCGGGCAGGAGGGAAGAAATGAATGGAATCATAATGTGCCAGCATGTCCCTTCTCAAACGGATCAGTGTTTGGTTAGCAGTTTCTTCCGCCGCCGACAACTCCACAGAAGCATCAAAAGAAAGCAGACTATCGGCCGTAAGCAATTGCTGGTAATATTGTTGATATTGCTGTGCATCCTGATAGGCATGCGGTAATTCGGGTGCGTCAACAGTAGGAGATAAAGATGGACTCTGTTGGACGTTGCAGGCTTGCAACAAGGATACAGTAACCATCATGATCATGAAACGAAGACCAGGAGCATCCATGAAAAGCCTACCCTTTACTCTCACAATCGATGAATATTATTTTTTAGAGGTTGCAGTGTGACTCAAACAAAAGAATCGCGCCCAAATGTGGTTTAAATATAAAATAATTTGGTATATATCCAGTGTATATTACATGATATTTTGATAACAAATAATTTTTCCAAATAATATAGCAGGAGTATAGTATTTTTTGGATAGAAAGTATAAAGTTAACCCTGAGTAGCCAATGGCCCGGTTCAGAGCCAGTAAGCATCAGCTCACCCAGGGTTTACTGAAGAGAAATGCCAGGGATTTTTCTTCCTGTTAAAGGATCGATCGGACGACGCCACCATCTACATGGATGGCAGCGCCGTTGGTTGCTGATGAAAGGGGACTGGCTATAAACGCTGCCAGGTTGGCTACTTCTTCCACAGAAGCTTTCCGCTGTAATAGGGAGGTTGGGCGTACCGTTTTGAAATATTCCTGCTCGAGCTGGGCGGGCGTCATATTTTTCTGCCGGGCTAGTTGCTCAATGAAATCGCTGACCCCTTCTGATTGCGTAGGGCCTGGCAAAAGTGTATTGACCGTCACCTGGGTCCCTTTGGTCAACTCAGCCAGCCCTCGGCTGATGGCCAGTTGTGCTGTTTTGGTAAAGCCATAATGTATCATTTCTTCAGGGGTTTGAATGGCCGAGTCACTGGAGATAAACAGAATTCGTCCCCAGTTTTTCTTTATCATAGCGGGCAGCAGCTGGCGGGATAACCGGATGCCACTGAGTACGTTCACTTCAAAAAAATGATACCACTCATCATCCTTTATTTCTTCAAAAGGTTTAGGCGCAAAGATGCCCACATTATTGACCAGTATATCTATCTCCGGTAACTGAGCGATCAGGCGATCAACTTCTTCTACCTTGGCAAAATCAGCCTGAATGCCTGTGACGATTGTTTCATTGCCTGAAGCTGCCTTTAATTGTTCAATGGCTAGATTTAGTTTTCCAGTTGTTCTCCCATTGAGAATGACGTGGGCACCCTCTTCTGAAAGTTTTCTGGCAATGGCAAAGCCAATTCCTTGGGTAGAGCCGCTGATCAGGGCGGTTTTACCCTTTAATTGTAAGTCCATATAGTTTCTGTGTTTTGAGGTGAAATTGTAACAACCCCTGCTCCTCATTCATGAAAACAGGGGTGTTTGATAGTTCCTGAGATAGCATTCTCAGAATTCGAGGGTGCCTACATCTCCACCCAAGGCTACCATCAGATCAATTGTACTCAGCAGTTGCTGTCCTAGCAGTTGAATGGATAATCTTTCAGCTTCCAGCACTATCCGCTGGGCATCCACCACTTCCAGGTAGGTGACCAGCCCCTTCAGATAGCGTTGCTGAGAAAGGGCAGCGGCTCGCTGCGCGGCTGTTAAAAATTCCTGTTGCGACAAAAGCTGTTCATGCAAACGTAACAGATTGGACATTTCTCTCTCCACTTCCTGATGCGCATTCAGCTCCTGTTGCTTCAATTGGTTGTTGACCCTCTCCAACTGGGCACGACCCAGTGCAACCTGTGCATTTCTTCTACCTCCTTCAAACAAAGGCACAGAAAGGGTGGCGCCTACCAGCCAGTTCCGGCTATCCCCTTCAAAGATTTGTTCCGACTGTCCGGCTAATAGGCCAGCGGACCCGTCAAGAAATAACCGGGGGTATCGCTCTTTCTGTATACTTTTCAATTGCTTTTCGAAGGCTCCTACCGAAGAAGTAGCCGCCTGAAGATCCGGTCTGCTGATGGACAGGCCTACCTGGTTTCTTGGTCTGATCAAGGGTGCCAGGTATTGAATGCCTGCCGGTTCAACAGCAAATTCGCTGGCAGATTGTCCTGTCAACAGCGCGAGTGCCAGTTCAATTTCTGTTCTTTGTAACTGGTTATTTTTTAACTGTACGGCTACTGATGACAACTCTGTTTGGGCCCTTTGCAGGTCAATTTCGTTCGTCAGGCCCGCCTGATACCGGGTTCTGACAATTTCCAGATTTTCCTGCCGGGTTTGTATGGTGCGTTCCAGAATCTCGCTTTCAGAATCCAGGGTTAGGAGCCATACAAAATTTCTGGCTACTTCCGCAGCGATGGACAATCCTGACGCTTTCTGCAGCGCTGTAGCAGCCTGCCAGTTAAATTGAGAGGCGGCTACATCATTCCTGATCCTGCCAAAAAGGTCTACTTCATAGGAAATATCTAACGGTAACACATAGGTATTATTCCGAATTCTCTGGGCAGGAATGTCAAAAGGGAGAGGCCGGTTGGCTGAAAACTCCTGGCGTATGAAAGAGGGGTTGAGACTCAGGGAGGGATACAGCAAAGATTTCTCCCACTGTACGCCTGCCCTGGATTCTTCCACCCGATTTTCAGCAGCCTTCAGATCGTAGTTTTCTGCCATGGCAAGTTCCACCAACGTATTGAGCTTTTCATACCCAAAAATTTCCCACCAGGGTTGATCCTCCCTATTATTGGAAACAGGAGAAGCGGTGAGGGTATCATAGCCCAGGCTAATGGAAACAGGCTGGTAGGCTTCCTTCCACTTCCACTGCTCCTGGCTTGTTTCCCTTCCGATCGTATCTTCCTGGGCCAGTAGCAATGGGGTAGAAGAAACCAGTACCATGAAGACTATCATAAATTGAATGATTCTTTTCATCTTACTGATTTGCATTGTGGTTGATTTAATTATTTTTTTGGCGAAGTCTGATCATGCCTAGTTTTCGACTCAAGACATAAAAGACAGGGGTGAACAACAGCCCGAAAAGGGTGACGCCCAGCATCCCGCTGAACACAGCCACCCCTAGGGCCTGACGCATTTCAGCGCCTGCGCCTGAAGCGATTACCAAGGGTATCACACCCAGGATAAAGGCAAACGAGGTCATTAAAATGGGTCTTAAACGAAGTTTGGCAGCTTCCGTGGCAGCATCCCAAAGGGCTTTGCCCTGATCCTCCAGTTGTTTGGCAAACTCTACAATTAGTATGGCGTTCTTGCTGGCCAGCCCGACCAAAACGATCAGTCCAATCTGGGTAAGGATATTGTTGTCCATACCGGCAAGATCAACACCCACCATGGCTGAGAACAAACACATGGGAACAATCAGGATCACAGCCAAAGGAAGTATCCAGCTTTCGTACTGGGCAGCCAGCAACAAGAAGACGAACAGTACCGCTAAACCGAAAGCGATGATGGCGGTATTGCCTGTCTGTTTTTGCTGATAAGCCAGTTCTGTCCATTCATAGGTAACACCTTCCGGCAGGATCTGATCGGCTAAATCCTCCATGGCAGCCAGGGCTTCTCCGGAACTGTTGCCCGGCGTTACATCGCCTACGATTTCTACTGCCGGATACAAATTGTATCGAGGGACCCTGGCAGGGCCTGCTATATCTTTGAAGGTGCCTAAAGTACCCATGGGCACCATGTCTCCAGCTTTGTTACGTACCCGGATACGCAGGATATCATCCGGCGTGAGCCGGTATTGGGCATCGGCCTGTGCGGTCACCCTGAAGGTTCGACCCAGGTAATTGAAATCATTCACAAAAGCCGAACCCAGGTAAATTTCCATAGCATTGAAGACCTCCGGTACAGGGATACCCAACTTCTCCGCTCTCACACGGTCGATATCAAAATAAAGCTGTGGCGTACCAGTGTTGAAGAAGGAAAAGACATTGCTGACGGCAGGGTTCTGGTTAGCAGCTCCAGCCAGTTCATAGGCCGCATTTTTGATGGTTTCAAGGCCTGCATCACTTTGATCCTGTATCATCATTTTGAAGCCACCACCATTGCCGATCCCTTGCACCGGAGGAGGTGGAATGACTACCACAAACGCTTCTTCTATCTCTGACATTTTCTCGCGCATTGTCTGAAGCATATCGTCATAGCGAAGCCCCATTGCTTTGCGTTCTTCAAAGTCTTTGAGTACTGGGAAAATGGCTGCCGCATTGGAGGCGTTGGTAAAACTGGCGCCATCAAAACCGGCGAAGGCAACAGCATTTTCCACGCCCTCCATTTTCATCAACCGGTCTATCGCTTTTTGGATCACCGCGTCGGTTCTGGATAATGAGGAACCGGGGGGCAGCTGAATGGCTACTATAAAATAGCCCTGATCCTGTGCCGGAATGAAACCGGTGGGTACCCGATTGAATTCCACGATGGTCAAAGCCATCAGCAGCAGATACACCAGGCCCATGGCCGTGCTATATTGTAAGAGCTTATGTACGACCTTACCATACTTTTCAGATAGCCAGTCCATCCCCTTGTCAAACTGTTTCATCAGTGCTTTCAGCGGATTTTTTCTATGGCTTCGAAGGCCCTCTGCGGCTTTGGGTTGATGAGGTCTCAGCAGTAAGGCGGCCATGGCCGGACTCAGGGTTAAGGATACGAAAACGGAGATCAGGGTAGCCACAGAGATCGTAATGCCAAATTGGCGGTAAAATTCTCCTGAAATGCCCCCCAGAAAGGTGGTGGGAATAAATACGGCAGTCAGTACCAGCCCTATGGCGAGCAAGGCACCACCAACTTCATTCATGGTTTTGCGGGCTGCTTCCCGGACGCTCATGCCCGATGCCAGGTTACGTTCCATATTTTCTACCACCACAATAGCATCGTCCACCACAATACCAATGGCCAGTACCAGTCCGAAGAGCGTCAGATTGTTGAGAGAAAATCCTAGGGCCTGCATCACCGCAAAAGTACCAATGAGGGAAACAGGGATCGCTAATATCGGAATGATGGTCGCTCTCCAGGTTTGCAAAAAGACCAGGATCACCAGAACGACCAATACAATGGCTTCAAAGATAGTGCGGACTACTTCATCCACCGACTCCTGTATAAACTCTGTCGGGTTGTAGACGATTTCGTAGGCAAGTCCGGTAGGAAAATCTTTCGCTAACTCTTTCATGGTAGCCTTGATTTCCTCCGCAGTCTCTAAGGCATTTGAACCGGGACGCTGATATATTGGAAGGGCTACCGCTTTTTTATTGCCCAGATACCCTCGGGTAGAATAACTGGCGGTTCCCAGTTCTACTCTTCCGATATCTTTAACCCGAACAATGCGCCCGTCTTTTCCCGATTTGACAATGATATTTTCAAATTCTTCTATCTCTTGCAGACGGCCTTTGGTCTGTACGCTCAGTTCAAAGGCATTTTGCTGGTCGGTAGGAGGTTGGTTCAGGTTACCGCTGGCAATCTGTACATTTTGTGCACGCAGGGCCGCAAGAATTTCACCAGCCGATAAGTCCATAGAGGCAATCACATCCGGATTAAGCCAGATACGCATAGAGTATTCACTGGAACCAAAGATGGCTGAATTCCCTACCCCTTCTATCCTGGCCAGCCTGTCTTTGATATGTAAGGTGGCATAGTTGCCAATATAGGTCTGATCATAGGTATCGTCCGGAGAGAACAGGTTGATAACAAACAACATGTCGGGAGAATTTTTCAGGGTCGTAACGCCCAGACGTCTGACCTGTTCGGGCAACCTGGGTTCTGCAACCCCCACCCGGTTTTGAACCAGTACCTGGGCTTCGTCCAGGTCGGTGCCTAACGCAAAAGTGATGGTAAGCGTCATGACTCCATCGGCAGTCGATTGAGAAGACATATAGAGCATGTTTTCCACCCCGTTGATTTCCTGTTCCAGGGGAGTTGCTACGGTCTTGGAGATAGTTTCCGCACTGGCACCGGGATAGGCAGCAGTGACCACGATGGTAGGAGGCGCAACCTCAGGATATTGTGAGACTGGCAACGAAAAATAGGCCAGTCCCCCCACAATAATAATGAGGATTGAGATGACCGAAGCCAATATAGGCCGGTCAATAAATATATGGCTGAATTTCATAAATAATGTTTAATGGGTTGTATTGACCGCCAGGTTTCTCACTTCAGGTTCTACCGTCATACCTGGCTGAATTTTCTGGATATTGCCTATGATCACCTGTTCATCTTTGCTTAGGCCACTGCGTACGATTCGCAGTTCGTTGGTATGCAAAGGGCCGAGTTGTACGGTTTTGGCTTCTACCTTATTGCTATCGGACAATACAAAAACTATCTTTTGTGATTGATCCGTGGCAATCACGGCATCAGGAATCAGGATGGCTTCGTGTGCCTCACTGTTCAGTACCCTGGCATTGCCAAACATCCCGGGCTCTATGGCATAATCCGGATTGGGGAGCAGGGCTCTTCCCTGAAAGGTACCGGTACCAGGATCTACCTCGTTGTCGATAAAATCGATAATACCTTCATGGGCATAGGATTCCTCATTCAGAAGTTTGACCAACACGGAAAAAGCTGTTTCCTCGGATGATTCATGTCGGGTAGGGTGTAATTTGCTATACTTCAGCAAGGCTGATTCGCTGCCTTCAAAATAAAAGTAGATAGGATCCAGCGAAACAATAGTCGTCAGCAACGTGGACTGATCACTGCCACCGCTGATCAGATTGCCTTCGGTAACAAAATCTTTGCTGACCCTCCCTGCAATGGGGGCTTTTACCTGCGTAAATTGAAGGTCAAGCCGGGCACGGTCTACCAGTGCCTGTGCCGCTTCTATTCTGGCTTGTGCGACATACAGCCCCTGCTGACGCAAATCAAATTCTTCCTGCGAAATGGCTTTGGAGTCTTTCAGCGAGGCTACCCGGTCAAAAGCACTTTGTGCCTGCTGGTGCTCTGCTTTGGCCTGCTGAAGTTGTGCTTCTGCCTGTGCCAGGGCAATGGTAAAGGGGCGCTGGTCGATCACAAAGAGAACCTCTCCCTGACGGACCATGTCTCCATCCTTAAACTTTACTTTTTCAATATATCCGCTCACACGGGCACGAACTTCAACTCTCTCTACGGCACTAAACCTGCCGGTATATTCATCCCATTCGGTAATGGATTGATACAGCGGTTTGGAAACCGGTACTTTCAGTAGGGTAGATGGGGGATTAACCTGACCACTGCTGGGTTCGCAACTGATAAGGTAAAGGCTGAGAAGGACAAAGAACAGGAGACCCGCATAATGCTGGATGCTCCTCGGATGAAATTTATATGATATTATTCGGTCAAGATGCATGGTAATAAAGGGTTTGTTTGAAGAAAATTACTTACCTGATTTTGAATGTACCTTGTGGAGGCTAGGCTTCTGAACATAGCGTCAGAAATCGTTCGGTACTAACAGCAACAGCTTTTCTTTAGGACAGTAGTCATGATTATTAACATTTAAACATTTAAATATATCAATATATTAAGGAAAAAATTGGCGCTTATTTTTCCATAACACGAAAAGAAAGAAGTGAGGGGCGTACTTTCCGGTGGTGAATTTTTTCCGGTACTATGCTCACTTCTCCGGGACTTGATGTATACTTACTATTAAAACATTTAAATGTTTCAATATATCAAAGAAAATTTTTTAAAAAGATTTCAACTTATTTAAAAAGGTGATATAGGCGTTGAGCACCTCTTCATTGAGGCGGTATCTAACCTTGCGACCTTCTTTTTCCTGAATGATCAGGTCTACATCTATAAGTTGCTTTACGTGGTGGGAGATAGAGGGTTGGGACAAATGGGTGATATCGAAAATATCAGTACAGGGTAAACAGTTGGTTTTATTTCTGATTTCCTGCAATATCTGCAAACGGGTGTCGTCGGCAAGGGCTTTAGAAATTTTTCTGGCTTCTTTCAAGTTCATAATACAATCCCTCAAGATTAATCGAAATATGTAAATATATTGATAATACTTATGAATGAACTGCTTAGTTCCCCTAATGTTAAATTTAACTGTAGGAACATCTAATTGTTGAGCATCTTTTGGCAGACTTATCCACTGTCACAGGATCGCACTGACTGAGCAGTGCCAGTTCCCCCTGCAAAAAATCAGCAAGATAGCTTTCAGGTTTACACAAGTTTTTTCAGAAAATCAAAAGAAATGATCAATATTATATATATTTGCCCTACATAAATACATGTTATCGATGAAGAAAAAAGTGGATGAACCTGATTTTGAACCCATTGTCACCGTCACCCGGGCAGAATTGGTGGAAGAACAGATCCGTGCCTATCTGAAGAAAAAAAAACTGAAACTGGGAGATCCTATTCCCAAGGAAACTGAGCTGGCTGAGTCACTGGGGGTAAGCAGGAATGTGATCCGGGAAGCCTTGAGCCGATTCAGAATGCTGGGCTTGATTGAATCCCGAAAAAAGCGGGGCATGGTACTCACCAAACCTGATATCATGAATGGACTGGAACGGGTACTGGATCCTAATCTGCTGGACAGAGAAACCCTGTTGGATATCTTCGAGATGCGACTGGTTTTGGAAATGGGACTGGCCGAACTGCTGTTTATTAAAAAAACGCCTAAAGATGTGGCCGACCTGGAGAAAATCGTCCATAAAAAGTCTGGTCAGAATAGTATTAAATTTAACCTGGAACATGAAGTGGAGTTTCATAGCAGGCTGTATGAAATTACGGGCAATGAAACCTTGCACCGTTTTCAGCGGCTGTTATTACCCATTTTCCAGTTTGTGACCGATGAAGAAGCCCACCACAAAAAGCCTCCCAGAAAAGGAAAAGTTGACCATCAGCAATTGGTTGAAATCATCAAAGACGGAAATCCTTTGTCTTTCCGACAGGGTATGTATGACCACCTGGAACCTCATTTTGAATGGATTTCACAAAGAAAAAAATAATTGTCATAGTTTGACTTGACATTTTGAAGATATTTTTCTCACATTTGCAATATGTAGTACATAACTTCAAATGATCAATAATGCAAAAAACCAAAGGTTTGATTTCCGCTGCCTTCACGCCCTTTCATCGTGATTTTTCTGTCAATTATCCTCACATACCGCAACAGGTCAAGCAACTGATGGCCGGTGGGGTTTCGGGTACCCTTATCTGTGGCTCAACAGGGGAGGGATACTCCTTGTCGGTGCAGGAAAGGATGCAAATCGCCGAAGTGTGGCGGGAACATATACCGGATAATTTTTCTCTCTTTGTCCATGTGGGCCATAATGCCATACCGGAAGCCCGTACCCTGGCGGAACATGCCCATAGGATGGGTGTCAAAGGAATTATCGTGAGTGCGCCTACCTATTTTAAACCCAAAAATGTAGAGGATTTAATGGCCTATTGTAAGGCCATCGTCGAAGGGCTCGAAGGTACTCCTGTGTATTATTACCATATTCCCTCTTTGAGCGGGGTTCACTTTTCCATGCTCCGCTTGCTGGAGCTGGCCAGTGAATCCATCCCTGATTTCAGAGGGATCAAATACACCTACGAAGATCTGGACGAATTACAGCAGTGCCTACAGTATCAGCCCCAGGCCTATGAAATAGTTTTTGGTCGGGATGAGCTGCTACTCAGTGCCTTGCAACTGGGGATCACAGGAGCAATCGGGAGTACCTACAATTATATGGCGCCTCTTTTCAACGAAATGATGCAGGCACACCGGAGGGGAGATAGTGAGAAAGCAGCTTTCTTCCAACAGGAAGCCAATGCCATCATCAAAATTATCATCCGGTATGGCGGAGGCATTGTGGCCGGAAAAGCCATGATGGATATGCTAGGCATGGGGTGTGGTCCTTTACGACTTCCTCTCAGCAACCTTGAGCCCCAAGAAATGCAGGAGATGGAATCCGCCCTGATGAACACCAAACTGATGCAATATGTCAACAACCCTACAATAGAAAGATAAATATCCAAAACACTATGAAATCTAAAATGTACCTAAAACTAACAGCTTTAATGGTTTGCTTTTGGATGTGGCAGTCTCCTCTGTCACTGGCGCAGCAAGAGATTACCGTACGAGGAACGGTGACCTCCGATGAGGATAAAGAAGGCCTCCCGGGTGTGAATGTGATTGTGAAAGGAAGTAGCCAGGGAACGGTCACAGATGTTGCAGGAAATTATACGCTCTCTGTTCCCTCACGGGAAACTACCCTGGTATTTAGTTCTATCGGATTCAAACCCATAGAAGCAGCGGTAGGGGATCGCTCTGAAATCAATGTGGTCTTATCGCCGGATGTCACTTCTTTAGACGAGGTGGTGGTGGTGGGATATGGTGAACAATCCAGGGCTACCCTGACCAGTTCGGTCTCTAAAATTCAGCAGGAGGAACTGGAAAATATTCCATCTATCAACCCTATACAGGCCTTAAAAGGAAAGGCAGCTGGCCTGGATATCCGTGTCACCTCCGGTATGCCGGGGGAAGGTGCCGATGTGATTATCCGGGGAGGAACCTCCACGTCTCCCGACAATGATGGTCCGCTGGTGATCATCGATGGGGTCTACCGTACCATCAGTGATGTGAACCCTGCCGATATTGAATCCATACAGATTCTGAAAGATGCGGCCTCTACCGCCATCTATGGCGCTCAGGGTGCGAATGGTATCATTCTGATCACCACCAAAACGGGTGGCAGAAATCAGAAAGGCCAGATCACAGTGGATTACGCCCACCAAATTGACCGTCAGACCCGACGTTATCCGTTTTCTTCTGCCAGAGATTATCTATGGGCTTCCCGTGTGGCAGCGGATGCCGAACTGGATTATAATACCAAAAACAGATTAACAGGAGGGGCTTACCCATATTCCACGGGCGCTATCACCGGTAGCCTGCACGGTCCTGGCTATGGCAATGCGGTCTCTACCACTGAATTTGTGGATGATCTGGTAGCGGCAGAAGGACAGCCCTATGTGGATGATTTGTTAAACCGGCAGGGGTATGAAACCATGACCGATCCGGTCACCGGCAGAGAGATTATTTTTAAAGATAACCAGTATCAGGATGTGATGTTCCAGACGGGCAGGATGGATAATGTGAACCTGGGTTTTACCAAAGGAGGAGAGCAATATAGTCTGTATACCAACCTGGGCTATGCGGATGCTACCGGTACGGTGCAGGGCACCTATTATAAAAGAATGAGCTATATTCTTAATGGGAATTTCTGGCCCAGTGACAAGGTCAAGGTATCGGCAGGCTTGAATTATCAGTATACCAATGATGCGGGACCAAAATCATACCAGGAAACCATCAACCGCTCCTCCAGACTGCCCTATACGACTCGTCTGTATTACGACGATGGTCTGCCCGCCATCGGAGAGTCTGCGGGTTCTCCCCGGAATATTCTCCATGAATTGTATTATGAAGATTTCTCTACCGAACGCAGCCGTACCACTATGCGTCTTGGCATGGAATGGGAAATCATCAAAGGGCTCTTTTTCAAACCATCAGGGTCTATTTATGAGGTGAATACCAATTCAAACGGATTTGAAAAATACCATGAATACGACAAAAGACGTCAGATGTATGCGGACCACCAATTGGGTAAGCAGTATATGTTTGATGGGGTGATGACCTATGAGAAAAGCCTGGGGTGGCATAATCTCTCCCTGTTGGCAGGTACGAATTTTACATTCGACCGTCAGTTTAAGCTGCAGGGCGATGGGCAAAATGCGCCTACCGATTACATTCCTTCCCTCAATGCTTCGGCAACTGAAGACGAGAGGGTCACCTCAGAAATTACGAAAGACGCGTTGCTCTCTTATTTTGGTAGGGCCATCTATGACTACAAGAAAAAGTATCTGTTTAGCGGCAGTTTGCGCTATGATGGTTCCTCCCGTTTTGCCGAGAACAAAAAATGGGGACTCTTTCCCGCCTTTTCTTTCGGCTGGAATGTGCATGAAGAAGCCTTCTGGAATAGCAGTCTGCTCAATCAGTTAAAGGTAAGAACTTCCTGGGGACAGGCTGGTAATAATAATCTGTCTATCTCAGATACACAGGGCGCTTATACCATCGGTTATAACTACGATGAGCAACCCGGCTTGTTGAATACGACCCTGGCCAACAGAAGCTTGTTATGGGAGACTACTTCTTCTTTTGATGTGGGAGTAGATATGGCCCTCTTCCAAAACCGGGTCACGCTGCTGGCTGATTTTTATGATAAAATTACGGACGATCGTCTGGTAAGTATTCCTTTGGCCAGTCAGACGGGTTTTACCTCTATCGTTTCCAATTTTGGAAAATTGAGAAACAGAGGAGTAGAGGTAGAACTGGGTGCCAATGTCCTGAACAAAGGGGGCTTCAGCTGGGATATGAACTTTAATTTTAGTTTTAACCGCCTCATTGTATTGGAATTACCGGACAATGAGAATGAGAAAAACCGCATCAATGGCGGGTTGGTCTATGATAAGGAAAAAGGGGATTATGTGATGGTTGGTGGATTGGCAGAAGGGGAGCGGATCGGAGGGGTATGGGCTTACCATATGCTGGGTGTTTATGCCACCGATGAAGAAGCCCTGGACGCTCCATATGATACCAAAGTTTCAGGAGCCTGGCTTAACCTGCCGGAAGATCAGCCGCAGAAAGTAGGAGGGGATGCCATTTGGGAAGACCTGGATAACAATGGTATCATCGATGACCGGGATGTGGTGTTTATGGGTTATGTGAGTCCGGATAAATTTGGAGGCATGGTCAATACTTTCTCCTGGAAAGGCCTCACCGCCCGCTTTGTCATGGACTATGCCATGGGGCATGTGATCAACAATTCCTGGAGAGCCAGAGCCAATGGCAATGCCCGTAACAGGGTGATGACCCTAACCGATGTAAGCAGTGGAGCAATGTGGTGGAACCAGGGGGATCAGGCCAAATATCCCCGGTATAATGCAGCCTCCGACTGGGACAATGGGAAAAGAAACCATGTACGCCAGATCGATTCCTACAATGGCGTTGGACTGGATGAAGGCTATAATACAGACAATTCATTGTATTTCAGCAAAGGAGATTTTCTGGCATTCCGTGAAGTATCACTAAGTTACCGCCTTCCTGCTACGCTGACAGAAAAGTGGAAAATGAACCAGGTGATGTTCAATGCCGGCATGTATAACCTTGGTTATCTCACCGCCTTTGATGGCCTGACGCCCGAACATTACAATGGATATGAGCAGGGTGATTATCCACGTCCGATGCAAATCATATTGGGTTGTAATGTGAGTTTCTAATCTTAACAACATTGAAATCATGAATACTTATCATCAATTATATAGATTTCTTATTTCCCTTTGCCTGACCACAGCGCTCCTCACCGGCTGTGCCGATGAACTGGATATTGTTCCGGTTTCCGATATCACTTCTGCTGGTTTCTGGAACACGGAAGATGACGCACAAGCCTATCTGACCGGTATTTACGATAAATTACGGGATGTATACAATACGACCTTATTTTTTGAAGATCGTTCGGATTCCTTTGCGCCCGGCGATATAGGACCGGTGTCGGAAGCCTGGAGTCAGAGTCTGAGTGCTTCCAATGCTCCCAACTGGGATGACTGGTATAACCTGATCTATCATTGTAATTTGCTCTTGAAGGAAACAGAAAATATTAGTTTCAGAGAGGAAACGGATAAAAATCAGGTAAAAGCGGAAGCTCATTTCATCCGTGCCTTTGCTTATTTTTCACTGGCCAGAATCTGGGGAGAAGTACCACTGGAACTGACACCCCTGGAAAGTGCTGATGCCGAACTGAAACCCCGGGCACCCCTGTCCGATGTTTTTCAGCAGATAAAATCCGATGTGGAACAGTCGCTGAACTTATTTGCCGATAATATAATCGCTGATAAAAACAAAGTGTCCAGACCTGCGGCTTTGGCCCTGAAAGCAGATGTGATGCTGTGGACAGGCAAAGTGCTCGGTGGAGGGCAAGCTGATTTTGAAGTAGCACTCAGTGCGCTGAATGAAATTGAATCCACAGGTGTCACCTTGCTGGATGATACGGATAAGCTGGCCAACTACTGGAGTATATTTTCATCAGAGAATGAGAATCATGAAGAAATAATATTTTCCCTTTTCTTCAAATACCAGGAACAGGATGGGATGTATGCCACCAATCTGACTTCCTGGGGTATCAACGTGCAGGGTGCAGACAACTATCAGGATTTGCCGGTAACAGAAGCGAACCGGGCCAGAGCGGTTTACGCACCCAGTCCCAAACTCAGAGACCTGTATGCTGAGTATCCGGAGGATGTCCGCAACGAAATCGTGATCATAGACGCCATTACCACTGATGCCACTACGGGTGCTGTCGATACGATTCTCACCTGCTTTAATAAGTTTCGAGGCACTGTGTATGACGATCGTTATTTTGACAATGATATTAATGTCTATCGCTGGGGAGGTTTGCTGTTGCTCAAAGCCGAAGCCCTGGCTGCTCTGAACAGAACACAGGAAGCTGTGATGGCTTTGGATCTGGTAAGAGCCCGTGCCAATACCCCTGCTTATGCCGGTCCGATGGATCAGCAATCGGTAGAAAAAACTGTGCTTGAAGAACGCTGGCGGGAACTGGTTGGAGAGTTGAAACGCTGGCCGGATTTGGTACGGTTTTATCATGGAGGCACCATCAACATTTACGAAGAAGTGCCTAACCTGCAAGGCAAAAACAGCTATCCTTTATATTTCCCTGTTCATCAATCGGTACTGGATAATAATGAGCTATTGACCCAAACGGAGGGTTATGAATAGAGTATTGCTTAGGGTAGACATGAAAGTAAAATCCAACTTTATGGCAATTCTTACTGGAACCGGACGGGGAATAATGGTCATGCTCTCTTTTTGCCTGCTGACTGTAGGAGGCTGCCAGCCATCCATTGGAGAGGAAGCCGAGCTTGCTTCCCCGGATACACCTCCAGCAGTAGTCAGACCGGAGTCCCTGCCCTATATTTATAGCTCAGGCACAGAGGGATATCATTGTTTCCGGATTCCTGCCCTGGTGAAAACAAAAGATGGCACTATCCTGGCCTTTGCAGAAGCCAGAAAAAATAATTGTTCGGATGAAGAGAATATTGATCTGGTGGTGAAGCGATCCAAGGATGACGGAAAAACCTGGAGCCCGATGGAGATTGTCTGGAGTGATGGAGAAAACACCTGCGGCAATCCCAGCCCAGTCGTTGACCTTGCCACTGGTACAATCCATTTGCTGATGACCTGGAATTTAGGAGAAGATGACATTGGGGAAATCAATAAGGGTATCAGCAAAGATACTCGAAGGGTTTTCTATACCGCTTCCACCGACGATGGGGAAACCTGGGCTGAACCGAAAGAAATTACTGAGTCTGTGAAAAAACCGGAATGGGGCTGGTATGCCACCGGCCCGGTACATGGGATTCAGTTACAGCATGGCCCCTACAAGGGGCGCTTGGTCATTCCCTGTGATTACATAGAAATCGGTCCTGACCGTGAAGGCTATTCTCATGTCATCTGGTCTGATGATGAAGGGGCTACCTGGCATCTGGGTGGCATCACCCCCCAACCTGGGGTGAATGAAAGTACGGTGGCAGAACTACCGGACGGGCAGTTGATGCTCAACATGCGTAGCCATGAGGGAGTGCGAATGGTTGCCATCAGTGAAGATGGGGGAGCTACCTGGACCCATATGAGAGGTGATCAAAGTCTGGTAGAACCAACCTGTCAGGGAAGTTTGCTATCCCATGCATCTGCCACCGGGACTGTGTTGTTTTTTTCCAATCCGGCCAGTCAGACCAGAGATCATATGACGATCAAAAAAAGTACAGACCATGGACAGACCTGGCCACAGGCATATGAAGTGTATGCGGGACCGTCGGCTTATTCAGACTTGGTCATGCTTTCTGAGGAAACCCTGGGAATTTTATATGAAGCAGGCGTTGAGAAACCCTATGAAGGAATCGCCTTCGAAGCCATTGCACTGGATAGCATACTGTAGGCAGAAGGTGAATGAGCGGAACAGTGGGTAAAGAAAAAAAATGATAAAAAACGTAGCAGCCTTGATCAAGTTTATTGCACACATTCTAAGTCTGTTGATCTATCTTTTCATTCCTCTCAAAGGAGTGGGACAACCGGGATTGAAAAAAGAGGCTGAGAAGATGAATGTGGTCTTCATCGTAGTGGATGATCTGCGTCCTACCCTGGGTTGTTATGATGATCCTGGGGCTGTCACACCCCATATGGATCAGTTGGCACAGCAAGGGGTGGTGTTTATGAAAGCTTATTGCCAGCAGGCGGTATGCAATCCATCCAGGACATCTATGCTTACTGGATTAAGACCCGACCAGATAAGTGTGACCGATTTAAAAACCCATTTCAGGGACAAAAGACCGGAAGTGATCACCCTACCGCAAATTTTTAAAGACAACGGCTATACGACCGTAGGATTGGGAAAGATATTTCATGGGGCTGCAAACACATTGGATGAGTCTTCCTGGTCGGTACCTACTGAATACGCGCTTTCTTTAAAAAAAGAGGAATATACGCTACCTGAAAACCAACAGGGAGGGAAAGCATTCAGTACCGAATCAGCAGCAGTGGAAGACACTGCCTATGAAGATGGAAAAATAGCGTATCAGGGGATTCAATGGCTCAAGGAGTTCAAAAAATCCAAGGCCCCTTTCTTCCTGGCACTGGGTTTTAAGAAACCGCATTTGCCTTTTGCTGCTCCCCAAAAATACTGGGATCTTTATCAAAAAGCGGCCTTTTCAGCTTTACCTGATAAAGAAAAACCTAAGGGGGCTCCTCCATTGGCTTTTCATCAATGGCAAGAGTTACGGGGTTACACAGACATACCAGAGGAGGGAAAACTTTCACCTGCCAAAGAGCAGGCATTAAGGCATGGGTATTATGCTTGCGTGAGTTATGTAGATGCCCAGATAGGCAAAATACTGAAGGCTTTGGATGAGGGGGACCTCAGGAAAAATACCATCATTGTATTATGGGGTGATCATGGCTTTCATCTGGGCGAACAGCAACTATGGGCTAAATCGACAAACTTTGAGTTGGACGTCCGGATTCCCCTGATCATAGCGGTGCCGGACCTGACAACGGCAGGCAGGAAAACCGAAGCCATCGTGGAGGCCGTTGATCTGTACCCCACACTCATCAGCCTGTGTGGGATACAGCCAACACAGGCCCTGGCAGGGAGGAATCTTACCCCGCTTTTGCAACAGCCTGACAAATCATGGAAGCAGGTTGCCTTTAGTCAATTTCCCCGTCCATACAATGCTTTGTTTAAAGGAAAAGCTACGCATATGGGCTACTCTGTTCGTAGTAATCACTGGCGGTATACGGCCTGGTTCAATATGAATACTGGTACTATGGATTATAAGGAGTTATACGCCCTGGAAGACCATCCTGCTGAAAAAGAAAATCTTTCCGGACAACCGGCATGGTCAGCCCTGGAGTCGGGACTGCTGCACTTAGTGAGAGCTTACCAACAGGGACAATATAATGACATCAGAACGCAGCTAGATAGGAATGAATGGATATTTGATAACCCATAGTATGAACCCAAGCCTATGAAACCACTGAGCAGTCAAGAGATAAAAGGAAATTGGGCTACCCTGTTGTTGCCCATTGAAAAAGATAACAGCATCCATTTTGGAAAGCTGGCCGAAGAAATAGATATGTTCATCGCTATGAAAGTCAGTGGCATCTATTCTAATGGAACCGCAGGGGAATTTTATAACCAGACGGAAGAGGAATTCGACAAGATAACTGCCTTATTGGCCGAAAAATGTCAGGCAGCGGGTATGCCTTTTCAAATCGGGTGCAGCCATATGAGTCCGGTCCTGGCGCTGGAAAGGATAAGGCGGACAGTGGCGCTACAACCCGGTGCCATGCAGGTGATTCTTCCCGATTGGTGGGCACCCAGTCTGCCAGAGGTCATTGACTTTCTCCTAAAGATGGCGGAGGCTGCTGATCCGGTCGGATTAGTATTGTATAATCCTCCTCATGCTAAAAAAGTACTGACACCAGAGGATTATTATCAGATCAAAAAAGCAGGGGCGCCTTTGGTAGGTTGTAAGGTGGCGGGAGGTGACCCTGACTGGTTCAAAAGGATGAAAGAGCTTGTACCTGACCTCTCCCTTTTTGTTCCGGGGCATCAACTGGCCACCGGCTTGCAAAGGGGCGCGCATGGGGCGTATTCTAATGTAGCATGTCTGCATCCGCAAAAGGCCCAAGAGTGGTATGAAATGATGCTCACGGATTTGCCACAAGCGCTGGCGCTGGAAATAAAGATTCAGAAGCTGATGAACGAACAGATTGTTCCCTACATCCGGCAGCAGGGTTATAGTCCGCAGGCAGCAGACAAATTGCTGGCAGCCATAGGCGGTTGGGCATCCATTGGTACCCGCCTGCGGTGGCCCTATCGGGGCATTCCTGAAGAAGAGGTGCAAAAGGTCAGGCTTGCTTGTCAACGAATTTTACCGGAATTTTTCGAAGAATCATGAACAGCTGCCCTGGAAAAAAAGAACCGAGTTAACACCTTGTTTACGGAGGGTACTTTACATAAATGCGAAGAATGATGTTTCAAAAGAGAAAATATGCCATGGAGTTAGCCTTTCTTAGCCATACGAAAGGGCTGACACTACTTCTATGCTTCCTTTTCTTTGTTAGCACTCCCGGGGTAACCCAGTCGGTATCGCCAAAACCCAATGTGATCTTCATAGCCATCGATGACATGAACGATTGGATCAGTCTCTTTGACGAGCAAAATCCTATCAAAACCCCGCATCTGGAAAAACTGGCCGAAAGGGGTGCTTTCTTTACCCGAGCCTACAGTTCCTCGCCTGCCTGTAACCCGTCAAGAGCTTCGATCATGACCAGTACCCGACCGCATAAAACCGGCATCTATGGTAATGCCTCCGACTGGCGTAGTGCCCTGCCCAACACCAAAACAATACAACAATATTTTATGGAACATGGGTATTATGTTGGAGGAAGCGGCAAAATTTTTCATCATCATGCCAACTGGGCTTTTCATAATGATGCCTCATTTCATGAATTTTTGCTCATGAAAATCAATGAGCCTTATCCACCCCAAAAATTAAATGGATTGGCGGAGTATGGTTCCCGAAATACGGATTGGGGACCCTGGCCAGAAAGGATAGAAGAAACCGCTGATTACAGGACAGCTTCCTATGCGGTTCAGTTTTTACAAAGAGAGCATACCAAACCCTTTTTTTTGAATGTAGGCATATATAAACCGCACTCCCCGTTTTTTGCACCGGAAGCTTTTTATGATCAATATCCTCTGGAAACATTGTCAATGCCTGCACTAAAAAAAGAGGATATGAATGATTTACCCTCAGGGTCGAAAACGCTGTTAAAAGATAATCAATGGTTTTGGAAAGGAATGCAAAAAGCTGTGGAGGAAAATCCGGAAGCATATCGTGATTTTGTGCAAGCCTATCAGGCCTGTGCTTCCTTTGCCGATGCGATGATAGGTCGCGTGATGGTCGCCCTGGATCAGAGTCCTTATCATGCTAATACCATAGTGGTACTTTGGTCGGATCATGGCTTTCATCTGGGAGAAAAAGAGCACCTGGAAAAATTTGCTTTGTGGGAAAAAACAACCCATGTTCCGTTGATGATCATAGCGCCGGGAAAGATCGCACCAGGAACAGTCATCGACAAACCGGTGGACCTGACCACAGTGTATCCTACTTTGGCCGAGTTGTGCGGATTACCTGCCCCGGAGGTAGATGGCTTGAGCCTGCTGCCACTACTAGAGAACAAAAACGCTGATTTTCCTCCGGCACTGATGACCTATCAGAAAGGAAACCACGCTATCCGTACAGAGCGGTGGCGCTACATTCAATATGCCGATGGTTCTCAGGAACTCTATGACCACAACCAGGACCCTCATGAGTGGAACAACCTGGCGAATGAGCCTCAGTATCAGGACATTATTCTGACTCTTCAACAGCATGTGCCGGATAGTAATGCTGATCAGGTACCTGACTTAGACCCTTGATAATCAAAAGAATTTTTCTTCTACTCAATAAATTGATATACAAAACATGACCAGCTACGCCAGTAAAATCTATTCCATCAGCCTGCTACTTTTCACACTATTGACGCCTTTGTACGCCCAGAAAAATAACAATTTTCCAGGAACTCCCTTATTTGTTTCGGGAGAAAAGGGGTATGAAAGCTATCGCATTCCATCTATTCTTACCACGCCTCAGGGAACGCTGCTGGCCTTTTGTGAAGGAAGAAAAAAACCAGGCGACGCCGGTGATATTGATCTATTACTGAGAAGGTCGACAGACCAGGGGAAAACCTGGAGCGACCAACAGATAGTCTGGAACGATGGACCCAACACCTGCGGCAATCCATGTCCGGTCGTGGATGAAGAAACCGGCACCATCTGGTTGCTGATGACGCATAACCTGGGAGAAGATGATGAATCGGAGATCATCACTAAAAAGGCAGCATCGACCCGAACCGTTTGGGTCAGTCACAGCGAAGATGATGGTAAAACCTGGACGGAACCTGTGGAGATTACTTCTGGGGTCAAAGACCCCTCCTGGGGATGGTATGCCACCGGTCCCGGGGTAGGTATACAGCTTAAACACGGCCCTCACAAGGGAAGATTGGTCATTCCCAGCGATCATAGTTATGATGATCCGGAAGGAGAAGTACGGGGCGGTCCTTATGAGTATGGTTCCCATGCCATTTACAGCGATGACCATGGCAAAACCTGGCAGTTGGGGGGTGTCATCCGTCCTAAAGTGAATGAATGCCAGGTAGTGGAAGTAGCCGATGGTAATGGTACATTACTGATGGATATGCGTTCTTATTTTGACCGCAACCGACGGACCCATGCTCTCAGCTATGATGGGGGCATTACCTGGACCCAACCGGAAGATGTGGAAGCCTTGGTAGATCCTGTTTGTCAGGCCAGTATCCTGCGATACCAATGGCCGACAGGAGAACAGAAAAGCAAAATGTTATTTTTAAATCCTGCCAGTGCAGCCAATGGAAAAAGGCATCATTTAACGCTGCGCATGAGTTATGATGAAGGCAACACATGGCCGGAAATCAAAACTATATTTCCAGGGCCTTCTGCCTATTCCAGCCTGACAGTAATAAATAATGGAAGGATAGCCTTACTCTACGAAGCAGGAGAAGAAAGTCCTTATGAGACCATCATTTTTCAGATCGTTGATGAAAGTATATTTTAAAGGATGAAAAAAGAAGCGTTAGCGATGAAATATCATTTTGGATGGCTTTTCATTTTTTGTCTGGTAAGCCATATGGTTTGGAGTCAGGAAGGTTCGCTGGAATGGGACAGGGTGCCTGATCTGCCACCACCTCCCGGAGAGACGGAGCAGGCCGGACTGGCAGGCGTGTTTGCCGGTGTGCACCACAATGTGATGATCGTGGCCGGAGGAGCCAACTTTCCAGACAAGATGCCCTGGGAAGGAGGTGAAAAAAAATGGTGGAACACCCTCTATATTTTGGAAAAGACAGCAGAGGGAGACTTTGCCTGGAAGAACAATATCCAGGATTTGCTGCCTGTTCCCCTTGCGTATGGAGTATCCATCAGCGTAGAAGAAGGTGTTCTCTGCATCGGAGGAAACAACGCAGAGGGAAATTCAGAGAAGGTGTTTTTACTTTCCTGGCATCCTGCTTCGCAAACCATCACTTATCAGGAATACCCTTCTCTCCCGCAGGGGTTTCAGGCTGACGCCGGTGTCAAAATAGGGCAACAGGTTTGGGTACATGGCATCATGGATGGTAAAAATCATCTCTTGTCTTTCAACTTACCGGATCGTACCTGGCAATCCTGGCCGGGATGTCCCGGACCACCCAGGATTTTTTCTGTAGCGGCAGCCCAGAGCAATGGTGAAACAGACTGCCTTTATCTTTTCAGCGGCCGTTCTCACTCACCAGACCGAGTGACCATCCTGAAAGATGCCTATGTTTTCCATCCAATCAGTAAACAATGGCGGCAGGTAGGAAACATCAGTCTTGCAGACCAAAGAACCTTGTCGGTAATGGCAGGGTCGGCCGTGGCCGCCGGCGCTAACCATATCTTACTGATAGGAGGCGACGAAGGAAACAATTTTTTAACCCGCTTATCACTGGAAAAAAAATGGCAGGCGATACAGGATTCAACCCAAAAAGCATTGCTTCACCAACAGCTAACAGAAGAGTTTACAAAACACCCAGGTTTTCGTTCGGAAATACTGGCCTACCATACCCTTACCCATACCTATGTCAGCAAAGGAAACTTTCCCGGTCAGTTGCCTGTGACAACGAAAGCGCTGAAATGGGGTAATGAAATATTCCTGGTCAGCGGGGAAATCCGTCCAGGAGTGAGAACGCCTCAGGTCTGGAAAGCCTCTCTACCCCAAAAAGTGACGCATTTCGGAGGGTTGAATTACTTTGTGTTGTTTTTGTATTTTGGAGTATTGATTGTCATAGGACTCTATTTTTCTAAAAGGCAACAGTCTACCGAAGATTATTTCAAAGGGGGCAACAGAATCCCCTGGTGGGCTGCCGGACTCAGCTTGTTCGGCACCAGCCTCAGCGCCATCACCTTTATGGCGATTCCGGCAAAAACTTTTGCAACCGACTGGGCTTATTTTTTTCTGCAAATGACACCCCTGCTCACCGCACCTCTCATCGTGGGACTTTACATTCCTTTTTTTCGGAGACTGAACGTGACCACGGCCTATGAATATCTGGAAAAACGTTTTAACTACCTCACCCGGATATTGGGAAGCCTTTCCTTTATTCTTTTTCAAATTGGCCGGGTAGGTATCGTTTTATACCTGCCTTCGCTGGCACTCCATATTGTGACGGATGTTAATATTTCATTCTGCATCCTGGCCATGGGTGTGATCAGTATTGTGTATACCATGATAGGAGGTATAGAGGCGGTAATTTGGACCGATGTGTTGCAGGTGGTCATCTTGCTGGGTGGGGCCTTACTGTGCCTGGTCATGATGATCTCTCAAACCCAAGGAGGCTTTACCGGTTTCTCACAGATCGCTGCTGACAACGATAAATGGCAACTCCTGAATTTTGCCTTTGATTTGAAAGCCCCTACCTTCTGGGTAGTCGTACTGGGCGGTTTTTTCGCCAACCTGATTGCCAGTGGGAGTGATCAGACGATGGTACAACGCTACCTGACGACCAAAGATGAAAAAGGGGCCGCGAAAAGTGCATGGACCTTTGCCTGGATGGCCATTCCGGCTACCTTACTGTTTTTTGGATTGGGCACTGCCTTATTTGTATTTTATCAGCAATATCCGGGGAAACTAAATGCAGGCATTGAGATCAACGATGCCATTCTACCCTGGTATATTGTCAATGAGCTGCCGGCAGGCGTTTCCGGATTAATCATTGCCGGCCTTTTTTCAGCGGCCATGTCTAGTTTAAGCAGCAGCATGAACTCGGCGGCCACGGCTTTCACGGCCGATTTTTACCTCAGATTCCGACAGGTCAGCGACCGGCAGCAACTAAAGATTGCGCAATGGGCTACGCTGCTCTTTGGACTGGTGGGTACCGGTTTCGCCCTCATGATGGCCACCTGGAGCATACAATCTCTGTGGGATCAGTTTCAGTTATTTATTGGCTTGTTTGCCGGGGGCTTAGGGGGCTTATTCTTATTGGGTATCACCACCCGCAAAGCCAATGGGGTGGGTGCTGTGGTGGGTCTGTTGATCAGCGGCCTGCTCCAATATTATCTTTCCAGGCATACCTCTATGCATGTCTTGCTCTTTACAGTGACAGGATTTGTATCCTGCTTTCTGGTGAGCTTTCTGGTCAGTCTGCTTTTTCCTATGTTTCAAAAAGACATCAAAGGATTGACCATTTTTACTATCTATAATACCCGGCAAGAACAGGAATTTTCCTCCAGAAACCGGTCTCAGGTAAAGCGATAACATTCAAAACAGTCTGACATAAACATCAGGGCTTATGTAGGCTTTATAGCACTGCGGAAAAAATATTAATTTTTTCGGTATCATTCTACCTTTTCCTTCCTTATACAAATAGAAAGCATCTTACAGAAGCATGATCTACTGACAGGGCGCCTCCTTGGGAAAGCCCTGTCATAAAACTGAATGATAGATCAAAAAGCGGTTGAGCGTATTGGATCCTTTTGATCTATCGCTAAAAAGCAGTACACGCATCAACGACAGACTGAATTTCTAAAACTACTAATATAATACTATGAAAATTTATCTTTTTGCTGTCATGTTATTGATTGGAGTCGTGTTGGCTCTGCATCTCACCATGAATGCCCAGGTAGGGGTGATACTCAAAAACCCCAAAATGGGAAATGCTATTTTTTGGATCATCGGTGGCGTAACCGCTATTGTGATAGGTCTTACCTCCTGGGATACGGAAGTGTTTTCCCGCTTAAGAGAAGTACCTGCCTGGCTGCTAACGGCTGGTGCCATGGGCGCTCTTTTGGTGTTTGGCATCGCCTGGGCTATGCCGCAAATAGGGGCAGGTCCTGCCTTTGTCTTGATGATTGCTGGTCAGGTGATCACCGGAATGATCTTTTCTCATTATGGGATATTGGGATCGCCGATAGAACCCGTGTCCGTCTTGAAAATTGTAGGAGCCTTGCTTCTGATAGGAGGCGTAGGCATAGTGACACTGGCCAAGTGAAGCCGAAAAATATGATGAATATGAAGAATATACAATCGATGCACAGAAGGGATTTTCTGAAAATAGCAGGCATGGGCAGTGCCGCATCCATGCTGGTGCCTTCCTTCGCCTTCCGTGAGGCCGCAAAAAAATTTAATATCGGCTCTACTTTTATCCTTTGGGGCTACGGGCCTGATAACCTGGAACCAGCGCTTAGCGATATGGCCAAACTGGGCTATCATTCCTTTGAAACTTTCGGACATGTCATAGAGGAATGGGAAAACAACCGGGGTGGTTTCAGTGAGGTGGTTGAAAAACATGGAGTACCCATTGTGTCAGCTTTCTGTATGACCGATGTGTTAGACCCTTCTAAAAGAAAAGAAGAAGTCAAGAAGCTGCTACGCTGGACAGAACTCCTGAAAAAGAATGGTGGCAAAGTGGTTGAATATTGTCCTTCCTCCATCAAGCGGGAAGGCTACGACTACAAAGAACATAAGAAGAGTCTGATAGAATCTATGAATGAGTATGCGAAAGTCGTGACCGATAATGGACTGGTTTGCGCACTACATCCTCATACAGGCACGCCTATAGAAACCGAAGAGGAAGTCTACTTTGTCATGGAGAATCTGGATACCAACTATATGAAATTTGGGCCGGATACGGGACAATTGGAAAAAGGGGGGGCTGATCCTGTCAAAATCATGAAGGATTTTATGCCGCTGGTTGAGCATGTGCATCTCAAAGATTTTGAGGGAGGTGATAACGGCTATCTGGGCTATGCACCTTTGGGAGAAGGAAAAGTGAAAGTAAAGAAAATCTTAAGTATGCTGGAAGATAGAAGAGACAAAATGGCGGGTATGATCATGTTTGAACTGGATTCAGACAGAGATATTAAAACCCCTATCACAGAATTTGAGGCAGCCAAACTTTCCAGAGATTACCTAATGGAATTAGGGTACAACTTCAAGGCTTAAACCCAAGGTTGCGCTCGCCAGGAATAGATTTTTTTGAATTGCCCAAAGTACTGTCTGTTTCCAGGGCAATTTCTTTTCAGGGAATGGGCTACCCCACCTGAGTAAACAGGATCAGGGTGAGCTTTGGCTAAACCGTCCCTTTGTTTTCCAGGGTGGGGAATAAGAAACTACAAATGACAAATAAATTTTATGGAGACGCTAAAGAACTATATTGACGGAGGATGGGTCAGCAGTAAAGAAAATAATACAGCAACCGTGGTCAATCCGGCCTCGCAGGAAGTCCTGGGAAAAGTACCTTATGGGACTAATACGGCGGCTGATGTGGCCACGGCAGTGTCAGTTGCCTCTAAAGCCTTTGCCAGCTGGAGCCAGGTACCTGTCATGAAGCGGGTGCAGCCCCTGTACAAGCTTAAACAATTGTTGGAAGAGCATGCGGAGGAAATTGCCCGGACCATTACCATGGAATGTGGCAAGACCCTGGCAGAATCGAGAGGAGAATTGCAAAGGGCTATAGAAAATGTGGAGGTGGCTTGCGGTTCCCCTTCTTTAATGCAAAGTGAGTTTTCTGAAAATATCGCCACAGGCATAGATGAGTTTATGATCCGGCAGCCGCTGGGCGTCTGTGCCTGCGTTGCCCCCTTTAATTTTCCGGGGATGATTCCCTTCTGGTTTTTACCCTATGCCATTGCCTGTGGAAACACTTTTGTGTTGAAACCTTCGGAAAAGGTGCCCCTTACCATGGTCAAGGTCTTTCAACTCATTGAAAAGCTGGACCTGCCTCAGGGAGTCATCAATCTGGTGCATGGAGGCAAAGAAACAGTGGATGCCCTGCTGGATCACCCTGAGATCAAAGCCATCAGTTTTGTAGGATCTACCCAGGTAGCCCGGTATGTGTATGCCCGGGGCACTGCTAATGGAAAAAGAGTACAGGCACAGGGCGGTGCTAAAAATCCCGTCGTGATCCTGCCGGATGCCGATATTGAAATGTCTACCCAAATTGTGACTGATAGTGTGTTTGGTTGTGCCGGCCAACGCTGTTTAGCCGCTTCCAACATCATCACGGTAGGAGACAATGGACGGATGAAAGAGGCCCTCTATGAAGCTGCCAAAGCCAGAACGACCGGGTACGGACTGGATGAAAAAGTGGAAATGGGACCCGTCATCACCGGCGAAAGCCGATCCAGGGTAGAGCATCTCATAGACAAAGGGGTGAGTGAAGGAGCCAGGGTATTGCTGGATGGCAGAAAAGCAAAGATAGAAGGATACGAAAAAGGTAACTTTATTAAACCGACCATTCTCGAAGGGTTGCCGCTTGGCGGAGAAATCATCCGGACAGAGATTTTTGGACCGGTCATGAGCCTGATAGAACTCAAAACGGTAGACGAAGCCCTGGACTTTATTAACAGCGGCAATTATGGTAACATGGCCTGCCTGTTTACCAGCAGTGGGGCGAATGCCAGAAAATTCAGAAACCAGGCCAATGCCGGCAATATTGGAATCAACATCGGCGTGGCGGCACCCATGGCGCAGTTTCCTTTCAGTGGTTGGAAAGAAAGCTTCTTTGGCGATCTGCATGGGCAGGGACGTCATGCCATTGAATTTTTTACACAAACCAAAGTGGTGGTGGAACGATGGCCGAAAGAATGGTCCAGGAAATTCTAACAGCCCCTGCAAGAAATGAAACACGCTGCTGCCATTTACGGCTATTAAAATTGATTTACTGAATTGTTAATACTGATACGTTGAAAAAAGCATTTTGTCCTCCTTTTCGATTGCAGACTCAGCTGAATTTCCTAGGCGTCAGTTGTACCGTGACGGACCTGAGTCATACGATCAGCGAAGATGATCCAACCTTTATCGGGCACCAGCGAACCCTGATATGGAATCATTTGTCGCATGAAGAAACACAAAAAATGGGGCTTACCAAGCCGCCTTATTCCTATAAAGTGGTAGGATTCACCCTGTGCGACCATTCCAATACGCATGTGGATGCGATCAACCACGTGGTGAATGAGCCTGATGCCAGAGCCGTGAACGAGCTTCCCCTGGAGTGGTTTATGGCTCCGGCTGTCTGGTTCGACTTCTCCCATAAAGAGCCTGCCAGCTATATCACCCGTGCCGATATTGAAGAAGCTATAGCAAAAACCGGGGTGACCATCCAGCCACAATCTGTGGTGCTCTACTACACCGGCTGGTATAAGAAATGGAAAGAGCCCTTTGAATATATCAGAGGATACCCTGGCCTGGACCGCAGTGCCATAGAGTATCTCAACGATTTAGGAGCGGTGAGTATTGGCGCCGATGCCCCCAGCATCGATAGCCATCACGAAGTGGCCGTCGTGAAAGAACAGCCCGCTCATATCGTTTGCCGGGAACGCGAAATTCTTAACATGGAAAACTTAGCGCAGGTAGATCTGATCCCTGCCCATGCTTTTTGGTTTGTTGGACTCCCGCTCAAAATTAAAGGAGGCTCTGGTTCTCCCTTCCGTGGGGTCGCCATTGTTCCTGAAAAACAGAAAAAAAATTGACTATGAATTTACCTCAACAAATGGATGCTCTGGTACTCAAAGGAGTCAGAGATTTTAGTATTGAAACTGTGCCGGTGCCAGTGCCTGATGACGATGAGGTCATCTGCCAGGTAGACACCACCTATATCTGCGGTACCGATCCGCATATCATTGCCGGTGATTTTCCCGGATTCTGGCCGACTGGCTTCCCTTTTATTCCAGGTCACGAATGGTCGGGAACCGTGGTGCAGACAGGTTCCAAAGCTGCCCGGCTGGGCTGGAAAGAGGGAGATCGTGTTTGTGGCATTTCTCATTGCGGCTGTGGCTATTGTGAGATGTGTCTGAAAGGACGTTACAACCTCTGCCTGAACTACAGCCATGAAGAAAGAGGTCACCGCCAATATGGCCATTATACCCCTGGTGCTTATGCGCAATATATGCGTACGTCTGTCAAAAGCATTTTCAAAGTACCTGATGCTATGCCCCTGGAATACGCGGCCAGTGTCGATCCGCTGAGCATTGCCCTGTATACGGTCAAGCGTTCCCGCATGCAACCCGGCAGCGATATCCTCATTCTGGGCACCGGACCACAGGGACTCATGGCCATCCTATGTGCCAAAGCTTTGGGAGCCGGACGTATTTTTGCCGCAGGTAGTGGTGAACGCTTGCGAAAAGCCCAGGAATTAGGAGCGATCCCCATCGATTACAAGGAAGAGGAAGTCGTGGAAAAGGTAAAGTCACTAACCAATGGCAGAGGTATACCGGCGGTGCTGGAATGTGCAGGCACTGCTCAATCCATCAAACAGGCCTGTCTGGCAGCTGCCAAAGGAGGCGTAGTATCCGTCATCGGTATCCCTCATGCTGATCCTTCTCTTCCGCTTAAACGCATGGTGCTGGATGAGGTAGAACTGGTCGGCAACCGGGCCAATCCCAATACGGCACAGGAGACCATCGATCTGCTGATCAACAACCGTATCGATCTGCGTCCTTTGATGACCCATCGTTTTCCCCTGAAAGAATTTAAAACAGCCCTGGATACCTATGAGAAAAGAAAGGACGGAGCTATCAAAGTGGCTACCAAACCCAATGGGATGGAATAACTTAAATGAATTGTTTACTAAAAATACCAAATCACTATGAGTAATAAAGTAATGATTGTCAGTGGGGGGGCTTCCGGACTCGGATTTGCAGCGGGTGTCAAGTTTGCTAAGAATGGATACAATGTCGTGCTCATAGACATCGACGAAGAGAAAGGGAAAAAAGCAGAGCAGCACATAAATGAACTGGGTGTAGAAGCTGTCTTTTGTCTCTGCGACATTTCCAATAAAGAACAGGTGCAGCGGGCAGCACGTATCACCCAGGAACGTTTCGGCAGAGCCGATGTGCTGATCAACAATGCCGGGCTGGAAGTAAGAGGAAGTATCATGCAATGTACCGAAGAAGATTGGGAGCGTCTGTATGATATTAACCTCAAAGGCATTTATAATATGGCACGTGCCTTTGTCCCGATGATGATAAAGCAGGGTGCGGGGGCCATTGTCAATACAGGCTCCATTCTCGGATATCGTACGGTAGGGGAACGAGCCGCTTATTCTTCCTCCAAAGGAGCCATTGATACGCTCACCAGAAGCATGGCTTTTGATTTAGCGGATAATCATATTCGTGTCAACTGTGTAGTACCCGGCGCTATTGACACACCTTTGCTGAGAGGATCTATCAATGATTCCCCTGACCCGGCAGAAACTGAGCGTTTTCTGGGTGCAAAGAGTGTATTTAAACGGTTGGGTACCTCTGAGGAAGTGGCGAATGTGATGTATTTCCTGGCTTCTGAGGAAGCTTCCTTTGTCACAGGAGCGGCTTACTTCGTGGACGGTGGTTGGTCTATTCTGTAGAAAATATCAAAAGACACGCTCCCGGTCTACTCATCAACTTTTTGTTAAGTACTTGCTAAAACATCATCACCTTGGTCTATTTAGAAGATAAAAAGTCCTTAATCAACAAAGGCATCACCCAATTGCTGGAAATCAAAGACGCCGACATCCGGTTGTTAAACCTGCATCAGTGTCGTCATGCTATCGATCATGCCATACATATTGGAGGCGCTTCTTCGGCTACCATTCCCATGGTCAGTTTGTTTTACGGGGGGATCATCGACCTCAATATTGAGCAACCCACCGCCACAGATCAGGATATCTTTGTGTTGAGTAAAGGACATGCCGTCGCTACACTGGCTTCAATCTATGCAGATTTAGGCTACTTTGATTCATCCATTCTGGAAAACTCCCGCTCCCTGTCCAGCATTCTCAACGGACATCCAGGACCGCTGCTGCCGGGTGTGCATATCGCTACCGGCCCGATGGGACAGGGCATGGGCGTAGCCCAGGGATTTGCCATCGCAGGGCAGCGTGGGACCTCCTTTGATGTGTATGCCGTAACAGGTGATGGAGAATTGCAGGAAGGTTCTATCTGGGAAGCGGTGATGTTTGCCGGTTTCAAACGGCTGGATAACCTCTGCGTGATGGTAGATAACAATGGCGGGCAGCTAGACATTGTCAACAATTTACATTTTCCCTATTATGGTTTGGCAGGCAGCTTTGCCAGCTTTGGATGGCGGGTCATGGAAGTGGATGCCACCAAATACCACACCGTCTATCAAGCCTTGCTGGCTTTCAAATATGGAGAACGGGACGGCAGACCGACCGCTATTATCTGTAAAACAACCAAAGGGCATGGTGGTTTTTCCAACTTCATGAATAACCATAAAACCTCCATCGCCAATGAGCTGCTCGTTCAGGAAAGCCACTTGCAACAGCAGCAACGCAAAGAAAAGGAACAGACTTTCAGTAAATTTCTGAATTCCCTATCCGCCCAGGAAGGCTATCACGATGTGGTAACAGTGCTTCGGCAACATGCCACGGGCATGGGATTAAAGTTGAGTGGTGAGGGAAACAAAATCACTCAGGTCAGCAAGGGTTCGGTGAGTGTCAAAACTAAAAAAGCACCTGTTAGAAATAAAAAAATCAATTATGCAGGTGAGGCAATGCCTAAAGTGGAAAAAGGGAAATCCTATGCTGCTCATAAAGTCATTGAGCAGGCGATGCAGGTTCTTGCCAAAGACGAACGCATTGTGTCGGTAGACTCAGACTTAGCCTCTACCAGCGGCCTGCAGGCAGGGGTGGGATATGTGGATAAATCACGGGCCTTAAATGTTGGGGTGGCCGAAGCCAATATGATGCTGATAGGAGAAGCTTTTGGCGTATTGGGTGCCAATGTTTGGATCAGTACCTTTTGCCCCTTTTATGACTGGAAGGTGCTCAGAAGGGTGGCTGTGGGGCATCAGGAGCGCCTGGAAGTGATCGCCGATCAGGGTTGGCTCTCAGAAGGACATGGCATAGACCTCACCATGGTAGCCACAGCGGCGGATCTGGAAACCCAGTCGAACGGGGCAACCCATATGGGCAACGACGATGCTTTGCTGTTTAACGAAGTAGCCCATTTGAAAATCATTAATGTGTCCTGTCCGCAGCAATTGTTAGGCGTTATGAAATGGATTGTAGAGGGTAACAAAGGCATCGTATACATGCGTATTCTGAGAGCGGCGGCAGTGGCGCTATACGATGCCAATTTTACTTTTGAGTTCGGCAAAGCCTATACCGTCCGGCAGGCAGCGAATGCCCAGGCCTATATTGTTACAAGCGGACGAGGGGTGCACGAATCCCTGGGCGCAGCCAGTATGCTGGAAGCTAAAGGGGTATCGGTAGAAGTGGTAGATATGCCTACTATTGACGAGGGAGCGATTCAGAAAATGTATCATTCCGGGAAGCCGGTTTTTATTGTGGAGCAGAACAATGGTTATCTCTGGACTAATTTCAGGAAAGTATTATTTGCCAGGGAGGCTCGTATCAGTACGCAGCATCTGTATCCTATCAATACTTCTCAACCTGACGGGCTTCATTATATTCACTCCGGTACTTACGAAGAGCTGGCAGCACATTATGGGCTGGACGCTGAGCAGCTGAGTCATCATATCCTTGAAACTTTAAATGCATAATCCATGACCATTATCCACGAAAATGATGTCCCTGAAGTGCAGCATCCCGGCAGATTCATGCGCTGGTTGGTGAGTGAAGAGTCTATGAAAGCCAACAATCTGTCAGTATGTGTGATCCGGGTCATGCCTGGGGAGACGGTACGACCGGCCCACTCGCATCCTAAAAGTGAGGAGCTGATCTATATTATGTCAGGGAATGGCAAGGTAATGATAGAAGGTGAGGTGGGAGAGGTGAAAACGGGTTCTGCCATCCTTTTTGAGCAAGGGAAAGTGCATATGCTGAAAAATACGGGAGAGGTGGAAATGAAGGTAATCTGTTTCTTTGCCCCCGCCACCAGTCTGGACAATTATAAAATGTTTGAAGACATTTCTTTCCCCGAATAGAAGCTTTAAACATTAGGCTTATCTTTACAATGATTATTCATGAGCACTTGAAGGCATTGTAAAGAGCTTTCCATTTCTAGAGTCCTGCCATATCCTATTCTTGGCAAACAAATTTGAATTTACGAGTGGCTGGTCCGTAATACATTCAATTGACTTTTCGAAAGAAAAAAGGGAAAGGCAATGCGTATGGAAGGAGTATGCCTTCTCCCATCAAGATAGGAGGCATTCTATACGTTTTTGGAAGGATTAGTGTAGATCAGCGTAGGCATTTACGCAGATGACTCAACCCTCGATACATGAGCCTTCTGGCAGAAGAGACATGTGAGAAGTTAAAAATTTCTGCGATCTGTGCATAACTCAGCCCCTCATAATAGAAATAATAAATAGCTTCCCTTTCTTTCGCATCCAAAGCCTCCAAAGCCTTGTTCAGTTTGTCTAACTGTATCGCTTCAATTTGACGGTGGATATAGATGGATTCACTGGATAATTCTACAGGAAATTGAGAAAAAGCAAAAGATTCCTGGTACTGACGCTCCCTATTGGCTTTTTTCAGATAATCTATGATCCTTCTTCGGAAAGCTTTGAACAAATACATTTTGATAGAATCGGTAGGGCCAAAACCTGCCCTGTTTTTGCGCAGATAGATAAAAAAATCCTGTAAACAATCTTTCACCAACTCCCGGTCAGTGGAAAACTGACAGCCATAAGAAAAAAGGGAGTTAGCGTAATCCTTATAGATACGTATAAAAGCAGATTCATCCCCTTTTGTAAAGTCATCCCAAAGAAGTTTGTCAGATTCTTTATGGTGAATCACTTCGGGTGAAGACCCAGGAGACACAGCAGAGGAATACTGTGAGGTAGCTGGTTTACCTTCCAATAACATAGGGTAGTGCGTAATTAGCGGTGTTAGATTGTCTAAAGTTCTATATTATGATTTTTTTATTAAAACAAAAAGAAAATATAATTTTATTAAAAACAAAAGAAAAGTTTGGGTTGATGTTCCAAATTTAAAGTTTGCCCGTTGGCCTATTCCTCATCCCTTTTTCAACAGGAAAAATCACGGATTTTATTGTAATCAATAGTAAAGCAATAGGTTTAAATCGCGTCACTGATGAGGACCTGCTTGAGCATTTAACCGTTCTGCTTACTAGCGCTCACCAGGACGAATGATTTTATCTGGCTTCTCCAAAAGTCAGGAAAGTAGAGACATTTAGACTACTTATTTTACTTTTTAATACACGGCCAAAGAGAATTACTAAATTTTCAGACCAAGCCGGTATCATTCTTCACTTTTCGGCCTTATACCAATAGATACGAAGCGTAAGTAACTTTTCGTACCACTTTGTTTGAAGGGGCATATCCCTTCCATGAATTCCTGAGTTTCACAACAATCTAAATCGATACCTAAAAATGCAGAAAAGAAAAGGTTGCAAGGTGGCTAGTGATCCAGTCTGTGGAAGCATAGGCTGGCTCTGGCTGCTGCTGCTCTGTCTGGGCTGTGTTAGCACAGCCCGTGAAGAAGCCGGTCAGGTGGCTGCAGGGCAGCACCTGCACTGGCAGGACTATGGGGGAGGGGCTGACCAGTCCAAATTTGTAGCCCAGAGCTCTATCACCAAAGAGAATGTAGCAGCCCTAAAGCAGGCCTTCTTCTATGCCACGGCCGATGAACAGGTCTATCAGTTCAATCCCCTGATCGTGGACACTGTGATGTATGTGCTGGCCAAGAACAACTCTTTGGTAGCCCTGCATGCCCAGACAGGAGAGGAGCTGTGGATTCATGCCCATTTGCAGGGCATAGCCCGCAGAGGGATCAACTACTGGCAGAGTGCGGATGGACAAGACAAAAGACTGCTGTTTCAGATCAACAACTATCTGCAGGCTATCAATGCAGAGACCGGAGAGTCTATCCTTTCTTTTGGAGAGCAGGGACTGGTAGACTTACGAGAAGGACTTGGCAGAGAGGCCAACACTTTGTCCAGGGCTCAGTCAGGAACCCCTGGAAAGATCTTTGAGAACCTCTTGCTGCTAGGTTCTTCCACCGGAGAAGGGTATATGTCCTCACCAGGCCACCTGAGAGCCTATGATGTGGTGAGTGGCAAGCTGGTCTGGACCTTCCATACCATCCCACAGCCAGGAGAGTATGGCTATGAGACCTGGCCCAAGGAGGCCTACCAGTATGTGGGAGGGGTCAACACCTGGGGAGAGATCAGTGTGGATGAGCAGAGAGGTATTGCCTACTATCCCTTGGGCTCACCTACCTATGACTACTATGGAGCAGACCGGAAAGGCAGCAACCTGTTTGCCAACTGTCTGCTGGCCTTGGATGCCAGGACAGGCAAGCGAATGTGGCATTATCAGACAGTGCATCATGACTTGTGGGATTATGATCTGACGGCAGCCCCTCAGCTCTTGACAGTCACTCACAAGGGAGAGGAAGTGGAGGTGGTAGCTGTGGCCAGCAAGCATGGCTTTCTGTTTGTCTTTGACAGGGAAACAGGAGAGGCTTTGTGGCCCATAGAGGAGAGAGCCGTACCCAGCAGTGAGGTACCGGGAGAGGAGGCCTGGCCTACCCAGCCTTTTCCTACCATCCCGCCCCCCATTTCCAGACAGAGCATGACTTCAGCTGATATCACTCCCTTCTTTTTAACCCCGGAAGAACAGGCAGAATGGAAAACAAAGATCGATGGAATGCAAACCGGTTTCTTTACCCCTCTTTCCCACGAAAAAGAAACCCTGGCCTTGCCAGGGGCTGTGGGTGGCGTGAACTGGGGTAATACGGCTGCCAATCCGGAAAAAGGAATTATGTATATTTTAAATATTGACTGGCCCTCTTTTTACGGTAAATTGCAAACACGGGAGCAAATAGAGCAACAAGAAGCATTAGCGGCCTCCGGAGCGATGAATGTTTATCAGAAAAACTGTCAGGCCTGTCATGGGGCAGACCGTTCCGGGGTAGCCGGGCCTTCACTGGTTGATCTGGGCGAACGGTTAAAATTCACTGAATTCAAACAAGTAGTGATGACTGGAAGAGGAAAAATGCCAGCTTTTGCCCATCTGAGTGATGGGGAAGTTCGGGAGATATATCGTTATCTGGCGGGCAACAGCTTCAGACCTTATCCTACAGGGCCGGAGGGGGAAGTACCTCTACCTGATGGTCCGGTCGTGGCTTCCGGGGGGGCTCCCGGTGGACAGGAAATTCGACGCTCGGAAGGGGGGGGCGGCCGTTTTGGCGCTCCTTATCCGGAAGGCTTAGAGGTGCCTGCCGTGCGCTACTACCATCAGGGATGGGGGTTGGATTATCCCTACCTGATCAGTCCTCCCTGGTCGGAGATCATGGCCTATGACCTGAATGAGGGTACCATCAAGTGGAGAAGGGCTATCGGTCAGGATCTTGAAGCGGCAGCCCAGGGTGGACAGAACACCGGGGTGCCTCGTGCACAACGCAACGGTATGATCGTGACCTCTACCGGATTGGTTTTCTCCACCGCCAAAGATGGTAAAATCTATGCTTTTGATGCCGATACCGGCGAGGAACTCTGGTCACAGGAACTGCCTATGGGCACAGAAGGTCTACCCGCAATGTATGAGGTCGATGGCAAACATTACCTGGTCGTTTGTGCTACCTCACCGCTGAAATGGGGAAAGGGCGATGATGACAGCCCGTCAGAAAAACCGAATGCGCAGGGAGGGTATGTTGTTTTTGCTTTACCAGAATAAACTATCAACTATACTTTAATCTATGAGATCCATGAAAAACGTAATTGACCTATTTAAACCTTATGGCCTTAGTGCCCTGCTCATCGGTTTGGTACTGATGAGTATGCCTGTCGCAGGACAAAAAGTGAGCCTGGAAAAAAAATGGGAGACACCCGCAGAATTAAAAGAGCCGGAGTCGGTTATTTATGATCAGACAAATAATGTGTTGTATGTCTCCAACATCAATAATCCGGCAGGGGGTAAAGATGGCAATGGCTCGATCGGGCGTGTTGCCCTCTCAGGCAAGATAGAAAAAGTGGAATGGGTAGTGGGGGGCATGGACTCTCCCAAAGGTCTGGGATTGTCCAAAGGGTTGTTGTATGTGGCTGATCTGACCAAAGTGGTAGTCATTGATACCAAAACAGGCAAAGTAAAACAAACTATTCCTGTCGATGACGCTGGTATGCTCAACGATATTACTGTGGATGCACAGGGGGTCGTCTACATTTCTGATTCAGACAAAAAAAGAGTCTATAGAATAAACAATAACAAGGCTGAAGTATGGTTTGAAAAAGATCATTTTCAGAAACCCAATGGTTTGCTGGCCCATCAGAATAAATTTTATATGATTGATATGAATGCAGGTATTTTTTATGAAGTCAACAAAGAAACCAAAGACCTGAAAAAGATTGCAGAAGGCCTGGTAGGGGGCGATGGTATCATTCCGCTGGGCAACGACTTTCTGATCTCAAATTGGAACGGAGAGATTTTGCATGTCTCAGCCAACGGAAAGGTTACTAAGCTGATCGATACCAAAGCAGATAAGGTGAATGCCGCGGACATTGCCTACATCCCCGATCAGAAATTACTATTAGTGCCTACTTTCTTTGCCAACAAGGTGGTGGCTTATGAGGTAAAAGGAAATTAATGTATCACAAAATACCAGATTGATCAGGCATAATCAGCACCCTCATGAATGTACGCTCTTTCATTTTCCTGCTCTTTTCTACGGCATTGGTATTTCAGTGCACCCCTGCCGAAGAAAACGAACAGGATCGTTTCGATAACCGGCCAGCCTTTAATCCTCATCCGGAACCCACTTATTTGTCGCCGGAAGAAAGTATGAAAACCCTTCACCTGCCCAAGGGGTATCAGGTGGAATTGGTGGCGAGTGAACCTATGATACAGGAGCCCGTAGCCATTGCCTGGGATGGAAATGGAAGGATGTATGTAGCCGAAATGCTTACCTATATGCAGGATGCCGATGCCTCTGGTGAACAGGAACCGGTCAGCAGAATTTCCCGGTTAGAAGATACCGACAACGATGGCAAAATGGACAAGCGTACCATCTTTATCGATAGCCTGCTGCTGCCTCGGATGTTGCAGTGTGTAGGGGAAGAACTGCTGGTCAACGAAACCAACACCATTGACCTCTATAGCTACAGAGATACAGATGGCGATGGCATAGCAGATGAAAAAAAATTAATCTATCACAATGACCAATATGTGCTGAATGATGCCAACATGGAGCATCAGCGTAGCGGGTTGGATTGGAACCTGGATAACTGGATGTACGTCACCTACGATCCTGTACGTTTTCGGTATACCAAAGGTACCCTGGTGGCAGACACCCTGCCCAGCGGTTCCGGCGGACAGTGGGGTGTGACCCATGATAACTATGGAAGGTTGTTCTATTCCAGGGCTGGGGGAGAGATTCCCGCGCTGGGATTTCAGATCAATCCTGCCTATGGCTCCCTCGACTTCAAAGATCAATATAGCGCCTCTTTTGCAGAGGTTTGGCCTATCATCGCCACACCGGATGTACAGGGTGGTCCTTTGCGCTTACGGGCCAATGCCACACTGAACCACTTCACCGCTCCCTGCGGACAGTCAGTCTTTCGGGGCGATCGGCTACCCCCCGATTTTATCGGAGATTATATTGTCTGTGAACCGGTAGCCAGAACCATTCGTCGGGCAGAGCTGGTACAGGATGAGGGAAAAACCCTCTTAGAAAACACCTATGATCAACAGGAATTCATCGCTTCCACCGATATGAATTTCCGTCCGGTCAATTCGGCCACAGGCCCCGATGGGAATCTTTATATTGTCGATATGCACCGGGGTATCATACAGCAGGGCAACTGGACCAGACCCGGTTCTTTCCTACGCCAAAAAATAGATAGTATCGGACTGGCAGACAATGTGGGACATGGAAGAATTTATCGGGTGGTGCATGAGGATTATGAGCCAGGCCCCCTACCAAGAATGCTGGAAGAATCGGGCAGCGAATTGTTAGCCCACCTCGACCATCCCAACGGTTGGTGGCGCGACAATGCGCAGAAAGAAATTATTGCACGCGATGATCAGTCGTTGGTGCCTGCCTTGCAAGAAATGGCCAGGGGAGAACACGCCTTATTCTCAAAAGCTCCCGGACATCTTGGAAGAATACATGCCTTATGGACCCTGGAAGGATTAGGGGCTATCGATCAGGAAGTATTGGTGGCAGCCCTGAAAGATGAGCACCCCCAGGTAAGGAAGACAGCCGTGTGGATCAGCGAGCCTTTGTTGAAGGCCAAAAATGAGACGATGATAGCGCAGGTAGGACAGTTGAAGGATGATGAAGACGCCGAGGTACGGGTACAACTCCTGCTCTCCCTTTTTCAGAGTCAGGCTGAACAAGCGCAAGCCATCGTGAATGAGATTTTAGAGAATAATCCCAAAAATGAAATGCTGGTCGCTACCCATGCGGCACTGGAAAAAAACGAAGACGTCAGTACGTTTGGCAGCAAGCTGGGAGCTTTGAAAGAAACCGACAGACATCTGATCTTACAAGGCGCTACTATTTTCAAATCCCTTTGTGCCAGTTGTCATGGAGCGGATGGCAAAGGGTTGGCTATCGGGGGAACGCAACAGGCGGCACCCCCGCTGGAAGGCTCCGGCCGCTTGGCCTTTTTGGAGAAAAATAATACGATCAGAATCTTGCTGCATGGTTTAACCGGGCCTGTCGATGGAAAAGAATATTCCAGTGTGATGCCGGCTATGGAAGCCAACAGCGATGAGTGGATCGCCTCGGTGGTCAGTTATATCCGGTTCGAGTTTGGCGGACGGCCACCCCGCAGACCCGGAGAGATTCCCGGGATGGCGCCCAAGGCTGTCAACAGTGCGTCAGGCTTTCCCGAAAGAAAAACGGTTTCTCCTGTCGTCACACCCGAAGAGATTAAAAAGATCAGGGAGGAAAGTGCAGGCAGGAAGAAACCCTGGACACTGGAGGAACTTGACCGGCAGAAACAGCAGGACGACGCCATCCTCTATTAAAAGTTTCTAGAGGAATGGCAGAACCATTGCAAGCGTGAATTTCCATAAGAAGTAATACCTTGCCAGAAGGGCAATAGAGCCATCCTTACACAATCATGGATAGAGGGAATTTTTTTATTCAAAAAAAATCAAAAATTACGGTATCATATTTTTATTTTATCCCTTATTAAATTAGAAAGCTTAAAAACTTGAAAAACGAAGAATCAGACATATTCTCCTATTTAATTACCAACAAGGATTTTCGGGATTGGGTATTGAATCCAACCCACGAAAGAAGCTATTATTGGAAAAAATGGATGGATGAACACCCAACGGCCATCGTCGAGGTGAAAAAAGCCAGGGAGTTTATAGAGCGAATGAATTTTCATAAAGAACAGCTTTCCACTGTTGAGTTGGACGATATGTTGGAAAAAATCATTGCCAACGAAAATCCAGCCTTTGAACCCGAACACTATATTTACGGGTCTCCTCAAAAGCCTACCTTATACAGTATGGGGCAGTGGATGAAGGTGGCAGCCATTCTCCTGATCTGTTTTCTGTCTGCCATTCTGATTGACAGACTGGCACCTGTCAAAGTGGTGCAGCCTGCCCCGGTTGCCGTGGTCTGGAAAACTACCGATAACCCGAAAGGTATCAAATCTAAAATTACCCTGCCCGATGGTACCATTGTGATGCTCAATTCGGCCAGCCAGTTAAAATATCCACAGTATTTTTCCGATTCTCTGCGCTTGGTAGAGCTTAAGGGAGAAGCCTTCTTCGAGGTGGTACGCGATGTCGACCGGCCTTTTATCATTCAAACTGAAAGAATGACAACCGAGGTTTTGGGAACCTCATTCAACATCAAAGCCTATGATGGCACGGAAAAGCAATCCATCGCTGTGGTGACCGGTAGGGTGAAGGTAAGTAATGCAGCGGGTGAAGCTGCTATCTTAAATCCTAATGAAATGGGCTTGATCAGCAAAGCCGATAGCATTAACAAGACCACCTTTGACCTGAAGGAAGTCACCGGCTGGAAAGATGGTATCATTACTTTCAAAAGCGCTACCTTCAAAGACATAGAAGAGCAATTGTCTCTATGGTATGGCGTCGATTTTGTGAAAGGAAAAGGCTTCCGGATGGAAAATGTCTATACCGGAGAATTTACCAATGAAACGCTGGAAAATGTGATGAATGGTATTGCCTATTCATCCGGGTTTCAGTATCGAATTTCTGATAATAAAGTATTTGTCTATAAATAGAACCTTACAACAACCTATTATGAAAAAACACAAAAAAATCAAAAAAAGAAAGGCCGGCTAGGCCGGCCCCGAAATCTCTCTCATCCTTAAGAATTGGCCGTTCCTCCGGGATGAGATCTACTCTATTAATTTTAGGATAAAATTAACTTTACAAAGTTATGAAAAACTCTTTACTTATAAAGACATTGCTTATGTCGAAATTCGCTTTTTATGGCATTTTGCTTCAATGTTGTACCATAACGATACTGATGGCCTCCGTCAGTGGTTTGGGGCAGAGGCAAAGTATCAACGACGTTATAGTGTCTATTGAGGTAGACAGCGAAAGACTGACGGAAGTATTTCAGCAGTTAGAAAATATTACTGAATTTAAATTTGCTTATAATCACCGCAATCTGGTCGAGCAGCAGAAAGTAACGCTTTCCGCCCGAAACAAATCCCTGGCCAATGTCCTCTTTATGATTTCACAGCAAACCAAACTGAGCTTTAAGAGAATTAATGAGAATATCCATGTGCTCAAGTTTGAGAAAGAAGAGGCTGAGCGGGTGGAGGAAGTCATGGATGCCGTGGCTGTGACCATCAATGGCAAAGTGACAGATGGAGAAACCGGAGATCCGGTGCCGGGTGTCAACGTGATCGCCAAAGGGACGACCAACGGAACGATTACCAATTTAGAGGGTTCTTATACGCTGAACGTTAGCGATGAGGTCACCACTTTAATCTTCTCATCCATTGGGTATGTATCACAGGAAGTTGCTATTCAGGGAAGAACAACCATCGACGTAGCCCTGGTGACCGATATCAAGTCTCTGGAAGAAGTAGTGGTAGTAGGTTACGGTACGCAAAAAAGGAGCGATGTAACCGGTGCCATAGGATCTGTGAGTTCTAAAGAAATAGAAGACGAACCTGTCATTCAGGTGGGACAGGCCCTGCAGGGAAAAGTGGCCGGCTTGCAGGTTTCTCAAAATTCAGGAGCACCCGGTTCCGGTCTGCTGATCCGTGTCCGGGGAACAGGAACGGTCAACAACTCTGAACCTTTATACGTCATCGACGGCAATCCGAATGCGAATCCCCTGGATTTGGTACCTGAGCAGATAGAAAGTATACAGGTGCTGAAAAGTGCGAGTGCGGCGGCCATCTATGGCGCCCAGGGAGCGAATGGCGTTATCCTGATCACCACCAAGCAGGGGAAGGCCGGGGCTTCTCAACTGGATGTAAACTTCTCACAAGGATGGCAGCAGTTGCAGAGAAATCTGCCCATGACCAATGCCAGGGAGTATGCGATATTGTACAATGAAGGCTTGGTCAATGCCGGACAGGCACCTATCTATCCCAATCCTGATGCTTTGGGGGAAGGTACCGACTGGCAAAAAGAAGTTTTCCGGACAGCACCCATGACCGATATTTCCGTATCCGCCAGTGGAGGAAGTGAATCCAGTAAATTCTACTTTTCAGCAGGGTATGAAAATCAGGAGGGTATTGTGAAGAATACTTCTTTTGACAGAGTGAACCTGCGTATTAACTCTTCTCATAATATTACGCCTGCCATCCGGGTGGGACAAAATCTATCCGGTAGTTTAGCCAAATACGCGCAAATTACAGAGTTCCAATTTGGTTCTGTACTGGGAAATACCCTGACGGCTAATCCTGAGGTTCCGGTAAAGATGCCGGATGGAGGATGGGGATACTCCGAAACTTCCCTGAATTCTACCAACCCCCTGGCTACCATTCATTATACCAACAATGATACCCGTCGACCTGTCATTAATGGGAACGTATATGCCGATATCACCTTTTTCAAAGACTTTATATTCCGCTCCCAGTTTAACGTCAACCTGGGATTTTCAGAGAATACTATTTTCAATCCATATTATATAATCTCTTCCCGGTTTCAGAATTTAGTGGCCAACTTAGAGGAAAGAACGAACCGTTTCAGAGAATACAGCTGGGCCAATACCGTGACCTATCAGAAAGCTGTTGGCAATCATAATTTTGACGTACTGGGCGGGATAACCACCCAGGAGTCTTATCGACAGTTCATTTCTGCCTACGCAGCAGGTCTTCCCGAAAACGCCACCGACAATCCTAATCTGCGGCATCTGAACCTTTCTACCCAGGGCAACAGAGTGGCAGGCGACGCTGGGGAGTGGGGCATCTTGTCATTCCTGGGCCGCGTGAACTACAACTATGGGGGTAAATATTTTACCACCGTCAACTTCCGGGCCGATGGTTCTTCCAGGTTTGGTGAAAACAACAAATTTGGTTACTTCCCGTCCTTTTCACTGGGATGGAAAATTTCAGAAGAGCCTTTCATCCAAAACCAGAGCTGGATTAACAATTTGATGATACGAGGTGGTTGGGGTTCTCTAGGAAACCAAGGTTCTTTACCGAATTACGCTTTTGCCTACCTGGTCACGCCCAATATCAACTATTCGTTTGGTTGGCCGCAACAGGTGATCAGAGGGCAGGCCCCTACGGGTTTGGGTAACCCAGATTTGAAATGGGAAGCCACCCAGGAAACTAACCTCGGTTTTGATTTTATGGGGTTTGAAGGAAAAGTGACTGCTTCCTTTGACTGGTATCATAAAAAGACCACGGATATGCTTCTGCAAGTGCCTGTGATTCAGTATTCAGGGATACAGGAAGCACCCTATGTGAATGGTGGCAATGTGGTCAACAAAGGGGTTGAGCTCATGCTGGGTTATCAAAACACTACAGCCTCTGGCTTCAACTATAATATTTCCGGTAACATCGCCCATAACAAGAATGAAGTAACGCAGCTCAGCAACAGTGGGTCAGCCATCTATTACAGAGCCAGTTTTATCGGATTAGTGAATGTGACGGAAGTGGGTAGCCCAATTGCTTCTTTTTATGGCTGGAAAACCGATGGCTTGTTCCAGAATCAGGAAGAGATAGATGCTCACGCTTTTCAGAGTAGCGGAACGGCTCCCGGTGATATCCGTTTTGTTGATTTGAATGAGGATGGGATCATCAACGCGGAAGATCAGACCATCATTGGCAATCCCTGGCCTACATTCACCTATGGGATCAACTCGACCTTTTCATACAAAGGATTTGATGTCAGATTGCAATTACAAGGTGTGCAGGGAAATGATATCTATATGGCTCTAAAATTTAGAACGGAAGGTTCCAACTTCTTTAACTACACCAAAAATGTGTGGGAAAATCGGTGGACAGGACCGGGTACCAGCAATGACGTTCCACGCATGACGACCAACGATCCCAACAACAATATGAGATCTTCAGAGTATTATGTGGAAGATGGTTCTTATCTGAGAGTCAGAAATTTCCAGATTGGATACAGAGTGCCGCAAAGTGTCGTTAATCTACGCAATGTCAGAATTTATGGCTCTGTCCAAAATGCACTGACTTTTACCAAGTATCCTGGATTTGATCCTGAAATCGGGACAAACCGGGACGGTAATCCGCTCTATATCGGTTTGGATGAGACCAACTATCCTGTGCCCCGCATTTATACTTTTGGTGTTAACATAGGAATTTAAATCAATTTCAGGGGTCATGTACCCTATCCCAACCTTCATCTAACGATCTAAAACTATGAAACGAGTATCTTATTTTATATGTACCCTACTTTGCTGGATGATCCTCGGATGTGAAGACATTCTGGAAAAGGAGCCACTGGCATTGATTGATATTTCAAACGCTTATATCTCACCCTCTGATGCAGCCCGGGCTGTTACGGCAGCGTATCATCCGCTTCAGGCAAACAATTGGTGTTGTGGTGCCTGGGGTAACAGTGGTTTTATGCATTGGGTGCTTGCTAATGTGGCTTCCGATGATACCGAAAAAGGTGGAGAATCCGGTTCCGATCAGTTGTATGCGCAGCAGGTTTCACTCTTCAATATCCCAGCCGATAATGATGCGACCCGGTTTGCCTGGTCTTCTCAGTATATCGGTGTTCGTCGGGCCAACCTGGTATTGGACAACGTGCCTGATATTGAGATGGATGCTGCCCTAAAAGAACGTTATCTGGCTGAAGCAAAATTTTTAAGAGCCTGGTACTACATCAACCTGGTGAAAACGTTTGGAGATGTACCCCTGATCCTTTCTTCCGAAATGGAATCCTATGAGATGACAAGAACCCCTAAACAACAGGTGTACGATCAGATCATCAAAGATTTGCAGGAAGCAGAGGCTGTATTGCCTTTGGCGAGTGAATACACTTCTTCTGATCGGGGCCGGGCTACCAAAGGAGCAGCCCAGGCTTATTTAGGAAAAGTCTATCTGTACCTGAACGATTTCCCGATGGCAGAACAGTGGTTTGGTACTGTCATTAATTCTAATGAATATGCTTTGGACCCCAACTACTTTGATATGTTCCTACGGGCCGGTGAAAACAGTACAGAACACATTTTTCAGGCACAATTTCACAATGATCAGGGTGCTCAACCTGCCAATAACCAGTTAAATATTGTTTTCGGTAGCAGAGCCAGAAACGGTTGGGGATTCAATTGCCCCACCCAGGATTTTGTGGATGCTTTTGAAGAAGGCGATCCACGCCTGAATCATACCGTCTACAAAGAAGGCGATTTGATGCCCGATGGACTCACTGCCAATGTGGGAAATACACCCACAGGCTATTTAAATAAAAAATATTATGTACCTGAATATGAGAGAGTGGGGGGGGCTTTACAACCTGGCCGTGACGACATCTACATGCGTCTGGGCAAAGTGTTGTTGTGGTATGCGGAGGCTGCCAATGAGAATGGTAATACACAGGCGGCCCTCAATGCACTGAACATGATCCGTGAGCGTGCCAGAGAAGGAAATCCGGACATTCTGCCTGCTATTACAGAAACCAACCAGGATGCCCTGAGGGAAATTATCTGGCAGGAGCAAAGAGTAGAATTCGGACAGGAATTCGAACGCTTTTTTGAATTGGTAAGACAAGGTCGTGCCGGTCAGGTGCTCAGAGCTTATGCTGAAAAATATAACACCGCAAAGGGGTCAGGCTTCAGAGATGGTGTCAACGAAATATTCCCCATACCACAGTCGGAAATCAGCCTGAGTGGGGGGCTTCTTGAACAAAACCCTGGTTACTAATATGATGATTAGCGTATAATGGGAATGAAGGCATCTTATGACCTTCTATTCCCTTTTTTTTGCTTGAATTATCCAGGTTATATTTTAGAAAATAATCAATCCTGTGTTGTCCACTTCTAAGTCAAGTCAGTAGGTATTCAAACAAGCATCATCCATTGAGAGGAGAAGTATCATGCAGAAAAGAAAAGGTTGCAAGGTGGCTAGTGATCCAGTCTGTGGAAGCATAGGCTGGCTCTGGCTGCTGCTGCTCTGTCTGGGCTGTGTTAGCACAGCCCGTGAAGAAGCCGGTCAGGTGGCTGCAGGGCAGCACCTGCACTGGCAGGACTATGGGGGAGGGGCTGACCAGTCCAAATTTGTAGCCCAGAGCTCTATCACCAAAGAGAATGTAGCAGCCCTAAAGCAGGCCTTCTTCTATGCCACGGCCGATGAACAGGTCTATCAGTTCAATCCCCTGATCGTGGACACTGTGATGTATGTGCTGGCCAAGAACAACTCTTTGGTAGCCCTGCATGCCCAGACAGGAGAGGAGCTGTGGATTCATGCCCATTTGCAGGGCATAGCCCGCAGAGGGATCAACTACTGGCAGAGTGCGGATGGACAAGACAAAAGACTGCTGTTTCAGATCAACAACTATCTGCAGGCTATCAATGCAGAGACCGGAGAGTCTATCCTTTCTTTTGGAGAGCAGGGACTGGTAGACTTACGAGAAGGACTTGGCAGAGAGGCCAACACTTTGTCCAGGGCTCAGTCAGGAACCCCTGGAAAGATCTTTGAGAACCTCTTGCTGCTAGGTTCTTCCACCGGAGAAGGGTATATGTCCTCACCAGGCCACCTGAGAGCCTATGATGTGGTGAGTGGCAAGCTGGTCTGGACCTTCCATACCATCCCACAGCCAGGAGAGTATGGCTATGAGACCTGGCCCAAGGAGGCCTACCAGTATGTGGGAGGGGTCAACACCTGGGGAGAGATCAGTGTGGATGAGCAGAGAGGTATTGCCTACTATCCCTTGGGCTCACCTACCTATGACTACTATGGAGCAGACCGGAAAGGCAGCAACCTGTTTGCCAACTGTCTGCTGGCCTTGGATGCCAGGACAGGCAAGCGAATGTGGCATTATCAGACAGTGCATCATGACTTGTGGGATTATGATCTGACGGCAGCCCCTCAGCTCTTGACAGTCACTCACAAGGGAGAGGAAGTGGAGGTGGTAGCTGTGGCCAGCAAGCATGGCTTTCTGTTTGTCTTTGACAGGGAAACAGGAGAGGCTTTGTGGCCCATAGAGGAGAGAGCCGTACCCAGCAGTGAGGTACCGGGAGAGGAGGCCTGGCCTACCCAGCCTTTTCCTACCATCCCGCCCCCCATTTCCAGACAGACCATCACCCCGGAGGATTTGTCCGATAGCGATTTAACCCCTGAAGAAAAGGAAGCCTGGGAAGTCTTTATGACTGCAGAAGAAAGAGAAACATGGAGAAAGAGGCTTGACACCGCCCGCATCGGATTGTTTACACCCCTTTCTACTACCCATGAAGTGGTCTCTATGCCAGGGTCTACCGGAGGAGTGAATCTGGGTAATACAGCGGCTAATCCGGAAAAAGGAATCATGTATGTGATGAGCCAGTCTTACCCTTCCATCTATGGTAAGCTGCAGACACAGCAAGAACTAGAGCAAATCGATGCTGTAGCGGCTGGTGGAGGGCAGAGTGTTTATGACAAAAATTGTCAGGTGTGTCATGGGGCAGACCGTTCCGGTGGTGTAGGGCCTTCCTTACTGGAGCTGGGGCAACGGCTGAGTTTTAGCGATTTTAAACAGGTTGTCGTTGCCGGTAGAAATAAAATGCCGGCATTTGCGCATATCGAAGACGATGAGCTAAGAAATTTATACCTGTTTCTGGCGGGTAATATCAGAAGGCCTTTGATGGCCGCTGCCGGGGAATTAGTGTTGCCTGATGGTCCCGTAGTGGCTTCAGGAGGAGCGCCCGGCGGACTGAAAGAACGTGAAGTCACCCTCAGAGGTGGTCGTTTTGGTGCACCCTATCCCGAAGGCGTGGAGGTTCCTTCGGACCGCTATTTCATTGAGGGATATGGGTTAGGGTATCCTTACCTGATGAAACCTCCTTGGTCGGAGATCATGGCCTATGACCTGAACCAGGGAACAGTGAAATGGAAAAGGCCATTAGGCAAAGGAAAAGGAGGCGTGAATACGGGGTTACCGAGAGGTTCGCAACGGAATGGGATGATTGTGACATCTACCGGACTGGTGTTTTCAACGGCTGGTGATGGTAAAATCTATGCCTTTGATGCAGATACCGGCGAGGAACTGTGGTCTCAGGAACTGCCGATGAAATCGGAAGGATTGCCCTCCATGTATGCGGTAGACGGAAAACATTACTTGGTCGTATGTGCTACGACACCGCCAGTTTACTGGGGACGTGAGACGGAGGAGACCCAGACGGAGGCTGACGAAAAGCCCCAGGGAGGGTATGTCGTTTTTGCATTGCCTGATTAGATTAGACAATGAATACAAGAAATGAAATCCCATAAAAATAGGGAAAGAGGAGGTTTGTCGTTAGAAGGGAGGGCTTTCAAAACATAATACTATAGTTACACTTAATCATCATAACGAATGAAGTTCTTTAGTCTGTCTTTTGTTTTCTCGTGTTTGGCTGTCGTTACCTTTGCCCAGTCAGTAGATACCTTTGAAACCAGTCTGACCTTTATGCCGGATGATACAGTGGAAGCCACCAGCCTTGATCCCTGGCAGGTAATCGGGGACGCAGATTGGCAAGCCCGGAATGGAGAACTGATAGGAACCGCCAAAGCAGGAAGCAGTGGGTGGTTGGTGTATGACAGTGCCTACCAGGATATTGGTTTCCATGCTCTATTTAAAAACACCGGTAACAGCGAAACGGGTATCCTTTTCCGATTGGAAAAAAACGGAGATGGCATGAAAGGGGTATTTATTTCTATCAAAGAAGAAGTGCTGCCCTACCAGGTAACGCTGGATGCCCAAGGGAAAGAGTTAACCCGTGAGAAACTCAGATATGCCGGTGGCATATGGTATCGTTTGGCTCCACCACCTGTGGAAGAAGACGATGCCCAGGCTCCCGGAGGAAACAGAATACCGCCCCGACCGAAACCTCCTGTAGATTTGCCGGTGACACCACCCAATACAGACCTTCGTCCGGGAGAATGGAACCAGATTGAAATTTTTATGGATCTGAACGTCATCAGAACCTTCCTCAATGATGGCAGTGAGATCGGTGGTGCCGTTGATGACACTACCGAAGCAAATACTGGAATCCATGGCTACGGTCCGTTCGCCCTGTATGTGGGAGGGGCAGGAGAAGTACGATTTAAAGATATTATGCTGAAAGACATTTCTGTGAGAGAAACGCCCGAAGAAGAAATCTCCTCTCGATTTACCATGCAACGTATCAATGATATGTACTATTCATGGGCAGCGGATGCCGCCGATTTTAACAGAGATGGCCATTTGGATGTAGTGGCTGGTCCTTACATTTATTATGGTCCAGATTTTACAAAACATAAAGAAATTTTCCCTGCCATCACCGGTAGCCCTTCGCTGGAGTTTCCTTACAACCGGGTGCAGGATACCTACGATTTTAACAACGACGGTTGGCCAGATGTCTTGAGCAGTGCTTTTTCAACAACCCTGTACATCAATCCCAAAGGAGAGTCCAGACGATGGAAAAGCTACAATATTCTTCCCGATGTATCGCAAAGTGAAATCACCGATTTTGTAGACCTCGACCAGGATGGCAGGCCGGAATTGGTATACTCGGGAAATGGGTCAGTAAGGTATGCGAAACCCAGGGCGGAAGATCCTACCCAGCCTTGGGAAGAGTTTACTGTTTCTGAACAAGGCTATGGGATGTCTCATGGTATCGGAACCGGTGATATCAATGGCGATGGTCGGATAGATATACTCAATGCGGTAGGTTGGTGGGAGCAGCCTGAGGCTTTGGATGATGAAAGTCGGTGGGAATACCACCCGGTAGCTTTTGGCCGTTATGGCCATCGGGCCAGAGGAATCGGGGGGAGTCTGATGGCCGTCTATGATGCGAACGGGGATGGCCTGAACGATGTGGTCACCAACTTAAATGCGCATGGATTTGGGTTTGCCTGGTATGAGCAACGTCGGGATGATGATGGCAATATTACGTTTGAAAGACACATGTTGAGTGACGACTATTCCGAAAAAGGGGTAGGGGATGTTACTTTTTCACAACCCCATGGAGCAACCTTTGCGGATATCGATCAGGATGGAGTGAAAGACTTTATTGTGGGTAAACGCTACTTTACACACCTGGATAATTATTATGATCCGGATCCCTACAGTCCACCTGTATTGTATTGGTACCGCACGGTCAGGAATCCCGATGCGCCAGGGGGAGCTGAGTTTGTACCCGAACTCATCCACAACCGTTCCGGCGCAGGTTCAGAGATCACAGCGGTAGACCTGAACAAAGATGGGGCAGTAGACATTATTACCTCTACCAACGTAGGAACTTTTATCTTCTGGAATAAGTAAAAAATATAATACACTGGAAGGAAGCGCAGGCTAACACTAATGAATAAACCAAAAAAGGCAGTATTCTATCTTCGATTAACATCTTTCATTTTGGTGGTAGCAGGAGTAGCCATGGGTTTGATGAGTGTATCAGGGATTGTTCCCTATCAGCCTGCTGTTATTCTGGTGTTGGTTTCCCTGGCGCTAGCCGTCATGAGCCTGGAACAAATAAAAGGGTATTCCTTTACCGCCTGGGTACTGGTTTGTGTAGGTACGGCTATGCTATATCCACAAGCCTTTGTCCAATGGGGTGATTTTAAACTGGAATGGCTCATCATTCCGTTGACACAATTGATCATGTTTGGTATGGGCACCACCCTCAGTCTGTCAGACTTCACGCGGGTGGTAAAATCTCCCTGGCCGGTGATGTTAGGGGTATTTTTGCAGTTCAGCATCATGCCACTCACAGGCTATGTCATTGCAAAGTCATTAGGATTTGAGGGGGAAATCGCCGCTGGTATTGTGCTCATCGGATCCTGTTCAGGGGGCGTTGCTTCTAACTTAATGGCTTATCTGGCTGGAGGAAATGTTGCACTATCCGTAACCATGACATTTTTTTCTACCCTGATCGCTCCCTTAGCCACTCCTTTGCTGATGAAGAGTCTGGCAGGGACTTTCGTACCCATCGATGCGGTAAAAATGATGATTTCCATATTGAATATGATCATCATTCCAGTGATAGCGGGATTGGTAGCCCACGAAATTTTGTATAGTCAAAAAGCATGGAGTCGTCAAATTGGCAAGTTGATGCTCGTCGTGATGAGCGCAGTATTCCTGGCAGCAGTGAGTCTCTTCTTAGGGCCTGAGAGACTGGGCCCCCTATTCAGTGGAATTTTACTGGCGAGTGTACTGGTGGCTTTGATTAGCCTGGCAAAACTGATCATAGGCATAATTCTCAAACGTTCCAATGACTGGATGGATACCTTATTGCCTTTTATATCCATGGCAGGCATTTGTATGGTGCTGATGATCATCATAGCACAAACCTATGAGGTGTTAATAGCCGTGGGGATGCTCTTGTTGCTGGCAGCCATTCTGCATAATGGGATAGGATATGCGCTTGGCTATTGGGGATCAAAAGGTTTTGGTTATCTGATGGGTAAGATGATGTTTCGGATGGGTAAGTCATCCGATTCACGATCCACCATTACTGAATCGGAAAGTAGGACGATTGCTATCGAAGTGGGAATGCAAAATGGGGGTATGGCCAGCGGATTGGCCATAGAGGTATTACAAAGCTATTTTGCCGCCCTACCACCCAATGTTTTTGGAACCTGGATGAATATTTCCGGTTCCATACTGGCAAATTATTGGAAACAAAGACCCATACAAACCGATAAAAGGGAAGCGTTGGACAAGGAACAGATGGTTTACGCTCGCAAAACATAGTGATAGCTAAGGAATCCGTCCAACTATCAGATCAATCAATAAGTGACTGAACACTTTCTCATTCCCTCCGGAACAGGGTGAGCAGGAGAGGGTCTCCATACTGGCTTACCTCAGAATTCCTATAAAATCGCTGAGAGGCTTTCATAAATTTTACAAAGCATGGTTCTTGAAACAGACATCAGAAAGATTGTTTTCGTCAACTCCCAACTTGATTATGAAAGCCAACCTTAGGTTATTTTAAAAATGACAGTCAGTGGAATAGCTTCCGGATTATACAAAATCCGGAAGCTGTTGCCTTAAAATTTTAACTGAAAACTAGCATACACACCTCTACCAGGCCTGCCTGGCAATGTGTTAATATTCCTTCTGACTAATTCAGGATAATAGATCTCTTCATTGAGCACATTGGTGGTGTAAATATTCAATACGCCCTGTAAGTCTGTAGGCAGTTGTAACAACTTAAACATATCGGCATTCACATTAAACGTCATATAATGATAAGGATTGGCCGGTGGATTAACCTGTTTGGTGACCAGTTGCCCATTGTTATAAGTTGAGATATCGCCACCCTTACCAAAATAAGTATTGAATACACCCAGACCAAAGCCTTTTTCATGCGTGTAATGCATGCCAAGTTTGGTCATTGTGATGGGCATGCCATACACATCTTTTCTGTCATTGTCATTTTGGTTGGTTTGGTAAGCAAAGGAACCTACCATGGAGAGCCGGGGAGTAAAGTTGGCTTTCCCTTCTAGCTCTACACCCTGTGAAGTGAGCGAACCACGATTGATATATTGAGGAATCGAGGTGATGGCTCCTTTGTAATCTATCACATACAAGCTGTCTTTTACAGAAGAGCGTGTGATCAGATCACTTTGCCTGGTATTGAAATAGGTGATAGCCACCTCATATTTTCTGGAAGTATACGCCAACTGGGTTTCAAATGTGCTCACCATTTCGGGGTTTAACGCTTTGTTGCCTACAATACCAGGCAGTGATATGGTATATCGTTCAAAGAAAGCAGGAGAACGGAAAGCCTGTCCATATAAAACCTTGGCATTGAAAGCCTCAGTAAAATAAATGATGGTGCCTAACCGGGGTACAATACTGATGGGATGGTCGGTTACTTTGTTTGCCTGAAAACCTGCAATAATTTTTGCGAATTGTACCGGTCTATAATCAGCCTGAAGATAGGCTGCTCCCCAGATTTCTTCGTACACAGGTACCTGGTAATGAGGATCAGGATTGGTACCTGAGGTGAGGTCAAAATTCTCAAAAGTAGCGGTAAGCTCCGGTTGCGTAGCCCAACCAGATTGCATGTTGGCCAACACCCCTACAATAATGTTTAAATTTTCTGCCGGTTTGATATAATTAGTGGCTTCAACCAATAGGTCGTTGGAGGTTCGGTAAATTAAATTTTCCTTATATTCTGTTAAAGGAATGTATTGTCGGGAAAGAAAATAGTTGTAGGTAGCATTGACCGACGTAGACATTTTTTTAGAGATCTTGTGGGTATAGCCAAGATCCACCAAGCCTTTGCTATTGGTGACACTATAGTCGGTAGGATTATTCCAAACGGGCGTTCTACCCATGGTTCTTTGATCTGAATACACATGGGCGGCATTCAGACTCAGTCCTCTGTATCCTAACCGAAGATGGGTACCGATGCCTTGTTCACTCATCGGAATCGTGACAGGTTCTTTCAGCGCAGAATCAGCCGTGTTGGCCTGATTGCGGATTACCGACTTCTCATCCCGTGCGGTATAATCCCATCCCTGGCTATTAAGATAATTAATTCCTCCGCTTACTTTTAATCCATTGAAAGCCGTAGTGCCGCTTACACCCGCTTGAACAGTTTGAAAGGAACCATAGCGTACGAAACTTTTCAGGGAATTGCTTCCTCCTTCTTTGGTGATGATATTGATTACCCCAGTATAGGCTGAAGTTCCGTACAGGACTGATCCGGGGCCTCTTAGAATCTCAATCTGCTTGATCACCTCTACAGGAAACATAGCGTTAAGGGCTCCATAGTTGGCTCCGTTGTTAAAGCTTTCTCTGATAGGCCTGCCATTGATCAAAAAAAGGACATGGGTATCATAAATGGAAGTATGATCCCCACGGATGGTAATATTAGCTTTTGGATAATAGGTGCCATTGAAATAAGTTGCCGTGGCCCTGTCTAATACTTCTCCCAACGACATGGCCCCATACGATTCAATTTCTTTGGCAGTAATGATAGATATAATAGCCGGCGCATCTTTAACAGACTCATTCGACTTTGAAGCTGTTTCTACCGTGATATTCATTAATTCTTCCAGCGACATACCAATCAGATCTTCTACTCCGGTATCTTCAGCATCCTGGGCAAAAGTATTGGTCAGGAACATCATCAACGCGCCTAATACTACGTAAATACATTTCTTTTTCATCTTTTCTACATGTCAATTTGTGGTAAATGAATTTGTAAATGGGTCTGGTTTCAGGAATAAAGGCATTAAAGCACAGTAGCCAGAGCCAGCAGGGAATTACTGATTTTGATATTTTTTGATTCTATAGCAGCTTTATTGAGTTTAAACTTGAGTTTACTTCCTTCCAGGTAAAAACTGATGCCAGCCCCCTTCTCAGCCAGATCCTCATTTTCAGTTACCAGCAGAATACTGCTATTCCCAATACTTTGATTCAGCGATTCAAACTTGGCTGCCTGTTCTTTGGGCAGAAAAAGCATGTGGCATTTGTCAGCCTCCTCAGCTTGGCTTATCTGCATAATTTCTATCTGTCCTTTTTTAGCTGCGGCAATCTGGCTGAGTTCAGTGGCTACCTGTGAATTCCCCAGTACACCAATGACCACTTTCTGTCCGGTACCGACAGAGGGCCATTTAATGTAATCAGTAAATTTTGTAAGAAACAGGGCGTAATACTTGGCTTCCTGTCCGAAAGCCTGGGATCCCAGTGGCAGAAGGACAAAAATTACCAGGATGACAGACCACTTGATGTTCATAATGTTTGTTCGGTTCATATGAGCATGAATGCGTTTTTATTTATAATTTTTTTTAGGCTACAAAACTAGAACCCTAAAGTGAATGTAAAGCAGGGGCTGATGAAAGTAGGTAAGCGGAGAGGGGTTTACAGTGTAAGCCTGCGCAGCTTACTGTTGCAATTGGATCAAACTCATTTCTTTTATCACTACTTTATACATTAAAGAAGGGCCTCCTGTTTTTGTCAGGCGTTCAATTTTACAGCCTGAAACAGATCAACTGCCGTATGACCTTCACTTTGCAAAAAATCCCAAGGATGTATGTTTTCATAGTGACCTCTCTGTATTTGTATGCCTTGTGAAAGGAATCAAGCGGGGACAAGCAATCTCGGGAAAACAGAGGTAAACCTAAGACAATGAGGGTTTTAACGCATTGATTCTATGTAAAAACTCAGTACACTTAACTATCCAGTGTTTCTACTTTTTTTACAAGTCAGTGATGCAAGTCAGCACTTAAGAGATAATACAACAGAAAGCAACAAATAGGTAAAAGTTAGGATACTAACTCTTAAGGTCTTTGATAACCCCTTGAGAATTTAAATACATTCAGAAAGTGATGACATGTTTCCTGGACTGGGGAGTCTTGCAATTCGTGCTGTATGGTTAGGTTACAAAAAGCAAATCAGTACTGACAAAAAGATATCTGTTTTCTCCCTTTTCACTAAGAGCCATGAATAAGATCCCAAGTTTGCCACCTCTTTTCTACCTGCCCTGTATCAGAAAAAAAATGCTATTTGCTATGCTGCTGTATGTCTTGTTGCTGTGTAGTGCCTTGGGCATAGCCCAGGTGCCTGCGGAAGCTAACTGGAAGTTGGTAAAACAAGGAAAGGGCATCCGGGTTTATACGGCCCCGGCCGATAGTGTAGGGAGGAAATACATCAAAGTCTTGGCCGAAATGAGTGGCTCGTTAGAGCAAGCGAAAGTGACCTTTCAAAACATCGAGGAACAAAGGACATGGGTTTATGCCACCAAGCAAGCTTCTCTGAAGGAAAAGATCAATGAAAACCATTTGCAGTATTTCCATGAAACAGCCATGCCCTGGCCAGTGAGTAACCGGGCTATTAGTATTGCCATGACAATAAAGGAGGATATACCAAATCAAAATCTGATAATCAGACAGGAAAGCATACCGGAAGGTTTACCTCCACAGAAAGGCATTGTAGAGGTGCCTCACTTCTGGGCTTCCTGGCAGTTTAGTGAGGTGGAAAAGGGTCAGCTAGCAGTAGCTTATTATTTAGATATTGACCCAGGAGGGGACTTGCCGGTCTGGGTCGTCAATCTGTTTGTGGCCAAAGGACCGTATGAAACTTTTGTCAGACTAGGCAAGATATTAAGTCCCTAACTGCCGTAAAGACTTTTTTTCTAAACTCACACAGGAGCAGGTATTTTAGCTGAATGAAGGCATAGAAAACAAATAAGCGTTTATGTCCAAGATGTGATTAAGCTGTTTGAGACATTCATGTTTTCTAGCATAACTTAATATCACACAAAAGTTGTGTAACTAAAATTATGTTAAACAAATATTTTCATCTTCTTAACCAAGAACTTAAAAGGGCGGAAGAACCCATGGCTTCCCCAAACTACTTTACCTAGCTCCAATCCATCTTTCATATCCCTCCCACAATTATCCTCTCAGCAACAAAATGGATATCAATTCAACACAGGCTTCTGTCAATCCAGCCCTGTCTATGGTCAAATAGAAGGGGGTAGGAGGGGATGTGTCCCAGTTTTTCAGCAACAAATTGATGATATTCGATATAAAATTATGTCTAACAAAACACTTAAACACCATGAAAAAGATGATGATTAAAACCTTTAGTCTGGCGCTATGCCTGCTGATTAGTGTAACTGCCTGCGAAGAAAATGATGCGCCCGAAATGGCTATCACAGAGAGCTTGCCTACAGAAGATGCGCCAGTTATCGACAGAAGTGCTGAAACCTTTTTGTTGGCCAACATTTTTAAGGATGGCCATGAATTCCGGTTTATCACCGACGGTGACCAGGTAGACATGCTGGAAAAGCTACCAGATAATAAGGAGAATGCCATTGGGTTTCTCGAGGAAAATCTGGAAAGTACTCCCTTCGACATTTTTGTAGCCCTGACAGAAGCGACGGTGGCTGTGCCCGCTATCATTGCCAAGACGGCTGAGGCGCATGCCTTGGCTCAATCCAACAGACAGGTGGATTATACCAACCAGCCTGTTACTATGAAGTACAATAGTTCCAGTACTGAAAAAAGCCTTGGCTGTAGTGATTTGGGACAAGATGCCTTTTATGACACCCATTGTTTTCCCCCAGTCGTTTCTACTTCCAGCAGCATGGAGTTTTGTGACAATGGTTCCTGGCTTACCCTGATCCGGTCCTCCGTTTTTGGTAACTCATGGAAGAAGGTGAAAAAAGTATCTACCCGAACCAACGTGATTTGTGGACTTACAAGAATCCAATTTCAGTATTGGAATGGCAGTGGTTGGACATTGTACCACCAGGTTGATTTCACAAATGGCATCTGGATCTGGAATCAGAACAGATCCTCCGCGGAATATAGAAGAGTGGTGCGTAACCGGCCCAACAATTCGGGATCATTTCGGGCTTATACAAGATTCTATAATTAGACAGTTCTGGCTGTTGAGAATTAGGCTTTCAAAGCTGATAATAATGATTCTTCAAAGTTCCCCTGACGCAGCGTGCTCCCTGTCATACTCCCCTCATACCCCTACGAGATAGACTTAATCTCATGGGTCTTATGACTATACCAAGGTGCATTCCTTGAACTTTGACTACCTTACTATGAGAAAATGATTTACGAATCCCCCTGCCTGATAGTCTATTCATTCCTGAGCTTTTGTACCGGATTTACATTGGCCGCTTGATAGGACTTGAAACTGATGGTAAGCATTCCGATGAGAAAGGCCATTACCCCCGCCAGTAAAAAGAGAGCAGGATCAGGATGAATCCTGAAAACAAAATTGTCAAGCCATTGCTGCGTACAATAATAAGCCGTTGGGGCAGCGATCACAAAGGCTATCCCCAACAACAGCGCGTATTTTCTGCAGAGCATCATCATGAGCTGTAAGACATGAGCACCATGGACTTTACGAACACTGATCTCCTTAGACCGTTGGTCTGCAGCATAGGAAGACAAACCCAGTAAGCCCAGACAGGCAATAAACATAGAGACTGCCGCAAATATTTTCACCAGCGTACCCAAAGCAATCTCATTACGGTAAGTATTTTCATAAGTCTGGTCCAGAAAGTTGTACTGGAAGGGATAGGCAGGGTTCATTTTTTTGGTAATCTTCTCAACGCCCTGGAGGGCGGCTTGCACGTTGTGTTGTGTACGAATAAAAGCAACCGATGTACTTCTGGGGTCGTAGCGCAGAACAAGGGGTTCAAAAGGTTCATACAGGCTACTCATATGAAAATTTCGCACCATACCAATAATCTTCCCTTGGTTTCCCCAAATAGAAAAATCCTGTCCGATGGGGTCATCAAAACCGATAAGGTCGGCGGTCACTTCATTGATGATGTAATGGGAAGTATCGGTTGTCATGAACTCGGAAAACGCCCTTCCCTGTAGGAGTTCAACACCCATTGTTTCAAAGAAGTCTGTGTCTACATTAAGCACATTGATCTCTACGGATTCGTTCGGATCTTTACCCTGCCAGTCAGCACTTCCCGTGGAGCGATGATAATCCAGTGGATTGCCACTGGTAAACGTTACTTGCTTCACCTCCGGAATTTGCTGAAGCTGGGTTTTGTAACTATCGGCCTGCCGGGATAATTCTCCTGAAAGATCCACATAGATGAGATTTTCCTTGTCTAACCCCAGATGCTTATGGAGAATATAATAGATTTGTTGTGAGATCACCAGGGTCCCAATGATCAGTAACATGGAAAGCGCAAACTGAAAGATAACCAGGCCATTGCGAAACAGCTGGCTTGCTTCAGAATGTTTGATAGTGCCTTTCAGAGCATTGACCACCGGAAAACTCGGAATCAATAGGGCCGGATAACTCCCGGCCAAGAAACCGGTCAAGATAGTGATACCAGCCATGCCCATCCAGACGTGAGGATGAAACAGATCCAGAGTCAATGATTTGCCAGTAATGTGATTAAAGAAGGGCAAGGCTAGCTTAGCAGCCAATAAAGCGGCAATCACCGAAAGAAAGGCCAGTAGAAAAGATTCCGTAAAGAATTGCAAACTCAGTGACCTTTTGGCTGCACCCAGTGTTTTTCGCAGACCAATTTCTTTAGAACGTTTGCCGGCGCGGGCTGTTGCCAGATTCATATAGTTGACACAGGCAATGAGCAGTATGAAGAGGGCTACCATGGACAAGATCTTCACATATTGCAGGCGCCCTTCCGTAGGAATGCCGTTTTCAAAAGTAGAATAAAGATAGTTTTCAGCGAATTTCTGCAGATAAAGACGTTCATCTGCGGCAAAGTTGGTGTGCTCATTAATCTCATGGGTAACCTTGCTTTGTACAGCGGCTATGTCTGCATCCTGGCGGAGGGTGAAGTAAATATTAAATCCTCCGTTATGCCAGCTTTCCATCCACTCATTTTGCTGGATAAAATAATCGGCAGGCAGGAGCCAGTCGAATTGTAGGGAAGAATGGATACCCGGATCTTGAAAAACACCTGTTACGGCAAAGGTCTGTGTATCATCAATCTGAAAAGTTTGGTCCAACACTTCCGTGCGCCAGTGAGTGCCAAAATATTTAAGGGCCAGACTTTCGGAAATTAAGACACCCTGCGGGTTTTGTAAAACTGTTTCAGGATTTCCTAGGAGTATTGGGAATGAAAAAATACGGAAGAATTCAGGAGACGCAAACCGGCCGGACTCATAAGAAAATTCCTCCTCATGTCTAAACAGAAGAGGCATACTCCAACTAAGCACGGTTACTGCTTCTATTTCAGGATATTCATTGTCAAGGACAAACGCTAAAGGCTGCGGGATGGCCTGTGTAGTGATAACCTCACCGCTGCTCTGATACATGTTGCGCCAAACCTGATAAATACGATCCGACTTTGTATGAAATTGATCCATGCTAACCTCATCTCTGATCCATAATAAAAGGAGGATACTGGCAGTGATGCCAACAATGAGCCCCAACAGATTGAGCAGGGTATACCCTTTATATCTCAAAGCATGACGTAAGGCTGTTAGTAGGTGATGTTGTAGCATGTCGGAGGGATTGGTGAAGCTAAAGGTGACATTTCGGATGATCCCAGGACGAAACAGTAACATGACGTCCCGGTAATACAACCGTCGGGCTTTCGTAGGATTTACGCTCATCCGACGCTGATAGAGCTCGTTCAGGTCTCCCTCTACATCTTCCAAAAGGTCTGGATCGCAGAACCAGCGAAGAAATCTTAGGGGAAGTTGAGGAGGCACTATAGGGGAGGGAGTTGTCACGTTTTTTTGAAATCAAAGGCAATAGAAGGAATAGCTTTCCATAGCCGCTGTCGGGTTTCCATCACCTGTTCCAGGGCATGTTTACCGTAGGGTGTCACTTTGTAAAACCGCTTACGTTTACCACCCCGTACCGCAGTAGCTTCCCCAAAAGCTGATCGGAGAAAGCCTTTTTTTTCCAGGCGTTTCAATGCTGTTCGCATGGCACCTACACTAACCGTTCTATCTAGTCTGTTCTCTATTTCCTCTTTGATCGTAATCCCATAGGCATTGTCATACAGCACGGCAACTGTCAGCATCACAATCTCTTCAAACTCACCTATGGCATATTTTCCCATGACAGATAAATATTTAAGTCCTAAATGTAACTTAAATATATTAATCCTAAAAGTAATCTAAATAAAAATTTAGGAGGTAACTTCTTAGTATTAGATTGAAAATGTTTGTATTCGAGAAAGTGAAATTCAACAAGCCTCATCCACCAGAAATGGATGGTAAAAGTTGTAAGCGAGGCTCCTAAGCGCAATATGAAAAAATAGGAGGGGAATCACTGGAGATAAAAAATAATTTAGTGCTACTTTGCTTACAACCAGGGTATGTCAACGGGTGAAAGGTCTTTAAAAGATTTGTCCTTATAGGTGATTTTGACTATTCTAATAACAGAGATGCCTGATGCATTACTAATTTCCAACTTTTATCCTGAATGTAACCAATATACAAGGATGGTAACGCTAAAACTTACTTCAATTCCCGGATTTTTCAAAGTATTTCTACTGCTCTTGGGTGCTGCTGGGTGTCAAAGTGAAGTAACCAATACCCAAGACCCCACACATTCTGTAAGCCTATGGCTCACGAAGCCTGATCAGTCCGCTTTATTCGCAAAACAGGATAGTGTGCTTTCCTTCGAAGATCAAAGCGATACGTCCGGATTTGTCATCACAGTAGACGCTACCCAGACCTTTCAGGAGATGGAGGGCTTTGGGTATACCCTGACAGGGGGGAGTGCCATCCATATCCATCAGATGAGTGATGCAGCGCGTGCTGCGCTGCTGAAAGAATTGTTTACTACTGAAGGAAACAGCATAGGAATCAGTTATCTGAGGGTCAGCATAGGGGCTTCCGATCTGAGCGATCATGTTTTTTCTTATAATGACTTACCAGCCGGGCAGACCGATCCAAGCATGGAAAAATTCAGCCTTGACCCGGAACGTAAAGACCTGATTCCTGTCCTCAAGGAGATCCTGGCAATGAATCCCGGTATTAAAATTATGGGTTCTCCCTGGTCACCGCCGACCTGGATGAAAACCAATCAGGACTCCAAAGGGGGGAGTTTAAAACCGGAATACCACGAGGCTTATGCGCTGTATTTTGTAAAATATATTCAGGGCATGCAGGAGGAAGGCATTCCCATTAATGCCATAACCATCCAGAACGAACCCCTGCATCCCGGTAACGAACCCAGTTTGCTGATGCTTCCCGAACAGCAGGCTACCTTTGTTAAAAACCATTTGGGGCCTGCTTTTGAACAAGCCGGTATCACCACAAAAATTATTTTGTATGATCACAATCTGGACAGGCCAGACTATCCTATCAGCATCATGGATGATCCTGAAGCCAAAAAATACGTAGATGGTTCGGCTTTTCATCTGTATGCCGGCGAGATAGAAACCCTGGAAGATGTCCACCAGGCCCATCCGGATAAAAACATATATTTTACTGAGCAATGGGTAGGGGCCAACGGCAATTTTGCTGACGAACTCTCCTGGCATGTTAAAAACCTGACCATAGGCGCACCCGGGCATTGGAGTCGGACCGTGCTGGAATGGAATTTGGCAGCGGATCCGAACCTGGAACCGCACACCGACCGGGGAGGCTGTACACAGTGTTTAGGCGCCTTAACCATTGATGGGGATAAAGTCAGTCGCAATGTAGCCTACTACACCATTGCCCATGCTTCCAAATTTGTTCGTCCAGGTTCTGTCCGAATAGGCTCTACCGCACCGGAAGGGCTACCCAATGTGGCGTTCAGCACCCCGGAAGGACAAAAAGTTTTGATTGTATTAAACGATAGTACCTCACCCAAAAAATTTAGTATCAGTGATCAGGGAAAAATGTTGACCACCAGTCTGGAGGGCGGCAGTGTAGCCACTTATGTGTGGTCAGCTCAGGCGGTACCATAGCAATAGCTTCAAGACAACTGTTACACTTGATATCATAAAAACAATAAACAGTTATGGTATTACAAGATGAAGCGCTTTGTATACCAAAGAATGATGACAACCATACACTACTGTCATCCCTTGAAGGTGAAGGGAAAGCCTATGTAAATTCTGATTTCTGACATGATAAAGACTCAGCTGTATGGTCATGAGAATGACAAGGAACCTGGTCGTAAATTCTTTGAAAGAAATAAAATAGTGTGTATACTTACTCGCCTGAAATGAATAAGGCTCATTGATTATTATACTTTAGCAAAAACACCTAACAAGCACTTGAAAACGCCGGAATATTATTCACCCTTATCAACTTTTGCTTTTACGCTGATTGGTTTTCTGATGATGCTGGGCTGTCAGTCACAGGAAAATTGTGAAGGCATAGACAGCAGTGCCGCCCTGAAAATTTCTGATTCACTTTCCCAATCCCTCAACTGGCCTGAAGAGCTCTCCATGACTTACTTTGCCGGTCCGGATGTAACACCAAGCCCCGCCTGTCTGGCCGTGTCACCTACCGGTGAAGTCTTTGCCGGGGTGGATATGATGGGATCGCTGGGTAAGGAACCCGGCAAAGGTGCTATCCTTAAACTGGTAGATTGTAATCACGATGGCGTGGCTGACCAGCATACTACCTTTGCCAAAGTAGACAATCCCCGTGGCATTTTACCGGTTGGCGATAAAGTATTTGTACTGCATACCACCTTTTCCGAGGAGACTAACATAGCCAGTGGTATGAATCTGGTTGTCTTTGAAGATAAGGATCAGGATGGGGTGGCAGATGGATCTTCTCAACCGCTGATTGAAAACATCAGTTCCCCAAAATTCCTGCAGGAAAGAGGAACAGATCACGCCACCAATGGTATCCGTATGGGGATAGACGGTTGGATATATATAGCGGTAGGTGACTTCGGATTTCATGATGCCATTGACCGCTCAGGTACCAAGTTGACCATGCTGGGTGGAGGAATTGTGAGAGTTCGTCCCGATGGCAAGGAAATGGAAGTCTATACCCATGGTTTGCGGAATATTTATGATGTAGCCATTGACCCCTATATGAATATTTTTGCCCGTGGCAATACCAATGATGGAGGGGGGTGGAACGTTCGCTTTTCTCATCAGATACAATCGGGTGAATATGGTTATCCTGTATTGTTCAAGCATTTTACCAATGAAATTATTCCGGCCCTGGTGGATGTAGGGGGTGGTTCCGGAACCGGTTCTTTGTTTTTAGAAGACCCCAACTGGCCTGAACCCTATAATAATGTTCCTATGATGGCAGATTGGGGGAGAAATCACCTCTTTATTCACCGAGTCACTCCGGACGGGGTCAGCTTTACACAACAGCAGGAGGAATTTATAGCCTTACCACAAATCACAGACCTGGATATAGATGGATCGGGTCAGCTTTTCCTTTCCGCCTGGGATGGTGCTGGCTATAAAGGCGATTCCAGCAAAGGTTTTATTGTGCGTGCGGTACCCAATTCATGGGAGTATGAACCTTTTCCTGATCTCGGAGAAGCCTCTGAGGAAGAACTGGCTGAACTGTTAACTTCAGGCAGTGCTGTGACCCGCTTGCATGCCCAGCAGGAACTGCTCACCCGTTCTGAGGAAGAAGCCCACGAAGCGGCCTGGGAAATAGCCGCTGATCAAAATTTGCCGTTGTTTGCCAGGGTAGCCGGAATTTTTACGTATGCTCAGCTTGCCGGGACTTCTGGCATTGATAATTTGGTAAAACTCACCGATGAACCAGAGGTGAGGGAGTTTGCGCTACGCGCGCTTGCTGACCGGAAGGTACATCTTGAGGAAGTGCCGCTGCAACCTTTTCTGGATGCCATGCAAAACCCTTCTGAGCGGGTCAGGATAGCCGCCATCATCGGTCTGGGACGTTTGGGACGTACGGAGGCTGCTCAGGCCTTATTATCCGTAAAGGTGCCTACTTCCTTTGTGGTTCCTGCCAAAGGAACGGAAGGGCCGCATGCCACACCAAACGCTGCCATCATTCCAGCTCATTTGGCGGTTCGTTCATTGGTCAGCCTGCATGCGGTCGATGCCTGCCTGCAAGCCCTTTCCTCAGACAACGCTGCTCTGGCCCTGTGGGCTTTGCGCTACATGCACGATCCCAAAACCGTGGAAGGATTGATCGCTGCTTATAAAGAGTACAAATCTGAATCTTTGCAAAAAGAAATCCTTGTCACGCTCTCCCGCCTGTACAAAAAAGAAGCACCCTATGATGGTTCCTGGTGGTGGAGTACACGACCCGACACCCATGGGCCTTACTATCAATCGATTACCTGGGAATCCTCTCCCATGATCAAAGATTTCCTGACGGAGGAAAGAGATAAAACCAATGCGACTGGAAAAGAATTTTTTGCTGAGCTGAATGGCAAACATAGAATGGGTATCACCGAATTTGGCGGGGAGGAAGCGTTGGCAGTACAGGAGGAAGTTAAAGTAGACCTGGATAAAATCAGAAACGAGAAAGGACAGATAGGAAAAACTTCCATTGAAGATGTGATGCTGGCAATGGATGAAATACAGGGTGATCCAGCCCTGGGAAAAACCATCTTTACGAAGCAGGGCTGCATAGCCTGTCATAGCATTGAAAAAGGGGAAACGATGAAAGGACCTTTTATGGGCCAGATCGGCTCCATCATGACCCGTGAACAGATCGCTGAGTCAATTCTGAAACCCGATGCTTCTATCTCACAGGGCTTTGCTTCTGTACATATCACCACCAAAGATGGGAAAGCGTATACAGGATTTGTTTCGGAAGAATCAGCCAATCAGCTGGTCATCAGAAATATCGCTGGCCAGGTATCCACTTTGAAAACCGGGGACATTCTCTCCCGTAAAGAGCTGGAAACTTCTATGATGCCTGCCGGGCTGGCCAACGCGCTGTCGTATGAGGAATTTGCTTCCCTGATCACCTTTCTGGCACAACAGAAAAAGTAGGGAGGGATGGGTAAAACTGTGTTGAAGTTCAATGCGCTGCGTAGGGAAATAAAAGGCAAAATTACCCAGACCACAGACTGCTGTATTCTTTCAGAAAAGGAAGTGTTTGAACTTTAGAGAAAGCACGGAGTAGCTACTTCTTTTGACGATCATCTGGGATAGGCCTACTCCTTTGACACCCGTCTTAAAAAGAAAGCCCTATTTATAGCCGCTAGAGGCGACTCTTTATTTTCTTTTCGTGGTTGAGAGGAAACACATTAGAACTCTTGCAAATTTAATGTGGCTGAAAATTTTCATATTCATGATTATTCAGGATTTTAGCCTCAGCAGTGTAGAGAATCAAGAACAACAAATGGAAACCCTATGAAAATCACTATACAACTTTTTATTATCATTGCTTTCTCCCTTCAGCTATCAAATGTTCAGGCACAGGATCGATTGTCCGGTCAGCCTTTTGCCACCCGTTCTGAAGTGATTGCTAAAAACGGCATGGCAGCTACCAGTCATCCACTGGCTACACAAATCGCTGTCGACATCTTAAAGCAGGGGGGAAGTGCTGTGGATGCGGCCATTGCAGCCAATGCTTTTTTAGGATTCGCGGATCCGGCCATGAATGGTGTTGGTGGCGACTTATTTGCCATCGTTTGGAGTGCCAAAGACCAAAAGTTATGGGGATTGAACGCCAGTGGTCAATCACCCGAAAAGTTGGATCTTTCCTATTTCACTTCCCGGCAAATGAAGCGTATTCCGGCCGCTGGCCCTCTTTCTGTCACAGTCCCCGGTTGTGTGGATGGTTGGTTTGCCCTTCATGAGAAATTTGGAAAACTTGACTTTGAAAAATTACTGACTCCCACAATTCATTATGCCAGGGAGGGGATCGGGATCACCGAAGAAGTGGCTGAAATGATGAATTATCTAGAGCGGGATCTGATCCGTACCTATGGTCTGCCTGAAAATTTTCAGTGGGATAGCTTAGCTGAGTTTAGCAAATTGTATAGAAAAAACGGTCGTTTTCCTCACAAAGGAGAACTGTTCACCAATCCAGAGCTTGCTCAGACTTTAGAGAAAATCGCACTAAAAGGGAAAAAGGCCTTTTATGAAGGGGAAATCGCTGCGGCTATTGTAAAACATGTACAACAACAGGGAGGCTTTTTATCCTTAGAAGATTTTGCCGGCCATACCTCCACCTGGATAGAGCCTGTCTCTACCAATTACCGTGGATATGATGTTTGGGAGCTGCCACCCAATGCGCAGGGTGTGTCCGTTTTGCAAATGCTCAACATCCTGGAGGGTTATGATTTTTCTACCATCGACTTTGGCAGCAAAGAACATATTCATTACTTCACGGAAGCCAAAAAACTGGTATATGCCGATCTCAATGCCTATTATGGGGATCCTGACTTCAGCAAAATTCCTTTGCAGGAACTTCTTTCCAAAGAATACGCAACACAGAGAAGAGCTGAAATCAAGGATCAATGGGCGCAAAACTTTGGTCCCGGTCTGGAATCTGAAAACCATACTATTTATCTGGCAGTGGCCGACAGCGAAGGAAATATGGTATCCCTGATTCAGAGTAATTCCTGGTTGTTTGGATCATTGGAAGTGCCTCCGGGGCTGGGTTTTGTACTGCAAAACAGAGGGACTGGTTTTACCCTGGAAGAAGGACACATCAACAGTTATGCGGCAGGCAAAAGACCCTTTCATACCATTATCCCTGCCTTCGTGACGAAGGATGGAAAGCCCTATATGAGTTTTGGGGTAACTGGTGGGGGGATGCAACCCCAAGGTCATGTTCAGATCCTCATGAACCATATAGATTTTCGTATGAATCCACAGGAAGCCGGGGATGCTCCCCGCATACGGCATGAATATTTTGGGGCAGCTTCTCCTACAAATACTGGGGCTATTCAACTGGAAGCCGGATTTGATTATGAGACCATCCGGGGTCTTATGAAAATGGGACATCAGGTGATGTATGGCTTTGAACGGTATGGCGGTTACCAGGCCATCCTTTTCGATGGCACCTTTTTTTACGGGGCTTCAGAATCCAGAAAAGATGGACAGGCCGCTGGATATTAGTTAACTCTTTACCAAACGGGAAGAATTCTCTAATAGCAAGAAACTTGATGGTCAGACTCAGAAAGAGCTCTATTGCCTCAGCGGATATTGTTTTTGCTGAGGCACTGCAGGCAAAGTAATCTTTGTTAAATTACCCTATCATTCCTTTTTAAAAAAAGGGAGAGCCTGCCACGGTCACTTTAATAAATAATTACCTTTTTAAACTTATTTATATCCGCTATCTTCACTTAAACTTATACAATCAACCTAAACTAAAAAATCATGTCCAGCAACAAAGGAGTAGCGTACATCAAACCCGGTGTGGTAGAAGTACAAAATATAGACTATCCCAAGCTTGCCCTTGGAGACCGTAAATGTAACCATGGTGTGATTTTAAAAGTGGTTTCCACCAACATTTGCGGTAGTGATCAGCATATGGTCCGTGGAAGAACCACTGCGCCTGAAGGTCTGGTACTTGGTCATGAAATTACCGGTGAAGTTATAGAGGCGGGGAGAGATGTAGAATTCATCAAAGTAGGTGATCTGGTTTCAGTACCCTTTAACATTGCCTGTGGCCGGTGCAGAAATTGCAAAGAAGGGAAAACAGGGATCTGTCTGAATGTGAATCCTTCCAGGCCGGGGGCTGCTTATGGATATGTGGATATGGGAGGCTGGGTAGGAGGGCAGGCCCAATACGTAATGGTGCCCTACGCCGACTTCAATTTGTTGAAGTTTCCTGATAAAGATCAGGCAATGGAAAAAATTAAAGATCTTACCCTGCTGTCGGATATATTTCCCACAGGCTACCATGGGGCGGTCACAGCGGGAGTAGGTCCCGGTTCCATTGTGTATGTAGCCGGTGCAGGACCTGTGGGCTTGGCTAGTGCTGCTGCCTGTCAATTGTTAGGGGCCGCTTGTGTCATTGTAGGGGATATGATACAGGAGAGATTAGACCAGGCTCGTAGTTTTGGATGTGAAACTGTTGATTTGCGCAAAGATGCTTCCCTACCCGAGCAAATCGCTTCGATCGTTGGTGTGCCGGAAGTAGATGCAGCGGTTGACTGCGTTGGTTTTGAAGCCCACGGACATGGCCACGATGCAGGGCATGAGCATCCGGCTACCGTGCTCAATTCTGCCATGGATGTAACCCGAGCCGGTGGAGCCATCGGTATCCCCGGACTGTATGTGACCGATGATCCCGGTGCTAAGGATGATAAGGCCAAAAAAGGAATGCTCAGTATCAGAATAGGTCTGGGCTGGGCTAAATCTCATGCTTTCTATACGGGGCAGTGTCCGGTCATGAAATACCACCGACAACTCATGCAGGCCATCCTTTATGATAAGATACAGATTGCGAAAGCCGTGAATGTACAGGTTATTAGTCTGGAGGATGCTCCCAAAGGCTATAAGGATTTCGATCAGGGCGCCGCTAAAAAATTTGTATTAGATCCGCATGGCATGGTACCCGCCTGACCGGCCTGAGATAGCAGCTTACTGTTGACAATCTTTTGGTGGGCTATTGCTTTCTAAAAATCGAGCTTCATTAGTTTGTTTTTAGAAAGCGACAAGCCTGCCAGGTTGATTCCGGAAAGATATTTTTCCGCAAAGAGAAGGCTATGTAATTTGATGTATGGTCGCTTTGTAACAATTGTTCTTACATCCAATCTCTTAACAGGCTATCGTATTTGGATAATCATGATGGTTGGGGTCATGGAAAAGTGACAATTTGTCGTTTCCAAATAGAATGGGAAATGAAATGATGAAATACGTGCTCTGTGGCAGGAGCAAAGCAGATGATTTCCAGGAAAAAAATTTTTTTTCATTAATATTAACTACGAATAGGAATTTAATTAATAATCACCTACCTTTTGTTTATGAATAAAATTTCTTTAGGTGAATTTGAAGAAATTGTCTTGCTCACCGTGGCAGTGTTGTACGACGAAGCGTATGGAGTGGCCATCAAAGCAGAAATTGAGCAAAGGCTGGATCGTAAAGTAAGTGTAGGGGCCTTGCAGGCAGCGCTGCATAGGATGGAAGATAAGGGGCTGCTGAATTCATGGCTGGGGGAAGCGACACAGGTAAGGGGAGGAAAAAGAAAGCGTTACTTCCGGGTGACCCCTTACGGTCAAAGTGTACTGGCCTATGTGCGGGAGACGCGCAACCAGCTTTGGGATGCTATTCCCAACATAGCTTTTAAGTTCTCATAAATTACCATGATAGCACCCAAACCACAATGGTCCCTTCGCCTGTTGCGTTGGTACTGCCATCCGGACTTTGAGGAAGATATCTCAGGGGATCTGGAAGAGCTGTTTCAGCAACGGCAGCAGCAGGTGGGACAGTACAAAGCCCGCTGGTTACTCCTGCGGGATGTGCTGGTACTTTGTCGTCCGGAAATCATCGGTCTGCCTCACTTTACTTACCCAACCAACCATACCGCCATGTTCCGCAATTACTTCATCCTCACCTGGCGTTCGCTGAAGAAAAGCAGGTTATACGCATTCATTAATATCCTAAGTCTGGCCATAGCTATGGCCGTAGTGATTTTGATTGCTGTTTTTGTAAGCTATGATTTAAGCTTCGATGAATATCCTCCCAATGATGGGCACATCTATCGACATACTGTTGAGTTGGTTGGTTCGGACTGGAACTCAGCCAAATCATTTCCTGGCCTTGGTCCTTATCTGCTTGACCATTATGGGCAGGTTGAGGATTTTACCAGAATTTATGCCACACCAGAAACTGGTTCCATTGTAACCCCTTTTCCCGGTCAGGCAAAGAAGTTTATTGAAAGGCAAGCCTATTATGCGGATGTCAATGTATTTGATTTTTTCAGCCTTCCGCTTTTGCAGGGGAATCCCGATCGGCTGTTAAACGAATCTAACCAGGTGATGCTTTCAGCTACTTTGGCTGAAAAGTACTTTGGTGCTGACTGGCGTGATAAAAATTTATTGGGCCATACACTGCAACTGACCAACTTTGGCAACAAGGATACAAAATTATATACCCTATCCGGGATCTTTCAAAAGCGACCTAATTCACATTTCAGGCCAGACATGATCCTTTCTATGTCATCTTTACCTAAAGAAAGATGGGATGCGTTGGATCAGTTTAATTGGGTAGAAGCTTTTACCTATTTACAATTGCAACCTGATACTGATGTATTGCTTTTTAAAAATGCGATAGATAGCTTATTGCATGAGATTACCTGGGGTAAATCATGGCTCTTTGATTGCAAGCTGCAAAAACTCTCGGATATTCATCATATTTCACACTATAGAGATGATATGGAGGCTGGCGCTGACATCCGACTGAATTATTTTCTCATAGGTGTGGCCATCTTTATCATGATCTGTGCCTGGGTTAATTTTGTTAATATGTCCATTGCCAAATCCTTAAAAAGGGCTAAGGAAGTGGGGGTTAGAAAAACACTAGGTGCAAACAGAGGAAGTATCGTTCTGCAATTCTTGCTGGAAGGTTTTTGGTTAAACCTGCTGAGTGGTTTGCTGGCGATCATGATCGCCTTGCTAAGCTTCCCATTACTGGATCATCATGGAATGATGATCCATACTTCATGGCCTTTACAACTGTGGGTATATGGAGCCCCTCAGTTACTACCTTTTGTACTTTTTATGGCAGGTATGATTTTGACAGGAACATTGATCTCAGGTATGTATCCTGCCCTGGTGTTATCTTCCTATCGGCCTATCAGTGTGTTGCGTGGGCTACAAATCGTGCAGAGAGGAAGATTAGGCCTTCGCCACAGTTTACTTACTGTTCAGTTTGTGATTTCTGCCTTGTTAATGATCGGTATTTTTGCGGCTACTTCCCAACTCAATTATATGCTCAACAAAGATCTTGGATTTGAAAAAGAACAGAAATTGGTGATCTCAACCGCCGTGAATGATATCAATTCAGTAGACAATTATCTGTTACATGCCCAAAATCTTAAAAAGGAACTACAGCATATTCAGGGGGTGAAAGCAATATCGACAGCAAGTTCTGTACCTGGCCTACTGCCAGGAGGAGATCTGATCTTATGCAGAATTGAAAAGGTTCAATTGGGTGATCCTACCTTAGAAGATATTTTCAATGAAGGTCCCACACCCGGGATGGTTGTAGATGCTGGTTTCTTTGATTTTTATGATATTGAGCTGGTAGCAGGCCGAGGTTTTTCACCAGAAACTTTCAATGATGCCAAATTGACCAACCAGCATTTATTGGTCAACGAGCAATTTGCAGTACTCAACGGATTTGATCCGGTGGAATCTATCGTAGGTACTATGGTCTATGTACAGCAAAATAAAGAGGACGGTGAGGTGTTCCGCGAACCCAGAGAAATCATAGGCGTAGTTGAAAACCACCATCAATATTCAGTAAAAGAAGCCTTTCAGCCTATGGTTTTTTCGCCGGAAGGCACTACACTGAGTGCTATCCATTTTGACAAAAAAATTCCTCATGCTGGCAGTATGCGCTATTTTTCTCTGAGCATTCCGCTGGGGGAAAATCCTAATCAACAAATTAAGCACCTCATTAATGAGGTAGAAACGCTATGGCAGCAGCATCTTCCGGAACTGGCTTTCGAATATTTCTTTCTCGATGAAGCTTTTAACCGCCAATACGAAATAGAAATCCGGATTTCAAAAATCTTCAGTGTGTTTGGAGCCTTGTCTATCTTCATCTCTTGTCTGGGCTTGTTCGGCTTATCTTCTTATTTGATCCAGCAGCGTACCAAAGAAATTGGTATCCGCAAAGTGTTGGGGGCTTCCCTGCAACATCTGTTTTCACTGCTTTCTACTAATTATATCAAACTGGTGGCTATTTCATCGCTGATGGCCATACCCATTGCCTGGTGGGGCATCCATCAATGGCTGGACAACTATGCTTTCCGCATTGAATTACAATGGTGGTTTTTTGCGTTGCCCCTGTTGGCCCTGTTGCTCATTGCGCTGTGCACCATCAGCTTCAGAGTCATCAGTGCTGCCACAGCCAACCCCGTGGATTCGCTGCGATATGAGTAATATTAAGCAAAGTATTATTGCTTTTGATGCTGCTTCAGATTTTACAAAAAATACTCATTACAATTCTAAACACTTACTCTATGGAAACTATGCATCAACACCACCGCACCACTGACCAATATTATGCAGATTATGAAGCCATTGTGAAAACCTTGCAGTATTACATAGATGGATCGATGGCTGGCAAGAGTGAGCTTATGCATGCTGCTTTTCATGAACATGCTACCATCGTGGGCTATTTTGGCGGTGGGCTGGTATTCGGCCCCATCCAAAGGCTTTACGAATTGATTGATAACAATGGTCCAGCGCCTGACATTCAACCTCATTTTGCCAGCATTGAGATGCTGGATACCATAGCCGTGGTCCGTCTGGAAGTGGCGCATTGGACAGGTAAAGTGATCGGCACTGATACGCATATGACAGATCTTTTCAATCTGATTAAGACGGAAGCCGGTTGGAAGGTCTCACAGAAGATGTTCCATTTGCATCAGTAAGGAAACTGAAGTCTTAGGATGGTTTATGATTTTCTTTAACCCTCAACAAGCTCAATTTCATGTCTCATCAAAATACGATCTTAACCAAAGCTAATAGCAACCTACAATTTGTATTGGATTAACATAAGTATATTTTGTCATAACCTAAAATTGAATGGCTGCTGTTGATTTCTTGCAATTTGCCAGGAAAAATCATGAAAGTGAATCTTAGAGGCTCGTTCACTGCACACTAATATGTCTAAAGGAATAAGTATAAGTATTCAAATAAAATTATGTTTTTGCAATAAATTATATAATTTTTATTATTAACTAACGATCCGAACCCTACCCATGTAATATTTGATATCTTGCTGCATTGGGCATTCCTCTTTCTTCTACCATCTTTACAGTATGGAAACTCTATTACAACTCTTTACAACTTCTACTACGGTAGACACGGTGCTGAGCCCACAGCCAGAGGCTAAAGCCAGACCCCATTATATGGCCTTAACTTTTATCTATGCCGTGATCATTATCATGACCATCAGTGCTTGCATTGTGCCCATGCATTAAAAAGTTACCTTGCATGGGGCTTTCTCTTCATGTTAGGGTAACAGATCAATTTATTAACGCTAAACAATGTATTGCTGCTTAACCATCGTCTGGTATTCATTATGAGCTTCATTTCCAAATCATTTCGTACTAAACCATTAACTCATATTTTGTTAGTAGATGATGAACCTAACATCAATTATCTTCATGAGATGTTGTTGCAGCAGATAGGCTTTACCCATGCCATCAGTGCAGTCACACATGGAGAGGAAGCACTGGATTTCATTCATCAACAATGGATGGATGCTAAGATCAAAGGTATTCCTTCACAGGGAGCTAAGAAACTTATTTTGCTGGATATAGGTATGCCAGTCATGGATGGGTTTGAATTTATGGAGGCTTTGATTCATATCAAAGGCTACCAACATATTTCAGTTGTGATCCTTACTTGCTCTTCTAACCCCATGGATCTGCAAAAGGCCAGGATGTATCCATTTCTTGATTTTTTAGAAAAGCCTCTGGGAGAAGAGAAACTTCATCATCTGCTGGAAAAAGTTTAATCTTAATTTCTTTCATATCTTTCCTCATTGCTTCCAGATCTGCTTTCCTGGCATGTTATGGCATTTCTTCCAATGAACAATAGTATAGAATAAAATGATGCGTGTAAACAATTTTTTTGGAGGTTGATCGCTAGCCATCACTAGGATATTATTGCTTTCCTTTGTAAATCAGTATAGATTACTATTATTAATGTGGGGGAACTCTTTGTGCCTATGCATGATGGGTTTTCTACGCGACACTACAACCTAAAACTACATAGCTATGTATAAGCCATTAATTAAGGCTTTTTTAGTAGGTTACCTGCTGCTTACTGTGGTGGATACCCATGGGCAAAGAAGGCCTATGATCGTATCACCGGAGCTGAACCAGGATGGTTCGGTGACTTTTCGGTATGATGGTCCCAAGGCTAAGCAGGTAGAAATTAGTGCTGAATTTTTGGAGGTACCTCAGCCATTGGAAAAAACAGATACTGCGATCTGGAGTATTACCCTTCGCCCGGAAAAGCCAGATATCTATCCGTATTTCTTTATGGTGGATGGCATCAGGATAGCCGATCCTGCCAACCCGGATCTTTTTCCAAATGAAAAATTCAAAAGAAGCCTGGTGGAAATTCCGGGAGATACCCCTTTAATCCATGAACTACAGGAGGTTCCTCATGGCAAACTGAGTTACCGGTCCTACCCATCTGAAGACCTTGGCGTACGCCCTTTGATCGTGTATACTCCTCCGGGATACGAGGAAAATGCGGAGCTTCGCTACCCTGTATTGTACTTGTTGCATGGTACTACCGATACCGAAGAAACATGGACAAAAGTAGGAAAAGCCCATTGGATTCTGGATAACCTGATTGCGCAGGGTAAAGCTAAACCCATGATCGTGGTCATGCCCTATGGAAGGGCTTACCCTGTTATCAGTCGTGAATCAGGGAGTTTGAGGAACTGGGAAAATCTTCAGGTGTTTACCCCTGACTTCCTGGAAAATATCATGCCCTTTGTAGAAAACAACTATAGAGTATTAAAGGACCCGGAAAACCGTGCCATCACAGGATTTTCCGGTGGGGGAGGTACATCCCTGTTCATAGGCCTCTCTCATCCCGAGCTGTTTGCCTGGGTGGGCGGCTTTGCGCCTGGCATGCGGGAGGAAGAATTCGACCGAAATAATGCGGTGGCTTTCCAAAATCCTGCGCAGACCAATCAACAACTAAAATTATTCTGGATAGGATGCGGTGAGGAGGATGGACTTTATCCGGTCGTCAGAAAATATCTGGATGTGCTGGAGGAAAAGGACATTCAACATGAGACTTTTCTAACCTCAGGTGGACATACGTGGATGAATTGCCGATTATTTTTAACCGAATTCAGCCAAAAATTATTTCGTTGAAATATTCTCCCAAATAAGCGTCTGATCTCCCTAAACCTGCTTATATGAAAAAGCACCTGCATCTACTCATCCTTACTCTTTTTATCGGCCAGCAACCTTGGACTGAAGTGACCGCCCAGGAACGGGCACCCATACGGTCCCCTGAGTTCAATCCTGATGGCACCATCACTTTCCGGTACGACAGCCATGAAGCTTCCAAAGTTGAAATCAGTGCTGAATTCCTGCAAGAGAACCAGGCAATGATGAAAAGTGATACTTCCGGAGTGTGGAGTGTAACACTGGGCCCGTTCACACCGGATATTTATCCTTACTTCTTTGTGGTTGATGGGGTGAATGTCGCTGACCCGGCTAATCCTGATATTTTTCCCAACGAACGATTCAAAAGAAGCCTGATTGATATTCCGGCTGGTCAACCTTTGATTCACGATTGGCAGGAGGTGCCTCATGGAGAAATTTCTTATTGCTATTATACCTCATCCTTTCTTGGACTCACCAGACCCTTACTGGTCTACACGCCTCCAGGATACCAGGAAAATACCGATCAACAATATCCTGTGCTGTACCTGATTCATGGGATGACCGATACGGAAGAAACCTGGCTGAAAGTAGGTCGTGTACACCTGATCATGGATAACCTGATTGCCCAAGGCAAAGCCAAACCTATGATCGTGGTCATGCCCTATGCGAATCCTTATCCTGCGCTAAAGAGTAAAGACAAAAGTATAGAAGCCGACTACCTGAGAACCGATCTTTTTATTGATGAGATGATGAAAGAGGTCATCCCATTCACAGAGAAAAATTACAGCGTGCTGCCGGATGCTGCCCATCGGGCCATTGCCGGGTTTTCTCTGGGAGGAAGGCAAACCCTGGCCGCAGGCTTGAGTAATCCTGACCAATTTAGTTATGTATGTGCCTTTGCACCAGCCATTTGGGAAAGAGAGTTTGAGGAAAACTTTAGCAACCTCTATGCTTCACCAGAGACATTGAACGATCAGCTCAAACTCCTATGGGTGAGTTGCGGAAAAGCGGACTTCCTCTACGAATCGTCCACTGATTTCCTGGCAGTGCTGGATCAAAAAAATATTCAGTATGAGGCCATGATCACAGAAGGAGGACATACCTGGATGAATGTGAGAAACTATCTGGCCAGCGTGGCCCAGAAGTTGTTTCAATAGTCATTTCACTCTTTATAGTCGAAGGAACACTACAGGTGTCTAAAGTGCTGGACATCCTTGACAAATTGTCACTTCTGTGGAAAATTCTTTAGTGTTCTTTCATCTGTGCCCTACCTAGAATTTCTTTGGTTCGTTAAGATTGTCCCCCAGTGTCAATCAATCAACCTGTATGGATGGTTCACCCATTTAACTTAATGGGGAATGCTGCTTTCATTCATTGTAATGAAAATTTGTTATAAATAGCGATTAATTTTTAGTTCTGAAAAAAATAATTATAATAAGATGTTTGCATTTGTGTGAAATGTTTAATTATATTTATAAATGTAAAATATACACTTAAATATCAACCTAAACCTATCTATATGCAAAAAGTTCTACTGCTCTCTCATCGATTCCTGTCCAACTGGTTCAGGCTGGTAAGCAGGCATTGGTTTTTGTATTTGTTCCTTCTCCCTTGGGGAATTTCTTATGCGCAAAATACCAACACTGTCAGTGGTACCGTGACTGGCGTTTCTGATGGTTTGGCTTTGCCTGGTGTCAACATCATTGTCAAAGGTAGTAGTTCCGGTACGGTGACAGATATCGATGGCCGGTATACCATTAACGTAGCCAACCAGAACGATACGCTGGTATTTTCATCTATTGGATATACGACCGAAGAAGTTCCGGTTAACGGCAGAAATACCATTGATATGACATTGGCAGAAGATATCCAAAGTCTTCGGGAAGTGGTTGTCATCGGATATGGTACCGCAGAAAAAAAGGAAATTACCAGTTCGGTGGCCAGCGTGGATGCCAAAGAATTTAACAGGGGAAATGTGAATGACCCGGCCCAGTTGCTTCAGGGTAAAGTAGCCGGTTTATCCATCGTCAAGCCAGGGGGTGATCCCAATGCCGGGTTTAATATCCGCCTTAGAGGGCTCTCAACTTTTGGAGCCAATTCACAGCCGCTGATTGTCATCGATGGGGTAGTCGGTGGTTCTTTACAGTCGGTAGACCCCAATGATATCGCTTCGGTGGAAGTGCTCAAGGATGCTTCCGCAGCCGCGATCTATGGTACCCGGGGTGCTTCCGGTGTGATTATCGTTACCACCAAAAGAGGATCAACGCCCGGTACGGCTACCATTGATTATAACGGATATGTGTCCCTGGAGGAAGTCGCGAAATTTGTTCCTAACTCTTCTCCTCAACAGTTTGTAGAAGCCGGGGGAACCGATCTGGGCAACGAAACCGACTGGCTGGACCTTTTGACAGACGATGGCATTACACACGTGCACAACATTTCTATAGCGAATAGTACGGAATCTTCCAGTTACCGGGCTTCTTTCAATTACAGAGATGTAGAAGGCATTGCCCTGGGCAATGGATTTGATCAGATTAACGGACGTCTGAACCTTACCCAAAGAGCTATCAATGATAAATTGAATCTGACCGTCAACCTGGGTATTACCCGCAGAAATGCAAGTTTTATTCCCTATGAAGCACTGAGGTTTGCCATTATCACCAACCCGACAGCCCCCATTTATAATGACAATGATCCGGAACAGGGTTACTGGGAACCTACAACACCGGAATATCATAATCCGATGGCCATTGCCAATGAAACCACAGACAATGGGAACTTTAAAACGATGTTAGGCAGTTTGCTGGCGGAATATGAGGTGGTAAGTGGATTGAACCTGAGTGCCTTTTATTCCCAGCAATATGAAAGCGACATGCGTTCTCAGTATTTCAGTTCCAGAATGAGGTTTAGTTCTGCCAGCGGAAGAGGGGGATTGGCCAACAAATTTTCAGAGGATCGCATCAATGAGTTATTCGAACTGACAGGTTCTTTTAAAAGAAATCTGGGTTCCCTTTCGCTGAATACCGTGGTAGGGTACTCCTGGCAGGAGCTCACCACTGAGAACTTTTCTGCAGCGAATGGTAATTTTATCACGGATGATCTGCTCTATAATAACCTGGGGCTGGGCCTAGACATTGCCAACAACCTGGCAAGCATGGGTAGTTTGCGGGAAGAATCCCGGCTGATATCCTTCTTTGGCAGAGCGATTCTGAACTTTGATGATACGTATTTCTTTACGGCAGCATACCGAAGGGAAGGGTCTTCCCGCTTTGGGGTCAACAATCGCTGGGGTAATTTTTATTCCCTCAGTGGAGGGCTGGATCTGATTCAACTTTTAGACCTGCCCATGGATGTGTTGAAACTAAGAGCCGGTTATGGCGTAACGGGTAACCTGCCGAACGAATTTTATGAATATTTACAACGCTTGGGTCCGGGCTCCAGATTCCTGTATAACGGTAGTTTTGTCCCCAGCTTTGGGATAGCTTCCAACCCCAATCCGGATCTGAAATGGGAGCAGAAGGCAGAAACCAATATAGGAGTGGATTTTGGCCTGTTCAGCAGTCGTTTAAGTGGTTCTATTGATTATTATGTGCGCAACACCAAAGACGTGTTGCAGGTGGTCAGCGTGCCTGTTCCACCCAATTTCTTTCCGACAACCCTGGAGAACATCGGAGAGCTAAAAAGTAATGGACTGGAAGTAGCCTTCAACTATCTGTTGTTGGAGAACAACGATGGGCTGGTATACAATACCGGTCTCATATTTTCTACCTTTAATACCGAACTGGTCAAATTTACCAATGAAAGTTCACAGCTTTTCTTAGGTAACCTGGGCCCTCCGGGCCTGAACAATACCCTGGTCATTCGTGTGAAAGAAGGAGAACCTATCGGAGATATCATGGCCCCCATTTTTTTGGGTGTTGACGAAGATGGCAAGAGAATTATTCAGGATCAGAATGAAGATGGGAATATCACCCAGATTGATGATGCTGTAGTAGTGGGCAATGGCTTGCCGGACTTTGAGTTGTCCTGGAATAACTCTATCACCTATAAAAGTTTCGACCTGAATTTCTTGTTGCGGGGTGCTTTTGGGCATAGTCTGGTCAACATCAACCGGGCCTATTATGAATCTCCTGCTGCTGCCAATAATTATAATCCGATCAGGACCAAGTATTATCTGCCTAACCTGACAGAAGGAGAGTCCTGGAACAGCTATTATGTGGAAAAAGCGGATTTCTTTAAGCTGGATAACATAACATTGGGGTATAACTTGCCGCTGAGTGGCGGTACTGCTTTCAGAAATGTTAGATTCTATCTGTCGGGCCAAAATGTATTCGTCATCTCTGACTATACCGGTGTAGATCCTGAAGTCCATTACAGTTATGGATCGCCGCTGGCTCCGGGCGTGGACGACAGAAATTCCTATTTCAGAACCAGAACCTACACCTTTGGTGTAAACTTCGGATTTTAAACGCCCTAACACAGATGATCATGAAAAATATACTGCATAAAATCCTGGTGTTCACGATGACGGTCATCCTGAGCCTCTCCTGTACCGACCTGGATACTGAATTGTACAGCGAACTGACCCCGGACGATTTTTTCAAGACTGATGATCAGTTTGTCGCTGCCCTGGGAACCGCTTACACCTCCTTATACAGTTATGCCGGAGACCCCTGGTCTGCCCAGGAGTTATCCACAGAAACCAGTGCAGCCCCGGCCAAGTTTGGTCCTTGGGATGACAATGGTATCTGGGCACGATTGCACAGACACCAGTGGGAAGTGACCCTGGGGTTGTTTGATGCGTCATGGAATATGGGCTTTGGGGGTATTTCTACCTGCAACAGGCTCATTGAACAACTACAGGCTTTAGCGCCACCTGAGCAGGCAGAAGTGTTTGTGGCAGAGTTAAGAGCCCTCAGGGCTTACTATTATTTTCTGATGATTGATATGTTTGGTGATGTGCCCTTGATCACTTCTTTTTCTGAGGCAGAACCCAACCCCTCCAGAACGCCCAGGCCAGAAGTTTTTGGTTTTCTGACCACCGAGCTTAACGAAGTAATCCCCCTGCTTTCTGAAGAAGTGAGTGCAGCTACCTATGGAAGAATGAACCAGTGGGCGGCGTTGGCTTTGTTGACCAAATTGTATCTGAATGCAGAGGTTTATACCGGCACGCCTCAATGGGAACTGGCGGCATCCACCGCCCAGCAAATCATTGATGGTGGAATGTTTTCAATAGAACCCAATTATTTCTCAAACTTTGCCGTACAAAACAGTGGTTCCCGTGAGAATATTTTTGTCATTCCTTACGAGGCTGGCAATGCCAACGGGTTCAATTTACATATGCGGACGCTGCATCCACTGAACAGAGAAACTTACAATTTCTCTACGGGACCCTGGAATGGATATACTGCCCTGGAAGAGTTTTATAATTCTTTCACCGATGAGGATGTTCGTAAAGAAATGTTCATTGTGGGGCAACAATTCTCTTCTACAGGCGAACCTCTGCTCGATCCTAATGGTGCGATTGAAGTAGATTCCGAAGGAAATAAAGATCCCAGTGGAGAACCTATTGTGTTTACGCCTTATATCAATGAACTGACGCCCAAAGCTTTTAGTGATGCTGGCGCCCGTATTGGTAAATATGAGTTTGAAATGGGCATACAACTGGACATGGATAACGATTTTCCTTTGCTTCGATATGCGGATGTGTTGCTGATGAGGGCGGAAGCCTTGTGGAGACAGGACAATGCCAGTGCGGAAGCCATAGCACTCATACAACAGGTTCGGGAGAGGGCAGGTTTGGCTGGTATCAGTCCCTTGACAGAAGACGAGTTGTACAACGAAATACAACGTGAAGTGGCTTTCGAAGGGCATAGCCGGACCAACATGATACGTTTTGACAGGTTCAATGATGCCTGGTGGGAAAAAGAAGTATCTGATCCTTCAAAAAATTTGTTTCCCATCCCAGCCAATCAGCTGAATGGTAATCCGAACCTCGTTCAAAATCCGGGATATTAATAGTTTATTAGAATAGGTGAAACCAAGCAGGGAAGCTTACGCTTCTCTGCCTGTTTATTCATGGACGAAGAGATATTTACACAACGCATGACAAGGCATCATTACTCTATGAAAACATTATCGGCGTTATCTGCTTTGGGAGTTTTGCTGATCATCTTCTGTTTGTCAGCTTGTCAGGAGAGCCCGGAAGAGCGCTATAAAAAAATGGAGCAGGCTGCCCTGTCCAGTGGCATACGCTACGACATGCTCTTTAAGGGTATTTACCTGAGCATGGAAGAAAAAGAGTTTTATCATTATTGTTATCAAATGAACCTGAAGGATGAATTCAGGCAGGGAGGCGTTAAAAATGGAAATTGGGTGGAATACAAACTGAAGGATGAAATGAAATATCCTGCTGCCATCAACTTCTTTCCCATATTTGAAAACAATACCATCACAGAGCTTAAAGCTGCCATTTATTATGATAATGCCGAATTAAAAGATAAGGTCTTTGAAAGCGACAGCCTGCTGCTCGATGTGCTTCAATTGATGGAAAAATGGTATGGCCAGGGATTTATCAAAATTGAAAGTCCGTTTGCTTATAAAGACGATATCTATGTGAAAATAGATGGCAACCGGAGGATCACAGTGTTGAAAGATCAGAGCGGTCAAATGATCAACTTGTGGTTTGTAGATATGTTGGCCCAGGAACCAAAGGCCCTGCACACCAAGTGATCCTCAGCAGCGATGCCTGTCTTGATGTAAATAATTTCAGCCACCTCACCGGGGATGAAATTACCTGTTACGATGCATTAACAACCTAATCAATACAATACCATGAGTCCAATCAATAAAACCATAGGGATCCTGTTGGTGTGGTGCTGGGCGACCCCCTGGGGGATGGCACAATCACCCATGACAGATTATCCCATTCAACCGATAGATTTTACCCGGGTACAAATGACAGAAGGTTTCTGGCGAAGCCGGCTGGATACTGTTTCGGAAGTAACCATACCCTATGCTTTCCAAAAATGTGAGGAAACAGGAAGGATCAACAACTTCATTTATGCCGGAGGCCTGAAAGAAGGCAAGTTCCGGGGAGAATTTGGTTTCGACGATTCTGATGTCTATAAAATCATAGAAGGAGCTTCCTATAGCCTTATGTTGAAAGACAACCCGCCAATGGAAGCCTACCTAGATACCCTGGTCTACTATATGGGTGCTGCACAGGAGGACGATGGCTATTTATATACCGCCTGGACCTTAAAAGCCAATGAATATGCCGACATGACCTGCTGTTCTTATGATCCAGCGGGAAAATTTGTGGGTTCAAGGATGAGCCATGAGCTGTATAACGCAGGCCATATGTATGAAGCAGCCGTTGCGCACTACAGGGCCACGGGTAAAAAAGATTTTCTAAACATCGCGATCAAAAATGCTGACCTGATTTACCAATTGTGTGTAGTGGAGGGGAAGGAATTTTATCCCGGCCACCAGGAAATTGAGCTGGGGCTGGTGAAATTGTACCGGGCTACCGGTAACGATCAGTACCTGACTCTGGCAAAGCTCTTCCTGGACCGTCGAGGGAAAGGACTGAGACAATATGAGAATGAAGGTGATCATCTGGGCACCTACGCTTTATATTCACAGGATCATGCACCTGTCACAGAACAGGAAGAAGCGGTAGGCCATGCTGTCAGGGCGGCTTATATGTATGCTTCCATGGCGGATATCGCGGCTATCATGGAAGATGAGGCTTATCTAGCCGCCATTGATAAAATCTGGAACAATGTGGTGGGAAAAAAACTGTATATCACTGGTGGATTAGGGGCAGGCAATGGCATAGAGGGTTTTGACGATAATTATGTGCTCCCCAATGATGCATATGCAGAAACCTGTGCCGCCATTGCTAATGTCTACTGGAACCACAGAATGTTTTTGTTGCATGGTGAATCCAAATACATAGATGTACTGGAGCGGTCACTGTACAATAACCTGATCTCCGGATTGTCCATGCAGGGTGACAAGTTTTTCTATCCCAATCCATTGGCTTTTAATGGGGAAACAATGTTTAATCAGGGCGCGAACTGCCGTAGTGCCTGGTTCGATTGCTCCTGCTGTCCTTCCAATTTATCCCGCTTTATGCCTTCCATTGGAGGGTATGTCTATGCCGTGCAGGATGAAAATCTGTATGTCAATTTGTTTATGAACAATGCGGCTGCAATCGATTTTAGAGATGCAAAGTTTTCCCTCAGGCAGACGACTTCATATCCCTGGGAAGGAACGATTACCCTGGCAGTTGATCATGATCAACCCATACAGGCCAATCTGATGATCAGGATACCAGGCTGGACAGTGAATGATCCCGTGCCCAGTGATCTTTATCGGTTTACCGAACCTAGTACCCAGAAAACCCTCATCAAAGTGAATGGTAAAGCTTTTCCCTTTGAGTTAGAGAATGGATATGCCGTGATACCCGGAAACTGGAAAAAAGGGGATCAGGTTGAAGTGCAATTTCCCATGGAGATCAGGGCTCTCGTAAGCCATGAAAAGGTGCAGGCCAACCAAGGGAAAATAGCCATTCAGAGAGGTCCTATCGTATTTTGTGCGGAAGGTATTGACAACAGCGGACATGCTGGGGATATTCATTTGGATAAGAAGACTCCCTTGCAGGCAGAGTACCGGGCAGGTTTGTTGGAAGGTATTACGGTCTTGAAAGGAAAGGGGTGGGTTAAATCACCTGACGAGCCAATCCAAGTGCAACTGATTCCCTATTATGCCTGGAATCATAGAGATATCAGTCCGATGGCTGTATGGCTACCTGCCAACTAGCAATAAACAGAAAGTTCCAACAGATTCCCATGAAAGTAATTGTATTGAGTGTTTTCTTCAGTTTCTTAATCCTGACAGGCCATAGCCAGGAAGGTCCGCTGGAAAGTTTTCCCCTTTCCTCCGTCCGTCTGCTGGAAAGCCCTTTTCAACAGGCGCAGCAAACCGATCTGACCTATATCCTGGCCCTGGACCCGGACCGTTTGCTGGCTCCCTTTTTGTTGGAGGCAGGGATTGAAACGCCGGCGAATCCTTATCCTAACTGGGAAAACAGCGGACTTAATGGTCATATCGGAGGCCACTATCTTTCTGCCCTGGCCCTGATGTATGCCGCTACCCAACAAGCTGAATTACAGGAAAGGTTAGCGTACATGGTCAACAGGCTGGCAGCATGTCAGCAGAAAAATGGGGATGGGTATGTGGGAGGCATTCCTGGCGGTAAGGCGATGTGGCAGGAGATCGCCCGGGGAGAGATAGAGGCGGGCAACTTCTCTCTGAATGACAAATGGGTGCCTTTATATAATATCCACAAGCTTTTCGCAGGACTCCGTGATGCCTATGAAGTAGCTGGCCATGAACAGGCCAGAGAGGTGCTGGTGAAGCTGACTGACTGGTTTTTAAACCTGACTGCTGATTTATCGGAAGAGCAATTACAGGATATGTTACGGAGCGAACATGGAGGCTTGAACGAAGTGTTTGCCGATGTGGCAGCCATCACCGGAGAAGAAAAGTATCTTGAGCTGGCCAGCAGGTTTTCCCATCAGGCGATCCTGCAACCCCTGCTTCAGGAGCAGGATACCCTCACTGGTTTACATGCCAACACCCAGATCCCCAAGGTTATCGGCTATCAGAGAATCGCTGAATTAAACAAAGACCAGGCCTGGGCTGATGCGGCTGCCTTCTTCTGGGAAACTGTCGTTAATCGTCGCACAGTGTCTATCGGTGGCAATAGTGTCAGGGAACACTTTCATCCGGTTGATCATTTTCTACCCATGATAGAGTCCAACCAGGGGCCTGAAACCTGTAATACCTACAACATGCTCCGCCTGACCAAAATGCTGTTTCTGTCGGACCCTAAGCCGGAGTACATAGCGTATTATGAAAGAGCTTTATACAACCATATTCTTTCTTCCCAGCACCCTACCAAGGGTGGATTTGTCTATTTTACGCCTATGCGTCCTCGTCATTACAGGGTCTATTCTCAACCCGATCAGGGCTTTTGGTGTTGCGTGGGTTCTGGACTGGAAAACCATGGTAAATATGGGGAACTGATTTATGCGCATCAGGAAAAGGATGTGTATGTTAATCTGTTTATTCCATCCCAACTTCAGTGGGAGGAGCAGGGGATTACACTGGAACAAACCACTCAGTTTCCTTTTGCAGAAACTTCAGACATACTGGTGAAGGTAGCATCACCCGGGGCTTTTGCGATCAACCTCAGACAGCCTCAATGGGTGAAGGAGGGAGCCTTTCAGGTCAGCGTTAACGGAAAGGCGCAGGAAGTGTCATCCTCAGCTTCCTATGTTTCTATAGAACGCACCTGGAAATCAGGGGATGTGATCTCGGTAAGTTTGCCCATGCATACGACGGTAGAATATCTGCCTGACGGTTCATCCTGGGCCTCTTTTATGCACGGGCCTATTGTGTTGGCTGCTGCCACAGACACGAAGGACTTAGCAGGACTTTGGGCCGACAGCAGCCGTATGGGACATGTAGCCAGTGGCGAATTATTTCCCATCGACGAGGCGCCCGTGATCATGGAAAAAAATCAGGAACTGTTGTCCAAAATAAAACCTGTTCCTGGTCAGCCAATGACCTTTACCGCTTCAGAGCTTATCTATCCTGAGAAGTACCGGGATCTCCAACTTGTTCCTTTCTTTACCCTGCATGAAGCACGTTATATGATCTACTGGCCGGTGACAACGCCAGAAAACCTGGAAAAGCAACAGGAGGTCATCCGACTGAAAGAAAATGAAATGTTAGCCCTGGAAGCGCAAACGGTGGATCAGGTGGCTACCGGAGAACAACAGCCTGAATCGGATCATCACTTTAAAGGAGAGGATACACAGACGGGCCTCTACAATGGATGGTTCTGGCGGGACGCCCAAGGATGGTTCAGCTATGATCTTAATAACAAGGAAAAGAAAGGTAAAACCCTGAGAGTGACCTATTTCGGGGGCGATAAAAACCGTCATTTTGATATTCTGGTTAACAATATATTGTTGAAAACGATCCATCTGGATGGTTCCCGGGGCGACACTTTCTTTCATGAGGATTACCCGATTCCTGAAAACATACTTAAAGAGAATGCTGAGGTATTGAATGTAAAATTTGAGGCCCATGAAGGTTCAGTAGCAGGGGGAATATATTATCTAAGACTACTTAAATAATATAGTCAGAAGGGGGAATCCGAAGAAGTACCGGGTAGTGTTGGAAAACTTATTTTAATTGGGCGATGATCTTAAAAAAAGGAATACTGTTCAGTTTATTTATCATTGCCTGTGAAACGAATTTTCAGAACAAAAAAGGTAAATTCTACAATCATACTTGTGATTGTATCAACCTATCCCTTATATTTATAATTGTATAATATACACTTAAAATCAACAACCAACACAACAGACTATGGTACACCACCTATCCCATGATCTTTCTCCACTTTCCGGACCGCTTCCGGATACAGCCAGGCGTTCTTTCCAGTTTTTTTCCACTTCACAAACAGGAAAGCGATGACTAGTACACGCACACAAAGGATATTATGGAGCAAGGGAGCTCTCCCTGAGATCAGAACAGCTTTTTGTCTGACAGCACTGTGTATGGTGGTGACATATTCTCACCTCAGGGCACAAACTGCTGACAACCAGATTACCATCCATACCACAGAGGCGAAAGATACCATCAGCCGGCACATCTACGGTCATTTTGCAGAACATCTGGGGCGTTGTATTTATGGTGGTTTCTATGTAGGAGAGAACAACAGTGAAATCCCTCATACCGATGGCGTCCGGACCGATGTGATAGAGGCATTGAAAAAGCTGAAAATTCCAAACCTGCGATGGCCCGGCGGATGCTTTGCCGATACCTATCACTGGAAAGATGGCATAGGTCCTAAAGAAGAACGGCCAGAGATCGTCAATGTCTGGTGGGGTGGTGTCACGGAAGATAATAGTTTTGGCACCCACGATTTTCTGAACATGTGCGAAGCACTGGAAACCGAGCCTTATCTGGCCGGCAACGTGGGAAGTGGCACTGTGCAGGAACTGGCCGATTGGGTACAGTATGTCAATTTTGACGGGGTAAGCCCTATGTCTGCCCTGCGTCAGGAAAACGGACGGGAAGAACCCTGGAAGGTAAAGTATTGGGGGATAGGCAACGAAGCCTGGGGATGCGGTGGCAATATGACGGCAGAATATTATGCCAATGAATATCGTAAGTATGCCACCTTTGTAGCAGACTGGAACAACACAGGGGGGATCTTCCGTATCGCTTCCGGGGCTAGCTCTGATGACTATCACTGGACAGAAGTGCTGATGAAAAACATCCCTCACCAACTGCTGGAGGGAGTGGCCCTGCATCATTATTCCGTCATCGACTGGAGCAACAAAGGACCTGATGTGGATTTTTCAGAGGAGCAGTATTTTACCATCCTGCAAAAAGCCATGTTCATGGATGAACTCATTGAAAAGCATACCGCCATTATGGATCAGTATGACCCTGAAAAGGATGTGGCTTTGGTGGTAGATGAATGGGGAGGATGGTATGAAGTAAGGCCAGGCTCTAATCCGGGTTTTTTATACCAGCAAAATACCATGCGTGATGCCATGATTGCGGGTACGACCTTGAATATTTTTCATAAGTACTGCGACAGGGTACGCATGGCTAACCTGGCGCAAACCATCAATGTGCTGCAAGCTGTCATTCTTACCGAGGATGAAAAGATGTTGCTGACGCCTACCTACCATGTCATGGAAATGTACAATGTACATCAGGATGCGGTGATGATGCCCCTGGACATTGAAACCAAGGATTATATGTTGGGAGAGGAAAAATTACCAGCGGTATCAGCTTCTGCGTCCAGGGATCAAAACGGTGTCACGCATATCTCCCTGGTCAATATAGATGCGAAGAATCCACAACCCATCAATATTACGCTGGAAGGTGGAAAATACAGCAAGATCACCGGCAGGATTTTGTCTTCTTCCCAGCTGCAGGATCATAATTCGTTTGAAGACCCGGATAAAATCGCCCCTACTGAATTTAAGGGAGCCAAACTGAGTGGCAACAACCAACTGACTGTCACCTTGCCTCCCTTTTCTGTAGTGGTGCTGGCCCTGCAATAAGAAGGTAAAAGACGATAAAGTCATCAGGTAAAGTGACTTTAACAAACATAGCCTAAAACAATGATTCCTAAGTGGTTATATTCAGTGATTTATACCCTTTTTATCTTTAGCCTGCCTAGCATATCGGTAGTAGGAAAGACACCCTGGGTGGTACAGGCAGACCAGCCTACAGCGGATATACAGCCCACAACGTGGGGCATCCTCTTTGAAGATATCAACTTTGCTGCCGATGGGGATTTGTATGCCGAACAGGTGAAAAACTACTCTTTTACCTATGATGGGATGGACGGAGCAAAAGACGGAGGGATCATAAGGCCGTTTATTTATCCTGAACACATGAAGGTAAAGCTTTGATTTGTATGATAAAGAGAGCGTGATGCAGTACGTCTGTGGCATATGGTGTTATGGCTGGTTAGGCCTTTTGATGGCGGCCCAAGCCCAGCCTATTCGGGTGCACGATCCGGTAATGATCAGGCAGGATGGTATGTATTACCTGTTTAGTACCGGGCAGGGTATCAGCGTCTACTCTTCATCGGATAGGCAGAATTGGAAAAAAGAAGAACCCGTTTTTTCGCAGGCACCCGCCTGGGCGGTAGAGGCTGTCCCTGGCTTCGAAGGCCATATTTGGGCGCCTGATATTTCATACCATGAAGGAACCTATTATCTGTATTATTCGGTGTCTGCCTTCGGTAAAAACACCTCCTGCATCGGACTGGCGACCAATGTGACGCTCAATCCTGAAGAGGATGATTTCCAGTGGATAGATCATGGAAAAATTGTGGAAAGTGTACCGGGTAGGGATCTGTGGAATGCGATAGACCCCCATCTGTCCACCGACGAACAGGGGACTCCCTGGCTATCTTTTGGCTCTTTCTGGAACGGTATCAAACTGGTCAGACTACAAGCGGACAGGATGGGCATTGCGCAATCACCACAGGAATGGTATACGATCGCCAGCCGTCCGAGAGATTTTAAAACGGATGATCGTAAGGCTGGCGATGGAGCGATAGAAGCCCCCTTTATCTTTAAAAAAAATAACTATTATTATCTGTTTGTGTCATTTGACGCCTGTTGCCGGGGTATAGAAAGTACATATAAAATCATGGTGGGAAGGGCTGATCATATCACGGGCCCTTACCTCGATCAGGAAGGCATGAGCATGACACAGGGCGGTGGAACTTTGGTGCTGCAGGGCGACAAACGATGGCCTGGAGTGGGTCACAATGCGGTCTATACCTTTGATGGAGAGGATTATCTGATTTTTCATGGGTATGATGCTAAAAATGAAGGAAAGCCTGCTTTAAGGATAGAAAAGCTAGGTTGGAATCCGGAAGGCTGGCCAACGGTGAGCCCCCAACAGGCAAAATAAAAAAGTGTTTGATTGACAACTAAACCGATAAAGTAACACTAAATAATCAAATATTTTAGTAAACTCGGGCTGACAAATCATTTTTTCGCTCAAAAATACACAACCTCATGGAACCTCAACATTATGTGATAGGCATAGATTACGGAACCGATTCAGTGCGCTCTGTACTGATCAATACCGCCGATGGTAGTTGTTTGTCCAGTAAAGTGCACTGGTATAAAAGATGGAAAGAAGGAAAATACTGTAATGCCTATTCCAATCAGTTCAGACAACATCCCTTGGATCATCTGGAGGGTTTAGAAGCTACCCTGAAAGCGGTATTGGCGGAATCTTCCATTGATCCAAAGCTCGTTAAAGGCCTCTGTGTAGATACCACCGGTTCTTCTCCCATGCCTGTGGATCAGCAGGGAACCTCTTTGGCTTTATTGCCAGACTTTGCCCACAATCCCAACGCCATGGTAGTGCTCTGGAAAGATCATACCTCCATCCGGGAAGCAGAAGAAATTAACAGGCTGGCCAAAAGCTGGGGAGGGGAGGACTTCACCCGGTACGAGGGGGGTATTTATTCTTCGGAATGGTTCTGGGCGAAAATACTGCATGTCATCCGGGAAGACAAAGCAGTGGCGGAAGCAGCTTATTCCTGGATGGAACACTGTGATTGGATTACTTATGTGCTCGTTGGGGGAAAAGACTTATCATCCTTTAAAAGAAGCCGCTGTGCTGCCGGTCATAAAGCCATGTGGCATCCCGATTGGAAGGGCTTACCTTCCGGGGAATTTCTGTCTAAGCTGGATCCTCGTCTGGCTGGTCTGCGGGATCGCTTATACCAGGAAACCTACACCTCAGACCAGGTGGCGGGACAGCTCAGCCAGGAATGGGCCCATCGGTTGGGATTATCCGAAGAGGTCGTCGTCGCAGTGGGTACTTTTGACGCTCATGCAGGGGCTGTGGGTGGCGAGGTGGAAGAACATGCCATGGTCAAGGTGATGGGCACCTCTACCTGTGATATCATGGTCGCCTCCCATCGTGAGGTTGAGAATAAACTGGTGAAAGGAATTTGCGGACAGGTAGAGGGTTCCGTGATTCCGGGCATGGTGGGGCTGGAAGCCGGGCAATCCGGTTTTGGCGATGTGCTGGCCTGGTTTACACAACTGCTGGCCTGGCCAGTGAAAAACCTTCTGGGCAACACTTCGCTCCTAAATGAGGAACAGAAAGAAAAACTGAGCCAAGAGATACAAGACCGCATGATGAATGAGCTTTCCGCTGCCGCTGAGAAAGTACCTGTTTCGGCCTCCGGAGTGGTCGCCCTGGATTGGATCAATGGCCGTAGAACGCCAGATGCCAATCAGGCACTGAAAGGTGCGATCATGGGTTTGGGTATGGGTACTGAAGCGCCCCATATTTTCAGAGCCTTGGTGGAGGCAATCTGTTTTGGTTCTAAAAGAATTATAGACCGTTTTGAGGAGGAAGGGGTCAAGATCAAAACCGTCATCGGACTGGGAGGGGTTGCCAAGAAATCACCCTTTGTGATGCAGACCATGGCCGATGTACTGAGTATGCCTATCAAGGTGGCCAGTTCGGAACAGGCCCCCGCACTGGGTGCTGCCATGTATGCAGCTGTCGCGGCCGGACTCTACTCCGATGTTTTGTCTGCCAAAGAGGCCATGGGTAGCGGCTTCGATAATGAATACCATCCGCAACCCTACCAAAGCAAGGTGTATCAGCAACTGTATGATCAATACAAACGATTAGGAGCCTTTGTAGAATTTAAAACTGTCGTGAAGCATGAGTAAATATAAAGAACTAAAAAGGCAATGTTATGAAGCCAATATGCATCTGCCTCAATTAGAACTGGTCATCTATACCTTTGGCAATGTGAGTGCGGTGGACCGGCAGGAAGCCGTGTTTGCTATTAAACCCAGTGGAGTGGATTATCAGCAGCTGAAACCTGAAGACATCGTCATTGTAGACTTTGACGCCCGCGTAGTGGAAGGCCGTATGCGACCTTCTTCCGACACCAAAACTCATGCTTTTCTGTATAAAGCCTGGGAAAGAATTGGTGGGATTTGTCATACCCATTCTACCTATGCCGTGTCCTGGGCCCAGGCTCAGCGGGATATTCCGATCCTGGGCACGACCCATGCCGATCATTTTACGCAGGATGTCCCCTGTGCGCCTCCCATGGCTGATGAACTGATCCAGGGTGATTATGAACATATGACCGGACAGCAAATCATAGATTGCTTTGCTGAAAAAAAACTTTCTTATGAGGAGGTAGAGATGGTATTGCTGGGCAATCATGGGCCATTTACCTGGGGTAAATCAGCAGAAAAAGCAGTGTATAACAGTAAAGTGTTAGAAGAATTGGCACGCATGGCTTACCTGACTTTGCAGATCAATCCGGAGGCACCCCGGCTTAAAGAGGCGCTCATTCGCAAACATTACGACAGAAAACATGGACAAAACGCCTATTATGGGCAGGAATATTAAAAAGCATAAAATCGATGATAGATTTAAAACAATACGAAATCTGGTTTGTCACTGGTAGTCAACATTTATACGGCGAAGAAGTGCTGAAAAAAGTCGCTTCCCATGCTGAAGAAATCGCAAAAAATCTGGATGGCAGCCCTTTCCTGCCTGTCAGGGTATCCTATAAATCAGTAGTCACCACCCCGGACCAAATTTATCAGGTCTGTCAGCAAGCCAATGTGGAAAAACAATGTATCGGACTGGTGGTCTGGATGCATACGTTCTCTCCGGCCAAAATGTGGATCAAAGGTCTTTCGGCTTTACAAAAACCTTTGGCGCATTTTCATACCCAATTCAATACGGAGATTCCCTGGAGTGACATTGATATGGACTTCATGAATGAAAATCAGTCTGCCCACGGCGGCAGAGAGTTTGGGTTTATGACCAGTCGGTTACGCAAAAACCGGAAAGTTATCGTAGGCCACTGGCAGGAGGAGGAGGCCCAGAAAAAACTGGGAAACTGGGCCCGTGTGGCAGCGGCCTGGCATGTCTTTCAAACCACCAAGGTGGCCCGGTTCGGAGATAATATGCGGGAGGTGGCCGTCACGGAAGGGGATAAAGTAGAAGCCCAGATGCGTTTTGGCTTTTCCGTAAATGGATATGGCGTGGGCGATCTGGTCCGGTATGTGAAAGAGGTATCAGAAAAAGAGTTAGCAGAACTCATTGAGGTTTACGAAGCACAGTACCTGATGCATGCTTCTTTACGGAAAGGAGGGCAGCATCATGCTTCTCTCCTGGAGGCAGCCAGAATAGAACTGGGCCTGAGAGCTTTTCTCGAGCAGGGAGGGTTCGGAGCCTTTACGGATACTTTCGAAGATCTGCATGGATTGCGACAACTGCCCGGCATCGCTTCCCAACGGTTGATGGCCGATGGCTATGGGTTTGGGGGGGAAGGCGACTGGAAAACGGCTGCTTTACTACGGGCCATCAAAGTGATGGATACCCAGTTGCAGGGAGGCTCTTCTTTTATGGAGGATTATACCTATGATTTCAGAAAAGGACGATCCAGGGTATTAGGTGCGCATATGCTGGAAATTTGTCCTTCTATCGCTGCTTCCCAGCCAAGGTGTGAAGTGCATCCCCTGTCAATCGGAGGGAAGGAAGATCCGGTACGACTTGTCTTTGATGTGGATTCCGGACCGGCCATCAATGTTTCCCTGATCGATATGGGTAACCGCTTCCGATTACTGGTCAATGAAGTAGAGGCCATTCTGCCGGAAAAAGAACTACCCAAACTACCGGTAGCCAGGGTCTTGTGGGACCCTAAACCTGACATGTCGGTAGCTGCCGCTGCCTGGATACTGGCCGGTGGTGCGCATCATACCGTGTTCAGCAAAGCCATCACTACCGAATTTATAGAAGATTTCGCTGAAATGGCAGGCGTCGAGCTGATGGTGATAGATCAAAATACAGTGCTGAGAGACTTCAAAGATAAGCTTCACTGGAATGAAGTCTACTACCATCTATTCCAAAACCGGATGTAAAGCAAACTTGAAAATTCTCTTGCAACCATGCAAGGAAGATCAGACACAAGGAGTCATCGGCTTAGAAAAATCCCAAAAGCGGGGTAATAGGTTGGGATACATGCCCCCAATCATCATTCAGAAAGGATGGGAAGAGTTCCGCTGATGGCTGATCTTTTGCTTTTACTGATTTTTTCTTCTCTGCATAAGAGAAGCTTTATTCTTTAAGACTTTTTTTCGACATGATCACTTCGACAGACTTAATTTCACTGCTGAGGAAACGCCTGGTAGTAAGGATTTGCACTTTATTAAATCAGGAAAACGAACTGTTATGTATTGAATACCTGAGTACTGTTGGTATAGGGTATAGAGACTCCCTTCAATCTGTTTGCATCGGGTTGGCCAGTGCTGCCTGAAACCCGTAATCTTCGTTTTTTCCGGTACAACCCATAGGAGGCAGCAGCCAGCAGCAATGGAATGGCCATAAAAACCCAGGATTCGGTAGGCTGGCCAGAGGCGATGATAGAATAGGTAGCGCCCATCAGATCAAAAGTTAACCCGGCATAAGCCCATTCCTTGATAAGCGTATAACCCGGAATCAAAATAGCAATTACACCCAGAGTTTTGGCAATCCCCAGGAAAGGAAGTAGATAGGTGGGCATCTGCATTTTTTCAAATCCTTCCACCGCCATGGGTACCGACATTATATCCGGAATGGCAGAGCTTAACATTAGTAAGGCAAACAAACCAGTAAAAATCCAGTATAAAATAGGAATCTTTTTCATGTTGAATTTTAGTTATTGTGTGAAATAGGTGATATATATCAAATAGCAAGAAATTATGATCTGGTATAGTGAAACATCCAGTGCATTCCGAATTTGTCGGTCAATTCGCCAAGGGTAGCTCCCCAAAAAGTCTGGTGCAGCGGAGTCTTTATTTCTCCTTCAGCGGAAAGCCGGGAAAAATACTGGTTAACTTCCTCATCACTTTGGCAGTGGAGACACAAAGTGATTTGGTTACCCTGTTGCAGCTTAGCTCCTATCATGTCAGAGGCCATCAGCACGATCCCTTCGTTGATCAAACGGCTGTGCAGAATATGAGCCCCTGCTTCGGAAGGCATCTGTGCTGCCATGGGAGATTCTGAAACTTTCTCTAAGATAAGTTCACCCCCCAGACAAGACTGATAGAAGGTCATAGCCTCCCGGCATTGACCATTAAAATTCAGATATGCGTTTAAATGAGTCATTATACTATTATGATTAGCTATACAAAGGTACTGTCGTAGGCTATAAGGCGGGATGTGTAAATGCGTCAATTGCCGGGGTTGATCGCGACAAGTTGAATTCGTATTTTTGAAGCTGATTAAGAGATATCAAATTTGGACAAACCCATGAAAAATATCGCGATTTTAGTGCCTGAGTCTGCCGTACTGGCTGCCATTGTAGATCCAAGGTATATGTTCACCGCTGTAAATGAGTTCTTAAAAAGTGCAGGGCAACCCCCGCTTTTTCATGTTCAGCTGGTAGGACTTCAGAAAGAAGTGAAGCTCAGTGAAGGTCTGTTTTCCGTCCATGCGGATGTGGTCCTGGAAAAAGCCCGTAAGCCGGATCTCATCATCATTCCGGCCATTAGCGGAAATTTGGAGTATGCCATCAAGCGTAACAGTGATTTTCTGCCCTGGGTGGTCCAACAATATAAAAACGGATCAGAAGTAGCCAGCCTGTGTCTGGGGGCCTTTCTGCTGGCAGCTACAGGGTTGGTGGATGGAAAAAAATGCTCTACCCACTGGTTGTTTGTCAATGAATTTAAAGCCATGTTTCCCCAGGTCACCTTGGTGGATAACAAGATCATTACAGAACAAAATGGTTTGTATTCCAGCGGAGGAGCCAGTGCCTACTGGAATTTGCTGTTACACCTGGTAGAGAAATATACCAATCGGGAGATGGCTATTTTAGCTTCCAAGTTTTTTGTGCTGGATATCAACCGCATCACTCAATCGCCCTTCAGCATTTTCAAAGGCCAGAAAATTCATAATGATCCTGATATTCTCAAAATTCAGGATTATATAGAAAAGAACTTTCAGGAGAAAATAACAGTAGATCAACTGGCAGAAACTTTTGGAATAGGCCGCCGCACCCTGGAAAGAAGGTTTAAAAAAGCTACCCACAATACCGTGGTAGAATATATTCAGTCGGTAAAAATTGAAGCTTCTAAAAAGCAACTGGAAGTCAGCCGGAAAACGGTGTCGGAAGTCATGTATGAAGTAGGGTATACCGACAACAAGGCTTTCAGAGATGTTTTCAGAAAAGTGGCTGGGGTATCTCCGCTGGAGTATAGAAACAAATACAACAAAGAAATTTTTGCCTGAAATCCCCAACCCAAGGGGTATGAAAAGAGTACAAAGGGAATAAACAGCTCGATGCTCCGGTCTCAGTCCAAAAGAAACATTCCTGAGAAGGATGTATCCGAATGTAGGGCCAAAAAATGAATGCATGCAATGTCAGTTTATTCCTCCGCCTGTTATCCTGAGAAACTATGTGCGTTATTTCTGGACGTTGGATTTTAACATAGGTCCTTCGGAAAGAATCCTGAAAATCTTTGCGGATCGTTATCCAAGACTTATTTTTCAGTGTCTGGATGGTCACAGCCATATCAGGACAGTGAAAGGCGTGTCTCTTCCCCAGGCCTTTCTGGCAGGCGTGATGACGCGATCCTACACCTATGCTATTCAGGGAGCCTATGCGCATACCGGTGTCAGTTTGTACCCGCATGCTGTACCGTATTTGTTTGGCTTGGATGCCTGTGAACTGACCAATCAGCTTCCGAACATGCTTCATTTTTGTTCTCCCGATCTGCTGGATCAGATACAAGAAGCCAGGTGTCATGCTGAGCGAATAGGGATCATCACTCAATTTTTAATCAACCGTGTACAGCAAAAGTGTCAGGAAGATCCATTTGTGAAATACTGTATATTCAGCCCTCAAAACCACAAAGTATGGAATCTCAATGACCTGATCCAAAAGAGTGCTTTGTCGGAGCGGCAGATAGAGAGAAGATTTCAGAAGTCGATAGGTGTTTCTCCAAAGACTTTTTTGAGAATTGCCCGCTTCGAAAAAGCCTTGCAACTGATGCAGCACTCTGATTTCGATCATTTGTCCCATGTAGCCTTTGATCTGAATTATGCCGATCAGTCACATTTTACCAGGGATTTCAAAGCCTTTTCCGGACTGACGCCCAGAGCCTATTTACAGAGCAGGAAATTGGTAGAAGAAAGCGCTTCGTTTCTAAAAAACTAAGCCTGTCTCCCACAGCAAAAAATGAATAGTTTCAGATCAAAGAAGATTTTGCCAGAAAGGAATACCAGGACTAATAAGCCCTGGCATTTTTTTCTTTCAGTCCTTTTTGCTGGAGGATTGCCATCAGAGCTACCCACACTGCCACTACTCCTATGATGACATGCCCTATAAAGGAAACACTATTGAGCAAAAGAAAGATGGCTATGATACTACCCACAACCCAGAGGCTGTCCAGCCATATCACGGTTCTTACCTGGTCTTCTGCCAAAGGATTTTGCACGGCCACCCAATATACAAAGCTGGCGAAGAATACCAGAAAAACACCTACGGCAAGGAACGGGGCGGTTGTCAACACCTGAAACAGGGTGGCAACGGGTTGAGCGAAAAAGACCAGGCCCAGTCCTGTCAGACCGGAGCTGATGGCATTGATTTTTAGAATGTTGGTTAAAGAGAACATAGTATTTACGTTTTGATTGTAAAGCAAAGGTAGCGGATCGTTAAGGCTTGGAGATTACCTTTTCATGCCATTCAATCGTCATGATACGACAGTGTGTTTACCCGCATGGATATAAACGATACCTTTGAAAAAAATAAAACGCATGGAAAATTTTGTCAAAAAATTAACGACAGCCTTGTTGGCTTATGCGGTACAAAGGGATATGCCTATTGATATACTGTGCAGACAGTCTGCCATCGATGAGGAAGCTTTCAGCAAACAACCAGGGTATATCGTTACCCCTCCGCAAATGAATAACCTTTGGCGAAATGCCAGCCAGATGTCGGGTGATGATTTGTTTGGATTGCATTTCGGAGAATCCATGCAACTAGCGGCTTTGGGCATCATCGGACAGATCGTTCAGAGCAGTGCTACCATAGGAGAGGCCCTCACCCATGCCGGTGGACTGCTATCCCTGATCACGGATATGTTTCAAATGAAAGTACATCACTATCAGAAAACTTTTACCATACAGCTTTTCGCTGATCAGGAGAAAGCCAGGCAGTTTACCTTTACTTACCGGCATATGGGAGAATATCTGCTTGCCTTCCTGTTGCATGAGGTGGATGGTTTGTTGCTACAAAAAATTGAACCCCTATCCGCGAGTTTTCCCTATGCCTTGTCTGAGCCAAGGGAATATGAAAGAGTCTTGCGCTGTCCTGTCCATGTCAAAAAAGGAGATTTTCTCATCACAATGCCCCTAGCGTATTTATCTCTTCCTATCATTACCTCCCACTATGAATTGCAGCAGCAATTATTGCAGCAGGTGGGCACGATGTTGCCTTCAGGGCAAAAGACGGGAACACTCCGGCACAGGATATTTCATTACCTGCTGACGAACGCTTATCTCTATGCCTTGTCGTTGGAAGCGGTGGCTTCTAATTTTAATATGAGTCCCAGAACCTTGCAGCGTAAGCTGAAAGAAGAAGGCATCACTTTTCTTGACATTGTGGAGGAAGTGAGAAAAACCTTGGCCATCAATTATCTGTCTACCGGAAATTATCAGATCAAAGAGGTAGCCTATGTCTTAGGATACAATGAATCCAGTGCCTTTGTCAGAGCGTTCAAACGATGGACAGGAAAGACACCAGCCAATTATCATGCAAAAAAATTGTGAAACCAGCCGGATTCTCTGTTGGAGGCCTCTGTCGGTTTTATTCTATTTTATGCTGCCCATAGTCGCTAATTTTGCCCCTTCATTCCAAAAAAAGTCTACGAGCTATGAAAAAAAACAGTCTCTCCAAACAAAGGGCTGCTGCCGCTATTCCTGACCTAACAAACCTTTCACCCTTTATTGGCCATTGGAAAGTGTCTGATCCCAGTGGCCAGGGTATAGTTCATGGACAGGTTACTTATGAATGGATGGAAGGGGGTTTCTTTCTGATACAATATGTTGACATACCTCGGTCAGGACAAAGAATACAGGGGATTGAAATCGTTGGACTGCCACAAAATGAAGGGGGACATACCAGTGAAAACATAGTGTCTCGCTTTTACGATTCAACGGGTAGCATCCATGAGTACGTGTATGCCCTGGAAGGAAATATACTGACCATCTGGGAAGGACAAAATGGTGCTGCACCCTATTTTCAGGGAGTCTTTAGCCAGGATTATAAGAGTTGTTTAGGAAACTGGCACTTACCCGATGGAGATGTATATGCCTTGATGATGAGCAGAATGCATCCTAAAGAGGATTATCTGCGTACCCTAAAGAATATGATGGACGCCATGGATAGGACTGGAGATTTTGAGCCTATGATCGAAAGGTTAGCGGAAGAGGTTGTATTTAAAGCAACCATCAGGGAGGGTATACCCATCAGTGGACCCTTTGTGGGAAAGCAAAAAGTGACGCAATATTTTAGAGAAATACTTCCCTCTGTAGCCGTGTTTGTACAACAGAAACCTATCCGATTGATGGCTGATGATCTACAAGTCATTATGTTGGGTGAGGATGCTTTTACCCTGAAAAAAACAATCAAACGTATCAGAGCCCTTATGCGATGGTGGTTGGTTTTCGAGGTAGCTTCATCAATAGCATTCAGTTTATTCAGGATCTCTCTGGTATTTATGAAGCCTATGCCTGAAAAGGAAAAGCATGGAAAATAGAAACAATTAAAGTAACGCTTAAAGATGATCGAGTGTCTGTAAAAAATGAGTAAGCCATGATACACAAACCCCTAAGCATTGAATATAATCAGTACTATCAACCCTATATTGCCCTGGTAACAGAGGATACTTTGCAGGAAGCCCTGGCATGCAATGCGGAAGAACTCATTTCTTTTTTCAAAAAGATTCCACCTTCACAGCAGGACTATCGTTATGAAGAAGGAAAGTGGACGGTCAAAGAGGTGCTTTTGCATCTGATAGAGTTGGAAAGATACATGGTCTTTAAAGCCTGGGTAACAGCCAGGGGCGATCAGGCGACGGTGCTAGGCCACCCTGACCGGGAGCTTTATCTTTCCCAGGCCAGCATGACCAATCGTTCTTGGGAAAACATCCTGGAAGAGTTTAGGGTAGTCAGGGCGGCCACTCTCATCCTGTTTGAAAACATGCAGGAAAAACATAGCCAACGAATCGGAAATCATGTACGGCAGGCGCACGCCCTCTCTGCCAGGGCCATTGGCTTTAGCATCGTAGGGCATGGCAGGCATCATCTCAATGTCCTGAAAGAAAAATATCTACACAAGGAATTCAATGCTGGGTAATAGGAGAACATGATTGATTGTGTGCCCACATCCCTGGATGGTTTTATCTCTGGCAACCAGGATGATATTTAGTTTGTAGAGCAAGGGGAGGTGAGAAAGCAGACAAAAGGATATGTCGCAATTGGCCCTTTAGAATGCCGTTATGGCACCCCTTCTGTTAGGAATAACGTCAGTATCTTTACAGGTATAATAAACTTAGTCTGATAACCTCTAATGAAACTGTTGTGAAATATTGAAAGGTAGAAAAATGAAACGCTTTAAATGATCATTACATGACACCCCATAGATCCTTCGCAGACATAACTGGACATGAAAAAAGACTTCTCTTGCTTAAGGGATGACAAAAAAAGGGATGTCCATTTTATACTATTTTTCCTGTGCTCGCACCCGTAATTTTACCAGCGTTTGGTAAAACCAGTCAGGGGCAGGCAGGTGTGTCTTAGAAATCTCTTACGACTAAACTATTATGCGTTATGCTTCATGTAATCAGGTAAAACCGTGTTTAACGATGTAAACTTATGAACAAATTACAGAAAGTTTCCACCATGCAACGTACATCCAAAGTAAGTAATATATTGATATTATTAAAGCAGGCACTGTTAGGTGAGGAGCAAAACTTCACCTCCGGTAGCATCAACCGGGCCATTTTCCTGCTTTCAGTTCCTATGATGCTCGAAATGTTGATGGAGTCCCTTTTTGCGGTCGTTGATATTTATTTTGTAGGGAAGTTGAATAACAACGATGCCATCGCTACGGTCGGACTGACAGAGTCAGTTTTGACACTCGTCTATTCTTTGGCAATCGGGTTGAGCATGGGGGCCACGGCCATGGTTGCCCGGCGTATTGGTGAAAATAACCGGGAAGCAGCCCGGATCGCAGGCATGCAGGCAATTTATGTAGGGATCGGTGCTTCTATTCTGATCAGTATCTTCGGATTGATCTTTGCCCGGGACATTCTCATTCTGATGGGGGCTGATGAGGGTATTATCCGAACGGGATTATCCTATACCCGCTGGATGTTTGGGGGGAACGTTACCATCATGCTGCTGTTTCTCATCAATGCCATCTTTCGGGGGGCGGGCAACGCCTCTCTGGCCATGCGATCGCTCTGGCTGGCCAATGGGCTGAATATTATCCTGGACCCTATTTTCATCCTGGGGCTCGGCCCTATTCCTGAATTTGGAGTGGAAGGCGCTGCCATCGCTACCAATATTGGTCGTGGACTGGGGGTAGTCTATCAGGTCTATCACTTGGTGAAAGGCAAGGGACAGATACAACTCAGCCGTTCAACCTTACCTGTGCGTTGGGATGTCATCAGACGCTTGCTGAATGTGTCGATAGGCGGTACCGCGCAGTTTCTGATCGCTTCAGCCAGTTGGGTGTTCCTGATGCGTATCATGGCCACTTTTGGGAGCGAAGCCCTGGCCGGCTATACCATTGCGATCCGGGTCATTATCTTTGCAATATTACCAGCCTGGGGCATGGCTAATGCCGCAGCCACCCTGGTGGGACAAAATCTGGGGGCAGAACAGCCCGATAGAGCGGAAAAGTCAGTATGGAAGACAGCCTTTTATACCATGATTTTCCTGGGTTTTGTCACGCTGGTCTTCTTCACCATGGCCAAAGAAATTATCAGTTTCTTTAGCACTGATGCGCTGGTCATACAAAATGGCATTCAATGTCTGCGGATCGTGAGCCTGGGCTATATCTTTTATGCCTACGGCATGGTCATCACCCAATCTTTCAATGGAGCGGGGGATACCCGTACCCCTACTGTACTTAATTTGTTTGGCTTCTGGATGTTTCAGATACCCCTGGCCTATGTGCTGGCCAAGATGCTGGATGTAGGGCCTGTGGGTGTCTATGGCGCTATTTCCATTGCGGAATCTACCCTGGCCGTAGTAAGTATCTTCCTTTTCCGCAGGGGCCGGTGGAAGTGTGTGAAAGTATAATGTCAGATAATTCCGTACAGTAAAAGTGGTACCAAAAGGAGGTGCCACTTTTTTAACACCCCTGTCTGCAACAGGTCAAACTAAAATTTTATCTTTCAAAAGTCATACAGCGCATACTTCCTTTTCTCGTTTGCATCCCAATGTCTGTAGATGGGGCTCATTATGGTGAAAAACACCTTGCTTTTGCAGGGTTGTCATAACATTTTTTTAGTGAATGTTCATTGATGGAGAAGATGATGGATAGCAACCATGAAGTATCTGTTTTTGATTAATCCATCGAGTAACAGCCAAAAACATACTTCTACTTTTGTTTTAAAAAAATGAACAGCCGGCTACAACAAGAAGGTTGTAAGGCATGAAGCTTTTCTGGAAGTAGGAAACCGGTCTACCCCTAAAAACTTGAGAATGTGACGGTTATCCTCGAAAAGACATAGTATAAGTGAGCCTTAACAAGAGGGGTTACAAACAAATATTGTGTTGGCTATTACATGCCTTGATTACGACTCTTTTCTCTCATTTTAATCACACCTGCGAAAGTAATTTTATCCCGGCAATAAGAAGGCTGCCTACCAAACTGTGTCCCAAAGTCTTAGGAATGTTATGTAATAGGATGCTTAGGTAGACTTCAGTTTTTCTTACTTAGCAGCCATAAAATTCATCGCAAACATTGTTATGTCCACTATCAAGTCTAGAGCTTTCCTGGGGCAGCGTCTCGCTACAATAAGGAAGCTCATTGTACTTTTCAAACAAGCTATTCTTGGGGAGGAACAAATTTTTACCTCTGGAAGTATCAATCGGGCTATATTCCTGCTTTCAGTGCCCATGATGCTTGAAATGTTGATGGAGTCTTTTTTTTCTATTGTAGATATATTTTTCGTCAGCCAATTACATGATAATCACGCGGTAGCGGCAGTCGGGCTGACAGAGTCGGTATTAGCATTGATTTACTCCCTGGCCACGGGTTTGAGCATGGCGGCTACGGCTATGGTAGCCAGGAGAATCGGAGAAAATAACTACAAAGCGGCCTGTGTGGCCGGAATGCAAGCTATCTTTATTGGCATCGCTCTATCAGTACTTATCAGCATCGTTGGGTTGTTCTTTGCCCCAGAGATTCTCAGGATGATGGGGGCGGACGAGGGCATTATTGCCGCAGGTATGTCTTATACCCGCTGGATGTTTGGAGGAAATATCACCATCATGTTGTTGTTTCTCATTAACGCCATTTTCAGAGGAGCAGGAAATGCTTCCATAGCGATGCGCTCTTTGTGGCTGGCCAATGGATTGAATATCATCCTGGATCCAGTGCTCATACTGGGTTTCGGACCTATTGCAGGACTTGGGGTAGAAGGGGCAGCCATAGCGACCAATCTGGGCCGTGGGGTGGGGGTTATCTATCAGCTATATTATTTAGTCAAAGGTAAAGGTTCTGTCAAAATTACCTGGGATACACTGCCAGTACGTTGGGATATCATCCAAAGGCTGTTGAAAGTATCGATAGGAGGTGCAGCTCAGTTTCTCATTGCCTCTGCCAGTTGGGTGTTCCTCATGCGTATCATGGCTACCTTTGGGAGTGAAGCCCTGGCAGGCTATGTGATTGCTATCCGAGTCATTGTTTTCGCTTTATTGCCAGCCTGGGGCCTTGCTAATGCAACATCTACCCTGGTGGGACAAAACCTGGGGGCAGGGCAGCCTGACCGCGCGGAAGAGTCGGTGTGGAAAACGGCTTTGATCAACATGCTTTTCCTTGGTAGTATCACGCTTGTTTTTTATACCCTGGCTGAAAGCCTGATCAGTTTCTTTACTACCGATGCACTGGTCATCCAAAATGGAGTGGAATGTCTGCGCATTGTGAGCCTGGGCTATATCTTTTATGCCTACGGCATGGTCATCACCCAATCTTTCAATGGCGCGGGGGATACCCGCACACCTACCATCCTTAATTTTTTTGGTTTCTGGATGTTTCAAATCCCTCTGGCTTATGTGCTGGCCAATCTTCTACAGGTGGGACCCATAGGGGTCTATGAAGCTGCCGCCATCGCTGAGTCTGCGCTGGCAGTAGTTAGTATTATTATTTTCAGAAGAGGCCATTGGAAATATGTGACCCTTTAATCTTGTCACCAGAAAGCAATGTACTGCGCTTCAGCACACTGATGTCAAAATCCCTGTAAAACAAACACTGTATTATAGAGCATTAGCCTAGGGATGCGTTATTATTCAATTATCAATTAAATTTTGAAAACGAAAACCTTTTTTGGTAAAAACTGTAATATAAATTATATCAGTTGTTTGTGATGAATAACACGCGTTTTGCCGTAGGTGTACATATATTATCGCTCTTATCCTGTCATGGAGAGGATTATGTTTCCTCAGAATTGATTGCTAAAAGTATCAACATGAATCCGGCGATGGTCAGAAAAGAGTTGGGTGTGTTGCGTCAAACCGGATTGATAGAAAGCAAAGAAGGCATTGGTGGTGGAAGTCGACTGGCCAGGAAGCCTGAGCACATCTCCTTTGATGAAGTCTACCTTGCGGTAAAGGAGGATAGCCATGTGCTGGGATTGTACAGAGAAGATCCTAATCAGCAATGCCCTGTAGGGGCAAAAATCAATCAAGCACTGGAAGGGTTGTTTCAGGAGGTGGAGACCGCTTTTCTCCTAAAGCTAAGGATGATGAGCCTGGCTGAATTTACCAAGGTATTTCGCTGAATTTTTTTTACGCTAAACTGTAATAATTCTTATTACAATTAAATCAATGGTTATAATAAAATTAAAAGAACATGTACGTCATTATTGGAGCAACAGGTCATACGGGGAGCGTAGTGGCCGAAAATCTTCTGAAAGAAGGTCAAAAAGTGGTAGCCGTTACCCGTGATGCTACCAAAGCAAATTTTCTGAAGGAAAAGGGGGCTTATATTGCTGAAGGCAATCTGGATGATTCCTCTTTTTTGACGAAAACTTTGAAAGGAGCGACAGGTGTTTACGCGATCATACCCCCTAAATTTGATGCAGTTGATTTTCGTGCCTATCAACGACAAACGGGAGAGTATATGGCAAAAGCTATTCAGGCTGCTGAAGTACAACACGTGGTATTGTTGAGTAGCTTCGGCGCTCATTTGTCTCAAGATGCCGGGGTAGTATCCGGTTTGTATGATGTGGAAAAAAGACTGGAAATGATATCCGGGTTGAATATTGCCTTTCTTCGGGCTGGTTTTTTCATGGAAAACTTTCTGGCCAGCATAGGCCTGATCCAATCCCAAGGATTGCTCGGGGGCTTCCCGATAGCACCATCCCTATCCATGCCGATGATCCATACCAAAGATATAGGAGATTTTGCTGCGGAGCGATTACTAAAGCTAGACTTTCAGGGACCCACAGTGTACGAACTGGCTGGTGCCAGAGACTACACGATGGAAGAAGTGGCCGGTATCTTGGGCGAAGCCATTCATAAAGACCTGCATTATGTTCGGTTCCCTGATCAGGACGCTCTTCAGGGAATGATTGGCTCAGGTTTTTCTGAGAGTCTGGCTAAAGCCTATATAGCGTTTAGCCATTGTGTCAATGAAGGCAAGCTGTATGAGGGGTACCGCAGAAGAACGGATAATACAACTTCTACTTTATTGGAGACATTTGCAAGCCAAGAGTTCAAGTATGCTTATCAGCAGGCTTAAGTAGAAAATGCTTTATTCAATTTTTGCTAATGAACCGGTAGCTACCCTATTGAATGGAGGCTGACCGTTTGAACACTTTGATTGCCAATGGTAAACAAAGTCGGCAGGATCGCATAGGTATTAATAAGGTAAATTACGGCAAATCTTGCTGACGATACTCAATGGAATGATCAAAGAGATTGCTATGTATGTCAAAGGTCTGTCTACGCTGCAAGGCCTATGTCATTCTTATGGTATTGCACTTAGCACAGAGGTTGGACCCCTAGTGTTGTCTATCCACAGAGCAGGAATAGCCTTTTAAAAGAAGAACCATCCTGTTTGTTCAAGATGGTTCTTTTTATTATTAGGCGGTTCGATGCGACTGTTTTGGGATAGTCTAAAACTACCCTGTAAATACTCGCTTTAAACTTGAATCCAGGCTTCTTTGCGATGGCTTTCAATAATTTTTTCGCACAAGATCAGTTCTCTCAAACCATCTCCGAAAGCTGGGTAAGAAGGCTGTGATGGTTGCTTTCCTTCACGGATGGCCTTGTACACTTCTTTGAAAAGCTGCTTGGAAGTATCGGGAAAACCTTCATTATGACCGCCTGGAAATGAGATCAGTTTGGCGCTTTCCGGATGTACCAAAGCGGGGTCACGCATCAACAGTTCGTTGGCTTTGTCACGATTTCCAATCCACACCTGGTTGGGTGATTCCGAACACCAGTTCACCGTCTGTTTGGCTCCTGAAATTTCCAGGTTGATCCGGTTTTTTCTGCCGGCAGATACCTGGCTGACGGTGACCACTCCTTTGCTGCCATCGTTAAACCTGAGTAGCACGGTAGCATAGTCTTCCGTGTTGATAGGGACTTCTTCATAATCTTCCGGCTTCAACATTTTACCGGAATAAGTTTCAATTTCTTTGGTAGGTTTTTTACGTTTAGGATGGATCGTGGCAAAATCAGCCATCACGGCGGTCACTTCCAGACCTGAAATGTATTCGATCAAATCCATCAGGTGGGAGCCAATATCAGCGATGGCACGGGATTCCCCCGACTTGTCGGGTTCCAATCGCCAGTTATAGTCGGTTTCATAAAAGAGCCAGTCCTGCAAGTAGGTGCCGATGATAGAATGAATACGCCCCAGTTCGCCTTTTTCCCGCATCATCCTCATATGGCGTACCAGGGGATAATAGCGAATATTAAAGTGAACGGCATGCACCAACCCGGATTTATCAGCGAGTTCCACCAGTTCTTCCGCTTCCTTCACGGTGTTGGCCAGCGGCTTTTCACAGACCACATTTTTGCCGGCCTGTAAAGCGCTCTTAGCCATAGGATAATGTAAAAAATTAGGCGTACAAATGTGGACACAGTTGATCTCGGGGTCCGCCAGCAAATCCTTAAAATCTCCATAAGATTTACTGATACCCAGGCTGTTGGCTTTGGCTTTTGCCAATTCATTTCCAAATTCATTGATAGCCACCACTTCAACATCGGGTAATCGGCGAAGCGCCTCAATATGGGCTGGTCCAATAAAGCCAAGACCAGCCACACCTACTTTAATTTTTTCCATTCGTATTAGTGTAATAATATAAAAAAACAATGATTGAATATCGCCCAAAGTTATTCATTTCTATGGCAAATACAACCGGATTGTTGTAATTCCCGTTGCCGAATTTCAGTGTGTTTGAAAGGGTGTTGAATGGTAAAAAAATAAAGAATCAAATGAGCGGGAGCGGGGAGAATGAAGGCAAGAAGGGATGATTAACCCTGAATTTGTCATTGCCTGCTACGGCAGTTGGAACTAAACCTTGGCACTAAAACAAAGAAATGCTGTCCAAGAGATTTTTCCAATCAATCGTATTTTTTTATCTGTTAGGTAACCTAAGGCTTACAATACTGGTTAGTAACCATAATATCAACAACTTTCATAATCATTTTTTCTGAGAGGAAAGCCTGAGGCATAAAAACGGACACGGATCAAACAGCTATTTCAACATGAATACAGAAAAAAAATTGCGGACGCAACTGGTAAAACATCTGGAGGGTGGAGAAGCCTTTATGCCGATCGATGAATTGGTAGATAAAATTCCATTCGAACAATTGGGTGTGATCCCCGACAAACTGCCTTATTCTTTCTGGCAACAGTTTTACCATATGCGTATGAGCCAGTATGATATTCTGGAGTTTTCCCGCAATCCCGACTACTCCTCCAAACGATGGCCTGAGGATTATTGGCCGGTTGATCCGGCCCCTGCCAGCCAGGAAGAGTGGGAAGATATGGTGGATACCTTTTATGCCGAAAGAAATCAGATGGCCGATCTGGTGTCTGATCCCGGCAATAGTCTGTTTGAGCCCTTCGCCCATGGTTCAGGACAAACTTTGTTACGGGAGGCTTTGCTGGTGATTGAGCATACCGCTTACCATACCGGCCAAATGTTGCTGATATTAAGATTGTTAGGTTTGCACTATTAAAGCTTTCTGTCAAGTGCATGATAATACATGCCAAACCCCTTTATGAAACCAGCGTGATCATTTCCGAGAGGCCTCTATCGAAAAAAGTCTGCAACCTTGCTCTTTGAGCTGCCTGTGACTCTTTTTTTGCTATGGCTTTGGCAGGGAGCACAACACCCACCCATTCATGCCGGTGCCAAAAACTTCCTTCTCCCAGATCGGGCAGCAGTTCCTCACTCGCTTCCGGATATGGCCAGGGGGTGATGAAGGCATAGGGTTCGGGATAAAAGGCATCGCCAGGGGATAGCCCTGCACTTACCGATCTGATCTTTTCGGGGTCCTGATGTGGCTGAAGAGTGATCAGGGTGGAAAGATCAAAATGATGTGGCCAGCATCGGACGGGAGAAGCGTCCTTTCTGTTGTTTATGTTCGCTCTCAATAGAGCATCTACTAATGAAAAATAGTGAGCCAGCTCATCAAAAGCGCCCTCTGGATCGTATGAAAAGCGTTTTCCCTGATCAGTAGCATAGTCTGGCAGGGCATAGGGTAATTTCCATTGAAAGTCGGCTGGGGAAAAGCCAATCACTTCCAGCCAGTAGGCTGTCCAGGCCAGGCAATCTGAAAAAGTGCGATCATGCAAAGCATAGGCACCCATGATCTGCAGATTGCCATCCAGCCAGAGCAGAGTAAAATCCTCAAACCGAAGCGCCAACCGGTAACGGCTGCTATGACCAATCCATTGGCTGGCTAAGGCTTTAGGTCTGCTCAACCAATCCAGGCTGGCATGGCTATCGTCCTGTCGATAAGGAAGAAAGGAGCGGGCAACGGCTGCCGGAATCTGTATGGCCTGGTGGAGTTGTTGCCGGGCAACAACAAAAGAGGCGGTGTCTGTATTTTTGAAATGAATCACGGTTGTTCAACTGTTAGCATACATTTTTAACACGGTCTCTCTTAGTGAACGGCCTTTAGACGAAGTCAGATACCAGAGGGCTTCGGCAATTTCTTCCGGACTGACCCAGTCAGAGAATTTTTCCTGAGGCAAGGCCGCCCGGTTGGCTGGGGTATCTATGGTACCGGGCACTAAGACATGAGAGACTACCTGGTGAGAGGCTCCTTCAGCATTGAGATATTCTGCCAGCTTGAAAATCAGTGATTTCGACAGACCGTAGGCCAGTGTATTCTTACCTTCTTCCGCCCTCAGGGCAGGACGGGAACCGATAAAAACCAGTCTGCCACCCTGTGGCTGAGTTTTCATTTGTTGGAAAACAGGACGTGCCACAAAATAGGAAGTTTCAAAATTCAGGCTGACCATCTTTTTCAGGGAATCGCCCGTGGTATTGTCTATATTACCAGCAGCAAATCCTCCTACCAGCATCAGCGCGGCATCTATCTTTCCGAAATTTGCAGCGGCGTCCTTTACAAAGGTCTGAACCTTTATCTCGTCGGTCAGGTCCACTTCAAAAGTTTCCAAGGCCCCTTCTACCTGGTAACCCAGAGATTTTCCGGGCGACACGGTGGCAAGAACGGTAGCTTGTTGTCGTAAAAAGTATTCTACAGTAGCCTTTCCTAGATTACCAGAGGCACCCGTGATGATTACAATATTTTTCATGAGTATACAATTAAAAACAGTGTTCTTACAATGTTAAGGTATCCTGGGCATTATTCGCTCTGACACAGGGTAAAACGCTTATCCAGGGCAAGTAAGCCCGGCCATTCATTAACCTGAGAGGTAACGGATAGGAGGGACTGCCGGTTGACCAACAGCAAATTCCAATCCTCCATTTGGATGACCCGGCCTTTCAAGCGAACTGGTTGACCTACAATGGGTAGGATCTCTTGGTTGACCATGGTATAATCCTCTGCCAATATCAGATAGTAGGCAGTTTTGTTATTGGCTTGCTTTACTTTCAATATTGGTGGAATGCCGCCTGCAATACAACGAACCGCACAGGAACGATGGGGTTTGCCTTCTCCAGGTTTCATCACCCCAAAAAAACACTTGGAATCTACCACCTCTCCTGGCAACAGGGTTTCCCCTTTGGATTGTAGCACCAGCGTTTCTTCATGACCCATAGGGGAGGTACCGGCTGCCAGCAATCGTTCTGCCGGGTTATCCTGGGGGATAATCTGTAACAAAGCTTTACCATCCCCATAGATCAAAGAACCTGTCAGTGCTACAAATCGGCCATGGAGCGAAACACCCGTAGATTGCTCTAACTGGGCGATAGCCTCTGACGCGCCGAACTTACCAAACCCTACCAGCAACATGGTTTGATAGATTTCTTGTCCATGAAAGTCTTTTCCCAGGGGCACACGGATTCTGGGTACCTGATCCGTATACAGATACCCCTGCACAGTGGTATTGATCCCGAACTCAAAATGGTTGGTCGAGAATTTTTTCTGGTAGAGAACCAGTATCAGGGCCAGGATGGCTATCACGATTCCTATGCCAATGACTACGTTTTTCAGAAAAGTAGCCGTAGTATTGGGCGCTTCGGGCAGATACCCTACATAAAATTCATCGGGTGGGGGTAATATCTTTCTCATATCATGATGGTATTGGTGGGGACAACAGCAGGAGGACGTTCCGTTCCTTCCGGATAAGCCTTTGGATGCACATACACGGTACGGCCGACCAGTTTGACATCGTAGGTTGCTACTTTTTCCTTGAAGGGGGGAGGCGAACTGCCATTATGCGGTAAGTATTGGTAGCCATGCCATGGACAGGTAATGCATCCATCAATAATGCGACCTTCTCCCAGGGGACCGTTCTGATGTTTACAGACATTGGAGACCGCTGATAAATGATTAGCATATCTGAAAATGGCAATCCTTTCTTCGGGTAAACTGACAATCTTGGCTCTATTTTCTGCTATTTCATCCAGCGCACAGACTCTGATAAAACCATCGGCCTCCGGATTATAGGCAAAACCTTCCTGATCTTTCTGATGTTCTTTTCGGCTGGCTGCCACATGTAAACCCAACAGCAACAACAATCCCAGGCCCAGCAACACCACCAAGACAGGTGAGGTTTCATATTGTATGACTCCCAACATCACGTGCATGAGGACCAAGGCATAGGCTAAATAGACACCCATATGCAGCGTTTTCCAAACCTTAGGACTCAGATTCTCCAGCCAGAAATCATGACTGGTGACAGCCATCAGCATAAAGATGATGAGTGCCAGAAAACCCAGGGCCTGAAAAGGAAAATAGGGGAGAGAACCATAATGCGTATTAGACAGGAACAATGAAACCAAGGGATGGACATTACCCAGGGCATGAAACTGTATGATAGAAAATATGCCGTGGATGGCCGCCACACAAAACATGGTCACACCCAAATGACGTCTGTTGTATAACAATGGCAGAAAGACCGGATGCAGTCGGGCCAGGGGACCAATCATCAGAATAATATGCAAGAGCAAAAATGCCAGCGTGGCGGTAGTCCGGATGAGCAACGTCTCAAAGGTGATTTCCGGATGTATGATAAGATTGACGGAAACGAAAAGAATAGCGTAGAGCAGTAAAAAGGAAACAAGGATAGTGTCATAAATCTTTTTCTGGCGGTTCCATAAGATGGCCTGATATGATGCACTCATAGCGGTAATTGTATGGTGGTGATGACTTGCTGATGAATGGGGTCCTGTAAGGTAATGGTAGCCTCATCAAAATGTTGAAGTGCCGAAGGAAGGTCAAAATAATACGTACCCACTTGTCCGAGCTGCCCGATCAGCTGATCCTTGTCGGTACGAAGATAGACCAGACAGGCAGGCACTTTCAGTTGTTTTTTAAGCACCAATTCTAACTGGTAGCCCGGGACTCCTGTCGTTTGACGCAGGTTAAAATCACAGCAGGGGGAAGGGGCATGATAGACCAGGGTGGTTTCTCCTTTGATAGCGACTGAAGAGGGATGTACACTCGTCTGGTTCCTGGGGATGACCCACAAAGCCAGTATAAATCCCAGGGGGAGTAACACAACCCAGATTCGCCACAGGTAAAAATGGTAAGTGCGTAAGGGTTTGATCATGATTTTCGAATTTTCATCAGATATTTTCTCAACAGCACGGGCCAGAGAAGTACACAACCGGGTAGAATCATGAGCCGGAAGGTGAAAGGGCTTCCCTGGGCAGATTCATCCAGGGTATAGATCCACCTAGCTAGAAAAATGAGCGCGAAAAGCGCACCCAAGCCCAGATACAGGGCCGACAGATTGACAAGTAAGAGAATGACCTTTTCCATCGTGTCATCGATATTGTTATGAAAGCGAATCTCAGAAAAAGGATGAAAAAGCTTGGTCGTCTATCTGACTTACTTTATGAATTTAAGGAGGTGTGCCATTAAATAATTTACTTCTGTTTTAACTATTAGTATTTATTATCCTCTTTTGAAGGATTTACTTAAAAATGCGGTATCAAACGTAAAGAAAGTAAGTGTGAGGCTATTCCTGATTCGGATGTTTATTTGGATCCCATTCCATGTATTGCCTTACTTTATATTTAGCCTTTTGCTTTCTTTTATTTGAGGAGAGTATCTGATATGGTTCAAAACTTACCTCTTGTTTTTGCCTTGTAAGATTTTTGGATGTTAGCTCAAGCCATTTATAAAACTTTATCATCCTATTATATTCTTCCCGATCAGGTGGATAAGTAAAACATCCCAAAACTGGGGGTCTGTCTTGAATTGAATTTCTTTTTTCTAAAAAGTCATTAATACTACTGTTGATTCTTGCAATGCTGCTGTAAACAGATAAATAGTGAATGATTTTATACAATTCGGGATCGGAATAAAATGAATGTCTATTTAGAAAATCTTGACATTCTTTTTTAATGATTTCAGTCTTTTCAACCAACAAATCTGCCCAGTTTTTCGAATTTTGATAATCTGAAGGTGAAAGTAAATGTAGCCACCAAAATGACTCACCTAAATATTCTTCACTATAGAACTCTTCAATCTTTGATGGAAAGTTTTCGTCAACTGCTTCTAAATAGGTTTTCATCCAAAGATCATGGATTGAATTAAAAATATACACGGCATCATCATAAGTTACACTGTGACGGGACAGCAATAATGCTTTCTCCCTATGCTTGATTAAATGATCTATTATTGATACAGTAAATAAAACACTAACAAAGCCTGTTAACAGACTTAATCCTAAATCATAATGTAAAAATGTTATAATCCATGAGACCAATATCAGGTTCATGAGAAATGAAATAATAGTTATATTTTGGCTAATATAATTTTTTATTTTTGGCATCTACTTATTTTCATATTTTACTGCAATAAATGTAGTATGAGCAAACCTGAGACGATAGAGGAAGCAAAGCTGATGAGTGTTCCAATTAATATGTATTCCGTTTTATTTCTATCTTTGGTATTCTTCAAATCACCAAAACGAAACACAGATTTGGCTGCTAATAAAAAACCGATGGCTTGAAATTCTTTCCATAAAATAAAAGTAAAAATTAGTATTCTTTCTATGATACCTATCCATTTACCGGCATCTTTTAGCGCTGTTATTTTTTGATCATCTTCTGATTTACGAATCTCTTCACTCCATCCGTTGGTCAAAATTCTAATGAATACAGCCAATGGTACCGTATTGATAATATATCCCAAGGTAATTATCCATACTTGTTCATCTTGTAAAAGAAAACTGCCTACCTGACTAACCCATTGCCATTGATCGGTTATCCATAACCAGACTATGATGATAACCAGCAGATGAGATGATTGATCCATTAGAAAGCCAATCATATTATCTTTCTTAGAAAGGATTTTGATAACATCAATGAGCAAATGTGTGGCTGTTATTATGAGAGGTACCTGCCAGTTTTTCCATTCGCCTAATAGTACATAAGTGCTTATACCTACTATAGAGATGTGTAGCCAGAAGTAGCGGGACCGTAATTTTCGGCGTTGGCGATCTTTGATCCAGCTGTCTGGTTGCAGTAAGAAATCTGCTAAAAAGTGTGAAGTCATTAAGCGAAATAATATAACTATGCCTTGTACTTCCATTACAATCCTCTTTTGATTAATTTTTCAAAGCGCTTGATAAACAATTTCATAGCGTCCATATTGCCTGCTTCTGTGAGTCTTTGGCTTATGGCTCCTTGTGTAATTTCAAATTCCTCTGCTAATTCCTGTTGTGTTTTATTTTCTAGTAAATAGGGATAAATAACTTTTGCCTGCGATACTGTCCAACGGTTCACAATTACATCACTCAAGGCACAGGCTACCTCCATTTCATCATTGACTTCTGGCCAAATCGTATATATACTTAACCGTTGTTTTTTTCTCATATCATCCAGTCCTCTTCCAGAAAGTTGAAAAGCTTCTCCATCAGACTCAACGATTTTTTCTGCCTCATAATCAATGCCTCCAATACCGATAGAAATACGGGCATCCCAATAATTCACCCCCTCTTTCTTCTGGGAAGTGGTAATGCCACGCAGTTTAGCTCTGATTATGAGACTAATTAACAACGCCTGATCAGGTTTTTTGATAACCATCTGAAAACTATCTCCCCTGTACATTTCAACAGGCGTTTTGACTTCCCGGATTAATCTTTCATTTATTTCGTAGAAGGAATGCTTCAGTTCTTTTAGTAGATTCTCTCTATCTCCTTCTCTGATTCTACTGGAATTGATGATGTCCCCGGTAATGACTGCATAAATTTCTTTATTTTTCATTATTAGCTTTTCAACTTATATTCAAATATATTAGGTAATAAGCTAATAGTAAAGCTTATTAGGTTGAAAGCTTATAATATCGTAAATGAATAAAAATAAAAAGCTATCAAATCTATCAGAAAAGCTGAAGGGGAAAAGACAGAATAAATCGAAATCAGGAATTTACTTACCAAAATACCCCACCATGACGATGTATACTACCAAAAATAAAAAGTAGGAGAGAGAAACAGGCATTATTTCAATCTCCGTATTTTTGCAGGTTGCCATCCTATTCAGCATCCTTAATGAAGTCATACAGGGAAAGCACTTACCCTAAGGCTACGAAGCAAGAAGAAATTGTTTTGGTCAATGAGAAGCAATGCAAAACAAAATGAAGGTCAGGCATTATTATAAACCACTGGTTATTACAGGGATACTGGTAGTTACCCTATGGGGTATGTCAGGGATTACCCTAATAGCCCTCTATGGCACGATGCCAGATTCTCCCGGCACCTTCGGGGATATGTTCGGAGCGATCAATGCCCTCTTTTCCGGACTTGCTTTCGCAGGTCTGATTTATACTATTCTGCAGCAAAGAGAAGAACTGGATTTGACCCGGCAGGAGTTTATCAAGCAGAATGAGACTTTCCGCTTGCAACGCTTTGAGAACACTTTTTTTCAGCTGCTTAGACTCAATGATGATTTACTGGATGGTCAGACCATTACCAGCCAACAGGAGAGTGTGGAGACCAGAGTATATCTCTATATGATCTCAGAACAGATTACCCAGGCTATCAACAAACAACTTGAAAGTTTACAACAACAGGCTGACTCGTCAACGTCCCATCAGCCACTGGGGGAAGAACAAAAAAGAATGATCGTAAAACAGACGCTTCAGCTGTATAATAAAGAGATAGAAACTTCCCTGTTGCATTACTTTAATAATCTGTTTTCCGTGCTTCAATTTGTGGATGCCTCTTCCCTGATTGGTCAGGAAGAAAAGGTAGTATATATCAATATACTGAAGACACAAATGTCTGTGAGTGAGAAAAACATCTTATTTTTTATGCTCATGGCCTGGGATGGGATGAAAAAACAGAAGCAACTGTACGACCAATACCAGTTTCTGAACCCTTTTGCCGCAATCGCCTATCAGGGTACTTTTGAGATAGTTTATAAGAATAGTTAGACATAGATAAAACACAGCTAGTGTGAGATGCAAAACAATATGTGAAAAAAACAAAAGACATTGATTTGAAAACCGATATCCTCAGGTATATCCCTGGAAGAGTGGAGATAGTTTGACAAAAAAATATCGAATTATTAAATGGATTCGAAAAAATTATTATTATCTTAATTTCAGGTAAGAATTTACCGTTGTTTTTACGACCGTTACGCTGACTCCTTTATCACGCAAGAAGATTTGTCAGGGTACGGTCTATGCGTATTGGCGTGCTCCAGGCATCCGATTTTTTTTACCTAACCGTTTCAACATGGCCGTCAGCAAAGATGTCGATCATTTTCTCATAGCCAGCATGGCCACAGGGCTTTTTGTGGTTGATCATTTCGTGGCCATGACAATACCTTTCACCCAGGTTAGGAATATTGCCCGGGAGCAATTTCAAACCCATGAACGAACAAGCTATTAGTATCAATCGAAAAACGCTATTGCACAATGAACCTCATGTATGGAAATGTTCTTCAGGTATTTGAAGAGAACGGACAAAGAAAAGGGAAAATCCGGATCAGCGGCGCGCTAGTGAATGTATGCCTTACACTGCTTCCTGAGGTAGAAGCTGGAGATCAGGTTTTGCTATGCGAAGGCGTTCCTATCAGAAAAATAATAAAAGAACAACCTGTCCACTAACACAATGTCAAACCGGGAGAAGAATAGTGCGTTGTTCTTCACCCCCACAAGGCCAGAGATTCAGGGTATAGATTCCCAATTGTAGGGTCAAAAGGAACGTTAGCATCACGGTAAAATCTGTCAGGTATTAAAAGGAAGCCACTCCTGTATAAATAACCTGTTAGTGCATTGTGTGCAAGTGCAGGGAAGGCATTACTACCTACCCGATAAATATTAACCGAACTATCTTTTTCCGCTGGTATCAGCCTGTAGATCCGCATTCCTATGCTTTATATTTTTCAAAATACAACTCAGGTCTTTATCACAGCAAGAAGTTATACCCTCATAAAAAAACCATCATAGTACAACAGCGCTGTTAAGACTGCGGCACTACGATGGTTCATTCTTCAGGCCTGATTACCTGTTAGTATCCTGGATTCTGTGGAGCCAGGTTCTCATTGTTTAAAATCTCCTGCGTCGGAATGGGAAACAAAAGATGCTTTTCCTGCAGGGTCTGGTTTGAATTCAGGTTGACATGACCCACAAAGTCATCAAACGCGTTGGTGGCTTCATTGTATACTTTCCGTAGACGTACCATATCAAACCAGGTGATGCCCTCATAGCATAGCTCATGCCAGCGTTCACGCCAGACAGCTTCCCTGAAAGTGGTCTGATCAAAGGCACCCAATGCAGGGGTAGTAAGTCCGGCTCTGTCTCTGACTCTTTTCAGCGCATCCACCGTCTCCTGGGTAGGACCGCTGATTTCATTCTGGGCTTCCGCATACACCAATAACACCTCTGCAAATCGTATCATAGGCACATTGAGGTTGTCTTTGGCTGTGCCCGGTTGGCCGGAAAAACCATTCGCCGTAATATTAAAATGCTTGAAAATATAGGGCGCTCCCAGATCAAATGGATCCCCACTGCCATTGGTATAATAGGTAGTGTAAAAGTATCCTTCCTGATCTACCGTACGTATATCGCCTTCCTCAAAAGACTCATAAAAGGAAAGGGTAGGGACGGTGCTTCCTGTACCGGAAGGCCCCCGATAACTCACAGGTTTGAAGTTCGGAAACATATTACCCATGGGATTGGCGGCAACCAGGTCATTGTATTGCAGGCTGAAGATATGTTCTTGGGTATTTCCCAGGTTTTCGTCATGTACCTCCCAATAGGTCTCAAACAGACCAATGCCCTGCGGGTTGTCAATGATTTCTTTGGCTTTGTTGGCCGCCAACTGATAATATTCTGCCCCTTTGTTCAAGGGTTGTCCCGCCATGGTCAGATAGACAATGGCCAATTGAGCTTTGACGGCCGATGTGGATACCCGTCCACTCACGTCGGTCCAGGGGAGCCCTGCAGTTTCAGCCGTTTGCAAATCTTCAACGATCTGATCGTACACTGTTTCTTTGGCTGTACGGGAAGGAAAAAAATCTTCTGACGACGTTGTTTGAGGGGTAAGGATCAACGGCACATCACCCCACAGCCTGACAGCATAAAAATAGGCCCAGGCTCTCAGAAAACGGGCTTCGCCCAGGATGGCATTTCTTTGGGCATCTTCCATCAATGGAATTCCGGGCACTTTTTCTAAGACCAGGTTGGCCTGGGCAATCACCTGATACAAGCCCCGCCACCAGTTTTTGATATGACCGGTGTTACCATCCCAGGTAAGCGAATACAGGTTATTCAGGTCCGAATTCTGGGCTGTTTCCGTGGTAGAAGTTCCGGTAGGTGCTTCCAGCAATTGCCAGTTAGAAGAAAAGATACCGGCGCCATCTCCATAAAAGCGGGTGTCATCATATACCGCAGCGATGGCGGCTACCGCATGGTCTGGAATCGTGTAGAAACTTTCCGGTGTCAGGTTGGAAGGATCCTGTTCGTCCAGAAAATCTGAGCAGCTGCTTCCCAAAAGCAGCACGCCACTCAGGCATAAAGTACTGATATATTTGATCATGGTTAATTTCATAGTTGATGTTTGAAAAGGTGTGTAACAAACCATTATAATCCTACCTGAAGTCCCATCATGTACACAGTAGGTTTGGGATATTCATGCCATTTCATACCCTGTGAAAAGGCATTGTTACTGTTATCGCCTCGGATCGGGGTAATTTCAGGATCCCCTATGACCTCGTCATCTACTATCAAAAAGAAATTTTGGGTAGAAGCATAGATTCTCAGGTTGGTGAGACGCAGTTTCTGGGCAACTTGTGGTGCAAAGTTGTAACCCAACACCAGGTTTCTGCCACGGATAAACGATCCATCCTGAATCCAGTGAGTATCCACATTGGTCACATAGCCGGCACGGGTATCTCTGATCTGAGCAATCATGGTATTCTGATTTTCCGGCGTCCAGGCATTCAGAACGGTGGTATAGCTGTTGGCCAGCGCCTGTCGGTCTTCACTGGAATGCAGGTTCATATCCATGATATCATTGCCATACATAAACTGCAGATCCAGGGTCAGATCAAAATTTTTGAACCGTACATTGTTGATGAAGGATCCCCAACCATCGGGACTACCGTTGCCAATGATCATGCGGTCGGCATCTGTGATGGCCTTATCACCGTTGACATCCTGGTATTTGATATCACCCGGCAGAATGGTGAGCCCGTTACGATAGCTGGTAAATTCGGCAGCTTCCGCTCTTTCCGCTTCGCTCCACACACCCAAACGATTCAGCCCCCAGAATGAACCGACCGGTTCGCCTACTCGGATAATGTTTGTTTCGTTGGTAATGCCAGGACCTCCCACACCGAAAATGTCAGCCGGTGTTGCCAGGGAAAGCACCTTGTTGCGGTTCAGGGAAATATTGAAAGTGGTGTTCCAGCTAAAATTGTTGTTCTCAATGTTCACCGTATTCAGCGCGAACTCAAACCCTTTGTTTTCCATCGAACCTATGTTTTTTCGGATGGTAGCATAACCGCTGGTTTGTGGTACCGGCGCATCCAGGAGCATATCGGTCGTTTTCCGGTAATAATAATCAGCTTCAAAGGCGATTCTTCCTTTGAACAAACCCAACTCAATGCCTATATCGGTTTGCGCCGTCTTTTCCCATCGCAGGTCGGGGTTGGCCAGACGGTTGATACCCGTACCACCTACCCTGGCTTCGTTGAAAATGGCAGCATACCCGGAACCTAACAAGGAGAGGGAAGAATAAGGCGGTATTTCGGAGTTACCGGTCAAACCATAACTGGTGCGCAACTTCAGGTTAGAAATAATAGAGTTGTCGCTCATAAATCCTTCTTCTGAAATTCTCCAGGCCAGGGCCGCAGAGGGGAAGAAAGCATATTTATTATTTTCACCAAACTTGGAGGAACCATCCATCCGTCCGGTAAAAGTAATGAGATATTTATTCATTAAACTGTAATTGATCCTACTGAAATAGGAGTTGAGCGCCTGTCGGTTTGCACTGGAACCTACTACAAGGTTACTACTTCCCGCGCCCAGGTTGTTATAGGAAAAATAGTCGGTAGAAAACTGACGGACCTCTTCAGAGATGTTAAAGAAGTTGGTTTCCTGCCAGGAAATTCCTAAAAGGGCGGTCAGGGCATGAATATCGTTGAAAGTTTTATTGTAGGTCAGGTAATTTTCCCAGGACCAGAAGGTTTCTTTCTGGTTGGCAGCCCAGGCCCTGCCTTGTGCGCCAATCTGTATGGTTCTGCCTTCATAACGATTGGTTTCCTGGGTAACCACGTTGGCACCCAGTACCGTTCTGAATTCCAGTCCTTCTGCCAGAGAAATGGTACCAAAAACACTCCCTAAAACGGTCTGTGTGTTCAGGATAAACTTTCGTTCGAATAAATTATGCACCGAGCTCATAGTACCTTCTGCAAAAGGATAATCCCGGTTGTCAGCCCAGGTTCCGTCTTCGTATTTCACTGGCAGAAAGGGAAAATCTTCTACCATCCGTCGGGCCACCTGGTCATTATAGTCTACAATATTTTCCGTTTGAAAATTGTAGCTTAAAGAAGTACCCACTTTGAGCCATTCTTTGACCTGTGTATCAATATTCAATCTGCCGGAATAGCGGGTGAGAAAAGAATTTTTGTAGAGCCCCTCATCATCCCGGTAACCCAGGGAAATTGCGTAGGTCGTACGATCATTCCCCCCTGTGAAACCTAACTGGTGATTTTGTGATAGCTTGTTTTGGGTCGATTCTTCAATCCAGTTGGTATCGTAATAAGGGTTTCCATTGCTATCAAACAAGCGGGGATCGGTTCTTTTCAGCGCTGGATTCAGGTAGGCCCACCGGCCTTCCGCCCATCCTACCGGATCAAATTTTGCCATATTTTCCCAGGCCAGTTGTTCTACGGCCAGATACTGTTCAGTATTCAATACCTCCGGCTTGTTAGGACCATAGGTATTCACACTGAGATCCACATTGTAAGAGATCTGACCTTCACCGGATTTACCCCTTTTGGTGGTAATCAGGATGACACCATTAGCCCCTCTGGCACCATAGATGGCGGTGGAGGATGCATCTTTCAGCACCTCTACTGAAACAATGTCATTAGGATTGATGTAGTCGATGGCCTGGCTGAATTGGGCCTGGTTGGTCATGGGCAACTGTACGCCATCCACCACATAGAGTGGGTTATTGGTCGAGTTAATAGAGCTGAATCCACGGATGCGCACATTGGTTTTACCTCCCGGTCGTCCGGAGTTGACATTGACCTGTACGCCGGGTATTCTTCCCGCCAGCGATTGATTAAGAGAAGGGCCAGGCCTTTCCTGCAATTGTTCTACGTTGACAGAACCCACCGCGCCGGTCAGGTCTGATCTTTTCTGGGTTCCATACCCAATCACTACGATTTCTTCCAGTGACTGTACATCTTCCGCCAGTTGTACGTCAATCACAGATCGGCCGTCTACCGGTATCTCCTGGGGAATAAAGCCAATAGAGGAAAAGACCAGTACGTCGTTGTCATTGGGCACCTCCAGACTGTATTTTCCATCAATGTCAGTGACAGTACCTTGAGAAGTACCCTTGACGACCACGTTGACACCGGGCAGAGCAGCCTGATCGGTAGAAGAAGTGACCGTGCCGGACACCATAATCTGCGGTGCATTCTCAGGACTTTTCTCCGGAGGAGCCCCAGTGCCTGCCAGCAGCAAGCTGCTAAGACAAAGCTGAATCAGTACGCCAGGGAAGACGTGCCTACCAAGATGGAAGAATGATAGTAAGTGTTTACTTTTCATAAGTGTGAGTGTTTGGTTGTTTAAGGTGACATGATGCAAATTGGAAAAGCATCTACTCCGACTTTTGCATCCAAAATGGGAGTAGCCATGCGCAGAGCGTGACAGTTTTGATAGATCGTGTAAGCATTAGTTCATAGGCAAAAGTTTTAAGTGGACATTCGGTTGTTTATGTTTAAATGTATGATCATAGGAATGCCTAAAAAATTAAACCGGTTAAGTAAAATGCTGACTGTCAAATGGTTATTATCAAAGTGCATGGGCTCTTGATTGACAACAGGGTTGGCAAGGTAGTGAACCAATGTTATTTCTCTATGAAGGGAAAGTTAAGAAAAAATTATGGTAATAGGTACCGTACATTGTCCGAATTCGATAATTTTCAAAAGTTAAGATAAGCGCGGGATAATATCGGTTCTGTAAATAAATGGTAATGAATGGAATAGCCATACTCAAGACACTTATCAACCACCTTATGATGAAGGACTAACCATTCAATGATCCATTGAAAAGTTAAGCTGACCCCAGCGAAGTAGCAAGCATCAGACTGGTCTTTCGATCAATTGCCAAACTACCCCTATGGGTATTTCTGAGAATTTCTCTTCAAAGGGGCTTTGACTGACCAATTTGCTAATTAATGAAAGCATGAGGTTCTTGTCGGTTTCATTCTATCCTTGGGCCTGGTTCGTCATTAGTTTTGCTTAAAAAAGCTTATGAAGCTCATTATTTTTGGAGCTACAGGCAGTGTTGGAAAACAGCTCGTACTCCAGGCTTTGGGAATGGGTCATCAGGTTACCGCATTTGTAAGAAACAGTACTTCCCTGGCCGACATTGACCACAAAAATCTTCATATTATTGAAGGGAATGTATTAGAACCTTCCGCTGTGGAAGAGGCCATTAAAGGGCATGAGGTTGTCTTTTGTGTATTAGGAGCTGGCCGGAAAGGGGTTGTCCGTTCTTATGGCACTCGCCACATTATACAGGCGATGGAAAAGTTGGGTGTCAAACGCTTTATTTGTCAATCTACCCTGGGAGCAGGGGATAGCAGGGCCAATCTCAACTTTTTCTGGAAACGTATTATGTTCGGATGGTTGCTCAGAGCGGCTTACCTGGACCATGAGCAGCAGGAAAAATATGTTAAGGCTTCAAAACTAGACTGGACTATTGTCAGACCCGCTGCCTTTACCGACGGTCCGGTTACCGGAAAATTCAAACATGGATTCAGCCCACAGGATAAATCCATTACTATGAAAATTTCTAGAGCTGATGTGGCTATGTTTCTGCTGATGCAATTAGACTCTATGGAATATCTGCGAAAAACGCCTGGCTTATCGTATTAAAGAGACACCAATATTCTGCCCATTTCACCGCTTTTTTGTTTCTAGCCAGGATCAGAAAGAAGTGGATGACTATAGGAAAAAATTTTCAGATGGTGGGAGTGAAGGTCCTGTGGTTGGTTGAAGGATAAGTTTTGTATCTCCTGGCGAATAATTCCGGAAATGAATACGGAAAAAGTGGTTTCCAGAGAAAAATTCAGCCTGCACAACATGAAGCAAGCTGTTTACCTGATGAAGAAACTGGATATCGCCACCCTGGAAGAAGCTTAACACCAGTAGATTACACCTATCACAACATTAATTGATTTGAAAACCTGACCTAATGATGGAAAGCAGTACGACATCTGGTTGTGCTGCTTTTTTTATTTGTCTTGTTGATAATTAATTAATGACTGCCATGTCATTGCTATCTATTACAGCGGTCAACCTTTCAATTTAAGACAAGCTTCTCTCTAAACTTCTCAATATCATCCAAATTGAGTTAAAACCTTACATATTTATAATTAAAAATATATTAAATTTTAATATTCTAATATATTATGGAGATTTACTTAGTAAAATCAGTGTTACGCTTCAGTTAAGTTACCTATATAGGACTTGCTATTTGTCGATCAAGTGGGATCATATCTGAAACGAGGGTAGTGTTTCTTAAATATTATACATTTTATGGCTAGCTTACGTGTATTTTGCTCCATAATCTTCATAAGTTCATTATTGAATCACATTATAATTTTTGAATCAAAAGCACAAACCGTGATCGGC
>JAJNNC010000016.1 GCA_021730635.1 Catalimonadaceae bacterium JC749
TAGCATTGTAATAACAAATATTTTTGACCATCTGGCCGAGTAGATTCATATCATCAGGAAGTTCTCCTTTTTCCACTTCCTCTCCCAGCAGATTACATAGAATACGGCGAAAATATTCATGGCGGGGATAGGATAGAAAGCTGCGTGAGTCGGTTAGCATCCCTACAAAATGGCTCAGCAGCCCCAACTGTGACAGGGCATTTAACTGCCACTCTATGCCTTCTTTCTGATCCAGGAACCACCATCCGGAGCCCATTTGCATCTTACCAGCCACTGAACCGTCATTGAAGTTGCCCAGCATGCTGGCCACCAGATAGTTGTCGCGTGGGTTAAGATTATAAATAATAGTCTTGGTTAATTGATTGGTAGCATCCAGCTTGTCAAAGAAGCGGGCCATAGAGCCGGCCATGTCAAAATCACCAATAGAGTCAAAGCCGGTATCAGCACCTAAAACCCGCAGCATGCGGCTGTTATTGTTGCGCAAGGCTCCCAGATGAAACTGCTGTGTCCATTCTTTCTCATGATCCATCAGCGCCAGCTCATAAAGCAGGGCTGATTTGAGTTTGAGGATCTGCGTGGCAGACAAGGCATGCCCACAGCGAACCTGGTCAAAGGCCTGGTCTATTTCTGCCTGGGTATACTCTTCTGCGTACAACTGTTCCAGGCCATGATCCGACAACTGACAGCCTGCCTGGGCAAAGTAATCATGTCTTTTACGCAGCGCTTCCAGTAAGGTCTCATAGCGATGAATAGACAAATTTGAAGCTTGCTCCAGCTTTTGCATATACACATTAAATGCCTTTGGATCTTCGACGGCCATGGCCTTATCTGCCCGAAAGGCTGGCAGTACAGGGATCTCAAAACCATCTTCCCGGAGCTTGTCATGATGTTCCAGTGAGTCTGCCGGGTCATCTGTGGTACAGACCACTTCTACCTGCATGCGTCTCAGCAGGTTACGGCAACTGAAACTATCCTGTTGTAATTGCTCCGTACAGTTATGATAAATCTGCCGGGCTGAGGTAGGATTCAGCAAAGTATGGATGCCAAAATAGCGTTGTAGTTCCAGATGAGTCCAGTGATACAGCGGGTTTCGCAGTGTATAAGGGACGGTAGCGGCATATTGCTCAAACTTTTCATAGTCATCGGCATCTCCCGTACAAAAGCGTTCGTCTATGCCATGGCTGCGCATAGCCCGCCATTTATAGTGATCTCCATAAAGCCAGATTTCCGTCAGATTTTTAAATTTCTTATCCTGCGCGATCTGCTCAACCGGTAGATGGCAGTGATAGTCTATGATAGGTTGCTGCTCAGCATATTGATGATAAAGCTGTTGGGCTGTCTGGCTATGCAATAAAAATTCTTCATCTAAAAACTTTTTCATAGGCTGTTAATTATTTTCTTTCCGAAGAGAAGAGGCGCGAATGATGATTTCAGGCGTGAGGATCGTTTTTTGCCGGATAGGTTTTTTATCGGATTGCAGCTGTTCAAAGAAAAGCTCAGCCGTAAAATTTCCCATCGTGATGCTCAACTGGTCCACTGTGGTCAGCGGAGGGTCTGTAAAAGAAGTAAATGGTTCGTTACTGAACCCTGCCAGGGCTATTTCCTGAGGAATTTTTATTTTCTGCTCTTTCAGCACCTGCATAGCACCCATGGCGCCGTAATCGCTGGCAGAGAAGATAGCATCTGGTCGCTTCTTCAGCTTTAACAGTTTTTTCATACTGTTTCTGCCATCTTCCAGCTGAAGGTTACTTTCCACCACCAGGCTTTCTTCAAAGGGAATATCATGATCTCTCAGGGCATCCTGATACCCTCTCAGGCGTTCTTTATAAATACTGATTTTTCTCGGATTGGTAAAGTGGGCGATGCGCCTGCATCCCTGCTGAATGAGATGTTCTACTATCTTGTAGGCACCCAGATGATCATCTATCATCACCTGGCTCACATCCAGTTCGTCGGTAGTGCGGTCAAACAACAACACAGGAACCCCTTTAGCCTGCGCTTGCTTAAAATGGTCAAACGCTGTCGTATTTTTACCGATGGAGGCCAGGATACCGTCTACTCCCGCACTGACCAGCGCTTCCACCGTCTGCACTTCCTTCTCATAACTATCATACGACTGACAGATAATCACTTTATAATTAATTTTGTTGGCTATCTCTTCAATCCCTCGGACGACAGAAGCAAAAAAACTTCTATCGGCAGTAGGTACGATCACCCCAATAATATGACTTTTACCATGGCGTAATGCGGCTGCAATCTGGTTGGGCTGATAATTAAGCTGTTTGGCGGCTTTCAAGACGGCTTTTTTCGTCTCTTCGCTGATCCTGGGATTGTTGTGCAAAGCCCTGGATACAGTAGAAGCCGTCACATTGAGCTTTTTGGCAATATCATGTATCGTTGTCTTTGTTTTATCGGCCATACTTCCAGAGATATAGGCTGGGCTCTGCGGAAAGATGACAGGCATCACAGTTCGCAGTGTGGTGCTCAAGTTGGAAAGTTTGTGCTTTCCTCAACATCCATGCATATAGGTATGATACTGTCCTCATCAATTAACAATATATTTACCACAGGCCTTCAGTCAGCCTGTGATCTTCTAAAAAACGAACCTTTCAGCATACAGGTGTTTCAATACTCCTCAGATAATTCAGCCTGATCATGGAATGCTTCCCCTTATACGCCAAGGTTAATATGTAATCGTTTGCGCAAAATAAGGATTATTCCTTGCAATGCAAAAAAATAATTTATCATCATTGATAAAATAAAGCCTTTAATTACACCTCAGTTTGTTAAACATGCAGAAATACAACAACATATTTATAGATTATTGGTGCTTGGACCAAGCATCCTGGTTACGGTTGTACAACCGATTGTGCAACAGGAACCCTTTGTATATATAGATAAGTAGTAAAATCTTCAGTTGATTCAGGCATATTGCGGGTCAATACAGCGTATAAATCAGGTCTAGGAAAGAATAAGTACAGAGATTTTGTTGCTGATGTCAACAAATACCCTCTTTAGAGCACGCAGCCTGTGAGCGTTTCTTTCCTTTGTTGCGAAAAAAAATTTTATAGCGATGCAGTAAAAAAAATCTTATGCAATCGTTTGCACATTTATTAATAATATTTCTGAATTTTTTTTGTAACAAAGATTTTTCCCGCTGATTTTTATAAAGTTGATAAAAAAATACAATAAAAAGCAATGAATTTTGAAACAGAAAATATTAATAATATTGCAATTTTTACGATAAATATCTATTTACTTTCTTTCCTGTCTTGTATTATTTGAGTATTTTTGCAATATTGTGAAAAATGCCGTTAATGTATAAGAAGAGTAATTCACCTATGATGGATGATGAGAAAAAATGGATAAAGGCCCTGAAGGCAGGGAAAACGATAGCATTAGAAAAAATTTTTCAGCAATATCATCATGCGCTATACTATCACGCTCTGGACTTTGTGAAATCACCCTCCCTGGCAGAAGATGTGGTGCAAGAGGTTTTTGTAAAGCTTTGGGAGCATAGAGCACAGATCAATCCTGACCTGTCTTTTAAAGCTTATCTGTTTCGCATCGCCAGAAATCATATCATTAACCAGCTACAAAGAGCAAGTCGGGAAGTGAAAACCAAACAATATTATTCGCAACGTACCACTACTTACCATAACCAGGCGGAAGATCAGGTGATTTATGCTGACTATGAAGCCATTGCCCAGAAAGCCTTGGAGGAGCTCCCTCCTAAAAGAAAGATGGTATTTACCCTGCATCGCCTGGAAGGTAGAAAATACGACGAAATTGCCGATCTACTGCATATTTCAAAAAATACGGTGCGTGACCATGTGGTGAAGGCTGAAAAATCTATCAAAGAGTATTTCGCCTGTCAGGCTAATATGACCATTTCCCTGTTTGTAGCCTGTCTTATTTCGCTGTTCTGAAAAAAATAATTTTTTTTTAGTCTTCGAGCCATCACTTTGCGCCTGCCAGTTGTATTAGTAGTATAATGCAGACTCCTGACCTGAAACAATTATTTCAAAAGTTTATCAATAATCAATGCACTGACGCTGAAAGGGAAGAGGTGCTGTTTTATATACGCAATGCCCAGATACCTCCTGAGTTTGAAGCGTTGATGCAGGAAAACCTGGATCAGAAATTAGCCTCCGGCCAGCGAGTGTCTCCGGAGATCTCTGAAAGAATAAGACAGCGTATACAGGAAAAAATACTGCCTGCCGGGAAGACAAGCCTGTCAGGGCCAAAACTGCTGCCAAGACGATGGCTGGCGATCGCCGCTACAGTTTCATTGTCCTTGCTGGCCAGTTGGGTATACTTTAACTTTCCTGGGTGGGGTCATTCCTATCAGGTTTACACGACCACCTATGGTGAAACCAGATCGTTGCAATTACCCGATGGTTCACAGGTAGTGCTCAATGCCAACTCCAAACTGACCTTGTCTTCCGATTGGCCTACCGCCTTAATAGAAGAAGAGGCTTTTGTGCGGGAAGTATGGTTGGAAGGAGAAGGTTTTTTCGACGTGAAAAAATTGTCCAAACCCATTGGCTTTGTTGTGCATACCGATGACCTGGAAGTAGAAGTGCTGGGAACTCGTTTCAATGTAAACTCACGGGAACAGATCACACGGGTCGTCCTGGATGAAGGCAAGGTAAAGCTATCCACACAACATCAACCTGAACTGATTATGAAACCAGGTGAGCTGGTAGAACTGACGAAAGTGAAGCCTCAGTTTCAAAAGAAAAAAGTAAACCCGGATACTTATCTGGCCTGGCGTCATGATGAACTGGTTTTTGAAGCTACACCCCTGACCGAAATTATTGATATGCTGAAAGACAATTATGGTTACGAAGTGATCATTCACCATGAAGCGGTCACAGAAGATATGCTGTTTACCGGGAAAGCCCCAGCGGATGATACAAGCCTGTTGCTGGAGATGCTGTCGGAGTCTTTTGATCTCAGCATTTTACAGGACAACAAAAAGATTGTTTTTGAATAAAAAGACATGGCCGTGAGGGTGCCGGGCAAGAAGAATATAGTTTAGTAGAACACCTAAAACAAATAATGATGACTGATTATTTACTAACATCAGGCAGAAGAAGGTATTTGTCATTACTTTGCCTGCTTATGCTCAACCTGAGTTTTCTCAACCAGGCAGAGGCTCAGGAATTAGCCTCCAGTAATTTGCCTCCGAATCGGGGAGAATGGCAAACCAAACAGGTTTCATTGAAACAGATGCTGGGTGAACTGGAAACCTTACACCAGGTAAAGTTTGCTTTTGATGAACGACTTGTCACGGATAAATTTGTGAATCCGGAACAGGTTGAAAAGGAAGAACTAGAACATGCCCTCCAGAAAATCCTTCGCCCTTTGAAGTTGAAACATAAACAACTGACAGAGAAGTATTATGTCATTCAGAAAATAAGCGAGGAAACAGGTCAGGATTTTATCCGAATAGAGAAGAAGGGAATAGGAACCGTAGCGGCTCCTTCCGGACAGATGGCATCTCTCCGACTTCCTGTCGCTTCCCGTAAGGCTGCGGTAGAAAAGACGATCACCGGTACGGTCACTGACCTGGACAATGGGGACCCTTTGCCTGGGGTTAATATCCTGGCCAAAGGAACCAATACCGGCACAGTGACCGACATAGAGGGTTCCTATAGATTGACCGTTAGTGATGAAATTACTGTCCTGATCTTTTCTTCTATTGGTTACCTGACCGAAGAAGTGGAGATTGGCAATCAAACCCAGGTCAATATCGCCCTTTCTCCGGATATACAGTCGCTGCAGGAAGTGGTGGTGGTTGGCTATGGTACGCAGGAAAAAAAGGATCTGACAGGGGCGATCGCCAGTGTAGATGGGGAACAGATTGCAGAAAGAGGAACTGTCAATCCTTTGCAGGCCGTGCAGGGACAGGTAGCAGGGGTGGATATTTCTGCCGGTTCAGGCCGGGCCGGTGCAGGTTTCAACATACAGATCAGAGGGCAGAACTCCTTGTCGGCAGGAACCCCTCTCTTTGTGGTTGACAACGTAATTGTGGATAATATTGATTTTCTCAACCCGCAGGATATACAATCGATCGATGTGCTGAAAGATGCCTCTTCTACGGCCGTTTTTGGTTCAAGAGGCTCAAATGGGGTAGTCATTGTGACTACCAAGCAGGGGGCCGCAGGAGAAGCCAGGATTTCTTACGATGGCTATGTGGGTGTTCGTCAAAATGCAAGGCAACCGGACTTTATGAGCGGCGATGAATGGTGGGAATACAGACAAAACGCCTATATCTCGCCGGCATTAATCAATGGAGAACCCTACGATGCCACTGTAGGAGGAATAGAGGGTAGCGACGTACTGGCAGAGCGGTTGGCCAATAGAGAATATACTTTTTGGCCAGACTATTTCCTGCAAACCGGCTTACAACAAAACCATTGGCTTTCAGTATCAGGCGGTGGTGAAAAAACCAATTATGTGTTAGGCGCCGGTTATCAGGAAGAAAAAGGCAACCTGCTGAAAGATTGGTTTAATCGCTACAACTTCAAAGCCAGTATCAACAGCGAACTGAATGATAAGTGGTCGGCAGGAGCCAGTTTTAACTTTTCTCTTTCAGAAATAGAAAGGGGTAGTCCCCGGGCCGTGATCAATGCCTACCGTATGTCTCCCCTGGTGACACCTTATGATTCACTGGGCGACCCCTTATACCAGCCTGCCAAGTATGCTGGCATCAGTTTTACCAGCTCGGTCAACCCACTTTTCGAAAACTGGTATTCGGAAGACAATACCCGGCAGATATTCGGCGTAGGCAATTTATATTTACAGTATTCTCCGGTAGACTGGATTGATATCCGCTCTACTTTTGCCCCCAGGGTGAGCTATGACAGAAGAGGGCGTTTCTGGGGTTCACAGACCGAAACCAGAAGCCTGGCAGATCCTGCCGCTCGTAGAGATGATGGAGAATCTTTCTCTTATAACTGGGATAACCAGATCATGGCAAAAAAACAATTTGGTGATCACAACTTCACCCTGATGGGGTTGTATAGCCTCTGGTATGAAAGAAATGAAAGTAGTTATATTCATGTAGAAAACCTGCCCTATGAATCTCTATATTATAATTTAGGATCAGCACCGGATATTTTGTCGGTAGGTTCCGACTTTAGTAAAATCTCTCTCGTTTCTTATATGGGAAGATTAAACTATGCTTTCAGAGATAAGTACCTCCTCACACTTTCCAGTCGCTGGGATGGTTCTTCTAAGTTGGCGTCAGGTCATAAATGGGCAGTGTTTCCGTCTGCGGCAGTCGCCTGGAGAATTTCAGAAGAAAGCTTTCTACAGAATGCCGACTTTCTGGATAACTTAAAACTGCGTCTGAGCTATGGCTTTACCGGAAACAATAATATCAATCCCTATGCGACCCAGGTGCTGGCCAACAATCAGACGTATTATGATTTTGGCGGAGCTTTGGCCAAAGGGTTTGCTCCCAATGGCATCGTGAACCCCAGGCTTACCTGGGAAAGAACCCGTGAGGTGGATCTGGGAGTAGATTATGACCTGTTTCAGGGAAGAGTAACAGGAACCATTGATGTATACAATAAACTCTCTAAGAATCTGCTGTTAGAGCGGGATTTGCCGAAAGAAACCGGTTGGGGAGCTCTGGTAGATAATATTGGCTCGGTGAGCAACAAAGGGATTGAGTTTTCCCTGCGAACCGTCAATGTCAGCACCAATGATTTTACCTGGTCTACCACCTTCAATTTTGCCCGCAACAAAAATGAGATTGTAGAACTGCTGAACGGAAAAGAAGACCTGGTAGGAAACCGGTGGTTCATCGGCGAACCAATTACTGTCAACTACACCTATGTTTTTGATGGCATCTGGCAGGCCGATGAAGCTGATGAAGCGGCACAATACAACCAGCTACCGGGCCAGGCCAGGGTAAAAGACCTGGACGAGGATGGTGCTATCAGCGATGAGGATTATGCCATCATAGGGTCACCTATGCCTGACTGGACTGGCGGTTTCTCCACACAGTTCAGGTTCAAAAGCTTTGACTTATCCGCTTCTCTTTTCGCCCGGCAAGGAATTCAGGTAAGAAGTCCTTTCCATTCAGAGTTCTTGAATTATAAAGACAGAGGTCGTGCCAAACTTATGACCAACTATTATATGCCTCCGAATGATGTAACCCCAACCCGTATCTCTTATGAGTACCCGCAGCCAAACAATGTAGGCAACTTCTGGGATGCGGTAAAGGATTACAAAGATGCTTCGTTCGTGAAAGTGCAGAATATACAGCTGGGATATCGATTGCCCTCCGGCCTGATAGAGAGAGTGGGTATTCAGAACCTGAGGCTGTATGCCAATGTTCTGAACCCCTTTGTCTTTACCCAATACGATGGCTTCGATCCTGAATGGGCTGATGAAGGCTTAGAGAGCACCGGCAATAGTTTTATCAATTACCAGTTTGGTGTAAACGTAACCTTTTAATGAAAGCGACTATGAAAAATCTGATAATATATGCATTAACTTTCGTGGGCCTGCTGACGACTGCTTGCAGCGATTTTCTGGAAGAGGAAAACCCGGGAAATGTAGTGTCCAATGAGTTTTATACCACAGCTTCTGGCTATGAGAGTCTGGTCAACTCCGTATATGCTACCTTGCGTGATATTTATGGAGACGAACCCTATGTTTTTACCGCAGGAACCGACCTGTGGGTGGAAGGCAGAAGCGACCAGCCGGAAGGCATCAGCGAATACCGGGAACTGACACCCGAAGATGAATTTGTCACGGAATTTTATGAAAGCCTCTATACGGCCATCCAACGCGCCAATGTAGCACTGTACTATAATGATAAAACCGAAGAAAATGACAAATTGAGCGTACGCCAAGGGGAAGTTAAGTTTCTAAGAGCCTACGATTATTTTCTTTTGGTACAGTCTTTCGGTGGGGTGCCTATTGTGGAAGCATACATTGATGAACCCATCCTGGAATTTGAGCGGAATTCTGCCGAAGAGGTATACAATTTCATCATTACTGAAATGGAAGAAGCGCTCACCTTGGTTCCTGAAACAGCAGAAGAACCTGGACGGGTAGATCGGAGAGCCATCCGCCATTTTCTGGCCAAAGTGTATCTGACACGGGGCTATGAGTCATTCGGCACGGCCGATGATTTTGCTAAGGCTGCCCAGTATGCCGATGCCGCCATTGCCGGACAGGGGCTTACCATTCCGTTTGAAGAGCTTTTTTATCCGGGCAATGAAGAAAATGAGGAAATTCTTTTTTCTGTACAATACGACAAGGCCTCTATATCGCAAGAACCTGAAACGGCCGGAAATGATCAGAATTACTGGTTTGGGCCTTACTTTGGAGGAGAAGGTGTACAGTACGGTTATCCTTACCGTTCTTACCGCCTGGTGCCTACCATGTACTTATTTAATACTTTTACAGAAAATGATGCCCGCTGGGATGCTACCTTTATGACCACCATTTATGAGGTTACAGCCGATGATGGGACGCCAAGACCAGGCTATTACTTATACTACACGCAGGCTGATAGCAGAGAGGAACTGCCTGTCTATATTTACTTCGCACACCAGTGGGTCGATACTACTGCCTGGAGAAACGCCAACCCAAATCGCGCTAACGCAGAGATCAGGCCATACTCCGAACAATGGGAAGCGAATGCAGCAACCAACATGGATGCGGCTACACCGGCGGTCAAAAAATTTGATGACCCTACCGCTACCTTTTCAGGTTCTGGCAGCAGTGCCAGAGATATTTTTCTGGCTCGCCTGGGAGAAACGTACCTGATTGCAGCAGAAGCTTACTTCCAGATGGGAGATCTCAATACAGCGGCAGCAAGGATCAACGAAGTGAGAGGAAGAGCCGCCGAACCCGGCACGGAAAGTGAAATGATGATTACTCCGGATCAGGTAACTATCAATTTTATTCTGGATGAAAGAGCCCGGGAGCTGGCAGGTGAGTATCACCGTTGGTTCGATCTGAAACGTACAAGTACATTGATGGAGCGAACCAGAGAATATAATCGAAGTATCAGAGAATGGTTCAATGCAGGCGTTAATCCATTTGAAGGGACAGATGGAGGACTCAAAATACTGAGACCTATTCCTACGATCGCACTACAATTGAATCAGGCAGAGGTTGCGCAAAATCCGGGCTATTAACCCTTGGTTGTTAATCGGAAACCGCAGAACTTATCCCTTTGCGGTTTCTGAGTTTAACGACACAGCTTTTGATGTTTGATCCTGCAGATCTGCCACAACCATGCTACAAAAACTAACACTGCCTCTTCTTTTCTTTGCTATTTATTTCTCAAACTTGGAACATGGCAAGCTGCATGAATGGCCTTTCCAATCTCAGAGAACAGATAAGTTAGCGGCTTTTCCAGGGGCTGAAGGGGCGGGTAAATATACCACAGGCGGAAGAGGAGGGGCTGTTCTGGCTGTGACGAACCTCAACGATGAGGGACCTGGGAGCTTACGATATGCTATCGAACAAAAAGGAGCAAGGACCATTGTTTTTCAACTGTCGGGCACCATCGAGCTGCAATCTCCGCTGGAAATCAAGCACGGTGATCTGACCATTGCCGGACAAACCGCCCCTGGCGATGGTATCTGTTTAAAGAAACATCCGCTGGAAATTCAGGCCGATAATGTGATCATCCGATACCTCAGGGTAAGGCTTGGCGATGAGGCCGGTCAACCCTATGATGCGATCGATGCCAAGAACCAAAAAAATATCATCATAGACCACTGTAGCTTCAGCTGGGCGGTAGACGAATGTGCTTCCTTTTATGATAATGAAAATTTCACGCTGCAGTGGTGCATCATCAGTGAAAGTCTGAACAGTTCGGTGCATCCTAAAGGGGAACATGGCTATGGGGGCATCTGGGGCGGGATGAATGCTTCCTTCCATCATAATATTCTGGCGCATCATAAGAGCCGCATGCCCCGGTTTCAGGGAAGCCGCTATCACCATAAGCCGGAAAAAGAGAAAGCAGAATTCAGTAATAATGTCATTTACAATTGGTTGTTGAAAAATTCTTATGGCGGAGAAGAAGGTAGCTATAACATGATCGCCAATTATTATAAACCCGGCCCAGCTACTTCTGATAGCAAGGCTCGGATCATCTTAGACCCTTCTCAACCCTTCGGAAAATTTTACCTCAACGAAAATGTAGATGCTGCGGCACCCGCTGTTACAGACAACAACTGGGCGGGTGTTAAACTATCGCCTGAAGACCTGACAGCGGTACAATTAAGAGAGCCTGTCGCGATTATTCCCTGTGTGGAAGCGGAGCCTGCCACCCAAGCCTATGAGCAGGTATTGGCACAGGCGGGGGCTTCCAAAGCAAGAGATCAGGTAGACCAACGCCTTGTAGCGGAAATTGAGAAGGGTACGTATCATTTCGGCAACCAGGGTATCATCAACAGTCAGGAAGAGGTAGGCGGATGGCCTGCCCTGCAGTCTCTGCCAGCACTGGCTGATACAGACCATGATGGTATGCCCGATGCATGGGAGAAAAAACATCAGCTGAATCCTCAAAACCCTGAAGACAGAAATGCTACCACTGTAACACCGCCCTATACAAACCTGGAAGCATACCTCCATGAAATTGTTGAATAAACTATGAAGAAACTTCTTTCTTTACTGAGCCTGAGCTTGTTTGCTTTTGTGCTTCTGCCTAAGGAGCCTGTCAAAGTGTACCTGATTGGAGACTCTACCATGTCTGTTAAAGAGGTTAGAGCCTATCCGGAAACAGGGTGGGGAATGCCCTTTCAGTATTTCTTTGACACCAGCGTGGTGGTAGACAACCGGGCTAAAAACGGACGGAGTACCGGCTCTTTTCTGGCAGAAAATCGTTGGCAGCCTGTCGTAGACAGCTTGCAGGCAGGTGACTATGTATTCATTCAGTTTGGCCACAACGATGAGGTGGAAACCAAGAAAACCTATACAACGCCGGAAACATTCAAAGCCAACCTGGTCCGTTATGTAACAGAAACCAGAGAAAAAGAGGCACATCCGGTCTTGCTAACTCCTGTGGCCCGCAGAAGATTTGATAAGGCAGGTCATATCGTAGGCACGCATGAGCAGTACTCAGAAATTGTACGCACGGTAGCCAAGGAACAGCAGGTGCCGCTGATTGACCTGGATAAGAAAAGCCAGGCACTGTTGCAGCAACTGGGTGTGGAGAAATCTAAGTTATTGTTTAACTGGCTGCAACCCGGCGAGCATCCCAACTATCCGGAAGGGGTGGAAGACAACACCCATTTTAATGAATTGGGTGCCCGTAAAATGGCCGAACTGGTGCTGGCTGAAATCAGGGCCTTGGATTTGGCGTTGGCCGACAGAATAGTAATAAGGCAGCCATAACGAAATATTAGCGCTCATGAGCCCACAGGGGCAACAGGAGTAGTCCGGTTGGTATTTAAGCATGAGCGATGGCTGTAGATCAATTGAAAAATATATGCGTACTTTTCTCTATACAAAAAAACATTACAAAATCCAGCTGCTGTTTGTTTTATGGATTGTACAATCCCCTATCGGAAGCTATGGCCAGGAAAAACAATATGATATGGTAGTAGCCAAAGACGGGAGTGGAGATTATCAGTATGTTCAGGATGCTATTGATGCCTGTCGGGCCTTCACCCCCAAAAGATTAAACATCTTCATCAAAAATGGAGTGTACAAAGAAAAGGTGCTCATTCCCGGCTGGATCACGGATATATCCCTGATTGGAGAAAGTATAGACAGTACCATCATCACCTATGATGACCATGCTGGCAAAGGCAAAATGGGTACCTTTGATTCCTATACAGTAAAAATAGAGGGTAATGATATTGTGGTGGAAAATATTGCCATTGCCAATACAGCGGGGGAAGTAGGACAGGCCGTAGCCTTGCACATAGAAGGAGACAGGTGTGTTTTCAGAAATTGTAAATTCTTAGGCAACCAGGATACCATGTTTGCTTCCGGTGAAAACTCCCGCCAGTATTATCAGGATTGCTACATAGAAGGCACTACCGATTTTATTTTTGGTCCTGCCACCGCTGTGTTTGAAGACTGTGTGATCCATAGCAAAAAGAACTCTTACATTACAGCCGCTTCCACCCCGGAGTGGGTAGCTTACGGCTATGTCTTTATAGATTGTAAATTCACTGCCGCAGAGGGTGTAGGGGAGGTATACTTGGGTCGCCCGTGGAGAGACTATGCCCAAACGGTTTTCATTCGTGCTGACTTGGGAACCCATATATTGCCTGAAGGCTGGCATAACTGGTCAAGACCGGAAGCGGAAGAAACTACTTTTTATGCAGAGTATGGTTCAACAGGAGCTGGTGCTGATCCAACTGCCAGGGTGCCATGGGCTCATCAGCTAGAGGAAAAGGAGTTACAAAATTACGCCTTGGATAAAATATTTAATGGTTGGGATCCTATAAGAGCCCATGTTTCTGGAAAAGAATAATATGAAAAAGCTGTCATTCATTGCTCCTAAAGGAATGTTTCAGTGGTCTGTCGATAAAAATGAGCATTAGAAATATATTGTACAATTACAGAACATGTTTAAATTTTTTATAATGTACGTTTTTCGGTGCGTTGGGCGAAAATTTAGCGAGGTTGCGTTAGCTAAGTGCCAGGAAGCTTTAAATTTTCCGCGCCACGTCGGCTTGACTTTTTTGGTTCGTTTTTTTGCGGTTCCCCGCCGGGACAAGAAAAAAATGAACAAGACAAAAAGGTAACAAAGCCCAATGATGTTTCTTACAAGCTATGGTTTACAAAACAAAATTTTTAAACAAGCTCTACACTTCTACTTTTGTAAGAGAAAGATTTTTCAATGTAAATGTACTAACCGGATGTTGAAGATACAGAATAGCTTTTCCTTCCTGATATTTTTTCTTCAGCTGTTTCTGCTGGCCTGTAACAGTAACCCTGAGCAGTCGGAAGAAAGCGTCTACCTACAGGATGAACAGGCCATACAACAAGGAGAAACACTGTTTTCGCAGTACTGCGCTTCCTGTCATGCCTTTGACCAGAACCTGATTGGCCCAAACCTGAGCGGCGTTACCAGAGAGGCCAGTCATGATTGGCTTGCCTCCTTCATTCAGAACGCTCCGGAAATGATTGATAATGGCGACGCCCGTGCCACTGAACTTTATGAGCAGTACAAACAATATATGCCTGCTTTTCCCATGCTCAAGGAGCAGGAAATAGAAGCTTTGCTATCCTACATGCATACCTATGATGCACAGCCTGTGGCGACCGGTTCGGTGGATACTGCCAATGCCATTCGCAATCCTATGCCTGAAAAAATCCCCGATTCAGGGTTGAGGTTGGTGTTGGAGAAAGTTTTGCAGGCACCTGCTACCGCAGAAGAAGGTATATTGGCACGCATCAACAGGCTTCAGGCCATCCGTCAGCAGGGGAAAGAAAGACTGTTTATCAACGATCTGCGCGGCAAGCTGTACGAGATCAGAGACAACAGCTGTCAGGTATTTTTGGATGCAAAATCTTATTTTCCTGATTTTATGGAACATCCGGGCTGGGGAACAGGACTGGCTCACTTCGAATTTCACCCTGAGTTTGATAACAACGGACTGTTCTATACAACCCACACGGAAAAACCGGGTTCGGGTAAGGCTGACTTTGCTTACGACGATTCTATCACAGTGACCGTGCAATATGTGCTGACAGAATGGAAAATGGATGATCCGCAGGCAGCCAGGTTTTCGGGTAGCAGCAAAGAACTGCTCCGGGCCAATATGGTGACACAGATCCATGGTATGCAGGCAATAGACTTCAGGCCCCAGGCAAAACCCGGTGACCCGGATTATGGTCTGCTTTACATAGGTGTGGGTGACGGAGGGGCTTCTTTCGGAGGCTACCCCTTTATTCCACACCGTAAAGATGGCATTTGGGGCGCTGTGCTTCGCATCGACCCCAAAGGGAATAACAGTAAAAATGGAAACTACGGAATTCCGGATGACAATCCCTGGGTGAATGAACCCGGCGCTTTGGGAGAAGTATACTGTTACGGATTTCGCAATCCTCATCACTTTTCCTGGGACCCCTCCGGGCAAACATTATACGTGACAGACATTGGGCAGCATCAGATCGAAGAGGTCAATATAGCCATACCAGGAGGCGACTATGGCTGGCCTGAGCGTGAAGGCACTTTCGTGATTAATACTAATGGTAAAGCCGACCTGATCTACCCGCTTCCCGCTGATGATCCTGACCACTACGTGTATCCGGTAGTGCAGTATGACCATGACGAAGGCAATGCCATTATGGGAGGTGGCGTGTATCAAGGTAAGCAGGTGCCTCCATTGCAGGGTAAGTACATTTTTGGAGATATCGTAAACGGTAGGATCTTTTTTGCAGCTACTGAGGAGATGAAGCTGGGCCAACAGGCGCCTGTATACTCCTTGAGCCTGCGGCTTAAAGATGAGACGGAAACTACGGATTTTAAGACACTGACAGGAGTGGAAAGGGTGGCGTTGCGCATAGGAGAGGATAGTCAGCACCAGTTGTATTTCTTTACCAAAAGTGATGGCATGCTTTACAGGGTCATAGGCAGTGAAAATGCGACGGTACAGCCAGATACGGCTTTACATTCCCAAATTGAATAAATAATACGATCACGCTACACTACCCTATGAAAATAGAATGCTTTGCCTGCAGTACAGTCAATCCCGGTTGTATGGCAGGCTGGTATGAGGAACCCATAAGCATGAAAGTGGTAAGGCATTTAACCTAACAAATCCATGAGAAAACTATTACTTTTCCTAACGCTGCTTACCCACACCATCTTGGCACAGGAAGTGGAAATTCCCCGTGATACCTCTTATACGGTCAACAGTACCTATGAAAAACTACATCAACACTATCCCCTGATAGAAATTGTGCGGCCAAACCTACCCGATGGCGTAGCCCATAACAAAAACGTAGTTTACCGTACCCTGGGCCACAGAAAACTGCAGGCAGATATTTTTTATCCTGAGCAGGCAGATAGAAAAAAATATCCAGGGGTGCTGCTCATTCATGGAGGAGGATGGCGGGCAGGCGATCGCTCCCTGATGGTGCCTTTAGCGCAGCAACTGGCAGCCGAAGGCTATGTGACTGTTGCTGTTGACTACAGACTTTCCCTGGAAGCTCCCTATCCGGCCGCGGTTCATGATCTGAAAGCTGCCCTCCGCTGGATGCGGGCCAAGGCCGGCGACTATCCTCTTGATCCGACACGAATAGCCGTGTTGGGTTGTTCCGCAGGAGGTCAGCTGGCAGCCCTGATCGGTACCACTGCCGGCATGAAAAAGCTGGAAGGAAAAGGAGATGACAAAGCACATAGCAGCAAGGTACAGGCTATCATAGATATTGATGGCATCCTGGCTTTCAAACACCCTGAGTCGGAAGAAGGGGCTATGGCAGCCCAGTGGCTGGGAGGTACTTATGAAGAAGCTTCCCCAAACTGGATAGAAGCCTCTGCTTTAACCCATGCAGACAAAAACACACCGCCAGTGCTTTTTATGGGCAGTGCGTTTCCCCGTTTTCAAGCCGGTAAAAACGACATGATCAAAATACTGAAGAAAAACAGTATCTATCATGAAGCCCATGTTTTTGAGGATGCCCCGCATTCTTTCTGGCTGTTTCATCCCTGGTTTGAACCAACTTTACAGTATGTAACTGGATTTTTGCATAAAATATTTAAACAATAATGCTGACAAAAATCAATGGGCAAGCCATCACTTTAATCCTCCAAGTTGTATTATTAGTAAATAGGACAATGATCAACATCCGATACGCTTATACCTACCTACTCATTTTAGTCAGCTTTCCTGTCTGTCTTTTAGCCCAACAGCATAGCCAAGCCATAAAGGCCAAAGTAACTTCATCCGAAGTATGGGTAGCTGACCAGGGAGATGGCACCTATCGCAACCCCATCATTCATGCTGACTACTCCGATCCGGATATCGTACGGGTAGGCGATGATTTCTTCATGACTGCCTCTTCTTTTAATGCCGTACCTGCCTTGCCAGTGCTGCATTCCAAAGATCTGGTCAACTGGAAAATCGTGAACCATGCCATCCAAAGATTTCCTGACCCCTATTTTGATGAAGTACAGCATGGCAACGGTGTATGGGCTCCTTCTATTCGTTACCATGAAGGTTGGTACTACATCTATTGGGGCGATCCCGACCGGGGTATTTACCGGGTACGAACGCAAGATCCTTTCGGAGAGTGGTCGGCACCCGAGCTGGTCAAGAAAGCCTACGGCAATATTGATGCCTGTCCGCTGTGGGATGATGACGGCAAAGTCTACCTGGTGCATGCCTTTGCCAATAGCCGGGCAGGGGTGAAAAATCTGTTGCAGGTACAGGAGCTCTCAGCCGATGGGGCTACCATTGCAGACCAACGAGCCATCGTCTACGATGGGCATCAGGATCAGCCGACGCTGGAAGGACCTAAGTTCTACAAACGAAATGGGTACTACTACATCTTTGCGCCTGCGGGTGGGGTATCCACCGGATGGCAGCTGGTGCTACGCTCTAAAAATGTATGGGGGCCTTATGAAGCCCGTAAGGTACTGGAACAAGGTTCCACTGATATTAATGGGCCCCATCAGGGCGGATGGGTGGAACTGGAGAATGGAGAGCAGTGGTTTGTGCATTTTCAGGACAAAGGCGCTTATGGCCGTGTGGTCCACCTGCAACCCATGCAGTGGGCCGATGACTGGCCGGTGATGGGCAAAGATCTGGATAGCAATGGGGTGGGAGAACCCGTCACGCAGTTTCAGAAACCTCAGGTAGAAAGCGCTGCTGACATCGCAGTACCACAGACCAGCACTGAATTTGAAAAAAATACGCTGGGGTTACAATGGCAGTGGCAGGGAAACTTTTATGATCACTGGTATAAGTTTTCAGAAGGAAAACTGCAACTACAGGCACAGACATACCCTGCCCTACCCCATACGCTGTGGAAAGTGCCGAATCTGTTATTGCAAAAGTTTCCGGCACCCACCTTTGTCACTACCACACCAGTGGATGCTTCCGCACTTTATCCTAAGGAAAGAGCCGGATTGGTTATCATGGGTTTAGACTATGCTGCGTTACAGCTGACACCCTCACCGGAGGGGACGCAACTTTCACTGACGATCTGTAAGGATGCTATTGCGCTGAACTCAGAAGAAGTGGTTCAATCAGTCAGGCTGAAGGGTAAAAGGGCATGGCTACGGGTGGAGGTGCAGGAAGGCGCGCTGTGCCAGTTTTCTTACAGTGAGAATGGAGAAGATTTTACAAGTATCGGCGAACCTTTCCAGGCCAGGGAAGGTCGCTGGATCGGGGCTAAAGTAGGTTTGTTTGCCGTTACGGCACAGCAAACCGGGATGAAAGGTCAGGCCGCTTTTGATTACTTTCACCTCGAGCCGGTAGTACCCGAGGATCAAAAAATAAGACAATCACTAAAATAAAATACGATGCACAATAAAAAGATTTTGTACTGGATAAGCTTCTTATGGCTGTGTACGTTGCCGCTTTACGCACAAACACCGGAGATCAATCCTCAGGTTCCTGAAGATTTGTATGCCAACCTGGAATTTGACATGCCCCGGGTGGCGGAGCCTGCCTTTCCGGATTTTACCGTCAATATTACCGATTTTGGCGCGGTGGGCGATGGACAAACGCTCAACACACAAGCCTTTGCGGAGGCCATTGCTGCTGCCGTAGAGCAGGGAGGTGGAAAAGTTATCGTACCCGCCGGTGTCTGGCTGACAGGGCCTATCACGCTGAAAAGTAATATCCATTTGCACACGGAAAAGGGAGCGTTGGTGGTCTTCAGTGATAACTTTGATCTTTACCCCCTGATAGAAACCAGTTTTGAGGGGCTCAACACTTTCCGCTGCCTGTCACCTATCAATGGGGTAGGACTGGAAAATGTGGCCATCACCGGAGAGGGAATCTTTGATGGTTCCGGCGATGCCTGGCGTCCGGTCAAAAAAAGCAAAATGACCAGCGGACAATGGAAAAAGCTGCTTAGTTCAGGCGGTGTGCTCAACGAAAAAGGCGATATCTGGTATCCTACGGAAGAAGCCAGGCGAGGAGCCGAGCAGAGTGCAATGAATGTACCTGAGGAGCTTAATACCCTGGAAGAACACCGGAAGATCAAAGATTTTCTGCGCCCCGTCATGGTGAGTATCGTGAAGAGCAAGAAAGTGCTGCTCGATGGACCTACTTTCCAGAACTCACCGGCCTGGAACATTCATCCCCTGATGTGTGAGGATGTAACCCTCCGTAACCTGACCGTGAAGAACCCCTGGTACTCGCAGAATGGGGACGGGCTGGACCTGGAATCCTGCAAAAACGTGGTGATCTATAACAACAGCTTCGACGTAGGCGACGATGCCATCTGTTTTAAATCCGGTAAGAATGAGGATGGCAGAAAACGGGGCATCCCCACAGAAAATGTTATTGTAAAAAACAATGTGGTCTATCATGGGCATGGTGGGTTTGTGGTAGGCAGTGAAATGTCGGGGGGTGTCCGGAATGTAAAGGTATCGGATTGTACCTTCATCGGTACCGACGTAGGTCTCCGGTTTAAAAGTACCCGCGGACGGGGTGGTGTGGTAGAAAATATTTATATTTCCGATATTGATATGATGAACATTCCTACCGAACCTATCTTGTTTGACCTGTACTATACAGGAAATTCACCTGTTCCCGAACCGGAAGAAACCCATCCCGACAAGGAGAAGCTGGCGGCGATGATGCCTCCCGTGACGGAAGAAACGCCTCAGTTCAGAAATATTACCGTGAAAAATATCGTGTGCAAAGGCGCGGGCAGGGCGTTGTTTCTGCAAGGCCTTCCTGAAATGAATCTGGAAAATGTGCGCCTGGAAAATATCACCATTGAGGCCGACAAAGGAGGAGAAGTGATAGATGCGAAGGGAATCCATATGAAAAATGTGGAGATCAAAGCAGCGGACGGACCGGTCTTATCTTTCAGGAATGCAAAAGACGTACAGGTTCTTAACTTTGATTACCAGTCGGAAGAACAGACGGTAGTGAAAGTGGAAGGTCTTTGGAGCGACAATATCAGGTTGGATAAGGCGAGCTTTGACAATGTGGATCAGCAAATTCAGGTAGGCAAGCATGTAGAAAAAGATGCTGTAAAACTCAATTAACCGGAAAAAATTCAACGACACGCCTATGAAAATAGAACACTTCGCCCTGAATGTGGCACAGCCTAACGAGATGGCCGCCTGGTATGTGGCGCATTTGGGGTTGACCATTGTGAGGCAACTTTCCGAAGCTCCTTTCACCCATTTTCTGGCCGACAGTAGCGGCGACATCATGATTGAAATTTATAACAATCCGCCGGATCAGGTGCCTTCCTATGGGCAGATGAATACGCTGCTGATGCATCTTGCCTTCGTCTCTGCCGATCCTGATGCAGACAAAGAGCGACTGCTGGCCGCCGGTGCTTCGCTGGTAGCCGATCAGCATCTGGATGACGGTTCTCACCTGGTCATGTTGCGCGACCCCTGGGGGCTGGCTTTGCAGCTGTGCAAAAGAGGAAAACCCATGTTGTCCGGTGGAACGTAAACGGTAAGCACAGTTTCACTGAAACGGAAAAACATGGACCTATACCAACGCCACGTTGAAAAGTATGAAGCAGAGCACTTAGCCTATTCTAAGCGTTTAAACAGACTTTCTACCCTCCGGTTAATGGCTTTTATCTTCTCGGCCATCCTCATTGTCATTTTGGCCAATGAAAGGCTGCTGGCTTTGCTGTTAATTGTGGCTCCGCTGTGTGTGTTGGGTTTTGGTGCGTTGATCAAACACTATAACCAAGTGGCTTATCTCAAGCAACATGCTGCCTTTCTGAAAGAAATCAACGTACATGAAATAGTAAAGCTGCAGAACAAACTATCAGATTTTCCCACAGGACAGGCGTTTAGCGACCGCAATCATCCTTATGTCTCGGATCTGGATATTTTTGGTGCGCACTCTCTTTTCCAACTCTTGAATCGGACTGCCACCGAGTCGGGGCAGCGGGTGCTGGCTGACTGGCTTTCGGCACCCGCTACCAAAGAAGTCATCCTGGAAAGGCAGCAAGCCATTCGGGAGCTTACGCCAAAGCTGGATTGGAGGCAGCATTTTCAGGCATCGGGCCTGCACTACGAGAATAAAAAAAGCGATTACCGTCAGCTGCTGGCATGGATAGAAAAGCCGGTGCAGTTGCTGCCACAGCAATCAAAATACCTGGCGGCTTGTATCGTCCTGTCTATACTATCCACCTCGGCAGCGGTCTATTTTGCTTTTCACCTGCTTTCAGCGGATTGGTTTATCCGTATGGTACCCCTGCTGATTATCGCATTTGTCAATGCGCGGTTTCTGAAAAGAGTGCGTCCCATTACGCAGGAAATGGTAGAAAATACGCATAACAAAGAAATATTAGGAGGGTATCAGTCGCTTATCCTTGCCATTGAAGCAGAGCATTTTCAGGCGGCAACCCTTCAACGGCTTCAATCGGCATTTCGCCATCAACATTACTCTGCCGCTGCCGAGATCAGCAAGCTGAAAAGAATCCTGGATATATTTCAAAGCACCGGAAACATGCTGTATCCTGCTTTCAACACTTTGTGGCTTCTGGATATTTACTGGATCCTTATGATAGAAAAGTGGAAAGTCAGGAACCAGTCCTATCTCAGTGTTTGGGCGGCTGCTGTCAGTGAGTTTGAGGTGTTGAGCAGTGTAGCCGGTTTTGCATATGCCAACCCCTCTTACATTTTTCCTAAACTCAGGGAGGAGTCTTACCACATTCATTTTGAAAGGCTCGGCCATCCGCTGATCAGTCCGGAAAAAAGGGTTTGCAACGATTTTCATCTGGACGGCCGGGGGAAAATCGCTTTGATTACAGGCTCCAATATGGCTGGGAAGAGTACTTTTTTAAGAACGGTCGGGGTGAACCTGGTTCTGGCATTTATGGGAGCCCCCTGCTGTGCGAAGTCCGGGCAGGTATCGAGTCTTCAACTTTTCACCAGTATGCGCACGCAGGATAACCTGGAAGAAGGTACTTCCTCCTTCTATGCGGAGCTGAAAAGGATAGCGCAACTGCTGCATTTGATTGAAAGCGGACAAGCCATCTTCTTCCTGCTGGATGAAATGTTTAAGGGTACCAATTCACAGGACCGCCACAAGGGAGGCGCTTCCCTGATCAGGCAGCTCAGCGAGCTCAACGCTTTTGGCATGATCTCCACACACGATTTAGAACTGGCCAAATTAGCCGAAAGGCACAGGATGGTGGATAACTACAGTTTTAACAGCGAGATACACCAGGGCGAAATCACCTTTAATTATGCGCTGACGCAGGGCATCTGTCGTGACTTTAACGCCAGCGAACTTATGAAAAAAATAGGGATCAAAATCCTGCCTGATTTTAATGCAATTGGATGATACGACAGAAAATAAGAACATATCTAAAATGGACGTTTTTTCGGTGCGTTGGGCGAAAATTTAGCGAGGGTGCATTAGCCAAGTGCGGGGAAGCTTTAAATTTTCCGCGCCACGTCGGCTTGACTTTTTTGGCGGCCGGAGTGGCGACTCCCGCTGCCGTTCGTTTTTTTGCGGTTCCCCGCCGGGACAAGAAAAAAATGAACAAGGCAACGATGCCCAATGAAATTGTTTACAAGCTATGGTTTGTAAAACAAAATTTTTAAACAAGTTCTAAACCATATAATGCAAGACAAGCGTATTTCTACAACCATTTTATTCTTCATTCTTCTGCCACTCACCCTTTCTTTCTCATGGGCGCAGCCTTCTTATGATTTTATGGTAGCCCAGGATGGCAGTGGCGATTTTACGACCGTACAGGAAGCCATCAATGCGGTGCCGGATTTCCGGAAAAACAGGACCACTATTTTTATCAAAAACGGGGTTTACAAAGAAAAGCTCATATTGCCTGCTTCTAAAACGCTGGTTTCTTTCATCGGAGAAGAAGCCACAAAGACCATTCTGACCTACGATGATTACGCGGCTAAGAAGAACATCTTCGGAGAAGAGAAAGGCACCACCGGCTCTTCCAGTTTTTTCATCTTTGGCGATGATTTTCATGCCAGGAATATCACCTTTGAGAATTCAGCAGGTCCTGTGGGACAGGCCGTGGCTGTTCGTATAGATGGCGACCGGGTGGTGTTTGAGAACTGCCGTTTTCTGGGGTTTCAGGATACCTTGTATCCTCACGGGGAGCATAGCCGACAGTATTACAAAGATTGTTACATAGAAGGTACGGTGGATTTTATCTTCGGCTAGTCTACGGCCGTGTTCGAGAATTGTGAAATATTCTGTAAGGATGCAGGCTATATCACGGCGGCTTCCACCCTTGAAACTTCCCCTTATGGGTTTGTCTTTCTGCATTGTACCATCACGGGGGAGGCTCCGGAACATTCTTTTTATCTGGGGCGACCCTGGCGGCCTTATGGCAAAGTGGTCTTCATTGATTGCCATTTAGGCAAACAGATCAAGCCGGAAGGCTGGGACAACTGGGGGAACCCGGATAATGAGCAGACCGCCTATTTTGCCGAATACCAAAGCCGGGGACCGGGTGCTCATCCACAGAGCCGTGTACGCTGGTCGCATCAGCTGACCCCGGAAGAGGCCGCTCAATATACCGTCAGCAATGTGCTCAAAGGAGAAGATGACTGGCATCCATTATCCGTGCCCAAGTGATAGCTGTAATGTGTGCCAATGGCGATTTATACACTAAGTTCAGCCATCTTTTTGGCGATATGGTCCATTACTTCAGCAAACTCTTTGGTAGGGTTAAAATCAATTAGCTTCACATCTTCTTCTACCATAGCAGTATGGCCTGGGGGTAAGTAAAAGACGTCACCGGTAGTCAGTACCTCTTCGTTGCCGTCGTCATAGATCACACGCATAGTGCCCTGAATAATATAGCCCCAATGCGGGCAATGGCAACTGTCGTTCTTGAGCCCCTTCAACAAAGGCGTTACATCCGTTCCCGCAGGCATTTCATTAAAAGCAACGGTCATACCTCCATAGCCGGGGAGGTTGCGCATAATCGTATCGGGGGCTTGCATTCTGACAGGCAGGTCTTCTTTTTTGATTTTCATAGCCTTGGTGTTTTCGTTGTGAAACAATATGAATTCAAGGTATGGAAAGGGTACTGTAAACACGTATCACTATGGTTGCGGTTTATTATATTATTGTTGCATTTGTTATGTCAAGGTGATATGCCACCAACCTTTCCATTTGATAAGTACCCAAAAAAGAGTCATCGGAAAGAGATGCCGGAAACAAGGTCAGGGATAGGGATCACTATGATTGCAGGGGCTTACAATAGGGTTGTATTTATGGTACTGGGGTAATATCAGCTTTGTCTTCAGGTTTAATGAGCGCCTGAAAGGGTGGATACTCAAAGAGTGGTTTCAAAAATATATCGTTTCCAAAATCCCAATGGTGGTGCAGCTGGCCCTGGGTCAGGGCGCTTTTCAACAAGGCTACTGCTTCTTTTTTTCTTCCCAATTGGGCATATACCCTGGCTTTCAGGTAGTCAATTTGGTATTCATATTCATGTCTGCGCCAGAAGATAAGCGACCGATCTTCCAGTTTTGCGAAGATCTGCGCTGCTTCAGCGGCATGGCCCATGGCTGCTTCTACGTTCGCCAGATATATCAGAAAATCATCGTTAGTATAATATGCTGTGTTTAGTTGCTTCTTATCTTTGGCAAAATTCAAATTTTCTTCCAGCCTCTGCTCTAAGTAGATTTTGGCTCCCTTCAGATTGTCCGCCAGGTAAAGGGCATCGGCTAAATCGTAGTATCCGGATCGGTTCTCGGGTATTGTTTGCATAAACGCAACTGCTTTCTTGGCAAAGTACAAGGAAGTTTCTTTCTCATCCACAATACCGAACTCATAGGCAGCCGCGGTATAATATTCTGCATACAGTTTCTTATCATTTTTGGCAAAATGCTTAATGAGTGCTTCTGCCTCCTCCTTTGATTTTCCGAGCTTGGCATAGACATACAGGAAAAGCCCGGGAATGGCCGGATTATGAAAGTCAACGGGGATAGACTGTAGATAGGCCAGCGCTTCCTCATACCTGCCTATCATCACCAAAGACTCGGTGTAGTTCCAGACTTTGAAATAATGCCAAACTAATCCCACATCACTATTGAGGGGATCTTGAAGTTCAGATAAAATCTTAAGGGCAAGGTGAGGCATAAACTGAGTCTTTGCCAGATGCGCCGCCTCGAAGTTAAAATAGTAATCCTGCGGATAATCTTCCAGGCTGCGTAAAGCCACGTTTAAGGCTTCCCGGTAATGCTGCTCATACGAATAGTACAACTCTAAATAGACATTTCTTTCATATTTTGTAATAGTAGAAATCTGTCCAATCCGTTGAAGAACGGAATCCCGCTTATGACTGGGATAAAACCAGGTTAAAAACGTCTGAGGCATCACAAATTCAGGTTCCAGTGCTGTTGCTTTTTCAAAATACAGGTGGGCGTTAGAATAAGTGCCCAATTTTAATTCATTTAATCCACTGAGATAATATTTGTAGGCTTCATAGTTGGGCGGGTTTAATTTTCCCAGTTGCACTTCTTCCAGATTCGTCACCAGCCCGGCAATTTTCAGGCGCAGCGCTTCAATGACCTGCATCACGCTGTCCTTGGGCCCTTCCATCACCGGCAGAGGATAGATAGATTCCTGAGAATGTGCATCCACAAACGCTGCATCCACGTAGAGTTGTCGGCCTTTGAGAAAATAACTTCCTGTAATGAAATACTGAGCATCTACTACTTCACCCAGCGTGGGTCTGTTCTGCGGATCATTCGGAAGGATGCCCATATGGGGCTGATACTGCTTGATGGTAAAATACGGTACCGTTTGCACGCCCTCCAATTCATCAAGCTGGCTGGAAATCCAGCTGCTGGCGATGTCACCCACCTGCGCCATCGAAGAATCTCCCGTCTGATTGGTAAAAGGAATGACGGCAATACGGAAATTATCGCCAAGCTCAATCACCGACTTGTCTTTTTCTGTATCAGACAGCAGAAGGGAGGCGGCAATTATCAGAAAGATGAACGGAATGCCAGCAACCCACCAACCCTTTTTTCGGTCATCATGGCTCATGCTTTCTTCCTGCACGGGCAACGGGAGATAAATCCCTTTTGATTGAAGTACCTCATGAATTTCCGGCAATTGGTAAAAAGAGAATATCTTTTGACGGGCCAGCAGGGCCGTGCTTCCGCTTCTTTTGAGCTCACCCGGTGACAGGCCTACTTCGTCTTTAAAACATTTATTAAAATAGGCAGGACTGTCGAACCCAACCTTAAAGCTTATCTCAGCGATAGAATATTTGCCTTCCAGTAAATAGGCACAAGCTTTGAGCAAACGGAGGTAGCGGATGAATTTGCCGGTAGAAAGGGAGGTATGTTGTTTCAGTTTCCGATGGGTTTGTTCCCGGCTGAGGTGCAGGTGATGGGCCAGCTCATTGCCGGAAAAACTTTCCTGTTCTACATGATTCACAACGATCTCAGCCGCTTTTTTAATAAACCCTGAATCAACGGATCTGATGCTGTCCATGGTTCCAAATGTTAGATAGCCTCTGTACCTAAATGGATGGGGATATGAATTGATCAGTCGTGTTCGTGACGCCTACTGAATGGTGAGATACTACTTACACCACACGCCATGTTGACCGATTTGGTATCCCTCATCGCTCGGCATCACCATGGTTCTTTCCTACAAACCCAGCTGGTCCGGTTCTTCCCATAACAGGTCTCCCTGGGCATCCTGATAATTGTTTGAACGACACCAAGGCATAATGAAAAATGCTTAGTGTAAGAAGAGGCTCAGACAGCCCTGTCGAAACCTAAATTAACGAATGGCCGCTGTAATTCCTAGCACCGGAGCCAGGGAAGATGACTGGCATCCATTATCCGTGCCCAAGTGATAGCGGGAAGGTTTGCTACTGGCGATTTACACACCAAGTTCAGCCATTTTTTAGAAAAGATGCGGTAAAACCGTGCATATTCCGGTCAAAACCAGACAAACGCTCACATGCGGGAAAATGAGGATAAAAGACAGGCTCTTTGAAGCAGGCAAAGGTTGACATTTTGCCATCTGCGGCTATAAACAGGGATGGTTATGCCTTTGCTGAACCACAGGATGTCAAGAAGCATGTAAGAAATCATGAAGCGCGGCACAGGACGGTCGGTTTTGTGCGGCGGCAGATTTTCCGCTCCCCAAAACCAACGGTATGAGCTCGCGGCCAACGCTCCGGAGGCGAAAACGGACGGTTTTGGCTCGCGGTGAGCTGAACATTGGCCAAAACAAAATGTTTTGGTTTCCGGCAGACTTTCCAAGACCTCATACCGACGGTTTTTGTTCAAATCCCGTTCACCACCAGGTCATACGTCTTTTCCTGGTTCCTGACAAAGCAGCTACAGCTTACAATCATGTGTCAGAGGCTCCGGCTTTGACGTTCCGGTAGACAGGGCGTTGTACAGCCATCAGGGGCGGGAATAGCGCATGAAAGCAAGGGTAAATGTTTATAAACGCTTGTAGAATAGCCGTTTACCTACTTATATTAGTTGTATGGATGCTATTATAGCTTATATATAGTAGTTAGGCGCAATCAGGTAAATGGTTTAAAATATTACATTATGACAATATTTAGCAAAGTCATTCTCCTACTTACTTTCTCCTTTATCATACATACCTTTTCTTTTTGTCAATCACAGCAAGACTCAAGCAAAGTGGAACGAGAGTTAAAAAGCGTATTAGATGAATATGTGCAAAATGCTAACAGAGGAAATTTCAAGGCAATGCGCCAGATGCTGACAGATGACTATTATTTATTTCAAAATGGAAGGAAGTACACGGCAGACGAAACGATTGAGATGATAAGCAATAGTAAGCTGTCTGATATAACCTTTTCAATGAACAATGTCAAAAGTGGCGCTGGAGGAAATATTGCTTTTCTAACCTTTGACTTGAATTGGCATGGCAAAATCAACGGAAATCCAACTGATGCAGAGGCAATGGAAACTTATATTTTCAGAAAAGAAGGTGGTAAGTGGAAAATGCAAGCGAAAAGCGTGGTAATGATGGACAAAAAAGCACATTAGTTGGACTACCCGCTATCGGACGCACAACCTTATTGTTTAATCTCTTTTAAGAAACGAGATAAAATAATTCAACTCATGGAAAAATAAAAACAATGGCAAGCCAGCACGAATTATGGGAAAGTGATGCGGAAGCCCGCATGCTTGAAAACCGGATTAACGGTTTTTGGAACCCCGATTACTTTAGGAATGTTCTTCTTCCTTTGTTCAACTTTAAAGCCGGTGACAAAGTGCTTGATGTGGGCTCGGGTAACGGTGCTCTTACCTTACTATTAGCCAAAAATCTCCCGGATGTTTATTTCACAGGAGTAGATATTACTCCGGCGCTTGTAGAGGACGCACGGCAACAAGCGCAAAAACTAAATGTTGAAAATGTGGCGTTTCAGGAAGGTGATGCTCTTCAACTGCCTTTTGAGAATGACCATTTTGACGCAACGGTGTGCCAGACAGTCCTGATGCATCTTGCCGACCCTGCGAAAGCAATAACAGAGATGGGCAGAGTGCTAAAGGCTGGAGGAACATTCGTGGCTGCTGAATTCCATCTCCTGAATTATGACAAACCCGTTGAATCTGATTTGCCTGTTTCTTCACTGGAAGATGACATAGCCATAAGCCGGTATATACAATTGCTCATCCAGGGCTACAGGGCATCTGGTCAGGGCGATTTGAAAATGGGTGGAAGAGTGCCTTTTTTAGCAAAAAAAGCGGGCTTACATATCGTTGATATGCGTATTAATGACCGACTGACACATGCTTTTCCGCCATATGAGAAACCATCGGAGCACATGGCTCTATCAGAACTACAGGGATGGGAAAATCTTATCAAAGACCCGGCATACCGTTCGTGGCTGACGGCAGCCATGATTGCAGGAGGCGGCACCGAAGCCGATGCGGACGCTTTTTTGGAATTGCTGCCGTTTCACGATCTAAGTGTATTCAATGGAAAAAGTGACTTTTCGTTTGTTTGGTTGCTTAATCCAGTATTACTAATAACCATTGCACGAAAAAAATGAGCTATATCTTGATAAGTGTATCGCGATGAGCAATGCGCCTAACAGTGTGTTTATAAAATTGTGGCGGGACGTTAGGCATTCAACTTTAAATCACTATTTTGCTTTTGTGGTTAATTGAAACGGACGTTTTTCAAATGCCACAACTTCATAAACACTTCAACGTTGGTGCCAATACAATAAAAATAGATTTAGTAAGACGATAAAAGATGAAAGATTGTTATCTTGATAAAAAGAGGATAAAAGATGGTAACAGTAATTAAAAAAGGGACTCCTAAAGAAGAGATAAAGAGACGAATTGATGAAGTGGTTACAAAAGCTCCTAAAAGGGACATCATGAAATATGCGGGAAAATTGAAAATGGATGTAGATCCATTAGAGTACCAAAAGCAGATGAGGGATGAGTGGGAGTAAACTTTTTGTAGATACCAACATTCTACTGTACTTTCTGAACGGAGATCTAGAAGTCATTGAAATGATTTCTGACAAAGACCTTGTTATTTCATTTATCACCGAACTTGAGCTTCAGGCTTTTCCCAAAATATCTGCTGATTCAGAAGAGATAATACAGGGACTATTGAAAAATTGTACGATAATAGATATAACTCCAGAAATAAAAGAATTGACGATTGAATTTAGGAAAAAGTCAAAACTAAAACTTCCTGACGCAATTATAGCAGCTACCGCCTTTTATTTTAAATTACCAATATTGACAGCTGATAAGCAATTCAGAACGATTGATGAGTTAGAGGTGATAATGTATGTGATTTAAGAGTCTGGCACCAACAAGGCGTAGCCCCAAGCCTAGAGAACATGAGCTAGCACGCTTGTTGCACCAAGCCATGATAATGATACACGAAAGAGAAATGCATACAAGTCAGGCCTGAGGACTGTGCTAGGCGTTATGTCCAAGTCCTTAAAAAGGTTGGGGTGATTTTATAGAATACAAGTCAGTGATTATGGTCTCACTGCTACGGTTTTGGCTTCCGGTAGACTTTCCAAGACCTCATACCGACGGTTTTTGTTCAAATCCCGTTCACCACCAGGTCATACGTCTTTTCCTGGTTCCTGACAAAGCAGCTACAGATTAAAATTATGCGTCAGAGGCTCCGGTTTTAGCGCAGCGGTAGACAGGGCGTTGTACAGCCATCAGGGGCGGGAATAGAGAGTGAACGCAAGTGTAAATGTTTATCAACGCTTGTAGAATAGCTGTTTACCTCCTTATATTAATTGTATGGATGCTATTATAGCTTATATATAGTAGTTGTGTGCTATACAAAAAGGATATATATTCAATAACAAAATCGTCCAGAATGATGGCAAATCAATCTATTCTACTGATAAGAATTATTGCTTTAATAATCGTATGTTTTCACTCCTTTCCTTCCTTTAGTCAGCAGAGATCTTCATCAAATGCTAATAAGAAAGTGATAACAAGGTATTTTGATGAAGTAATTAATCCTCAAGAGCTGAATAGAATGGCAGAGTTCTTTTCGCAGGACTACATCTGGCACCAAATGAATGGAATAGACGTTCGCAGCAGTCAAGATAGTTCGCATATTTCAACGTTAAGATGGCTTTTTACAGCCATACCTGACATTCATTATGCAATTGACCATGTAATAGCTGAGGGGGATATGGTTGCATTAAATACAACCGCTACAGGTACTGCAATGAGTGAGATGTTTGGACTACCTGCTGCTCAAAAGAAGGTTCGCTTCAAGCAAATGTTCTTCTTTCGGCTTAAAAACAACAAAATAACAGAAGAATGGGAGGTCGTTGATTTGGAAGGACTGAAGGCCGAATTAGCAAAACAATAATTAAGTACAGCACACAACAGCGCTCAGCATCCAGCTTCGGGCAATGCCCTTGCCGTCTGCTGCGCAAACGTTGGTGGTAATTTGTCTATGACGAGTGTGATGAGAAGGCAATAAACTCACAATAAAATTTACTTGTATGATAAAAAAGTATTTTCCACGCATTTTTTTTCTGGGCTTCTATTTTACTATTATTTGCATATTCCTTGCAAGCATTTCAATGGCTCAATCGCTAAAATCGGAGGACGAAACAGCAATCAAGGATTTATTAGCTCGTTTTTATGAAGGATGGAATACGCATGATGTAGAGAAGATGATTTCGGTATATACTGATGACATTGACCATATAAATGCTTTTGGAAGATGGAATAAAGGAAAACAAGCTATAAAAGCAGACCTTACCGAATTTCATGCCGGACCTGGTAAGAATAGTCAAAAGACTTACACTATTGAAAAGATAAGGTTCCTTAAACCTGATGTGGTACTGGTGCAGGTGAGGTCTATCAGTGCGGTGGGCAATATTGGCACTTATGTGTTTAGTAAAAACGCCGGCAAGTGGCTGGTCGTAAGCTTTACAAATGTTGAATATAAGCTTCAGTCGGCCGAAATAAAAAATAACGAGAAGAAAAAGGACGACGACTGAAATAGTTCAATAGAAGACGACTTTCAACTACCGCCAACACGGGCTTGGCAAAAGTTGGGCTGAAGAATATGATTTGAACCATATAACTTTAATGAACAAATGGATGTAAGCGAGGCTGAAGCATATAAAATACCCAACCTTCGCCAAGCCCAAATCCGTTGTAGGGCATTGAAAAAGAAAAAAATTAATAAAAATGAGCTTTTTAAAAGCTGAATGGAGAAAATTGGCGATTGCTAATTATGAGATAGATGCTTCCATTCTTTCTAGTTACATTCCATTTGGAACAGAACTAGATTTGTGGAATGGCAGATGCTATGTGAGTCTCGTTGGATTTATGTTTTTGAATACTAAGCTATTAGGCCTTAAAATTCCATTTCATATCAATTTTGAAGAAGTCAACCTCAGATTTTATGTAAAAAGATTGGAAAATAATGAATGGAAACGTGGCGTAGTTTTCATTAAAGAAATTGTCCCAAAACCAGCTTTAACAATTGTGGCTAATACTATATATGATGAAAATTACGAAACAATGCCGATGAAACACAACTGGAAAGTAAATCTAAATCAAAGTAGACAAGTCTCCTACAGTTGGAAAAAAAATTCAGAATGGCAGACATTTACAGTCATAGCTAAAAAAGAAGCCACAGGAATTGAGGCTGACAGTAAAACCGAATTTATCACAGAGCACTATTGGGGATATGCCAAAGTCAGTGATACGCTGACAAATGAATATGAAGTAAAACACCCAAAATGGCTTAAATATGATGTTTTGGGATATAAAATTAATGTAGACTTTGGCGAGGTATATGGGGATAAGTTTGAATTTCTAAACAAGAGAGAACCAATTTCTGTCATGCTTGCAGAAGGGTCAGAAATTACGGTTGAAAATAAAAGAAAAATAGAAAAACGCCCTACCACAAAGCACAGCCCCAATCCTAGCAAAAATGAACCAGTGCTCTAATGGCTCTAAGCAAAAAAATTGATAAATGAAAGACAAAAGCCAACAAGTCGGCCTGACGGCTCGCACTTGTCGTTGCATGTCATAGACTGTGACAAGATGTTTCCCTCAACAAGCAATTTATGAAATCAATAACTCTTTTATTAAATGGCTAATGAGAAGCACTTAAGTATATTCCGAAAAGGTGTTGCTGAATGGAATGAATGGCGTGATAAAAATCCTCATATCACTCCTCAATTAAGCAATTTGGTAATATACCATAGTACTGTTGCATTACACGGAAGAGACTTTTATGATGGTTTTTTATCTAGTGAAGATATTAAAGAGGCGATTGCTGATAGAGAAGACGGCTCCATTGCTTATAAATCCTATTACTCTTATTTGTGGTTCCATAAAAATTTGAATGGAATAAATCTACGGCAAGCAAATCTTTCTAATGCAGAATTGATTAAAGTTGATCTTACTAATGCAGATCTTTCAGATGCAGATTTAAGAGGAGCCGTACTAACGGAGTCGATTTTCAACAATGTAAACGTACAAAAGACCAATTTTGATCTGGCAACTATAGGAAACACAAGTTTTATCAACATCAATCTAACTGAGGCAAAAAGCTTATCTACATGCAAGCATAGATACAAAAGTATATTGGATGCGGCTTCTATACATAAGTCTAAAGAATTGCCTGAATCATTCATACTTGGTTGTGGACTTCAGAGAATCGACGTCCTCAAAACACAGCTAACCGCTCCTGGACTTTCAGATGCCGAAACCAGCATACTTGCCAAGGAAATACAATTATTAGCTGACCAATCCAAAAAATATTCTTCTTGCTTTATTAGTTATTCAACGAAAGACGAAGAGTTTGCCACAAAACTTCATTCAGACCTTATCCGAAAGGGTATTCAGTGTTGGTTTGCTCCACACGATATTCAAGGCGGCAAAAAGATTTACGGACAAATTCTCGATGCCATTAGTCAATATGATCGTACACTATTAATACTGTCTGAACACAGTATGCAAAGCAACTGGGTGAGAACAGAAATTGACAATGCAAGAATAAAAGAGCAAAATCACAAAAGGCAGGTATTATTTCCAATTAGATTGGTTGCCTACGATACGATAGAAAATTGGAAGGCATTTGACGCTGATATTGGTAAAGATGTCGCTAAAGAAGTCAGAGAGTATTTTATTCCCGATTTTAGCCAGTGGCGTGTAGAGGATGAATATAAATCTGCTCTGCAGCGTTTATTAAAAGACTTGGGAGTGGAGAATGATTAATGATTTAGGGTTCTGCAGAACAGTTAGAGAGTTTTGCGACAGTGATTAATCAATTAGATTAGGGATAAAAATACGACATGCAACATTGTACATAACATCCATGCCCCCCAATTGATCAGCACGGCATATGTGCAGATCGTTGTGCAACATTAAAAAATATTGAATGAGAAAAATTGTAAATCTTAGTAAACCGGCTGATGGAATTAAGCGATTAATGATTTACAATGATAAATATGGAACCTGCCTTTTAGGATTTAAAAAAATAAAGGATTGCGGATCAGATTGGGATGAGTGGTACGAATCAGAAAAGGATGCAATGAAATCCTGTGAATCTCGATAGGGAGTAAAATTTACAGAATGGAAAGAAATACCTGAACCTCAACCTAATTGCCAACACGATTGGATTCATCCAGTGCGAAGTAAGGATAGGGAAAAGGGAAAACCAGAATTTGGAAAGTTTGAGAAACTCATTGACGGCGAATGGATAGAAATTAAACCAGATGAATGAAAACGTTGCGCAACACTTTTTAGTCTGCGGTAGAATCGGACTGCCGACGCAGTTGTGCTCCGCTACCCGATCCGCTAGATTGAACAGAGAACATGAGCTAGCACGCTTGTTGCACCAAGCCATAAAATTGATACACGAAAGAGAAATGCATACAAGTCAGGCCTGAGGACTGTGCTAGGCGTTATGTCCACTTCCTTTAAAAAAGTTGGAGTGATTTTATAGAATACAAGTCAGTGACCATGGTCTTACTGCTACGGTTTTGGCTCGTGGCGAGCTAAACATTGGCCAAAACCTAATGTTTTGGTTTCCGGCAGACTTTCCAAGACCTCATACCAAGGTTTTCGTTCAACTCCCGTTCACCACCAGCTCATACGCCTAGTGCTGATGGATGACAAAGCCGCTATAGTGTGAAATCATAAGTCAGAGACTCCGGCTTTGACGCATCGGCAGCCAGGGCGTTGTACGGCTATCAGGGGCGGGAATAGAGAGTGAACGCAAGGGTAAATGTTTATAAACGCTTGTAGAATAGCTGTTTACCTACTTATATTAGTTATATGGATGCTGTTATAGCTTATATATAGTAGTTATGGGCAACTCTCAAAAGAATGAAGTTTAGTTTATACATAATAGTATTATTATTTCTTGTTGGCTGTTCAACACCGGACGAAAAAATAACGCATTTCCCTGAGGAATTTCGAGGAGAATGGATTGATGAATTTGGAGAATTTAAAATGGTAATCACAGACTCTAAAATATATTTCATAGACCCGAACCGTATTGACACGATACATAAAAAGGTAAAGGCCATTTATAAAACTAGTAGGAAAGAATGTGACGATTGTACTCAATATGGAGTAAGAATTAAATACGATGATGACTTAGGACAAGAGGACTTTATCTATTTAAATAGCTATCATCCTGAATTGAAAAAGTTTATTATACTGAAATTGGTTGAATCTATCATAAATCCATATGACGAAAGTCGGGAGTATTCAGAAACAGAGATATGGAAAAGAAGCAACCTATAATAGACTTAGACTTTGGAAGCCGAAATCATTACAAGGATATGACAAAATAAATAAAAAGTATGCGCCTAACATTATATAAGCTTAATGCGGACTGAACTACTAAAATTGAGTTTTTTTGCTTCTATCAAACTTCGCGATTGGCAGACAGTGAATTTCTCCGAAACCCGCACTACGCTTATACAAAATCGTTAGGCGCAATACACAAACCGACCGCTTATGGCAAAACTTAGCCCGACACTTGACGTTATAGAGCGACAAAAGGTCAAACCGACGGAAGGAGAACTAACTCTTTTGAACTTTCTGCTCAAAAATCTTGACGACAACTACGAAATATTTTATCAACCTTTCTTAAACGGCGATAACCCCGACTTTGCCATTATGCGGAAAGGCAGCGGCGTACTATTAATTGAGGTTAAGGATTGGGTTTTAGACCATTACTATGTTGACGACAAAACGAAATGGCGGTTGAGAAAAGACGACACTGTTTTAAAATCACCGCTTAAGCAGGTTGACAATTACAAAGACAATCTATTCCACCTACATTTAGAGGAGCTTTTTCAAAAGAGCATACGCAGCAAAAATCATTGGGCTACTGTAAACTGCGCTGTTTACTTTCACAACGCATCAGAACAAGAATTGACCACATTCCTTTTAGGCAATTTCCAAGACGGTAAGTATCAGTCTTACCAAAAGTTTGTAAGCTACTTTGGTTTATTGGGAAGAAACTCTTTAACCCCGGAACGCCTGAATGCATTACTCACGAAGTTTTGGATGAATAAGGCATCCTACTATTTTGATGATAAACTTTACAATAGCTTCGGCAGATACCTGAAACCACCTATTCATCAAATAGAAGAAGGAATTGAAATCCGGTACACCAAAGAACAGCAGGAGTTTATACGCAGTGAAGTAAGACCAAGACGAAAAATAAAGGGCGTCGCAGGAAGTGGAAAAACTTTGGTTTTAGCCAAACGTGCAGTAAATGCACACAACAGGACAAGTTCGCGGGTTCTTATTCTAACCTATAACCTTTCCCTTAAGAATTATATTCACGACAGAATAAGTGACGTTAGAGAGGAGTTTTATTGGAGCAGCTTTTATATCACTAATTATCACCAATTTTTCAAAACACAAGCCAACAACTACAACATAGATATTACTGGATTGGACTGTTGGCAGGACACAAAATTTTTTGAAAAAGCAAGAAATTCAATAGTTAAATATGACGTTGTTTTGATTGATGAAATACAAGATTATCAACAGGAATGGATTGACATCATCGCAGAGTATTTCATTCACCCAGAAACTGAATTTGTCGTTTTTGGTGACGAAAAGCAAAACATATATGAACGGGAATTAGACGAAAATAACGAGCCAATTGTTCGTAGGATACCAGGCGTTTGGAATAAATCCTTAAACGTATCGCAACGCTTCACAAGCAATATTGCAAACATCGCAGTTAAGTTCCAGAAGTCAATCTTTGGATTGAAATATAATGCAGATGAACTGAAAGTGCTTTCACAAATTGATTTTGAAAAGCGAATTGTTGAATACCATTTTTTTCAGGAGTTCACATCAAAGCAACTTTACGAAGCGGTTTATTCCGTTTTAGAAAATAACCAAATACATTCTTCTGATTGCGGCATTTTGTGTTCTAAAGTTGAGATTTTAAGAGATATTGACTATTTCATTCGTACAATCAAACATGAGCAGACGAAAACAACGTTTGAAACACAAGAAGAATATAACGAGTTTAAGGACAACAAAGACCGTATTGAAGACATAAGGCGAGTAAAGAAGAACAGCTTTTGGATGAAAACAGGAACTGTAAAACTTTCAACTGTTCATAGCTTTAAGGGATGGGAAATAGACACTTTGTTTCTGTTTATTGAAAAGGAAGAGGACGAGAAGGAGTTCGCAAACGCTGAACTCATTTATACAGGACTTACACGGGCACGTAGAAATCTTGTCATCTTCAATCTTGCAAATGGTAAGTACGACGAATTTTTCCGACAGGAAATTGAAACAGTGTACGACGAGCCGAAAACTGCGCCTAACATGGGTATTGCCAAAAGCGGGGCTTGACGTTGGTAGCTTCGGCACCAGTTCGCTAATCATCTTTAGTTCCAGCGTGACGGAATGCTATTGGGCTTTTGTTCTTATCTTCAACTGTGTATCGCTAATCGGCTTCGGTTCCGGGCTGGACATTCCATGAATATCCCGCCTTCGGCAATACCTTATCCGTTGTGTGCAATTTAATATGACATGTCTTCTTGAAATAGGATGAAAAGGAAACTAACCAAAGGAATAATCAGAATAGCACTGCTTATTGGAACGATAGTCTCCCTGTTTTTCGTCCCATGGATTTTGGTGAAGGCTTGGATCTTACCACTACCCGATACGGTTCAACAACAGTTAGAGGAAGCCATTGATCATGGCTTTGATGGCATGATTGTGTATGTGGACGAGGCTGGCAAACCCCCTGCGTATTATGCCGCTGGCTGGCATGATCGCGAAAACAAGATACCTGCCAACCCAAAAGCCTTGTTCAAAATTGCCAGTATTAGTAAGCTGTATATTGCCGTTGCTGTCACGAAACTGGTCAGTGAAGAACGTCTGTCGTTGGATAAAACACTCGCTGATTATTTTCCGGAACTTGTGGGAAGAATTGAAAATGCGGAAGAGATCACCCTGAGGATGATGGTACAACACCGGAGTGGTATTCCCAATTATACGGACACTTATCTTTATTGGGCAAACCCAAAAGAAAGTAATCAAGAAAACCTCGAGTTAGTGCTTGATTTGCCGGCTGGCTTTGAACCAGGGGAAGACTATGAATATAGTAACACGAATTTTTTGTTGCTTTCCGAAATTATGGATAAGGTACTGGGCTATGCTCATTTCCAATTCATACAGGAAGAAATTTTAAACCGGCTTAACTTGCAGCATACTTTTGCTTTCCTTAGAGAAGTGAATATAGATGATGTGATGAGTGGCTATCATGTGGGATATCCCCTGGATTTAAAGACTGATAAGCAGGGCATGTTAGCTTCAGCAGAAGATGTAGGTATATTCTTAAGGGCATTAAACGATGGGTCATTGCTGGATGAAGGAGAACAGGAAATCTATTCCTCGATATATGTGTATGACCATACGGGATTGATCCCCGGCTATCAGAGTATCGCCAAATACCACAAAAACATAGACACTGTTGTTATCCAATTTACGAATCCAACTTATTTTGAAGGATACAACTGGAATTTATCGGAAATTGTATATAACCGTATTGTAAAAATACTGAGAAGGCAAAAAAGCGATTAACCTTGTACGGATGGCATGAAAACGGCCTTTGTACGCACTGTTATGTGTCATTTAAAGCTATAAAATATGAACGCAGTAATGTATACAAAATATGGCCCGCCCAATGTCTTGAAAATGGTCGATATTGAAAAGCCGCAACCAAGAGACCATGAGGTTCTTGTCAAAATATATGCGGCTACTGTCACTTCAGGTGATGTGAGATTACGTAGTTCAAATTTTCCGCCACTATTTTGGCTTCCTGCCAGATTGATATTCGGTTTATTTAAACCAAAAAAGAGAATATTAGGACATGAATTGTCGGGGATCGTGGAAGCTGTTGGTAAAGAGGTTACCAAATTTAAAATCGGGGATGAAGTTTTTGCCACCACTACCATGCTTAAAACAGGCTCTTATGCCGAATATATATGCCTGCCACAAGAAAGAAAAAAAGGAGTACTTGGGTTAAAACCAAAAAATCTTAGCTTCAAAGAAGCTACGGCCTTGCCTGTAGGAGGAATGACAGCTTTGTTTCTGCTAAATAAAGCGAACCTCAGCAAAGGACAACAGGTATTAATTTATGGTGCTTCAGGAAGTGTAGGAAGTTATGCTATCCAGATTGCTAAAGAAAAAGAAGCAACCGTTGTGGCTGTCTGTAGCAGTTCCAATGTCGACATGGTAAAATCACTTGGCGCAGATAGTGCTATTGACTACAAAAAGGAGGATTATTCTTTGATTGAAAAAAAATTTGATATAGTATGTGATGCAGTTGGAAAAACGTCAAAATCGAAAGCGAAGAAAATATTGAAACAAGGGGGCAATTTTGTTTCAGTAAATACGCTCACAAGCGTGAAAGAGGAACATCTTAATACAATAAAAGAACTTGCTGAAAAGCAAAAAATCAGGCCTTATATAGACAAATGTTTTCAGCTTTCTGAAATCGTGGCTGCTCATGCGTATGTTGATAAGGAGCGAAAAAAAGGGAATGTAGTCATTGAAATAACACATTAAAACGAGCACACCACACGGTATATGCGATAATGCTCCCTAAACGATAGCACTACGCTTATGCTGACCGTTGTGTATCATGCTAAGGACTCGGGACGACTTATCACTGTCTTGAATATTGCGCCCTTTGTCACAAGTTGTGGGACAGATTCGACTGACTATAACATGACTGACAGTAAAAAAGACCATTAACCCGCTATGTTTCCTTTTACCTCTTCCCGTGAAAAACGACTTTGGCTTTGGGCCTTTGTAGTGTTTGCTACCATTTACGCCACTCTTTTCATAGGACGCCCTTTGGCTAATCAACTACGTGACCAGAACATACAAGCCATCTTCTTTCTTTTCGGCATACTGCTGGTTGGAGCGGCAATAATAGTACACGGGTTAAGAACAAAACCAAGCAAGCTTGAAATATCAATACTCCTAGGAATAATAGCCGTTTATGTCATGTTCATTTTCAGGTTAGGAGCACCTGAGCGTAGTCATGTCATGGAGTATAGCGTATTGGCAATTTTCATACACAAAGCGCTTATAGAAAGAGCACATCAAAGAAAACTCATTGTTGCTCCTGCTTTTCTTGCTGTCATTGTTGCCTTTCTAATCGGAGTGTTGGATGAATCCATACAAATAATCTTGCCTAATCGTGTGTTCGACCCTCAAGATATACTATTTAATGGCATTGCCGTGACTGTGGCTGTAGGAGCAAGCGCGCTTTTGACGGAGGTACGCAAACGAATTGAAAAGACTAAAATTGAAAAAAGCACGAACGCCCAACATCGGCAATAGCCAATGCGGGCTTACTACCTGGAAATGAAAATATTGCTACTAATAAACTGTACGATATGCGGAAAAGGAAGCGGCATCAAAATCCCGCACTAGCCATAGCCGTTCGCGTCAACTAAAAAAAACATGAAAAATCCAAAACGAAATGTAACCGTGAGAGTCATTTTTGTGATACTTTCCTTTGGCTGCCTCCTTATATTGGTTGTATAAACGCTACCTTAGCCATGCTACGGAAGTTAGCTTTCATCAAGACATTAAGAGTATGAATATAGGATTATGGATTATTCAAATTTTTTTAGCTTTTTCCTTTTTAGTAGCAGGTCTGGTTAAAGTTTTTCTGCCAACTAACAAACTGGAAGATAAGCTTGGTAGATGGGTGGATGATTTTTCAATATATCAAATTAAACTTATTGGAACACTTGAAATTCTAGGCGCCATAGGACTTATATTGCCAATGTGGCTTAATATTTATCCAATATTAACTCCGGTTGCAGCCATTGGGTTAGGACTTACCATGATGGGTGCCATACGGACCAATGCAAGAGTAATGAAGAAGAACCCGGACATCTTTAAAAACGTGATGTTTTTAATTCTGGCTATTATAGTTGTGATCGGTAGATTATATATAATTCCTGTACAAGGACTTTAAATAAATTAGCTATGCGAAGGATCGTACCCAACATTTATTCAAATGACATAGAAGCAAGCAAGCAGTTCTATATTGAATTTTTAGGAATGGAATTAGCGATGGATATGGATTGGATTTTAACTTTCGTTTCAAAAGAAAATCAAACCGCACAAATATCAATCCTGCGAAACGAAAAAAACAAACCCTTAGACAATTCGGCTATATTTTTATCAATTGAAGTTCCGAGTGTTGACATTATGTATGAAAAAGCGCAAGGCCAAAATATTGAAATTGTGTATCCTATCACGAACGAAAATTGGGGAGTAAGACGATTTTTCGTAAAAGACCCCAATGGAGCTACTATCAACCTATTAACCCATTGCGAATAAAAAGGCCAGTTGCCAGCAGCAGACAAATACGTTTTCCAAAACCCGCACGTTTCTTAGCCAGGGCCATTTGCAGTATCCCTACGAACAACCCCAGAATAGCAATCTGGCGTGAATATGAAACACATATTTTTTATCATACTGATCATAGCGCTTGTTTCAACGGGAATTTTCCTGCCCTACATTCACGGAGACTATGACTATCTTGCTGTTGGACTGTCTCACATTTTCCAATTTGGAACATTTGCTTCATTGCTTCTTGTCCCGACAGGATTGATTTGGCTGGTATTGAACAGTACTAATGGGCGAAATAAGCCGACAACTCAATATCCTCACTATTTCAGGAAAGCAGCTTTGGTGATTGCAACAATGATTGTTTTAGCAGGTGCACTGGGTGCTTTTGCTTCTCATAACAGGTTTACAGCAATGATCATTTTGGGTGTGGGAGTTTTTCTTTTCATATCCTGCAAGAAAATAAAGCGCTTGTCTTCAGTTCCTGACAACATGATGCCTTATTACTTCATTTTTATTCCGTTGACAGTTTTGTGCATCCGTATGACTTGCCTTGGAACAGTGAAGAACAAAACAACAGAGTTTGTCATACAACAGAGTGAACAATTAATACAGGACATTGAAGCGTACAAAAAAACGAACGGACATTATCCTGTCTCTTTGCTATCCACTATTGAAGATTACAAAACTTTTATTTCAGGCATTGAACGTTTCCATTATGAACAAAATGGCAATGCTTATAATCTTTACTTTGAACAGTTTTCCGATATGATAGGCACACAGGAAATAGTAATGTATAACAAATTAGATGAACACGAAATGACCGTACATAATCAGGACTTGTTAAGAATAGCACCTGAAAATATTTTGAGAGGCTATCATATATGTGATCAATCTGCCTCAACAACATTGGAAAATATTTTATTTTGACTGACATTAGTATGACTTGTAAAAGGCGGCAGACAAAAGGGTGTGCTGCAAACAATGTATGAACGCAAAAGCGGCTGAAGTACAAATTTGAAAGTAAATGAATAAATTTTAGGTCAGTAGTCAATTGAAAAGTCAATAGTCTAAATCTGCTACTCCTCATAGACGAGACTGTTGACTGCTATAAAAAAGATAAAATGAAGAAAATCCAAACCTACCTGTTTACATTGCCAAGCTTACTCTTGATACTGTTTAGTGTTTTGGCCAATGATGAGATTCACACTCCAGAAGATGACAAACTAAACTGGATAAGGTTCATGTGGGTGGGGGATTCTTTGGATAACCGATACTTTGATAAAGCTGGTATTAACTTACCTGTTAGAATGCAAGGTATCCCTCATGATTTTACTTTTCAATTTGATCTGGGGGCCGATCTAACCAGAACTTATGGATCGTCCCTTCATGCCTACCTGCATTTATATCCCGAGGTTCAACAAAAATTAGATTCTTCTTCCGGACATACCTTTTTGAAAAATGTCGATTTGGTAATGGACGGCCAACAATTCCAGGATAGAGATTTGTTCTACATGAAAGGCTATGGTTCGAAAATTAGCCTGGATTCTGCCAGAAGTAATACGGTAAAACATATAGGCACCATTGGGGTAGACTTATTTCAAAATCAGGTGCTCATCATTGACTATCCCAATACCCGTCTTGCCGTTACCCAACAACTTCCCACGGATATAGCCAACAAAACTACCTTTGTGGATATCTCCCTGGATAGACACGGACGAGTTCATTTGCCTTTGCTGATACAAGGAGAAGAAAAGAAACTGCTATTTGACACGGGGGCTAGTCTTTTCCCTCTTCAGACCACTCCCGAAAATTGGGCTATTGTAACTTCTCAACAAGTAACAGATTCAATCCTGACTTCAACCTGGGGAAAACAATACTATATGTATGGATCCACTGTAGATAATATTCAATTAGGTAACAAGGAACTGCCTACAGCCACCTGCTATAAAAATGAGTATTTAGCCGACTTTTACAAGCAAGAAGGCATATGGGGAGTTACCGGGAATGCCTACTTCTGGGATCATGTGGTTGTGATTGATTTTGCCAATAAAAAATTCGGAATAGTGAATTAATCAAACAGCAGCCAACAATCCTGACCTACTCTCTGGGCAAATCGTAGGTGGCATAAAATAAATGAACAAGAGCTTGCCTTTCTGGTTCTATTCATGGCTTAGCAAGACAATAAGCTTTCTCCAATAGGCCAAATGATCCGACAGTTTTTTACTGACCATTTCTACAGAGAAACAAATGTAATCCATTAGGAGAAAACCGCTAAATGTGAAACTTATGCTAAAGACAATAAACTACCCAGTACAGCTGTATCTGAAATGGAAATACCCGCTAGGAGCCCTTACCTTATTGCTCTGCCTGATGGGCTGTGAGCCTACCCAGGACCAGGAAAAGGAGAAGCTTAGGGAGGGGCTGGAGATCGGGCATGAGCGTCTTTACGAAGATGAAAAAGGGTATGCGCATTATGCCTTCTTCGTAAAGAATAATAATGAAAAAACGATAAAGTCTGCCAAACTTAGCTTATTTCTTCTTGGGTCGAGCGCTGGAATGTTTCCTAATGAAGTTCGCTTTGAAAACTTAGCGGCAGGAGACTCAATATACTTATCCATCAATCTGTTTACCGATTTTACCTATAAACAAGGGTATCACTTCTCATCAAAGGTGGAAGAGATTATTTACTGAGATGTTCAAGAAGGTGAAATGGCAGTTGATACAAAATTATTGCATGATTTTCACAAGTTGCAGGATAGTGGGCATTCTATAACAGATCGGGAGTAATATTGCATGATCCCTGATAAGGGTCCATAAGCTTGCTGACTATACTCTTAAATAGCCAGCTTTTGGGTTAGCTTACCACTTCATCTATTGCTTTTGGATGGTAAAGCTTCCTGAATTTCCACTACTCGCTACCCAACTTCCGTCCAGCATATTTCCGGATAACACTGCCGTCATAGTAATCTTGGATCCGAAGCAGCTATCAGTTCCTTCAGACTTAAATTGTCCATTTTTCACGCCCCATTTCCCACTATACGGACAGTAAGGACTATCTGACGGACCTGCACTGGTCATTGTTCCGTTGTCTTTGATAGAAAAAGTGACTTCTGATGTTCCGAGTGAACCGTCGATCTCCCCTTCCCATGTTCCGACAAATGCAGGATCTATTTCCCCAAAAGGATTAGGTTGAGGATTATCATCATTGTCGCTGCTACAGCTAAAGCAAAGGACTATCAGAGATGTTAGTATCCATTTATTCATCTTCAATGAAAGTAAAATGAGAAGTAGGATAAACCTAATGCTTATACTTCTACTTGAATAGAATAATTTCAGCGTTTCATCTCAATGGCAGTTTTATTGCGATTGGTCAAGAAATACTTTCATTGGTATCCTGGTATGTCAGAGCGAAGCAGGATACACAACCTTTACATAATATACTGTAAAAATAATAGCTTTGCAAGGCCTTGTCGCTAGAGCTAACCCAATTGATCTCGTCTTACGTATTATTACTTTTTATAGACAGCATCCGGGGATGTGCTGAAAAATGTATAAAAACCTGAAGATGGCGGATTTTTGAAAGAAAAATTGGCTAAAGAGAAACGTTCTGAGATTCGGTAAATTCTGAAACTCTAATGATAATGGGGTGACTGATCAAAGTGGTGAGCGTTAAAATTCAAGTAAAACTATGTGGTTTATATATGCAATCATCCATGTCTTTTTGATGGCTGTTGTTAATTTCACAGATGAACATTTAACAACAAATAATAAACTCCCAAAGAAGTCTGATATCCACACAAAAGTTGGAAGTGTACTGATTGCTTCAACACTAATGTGTTTTGTGGGGGGCACTATATTAGGAGTGGTTACCCGAGACACAACATTAGGGTCAATACCTATGTTACTTGCCATCATTTCTGCGGTTACTATGGTTGCGTATTGGGCTTCCTATTTTTACTTTTTGCAGGTTTACCCTGTGCATCAGGTTGTACCCTTAAATCAGATTAGCTCAATCTGGTTGTTGGTGATTGAACTTTTATTTGGTGGATCCATAACCATCATGGGTTTACTGGGCATCCTATTGCTTATGTATGGCGCTTACATACTTGACTCCGGCACTTTCAAATGGCAGATACCCACAAAACTTCTTTTGTTTGCAATTCCAGCAACCTCTACCTGGTCCATCACCTTATTTTTAGTGAGAAAAGCCTCAGCCTGGGGCTCTCCAACGGCCATTTACTTTTGGCAGTTAATAGCAACAGGTACGCTTGGGTTAGCACTTTTACTATTTGTAAAAAAATATAGAGAAGGATTTTTGTTTAGAATTAAACATCAAGGGAAAAGGTTTCTTGGGTTCAGTTTATTGAATGAAACCTTTTCGGAAACGTCGTATCTTTTCAGCTCGCTTGCTGTAGCGGTTGCTCCTGTGGCAGCTTATGTTTCAGCAATGAGTGGAATACAAGGCTTATTTATTATTTTGCTTATGTTTCTTTTTCCAGTAGGTGAAAGGACAAAAGTTACTAAAATGCAGTTGATAGCAGCAATACTAATTACCGCTGGCGTGTTTTTCATTGAAAAAAGATGATCAAAGGCAAGCAGATTGTGAATGCCATGTTCGTTTGCCTCGCCCGCCATCCCTGGCTGACCGATAGACTGGATTTCAATCTCGAGCATAAAATTCCTTTGATAAGAAATATTACACAACCTGTTGGTAAGCACCTGGGCAAGTTGCACGAGCTACACTCCAACCAAAACTTGCCAAAGCGCTTAATTAATCCTGGTCGCTGCCTATAAGTGTGTTTAATGTTTTGCCCGTCCGAAAAAACCAATAAATTTATATTTCGTTGCCAGGTCAGTGCCGACTGATTAAATAAAAGATTTGTAAAAACCTGTAACGGATTGCGCTTGCCTCATAAACCTTAGCATGCAATACGGGGTATAAAACATTGGGGTGGATGTGGTTCATTCGGCAGACTGCCTCGTTTCAACATCAGTAACGGTGGATGCTAACGTGCCCCTACTCTCCAACGATTTCATACTGCCAAGCAGACAGTGCTACTAATGAAAATGAATCCGGCTTTGTGTTAAACAGGTAAGAACTTTGATACAGGGCTTCACTCGTGCTGGATTTTAACCGTTAAGCAGAGATGCATAGATTTGAAAAATGGACAGAGACTTATGTACAGCTCCAGAAGGCCGACCAGGAACATGCGCTGGAGCCTAAAGAACTGGAAACGCATGCCCTGGCCGCTTACCTGACCGGTAGGGACGCGGAAAGTTTTCAGATTCTGGAAAGGGCTCACCAGGGCTATTTGGACCGGGAGAAAACGAAACAGGCTGTCCGTTGTGCTTTCTGGCTGGGGCTCATGCTCATGAATGCAGGGGAAAGAGCCAGGGGCAGTGGATGGATCGCCAGAGGGGAAAGGCTTCTCCAGGATGAACAGGGACCAGACTGTGCAGAGAAAGGATTGCTTCTCCTTCCTGCGGCATTAGGCATGCTCTATGCAGGTCATGCTGCCAAGGCACAGAAACTTTTTGAGCAGGCGGCCTCCATCGGTGAACAATTTGGCGACGCTGACCTGATTGCCCTGGGGCGGCTAGGGTGCGGACAGGCCATGATCCAGCAAGGGGAGGTGGTCAAAGGAATAAAACTGCTCGATGAAACGATGATCACCGTAGAAACCGAAGCAGTCTTTCCTGTGGCCACCGGGATCATCTATTGCGCAGTCATCGAGACCTGTCGTAAAGTCTGGGATCTGGGAAGAGCACAGGAGTGGACATCAGCACTGACCCGTTGGTGTGAGGCACAGCCCGATATCGTCCCCTTCCGAGGGCAGTGTCTGGTGCGCAGGGCTGAGATCATACAGTTTCATGGAGAATGGCCTAGAGCCCTCGAGGAAACCAACATTGCCTGTGAGCTGTTGACGCGACCACCAGGTGAGCCGGCAGCGGGAGAGGCCTATTACCGCAAAGCTGAGCTGCTTCGCCTGCTGGGAAATTTTGAAGAGGCGGAAGACTGCTATCGCGAAGCCGCTAAACGGGGCAGAAAACCACAACCTGGTCTTGCGTTACTTCGCCTGGTACAGGGGCAGGATGAGGCGGCAGAAACGTCAATAAGAAATACCTTACAGGAGACAAAAGATACCATAAGACGGGCTGATCTTCTCCCTGCGGTGGTGCGTATCATGATCGCTGTGAAGCAAGCCGAAGAAGCTCTTGAAGCCGCCCAAGAACTGTGTGATATTGCCAACCAATTTGAGGCGCCCTATCTCTATGCCATGTCCGCTCACTGCCAGGGTGCTGTTTCTCTTGCAAAAGGGCATGTACAACCTGCCCTGGCGCATTTGCAAAAAGCATTGGAATTTTGGAACACATTACACCTGCCGTATGAATCTGCCCATACCAGAGAACGGAAAGGACTTGTTTATCGAGAATTACAGGACAAAGACAATGCAGAGGCAGAGTTGGCAGCTGCCCAATGGATTTTCGAACAACTCAAGGCGATGCCGGACCTGGAAAGGATCCATCGGTTGGTTAAGAAGAAACGGCATCACCAAACCCACGGCCTGACACTCCGCGAACTCCAGGTATTGCGCCGGGTGGCCTCCGGCAAAACCAATAAATTGGTGGCCGGTGAATTGTTTATCAGTGAGCGCACCGTGGACCGGCATATGAGTAATATCTTCAATAAGCTCGGCGTATCATCACGGGTAGAGGCGACCGCTTTCGCCCTCAGGCATAACATACTGGATCAAGAACTTGGATGAAAACCGGTTAGTACTCACAGGTAATCCTTCACTTTTCCGTTGTTCTTCTTCCTATGGGTAGAATCACCCATTTGTCATCTGCTATAAAAATTGGGTAATCGCACCGATGTGGTACGCATCCTTTCACCGTAGTTTTGTATTGTGTTTTACTTCCAAAAGATAAAACCAAGATGATTACTGCAAAAGTATCAAAAGACCATAAAGCCTGGGACGATGTTGCGGTCGATCTCTGACAGGTATGTCACCCCACTGCCAACTGGGTTTTACCTAAAACCGCCCTTCGCCTGGCAGGTTTAAAGGCGGGCATGTATTTTTAGGAGGTAGCCTCGGGAAGTGGAGCCCTCAGCCTGCCCGCTGCCCGTTTCGGCGCAAAAGTCCTGGGAGTAGACATCTCCCCGGTGATGACAGAGCGATTGAAAGCCTGTGCCGATGAGGAAGGCCTCTCCCATCTCGTAGGCAGGGTGATGGATGGGCACCACATCGATCTGCCAGCCCCATACAAAAGGCCAAATTTCCTGGGATGTTTATACGGGCTGTACAGGAGGCTGTGCCCGGTATTACTGGTTTATCAACAGGTACGCTGCCATGATGCGGCCGCTTTGAAAAATGACCTCGATGCAGGAAGTCCAATATATTTATTTTACTTAAACATAAATTCTTGGAAGAATGAAACTAATGAATGTAATCGGAAAGCAGATGCAGTACCCAAGGGGGATATTCGGCAAGATCTTGTTTGCGTGGATGACGAGAATGACTATTGAGCATGCACGTTGGACGGTGGACCTCATGGAGATACAACCGGATGATGATATCATCGAAATAGGTTTTGGAAACGGTGCAAACATTAAATTACTCTTACAACGGGCACGCAACGGTTCCGTTACGGGTGTCGAGATATCAGAGACTGCTATTGAAATGGCATCTAAAAAAAATGCCAAAGCCATCTCGGAGGGCAGGGTGAAACTGTATGAGGCTGCCGGCAACGCCCTGCCTTTTGAAGCGGGGGTCTATGACAAAGCATGTACGGTTGCCACAGCCTATGTGATTGAAGATCCAGGCGCTGTATTTAAAGAAATGTACCGTGTCCTCAAACCCCATGGACGTGCGGCCGTGACTTTTCCAGTCCGAGAGAATTTTATACGATTTAAACCGGTTGGGACAGAAGGCTTTTATCTCCATGAGCTTGCAGATCTTAAAAAAGCTTTCCGCGATGCGGGCTTTGTCAATTGCAGAACCGAAGACAATGACCAGGTACGATTTGGTGCTCATTGTATGCTAGGAGAGAAACCGACTATCAGCTAAAAAGAACACCTCATGGATGACATTAATCAAATCCCTTTTAGTCTCGATCCTCGGATTGGCTTAATGGTCGGCATCATGGTTGGCTTCCTGGTCTTTGCGGTATCTCTGGACCTGACCTGGGACAATCTGCTGAGAGTCCTCAAAAGGCCTAAATCCCCCACAATCGGGCTTGTTGCTCAATTTGGAATCCTGCCCGCCATGGCCTTCCTTACGGGTCTGTACCTGACTGATGAACCCAGTATTGCACTCGGCCTTTTGCTGGTCACTTGTTGTCCGGGCGGAGCGCTGTCGAACTATCTCACCGGTGTTGCAAAAGGGGATGTAGCAACTTCCATAAGCATGACGACAGTCTCTACACTTTTCAGTATTGTACTTACACCGGTTTTGTTCGCTTTTTGGGCATCCATGAACCCTTCCTCACTTGCGGTCCTTCAGCATATTAGCATGGATCCACAGCAGGTGATGATGACCTTGCTCATTATGTTGGTGATCCCCGTTACCGCCGGTATGCTCCTGCGTGCCAGGCGTCCCAATACTGCCAATCGCATCCGTGGTGCGGTGCGTCTGGTCGCGGGGATCGTATTTGTTGTGATTGTTGCCATGATCATTGTAAGCAATTTTAAGTCCCTTGCTCTTTTAGCGCAAGCGGCTTTGTTTCCTGTTCTTTTCACATTTGTAATCGCAGTTGGATTAGGTTGGGGTCTTGGTCAGTTGGTGGGTCTTATGGCAACGGAACGAAGAGCTGTAGCCATAGAGGTCGCATTCCAAAACGTGGCACTCGCTATTGGCCTTGGAATCACATTCTTCCCTTCTCTCGGCGGTATTGCCGCGGTCTCAATATTATGGGGCATGGTGCATTTGACATTGGGATCTGGCCTCGCCCTAGTATGGAATCGTATCAGAATTTAGTAATGGCAAATTTAAAAAAGAGAGAAAGCCGACCGCCGTCTCGAAGGGGCTGATGAGGAACTCAAAAAGAGGTACCATGACTGAGTGTTTCCGTATTGGGTTGATCGGGGTTTATATTCCCGGTTTATCCTATTGTTGCGTTCGATGTATCGATCTAAGCAAAGGCGGGGGAAAATGGAATACCAACGCAATTGTGTTGGTTCGGGCTAAGACGTAAGCCCTGATCGACAAAATCAAAATACATTTGACTTCTCTGAGAGACTAAACTTTAGAAAATTTCATAACACTAAAACTTTTGTAGCATCAATTTCATCATCAATGGCAAGGCAGCTGTTTGAAACTATGGTTTTCAAAGTTTAGTATCATGAAGTATATCATAATCCCGCTTCTTCTGGCATTTTCGACAGTTTGTAGAAGTCAATTCTCAGACCATTCGCTGGGAAAGAAAGAGATTCAGTTGTTTCAAACGTCGCAGCGGCAGACCATGGTGGTCATAGAGGGCCCAGTCACCTTTTTGATGGGTTCACCAACGAGCGAGAAATACAGAACTGATGACGAGCTACAGCATCAGGTTACCATTCCCCGCACGTTTGCCATCAGCACCAAAGAAATCACCGTATCACAATTCCAGAAGTTCCTTGAAGCTAATCCTCAAATCAAGGAAAGAGCTTTGAAACAGGATTCATCAAAATTCCCTTCCATTGAAAACAGAAGGCTTCTGGCTTTTAGCCCTGAAAGTGAATGCCCTCAGGTCTTTGTTACGTGGTATGAAGCCGCACAATATTGCAATTGGCTGAGCAAACTGGAAGGAATTCCGGAGAGGGAATGGTGCTATCCCACCAACGAAATGATCCAAAGTGGAATGATCCTTCCAAAAGACTACCTTCATAAAAGCGGGTATCGCCTTCCGACAGAGGCAGAATGGGAATATACTGCAAGAGCTGGAACCGTCACCAGCCGGTTTTATGGAGAAGGTGATGAACAACTTTCGGAATACGCATGGTACAGTAAAAATCCACCCCAAAAAAAATCCGACCCAAATGACCCGAATGATCCACAACATACTTATCCGGTTGGGCAACTCAAACCAAACCCTTTTGGGCTTTTTGATATGTATGGCAACGTTTGGGAATGGTGCGATTCAAGAAGGCGGCCTTACACAAGCGGCCCAACAACTGATGAAGCAGGCAGAGATATCTTGATAACAGATTCAATAGCGATGGTGAGAAGAGGAGGTTCCTTCAGCTATGGGAAGGACGTAATGAGGTCGGCTCACAGGGGGGCATCAAACTATTACCCGAATCAAAGAAGGGATAATGTTGGTTTTAGGATTGCGCGCACTATTCACCCATAAGGGAATTGTTGACAATCAAATCTATATATACCATGCGGAGAAATGGTGGTATCAGATCCCGGAACCAGGTATATCGCCTGCAAGAAAAGACAAAATCTTTCAGCCATTTTTCACTATCAAGCCCACAGAAAAGGGAACAGGTTTAGGACTGAGTCTGGCATATGACATGATCAAGGTTCATGAAGGTGCTGAATTTATGGTTCATCTTCCGGTAAAATCACGCTAAGCGCGAGAATCTTTCTGTCTGGCCTGCTATGAATTGATTATGCGTTAAAAAACGCGAAGTAAATCACAAAAAATAGTTTACATTTATTCCACATTCGTCAAACGCTAAATGTTGTGAAAGTATCCTCTGGAAATTAGAGAGCTATTTACAGGTAAGGGGCGGAAAAGAACATGTAGCGGAGTTACATTGATTAAAAACATTCGTCCAACAAAGTAAACACATGATGCGGGCTGACAGCGTAAAATTCCAGTTTCTGAATGGGTCGTTGGCCCCTGTTTTACATGGATTAAAAGGCAATACTTGATATGACTCTCCAGGAAACGCTTACTCAACTGGAAGCCCTCAGTAACGAGAAGATGCGGGCCATCACATCAAACATGGTGCAGGCAACAATCAGTTTGGTGTTAAATTGGGTGATATCCGATCACTGGCAAAAAAAATAAAGACGAACCACCCTTTAGCCCTGGAACTTTGGGATACCGAAAATATAGATGCCCGGCTTTTAGCAACCTTAATTATGGATCCTAAAAAGTTGTCAGATGAGGATATTGAAAGCATGGTACAATCTGAAAGGTTTGTTCAAGTGGCCGACTGGTTATATGCCCATGTCATAAAACTTTACCCGGATAATGAATCACTTCGACAAGCGTGGATGCATTCAGAAGAGGTGATGTCTGCCCGTGCAGGATGGAGTCTGACGAGTGGAAGAGTGGCCAAAAACCCAGATGGGCTTGACCTGCCTGCCCTTCTTGATAGAATAGAGTCTGAAATGGCGGGTGCTGCACCGGAAGTTCAATGGACGATGAATTCAACATTGGCACAGATCGGAATAAACTTTCCGCAACACCGTGACCGTGCCCTTGCCATCGGAGAAAAGTTAGGCATTTACAGAGATTATCCTGTCTCAAAGGGTTGTACCTCACCTTTTGCCCCCATATGGATTAATGAAATGGTAAGCAGACAAGGTTAAAGATTAAACGGATGCCAGTATTGCTTATAGCAGGTGAAGTTTTAACTTCAAAGATTTAGGCCACTACCCGTCTGTGGGCCCTTGGTGGCTGGCAGGATTAAAACAATGAGCCAATGATTACAGGAGAAACCTTTAGGGAGATGGCGCTGTCTTTCCCTGGAACAGAACAAAAACCACATTTTGAGAGAACAGGCTTCAAGGTAGTGGGTAAAAGGATGTTTGCCACCTACTTGGCGGAGGACAATACAGCGAATATTTTCCTGACGCCAAAAGAACAGGCCGAGTTTTGTAAGTTGGACCCGGAAAACATTTTTCCGGTACCTAACAAATGGGGCGAGAAAGGCGCAACAACATTTGTATTGAATAAACTGCCGGGAGAGGTAATAATGGAAGCCTTGCTTTCTGCTTATAACGAGATACTTAAATCAAAAAAATAAATAGGCCACAAACCCAATGCAGTTCGTTGCTCTTTTCTGAGCGTAAGGAACATAAAACAACAGATGGATTTTCCTGAAACTGTTTTTCATACCACCAGACAGCGATATTTTTTCGCATAATGAATAGATTACAAGGTGCTAGTCTAAAAGCCCATTAATAGCACTGGATCAGGGCATTGGCAATAGCCCCTGTTACTTCATTGGTCGCTTTCATCACACAATAATCCTAGCTGCCCTTGTCTGAGCAATATGATACCCTCTCCGGCTTACCCATCCAAAGGATAAAAGATCTCTTCTTTCGTCGCCTATTATAATATTCAATAGTAATTCTTATGAAATAATATTCTTTTAATAAAAAAATTAAAATTAATGCATATATTATGTATAATATTTTATCCATAATTAATAAAATTCAATACAAAACTACTACGAAACTACAGTGAATATGACCCGGGAAGAACATTTGAGATTCTGCAAGATGTGCCTGCACAAAAAATTCAACGTACAACACGGCATTGTCTGTGGCCTCACAGATAAGATTGCTGATTTTGAAGATACTTGCGAAAATTTTCGCAGGGATGAAAGTATACCAGAAGCATCGGTTGCACCAACCTTACAAGAAAAAAGTAATACTATGCTTATAGACAGGCTCCCTGAGCATGCGATGGAGAAACTAAGAAAGCATCAGGATCTAAGTTATGCTATCTTTGGCGGTTCGTTAGCGGCTGTCGTGGGTGCCTTGCTGTGGGCATTGATTACTGTTCGTACAGAATTTCAAATTGGATACATGGCTGTTGGCGTTGGCTTGCTGGTAGGATTGGCTGTCCGTTTTTTTGGGGCGGGTGTCGATAAGATGTTCGGTTATGTTGGAGCTGTTTTAGCTTTAATAGGTTGTTTGTTAGGCAATCTGTTAAGCCAGGTAGGTTTTATTGCGGAGGCTCAGTCATTAGCGTATTTTGAAACTTTAACTTATCTGAACCTGGAGCTTATTTTCCTGCTGCTACAGGATACTTTCAGCCCTATCGATTTTCTCTTTTATGGTATCGCTGTGTATGAAGGTTATAAGTTTGCCTTTCGTACTGTTACAGAAGAATTGCAAAATAGCCTTCATAAGCCGGATTTCAATCCTCTTCCTGCATATCATCAATTTCGCCTGCCTTTGGTAATCGTGTGTATCTTGGCATTGTCAGGGTTAATTTTTCAGATAAACCAGGGTGTAAATGGCTTGAAAACGTTTTACTACGAGTCAGGGGCAAAAATGTCGGAAGGGGAAATGAATAGTGGCAAAGAGGAAGGTAAATGGTCATACTGGCAGGAAGATGGTACGTTACAGGCCATAGGTTTTTATCATCAGGGAGTGGAAGAGGGAGCCTGGCAATGGTTTGATGAGAATGCTCAATTAATACGGGAAGGAAATTATACCAATGGCCTGCCTCATGGTGGTTGGGTCAACTACTACCCCAGTGGGATGGTAAGTGATTCGGCCCAATATGTAGAAGGGCGTATGCATGGAAGCTGGATGTCATACTACGAGAATGGTGGCATAAGCCAGCAGGGAACTTACGCCAGGGACCAGCCGGATGGTGCCTGGACCTATTTTTTTGATAATGGAAATCTTCAGTCTCAGGGTAAGTATGAAGAAGGGCGTATGATAGGAAAATGGAATTTCTGGTTAGTTAATGGTCAGAAATCTGAAGAAATAGAGTACGTAAATAAGCAAACGATGCGCATCCTGAATGCATGGGATACTAAAGGTAAACAGATGGTAAAAGAAGGGAACGGTACATACACCAGTTATGATACATTAAGGAATGTGCGGCAAACCGGCCAGGTGATCAATGGAAAAAAACAGGGGCTATGGATTACTTACTATGATAACGGTAAGAAAAAAGAAGAGGGAGAATTTAAGAATGATCTGTATTTGGTGCATAACACCTGGACGAAAGAGGGGCAGCAACAGGTAACAGGGGGAGAAGGCCTGTATACTGACTATTATGATGATGAACATATTTTTGAGACAGGCAATATTCGGAAGGGTAAGAGAGCTGGTGCCTGGACAGTATACTATGCTACAAACCATACGGTTATGCAGGAAATCAATTATCAGGAAGGGAAAGTCAATGGTATCCATAAAACTTATTATGAAAGCGGCCGGCTATATGCTGAAGGTAATGTCGTGAACGACGGGCAAGATGGGGAATGGAAATGGTATTACGAAAATGGTACCTTGCAAACGCACGTAAACTTCAAGCATGATAAAAAAGAAGGAGTGCAAGCCTTTTATGGAGCGTCAGGTACGAAAACCAAAGAAGAAGTTTATAAAAATGGAAAACTGGTGGATGAAAAATTAATCCGGGAATAGACGGATGATTTGATTTTCCGAAAAGGTGTGTTAATTTACATATTAGGATTTTTTGTAAGGAGTAGGGGATATCTACCAATTCCTTTAACCTCGATCTAAGGTTTCTTTGGTGCGCAGGAAGGGCGCCTCCCTGCCGGTATGCCCGGTACTGAAAAAATGATGAAGCAGGCCGGCAGCATCTAGTAATAGATCCGGGGGCAGGTCATGCGGTTACACGACAGGAAGAATGCCGCTGCCAAAGAAACCAAAGAAGAGGCTAGGCGAAAATCAATCCTATTGAGTCAGTATTAAATTTTTCGAACGTTAAATATTTTTTTACAATGAAATACACAACCTATTTTCTGAAAACATGTATGACCATCACCTTGGCTTCTCTGTGCTATGTCTTCGCCTATGCACAGGAAAATATCTCAGACGAGGAAATATTGCAGCTGTATGAAGGGTTACGGGTAGCCGATGTATCCGATGGAATGGATATGGTAGGCTTGCGCGACGTAGGCCTGATGGAAACCCGTATAGAACCCCTGTGGAAAGATATCGATAGCCTGGACCATATCATACAGGGAATAGCCGTGACGGCCCGCTATGTACCTACCAACCGGGTGGTGAAAAATCCGATGGACAAAGCAGAATTTCAGCAATGGGAAGGCAACTGGTATGGACAGTACTCTTCCGAACCTTTTTTAGATTCTATTCAGGAGGGGACCATCCTGGTACTGGATTTTCAGGGAGATGGGGATACCGGATCGGTAGGTTCTTTCAATGCGCTGCAATGGTATAGTAAAGGTGCCAGAGGCGTAGTGTCCAATGGTGGTATCCGGGATACTGACGAAATTATCAAACAGAAAATTCCTGTTTACCTGGATCACATGCAAAGAGGAAGAGGTATCCGGCCAGGTAGAAACGAAATTGAATCCGTCAACAAGCCCGTTTCTGTGGGAGGTGTACTCATCGAGCCCGGAGATGTGGTAGTCGCCGATGGGGATGGGGTCATTGTCGTGCCCCGTCAGTATGCCCGGCAGGTGGCTGAGTATGCCCGGGAAATTCTGGTAAAAGACAAACAGGGTAGAAGAAGCCTGTATGAAGAACTGGGCCTGCCAATGGATAAAACGGTTGAGAATGAATAATTGGCAGTCCGCCTGATCATAACCAAAATGAAAGCTACAGCCATAGCATGAAGAATAGTGCTGCTGTAGCCTCTTTTCTAAAAATGAAAGTTTGGGGTTAGACTGTAGAGAGAGGCTCTCTGGTCACCTGCCCCGGAGAGGCAGAGGGCTTGTCAGGAATAGAGTTTCTCCTGTTTTTCCAACATACTAACAAACTGTTGAATCCGTCTGGCACGGGTTTCCGCTTTTTTGGCTGTTTGCACTCTGAAAAGGATCGCATACCGGTTTCTGCTGTCCAGGGTCATATAAAAGTCCTTGGCTTTCGGATTTTGATCCAGCGCCTCCTGTAAGTCGCTGGGGATAGTGGCCCGACTTTGTGCCTCATAGGCCGCTTCCCATTGTCCGTTTTGCTGCGCCCTCTCTATAGCCTTTAAACCAGCAGGCTTCATCAGCCCATTACTGATGAGCTGCTGTACTTTTTCCTTGTTTACCTTTGACCAGAGGCTTCTGGCACTGCGTGGCGTGAATTTCTGTAGCCAAGACCTGTCATCATACCCCTTTTTCTGACCGTCGATCCACCCATAACAGAGTGCTACTTCCAGTGCTTCCTGGTAGGTCACAGAGCGGTCACCGGAGGCTTTTTTGGCAAGTCTTAGCCAAACACCGGAAGTGGTGGCATGATGTTGGTCGAGCCAGGTTTCCCATGCTTTTGGTGTCTCACATTGTAGGATGGGTAAAGGGCCGGCCTTGCTCGAAGTGGGTGTCATAGGAGATTGTTATAGCGTATGTCGCTAATATCGAAAGTTTAAGAAGGACAACCTACTCCTTTTTGAGATTCCTTTTGCATTTGTTGTAGCCATGAGCTATCATCTGTAGGGCTGCTAACCCTAAAGAATATTTTTCAGAAGCCCTGTTTGTATTCTGTCTGTACTTTGGATATTTTGCTCAGGAAGAGCTTCTTCCTTAATTTTATTTTTTGCACTACTTGACGACAACAACATGACTAGATTCTCTATCATCCTCTTACCTGTGATTATCCTGCTGTTTGGCTGTAGCCCTCGGTCTTCGGAAGACCACAACCTGCAAGCTTCGGATACCAGTGCCACAAGATTGACTATTCGGCAGGATGAAAACGCAGGCACTATAGCAGTCTTTCGGGGTCATGAGGAAGAACCTATACTGACACAGAATGCCAGAGAAGATTTTCGCCCCTACTTACATCCTATCAAGGCCCCTGATGATCAGGGCGTGCTGACCGAATACAGCCCCGGGCACCATAAACATCAGACAGGCCTTTACTGGGGTTTTACCCGGGTCAATGGCCGCGACTATTTCCATCATCCGGAAGATGGCTACTGGCGACGGGTTTCCGCAGAGGTGGTACAAGATACCGGACAGGTCGTGAAGTGGCAGACAGTATATGATCTGCTGGACTCGACCGGTAATGCCATCCTGACTGAAACACAAAACTGGTCAATGCGTGCCCAGGATGGAAAATTCCTCCTGGATCTGGAATGGAGAGGGGAAGCGAAAACAGACGTCACCATCGGCCAGTACGATTACGGCGGTTTGTTTCTACGGATGCCCTGGCACGAGGGTATTTCCGGAGAAGTGGTCAACGCCGCCCGGCAGCGCAACGAAAAAGCCGAGGGGCAACGGGCGATGTGGGTGGATGTAGGCATGCAGGTGGAGGGGCGTGATGATCTGGCACACATCGCTATTTTTGACCACCCGGATAACCAGGGGTTTCCCCAGCCATGGCGAGTAGATGATCAAATGGGTGTGGGGCCGGTAAGAGCTCGCCTGGGCGACTGGAACATTAAGAAAGGAGAAACTGAAGTCATCCGCCACCAACTGCTCATCTATACCGGTGCGCTCAACGACATTGAACTAACCAGTGAATGGGAAGAATTCAGTGGTAATCACTCCACCTACTCCACCGCAGCCCTGTGGGGAATTGCCCAACAAGAGGGGCGTGAAGCCAAATTCCTGACACCCCAGGAAGCCGTCGACCATATGACAGTGATCGATGGCTTCAACGTCAATGCCTGGGCCGCTGAACCGATGGTGACCCAACCCATGGCTTTTTGCTGGGATGATCGCGGACGGCTGTGGGTAGCAGAAAACCTGGATTATGAATCGCGGGGTACCGGTTTTTCAAACTCCGGCGATAGCCGTATTCTGATTCTGGAAGACACCGACAGGGATGGCGTGGCCGACAGCCGCAAGGTTTTTCTGGAAGGTATCCCCTTTCCGGCAGCTATTGCCGTGGGTTTCAAGGGTATCTTTCTGGGCGCTCCGCCCAACTTACTCTTCGTTCCGGATCGTAATGGCGATGATGTGGCAGACAAGGAAGAGATTGAAGTGCGGCTAACGGGCTGGGGAATCCGCGACCGTCATGAAACACTCAATAGCCTGCACTGGGGGCCGGATGGCTGGCTGTACGGATGCCAGGGATTTGCTACCCCTTCCAAAGTGCGAAAACCCAAAGGAAAAGGGCGACTCTACCAGCATAAAGATCCCTTTCCGGAAGATTTGCTGGAAGGCGAAGGCGTGGATTTCAATGGAGGGGTATGGCGATATCATCCGACCAAAGATCGATTCGAGGTAGTAGCCCACGGGTTTAGCAATCCCTGGGGTATCGATTACGATGCGAAAGGTCAGCTTTTTATCAGTGCCTGCGTAATTCCCCACTTATGGCATGTGATCCCGGGTGGCCTTTATCACCGGCAAGGGGGGCAGCATTTTAATCCGTACGTTTACAGTGATATCAGAACGATTGCAGACCACCGGCACCGGTCGGCGCATGGTGGAGCCCGCGTCTATTTGTCGGATGCTTTTCCTGAAACACATCATGGTAGGCTGTTTATGGCCAATATCCATGAGCATGCTGTTTTGACGGATGTGCTGGAACCCAAAGGTTCCGGATTTGTCGCCCATCATGGCGATGACTTCCTGATGGCCAACAATGCGCAGTGGATCGGTTTCAGCATGGAGATTGGTCCGGAGGGTGCTGTCTATGTGCTGGACTGGCATGATGCCGACATTTGCGGACAGGATGTATTGCATAAAGAGACCGGCCGTATTTTCCGCATCACTCCGAAGAAGTCGCTGGCAAAACAATGGGAGGGGCGTTATGCGGATTTATCGAAAATGACAGACGAGGCGCTGGTCAAGCTGCAAACCTCTCCCAGCGACTGGCATGCCCGGCGTGCACGGATTATTCTGCAAAGTCGTGCGGCCGAAGGGCAGGTAAAGGGTCAGACGCATGAGCAGTTACGCAGCATTTACCGCAACAATAATAATCCGGATTGGCGTCTCCGGGCTATGTGGGCTTTGCATGTAACGGGTGGGTTTACCAGTAGCCAACTGGTTGAGGCATTAGCCGATCAGGATGAATATGTGCGTGCCTGGGCCATCCAGTTGCTTTGCGAAGACCAGGCCCCCGCTTCCGAAGCGCTGGCGAAGTTTACCGATATGGCTCAAAAGGATAGATCGCCTGTAGTACGGCTTTATCTGGCGGCTGCCTTACAGCGCATGGGTCATGGGGCACGCTGGGCTATTGCGGAAGCACTGATGGCACACGGAGAAGATGCCAATGACCATAACATTCCAAAAATGATCTGGTATGGCCTCGAACCGCTGGTGGCTGAAAATCCGGAGCGCGCTCTTGCGCTGGCTTCTCAGAGTGCAATTCCAATGGCAGCGGAATTTGTGGCCCGTCGTGCTGTAGATGCTGATGCCATCGAGGTACTGGTGGAGTGGGTGGCAAAACCCTCCAAAACACAGATCCGTATGTTGGATGGCATGCGGGCCGGATTGGAAGGGCGTACCGATCTCACGGCTCCTTCCAACTGGGAAGCCATCTATACAAAGCTGCAGCAGTCGCAGGAAGATAGTGTGAAGGAACTGGCTTTGGAGGTGGCACAACATTTTGGCGATACGGAAGCGGCCAAGCGGTTTCTGGCTACCTTAAAAGATAAAAATGCTTCTTCGGAGAGTCGCCGGAGAGCCTTGAATGTGCTCGCCGATCAGCAACGACCGGAACTTGTTGAAGAGCTTCCTGCCTTACTGGAAGATCAACAGCTTCGCATGGATGCCATCCGTGCCATTGCGGCCTTTGATGAAGAGCATTTGGGAGAAGTGCTGATGGAACGCTATGCTGATCTCAGCGCAGCTGAGCAACTGGAGGCGGTGCAAACCCTGGCCTCCCGGCCCGACTACGGTTGGCTATTAACCCAGGCCATCAAAGAGGAAGTGATTCCCAGACGCGACATACCTGCCTATGTAGCCCGTCAGTTGCGGAGAGTGGTAGGTAGTGGCTTTGTAGAAGTCTGGGGACCTATTGACGAGCTCACCACCGATCAAAATGCGGCCTATACCAAATACCGGGCATTGCTCACCGAGCAGGCGCTTCAGGGAGCCGATGCGCAACAGGGGCGCGTCCTTTTTCAGCGTACCTGCGGTCCCTGCCACAAAATGTATGGAGAAGGGGGTAATATTGGCCCTGACATCACGGGCTCGAACCGGACCAACCTGGATTACCTGCTCAGCAATGTGCTCAACCCCAGTGGTGAAATACAGGACGATTACAAAATGATGGTCGTTACAACCCGGGATGGACGTACCTACGTGGGCAATGTGGCTGCGGAGAATGAGCGACAGCTTACGCTGCGGGTAGTAGGGCAGGAGAGTGTAGTCATCAATCAGTCAGAAATACAATCGCGGGAAGAAACCCCCAATTCTATGATGCCCCCCGGCTTGTTTGAAACCTTAACGGACAAGGAGGTCATTGACCTGGTCGGTTATTTGCAGACAACGGAGCAGGTGAGCTTGCTGGAGAAGTAGCCTAGTGTTTATTCAGACAGCGATCGGGTACAGCATGGCTACCCTCTTTGTCATACCAAGGGTTTCTTCATGGGCAAGGGTAGCCCGTAGCATGGCATTGAGTTCGGTATGGGACAAAATCCGGAAGCCAATTTTTGCATAGAAAGGAGCGTTCCACAGAAGATCCTGAAAGGTGGTGAGTGTGACGCCGGATAATTGGCGTGCTACTGCTTGCTGAATCACGGCGGAGACCAGTTGTTTCCCTATGCCTTGCCGGCCATGATCGGGATGGACTGCAATAACGGCAAGATGAAGCAGCTTTTCATACTGTTTGGACATTGCAAATCCCACAGGTCTGTCTGCCCCTGTAGCGACCCATAACAATTTGTTTTCTTCTGCTTTCGCCAGTTCTTCCATGGGCATCGCATCGTCGGGGTCTGAGATGCGTCCTTCCGGAAAAAGAACTGAAGAAGCTTTCTCAATATCCGGTAAGAAAATGAGGTCCTCTTTTTTCGCCAATCGGATTTGGTATGTAGATATCATATCGTCTGTTTTTCACACCCCTTCTTGCAATGGGCCTTCTATCACCTGCTTCAAACGCTGACAGTCATTCAAAGATTGAAAATATAATGGATGTAGCATATTCCAGTTGATAGGGTAATTCAGATTGCTTTTTGCTATCTTCTTAATATCTATGTGAATCGAATCCATGCGGTTGACTTTTGCTACAATTGCATTGGCAAATGTGGCTGATAATTCTTTTTGTCAGGTTAGAGACTGTAGGCAAATACCTGGTATATCTGTATCGTCTGATTTTATGGAGAGGATATACTCCTAATTTTCCTGAAAAGAATGGGTTTGAGCCAATCGACGTTCATGAACAGAGCTTTTTTCCAGTGTATTGCTTTTTCATATCTATCGCAAATTACAATAATACCTCGTTCCACAAGTGCATCTGTATGACTCAAAAATCTCCAACGAGAGATAATGCTGTAGCATTGCGGTCTATCACGCGTTAGATATACTCGGCAAAATTAACCTGATATCATTTTGAAAAATTACTGCTAATTTCATAGTGAAATTATAATGAATAATGGGTAACAAATTTGTAAAATGAATTTCTTTTCTCTCAGTATTTATATACTGGTGTCTCAATCACCTTAGCTGGCTTTTCTTGTCCTAAGATTTTCTTCTGTAGATGCTCTACAGTCTCAGGTGAGAAAAACTGTTCGCCTGTTTCTTCATTTACACGTGCTGGCACATTTTCTACAACATAAAACTTGCCTTCATACACAAGCGTGTAGGTTACTCTGCGCTCAACTAATTGCTCTTCTCTTCTTTTCATTTAGGTTTTCTTGTTTTAAAGTCAATCCACAAAGATGAATCCGGCTCATAGAGGGTAATGATTTTGATGAGTGGCCGTGATGGATAACTGCACTGTGCATGCAGTGGCCTACCTGCCTCTGTTCGCCCAAATATTAAACAACTTGGCCCATATCTGTCTTTTGGATAATTCTCAATAATTTCTCCTTTCATAATTGCCTCTTTCATTTCTTGTATGCTAATTCGGCGAATAATGCTCTGATCAACAGCATGTTTTGAAAACTCAAACTGATAAGCCTTAATCTTTATAATTATCTCGTCGATCAACAACATACATCACTACAGATAATTTTGCTTCTATTGTTTAAATTTATTGTATTCTTCTGCTTGTATAAAATACGAATATATCCAATTTATCTAATTCAGCCAACTGGAAACAATGGTCATAAGGGAGCGTAAAACTTTTCTGATCAGATATCATAGCTCTTAAACGCACTATTTCATTTCCCTGCTATTTTGCGCAATCTCGATATCTCTCGCAACCTCATCACGGATGAGCGCCCAATGGAACAGGTTATCATCATTCGCTGTGAAAAAGTTGTGGTTATAGTGTGTCAACCGCATGTCGCGGTAGATCGGTCGTGTGATCTCAATCACTTCATCCCAATACGCCAGCGCCTGTTGCAAGTGGTCGATGGCCTTTCTCTTGTTTTCTTCGCCACCCGACAGGCGATAGGTTTGCAACGCCAGGGCACCCTTGAGTTTCTCGGCCAGATGCAGCCCCAGGTGTGCCCATGTTTTCACGTCTGCCACTTCATATAGGAGCGACGGATTCCCGTTCGTATTAATGTCATCCACGAGCCGCAGTGCTTCCCGGTTGTCGCGCTCCAGCCTTTCTATCAGGATGGGCGGAGTAACGTGGTTTGCTCCAAAGGAACCTCCTTTCAACATCGTTTCCACATAGTCATTTACCGAAACGTAGTCAGGATCCATGGTGGGCTGTTGGATGAGCTGGTCGACCGAAATATAGCGTGTGGAGTCGCCCTGTAAGGCCAGAAACCCTTCGCTGTAGAGTGTGAAATCCCACCTTGAGTCATAGAGCGACGCCAGGCGCAACTGTGTAGATGAGGCTAGCGAATAGGCCTGCAGCAAATTGCTGGCTTTTGGTCCGTAGCGCCGGATGAACTCAGCCTGAAATACTGTGTCAGGCGTCGCCGGATCATAGAGCAACCGTCCCCAAAGTTTATAGAACAGCCACTGGCGTTCAAAGGCCCAGGTCCAATCGACCGGCTCCTCCAGGGCAGTGAAATAATCTAGTGCCGGGATGTAAGTTTCCGATCCTACAAAATAGCCACCCACATAGTCTGCCACTCCGTTGAGTGCAATGTGCTGGCGGATGAAATCAGGTACCCCCCAGCGCAGGGCGAAGAAATCCTCATTGCGTGCCTGCCAGGTAATCTTGTAGTTGGTGGGTTTCGGTACAAAATAGGTGTCCCCGAGTTTGCCGCCATGCACTTTGACCAGCTTGGGCGTGGAATGTGCGTGCGACCAGTTGAATTTCATCTCTACCCAGATTGGTCCCTCGAAACGGTCTTCCAAACGCTCCATGGCCTCACGGGTTACCTCCTCTACATTCTTGCTGACGCCCGGGTCCGACGAACTACCTGAAGAGAAGGGCACCCGGTGAATCAACTTGACAGGCCGGTCAACTTCAAGCATACCTGCAATGATCACGTCGTCCATCCATTGCTGGCGTTCCAGGGGTGTCATGCCGGCCATACCTTCTCCGTGAGAAATGCCAATGCCGTCCAGCATCGGGTATTCTTCCAGCACCTGTCTTACACTCTCCCGAATATAGCGACGAACGATCTCCGTTGTATCGCCCTGGACATAGTAGTGCGGATAAAAATTCTCGGATGCCACCTTGTGGGCTTCGGCAAACGCCTGGCTGACGAAAATACTCCAGTGGACGATATACGTGTCAAGAGCCCGTTCCTTGGCCATGCGGAAAATCTCGCGGTAGAGATGCTGCCACTCGGCAAATTCCTCCTCCGACCATGGGCTTGCCTCCGGAAAATTCTTTGGCTGTATCATGAAGGTGAATGGATGCATATTCCAGAGGCTTAAGGCATTAAACCGGTTCTCTACCAGCATATCCAGAAACGCTTCCCAGTATTTCAGGTCGCGTGCTGTTTCAACATGTTGGTCCAGCGCAGAACTGGGGCGATACGTCTCCCAGGGCAGGTTGTATTTGATGCCTCGAAAAGCCAGATGTGGACGCTGCTCCACTGCCTCAATGTCTTCCAGGGGTGTCCCGTTTCGCAATAGCTCGGCCAGAGCGAGTGTGCCGTAGATCATGCCACGTTCGTCGCCGCCGTATACGGTGATGAACTTGCCTTCAGGAATGATAGAAAAAGCTTCTGCCCCCAGCCGGCTCCGGTGTACTGCCAGGCTGATTAAGAAGTCGTAGCCAGTCCGTTCAGGCTTTACTTTATATCCTTGTGCTGACAGGGCTTCGCCCAATTTTCGGGCGGCATAGGCTGCCTGCGGCACCCCTTCTTCGTAGAGGAGGGTCACGGCTTGTGCCCACGCCAAGCTGGAGGTCAGAAAGCAAAGGGTTATCAGGGAAAGAAATGACTTCTTCATAGTTAAAAGTTCAAATCAACGGTTTGCTATTTGTGTTGTATAGAAGACTGAAATGATCCTATACCTACAGCACTTCAGGCGGTGAAGACCCATCGCCAATGGGCAGGATCGTATTCTGTTATGCCAGCTCTTTATAACACTTAATGAAAGGTAACCTATGGCGAATATATCCATTTTTCCAATACAGCCCACGAAGAAAATGATCTGACTACAATTTTACACAGCTTTCCTGGGCGTAATGTAGTGAGTATTCTTTCAATTCATTAAATTGTAGGGCATGAAAAGAAGTTATACTACCGTAGGCCTGATTTTTTTGATATTTTTTGTGATTTCCCTGGTCACCAACATTTTAGGCCCTATCATCCCGGATATTATCGACAGTTTCGACCTGAGCCTTACCCTGGTAGGCCTATTGCCTTTCTCTTTCTTTATTGCCTATGGCGTGATGTCTATCCCTGCCGGTATGATGCTGGAAAAATATCGGGAAAAGAAAGTATTGCTGGGTGCTTTTGGTATATCCCTCCTGGGGTCCCTGCTTTTTGCGTTGCTGCCCGGATACGGGACGGCCATTATCTCCCTGTTTATGATTGGAGCCGGTATGGCGGTGTTGCAGGTGGCTATCAATCCACTCCTGCGGGTGGCAGGGGGAGAAAAACATTTTGCTTTTAACTCGGTGATGGCGCAACTGGTTTTTGGTTCGGCGGCTTTTATCAGCCCGCAAATGTATGCCTATGTCGTGGCGGAGCTCGATCGGTATTCTGACAATTCACCGGCCCTGATACAAGGGTTGCATCAGCTGGTACCCGCGCATTTGTCGTGGGTATCTATGTACTGGATTTTTACGCTTGTCCTGATAGGGATGCTCCTGGTGATGAGTGTGGTACGCCTGCCGCGCCTGGAGCTCAAGGAAGATGAGAAAGCAGGCGCCTGGTCTACCCACCGTGAGCTGCTCAGCAACAGAACCGTAATCCTGTTTTTTCTGGGCATTTTTTCCTATGTGGGTACGGAGCAGGGAGTGGCCAACTGGATGTCCGAATTTCTGTCTACCTATCATGAGGTAGATCCTAGAACCACCGGCGCCAATACGGTATCTTACTTCTGGGGTTTGCTGACAGCCGGTTGCTTGCTGGGACTGGTTTTTCTGAAGCTGTTCGACAGCCGGAAAGTGTTGATTGGATTTACCACCGCTGCTATCCTCAGCCTGACAGCAGCCCTGTTTGGCTCTAAAGCCATAGCGCTGTATGCATTTCCCCTGGTAGGATTTTTTGCCTCTGTGATGTGGGCCGTTATTTTCTCCCTTGCCTTAAACTCATTGGACAGGCATCATGGCTCTTTTTCGGGTATTTTGTGTACAGCCATCATCGGCGGAGCCGTTATTCCTTTTATTATCGGCTGGTTGGGCGATCAGCTGGGTTTACGAATAGGCATGTCCTTTTTATATCTGACCCTGGGTTATATTCTGAGTATAGGTTTCTGGGCAAAACCTTTGATTAATAATGAAACGATCAGCCGGAAAAAGAAAAAATCGGTAGAAGCTGCCTGACAGCGCCCTTTTGCAAAAAAGAAGGGCATTGACCCTCTGCCTTTTGTTTTTGGGTAAACGAGATTTATATTCACAACCATGCACGCCATAAACCATATTAGTCAGTTACGGGGGATTATACCGCCTATGGTCACTCCCTTACTCCATCAGAATCAGTTAGACGAGAAAGGGATCAGCCGTTTGGTAAACCATATGATTACCGGTGGCGTACACGGTATTTTTGTGCTGGGCACTTCCGGCGAAGCTGTCAGCCTGGGTTATCCACTACGCGAAGCGTTGTTGCGGCAGGTAGCAGAGGAAATCGCAGGCAGGGTCCCTTTGCTGGTCGGCATCACCGATACCAGTCTGGAAGAAGCGATCCGTTTTGCGGCCATCGCCCGGGAGGTGCAGGCAGACGCGGTGGTAGCAGCGCCTCCTTTTTATTTTCCCACGACACAGCCGGCACTGTATGATTACTTCAAAACCTTGTCGGAAAACGTTGCGCTACCGCTTTTTCTGTATAACATTCCCAGTCATGCCCGGATCGCCTTGGAAGCAGATACCGTACGGCAGTTGCTAGCATTACCCAATGTGGCAGGCTACAAAGATAGTACGGGAGATATGATGACCTTTCACCGGCTGCAACTGCTGCTCAAAGACCAGCCGGAAAAGGTATACTTATTAGGGCCGGAAGAACTGCTGGCAGAATCTGTGCTGTTGGGAGCCCATGGGGGTGTAAATGGCGGTGCTAATATTCTCCCCCGCCTGTATGTGCAACTCTACGAAGCGGCCGTGAACCGTGAAATAGAACGGATGACGATATTACACCGCAAGGTCATGGCGTTCACCGCTACTGTTTATCAAAATGGAAAGCGGGTGATTCAGGGCATGAAGGCGGCCTTGTCTGCCCTGGCTATCTGTCAGGATACGGTAGCCATGCCCATGCCACCCCTGACGACAGAAGAAAAGACCGTGATTACAGCATATGTTAACCAATTGAGTACAGATTTTTGATATAACAACCCCATCATGAGCGACAACAAAATTGTAGACTTACAGGCTCTCTTGCAGTGTTTGGAACAGGACCGGCAACAAGGAAAAAAAATTGTCTTTACCAATGGCTGCTTTGACATTCTGCATCGGGGACATGCTACCTATCTGCGGGCAGCCAAAGCTTTGGGCGACAAACTGATCATAGGTTTGAATACCGATGCTTCTGTCAAAAGGCTGAAGGGAGAGAGCCGCCCGGTCAATCAGGAAGACGACCGTGCCTATCTGCTGGAAAGTCTGGCCTGTGTCGATTATGTGGTGAAGTTCGGAGAGGATACACCCTATGAATTGTTATCTCAGATACGGCCGGATATCCTGGTCAAAGGAAGCGACTATCAGGTGGAAGGCGTGATAGGGCGGGAGTTTGCCGGAGAAGTCGTACTCATCGATTTTGTCAATGGGTATTCTACCACCCAGACAATTCTGAAAATGAAAGACGCCGGCTGAGCAGCGTATGCAGTTCAGGCCTATACGCCACAAGGACCGGGGTTAATCAGCTGATTCTTTATTGTCCGTCAGGGCGTTATCCCTTAATATAGTTTTATGAGAACCACTGCTAATTTTTACACAGGCCTATTCCTACTCCTCTTGCTATCCAAGAGTATACTCATCAGCCCACTTTATGCAGAAGATGGTTACCGGTTGTGGCTCCGGTATGATCCACTGTCTTCTGAGCAGATTACCAAGTATCAACCCTTCATCACCCAAGGGGTCGTCCCTGGCCGTTCTGCCACCATGACCATTGTCAGGAATGAACTGGCGCAAGGCTTGTCAGGATTGCTAGGCAAAGAGGTTCCGATGAGTGAACAGGTGACACGGGATGGGGCTATCATTGCCGGAACCCCTGACAGTGCACCCCTTCTCCAACAGCTCTCGCTGGAAGATACTTTGCGGCAGTTGGGCGAAGAAGGCTACTGGCTTTTCTCCACCAGGATCAACAACAAAGCCTGTACGGTGATTACGGCCAATACTGAGGTGGGTGTGCTTTACGGTGTTTTTCATTTTTTACGCCTGATGCAGACCGGGCAAACACTTGCTGCGCTTTCTCTTTCCAGCAGGCCGAAGGTACAGTTAAGGATTCTCAACCACTGGGATAATCTGGATGGTTCCGTAGAACGAGGTTATGCAGGTGCTTCTCTCTGGCAATGGCACGAGCTGCCTACCTATAAAGATCCCCGCTATGCCGACTATGCACGGGCCAATGCTTCTATCGGCATCAATGGGACCGTGCTCACCAATGTGAATGCCAATGCCCTGGTGCTGACGGAAGAATACCTGAGAAAAGTGGCGGCCTTAGCCGATATTTTTCGCCCCTATGGCATCAAAGTCTATCTGACAGCACGCTTCAGTGCCCCTATAGAAACTGGGGGGCTGGCTACAGCCGACCCTTTAGATACCGCCGTAATAGCGTGGTGGAAAACCAAAGCTGATGAGATTTACCGGCATATACCGGACTTCGGCGGATTTCTGGTCAAAGCCAATTCTGAAGGGCAGCCGGGGCCGCAGAATTATAACCGGAGCCATGCCGATGGTGCCAACATGCTGGCTGATGCGGTAGCCTCCCATGGGGGTGTGGTGATGTGGCGGGCTTTTGTCTATGACAACAACGTTCCCGATGACCGTGCCAAGCAGGCTTATAATGAGTTTGTGCCACTGGATGGGCAGTTCAGGGATAATGTGCTGGTGCAGGTCAAAAATGGGCCTATTGACTTTCAGCCCAGAGAACCTTTTCATCCCTTGTTTGGTGCGATGCCTGAAACCCCTTTGATGCTGGAGCTTCAGGTGACCCAGGAATATTTCGGGCAGGGTTTGCATCTGACCTATCTGGCCCCTTATTATAAAGAATGTCTGCAGAGTGATACCTATGCCAAAGGGAAAGGGTCCTATGTGGCCCAAGTGATCGACGGAACACTGCATGATTATCCCATCACCGGCATGGCAGGGGTTTCCAATATAGGAGCGAACCGGAACTGGACCGGCCATCCCTTCGGGCAGGCCAACTGGTTTACGTTTGGCCGGCTGGCCTGGAACCCTGCCTTATCTGCCGAAGCCATTGCCCAAGAGTGGATTCAAATGACCTTTTCCGAGGAAGAACAGGTTGTGCAGTTGATCACTGATCTGATGATGATGTCGTATGAGGCAGCGGTCAATTATCGTACGCCGCTGGGCTTACACCACCTGATGGCCTGGCATCATCATTATGGACCGGGGCCATGGATTGACGAGGGGCGGGCCGACTGGACACCTGTGTATTATCACCGGGCCGATTCGGGGGGTATCGGTTTTGACCGCACTACCCGGGGAAGCGACGCCGTGAGCCAGTACTTTCCGGAGGTCAGACAAAAATTCAATGACATCACTACAGTGCCTGAAAATTTGTTGCTTTGGTTTCATCATGTAGACTGGGATCATCGGATGCAGTCTGGCCGGACGTTGTGGGAGGCCTTGTGTTACAAATATTATGAGGGGGTGGATACCGTACGTCAGATGAAAGAAATCTGGCATTCTCTAGAAGGGAACATAGACAGCCAAAGGTATGAGCACGTGAAAGCTTTGCTGGAGATTCAGCTACAGCATGCGATAGAATGGCGGAATGCCTGTGTACTGTATTTTCAGACCTACTCGCAAAGACCCATTCCTTCCGGGCTGGAAAAGCCTGACAAAACACTGGACTATTATAAAAGCATAGAACGAAAATATCTGCCGGGAAGCTAAAGGTAAACTTCTTGCTAATCAACAATCGGGTAGCCGGGAGGCTGGAGGTATTGCATGCACAGCATAACCTTAATAACTATATGAGTGGTCTTTACTTGGTTTTAGGGATATAAATATTAAACTGGCTGCCTTCATCGGCCCTGCTTTCTACCGTGACTCTGCCGCCCACATTTTCTACAATTCTTTTGACAATATACAGCCCGATACCGGTGCCTTCCACATGGGTATGCAATCTGCGAAACATGGTAAACAATTTACTTTGCTGCTCAGGACGAATACCCAGTCCATTATCCCTGACGGAAAACACGAAGATACCGTCTTCTTCATGGGTTTCGATATGGATAGCCAGAGGCCTTTTGGGAGAGCGGTACTTGATAGCATTAGAAAGCAGGTTATACACAATGCTTCTGAAACCTCCTCGTCCCAGCACCAGCTTTTCCACATGATATTGCGCCGTGATGGTGGGTTGTGATTCCTGAATCAGGTTGGCAATATCGTGTTTTACCTCTGCCACCACTTCCGAAACGACAACCACCTCCGCTTTATCTTCCAGCCCTTTGGCTACTTTGGTAACATCACTCAGATAGCTGATCGTTTCTTTTAATTTTCTGATGGAAGCTTCCATCATGCCAAATACTTTACGCTCCTTCTCATTCAGCTTTTCTTTCAGGGTTCCTTCCAAAATGCCCATCAACCCCTCCAGGTTGACGATAGGGGACTTTAAATCATGAGAGGCCGTATAAATGAAGTTATCCAGGTCGTTGTTGATCCTGACCAACTCCTCATTTTTAGCGTGCAAGGTATAATTCAGTTCCTGAAGCTTTTCCCGGGATTTCACCTGCTCCGACACTTCATAACCAAAGGTAATGAGTCCGTCGGTAATACCTTCCGCATTTTTGATTGGCTCATAAATCAGGTTAAAATATCGGTTATACGGTCTGCCAGATTTGCTCCAGTCGCTTTTGATAGGGATTTCCTGTCCGATAAACCTTTGTCCCGTATCCAGCACATCATAAAGAATATTGATGAAAGTAGAGAAAGAATGAGGCATCACTTCAGTCAGCTTTTTACCTTCTACCGGCGGTTCGATGCCCAACACTTCCAGATATTTAGGGTTGGCCAGTTCGTACACAAAGTTACGCCCACGGGTGATAGAAACCAGAGAGGGAACCTGCATAAACAAATGGTACAATCTGTTTTTCTGCATTTCTGCCTCGGCATAGGCAGCCTTTTCCCGGGCTAAGAGGTCTTCTTTTTCTTTGTTCAGTGCTAAAGTATGATCGAGCATTTGCTTAAGTTCTTCTTCTGAAGCAGCCAGTTCCCGGGTTCTCTCTTCTATGCGTTGTTCCAGTTCCCGGTTGGTTTGTAAGAGTTGCTCTTCAGCACTTCGCAACTCTTCCAGCGCGGCTGCCAGTTCATGGTTGGTCTCCTGAATCTGCTGCTCCGCCTCTTTCCGGTCTTGTATGTCAAAGCAAGTACCCAGGAAACCGGTAAAATTGCCCTGCAGGTCGTAGATAGGTTTTCCAATGTCTACGAGCCAGCGGTAAGACCCATCCTGGTGGCGCAGGCGGTATTCCATGCTGAAAGGCTCACGAGCCTGAAAGTGAGACCGGTAGGTGTTCAGAAAGCGGGGTAAGTCATCAGGATGGACTCCTTCTGTCCACCCATCACCCAGTTCCTGCTCCAGCGCTCTACCTGTAAATTGCAACCACGACTGGTTGAAGTAATCGCACTGAGCATCGGTACCCGAACGCCAGATCAGTGCCGGAAAATCATCCAGGATTTGTAGATAATAGTTGAGTGAAGCCTGCAACTGCGCTTCCTGCTGCTTTCGTCTTGTGATATCCCGTGAAAAGGAAATGCTGCCCAGAATAGCACCTTCTTTGTTCTTTAGAGGAACAACATTCATCTCATAATAACCAGTTCTTTCCTGAAGAGGCATGTTTTCTAACAGGACAGTTTCGCCGGTCTGCGCCTTTTGTATGGCTTTATAATCTTCACTCTGAGGATCTCTTTTGAAAAAATCAAAAATATATTTCCCTAGAATATCTTCCTTCTTGATCCCCGTTCGTTGGGTCAGCGCTTTGTTCCAGACCAGGACATGAAAATTTGTATCTACAGCAGAAATCCCCTCTACGGTAGTATCCAGCACGGTCTCTATAAATTCTTTTTCATTCTGAAGTTCCTCTTGCTGCATATGAATATAGGCTTCATACACCTTTTCACGGTAAAAGTCATAGTAAGAGTTTAGTTCTATGATGATAGTGGAGAACTTTTCTAAATCTTTGGTATAAGTAGGTAATACTTTGATAAAACTATATTTTCTGATCCCGATGACCTGTATCAAATCATGCAAGCCAGGCTGATCCCGTTTCACACCGGGGAATTTATTGTCTTTCCAGGTCTTTATGGCTTGTAAAGCATGCTCATGGGCGGTTCCATGGGTGAAGCTCTCCAACAGTTCGGCAAAGTTTTGTTTCAGATGGGCGATAATCTGTTGATCTGAAAGGTGAGCGAATAAGTCTAGCAAGGACAGTTTTGTTTCTCGGGCTCTGGCCAGATAGATAGCAGCAATCTGATCTAACTGGTGTTTTAACACATAATCTGCAAAAGGAGGTAGTTCTTGCATGGAAGATAAAAATTATATGGCAAATTCCTTCTGCGCACCGGCTTATTAAAAAAATCCAGCAACAAGCCACAGAAACATCCTGACGAATTATATTTATATCTAGTAAATACCCTTCAATGTTTCATTTTAGCTATATTTTCATCAGAAGGCGCTTTCAAATAAAAAATGAAAGTTTTTTGCGTCTTTTCGCCTCTTGTGAAGTCATCCAATGAACAATAAACCATGAAGAGAAATGATGGCCTTCAGGTGGTTATCTGAAGAAAAGATTCCGGGAGGCAGAAAGAAACCCATAGAAACGGAAGGTCGTCTTTATCTTTAAGTCACTTTTACTAAATCTAAAAACATATGGCCTGTACACTGGTAGCCCCTGTTTTTCAGCAATATGAGAAAGAATTATTGCGCTTTGTCAGAAAACATTTAAATGATGCCGGAGAAAGTGAAGAAATTGTAAACCGGGTCATGATGAAAATGTATCAACATTGCGAAAAGTTACCGGCTGTTCGGAATACCCGGGCCTGGCTTTATCAGATAACCCGTCATGCCCTTTACGATTACTTCAAAGAAAACAGTCGCAGGCAGTCCCTGCCAGAAGAGGTAAAGTCAGTTTCATCTGCTGACGATAATCTCTTCAACCTGTTGGAACCACTGCTGCCCCCCATGATACAGATGCTGCCCCCTGCCTATGCCCAGCCCCTACAGATGAGTGACCTGGAAGGTATTCCTCAAAAGGAAATTGCCAAACGCTTAGGCCTCTCACTCTCCGGAGTAAAGTCCAGGGTACAAAGGGCGCGAGCCAAACTGAGAGCCTTATTTTTTGAGTGTTGTTACCTGGAGTTAGACCGGAGGGGTGTACCTGTTCAGTTTGCAGTGAAACCGCACTGTACTCCTTTGCTGGCTTATCAGGCTCAAAGTGAAATGACGACCTCTTCCAACCACAGCGGTAGCTGCTGAAAAGCCAGTGTCACATAAAAAGGTAACCTGAAAATGAGGAATGCGGTGTCTGAGCCGACTGAGTATTTGGCTTTTTGTATGCTTTTTTGTGCCGGGACATTACATTAATAAATATTAGTTATTAGATTTGAACGCTGATCGGCAAAGGCCAGGTCCTGTTTTTTTAACCAAACTGTTCATGCAAAACAAAACATTTGATGTAAGCGGCAGAGTGATCATCATTACCGGCGGGGGCGGCGCTTTGGGAGGGGCTATGGCCAAATACCTGGCTTCCTGTGGGGCTAAAATAGTCGTGTTGAGCCTGCACGAAGAGTCTGCCCGTAAAAGCACAGAAGAACTGATACAAATGGGAGGAGAAGCCATGGGGTTAGCCGTGGATGTTTTGTCGCAGGAAAAACTCGAAGAAGCCCGGGAGAAAATTCTGAAGCAATGGGGAACCATAGATGTGTTGATCAATGCGGCTGGTGGCAATATGCCAGGGGCTACCATCAATCCTGATCAGACGGTTTTCGATATTTCCGTGGAAGATCTTCGAAAAGTGCTGGATTTGAATCTGATGGGTTCTGTCTTGCCTACGCTGGTCTTTGGAAAAGCCATGGCCGACAGGAAAAAAGGAAGTATTATCAATATTTCTTCTATGGCATCTACACACGCGATCACCCGGGTGATGGGTTATTCCATGGCCAAAGCCGGTATTGATATGTTTACCAAATGGATGGCTATGGAAATGGCTATGAAATTTGGCGACGGCATCCGTGTCAACGCTATTGCCCCAGGATTTTTTATCGGAAAACAAAACCAAAGATTACTGACCCGCGAAGATGGTTCACTTACCGACCGGGGAGAAACCATCATCCGGAATACTCCTATGAAACGTTTCGGAAAAGCCGAAGAACTCAACGGCATTGTGTTATACTTGTGTAGCGACGCCTCTCAGTTTGTCACGGGCACCATCATCCCCATCGATGGAGGTTTTAGTTCTTTCAGTGGGGTTTAATACAACGAATCATGCATCAACATTTTCATTTACTACATACCTGGCGCTGGTTTGGGCCGGATGATCCTATTAGCCTGACAGAAATCAGACAAATAGGCGTTATTGATCTGGTGTCGGCCTTGCATCATATTCCGTGCGGAGAAGTATGGACGGTGGAAGAAATTGCCCGTCGCAAAAATACTATTGAGAAAGTCAATCTCCGATGGACGGTTGTGGAGAGCGTCAACATTCATGAAAGTATCAAAACCGCTTCACCGGAAAGGGAGGTCTATATTGAAAAGTATCAGCAAACGCTGCGGAATCTGGCCCGGTGCCATATCCATACGGTTTGTTATAATTTTATGCCGGTGCTGGACTGGACCCGTACCCATCTGTCGTACCTGATGCCGGACGGTTCCTATGCCTTGCGGTACGACCCGGTGGCCCTGGCTGCCTTTGAGTTGTATATGCTGAAAAGGGAAGCCGCCGAAACCATCTATACGAAAGAAGAGAAGGAAAGGGCCCATGGTTATCTCCAGAGTTTGAGTGCCACAGAAAAAAACAGGCTACAACAAACGATCCTGGCCGGGCTGCCCGGTACCGATGAGGTGTTTTCTCCCGAAGAATTCAGGAAATATCTGGAAATCTATCAGGATATAGATGCTGCAGCCTTAAGAGAAAACCTGATTTATTTTTTGCAGCAGGTGATTCCGGTGGCAGAAGAAGTAGGCATCCGTATGTGTATCCACCCTGATGATCCGCCCTTCTCCGTACTGGGGCTTCCCAGGGTAGTCAGTACAGAGCAGGATCTTGACTACATCCTCAAGGCAGTGCCTTCCATGCACAATGGCTTGACTTTTTGTACAGGTTCTCTGGGCGCCCATGCTGATAATGATTTGCCAGGAATCATCCGGCGGTTGGGAGACCGAATCCATTTTCTGCACCTCAGAAATGTACAGCGGGAAAAAGACGGTAGTTTTTATGAGGCCGATCATTTGGAAGGGAGTGTAGATATGTATGGCGTGATGAAAGCAGCGCTTGAAGAACAGTATAAAAGAGTACAGCAGCAGCGCCCAGATGTGGCCATACCGATGCGGCCAGATCACGGACATCAGATGACCTTTGATGCTGACCGCAACTATTATCCGGGTTATTCAGCGATTGGCAGGCTAAAAGGGCTGGCAGAATTACGGGGACTGGAAATGGGAATCAGAAAATCGCTCTTCGAGTAAGAAGGCGGCATGTAGGCAACTGTCTCTGACTTATTGCTGAGAGCCTCCGGTAAATCCAAGGAACCTATACCTGAAACAGGTGGGTAATTCTATCCCACTTTAACAAGCATTTTGCGTCCTGAAAAGCGGTAAATCTGAAATGGCAGTTTGTGATTGGGTTGATTGGTGATTTGATAAATTATTTGTATAATCGGCAATCATTCAAAACTGTCAAATCCAATGGGGCAAAAAGCACAATGGATTACTATAATTAAAAATGAAGACAGATTATCCTTTCCGGCCTCATACGACCCGTATGCAAATACAGTATTGCCTGTCGTTTTACGTTCTTTTCTGAAGCGGCTATCAGCCGAAAAGCCTAAAAAAACTCCCACTGGGTTTACAAAAAGAGGCAGACCAAAAAATCGCTTGTCGCCATATTTTTTTTCAAGCCATTTCGTCTGGGTAACCACCCAACAATCAGTGGCTACTTTTGTGCAACAGGCAGTGCTATTCAATCCCAAAAAAGCAATAATTCCGGAATACAGAAAGGCAGTATCGGAGGAAGATCTTATAGCGCAGCAGGTTTGTCAGCAGCCTGTAGCGAATGCATTGACCATCACAGCAATAGCAGAAAATCTATATCCATAAATTACAAACGCATGAAAGAACCTGACACCAGTTAATGAACGCATGCTCCCAGAGCAGCCTACTTGCCGCCCAATTTGACTACACATGCTTCGGCGAATGCCTGGCCCTGTAGTACAGATTTAAATAAACAACCTAAAATCAATAATTATGAAATGTAAACTAATACGAAATTTAACTACTATACCCAGATACACCTTTTGGGGGGTGTTGATCCAGTGCTGGCTTAGCGGCATGCTACTGGCAGGCAGCGTGACCCATGAAAGGAGTCTGGCAGAAGTAGATGAACCGGAAAACAAATCCCTGACCGTTGAAAAAGCGGTAAAAAACGCACCTGCTATCACAGTGACCGGTACGGTGACTTCCTCTTCCGATAATGCAGCCTTGCCTGGTGTTAACGTGCTGGTGAAAGGAACCAGTACAGGGACAGTGACTGATGTGGATGGTAAGTATAGCATCAATGCACCCAATGATAACGATACGCTGCTCTTTTCTTCCATCGGCTATACCACCCAGGAGGTGCCGGTCAGAGGTAGGTCTGTCATAGATATTACGCTGGCAGAAGATATTCAAAGCCTCAGCGAAGTAGTGGTGGTAGGATACGGTACCCAGGAAAAAGTGAACCTGACAGGGGCGGTAGGTGTCACCGACGGTGAAGTCCTGGAAAAAAGACCTATTGCGAATGTCGGAGAAGGATTGCAAGGTGTGGTGCCCAACCTGAACGTCAATATCAGAAACGGTGACCCTGCCCAACCTATTGATTTCAACATTCGTGGATTTGAGTCTATCAATGGAGGGTCTCCGCTAATTCTGGTAGATGGGGTACCGATGGACCTCAACAGGATCAATCCTAATGATATAGAAAGCATTAGCGTACTGAAAGATGCTTCCGCAGCGGCAGTATATGGCGCTCGTGCCGCCTACGGCGTAGTGTTGGTTACAACCAAAAAGGGTACAGGAGATAGAATCAACGTTTCCTTTGGTGCCGAACTAGCCATGTCTAAACCCATCTTTCTCATAGACCCTGTGACAGATCCCTACCAGTTTGTACTGGCCCGTAATACGGCTAATCAACGTACCAATGGCGCTCCGGCTTACGATCAGGATTACGTAGATGGAACCAAGCGATGGAGCGAAAATCCTACCCTTGAAAATGCATGGAGGGTCTACAATGGAAGCCTTCGTTTTTATGGTTACAACAACTATGTAGACCAGCTCATTACCGATTTTGCCCCCCAGCGAAAGTATGATGCCAGTGTATCAGGCTCATCAGAAAAGGCCTCTTATTATGTGTCCTTCGGCTATTTAAGCAAAGATGGGTATCTGAAGAACGAAGCTAGAAACGAGAATTTTAAAAGGTATAATACACTCCTGAAAGGCAATTTTAGCGTGACCGATTGGTTAAGTCTGGACAGCCGGGCACTGGTTACTACAGAGAAGAGCGATAAACCTCATTTCTACAACTGGGATGTAAACATCAATACATCGGCTCGGCAAGATCCTATAGATGCTATTCAATTCCCTGACCTTCCTTATTATCTGACACCTGGTGACCGTCCGGAGTTTGAGAAGTACATTGGGATGTACTTTGGAGGCACCAACTTCCTGCCTTACCTGGAAGACGGAGGCCGTGAGACCTGGACGCGCAATGACATTATTCTTACGCAAGGGGGCACGCTCAATCCCGTTAAAGGATTGAATATCCGGGGTGAATTTTCTGCAAACCTGACCTATAGAGATGAGCAGGATGTACAGAGTAAAGTGAATATCATAGAGAATCAGGACCTGGCCGGAGGCCTGATCATTGGCAACGGCTTCAGCGGCAACGACTGGATTTATAACCAGTCGGAAAATGATCAATACTATGTGATCAATACCTACGCTGACTATACCATCGATAATGACCGCCATTTCCTGAAAACGATGGTGGGTTTTAACCAGGAATGGGGTCGGTTTGAAGGAGTAGCTACGCGTGCTTATAGCCTGATTACCCCTACCGTTACCGATATTAATGCCACCACGGGCAATCAGGAGACCTATGGAGACAAGCAGCATACAGCGCTACGGGGTGTCTTTTATCGTGTAAACTATATTTTTGACGACCGTTATTTGATTGAGGCTAATGGACGTTATGATGGAACCTCCCGGTTTCCCACTGAAGATCGCTTCGGCTTCTTCCCCTCTTTCTCTGTAGGATGGCGTATCTCCAATGAAGAATTTATGAGCGGCACTTCTTCCTGGCTGGACAATCTGAAGTTAAGGGCTTCCTATGGTCAACTAGGGAATCAATTACTCTTTCTTGACCTGGCTGGCGAAGTGCCTGATTATTATCCAGCCATCGCTACCCTGGGATCGGGTAATGCGCCCTATATGATGAGAGGGGGTGCCCGTACTCCTTATGTGTCTGCGCCGGGTCTGGTTAGTCCTAGCCTGACCTGGGAAACGGTGGTTTCTCAAAATATTGGATTGGATGTGACTATGTTTGGAAACCGCCTGGATGTATCTTTTGATGTATATTCCCGGGATACCAAGGATATGCTGACCTTTGTAGAACTGCCCGCTATTCTGGGTACCAATGCTCCCCGTGAGAATGCGGCTGACCTGCGTACCCAAGGGTGGGAACTTTCGGCTACCTGGCAAAACAGGATCAACAACGACTGGAACTACAGCATCAACCTGGCCTTATCCGATAACATTTCCAAAATTACCAAATACGATAATCCTACCGGTTCACTGGACGAATTTTATGAAGGGCAGGTCGTGTATGACGGAGGATTGGGAGAAAGGTGGGGATTTGTCACTCAGGGTATTTTCCAGAGCGAGGATGAAGTAGCTAATGCGCCCGATCAATCGCAGCTAGGCTCTAACTGGCGACCAGGAGATATCCGCTATGCGGACCTGAATGGTGATGGTGTGATCAGCAGAGGTGATAATACGCTGGAGAATCCGGGCGATCAGAAAATTATCGCTTACGAAAACCCAAGGTATAACTTCGGTGTAAACAGCAGCGTCGGATGGAGGAATTTTACCCTAAACGTCTTCTTCCAAGGTATCTTGAAGTATCAATATTGGCCACCTAATGACAACTGGCAGGCCTTCTATCCGTATAACGCAGGCCATGTGGAATGGTATTATCTGACAGATACCTGGAGCGAAACCAACCGGGATGCTTACTTTGCTGCCCCCCATATTTCTACCAATACCAAGCAGAATATTCTGCCGCAGACCCGCTATGTGCAGGATGCTGCCTATGTTCGTTTGAAAAACCTGACCCTGGCTTATAACCTGCCAGAAAGTATTGGAGGTAAAATAGGACTGTCTAATGCCCAGATTTATTTTGCCGGTATGAACTTATGGGAGTATACCAAAATGCGTAAGCCTCTTGACCCCGAAGTACGTCCTACCTTAACCCAGGAATATTACAAACAACGTACTTACTCACTAGGTTTGAGAGTGTCCTTTTAACTACCATACAACCGAAGTAAAATGAGAAAATATATTATAAAAATATCTTTAGCGTTTGCTGTCCTGATGTTTGGCTGTAACGACGAATTTCTGGAAAGACAGCCGCTGGATGAGATCACGAATGAAGCTTTCTGGAATACAGAAAATGATTTAAAGGTCTACAATAATAGTTTGTACGATCTGGCACGTGATGATGAAAATGTTCCAATCTTGATGGGGCATGATGATGGTTTTGAGAGCCAAAGCAGGGGCATCTGGCACCTTTCCGGATTTTCCGATGATACGGCTCCCCGCCATTCCCGGCATGATTTTTTTCAACGGGTACGGGCTGGTAAGCATATTGTTCCTGATAATCCAGTTTGGTTTGGCTACAGAGGATGGAACTTTATACGAGCCATCAATTTTGGCATGGAAAACTATGATAAGGCAGATGTTACAGAAGAAGTACGTAATCGGTATATAGGAGAGGCACGCTTGTTCAGAGGTTGGTTCTATGGAGAGAAAGCCCAGAAGTTTGGTGATGTACAGTGGGTAGACAAAACAGTGGATGTTGATGATGAGGACATTCTGTATGGTGAGCGGGATGACCATGAGTTTGTGATGGACAAAGTGTTGGAAGATCTTACCTTCGCTACCCAAAATTTGCCCGACGACTGGGGCGATGGCAATGCGCCGGGAAGATTAAATCGCTGGAGTGCCCTGCTGGTGAAATCAAGAATTTGTCTTTTTGAAGGAACCTGGCGCAAATATCATGGTGGCTCTAATCCGGACTTGTGGTTACAGGAAGCCGCTGATGCTGCCCTGGAGCTTATGCAAAATGGCCCCTATTCGCTCTATTCTACAGGCAACCCTGCCTCCGATTATAATGCCATACACCGCATGACAGATCTTTCCGGAATATCGGAAGTGCTGTACTGGAGGAGATACGAGCTGGGTATTTTTACCAACCATGTGCAAAGCTATCACAAAGACTATAATGGCGGCGCTACCAAAAGTATGGTGGAAGACTATCTGTGTACCGATGGTTTACCGATTACCCTTTCTCCCTTGTATCAGGGAGACGAAGTATACGAAAATGTCTTTGTCAATCGTGACCCGAGGTTAAGACAAACCGTTCTTCATCCGGAAGATCAGGCTATTTACCGGTTTGGCAACCATGATCCTGATGTGACTACCTATCCGCAAGTGCAGGGTATGTCAACGCCCGGACTCAAATCCACGACAGGGTATCATATCATTAAAGTGTATGAGAACAATGCTGCCTATGCTACTTATAATGTTTCATCCACCCCTGCCATCATCTTAAGGTTTGGTGAGGCATTGCTCAACTATGCAGAAGCAAAAGCAGAGCTGGGTACTATTACGCAGGCAGATCTGGATATGAGTATCAACTTATTGCGCGACCGGGTAGGCATGCCCCACATGACCCTTGAGGTGCCCATGGACCCCCGATACGCCAATGATGGTGTTACAGCACTGATCGCAGAAATCCGTCGTGAACGTCGTGTCGAGTTGTTTATGGAAGGTTTCCGCTACGATGATCTACGTCGCTGGAAGCAGGGTAAAAAACTGGAAATAAAAGATTATGGCATGCGATGGGATGAAGCCAACAAAAACCGAATTGATCCAAATGGTGAGGTAACCATTGGTGTTTCAGAGGTAAATGGTATTCCCTACCTGGATCCCTATGCTGGCACAGACTATGCTGATCCGGTGTTTGACGAAAGCAAGCATTATTTGTGGCCAATCCCTATCAGTGCTATATCACAAAATCCAAATCTTGGCCAGAATCCGGGCTGGGGTGTCAGCGAATAACGAATGCTTTGTAAGTATAAAAGGGCTTTAACGCCACTTTGTAAAACAAGCCTGTAATCTTTCTTTATGGGCTTGTTTTTTCCCAATAGCGCTTAACATGACGTTGAGCGGCGGAAATTCCGCTGTGATAGTGAAATCCATTTAGGCATCTTTCCCCTCAGAAAGGTATGTCGCATTAAAACGGTCCATAGGATCGGGCTAAACTTTTTTTATTAACCTAAACGATGATGCAGACCAGCCGCCTCTTGCTCTCCTTTGTATTTTTCTTTCATTGCTGTGTGTGTGCTGTGGCTTATGAACATCCCGGAGGGATGCATCCTCAGGAGCAACTGGATTTTGTAAAGCATCAGATTCAACAAAAACAACAACCTTACTATGAGGCTTACCTTCAGCTGATAGCCTATGCCGATACAGCCCTCCTGCATACAGACCATGCCCTGGCAGATTTTAATGTGCCTGGCTATTATGTAGATGCGCAAATGCACCGTACCCACTCCAGGGGCTTGCAGTCTGATGCGTTTGATGCCTATGCCTGTGCGCTGGCCTATCAACTGAGCGGTCAGGAACAATATGCCCGCAAATCCCTGGATTTCCTTATGGCCTGGGCTCAGATTAACACCAAGTATTCTAACCATGATGGAAGCTTGGTGATGGCCTACTCCGGCACCGCCCTGATCAACGCAGCCGAATTGCTGTTCCCCTATGAAAAATGGAAAGAAAGCGATAAGAAACAGTTTCTCTCCTGGGTAAGAAAGGTATATCGTGAAGCTACCCATGAGATACGAAATAAAAAAAATAACTGGGCCGACTGGGGAAGGCTCGGGTCTATACTCACCGCTCATTTGCTGGATGATACGACCGAGGTCACTGAAAACATCCGCTTGATGAAAAGTGATCTTTTTCACAAGATTGCTGCTGACGGACATATGCCTGAGGAAGTCAGACGGGAGGCTAACGGGATCTGGTATACCTATTTTTCGCTGGCTCCTATCACCGCCGCCTGTTGGGTGGCCTTACAGGCCGAGGGGACTGATCTGTTCACCTATCAGCCTGAAGGAAGATCTATCAAATCCGCACTGGATTATCTGTTTTATCATAACCAGCATCCTGAGCAATGGAAATGGTTTGAGAATCCCCGTACCGGTTCTCCTGACGCCTGGCCAGGGGTTCTGTTTGAAGCCATGCAGGATATCTATGGGGAAGAAAAATATGGTGATTATGTTGGAGAAGCACGGCCGCTCTGTCATCCTTTGCATCATTTTGCCTGGACGTTTCCCACCCTGATGAAACCGATGAGAGCGTATGAAGATGGCCGGAATACCACGGAGGACCTGGAAATCCTCCGGGAGCGGGTAGTGACCGAACTGCTTGAACCTGCCGTGGATGAAAGGCATATAGAAAATATGATGGACGCCCTTCAGGAAGATGGGAGCTGGCCGGACATCAACTATGAGGATGTGTCGCGTACCGGCTTCGAGCACAGCCGGCACCTGGAAAATATGCAGGAACTCAGCAGAGCCTATAGAAAACCTGGATCAAACTATAGGGGTGATCCGGCCTTGAAACACGTGATAGGCGCAGCCCTGGATTTCTGGCTCACCCATGATTTCATATGCGACAACTGGTGGTGGAATCAGATAGGTACGCCAGATCGAATGGTCAGTATCTTATTGCTGATGGATGAGGCCTTAACCGAAGTGCAAAAAGAAAAGGCAATCCCTATCGCCAGCCGGGCTAATCTCAGTGCCTGGGGAGCCAGACCGGGGGGAGACCGTATCAAAATCGCCGGCATCTGGGGCCGACTGGGCCTGTTCAAAAGAGATAGCGGCATCGTAGAGGAAGCAGTCAATACCATGGTAGAAGAAATCAGGTTTGCCATAGAGAGAGGCACTCCCGACGATATCAGAGGGCTACAGCCGGATCTGAGCTTTCACCATCGCCAGGATCGTGTCACCTCTACCCTCTCTTATGGGTTGGGTTATGCCGAAGCCTTTGCCCACTGGGCGGCTTTGGTGGCTGATACTCCCTATCGTTTCACTGATGAGAAGATCAAACTGCTCGTAGATTTTTACCTGGATGGCATTTGCCAGACCATGGTGTATGGAAAATATCCGGATCCAGGGGCCAAAAACCGCAGCATCACCAGAGAGGGTACCTTGCAGGCGGCTACGCCGGAAATCCCTGAGAAACTATTGCAGGCTACCGAGTACAGAAAGAAAGAACTGGAAGCCATTGTTAAAATACGCAAAGGCGAACAAGCACCTCAGACATTGCATAACAAATTTTTCTGGCATTCAGAGTATCTCAGCCATCAGCGGCCGGCCTATTTTACTTCTGTGCGCATGTTTTCCTCACGCAACCATAGCATGGAAGAACCCTACAACGGGGAAGGTTTGATGAACCATCATTTAGGCGATGGTGCTAACTTTATATCCCGTACCGGAAAAGAGTATTTTGATATTTTTCCGGTGTGGGACTGGCAAAAGATTCCCGGCACTACGGTAGTCCAGAAACCCTCTCTGCCTGATGAGGAAGAAATACAAAAAAAAGGACTTACCGCTTTTGTTGGCGCTGTTTCTGATGGCCGATACGGAGCAGCAGCCTTCGATTTTAAAAGTCCGCTGGACCCGCTGGAAGCCAGGAAAGCCTGGTTCTTTTTTGACGAGGAATATGTCAGCCTCGGGGCAGGTATTCACTCAAAAGCCACTCATCCGGTAGCAACTACCCTCAATCAGTGTTTGTTAAACCAGGAGGTAGTGGTCATGCAAAACAACCAACAAATGGTACTGGATAAAGGCACCCATCATTTGAAGGGAGTGCAGTGGCTATTGCATGACAGCGTGGCTTATCTTTTTCCTGCTCCTACCGAGGTGCATCTTACCAACCAGGAAGCTACCGGCAGTTGGTTCCGCATCAACCGACAGGCAGATAGTCCTAAAGAAGAGATCAGCAAAGATCTTTTCAAGGTGTGGCTGGATCATGGAAAGAAGCCTAAGCAGGCTACCTACGCCTATATTGTGGTGCCGGCCATAGCGGCAACAGACCTGCAGGATTACGGAGAGAAATCCCCTATCAAAATTCTGGCTAATACGCCTGAGCAACAGGCTGTGCAGCATACAGGTCTACAGATCAGTCAGGTGGTGATGTACAAGGCAGGGGAGCTGCAACTCACCGAAGCGCTTCATCTGGCGGCAGATGAGCCTTGTGTTGTCATGGTGCAGGCAGCGGGGCCATCGATCAAAAAAATAACGGTGGCCTATCCTTCCCGAAAGATAAAGACTATTCAATTGAAAGTGACTGCCAGGATGGAGGGCAGCGGAGATCATTTCAAAGCGGTGTGGCACGAAGCAAAAGGATACAGCACAGTTACTGTTGACCTGCCTCAGGAGGCCTATGCCGGCCAGAGCGTCATCCTGGACATGCAAGCTTATGAAAACTGAAATGCTAATACAAAACTAACTATGATGAAATTAGAGACTTTTTATCCTTCAAAAGTATGGGCGCTCCTTTTGGTATTTTCCATGGCTATTCCCTTCAGCGGCCATGCAGAGAAAAGCCGGGAGCACGATGATCCGGTGAAGCTCGAAAATCCTATGGATGTACAGTACCTGAAGAAAAATCTTAGAAAAAGCAGCCCCAGGCTCATCCTTACACCTGCTATTGAAAAACAGTTAAAGAAAAAGTTGAAGACTGATCCGGTGGTGCAAAATATGTACAAGGCCCTGCAGTTGAACGCCCAGCAAATTCAGCAGCAGCCCCTGCTGGAAAGGGAAGTGATCGGAAGGCGACTGCTGGCTACCTCCCGGGAAATGTTGTACCGCATGAATATACTGGGTATGGTCTACCGGATGGAAAAAGACCCGGCGGTCTTAAAGCGTATTGATGAGGAAGTGAAAGCAGTCTGCCAGTTTCAGGACTGGAATCCTTCGCACTACCTGGACGTGGCAGAAATGGCGATGGCTGTGGCACTGGCCATCGATTGGGCAGGCAATGATTTGCCTGTTGCTACAGTAGAACAGGCCAAAAATGCACTGATAGAAAAAGGAATTAATCCCTCTTACAACAAAGAAGGAAATGTAGGCTGGATCAACGGTACCAACAACTGGAACCAGGTTTGCAATGGAGGCATGATCGCGGCTTCTATTGCAATTGCTGAAAAAGACCCTGCGTTGGCTGCCCAAACCATTCACCGTGCCCTGGAAGGGATGCCGCACGCTTTAGAAGAATATGGTCCGGATGGCGTATATCCGGAAGGCTCTACCTACTGGAGCTACGGGACCAGTTTTTCAGTGCTCACCTCTTCTATTCTGGAAAGTGCTTTTGGTACGGATTTCGGGTTGGCCGAATATCCTGCTTTTATAGAAAGTGCTAATTTCAGGTTGTTAAGTATTGCCCCTTCCGGCTGGTACTATAATTTTGCCGACTGTGGAGACCAAAGAAGCGAAACAGGTGACCTGACCCTGGCCTGGTTTGCTGCCAAAACCGGTAACCCTATCTATTTCGAGAAAGAGAGGTTCCTGAAGGATCCCCAGCAAATGGATGAACTGCCCCGTTACGCCGGAGCCGGTCTGGTCTGGTTATCACAATTTGAGCGCAGTAGTGAAAGCGAACTTCCTGTGGCCTGGAAAGGGGAAGGTGACAATCCTATCGTTATTTTCAGAGGAGGTGCGGATGACCCCCGGCAGTATTACTTCGGTGGCAAAGGGGGCCGTGCTACCGTGAGCCATGGCAACATGGATGCGGGTTCCTTCATTTTTGAACTGGATGGAGTGCGCTGGGTGATAGACCCGGGCAATCAGCCCTATCATGAACTGGAACAAACCGGATTCGATTTGTGGGGAAGGTGCCAGGATTGTGAACGCTGGACTTTGCTAACCAAAAACAATTACGGACACAGCACACTCACGCTCAATCATGCGCTGCATATCAATGAAGGTTTTGCTCCTGTTGTTGATTTCAAAGAGGGAGCACAACCGGAAGCAACCCTCGATCTGACAGAAATCTTCGGTGGTAAAGCCGACAGGGTCACCCGTAAATTTGTAAAAGAAAATGACCATTCTATTCTGATAGAAGACCAGTTCAGGCTCAATGATTCCTCGCAGCACATTACCTGGCAGTTGATGACCGCTGCTGACGTGGAAATAGTAGAAGGGGGCGCCCTATTAACACAGGATGGCAAGCAGTTAAAATTGGAAAACCTGTCGCATCCGGATCTTATGATCTCTGTGATTTCTTTGGACCCTCCGCCTCTCGAACTGGACAGGCATATTGAGAAGCTGAAGCGCATTGAAATCCGTATGCCCTCGCATATCTTTCCTCAGCGGGAAGGAACGCTACGCGTCCGTTTGTCCGGAGACACTTCCTTATAGTTAGCCTTTTGAATCAAGTATTTTGTATTTACAGATGCCCCCAGTGATGAAAAAACTACCCCTGATCTTTTTGATCGTATTGACCAGTTTACCATTAACAGCACAAGAGCAGGATATTTTAAGTGGAAAATTTACCCGAGAGGAATTAAGCAGTATCCTGATTCCCCAGGCCAAATGGATGCCTTTCCCTGCTTTGAATGATCGGGAGAGATGGTCTGAAGCTGACCAGGCCATGATGAAAGCTTACCTGCAAAAAGCCGAATCCTATCTCCAGTATGAATGGCCTTACATTCCTGCCACCATGTCGCTGTTGATCGAGCGAACGGGCGACCGTAACGAATACCAGTCGGTCAGTTTTAAAAAAAGGGAAGTGTTGGGCACCCTGTTGCTGGCGGAGATCTACGAAAATAAAGGCCGGTTTCTGGACCCTATCATCAATGGTGTCTGGTCTATCTGTGAAGAATCCTTTTGGGGCGTACCGGCGCATCTGCCAAAAACCAAAGAATATGCCGGACTGATGGATGTCTCACAACCTTTTGTAGACCTGTTTGCTGCTGAAACGGCCACCTATCTGGCCTGGGTCGATTATTTTCTGGGAGAAAAGCTGGATGCCGTGTCGCCGCAGATCAGGAAAAGAATCTATTATGAAACCAATAACCGCATCTTTCAGCCGCTGATGACCCAACATCATGGTTTTATGAGTGCCAATGAGAACGGTCGTCCGCCCAACAACTGGAATCCCTGGATTTGTTCTAACTGGCTCAATGCAGCCTTGTTGCTGGAAAAAGAGGAAGACAAACGCACCGATATGGTCTTCAGAATCCTGGAAGTGCTGGATGCTTTTGTCAATCCTTACCCGCAGGATGGTGGCTGTGATGAAGGGCCCAGCTATTGGGGGGCTGCAGCCGCCTCGCTCTATGATAACCTGGCCATGCTCAACCTGGCTACCAACCGTGCTTTTCAGTATGTGTATCAGGATGAAAAGATCAAAAACATGGCTAAGTTTATCTACCGTGCCCAGATCGGTGAAACTTATTTCCTCAATTTTGCCGATGCCGATCCGCAGCCGGGTATCGCGGCCAATATGGTGTATCGTTTTGGAAAAGATATAGGAGATGCCGATATGATGCGGTTTGGTGCCTTCTATTATGAGCCGGCCGATGGCAGCATCGACAGATTCCACTATTTCAGGAATTTATTTGCTGTGTTTATAGAAAAAGAATTCCGGGAGGCCCCCAAAGGACTTCCTCTTCCTAAAGAAGTATGGCTACCCGATCTGCAGGTGATGATCGCCCGCGACCAGCAGGGATCCACCGATGGGTGGTTTGTGGCAGCCAAAGGAGGGCATAATGATGAAAGCCATAATCACAATGATATTGGTAATTATGTGGTGTATTACGATGGATTACCCCTGCTGATCGATGTGGGCAGGGGCACTTACACCCGTAAAACTTTCAGCAGCCAACGCTATGAGATATGGTACAATTGTTCTGACCACCATAATGTGCCCACCATCAATGGGAAAACGCAGCTTCCCGGGAGCCAATTCAAAGCAACGCATGTTGACTGGAAAAATAGTAAGGGGGCTGCCTCGCTGTCGCTCGATATAGCTCAGGCGTATCCTCCGGAGGCTGGCGTCAAACAGTGGCAGCGGACTGTCCGGCTCAACAGAGGAAAGAATGTACAGGTTGAGGATATCATCGACTTGTCCAGCGCAGAGGCTGTCACCCAACATCTGATGACCTGTTATCCGGCCACCGTAGACAAGCCAGGAGAATTGCTCATTCACTACCAGCCTCAGGGGGGAGCTGCCCAGAATTTTGTAGTACAATATGACCCAAAACAAATGGAGGCCTCTGTAGAAAAAATAAAGCTGGAAAGCATGGAAGACCAGGGAATTATAGACAAATGGGGCGATAATATTTACAGGATCAATTTTAAGGTAATTACACCTAAATCAAAGGATACTTATCGCTTCCTGGTCAAGGCCAGATAAAGTATTGTTCTATGAAGCTTGCTCTACCGGCAGATACCAGCCATGGAACAGCATCCATGATGGTTGTGCTGCGTTTAGCGTTCAGGTAGAAATACTTTGTTCCGCTTTTTTCCGTTGAGAAGATTTTCTGATCAACAGTTCGGTTTTCAGCACAATAGTTTCAGAAGACACCATTTGCTTCGACGGGTCATCCTTATGTTTCAGCACTTGCTGGGCAGCGATCCTACCCATTTCAAAGGCAGGCTGTGCAATTGTAGTGAGCGGAGGATCTACGATAGAGGCAATGATATCGTTGTTGAAACCAACAATGGCCAGATCCTCCGGAATTTTCAGTCCTCTGCTTTTGGCATATTGTATGGCACTAACCGCTGCCGAATCGTTGGCAGAAAAAATAGCATCCGGTGGCTGGGGCAGGTGAAGCAGTTGTTCCGTGCTTCTGTACCCTTCTTCCAGGCTGAGTTTGCTGTGGATGATCAGGTTTTCATCAGTGGGTAAGCCATGCTTTTTCAGCGCCTCCAGGTAACCATTCTGCCGGTCTCTGTAAATGTTTCTGTTTTGTGCCCCGGCCAGGTGGGCAATCCGCTGGCATCCCATGGAGATCAGGTGTTCGGTTGCTTTAAAACTGGCCGCAAAGTTGTCAATAATCACCCGGTCGGTTTCCATCTCATAACTCACCCGGTCTACAAATACCACGGGAATTTCCTTGCGCTGAAATTGCATGAAATGATCATACCGCAGGGTTTCCATGGCCAGCGAAACAATCAGGCCATCGACCCGGCTGGAGTACAATGTTTTTGCATTGGCTACTTCCTTTTCATAAGAATCACAGGATTGAGAAATAATGACGTTATAGCCCGCCTGGTTGACAACCTCTTCAATACCACTGATGAGTGAGGAGACGAAAGGGCGGTTGATCCAGGAGACAATGACGCCAATGGTATTGGTCTTGTTTTTTCTCAGACTGGAGGCTATGGTATTCGGCTGGTACCCTAATTTCTCCGCCATTTTTTTGACTGCCTGGGTGGTTTCTTTCCCGATACTATAATGATTTTTCAGGGCCCTCGAAACAGTAGCAGGAGAAACATTGAGTTCACGTGCTATATCATAGATAGTAACTTCCTTATTATTTTTTTTATTCATTGTGTAGTGTAATATGCTTCACCAAGACAAGATAAGTAGTAAGCGATTCATTTCAATTTCCAGCTGTTGTCTAGCCCTTTTTCCAGGGATAGATCCATCCTTAAACAGCCATACCTTTTCCACTAAAATTCATGATGAAGATAAATGTAAAAAAAATTTCGCAATCGGTTGCGTAAATCTAAAAACTTTCATTCATTTGTCAATAGTATAATTTAAACTTATCTATTTTAAAAGTATAACTATTAATAAATATATAAAATATTAATGATTTTTTAAATTATACGTAATCAACTGGTTGCGTAAACTGCTCATCTATCAACAACCTAATTTGATGCATTATGTCTACTCAACAACCTAAGTATTGTTGCCTGTGGCTGTTTTTCAGTCTGGTTTCCAGTGCGCTGCTTGCACAGACAAATCCCTTCAATGTAAAAGGTAAAGTGACTGCCTCAGATGGGGAAGAATCCCTACCGGGGGTCAATATCATTGTAAAGGGGAGTAGTGCGGGAACGGTGACGGATATCGACGGCCGGTACAGTATCAACGTGCCTGATGAAAATGATACCCTGATATTTTCATCTATAGGGTATACCAGCCAAGAAATACCCATCAATGGCAGGGCTGTCATTGATCTGACATTAGCGGAAGATATCAAGAGCCTGAGTGAAGTGGTCGTGATAGGGTATGGTACACAACAAAAAATGGATCTTACAGGGGCGGTTTCTCAGATCAAGGCAGAGCAGTTGGAAAATGAAAACCCGAATGCGGTGCAGGATATTCTCCGGGGCAATGTCTCCGGTTTGAATGTAGGCTTTTCTGCCAATGCTAAGGGAGGGGGTAGCCTGGAGGTAAGAGGTAAGACCACCTTGAATGCGAATTCCGATCCCCTGATCGTGCTGGACGGTGTCATTTATTATGGTGCCTTATCCGATATTAATCCCAACGATATTGCTACGGTAGACGTGCTCAAAGACGCCAGTTCGGCAGCCGTTTTTGGAGCTAAATCCGCCAATGGGGTCATCCTCATCACCACCAAAAAAGGGAGTGCCCCGAAACCTACCATTACCTTTAATTCTAACGTTGGACTGGCAAATATGGCTGTCAACGAACCTGTGTATAGTCCCCAAGGCTATGTCAACTGGCGGGAAGATGTCATGGAAAGTATCAACGCAAATTACCAACCTTACCAGTTTTCTGACCCTCGCATGCTTCCTTCCGATATTACCCTGGATGAGTGGCTGGCTTATGATGGTTCCAGTGGTGACCCGGTCACCGTATGGCTCAACCGCCTGTCTATGGAAGCGGTGGAGATAGAAAATTATAAAGCCGGCAAAAGTGTAGACTGGTATGATATGGTTTTCCAGAATGGTTTTCGGCAGGACCATACCATCAGCCTTTCCGGTAAAAAAGATGAATTGTCTTATTACATGTCTTTGGGCTATACCAACAATGAGGGTATTGTGGTTGGGGATAAGTTTTCTACCATACGAGGCAGGTTAAATCTGGAAGGAAAAGTAACGGATTTCTTAACCGTCGGGATGAACACCCAGTTTTCTGACCGGGACGAAAGTCAGGTCGCTGCCGACTGGGGGCAGATCCGTAGGGTTTCTCCCTGGGGCTCAGAATTTGATGAAGAGGGCAGTCTGCGGTATAGTCCGCAGGATGATCCCGGTGGAGGTTCCAGGCACCCCTTTCTGGCTATGGCCTATACAGACCGGCTGAATAAACACAATACCTTGAACACCACTATTTTCGGGAATGTCACACTCCCTTTGGGCATCTCCTACCGCATTAACTTCAACACTAATTACGATTGGCATGACTTCTACAACCACCAGTCGGCTCAACACCCTGATTGGGCTAACCGGGGAGGAATTGCCACCCGCCTCCATAGCAAATCACTTTACTGGCAGGTGGATAATATCCTCAGCTGGAAAAAGACATTTGCCGATGTCCATAATGTTGATCTGACCCTACTGGCCAATGCGGAAAAGTACCAGAGCTGGATAGATAAAATGGAAAACAATAGTTTTGATCCCAGCGACCAACTAGGATATCATAACATAAGCGCCGGTATTAACCCGATTATCGGTCATAGTGATGCCTTCGATGTGGTTAACGGTAATGGTTCTGATAGTGAATTTATCGGAGATCAATACAGTACAGGGGATGCCCTGATGGGTCGTTTGTTTTACTCTTTTGATCAGCGATATATGCTGACCTTGTCTGTCCGGCGCGATGGTTATTCTGCTTTCGGGCAGAGTAATCCCAGGGCTACCTTTCCTTCTGCTGCCCTGGGCTGGGTACTCTCTGAGGAAAATTTCTATAATTCAGACTGGTTAAGCTATGCCAAACTACGCTTTTCCTGGGGTGTCAATGGAAACCGGGATATTGGTCGTTATGCAGCACTTTCAGACCTGAATACCGGCAAATACCTTTTGGTAGCCGATGATGGTACTGTCTATCAGGTTTCCCAGTTGTATGTCAATAATATGAGTAATGAAGCACTTAGATGGGAAAAAACCACCGCTTTCAACCTTGGCTTTGATTTTTCCTTGTTTGACAATGTGCTGGACGGTACGCTGGAAGCCTATCATATGTCCACAACCGACCTTCTGGTGCAGCGGTCGCTGCCCGACGTATTGGGCTTCGATTGGGTATGGGATAACCTGGGAGAAGTACAGAACAGAGGCTTCGAGCTGAGTTTGCAGTCGCGGATCATGAACCGGCCTAATTTTGCCTGGAATTCTTCTTTGAATTTCTCTCTCAACCGGAATAAAATCATTCACCTCTATGGCGATATGGTAGATGTGGTAGACGAACAGGGGAATGTGATTGGGCAGGAAGAAGTCGATGATTTTGAAAACGAATGGTTCATCGGCCATGCCATCGATGAGATCTGGGATATGCGGGAAATAGGCGTATGGCAGACCAACGAGGCTGAAGAAGCGAATAACTACGGGGTAAGCCCCGGCGACTTTAAAGTGAAGGATGTGAACGGTGACCTGCTCTATACCCGGGAGGATAAGGAGTTTCTGGGATTTGAAAACCCGAGGTTCCGGTGGACTTTGAGAAATGAGTTTAACATTTATAAAAATTTTAACCTCTCCTTCATGATCTACTCTTACTGGGGCCATATGGCCGAATACAATCTAGCTAAAAACCGGGATGGTTTCCTGGATCGCTCCAGTTCGTATGTGCTGCCTTACTGGACGCCTGAAAATCCGCTCAATGATTATGCGCGCCTCTATTCCAGTGAAGGAAGTGCTGTGTTTAATGTCTATAGGAAAAAGTCGTTCATCCGGCTAAACAACGTAGCCCTTTCCTATAACCTGCCCACTGCCTTTGTGCAAAAAGCTAGCATCAGCAATTGTAAGGTGTATTTCAATATACAGAATGCAGCGGTCTGGGCACCGGACTGGACTTTCTGGGATCCTGAGAACAGCGGGCCAACCCCCAGGTATTTTACTTTAGGCGTCAATGTAACCTTGTAGTGGTAAACCCAAAACTATTCTTGTAGACCATGAAATCATTAAGCAAAAAATATATATACATCCTGATTTTTACAGCTCCTCTTCTGTTTATAGTAACCAGTTGTAGTGAGGAATATCTGGAGCCCAAGCCTCTATCTATTTATACACCGGAAACCACTTTTACCGATGCAGCTGCCTTACGTGCCGGATTGGTGGCCTGTCTGCGGAATATGCGCTATGAGTGGTTCGGAGATGGAGCACCGATTATCACTGAGAATATTTTTTCAGAAGTGGCTGTAGAAGGGACTACCGATAAGTCAGGCCCTGCCCAGGATTTGAACCTGCTCATTACACCAGACGCTAACCTGAATAGTGTGGATCGCAACAGGATTGGTTGGTATTGGTATGAAGGCTATAAGGGAATCAAATATGCCAATACGGTGATTGTCAACCTCGATAATGCAGAATTCAATTCGGAAGAAGAGCGGAATGCTGTGTTAGGGGCTGCTTATTTTCACAGGGCTTATCGTTACTACCGGCTCACCCAACAATTCGGCGATGTACCCCTGGTCCTGACTGTCTATTCAGGCCCTAAGCTGGATTTTTACTCCACCAAACGCGAGGTAATTCTGCAGAAAATGAAAGAAGACCTGGAATTTGCCGAACAGTGGGTTTCCGACGATGTGGATAAGGGAGAAGTAACCAAAGGGGCCGTAAGCCACTTGCTGACCAAAGTCAATCTGGCACTGGGGCTCTTTGATGATGCCATTGCCTCCGCCAGTCGGGTCATTGATGGGGGCGTGTATGCTCTGATGACCAGCCGTTTTGGCGTAGATGCCAGCGATCCTACCAAAGATGTGGTCTGGGATCTGCACCGTCCTGAAAACAAAGCACTGGCCACCAACACAGAAGCTTTGATGCTGGTGATCGACCGTCTGGACATTGAAGGGAATTTTGATGGAGGAACTTCCACTATGCGGCAGGCCGTTCCTCTATGGTGGAACAAGATCAATACCCCCACCGGTAACCGGGGTACCCTCGACGAGCCCGGCATTGAGTATAATCTGGTAACGCAATACGGCCGGGGTATCGGGCGGTGCCGTGGCACCAGTTATAGTACCAAAGCTATCTGGCAATTGGATACGACTGATTTCCGGCATGCTGAAGGTAATTGGATGGATATGGAAGACCTGGTCTATAACCACCCTAGCTTGCCTGACCTGGAAGACCCTTACTACGGACAACCCTTACAACTGTATAATGAGGAAGGAGCTATTCTTTGTTCAGATACCATCAGAAACTGGTATAGCTGGCCTCAGTATAAATTATATGTTCCGGATGTGGAGAATTCACGTCCTTCCGGAGGGCATTCCGACTGGTATGTATTCCGTTTGGCAGAAACTTATCTGCTCCGGGCTGAAGCTTATTTCTGGAAAGGAGATCTGGCCAGTGCCGCGGCAGATATCAACGCAGTAAGAGTACGGGCGAATGCTGTGCCTATTACGCCGGGAGAGGTGAATGCCGGAACCATTCTGGACGAACGCGCTCGTGAGCTTTATTATGAGGAGCCCCGTAAGACTGAGCTGACACGGATGGCTTATCTCTTTGCCATGACAGGCAAGGCAGCGTACAACGGAAAATCTTATAACCTGGAAAGCTTTTCCGATGATAATTTCTTTTATGATAGAGTGATGGAGAAAAATGATTTTTACAACAAAGGAGTTACGACCGTACATGGCGACGAATATACCATGAGTCCTTACCATGTGCTTTGGCCTATTCCTGCCGATGCCATCAACACCAATACACAAGGACAAATCAATCAGAATAAGGGGTATGCCGGCTATGAGAACAATGCGCCGCCCCTTACTGAAATTCCGGCAGACGAACAGCCCGCTTCGTAATGCCTAAAAGTCAGCCTTCCACAGAGAGAAGGCTGACTTTTAAAATGAACGCTTATTCGATTTGATTAGCCTCAGTCTTTTATATTGCTTACATTTCCTAACAGAATATGGACTTTTAATCACAACCTCAAGCTATTTGAAATGAGTAATACACTGCACAAGACGATACTCTTGTTTTTCATGGCTGTCGTAGGAACGGCTGCTGTTTCTTTTACCTGGGCACAATCTCTACCTGTTGCTGAATTTACCGTGCATGCCGATCAGTATGATCGCCTTAATACGCCGGTGCATGCTGCGCTGGAAGGTGTTCCGCTGGCCTCTTCGGATATGCAGCTTTTTGAAGTGACCAACGGGCAGGCGGAGCCTGTTCATTTCCAGCTGGAAGCAGGATACCAACCCGGTATTTGGTGGATATTGCAGGGAGAAACGCCAGCCGGTATGGTAAGGCGGTTTGAACTGAGGCGGGCAGCCAAGCAGCCTCAGGAGAACGCTCAGCCACAGGTACAGATGCAAGACAACGGAGAGGCAGTGCAGGTGACAATTGCCAACAAAAACGTACTGTCCTATCATTATGGTATGACGCCAGCCCCCAAAGGCACTTCCGAACGCTTCAGCCGGGGTGGCTATATTCATCCCCTTCGATCTCCTGCCGGCGAGGTGCTCACCCGCATTCAGCCACCCGACCATTATCACCACTATGGCATCTGGAATCCCTGGACGCATACGGAATACAAAGGAAAAGAAGTGGACTTCTGGAACATAGGCGATGGGAAAGGCACCGTACGGGTCAAGAGTGTGCCTACCGTGGTGAATGGAGATGTTTTTGGCCGTGTGGAGGCCGTACATGAGAGCGTGGTGCTGAGTGAGGCCAAGATGGAAGGGGAAGTGGCCCTGAATGAAAAGTGGGATATCCGTGTATGGAACGCCGACCCTCAGCAAAAAATATGGCTGGTGGATTTTACTTCCACCATGAACTGTGCTGGTGAAAATCCCCTGACCGTCAAAGAATATCGTTATGGAGGCTTTGGCTTCCGGGCTACCGAGAAATGGAATGATCAGACCGCAACCCTGCTCACCTCAGCCGGAAAAGATAAAAGCAACGGCAATGCTACCCGGGCCCGCTGGTGCGATATCAACGGTGTTGCCCAGAACGGCCAGGCTGGTATCCTGTTTATGACGTATCCTGCCAACTACAATTATCCTGAGCAGATTCGGATATGGCCTACGGGCATGAACGAGGGAAAAGAAAATGTCTTCTTTAACTTTAACCCTGCCCAGGACCGGGACTGGATACTGGAACCGGGTAAATCTTATACACTCAAATACCGCATGATGGTGTACGACGGCAAGATTGACAGCACCACCGCTGAGCAATATTGGCGGGATTTTGCGCATCCCCCCCGGGTAGAGATACATACCTGGCCTGATCTGAAAGGAAAAAAAGTGCTGGTCTATACCAAAAATGGAGAAGGCTATGTACACGAAAATCGGGCTGCCAGTGTGGAAGCCATCAAAAAACTGGGAAAAGAACACGGATTTGCCGTGGAAGCTTCGGAAGACCCCGCTATCTTTACGGAAGAGAACATCCGGCAGTATGACGTGCTGATCTTTTCTAATACCAACAATGAGGTGTTTGATACCGAAGCACAAAAAGAGGTCTTCCAGCAGTATATTCGTTCAGGAGGAGGGTTTGTGGGTCTTCATTCTGCCAGCGGATCGGAAAGAGACTGGCCCTGGTTTCAGCAGATGCTGGGCGGTAAGTTCTTTCGCCATCCTCCGTTGCAGCCTTTTGATGTTAAAGTGATAGACAAAAGCCATCCTTCTACCACTTTTCTGCCGGAAGTCTGGCAGTGGGAAGATGAATGTTATTACATCAAACAACTGAATCCTGACATCCACGTGTTGCTGGCTGCCGACCTGACCACAGTGGAAGATGAAAAAAAAGTCGAGTACCCGGGCGATACCTTTGGAGAACTGCTGCCTTTGGCCTGGTGCCATACATTTGATGGTGGCCGCCAGTGGTACACTGCCCTGGGGCATAAGCCCGAATATTATGCTGATCCTGCATTGATGCGACACATCCTGGGTGGTATTGCCTGGGTTTTAAGCGGGGATCAACCCTAACATTGTTGTCTCTCATATTTAAAACGCTTTAGAAAATATATCATGAAAAAGAAAAAGGCATCTCAGAAGCATCCTATCAGCCGACGCGATTATCTGAAAAAATCTGTGGTAGGTGCAGCGGGCATTCTGTTCGTTCCTACCATCGTGCCCTCTTCCGTTTTTGGAAAGAATGCGCCCAGCAATAAAATCAATATCGGACAAATCGGATTTGGCCGTATTGCCCAAAGCCACGATCTGCCGGAAACCCTGAAATACGATGTGGCCCGTGTCATGGCTGTGAGTGATGTGGACAGCAAAAGAAAACAGGACGGCAAGCGGTTTATTGAGGGTTGGTATGCCGAGAAAAAAGGTAAAAAGAATTATGTTACTGTCAAAATGTATGACGATTACCGGGAGATGTTGACTAATCCGGAAATAGACGCCGTCATCATCAGTACGCCCGACCATTGGCACGCCCAGCCAGCCATAGAAGCTGCCCTGGCTGGTAAAGATATTTACTTACAAAAACCTGCCTCCCTCACCATCGAGGAAGGGCGTGCCATGAGCGACGTCATGCATCGTACCGGTAGGGTGTTTCAGATCGGCAGTCAGCAGCGGTCTTTGAATCCCTGGCCTCAGTTTAAAAGAGCCTGCGAATTAGTGCGCAATGGCCGTATCGGTGAGTTGCATACCATTCAGGTAGGGTTGCCAGGCGATCCTGGTGGAGAGGAAGAACCCTCCATGCCTGTACCTGAAAACCTGAACTACGACATGTGGTTAGGCTCTACTCCTTATGTCTATTATACCGAGAAAAGAGTACACCCTCAGATAGATTATTCTCGTCCCGGCTGGCTGCGTTGCGAGCAATTCGGTGCCGGGATGATCACCGGCTGGGGAGCACACCATATAGATACGGCTCACTGGGGCATGGGTACAGAATATACAGGGCCTATAGAGGTAGAAGCCGAAGCGGAATTTCCCCACCAAGGTCTCTGGAATGTTCACGGCCCGTTTAAGGTACGCGCCAAATATGCCAATGGCGTGACCATGCATATCAGTGGCGATAATCCGAACGGGGTTCGCTTTGAAGGATCAGAAGGGTGGATTTTTGTTTCCAGAGGTGATGTGGGTGTCACAGCCAGCGACCCCAACAAGCCCGAAGGAGGCAGCGAGGCTTTTCAGGCCAGCGATCCGAAAATATTAGCTTCTGAGATTGGTCCTGACGAGATTCATCTGTATGCCAGCGAAGAGCAGCATGGCAACTGGCTGGATTGTATCAAGACCAGAGAAGCTACGGTGGCTCCGGCGGAAGTGGCACACCGGTCTTGCAGTGCCTGTCTGGTAGCGCATACAGCGATGAAATTACCCCGCAAGCTTTACTGGGATCCGGTGAATGAAAGATTTAACAATGATGATGAAGCCAATGCCATGCTTTCCCGACCGCAGCGTTACCCTTATGGCATACAACATATAGAAGGATTGAAGAAGATTTAGGAAAAATCATTATTTTCGGGCCTATCCCTGGTTTCTCTGTGGAGAATAAAACAGGATGGTCTCATTGGTTAAAGAAAATTTATTCATGAAAATCAGATTCATTATACTGTTTTGGGCAGTGGCTTTGTATGCCTGTGATCGTTCCCAATCGGAGAATACGACGGAAACAAATACCAGCAACCCCATGAGTTTTACAGGTGCCGACGATGAAGTCAAACTCATGACCGTAGATCCGGGACATTTTCATGCCGCCCTGGTGCAGAAGTTTATGTATGACCAGGTGGATTCTATCGTGCATGTATATGCTCCGGCCGGAGAAGATCTGCCCCTACACCTGCAAAGGATAGAGCAGTTTAACACCCGTGAAGAGGATCCTACCCATTGGGAAGAGAAAGTATATACAGGACCGGATTTCTTTGAGAAGATGCTTGAGGAAAAACCCGGTAATGTAGTTGTACTGTCCGGTAACAATGCCAAGAAAACCCAGTATATCCTCTCTTCGGTAGAGGCTGGTTTGAATGTGCTGGCCGATAAGCCGATGGTGATCAAGCCCGAACTCTTTCCCATGTTGACACAGGCTATGCAGGAAGCCAAAGACAATGACGTACTGCTCTATGACATCATGACCGAGCGGTATGAGATCACCACCATACTGCAGAAAGAACTGGCACAGTTTCAGGAGGTGTTCGGTACGCTGGAAGAGGGAACCCCGGAAGAACCGGCTATCTCCAAAGAAAGCGTCCACCATTTTTTCAAATATGTGGCGGGAAATCCATTGCAACGACCACCCTGGTTTTTTGATGTCTCTCAGCAGGGAGAAGGCATGGTAGATGTGTCTACCCACCTGGTGGATCTGATCCTGTGGGAATGTTTTCCGGAAGAAGGCATTGATACTTCCGAAGTGGATGTGCTCTCTGCCCGCCGCTGGCATACGGAAATCACTCCTTCTCAATTCAAGCAATCGACGGGCTTAAGCGAGTTTCCCGATTATTTACGGAAAGATGTGGTAAAAGACTCTGTACTGAATGTATTTTCTAATGGGGAGTTTGTCTTCCAGACCCGGGGTGTGCATGGCAAAGTGTCGGTCATCTGGAATTTCCAGGCACCGGAAGGCGCTGCTGACACGCATTATTCCATCATGCGGGGCACCCTGGCCAACCTCGTGATTCGTCAGGACAAAGCCCAAAACTATCAGCCCACGTTGTATGTGGAACCGTTGAAACCGGCAGATAAGGAAAAGATAGGCACTGCCTTGACACAGGCCATAGAGGAAATAGGAGGGCAATACGCTGGCGTTTCTGTGAAACCATCGGATAATGGATGGGAAGTGGTAATTCCTGACCAGTATAAAGTAGGCCATGAGGCGCATTTTTCGCAGGTAACCGAAAAGTATTTGCAGTATCTGGTAGACGGTGCCTTACCGGAATGGGAAGAAAAAAATATGCTGACCAAGTATTTTATCACCATGCAGGCTTATCGGTTAAGTCGTTAATGTATGATCCGAATGAAGGGAGACAAACAGTACAGGATTTCCATCAACGGCTGGATCTTTTTGTTCATCCTGCTGGTCGCTTGCAGACAACAAAAGGAAGTAAAAACGCTCCGGCTGGCGCACAGCCTGTCTATGGACCACTCCGTGCATAAGGCCATGGAATATATGGCAGAACAACTGGCAGAAAAGTCCGAGGGAAAAATGAGGATCAAGATTTATCCCAGCGGTCAGTTGGGGGCAGAAAGGGAATGCCTGGAGATGCTTCAGTTTGGCAGCCTGGCCATGACCAAAGTTTCCGCTGCCGTAATGGAAGGGTTTGCAGAAAAATACAAAGTGTTTGGCTTACCTTATATTTTTGAAAATAAAGCCCAGGCTTTTAAAGTGTTTGATGGAGAAATCGGTCGGGAAATCCTGTTGTCCGGAGAAAAATACGGTTTGCGAGGCCTGGATTTTTATGATGCCGGTTCCCGTAGCTTTTATACCAAAGACCGGCCGATCACCAAACCTGAAGACCTGGCAGGCCTGAAAATCCGGGTGATGAAAAGCAATACGGCCATGAACATGGTCAGAGCCATGGGAGGATCGCCCACGCCTATCTCCTGGGGAGAGCTGTACACGGCCTTGCAAAGCGGCATAGTGGATGGAGCAGAAAACAACCCACCCAGCTTGTATCTGTCGCATCATTATGAAGTATGCCGGTATTACTCCATAGATGAACATACCCAAGTGCCGGATGTGCTCATGATCAGCAAGGTGGTATGGGATAAACTCTCGGCGCAGGAAAAAAAATGGGTGCAGGAAGCGGCTGACGCTTCCGTACCGTACCAGCGGAAATTGTGGGATGTTTCTGAGCAGGAAGCCCTGGAAGAAGTGGAGAAGGCAGGTGTACAGATTAACTATCCGGAAAAAGAGCCTTTTATCCGGGAAGTACAAAATATGTATGAGCAGTACCGAACCGATACGGTGCTGTATCCCCTTATTCAGAAAATTCGTGCCGTTCAGGTATCATTGTAAATGAAGTAAATGATGGGTATAAGGAATATGATTGACAGGGTGGTTCGTTTAATCCTGGTCTTGCTGATGTCGGTGATTGTACTGGATGTACTGCTGCAGGTGGTGAGTCGCTACCTGTTCCAGTCTCCCTTGGGTTTTACCGACGAACTGGCCGGGTTTCTACTGATCTGGATAGGCCTGATGGGAGCCGCTTATGCCACCGGAGAAAAACAGCATCTGGCTATTGATCTGATCTCTCATAAATTTACTTCCTCACGGCGAAAATATCTGGAGGTATTGGTCAGCTTTTTCGTCTGCCTTTTTGCCCTGGCAGTATTGGTAGTAGGCGGCCTCTGGCTGGTCTATACTTCATTTCTTTACGGGCAGTTATCCGCCGCACTGGAAGTTCCCTTAGGCTATGTTTACCTGGTAGCGCCCCTATCGGGTCTGCTGATCATCTATTATACCATTGATAACACCCTGCATTTATTTCGTCACCAAACCCTACCCACTACCCCATAATGGAAGCTTTTGAAGTATTGATTTTGGTTGTAAGTTTTATCTTTTTTATTGTGGTAGGAGTTCCCATTGCCTACAGTATTGGTCTGGCAGGCATCATTACCATGCTGTTGTCCATAGACTATCTGCCCGCGGCTACCACATTTGCCCAGCGGATGGCCACCGGCCTGGATAGCTTTACCCTACTGGCGATCCCCCTGTTTATTTTTGCGGGTCAGTTGATGAACAATGGAGGCATCGCTGCCCGGCTGGTAGAGTTTGCCAAAGTAATGGTGGGCCGGTTTCCCGGAGGGCTGGCGATTGTTAATGTACTGGCGAATATGCTCTTTGGGGCTATCTCCGGTTCAGCCGGTGCTTCTGCTTCGGCCATTGGCAGCATTATGCATCCGAGGATGAAAAAAGAAAAGTATGATGAGAGTTTTAGTGTTGCTGTCAATATTTCTTCAGCCACCACCGGACTGGTCATACCGCCCAGCAATATTCTGATCATTTACTCTCTGGCTAGCGGAGGGGTATCAATTGCGGCTTTATTTCTGGCAGGCTACATTCCCGGCCTTTTGATGGGACTGGCGCTGATCGGTTTTGCAGCCGCCTATGCCTACCGGCATCAGTATCCGACGGTAGAAAAAACGACCTGGCGTGAAAAACTGCAGAAGTTTTTGGCAGCCTTTCCCAGTTTGTTGCTGCTGTTCATCGTACTGGGCGGTATTATTGCCGGCGTTTTTACCGCTACCGAAGCTTCCGGGGTTGCCGTGTTGTATTGCCTGGTGCTGGCCTTCATCTATAGGGAAATTCGCTGGCGCGATATGCCGGACATCATCATCAAAACTACCCTGACCACAGCGATTGTGCTGTTGTTGGTGGCCACGTCTATTGGTTTGTCCTGGGTGATGGCCTATCAGGAGATTCCACAGAATGTGAGTGCTGCTTTGCTACAGCTGAGCGATAGTCCGTTTCTGATTCTGCTCATCATCAACCTGATTCTGTTGTTTGTAGGCGTGTTTATGGATATGACGCCGGCGGTGCTCATCTTTACACCCATTTTTCTGCCGGTGGTTACCGAACAGTTAGGGATCAATCCTATCCACTTCGGCATTATCCTTATTGTCAACCTCTGTGTAGGTTTGTGTACTCCCCCGGTAGGTACCGTCCTGTTTATTGGTTGTAGTGTCGCCAATGTTAAAATACAGTCGGTGATCCGTCCGCTCATTCCCTTTTTCCTGGTGATGATTCTGGTGTTGCTCCTCATTACCTATATACCGGAATTAAGCTTATGGCTGCCCCGGACGCTGGGATTCTGATAGAATGTTAGCATGAGTGAAGGATAAAATGATACCCTCTCCTGCCAACCTTGTTCCGTAGGGAATGATAGGGGATAGGAGTGAGTAGGTGTCCAACATCTATGGGACATAGTACGCAGGAAGTGGTATTACTTGTTATTGAGGAGTGATATGAAAGGTGTGTTGACCGGAACCTACTTCCATCACAAAAAACTTGCCCTGGGTTTTGCCCCGCACCTTCTTTTGATTTTGAGTGATGTTGGCTTTACCTTCCGGTAACGGCAAATGGATCTCTGCTGTACTGTTGGCAGGAATTTCTATGTGCCATACCGTACGGGTCCTGTCACTTTTTTCAAAGCTTACCTTTACCGCACCGCGGATGGTGGGCATCACAACGGCAGCCTGTTGCAGGTGACCGGGCTGAGGTTTAATGCGTATCTTCCGGAACCCCGGTGCTACCGGTTCAATGCCCATTAGTTTGCGGGGGATGATATTGGCAGGTGCCGCGCCCCAGGCATGGTTCCAGTCCTGGTTGGGCTTGTATTTGTTATCCCAGGCTTCCATAGTGATGGTAGACCCGGCCTGTATCATATGGTACCAGCCGCGTTCCTGGGTGGAGGTCAGCAGAGATAAGCCGTAGTCAGCGGCTTCTGCTTCATAGATGGCTTCCATCAGAAACTGCGAGCCATAGACACTACAGGCCATGCCCCTGGATTGAATAAAGGCGATGACATCCGGAATGTTTTGCTCGGGCACCAACCCAAAAGCCAGAGAAAACATATTGGCATGCAACGAACTGTGATCGGTACCGATGCCATCTACATATATCTTCTTCTTTGAATCCAGCAACGCTTTATTAAAGTTACTTTTTACCCTTTGAGCTTCTTGGGTAAACATAGCGCTATCCTCCGGCTTATCCAGGGCAGCGGCCAACTGGCCCATGATCACCAAGGCACGGTAATAGTAGGCATTGACAACTGTATTGACCGGCATAAACACAAAACCATCGGTTTCGCCCTGTTCCTGTTTGCCCAACCCAAGAATGCCGCTGTGCGGCCAGTCTACAATGTCCCGGATGGCTTCTCCCTGAAAGTGAATGGCATCCATCAACTCCCGGGTCATGGGCTTGTTTTGCGTGCTGATCAACCCATTTTCACCGGCCAGGGCCATCAGCGTTTTAGCCTTAAGGTCTTCATAGTATGCGGCTGCTGAAGCGATGTGTCCTGTGTACAGATAGTCATTCCAGGCCATCAGGACCGATTGTAGAATCCATTCCGTGGGCCAGGTAGCATGGGTGATGAGGTATTCATGAGAATAGCGGGCCATACTATATTCCCGGTCTACCGCATAATGGCAGAGTTGGTTGATCAGCGCATCCGCTTCATAAGGAATTCTTTCCCGGTCTCCATCCACATATACGCCGGTAAAGCTGGTGGCTTTGATAGAATATTTGCAGAGATCCCACACCGCATTGAGAACAGTATCCGAACTGTGAAAATAAGAGGCTTCCGGATTGAAAGGATAATGGACTGCCTGCCTGACGATGTCGTGCTCATCCAGCGGATAGGCATACTGCTCCACTTCCACATAGCGAAAAGGCATCACTTCTCCAATATAGTCGGGCATAAGAATGGCACTAGAACCGGTATTTCTTTCATCCGGACGAAACTGTAACGCGTAAGTATGACGACCCGGTGAGAGCGGCAAGCGGTAAGTCTGATACCGGATAGTACCTCCCGGACTCCTGTCGAGGCGATGGTCAGCAGTAAGTGCCTCACCCAGATGTATGGCGACCGTATCGTTTTCCCTGTCACTGAAAAGGTTCAGGGTTAGCTGACCAAAAGCATCTTTTCCAAAGTCGATGAACCAAGTCTTTTCTGTTACTTTTTTTATGGCTGTCGGGTATTCATTCGTTTTTTGCAGCGGATACCGGGTGGTAGCATATTCCTTAAACGATTCTCCGGTCTTGAAACTAAGAGTAGAGGAAAAGGGGCTTTCCTCTCCCTGTTTATTCCATACTTTTACTTTCCAGTAATATACCATGTTGGTATCCAGAGGCGTTCCTTCGTACCGGACTGCTACGGAGCGGTCGCTGCTGATCTTTCCGGTGTCCCACACATCGGCCTGATCCCTGGCTAATGCCGCCTGATCGGAAGCCACCAGAATACGATAGGCTGTTTGCAGGCTATTAGGTTTAGGATCGTCCAAGATCCAGCTGAAGTAAGGCTGTTGCTGTTGAATGGTGACCTGTTGCAAGGCTTGCCGTACGGCTTTTGCTTCCTGCAAGGAAATGTTGGTAGGATATCCATCTTGATACGATAGCTGAGTGTTTTCTAACAAATCACAAAGCAGACCTTTGGGGGCTTTCAAAGCAAGGCTGTCGGTGATAGGTTGAGCGCTGGAGAAATGAAAAGTAGTGACAACGGTTAGAATCAGTAGTAGCATATTGTAGGATGACAGAATGAGAGAATGGTTGAATGAAATCATTATTTGGCTGTATGCTGTTAATTTTATACAAATTAGTTTTGGCTTTTTTGAATACAAAATCAAGATAAAAATAAACGGATTAATGTGGCTGGCAAGAGCTGCTAAAGATAAAGATTCTCCCCTTTTTCTGTGCTAAAAATAAGAGAGAGTAGGCTGAGTAACTTTCAGCAGCCAAGAGTGAACATTTTTACAGGCAAAGAACTGAAAAGCTCGAGTATCAGCATAGGGGCCATCTCAGCGAGGGTCTGCAAAAAGCATAGGATATCTGACTGTCCATCTCCCCTGGGCGATACGTATCAGTTTTTTGTGGATTAATCTTCTTTGAAGCGGGCTTACATAGTCCAGGTGAAGTTTGCCTTCAACATGGTCGTATTCATGCTGTATCATTCTGGCCAAAGTTCCGTGGAACGTTTCTGTATGCTCTCTGAAATTCTCATCCCAATAATGTATGCTGATGCTTACCGGTCGTTGTATGGGTAGGGGAATGCCAGGAATACTCAGGCACCCTTCTTCCTTTACGCATTGCTCCTCACTATAGGCAAGGATGGAAGCATTGATAAATACCCTCCTGGGTTTGGAAGCACCTGGCCGCCTTCTCTTTTCTAATTCGTGTGATTGATGCGCTACAGAAGTGCTGTCTACTACAAAGAGGCGTAGGTTTCGGTTTACCTGAGGGGCCGCGATCCCTACACCTTGTGCATAATCCATCGTTTCCCACATATCCTGGATCAGCTGTGCTAGCCCAGGCTCATTGGGCGAAACCGGTCGGCACTTTTTTCTGAGGATCGGTGATCCATAGGCTACTATTGGTAAGACCATCCTTGTTTTTTCTACAAAGATGAGACATCTCCGAAGGGATATATAGTAATTTTTAGACAGGGGCTTATTTTTTTAGCTTTTGTTTAATCGTTAATTTTAAGCACGCTAACGGTTGATGACGTGCCCATAGAACTGTACAAACATATTTTTCATCAGCAAACATCCGATTCTCATTTCATCCGGTATATCCCCGACGAAGAACTGAAAGCCGTGGTAGATAGCTATGGCCTGTACCTCTCAGCCAAGGGCGAAACCCAGGCCATGGCTTTCACTGATGGGTGGCCGGTTATGGCTGTCATGCTGGATGAACCCTTTAGGTATGAATTCAACACAGGCCACAAAAAGGAAACAGTACATGCCGGGTATCTGAGCGGTTTGTTTCTGGAAGGGACGTACATCACCAAAGCAGCAGAGATGAAACGTTTGCTGGTTATTCGTTTCACCTGTGAAGGACTGTATCATTTGCTGCAACAGCCTTTGTCTGCACTGAGAGGAAAAACCTGCTGGTCTTTAGAAGAATTATTCGGACAGGAGGCCCTAGGGCTTCTAGAGAATATAGCAAAAGCTTCCTCCACAGCGCAGCAGATTCAATGTGTTGCTTATTTTTTGAAGCGAAGGATCAGGCCGGGCTTACAGGGAAACGCCATCTTCCGGCAGGCGGTTATCCGAATACGGGCTACGAAAGGTGAAGGGAATATTCAGGCGTTAGCCCGGGAGTTGAACGTTACCTATAAATGGTTGGAGCGGAAATTTCAGCAGTATATGGGCGTAAGTCCCAAAGAATATGCCCGGCTCAACAGATTTTTGCATGCCTATTTTGATCTGCAAGCGACGGTGGGAAACGACCTTATGGGCACCGCCATCCGGCATGGATTTTATGACCAGAACCACTTCACCAAAGAGTTCAAGCAATTTACCCATCAGACTCCTTTGGCTTATTTGAGAGAAAAGCCGTGAAGGGTTATAAGGCAGTTTCGTTTAGAATTTCTTTTATCTGCAAATGCAATTCCGGAATTTTTTCACTAATCATTTTCCACACAATCTCATAGTTTATTCCAAAATAGTTATGTGTTTATAGACCGCCCGTTGGTAGCATCTTTCGCTATGTAGTCGAGATGGCTCAGCATACCCAAAAGATCACATTTGTATCACAGATACAATAAGTTAACATCCTGTCAGGTTGTATGAATACCCCTTTTCTTCAGGAGGGTTAATAGCTGATGTTTCCTTTTAACGATTACTACCATGAAAAAAACAGGTGAGTACTTTCTTTTACAAGCCGCAGGCTTGTTGTGTGTCTGTGTGCTGTCTGGCTGTACAGAAGAAGCTGATGTGTTGCCGGAAGCTGAAACACCCGTAAAATTTGATCAGGTGGAGGCTGCCTTGCATCCTTATTTCTTACGGTTTGAACAGGAAGCATTGCAAAGGGGTATGGAAGTGGATTTAACGGCGGCAAACATCCGTGGCATCATCCAGGAAATAGAAGAAAATCAGGTAGCCGGTCAGTGCAGGTACAACCGGCTGGATCCCCGCCTGGTAACCATTGACGCTTCTTTCTGGAGAAGAGCTTCCGATCTTTTCAAAGAGTTCATTGTCTTTCACGAACTGGGCCATTGCTTTCTCAACCGGCCTCATCTGGAAACAGCTTTTAGCAATGGGGTTTGCACCAGCATCATGCGCAGTGGTACGGGCTCTTGCATAGATAATTACAACCGGTTGACCCGCCAATCATATATCGATGAGTTGTTTGAGCCGAATGATGTTTTGTTTTGAATTTTTGACCAGGGATCATGCAGGTGTATCAATGAACTTCCTGTTCCTATTTCTTCAAATATATCCTATGTGGCTCTTTAAAGAGGCAGTGAGAAAATGGCAAAAGTTCATTTGAAACATCACAACAGCTGATGGAGAACTTTGAAGCTCTATGGTTTTTTCGCCAACCTTTAAAAAGGGCTTTATTCGGTAAATAAAAATCCAATGAAACCATTCGTCATCATTTACGTGTTTAAAAAAAGTTGTTCAAGCAAAAGCAAAAGATGCGCAATATCATTATCATTATCTTTTCTTTTATGATGCTTTTCTCATCGTCCTGTGCGATGAAAAAGGCTGTGATGCGCTATCTTGATGTACAACAGGCAATACCTGCCAAAGCACTTCCTTCTGTCAACAATTCATCTGAGGTTTCCACACAGGCACTCTGTAGTATAAAGTCTAAAACAGGCAGGGCGTTAGATGATGTTGATTTGGCTCCGGTGTTAAACGATATACAGCTTAAAGCGCCTGTGTTTTTTCTTCTGATTGCTTTTCTTTTTTCCTGGATAGCGCTTTATCTGATACCTTTATCAGTTCCTGTTTATTTCAGGCAGCATATCCCATCATTTTCTTCTGTTCCTCTTTATCTTAAGCTACGCCAGCTGGTGTATTACGCTTAACATTTTTTTTGGAGCACATTCCTGGCTTTACCTATCCAATGCCTGGATTTTCAGATGTCTGGGTATAAAGTATAGACAATCATCAGGATGCCTATTGTAGGTAATCACTGTAGCCAGTCTCATGTGTGCTCGCCTACTCATATTATCACCTGCAGGTGATAGCATATCTTTTATTCAATAACATAAATATCAATCATACATGGTGTATAAACACTTGGTATTGTGCTGTGTACTGTGCTGTTTCCTCTGGAATAGCCAGGCACAAGCACAGGATTCTCTAGCACTGTCTCAGTTGTGGGAGCAAGCCATACAACAGTATCCTAGTTTGGAAGCCCATAAAGCTGCCTTGAGGCAAGCTAATCTCAATCATAAGCTTACCAGAAATCAGTATCTTCCACAGTTGCAATTACAAGCGCAGCACACCCTGGGCACTTACCAGGGTATGGGCGGTGCATTTTTTCCGCTACCTGGTATTTTTAATATCAGTGCTAATCATAACAATACCGCAGCAAGAGCGACTAATCTGGTAGGCTCAGCCGCACTCAACTGGCAGTTCATACAATTTGGTAAACACAGAAAAACGGTAGAAGCGGCCCATATTCAGGTAGAGCAAGCTGCTTCTGCCCTGAACCTGGAACAGCTGGAAGTACAAGCTTCTGTTACGCGAGATTACATACAACTTTTGTATCACCAGCATATGCAAAAGTGGGCTACTGTCAATGTGCAAAGATTCTCTGACATGCTGGAAGTCACCCAGAGTTTAGCAGACGCTGGCTTATCACCCGGAGCAGACTCATTATTGATACAAGCTTCTTTACATCAGGCTAGCGCAGAACAAAGAAGCTGGCAGGGCAAAACAGCGGCCAGTAGGATTGCTTTGTCTCAATGGACAGACCTTCCATCAGAGACACTAGGGGTGAAACAACAGGCATTTTTCTCCTCAGACCGATTAGTAGGAGCAGACATACAGTGGCAGGCGCATCATCCTGTACTTGTCTTAAAACAACAGCAAAAGGCTTATGCACAGACACAAATGAAGCTCTCCCAGCGCAAAATATTACCTGATGTCTCCCTGCTGGCAGGTGCGCTCGTTCGGGGCAGCACATCGTTGGCTGGGGAAGGTTCTGGCAACAACTGGCGTGAAGTTTATCAAAATCCGCATGATAATTATCTGGTGGGCATCGGGTTGAGCTGGAATTTGTCCAATCTCTATGACCAGCGCCTGCGGAGCAGCCAGTATCAGGAGCAGGTAAACCAGCAACAGGCAGAGCTCAATACCGCACATAGGGAACTCACCCGGCAGCAACAGGCAGCCCATACGCAGTTAGAGCAGCAGCGACAGCAAATAGAAGATGCGGAAACCGCCTACAGGGCTGCCCGGCAAGCTTATGAGCTCTTTGAAGCCCGTTATCGCAGCGGCCTGATCAATCTGACAGCGCTGCTACAGATACAGCAGGTGCTGCAGCAAACGGAAAAGACCAGGATTCATGCTTATCATCAATATTGGCTGCGTGCTGTTGAATTGGCAGAATCACAGGCTGATTTCTCTTTTCTGGCTCATGTTTTCTCTTAAAACTTTAAACTGATTATGAATATCATACGATTAGCGCTGAGAAATCCTATTGCGGTGATGGTGGCCGTCATAGCCATTGCCTATTTCTCAGTTATTACTGTCAGAAATATCAAAGTAGATATATTTCCCAACATTAAATCTCCGGCTATCTACATCGCTATGCCCTACGGAGGTTTATCGCCTGCTTACATGGACGGATTTATGGCCAATGAATTTCAAAAAGTACTCCTCTTTGTCAGTGGGGTAGAAGACATGGAATTTAAAAGCGTGCAGGGGCTTACCCTGATGAAGCTCTCATTTTATCCTGACACAGACATGTCACAGGCCGCTGCTGAAGTAGCTACACAGGTATCCCGGGCTATGGGCTTTCTGCCTCCCGGCGCTGTACCGCCCATGGTCGTACGTTTTGATGCCAGTGCCCAACCAGTAGGGCAATTGGTATTTGAAAGTCCGGATCGCTCTATAGGAGCATTGCAGAATCTGGTCATTACCCGCATCCGGCCTATGTTTGTGAATATACCAGGCATTACAGCACCAGCTCCTTTTGGCGGTACGGCTCGCACTATGGTAGTCAATGTAGACCCTGCATTGATGCATTCCTATGGGCTGACTGCAGAAGAGGTAATGAATGCCATTGCACAGAACAACATGCCCTCCCCAGCCGGTAATGTAGAGATAGGAGAACAAAACCTCATGAGCCCTGTCAATACCCTGGCCCGTGATCCGGAGGAATTTCTCAATACACCTGTCCGCAAAGGTCAGGGCCCTACGGTTTTCATCAAAGATATCGCTCATGTGACGGATGGGGCTGATAAAACCACAGGTTATGCGCTGGTGAATGGGCATAGAACTGTGTATTTGCCCATCATTAAAAAAGCAGACGCGTCTACTTTGTCGGCGGTACAAAATCTGAAAGCGTCTATGCCCATGCTCAGAGCAGCTCTTCCTGAAGATGTGTCTATTGATTATGTGTTTGACCAGACCGGTTATATAGAAGCGGCACTTGCTAACCTGATGCATGAAGGCATCCTGGGTGCGCTGCTTACTGGATTGATGGTATTGCTGTTTCTGGGAGATAAAAGAGGGTCATTGATTGTCGTATTAACCATACCTATCTCCATTCTTTCAGCGGTAATACTGCTTTATCTTTTTGACCAGACCATCAACATCATGACTTTAAGCGGACTGGCACTGGCCATTGGGGTGTTGGTAGATGAAGCTACCGTGACCATAGAAAACATTCATCAGCATTTTGAGATGAACAAACCCAAAGCCAGAGCCATTCTGGAGGCCCTGCTGGAAATCTCACTGCCCAAGCTACTGATCCTGCTCTCTATCCTGGCAGTATTGACTCCTTCTTTTATGATGAGTGGTATACCCAAAGATATGTTCATGCCTTTGTCTATGGCGGTAGCTTTTGCCATGGTGGCCTCTTTTCTGGCATCACAGACCTTCATTCCGGTGATGGCCAACTGGATGATGAAAAACAACCATAAGCATGTGAAGGTACCCCATACCCGCTTTGACAGATTCAGAATGCGGTATCTCCTGTTGGTACGCAGGTGGCAGAGGCATATTCCCAAAGTCATCGCTGCTTACGCGATTATGGTAATTGGAATAGTGACAGCAGGCTTTTTTAGTATTGGCACTGATATACTTCCACCCAGCGGCACCTATGCTCTGCAGATAAGGATACAGGCTCCCCAGGGATCAGGGCTGGAAAAGACTGAAGATTATGTGCTAGCTATAGAAGACCTGATCAGGGAAGAAATTGGAGAAACCGGTGTAGTTATTACCTCTGCTTTTGTGGGAACACATTCACCCAATACCCCTATCAATCCTATCTTCCTTTTTACCAGCGGATCTCATGAAGCTGTGTTACAGGTGTCGATAAATAGTGAAGTATATGAAGGTACTATGAGCCGTCTGAAAGAAAGGATCAGGTACGGGGTGAGAGAAGAGTTTCCGGAAGTGCAGATCGTCTTTGAACCCATAGAACTGGTAGAAAAGATTATGAGCCAAGGTGCCACTACGCCTATTGCTGTCAAAATAGCAGGAAGGAACCTGGAAGAGGCCAAAACTTATGCGCTGAAGGTGAAAACTAAGCTGGATGATATTGCTTTCCTGCGTGATGTGCATATCGCTGAGCCTGTAGAATATCCCAGCATCTCTATTGAGGTGGACCGAGCCAGGGCCGCTCAGTTTGGACTCAGCATGCGCGATGTCAGTACGGCTTTGACGACAGCTACTTCCTCTACCCGTTATGTCAACAAAAACCTGTGGGTTGATCCTAACTCCGGACTGGTCTTTCAGGTACAGGTGCAGTTGCCCGAGGCCGAAGTACAATCAATCAATGACCTCAGGACATTACCCCTCAAAGCAGGAAGCCTGCAACCGGTATTGGAAGATGTAGCGGATATTCAACTTACCCACCAGCCCGGACAGGTAAACCGGCAGGGACCCAACCGCTATGTAACACTGGTAGCCAATACTTATCAGAAAGATCTGGGTGCTGCTTCTAAAGCAGTACAGAAGGCAATCGGGGAAGCAGGCGATCCGCCTCGTGGACTGATGGTGAAGACCGTAGGTGCTGTACAACTCTTAGAGGAAACGCTCTCCAGCCTGCAGACAGGATTGGTCATTGCTGTAGTCGTCATTTTTCTGATGCTGACGGCATATTATCAGTCTTTTGCTGTGTCCGCACTGATACTATCGGTACTTCCGGCGGTGATAGGGGGCAGCCTGCTCCTATTGCTCGCCAGCGGCAGTACGCTCAACCTTCAGTCTTACATGGGTATCATTATGTCGGTAGGTGTATCAGTAGCCAATTCGGTGCTGATTGTCAATCAGGCTGAAGTCTATAGGCTGCAGCACAGCATCAGTGCCTATCATGCTGCCCGGATGGCGGTGGCGTCCCGATTGCGTCCTATCCTGATGACAGCATCGGCCATGGTTGCTGGTATGCTTCCTATGGCCTCAGGTATGGGAGAGAGTGGCAGCCAGGTGGCACCCCTGGGGCAAGCTGTTATTGGTGGGTTGCTCTTTTCTACGCTGACAGCTTTGCTAGTACTACCCCATTTGTACGCTGTTGTCAGAAAAAATGCAGCCTATGATAGCCGCTCACTGGATCCTGATGATCCGAAAAGTGTAGTAGCCAATGCATGAATGTTGAACTGAAATTATTAAAAATAACATCTATGAAACTGATGAAAAGATATGCAATAGGGATTCTTCCACTATTGTTTTTTATAGGCAGCTGTATTTCTGAAAGTGCTGATCAGATGCCCGCAGCTAAGCCAGAAGAAAAAAATGCTGTTTCCCTAGAAATTGTACCGGTGAAAAAATCAAAGATTGCTTACACCCTGAGTTTACCCGGTGAATTGCATCCTTACGAAGAGGTAAAGTTGTATGCAAAAGTCAAAGGATTTGTTAAAAAGCTATACGTGGACCGGGGAAGCTATGTCAAAAAAGGACAGTTGCTGGCTACTTTGGATGCCCCTGAGATCGTGCAGCAATATCTGGCTGCCAAAGCCAAACAGCGAGAGGTCAATGAGCAATTACAATACAGTTTGCAGGCTTACCACCGAATGGAAGAAGCTGCTCAGAAAGCTGGTGCGGTAGCCGCCATCGAGCTGGACAAAGCGCATGCACAGCTCATGCGGGATAGTGCTTCTTACCTGGCATTGCAGGCTGAAGTGGAAGCTGCAGATCAACTTAAAAATTATACTTATATCATCGCTCCTTTTGATGGTGTAATCACCAGTCGTCAGGTTTCACAAGGGGCCTTGGTAGGGGAAAATAATCAACCTTTGTTTCTGCTTGCTCAGCAAGATAGATTGCGGCTAGCCATTGCCGTTCCTGAAAAACATGCTTATGCCCTCCAGGATAGTACAGCTGTAACCTTTACAGTAATCGGTCGTCCTGGTGAAATTTTCAAAGCGTCTGTATCACGCAGCAGTAAAACTATAGACCCGTCCTTGCGTTCGCTCATGGTTGAATTTGATGTCAATAATCAGGACCAACTGCTCAGTGGAGGGGAATATACCCAGGTGCATCTTAAGCTTATCCGTCAGCGTGCCTCTTGGCAGGTACCGGCCAGCAGTATAGTGCATGCTAAGTCCGGCGTGTTTGTGGTAAAAATAGAAGATCAGGTAGTACAACGCGTACCCGTGGAAACAGGCATACGACAGGATTCCCTGGTAGAAGTTTTTGGCAATCTGCAGGAAGGAGACCTTATAGCCGTCAATGGGAGTGAGGAACTACGGGAAGGCATGAAGGTGAGCCGTGAACAATTAATCACGCAGCGGACTGCAGCAAAAAATTAACATAAACAACGAAAACTATGAAAAAAGAAAAGTTATTTCCAATAATAATGATGGGGCTCTTTGTTTTGGGAGCGAGCTATACAATTGCTTTTAAAAACGGGGCTCCCCAAAAAGTTACTCATAAAGAAGCTGATACGGTAGTTATTGACCAAACTGACAATCAGAATGGATCTGAGCTGCTGGACGCAGAAGGTAAACCTGTGAACTTTGCCGATTTTAAAGGCAAAGTAGTATTTGTAAACAATTGGGCCAGCTGGTGTCCACCCTGTGTGGCTGAAATGCCTACCATAGAAAATCTCAAAGAGTCTTTTGCGGGCCAAGCACTGGTTTTTGTGATGGTATCTTTTGATCAGGAGCCTGAAAAGGGACTTGAATGGATGCAGAGAAGAGATATTGACCTGCCGGTTTACTTTCCGGGAAGGAATTTTCCACAGGAATTTATGACCAATGCCATTCCTGCTACTTTTATCCTGGATCAACAGGGTAAACTGATACACCGTCAGCTAGGGATGGCTGATTATAGCCATGCCAGCTTCCAACAGCAAATGCAAAAATGGATTGATCAATAATTTTTGAAATTAACAAGGTATGATAAAAAATCTAATGCTCACCCTTTTATTAATATGTGTAGTAATGAGAACTCAGGCACAAGAATTCTCTAACGATAAGGTAGTTGATACCAGGAAACATCAGGTAGTCATGCAAGTCACCCAGGGAGACTCTCTGTATCAGCTTACTGTCATTGGACAGCTCAGGAATATCAAGAAAGCGCTGCCTCATGCTGAAATAGAAGTGGTTTGTCATAGCCAGGGGCTCCCTATGCTGGTAGCTAGCCAGACCAAGGTAGCCGGCCCTATTGAAGAGCTTAGCGCACAAGGTGTGACATTTGTAGCCTGTGAAAATACCATGCAACGGCAAAAAATAAAAAGAGTGGATCTGGTACCCCAGGCTTCTACAGTACCTTCCGGTATGGTGGAAATCATTCTCAAACAGGAAGCTGGCTGGGCCTATGTGAAAGGAGGTATATAAAGCATGGAAGCAGATAGCAGGATGTCACAGCCTGGATCATAACAGTCAGGCTGGGATACTTGCTATTTAAATGATAATCAATTGTTAAACAGAACTGTAAAAATATCATTAATGATGAAAAAGAAACTGAGAAAGTCATTGATAGAATATGGTGTTTTTGGCGCACTCATACTAACCCTGTTTTTAACAGGACTCCATACCGAAGTATTTGCTTTCATCCAACGGGGCATGCTCATGACCGGGATCATGAATCCGGACGTGGAAGCAACTGCAGAGCCTGCCAGTGAGGCTACCGAAAATCCAAAGGCTGATTTCAACATGAACCTGATTAACGCAAAAGGAGAAAAGGTAACTATGGAGCATTTCAGGGGGAAAGTGATCTTTATGAACATATGGGCTACCTGGTGTCCTCCCTGTATTGCTGAAATGCCTGGCATCAATAGCCTCTACCGAGATATAAAAGATGAAGATGTGGTGTTTTTGATGCTTTCAGTAGATGATGATTTTGAGAAGGCAAAGCTATTTAAGGAAAAGAAAGGATTTGACTTTGAAGTCTACCAACTCGATGGAAGTATGCCGCAGATGTACTCTACGCAGAGTATCCCTACCACTTTTGTCATAGACGCTCGCGGTGGGTTGGCACTCACGCATAGGGGCATGGCCGACTATCATACGCAGGAGTTTAAAGATTTTCTGCAAACATTAAAATAGCGGCATATTTTCCAAATAATGCAATGCCTGTCCTTTATTATTTCCTGCGCAGGAAAGGTTAGCACTATCTTCCTCAGATTCAGCTAGAAAAAGAAATGAAGAGAGTGGTCTTGGTAAGCTATCCGAATTACAAGAAAAAACTTGTTGTTTGAGGAAGATGGCCTTACATTTCAGTATGAAAAACAAACTACAGCAACCACTGTCTCGTCGCCAGTTTATGGGAACCACAGCCTCTCTTTTGGCAGGCGTGTCCATAGCTCCCTCACTACTAGGAGCCCCTGGTATATTGAAATACTACAACAAACCTGGCTCACTCGTTAACGGCGTACAGATCGGGGTCATTACCTACTCTTTCAGAAGTATGCCCGATCAAAGTGCAGAGGCCACTTTACAGTATGTGTTGGATGCCGGCATCAGTGCCATAGAATTAATGGGCGATCCGGCAGAGACCTTTGCCGGAAAACCCGAGAATCCGGTCGATCGCCAGGTATTCTTTCAGTTAATGCGCGCCAAAAGGGAAGGAGAGGAGCTGACGGAAGACCAACAAAAGCAGATGGAGGAAATGGAAGCTCAGATGCAAGCATACAATAAGGAAGTAGCCGCCTGGAGAGCCAAAGCTTCTATGGATCCGTTTGTCCGGTTCAAGAAAATGTATCAGGACGCTGGTGTCAGCATCTACGCTTTCAAGCCCAATGCTTTTGGCAAAGATAATTCGGATGCTGAAATAGATTACGGTATGCGGGCAGCCAAGGCCTTAGGCGCCAGCCATGTTACCCTTGAACATCCCAGTGACGATGCCCACACCCTGCGGCTGGGTAAGATAGCTAAAAAACACAAGGTGTATGTGGGGTATCATGGGCACGAACAGCAAACCCCTACCTTTTGGGATACAGCGCTGGAGCAGTCTTCATACAATGCGATGAACCTGGATCTTGGGCATTATATAGCAGCTGGCAATCCTGACCCGCTGGCATTGATCAAAGCCAAGCACTCACATATCGTAAGCATGCATGTGAAGGACCGGCAAAACCCAGCCAATGGAAAAGCCAATCTTCCCTGGGGTAAAGGAGATACGCCCATCATACCTGCGCTTCAGCTCATGAGAGATCAAAAATACAAGTTTCCGGCTTCCATAGAACTGGAATATGAAGTTCCTCCAGGTTCAGATGCTGTGAAAGAAGTGGCCAAATGTCTGGAATACTGTAAACAGGCTTTGGTCTGATCCATAGTGCTTCGAAAGATTTCGACTGCCCAGACCCCGCTGTAAATCCATTGTATTACTTCACAGGATTATCATATGAAAATCAATTTCTGATAGGCAGGTTGATGGTAAAAGCCGTTCCTTTTCCTTCCTGGCTGTCTACTTTTAGTGTCCCCTGGTGTTTCTCCACAAATTCTTTGATCAGGATCAGCCCTAAACCAGTACCTTTTTCTTGGGCTGTTCCTAAGGTTGTCTGCCTAAATCCTAGTTGGAAAAGCTGTTGCTGCATCAAAGCACTCATGCCTATGCCATTATCTTTGACGCTTACCTGCAAGTGGTTACTCATACGTTGGCCACTAAGGAGTACTTTACCGCCGGGAGGTGTGAATTTGATCGCATTGGATAGCAGGTTTCTGAAGATAGAGTGTAGCATGTTTTCATCGGCCTTCAGCACGAAATCATCCGGTAAACTGTTGTGTAAGCTGATACCTTTCATGTCTGCATTTTCATGGAGTAAAGTGATGGCATCGCTGGCTATAAGGTGAAGGTTAATTTCTTTAGGCTGAAATTTCATAGATCCTTTCTGCATACGTGCCCACTCTAATAAATTGCTCAATAATCTCTTCAAATGCTGTGTTGACGTAAAAACACTATCAGCAAGGGTTTTAATTTCTTGTTCACTCAGGTTCACAATTTGATTGGAAAGAATATTCGCTGCCCCCATAATACTATTCAGTGGACTCATCAGGTCGTGTCCGATAATAGAGAAAAACCGGTCTTTGCCGTCATTCAACTTCTCTAGCTGCTCAGAATACGCTTTGGTAGCTTCTTCGCTTTGTTTACGCTCGGTAATATCCTGGAGGATGACCAGCATACAGGATTCCCCTTCTAATTCTATGACTTCAAGATTGGTAATGGCATTCCACTGTGTGCCATCTTTTTTTTGAAAGCTAGCTTCGAATTGTAAATTAGATTGTTGCTTGAGTTTTTCTACTAAGGCAGCCCGATCCTGCGGATTAGCCCATATGTTTAGTTCTAAGGTAGTTGCATTGGCTACCTCTTCGTGGGTAAAACCAAACACTTCTAAGGCTTTCTCATTGGCCTCCAGAATTTTACCATCAGCCAGACGGGTAATGGCTGAAGGCAGGGGGTTCAGGCGGAAGATAGTAGCAAAACGATTTTCTGCTGTAAGCCGGGTCTGTTCTGACTGCTTACGCTCCGTGATATCCAGGGTAATTCCTCTCACCTGGGTGACTTTCCCATCGCTATCTTTTTCGGCTTTAACAATGTTAGAAAAGAATTTTTCTTGCTCCCCTACAAGCACACGATATTCTACCTGATAGGCTTCTGCCTGTTGAATACAGCGTTGGAACTTCTGCTGAATCTTACCCACATCTTCCGGATGTATCATAGCCAGAAACTGTTCCATAGTAAGCGAGGCTTCTCTGTCTATCTGCCAAAGTTCATACAGAGGTTCCGACAGTACCAGCTTCTCTGAAACCACACTATAGACCCAGCTACCCATCTTGGCTAGGTGCTGAGATTCATTGAGCCATTTTTCGCTTTGTTGTTGAATTTTATCTGCTCCTCTCGGTTTTTGCATATACCTGCTCCAGTTTTACAAATTAATTGTATCTACAATTAATTTGTAAAAAAAGTTTACAATATCACTTCTTCACCTGTCAGTGAATCCTATGGGTTTCATCATATAGATATAATTTTATGGTTGTTCCCTGATTCACCGTACTTTCTATCGAGATCGAACCACCCATTGACTCAATTTGGCGTTTTGTCATATACAAGCCCATCCCCTGGCCATCACTTAATGATGGATGAAAGCGCGAACCTGGCTTGAACAATTTGGTTTCACATTGTTTGAGGTCTAATCCCAATCCATAATCTTGAATGTAAATAGCAATTTTACCGCTCTCTTCCTTTGCTGATATCTCTATTGTCTTAGAAGACGGAGTGGTTCCGTATTTAATGGCATTGGAAATCAGATGCTGAAAAATGCTCTCCAATACTGAGGGAATGGAGTGATGGGTCAGGCCTTCCTTGATATGGGTACGTATTTCAATATGATTTTCCTTTATGAGGTGGTCGTTTAGTTTAATCACCCGCTGAATAGCTTCAGACAGGTTGCAGTCTGTTTTCTGATGGAGATGAGATGAATTTTCCAGATTGAGAAGTTCATTGATGTTTCTTATGGTCTTGTCTAATTTTTCTATGGTGACCTGGATCAATTGCAGGTAGTCTTTATTTTCAGGCTCCTGTTCTATCAGTTGCATGAGTCCCATCAGGGTAGAGACTGATGATCTGATATTATGGGAGGTAATGTAGGAATAATCTTTTAAACGGTTGTTCTGTTCTGTTGTGGTAAACAACAATTGCTTCAATGATTCTTCAGCCCGGACACGATCTGAAATATCCATCCCTACACCCATCAGGCAGGTCTCTCCCTTATAGACGCCTGCAATTCCGGTAAAATAGTAAGGTATTTTTTGTTTGTTTTTTAGCAGAAAATTGGCTTCTACATAGTCTTCTCCAGCCGTAAATACATTGGCAATCTTCATTGTAAGTAATTCCTTCTCGTCCTCATCAAAAAGATCAATGGGGTGAATTTTACTTATTTCTTCTCCTGAATATCCAGTCACCGTTTCGAGGTTTTTGTTCCACCGTAAAAATTGCCCCTTCGTATTATAGAGGTAAAAAACGCCAGGCAGGCTGTTGATGATGTTGTCGGATAGTGTTTTTTCCAGCAAAATGTCTCTTTCCGCTTTTCTCTTTTCCGTAATGTCCTGTATGAATCCTTCGAGGGCCAATAAATTCCCTTTGTTGTCTTCAATGCCTATTCCTTTCTCCCAGACCCACTTTTCCGTTTTATCTTTCGCTATGATTCTATAGGTTAGCTGATACTGCTGTTTTCTTTTCAACGCCTCCTGTATGTCATTCCAGACCATGGCCCTGTCATCCGGATGGATGAGCTCATTATAGGGTAGCGCATGGTCTCCGGTAAAATCCTTGCTGGCGAAGCCTAATACTTCCTTGCAGGCCTTACTGATGTATTCCATCGTCCAGTGGCGATCATTTTTACAACGATAAACAAAGCCGGGTAGATTATTAATGACATTGGTCAGTTTGAGCTGACTTTTGATGATGGTTTGTTCATAATGTTTTTGTTGGGAAATATCCTGTACGAGCGACATGATAGAGATCACCTCCCCCGACTCATTTTTAATGACTGAATTATACCAGACACAGTGCACCACTTTACCGCTTTTGGTATAATTGCGGTTGTAAGAAATATTACCGTTTACCTTTCCTGCTAAGAGTTCTTCTGCTATTTTCCCTGTTGCTTTTAAGTCGCCTTTATAAATGAGATTGAAAGCCGTAATATGATTGTTGAGTATTTCACTTTCAGACCACTCAAAAATTTCCTGACACCTTTTTGACCACTTCGTTACGATTAAAGCTTTGTTATACTCTACAATGCCCAAAGGAGAGTTGTTGAGATGGCTCGTCAGGCGTTGATGGGCTACTCGCAAGGCTTGTTCATTTTTTTTCTTTTCGGTAATGTTATACCCTACACTCAATAATTCTACTGTTTCTTTGTCTTCCTTTGTAAAGGCGGAGATCACATACTCATAGGTCAGAGAGCCCTGCTCAGGAAGTGAATTTCGTAGGATGACAGCATGTGGAATATTTTGACGGGCAATACATTGTTTTACTGTTTCTCTATATTTTTGATGATCTTGCGGTAAAATTTGTTCAAGGCTGGACTTTCCTATTAGTTCCTCTCTTCTCACGCCAAGTTGCTGGCAAAAATAATCATTGGCAAAAGTGTAATTGCCGTGCAGGTCTGTTTTGATGATGAATACAGATTGTTTGTTTAAGATAGAAAGCATTATTTCATGGTCCTGCCTCCCGCTTGTTGCATCGCCTGTTTCTTTGGTCACCTCATGCTGTGCTCCCAACAGGCGTATGGCTTTACCTTCATGGTCACGAATGACGATGCACCGGCAGCGAATCCATACTGTACTGCCATTTTTATGTTGGTAGCGTATGATCTGATCATAAGGATGAGCAGGATTCTCGTCGTGTTTTTGTGCATTTTCAGTAGCCAGCTTTAAGTCTTCCGGATTTACGAAATTCATCCAGGCTGAAGCGTCACGGGGCATGGCATCGGAATCATACCCTAATGTTTTCCAGCATTTGGGGTCCATCCATTGGTGTTGAGGGTGCATCAGATCCCAGTACCATAGTCCATCCAAAGCATTTTCCTGAATAAAATCGAAAATAGATTCGTCAGATTTGATCAGATGATACAGTTCTTTTTTCAGGTAATGCTGTTTTTTCCGGTATTTTTGCTCTATGGTACTCATGAATATTCTCCTTCATCTATAGATAAAAAGGCCTCAACGTGCTACACTCGTTGAAATATAAAACAATCTTGTATCATATAAGGTAATCAATGAAAAATCCATGGATTGGCTTATAGCACAAGATGCTGACAAATGGGATGATAATGACACCCTGACAGCTTCAATAATATTATGATGAAATCTTCTCATTTCCATGAAGATAACTATTTACAAGAAATAATGATTAAGTAATTTTAAATTATACAATAAAGAAAGATTTTTATAGAAAATTATTGAAGTAAACTTGGTTTTATATTCTTGAATTAAGAATCAATAAGTTTTATTTCTATAGATATGTTACCGAAATACAAGAAAATGTGTAAATGTTTGTTAATGAGAAAGGGGGAAATGCATATTTTTATCTTCATTTTCTACCAGCGATGAGGTAATGTGTTCTTTGTGCATCCTGTTTGGTTTGCGCCATCTTAGTCTCTTCTTCAGCAATGTTTTGCCGCTCTGTTTTTAGGGTAGATCAAAAGTTATACGGCATCTACTGCCTGTTGAATGGCGTCTCTGAGAGATTGTAAAAATTCATAATTGGCTGAAGCCTTATTTGATTCAAAGAAATAGCGCCACTCCTCGAAGGCTTTGCTATGCTTCGCCCATAGCACTTCAAACCTTGGTTCGGGTGCTTTGACCGCTAGATGAAAAAAGGATAGGCTAAAGCTAACATAGTCATAAGGGAAGTGTAGAAATCTGCATGGGTAATCGGATGTCAACAGCTTTTGTGACAAGGCGTAATATGAACCTCCATTCACTGGTTGGACTCTGCTACCCTTCTATTTTCGTTAAATGTCTTACTTTACCTGTTTTCCGGTAAGAAAAATACCGTAGAACAGGTAGTTGAAACACCTGCTGTCTGGTATTTTCTATAGCCTTGAGACAGACGATCTTTGTATCGTTTTACATCTTATACTATTGAAAAACATACAAACCCAAAAAATAGAAGTCATGATCACTTTAGTCAACAAAAATATCGAGAACTTATTAGTGGACGAGCTTGAAGCACAATATCATTTTAGCCCTGAGGGCTTTACAGGACAAAACAGACATGTCCGACCTCATTACTATGGCTCCATCGCTGATATGAAAAACAGAAGGTTCCGAAGAATCTTCAACCGCCATCAGCGAGCCTTATTGTAAAAGATACTTGCCTGAATACTTTTTAAAGCCCGGCCCATTATGGTGTTGGGTTTTTTTGTTTTCGAACCAACAGTTTCACATCAGTACAGCCTTGTCCATAGCAGGAGGAAAGGCTATAAAAAATCAATGCGAGCCCAATAGGCCCGCACTGATGCGAGTAGTTTTAGGTACAAAATATTAAGAACTGCTTATGACAAAGTAAAATCCGGTAAGCGCATCACCTCACCCCCCTTCTTGGCAGATTCGTGGGCAATAATACCTACACAGGTAATATTGGCCGATTGCTTGGCATTCGGATACGGATCTCTTTCTTCCACCAGGGCATCCAGGAATTCATGGACCAGATGGGGGTGAGAACCGCCGTGTCCGGCACCCTGGGTAAAAGAAAGGTGCTGGTGCTCATCCGAATCATACACTCCTTTTGTGGTGAAACGCTGGATTGGCTCCGGCAGCAGCCTGGCATAGTCCGGGCTTTCTACCTCCTCCGGAATCTCAGGTTCGGGGCGTTTGGCTGTGTGTACCGTGAGCGGACGTCCTTCTATCAGCGGCCATTCTACCGATTTTTTAGAACCATAGACTTCAAAACTTTCCCGGTACTGGCGGGCTACGTCAAATAGCGAGCGGTAAATATGGGCGCTCAGATCAGAGTTGCGGAACTTGATATGGGTAGTTTCTACCGCATAGGGAGAGTTATAATGATGATGCAACTCTTCCCGGATGGTGCCGGAGCCAAAGCAGGATACATACTCAGCTTCTCCACGGGTTAAACCCAACACCGGACCCACGCAGTGCGTGGCATAATACATAGGCGGTAAGCCCGGCCAGTAGTTAGGCCACCCATCCATATCCTGCTGGTGGCTGGCTTTCAGGAACTGGATTTTGCCTAGCTCCCCTTTTTCGTAAAGTTCTTTCATAAACAGAAACTCCCGGGCATAGACCACCGTTTCCATCATCATATAAGTCAGCCCGGTTTCCTGGGTCAACCTCACAATTTCCTTACATTCTTCCACGGTAGTAGCCATGGGTACCGTACAGGCTACATGTTTGCCAGCTTTCAGTGCTTTGATAGACTGAGAAGCATGATCCGGAATAGGGGTGTTAATGTGTACGGCATCTATGTCAGGGTTCTTCAGCAATTCATCATAGGAAGTATAGCGATGTTCAATACCGAAAGCATTGCCAATTTCATCCAGTTTGGATTGGGTTCTCTGGCAAATGGCAAACAGGTTGGCATTCGGATGTTTCTGATAAATGGGAATAAACTCAGCACCAAAGCCTAATCCGATAATCGCTATCTTGATCTTTTTGTCTTTCATTGTTGTGAAGTGTTAAAAAGTTGTTTTAAAAAAGTAAGTCCGTCAGCGGCAAAGGCATCCTGGCTGCCGGCCAGATGGCGCCAGATACACACAGCGCCCGCCAGTTCTTTGATTTCAGGCGTAAAGCTCTCTATGGAAATACAACCCTGATAGTTGATTTGCTCCAGTCCTCTTTTGAAAGCGTCCCAGCGGGTTTGTCCGGTGCCAGGCGTACCCCGGTAATTTTCCGACACCTGCACATGAATGAGTTTGTCACCTACCGAGGTAATCGCTTTTTCCAGATCAGGTTCTTCAATCGTCATATGAAAACTATCGAGCAGCACCCTGGCAGCCGGGTGATTGATATCCCGTACAAGCCGCATCAGATCTTCGGCCGTATTGATCAGGTCAGACTCGAAGCGGTTGAGTGATTCCAGAGCGATGCTCAGCCCATGCTGCTCAGCCATCTGGCATACGCGATACAGGTTTTCTACCGCCCGGTTCCATTCCACTTTCCGTTGTTCCTGGGGAATCATACGGGCTTTGCCCACGGCAGAATACATAGGCCCAGCCAAGAAGGCAGCATCCCAGGTGTTGCACAGCCTGAAACATTGCTCGATGTAATCGAAACAGGTCTTGTGCACCGCAGGATCTTCATGGGTGAGGTCGCGGGAAGGTCCGAAAGCACCACAGACAACAGCTTTCAGCTCATGTTGTAACAAGGCTTCTCTGACTTTCTCTCCGTCAATCATGTCCGGATATTCTACGGGTATTTCTACCGTGTCGTACCCCATCGCTTTGATTTTCGGGAAAAGGGCTGTGGTATTCGTCTTGAAAGGGGAAGTCCATAGCCAGGTACTTACACCAAAAGTGAGATTCATAGGCTGTGTGTTTTTAAAAGTTTGGATGGTCCGTAAGGCATATTCATAACCTTATTACTCGAAACTTTATAGTTGCATAAACCTGATACATCAGATAGACTCAGCGCTAACCACCTTCATATTTCCCTGCATAATGCGCCAGTGACCTGGAAACGTGCAGATGAAGGGATAGTCACCCGGTTCTTCCGGTGCCGTAAAGGTCAGTCGCAAGGTCTCATTCGGGTTCGCCAGTGGAGTACTAAAGAGTACTTCCGGCATATCAGGCACATATTGTTTCTCAGCGCCTTGCGGGTCGGTCGCCAGTTTATCGGCTGCGGCACCTACGATTTCCTTGGCACCCGGCTGGGTGATCACCACATTGTGCTGCATAAAGTCCGGATTTTCAAAAACAATTTCTACAGGTTTACCGGCCTGCACGGCAAACTCGCTGATGTCGTATTTCATCTCATTCTTCACCGTTTTGAGATGCACCACGGTAGCGGCTTCTTCAGTATTGGATGCCAGGGTAGCCTGTGGTTGCTCCGGCCTGTTCCAGTAAGATTCCATGAAGGCCGTGGCCAGGCTATTCCCTTCATAAAAAGGCTGCCCGGCTTTGTTATACTCTTTTTCTATCTGGTATCTCCAGCTACCGGCCAGCGGTATTTTTTGTCTGCCAGCCTGCACAAACATGGTTTCCGGTTCACCGGCAAAGCCGCCCCATCCCCGGGCATCTTCCATCCGGATGGCTATGACATTTTTGCCAGCCTGCAGTAAGTTTTCCGGTATATCATAGATTCTATCTTTGCTGGGCTGATCTTTCATGCTACCCACCAGCACTCCATTTACATAGGTTTGATCGCTTTCGTTGATAGCTCCCAAAGAGATTCTGCCCGCCTGCCCGGCCACCTGCCTGGGCACTTCTATTACTTTTCTGAACCAGAGGATGCCGTCTACGTCTATGCCGGCTCTTTCCAGAAATTCAGGTAAGTCCAGGCTTTCCCACTCGGCATCCGGAAAGGTCATATCCTGCTTTTGGGGTAGTTCATTTTTTCGAGCCTGCATGGCTTCAAAGTCAGGATGATCTTCCAGGTAAGCAGCCATAAAACCATCCTTGTGTTTGGCCGCAGCAGTATACACAGCCTGAGAAAGCCAGTTATCTTTTTTGATCTTTTCTTCCTCACTCAGGGTATACACCATTTTACCGATGCCGTCGGAAGTTTCCATGTCGGCCATAGCGAGCAGGGCAGTCAACCGGGTATGCGGATCAGGATCCTGTAATACCTGAGACTGCAGAATGGCTTGATTTGCCCAGCGGGTGTTGGGCAACACCTGAATGGCCGCTTTCCTGACGCCTGCCGCCGGATGGTTCAAGGCATCTACCGCTATCTTGTAAGCTTCCTTGTTCTCGCCTTCTAAGGCACCCAGTCCGTGAATAAGCCACAGGGCATGGATAGCAGAGGAGTTCAGTCCCATTTCATCCACGTTTCTGCCTTTTACCATGTTGTACAAATCAGGAAGAATATCTGTGTCTCCTCTTTCCATGAGCAGGCGTTGGGCTGTCAGGCGCCAGAACATATTATCATGTTTTAAGGCGTCCAGTAAGCCTTCCGGGTCATCCTTGCTGAGTTGTATAGGTTCATAGGGTTCCGATTCCCTGTGAACGATCCGCCAGATCCGGCCATGCATTTTGTCCCGCAAGGGATTTTCATAGGCATTACCCTCCCCTGTCTCTGCCTCATAGCCACCCCGTTCGGGTGTAGGAGTGGGGTTGTGCTGCACAATAAAATTATACCAGTCGGCTACCCAGACAGCGCCATCAGGTCCTACTTTCGCTTCTACAGGCGCCACCCACTCATCAGCACTGGCCAGTAAATTGCCTCCATTCCTCTCTACAAAGCCTGCCCCTTCTTTTTCTATGATGGCTATGTGTACCAGGTGACCGGTAGGCTCACAGACGAGGGCGATACGGTTCCAGAACTCCTGCGGATACGCCCTGGCTGTATAGAAGTTATGGCCCGCAGCAGCGGTAAATCCACCCCATACGTCCACCTGCCGCACATGACCAGTAATCGGCTGCATCGCATAGTGGCCGTCGATTTTGACGCTACCTCCGGCAGGCAGTCCTTCCACATCTTTAAAGTACTTGTTGGGAATGCCCAGGTAGACACTGTGTGTATTGTTAGCGGTAGAAGCAAAAATGTCATTGGTTTCCGTAAATCCCAATCCCCAGGTGTTGTTACTGGTGTTGGTCAGCAGCTCAAAGCTGGACAAATCCGGCTTGAAGCGATACAGGCTCTGGGAGAATTCATAGTATTCACCTGCAATGTTGCCTTTGAAGCCGGAGTAGCCCACCACGCCCCAGATCTGATTGTCAGGGCCATATTTGAGATTGGAAGGGCCGGCATGGGTATCAAAAGTGCCCCATCCGGTAAGAATCTTTTCCCGTACATCCGCTATGTCATCCCCATCCGTATCCTGCAAAAACATGAAGTGAGGCGCCTGAGAGATAATAACCCCTCCTCTGGCAAAGACCAGGCTGGTAGGAATATTGAGCTGATCGGCAAAGATTGTAAACTTGTCGGCTTTCCCGTCGCCATCCGTATCTTCACAGATTTTTATGCGGTCATCGCCTACCCCATCCTGCTCTCTCACCGTATTAGGATAATCTACGGTCTCGATCACCCACAGGCGACCTTTTTCATCCCATTCCATGGCAATAGGGTTGATAATATCGGGTTCGGCGGCAAAAAGTTCCAGTTCAAAGCCTACAGGTACCTGCATGAGCTTTTTAGACTGTTCCGGCGTAAAGGGCTCCTGATACTGAGGAGCCGGGTCACGCTTCTCATAGTTGGGAATATTAGCCCTAGGCTCATAGACCAGTTCGGGTATTGTTTCCTGGAAGGCTTGCCACTGTTGTTTTGCCTGATCACTGACAGCCCAGATAATACCGGCTTCCATCAGGTTATGAAATCCGGGGTTATTCCAGGTACGTTCGTCATGGCCATAGGCTGTATAAAAGACCCGACCCTCCCCATATTCTTTTACCCATGTCCAGGGCTCCCGATGGTCGCCCTCTACCCGCTCCATCAGCACCGTACGGTCGTCGCTGAGTTTATCATGGACATAAGTCTCGTCCCAGGTAGAAAATTCTTCTACTGCCTCCAGGGCCGGGTGATCCGGCTGCACGATATTGGCCACAAAGGTGCCGGTATCGTGTTTCAGAAACTGACCTCCTACCAGTTCGATGTATTCCGGAGAGTTCTGGAAGCAGAAGCTGGCACAGTGAATGGGAATGAAACCTTTGCCGCCTTCTACAAAACTGAGCAAAGCTTCTTCCTGGGAAGGTGTGATCTGCTCATGGTTGGCATAGATGATCAGCCCGTCATACTGATTCAGTGTTGGTTCATTCAGATCTTCCACATTTTCGGTGTAGGTCAGGTGAATGCCATTTTTGGAAAGAGCCGAAGCCAGCATAGGCATATACAGGGCGGAGTTATGATGGTCGCTGGCATGTCCCAGGAATAAAATCTCTAAGGGCTGAGGGCCTGTATCGGCTTTTCTGTCTTCTGAGGTCTTACACCCGAAAGCCAGCCACCCTATCCAAATGAAGGTGCAAATGTTGAAAATTTTCATGGAGGTAACATTTAATCAGGACTTCAATTTTCAAAAAAATAGCTAGAAAAACATGCTTTATTTTATCAAAGAATACCTGTATTTTGCCTGAAATTAAAAAATATTTTATAATTACAGGATAAATTAGTGTAATGAATGAAAGCGGCTCTACAAAAATCACCTATTCCGGCTTCCCATGCTTTCGTCGTGAAAGATCTGAGAGACCCTCATTTTGATCCCAACTGGCATTTTCATCCGGAGTATCAGTTGTTTGTGGTGTTACAGGGTTCCGGTACTCGCTTTATTGGCGATCATGTGAAACCTTTCAAGGAAGGAGACATGGTATTCACCGGACCGGACCTGCCTCATTTGTGGCGCAGCGACAACGAGTATTTTGAGGGGCGGGAAGATCTCTGGACACGCGGTGTGGTCATCTATTTTCATGAGAATTTTCTGGGCGATCAGTTTCTGCAGAAAGAAGAAATGATCAAAGTGAAGCAGCTTTTTACCAGAGCCTGCCGGGGTGTGGAGGTGATCGGCAAAACGGCTGAATGTATCAGAAAGATGATGCTGGAACTGCTGGACCTGACAGGGTTTGAGAGCGTCATTCATTTGTTAAAGATTTTGCACCTGCTGGCCAATACGACTGAGTATCATCTGCTTTCCAGTGCCGGCTACACTAATTCCATGAAAGAAGGGGATACAGAAAGAATGAACAAGGTGCATGCCTATGTGATGGGGAATTTCAGGCGTAAGATCAGTCTGGAAGAGGTGGCTGCTATTGCCAACATGACCCCTACCTCCTTTAGCCGGTATTTTAAAGTACATGCCAATAAAACATTTTCTGATTTTGTGAGTGAGATCAGGATAGGCTACGCCTGCAAATTGCTGATTGAAGACAGACTGAATGTTTCTCAGGCCTGCTATGAAAGTGGTTTTCAGACGCTTTCCAATTTTAATAAACAGTTTAAATCCATTACGCACCGGAGCCCCTTAGCCTATAAAAAAGAGTATACCGAAGCTGTCTTCGGGTAGGCAGCAGGAAGAACCCCGTACCTCCAAATGAACGATATACGATGCTACGACACTTTCAACTACTATCCATCCTTTTCTTAGGGATATGCTTCACGACAGGGTACGGGCAAGGACTGCCGCAACCGACAGTGCTGACAGACAATGGTGCCTGGTGCTGGTTTTCTGATCCGCGGGCTGTTTATTATGATGGGAAAACATATACTGGCTGGGTGAAGGATGATGGAAGCGTAGAAGTAGGGGCCTTTGACTACCAGACAGGAGCCGTCACAACGCAGATTATTTATCCCAGGTTGGAAGTGGATGATCATAACAACCCGGCATTTGTCATCAGGCCCGATGGGCACCTGCTGGCTTTTTATACCAAACACCACAAAGAAGACTTATATGTGAGTGTCACGAAAAATCCGGAGGATATCACTGCCTGGGAACCTCCTAAAGTGCTGCACCCCAATGATCCGGCCCTGGTAGAAAAATATGGTGACGATCGTTATACGTATGCCAACCCTTTCATGCTTTCTGATGAGAACAACCGCCTGTATCTCTTCGGGCGGTGGACAGGCTTTAAGCCGAACATGACATGGTCAGACGATGGAGGCCTCACCTGGACCCAAGCGAAAGTAGTGGTTTGCCCGTTGCCGATAGATCCCGGCCAGCGGCCTTATGTTAAATATTATTCCAACGGAAAAGATAAGATCCACATGGTTTTTACAGACGGGCATCCCCGTAATGAACCTGCCAACAGTGTATACTATGCGTATTATCAGAAAGGCGCTTTTTTTCGGGCCGACGGTCATAAGATTTGTACCATAGATGAACTTCCCTTTGAACCCAAAGAAGCTTCTCTGGTGTATGATGCCCGCAAGACAGGCAATCGTGCCTGGGTTTGGGATATTTGTGAAGAGGCCGGGGGGTATCCTGTGGTCGCTTATACGCGTTTACCCGAGGCAACGGATCACCGTTACCACTATGCCCGGTATGATGGCAAACAGTGGCTGGATTATGAGATCTGTAAGGCTGGCCAGTGGTTTCCGCAAACCCCGGAAGGAGAGGAGGAAAGAGAACAGCACTATTCAGCAGGGATCAGCATTGACCCGCAGCATCCTTCGGTGGTGTTTTTATCCAGGCCTGTCCAGGAGGTTTTTGAGATAGAACAATGGACTACCGCTGACGGTGGTAAAAGCTGGGCATCGACACCTGTGACCCAGCATTCTGCATACGACCAGGTGCGCCCCTTTGTGGTAGGGAATGTGCCGGAGGAGCAAGGCACCTCGGTGTTATGGATGGAAAATAAAAGATATGTTCATTATACCGACTATCAGTGTCAGATCAAGGGGGCCCTTGGGTTAGGAAAGGAAGAGAAAGCCGGCGGGAAGTAGAAAAGGAAGACCTTGACCTATAGCCACTGGTAAGAGGTATGATTTACAATGTATTGAATGCCTTCTTCCGGTTTGGTAGGGGTGAAATTGAATCTTTTCTCAAACTTACTGCTGTCAAAAACATAGTCTCTGTCGTATTGATAGGCCATTTCTTTGAGCTCTCGCATGATAGGTACAAAAAGGCCCAGAACACCCAGCAGCCAGACAGGGACCACCCGGTACTTCGGCTTAACCTTCATGGTCCTGGCAAAAAGCTCCACCCATTGTTTCCCGGTTAGCGGAGTTTGATCAGTAGGTAAATGCCATACCTGCTGGTAAGCATCCGGCGTATTGCCGAGCAGGGCGGTCGCTTTGGCGGCGTCCAGTGTATAAGTAAAAGTGTGTACTTTGTTGATGTCGGCAAACCAGTCGGCAGGTTTCCCATTCAGCAAATTCTTATAAACAGTTTCTATCAGTACACTGTTTCTCACGGGACCGTAGAAGTCGGCGGCACGGGCAATCAGGGCGGTTATGTTTCCTTTGGCTGTCTCGTCTAGCAGCATTTGTGCGATCTGTGCGCGTATTTCCCCTTTCTTGCTGGTAGGTCTGACAGGTGTTTCTTCTGTCATATGAGGCAGATGATCCCTGTCGTACATATACACATTATCAAAAAAGACCAGTTTAGCCTGGTGTTTTTTACAGGCCTCGATCACCTGTCGCATCAAAGCCGGCCACTTTACCCGCCAGACCTTGAGTTCATAGGTAAAGCCAACGGTCAGATACACTACTTCCGAACCGGCGACCGCCTGGTCTACCAGGGAAGCATCGGAAAGGTCAGCCGGAAAAAGTTCATCCGTACTGTTCACTTTTTGCGGTTTCCGGCTGACCAGACGTACTTTATCGGTGAATTGGGTAAGTTCTCTGGCAAGTTCAACGCCGATAGCGCCTCCCGCTCCTAAAATTGTTTGCATTACTGTTTGCTTAATTTGTATGATATGACCGTTGTGTCCGTCAGTTTCTTCGGGCACCAAAGGTAAGAGGAAATCGCATAAGCTTCAATGAGATTGTTACACTATATTGAATAAGAGGGAGGGGAGGGTGGTAGATGGTTATCAGTTTTTTATCATCTAACCATGATTGATGTTTTGGAAAGCATCCCCGTGGAAGCGACTGTTTCTGAAGAGGACGACAGGGAAGATTTTTTATTTATAGATTTAGATTTAGCTTTGCGAGTTGTGATGCGTGAGCGCATTAAGAAATCATTATCAATGATCATCACAAATAATGTTTTACACCTTGTTTATGGCTAACTGTCATTACGTTTGGTAGACTATACATCACTATACAGACCTTTACCGCTGGATTTAGGTTCTGCCCTGGCGTTGGTAATTTTGTTTTTGCCTTTTCTGAGTTTTGTGCTGTTGGGTCTTTTTAGTCGGAGGAAAAGTGAAACGCTAGCCTGGCTGGCCACCGGTATTCATATGGGAGCTGCTATTGCGGCAGGTATGGTATTTCAAATGGCCTGGGCCGGCAATACTTTTCATAGCCGGACACTATGGTTTGCCCTTTCTACCAGCGAGATGACCTACCCATTTACCGTCGGTATCTGGATCGACACAGAAGCTGCTCTGATGTTGCTGGTAGTTACGGTCATTGCTTTTCTGATACACCTTTATTCTATTGAATATATGAAAGGAGAAAAGCATTATGTGCGGTATTTTGCTTTTCTGGGCTTTTTCACCTTTTCTATGACGGGCGTGGTACTGATGGATAACCTGCTCATGCTGTTTGTCTTCTGGGAACTGGTGGGTGTCGCTTCCTATGCGCTGATTGGATTTTGGAATGAAAGGAAAGCGGCGATGGATGCCAGCAACAAGGCCTTTATCATGAACCGGATAGGAGACGTAGGTTTGCTGATAGGGTTAATGATTTTATGGTCTCAGTTTGGGACCTTGGATTTACAGGTCTTAGAAAGCCTGATGCAACAATCAGTGCTGTCAGACGAGGGAACCTGGCTGACGTATTTTCGTGCCAACGGAAAGATTTTTGAAAACACAGCGCCGGCTTACTGGCTTACCTTGGCTGGTATTGGGCTTTTCTGTGGTACCATCGGTAAGTCTGCGCAGTTTCCCCTGCAAACCTGGTTGCCGGATGCCATGCAGGGCCCTACCCCAGCTTCCGCTTTGATCCATGCCGCTACGATGGTAGCAGCAGGTGTTTATTTACTGGCCCAGGTTTTTGTGCTACTCAACGGTGATGTGCTGACTCTCATAGCGCTCACGGGGGCTGTCACCGCTTTTATGGCTGCTATTGCCGCCCTTACGCAGCATGATATCAAGAGGGTGCTGGCCTATTCCACCATCTCCCAGCTAGGCTATATGGTGATGGCCATGGGAGTTGGCGCATATGATGCGGCCCTCTTTCATCTGATAACGCATGCTAGTTTTAAAGCCTGTTTGTTTTTATCGGCAGGCTCCGTGATTCATGCCATGCAGGAAGTGGAGCATGGGTTAAATGAGGAACAGAAGAAACTGTTTGACCCGCAGGATATGCGATGGATGGGCGGGCTCCGTCAGAAAATACCGCTTACCTTTGCGGCTTACCTCATCGCTTCGCTGGCGCTGGCGGGTCTTCCTTTATTTTCCGGTTATCTCAGTAAAGATGCGATTCTGGCGGGTTCTATGGCCTGGGCAGAGGCCATCTCAGGGCGTACCCTAACCTATCACAGCCTGGTAGTGGTGCTGGCTTTCCTGACAGCCCTTTTGACAGCCCTGTATATGGGGCGGCAACTTCTGCTGGTATTCTGGGGACCCTTCCGGGCAGCACAGGCATTTGAATCTGCTCGTCAGGCTTTTGCAAAGATGCATGAAGCCCCCTGGGGCATGCGTATTCCGCTGATCATATTGTCTCTGTTGTCTATCGGACTGGTATATTCGCTCAATCCCCTGGATGGGAATGCCAGTTGGATTACCCAGCGCCTTTTTACGCCTTTGCTGGCTGCTCCCGGCAATTTTGAATATTACGACCATGTGGAAAATCTTAAGCACCAGTGGCATTCGACGGCTTCCTATATGGCCATCGGTTTGTCAGTGCTGGGAATTGGTATCGCTTATCTTTGGTTTCGTCCTCAGCGCAGGGCAGTGCAGCAATACCATAGGAAAGGTGCCTATCGTGGCTTGCTGCCCAACATATCTTATCAACACTGGTATTTGGATCAGCTATACCGCTATAGTGTGGTGAAACCGGTAAAGGGGATGGCGCAGGCCATGGCCTGGTTCGACCGGAAAGTGATAGACAAAACAGTAGAGCTGGTAGGTATGTCTAATGTAGTACTGGCTCATTTTATTGCTTTTGTCGATAGGATTATCGTAGATGGTTTAGTAGAGCTGCTGGGGTCTATCATAGGATGGGTCGGTCAGGCAGCCCGTTCTTTTCAAACCGGAAAAATTCAAACCTACTTTATCCTTACCATGTTAGCCTTGGTGATCTTGCTTTTCTGGATGATGGTGTAAGTGAATGAGGGAATGATAGGCTGGAAATGAGCTGTTGCTTTTTGTAAATTGTTAATATGGCGTTGCTTTATATTAATCATAGAAGGATCAGACTGGAGGAATTAAAGGGAGCCACTCAAGAGGAAGATATGCCTTATTTTGAGGAACTGGATGACTATGCCAGAGCAACGCTTTCTTTTTGCCGGCAGTGGCTGCGGGGCGCTTCCCAATTTGTCATGCATACTTCCGGTTCAACCGGAGAGCCCAAGCCGATTGCCCTGCATCGCCATCAGATGGAAACCAGTGCCCGGATGACCCTGCGCACCCTGCAACTGACAAAAGAGGATACTGCCCTGGTGTGTTTAAATACCGCCTATATCGCCGGAAAAATGATGCTGGTCAGAGGCATGGAAGCAGGCATGGACCTGCTGCTGGTGTCTCCCGACAGTCTCCCTTTTGCTCAGGTCTCAACAGCAGTACCCATCCGTTTTGCGGCTATGGTTCCGCTCCAGGTACAAGCTACCTTAGCTACCGGTGATATGGAACAGCTTCGCTGCTTTAACCGGCTCAAAGCACTGTTGATAGGCGGTGCGCCTGTCTCTTATCGTTTGCAGCAGGAAATTAGCCGGAAAGTGACAGCGCCGGTGTTCGAGACCTATGGCATGACAGAGACCGTATCCCATATCGCCCTGAAAAGGTTGAACGGCCCTCAGCAGAGCGATGTCTATACGGTGTTGGATGGATTTCATGTTGAAACGGACGAAAGAGGATGTCTGACCGTACAGGGTGCTGTCACGCAGGATCAAAAAATTGTAACCAATGATGTAGTCCGGATGATAGATAGTCATCATTTTCAGTGGATCGGAAGAGCCGATCATATCATTAACAGTGGGGGCTATAAGATTTTTCCGGAGAAGGTTGAGCGAGTAATAGCCCGTATGTTGCCTGAAGATATTGCACGGGCGTTCTTCATAGGAGGCCTGCCGGATGAGCGACTGGGAGAAAAAGCAGTGTTGATCATAGAAGGAAAAGCCCATCCTCCTGCTTTTGAAAAAGACCTATGGGTTGCACTGCGTCAGCAACTCCATGCCTATGAACTGCCTAAAGCTATATATTATGTGCCGGAGTTTATCAGAACAGCTACCAACAAGATCAACCGACGGCAAACCTTAGCCCTTCTTGCCTAATTCGTGTTTCTGTCAGATAGGTCGTTTTATTGAAAACGATACAATGATCAGCGTAAAATCTTTTATGAATTCTAGTAGAATTCGCTTAAAAGTTTCTAATTTAGAAAACTGTGTTTTCTGTTACATTGGTGTGTGAAAGTGTGTGAAGCTTACTACTTATGCTTTGAAGTCGGTTAACAGAATTTTGTGTTTGCCCTATAACTCTAAACTATGTGAATACGCTCATGCCACTACCCAGGCAAACAATGGATTCTTCCTCTGAAGATAAAAAAGTTTCTTCTCAAGTTGCTGGAAGTTACTCCGTTAACTTGCCACGGCAATGGCAGGAAATAAAAAGTGTGTTAGGCAATCAGGTAAGCATCTACTCTGCTCCCTCCTGGAATTGTACTTCAGAGAGCTACTCCCTGCAAAGCTTTCTGATTCAGGGTGAGATTGTTCTTTTCAGCGTTTCAGGCCATGTACGCTATAATGAAACGTCCCAGGTAAAACAATGCATGCAGAGAGTGATACAGGATAGCGGAAAAAAAAGGCTGTATCATATTTTAGACCTGGCTCAGGCGCAATCCTTTTCTATGGCTGCCAGAAAAGAATATGAAAAAATCAACCAGGAGCTTCAGCCCTATTGGATTCAGAGTTATTATATACTTTCTCCTTTGATCAAAACTATTTATAAAATATATACCGCTTTTAAGCCTGGGAAATTGAAAAATACTACCCTCACAGACCATATTTCCCAAGCTTTGAATTTGTACCAATCGCATAAATCCGGTACCACAACACCATCGGCTTCTTCTCTGCCGGATCTTCAGGAGCTAAGCAAGGAAGAACTGATCACACAGTATCAACAGCTTCATGAGCGGTATGAGCAGTCGCAATGGCAAAACAGGGAAAAGACAAATAAAATACTGGAAATCATCGGAAAGATTACCTGGGATGGAGATTTTCAACCTCAAAAGATAGCGACGGACCCGGATGATCCTTTCTTTGATGTTTTCAGTGCCCTCAATGTCTTACAACTGGATATTTACGAAATACTGAAAGAACTAAAGGATCTGAATCAAAATCTGGAAAAGCAGATTGCCAAACGAACCTTACAGCTTACTGAAAATGAAAACAAACTTTCTCTGATCATTGAAAGTACCTCTAACCTGATTCTATCCGTAGACAGACATTTTCAGGTGCTGGTGCTGAACAATGCCTGTAAGCGTCACTTTTATCAGGTATACGGCAAACCTTTGGAAGTTGACCAGAACCTGAAAGATTACTGGGCAGCTGAGGAACAAGCCTATTGGTTTCCAAAATTTGAGCAGACCCTGCAGGGCCATGCCGTAAAGTTTATACATGTGCAGCCTGTACAGGATAAGTCCGTTGTGCTGGAAGTTAATGTAAATCCGATCCGGGGCGGAGAGGGGCAGGTAGCTGGTATTTCTATTTTTTGTAAGGATATTACCGAGCAGCATCTGGCAGAACAGGCTGTCAAAGAGAGTGAAAAAAGTTTATCCAATGCACATAGAATTGCCAAGTCCGGCAGTTGGGAATACTGCATTCATTCGCAGAAAATTGTAGTGAGCAAAGAAGCTTTGACCCTGTTGGGTATTCCGGACCAGGAAAAAATGGTCATGTCTTTATCCAGCTTTCTCGACCGTTTTGTGTATCCTGATGATGTGCCATTGCTCCGCAATAAGATCGAGCTGGCCCAGGAACATACGAATGATCCTGACTTTCAGGACCAGTTTGAATACCGGCTTTACCGGACAGATGGAAAATTACTGCATCTCATGCTTCATTCCCGTTTTAAGACCAATGAACGAGGTATCATTTATGGCGTTACACAGGATATTACCGATCAAAAAGAAACTGAAGAGCAGCTGAGAAAGCAAAATGAGGAGTTGGTTAAAGTCAATCATGAGCTAGACCGTTTTGTCTATAGTGTTTCCCATGATCTGAGAGCGCCCTTGACCTCTATTCTGGGATTGATCAATATAGCCCGTACCGAAGAGGATAGAGATAACATCATGACATACCTTGATCTTCAGGAAAGGAGCGTACTGAAGCTGGATTATTTTATCCGGGAAATTATAGATCTTTCTAAAAACGCCCGGTTGCCTGCTCAGAAACAATCTATTTGTTTTCAGGAGTTGATAGAAGAGATATGGGAAGGGCAAACGTATGACCCTGATACAGCCTATATCACGAAAGAAATTACGGTGAATCAACCTATTGCTTTTCAATCGGATAAAAGCAGGATTGGCGTTATCTTGAATAACTTGATATCCAACTCAATTCGTTATGCTAATCCTCAGCAACCCCATCAATATATTAAGATAAAAGCAGAGGTAAGCCTTAAGGAAGCCGTCATCACCGTGGAAGATAACGGCATCGGTATTCATTCCCAACATGTAGACAAAGTGTTCGATATGTTTTACCGGGCCAGTGAAACTAAAACAGGCAGCGGGTTGGGGCTATACATTGTCAAAGAAACAGTCAACAAAATGAATGGCTTTGTTCAGGTACAGTCCAGAGTCGGGTCAGGCACTACTTTTACAGTTACCTTACCCAATCTGCTATCAGAAGTTTAAAGTTTGAAAAAAGTTGTATGCCTTTGCCATTAACACATTTTCAGCAGATTACGATTTTGTATGAGACCCTGATCGTACCGCCTCCTTACAGCCATACCTATCAGTTTGTGGTAACCCCCGTAGCGGAAGCTTTGCAGGTACAGTATCAGTTGCGGTATACTGAGCGGGACAGCATCAGCGAAGAGGAAATTGCTGAAGAAGGGTTTACCGCAGACGATGATTATACCTGGGAAGGTAAATTGCCTTCGGTCTGGCTTTCACCCCTCCAGAAAATGCTGGAGCAAACTACCCAGCTAAAATCTCAACTCCGGTCGGGAGAAACTAACCTCATCAGGTTGCGGGTGAACGACCAGACTGGCACAATCCACGAAGGTATTCCCGATAACCTGGAGGCCTGGGAATATTTTTTACAGGAACTGACACAAGCGGTTTTTGAAGTAAGCCAGAAAGAACGCCCCCTGGAGATTCACTATCGAGAGATCACAGCCCCGAAGCAGGTCTTGCAGATGGCTATAAAACCCTCTTTCAGCCACCGCCAATTAAAGATAGAAATAGAAGAAAAAGGGAAAAGGAAAGAGCAATCGGCGGAATGGAGACAGTTAAAGCCCCTGCTCAAAGCTATTTTTCTGCCAGATTATGATGCCTCAGCCGCCAGTCAAAAACTACCGCAGCAGGCTGGCCAATACATTGATCCGGGAGAAGGACTATGGTATCAGCTGGGGCATAGTGTGAACAATCCCGGTAAAAAATATGATGCCGTGGGAGCGATGGTCAGAGAAATCAAGAAACTGCTGTAATGACTTGCCCCAGGCTGGGAAAATATTTTGGCTACGGTCTCATCTTCACCCGAAGACAATGTTTCTGTTCGCCGTATAGGCATTACAGCGCGTGCCTTGTATCAGGCAGAAAGTATAAACCTTTGTTAGATTGTGGGTTTAGCTTTACCTTAGCGGTGGTAGAAGCGCCTGAATTGTGCCCTGTTTAGCATTATTTACTTATACTCAATACAATGCGAAACCTAACTATTCTCCGCCTGTGCAGTCAAGGCGTGTTCCTGTTTTTTTGGCTCCTGAGCGGCCATACCTATAGCCAGACTACCACTTTTACCAATCCCTTGTTGCCGTCCGGAGCGGATCCCTGGAGTATCTACCATGATGGATGGTACTATTACACACATACCACCGGCCGGAATGTGACACTCTGGAAAACCCGTTCGCTGACAGATCTGGCCAATGCCACCTCCCAGGTGGTGTGGAATCCTCCCCCTGATCAACCCTACTCCAAAGGTATATGGGCTCCTGAATTACATTATCTGGACGGACGATGGTATATCTATGTGGCCGCTGATGATGGCCATAACCGAAACCATCGGCTGTGGGTGTTGGAAAATACTTCGCCAGATCCCCTGCAAGGCACTTTTACACTCAAAGGCCGACTGAATACACCAGCGGATAAATGGGCCATTGATGGCTCTGTCTTTGAGCAGCAGGGGCAGCGCTATCTGGTGTGGTCAGGTTGGGAAGGGGATGAGAACGGCCGACAGGATATTTATCTGTGCAAAATGAAAAATCCCTGGACAGCCGAGGGTGAGCGTATTCTGATTTCCAAGCCCACCCTTGGCTGGGAGCGGCATGGAGACATTCCTAACCCTGGCCCCGATGATAAACCACAGGTGTTTGTCAATGAAGGACCACAGCCTATTAAGCATGGAGACAAAATTTTTATCATTTATTCGGCGAGTGGGTGCTGGACCGACTTTTATGCCCTGGGTATGGTGTGGGCAGAGGCCGGTGCTGACCTGATGAATCCGGAGGTATGGCATAAACATCCGAAACCGGTCTTTCAGGCTGAAAATCAGGAGGGTACTTATGCGGCAGGCCACAATTCTTTTTTTACCTCTCCCGATGGCAAAGAAGACTGGATATTGTATCATGCCAATCCGGAACCCGGACAGGGTTGCGGGGGGCATCGCTCTCCCCGTATGCAAAAAATCAGCTGGGATGCCAGCGGCATGCCTGACTTTGGCAAGCCTGTACCGCTGGATATGGCTTTGACAAAGCCTTCAGGCGAAAGATAATGCCCCTAACCCGGAAGCTAGGGTATAACATTTCTCTTTTATATCTTTTGTAATGGAAAGCATCAGAGAAATCATCCATGCTGTATACCCCATCTCAGCGGCTTCTTTTGCCAAGCTCCTGACATGGATACAATATGAGGAGTGTTGTAAAGAAGAAACTTTTATTCGGCTTAACAAATGGAACCATAAAGAGTATTTCCTGCTAAAGGGTGTCGTGAGAAGTTATCTTACAGACTCAGAAGGGAAAGATGTCACCATTTCCTTCTTCCCCGCCCGATCGGTGATCTCACCGCATGTCATACGATCTACAGGCGGAAAATCAAACCTTAATTATCAGGCTTTGACGAATATTCAGCTGGCCACTATCGATGCTACTCAATTCAGAAGTCTGATGTTGGAAAATACTGATATCCGGGATTTTGCCAATAAAGTGCTGGAAAAAGAACTCATTGAAAAGGTGCAAAAAGAGATTGGCCTCACTTCATTGACGGCGAAAGAACGCTTGATACATCTGAGACAGCAATTTCCCCTTTTGGAGAATCTGGTACCTCATCCCTACATCGCCTCCTACCTGGGGATTACTAACACCTCGCTGAGCCGGCTTCGGAAAGAATTGACAAAACAGTAGACTAACAACCTTTTTTGCCAAATGGCAATGAAATTAACGCTGTGATATACTAGCTTCGTTTTGACATTATCCAAACACCATGATGTGGTTCTTCTTCATCTTCACCGCTTTAATGATAGCATATATCAAGGCAGGTCCTGTCCAAAAAAGATATTTGCAAACAATAAAGGCTCCTTCTGTGCAATATATGCTGCTGAATGCTGACGGCCTTCTTTTTCAGTATTCAAAGGGGTGGGCCAACGTTGAACAGCAGATCAAAGCCAATCCTGAAACCAGGTATGCTATTTTTTCAGCTACCAAAACATTCACTGCGCTGGCTATTCTGCAATTGCAGGAACAAGGAAAGCTACAGCTAGAAGATGACGTGACACGGTATTTGCCCGAATATCCGCATTTGAAAGATATTCAAATCAAGCATTTGTTATCGCACCAGTCGGGTATCGGAAATCCTATCCCGCTGAAGTGGATACATCTGGCCTCCGAAGCACCCTCTTTTCAGGAGCATGACTTTATCCATTCGGTTATCCTGCAAAACCAAAAAAGAAAGTGGCCGCCCGGTCAACATTTTGCTTATTCTAATATCAATTACCTCATCCTGGGAAAAGTCATTGCAAAAGTAAGCTGCTTATCTTATCAGGAGTATATCTGTAGAAATATCATTCAGAAGCTGCCAGGCGTTGATTACCTCAGCTTTGCTATTCCTCATCAGCAATATGCGACAGGATATCAGAAAAGGGGATTCAGCAGTTTTATTTTGGGCTTTCTGATTGACAAGAAAAAATATACTTACAGGGCAAATAAGCAGTATTTAGGTTTCAATCCCAATACCGTCAACGGAAAAGCTTATGGCGGCTTGATTGCTGATGCCTCCTCCCTATCCCGTTATCTGCAACAGTTACTGAAGGTGGATACAGTCTTACTTTCCCAACAGGGAAAAAGAGCACTGTTTCAGGAACAACTGACCCGGGATGGCCAACGGACCGGTATGACCTTAGGTTGGTTTACCGGACAAACAAACGGAAATCAGTATGTTTCCCATGCTGGTGGGGGTGGAGGGTTTTATTGTGAGATCAGACTGTATCCGGAGTTGAAATTAGCCAGTCTGGTGTTAATGAACCGTACAGGTTTCAAAGATGAACGAATCTTAGATAAGATAGATGCAGATTATATCCCATGGAAGGGCTCAAGCCTTTGACATGGTTAGCATGTATGCCGGTTTATCTGGCTCCAGGAAACTTTACCCACTTTTTTCTGTACATGCTATGCTCCTATTAGTAAAACAGGTAAGATAAGTTTGTTTATGGCTTATCAGAAACCAACGATTGATCTGCTTCGGCAGACCAGATACTCTGCAATTCCCAGATATCCAGCGATTTTAGCGTGACCATACCCCCTGTGGTGTAAATATCGACCGCATCTTTTTGAGGGTCAGGAAAAATGCGGTTACTCATTACTATGTATCCATCGTTGCCAAACACCTCAATGGAAGAGCGATCCACAAAAATATGCATTTTGATAGTACCCTCTTCCGCCGGCATCAACCCTACTGTTTTGGCTACAAAGCCTTCGGTGAAGGTAGTATCCCCGGATTGGGTGCGATCTACAAACAATGATTGGGAAGCTACATCATAGCCGATAATGGTTTCCTGTTTGTCTCCTTTAAACACTTTGATGCCAAATTCGGAAGCCAGCGCATTGGCCTCAGAGGGGGTATCAATGGCTTCATACACAAATTCTGCTATGATTTCTAACTGTTTTCCCTGAATGTTTTCCAGAGAAAGAAAATTGTCTCCTTCCTTGATGGTTATATTTTCTTCATGTTTATGCGCCTGCCTGAGTGCCTGTAGGGCTGGTATCGGTCGCTGAATCAACCGGATTCCTTCAGGAAATTCTTTCAGCTGCAGTTCTCGTACAATAGACTGAGCACTTCGCCAGGTAGAAGTAGGAATATCGTTGGCATACATCCAATTGTTGAACCAACCAATGAGCAGGCGGCGTTGGTCTGGCACCTGATTCCAGGTGACACCTGCATAAAAATCCCTACCATAATCCAGGGTGAGCACCAGGTCATTCGTGTTGTCGTTTTGAAAACTTTTTCCGTCAAAATCACCGGTGAAATACTGCATCGCAGAACCGGTAAGATCTGCATTGTAGGATACCAGCAATACCCACTTACGCTGTCCTGTGCCTTCTACTTCCAGTTCAAAGAGATCCGGACATTCCCAGATGCCATCCACGAAGCCTTCAGGACCAAACTCACTCATCATGTTCCACTGGATCAGATTGTGAGATTCGTAAAAACGAACTTTCTTTTCGCGCGGAAGCGCCACCACCATGACCCATTTACGCTCTTTTTCATGCCAGAAAACTTTAGGATCACGAAAGTCTTTCATGCCTTCATCCAATACCGGATTATTTTTGTATTTGGTCCAGGTGCGTCCCCGATCATGGCTGTAGGCGATAGCCTGGTTTTGGATGGAATCCGTATGTGCTGTATAGATAGCAACCAGGCAACTGCTGTCAGGGGCCTGGCACAATCCGCTGCTATTATGCTGGTCTACTACCGCACTGCCGGAAAAGATCATGGTGCTGTCTTCCATTTCCAGAGCCACCGGCCAGTGCTCCCAATGCACTAGATCCTTGCTGACAGCATGCCCCCAACTCATATGACCCCATCGGGTTCCGGTAGGGTTGTATTGATAAAACAAATGATAATTTCCCTGATAGTACACCAGACCGTTAGGGTCGTTCATCCAGTTCTTTTCCGGAGAGAAATGGTAGGCTAAGCGGTAAGGTTCCTGATAATAGCCGCTATCATCGTTGCTGCTATCGGTCTGGGATAAGGTATCCGTGTTGGTTGTATAATCAGTAGGTGAGGTACAACAGTATAGCCCTAAGCAGAGAAGAGAGAAACAAGACAGCAGCAGTATTTTCATAACATCCAGACTAAGTGAATTTTAAGCAAGCCCTGAATCAGGCCCGCCAAAGTTACTATTTTTTTTATGAAAGCCTGCAGACAGACAGGCTGTGGGTTGATGTCACATTTTCTGCTATTAAGGAAGAATGCTCATTGGAAAGGGTCACCCTGATATGCACTTTTTCTATGAAAAATTAACCTTCTTGAAGAAACATTTCTGGCAAAAAAATGGTATGCATTACTTTAAACCCTTGTAAGAAAAGATGATGTATTATTGGCTGCAACCCCTATTAATTTTTGGTCTGTTGTTTTCTCAGACTATGGTGAGTCCTTTTGCCGGTGAAAAGCCAGTGCTGCTGATGAACGCCACAGCTCACCTGGGCGATGGGCAACAAATTGACAATGCGGCTGTGGCCTTCCATAACGGACAGATCACCATGGTGGCAGACGCTACCCGTATCCGGCTGGATATGTCCGCTTTTCAGGTGAGAGAAGCTTTTGGATACCATATTTATGCGGCTGTGGTAGCAGAAAAAGAGCAACTCAAAGCCAGCAGAAACCTTTTTTATGTTTCGCTGGATTCAGCCGGGCTGGTTATTGATCTGAAGGGAAAGGGGTTGGAAGAAGGAGAAGAAGCAACGCTGATAGTCACTGATCATGTTTTGAAAAAGAAAAGCAAAGCTTCTGTGCTGATGACTTATGTCAAAGGAAAACAAGTGACACCGCAGCATACCTCTCCGACACCTTTAAAATAAACAAAGCACCGCTTTTTCATGTAATTGATATAAGTTTGTGGGCGCTTGGTAACTTTTACTCATGCGACCGGATAATACAATAAAAATGATTTCATGGTAGCATTAACTTATCTTTCACAGGCCAATATTCAAGCTTTTATAGACGCTGCCTTAAAAGAAGATATTGGGACAGGAGATCATTCTTCTTTAGCCTCTGTGCCTGGAAATACCCAAAGTCAGGCTAAGCTTTTGATCAAAGGGGAAGGCGTACTGGCAGGTGTGGCGTTAGCCCGTCAGATTATGCATACCATAGATCCTTTACTGGCGGTGGACATGAAAATAGAAGATGGTGTCTGGGTAAAACAGGGGGATATTGCTTTTCTGGTTCAGGGAAGAGCACAGTCTATTTTATCTGCCGAACGCCTGGTACTCAACTGTATGCAGCGGATGAGTGGTATTGCAACCTATACCCGTTATTTGCAGCAGTTGATCAGTCATACCCAGGTTCAGCTCCTGGATACCCGCAAAACTACGCCTAACTTTCGCTTGCCCGAAAAGTGGGCTGTGGCTATCGGAGGAGGCACCAACCATCGTTTTGCCTTGTATGATATGGTGATGCTCAAGGATAATCATATTGATTTTGCAGGTGGGATTGCCCAGGCAATTAACCGGACCCGACAGTATCTGGAGGAGAAGAAGCTGGATTTGAGGATTGAGATAGAAACCCGGAGTCTGGAGGAAGTCAGGCAGGTATTAGCCACAGGCGGTGTAGATGTCATTATGCTGGACAATATGACGCCAGCAGAAATGAAAGAAGCAGTTCGTCTGATCAACAAACAATATCCTACGGAAGCCTCAGGAGGTATTAATGAGAAAACCATTAAGGAAATTGCTGAAACAGGGGTTGATTATATTTCAGTAGGTGCTTTGACACATTCCGTAAAAAGCATGGATATGAGTCTGAAGGCTGTCTGATTGGAGTGAATGAATGGGAGAGGGATAGAAGAATTAATAATTGAAGGATTGAAGGTCTGAATAACTGAAGGGTTGAAGAACTGATGGATACATTTATTGTAAGGCAGAACCTAGAACTCAGAACCCAAAATGCTAAACACCAAACTAAAAACTCAGCACTGCGAACATATTACTTACAACGCAGAACTCACAGCGACGAACGGTAAACTTGCCAGGAATATAATACAATTTTCAAGTTAAAAGAGTATACTTGCAACCTGAAAGTAGACTAACCCTATGATTGTTAAAACCAAGAAATATAAACTAGAAACCAGAACCTACATCAGGCTAGCCATGAAGAATCTCATCCGCGAACAGTGGTGGGTATTTTTAATTGCAGCGGCGATCATGTGCGGTGCTTTTTTCATATTCTCATGGTGGTGGATTATTGGCCCTCTGATTGCGCTGGTCCTTTATTTTTTGTTCTGGCTGATCCAATTCGCCGGGGTCACACAATTGGAGCAAAACAAAATTCTATTCGAACGTTTGAGCTACGAAATCAACAGCCAGCAAATACTGATCAAAGTAAATCCACGTCAGGGAATGCCTTTGAAATGGGAGATGGTCAAAAAAGCCAGCATAGGACGTGATTACTTTTTGCTGATCATATCCAAAGCCCAGATGATCTACCTGCCCTACCGGGTGTTTAATACCGAAAATGAAAGAAAATTCCTGGAAACTATTCTAAAACGGAAGGGGTATGTAAAATAAACGCTGTTTACAAGTCCCCCTCAGTTGATATCCTTTTCCTTCGTATTGGCATAATAGAAGTCTGATGACAAAACCTGCGTTAAAAACGGAGGCTATCTGGTTTCAGGCTTTGCCATTATGGCGGGGTATGTAATAGACCGTACTGGCATTGCTATCATGCAGAATTTCCCTGGCTGCTTGTTGGATCTGCTGTGTCGTGACCGCCTGTATCATTTCTGATTCTCTGTTGACCAGATTAGGATCTCCCAGAATAGTAGCGTAAGCCAAGTTCATGGCACGGTTCAGCAATTCCATTTCAGCAAAAATGATAGAAGATTCTGCCTGGTTCTTTACCTTTTGCAACTCTTCTTCCTTAACGGAACCCTGCTGTATCTCTTGCACGACTGAATCAATGGCCTGATCGACTTCTTCCAGGGATACACCCGGATTGAGTTTTCCCTGAATCACCAACAGACCGGGATCAATAGCCCCTGTAATATAGGAATTGATACCACTGAAAAGCTCCTGTTTTTTGACCAGCTGCGTGTAGAGACGGGAAGATTTACTTCTGCCCAGTAAGTCGCTCAACAGGTCTGCCGTATAATAAGAAGCATGCAGGCGGCCAGGCATATGATAGGCTTTATAAATGGCGTGCACCGGAACATCTGCGATCACTTCTAACTGCCTTTTTTCGCGCTGGGGAGGCTCTGCCGGAAGATGGCGCCTATACTTTTCTCCGGCCGCGATAGAACCGAACCATTTTTTGCTCAACTGTTTTACTGTCTCCAATTCCACATTGCCAGCAACCACCAGCACCGCATTGTTTGGCACATAGAACTTGTGGAAAAAAGCTTTTACATCGTCTAACGTGGCGTCTTCAATATGCTGGATAGTTCGGCCAATCGTAGGCCAACGGTAAGGATGCACCGTGTAAGCCAGCTCTTTCAGCTTGATGGTTGCGTCTCCATAGGGCTGATTGAGATAATTTTGTTTATATTCTTCAATCACTACTTTGCGTTGCACTTCCAACACCTTTGGGTCAAAGGAGAGACTTAACATGCGGTCCGACTCCAGCCAGAAAGCTGTTTCCAGGTTTTCTGCCGGTAATGAAATATAATAGTTGGTAATATCAGGGCTGGTAAAGGCATTGTTTTCTCCGCCCACCCGTTGCAGTGGCTCATCGTAAAAGGGGATATTAACAGAGCCTCCAAACATCAGGTGTTCGAACAAATGAGCAAAACCGGTTTTTTGTTCGTCTTCATCGCGGGATCCTACATCATACAATACATTAACGGTGACCATAGGTACAGAGATATCTTGGTGCACCAGCACACGTAGCCCATTATCTAAAGTAAATTCCTGAAAATCTATCATGGTTTGTGAAAAATTATCGCGCTATATCAACAAGTAAACGAAGAGGACTGTTCCCACCATTTCTATGAATAAAATCCATCGTTTTTTTTCAGTCTGGAAACAAAAGCTTCTCATACAATATTACATAAATGTATTGGAATAACTTGGAAGTGGGAATGGTTTATTTGTTAACAAAAACATAACATTAAGTTGCAGGAACCCTATAAAAATTCACACTACCTTTGCGGGAGTTTACGCAAGATATGTTAAGCTCATTGTGTTCAGAAAGCTTTATTTTGTTTTGAGGGTTTCTTGCTGTACTGTTTCAAATCAATATTGCTAACCCGGAAAATAATCCTACCTTCGCTTTAGCATGCCAAAGATAAAAGACAAACAAAACAACATCAGCAGGTTCAGGAGAGCTGTTTATCAGATTTTTGACATTGTCAGAGAAGAAAAGAACTTTATTATTTTAACTACTATTCTTTTTTTACTGGCAGGCATTGTTTATCCTTTCCCGGGCGCCGCTATGTGGTTTGGCTTTTTGTTGGCTGCCTATTCCGCTGTTTCTAATGACAGTATACAGACCATCGGTACTTTTATTGCCTCCAATGCAGACCGGAAGTGGTATGTGCTGTGGCTTTATATAGGAGCCATTTTTCTGGTGACAGTAACGATTAGCTGGGTGGTGTATGAGGGTGATGTTTCCTTTCAAAGGTTGCATACCACAGAAGACAACGGAGCGCTTTCTTTTCCACAACCCGATTCTTTTAATTTCTTACAAATTGCTGCTCCCATTTTTTTGCTGGTACTTACTCGCCTGCGGATGCCTGTCTCTACTACTTTTCTGCTGCTGAGCAGCTTTGCCGTGAGTCCGGGGGCTGTGGGGTCTGTGATCGGGAAAAGTATTAACGCATACATGCTGGCCTTTGTCATCGGTTTCATAGTATGGCTAAGCATTACCAATCTAACTAAAAAGTATTTTAAGGAAAAAGCAGCGCCTTGGTGGACTGTGGCGCAATGGATCACCAGTGGGACCCTTTGGTCTGTTTGGATCATGCAGGATGCTGCTAATATTGCTATCTATCTGCCCCGTCAGCTGAGTGCTGTACAGTTTTTTGTCTTTTCATCAGTCGTTTTCCTGGGGTTAGGCTTGATATTTTTTCTGAAAGGAGATAAAATTCAGGATATCGTTAATGAAAAAAGTGAAGTGACCGACATTCGTGCCGCTACACTCATTGATTTTGTGTATGCTTTGGTGCTGATCTACAAACTGACCATCAGCGTGATCCCTATGAGCACTACCTGGGTATTCATCGGATTATTGGGAGGTCGGGAACTTGGCATTCGTATCCGTGAAAAAACCTCTAAAAAAAGGAGCAAGCACATCAGAGAAGCATTCAAAATGATTTTCAAAGATTTGGCACTGGCCACTATCGGTCTGATTGTTTCCATCATCCTGGCGATGGCTGTAAACGAATCCTTCAGGCAGGAAGTCATACAGTTTTTTCTGTAAATAAAAATTCTTACTATTTATCCCTTTGTAGCAATTCTTTCCTTCATGTTATGCATAGTTTCACATGACTGAGAGCCTGCCCTCCTGTGCTGCTTTGTCTGATGAGTTTTCCAGCCAGGTGAATTCCCGTATGTAATATTTATCAGGAAATTGTAGGTATCTAAAAAGAAGTGGCTAAAAACACTATTAAAAATCAGGTTGATATTACATGCAGAAAAAATGCTTCCTGTCCCCAACGTATGGCTGTTCCCTTCCGGCAAATGGGAAAAAGCTGTTTTTTGATAGCCGGATTTCATGCGCTCAGTGAAAAAAGAAGGATAGTCATTTTGCACTATTGAATATTAATGAAATATCCATAATCATCTCACATTTAAAGAATTGCAGTAGTTTTTTTCAAGAAATTAGTTGAATGTTAAATTATTTTTTCATTAATTTTGATAACAATTACTTCATGTTAACTTAACATTAACTTAACATTAACTTAACATGAGTTCCATTTAATTCTTAACAAGAAAGGAGGGAGAGATGAAAAAAACACCTTATGAAGCCAGAACCAAATATGGATTTGACAGGCTAATGTTTGGAAAAGCCAAAAAGAAATCCAGACCTTTTTACTGGATGCTCTTTTTACTTTATTTGACTGTAGCCATCCTGGTAGGCATTTGGTAGCCCTGCCTGCTAACTGTGTTGTAAATCCTGAATAGCGATCCAACTCATGAGTGCCGGGCCAATGGTGAGTGCCTTTTCATCAATGTCAAAGGTAGGCGTATGCACGGAGGAAGTAATACCCCGTTCTACATTTCCTGTCCCTAAGCGATAAAAGCAGGCATCGGTTTCCTGCGTGTAATACGCAAAATCTTCGGCGGCCAGCCATAAATCCAGGTTGAGCACATTTTCTTCTCCTAAAAAATCAGTCGCATACGCTTTGGCCCGCCGGGTAAGTTCCGGATTATTCTTCAGAAAAGGATAACCTACCCGGATATCAAAGTCGCATTGTCCTCCCATCCCTTCAGCCAGACTGATGGCCATTCTCTTCATCTTTTCATGGGCAGCAGCCCGCCATTCTTCATCGTAAGTACGGAAAGTACCTTCTATGTATACTTCGTCAGGAATGACATTAGTGGCACCGTTAGCGATGACTTTTCCAAAAGATAAAACGGAAGGAATCTTCGGGCTGGCATTCCGGCTAATGATTTGCTGCAAAGCCACAATCATGTGAGAGGTAATCAGAACCGGATCAATATTAAGCTCTGGCGTAGCCCCATGGCCTCCTTTGCCTTTTACAGTAACATAAATTTCATCGGCACTGGCCATATACATTCCTTCCCGGAAGCCTACTTTGCCCGCCGGTATTTGTGGCTGTACATGCTGACCAAAAATATGCTGCGGTCTGGGATTTTCCAGTACTCCTTCTTTGATCATTAAAGAGGCCCCACCCGGTAATCGTTCTTCGCCTGGTTGAAAAATTAATTTCACCGTACCTTCAAACTTGTCTTTTAAGGTGTGGAGTATCTTGGCGGTCCCTAGTAAAGAGGAAGTATGTACATCGTGCCCACAGGCATGCATCACACCTTCATTTTGCGATTTGTAGGGTACCTCATTGGCCTCCTGAATGGGCAATGCGTCCATGTCTGCCCGGAGGGCAATTACCTTTTTCTGAGGGTTTTTACCTTCAATACAGGCAATTAGGCCAGTACCCGCAATACCCTCTGTAGGGGTAATGCCATAGGATCTAAGCTTTTCCGCAACAAACTGTGCGGTCTGGTATTCTTCAAATGAAAGTTCAGGATGGCTGTGCAGATGCCTTCTGAGCGCTGTTACTTCTTCCGTATATGCTTGAGATAAAGATTTGATCTCTTCTTTGAGTATACTCATGCTAATGGGTCACAATAAAGACGGTCGGTTAATGTTAGAAAAGCAAGATCTAATCCACTACTTTAAATCTCTCAGGAACAATCAGCACTAGCGGAAAAGATTCTCGCAAAGCCGCATAATCTTTTTGAGCTTCCAGCCTGTCTGCATACCGGCCTACTCTTACTTTGTAATTGGGTGGTTCCCAGATCAAGCGGGGTTCAGCACTGGAGAGTGCCTGATAAACCTTATTTTTGGCTTCGTTGGCATTTTCTCGTTTTGGGCCGGAATATACCTGTATGGTCAATCCCTGGAATACATTTTCTTCACGATTCCTTGTGGCCACATCGTTGAAGAATTTATCCAGAGAATCGGTAATAGCATATTCAGCATTCATATTACCGGATAGATTTCTTTTTTCCGGATTAGATACCACATTAGCTTCATTTCCGGCAGAGGAGCGGCCTCTCAAGGTCTCCAGCGAGTCTTTGTAGTTTAGTTGATATTTGCTGAGATCTTCACTAAAACCCTCTTCACTTTTAGTGGTAATGGTTTTTGGTGTACAGCTGATACCTACGCATAGGATACACAGCATCATGTAAAAAATCAGGGTATTTTTCATAAGGATTTAAGCTTTGCCAGCACAAAGATAAGTTTAAAAAATAAAATGCAAATAATGTGCTGACACTGTTGTCATATCTTCAACCCTGCCTCCAGGAAAAAGTTTCTGACAGGCAATGAACGAAGGCGAGCCGATCAAATGATTTCCCCGTCTTCGAAAACAACTTCATACATATAAAAATCACGACATCCTATTCCCGTATCTACAATCTTTTTTTCATGAGGTTTGAGGTTTAGCTCTATCACCTTTTCATAAACTACCGGTTCTTCTTCCCCTTTATATTTTACCTCATAACCCACTTTTATCTGCTTAATTGTCTTTTGATAGGGATTTATGAATTCTGTTTTACATACTTTATTAAAATCTTTATCAAAGTCAAGGACTCTCCGGCTTTCCCATTTAATTTCCCATTTCAAAGGTTTATAAGCACGTTTTTCTGCATCGCTTTCATTGGTGGTTCCCGGCACAGGTACCAGCGAAGTAGTAGCATCAGCACTGGCTGAGTCTGATTGTTTTCCACATGAAGCAAACAAACTGAAACAACCCAGGCAGCATAAAAAGATAAAACGATGCATAGTCAAAGATTTTGGCATAGTACGTTACGTGATTGAAATATAGAAAACATAAATCATGCAAAACGCTTTTCGATTTATCGTATCAGTGAATTTCTTTCTTAATCTGCTTACCTGCGTAAGGTTGCTATCTTTTTCTCCACATTAAGGTTTTGGGGAAGCTTTTTTATTTATAACTCACTTACCCAGCTAATAGTGCAATTTGTCGAGAAAATAGCATGGCTTTCAGTAAGGAAAGGAAGATAAAATGATACCACAAGATTTGCTAAAAATCAAGGTAAGCATGAAATATTTTAGGTTTTGTATTGCGCAGTAAACTTTTTACACAAACTCCCTGTGTGGTCAGGAATGTTACAGGTTACCCATCCAGCCTTCCCGGTCCAGACTTCGGTATTGAATGGCTTCAGCCAGATGATCAAGCTGTATCTCTTCTTGTCCACTCAGGTCAGCAATGGTGCGTGATACTCTCAGAATGCGATCGTAAGCCCTGGAAGATAAGCCAAGCCGTTCCATGGCTGTTTTCAACAGGTTCTTACCCGCCTGATCGATCTTGCAGATTTCCTTCACCATCTGCGGCGGCATCATGGCATTGGAGTAAATGGGTGTCATCAGTGGATTCGATCGCTGTAATGGCTGGAAACGTTTGGCCTGAAATTGCCTGGCCTGTATCACTCTTTCCCGGATAAAGGTACTCTTTTCTGCCGGGCGTTCGGACGTCATTTCTTCAAAAGGCACAGGATTCACTTCAATATGGATATCAATACGATCCAGCAAAGGACCACTAATCTTTCCCAAATATCGCTGAACAGCCGCAGGAGAGTCGGGGTGAGTGGCTCCAGGATGATAAAAGTCGCCTGACGGACTGGGGTTCATGCTGGCAATGAGCATAAAGTTAGCCGGGAACATAACCGTGCCTTTCGCCCGGGCTATGGTCACAGCTCTTTCTTCCAGTGGTTGTCGGAGCACTTCCAACACCGTTCGTTTAAACTCCGGCAACTCATCTAAAAACAGCACACCGTTATGGGCTAGTGAAATTTGGCCGGGTTGAGGAAAATTACCACCTCCTACCAGGGCTGCGTCGCTGATGGTATGGTGAGGCGCACAGAAAGGACGGTGAGAAACCAGGGACGACCCGGCTGTCAGCTTTCCGGCTACTGAATGAATTTTTGTAGTTTCTAGGGCTTCATGCAGTGTCATGGGAGGAAGGATCGTCGGTACTCGTCGGGCCAGCATCGTTTTTCCTGAACCCGGAGGGCCTACCATAATCACATTATGTCCACCGGCTGCTGCAATTTCCAGTGCTCTTTTGATACTTTCCTGGCCTTTAACATCCGCAAAATCAGTATCAAACCGGCTGTTCTCATGGTAAAACAGATCGCGGGTATCTTGTTGTGTGGGTAAAATCTCATTCTTGCCTTCTAAAAAGTTGATGGCTTCCCGCAGGGTTGCGACACCAATGATATCCAGGTGGTTGACAATAGCTGCTTCTGAAGCGTTTTCCTGAGGTAAAATAAAACCCTTGAACCCTTGTTTCCGGGCTTCAATCGCAATAGGCAGCGCTCCTTTGATCGGACGGAGTCCACCATCCAGGGAAAGTTCGCCCATCATCATGTATTGGTGCAATGGACATGTGTTGATCTGACCGGAGGCTGATAAAATTCCCAGTGCAATCGGTAAATCATAGGAGGACCCTTCTTTACGAATGTCAGCGGGTGCCAGGTTTATCACTGTCTTGATACGGGGCATCGTATAGCCAGCATGTTTAATAGCAGCTTCTACCCTTTGTTCGCTTTCTTTAACAGCACTATCAGGCAGACCTACCATGAAGAATTTCGTGCCTTTCCCAACGCTTACTTCTATCGTAATGACAAAAGCATCTACGCCATACACAGCACTTCCATATGTTTTCGACAGCATAACACAGATTTTATGGACTACTCCCGCACAAAAATGCGATGATATACTATGGGAGAGTAATAAAAATCAGTGGTTACGAAACGGATGTAGGAAAATTTCTAATTCTGTAATACCTGCTTTTCTATGAGCAGAATCAGGATGTGAATAACTTTAATATGGATCTCCTGGATGCGGTCCGCATACCCCTGGTGAGGTACTCTGATCTCAAAGTCAGCCAATGAGGCCAATGGTCCACCATCGTTACCCGTGAGAGCGACGACCTTCATTTGCTTTTGCCGGGCCACTTTGGCAGCTTCCAGGATGCTGGCAGATTTGCCACTCGTGCTGAGTACCAGTAGCGTATCGCCTGCGTTACCCAAGGCTTCTACAAAGCGGGAGAAAACATAGGGATAACCAAAATCATTGCCTACGCAAGAAATGTGGCTGGGATCAGAGATGGCCACCGCCGGTAGCGCCCGGCGATTATCACGATAGCGCCCACTGAGTTCTTCTGCGAAATGCATCGCATCACAATGGGAACCGCCATTGCCACAGGCAATAATTTTACCTCCCTGTTGAATGCTATTACTTAACTGTTGGGCAGCTTCCTCAATCTTAGCCAGATGAGCGGGGTTATTGATAAAGTTTTCTAATACTTGCGCCGCTTGCTTGAGTTCATTGAGAATAAGGGAATTCACAGTCTTTCGTTGGTATTAGGTTCTTCGCTGGAGGTTGCTCTTTTTGAGATAGAGCCTTCAAATGATTTGAGAGAATGTTCTATTTCATCATTTCTACGCTGCATTTCAAAAACCTGTGCCTTGATTTCGTTCTTTTCAGCTTCTTTTTTGGCAATTTTCCTTTGGTAAAGGTTACGTTCAAAAGTAGTGATAAACAAAAGAACCAGAAAAACACCGAGGCCTGTCAGCGTGAAATAAGGAAGCGTATCCTGGTGGTTTGTCATCCAATTGATAGTCCTGGTAAAGTTCAAAGATACTACCACCAGCATAGCCAGGTAAAAAAACAGAAGGACAAAAAGGGTAAGTCTAAAAGGTCTCATGATCAGATTAATTATTGATATAACTGGATAAACGATAGCTGCCATTTCCGGTCAAACAAACTTTGCTTTACCAATCTTCCATTCGCGCATGCCATCCATCATTACCAATGACAGCTATCTCTATATGATATAACGATTTTACACCGCAGGTTGTTAGGAAACCGCTTGCATCTCGGTAAGTTTACAATATAATCCTCCTCGCTCTACCAGTTCGTCATGACGACCCCGTTCTATGATCTCTCCCTGTTGTACAACCAAAATTTCGTGGGCATGCTGAATGGTACTCAGGCGATGAGCGATGACAATGGAGGTACGGTTGCGCATCAGGTTGGCCAGTGCTTCCTGCACCAGCTTTTCAGATTCCGAGTCCAAGGCTGAGGTGGCTTCGTCCAGAATCAGAATAGGAGGATTCTTAAGGATAGCCCGGGCAATGCTGATCCTTTGGCGCTGTCCGCCAGAAAGTTTAGTGCCTCTTTCTCCAATTACGGTCTCGTATCCTTCCGGGGTGTTGACAATGAAATCATGCGCATTGGCAATTTTGGCTGCCCTGATCACATCTTCCAGACTGGCCTGGGGCATACCAAAAGCAATGTTGTTAAAAACAGTGTCGTTGAATAAAATAGACTCCTGGGTGACAATACCCATCAGCTTCCGGATGGATTCCGTTTTATAATCAGTCAAAGGGATTCCATCCAGAAAAATAGTGCCAGCCTCCGGATCATAAAAGCGTGGAATCAGGTCTGCCAGGGTAGATTTACCTCCGCCAGAGGGGCCCACGATAGCCACTGTTTTTCCTTTCTCAATGGTAAAACTGATATCCCTGAGCACAGTTTCTTTTTCATAAGAAAAGGAAACATGATCAAAAACAATGTTATGCTTGAAGACATCTATAGACCGGGCACCAGGTTTATCCTGAATGGCTGGTTGTGTATCGATGGTGTGAAAGATACGTTCACCAGAGGCTAATCCGCGCTGTATACTACTCAGTGCCGTACTGATTACTTTGGCTGGCGGCAAAATCTGTGAGAAAAGAATGATATAGGTAATAAACTCACTGGCTTTCAGTTCAGAGTTGTTGTTCAGCACTAAAATGCCTCCATAGAGCAGAATTCCGGCTACCACCATCACACCCATAAATTCAGATAGGGGAGAGGCCAGTTCCTGCTTTCGGGCCATAGCCACATTCAGGCCAGCGTAGTGTTTTACTTCATGTCCAAACTTATCTCGGATAAACGGCTGTGCGTTGAAGGCTTTGACAATCCGCATCCCAGACAAGGTTTCATCCAGGATATTAACGATGCGCCCCAGAGACTCCTGGCTCTGTGTGGCTTTCCTTTTCAGCTTCTTGGTTATTTCAGAAATGATGGTGCCTGAAATAGGCATGATGATGATCGTAAAGATGGTCAGCTTAAAAGACATGAAGAAGAGAACCAGGAAATAACCGATAATGGTAGCAGGTTCTTTAAACGCCACTTTGAGCGTGTTGACTACTGAATTCTCTACTTCCTGCACGTCGTTGGTCATCCGGGAGATAAGATCTCCTTTGCGCTCATTGGAGAAGTACCCCAGATGCAATTGACTAGTCTTCTCAAAAATGCGCATACGCAATTTCTGTATCACACTAGCCCTGATTTTAGCCAGGGTGATTCCGGAAATATATCGAAAGAGATTGGTCAGAAAGACAGATACTACAATGATAGCACAGACAAACAGCAAAGCCCCTACCTTGCCATACTCCTCAATCACCTGCATGAAATAGTAATCGAAAACCTTTAACACATAATCTATGGAGAATTGGAAAGCCGGCAGATGCTGCATTTGGGCACGGGTGCTTTCATCCACCTGGTCGAACAGCACGTTGAAGAGGGGAATCAGCATGGTGAAATTAATCAATCCAAAGATGATAGATAATGTCGCAAATACCAGGTACTGAGGGATATAGCGACGATAAGGTTTAGCAAAAGAAAGTATCCTGAGGTATGTATTCATGCAGAACGATCCCGCTGGTTAATATTATTTGTCAATTTATAGATGCTTACGCTAACGGATAAAACCTGTTGTCATACCGGGCTGCAAAGTTAACAATTTAAAAAAACAAAACATTTACTTTGAAAAGGCTTATTTATTCAATAAAATTGCCCGCGCTTACGGTATCCTAGTAGGTATGTTACCGTATAATCACATGTCCAAAATTATTTTGCCCCTATGTTTGATGCCAACGGTACAGAAGGTTTAGAGTTATTTACCTGGATCGTCGCCGGGCTTTTGGCTTTAGTAGCAGCCCTGGTGCTTACTCATGTTTTGACGGTGACCCATAGTGAAGGTGGGGAAGGTGTAGAAGAAGCGGAAGAAGTGCATGAAGAGCATCACAAAGAAACGACTGTCTGAGAATCAAGGCGTATGAAAACGTTATGGAGAGTCATTACTGATGGTCCGGCTACTATATTGCTGACGATTCTTCTGCTGGCTACCCTCATTTTAGTTTTCTTTACCCAAGTATTCGATTTCCAATAAGGCGCTTCAGGGAGCTACCCACTGTTTTTTCCACTGGTCTTCTCTCCAAAAGAACTGAGTCCTCAGATGACCATTTTTCATTAGTTTCAGGAAATCCAGTTCTGTTATCTCACAGGTAATCATACAGAAGTTTTCCCAGCCTTGATGGGTATTGTTTTCCGTAGAAGTTTCCAGAAAAGACTCCGGCAGGTTAGCCGTGTATACAGAAGAAGGGGTGCCTGGTGATACCGGTCCGATATAATCAGCCCTTCCCGGAGGAGGAATAGCATCCCAGGCTTTTCTGGCTGCTTCATCCTGATGGTGCAAGATCGCTTTTCCGCCAGCCCTTATCTGCTCCTGGGTATTGGCGTCATAAAATAGCCAATGTGCTTCCGGATGGTCATGCAGTGCAGCTACTTTTTGTGTGCGAATGTCAGAATAACAGGTAAATGTTCTGCCGGAAACACTGACATGCCTCAACACAACAGTACGTTGCTGCACCCCCTGAGCACCATAAGTGGCTAATGCAGGAAAATGATAAGGGTGTTTCTTGTCGATGTAACCCTGGTGTAGGGTCTCCCAGACATGTTCTAAAATATCGTCCAGCGACGAGGTTTTGTCTATCATGGATACAATGGGTTACTCTTTGATAGTAAGTGTTTGGTGATCCAATTTGTTTTTACTGATTGGAGCACATCTGATGTACGGCTGTAGGAATCTCTTTTCGGAGAAAGTTTTGTATGAGGCTAAAATCCTGGCAGGCTTTCTTTTTTTCTCCTGTCTGATAAAGGGCATTGCCACGCATCAGGTATAATTCCTTATTGTAGGGATTACGCCGGATCAGTTCGTCGAGGTATTCCAGAGAAGCAGCATACTGTTTATTCTGGTAGTGTGAGTTGGCCTGGGTAGCATAGTACTGATCCTGTTTAAGGCTGGCATTCACATCGATGGCTTTTACCACTATCTCTTTGCGCAAATAGTAGGGTTTCTCAAAATTCTGAAGAAAGTTAAACTCATTGATCACATAGGTAAAAGGCAGAAATAAAATCATTTCTTCCGCCGCCTCTTTGTCAGAAGCCGGAAGCCATAAACCGTTTGTTCTTTTCAGGGTACTGACGATTTGTGTGTCAATAGAGCGGTCTAAAGAGTTAATAATTTCTATATGATCTAACTTTCCTTGTGGGGTAATGGTAAAAACAGCAATACAGGTACCCATTCTCTTTTTCCTGAGGGCCGGATTTGGGTAGTACAGATAGGTTTGCAAGAACTCGTAAAAAGCAATGGCCCCTCCATCGAAGCGGTGGCTGGGAAAATACTCAGCAGTGTCTTTCACAAAAGCTGCCTTGGTGCTATGATCGGCAGGTAAGTAAGCCGACCAATAAAAAACAGAAGAAAGCAACACTAGGAGAATTTTTTGCATATGTTCTGTGTCCAATCTATGCAATGATAATACTTACCCTGGTCATATGACAATTTTAATTACAATTAGTCAATGCATCGTCCGTTTACAATTTTTCTATTTTCTTAACAATATTTTTTTCTTTCAAGACCATATGGAGGAGATAGATACCATCCGGCAGGTGGACCAGGTCCAGGCTGAGGCTGTGGTCAGAGAGCCTGACAGGGTTGACAGCCACTTGCCTGCCTTCTGTGGTGAAGAC
>JAJNNC010000017.1 GCA_021730635.1 Catalimonadaceae bacterium JC749
TTTTTATCCTAAGACCTTATAACAAACTGTTAGTTTTTGGGATTTTCTTCTAGTTGTAGCTTTACTAAATGACTGTAGCTGCCCTTAAGTCCGTATAATTTTTCGTGAGAGCCCGATTCTACTATTTTTCCATCTTTGATCACGTAGATAGTGTCTACTTTTCTGATAGTGGCTAACCGATGGGCAATGATGATCGTAGTGCGGTTTTCCATAAGCCTGCTCAAGGCTTCCTGAACAAGACTTTCGGATTCAGCATCCAAAGAACTGGTCGCTTCATCCAAGATCAATATTTCCGGATTTTTTAAGATAGCTCTGGCAATGGCTATTCTCTGTCTTTGTCCTCCAGAAAGTTTTACGCCTCTCTCCCCTACTAATGTTTGGAAACCATCGGGGAAAGACTCAATGAAATTTAAGGCATTGGCCAGTCTGGCTGCTTCTCGTATCTCTGGCAGGGAAGCACCAGGACGTCCGTAGGCAATATTTTCCTGTATAGTGCCTCCAAACAGAATGACTTCTTGCGGAACAATACCAATGTGCTTTCTATACTCTGTAAGATCATAGTTGTCAATTTCTCTTCCATCTACCGTGATCACTCCCTGATCCCAGGTATAAAATCTTAATAACAGTTGAATGATCGTTGATTTCCCTGCCCCACTATGCCCTACCAGCGCTATCTTTTCTCCACTTTTTATATGGAAACTAATCCCTTTTAAAACTTGTACATCTTTTCTGGTCGGATAAGAGAAGTGTACCTCTTGAAAAGATATGTCTCCCTTGAGCTTTGTCCATCCATGACTCTTATAATAACTTTGAGGATCTACCTCTTCTTTCTCCCCTAAAATGTTGAGAATCCTTTCTGAAGCCCCTACGGCCTTTTGTACTTGCCCGTATAAGTCGCCTAAACCTGCCATAGAACCTCCTATCAAGGTAGTATACAAGATGAAAGAAATCAGTTCTCCTACTGTGATAGCACCAGTTTCTACCAGAGAAGCTCCATACCAAATGACCGCTACGATGCCACCAAAGAGAACGAAAATGATAAAGGCAATGAAGAGGCCACGGAACACGGCCGACCGCAAAGCCGTTCGGACAACCTGGTTCAAAGATTCATTATATTTTTTAACTTCAAGCCATTCACTGGTGAATGATTTGACAGCATGAATGGCCTGTAAGGTTTCCTCTACAAGCACATTGGCGGAGGCTAACTGATCCTGGGTTTTTTTAGAGAGCTTACGTATGTATTTTCCAAATATGATAGCCAAAACAATAAGAACAGGAAAAGTAGCCATCATAAACCCGGTCAGGCTGGGGGCCATCCATAGAATAACCAGGGTTCCGATAAATAGCGTAGAAATTTGTCTTAAAAATTCAGCGAGGGTCACGGAGAAAGTACTCTGTAACAGAGAAACATCTGAGGTAATCCGGCTGATGAGTTCTCCCGTGCGATGGGTATCAAAAAAAGACAGCGGCAGCGAGATTAATTTGCTGTATAAGGCCAGACGGATATCCGCCATGGCTTTCTCGTTTACCTGAGCAAAATAGTAGACTCTTATAAAGGAAAATATACTTTGTATGAAGAAAACCCCAAACAGACAAAGTGCGATAGTTTGTAAGCTATCAGAGACCCAGGAACCCTTTCCGGAGGCTACATCAATGAGCTGGCCCGAAAGGAGAGGAAAACTTAAAAGGATGATACTGGATAAAATCAGACTAATAATTCCTATAATAAACTGCCAGCGGTAGGGTAGTATATACTGATAAATACCGATCAGTTTTTTCAGGTTCTCTTTGTTTAATGGCTTATTTCTTTTTTTCTTCCCTTTATCAAAACGAAACAGAAAACTGCTATCTCTTTTGGCCATTATCTATTGTTATTGTTTAATGAAAATATCAGGGAGTAAATTACCCATTACAAGCCATAACACACATAGGATCGGACAAGTTTATGCAATTATTAGTAAGTGAACCAATATATTTGTTAAAATGCTTGAACAAAAAAAACTATGATTTTTGTCACAGGAGCTAACGGTTTGATCGGTAGCTACATATGCCGGGATTTACTTAGAAGTGGGTATAAGATCAGAGCTTTAAAGCGAAAAAACAGTGAGCTAAGCCTGGTGTGTGATATAGAGAAAAGCATAGAGTGGGTAGAAGGAGATATACTGGACCCATTAATATTGGAGGAAACCCTTCAGCAGGTTGAATGGGTTATTCATTGTGCTGCTTTTATCTCATATGATAGCAAAGATGAAGACACTATGTATCATATCAACGTGGAAGGAACCGCCAATCTGGTCAATGCCTGTCTGAAAGTGGGTGTTCCTTATTTTCTGCACGTAAGCTCAGTGGCTGCTATAGGTAAAGATAAAAGTAACCAAATGGTAGATGAGCAGTCTCAGTTAGTTAACCTGGAAGCCACTACCAGCTACGCCCGCAGCAAATATTTATCCGAATTAGAAATTTGGCGAGGAACTACCGAAGGACTAAAAGCAGTTATAATTAATCCATCGCTGGTGATAGGTCCTGGAGATTGGGCAAAGAGTAGTACCCGGATTTTTAAATATATATGGGATGAAAAACGTTTCTACACGGGAGGTATAGCAAATTTTGTAGACGTTCGTGATGTATCGGCTGTGGTGATGCAACTGATGAAAGCTAATATATTTGGGGAGCGTTTTATCCTGAATGCAGGTAGTGTTCCTTATAAAGAACTTTTTGACAGAATTGCCTATGAATTTGGTAAAAAACCACCTGGTATTAAAGTGAAAGGCTTATGGATAAAGTTCGCTATTTTTGCTGATAAAATACGGGCAGGTATTAGCGGAAGCAAGCCATTAATTACTGATGAATTAGAGCAGGTTTCAAAGAACAGACATGTTTTTGATAACACCAAAATCCGAACAGCACTGGGCTTCTCCTTTCGCAATTTGGAGGAAACAGTGCGCTGGTGTTGCCAGCAAATAATGCAAAATCCTAAACAACTTAATTAACCTTAAAATACTTTTATTACGATGTGACATTAGGCAGCATAAATAGTTGGTCCACGTTGTAGTATTTTCTATATTTAAATGATATGGCCTGTAAAAGGCTACAGTTTTTCCGAGTTTGATTAATAAATTTTAAACTCAAACAGCAGCATGGTATGAGTGATAATTTTGAAAAAAGAAGTGGAGGAAAAGATTTGGCTGATTGGTTTGAAAATCAGCTTAAAAAGAATGAACTGCAATTTCTTGATTTGAATGTATATGTGGATATCATAGAGCATTATCTACAGGCAGATAATAACCATAAAGCATTGGAAGTTTGTAATATCGCTATTAAACAATACCCCTATTCTTCCGAGCTTTTAGTCAATAAGGCGCAAATTCTCAGCAACCTTGAAGAGTACAGAGAAGCCTTATTTTTGCTGGATAAAGCCGCCAATCTGCAGCCAAATGATACCGAGATTTTATTGTTGAAAGGTAATATTTTGGCGCTATCCGGCAATCTGGAAGAGGCTATTGTTGAATTTGAGCATATGCTTGATTTTTGTGAAGAGAAAGACGAGGTGTATTATCATATCGGATTGGCTTATCAAAATGCGGCTGAATTCCACAAAGCTATTCACTATTACAAGCTGGCTGTAGCCTCTAATGTCAATCATGAAGATGCCATGTATGAACTGGCTTACTGCCTGGATGTGACAGGTGAATTGGAAAGCAGCCTTAACTTTTATCACCAGTTTATTGATCAGGATCCTTATTCCGCCCATGCTTGGTATAATATGGGTATCGTATACAATAAGCTCGGGCAGTTTGAAAAAGCAGTGCAAGCCTACGAGTATGCCATTGCTGTGGATGAAGATTTTGCTTCCGCTTACTTTAATTTAGGAAACACTTATATGAACCTTCAGCTCTATAAAAAAGCGTTGGAGGCCTATAAAAACACCTTGCAGATTGAAGGACCCGATGCGGAGACCTATTGTTGTATCGCTTCCTCTTATGAAAAGTTGAAGAAATATGACAAGGCTATCAAGTTTTATCAACGCTCTACTAAAATAGATTATTTGAATGATGAAGCCTGGTTCGGAATAGGAACCTGCCTCAACAAACAGCACCGTTGGTATGAAGCTGCCTTCTTTCTGGGTAAAGCAATTAAAATTAACAAAGCGAATGAAACCTATTGGCTGGCTTTAGCCGAAGCTGAATACAATACCGGTAACATCGTTTCCTGTTTGGAAGCCTATCAGGAAGCTAGCTTATTGGACCCGGAAAATATTCAAGTCTGGCTCAGCTGGTCTTATGTGTTCTATGAGCAGGGTGATTATGATAAAGCCATTTCTCTTGTTCTGAGTGGTCTGGATGAGGTTCCCGACTGTGCAGAGTTTTATTATTATATTACTGCCTACCTGATTGCCGCCAGCCAGTATAAGGAAGCCTTCAATTATTTGGAAAATGCATTAACTTTGGACTTTAAAAAACACGAAATCCTTTATGAGTTTTTCCCTCGGCTTGAAACTCAAAAGGCGTTGTTTAAAATTATTGATCAATACAGAAAATAACCATTTTTCATTTAATGAACTACACGCTAAACCAAATTCCTGAGAGAACCGCAAAGCCCAGGATATCAGGATATACTATGGCTATGGACAAAGGTCTGAGCCTGAGAGAGGCTGAAGATTTTATGAGTGTGGCAGGAGAATATGTAGATGTCGTAAAATTGGGCTGGGCTACTTCCTACGTGACACCTTATCTTAAAGAAAAAATTCAGCTTTATCACGAAGCCCGTATTCCCGTTTATTTTGGAGGCACCTTATTTGAAGCTTTTGTGATCAGAAACCAATTTGAAGATTACCTAAGAGTATTAGACCAATTTGGTATGTCATTTGCTGAAGTGTCGGATGGTTCTATTGAACTGAAGCACGACCATAAATGTGAGTATATTCGTAAGCTATCAGAGCGGGCTACTGTGCTTTCTGAAGTAGGCTCTAAAGATGCTGCCAAGATTATGCCTCCCTACAAATGGATAGAATTGATGCAGGCAGAATTAGACGCAGGCGCCTGGAAAGTAATCGGGGAAGCCCGTGAAAGTGGCAATGTAGGCTTATTCCGGGCTAGTGGTGAGGTACGTTCCGGACTGGTAGAAGAAATTTTAACGAAAATCCCTTTCGAAAAAATCATTTGGGAAGCGCCTCAAAAAGAGCAACAGGTTTGGTTCATTAAATTATTAGGAGCCAATGTAAACCTGGGTAATATTGCTCCTAATGAAGTCATACCGTTGGAAACTATAAGGCTGGGGTTAAGAGGCGATACTTTCAATCATTTTTTAAATACAGATAAAGTATAACAAGACCCAGGCTGTCAAATAAAAGGTGGATGAATAACCTGAGATCAGTAAAAGATTATATAAAGCTGTTTCTGAAGGGAGTGGCTATGGGAGGCGCTGATGTGGTGCCGGGCGTTTCCGGAGGTACCATTGCTTTTATCACTGGCATTTACGAAACACTTCTCAATGCAATCAAATCATTTGATGCAGAAGCACTTCGCCTGTTGTTTCAATTTAAGCTCACAGCCTTATGGCGGCATGTCAATGCCAGCTTTTTGCTTACTTTACTAAGTGGTATATTTCTAAGCATCATCACACTGGCTAAAGTGATTCATCACTTGCTGGAGCATTATCCTATTCAGCTTTGGTCATTTTTTTTTGGATTGATTGTTATTTCCGCCGTGTCTGTTTCCAGAGAAATTACCCGGTGGCCCGGGGGCGTTATTCTTTCCGGTCTGGTGGGGGTGGTGATAGCCTATTGGGTCACCGAAGCTACGCCTACCGATACACCCACCGATCTTTGGTTTATTTTCCTCAGTGGTGCCATTGCCATCTGTGCGATGATACTTCCCGGTATCTCCGGTAGTTTTATTCTACTGATATTGGGCAAATATACCTATGTATTGGGGGCTGTCAACGATAGAAACCTGATAGTGATTGCTGTTTTTGCTTTAGGTTGTGCGGTAGGCATTTTAAGTTTCGCCCGTGTCATTTCATGGATGCTACAACGGTATCATAACGTCGCTGTGGCCCTGTTGGCAGGTTTTATGATTGGGTCTTTGAACAAAATATGGCCCTGGAAAGTCATCGTTTCCACCCGTATCAACAGTAGTGGAGAAGAAGTTCCTTTTATCACAAAGAACGTATGGCCCGGCACCTATATGGAAATGACGGGCGAGCCAGCTTATTTCTGGCAATCTCTTTTGTTTATGCTATTGGGTATCGCCATAGTAGTTGTGTTGGAAAGGCTGGCAACACGTCATGAGAAAGTAGCCAAATCAGCTTGAATTCAAACAATATGATATGATAAATCTTTTACATAGAAGGTAAAGGATTTATGAGCCCTATATAATTAAAGTTTAACTGTATAATTCTCAAATCATTGTGTAAAATTGTAGTTTGAGTTTTTTGACAGTTCTGGAGGCTTTATAGATTGCCTCTTCTTAAACGGTTCAGAGCATTATGCATATGGAAAATATCACAGACGAAGATATCAAAAGAGAATACCAGGAAAAAATTAAGCAGGTTTTTTCGGAAGTTGGAAAGGTAGTGGTAGGCCAGCAATATATGGTAAATCGCCTGCTGATCGGGTTGTTTACACAAGGCCATATCCTGCTGGAAGGGGTTCCTGGTCTGGCTAAAACACTCACGGTGAATACCCTGGCCAAAGTGTTGCATCTTAATTTCAAACGGATTCAGTTTACGCCTGACCTGCTCCCAGCAGACCTGATTGGTACCATGATCTACAATCAGCAAAAGGCAAGCTTTGAAGTAAAAAAAGGCCCTATTTTCGCCAACCTCATCCTGGCAGACGAAGTCAACCGTTCTCCGGCCAAAGTGCAGTCAGCCCTGTTAGAATCTATGCAGGAAAAACAAGTCACTATTGGAGAGACTACCTTTCTGCTGGATCGCCCTTTTCTGGTGTTGGCTACACAAAACCCGGTTGACCAGGAAGGAACCTACCCTTTACCGGAAGCACAGGTAGACCGTTTTATGATGAAGGTATTTGTAGATTATCCTTCCAAAGAAAACGAGCTGGAAGTGATGCGGCGTATGTCTAATCTGGCCTATACGGCAGAAGTAAAATCTATTCTGACCAAAGAAAATGTTTTTTCTATCCGTGACGCTATCAATGCCGTCAATATTTCGGATTCATTAGAGAAATATATTATTGAGCTGGTTTTTGCCACCCGAAGGCCAGCGGAATATCATATGAAAGAGTTGTCACAGTATATCCAGTTTGGTGCCTCGCCCAGAGCCAGTATCAATCTTAATATTGCGGCCAAGGCTATTGCTTTCTTTGACCAAAGGGATTATGTCTTGCCGGAAGATATCAAAGAGGTAGCACACGATGTACTGAACCACCGCATCCTTCTCAACTATGAGGCAGAAGCCGATGGGGTGAAGACAATAGATATTATCAAGACTATTTTGCAAAAGATACCCATCAACCGATAGAAATATTTTCTCTCTTCAGACCATCCAGCATTGCCTATTTATTTGAGCTGGGCGTGCGTTTCTACCTTTTTGCGGATGCGGATATCTGAAACCCTTCGTTGAGGTCTCACTTTCTTGGTTTGTTTGTTGCGGCGGCCCCACCAGATATAAAAACCGGTAACAGGAAGACTGGAAACAATCAGGCTTGCAAAAAAAGCCAGAAGCTTACCAGCAAACCCCAGGATGGCACCCGTGTGAATGTCGTAGTTCATGCGGAAGAGTTTATCAGCAGCATCAGCGTTTGGGAATCTTCCGTAGATATGATCGACAGAAAGTTCTTCCAGGGTGTATTGATCAAAATACCGGTAATCAGTTTGCCAGTAGGTGCCACCATCAGGATTTGCATTGGCAGCGATGGGCGAGTGGCTTGTTTCGGGAATGTGAACTTCAATGACTTCTGCCTTGGGATAACTCTTCTGCATGTTGTACCAAACCTGGTCAATAGCCGGTAAACTGGCTGTCCAGGAAGCTGTTGTGTCAGAAGTAGGTTCCATATACAACAGCTCCTTTTCTCCACCAAAAGCTGTATAGGTTCCCTGGGCAAACCACTGAAAACCCCAAACCAGCCCTGTTAGCGCCAGGATCATGGCGATCCCAAGGGCATAAAAGCCGAGCACATTGTGCATATCATAGTTTTTTCTCCTCCAGCGGGCGTTCCACTTGATGCGAAAGCGTTGTTGAGAGGCAGCTTTATTTTTGGGCCACCAGAGAATGAGTCCTGAAATAAGCATGACAACAAAGACGAGGGTCGCTGAAGCTACCACAGGCTGGCCAATCTCCGGTGGCAGCCAGAGGTAAAAATGCCCATCCAGAATGATGTGAAAAAAATCAGTTTCCATATCCTTCACCTTGAGGACCTCACCGGTATAAGGATTCAGATACAAGTGATAATAGTAATAATCCGGCTCAAAATTAAAAAAGATAACCTGTACTGCTTTTCCGGTACCAGGATACAAAACAGCATGGATTTTCTTTTGTGGAAGCGTTTTCTCTGCAATGCTTTGAAAGGTAGAAGGCGGCAAAAGAGATTGAGGTTGCTCCTCTACAAAACGATAAGATTGGGTAAGATGCTCTATTTCCGTTTTAAAAGCATAGAAGCAACCCGTCACAGCTACTATAAATACTATAATTCCGGAAGCAAATCCGAGCCAAAGGTGAATTTTTCCTATAATCTTCTTTAGTTTGATTCGGTTGTCTTTCAAAATCTGAAAAATTAAAAGTTAGAAATAAAAACTTCCGGTAATGCTTCTTACTCAAAACTTTCGCAATGTTTGGCCCATCGATGCTCATGGGTCACCTTCCAATCTTTAGCTTAATTCGGAATTTTATGAATAGCTAAGTGTCTACATCAGATATTGTCGGGCTTTTGTACCTGTATACCTGTATATGTGTACAAGGCAGCACTAGTAAAAAATAAAGAGGTGCCAGTCTTCCAGTATGCTGCCTATGGAAAAGGAAAGAGCATACCTTTATAGCTAACCTTTTATTTAGATTAATTTTAAATAAAGCCAAAACTACATGATAGGAAGGGCAAAGGCAACATTTATAATAAAAAAATTCATGAGGTAAAGGATTTGCAGCCATGAATGACCAGGAAGTGTAGCGATGAAAATATTCATAAGACGTAATATAACTATGGTTATAATTATTTGAAGAATTTTTCAAAAACCCCTCAAATGAATTTAAATAAACGTGCTGGGCGAACAACTGATTATCAGCACTTTGATCTGAAATAATCCTACGGTCAGTTAACATTAATTTAACATATCGAGCCCATCTTTAATCATTTATTAATATAGAGTACCTCATGACTTAACAATCATTGTTGAATTTTGCGGGTGTAATTTCAAACCAAGAAGACACTACAAAATCTAACTCATGAAGAAACTATCATTTTCTTTTTTGCTCATGCTGGGTCTAATGACCACTATTTTTTTTGCTTGTAAGGATGATGATGATGATCCGGAGCCAGTTCCAACCATTACTTCTTTGACTCCTAACACAGGAGCAGTAGGTGTGCAGGTCGTTATTGCGGGTACTAATTTTGGCACATCTCCTACTGTAAAATTTGGCACCACAGATGCTACGGTAGCCAGTGCCAATGCTACTTCTATTACTACGACAGTGCCTGCCGGACTTGCCGCTGGTGCTGTTAATGTAACCGTTACCGCTAACGGGCAAACTTCTGCTGCTTCTACTTTCACAGTCGCTGCACCTACTGAGACCCCTACTATTGCCAACACATTGGCTGACATTGCAGATTTGTCTACCCTAGCTGCTGCCTTAGAGGCTACCGGCCTGACCGACGCCCTCAATGCAGAAGGACCTTTTACATTATTTGCACCCAACAACGATGCTTTTACGGCTTTGTTAGAAGCCCTGGCATTGGATGATCTTCCAGCAGTGATTGAAGCTTTAGGGGAAGAGGCTATAGCACAGACGCTACAAGCCCATGTAGTAGGTGATTCTATCACCTCCGCAGAAATTGCTGCCGGTGATCTAACTACTATTAACGACAGTACCATCACAGTGACAGTAGAAGGTGAGACCGTCTTAGTCAATGGTGCTGCGGTTGTACAGGCAGATATTATTGCTGGCAATGGTGTAATTCATATTATTGATTCGGTTATTAACTTGCCTCCCGTACAGAGTGGTGAAACAATCCGTGTCGCCCCTTCAGCAGAGGGTGTAGGCACTGTGACCTGGACTGCCAATAATACTTATATTCTGGATGGTTTTATCTATGTCAACGAAGGTCAGACTTTGACAATTGAGCCTGGAACTGTTATCAAAGGAAAAGCAGGACAGGGCTCTGAAGCAAGCGCACTGATTGTTGCCCGTGGTGGTATGATTATGGCCGAAGGGACAGCAGAGGCACCCATTATCTTCACTGGTGAAGCCGATGACCTGAATGGTTCGGTGCCAGAAGATGCCAATGCGCTCTGGGGTGGTGTTATTATTCTTGGAAGGGCTACTAACAACAATACAGATGTAAGCGGTGTGAAAAACATCGAGGGAATTCCTACGGAAGAAACCAGAGGCCAATATGGAGGAGAGGATGATGCCGACAATTCTGGTGTATTCAGCTATGTATCTATCCGTCATGGTGGTAGCCTTATTGGCTCCGACAATGAAATTAACGGTTTGACGCTGGGCTCAGTGGGTAGTGGTACTGTGATCAATAATGTTGAGATTTTGTCTAACCTGGATGATGGAGTTGAATTCTTCGGTGGCACAGTAAACGTTACGAATCTTGTGATATCTTATCCTGGTGATGACGGCATTGACGTTGATGAAGGGTACCGTGGTAATATTCAAAATGCTATTGTATGGCATACTGGCGAAACCCTGCAGAGCGATGATCCCCGTGGGATGGAACTTGACGGTGGCGTAGATGCTAACGAAACTGCTCAGCCTTTTGCTACCCCAAAAATGGCTAACCTGACACTATTGTATGATGATGCTGATGGCGTAAATGTCTCTGATGCTGTTTACATGCGAGATAACTTTGGTGGTAGTATTTATAACAGCATCCTTTATGGTTATGATGCTCCCATAGACATGGAGCGTTTGACTACACTCGATGAAAGTTCTTACGATCGGTATGTAGCAGGTGATATCGTGATCAGTGGAAACATTCTGTATAACATTAATGCTGTGACTGATCCTGCAAATTTTGCTGATCTCTTTGAGTTAAGTAACGAAGGAGACGCCACTTTGGAAGGAGAGGTAGAGACTGCCCTAGCTGAAGCTAATACTGTTGTAGATCCGACGTTTGGTACTGGCGCTACTAAATTTACACCAACAGCGGAAGCGGTTACTACAGGTTTGGTCACAGAGTTACCAACTGGAGTTCAAGCGCTGAGCTACAAAGGTGCTGTTGATCCTGCTGGTGATGCTTATTTTGCTAACTGGTCAAGAACTTGGTTTATCATCAATCAATAGTTTGTTAAATATTTACAGGAATAGGATAGCAGCTGTTGTCCTATTCTTTCTATACCATATTACAATTGTCCATTAGTCCGTGAAAATCAAATAATTAAATTATGCGTTTATACACACTTCTGATTTTTCTCATAATCAGTATAGGAAATGCAGTAGGGCAAACGGGTACCATCCGTGTGGGTGTCTTCGATGAAGAGACAGGCGAAGCACTGATTGGAGCTTCAGTTCTTATCGCCGGAACAACCCAGGGAAGCGTTACTGATCTAGATGGTAAAGCAGCCATTACCGGATTACAGCCGGGTGCTTATAATGTACAGGTATCTTATGTGTCTTATCAATCTAAAACAATTGAAGGAGTAGAGGTGAATGCCAATGAGGCCAATAGTTTTGAAGTAAAATTAGCTTCTGAAACCGTGGGCCTGGAGGAAGTAGTTGTCACAGCTGAGGCAGTACGCAGTAGCGAATCAGCCCTGTTGACGATACAAAAAAAATCTCCTGCAGTGTTGGATGCTATCTCTGCTGACATGTTTTCCAGAAATGGTGATAACAATGCCGCCGCTGCCGTACAGAGAGTCACTGGAGTGACAGTAGAAGGAGGAAAATATGTGTACGTGCGTGGGTTAGGTGATCGTTACAGTAAATCCGTGTTGAACGGAGCAGATATACCAGGATTGGACCCCAACCGGAACTCGGTTCAATTGGATATGTTTCCCAGCAACATGATTGATAATATTATTGTATACAAAACCTTTACGCCCGATCTGACAGGTGAATTTTCCGGTGGACTAGTCAATGTGACTACCAAAGATTTTCCTGATCAGTACACCATGCAAATTGCAGCTTCAGCAGGTTTTAATGATCAAGCTACTTTTAACAGTAACTTTCTGACTTATCAAGGAGGTAATACTGAATGGTTGGCTTTAGATGATGGAATACGTGAGTTGCCTGCTGTGATCAACCAATATAATAGCCAGAATTTTCCCACACCTAATAAACCTGATGCTACACAGGAGCAGGTTAATGAAGTATCACGCGCTTTCGGAACCAATCAATTCACTCCTACACAAGATGCTCCTCCTATAAACCATAGCCTTAGTTTTTCAGTAGGAAATCAAAAGACCTTACTGGGCAATCCGTTAGGATTTGTGCTAGGTTTAACATACAGCAGAAGTTATGGTTTCTATAGCAACGGACAGGTGAATCGCTATAGCGGGGTGCCATCCAATGCTACTACCCTGAATCGTAGTCTGTTGTTTACTGCAGACGATGCATCGTCAGATGAAAATGTAAATATCGGCGGTTTGCTGAACTTATCGTATAAGCTGAGTAACAACAGTAAAATCAGCTTTAATATCATGCACAACCAGGCTAGTACGGATGTTGCACGCTTACAGGAAGGCTATAGCTTACAAGAAAGGCCTGATTCAACTCTTTTGTTACGCAACCGTGTTTTATCTTTTACGGAAAGAGGATTAACTAATCTTTTGCTGAAGGGAGAACATAGCATTGCCGCCTTAAACAATCTGAACATCGAATGGCAGTCCTCTTACACGGATACCTACCTGGATGAGCCTGATTTGCGTTTCTTGCGAAGTAGTGTTCAGATCAATGGAAGCGACTCCACCCAACAGGTATCTAATGTAAACCGCCCAGGCAGGTATTTCCGTAACATGGAAGAAACTAACTGGGATAACCGCTTGAATGTAACGCTTCCCGTCAGTATCTGGGGCGACCGGGAAGGCAAGATAAAAGTGGGTGGCGCTTATACCGAAAGAGATCGTTCATTCCGCGAACGACGGTTTGAATATTTCTTGAGAAGAAGGAATTTTACTGGCAACGTGGATGATCTTTTCCTGAGCGAGAATTTAGGTTATGACAGTGAAGGCAATCGGCTGTCATTCGTAAGCGATGTATCCCAGGAAGGTAATAACTACGATGCCAGTCAATCGATATATGCTGGCTACCTGATGTTAGATGCACCCATAGCTGAGAAATTACGCATGGTGGGAGGCGTGCGCTATGAGCGTACTGATATGACATTGGAAGCATTTAACGGTGTAACCGGTAAACTGGAAACCAATGATTTTCTGCCAGCCTTAAATTTCACCTACGAATTGGTAGAAAACATGAACCTGAGAGCGTCTTATGGGCGAACCATTGCACGTCCTACCTTTAGGGAATTTGCGCCTTTGGTAACCTTTGCTTTTTATGGGGATTTTAACCAGATAGGAAATGCAGCGCTAGATCGAACGTTGATTGATAACTATGACTTGCGTTGGGAGATGTATCCTACCCAAAATGAGTATTTTGGGGCTAGCTTGTTTTATAAGCGGTTTGATAACCCTATTGAAAATACGCTCAATCCAAATGCAGGAGGTTCTACCTCTGAGTATAAATATGAGAACGTGGATCAAGGGCAGTTGATGGGTATAGAATTAGAAGCAAGAAAGAATTTGAGTTTCATCGCCCCGGCGCTTGAGTCTTTTAGGGTAGGTGTTAATGCATCCTACATCTATTCACAGGTAAGTTTGGAGGCCGACGAGCTTAATGCCATAAGAGTGTTTAATCCTGATGCCGATGATACCCGGGAAATGTATAGCCAATCTCCTTATGTTGTCAACGCAAATTTGGATTATGATAATCAAGAAAATGGCTGGTCAGGCAATGTGGTGTTTAACGTTTTCGGTAGACGATTGAGTTATTTTACCACTGCTTTGCCTTTTGTGTATGAGCAGCCTCGCCCTGAACTAAACGTTAGTGTAAAAAAACAACTGAATGATCGATTTAGCGTTAGAATCAGAGCTAACAATCTGCTCAATCCCTATTATTCTGAATCTATCACTTTCAAAGGTGAAAAATATATTTTTGATCAGTACACAGTCGGACGAGATTATTCAGTGGGTATTACTTACCTCATAGAATAGTCACCAGCAGCTCTACGCATTGAATGCCATCTTGTACAGGTGGCATTTTTATTTTACAGCTGCTTGGGTGGTATCCGATAAGTTAAAGTAGATTTTATAGTTATGCTCAATGGAATCAGGTTTTTTGATCCCTACGATATAAAAAGTAGCTGCTTTAATGCCTTCCAGATTTGTCCAGCTAATCATGGATTCTGGCTCATAACGGGTGGGTTCAACGAAATCCAAGCCAAATTCGGTAATGGTTTCAGGAGTGAATTTTAGCGGGTATGGTTCATTGACAATGACCTCCGCGACTCTGTTGTTAAGGCTTCTTATCTCAATGCCATATTGATGATAATATTGAATGGCATAACGTTTTCCAAAAATGGTGCGGTGATAGGTAGTATCAGGCTTACCCATTAAGGTTGCCACCTCATCAGGAGATTTGGCAATAAATTCACGTATATCAAATAAAGCTTCTTCCTTCGGAGAGTTACAGCAATATAGCGCAAGCATAAACAGGGTTAAAAACAAAAATTTTAGCATTTTCATAGTAAAAAAGTTTGGTAAGAGCAATGTTACAAAAGTTGCTATACTTTTGACAACAAGGCAGGAATGAATTCCTTCTACTGTGCGAATCTTAGTGTTTCAGCATTCACTGGTAAAAAAAAGCAGGGTAATCAGGCTATCTGAGAAAAGAACCTTTTTCGTACGAGCATCCTGACAGCCCATAAATTAACAAATAAAAGGGCACTACAGATCAGTCCAATCGCAGGCGCTGTTAACCAATGAAGCGCATAGCCAGATAAGTAGGCTCCCACTACATCGGACAAATTCACCAGCGCCATGTATGTAGTAAACTGAGAGCCCTCAATTCCTTTATGGCAAAGAGCCATGAGTATAGGCATGGAAGCCACACTATAAGCCGGATCCATCATGTACCAAACCACCAGGCCAACAGTAATGGTGACTTTGCTATAAAAGAACCAGGTGAGACCACTTAAAAAGAGTAAAAATACAGCAATGAAAAGGATCATAAACATCAGTAAACGCCGGGCACCGTATTTATCAGCTATATAACCACCAATGAGCACGACGATCAGGGCCACAAGCGTGCCAGCGGTGCCTGAGAGCACAGAAAGCTCCGTATCCTTCCACTGCAGTACTTGTATGAGATGGATAGAGTAAGCTCTGATAAATACACTTAAACAGATATAAACGACAATGATAGAGGCAAATATCCATAGGTTTTGAGAGGATGTCAGTTCCCGAAAAAGTACTTTAAAAAGCGTAATGATACTTACACTATTCTTATGTTCTCGAGAAATACTCTCTGTCTTGGTGGGAAGTAGGGTGTCTTGTGGTTTTTCTTTGATAAAAAAAGTAATCACCATCAAAATAAACAGGAGCAGCGACTGTGCTAAGGCTGCCTGCTGGAAGCTGCTAAAACGGATAAGATAGGCCGTCCCTGCTGCACCAAGGGCGCTCCCGGTTAGCATGCCTCCCCGCATAAAAGCATTGATGCGACCTCTTTCCGATACGTCGACAATAGTGATGGCCATAGCATCTACGCTGGCATCTTGTATAGAGGCAAACAAACTGTGAATGAAAAAAGCAGCGGAGAGTAAGGTGATTTGTGAAGAGGGATCATTGACCCATAAAATGCCCAAAGAAGCAACAAAGGACAGGAACTGTGATAGCAATACCCATGGTTTACGCTGCCCCATAGCAGAAGATTGGTATTTGTCAATCAGAGGACCCCATATGAACTGTATAGTCCAGGGAAAGCCAACAATGGCTACAAACTGACCGATGGCCATAGCCTCTACGCCCTCTGCGGCTAAATAGTTGGCTACAGCGGTAAGTGCAAAGCCAGCAGGGATCCCTTGCATGACATAGAGGTAAAAGAAGGTGACAAAACGCAAAAGTTTGCTGCGTTTTAGAGAAAATGGATATGCTACCATCTGAAGGTCACGGAAAGTGAATGATACGACAGCATAGCGTCATGTTACCACGAAAAAAATTGACGGATGGATAACATACATTTTGCTTTAAATGATAAAGTTTAATTTGACCATCAGTCTGACACCAGTAAAGCATACTAGCTAAGGTTTTAAATAGGGATCTTTCTGAAATAGCTCTTTTGCGGAATCCATTCATTCTTCTTCGTATGTTTATTGTCAAATCCAAGGAAAACACCTGAAATAATCAGAAGCAGGCGATTCAAAACGAATTATATTGTGTACTTCCTATATTTAATTCGCAAGTTGAGCTAACACGGCAGCGTTGTATGTCTTTACCCTTTTTTTCCATAAGTCAAAGGTTGATGCTGGAAAAAGGTCTTAAAGAATAGTGTCTGTAAAACGTTTTTTCTAACTGATAGTTTGCAAATTACGGCTTATTGTGTCCGATAAAAATTTATGAAGTAGTGCATATCTTTTTACGAAGCAGACAGGATACTGCCAAGAAATAAACCAACCTTTTGTAACAGATTCTTCTTTTTTGAGTTTTAAAGTGTTAATGAAAATAGTAAGAGAGGGCTCAGTTGTCAAAACAGGAAATTACACTGTACGTAAGAATGTATATGATAGCCATTGTGTATTTTTGCTTTATCACCACAGCTAAAAATAACAGGGCAACTTTCTGTGACAGGTGATTTGCCAGTACCAAAGGTTACCTTTTTTTTATGGAAATTATTATTCTTTTTTTACTCACTTTGATTAATGGGATTTTTGCCCTATCAGAAATAGCCCTTGTTTCTCTGAAAAGAACTAAAATTGAGCAGAAAGCAGAACATGGCAGTCTCAAAGCCCGCATCGTGTTGGATTTGCTGAAAGAACCTGAAAACTTTCTCTCGTCTGTCCAGGTCGGTATTACATTGATCGGAGTCGTGGCGGGTGCCTATGGAGGTTCTGCGCTGGCCGATGATGTAGAACCTCTCATCCTGAAAATACCAGCACTGGCTCCCTATGCAGAGGAAGTATCTATTGTACTGATAGTCAGTATTATCACCTATTTCACAATTGTCATCGGTGAACTGATTCCTAAGAGTATTGCGCTGAAATATGCCGAAAGAGTTTCGCTTATTTTTGGGCCCTTCATTAAGTTATTTACTAAAATAACCTATCCCATTGTTAAGTTGCTTTCCTTTTCAACGACAGCTATTTTACGCCTGTTAGGGATCAAAGACACCAAAGAAGAAGCGCTTACAGAAGATGAATTACGACACATGATCAAAACAGCGGGCACAGAGGGAGTTATAGAAAGAGAGGAAAGCATGATGCACCAGAACTTGTTTTCATTTACTGAGCAAAGAGCTAAGAATCTGAAAACACACCGTACGGAAGTAGAATGGATTGACATTCATCAGCCTGTAGAACGGATCAGTGAATTGATGAGAAACAGCGCACATGCCAGATTTCTGGTTTGTGATGGTTCTATTGACAACATTCAAGGAGTAGTGGCTGCCAAAGCTTTCTTTGAAAGCGTCAGCAAAGCTGATTTTGATCTGAACAACGTCCTCCAGGAACCCATGTATATACCCGAAACCATGTATGCGCTGGACATTCTGAAGATGTTTAAGAGAGACAAACAATACCTGGGGATCGTGGTAGATGAATTTGGCTCAGTGGAGGGGATTGTTACTTTACACGACCTGATGGAAGCTATTGTCGGAGATTTGCCGGATGTGGATGAAGAAGATGACTTGGATTTTGTGGAAAGAGACGATCACTCTTACCTAATCAGCGGGAGTGTGCTGATTCATCAGCTCAACACTTATCTGGGTGAAAATTTGGTGACAGAACATCCGGAGCATTATACCACGCTGGGTGGCTTTATTATTTCTCATCTCAATAAGATTCCTGAAACCGGAGAGAAATTTGATTTTAACGGTTATCACTTTGAAATCGTAGATTTAGATGGGAAACGTATCGACAAAGTGATTATAAAAAAAGATACAGCTGATCAGGAACTGGAGGAAAATAAAATATTGGAGTAAGCCTTACTGAAAGATATACCAGTCTGTTTCGCAAAAAAACATCTTTTTTATAGCGAAGACCATACGACATGACGTGCTTCCTCTCCGTGAAGTTAAGAAATGTCATGTCCTGGAAAGGGAGTTTCCAATCTTTTTAACCAGCATCATCCTAAGAGAATAAAATATAAGGAAAATAAGCATTGCCCACTCAATAGTAGAGAAAATGTATAAAACGGCGAAAGTTTATTTGTTATAAAATCCGAAACCTTAACCGCAAGAATGTTACCCAGCAGGTACTGAATCAGTATCAGCACCGGACAGAAGAATAGCTTATGTTTTCTATAGCTGCACACGATCTGTTTTGTGGTATATAGTTTGGTATTATCTTTTATTAGTATTACATAGGAAAGAAAAGAAGTAGGATCAAAAGAAGAAAATACAGCAGAATCTATACTTTTATTATGGAAGATGCCCATGAAATAGACTTTGCTGTGTGAGATTAGGAATAAGATTGAAGCAAAAATTATCTCAACCTTTACCCCAACGAACATAGCCTGCGATTCTTAGGTTGATGTTTTATAGAACTTGTCTGATGCAAGCTCTGACAACAGATAAATCTCACAACATACTGTTTTCCAGTATTTACTACAAAGAATATGAGGCAACATGTTTTGATCACCGGCGGAAGTGGTTTGGTGGGAACAAGACTCACCGAAATGCTGTTAGAAAAAGGCTATCAGGTGAGTCACTTAAGTCGTTCGGCTGCTTCTTCAGCGTCGGTTACTACCTATCTATGGGATATAGAGAAAAAAGAAATAGAGCCGGAAGCCCTAACCAAAACAGATTATATAGTGCATCTGGCTGGTGCCAACGTCGGCGAAAAGCGCTGGACCAAAAGCAGGAAGGAAGTTATTATGAAAAGCAGAACGGAGCCTGCTAAATTACTCCATGATGCTATTGCTCAGTTAGGAAGCCATCAGATCAAAGCTTTTGTGACTTCATCAGCGATTGGTATTTATGGGGAAGATACCGGTAGCAGAGAGATTATAGAAAGCAGTCCGAAAGGAACAGATTTCTTGGCGGAGGTCGTTAAAAAATGGGAAAGTGCTGTAGATGAAATTGGCAAACTGAATATCCGGGTAGTGAAATTGAGGGCAGGATTGGCACTAAGCATGCAGGGAGGAGCGTTGGTTAAAATAGTACAGCCAATAAAATTAGGAGCAGGCGCTCCTTTGGGAAGTGGCCAGCAATATATCAGCTGGATTCATATTGATGATTTGTGCCGTATGTATATATATGCTATAGAACATGATACTATTCAGGGTGTTTATAATGCCGTAGCGCCCCAGCCCGTCACAAATGAAACTTTAACACAATCTGCCGCTAAAATTTTGAACAGGCCTCTTTTCCTTCCTCATGTGCCTGCCTTTGCTTTGAAGCTGGCTTTTGGGGAATTGGCTTCTACCGTGTTGGGTGGGTCTAAAGTATCCTCCCGTAAAATACAAGAAGCAGGGTTTGACTTTGAGTTCAATCATATAGAGAAGGCGCTGACTGATTTATTAAAGTGATTAGCCACAAATTTGACTGACAATGAAAGAAAATGGAGAAAATAATGTTATGACCAAACGGTTACCAGCTCATACTGCTCTAGCTGTTAATACAGAAGAAGAAAGAATAAAACGGGCTTTTAAAGATAAAGATTGGAACGAGATCAAAAGTCATGATTCTTGGGCAGTATTCAAGGTAATGTCTGAGTTTGTAGAAGGATTCGAGAAGATGGCCAAGATAGGGCCCTGCGTTACTATTTTCGGTTCGGCCCGTACCCTGAATGATCACCCTTATTACAAAATGGCAGAAGAAATTGCTGCCAAGATTGTCAAGCATGGTTACGGTGTTATTACAGGGGGCGGCCCCGGCATTATGGAGGCAGGCAACAAGGGGGCACAACGTGCGGGCGGTAAATCTGTAGGGATCAACATCATCTTGCCTTTCGAGCAGATGAATAATATTTATATCGACCCTGATAAGCTGATTACTTTTGACTATTTCTTTGTGCGCAAGGTCATGTTTGTTAAATATTCTCAAGGTTTTATTGTAATGCCTGGAGGTTTTGGTACGTTGGACGAACTTTTTGAGGCCTTGACTTTAATTCAAACCAAAAAAATTGGTAGATTTCCAATTGTATTGGTCGGAAGTGATTACTGGAAAGGCCTGTTGCATTGGATTGAAGAAATTGTGTTGAAGCAGGAACAAAATATTAATCAGGAAGACCTCAAACTTTTCAATCTCGTTGATACGGCCGAAGAAGCTGTAGAAGTGATTGATAATTTTTATGCGAAATATACCTTATCCCCAAATTTTTAATAGTGAAAAAGCTACAAACACAGGTTGTTATTCAAATGGTTATGATTATAGGCTTAATTGCCTATATCAGTTGGAAAGAGTATGGGCAAACAACTGTTCTTCCAGTCAAGGAAGCCTCCTTATTAGCAGATAAACCTGCAGAGGAACCTTCTGCAACGCCGGTATCCGGTCAAAGTATGGTCCCTTCTTACAAGGCATTTGTGGTGAGAGTGCCCGAAGAAGTGGAATTTGCCGGAGAAGTTATTTCTCTGAAAGAGCCGGATTTGCGAGAGCGTTTGGATAAAGAACTTCACGTCAACGCCAATTGGCATTCTAACACCATTCTGCTGATTAAGAAAGCTAACAGATGGTTGCCCCAAATCGCCGAAATACTAAAGAAAAATGGAATTCCCGAAGACTTTAAATACATCCCTGCCATAGAGAGTGGCTTTGAAGAAGGAGCGCGGTCGCCTAAAGATGCCATTGGGTTTTGGCAATTGTTGGAAGGCACTGCCAAGGATTATGGGCTGGAAGTAGCCAAAGGGGTAGACGAACGTTATGACCCGATCAAGTCCACCGAGGCTGCCTGTCAATATTTGAAAGAGGCTTATAAAAAGTTTGGCAGCTGGGCTAATGTAGCCGCTTCCTATAACATAGGTATGCGAGGGTTTGAGCGCCGGTTAGAAGAACAAAAAGTGGATTCTTACTTTGACATGCTGATCAATGATGAAACCTCCCGCTATATGTTCAGGATCATGGCTGTAAAAATGATTCTGGAGAATCCGGAGACCTTTGGGTTTTATATTCCTAAAGATCAGTTGTATTACCAGCCCGACTTTAAAATTGTAAAGGTATCTGAAACCATCGATGATTTAGTAGCGTTTGCTCATCAGCATGATATTACTTATAAAACACTCAAAAGATATAACCCCTGGCTGAGGGATGATAAGTTGAAGGTAAAGAAATATATCTATGAAATTAGAATCCCCCAGGATCCGGCAGAGCAGAAGGTCTTTGCCAAATCAGAGTAAAATGTTGGGAAGAGGGCGACGAGCCCTTTTTTTTATTGACACTTATGAGTAGAAGCGGTGAGCTGCCTGCTCACGAACAGTGGTAGATTGGACCTCTCCTGATTATAACAATTTGGTGCCAGGCTTTATCAGCAGGAGAGTAGACTCAGGTTTTTTTTTCTCTTTGAGCTTTTTCTTCTCTCTGCGGTTCTTATATAAGAGAACAACCTTGAGCGCTAAATGAAATCCCAGAACTGAAATAATAGAGGTTAAAATAATGTTGCCCAGCAAAAACTTTCCGGAGTGGCTCACAAAAGTATAGGGCAGTAAAGATTCCCATTGTTCCAGATGAAATACGTTGAACAGGAAATCACCTACTACATAGCAAAGAGCATAGACAGGAGCCATAAACAGCGGATTCCAGAAAACGATGGCAAAGAACAGAGATAATTTATTAATCTTCTTAAAAAGTAATGCCATACAAAAAGCCAGTACCCAATTCAGACCTGGTGTAGGCAACAATGCGATAAAGGTACCCACGGCAAAACCGAAGGCAATGGCTGAATCTGATGTCTTGGAGGTTAAAACCTCAACTAAATTTCTGATAAACTTGAACCGGAACTTTCTATACCAAATTTTCATTTTTTCCTTCCCACACAGCGGTAAATAATTCTATTGCATTAACGTAAAATAATGGAGAATGGCTATCATTCAGCTTATTCTTTTTTTCAATTCTTATCACTCATAGTTGAGGAGAAAATTACGGATACCTTCTGCTAAAAATCGCTTAATGTCTGGCATCTCAGACCTATCCGTATATTTCTGATTTATTTCTAATTCTATGCCACTGTAACAGTTTGCCGGAAAATATTTTCGGAGGAAAGTTGTAAATCCGTCGTCGGTCCCTTTATAAGGTTGATTAAAGTCAATCTGTCGCTCAGGTAGGTGTTTCACCAGAAAAGCGCTCAGCTGTTCACAGAATTTTTGCTCTTCTGCCCGGTTGGGGTCAAACAGCAAGCCGATATCAGTGGTGCGGATTTCCCGGTTTAATATGGGAGTAAAGGTATGAACGGAAAGATGGAGAACCTTCTGATGGCGATCGATACAAGCTTGCAAAGCCGTAGTGACACGGTTCCGATAGGGTAAATAGACCTCTTCCAGCAATTGTTGCTTGAAAGTTTCCGCCAATGAAGATGAAAATTCAGAAAACAAAGCTGGATTATCCTGAGAGCGGTTCATTTCTATCAGCAAACGGCTGGTCTCTTCATAAAACAAAGGCGCTTGCAAATGTTGGGCAAGCGCCTGTGCTATAGGCAAAGCCCCGCTATCCCACCCCCGGTGTGTGTTGAGAACCTCTCTGTCCTGCACAAAAAGATGCTGGAAGGCAGCAGGAATCTTATAACCCGCATGTTCACAACTGATCACCACCGGAAAGTTCATGAATGAAACATCTCGTTGGTTTCAACACAATTACATAAAGTATGGTAAACGCTTTTCAGATGATCATGCGTGAAATCCTGTCCCAGGGCTTTCAGAATTCTACGTGCCAGCGTCCCCTCTTTTGTAATAACCTGTAAAGATTCCTGAAAAGGCATTAATTTTTCCGGATACCAGACCGTGAGCTGGTTAATGATGTGTTTCCAAAGCTGTTGGGCAGTCAACGACTTTTCCTGTATACCAAAAACCGACAAGTACGCTTCATCTTCAATAATGGCCGCTTCTGCTTCTCTAACAGTAGTTTTAAAAATGTTATAGAGCGGATCGATAGCCCATGTCGTTTGTTGCTCAAAAGGAATGAATTTATTTTCTACTATAGCCTGTAATAAGCAGGTGACAGCGGCTACAATACTTACATCGGCCCAGGAGCACTCTTGTATATCCAGAATTCTGATTTCAATAGCGCCCCGGTCAAAACGGGCTATGGCACCTCTGGAATTGAGCCATACGGCTTCCAACAACTGCTCCGGATCATGAGGGGCAATGGCGGCCTCTATCACATCATAAATAGCATGTTGATAATGTGCCCGAGACGTCACCTGTTCCGGAATAACCCTCCCGGTAAGTGATGGTATGATTCGCTGGTTTCTTTCATAATAATCTAGCCTTTTGTCCAGCAGGCCACTAAAACTACCTTCCAGAATAGGGGAACTGGCTGCCAGTGCCGGCAGAATCGGTAGTATCAAACGAATAGCCGTATGCAGTTTGGCAAATTCTTCGTCTCCCTGAAAGGGAAGATTGATATGGGTGCTCTGTAAATTAGACCATCCGTGTCCCCGGCAATCAAAAATCCGGTTGTAGGTATTATAAATATCGCGGTTGTCATGGGGCCATAAAACCGTCTCCTGATGAGGTTGCATCCAGGGATGAGCGGCAGTCGGCATCAACCGGGCATGAAATGACTTTAAAATGCGGTTGATTTCTCGGAGATTGGCCGAAAAATCCTGAGCTAATTGATGAAGATCGGGCGTGGGCGTGGTGCATTTGATCTCAATAACGTGAGAAACCAACTCATTAGACCAGGAAACTGATTTGTTCACTACCTCATTGCCATATTTGCCTAGTATGGTTTTGAGTACTTCGTCTGCCACTGGTTTAACACTAAGCGTCTCTGTATCTACAATCATATATTCCAGTTCTACACCGAATGCCTCGAAAAGGTGTAAAGGGCGCTGTATAACTGTCATCAGTAGGTTTTCACTCGCTGCATAAAAGAGTCCATAATATTTATATAGAGCTGGTCTCTGATGACTTTATCTTCGATTCCTGCATCAATACTGGGGTTGTCATTAACTTCAATAACGTAATATTGTCCGTTGGATTCCTTGATATCTACGCCGTATAATCCGTCGCCAATGAGTTTGGTTACTCTGATGGCCAATTCCAGAATAGGACCAGGTGTGTCGGCAATAGAAAGGGTTTCTACCCTACCTTCTTTGTCTGAAGATTTGGACCAGTCCACAATTTGCCAGTGGTTACGGGCCATATAGTATTTACAAACATAAAAAGGTGTATTATCCAGTACACCTATTCTCCAGTCGAAGGAAGTAGGCATAAACTCCTGTACGATCAAAAGGTCAGACTTTTGAAACAGGCCGCCAATGGCATTCTTCAGTTCTTTCTCATTATTTACTTTTACCACACCCTGGGAATAACAACTGTCGGGTTGTTTCAGTACAAAAGGAAAATGAAAGGATTTTAATACATCCAGGGGAGCATCTTTTCTTAAAGTGTAAGACTTTGGAGCAGGGATATTGTTAGACAACAACACCTCATTGAGGTATACTTTGTTGGTACATTTCAGAATAGATTCCGAATCATCCATGACCACAATGCCTTCCGATTCTGCTTTTTTGGCAAACCGGAAAGTATGGTGATTCACATTGGTGGTTTCCCGGATAAATAAGGCATCATATTGAATAACCTTGCCGAAATCATTCTTGGTAATCAGATCCACCCCAAAGCCTACCTTGTCGGCCGCTTTCACAAATTTTTGAATCGCTTTGGCATTGGAAGGAGGGGTAACTTCCTCCGGGTTGATCAGAATAGCCAGATCGTATTTTTTCCGCTGGTAATTGCTCCCAGATTGTTTTCCGGAAAAATACTGTTGCAATGCCTTAGACAGAATACTACGGTCTTCCGGAGGTACTTCTGAGAAATCCAGCGGTTTAATGTACTGCAAAGACCAGTTTTTCTTTTTACAAATGAAACTGACTTTAAAGATTGGTGTCTGAATCAAACTGAATAACAAAGTGGCCAGCTTGTTATACTGCTCGTTACCCGTTTTGCCAAAATACACTGATAGCTCAAAACTATGATGGTCTACGTTTTTCAGTGTGTCCTGAATCAGATCATCAAAATCGAGAGCATCTTCCCGGATCAGTGAAGGATATCTAAGATCCTGGATAGTAGAAACCTTTGGGATAACCTTATGTCCCCGGGCCTCAGCCAGCAGGGAAACGTAATACCCCATAGACTGGTAGTGATAGGATTTACAAAGGTTAATAATTTTTAAGTTCTTGGCATTTTGCAACTGGTTGTTGGTCAGATAATCCGCAGGCGTAATAACGCTCACATTTTCCAGATCTATGTCCCAACTACTCGGATTTTCAGTAATGATTACTTTAGGCATGGAAAAAATCTAATGTTTTGGATGTATGATTAATATATTAGCATCATAAGTCACAATTCCTAATAAAATAGCATTAATCAGCCGATTGATATGAACCTTGTAATGTTGTTTGGTTCCTACCAGTGGATTCGGATTTAGGGGGTCTGAAATATGAGCTTGTTGCGTTTTGTTTGAAAAGCCTTTGATTAAAATAAAATGGCCGGAGGGTTCCCCTATAATATCATCAAACTGGTTTGTTTCGGGAATCTCTCTGGCACACTGATACAGGTAAGTAGCACTTAAACCTGTCAATATGGGTATTTTCTTTGTCAGATATCTTTTTAATAGGTTCACGGTCAGTTCCTCATATTTAATTTGGCCACCCAGTTGTAGAAACTGCAGATAAGCGGAGGTAGCCTGATCCAGTTTCGGATCTTTTTTCTGAACCTGCTGCAACTTTAATTTCTCTGCCAGGTCTATCTCAGGTAAAAACCAGATAGGATCAAAAATGTGTAGATTATAAGTATAAATTGTTGCTTTGTACCCCCGGTTCAGGGCATGAATACCAAGATATACCGCTAAAGTGCCGCCTGTTTTGAATTGCGTAACTTCTTCAATGACTTTGAGTAATCCTATATGATCCTGATAGTAGTTATATAGTGCATGAAGGCAGGTAGGCCCACAAGTGACATCATCGGGCTGCGCCCTGATGACTAAGTCAAGAATATCTTTTTCCATACAATGGGATCAGGCTTTTCACTCCATAGCAATTTTAAACATGAAACAAATAAAGCTAGTTCTTTATTCACTTGGAATAGTTTAGTATTTATTTTATGCAGAATACTTACCAATTTTAGCGCCATAAAAGTAGTATAGATTAAAATTCTTTCACTAAACCTCCATATTCTTGAATAATTGTTTAATTTCCTTTCTTTCGTCTTACTCTTTATGGATAAAAGCTTAATAATTTATCATTCATTCTGCACAGAATCTTATTATAAAGCAATAGGGGCAGCCAAGCAGTTATCCGGAATAGCAAAGGCTTCCGTCAGCGCTATGGCATCCTGTCTGATATCCTGACACAGCCGAGTGACTTCCCGTCGGATGGCTTTGGTTTTGGCGCCTTCCATATAGTTCTGTTCTAAATACCAACCTTTGTGTTGCTCTATACAACTTAAGGCAAACAAATCGCATAGCTTTTTAAGTACAGCCTGTAAAGCAGGCTCTTCTGTAGCAGCGACCTGCTCAACGAATTGCTCTAATACCACCCTTTCTATGTAAGCAAAGGCCACCTGTACCAGATGATACTGGCACTCATTGAAAGCTTCAAAGGAATTCATACCCTGATCCAGGTAATGTTTCAACCTCCTGGCTGCTGAATTGAGGATGTTTTTTTCGCGAAAGCGGAAAGCATTCAGTTGAAATTCAGCATCCAGCAGATGTTCCGGATCAGTCTTACGGGTAATGATGGGATTTTGCTCCGTAATTTTAGTTTTAGCCTGCTGCGCTATGTATTTTACGATCGTGAAAAAATTGATATCCTGAAGTTCCTGTCTGAATTCGGTAAGCCTGGTTTTAGCCACCAGTTGCATAAGCACTGTATTGTCTCCTTCGAAAGTAGTGAATACATCCGTATCTGCTTTTAAAATACCAATACGGTTTTCCAGTAAATAGCCTTTGCCTCCGCAGGCTTCGCGGCATATCTGCAGGGTATGGGTCGTATTCCAGGTAGCATAGGCCTTCAGTCCGGCGGCCAGGGCTTCTATCTCTCTGGCATCTTCTTCAGTACGTGTTCTGAACCTCTCAGTCAGGTAAGCCAGAGAAAAATGTAAGGCATAAGCCTTCGCCAGCAGTGGCATCAGTTTTCTTTGGTGGGTTTTATAGCTTAAGATGGGTTGTTCCGGTGCGCCCGGAGGCCCAAATTGTTTCCTTCTTTCTCCATACCGGATAGCAATGGTAAGCCCGCTTTTCGCAGCACTGAGTCCGGCTCTGGGAATGGCAATGCGGCCACCTACCAGCGTGCCGAGCATGGTAAAAAAACGTTTGGAGTCGCTGGTAATAGGGCTACTGTAAAAGCCTTCAGCACTTACCTGTGCAAATCGATCCAGCAGGTTATCTCTGGGAATCTGTACCTGATCAAACCAGATTCGGCCATTGTCCACACCGTTCAGCCCTATTTTGTCGCCATTGTCTTCAATACGAATGCCTGGTAATGCTTGCCCTTTTTCATCCCTTAGAGGCACCAGAAAAGCACTTACACCATAGTTGACATCTTCCACTATCAGTTGAGCAAATACTGTAGCCATTCGCCCATGGCGGGCGGCATTGCCGATGTATTCTTTTCCGGCTTGCTGGTGAGGGGTATGAATCGTAAAGGTTTGATTTTCTTTATGGTAAGTGGCTGTGGTTTCTATGTCTCTGACATTGGATCCATGGCCAGTTTCTGTCATGGCAAAACAGCCGGGGAGTTGTAATGTTCCGATAGGCCTCAAGTACTGATCATGGTGTTTTTTAGTGCCTAAAAACATAACACTCATGCCAAATAAGCCAAACTGCACGCCAAATTTGATCACCAGGCTGAGATCATGATAGCTGAGTGTTTCCATCACGGCAAAATATTTGGCAATATCATTTTCTCCCCCGTAAGCTTCCGGATAAGCAATAGCTCCCAGGCCTTGATCAGCCAGTATTTTACACCACGCCAGCACCTGATCTCTGTAAATGTCTTTATCATACACCCCCGACAAATAAGCGAAAGCGTCGGAAGAGATAATTTCCTTCACTTGCCGTATTATTTCTCTGTCTTGCCCATCCAGTAATTGATGCATAGCAGCTATATCAAAAGAGGAGGAAATGGGAGCGGTAGGAACCTTCCCGGGCGACAACTCTGTTGTAAAGTCATCATAGAATTCTTGACTATTAATGCCCAGTTGGTTTTCTATAGTCTGTAGGTCTGTTTTTACCTGTGCTTCATCCAGGGAATAAGAAGCTTTGAAAGCATTGGCCAGTTGCCATCCAAACTCAGCAAGGGTATGGCTGTGAGCCGTCGCAGTTTTTTGTTTCATCCATGATCTCCAGGCTTTCAGCACCATGGGAGAAGGTGGTTGTTGTTTATCAAGCCATGCTGCTACATGCTGTTTTTCTTCCGAAGTAAGCCAGGTAAAACGGAGTAACGTGCTTTTTACTTTATCCATTTCTGTGGACGTAATCACAGCTTCTGACCAGATGAAATATATAATTGGCAAGGTAGCGCGTAAACCCGGATGTAGAGTCAGTATATCGGATTGAGATTGGTTGATGGGTTCTTTAATAGAAGAAGACATAGTCGGTAAATTTGTATGAGTGAACAGTATTGGCTGCACAACGGTTTATCAAACTACAAAACATTAACCATTCCTAGCCAATAACGTTTTGTATTAGCAAAGTCTATTTATATGTAAGACTTAACAATAAAAAGATAATCAAATATGATGTCAATATTAGAAAATAAAAATAGTGCTGTCGCCACTTTTGGAGCGGGTTGTTTTTGGTGTGTGGAAGCCGTTTTTCAGGATTTGAAAGGGGTGATATCAGTAGTATCCGGCTACACCGGCGGACATGTGGAGAACCCCACCTACAAGCAGGTTTGTAGTGGTAATACCGGGCATGCTGAAGTAGCTCAGATTACCTATGATCCTACAGTGATTTCTTTTGAAGAATTACTGGAAGTCTTCTGGAAAACGCATGATCCTACCACATTGAATCGCCAGGGAAATGATGTAGGAACACAGTACCGCTCAGCGATCTTTTATCATGATGAAGAGCAGAAAAAACTGGCGGAAACCTATAAGCAAAGACTGGATGCATCCGGTGCTTTTGACAAGCCCATGGTGACTGAAATTGTGCCTCTTGAGAAATTTTACGCGGCGGAAGACTACCATCAGAATTATTACAACCAGAATGAATACCAGCCTTACTGTGCTTTTGTCGTTCGCCCGAAGGTGGAGAAATTCAGAAAAGTATTTGGCGACAAATTAAAAGACGGAGTAAAATCATAAAGAAGTTTAGTTATAAAAGTTGCTCATCTTGCTTTTTGAGCGTCTGCCCTGCTAAAAAAGAAAAGCCCCGCACATCAAAGTGGGGCTTCGGTGTGTATTGATTCCAACAGAATCGTTCCTGTAAGTTAGGGGTAGTGGTAGGAGTGTTTTAATATTCAGTAACCGCTCTTCCTGAGGGCAAGGCAATCGGCGGGGAATTTCTCCATTGGCGTTGAAAGAATTCACGCCGTTTGGCACCACAGCGAGTTGTGGAAAGCCTGTATGAAAGCTGCTATTACTATTAAGGCTGCTGCCTGTCAAAGGTATTAATAGATTAGTATTCATTGATACCAAGGAAAGCAAAGCGCCTTAGGAAATTTTAGTAATAAGTAATAGTAGAGGAGAAGGTTTAACGATTACAGCCCGTGATATTTTTCAAAATACCGGCAAAAGTGGGTAAGCTCACATTCCGGGCATTTGGGTTTTCTGGCCAGACAGACATAACGGCCATGCAGGATCAACCAATGATGGGCTTTGCCGATATAGTGCTGAGGGATATGCTTTACCAGTTGCTTTTCTACTTCGAGTGGCGTTTTCGCATTTTGAGTGACCAATCCCAGGCGCTTAGACACCCGGAAAACATGCGTATCGACGGCCATGGCGGGTTGGTTAAAGACGACTGAGGAGATGACATGAGCCGTTTTTCTGCCCACGCCCGGCAGTCTTTGAAGTTCAGGAACTGTGCTGGGCACTTCTAGATTAAACTCATCGACCAACATGCGGGCCATCCCCAGCAAATGCTTGGTTTTATTGTTGGGATAAGAAATACTTTTGATATAGGGAAAAAGCTCTTCAAAGCTGGCTGCTGCCAAAGCTTCGGGAGAGGGAAAGTCACGGAAAAGAGCGGGTGAAATCATATTCACCCGCTTATCCGTACATTGAGCACTCAGAATAACAGCTACCAGCAATTCATATGGATTACGGTAGTGTAATTCTGTTTGCGGCTCAGGTTTGCTCTCTGCAAAATGGGTAATAAAAGCTTGAAAACGTTCTTGTTTTCTCATGGATGTGTTACTGGCTAGTCACCTGTAACTCATATTCTTTTGAATACTCCAGCACTTTGTCAATAGTGCTTTGAGAAGGTTCAAGATAGATAGAATTGCATTCTATCATTTTTTTGGCAGAACGAAGCTGCTGATATAAATCCATAAGCTCTGTGTCAAATAACAAAGCTTCTTTCATTTTCTCAGCTTCTTGGCTGCTCATTTCATGGTAGACATAGCGTACCACATCATCTAGGGTAAATGTTTGGATCATAGGCGATATTATGTTTTAGCATTTTCTTCCTCAAATTAATGAGTGCATAACGCATACGGCCCAAAGCGGTATTGATGCTCACCCCTGTGGCATCAGCTATCTCTTTAAAACTCATGTCCATATAGTGGCGCATGGTCAATACCTGCCTTTGAGCTTCTGGCAACTCTTTGATTAATTGCCTTAATAACGCATGGGTATCTTTTTTTATTTGAATTGATTCTGCAGAATCTTCAGAAAAATCTAAGGTATTGAAAACACTGGTCCCATCTTCCATCACTACTACCGGATAGCGCCTGTTCTTTCTGAAATAATCTATGGAAAGATTGTGGGCTATGCGCATGATCCAAGGTAAAAATTTACCCTCTTCATTGTATCTGCCTGACTTGATGGTGTTGACCACCTTGATAAAGGTCTCCTGTAGTAGATCTTCTGCTACCCCATCGTCTTTGACAATCAGATAAATGGCAGTGTAAATTTTGGCTTTATGTCTTTCGACGAGCTGTTCAAAAGCTGCTTCATGACCTTCTCTGTACAAACAGATGAGCTTGCTGTCACTTACTGAATACTTCTTCATTAATCTAGCTGTTTAGTTAACGTAGAAGTCTACTCCATATTGTCCTTTCTTTTATGTTGAATACTAAATTACGACACTATAACCTTCAAATCTAAAAAAGAAGCAAATAACATGCAACTCTTAAGGGTGAAAAGAAAATTTGTTGTAACTAGTTCCTAATTAGCAAATATTTTTTTAATAATAAAAGCGATAAAAAGATAATTAAGCAATTTTTTAAGGAAAATTGATCAAAATTTTATGAAAAGTTTAACATTTAGTGTTTACGTGCAAACGCTGCTTTTACAGGCATGCACGTGATATTTCTCCTTAAATTAAAGTCAAAATGATATGATAAATGTAGGCACACAAAAATCTTTTTGGAAGAAAAAATATTATTTTCTTATGAAATTTTTGTCGCTCAGTATTTTCTCCTCAAAGAAAGCCGGCAATGAATAAAAAAAGTCGTCGGATCAGAACTTATGCGTATAAGAACGGATTGTAGAAGTAGCTTAATTTTATTGATGATAGAAGGTGCCTGAGGCTTTGCGTGATTTTTTAATAAACTGCCTCTATGCACGAACTAATCAATATACTACCTTTGCAAACTTATGCAGACAGTTACTACACAGCTAAATACCATAGATCAGCTAGATCCAAAACAATATATTATTATCAAAGGCGCCCGGGTCAATAATCTAAAAAACCTGGATGTTGCTATTCCCAGAAATAAATTGGTCGTGATCACGGGCTTGTCGGGTTCAGGTAAATCTTCTCTGGCTTTTGATACTTTGTTTGCAGAAGGGCAGCGGATGTATGTAGAAAGTCTGAGTTCTTATGCCCGTCAGTTTCTGGGAAGAATGGAAAAGCCTGAGGTGGAATACATCAAAGGGGTGTCACCAGCCATTGCCATCGAACAAAAGGTAAATACCCGGAATCCTCGTTCTACCGTAGGGACTACCACTGAAATTTATGACTATCTGAAGTTACTTTTTGCCCGTATCGGTAAGACCTACTCTCCGGTCAGTGGAGAACTGGTTACCCGCGATACAGTCACCAGCGTTGTGAATTTTATTTTTGATCAGCCGGAAGATACCAAGTTGATGATTTTGTGCCCGCTGAAAAGGTTAAAGGAAAGAAACTTGCTGGATGAGTTGAATATTCTCCTGCAAAAAGGCTTTACCCGTATTATGGTCAATGATGAGGTGCTCTTTATCGAGGAATTGCTGGAAGAGAAACACAAAGCACTGGAAAACGAAACATTCAAGATTTTAGTGGACCGGGCCGCTATACGGCACGATGATGAAGACTTGCAATACCGGATAGCAGATTCCGTACAGACCGCTTTTTTTGAAGGAGAAGGGAGTTGTATGGTGGAAATCGTGACCCCGGAAGGGAGTCGGCGACATGTCTTCTCCGATAAGTTTGAGAAAGACGGTATCATCTTCGAAGAACCCAGTGTCAATCTGTTTAGCTTTAATAACCCTTATGGAGCCTGCCGTACTTGTGAAGGTTTCGGCAAAATCCTGGGGATAGACCCTGATTTGGTAGTGCCTGACAAAAGTCTGTCGGTCTATGAAGGAGCCATAGCACCCTGGCGTAGCCATTCTATGAAAAAGTGGGTGGAGCCGTTGCTCAAACATGGGGTTAAATTTGACTTTCCTATTCACCGTCCGTTTGTAGACCTTACCCGTGAACAGCAGCAGTTGCTCTGGACCGGCAATCAGTATTTTGATGGACTGCATGATTTTTTTCATTATCTGGAGTCTAAAACGCATAAGATACAGTATAGGGTAATGCTTTCTCGCTATCGGGGACGCACAACCTGTCCGGACTGCCAGGGGACACGTTTGAGAAAGGATGCTTCTTATGTGAAAATTGGCGGTGTCTCTATCGCTGATCTGGTGTTGAAGCCAGTTGACGAAGTGATCCAGTTTTTTGAAACGCTCCCGCTGGACCCTTACGATTTTAAGGTAGCTGACAGGATTTTAAAAGAAATCAAAAGTCGCTTGCTCTATCTGAGCAAAGTGGGGTTGGGTTATCTGACCCTCAATCGCCTGACCAGTAGTCTTTCCGGCGGTGAATACCAGCGTATCAAGCTGGCCACTTCCTTGGGAAGCGCTTTGGTAGGCTCTATGTATATTCTGGATGAGCCCAGTATCGGACTGCACCCCAGGGACACTCAGCGATTGATTGAAGTACTGCTCACCCTGAGAAACCTGGGCAATACGGTGATTGTGGTAGAGCATGAAGAAGAGGTTATGCGGTCGGCCGATCAGATCATTGATATAGGACCTGATGCGGGTTCTCATGGAGGACAACTGGTATTTCAGGGTAGTATTCAGGAACTGGAAAAGCAAAATGGGGCAGCCAATACGCATACATCGCGTTATTTGAGTGGCATAGACGCTATCCAGATTCCGGAAAAAAGAAGAACATTCAAAGATAAGATCCTTATCAGAGGAGCCCGTGAGAATAATCTGAAACACATTGATGTGGAAATTCCTTTAGGCGTGCTTACCGTGATTACGGGGGTGAGTGGTTCCGGAAAATCTACCCTGATCAAAAGTATCTTGTATCCTGCCCTGGGGAAAATGTTTGGTACAGTCAACGAAACCACCGGAAAATTTGATCGACTGGAAGGAGACCTGAAGAAAATAGTCCAGGTCGAATTTGTAGATCAGAATCCTATCGGAAAATCTTCTCGTTCTAACCCGGTCACGTACGTAAAAGCATATGATCATATCCGGCAGCTTTTTTCCGAACAACCGCTGGCCAAACAAAGAGGTTACAAGCCCGCTTTTTTCTCATTTAATGTGGATGGGGGGCGTTGCGAAAATTGCCAGGGAGAAGGAGAAGTGAAAATAGAGATGCAGTTTATGGCGGATATTTATCTGACTTGCGAAGTTTGTGGGGGCAAAAGGTTTAAGAAAGAAATTCTGGAGGTAAAATACAAAGACTACGATATTGCGGATGTACTGGATATGACTGTAGATGATAGCGTCATGTTTTTTGAAGACCAGTCTTCTATTATCAACAAATTGCGTCCTCTTCAGGATGTAGGATTAGGGTATGTGCGTTTAGGGCAATCTTCCAACTCATTGAGCGGAGGGGAAGCCCAGCGTGTGAAATTAGCTTCCTTTCTGGGAAAAGGAAATAGTAGTCGCACCAACGAACCCATTTTATTCATCTTTGATGAACCTACCACCGGGCTGCACTTCCATGACATTCGCAAGTTGATGGATGCGATCAACGCTTTGCTCGAACAAGGTAATAGTGTGGTTATCATTGAACATAATATGGATGTTATCAAGCTGGCTGACTGGATCATTGACCTGGGCCCGGATGGTGGCGAGAAGGGTGGAAATGTGGTTTTTACAGGAACACCCGAGGATATGATGAAGCTGGAAGATAACTTTACAGCCCAGTTTCTTAAGAAAAAACTCTAAATTTATGCCTATATATATGGGTAATCGCTATCCATCCATTAACTTTTGCCCAAAAAAGTGAACACTCATCCAGATATGTGTTTACTTCATAGAGAAATATTAAAATCTGCTTTAACAAAAAGGATTGATGAAGGGTTGTTGCTTGGTATTCTTATTTCTCCATAACTTTACCCATAATTCATAAGCATCACAGAATACAACGATACATGTCTTGGTTTAAGAGAAAAGAAAAAGGAATTCATACCCCTACCGAAGCTAAAAAAGAGGCACCCGACGGACTTTGGTTCAGAGCTCCTAATGGAAAAATTATCCACACCCGTGAACTTAAAAGCAATGCCTATGTGGTGCCAGAAGAGAGTTACCATGTGCGCATTGGCTCTAAAGAATACTTTGAGATCCTTTTTGATGACAATAAGTTTACAGAGCTGAACAGAGAGATGGAGTCGGCAGACCCGCTCAATTTTGTGGACAGTAAGCCGTATCCTAAGCGCATAAAAGAGTCGCAGGAAAAGTCTCAGCTCAAGGATGCCATTCGTACGGCACATGGGAAAATGAATGGCCTTGATTTAATGGTAGCCTGTATGGATTTTGGCTTTATCGGAGGCTCTATGGGTTCGGTAGTGGGTGAGAAGATTGCAAAGGCTATCGATCATTGCCTCAAACACAAAACGCCATTGCTGATCATTTCCAAGTCAGGGGGTGCCAGAATGATGGAAGCTGGGTTTTCGCTGATGCAAATGGCCAAAACCTCTGCCAAACTGGCGCTACTCTCAGAGGCTAAAATTCCATATATTTCCTTGCTGACAGACCCGACCACGGGTGGTGTCACGGCATCCTTTGCCATGTTGGGCGATTTTAACATTGCCGAACCCGGAGCTTTGATTGGTTTTGCGGGTCCGAGGGTCATCCGGGAAACGATTGGTAAAGATCTGCCCAAAGGATTCCAGAGTGCCGAGTTTGTGCTTGAGCATGGGTTCCTCGATTTTATTGTAGATCGCCGCGAACTAAAATCTCAGTTGACAAACCTGCTGAAAATGCTGGCATAGTTGCCCAAAGCGATGGGTAGCCATTATTACTGTATTTTTTATCGTAGATTAAGCATAGACAAGCGATGAGCATCTGGGATTTTTTTGGCGACAAGCAAAAAATAAAAGAAAGAGAATACTTAAAACAGCTTTTTTTAGTGGCCCTGGCAGATGGTAGCCTGGATGCCGTAGAAAGGCAGTATATTCACTCGATCGGAGCACAGTTCAATATTCCTCCTGACGAAATTGATCCCTTGAGCAAGAATTTGAAACAGGAGGATATTCAGTATAGCACGCCGGGAAATGCAGAGGAAAAATTTTTTATGCTGTTTTACCTGGTCAACCTGATCCGGGCCGACGGCCATATTCATCCACAGGAAGTGAAGGTTGCCGAAAATATGGTGATGCGTATGGGATATGCCCCCGACACGGTGCGGATCATCCTGCAAACGATAGAAAACAACCAAAACCGCAATATTTCTGCAGAAGACACCTATCAGCACCTGAAGGAATCTCTAGGAAAATAAACGTTAGCTGCTTAGGGATTTGTCTTATTCCGCAAGGTGTCGGCTTTGCTATGCCTTCGCCTTTTCAGCTCTTTTTTTATTAAAGTAAACTCCCGGCTGCTCTGCCCTGCTACTGAAGTATTTTCTTCCGCTCTTCTGAAAAGATAAGGCATTACCGCCTCCAGCGGGCCATAGGGCACATATTTGGCGACATTATACCCTGCTTTGGCCAGGTTGAAAGAGATATGATCGCTCATGCCATACAATTGGGAAAAATATATGCTCGGGTCCTGGGGTGCCACATTATATTTTTGCATGAGCACAGTCAGGTAATAGTTGCTGTACTCATTGTGTGAACCGGAAACCAGGGCGATGCGCTGTTTATTGTTGAGACAAAAGACCAACGCCCGGTTGTAATCCTCATCGGTTGCCTTTTTGTTAGGCTGTATCGGATCGGGATACCCTTTTTCCTGGGCTCTCTCTCTTTCCTTTTCCATATACGCGCCCCTCACTAGTTTAGCACCCAGTTGATACTGTTTCATGGCGGCGTGCTGAAATGCTTTTTTCAGGTTAGCCAGCATATCCTTACGATACATCTGGTAAGTATTATAGACCACTGCTTTTCCCTTGTTGAACTTTTCCATCATAGCCTCTGCCAAATCGTCAATGACCTCCTGTATCCAACTTTCTTCACCGTCAATCAAGATTCTGGTGTCTGTGTCAGAGGCCGCCTGGCAGAGTCTTTCCACCCTGTCTTTGACTCTTTGAAAAGCGCTTTCTTCTTCTGTGGTAAGCGTGTGTCCGGCCTGTATCTTTTCCAACAGCTTGGCATCGGCAATACCGGTCACTTTGAACACGGCGAAAGGGAATAGCTCAGAGCCTTTGGCTCTCTCAAGGGTAGCCAGCGTTTCAAGGGTAGTCTGCTCAAAGCCTTTTTCTGTTTTTTCTCCTTCTACCGAATAATCCAGAATGGTTTTGATATGATACCGGGCTAAGAGTTGGATGGTAGGTTCACAATCGGCAATGGTTTCTCCTCCGACAAACTGCCTGAAAATAGTTTTTTTTATGAGGTGTCGTACCGGCAATTTTATATTCAGCGCAAATTTTACCAAATTTGTGCCGATTCTGGAAATAGCCGGATGGTTGATGGCCGCAAACACCCAGTACGTTTTTCTCAGCTCCTGATCCGATTTGTAGGAGAAAGCAGTAGCCGTATCGTCAAAAGTGATGGCCTGCGGATCTGAGAGTATATTGTGTTGAGAAAGCTCCATAGAAACGATAATACGAGTTTATGTGTTGTGGTAGCAAGTTGCGCAATTTATGCCAATCGCCCAGAATGGTAACTATATAAATGGATATGATTGTTTTTGTCCCATGAAAATTGACAGTTTAGATCGTTGGAATGTTGATGCCAGCCATCCTCTCATTATTGCCGGTCCTTGCAGTGCAGAGACTGAGGAACAATTGTACGAGACTACCAAAGCCATCAAGGCGGAAGGTATTTCTCTGATCCGCGCAGGGGTATGGAAACCCCGGACACGGCCTAATTCCTTTGAAGGAGTCGGACAACCCGCCCTGCAATGGATTCAGGATATTAAAAAGGAGTTGAATGTGAAGTTTGCTGTGGAAGTAGCCAATGCGATGCACGTAGAAGAGGCTTTACATTATGGTATAGATGTATTGTGGATAGGAGCCCGGAGTACGGTGAGCCCATTCATTGTACAGGAAATTGCCGATGCGCTCCGTGGTTGTGATCTGCCCGTGCTGATCAAAAATCCTATCAACCCGGATCTGGCTTTGTGGATAGGTGCTTTTGAGCGACTTCACCAGGCGGGTGTCACCAAGTTAGGAGCAATTCACCGGGGTTTCTCTACTTATCAGAAGACCCGTTTCCGGAATATACCTATGTGGCAACTCCCTATTGAGTTAAAACGCCAGCTACCGGATATGCCCATGATCTGCGATCCCAGCCATATTACCGGTAAGCGAGAGATGGTGGCCGAGATTTCGCAGGTAGCCCTGGATCTAAATTTTGATGGGTTAATTATTGAAACGCATTGCAACCCCGAAAAAGCATGGAGCGATGCCAGTCAGCAGATAACCCCTCAGGCGTTGGGTGAACTGGTCAGAAACCTGCACATCAGAAAATCTTCTTCTCAGGATATTGAGTATATCACCCACCTGGAAGACCTCAGAACACAGATTGACCATGCCGACCGGGAAATGATAGAAATTCTGGCCAGCCGCATGGAACTGGTAGCCCAGATTGGGGCCTGGAAGAAAAAAAATAATGTGGCTGCTTTCCAGCTAGATCGCTGGAATGAAGTGTTCAAAAGCAGAAAAGAGTGGGCAAAATCTTTGCGCATTCGCGAGAAGTTCATCGTAGAACTGTTCAACCTGCTGCATGTGGAATCTATCCGGAAGCAGACGGAAGTGATGGAAGACATCAGGGATGAGAATGAAACGGAATCCGGTCTACGAGTGAGTTAAATAAAAGTAAAATACCGGAGGTTGGTCTCAGAAATCTTTTACTTTAGGCACCAGCCTCCGGCATGTAATACCGCCTTATGCCTGCCGAAAACGTTATAATTACGGATCAACTACAAGCCTCTTTACGGGCATTAACAGACGCCAGCACTTTCAGCCAGATAGGTGTGTTGGTAGATGAAAATACAAAACGAGCCTGCTATCCTCTCCTTCAGCCTTTTTTGCCTGCCCATAGCGTATGCGAGATCCGCAGTGGAGAAGTGCATAAAAACCTAACCACCTGCTCGCAGATCTGGCAATGGCTTACCGAGAAACAATTCGACCGGAAAGGCTTGCTCATCAATCTGGGAGGTGGTGTGATCGGGGATATGGGTGGATTTTGTGCCGCCACTTATAAGCGGGGTATTCGTTTTGTCAACCTGCCCACCACCCTGCTGGCTCAGGTAGATGCCTCCGTAGGTGGTAAGCTGGGGATTGATTTTGAGGGTTTTAAAAATCATATCGGATTGTTTCAGGAACCCCAGCAGGTCATTATCTATCCGGCATTTTTGAAAACATTGCCTGTGCGGGAGTTGCGTTCAGGCTTTGCCGAAGTAATCAAACATAGCCTGATTGCTGATGCCGATTACTGGCCGAATATCACTTCCCGGGCGTTAGAACAGCAGGATTGGCTGTCTCATATCCGTCATTCGGTGCGGATCAAGGCCTGGGTGGTAGATCAGGATTTTAAGGAAAGCGGATTGCGCAAAATACTGAATTTCGGTCACACCATCGGACACGCTGTGGAAAGCTATTATCTGCAGACAGCCCATCCCTTGTTGCACGGGGAAGCTATTGCCATAGGGATGATCTGCGAAGCCTATCTATCGGCTCAGTATGGAAATATGCCTTCTTCGGAAGTAAAACAAATGGAAGAGTTTATCTTGTCTGTCTTTGGTCACCATCATCTGGAAGATCATCATCTGGAAGTGATAGCCGGCATGGCACTTCAGGATAAGAAAAACGAGGGACAAACGATCCGGTGCACTTTACTGGAAAAAATAGGAAAAGCCCGTTACGATGTGGCCGTAACTACGGGGGATATCAGAAATGCATTGCAAACGTATAAAAAAAGGCTGACCCTTTGAGGACAGCCTTCTTTATAAGGCATTGTTCGAACCGAATCACTTCATAGATTCACCTAGTTTTTTGCTGTACTTCTCAATTTCTTCTACCGCGTTATCAGCAATTTCTTTTATCTTTTCTGCACTGGCTTCCCAGGCATCTTCCAGGTCATATAAAATGTCATTGGCTGTTTTGTTTAATTTTTTTCTGGTTTTGTCGCCACTTTCAGGCGCCAGTAAAAAGCCAGTTAAGGCGCCAGCAGCAGCACCAAGCAAAAAAGCCGCAAAGGTTTTACCTGAGTTATCCATGTTGTTTGCTATTTATGGGATGAAAAAATAGGTTGATTTGGCTCTAATCTACAAAAAAAAACAACAATTACTCCATCAGCATTGGGGATAAATTTTTTTATAGGGATATTGGCGAAAATTTTTATTGATTCCTGAAACCAACTAAAACGATTGAGAAACGGTGTCTACACACATTAAATTAAGCAAGTTTTCTTTACCCATTTCCGGAGAAATCAGATTACCTTCTTCCAAAAGCGAAAGCAACCGGGCTTTGATCATACAGGCGCTGTCTGATGAAGATATTGTGCTGCACAATCTTTCAGAAGCACGGGATACCCAAACGATGCAGAAACTGCTCACATCCTTTGAACCTGAACTTGACGTGCTGGATGCCGGCACTACCATGCGTTTTCTGATTGCTTTCTGTGCGGTGAAAAAAATGGGTAAAGTGATCAAGGGCACGAAGCGTATGCATGAAAGACCTGTGAAAATCCTGGTGGATGCCCTCTGTGAGCTAGGCGCTAGTATTGGGTACCTGGAAAAAGAAGGATATCCTCCTGTACATGTGAGAGGCTTTCTAAATGGGCAGGATACTGACCATGTGAAGGTAAAGGGAGATGTGAGCAGCCAATATATCTCTGCCCTGCTGATGATAGCGCCAGTGCTGAAAAGAGGATTGATTTTAGAATTAACGGGGAAGATCAGCAGCCGGCCTTACATTCACATGACCCTCTCGCTGATGCAACATTTTGGCATTCAATATCAATGGGAAGAGAATTTTATCAGAATAAATCCACAACCCTACCGGGCGGCCGAATATACTATTGAGTCGGATTGGTCAGGAGCCAGCTACTGGTACAGCCTGGTGGCCTTAGCACCGGAAGCCCAGGTTAAACTGTTAGGATTACGGAAAAATTCTTATCAGGGAGATATTGCCATTGCAGAGATCATGGAGGCTCTGGGTGTAGCTTCTACTTTTCAGCAAGATGGGGTGGTGCTGACCAAGAAAGAGGCTGTTGCAGACTTCACCTACGACTTCAGCCATAGCCCGGATTTAGCGCAAACTATTGCGGTCGTTTGTGCAGCGAAAGGAATACGGGCTACCGTCCGTGGCCTGGAAAGCCTGCGCATCAAAGAAACCGACCGCATTTATGCCTTGCAGCAGGAGCTGGCCAAAATAGGAGCCAGGCTGGAAGAACAGGATCAGCAATGGCACATCGTACCGGCACCACAACGAGTGCAGGAAACACCAGTGGTATTCAAAACCTATGAAGACCATCGCATGGCCATGGCCTTTGCGCCATTGGTGACACAGAGGGATGTGGTGATAGAAGACCCTGAGGTTGTACAAAAATCTTACCCTGGCTACTGGAAAGACCTGCAAAAAACAGGTGTTGTCATAGAACCTATCTCAGCGGAGTAGCAGAGGCAAATGCCGGTAGGCTTACAGCTTGCGTTGTTTTTTGGTGCGTGTCGGCATACGTGGGGCAAGTTCTGTGTGTACAGCTTGCCATGAAAAAACCAGATAAAATGAAAATAGCTAAACCGGTTTTGAGACCTTTCATGGTAATAGAGTTAATAAGTTAGGTAACGCTTTATGTAATGTGTTAAGATACTGGTAAGTTCCTTGCCTTTCTAATTTAACGAAAAATTTTTATAAATGGTATGGCAAATAATGCTATGCCCCACCTTTCCATGCTGAGGGAAGAAACTCTGAAAATACTTTGTTCTTGTTAAACCTGAGGCGCTTGAGGTGCCTGATCATCCTGATCTACAATCAGCTGCCTGACGTGCAGGCGGTCTACTTCCAGTTCTCCAATATGTAAGCGCCGGATTTTGCCATTGTCCAGCGCCAGCTTTTTCACGGCAAAAGCTCCGATGGCCAGGGCACCTACCGACATAGAGCCAATCGCCAAAGCGCCGATACTAAAAAACGCGATGGCGTTAGCCACACGGGCCAGCGCCAGCTGTGCCTCTGCTTTCCGTACAGATTTCCTGAAAAGTCTCATAGCGTGTTGATCATTTGTTGGGAAAAGATAGTAGAATAGGATGGTAATACAAAGAGGGCATTGGTACGAAGTCTTTTTCTCAAGCACGATGATACCTGAAGTTGAGCCGATTTGTGAAAATTTGAGATTTCTTTCCGGGTCGTGACTACAGCACTCATTTTCTGCTGCCAGTGTTTGCAAGGTAAGAGGTATGATCTCTCCACTTTTTATAGGCCCTGCGAAAACTGCTTAGGTCAGCATATCCCAACAGATGTGCAACATCTGCCGTTTTGGAACGAGGATCATTTATCAGGGCAATGGCAAGCTCCTTTTTGACATCATTTGCGATCTGGCGAAAAGTAACCTTTTCCTGAGCTAGCTTTCTTTGAAAAGTGCGCAGGCTCATGTTCATCTGGGCAGCTACTACTTCCACCGGCGGTACCTGACCGTAGAACGCTCTGAGGAGTACTTCCTTGATCTCGTCGGCGATAGACCTATCAACGTCTAGCGCCTGCTGCTTCTCAGCAAGCATCAGATTGAAAAAGGAGTACAAGGATGTATCGTAGGAAATGATAGGATGAGACAGATCATGTTTTCTATAGACGAGGCATGATCTTTCAGCATCAAAAATTATCTGCGCTTGAAAGATTCTTTCATATTCCCGGACCTGTCTTTTAGGAAAGGCAAGCACTGCCTGCAAGGGATAAATTTTCTTTCCGGTAAGGATATGGAAGACTTTGGTAAAACCGGACATGCCCATCTCCACCGCCTGCCGGGCGCTCTCCGGGTATTTATGCAGGTAGACGGGCACCGGTTCAAAATAAATACGATAGGTATCCGCTGAAATACTACTGGAAAAGTGAAAGATGGTGGACAAGGTGTTGTTGTACTTGACCAGGGTGGTGATGGCTGCTTCCAGGGTAGGGCAGCTTTGCATCAGAAAGCCCAGCATGCCAAAGGTGGAGAAATCAGCCTCCTCGCCCAGGTGAAGAGCCAGTAACGGGTCACCAGTCATCGCCAGCGCATAATCCCAAGCCGGAGCTGAGACCTCCCAGTCGGAGAGCTTTTCCGCATCGTTCAACTCTGTCGGATCAATGCCCACTTCTTTGCACAGCTGATGGAAATTGGCTCCGTGCTTCGTAGCACCGAAGATAATCGACCTTAATATAGAATTCTGAACTTTCATGGCATGAGAAAGACTGAATTTGGCGTGATATGTATCTTCTTGACAGGCATATGATACTGAAATTTGGATCAAGATAAGAAAATCCGGACAGCTGCTGTGCAGTGGGTTCAAAATATTTCCAAATCCAAAACTTCATCAAAAGTCATGAAAAAAGTAGTAAAGATACTGCTGATGATAATAGAAGCTACCGGGAAGAAAAAACATAGATTCAAAATATATCCCTGGATGCTTTGGCTGTTGAGGCAGCAGTTTTATAAACAGATGCAGTGGAACAAAAGCAGTCCCTGGCAATTTAGCCTGGAAGAAACCCGTCAGATTTACCCGCATCTGACTAGCTTTAGAAGTTTTGTAGAGAAAAATACAGCGCATTTTTGACGTTCATATTCCGGCAAAAGAGATACTATAAATCTTGTTTTACGCAAGCGGTGTACCCTTCTTTCCAGGTAGTACGAACCATAGCAAGGAGGGGCAGCACTTATTCTTCCGGTGTGTGGGTTACTTTACCTATATGTTATGCATTAACCCAAAGATGATAAGATTTACCTAACCTATGATGAGAGCTAACATCCTTTTCGCCACGCTTACTTTTGACGGACACTTTAAACCCCTCACCTCCCTGGCTAAACACCTGCAAGAGCAAGGATACGATGTGCGTTGGTACACCGGAAATACCTACCAATACTACTTGCAGAACCTGAACATTCCACACTACCCCTTCTGTAAAGCCCTGGAAGTAACACAGAGCCCTATGGATGAGGTTTTTCCAGAAAGGAAGAATCACAAGGGGATGATGGCTAGGTTGAAGTTTGATAGTAAAGAGGGTTTCGTGCGGCAGCTTCCCGAACATGTAGAAGACATCAAAACTATTTACGAAACGTTTCCCTTTGATTTATTAATCGCTGATGTAGGATTTACGGCGCTTTCTGTTGTCAGAGAAATGTTTCACGTACCGGTGATCAGCGTAGGCGTTATGCCTCTGTCAGAAACCTCTCAGGATTTACCTCCTTACGGAATGGGTTTAACCCCTGAAGAAAGTATCTTTGATATCTCCATCCGCCGCAGCAACTTGTTCCTGCAAATCGGGGTGCCGGGGTTTGAGTACCAGAGAAGTGATCTGAGTAAGAACATACGGTTTATCGGTGCATTGCTGCCTTATAGAAAGCGTCGAACGCTGGATTTTACAGACCAGGAAAAGTTGCATCGATACAAAAAAGTGATCCTGGTAACCCAGGGCACCGCAGAAAAAGATGTTGAAAAGATACTGGTGCCTACCCTGGAAGCTTTCAAAGATACCAATTATCTGGTGGTGGCCACCACAGGTGGTTCACAAACGCGGGAGTTACAGGATCGTTATCCGCAGGATAATATCATCATTGAAGATTTTATTGACTTTTATGAGATCATGCCCTATGCCGATGTCTTTATAACCAACGGAGGTTACGGTGGGGTGATGTTGGGCATAGCGCATAAACTACCCATGGTGGTGGCAGGTATCCACGAAGGTAAGGACGAGATCAATGCCCGTGTGGGCTACTCCCAGATAGGCATTAACCTGAAAACAGAAACGCCTACCCCTGTGCAGATTCGAGAGAGTGTGGAAGAAGTGTTGACCCATCCGGGGTATAAGAATAATGTAAGACTACTGGCCAGAGAATTTCAGCAGTATGACCCCCAAAAGTTATGCGAACAATATGTTGAGGAGCTTTTAAATAAAGATGTTGTACAGGAAAAGAAGATGGCTGTTCGTCCTTCTGCCTGTACCATACTATTCTAAAGGAAGGATTATCTTTGTGGCTGTGCTGTTGATCTGCGGTCTATCCGTCTTTAACTACCGTATGAACGCTGCCAAAAAACTACCCCTTAAGACTAGCATAGTTTGTCATTGAACACTTGGTATCATCCGGAAAGTATGAGTACCCGATAAACGGGCAAAATTTATCTTGATACCAGCCTTCACAGTGTGAAACTCTATTATATTCCTATTCGTTTAGTAAGAAATTTGAGAAAATAATAATTTCGCTGCTAAACTTTTACCCTTGACGTTTCACTCTATGCCAGCCAAGACTGTTGCCGTTCCCGCATCCCGCAGAGCCAATCGAATAGCGGTCGCTGCTTTTTTCTTTATCCAGGGTTTTGTTTTCGCTTCCTGGGCCAGCAGAATCCCTGATATACAGCAAAGATTGCAGCTCAACGAGGCAGCCTTGGGAAGTGTTCTGTTTGCCTTACCCCTTGGCTTGATGGTTAGTCTGCCCTTGTCAGGCTGGCTGGTCGCTCGTTTTGGAAGCCGGAAGATGGTAGCCCTGGCGGCTCCGCTATATCTGTTCGTCCTTCCTCTGATCGGGTTGGTACAACAGACCTGGCAACTGGTGGCTATTTTGTTTCTCTTTGGCATGAGTGGCAATCTGGTGAACCTGGCCAACAACACGCAGGCGGTAGGCGTGGAGGCATTGTACCGTCGTTCTATTATGTCTTCCCTGCATGGGTTGTGGAGTTTGGCCGGGTTCTCGGCTGCTGCCTTAGGGACTTACTTTATCTCTTTAACGATCACTCCCTTCTGGCATTTCTGTGTGAGTGGGGCCATTGGTATTTTGCTTTTACTGGTATTTTACTCCTATGCGTTGCCGAAAGATGTACAGCATGAGGACCAGCCTTTGTTTGCCTGGCCTGATGGCAACCTGCTTTTGCTCGGCCTCATCGGCTTTTGTAGTATGATGTGTGAAGGCACCATGTTCGACTGGAGTGGCATCTATTTCAGCAAGGCTGTTCAGGCCCCCAGAGAACTGACAACACTGGGTTATGTGGCCTTTATGGGTACGATGGCAGGAGGCCGGTTTGCCGGCGACTGGCTGGTGTCCCGTCTGGGTACTAAGCGGCTTATACAACTGAATGGCTTGCTGATTGCTACCGGTCTGCTGATTTCGGTAGCTTTTCCTTATGTCATTACAGCTACTTTGGGTTTTCTGTTAGTAGGTATGGGGGTATCTACTATCGTTCCGCTGGTGTATAGCACGGCCGGCAAATCCAAAACCATGTCGGCGGGCGTGGCATTGGCAGCCGTATCTTCTACCAGCTTTTTAGGATTCCTGCTGGGGCCTCCTCTCATCGGTTATATTGCTGAAATTTCCAATTTGCGGTGGTCGTTTGGCCTGGTAGCCATTTTGGGTATCATCACCACAGTGTTGATTACACGTGTGAAGGTGCCTAAAGAGTAACAGGTCTTTCGCGGTCTGGAAAACGCGGAGAACCACGAAATTTTTGTCATTTCACTTTTAGGTTTGAGGTGTGCCTTCTATATTCGTAAAAGGTTTCCTTTCCATTGTTTGTCTCTCATTATTTTCAACTATAACGCTTTTTTATCCTCTGAGGCGTGGTTGTCGTTATTCATTTTCGTGTGTTTTCCAAGATAAATTTTTACGATTATGTTACTGATCAGAGACGTTTTCCGATGCAAGCCAGGCAAGGCCCGGCAGCTCGCAGAAATGTTCAAAAAAACCATTCCGTCCATGGAAAAAGAGGATGGTTTTCGTCATTCCCGTGTCATGGTAGATTATGCTGCCTCTTACTGGACAGTAGTATTGGAAGCTGAAATAGAAGATATCAGCCAGTTTGATCAGCATATGAATACCTATGGTGCGCGACCTGAAGTGAAAAAGGCATTGGAGGGTTATCACGACCTGGTAGAAGGAGGCTACCGGGAGATTTACAGAATTATCTGAGCTTCAGTTAAATTATCTGCTGGCGACAGCATCTTTCTCTTTTACGCCATACCCTGTCTTTGTCATGGACAAGCTCTTGTGAAAATGAAAAGGCTGACAGTCTTTATACAGCTTTTCGCCAGAGGGAGTAGCTTATCTTTTCCTTTAAAATAATTAAGCTTTCTGTAGTAGTAGATCAACGGAGTTATATGGATCTTAATGTCTCCTGATAAGGTTATCAGTTGCCATTCTTTCGTATGATTTTTTCTTTCAGCTGAGCGGGTAGCGATTGTCCTCTCCACCGCCTAGCTTTTTCAAAATCACTGGCAAACCTTTCCCGGATCAGACAGTTAGTAACATTGACTTTTTGATTTGTAATGACGGACAATAATAATGGAACAACCAGAAGTGTACCACTGGTGGCAGCGTGGCATTATCTACCAGATATATCCACGCTCATTCATGGATAGCAATGGGGATGGTGTAGGCGATCTTCCGGGCATCACTGCTAAACTGGATTACCTCCGCTGGCTGGGGGTAGATGCCCTCTGGCTGTCACCCATTTTTCCCTCACCCATGGCTGATTTCGGCTATGACATTAGCGATTACACCGATATAGACCCTATGTTTGGCAGCATGGCAAACTTCGAGGCACTGGTAGAGGCTGCCCATGCCCGCCAGCTGAAAGTTATTCTTGACTTTGTGCCTAACCATACGTCCGATCAACATCCCTGGTTTCTGGCATCCCGTTCTTCTCGTCATCATCCGCAAAGAGATTGGTACCTCTGGCAGGATCCTGCTGCCAATGGAGGACCTCCCAACAACTGGCGGAGTGTCTTTGGCGGTTCAGCCTGGGAGTGGGATGAGGCATCAGGCCAATACTATTACCATGCTTATCTGAAGGAACAGCCCGACCTGAACTGGCGAAACCCCGAGGTACAGGAAGCGATGCTCGAGGTGCTGCGCTTCTGGCTGGACCGCGGGGTAGATGGTTTTCGTATCGATGCCCTCCGCCAGATTATTAAAGATGATCAACTGCGGCATAATCCTCCCAATCCGGACTATCAGCCTTACCAGGACCCCTACCACCAGGAATTTCCTACATATACTACCGACCGGCCTGAAGTCATGGATATGATAGCCCGCATGCGGCATTTGTCGGAACAGTACGAGGAGAGACTGCTGATCGGGGAGCTGTACCTGCCCATTGAAAGGTTAGTCACCTACTATGGGATAGAAGGAAAAGGGGTACACTTGCCTTTTAATTTTCACTTGATTTTAACGCCCTGGGAAGCCCGCAAAATTGCTGCACTGATTGACTCCTACGAAACAGCTTTACCACCCGATGGTTGGCCCAACTGGGTGCTTGGCAATCATGACCAGCCACGCCTGGTGAGCCGTGTGGGAGAGAGGCAGGCTCGTGTGGCGGCCATGTTGCTGTTGACACTGCGTGGTACTCCTACCTTATACAACGGCGACGAGATTGGCATGCACAACGTCGAAATCCCTCCGGACAAGATCCATGATCCCTTTGAAAAGAATGTACCGGGCAAAGGGTTGGGCCGTGATCCTGAGCGTACGCCGATGCAGTGGAACCAGAGCCAGCATGCCGGATTTACCAACGGACATCCCTGGTTGCCTCTGGCCAATGATTACCTTACTGTCAATGTAGCCATTGAGCAGGACGACCCTGTTTCCATGCTTTCTCTCTATCGCCGTTTGATTGACCTGCGGAGGACAGCAATGGCACTGATGGTAGGCAGTTACCAGGCGGTAGAGGCCGAAGGCAATCTGCTGGTCTATCGGCGTAGCTACCAGGATCAGCAGTTTCTTATCGCGCTGAATCTGGGAAGCGAACCCCAGCCTTTCCTGGTAGAAACACCAGGAAGGGGCAAGGTCATGTTATCCACCCATCTCGACCGTGATGGGGAAGTTGTGGAAGAGTCCTTCGAGTTGCGGGGCGACGAAGGCGTTATTATCCGGCTGCAAGTGTAATCAAGAGGCATCGAGCATTTATAAACTGTTTAAGTATAAGTGTAAAGCTTTCAATTCCAGATCGGTCATGGCCGCTCCCATCTGCCAGGGCATTCGTAATTGTTTCCCTTCCGGTGTTTTGCCGGTACGCAGCGTAGTGATGAACTGCTCATCGGTCCACCGGCCCGGTTTGCCTGTGGAGGATATATTGGCTACCGGCGGAGCGCCGGAAGAAAGAGGGGCACCCCCTTTCATATTTTCTCCGTGACAACTCTGACACATCACCGCCAAATACTTGCCATACTCAACCGAAAGCGAAGGGGAAATTTCTTCCGCAAATGCCTGATCATGGTCAACCCTTTCTGCTGCGAGAAATTTTATTTTACCCAGATCAGTGAGCACTCTGGCTAAAGGTCCCACTTTGCTGACAGGCAACTCATGGTCTATGGCGGGTAGCTGAGCGCAATAGGCAATGATAGCCGCTATGTCTTTCGCGGTTAGCTTGGCGAATCCATACGAAGGCATCACCAGCAGGGAGTTCTTCTTTTTATTGATGCCATGTTTCAGTGCCAATACCCAATCCTCAGCACTGAAGTCCTTCGGCAATCCTCCTTTTCCTTTGGTGATATTTTTGGCAACAATGACACCGAGTGTCATGGGTTTGTCAATCAGTATCCGGCCTCCCAGATCTTCTCCATGACAACTCCGGCAACCTTTGGCGGTAACCAACCTGGCACCCAGCGCTAAGGTAGCAGCATCGGTAGGAACATGAATTTTTTCAGGTACCACCTTGTATACTTTGCGTATTCTTTTTTCGGTGCTGAAATACACTTTTCCATAAACAAGGACACCTATCAATAGAATTCCACTGAGTATCACGCCAGCGATTTTGATGATCTTTCTAAACATAGTAGTAATGTTTTTAAGCTACCCAATCATAGCACAGGCATTGCTGCTGTTTCAAGACCAGGGTGTCTGGGGTTGCTTCTGAAGGATGCCATCCACATACAGGTCAACCTTTTCATTGAAGAAACACAGTAAGTTTTTGATTTTATAGCATTCAGGAATAGGCTCCACGTAGCTCCAAACAATATTTTTAGCAACGTAATCGCCTGTCTTTACCGACCAGTATTTCGCTACTCCTTTATAAGGACATTGGGTTTTTAACTGCGTTGGCTCCAGCAGATCCATGCGTACATCTTCCTGGGGAAGATAATAACGGGTAGGTAAATAGGTTTCGAAAAGCAGATGCGGTCGTCGTGTTTCTGCTACGGTTTCTCCTGCTATTTCTACCCGTATATGCCGGGAACTGGCCAGCACATCCACCCGGTGGTAGGGCGTTCGTGCATGCACAAATATTTCTTCCTCTTCCTCATACCAGGCTTCCATCGCATCCCATTTGAAAGTAATAAACCCTTGAAGGGCAGCCCGTTCAGGAGATGGGTTAAGGAGCATCCAGGCGGCGTCCTTAGCCATCTGCCGGCCTGCCTTTACCGTCCAGTAGGTAGCGATATCCGAAGATTGCTCGTTTGTGCTGGGTTCCAGCAGATCCATCCGTACATCTTCCTGAGGGAAGTAGTAGGTAGGCAACTGGCCAGGACCAAATTGTTGCAGGAATAAAACGCGTTTGCTGTCAGCGATGATCTCGCCGCCAAATTTTACCCGTACCCAGCGTGGGCTAGGTTCTACAAAGCTGGGAATTCTTCCATAGAAGTTGCCTTCATTCCCTTGTGTTGTTGGATTCATTGCTTTATTCATTCTCTTTGTCTTTCGTTGATATTATTCATTCGTTGATTCATAATCTAAACGAATTACCACATAATAACCTGTGCCGGACATTACATTGGCGGCATGGAGGGTACCCGCAGGAATCCAGATACTATAATTCCCTTTAATGATAAAACTTTCATCGTCCAGAAAGATATCATAGGTCAGGTCGTCGCCTATGATGATATTCAACTCATCAAAGGGGTGAGTGTGGGGTTGTGTATAAGCTTTCGCCGGACCATCCTTCCCGACAAACTTATGGATGGCCAAATGATAGGGAAATCCTTCGGCAAAATACCTTTGGAGCCCTTCCACTGCTTGATGAAACGGCACTGAAGACAAGGGGCTTTCCACGTTTTTATAAATGAGGTCGGCAGGTTGGCTTATCTGGGACGATTCTTTTAAAGAAATTTTCATAGCGTGTTCATTTTGAGAATAGGCAGAGGGCAGGTCTTCTGTTCAATACATTACCCGGACAGCCCTGCGTAAAAAGGTGGTGTCTGTTAATTGCTTCAGCATAAAGTCGGCCACATCGGCACGAGACAGGGTAGGCAATATGGACTTTGGCTTGATCGTTTCTCCACTTCTGTATAAGCCTTTCCCGGCACGATTCGTTAATTTAGGAGGACGAACAATCGTCCAGGCCAATGGGCTGCCAAGGATCATTTGCTCTTTTTCCTCATGATCCGCGATTTCATTACGGACAATCCGTGAAATGATATGCTTAATGACGAAGCCAGCCTCTTCCCGCCCCTGATTGACAGCCAGAAATGATAAATAGATCAGGCGTTTTACGTGGGTCCGTTCCATAGCTTTGATTATGTTGCTGATCCCTTCAATGACAACTGGATCTCTTTGTAATGGTTTGGAAACACCAAGGGCAGAGAGTACGGCATCTTGGTTTTTTATAGCATTTTCAACGACGGCATAATCTTTTACATCGCCTTGAATGATGGTGAGTTTCTCATGGGTCACCTTGAGTTTCTCAGGATGGCGGACAAACGCTGTTACCGTATGTGATTCTGCTAACGCTTGTCTGACTAATGCCTGCCCGGTGTTACCAGAGGCACCGAAAATAATAATGTTCATGTTTTTAGGTATTTTAGTCTTCAAACCCATACTGTCAGCTTTTCCTTTTCTACCGTACCGCCCCCTGCGCCGAAGAAAGTCAGCAGGAAGAAAGTGGCGGTAATCCAATAAGCTGTTTGTTTCATACATTGAAGAAATTTGGAATGATCTGACAGACAAAATTACCAGACTATTTTCCAGGGAGAAATAGTATTTTGCTACTATATTTTCTGCTAAGATTTTCTTCGCTGTAAATGAAAGTCAAACCTTCATAGCCTTATTTTCCTGTTGGAAATCCAGGTAGTATTTCTCTAAGTCTTTATCCTTGCCCAGCCAGCAGGCTATACGGGCTAGCAGGCGCAGCAACCCTCCCAGTCTGCCTTTGAGGCCGGAGAGTTTCATATCTGCCATTGCTACTAATAGCGCGAGATAAAATATATTTTTGGGCGTGCCATCTGCCCTGACTTGATTGTCGCTGGCTAAACCGTAAGCTGCCTGCAATGTTTTTTCAAAACCAGTATGTCCCGGCTCTATGATCACATCCACTAGGGTAGTTTGCGACTGGGAATTAGTCCACCGGTGCAAAGTACCCCGGGGTACCGTGGCACTATCACCTTCTTTTAGTATCAATTGAAGGGTTCCTATGCTTACATCCAGGATGCCTGATCGTACTACAAAAGTCTCTGTATACGTTTGGTGATAATGTGGCAGCACTTGTCCGCCGGGCGCCACTTCCATCCGGCAATAGGTCTGTCTGCCGCCACTTTCCTTTGCTGTTTGCAGAAAAGTGACAGCATCTTTCTGTACAGGATTGTAAATTCTGCGTGGGTTCATGATGTCTATTAAGTTATAAAGAATAATAGTGAAATGTTCTTGTTGACGGATTGGCAACTTCCGAAGGATACTCTAAAGCAGAGGAGCGAGCTACTATAACTTGGCATGCCTTTACGTGGCTGATGTAAAGTTTTTCTCTAGTTCCGGTCACTATCCAGGCCAGCCTCAGTCCGGTAATGCCTGTACTGACTATTAGATTATCGTAGGTGAAAGCCATATAGAGTCCTAACAGAGAACTGATGGCCACAACATTCAGGTAGATACGGCTCATCCAACGGTGTACCTGGAGATAACGTTGACGGAATCCTTGCCAGAACTGACCGGGCCCGATCATCAGGGCCATAAAACCGGTCTCAATGTGTGGCAGCAACAACCATTGGGATGTAGTGGCACTATCCGGATAGTGGATAAAATATCGCAATCCGTGAAGGCTGGTTGTGATGATGGAGTAGGCCAGTATAGCGATGAGTGTGAACCCTGCCATCCGGATCAGCAGAACTTTAGGTTCCATTTTCAAAGTATTCATTTTCATGTAGGTGTTTGTTTGAGGGTTTACCGTTGAGACAAGTTTCTTAGGCGCGACTAGTGGGCGAGTATCATTTTCTGGGAAGACCTAGGAAGCCCATCTACCACCAAAGTATAGCCATAAGTGCCGAGAGGTAAACTGCCTGCGGCTACCTTCTCCTGTTCCTGCTGGCAACTGATCAAACCGCTGCATTTGAAAAAGCTCAGACCAATTGACAGGGTGAGGAAAATGAAATATATAATAGGTTTCATGTTTTTAAGATGAATGGGTTAATGTTGTGTAAAATCTCACTGCTCACGCCGCTTGCTTTGCTTGTTTTCAAAAGTCAAAAGTAGAAGGAGCACGGCTGTGGCGAAATAGTATTTTGGTACTATTTGTGGGAGGTGGCAAAGCGCAAATATTTGTTCGCAAGTCTGGAAAACCCTTAAAAGCATGCCAGCCACTATATCAGTTTGGAAGGATGGTTCGAGAGCAGGTAACCCTCCTGATAAGGGTAAGCAACAAGTGAGGGAAATTCAGTATTTTACCATAAATTAAACTGACAATATTATATTGGAAACGATCGTATTGAATTACCAATAAGCTGCCATGCCAGAGGAAAAAAAAGTAAGTCGCATAGAAGATGAAATTCAGCAAACCACCTGGAGAAATGAGTTATCCAAAACAGGTATTAATTTGATTTATACGGGCATTTGGCTTAAATCTATTCATAGTACGTTCTTCAAAAAATTCGGACTCACCCATCCGCAGCATAATATCCTGCGCATCCTGCGCGGCCAGAAACAACATCCGGTCAATGTCAACCAAATTAAAGAAAGGATGGTAGACAAATCTTCTAATGTGTCTCGTATCACTGAAAAGCTGCAGCGCAAGAAACTGATTGTATGTACTCCTTCTGCCCTGGACAAACGGGCCGTAGACATTGTCATCACCCAAAAGGGATTAGAGCTGCTGGCCAGGGTCGATGCAGAGGTGCATGAAATTAATAACCTGCTGGCTCATTTAGAACCCAGCGAACTGGTTGTCTTAAACCTGCTACTGGATAAGGTGCGCAATCCAAAATAGCTTACTCTCCCTTTCTTTTTCATAGTCTTAATTTTTAAAAGTAGGTTACTTTCTTTCTATTTGTGTGTACATACATATATAAATGAGTAATTTTTAAGTATAAGTTATGTATAATAATGATTAAATTATAAATAATAATTGATATGGAGTTAATAACATAAAATTTGTATGTACGTACTCATATATCAGAATTTCTTTAATAGTGGATTAAATAGAATTGCATAACCACCTTCTTCTCAATCCAATGTCATGATGTCTAATGCTCCTTATCTCTATAAACCTTATCAAGCGGCACTTCCTTTAGAAAATCCTGTTTCTCCGGTGACCTTGCCCTTGGGCGAAATGGCGGTAGATTCCCTGAGCCTTTCCCTCTTAGAGGCTTTTTTTCCTTCCTGGACGGTTTTGCTGTGCGACCGGAAAAACCACCGCATTCGGTATGCGAGCCATAATAGTTTATATACCTTGGGATACCCGGCCGAAAAATTACACAAACGGCTTTTGCATGATTTATTCCGGTATGCGCATCAGGAAGATGCAGAGGCAGTACAGCGGGTAAGTCAGAAAATGGAAGAATGGACAAAGCCGCTGGAAGAAGAGAAGAGGCATCAGTACCGCTATGTTATTAATTTCAGATGGCAAAAGCCGGATAGAAGCTATGCGCATATCCATTGGGAAAAAATTATGCTGCCCGGCACCTGGGAACAACAACTATACTTTGTGCTGCTCCACGATATTTCTCATGAGAAGCCGTTTAATCGGGTTCAACTGGAAATATACACATTGAAACAGGGTGAATATCGCCGTGTCAATAGTTACGTGCCGCTGGCAGTAGAACAGGCCTTTACACAGCGTGAGCTGGAAATACTACAGCTCATCAAAAAAGGGCTGAGCAGTAAAGAAATTGCCCATCAACTAAATATAAGCCTCAATACCGTACGCAATCATCGCAGTAATCTGTTTAAAAAGACCCGAGTTAAAAACATGGTAGAACTGCTCAATTATCATCTGCTGCCTTTCAATTAACAGAATCTGTTTCCTGTTTTGCCATCAGAAACCCTGGTGGTTGCTCCATAAAAAAAGCCCTAATCTCTTCGATTAAGGCTTTTACTTTTATAGAAATGAGGGGGCAACGATCATGGCTACCCCCCAATAGCGTTTTTTGCAAGGTATTACCAGCGATGCGAAAATCAGAACTGGAAATAGATAAATGAACTGCTGCTCTTCTGGGTCAGGATCAGGAGAATGAGCATCACGCTCCATCCTAATCCCAACACCCACCAGGGCATACGGCTGCTTACCTTGGACACGGAAGTATCACGCATCAACCAGTGGATGCCCAACATCGCCACGGTTACCACCCCTACTTTGATCATAGCAATTGTGGTCAGGGCAGGAATCTGGACAGGAATAGCCCCAAACATCGAAAGCAGTATACGAATGGCTGTGTCAAAGTCAGGCGAGCGGAAAAACACCCAGGTGATGGAAACGACCAGGAAGGTCAGCAATGCCAGAATAAACTTTTTCACACCCTGGCCAATCGTTACTTCCGGCATCAGAGAGGCGACAGCCACTTTCCTGCCAGCCGATTCTTTCTTGGAAGTTAACTGCTTTTTGATAGAATAGTCTTTGAACATTCTTTCAACGCTCAGATATAAGCCGTGCAACGCGCCCCATACCACAAAGGTCCAGGAAGCCCCATGCCATAAGCCACCCAGCAGCATGGTGATCATCAGGTTGAGGTAGGTGCGTACAGAGCCTTTCCGATTGCCTCCCAGTGGAATGTACAGATAGTCACGCAACCAGGTTGACAAAGTGATATGCCAGCGGCGCCAGAAATCAGAGAAGCCAATAGCGGCATAAGGATAACGGAAGTTGTCTGGCAAGGTAAAACCCAGGCACATCGCTACCCCGATCGCGCAGGTAGAATAGCCTGCAAAATCACAGAAGATCTGTCCTGAGAAGGCCATCACACCCGTCCAGGCATCCAGGGGATGCAAAGGGAAGGGCGCACCAAACACAGTGTCGGCAGCTTCAGACAACAGGCCATCGGCTACACCCACCTTCAGAAACATACCGAGCGTCAGTAAGAATAATCCACGGGTAAGTTGTACGGGCGTGGCTTTGTGTGGCTGTTTAAACTGGGGTATGAGTGCATCCGGACGCACAATAGGGCCGGCGACCAGTTGCGGAAAGAAAGTCACGAATAAACTAAAATCCAGTAACGACTTTTCAGGCGCGATATTCCGACGATATACATCCAGCGTATAAGAAAGGGTCTGGAAGGTATAGAAGGAAATCCCTACGGGCAGGATGATGTCCGGAGCCGCCGGATGATACTCGATGCCGACAGCAGAGAGTAGTATTACGAAGTTATCCAGCAAAAATTCACCGTATTTGAAAAACCCAAGCATCCCCAGGTTGGCCATCAGGCTCACTAGCAACAAGCCTTTTCGTTTCTTTTGGTTTTCCTCCCGGCCCAGCGCCAGGGCCACACGATAATCTACCAGGGTAGAAAGCCAAAGCAACAGAATGAAAGGAGGGTTCCAGACAGCGTAGAACAAATAACTGGCAAGTAATAAGTTACTCTTTTTTACATTCCAGGACAACGGCAGATGATGCAAAAACAGCAACACGCCGAAAAACAGGATAAAGGTATAGGAGTTAAAAACCATGACTAACGAGAAGTTAAAGTGGAAGTAGAGACAGCAATTGCAGTATCAGCCTGGGCGGTCTGAGCCTTCTGAACAGACCAGCCGGTTTCCTGCTGCATAATTTGGATAAAATCACGGGTAAAAGCTTTGGCTTCTTCCGGACCTAAATGCGACCATTCTACGCAGGGGTAGCTGGCCAGCTGAGGGTAGTCTTCAAAGTGAATACCCGGTGCGCCAGTTTCATGCAGGAGCCGGTCCCAGAACTTTTCTCTGGGGAAAGCTTGCTTTTCAAACTCCCGGATGGGTCCGGTGGAAGGCATGCGGACGAAGAGTACTTTTCCACCCCGGGCCTGTATTTTGGCTACCGAAGCTTTTACATCGTCAAAAATTGCATTCAGGGTACTATCAGCCATAGGAACTTTGGGCGCATTGGTAAACAGGCCCACCCAAATCTGCTTCTGCTGGTTTTGCAGGGCCGTATCGGCCATAAATTCTTCTGTAATAGAAGTCTGTCGGTTAAAGTAGTTGACAGTAAACGGCAGCGGAAAAGGTGGAATGGCAAATACGCCCGGACGGTTGGGGATATACAAGCGATCTAACAGGAAGCGTAAGGCGAACCTTTCCTCATCCAGAAACATCAACTGAGATTCCAGTGCCTGGTTTACCCTGAAGCTGGCTTGCTGAGCCATTGACCAGTCGGGATAAAACTTCAGGCTATTGTGTGCTTTTATTTCAAAAGGGCCACCGGGAGGCGAAAAGAATAGAAATTCGGTGACACCCACCAGTACAGTTCCTTTAAAATTTTCATCCTGAGCAAGGTTTGCCAGGACAGGGCGTGGGGAAGTACCTACCAGGGCGAGTTGAATAGGGTCGGCTCCTGTTGCTTCTTCCCAACGGGTCAGGTCTAAACCGAACTTAATCCGGGAGGAGCCGATCATGACGGGTGCTGCCGGCGAAGATTCATAAATCCGTTGACGATGAAAAGCCCATAGTGGCTCATCGTCGTTATAGGAAAGCTCAAAACCCTGGAGACGCCAGTAAGCTTCCCAACCGATCACAAAAGCAGTTACCAGAAATAAGGCCAGAAGGCCTGCTCTGATATAAAGAGATGTTCGCATTGTCGTTAATAATTTATTTATGGGTTAAGTTGAAATTCTGTACAAAGCTATTGCGTCCACAGGGGGGGGGAAATACCAGTCGTTGCGTAATTGTACTACCTGATGAAAGGTATTTTTATTCAGGAAAAAGGGTAAGAGGTATCCCGTAAGGAAGGTAATTGCTGTGGTGGAATGAAATAGATAAGGTATTGATTATCAAGACAGATGGGTGTTGATGTGGAGGAGGAGTCTGATGGTATGATAAGTGGTAAGCAGACTGATCTCTCCAGAATAGGGTCTAACTACCTGTCTGCCTCAGTCTGCTTTGCTGTCTAAAAGGTAACTTCTATTTGCTCCGTAATCCGTAATACAGATTCTTGTTGAAAGTGTTCTTTATAGGTTTCAATAATTTCATCCAGCTTCTGCTCGTCAGCCTCACTCTTTTCATGTGCTACTTCCAGCACAAAGGTGGCTTCTTCTATAATGACACCCGACGCATCCCGCCATTGTCCTTCCGCATGCCAGAGGGTCATGCCATCAGGAAAACGAGGCGTTATGATCTCATCCACAAACTGGTCCCAGGCTTGCTCTGACACTTCCTCCCCATTGGGCATAGCACGTCCGAAATAAAGCCTGTCCAGTACCCATACCGCATGAGCCTCTTCCTCAGGGTTGGCCTCATCTTCCTGGCAGGAAACACTCCCTATGGAAAGCAATAGCCAGAATATCAGAGGGGTGGGTATATATCTTAAAAATTGATAAGTTATTTTCATGATCATGGAATGGTAATAATTGTAAGAAAAATAAGTAAGGCATTGGCAAGCGACGACAAGACTTTGTTTCATTTTTGCAGCACGGTGGCGGGTGCTGTCTTGTCCATGAGCGGATCGGCATGCCGATGCACGAGTTTCCACATGCCCTCTTCCTTTCGAAAGAGGTGCGTGACCCGCAAAGCATGTGGTGCCTGCTTGTCCTGACCGACCAGAAGTACCTGGCTTCGCTCGATAGACACAGTATAAGCCAGATCACCACTGACGTTACAGGAAAGGTACTCAACCGCTACCTTGGCGCCACTTTCTCTGAAGCGGGAGGCTGCCCAGTTGTATCGCTGCTCGACTTCTTTCCAGCCTTTTTCATAGGCACCCCACCCACCCATGATGCTGACATCGTCTTGTTGGGAGGCTTGCTGTTTCCAAAGGGTAGGGTCACCGTTGATGAATCGATTGATACCCTCTTCAAACTGCGGCAAGAATACCTGCAGGCTGGAGTCGCAAGCGGTGGCAACTGGCATGAGCGTGCCTCCCTCCACGGGTGGCTTATCAGAAAGGCCTGAAGATTTTGTTTCTTCTCCATACTGGCGGATAGTAAATCCAAGGGTGGCTGCCAATAGGCCCACTGCCACAAGTGTCGATTTCCAGATAGGTTCTTTCATAGTAAAAAAAAGATAATTAAGTTGAATCATTGCAGAAAAGAATATACGGGACAGCCTCATACAGATCAGTAAAGGTGCTATGCCGTAAGCCTTTACGCTGGCAAAATTAGAAGGCGCTCTACTGGTATGAAATAGTACTTTGCTACCATTTCCTGGATGATGGTAAACAGGAATAGAGGGTATCTTAAGTCATTATCTACCCCCTTCCTTCATCGTTATTTTGCTTACACCGGCCCAGTTGCCATAGTATTTTCAGTACTATCAGCATCTGCGCCGATTCCAGTACCACCCGTCCCCAGTTGGTATCCATGACATAGGCAATCAGCACTGTATCTTTTCCTTCATTCAGCTGAAGATTCACAGGGATCTGAATGAAGATGGACGAAAGCCAGTCCAGTAACAGGCAAATAAAGGAGAACCAAACCAGTTTTCTGGATACATAGGCCGGACGAAACCACAACAAGAGCAGGTTTAGCACGGTGATCAGTAGAAAGGGAAAGACGCTGATGGGCAGGATGCGTTCTTCCAGCAGGGTATGGTAAGCCACAAATTCTTCTTCACCCACTAACATGCGGGAAGGGTACACCAGAAAGTAGTCCATCAGGGCTGTACCATAGCTGTAAAAGGTACTGGCAATAAATAAGACAGTTACCCCATAGGTAATTCGAGTATGTTTTGTCATTTTGCTGAAGCTTTCAATCAGCGGAAACTATACTATTGGTATAAATGATAAAAATATAGTTACCGACTTTTAGTTATTCTTTATAAATTCTTTCAAAACTAGCATTCCCGCCCTGGTCTGGAAATGGTATTTTCGTACTAATTCATGGTCAAATCTTTTTTAACCTCTAAAATGGCTGTTAACAGAGACAGCTCATTTTGCCGTGCATGAAGGTTGAACAAGGCTGAAAGACTCATCATGGTGAGTTTATGGCTTGTTTCTCTGCTATGCGAGGCTATACAGGCATGAGAAAGACTGTATTGAAGAAGCTGTGCATCATAGAACTTAACCAGGATTGTCCTGGGTTTTGCTGGATAAAATGGGATTGTCTACCTTTTGTCTACTTTGAAAATATCTGTTATTAGATTTCCATATCGTAATTTTACCACTGGAAAATTTGGCCTTTCCGGCACTCTTAACCACAGAGAAATCCTCTGAAGGATTCTTAAAACCATAATGCAGACAGCAATGACAAAACGAAACTATAGTCAGACAGTGCGTCGTATCCATGACGTGATTTTGGAGATTCACAGGGCTAGAAGTGTCTATGCTCAAACCAGCTTTCTTGATTACCGGAGTAGCTTCGAGTTAATGCAGCAGTTGTTTCCTTCCTGGGTGGTGATGATCTGTGGCATTCGTAATCATACAATTCCTTATGTGAGTGAAAATTGCCGGCAGCTTTTCGGCTATACTTCCCGGCAAATGTGTGCCATGTCGTTGGAAGAGGAATTTGACCATGTGCATCCGGACGATCAGGAAGCCATGAACCTGAGCATGCAGCACCTGCTTGCCTTTACCAAGAACATCCAAAACGAAGCATTTGACCGGTATCGCTTCGTCATGCAGTACCGCTATCGGCGGGCCAATGGAGAGTACTTTCATCTTCAGGATGAAAAACTGGCACTACGAAGCAAGGATCATCATTTTCTGCATTTTACCCTTTACAAAGATGTGACGCAGGAAAAACCATTTTCTCAGGTGAGAGTGGAGATCTATAAACTAGAGAAAGACACTTACCAGAAAATAGATACCTTTGTGCCTGCTTTGTCGCAGCAGCCGATTACCCGGCGGGAGAAAGAAATTCTGCAGCTCATACAGTATGGACAAAGCAATAAGGAAATTGCCGACCGCCTTTTCATCAGTGAACACACAGCCCGCAATCATCGCAGTAATTTGTTTGAAAAAGCAAAAGCCCGGAATGTCATTGAGCTGTTGAACTATGCCAGATCAGCGCAGTGGATATAGTTTTATTTTCTTTGCCGGACTTTTACAGGTTTTTCTGCCTCATGCTGCATTACATACGGAAGTTGCCACACATTGCCCTGGCTATCGCCAAAGTATAGCAGCGACGGACTGAAAGTGTCAGGGTTTCCATCGGCCCAGAAATAATAAAAAGGGTCTTTTCCCTGTACCACTCTTCTCATATAATTATGATTTCGTGAGCTTTGCTGGGTTACCTGTGTATGCTTTTGCCAGGTTTTCCCCTTGTCGGTGCTTTTCCAGATCAGCACTTCGCCTCCGCCACCATATGGTTGAGGACTGTTCTCTGTGGGGGCAATCACCATCCATTCTTTGGAGGTGACAAACAGGCTTCCCATGTCGTAGTTATGGTCGGAGGTCGCAACGATGTGGTCTTCCCAAGCCGTGCCATTCCAATAAATGACATGCCATTCTCTGGGATCATTGTCAGGACCGGGTTCATGCCCGCCACTGGTCAGATACAGGCCGATGGGGTTGCCATTGTCATCAAAATTCACATCTTTCAGATACACATTCTTCCCCTGGCTGTGATAATCAATCAGCAGAGCAGGAGTCTGGAGGTCTGTAACCGGCAAACGGACAGGCTTTCCTTCCACAGTTGTCCAGGTTTCACCAACATCGGTGGTTTGCAGGTAATAGAGATTGGTTCGCTGATCGACATTCCCGTTGGGATGCCAGTTAAAAAAGGTGACGACTTTTTCCTCATACCGGTTGCTGATCTGATAATGGCCGGCCAGGCTGTCTTCAGCCCTCCGGATACCAGCCAGTTTTCGGTCTGTTGTCCATTGGCTGCCCTCCGGGCTGGTTTCAACATATAATTCTCTGACGCCGCTATACTTTGTAAACAAATGAATGAATCCTTTACCCGGCACATACCAGGGTTGAGGATAGGTCATTTCCTCTTCTGTGATTTGGTCGAAGTGATCGATCTGATAAGGTTCCCTACTTTTGTATTTGAAACCTGGTCGGCGGGTTCCTCTTCCACTGACGAATACCCAGATGTATCCTTTAGCATCTATGGCAAGGCTTGGGTTGTCGTGCGGATCGTCTACTCCTCCTTTGTCATGGACTACGGTGGGTTTAGAAACAGTATGTTGGGTATGATCATAGCTTCCGATCATACATAATAAGTAGCGGTCTGTCTCGCCTGTGGTGCCACCATATACAAAGAAAGTTTTATCTACTGCCGGCGCGTATATCGCCAGTGGAATATGTTTGGCGGTGTAGGTGCCCAGCCCTCCGGAATATTTATCGCCATATTCATAAAACTGGTTTAAAGTGAACCATATGCCTTTGTAGCCGTCTATTTTCTGGTTATTTCTGTGGCCGGGTGCCTGCGCATAGCAAAAATGAAAGGACAGCAAAAAGACAAAACTGAAGCAAAGGGTTTTAATGGGCGTCATAGGAGATATTGATCATGAGAAATAGCGCGACGTAATTGGCCTTTCATAAATTATCATTTCCAATTTATTAAATCCTTATAATATAGTGTTCATGCCTGCCTCTATTTCTTTTACCGGAAAGGCTTTTGATACCTTATTAAGTGTCCTGCATGATTCAGATTTACCTTGCTATTCCAGGGCATTGTGGATATATTTCATCTTATTTGAAGGATAAATGAAGCCACTACTCAAGATCATAGATACAAAACAAAATCAGGCTTTTCAGATCATGATTGTGCATGACCCTTATTTTTTTCCTTCCTGGCATTTCCATCCGGAATACGAAATTATGCTCGTGCAGGAAGGCACAGGGATGCGTTTTGTAGGCGATAGTATGGAGCGGTTCCAGGCTGGTGATATGGTATTTTACGGACCCAATATACCCCACCTCTACCGGAGTGACCGGGAATATTACCAGAGAGATTCTAAACTGCTTTCGCGGGCTACGGTTATTTATTTCAAAGAAAGCTTTCTGGGTAATGGATTTTGGGATGTTCCCGATCTGGCACCTATCAAAACTCTGTTTTCTCATGCCAAAAGAGGCATGCGGTTTCAGGGAAAAACCAAGGAAGAACTGAGCCTGCATATGCGGAGGTTGGTACAGCAGGAAGATGGGATAGAAAGAATTACAAGCCTGCTTAGGATGTTAAATATGATGGCGCATACCAAAGAGTACGATATGTTGTCGAGTAGTGGATTTACCAAATACATAGACGAGAAAGATTGCGAAAGAATCAACAAGGTGTACCAGTTTATCATGGATAATTATGCCCTGAATCCTTCCCTGGATGATGCCTCGAGAATAGCCAGTATGAGTACGACAGCTTTCTGCAGATATTTTAAATCCCGGACTAATAAGACGTATACCCAGTTTGTCAATGAAGTGAAGGTGGGTAATGCCTGTAAGTTGCTCCTGGATAATAAACTGAGTATTTCCCAGGTGTGCTTTGAGATAGGGTTCAATAACTTTACTCACTTTAACAACCAATTCAAAAAAATTATTGGCCTCACACCCAGACAATACCAGGAAAAACACTTTCAAAACAACCCTCATTCAGCGTAACGGTTCAATAAATTTATCTGCCTATCCACTGTTTCCAATGGATACTTGCTAAAATAGTTTAACTATTTGCTAATCCTCTTTAATATCCTAAAGCAGAAATCAACTAATTTTAGCTTCATAATAGTATCTATGCTGGTGGAGGCTTCAGCAATAATTTGCCATCATAGAGAGTATTATACCAGTATTTTACTTCCAGAACCGGATAGAATTTGGCTAACAATACGTCGATAGAAATCAACTAATTGAGCTTATGTCTTTGTCACTATTCCACTTAGAGGGAAAGCAGGCTTTGGTAACCGGCGGCACACAAGGCATCGGGGCTGCCATTGCTCAGGGACTTGGGGTGGCTGGTGCCCGGGTGATCATCAATGCACGGGACCAGGACAAACTGGATCAGGCACTGCAAGCTTTTCATACCAAAGGACTTGTTCGTACCCAGGGCATCTTATGTGATATCACGCATGCCGATCATGTCAAAGAAATGATCGATACCATTGAGAACAGATTGGGGCCTGTAGATATACTGGTTAACAATGCAGGTATCATCAGAAGAGCACCTGCTGAAGCCCTGTCAGAAGAAGATTGGCATGCGGTGATTCAGACAAACCTGACCGCCCCCTTTCTCTTGTGCAAGTATGTAGGAAAGTATATGATTCAACGAAAAAGGGGGAAAATCATTAATATTTGTTCCATCATGAGTGAACTGGGTCGGGATACGGTAGCTGCTTATGCTGCTGCCAAGGGAGGGCTCAAAATGCTTACCCGTAACCTGGCCACTGAATGGGCGCAGCATAACATTCAGATCAATGGCATTGGACCGGGATTTACGGCGACGCCTATCAACACAGTATACCGGGAAGCAGGTAATGCTATCAATGACTATATTATCAGCAGAACGCCTGCCGGTCGGTGGGGTACACCGGAAGATCTTATAGGAACCGCTATCTACTTAGCGTCAGCCGCCTCTGATTTCGTCAACGGGCAGATTGTATACGTAGATGGAGGTCTGCTTACTTCTTTCGGAAAAACTGATTAACTCCCTAAGACTGCAAGTGAAAAGTATTTTACACAAAAAACATTATTACCTATGAAGATGAGTTGTCTGTCAGTATCCTTATTTCCAGCCATTATCAATGGTGACATGACGATCAGGGAATATGCAAGGCTTTGTAAGAACCTGGGATTGGATGCTTTCGACCTTGGGCTTATCCAGTTAAAGAATCATACGCCAAAATATATTACTCAAATCAAAAAAGACATGGCAGAAGAAGGCATTTCCCTGGCGATGGTGACTACTTATCCTGACTTTACCCACCCTGATGCCTTGCAAAGAGAAAGAGAATTTGACTTCCTGGTTCATGACATAGCGTTGGCCTCCGCTATTGGTGCCAGGTTTCTGAGAATTACGGCAGGACAAGCACATCCGGGTACCAGCGAAACGCAGGGCATCAACTGGGTGGTGGAATACTTTAAAAGAGCAGCACCGGTGAGTGATAAATATAGCATTACGCTATTGTATGAAGACCATTCCAAGCCCGGTGCCTGGGACTATATGGATTTCAGCAACCCGCCCCATATCTTTCTGGAGATTGCCAGACAGATAAAGGGTACTTCTATCGGCATCAATTTCGACACTGCAAATATCCTGGTGGCCGGTGAAGACAATACCCTGGCAGTATTGGATCAGGTAATAGATCAGGTGAAAACTATCCATGTGGCGGAAACAGCTACCAAGGGAAAGATGGACCCTGTAGCGATAGGGACTGGTATTGTGCCTTTCCTTGAAATTTTCCATTATCTGAAATCCAAAAACTTTGACGGATGGTTGTGCCTGGAAGAATGGGGCAACAAAGGCGTCGATGGAGTCAAAGAAGCCGTAGCATTTGTAAGAAACACCTGGGAGAAAGCCTGAGAATCCAGTCAGGAAACGGATGGGCAGCAGCAAATTTCCTGCATACACTTTTACTACTAATTGGCAACCTGTACTTATGAAGATGAAAAACTTTCGATGGTGGATCGTTGGGCTCATTGCCTTAGCCACAGCGATCAACTACCTGGACCGGCAAAATCTTCCTGTGGCGATCAGTGAGATCAAGAAGTCTATTCCCATCAGCGATGCCCAATATGGACTGATCAATAGTCTTTTTCTATTCGCTTACGGAACGATGTATGCTGTGGGCGGAAGGTTACTCGACATCTTCGGCTCCAGGATAGGTTATGCGGTGATGATCATATGGTGGTCTTTAGCCAACCTGTTGCATGGGCTGGTATCCAGTGTGATGGGGTTAGGCATTGCCCGTTTTCTTTTGGGGGTAGGAGAAGGGGGAGGGTTTCCCAGTTCAGCGAAAGCTGTTTCCGAATGGTTTCCGACTAAAGAGCGTTCGCTGGCTTTCGGTATTTTCAATACGGGGTCCAGCCTGGGAGCTGTAATGGCTCCGCCTCTCATTGCCCTGATCATTGCCGTACTCAACTGGCGGTGGGCTTTTATTCTTACTGGTGCCTTCGGACTGGTGTGGGTAGTCGTATGGCTCAGAATGTACACCGTCCCTGCCAAAAGCAAGTTTCTGACGGCGGAAGAAAAGGAGTATATAGAAACCTCCCTGCATACGGAAAGCATAGGTGCTGCTGACGAAAATGACAAAATACCCTGGATGCGTTTGTTTCAATACAGGAAAGTATGGGGGCTGCTCACCATCAAGTTTCTAACGGACGCCGGCTGGTTTTTCTTTATCTTCTGGTTACCCAAATATCTGAATGATGTCAGAGGGCTGGATATCAAAGGGATCGGTAATTATGCCTGGATACCGTATGCCTTTTCCGCGGCCGGAAGTTTCCTGGGTGGGTGGTATAGCAGTTATCTGTTGAAAAAAGGCTTGTCGCTGGATTTATCCAGAAAAATACCTCTGGGAATATCCGCCGCTTTGTTACCTGCTTCCCTCTTCATTACCGATGCTTCCTTGAGCCTGGCGATCCTGTTTTTTGGTATGGCTATGTTCGGGCATCAGTTTTGGTCTACTATCGTCCAGACGATGGCAGCCGATATGTTTCCCTCAAAGGTAGTAGGCTCTGTGGCAGGGCTGATGGGCTGTATTGGTACGTATGGAGCCATGTTATTTAGCCTGGGCATTGGTTTTGTCATAGAACGTTATAGTTATCAGCCTGCTTTCATCATATCCGGCATGCTGCATCCGTTGAGTTTTCTTTTAGTCTTTATCATCATTCAAAAAATAGAATTGGTGAAAATATCTACCGTTTCACAAAGAACCAGCAAGTTAAAAATATGAAATTATCCATAGCCATTGCCGATACACATGCGTTGCCTAGTGCCTTTGTGGTGTACAGGGGATTTCAGGAATGTGTTCCCAAAGCTGCCCAACTGGGTTATGAAGGAATAGAACTTGCACTGAAAAGAGCCGATGAGATTCACATCAATCAACTTCAGCAGCTGCTGGAAGATCATCAAATGGAGGTGTCCTGTATCTCTACAGGCCAGGTGTATGCAGACGGCGGGCTCATGTTTACCCATGAGAGTTACCAAAAAAGAGAAGAGGTGAAGGCTATATTCCGGGAAATGATAGACCTGGCTGAAGATTTTGGGAAAATAGTGAACATCGGGCGTGTCAGAGGTGCAATAGGACACCGGTCTAAAGCACATGTAGAAGCCTTATTTGTAGAAGTAGCCAGAGAACTTTGCGACTATGCAATGCCCAAAGATGTAACTCTGATTCTGGAACCGGTAAACCGATATGAAATTGATTTTATCCATACGGTAGAAGAAGGAGGGGAGCTCCTGAAGAAAATTGACCGAGCCAATATGATGCTGATGCCGGATGTTTTTCATATGAATATAGAAGACAAAAAAATAGGTCCTGAGCTTGCCAGAAACGTTCACTGTATCAAGTATATCCATCTGGCAGATTCTAACCGGCTGGCGCCGGGGCTGGGACATATTAACTTCCAGGATATATTTTACTATTTGCTTCAGGCAGGGTATGACGGATGGGTCTCAGCCGAAATTCTTCCCAAGCCTGATCCTGATATGGCTGCTAAACAAACGGCTGATTTTTTGTTGCCTATGATTAAAGATTATAATGAGAAACGGGCAAAAATGAGGACTGCATAAAGCCAGAGTCCCATTAAAGAAAGGGTAACAAAGGGAGTTGTGGCATTTTGATTTATACATGGGTTACCATCATATACGACTAATGCAAAGCTCTTACCTGGCCAGTAGAGGCGCTAGTATAAATAAATAGTACCTGTAACGGACTCAACAGGGTCTGACAAACCTGCTACGGACAATCAATTTGTCCACAGAAATCTATTATGTCTAATTTTCAACAACATGTTTTATGGAAACAACCTATTACAAACTACTGATCAAGATGGTATTCGGTTCCTTTATCGGAATGGTTTGCCAGCTTTTGTTTGTGGATGGATGCCTGGCCCGGAAAGCGAACGCACCAACAGGGCAAAGCAAAGCAGGCATGGAAGCTAAATATCCTGCTGTTTCTTTGGCTGAAGTATCTACCCTTGAAATCCAGGCTATTCAGGTGACAGGCACAGTACGTTCTCTGGCTGACGACGCTCCTTTACCGGGTGTGAATGTCATTGTGAAAGGAACCAATATTGGCACCGTTACCGATAGCGACGGAAAGTACAGTATCAGTGTGCCCGATGAAAATGACACTTTGGTATTTTCATCCATCGGATATACCCGGGAAGAATTACCTGTCAGTGGCAGGTCAGCCATTGATGTGGTCTTATCGGAAGATATCCGGAGCCTGAGTGAGGTAGTGGTGGTGGGCTATGGCACGCAGGAGAAAAGAGATCTGACAGGAGCCGTCTCTTCGGTAGATGCTAAAGCCATCAGTGAAGTAGTTGCTAACAATGCCGTACAAGCTATTCAGGGTAGAGTATCAGGGGTAAATATTTCACAGGACAGTTGGAGACCTGGTGCTGGTGCTACGGTAAGAATCAGAGGAACCCGCTCTATTACCGCCTCTAATGATCCCTTGTATGTAATTGACGGAAATCCTATAGCTCGTGGTAACATCACGATCAATGATATCAACCCATCAGACATAGAATCTATTGAGGTGCTGAAAGATGCTTCAGCCACTGCTATTTATGGTTCCAGAGGGGCCAATGGGGTTATTCTGATTACCACTAAAAGAGGTAAATCCGGTAAGACGACAGTCAGCTACGATGCTTATGAAGGTTTTCAGGAGCCTTTGCGGACGGTAGACGTTTGGAATGGCGGTGAATACGCAGAGTATGTCAGAGATTCTTATCGGAACAATGACAGTCCTACTTATAACTCACCTGTGCCTAGCATGGAGGAAGATAAAGCACTCGGTCAATTTGCCCAGGACCCTTATGTGCTGGCATCAGTGCTGATGGGCTACGATGAGAATGGAAATTATGATCCTGCCAGGGTCAGGAGTTTTGACTGGATGGATGCCGTGATGCAGACGGGCCGGATTCAAAATCATCAGCTCTCTGTGAGTGGTGGTTCTGAAAAAACAAAGGTGCTGCTTTCCGGTGGGTATTTTGCCAACAAGGGGCTGGTTAAAAACATGGATTACAAGCGGTACAATATCAGGGTAAACTTAGACCATCAGTTGACGGAGCGCATCAAACTAAGTACTTCTTCTGTTATTTCCAGAGCCCATGAAGATATTGGCTCTAATTTATATGCCCTGGCCCGGCAGGTCAATCCGCTGGCTTCTCCCTATGATGCCAATGGAGATATGGTTTTAAATCCAGGCAATGACCCTCTCACTTTAAATCCCCTGCTGGATATCGACGGCATTATCAATGACTCTCGGAAAGACAGGATCTTAACTAATTTCAATGTGGAAGCAGAAATCATTGAAGGGTTGAGATACCGTGCTAACTTTGGGTATGATTACAGAACAGCCAGAGACGGTAGCTTTCAAACGTCACGGTCAACAGCCAGAAGCGGGCGCACGCCCTGGGCTAGTTATGGGGGTAATGCAAGCACTGATATTATTTTAGAAAATCTGTTATTCTATGACAAGACATTCAGTGATCAGCATAAGTTAGGAGTGACCTTGCTGCAAAGTGTTCAAACCAATAAGTTTGAGGAATACGCTACTACAGTAGAAGGATTACCCTATGAGTCGCAGAAATTTTATAATGTGGGCTCTGCCAGCGAGATTTTAGGGGTAAACAGCAATTTGACCGAGTGGCAGATGCTTTCCTGGATGGCACGTATCAATTACAACCTTTTTGATAAATATCTTTTTACCATTACCGGGCGTAGAGATGGTTCATCGGTATTAGCGGAAGGTAGAAAGTATGCTTTTTTTCCTTCCGCAGCTTTCGCCTGGCGGGTGGCTGATGAAAGCTTTTTACAGGGAGCCAGCTTTCTGAGCGATCTTAAATTGCGAATGAGTTATGGTAAGACAGGCAACTCGGCCATCAACCCATATCAGACACAGGGAAATTTAGCTATCACCCGTTATGTTTGGGATGAAAGTGTGATCATTGGTTATGCACCCGGCGATATGCCAAACCCCTTATTATCCTGGGAAACCACCGCGCAGGCGGATCTGGGGCTGGACTTCGGTTTCTTTAAAAACCGTATCGCCGGTACCATCGACCTGTATCGCTCCAATACGGAAGGCCTTTTGATGCCCCGAAGGCTACCCATCGTTTCTGGTTTTGCCGAAGTATTGACCAATGTAGGGAAAACCCGTAATACCGGTCTGGAAATCAATGTGTCGACTGTCAACTTTGATACGAATCATGGCTTCCGGTGGAATACCAACTTTGTCTTCTCCAGAAACAAGGAAGAAATCGTAGAGCTGTCTGATGGCAAAGTGGATGATATCGGCAATGAATGGTTTATAGGCTATCCTGTCGATGTATTCTTTGATCAGCATGTGATCGGCATTTGGCAGGATACGGAAGCAGACAGAGCCGCCATGGAGCAGCTCAATGCCAACGGGCATAATTTTGAGCCAGGACTGGTCAGGCTGGCAGACTATAACCAGGATGGTAAGATCACCACCGACGACCGCATCATTTTAGGAAGTCCCAGACCTCAATGGACGGCGGGCTTCACCAACAACTTCTACTTTAAGCCATTTGATCTCGCCTTTCAGTGGTATGCCTCTTATGGTGCTATGGGTATCTTTGACAAGAATCTGGCGCTAAACGGAAGGTACAATATGGTCGATATTGACTACTGGACACCGGAGAACCCGAGTAACCGCTATCCTAAACCCAGTGCGGGCTGGCTGGCTCCTGATTACATATTTGAGTCTTACTATCAGGATGTATCTTTCTTGCGCCTGAAGTTTGTCACCTTAGGATATACTATTCCGGAGGCTGTCAGAAATAAGCTGAGCATGAGCCGGCTTCGAGTGTATGTTTCTGCTCAGAACCCTTACCTGTACACCCAATTTGACGGACTGGACCCTGAAGGTGCGCAAGGTTTTGATGCACCAAGTCCCAGAACCTTTATGGTGGGTATCAACGCCAGCTTTTAATATGGGATTGATCAGCGAAATATTTGATTATGCTTAAAATTTACTGACATGAAGAATACTACAAAAATCTTAATGATATGTATAGGCGTATTTACATTTTCCTGTAATGACTTTCTAGAGGAAGAAGTGGTGTCTGATATCTCCTATAGTTATTATGAAACGTTACAAGGTATTGAAAGCGGTGTGGGCGCTGCTTATGACCCTTTGCGGATTCATTACTCTAGCGAATCTAACGCTTCCCTTCATCAGTTAGGCACAGATACCTACCAGGACGGCAGAGATGCTGCTTACAGAACCCAGTTGAACCGGTATGAAGCCACGCTCAATTCTACCTTTGCCCAGTTGTATACCGATCACTGGGCAGTGTACTACAAAGGCATTAATACGGCTAATACCATCATGGATGCTATCGGAAAGATTGGAGAGGGGGAAATGCCAACGGAATTGAAAATAACCCGCACTGCTGAGCTGCGGTTTCTCAGAGGGCTCTATTATTTTTACCTTGTGCAGTCGTTCGGAAACATTCCTATTGTCACCCTACCCGAACTAAGTATACGAACGGAGTTTAAGCGAGCGCCTATCGCAGAGGTGTATCACCTGATTATTTCGGATTTGAGGTATGCGGTAGAAAACCTTCCTCCTACGCAGGACGATTACGGGAGAGCCACCCAGGGCGCTGCCCAGCATGCATTGGCTTTGGTATACCTGACCCGTGGAAGTGCCGTTACCGCTGTGAGAGGTCAGCAGCCCACAGATATGGACAGCGCTGCTTACTTTGCCGATGCGGTCATTCTGAGCAACACCTATCAGCTTGTTCCGGACTTTGCAGACCTGTGGGATATCAACAACCAGAAAAATAGTGAAGTGATCTTTGCTGTCCAGTTTTCTGAAACGCAGTTGTATAATAACAACAGCGGAAACAGAGACCATCTTTATTTTGGCATGACCTACGACCTGAAGCCGGGAATGAAAAGAGACGTGGAAAATGGAAGGCCCTGGAACAGAATTATTCCTACGGACTTTACCATTCTGGAGCTGTTCGACCGTAAGAACGATTCCCGCTTCTATAAAACTTTCAAGTCAACCTGGTACAGCAATAATCCGGATAACCTCCCAGTATGGGAGCCTGCCGGTGGCTTTGTGCCTCCCCCAGACCTGCTGGGAAAACCTAAGTTTGAGGTAGGCGACACGTCCATCTGGGTGACGGCAGAGATATATCCTGAAGACACCAATTTTGATTCTCTGTATGCTTCCAAGCCTTATTATTATATGCCGATGAACCGGCAGGATAATGCTAACTTCTTTGTGCTCCTCAAACATTTAGATCCCACCCGCCCGGGTTTTAATGACGAAATCGGCTTCCGCGATGGAATTTTGTTCAGGCTGGGAGAAACCTACCTGATAGCTGCCGAAGCTTATGGCCGGAAAGGAGACTTTGAAACCGCTGTGGAGAGAGTGAACGTCATCAGAAGACGGGCTGCTTATCAGGAAGGAGAATCTAAACCTGTGGAATATTGGAAAGTAGAAGGAGGAGATTATGCCGATCGGTTCGAGAGTACGGAGTCAGCCATGCTGCTGACAGTGGCAGATCTAGCCAGTGAACCCTCGTTCGTAGATTTTATACTGAATGAAAGAGCCCGGGAGATGAATGGAGAGCTACGGCGCTGGTGGGACCTGACCCGCACTGAGAAATTGGTAGAAAGGGTGCAAAAGTATAATCCGGGTGGAGCGGCTAATGTTAGGCCCCATCATATGCTAAGACCGATTCCCCAGGATCATATTGACAGACTGGATCCTCAGGGACTCTTGGAAGAGGAGCAGAATGTAGGATACTTTTAAGTCAGATCATCTCAGTAGGAAGTATATATTACCTTAATTCTTCTAATTTTAAGCAATGGAAACTACTCAAACTATTCAGATCATGAAAAAAATCACACGCTGGTGTTTGTGCGGGCTTATCCTGGTGTCCCTGCAAGTTAGTGCGCAAAACTCAGGGCAAAAAAGTAGTAAGAAGTCGGACAAATCCGCCACAATTCCTATAGGGTTGGACGCCTATCGTATGTGGGATCAGTGGCCTGTACAAAGAATTGGGGCCCGGGCCTATATGCGGAGCACCTATGACCGTTCGGGTGGTAATGAATCTGCCGATGCCAGTCACTTTCTGTTTATGAAAGAGGAAGACTATAACGTAACACTTGACGTGATCGGCAAAGGGGTTCTGTATTTTGTCAGAACCAACCACTGGCATGGCAGCCCCTGGCATTATGTGGTAGATGGAAAGGATTTTGTGATCAAAGAAACGGCTACGGCTGATCCGGTAGATGCCAAGAAAAAACTGACCAATACCACATTCTTACCCCAGAAGGCTTTTCCCCAGCCACTGACCTATACCTGGAGTACTACCAAAGGGGCCGACCTGATGTGGGTGCCTATTGGCTTTCAGGAGTCGTTCCGGCTGGCCTATAGTCGTACCCGCTACGGAACAGGCTATTACATCTTTCACCACTATGCCAATGAGGAATTCCTGTCTCAACCTATCCGGTCCTGGAATGTAAATAAAACGCCCGACCAGGAGGTGGTGGATCTGATTAGCCAGGCGGGCACCGATATCGCTCCCAAAGATATTGAAAAGAAGAGTGGCAGCCTGAAACTGAATCAGGAGGGGAAAATACTACTGGCACAGATAGATGCCGCTCCTTCTGCCATACGGGCCTTCAAACTAACTTTACCGCTAGACAAAGCGATAGATCTGGAGCGGCTGCGCCTGCTGGTTACCTGGGACGATGCGGAACATCCTTCTATTGATGCACCCCTATCCCTGTTTTTCGGAGCGGGCACCTTGTATAACCGCGACAATCGGGAATATCTGGTCAAAGGTTTTCCTATCAATATCAGGTATGATTATGATCAAAACAAAGTAGAACTGGCCTGCTATTACCCCATGCCATTTTTTAAATCTGCCAAATTTGAGATCGGGAACATAGAGCCTGGTGACACGGAAGTTAACTATGAGATCCGCTACGAACCGTATGAAACGCCAGCCCATCAAAGCAGCTATTTTCATGCTACCTATCAGGACATTCCTGAACCTGAAATCGGAAAAGATCTGACTTTGTTAGATACCCGGGGAGTGGAAGGACATAATGAATGGTCGGGCAATTTTGTGGGTACTTCTTTTATTTTCTCTCATCAGGCTTATCTGGGCACCTTGGAAGGCGACCCCAGGTTCTTCTTTGACGACAGCCGCACGCCCCAGGCCTATGGTACCGGCACAGAAGAGTGGGGTGGTGGTGGCGATTACTGGGGGGGACAAAATATGACCTTGCCATTTGCCGGCCATCCCTGTGGAGCGGTTAAGAAAGAACTGGCCAAGCATGAAAAAGACTTAATTCAGTCAGCTTATCGTTTTCTGCTGGCCGACCTGATGCCTTTTGGCCACCGTGCGGTCATTCGCCTGGAGCATGGAGGAGAAAACTTATCTACCGAACATTATGAAACAGTCACCTATTGGTATGGACTACCGGCTCCTTCACTCATCAAAACGGATGAAATTGATATTGGCAGCGCTTCCAGCGAAAAAGAACATGCCTATCTCTCTCCTCAGGCATCAGCAGTAGAGACCATCACGTCCCGCTATGAGTGGGGGATCGATGCTGTTCCTTCTCGTCCGTGGGGTATAAATCCTGATAAACTATCTGCTGAATTAAAAAATAAATTAGGAAAGGATGTTTATCCTGCTCATGAGGAAGATGGACGGTATACAAAGGGTACTTCGGAGTTTACCGTAAAACTGGACCCGGATAACCTGGGCGTATTGCTGCGGCGTACGCTGGATTATAGTTTTCCCAACCAAAAAGCGGAGGTATTGATCGCAGATGCGAGTACCCAAGAAGCCTCCCGGGATTTAAAATGGGAGTCGGCAGGGATCTGGTATCTGGCAGGTTCTAATACTTGTGTCTATTCCGATCCTAAAGGAGAATTGGATGGGCGTTTATACAACGTGCAGACTTCTAACCGCCACTTCCGGGATGATGAATTTCTGGTACCTGGCAAGCTAACGAAAGACCGCAGTGCGATCAGGGTCAGGATTAAACACTTACCGGTAGAGCAGGAGCTGTACCCGGGTAAGTCTTTTCCTAAAGAAAGCGCCTGGAGTGAGCTTCGCTATGAAGTATACAGCTACATCACGCCTGCATTTTCTATCAATCCTTAGAATTTTGAAGAGAATAAGCAAAGGGAATGATGACAGAAAACAAATAGGCCGATAAATGAATCTGTATCAGCAAATGAGCCTGTAGCTCAACTAAATGTTTCCTGCTGTTTGTCAGAGTCTGGGAGTAATGCCCCAGACTTTCCGGGTACGGGCATCTATCAATACCTGGATAGGGCCAAGCAGTGCGTTGTCTTTGGTAGAGAACACTACTGCCTGGCTTTCGCTGTTCAGTTGAATCATTTCTCCCTCCTCATTGATGACATAAGGACAGCAGTCGTAAGGCTGTACAATAGCCTCCTGCCAGTTGATGACACTTTGCTGATCTTCTTCCGACAGATATTCCCAGGCGATCTGCCGCAAATCTTTCTGGGTACTGGCTGTCTCTTCAGCCTCCTGGCAACACCAGCCTGTGATGCCTAAGAACAGACAGAGGATGTAAATCTTCATAGGATACATGTTTCTTCCAAGACACAGGATGGTTTCAAAAGGTTGGAGTGTGTGAGTAAGAATGTGGCACTAAACAAGGTGATTATGCAAACCACTCCTTAGGTATTATGCTACTGAGTAGTTAGCTTGCATGCAATCCAGCCTCTCCTTAGCATGCAAACCACTCCTTCAGTAGCATGCAACCCAGCCTCTTCCTTGCATGCAACTGAACATCTGTACTGTATACATACCAGCCCATGCTCATAGACGGCCCTGTAAAAATCTAAAGACGAGCACAACTTTATTTTCTCATCACTGTCTTTCATTGGTAAGGCTGATCCCATACCTTTGACAAAGTTTTTATCTTGGATTTTTCCCTTTACTGATGCACTGATGTCGCCAATAACTTTAAACCAAGCAGGCAGTAACGCTAATAGCCCGGACAAAGAAGCCTGCTTAACGCGGCTGCGTCATCAGCTCAAAGCGCTGGACTGGATGACAGACTCCCTTACGGAAGAACAGCTTCGCCACCGTGCTGATCCGGAGAAATGGTCTGTTTTCGAGAATATGGCGCATCTGGCCCGGTATCAGGAAGTCTTTATCGAGCGCTTGAATCATATATTGCAGCAGGATACGCCAGCTTTTGACCGATATGTGGCGGATACAGACCCTTCCTTTGCTGTCTGGGTAGAGAAGTCACTGGAGCCACTCAGGGAAGAGATGCAGAAAGAAAGAGAGGTGATTATCAGGAAAATAACTGGTTTATCTTCGGAGGCACTACAGCGTGTAGGAATCCACCCGGCCTATGGGCATCTGCCTGTCATGGGCTGGGCGGAATTTTTTCTGCTGCATGAAGCGCATCATCTCTTTACCATTTTCAAGCTGACCAGTCGCTTCAGACCATAAGCCTCTGGTATGCTGAAGGCAAAGCCGAAAACCTGTCGATACATCTTTTTACCGGATTAAAGCAGAAGAGATACTCATTTATGTAATACTTTCCTTATCTTTCTTTTTCTCATTCACCCAACACCTAAACTTAACGCATGAAAAAATGTAACCTTCTTTTTCTGGCACTCATGGCCTTACTCCCTGTCTTACTCCATGCACAAACCGGAAAAGTATTTGACGATCTTTCTATGACCAGCGAAATACTGGGAGGAGGCCGTAAATATGCTGTTTACCTGCCACCTGATTATGATATTTCTGAACGTTCCTACCCGGTATTGTATCTCCTGCATGGAGGCGGCGATGACCAGACCGGATGGGTGCAGTTCGGAGAAGTATTGCACATTACCGATGAGGCTATCAGGCAGGGAAACGCTACCCCCATGGTCATTGTGATGCCCGATGCCAACACGGGCCGCCGGGGTTATTTCAACGACATCAAAAATGAGTGGCGTTACGAAGATTTCTTCTTCGAAGAGTTCATGCCTTATATAGAAAAGACTTACCGCATTAAAGGCGATAAACGCTTTCGGGCGGTGGCTGGCTTGTCTATGGGTGGTGGGGGTTCTTTCGTCTATGCCCTGCGGCATCCGGAGCTGTTTTCTTCTGCCTGTCCGTTGAGTGCCGCCACGGGTCCGCTCACCATAGAGGATGTGAAAGCCTATCTGGAAAGAATAGGCAGCCCTGTTGGTACCCAAACAGAGATGGAATCCTATTTCAAACGGCAAAGTGTGTTGTCTATGATAGAAAATATGCCGGACGACCAAAAAGAGGCTGTACGCTGGTATATTGACTGTGGTGATGATGATTTCCTGTTCGAAGGCAATTCCCTGGTACACATTGCCATGCGCAAAAAGGAGATTCCGCATGAATTCCGTATCCGGAATGGGGGGCATACCTGGACTTACTGGCGTGAATCGCTTCCTACGGTATTATCCTTTGTGTCTGACGCCTTTCATCAATATTAGATCGAGTGAGGCATTGGGCTCTCCCAAGAGATAACCATAAGCTGTATCAATCCATTGTTTATTCACTTTTCTTAAATCTTTCCTCTGATGCAATCCATCAATCTGTTAGAAAAATTCAGCAAAATAGAACAGTATTGGAATCCGAAAATTATAGGCGAACTCAATGGGCAGTACGTGAAGTTAGCCAAGGTGCAGGGGGAGTTTGTGTGGTACGATCATGAGGCAGAAGATGAACTGTTTATGGTTTTTAAAGGCACCTTGTACATAGACTTTCAGGAAGAAACCGTAGCCGTCAAAGAAGGCGAAACGCTGATTGTGCCCAGAGGGGTAGCCCACCGGCCCAGGACCAATGGAGAAGAAGTATATGTTTTGCTTTTTGAGCCTAAGGCTACCCAACATACCGGTAAAGTGCAGCATGAAAAAACCGTCAACCGGCTGGACTGGATTTAAAAGGGTGAGCAAATGAGCTATAAAAGCAGACTTCCCTTGTGGGTAGCACCGCTGGTGCTGCCTGTTACCTATGGTGTTTTTCAGTTGTGTGTATACTTTCTGGGCAAAACTTATGGTTACCTGGCAGGCTTCCTGTTTTATTGGGCATTTTGTATAGTTTTCGCGCTGATAGTGCTGGATCAAAAGCAGTGGAAGGAAATATATGGAACAAAACCTAAAATGCTTGTCCAGGGGTGGAGCTTATTGGCGTTCGTGCCAGCGCTAGGGCCTCTACTGATGGCTTTTATCCCTTCCGTATCAGCTTTCACGCCCTGGGCTTTTTTGGTGTTAGGAATAGTTTCTGTCTGTAATGGTGTGACAGAAGAACTGTTTTGGCGAGGTGTTTTTATAGCCTCCTTCAGAAAAGATGTGATCAAAGCCTATGTATACCCTACACTGTTTTTTTGTTTATGGCATTTTGCTTTGGCAGGTGTGGAAGAAGTCCGGTACCAGGGAGGTGCCTGGGCCTTGGTGGGGGGAGCCTTGATGCTGGGCGCGATCTGGGGGTGGGTGGCTTACCGTCAGCAATCTGTTTTTGTCACCACCCTAGCACACATAATTGTAAACTTCTTTGCCTTTTCAGGGCTGATAGCCGACAACTGGTTGTCTCAGGACTCCGTGTTGTGAACTGCACCGCACTCAGGGTTATCATGCAACTGCCCTTGGACTTTTTCAGATGGCCTGCTGCATCATTAATTAAACTTTGAAGAGCATAGCATCAATCGAGTTGATTAGGATAAAAACAAGAATTCTTAAGGTTAATTAATGAAGGTGAAAAAGCCCGGTACCGTATGGTTTTGTATTATTCGAATAAAATGTAAATTCAATATAAACAGAATATATATAGCCATAAAGCAGTATGATTTAGGCAAAATTTAATAAACTGTCTTCGAAATATATTGCATTATTCTTTAATAATATAACCTTAACGCCAAATATTAGGAATATTAAATATAACTTTTTAATTGTGATTCTAGAAAAAGAAGGGCGCATCTTGCTTATATTATAAGAAATAAATAATTTCATAGCCTAACAAATACATGTATTTTGTTAATTTTTATCCTATTTCTTAACCATTTTTTACAGAACTACCTAAATCATATTTTTTTTAATTTTTTTAATCTAAACTTTGATGAACATGAAAAATTTAAGCGCAAAGTTTGCAGTAGTTCTATGCTTCTGCGTCATGGCTTGGGGGTGTGAAGATGAGACCCTAACCCAGGTAAGCGATCCAACGGTAACGGCCGATGCAGTTCAGGAAAGATCCAAACCTAAGAACACCAAAGACAGTAAGTTTCTAAAAAAACTCAAGGTATCCGGAGTTCTTGAAGACGGAAGAGCTTTTAAAGGAAAAGTAACCATCACAGAATTTGGTTATAGCGAAACAGAAGGATTGTGGGTCAGCGGATTTGTAAAAGGAAAAGCTGTTGAGAAAGGTGAAGAATTTGATGACGATGATTTTGATAGTGACGCTGTGGGAACTGAAGGTATGAGGACTAATGATGATGATGACGACGATGATGATGAGGGCACCGTCGTTTTTCAGTCATTCTCACAAGTTCCTGCTACGCTGAATGAGAATCCGAGCACCAACGCACGGATGGCATCCGCTCAGGCTACCCAGGCCACCTGCGATGTGCTGTTTCTGAATTTAGGACCGCTTAGCTTAGACTTGTTAGGTCTGACAGTAGATTTATCAGAGATTACATTGGATATCAATGCTGTGTCGGGTGCGGGGAATCTACTGGGAAATCTGCTTTGTGCTGTAGCTGGATTGTTAGACCCAGCCGGATTTTTGATAGACCTGATCAACACACTGGAAACTTTGCTTGACTTGCTTAACCAAATCAACGATCTGATTGGTTAATATACCCTAGGTTAGCTTATGGCGAGGATTTACTCCTCGCCATTTTTAGTTTTTTTGGACTTCATATGCATACTCAGGCACCTTCCTCAGCCTCTTTGTCCGTATCATGCAGCTTACCCAATTCCTGGTCAATGGTCCAGAGTCCGATCCCTTCTTCGCCTATGATATTGAAAATTTCCAGGGCACGACGGGCCAGTGTTTCTTCCTCCCGCTGCTCTATGACAAACCACTGAAGGAAATTGAAGGTAGTAAAGTCTTTGGTGCTGAAGCAGTGATCGACTATTTTATGAATAGACTGAGTGACCTGTAGTTCGTGCTCCAGGATCAGGTCAAATACATCTCTGAGAGAGCTGAAAGAATGTTTGATGTCGGTAATTTCGGGTTGCAGGGCATGGCCGCCTGCTTCATTGATATAACGGAATAGTTTCAACATATGACCTCGCTCTTCATCGGAGTGGGTGTAAAGAAATTTTGCCGAGTGGGTGTAGCCCTGGGTTTCACACCAGGAAGCCATAGACAGATAGTAGGCAGAAGACTTGCCTTCCATCATGATTTGTTCGTTGAGTAATCGCTCAGTTTCTTCGCTCAGAGAGCGTTTAGGGGTAATAATTTCTTTCATGGATTCACAGATTTATAGTCAAATATAAAGAAAAGCGGCAATTTACGGTTACCTCTGTTTTGTGGGTGTAACATAAGCAATATTACTCATTTCACAAAAGCAAAAGCAGCGGGGTAGACGCATCACTTATTCTAACCGGCCGGCTATGGAAAAAGTAGAAAATGTATGGCTAAGCTTTACTTTTTAATTTCGTTCCGATGCAGTATCTATCCCCATGGTGGGAGGGTGCACCCTGCTAAAGGATATATGTCAGGGGTGTTCGTGAGAATATCCCCCTGATATTTCATTTTTTTCTGGAAAATTACCGAAAAAGAGGGGATACCCATGAAAGGGAATAATAGTAATATTTGTAATAAAGATAATTTCAGTTTTGCCCCTGAAATCTGCCTTTTGGTTTATACTACTGACTATGAAATATTACTATTATGATCAGAATTAATTTTAGAAAGGAAGACATTGAAGCACTCCGTTTTGAAAGATTTCATAACGCCAGTGCCCGCATTCAGCAAAAAATGGAAGCACTGTATCTGAAAAGTAAAGGGTTGCCGCACAACGAAATATGCCGTATCTGTGAAATTTCAAAAACAACGCTGATTGCCTACCTGCGTGAATATGAGGAAGGAGGAATCAGTAAACTGATGGAGTCCACAAAATACAAAGGAAGAATGAAAAAGGTGAAGGGCACCCGTATGGGCTATAGTCCTTATTTCCAGGATTTGGTCATGGTGAATCAATCATGAGCACTTACTCCTTCAAACATGCTATCGTTCAGTTGGAATGAAAGTGGGTTGTTGCCGTTTTCTTTTCCATCGTTTGTGCGACCATAACCATTCTGCAGGAACCTCCCGGATGGCTGTTTCTACCGCTCTGGCGTATTGTTCTGTAATAAAGTGAGGGCGCGTCTGAAAGGGTGGCTCGTCTATGGTATGGAACTGAATCTCATAGAACCCTCTTTTTTGCCGGTACATCGCCACAAAGATGACCGGCATTCCTGTTTTATGAGCGATTCGCTCCGGCCCTTCATAGAAACCGGTATCCTGATGTAAAAATTGCGTCCAGTAAAGATGTTGGGTTTCTTTGGAACTCTGATCCGCTACCATGGCAATGATTCTGGTAAGGTCTTTCCGGCGGACAATCTCCCGGAAAGAAGTTTTTTTCTCTATCAAATTCGCTCCGAAACGCCCCCGTATTTTTTTCATCAGTTTATTAAAAAACGGATTGATCAGCTCCATATACACAGCATCTACCTGAAAAGGAAGCTGGGCACTGCAGGAAACCAGCAGCCATTCCCAGTTGCCCTGATGCGAAGTGACCACAATAATAGACTGCCCTTTATGATAAAAAGGTTCTATCAGTTCCCGGTTGCGTATTCGTACCCGTTTGACAATTTCTTCTTTCGGAATAGTCAGTGTCTTCAGGGTTTCCACTAACACATCGGCGATGTGCCTGTAAAATTGCCGGGCAATATGCCTGTGTTGCGCTTTTGTTTTTTCAGGAAACGAATTTTCCAGGTTCTGTAGAATGACATTCCTGCGATACTTCACCACATACCAAAGCAAAAAGTAGAGGATATCGGCGATCAGATAAAGTGCCGGAAAAGGAAGACGTGCTATGAGTTTGAGTAGAGCCATAAAAATGTGGCAAAAATATAGATTATCAATTTAAAATGAAGAAATTTGCAACCCGAAATAAGTGAATAAATAATGGTCACTGTGAAACAGTCACTGTGAAACAGTCGCTGTGAAGCAGTCGCTGTGACACAATATTGATCTTACATAAAATCCGGATTATCAGCTATGCATGCATCCATTCGTTCATTCTATGATTCACTCATTGTATCATTCAACCATTAATCGTTTTGAAAATATCAGCATCCTTATATTCTAATAAAGAAAAACCACTGGAAGATTTGGTGACCGAACTGGATATGCTTCGCATCGATGCATTCCATATAGATTGTAACGACAATCCCGGGGTTTTTGATGACATTGCCCGCATCCGGAAGATCAGTCAGACACCGATAGACCTGCATATCATCTCTTCGCAGCCTGAGCGTTATTTCGACCTTATTGTGAAACATCAGGTAGAATATGTTCAGTTTCAATATGAAAATATCAAAGCCCGAAGGCTGGAAGTACCCCCTGCTGAAACCCAGTACGGACTGGCTGTCGTGTCTGATACCCCTTTGGAAGTGTTTGAAAACTACCGGGACAATTTTTCTTTCATTCTGCTGATGACCACTACCCCTGGTATGAGCGGTGGTGTCTTCAGAAAAGAGAATTTCAACCGTATCCGGAAATTCAGCAAACTATACCCTGAAAAGAAGATCCATGTGGATGGAGGTGTCAACGATGAGGTTTCCTTTATTCTCCGCAGCATGGGCGTGGACTCAGCCGTTTCCGGCTCTTTTCTGGTAAACCACCAATCGATGGGCGCTGCCATGATGGGTTTAAAGCTAAAAGAAGTGCACTCTCACTATCAGGTAAAAGACATTATGATAGAGTTAAAAGCCCTGCCGGTGCTGAATTGGGACGGCTGTACGTTTAAAGAGGTGCTTCAGACCATAGAAGATTTTAACCTGGGATTTGCGCTTTTTACAGATCAGTCCGGGCAGTTGCGGGGCGTGTCCAGCAATGCCGATGTACGCCGTGGCCTGATCAAACATCTGGAGGATCTGAACCAAACCAGGGTAAAAGATATTATCAATGCGAATCCTATTTATATTCATGAGAAAGCAACGGTTTCCGATATGTTGGCGTTGGTAACCAGCAAATCATTTCCTATTTTGTTTTTGCCTGTGACGGATGACCATCATCGGCTGACCGGTGCTGTTACCTTTAACAATTTAATACGTGGAGAAGTATGATCATTCATCTAAAAGAAAATATTACCCCCTCAGAAGCAGATAGACTGGCCGAAAAAGCCAGAGCGATTGCTTTCAGGAGAAATGGCTATCATGTGCTGGTTACCTCTTCCAAAGATAAAAGCCTGGCTCCTGAGGTAGAACCTTTTACAGCCGAATACTTTGTGCTCGACAGCGATATTCAACTGGCCAGCCGTCAGTATCAGGAGCAAATCCGTGAAATCCGCATCAATCAGGTGACGATCGGTGGAAACCAGCAGCATACGCTTATGATTGCCGGCCCCTGCTCTATTGAATCTAAAGAGCAGATTACGCAAAGTGCGGAATTGCTGAAGTCATTGGGTATTTCCACCTTGCGGGCAGGGTGTTTCAAACCTCGGACCTCTCCCTACACTTTTCAGGGCCTGGGCCTGGAAGGACTCAAAATGCTGGCTGGTATACGCGAGCAATATGGTTTCAACATCATTACAGAAGTGCGGGATGCTACCCATGTGGAGGCTGTGATTGAATATGCCGATATCGTACAGATTGGTGCGAAAGCCATGTACGACCAGGGTATTCTGCGTACCTGCGGCAAAGCTAACAAGCCGGTGCTGCTCAAAAGGCATTTCGGGGCTACCCTACAGGAGTTTGTGCAGGCTGCTGAGTTTATACTTTCCGGTGGAAACGAGCAGGTCATGTTGTGCGAGCGTGGGATTCGTACTTTTGAAACCAAAACCCGCTTTACCCTGGATTTATGCGGAGTAGCCTACCTGAAAGAACATACTAATTTGCCTGTTGTCTTGGACACCAGCCATGCGATGGGGTTGGCTTATGGAGTACCTGATCTGACCCGGGCTTGTATAGCCATGGGGGTGGATGGTTTGCTGATAGAAACCCATCCTAATCCTAAAGTAGCTAAATCGGATGCAGACCAGCAACTTACCCATGAAGCTTTTCGGGCTATGTACGAAACCTTGCAACCCATTGCAGCTGCGGTAGGAAGAAAATTAATTTAATCCGGCAAATAGTAAATATCAGTGAGGGATGTCTTATATCTGATCGCTACTTTGAAATTACCTGTGCATGAATAAAGCAATAGACGTAAGTCGAATCAAGTTGATTGTCTTGGATATTGACGGTACCCTGACCGATGGCGGCATCTATCTGACTGAATCAGGAGAGGAATTTAAAAAATATAATACCAAAGATGGGATGGGCATTAAGCGCCTGATTAAAAAAGGAATGCATGTGGCTTTTATCAGTGCCAGTAAAAGTGTGAAATCTGTGACCCGACGGGCAGAGATGCTGGGCGTGGAATATTGCTATGTAGGTGAGGATCCTAAGCCTTCTATTCTGGAGAGATGGCTGGAGGACCTTCACCTGGATTACAGTCAGGTGCTGTTTATGGGCGATGATATCAATGATCTGGAAGTGATGCAGAAGGCTGCTATCTCTGTGTGCCCGGCCGACGCTTCTCCGGCTGTGCAGAAAATAGCCGATTTGGTACTCACCCGGAAAGGGGGAGATGCTTGCTTTCGCGAACTGGTCGATCAGTATTTCCCTATCATTTGAAACAAAAAAGCATAGCGAGCCATTAACTCATAACACAAACCTAAAAACTCAGAACTTAGAACCTAGAACCCAGAACTTAGAACTAGGCAACTCCGAACTATTCTTTTTATCTGAAGTCACAATAAGTAAGCGAGGAAATGCTTTATTTAGAATAATAGCCTGTTAAAATAAATACATAAGGCTGCCAAAATCATGTTAACTTTTGTAGTTTTACCCTGATGAGTTTTCTTTATCCACAATTTTTGTTTGGCTTGCTGGCGCTGGGGATTCCCATTATTATACATCTTTTTAATTTCCGTAGAACCCGAAAAGTATATTTTAGCAATACGGCCTTTCTGAAGAATGTAAAGGAAGCTACCACTTCCAAACTTAAGGTGAAGCACCTGTTGATTCTGCTGGCCCGTTTGCTCTTTGTATTCTTCCTGGTACTCACTTTTGCCCAGCCCTATTTTCCCACTAAAGATAGTGAGGCAGCTTTGGGCGCCAACACAGAAAATATGGTCTATATTTACCTGGACAATTCTCTGAGTATGTCTTCCGAACTAGGGTCCAACATGCGGGGCATCGACCAGGGGGTTAATTATATTGAGGAAATCATCAACCTTTATCCTAAAAATACTTCCTATAAGTTTTTGACCAATGAATTTGGTAGTTTCTCACGGGTACCTAAAACCGGGTCAGAATTAGGGGAAACCATTGCAGAAGTAGATCTGACAGGTATTGCGCGTAGCATGGAAGAGGTACTGAGTAAGATTGAGAGTGATGAACAATCCACTGTAGGCACTGCGGAAAAAAAACGCAGTGACGTTTACCTGATTTCTGACTATCAAAAGTCAACGGCAGGTAACCTGGAAGTGATCAAAGAGGATACGACTAACCAGATATATTTAGCCCCTATCCGTTCGACTTACCAGTCCAACATTTTTGTTGATTCTGTGTACCTGACCAACCCTTTTATGTTGGCAGAAGAAGCCAATGAATTGGCAGTTGTGCTGAGAAACGACAGTGAAGAAGAAGTCAGTGACCTGATTGTACGTTTACTAATCAACGATCAGCAGGTGGCCAATGCCAGTTTGGATCTGGAATCTTATGCTACCGGAACTTTACAGTTTACCCTTAATTTCCCGCTGGAAAGTAACAACCGCTGTCAAATCACCTTTGAGGATTATCCCGTTACCTTTGACAACAGTTTCTACTTTTCTCTGAACCTGGGTGATAGAATTCGTGTGCTGGAGATGACTGCCACCAACGCATTTCCTCAGGGGTCTACCATTGCCAAAGTATATGCCAATAACAAACTTTTTGATTTTCAATCTTACAGTATCAACAATCTGGACTACAGTCTGATAGAGAGTACAGATCTACTGGTGCTCAATGAACTGGGAAATACAGGCAACGACGCCAACCTGGCGGTGATTCCTTACATTCAGGATTTTCTTTCCAACGGCGGGCATATATTGTATATTCCTCCTGCCAATGGTAATCTGGTGTTTTTGAGGGAAATCACGGCGAATAATAATCTTACAGCCAGCCGGGTGAATCCTTCTAATGCAGTAGAAGCCAGCAGAACCACCTTGGCTAATCTGGATCTGGCCAATCCTTTCTTTGCCAGTATGTTCGAGGGAGAATCCAGTAATTTTGAGATGCCTACTGCCATCCGCCACATAGAGCAGAATCTGCGGGGAGCTTCCCTGCTGGAATACAGAACCGGCGAACCTTATCTTTTATCGCTGAGTAAGTCTTATATTCGTACGGAGACTGCGGCTTCCGACCCGATTTTTGTTTTCAATACGCCGCTGCGGAGTGATTTTACCAGTTTGTATCGCCATGCGATCTTTGTGCCCATTATGTATCGCTTGGCCTCCATGAGTAAGTCATTGAATAATAAGTTGTACTATTATGTAGATGAAGCGGCTATCACTTTGGAGACAGCTAATTTTAGCAACGCTCAGGTGGGTGAAAATACGGAAAATGGAGCCAGTGTCAATGAACGGTATCTTTACAAATTGCAAAAGGATCAGCAGGAAGTAGTACCTCTCCAGCGAGTTGTCGGGGGGCGATTGTTTCTGGAGATTCCGCAGAATGTGGTGGAACCCGGCTTTTACAGCCTGTTTCCCATGGAAGAAAATGCTTCAGCCAGTAATCAGACCCAGGAGCCTCTGATTAATCTTGCTTTTGATGTGGAAAAGCAGGAATCATTGGTAGATCAGTATTCTGTAGAGGAATTGCAAAAGACATTTGATAACTCAGCAAACATTAAAATTTATGAAGCCGACGATGTGGATACTTTTTCTGAATTAATTCGAAAACAACAGACAGATGTTTCCCTGTGGAAGTATGCACTCTTATTGGCTTTGTTTTTTCTGCTTACTGAAATCTTGCTAATCAGGTTCCTATAACGATGGACATACTGTTAAAATCAGTTACAGTAATAGACAATGAAAGCCCTTTTCATTTGAAAAAGGCTGATATTTTGATTAAAAAAGGCATGATTGCCCACATCGCCGATCCTGCGGATACGCCTGAACAGGATGGCGTAAAAGTGATAGAAGTGCAAGGTGCATATGTGTCGGCAGGATGGATGGACATGCAGGCAAATTTTAACGATCCGGGTCATGAATACAAGGAGGACCTGGAAAGCGGTTCTCTGGCCGCCGCTGCGGGTGGTTTTACAGAAGTAGCCCTGATGCCCAACACACATCCCGTAGTACAAACCAAGAATGATATTCTCTATCTGAAGCGCAGAAGCGGGAGTCTGGTTCGCTTATATCCTATTGCTGCTGTTACAAAAGATGCGCAGGGAGAAGAGCTCACAGAAATGATAGACTTGCACCAGGCAGGTGCTGTGGCTTTCTCTGATGGTAGCCAACCCCTATGGCATACGCAGGTAATGCTGAAAGCACTTCAATATGTGCAGAAATTTGACGGGCTGCTCATCAGTCGCCCCGAAGATCAGTATTTAAATATGTTTGGCACCATGCATGAAGGTGTACAGAGTACACTCCTGGGTATGAAGGGAATGCCTACCCTGGCTGAAACGGTAGCCATTGAGCGCGATTTATCCCTGTTGGCTTACGTGATGGAGCTGACAATCGGCCAGCCACCCCGGCTCCACTTCAGTAACCTGTCGGCTGCCTCCTCCGTAGCCCTGATCCGAAAGGCCAAAGCCATGGGATTGCCTGTGAGCTGTGATGTGGCAGCTCATCAGCTTTATTTTGATGAGACAGCCTTAGCCGATTTTGATACTCACTATAAGGTGAATCCTCCCTTCAGAACCGCAGAAGATATTCAGGCGCTGAAAGAAGGACTGCTGGATGATACCATCGATGTGATTGTGTCTGCCCATCAGCCACAGGATGAAGAGAGCAAGAAATGTGAATTTGATCAGGCTGCTTTTGGCATCACCGGTTTACAAACCTTCTTTCCGATTCTGGCCAGTATCCTGGGCGAAAATTTATCCTTAGAGCACCTGCTCAGGAAGATTACTGTTGCGCCAAGGGCTTTGTTGAAGTTACAGGTTCCTTCTATCAAAGTGGACGCGCCTGCAAACCTGACTGTGTTTCATCCTGAGCAGGTTTGGAAACTGGATCATACTACTAATTTTTCAAAATCGAAAAATAATCCTTTATTCGGGAAAGAATTGAAGGGTAAAGTGCTGGCTATATTTCATGAGCAGCAATCCTGGATGGGTTTATCATCATATGACAGAAGCCGCTAAGCAACCGTATCCATTACTGACTGTAGCTGTTAAATACGCCCTGGTAGGGACTGCACTTACCATTGTGCTGTTCTTTGTGTTGCTATTTTTTGATAAAAATCCTTTGGTCACCAATAACTGGGTCGATTTTCTGTTACTGCCTATATTTATTTTTTTCAGTATTAAGGAATATAAGAAATATTATAATCAAGGCACTCTTCATTTCTGGCAGGGAATGACCGTAGGATTTTTTACTTATTGCGGGATGGCTTTCGTTGTGGCTGTTTTTCTTTGGGGATATCTCTCCCTGGTAAGCCCTGCGCTGGTACAAGATTACATTACAGCCCGAACGGATCTTATCATGAGCAGTAAAGACAACTTTATTACCCAGTTTGGTGAAGAAACCTACCGCAAAGTCCTGGCGGACGTACAGCTGGTCAGGGCCTCTGATATTGCTTTAGACGATTTTATGAAGAAACTTTTGGTAGGGTTATTCATCACTTCTGTAGTCTCTGTTCTGATGAGAAGATTGCCGGTTACAGAAAAAACATAGCCTTACAAAGTTATATTGAAGAGCAGTCGTCAGGTCTTACAGATCCTCCGTGAGAAGAATTTTAGCAGATACCGCCAGATTCTGCACGCTAAGTTTATATAAACCTTTATATTTATATCCTAAAAATCTATCATGAATCACAACCTGAAATATGGGCTCCTTTTAGGGCTGATTAATGTGGTATTGTACCTGGCGCTCCTATTGATCGACTTTCATCTTCTGGTCAGTCCTTGGATCAGTTTCCTGATCCTGGTCATCGATATCATCGTTCTCTTTGTGGCTGGCTATGAGCTTAGAAACAAGCAGGGAGGCTATCTTACTTTCAAGGAGGCTTTTGTCTCTACCTTACTGGTATTTGCGATCGCAGGAGCTGTGAGTGTGGTTTATAACATTTTGATCTACAATGTTATTGCACCCGATGTGGCAGATACTTTACATACGGAAATTGTTGACCAAACAGCCAGCATGATGGAAAACATCGGCGCGGAAGATGAGGTGATAGATCAGACTGTTACGGAAATGGAAGCGAATAATACTTATAGTGTGGGTAACCAGATCAAAGGTTTTTTTTATTCTTTAATCTTTGGGGTTATAATAGCGTTAATTATAGGAGCCATTATAAAGAAGAGAAAACCAGCATTTGAATAATGGATAGTTTACAGCGGAAAGATATTTCAGTAGTTGTTCCTCTCTATGATGAAGAAGATTCTCTGGTAGAATTATGCCAGTGGATCAGCAGAGTCATGATGGAGCATAATTTTACCTATGAAATTATATTAGTGGACGATGGTAGCGATGATGCTTCCTGGCATATAATTACACAGATTGCAGAGGATAATCCTTTTGTGAGAGGGATACGGCTCAACAGGAACTATGGTAAGTCCGCTGCTTTACAAACTGGCTTTTTGCATGCGTCAGGGGAAGTGGTCATCACCATGGATGCCGATCTGCAGGATAGTCCTGATGAAATTCCCGGTTTGTACAGCATGGTGACCGAAGAAGGTTATGACCTGGTTTCCGGTTGGAAGAAAAAGCGCTATGATCCTATCAGTAAGACCATTCCTTCCCGTTTGTTCAATTTTGTGACCCAGAAAATTTCAGGCGTAAAACTGCACGATTTTAACTGTGGATTGAAAGCCTACCGAAAGAAAGTGATCAAAACATTGGAAATATACGGAGAAATGCACCGCTATATTCCTTTGATAGCCAAACGCAATGGGTTTAATCATATCGGCGAAAAAGTAGTACAGCACCGCCCACGAAAATATGGAAAGACGAAGTTTGGCCTGGAACGTTTTATTTTTGGTTTTCTCGACCTGCTTTCCATCAGCTTTGTGTCCAAGTTCAAAAAAAGACCTATGCACTTCTTTGGTACCTTAGGTTCTTTTTGCTTTTTATTTGGTTTGGTTGTAACCATAGCGCTTATTGGTCAGAAAATATACAACATACAGCATCAGCTCACATACCGCAATGTGGTAGATCAACCCATGTTTTTCCTCGCTTTGGTGGCTGTCATTGTGGGGGTGCAACTGTTTATGGCTGGCTTCGTCGCAGAGATGATTACCATGAACTCCGGCAAAACCGATGATTATCTGATCACCGAAAAAGCAGGATACTCCGAAAATAAAGTAGTGTAAATCTTTGCATGAAAGGTCTATCCGTATTACTGGCGTATGAGAGCATGTTCAAACTTTATCCTTTGGGCTGTAAAAGCCCTGTTACAGGACCTGGCTTCCCCTATTTTTTGAATAATAGCTCCAGCTATTGTACAAAAACCAACAAAAACAAAATTTAAACATGCTCTGAGGCAGACAAAAAATGGCATAGTAAATCTGTAAGTTTATGCTTACAATAGTTCATCAAGCTGTCCTCTTTCCTGAAAATTTCAATTGATTTTTGATCTAGATCGTTCTTAGGCTATACAGGGAAATCTTTCATCCTATATCTGTTGAGAATCAAACTTTTAGCGTTTAGATCTGTTTATGCTATAAAAACTAAAATTTTTTAAGCAATGAAACCTATTTTTTCGATCTTATTTTCATTTGTGATTATCACTTTTCTGTTTAGTTGTGGCTCCCAGAATGCAAATGAAGCCAATAACACAGAAGATTCGGTCATCCTTAACCAATCAGCAGAACAAATCACGGATGAAGAAACCGATACAGACATAAAAGATTTGATCTATCTCACCTTCATGAATAAAGAAATGCAAGCTGCTTTAGGAGAAGTCATAGAAACCAAAAGTACTTCCAGCGATGTACAAAGTTTTGCCACTGATCTTGTACAAAACAATAAAGAAATAAGTGCCAAGATTGAGGATTTGGCTGAAGCGGCAGAAATGCAGTTACCGGGAGGTTTAGAGGTGAAACAGCAGCAAAAAATAGACAGTATTATGCAGTTATCTCCGGAGGAATTGGATAAAGCTTTCATCAACCTGATACTGGAACAACAAAAAGAAAGTATAGAACTGTTACAGGAGCTGGCCTCCAATTCAGACAATACCATCATCAGAGGGCTGGCTTCTGAGATTGCGGATGCTGAAAGATCCCAGATAGAAAGGGCTGAGATTGTACAGCAAGAAACAATGTAATTTGCTTTTTGTGGTTGTTAACAAGGCTGACCCGACAGGGTTAGCCTTTTGTTTTCCGTACTTTATTCATTGAATGTTGAGGAAAAACAGTGCATTACACAATTCTGTATGATAGACAAACGAATCATATTAACGCTGTTACAAGCATTGATCGTAATGATGAACGGTTTTTCCCAGGCTATAAAAGATGAAGTGGAAGAATCTATTGCAGAGCAGGAAATGCCTGAAGCGGCATTAGCGTTACTGTCTCCTCTGCTAAATGAAGCATCAGCCATCCGTTTCTACCGTGAGACAGATAACCAACAGCGAAGCTACGAGTGTAAAATGATCTGGAGAGGAAACGATTACAGTATTGAATTTCATGAGGACGGATCTTTAATGGATATTGAGCAGTTAGTATCCTTTAGGTCACTTTCCCCGGTGTTGAGAGAAAAGATTAACAAGCATTTGTCTCAGGAATATCGTAGGTTCAAAATCAGAAAAGTGCAGAAGCAGTATTCAGCTGAGGAAACCAATGAGGCAGATAAGGAGGCCATAGAAGAATTTATGGAAAAAGATCAAGATGATCTCAGGATACGTTACGAAATTGAGGTAGATATTAAAAGTAGGGAGGCCGTAGGATCTTTTGAAATGTTATGGGATGATGAAGGTAATTTTTTGGAGAAACGTAAAATCATTCGGCGATCCCTGGATAATCTGCTCTATTAAATGAATACACTTGCCTAATCAACTACGTCCAGCAGGGTGAACAAAAGTATATTTTTTTTATTGGGATTATTCTTCTTTTTTGAAAGCACCTTTGCACAGAGAGGAATATTCTTACAATGGGAACCGGAGTTTTCCTATACAAAGGATATTTCCGATCGTTGGTCATCTAACCTGAAATTAGCTCTGCGACAAAACTTTGCAGAACCCGGAAAGGAGGGAATGGTTAAAGATTACCAGATTGACTATGCACAACTGCAGGGGTTTGTAACCTATAGTTTATGGACAAGAACCAAACTAAGTATGGGTTACGGATTTAGGTTAGAAGACTTATTAGAAGCCTCTATAGGGAATGAACACCGTATCATGGAGCAGGTAGGCTTGGTCACTCATGTGGATGGTAAGCGATTGGCCCACCGTATCAGAGCAGAACAAAGATTTCGGGAAAATGGATTGATAAATCGCTGGCGTTACCGGATTTCTTATGATGCGCCTTTGAATGGCCTTCGTTTAGATCCTGGAGAAAAGTATCTAATATTTTCTAATGAACTTTTATTTTCTTTTAATGCGGCAGAGCAGGAAGGGGAGGATAGACTTTATGTGGGGCTGGGCTGGTATTTTAATGATATGCGCAAACTGGAAACAGGGATTCAATATAGACTGGGAGCTATAGGAAGTGATAATTTAGAAAATGTCATCTGGTTGACTTCAGTCTATTATCTCAACCATTAACAAAATATATATTACGATAGCAAAGACTCTCTGCGTTTCTCCATAGTTTCAAACTTTTCGGTTAACTGCCTCTGTGGGAAAGGTAGGTAGATATACCCACATCTCAGTCCCGTGGTCAGGTCTGCTTTTAATTTTGATTTCTCCTCCTAACCTTTCAATATTGGATTTTACAATAAAGAGTCCTAAACCACTACCTTGTGAACCTTGATTACCCCGGTAAAACATGTCAAATGCCCGATTTTGAACCTGCTTATCCATGCCTTGTCCGTTATCTTTAACTTTTATCTTTACTCCATTTTTATACTTTCTGGCAGAGATTTTAGTAACAGCGTCATCAGTATTATTTTTTCGGTATTTGATACTGTTTTCTACAAGATTCTGAAGGATAGATCTGAATGTTTTTTCTTCTGTATTGAGTTCTATATCCCTGTTAGCAGAAATCAGTAATATCACTTGTCCCCGGCCAGGGTACCCCTCAAAACTTCTGACAACGTCCTCTATACATTCTCTGACATTAAAGTTAGAGTACGTAGGATTATTGTTGGAGGCAACACCAATTTCCAGTAATCCACTCAGAGTCCTTTCTAGTTTTTCAGTACTATTTTTGATTAAATTGAAATAATGCCTGTAAATCTCCACACTTTCTTTTTCCTGTTCAACTAAACCCAACAAGCCGGAAATAGAGGCCAAGGGACCTTTGAGGTCGTGTGAAACTCTGTATACAAATGTCTTTAATTCTTTATTTTTCTGCTTTAGAGCGTCAGTAGCTAGCAATAGCTGTTTGATATCTTTAGCGATCAGTAAATATCCCGTAGAATTTTGATTGTTTTTTAGTACAGAAAGGGAAATAGATACAGGAAGGCTTTTTCTTTCTTTTAACTTAAACTGGGTCTCACGATTATAGAGGTGTTCTTCAAACAAAATGTCCTCTAATAACCTGTTTAGAAATCTTTGCTGACTCTTAGGAAATAAAATATTAATAGGTTGCCCAATGAGATCAAATTGATTATGATGGAGTAACTGACATGTTTTGGCATTGACAAACTGAATGTTAAAATCATTATCAAAAATGATTAACATATCGACAATGCTTTTTAACAGACTATCAAGATAATCTCGATTAATAGAAGATTCGTTCAGTTTTTCATTTAAGAAGTCAGTTGTAGAAATCATATTATACTGATTTATTTTTAACAAAAATATAAATGCTTTTTGTATTATATAATAAATAAATTATACTTTTATTACTTAAAGATTTTTTTAGTTAAATTAACTGTTGATTGATTTAAAAAACATTATACGTAGTGCTATGATTTTCTATTTCGATAAAAAAAAGAGGATTATAACATAGGCAGGAGTGGGCAAAAAAAATAGTATCTAACAGGATAAATACATGAAAAGTCATATTAAGGCGTGAAATGATTCAAAAAATAGTTGATTTTTGATGAAGAAATTGCGCAGGCATAGAAAGTAAAAAGGTAGGAAAAGAGAAGTAAGCGGGTTTTAAACTATCATTGATGATATTTTAAGGCTTAAATAATACATACAAAATCAAGCCTTGGTTTCAGCCAACTATAGTTTTAACACCATATTCTCTAAGTTTAGGATGTAAAATCCTAAAAAAATGTTGAAATATTATAAAATATTTCTGTTCGTTTTTCTAATTATCTTTTTTGCAGGAGGCTGTGAGTTTGAAGAAAAGAATTATATCAGACCCGTACCAATCGCCCTGGAAGCAGTAGACTTGAGTGCTACTGGGTTCACTGCTAAGTGGAAACCTATGTTAGGGGCTAATAGTTACACTTTAGAGCTTGCTACTGATGATGTTTTTGAAGAAGGTATCGTTAATAGTTTTCCAAAGGTAATTAATGATACGCTATTCAACGTAGAAAATTTGGAAGCAAGCCAAACCTACTATTACAGAGTAAAAGCTACAAGAGACAATGGTGATACCGAATATTCTAATGTTGTAAAAGCAACAACTGACGGCTTAGCTCCTCCTAAGGTACTCGATCCAGACCATGTTACACCTGTCAGTTTTACTGCGCAATGGCAACCTGTCCCTGAAGCTGAAAGTTACCTGCTTTATATCGCAACTGATATCGGCTTTGCTTCCATATTGGAAAAATACAATGGATTTGAAACAACAGATACAACATATGTTATCAATGATTTAACTGTAAATCAAAAGTATTTTTATAAGGTGAAAGCAAAGCGAGGAAAAGCTACTTCTGATTTTTCCTCTACTATTTTTGCGCCTACCAGTGAGTTAGAAACACCTGTTATCCAGGAAGCTACAGAAATTAACTTAACCAGCTTTACGATCAATTGGGGAGAAGTGTCAGGCGCCACCTCTTATTTGGTATTTATCAGTACAGATCCGCTGGTAACAGATACTTTATCAGGTTATGGTCCAAAAGAAGTAACGGCCTCATCCCTGATCGTGGTGGGGTTGAATGCCAATACTACTTATTATTACCGTATACAGGCTAAAAATAGCTTGACACCCTCTGGTAAATCTGAGATTGTTGCTACAAAAACTGGCCAGCTCAGTAATCCTGTTGCACAATCAGCTAGTGATGTTCAGATTAATAGTTTCCGGGCAAATTGGGATTCTGCAGAATTTGCCACCAGTTATACATTAGATGTAGCTCGTGATCCTAATTTTACAAATTTCTTGTCTGGCTACAGGAACAGAGAAGTGGTCAATACTTCCGAAGTGGTTTCTAACCTGTTAAGAAATACTACCTATTATTACCGGGTGAGAGCCAAAGGGTTTGGTTCTTCTTCTGATCCTTCCAATACCGTTGAAGTCATTACAACCTCTTTTGCTAGTCCTCTGGCACTCAATGCGATTGAAGTGCAGCCTACCAGCTTTAAGGCGGTCTGGCAACCAGTTTCAAATGCTCACAGCTATCGTCTGGAAGTTGCGACAGACCCCAACTTTACATCTACACTTTCTAACTATAATAACGTGAGTGTTGACGATACAGTAAAGCTGGTCACAGGACTAACGATTAATAAAAACTATTTCTACAGAGTGAGAGCTATAAGGGATAGTATTTTGTCAGGTTACTCAAATATTATTAGTCAGACAACTACAGACCTTTCTAAGCCTCAGATGCAGGCCGCTACTCATGTAACACTCACTAGCTTTCATGCCAACTGGCAACCTGTGTCGGGAGCTATAAGCTATCTGATCGATGTAGCCAACGATCCGCTGTTTACAGATATCTTTGTAGATTATGACAATAAGGAGCTAACGGCTACTACCTTGACTGTTACTGGACTGGACGCTAATAAAACTTACTATTACAGAGTCAGAGCAAAGAATAATGTGGCCATTTCAGAAAATTCTGAGGTGGGTTCCGCCAAAACTTCCGCCATTGATCCTCCTTTGGCTTCTGCTGCCAGTAGTGTGACCATGTCCAGCTTTCAGGCCAACTGGTCTGCCGTAACGAATGCTGATAGTTACTTGTTAGATGTAGCTGTCGATCCTAATTTTCAAAGTTTGGTGCCAGGGTTTAATGCAAAGGAGATCTTTGATACGTTTGAGATAATTTCAGACCTGGAGCCGGCCACTACTTACTATTACAGAATAAAAGCCAAAGGTCTTAATTCCACTTCTTCTTTTTCTAATGTAATTAACGCTACCACTGCTCAGCTGCCTCCACCAAATGTATTAAATGCCACCCATCATACCGTCTTTGAATTTACGGCTAACTGGGAGGAAGTCACAGGCGCTACCAGCTATTTATTGTATGTAGCAACAGACGCAGCATTTACCCAGGTGTTACCCAATTACAATGGGAAAGAGGTGGTGGGTAGTACAGCGACTGTATCGGATTTAGAACCGCATAACACCTACTATTATCGCTTGAGAAGTAGAAGACTTTCTAAAGTTTCAGATTATTCAAATGTTAGAGCAGTGAATGCCAGCATTGCGTCTGGCTGTAGAATTTCTGAGATAGAAATTTCAGGTGTGGAAAGAGAAGTGTTTACCTATGATGATGAGGATGACCTGGTAGAGAAAATAGAATTATTTGATATAGCAGGCCCCACCACCTTGATGCAGGATTTCTCTATGACCTACAATGGGTCTGGACAAATACTAACAGCCACCAGGAGAGAATGGAATGGAGTTGTGATGGAAACTACCGAAAATTGGAGTTTTGATTATACAAGCGGCCGGCTGTCCGGCATTGCTAAAACGGATGCCACCAATGGAAATCCCTTATCTTATTTACAATTCCAGTATAATGATGAGGGAATGGTGTCTGAATTATTATTTTATACGGATGCTACCCAAGTAACACTTATTGACAAAGAGACATATCTGTACAATACAAAGGGGCAGGTAACCAGCGTAGAAGATAAGGATGGCAATGAGATTAAAAAGTTTATGTATAACAATGCGTTTAATGCAGAAGCTCTCTTCCATCCTGATATTGCCTTGATGTTACATAATGCGACTGGTGGCACTAATCAGCCCATTATTCATATCCATGATCTAACTTATTATCAATATTATGATAGCGGTACCAGTGCCTGGAAAAACTTTTCTTATGTATATGATTACAATGAGAAGGGAGTGCCGGTTAAAATTTATGCCAATAATGGTATTCCAGATATTATCTATGAGTATGAAGATTGTGATTTTTAATGGCAGGATAGGCTAAAATAATATGCAACGAATTTATTGTTTCAGTTTCATTTCATTATTATTTATTCAAAATGCCCTGGCTCAGGTAGATAGCGCTCATATCGATAAACCTTATTTGCTTTCTGTAGAAGAGGATGTTCTGCCAATGGAAGTTCAAAACACCGAAGAGCGTGAAGTGTTTGCCGCTTCCAGAAATCTGGAAAAAGTATTTGAAACCGCCATTGCCACATCCATCATTACAGCTGATGAAATCAAACAAGCCGGTGCTACCAATTTGCCTGAGTCGCTAAGATTAATACCTGATTTGGTAGTGCGCCAAAAGTCAAACGGATATTATAGCGTACACATCAGAAGTGATGTGTCCTTTTCTCTGGATGACCAAAGTCCTAATTTTGATAATACGACAGTATTGCTAACTATCAATGGAATTCCCTTTAACAATTTTTATCAGGGAAGTATATATTGGGAGACCGTTCCTGTAGATTTACACGATATTAAAAGAATTGAAGTTATTAAAACCCCTCATACTGTTTTTTATGGTACCGGGGCCGCTACAGGTGTCATAAATATTGTCACTAAAGTAGTAAGTAACAATCGTTTGAAGGCTCATACTAATTTTCAGGGTGGCACCTATAATACCTATGTTCACCGTGGAGATGCTGGTTTTGCAGTTTCTGAAAAGCTACAATTTAGGATTTCAGGTTACTACCATTCCAGGGCCAGATTTATGGACCCTTACTACGTTTTCGATCAGCAAAAGTACATAAAAAGCGATTCCTTGCTTTTTTATCATGCCAGGATTGAGAAAACCAATCTTTATCCCGAAAGAGCATTACAAAGTTCAGGACTCAATGCTTATGCCTTTTGGAAGATAAATTCCCAGGCCGATGTTGAAATTTTCGCTTACACTCAAAATTCCAGTATACAGAGTGCTTCCTTAAAAACAGGAAATCTGGCATTTAACAACAGAACCTCGAAAACAAATTCGATAAATATCAAATCAAAGATCTATCGTCTTCATGCTAATTTTTCTTACCAGTCGGGGCTACAGAATCTGGCGGTAGGATACACTGGGTATGAAATGGAAATTGGCAATATATTTTCATCGCTTGATTATCACCATTACGGCAAATTTTATCGCCTGAAAGCAGGCACTAGCTACCTCAGAAATGCAGCTCATAATTTGTTTATCCCTAACTCTGTAGCGGAAATCAGGCAGATAACTTCTAATCCATATGTGAATCATGCGGTGCTGGGCAGAAATTTTGTGACTGATTTCGGGCTTTACCTGTCTCAAAACTTCTATTTCTTCAGAAACACCCTGAAGCTGACTGGGACGGGAAGAATGGATTATCTAAATACAACCCAACAGTTACACTCTTCTTATCAAATAGCCTCTTCTTTGAAAATAGGAGGTAAGAACATGGTAAGAATGGCACTTTCCAAAGGGCTTCAGGGAACTTATGTGATGGATTATTTTAGCTTAGAAGATTCTCTGGAGCAAACATATGTCACGTATAAGGATGTAAATCCAATCACGGTGGAAAATTTTGAACTTGGTTATAGAACCAGGCCCTTAAGAGAACTATTTGTTGATTTTACCTTATTTCACAGCAAAACCTACAATTTTTTGCAACATAGTTCTGCCAATGATAATAATGAAATAATGAATAGCAACACTTCCGCCAGTCTGACAGGGATTACGATTGATACTGATTTTGCTTTTAATAAATTAACCTTTAAAACCTTTGTAACGCTCCAGAGTGCACATTATCAAGCGGCAGATAGCCGGGAAAAAGAAAACTTTACGCCAAGTTATGTTGGGGGGATAGCCTGCAGCTATAGTATGTTTTTAAATAAACTGAAAATTAACACCAATTTATACTTTTATGATCATTCCAGCTTTCTGAATCAGTATTATACATATGCCGTTGCTGGTAAAACCATTACTAACTTAAAAATTTCCTACAACTTCTGGGGTGAACATACTATCTATTTTAACGGAAGGAATATACTGAATAATAAAAGCATTGAATATCCTTATGCGGACGAAATTACACGCTTATATCTGGTAGGAATTGACCTAACTTTCTGAATACGTTGACCATTCAAAATTTATACACCGTCAGTTTCATCTATATGGGCCGTAAGGTGACGCTACTTGGCAGCTTTATCCTGGTATTCTGCATTGGAGCAGTCTGCCTGCCTGTTTTGATGTTTGGCCAGAATTTGTCATCAGCAGGAAAGGCACAAAAAGAAACTTATATAGAAATAGTTAATTCACACTTACAAAAGGCAAGCAGCTATCACCAGGGCTTACAATTAGAAGAAGCTTTGGCCCAGGCACAAGAGGCTCTCAAAATATCTCAAAATAATAATTATTTAACCGGTAAGGCACAAAGTCTCAGTCTGCTTGGAAAAATTAGCGAAGACACCGGAGAGATCTCAGAAAGTTTGAGATTTCATTTATGGGCTATTCAGACCTTAGAGTTGATCAATGATCAGCAGAAGATAGCCCAGGAGTATAAAGAAATTGGCTATTTGTACTTAAATATGAAAGCTTACAAAAAAGCCAAAGAGTATTTATTGTTGTATCAAACAACCACAGAGAAAACAGGAATCAGAATCGATGAGCAAATCAGTTTCTGGAGAGATATTGCTTTTATCCATCTGCAGTTAAAGGAATATACAGAAGCCGGAAAATATTATGTGATGTTATTAGCGGATCAAATCAATCAAAAGGATACGGTTGCCCAAGAAAGAACGTTACGCACTTTGGCTTTCATCAGTAAAAGTGCTAATCGACTTGAGGAAGCCATAAGGTATCATCAGAGGCTACTGGAAATCTATCGATCGCAGGATAATATCATTAAGCTCACTAATACATATAATGACCTTGGTTTCTTATACAAGAAAAAAAATGATCTTAAAACATCGATAGAATATTTCAATAATGGCATTAGTATTAGTCAGGAGCACACAGAAGTATTAGATGACGATTCACAAGTTGCTTTATTTTCTAACATAGGTATAGCCTATACAAACTTATCCCTTTTTGCTCGCGCCAAAGAGTATTATTTGCATGCTCTTCGGATTCGGGAAAAACAAGAGAATCCGGAGGGAGAGGCTTATATTTATAATCAATTAGCCTCCAATTATTTTGTGAGCGGAAAAAACGCTTTAGCCTTAAAGTCGGTGATGAGTGCCATTGACATTGGTGTTACCTATGATGCCAAAGAAGTTTTGGCTACCAGTTATAAAATATTATCTCTGATCTACGAATCTGATAACAATCTGGGCAAGGCACAACTCTACGAGAAAAAGTATAGAGAGATTATGGAGCACATTGAGGAGAAAGATGCCCTGACATTTGAAGAGATGCTGCATCGACAAAACGAGCTTGAAAGAAAAGAAGATGACATAAAAGTACAGCTCCGTGAGCAAGAGCAAAGTACCCTTGAGGCAGAGAGGAGAGAAAATGAACTAATTCTGAAAGAAAAAGAACTTGCCATTCTTAAAAGAGATCAGGAGTTGCAGGCCATTGCCTTACAAAATCAACAGTTGGAGAAAGTCAAAGCGGAGCAGGCATTGGTTCTAGCCAGGCAGCAGTTACAGGCAGAAAAAAAAGAAACAGAATTAAGGGAGCTGGAAAAGCAAAAGCAGCTTCAAGATTTAAAACTTAAGCAACAAATGCTTGAAAAAGAACAGCAGGAAAAAGCCATCGCCTTGCTAGAAGCAGACCAGAAATTGAAAGAGCAGAAATTACAGGAGGAAGCTAGTATAAGGAATTATGGATACGGCATCATTGCTTTGTTTATTTTCATCTTATTAGTGGTTCTATTGAGCTTTATCCAAAAAAGAAATGACAATAAGAAGTTACAACACCAACAGGTAGAAATAAAGAAAAAAAACGAGCAACTTCTACTTAGTGAGCAGGAACTGCGGAAAAATATGGATGAGCTTAAAGATGCGCAAATAACTTTAGCAGAACAAAAAGAACAGCTTGAATTAGAGTACAGAAAAACCCAGGAAAGTATAGAGTATGCTAAAAGAATTCAATTCTCAATTCTTCCAACTGATACGCAAAGGGTTAGCCTGATCCCAGACAGCTTCATTCTGTACAAACCAAAAGACATAGTATCAGGAGATTTTTATTGGATTTCCAAAAATGAGGAAAAGATTATAGTCTCTGTGGTGGATTGCACCGGACATGGCGTGCCAGGAGCTTTGGTTTCTTTGATCGGTAACAACGTGTTGAATGAAGCTATTAATGAGCAACAATTGTTAAATCCGGTTGAAATATTGCATTATTTGGACAAAAAGGTGCATCAAAAATTGAGACAGGATGAGGGTCAGATTAAAGATGGAATGGATTTGGGTATATGTACACTGGAGCCTATAGGATCCACTTTAGTAAAATTGGTATATAGTGGTGCTAAAAATACCATGTTTATTGTGACTAAGGGTAAATTGTTTACTCTAAAAGGAGATAGAAAATCTATTGGTGGAGATAAAAATAATGTTCAATTCTCTTCCCAGGAAATGGTGCTGGATAGGGGAGATGTTATTTATCTTACCACAGATGGTTTTATTGATCAAGCTAATCCGCTGAGAGAACGTTTCGGTACAAAAAAGCTCAAAATGCTTATTGAGAAAGTGCACCCGTTCACTATGGCTGATCAAAAAGTGATTTTTGAAAATGCATTAGCGGAACATCAACAGGCCACAGAACAAAGAGATGATATCAATTTTATTGGTATAAGGATATGATTCTTTAATATAAATAATCATGCTTTCAAGAGAGAATATGTTAGATCGTTTAGTTATTATTCAAGATAAGAGAATTCTTATTTCTTATAAGGGGCCTGTTACGCCAGTAATTATGGCTGAGATTAGCCGGGACATTCAAGATAAACTGGCCGAAAACCCAAAAGCAAGCCGAAAGGTTTTCTCTGTATTTATTGAGTTAGCACAAAATATCCTTTACTACTCCGTTGAGAAAATTCAATATGCGGGAAGATTAGATAGTGTAGGAATGTTACAAATCATAGAGATGGACGATTATTTTGTTTTTTTGTGCGGGAACACCGTCATGAAAAAAGATGTGGCACAATTGGTTAACAATTGTAAAACCATCAATTCCTTAAACAGAGAGGAGCTTCGTAAGCTCAAGCGTTATCAGCGAAAACAACCTCAAAGCGAAACCAGTAAAGGAGCGGGTATCGGATTGGTGCAAGTAGCTATACTCTCTGATAATCCCTTGGAAATCCAGATACATGAAGTAGATGACGATCAATCATTCTTTACATTGTCAGTTAATATTAATAAGTGAAATTATGGAAACAACTAACTTGAATGATTTAGAAATTACAGGTGAAAAAGGCACTTATTTTATTCCTTATGTACGTTTCAACGCGGAAACTGGGAAATGTTTATTAGAAGGAGAGTCTTATCTGGAGAATACCTGGGAATTTTACAACCAATTAAAGGCTTGGTTACAGAGCTATTCTGCCACCAATAAGCCGATCTTCCTTGATTTTAAACTTACATATTTTAACACCAGTTCCTCTAAAGGCATTTTTGAGCTATTGATGTTTTTAAAAGAATATGAAAATAATGGAGGAAAAGTAATGATTAACTGGTATTACCCTGAATATGACGAAGATCTGTTGGAGGAAGCAGAAGATTTCATAGAAGATACCCAACTGGCCATTAGATTGATACCTTACAAATAATCAGCTTCACTTAGAAATGAGCTATATCCCTCAAAATACGGTCATTTATTTTTAACTAAATATTAAGGGATGAAAAAGTTGTTTAAACTTCCAAATCCAGGTTATTTGCATAGCTAATAAAAGGCTGATAGTATGAATCGATATGTAAAATCTCTGGATGGGTTACGTGCTGTAGCAGTACTGTTGGTCATGCTCTTTCATTTTCGGATTTACGATTTTGGTTCGGCAGGAATAGGAGTAGGCTGGATAGGAGTACAGCTATTTTTTGTGCTGTCAGGATACTTAATCACGCAGATACTGCTGGAAGAGAAGAAGAAGAGTCTTGGATTTTATCTGAAGAAATTCTACTGGCGTAGAGCCCTCCGGATTTTTCCTTTATATTTCGGGTATTTATTCGCAATATCTGCCGTCTTTTTTATTACTGACAAACCTTATTTTTTAGGGGATAAACTTCCTTTCTTATATTCTTATACCTTCAATTTTACGCGACTCTTTCCCGACTGGAAGCATAGTCCTCTTTATACCCATCTTTGGTCCTTATCGGTAGAAGAGCAATTTTACTTATTCTGGCCATTCTTTATTTATTTTCTTTCCAGAAGAAACCTGAAAATAGGTGTCATTACCATTCTGCTTTTCATACCCGTTTTCAGATATTTTTTAGGACAGTATCTTGTATATAGTAGTCAGCTGACACCAGAAGCCATAGGCGAAGCTATCTACTGGTTTACTTTTAGTCATATTGATGCGTTTGCGATAGGAGGAGCAATTCCAATTTTTGATATGAAGCACACAGTAAAGAAGCCAACTCTCCTGTTAATAAGTTCTTTCCTGATTTTGATTTTATTTGGTTTATTTAATGCCCTGTCTATTATTCCGCAAGATGTGCATTTTGAAATCTCCAGCTTGGGATTTCCTATTGGGGGTATGCAAAATATGCAGCATGTGTGGTCCTATTCTTTGTTAAACATATCTTTTGCTGCTTTGATCTTATGGCTATTGAAGCATCAAAACCAAAAAAATATTCTGACTAATCCTTTATTGGTTTCTATAGGAAAGGTTTCTTATGGTATGTATTTGTTTCACTGGATTATTTTATCAGTATTTAGTAAAGCAGTAGAAAGATTACCCTGGACTGTCAACAGTCTGCTATTATTTATAGTATTCTTTTTAATAGTCTATGGGGTATCATGGTGTAGCTATCAACTGTACGAGAAAAGGTTTCTACGCTTAAAAGATAGGATTTACAATGAGAAGCCGTCTGAAAATAAGATTATCTACCGGACCGATAGTGCTTCCCAGTAAAATATCATCTCGATTTAGAAATCGATTAAATATTAGGATTCAAAATCTTGCTTTTTAGGCCAGATAGAATACAATTCAATTGGAGTTAATAGCTGATTTACCCTCTTCTTAATGTAAACAGGGTTACTTCTCCTTTACAATTAAATCTGACGGGTAATCCGGAAGTACCGCAGCCTGCACTCGTATATCCTGTCATGTTTCCTTCTTTCCATAGACCCGCCACCAAATGTTTTCCTTTGTTCAAATGAGAAATAATAGGAATACCATTGGGTAAACAGATCTGCCCGGCATGCGTATGGCCGCTCAGATATAAATGATAGCCATTGGCGGCTGCTTCTTTGTATAATTCTGGCGTATGAACTAAAGCTATTTTAAATTCATGATGAGGAGTTTTCAGAGACTCTGTTATTTGATTAGAAAAGTATATATAGGGATCGTCTGTGCCTGTAAAAAGTATTTTATCCAAGCCACGGAATACAGGTACTGTTTCATTTGTCAACATTTGTACACCCATAGACTCTAAAATCTTTACAACAGACTGGGTATCGTGGTTACCCAAGGTGGCAAAAATACCATCTGGAGCCTGAATGATACTGGTGATTTTACGTAAAGGCTCAGTTACATTTTCAGTGTATTCTCCATAAGCACCCAGACGATAGTCACCCGTCATGACACAAATATCATATCGGAGGTCTTCTACGATATCACAAATCACATTTTCCAGGCCAGGAAGGCAATCAATATGTAAGTCGGTAAGGTGAAGAATTCGATAACCATCAAAAGCCTTAGGAAGCTGTTCAAAAAATAATTCATGTTCTTTCAATACAATACTTAAGGCATTGTCATGTCCCCATCTATAAACACCAGCCATTTTTAAACTCAAGGTTAAATAAGGGGCCAAGTGATCCAATAAGGTAATTCTTCCTGTTTTTTTTGATCTTTCACTAAGCTTATTAAAACGGATGGCCTCTAACTTTGAGCGATTAGTTAACCATTCTTTTCTAGCCTTATTGATCTGTTGTGAAATATCTATCATGAGGTCAAAATTTTACCGAGAATCTTATTCAATCTATTACTGCAAAATAGCACAAAGTAAGTCAAGGTTAACTGTAATTATGTGCGCACTTATTACAGACGTATTATTATAAGCAGTACTTGCTGTCTATTTTATAATAGAATAATTCTTATGAAATTTAAAAGAATTGCAGCAAGAATGGTTCCCATTGTAAAACTGAAAAGTAAAAAAGAAGTCGGCTGCCTGCGTAATCCATTGATACCTGTTGATTTGACTATTCAACAATCATTTTTATATATCAAATTTATTTTTAAAGCTTACTTTTCTTTCTCCCACCAGGAAAGGTGATTGAAAGTAACTTGTATAGCCAAATACCTTATCCTGGGTAAGGAGTCAGCGAATTGTGTAATTTCTTTCTCATTCGCACCAATTGTCGTTAGCCTGTCTATTATGATTTAATGTCAGAAGATTTCGGATGTGTCAACGAATGAAAGATGTATGACAGTTACTAAGGCAAAATTTCACCTTAATGTTGAGTTGATATTTTTTCTTACCTCTGTTAGCCTATGATTTATGTAGGGAAGGATATCTGATACTGGCAAAACAGATTGATAAAACTTTTGTCTTTACAAAACTTATAGATCTGTGAATGTGTGCTATCATTCTGGTGAGAGGGAAATGATAAAATGTTGATTCAACCTTCCGGTATTGAATAGTATCACTCTATTTAGGTATGATAATTCTTAGCGGGTATACTTACCCTAGACAACCTAAACTGTGTTTTCATATTCAGGAGCTTTACCTGTGTTGTATAATGGAAACCCCTCTGAATCAACATGTCCCTTGTCTTAAATCTTTTTGACCGCTGACTAAAAGCACATACGTCACAATGTTTATAATTAGCATATAAATTGAATTATTTTAAGCGATATATTTGCTGAAATTGATAGAATTTGCATAGGTTATGAAGAAACCAATTTCCCTTGTTTGCATTATAGACGATGATGATTATTATGTTTTTGCTTTGAGTAGAATGATGAACCTTTTGGGGATGAGCGATAGAATCATTTCTTTTCCCAATGGTGAAGATGCCATAGATTATCTGACTATGGTCAAGGATTATCCTGTGCAGATACCAAATATTATTTTTCTGGATATAGAGATGCCAGTTATGGATGGTTGGGAATTCTTGAAAAACTTCATCCAAATTAAAGATCAACTTTCCAAGCCTGTTTGTGTTTATATTATCAGTTCTTCTAACGATTTAAAGTACATCCAAAAAGCCAAAGAATTTCCGGTAGTATCTGATTATTTAATAAAAGCAATTGACAAAGCAGAACTGAAGCGTGTATTAGAAGAGGTGCAGGGAAGGAAAGAAAAAATAATGTAAAAAAACTCACGAATAAAATTCAATACTTAGGTTTCGATATGTTCTCTTAACAGATATATTGTATTTCTCTCCTTCTTATAGCAATTAAATAGTCAAAGCAAGTATTTCAGTTTAACTCGCTTATATAGCAAGTACAAATCTCTAAAATACCCTGGCCCGGAATGCGAATATTGTTGTTTTTAATTCTCAACTCAATTTCCTGGAGCGCACTATCCAATTCATGTTCATTGGAGAATTTATAGGCATTTCGTTTAATTTCTGTCCAGGGATGGGTCTTATTTTTTTCTCCTGTAAAAAAATCGTTATTTGAATTTTTGATAATATAAAATTTCTTCATAATAATGATTCTGACAAAATTAGAAATATGTGTAGTGTTAGTTTTTGTGTTTCTGTTTTGTAGATGCTAAAATAGGTATTCAAGAAGTGGCAAAACGTTCTGGCTAATTAAACTCACTGATCTCTCATAATAGTTCAAAGAAACAGTTTAGTACTTCAAACCTACCGGGAGTTACATTATATGTAGAAAAGGCTGGTATATTCATGACACTAAATTTTTCTCAGGATGTTGTGAATATAGTAAGAGTATTGCGTTCGTAATATACAAACTAGCAGAGAAGGAAAAAAGGTAAAAAGTAGTGAAATCGGCTTAAATTTCAAGATTTCCCTGATTTTAAAAAAAAATAATGTTCATAAAAGTAAAATATGTACCTGTTCTGCAAAAGTTCAAGCGTTGGTATTAGTTCGCTCCAACTCATGATTTGTCAGAAAAGTTAAGGCGGTATTTCGCATGGTATCCAAACCCTGACAATATTTTTCCAATTTCTCAGTGCATTCTTTTCTTTCTTGCCTTGTATCGTCATTTAGTAAAAAGAGCGTTAGCGCTGTATCTCCCCCTTTATCATCTTTCATAATAACCCTTTAAAAAATCACATGAGTAATAGGACTATTAACTAATTCTTATTTAATCTTTTATGCAAAGTCCAGTCCTTTATCTTGTATAACAGATGATGATTTCTTTGTATTTTCCATAAAGAACGCCCTAGAAATCCATCATTTGGCGACATCAATGCTTGCTTTTTCTAATGGTAAAGAAGCCATGAATTATTTTATTGAAGTTAAAGATCAGCCGGAGCGACTACCCGGTTTCATTTTTTTAGATATTAATATGCCAGGCATGAATGGTTGGCAGTTCCTTAAAAAATTTACAAAGCTCAGGAGTTAACTCTCCAAGTCTATCAGTATTTATATGGTAAGTTCATCTTTTGAAACCACAGACAATAGTCTTGATTATCAGTCAATGGGTAGCCGACTAGTGTGAACTCTGGTAAGTAACATTAATATTTATGTAACCGGGAAAGCTTACGCAGAATAGCTTTGTGGAACGGCTTAAGGGTAGTCTGAGAAAAAAACTTTTGGATTCCTATGCCTTTCATTCACTCAAGCAAGTTCGGCAGATGATAGAAGTATGGAAGACAGATTTTAATTATGAAAATGGCCTCATCAGTCGCTCAACTTGGCCCGAAATAAAGTAAAGGCTCAAGGCTAGGGGGTTTCTTAAAATTACACTTATGTTTTTTATTTGGCCAATTGCCTTAGCTGTAAAAGGCTGGAGTATATTTTTTTTCAACAAACTACCACAACAAAGCGCTCAAAGAAAAAGTAAATCTAAACCCACCATTACCACCTTTTTAATGACAAACAATCTATTATCACATATGTTATTTTATATTTATTTAATATTAATTTATATTTTTTAAATAAATATTTTTGTATTTATAAACTAAACATTAAATGATTATGGATAAATCAAAACCTCTGGCTTGTGTCATTGACGATGATGAGTTCTACGTCCTGGCGCTAACAAGAATGATTGAAATCTTTAAACTGGCGGAATCTACCATTCACTTTCCCAATGGAGAAGATGCTATTGATTTTCTTACCATGGTCAAAGATTATCCTGTACAGATACCCGATATCATATTTCTGGATATCAACATGCCTATTATGAATGGCTGGAGATTTCTTGATAAATTTATAAACCTCAAGGATCAGCTTTCTAAGCCTGCCAAAATCTATATGACGAGCTCTTCTTTCAACAGCCTGGATATGTATAAGGCTAAAACTTATGGGACAATAGCTGACTACCTTATTAAACCAGTAATGAAGGCAGATTTAATTAGGGTATTCAAGGAATTGCAAAATGAAAGAGCGATTTCTTGAGGAAGAATGAGATTAAAGAGGTGCTAGAGGTGGGAGTCGAACCCACACGAGATTACTCTCACACGCCCCTGAAACGTGCGCGTCTACCAGTTCCGCCACTCCAGCATGGTACAAATATGATATAGTTTTTGATTTCTTACAAAGGTAATAGCAAAAAAACTAAGCTATTTTTTTAAGGACCTTGTCGTAACACCCCTTGTTATCTTCAGTAAATTCTTCGTACGCCCTGAAATCTTTTTTGATAGTAAGGATGTGCTAAAGAATCAATGCGGATACCCTGGCTGCTGGAAGCATGAATAAAAGTGACATCATTATTTTCTAAGGCCACCTCTATCACCAGCCCTACATGATTAATGTTATTTTTCAGATTATGGAAAAAAACAAGATCTCCTTTTCTGATGCTATCCATGCTGATTTCCTTGCCTTGGGTAAACTGGGTTCGAGAGGAAGCATTCAACTGTATGCCTACATGCTGAAAAACATAACGGGTAAAGCCTGAGCAGTCAAAACCTTCCGGATTTTTTCCTCCATACCGGTAAGGGGCCCCTTGAAAAGCTAAAGCATAATTGACAAGACTATCCGTTTTTTCTTCCAACCCTAATTTCACGCTGTGGCTCACCGGATCTGTAGTCCGGGTAGCTGTCAGGAAAATGACTATGCCACTCAGGAGAAAATAGAGTTCTATTCGTTTGAGCAGTCTGCCTGCGTAAAAACAAACCAACTGATGGGGTGGTATCATAATCTGCGTTTAACCTAAAAACAACTCCTGCAAACTTTGCCAAAGTTTTTTCTTCTTAAGGGGATCCTGCCTGAGATCGTTCAGCGAATCAGCCAGAAGAAATTTTCTTCGGGTATCGTCACTACTAACCGTATATTTTACAAAAAAGTTGCTTATAGGCCAAGCGTCCGGCTCAGCGCCAAATGAGATAAAAATTTGAAAAGGAATATTTTTTAGTATTTCAGGAAGCATAGCAGGCTCAAAAGGCACATTTTTCAAATTTATCAGCGCCACATCTTCCAGTGAAAGTGCTACGGCATTCAGGATATTTTGTAAGAGTTGTTCGTTGGTCTGTGAGATAAAAGCTGTATGGTTTTCTTCTACAAGGATGAGTACCTTTTTTTTATTGCCACCTAGCACGGGAATGTTTGAAAGATCCGGCTTTGTTTCCGCTTGGCCTGGTGAGAAAGAAGGTTCCTTGATACTATAGATGGGTTCCTTCAGAAAGAAGGGAAGAAAGTGAAGGCCATCGTCAGCTTCTGTCATCGATTAGTTTTTTATGTCAAAAATAGATTTTAATTCATGGGCTTCTTCAGGTTTCATTCTTCCGGCCAGCACCAAACGAAGTTGTCTTCTTCTCAGGGCACTTTCAAATAAAGTAATTTCCTCATGGGCTTCAGGAATCACTTCCGGTACTTCTATTTTGTTTCCCTCCATATCGATGGCTACCATCGTAAAAAAAGCGCGATGGCTTTCTACTATCCTCTGTTGGGGAACATCTTCTGCCTGTACCTCAATGTGTACTTCCATAGAAGTGTTAAAGGCTCTTGTCACTTTAGCTTTCAGGGTGACCACATTCCCGATTTTAATGGGTTGAGAGAAGGATACATTATCCACAGAAGCAGTGACTACATAACTGTTGGCATGTTTCTGTGCAGCAATAGCAGCCACAATATCCATCCAGTATAAAAGCCGGCCTCCCATCAATCCATTCAAACCATTGATATCATTTGGAAATACCATTTCTGTCATGGTTGTAAAAGAGGCCTGGGCGGGTTTCGCATCTCGCATAGGTTAATTGTTAATTTTGCCAGCCGTATTCGCCCAGCAGCGGAACAAAGCTAAAGTTAGGAAATTCTTTTTTGGTGATCTGGCCGTCTGGTTCTTTTTGTACCAGAAGCATGCGCTGAGATTGGCGGTCGCCTACCGGAATAACCAACCGACCACCCGGTTTAAGTTGTTCTATCAGTGCCAGTGGGACCGTAGGAGCTCCTGCCGTGACAATGATACCATCAAAAGGGGCGTATTGTGGCAAGCCCTTCGAGCCATCGCCATGAAAAGTATGGGCCTTATAACCAAGTTTTTGAATTGTCTTCCTGGCCCGTTGGTACAATATCCAGTTATATTCAATGGTATAGACCTGAACGCCCATAGCCAGGAGTACACAACACTGGTAGCCCGAGCCGGTGCCAATTTCCAGTATTTTTGCTTTAGGCTGCACATCGAGCAATTGGGTCTGAAATGCCACAGTAAATGGTTGAGATATGGTCTGCCCTTCTCCTATCTGGAATGCCTTATCCTGGTAAGCATGTTCCAGAAATGCTTCGTCCAGAAAAACATGCCTCGGGACCGTATCAATAGCATGAAGAACTTTTTCGCTGGTGATTCCTTTCTTTTGGATGGTTCTTACCAAAGCCCTACGCATTCCCTTATGTTTATAACTATCCTCAAACATGGCAAAGTTTCTTTTTGGAATCCGCATATGATGATCAACGGGGTAAATGAGAGTTTCCGAATTTCCCGCGAATATAAGCATCCTTCCTGCTTCGTCCAATGACCTGATAATAATGAATATTTTTTGCAAGTCAAATACAAAACTTTATCTTTATAAGTAGTTGAATATCAAACAGAAACTATGGGAAATAAAAAAGTTAAGGTAGATAATAATTTAAATGTCATTGTGGGAAAGGCTTCCCGGTTAATGAGTAACCGCTTGAGCAAGAACCTCTCTGAATTTAATGTTACCTCCGAACAATGGGCCGTTTTAGCCAGTTTATGGAAAAAAAATGGCCAAACCCAGCAGGATTTAGCCAATATTGCTAATAAAAATAAAGCTAGCATTACCCATCTGATTGATAACATGGAGAAGCGGAGCCTGGTCGTGCGGCAATCAGATGAAGGAGACCGGCGTAATAACCTGATATTTTTAACTGAAGAAGGTAAAAATATGAAGGAAACACTCAATAAAATCGTAAAAAAAACGACTAAAGAGATTACGAGTGGTATTGACAAGAAGGATTTAAAAATCAGTAAAAAGGTTCTCAAGAAAATAATAGAAAACCTGGTGGCCGAGTCATGATATATATTCCCTATGGAAACTTCTTTACTTGACGATGTAAAAGCCGTTCCTACCTTTCAAGGAATACCGGAGGAACATTTACAATGGTTGATTGACCATGCAGACCTGATCACACTGAAGGCTGGCGATTATCTTTTTAAGAAAGGAGACCCTGCCCTTTACATGTATGTCATTCTGGAAGGGAATATTCAGATAAAACTGCCTCAGGGAAATCAATACCGGGAGGTAGCTACACAGGAAAAAGGCACTATTACCGGATTGTTGCCCTTTTCCCGAATGAAAGAAGCTGCCGGGAATGGGATCGCTACCGGTCCTACACGGGTGTTGTCATTGCACAAAGAACATTTTGAGGAGATGGAAAAAGTAAGCCATGAAATGGTGCAGGCCCTGGTATCGGTGATGACTTCCCGTACCAGAGATTTTACCCGTCTGCAACAGCAGAATGAAAAAATGATGGCTTTGGGAAAATTGTCGGCAGGGTTGGCACATGAGTTAAACAACCCGGCTTCAGCGATTGTGCGCAGTTCTGCCACTCTGAAAAAACATTTACATACAACTCCCGAGACCTTCAAACAGGTAATCTCTATCCGTATGACTCCCGAAGAGGTGGATGCGGTGAATGATATTTTGTTTTCCAAGATCGCACAAAAACTGGAAAATCATCTGAGTATGCTGGAGCGTACCAATCGGGAAGAGGAGATAGCCGAATGGCTGGAAGATCATGGCGTGGAAGACGGATATGGCATGGCAGAAACTTTTGTGTCTTTCGACCTGACCATGGATGAAATAGAAGAGATCGGTGAGATAGTGAAGCCTGAGTATATACCACCTGTATTTGGTTGGCTCAACAATGTGCTGACAACCGAAAGACTGGTCAATGAAATTGAACATGCTTCGCTGCGTATTGCTGAACTGATACAGTCAGTGAAGACGTATTCTCACATGGATAAGGCACCCGACCGGGAGTTAAGTGATATTCATACCGGCATCAATAGTACTTTGACCATGCTGGGCCATAAAATCAAGGAAAAAAACATAGAAGTGATTAAAAATTATCAGGGGAACTTGCCCAAACTGTCTCTGTATGTGAGTGAAATGAATCAGGTATGGACAAATCTGATTGACAACGCCATTGATGCCATGAACCCAGGAGGGCGACTGGAAATCAAAACCTGGCAGGAACTGAATAATATCAAGGTTGACATTATAGACAATGGTTCCGGTATTCCACCAGATATTATCAACCAAATTTTTGACCCTTTTTTTACCACCAAAGAAGTAGGCAAAGGCACTGGCTTGGGGTTGGATATTGTAAAGAAAATCGTAGATCAACACCAGGGCTCTGTCGATGTGACTTCCAGTCCGGGCCATACGGTTTTCAGGTTGTGTTTTCCTATGCACGCTTAGCCATTGCCTGCAAAAATTTATTTGAATAAACTACCTTCCTACTTATCTTTTATGCCGTAATATATTGATATGAAACGCCCCATCATTTTTACTGTCGATGATGATCCACAGGTACTTGGCGCTATTACCAGAGACCTTAGAAATCAATATCGAAAGAGTTACAAAATATTGAGTACCGGCTCAGCCCAGGAGGCCCTGGACTCTTTAAAGGAATTAAAGTTACAGGGAGAAGAAATCGCTTTGTTTGTATCTGATCAGCGGATGCCTGAAATGCTGGGCGTCGAGATGCTACAAAAGGCGAAAGAATTTTATCCCAATGCCAAGAAAGTACTCTTAACAGCATACTCTGATATCGATGCCGCTATTAAGGCGATCAATGAAGTGCAACTGGACTACTATCTAATGAAACCCTGGGACCCCCCGGAAGAAAAACTGTATCCTACCTTGGATGATTTGCTGGAAGCCTGGCAAAGTGAGTATATTCCGGATTATCATGGCATCCGTGTTATAGGGTACCAATACAGTCCCTTGTCTCATGAAATCAAGGACTTCTTGGCAGGAAATCTGGTTCCCTATCAATGGATGGATGTCCAAAACAGTGACAAAGCCTGTGATTTGCTGGCTTTGCATGAAATACCGGAGAAAAAGTTACCAGCCGTTTTTTTTGAGGACAACAGCTACCTGGTTAGTCCAAACATCAATGATCTGGCCAACAAACTGGGCATGAAAATCCAGGCGACGGATTCCTTGTATGACGTGGTAATTATTGGAGCAGGCCCCGCCGGTCTGGCTGCTGCGGTGTACGGTGCCTCAGAGGGTCTTAAAACATTGTTAGTAGAGAAAAGGGCACCCGGCGGACAGGCAGGAACCAGTTCCCGAATTGAAAATTACCTCGGCTTTCCTAAAGGGCTGAGTGGTGCCGATCTCACCCGACGAGCCATTTCGCAGGCCAAAAGACTGGGTACCGAATTCCTGGCTCCTTTGGAAGTGACGAACCTCCGTTTGCAGGATCATTATAAAATCTTGCAACTATCCGATGGAAGTGAAATCAAAGCGCTGAGCATTATCATTGCCACTGGTGTCAATTACAGAAAGCTGGAAGCTAAAGGAGTGCATGACTTTACGGGAGCAGGTGTATATTATGGGGCAGCCACAACCGAGGCTGTGAGCTGTAAAGAAAAGGATGTATATATCGTGGGAGGAGGAAATTCTGCCGGACAGGGTGCGATGTATCTTTCTAATTTTGCCCGCAACGTGTATATCCTCGTCCGAAAAGAAGATCTCTCTTCTTCTATGTCGCAATATTTGATTGACCAGATCAACCGTACGCAGAATGTTCATGTGATGGGTAAAACACAGGTGATAGAGGCCTGCGGTAATGAGCATCTGGAAGAACTGGTCATAGAATATATAGATACCGGAGAAAGAAAATCAGTAGAAGCGGCTGCTTTGTTCATTTTTATAGGCAACAAACCCTTTACGGATTGGATTACCCTTGATGTCATTAAAAACAAAAAAGGTTTTCTGGAAACCGGACGCGATCTGCAAAAATACCCAGACTTCAAAAAAGCCTGGAAACAGCCCAGAGACCCTTTCCTGCTGGAAACCTGTGTCCCCGGTATATTTGCCGCAGGGGATGTCAGGGCTGGTGCCATGAACCGGGTAGCCTCCGCTGTAGGGGAAGGTTCTATGGCTATTAAGTTAATTCATGAATATCTGGCAACTGTGTAGCTTTTCCCTGTTTTTTTAAGATTTTACCACTCCTGGTACTCATCAGTACCCAGTCAAATCCCTATTTCCCCTTCCTGAGAGGTGTTTAAACACCTTCAAACACTCCTTTAGTACTCAAAAATAAATTTAAATATTCTAATAATTATTTTAAAAATTCAAATAATTTATTACTTTTACATAAATTTATCACGGTAATATTACATATGTAATGAAGGTAACTAATAATAATGAATCTCCATTACATGAAACATTTAGAAAAATTCAATTGGTGAAACCAGGATTTTGTATGAAAAGCATTACTACTTTTCTTTCCTTATTTTTAATTGCTTTCGCAGGTTCATTTTTTAAAGCTGAAGCGCAATCTGCTTCAGAATGGAAGCAAAAACAATATGTTTCCACGTATGGTAACGGTCAAAACTTTTACTATCTGGAATATCTTCCCCAGGCCTATCGTGACAATACTAACGACTATCCGGTTATTATTTCACTACATGGATTGGGTTTTGCTACGCCAGGAACAGGTATTTTCTGGGATCGGCTGAAAAACGCTGATTTTGAGAGAACGATCCGGGATGGAAGAAATTATCCCTTTATTGTTTTAAGCCCTCATCAACCTACAGAGGTCAATGGGCGCTATAACCACACTGCTACCTACAATGACAGTCTGCGTTGGGATCCAAAAATCATTGATGAAGTGCTGGAAAGAGCTAAAACTGAACTCCGTATTGATGAGAGCAGGATTTATTTATTAGGGAGCTCTATGGGTGGTGGCGGTGTTTGGTCTTATCTGCAAGCGCATGGAGATAAAATTGCTGCCGCTGTGCCCATCGCCGGCTATACTGTTTTCAACGATGAATCAGGCGATATCAACGTATATACGGAGTATCCGTCTGCCTTAGCCTGTAATGATAAGGTGAAAAAGACACCTGTCTGGGCTTTTCATGCGGGTAATGATACCTGGATTTCTCCTTTGTATGCCTATAAAGGGGTTAAAGCCATCAATCAGTGTACACCCGCTCCTTCACCATTGGCTCGTTTAACCATGTTTGCCAGTGGGGGACACACAGAAATCCAGCAAAAGATTTTTCAGTATACCGGCAACACGGCTGATTATAATCTTAGTGCAGACCCTACGTATTCTTCAGGGGTGACCCAGACGGCCTATATGCCTAATAATGCTTTTGGAAATGATATTTTTGCCTGGTTTCTTTCTCATACCAGCAGTGGTGGAGCTTCTCCGGCGCCAACTTTCTCAGTGAATCTGGGCGATGATTTTTCGCTGGTACCTTCCGATAAAAGCACAACCATTCCCAGCACGGTCAACGGAACAGCCACATCCTATAACTGGACACAAATCAGCGGGCCTAACACCGCTACTTTGAGTGGAAAAACAACCGCTACGCTCACCGTCAGCAATATGATTGTGGATGGGACGTATGCCAGCCAAAACAGGCCGGAAGGTTATGTTTTCAGGCTGACTGTCACCAATGCTCAGGGACAGACAGCCTATGATGAAATAAGGGTGAAGCATGCCACGCCTGCTTTAGGAACCAAGATTACAACTTACGCATACCAGCAAAAAATATTTAACTGGGATACCTCACCTTACCTGTCTTACAAATATTCTAACATTCCTTTCCGACTTATTTTCCCCAGGGATTATACCAGCCGGAATGATGGCAAGAAGTACCCTTTAATCCTGATGATCCACGGAAGAGGCGAGACCGGGACAGATAACGATTATCATTTGAAAAACGGGGGGAAACTCCATATGGACGCTGTTTTAAACGGGACTTTCGACGGATTCATCTTATTCCCTCAATGGAGTGCTCCTCAGCAACCGTCGAGTGATAACATCAACAAAATGAAGGAAATTATAGATGAGTTGATCCTTCATAATAAAGTAGATATTGACAGAGTGCATGTGCATGGATTATCCAGTGGGGCTATGGGTGTATGGGATGCAATTATGAGACATCCTAAAGTATTTGCTACGGCTATGCCTATGGCATGGACTGTGAATATGTACGGGTATGATTACAATGTAGCCAAATACATGCATTTACCGCTGTGGGTTTCACAAGGAGGACAAGACGGCACTGCCAATCCGGAAACCGCCAACAATGTAGTCAAACAAATCAGGAAGTATGGAGGCAATGTGCGTTATCTGTATTTCCCGAATCATGGGCATAATGCCTGGGATGATACCTATAAAGACGCTGACTTTTTCCCCTTCTTTACCAGACGCAAAAAGACTGATATTCATGTATATTTCGGACAGACTGAATTCTGTAAAGGAGATGTGATCAACGTACGCATGGGGCTTACCCCCGGCTTTACCGATTATGAATGGCAAAAAGATGGTGTTACCATCGCCACCGGTGCCACCAAAAACGAATTAGTAGTCACAGAAGTGGGCATTTACCGGGTACGTTTCAAAAGAGGTACTGTTTGGACAGAATGGTCTGAACCCGTTAATATCAATCGGAACAGAGCTCCTTCTCCCAAGCCTGTGATCACGACCAACAAAAAGAGTGTTCATTTGCCCAGTCTGGATGGAAGAGATGAAGTGACGTTGTATGCCACTACAGGCAATGCCCAGTATTTCTGGTATAAAAACGGACAACTGATCAGTGGCGCTACCACTTCATCGCTTACTTTGCGGGATGCTGGCAGCTATACTGTTACAGTAGTGGAGCCAGGTCCTCCTGCGACCGGTGCTATTCCGGAAGAATACCGTCCGGCACCAGCCAGATGTGAAAGTTTACCTGCTGATGCCATTGTGGTGACAACTCAAAAAGGACCCAATGCGCCCAAAGCACCTGTGAATCTGTTCGCTTTCAGCCGTTCGGAGACTTCCGTAGAACTGAGTTATGAAGATAAAGCCAATAATGAAACAGGCTTTGAGATTTACCGTTCCACACAATCTGGCGGACCTTATACCATCATTGATATCATTGGAGCCAACAATCTGCCTAACCCCGTTTCATATTTTGACAACAATCTTACGAACGGAACGGCCTACTTTTATAAAATCCGTGCGATTAACAACGATGGTGGATCTGACTACTCCAATGAAGCCAGCACCACAACAGTAGCGGATAATCAGGCACCTTCAGCCCCACAAAATTTGATTGCAGCCAATTCTACCCGGTCCTCTATCAGAGTACAGTGGGATCCGGCTACGGATAATGTAGGGGTGGTGGAATATCAGGTGTTTATGGATGGAAATCTTGTAGGAACTACGGCGAATACTCATTTTACAGCTGAGGGGCTGATCGCCAAGACATCTCATACCTTTTATGTACTGGCAAAAGATGCCGCCGGTAATATTTCTTCTCCCAGTAATCAGATTACGGCTGCGAGCATTAACAGTGGCTTATTCTATACTTATTATCATGTGACTGGCATTAAAACCGTTCTTGATATAGAAAGTAAAGCAACTTTTATCAAATCCGGTCATCTGAATAATTTCTCTCTGAGCCCGAAGGAGCGTAACGATGGAATTGCTTTTATCTATGAAGGGAATATCACCATTCCCACCAGCGGACAATATACTTTTTACCTGAGTTCTGATGATGGAAGCCGTTTGTATATTGACGGGCAGGAAATTATCAATCATGATGGTGATCATGGTTGTACTGAAAAATCCAGTAATGTAACGCTGGCGGCAGGTACTTATCCGATTAAGGTGATGTTTTATGAAGCGGGTGGTGGCGAGTGTTTAAATGTGAGATGGCAAGGGCCGGGTATTAGCAAAGCATTGATACCAGATTCAGCGCTGAAAGATGAGTTTACCTATCCTCAGGGACCAGCTGTGCCCAACAACCTGCAGGTGGCTGTTGCTTCTTATCAGCAGCTTAATCTGACCTGGCTGGATAACAGCAACAACGAAACCGGTTTTGAAATTTACCGCTCAAAGAATTCAGGAGGCCCTTTCACCATTATCCACAAGACAGCAGCCAACGTTAAAGCTTACAGTGATAAAGGATTAAGTGGTAACACCAGATATTATTATAAAATCAGAGCGGTTAATGCGAGCAATGCCTCCGATTTCACTGGGGTAAAGAATGCTACGACCTTAGCAACCCCGGCCGCACCCAACAAGCCGAATAACCTGACTGCTTCAAGCGTAAGCTCGTCTTCTATTCAGCTGCAATGGGCTGATGCTTCTTCTAATGAAACCGGTTTTGAAATCTGGCGTACTACTTCTGCTGCCGGCAATGGATTTATACTGGTCAGCACGGTAGCGGCCAATATCATAACATTTACTGACCTTCAATTACCGGGTAATACTACTTTTTATTATAAAGTGAGAGCGAAAGGTGATGGTGGTTATTCAACGTATACCAATACGGCTAGTGCCACCACTCAAAACAATACGCCTGTATTGCAGGAAATCCTGAGCCGCACGGTAAAGTTTAATACGACACTGGCTTTTGATATTTATGTTACCGATCAGGATAAAAATGACCCCATTAACTTCAGTATCACAGGGTTACCTTCTTTTGGAAGTTTTACCAACAATGGGGACAATACAGGTACTTTTACTTTCGCCCCCGGTAGTGGAAATGGTGGTGCCTATAATATTTCAGTAAGGGCTTATGATCAGGCTGGCGCTTCCAGCACAAAATCTTTTACCCTCACTGTCAATAACAATGCAACCCCTGTGGTAGCGGCTATTGCGGATCAGGAGATCAGCCAGGGAAATTCAAGAAATATTAATGTGTCGGCTTCGGATGCTGATGGCAACGCTTCTCTGACACTCTCTTTGATGAATCAGCCTTCTTTTGTTACTATCGTAAACAACGGAAATGGAAATGGCGTCATCAAAATCAATCCGGATCTATTTGAGACACCCGGTACTTTTTCACACATACAGGTGATCGCCAAAGATGCACAGGGAGGAGTAGGTGTGGCTACCTTTGACCTGGTGGTGAAAGGCGTGGACAGAGATTTTACGGTATATGTCAACTTTAGTCATGGAACTAGCCTGGCGGCTTTTCCCTGGAACAATACAGGAAATGCCGGTGCGAAAGAAGTGTTAGACAAGCTGGTGGACGAAGAAGATAAAATTTCCGGTTTACAGTTGAAATTAAGACAGGATGGCGGACCAGCCTGGAACTCCTTACGGTCTGAAGTTGAAGCCGAGCTATATACACCCGATGTGAGAGATACCCGTTACTGGTCTTTCTCTACACCGCCTGTTCGTATGACGCTGAGTGGGCTGAACCCGCTGTTGAAATACAACTTTACTTTCTTTGGCAGCAGCAATGAGTATGATTCTTATAACAGAACAAGGATTACGCGGTATGCCATTGGCAATGAGTACGGAGAAATTGAAACGTATAATAATACAAAAGAAACAGTAAACCTCACCAATATACAGCCTGATCAGAATGGAACGATTACCATATCGGTCACTAAAAAATCTTCCAGCGACTGGAAAATGGTCATCAACTCTATGATTATTCAGGCTTATTATGATGATGGCAGTGCACCGGATGCACCCTCGAATCTGTCGGCCACGGTGCTATCACCTTCTAAGGTACGTTTAAACTGGCTGGATAACTCAAAAAGTGAAGATGGCTTTGAGTTACTAAGAGCTACTAACAGCAATGGCCCTTATGCTATCGTTACTGCTACCTCTAACAACGTCAGCACATACCTTGACGAAACAGTGGTAGGACGGACTACCTACTTTTACAAAGTGCGTGCTTTTAGTGGTAATGGAAGGTCTGAAGACAGTAATGTGTTTACGGTAACGACCCCCAACAGTGCTCCGCAGCTGACCGCGCCTACTGCCATCGTCGTGAAGGTAGGGGATACCAAGGTGATTGCTGTGACAGCAACCGATGCTGAAAAAGATGCGATCACTTTAAGGGCTGTCGGACTTCCTGCTTTCGCTACATTTGCAGATCAGGGAAATGGGACAGGAACCTTATCTATCGCGCCTGGTAAGCTGTCTCAGGTAGGACGTTATCAGATAAAGTTAACAGCCCTTGACGACACCGACAGCAAAGACCAGTTGGTAACTTTGACAGTGTTGAGCAATGAGTACGATGAAGCTATCTACATCAATTTTGGTAATAACGTAGCGGATCTGCCCTGGAATAATACCAACCGTGTGCCTGCTGCTAATCAGATTTACAATAACCTGAAGGATGGCTTAGGCAACGCAAGTCCCATAACTTTTACCGTACAGAGCGGGTGGACTACAGCTGAGAAAAAGGGAGTGAATACCCAAGAAAACTCCGGCGTGTATACTGATTCTGTCATGTACAGCTACTGGAATACGGCGAATACAGCTAGTCTGAAGATAAGTGGTCTGAATCCTGCCAAACTGTACAATTTTGTATTCTTTGCAAGCCACGAGACGACTCACGAAGGAAATACAAACTATACTATAGGCACTAATACTGTAAAGTTAAATGCAGCCAATAATAGTAAAAATACAGTAGCCCTTAATGGGATCACCCCTGACAGTAATGGAGATGTGCTGATCACAGTGGCCAAAACACAGTTTTCAACAGGAGGTTATTTAGGTGCTTTGGTTATTCAGTCTTATCCTACGAATGCCAAACCGATTACACCAACTACTTTAACGGCTACTGCTCAATCCAGAACAAAAATTAAACTGGACTGGAAAGACAATGCAGGTAACGAAACGGCTTACCGGGTTTACCGTTCACAGTCTCCGAACACCGGTTATAGTCTGATCGCTACGTTGGGTGCTAATAGCAGCAGCTATGTAGACAATACAGTGGTGAAAAACCGCACTTACTACTATAAAGTGTTGACCGTTAAGGGAGAGCTTACCTCTGAATACAGCAATATGGCCTGGGCTACTACGTATGAATTCCTGGTCTACATCAATTTTGTAGGAAATGAAACCAGGTATACTTATCCCGGAACGCCCTGGAACAATACTAAAATAGCAGCCTATAGTGGGTATACTTTCGCCAATTTGAAAAATGATGCAGGAGGTAACACTACAGTGGATCTGATCATTGATCAGTGGCCTAGTGATGGAGGTAATAATGATTTAGGCATCAGTACAGGCAACAACAGTGGTATCTACCCCGACGCAGTGTTGAAAGCCTTTTACTTCCTGGAAGCCAATACGACTGCTAAAATGAGGATTGCCGAATTAGATCCAAATTACCAGTACAGCTTTATTTTCCTGGGTAGTGGTGACCCCAACATTGGTCTGTTCAAAACTTCCGGTAACCTTACTACTGATTATACTTTTGGACAAACTACCATTACACAGAACGCTCTGGGAAACACCAGTGAGACTGTTCAGTTAGATGGATTAGTACCAGATGCAAACCGTGAGATTGCTTTTGAAATCAAATCACATAAGTTTGGTAGCGTATCGGCCAACTATGCAATCTTCAATACGCTGGTCATTGGGGCTTATACGCCCGAAACAGTGGTGGTGGATGAAGAAGCTCCTACAGTGCCGGGTAATCTTGTAGCTTCTAAAATGGCACCCAACAGTATTACTTTAAGCTGGAGTCCCTCTATTGATAACAGCGGCACTATTGCTTCTTATGAACTGTATAATGGCAATCAGCTGATCGCTCTGGTAAATGGAAATGCGAATAGCTATACCATTAACAATACGATTCCTGGCGATACCTACAATTTTAGTGTGCTGGCAGCTGACGGAGCAGGCAACAAGTCTCAGCCTAGCGGAGTATTGCCTTTGACGTATGAGGTATTGAATGGTTTAAATTATGCCTACTATGAAGGAACCTGGAGTGCTATGCCTAATTACGCGTCCATGACGCCGGTAAAAACCGGATTTGTAGACAACTTTTCGCTGACGCCTAAAGCAAGGAATAGTAATTTTGGCTTCAGATTCTACGGCTATCTTCGGGTAACCAATGCCGGTAACTATACTTTCTATACAAAATCCAATACAGGTAGTAAACTCTACATCGATGGCGCGGAAATTGTGAGTAATGACTTTGCCAATAATGCTTCCGAACGTTCTGGCATAGCTTATAACCTGAGCAGTGGTTGGCATGAGATTGTACTTGACTATCGTAACGCGCAGGAAACGGATCTGTTGGAAGTATGGTATAGCGGACCAGGCGTGTCTAAAGTTAAAATCCCGAACCAGGTATTGTCTCGTACGGCTCTGGTCTCACCGGTGGGCCAGCCTGTAGAGTTTATTGAAGTAAAGGCCGCTTTGGTTGAACAGGAAGTGCAAGTGGATTGGAGCACAGCCAGTGAAACGAATAATGACTTCTTCACCATAGAAAAGTCCTATGATTTGGATAAGTTTGTGTCCGTTGGCCAGGTGAAAGGTGCGGGTGACAGTCACGAAGTAAAACACTACAACTTTGTGGATCATCGTGTAAGACCCGGCATAGCTTATTACAGAATCAGGCAAACGGATTTTGACGGTACAGAAAAATATTCCAAAGTGGTCAGTGTTAATGCTGATGATATTTATAAATTAGCCGAGGTAACCTTGTTTCCGAACCCAGCGACCAACGATAACATCAATATAAGGCTGATGAGTATGGACGCTGACAGTGAAGTGACCGTGACGATTATGGACATGATGGGCCGGGTAGTATTGGAAGAAGTATTTGATGCGGTAACCCTGATGGAAGGGCAGCGGATAAAACCCACTCATGGATTAGGCGTGGGAACTTACATCGTCAATATCAAACAAGGTAGCCAGGTAGTACGTCAGAGATTGATAATTCAGAGATAAGTATGGTGAATCATCGTTATTCACAATCGAATGGTGCTCTTATTAAGAATACAGGTCATCGCCCGGAAGTAGTGACAGCCAAACCTAAGGTTTCATATTTACACTACATCCACTACTTCCGGGCGGTCGCCATTATAGGTATCGTGGCCGTCCATTGCAAAAGCTCTTTTCTGTGGGGCAGTAAACTTGAAGAGCAATTCTGGTCCTCCCTGCTTGTATACAGTACCGTTTTATTTGTTTTTATCGCAGGATTTCTATTTCAGCATATTCATAGCAGGAGGTTTGATTATAAGAATTACCTCAGCAAGAAGTTTACGTATGTAATTATACCCTATATATTCGCTTCTATTCCCGCTATCCTGGAAAAACTGTACCTCGATCCGGAGAGCATGACCTGGCTGCCTGTATATTTGCAGGATCAGCCAGCTATTCTGAAGGTATTCTATATGCTGTTGACAGGCAAACACTTCGGGCCATTCTGGTTCATTCCTATGATCTCAATGGTGTATGTGATTTCTCCCCTGCTGGTTTACCTGGATAAAAAACCCTGGTTTTACCGATTTGTGTTTCCTCCGGTTTTTGTCGCTGGCTTGTTCATGTTCAATTTTGGGTATGAGTTTACCACCATAGAGTCTTTTGCCTTTTTTATTCCTATCTATATCTTCGGCATGTGGGCCAGCCGTCATAAAGAAAGCATAACAGGGCTACAGTACAAGTTGTTGATTCCACTGGCCAGCCTTTGTGTGATTTTTATAGTGCTGGAGATGACGGGCGTGATCAGCCTGGACACTTCTTATGGCGCTTATCGTCCGGAAGAAACCTATGAGCTTCCTTTTAACTTTGGTAAACTCAAAATGTCTCTCTTATGTCTGGTGATGTTGAATAGTTTCTACCTGATCAGAGAAAAAAATCTACCTGTTTTGTCCTTACTGGCTGATTATAGTTTTGGCGTATACTTCGTTCACTTGTACGTCATCAGAGCCATCGAACAGTTGGTATATCAAACAGGCCACTCTTTTGTATTTAATTCTTTCTACTTTGTGTTGCACGTCATCCTGGTGACGCTGAGTTGCTGCCTGATTATTTTTCTTATCAAGAAACTGACTGGTCAGAAGAGCAGATATTTTATTGGAAGTTAAAATACCCTGTAATGGGGGAAGTGGGCCAGCGCCAGCATATCATGGTCTCCGGGACTATCACCATAACTATAAATCTGATGATATTCTTTTAAGGCAATAGCCGCCTGAATTCTCTTTGCTTTCTCGGGGCCATAACAGTTTTTTCCAGCCATTTTTCCTGTGATCTTCCCATCCTTAGTTTCCAGACAGGTAGCCAGCAACTTGATACCCATGTGTTTGCACCAGGCGCTTAGCCAGTTTTCCGGTGAGGCAGACACTACATAAACTTCATCTCCTTGGGCAATATGTTCTTTCAGTTTGTGCAGAGCTTTCGGGCGGACAATGGCCGGAATCCGTGTGTTGCCATACGCATCGCACTTTTGTTGGAATTTTTCAACAGGCTCATTCTTAAAAAAATAAGATAACACCGTTTCCTTAGCCTGCCAGTTTGGAATGATTTTGAGCTTATACCGGATCAGGGTGGGCAGGAGCTTAAGGAAGCCCTGGTAGAAATTAGCTTTTCCTTTGTAATACTTAATGAAATCAAGAAAGGAATCCCGATGGGTGATCGTACCATCAAAGTCGAACAGGGCGAGATTTCTTTTCAAAGCTTCATCTTTTTGAAGATACTTTCCGGAATCAGCCTGATGATGAGCATGATAATTTTCCATACTGATAGAACGTAAATGACATTTTTCTTTTTCCTCACAGCAGAAAAAACCTGCTTGGCTACCTGTTGAGGTTGGGCAGTTAAGGGTTTGGGTAAGTTCAGGTGTTCCGTCATTCGTGTATCTACAAAACCAGGTTTTACTGTCACCACATGTACGTTGCTTTTTGCCAGCCTGTTTCTCAGGCCTGATAAATAAGCGGTGAAACCTGCCTTGGCACTTCCATACACATAGTTGCTTTGTCTGCCTCTTTCTCCAGCCACCGAACTGATGCCTACAATGGTGCCATTTTTCCGGGTTTCAAAATCATTGGCTATCACATTTAAAATGGACACTGCGCCCGTATAATTTGTTTCAATGATTTTGCTACTTTCCTGCCATTGATGAGCTGCTGTATCCTGATCTCCTAAATAGCCAAAGACACAGATTACAATGGAAGGTTTTTCCGGTAAATCATGGTAAAAGGAAGCATGACTATGATAATCCAGCGCATCAAAGGTCAAGGTGTCTACTTTGACCTGATACCTTATTTCCAGATCATGTTGAATAGTAGCTAGCAGCTCTGAATTTCTGGCTGCTAACTGCAAACCATACCCTGCTTCACCGAATCGATGGGCCAAAGCAACCGCCATATCGGAGGTAGCACCCAAAATTAATACCTGTGGCATAGAAAAATGAATCGTTGCTGCGGTAAAATTAAAAGTTCTGGAAATAAATAATGATGAAGAAGCTCAAAATCCAGCCTAATAAGGTAAAGCGGATGAAATTGTCAGAGTAAAGGAGCTTGGTAGGAGAGCCACTGTTATTTTCTACCAGCGTAATTTGCAGATACCGCATGATGCCTGCCATCACGAAAATACTGGTGAAATACAGGTGACTGCCTAAACGATTGGTCACTTCCTCGGAAATGGTATACATTAGGTAGGATACAATGATAATGCCTGAAAGCATGGTAAGACAGGCATTGGTAAAATCAAGATTATAATGCTCTACTGACTTCCGCATTAGTTTACCGGATTGCAGGCCGATGATAAGATCGTCTCTGCGTTTGGCTAAAGCTAAAAACAAAGCCAGAAGAAATATCATGATAACCAGCCATTGTGAGATGGGCACCTCAGCGACTACGCCGCCCGCAATGGTTCTGAGCAAAAATCCGGAAGCTACAATTAAGATATCCAAAATAGAAATGTGTTTTAATCCATAAGAATATCCTATATTGAGTAATATATAAATGAGCAAAATAGAAAAGAATAAAACATCTGTCCATAAGGCGATCGTGAATCCTGCTGCAAATAGTACAATAGAAGCAATGATGCCCTGCATAGGCGTTATTTCTCCCGAAGCCAAAGGGCGATGACATTTTTCAGGATGATTTCGGTCTGCTTCTATATCCCGGTAATCGTTAATGATATAAATACCACTGGCAGCAAAGCAAAAAGCGAAAAAACCCAGAGATACCTTCAGCAGAATTTCATAATCGAAGAGCACCCCTGCAAAAAAGGCAGGGATAAACATGAACAAATTCTTTACCCATTGTTCTAAGCGTAACAACTTGACCATGGAAAGAAAGATGCTTTTATTCAAGGCTGTAACAGACATATAACAACGATTTAACGGAAAATTTACTTCTTACTTTAAGAAAAACAAAAATTAATATAGTTTACTAAACCTATACACATGCTTTTTTGTGCAAAATAGTAAAAAAATTAAATAAATGAAATTAAATTGTGGGATATATTTAATTATTTATTTGAATAATTATATTTCAGTGCTATATTAGCATGAAAAAATACAATTCCGCCATGAACCCTACATTAAAACAAGTAATTTTACTGGTTTTTATTACTATTACTGTCTTTTTTTTGAGCAATACCTTCTTTGGCGGTTACATCACTCCTGACAGGCTGGGCAGCGAAATAAGTGCCTCACCAGAAGCTTTGTACGAATGGCACTTGTCGCAGAAAGCGCCTTTTCAATACAGGCTACTTTTTCCGGCTATAGTTCAGGGAAGCTGGCAGCTCCTAACCGCGGACCAACCGGATAATGAAGTCTTTTTTTATGTATATCAGGGATGGAGTTTGTTTTTTCTCATTACCGCTGTTATCTCTTTCTATTTCCTGATCCAGGCTTTTGGTTTTAATCAACGCTGGCGTCTCTGGGGTTGCCTTTTCTTTCTGATCAGCCCTCCTGTTTTGCTGGCGTATACCTTACCAGTGCATACAAGGGAAGATACCTTGGGCTATACTTTACTCTGTGTGGGATTGCTTTGCCTGATGCATCAAAGAATATTTTTATTTTTTCTGGTAACACTGCTGGGTGTGCTTTGTAGGGAAACCCTGCTCATCCTTCCGTTCATCTTTCTTTTCTTTATTCCGTTTAGAAACATTGCTTTCAGGACAGGACTCGCTGCAATGCCGGTACTTCTCTGGATTTCCTTAAGATTTTGGATAGATGGCGGTGTTTATGATCCCTTAGAAGGTTTAAAATGGAATCTGGCCAATTTGGAACAGGTTGTCGGTTTTTCTTTTATTACCTTTCACTTTATGTGGCTCTTATTTTTTTACGGCTTGCTGCACAGGCAGTCTTTTATTCGAAATAATGCAGATTTTCCTACACAGTTTTTATTTCAGTCCGGATTTATCATTTTTTGTTTGATTGTGATTACTACCTTCATTGGCGGTATTTTCAATGAAATAAGACTACTGTTTTTGATGTTTCCCTGGGTTATTATGATTGCTTTGCATGTGCTCCGAATGTATCAAAACAGGATAAGCGCTGCTCTGCAACACAAAAAGTACCAAGTGTATCTCCTGATCAATGTGTTGGTATTTGGGGTTGCATGTATTTACTTAGTGCAGCATTACCAGCAGTTTCTGGATCCCAGTAGGTATGCAATACCTTTTCAGGTATGGATTGTAGCTACTTTTGTTTATGTGTTGATCACAGTTTTGTTTATTCCGTTGTATTATAAAATTTTTACCCGGAGAACAATAGTAGTCAAAGAAAATATGCGAAACATCATTAGTTTTTGTTTAGCAAGTTTTTTGAAATGATAAAAAAATCTCTGTCAGAGCGTACGCTGCTTTTTTTTGAAATATTTATTGCGGTTGTATTTAGTATTACCCCACTTTTTTTCTCTTTTCCGTATCGTATCAATTTATTTTTGGCGTGGGAGGGAGCTTATCGTTTGTCAGAAGGACAAATTCCTTTCCGCGATTTTGGCATGCCTTTAGGGTATGCATTCTGGGTGATCCCTGCTATCTTTTTTAAAATATTCGGTGCTTCTTTGCATACACTCATTATAGCGCAATCATTTATCAATCTGGTATCTATTTTTTTCTTTAGATCCATTCTTAGGCTGTTAGGGGTAAGGCCTGTCTTTATTCTTTTGTCAGTTTTTGTATTCTGTCTTTCCTATTCCTTTATCAATTTCTGGCCCTGGTACAACCATTCGGTCTTTGTCTATGAGCTGATCGGCCTATACTTTTTATTGGCTGCTATGTTGAATAGCAATACTTCTAAAAAGCGTTTTATTTTTTTAGCCCTCAGCGCTCTTTTTGTTTTTCTGTCTTTTTTCACCAAACAGGATGGAGGTGCACTGGCAATTGCCCTGACATTCACCTTGCTGCTCTACTTTAGCTATGTGGAAAAAACCTTGAAGTACCTGGGATTTTTTCTGGGAGCCTGCTGCATAATAGCAGCCATCTTTATCGTTCCGCTGCTTTCTTATGATTTTGGTTATTGGTTCAATCACGGACAACCTCCTCATTACTCCCGCTTAAATCTGATGGACTTTATGCATCAGATTTTTAGATTTTCTGTGTGGGAAAAATTTTATTTGTTGGCGGTCCTGATCATAGGCATTAATAAGATCCACCGATTTCAGTCATTTTTATATGATCATAAAGAAGCACTCTTCTTTCTTCTTACCCTGGGTATTCTCATTCAGGCCTTATTGGTGCAGGTAACCAGCTATATTCCCCACAATGTGAATGTATACTTCCATAGTTTTGCCTTTGCTTATATTATCTCCAATATCCGGTTCAACGTTGACTTTGCAAAACCTGTCTTCCTGATGGCGGCCCTCCTGCTGGTGTTTTTTTGGTGGTCGAGCGATTATTGGAAATATGGAGAACGGGTGGTAAAGAAGTTTTTACCTGTGGCTGAGGCACAGGAAGAAGAGAATGTGGTATCCAGAAACACCTGGATGGTAGGTCAGGATACTACCTTTGCTGATCGTTCTCAGTGGGTTATTTCTAAATATGATGCTTTCAAAAGAATTTATATGCCTCAGGAAACCGTAGCAGGCATTGACCGTATGATGGCCATGGATCTACTGAAGAAGAATTCTTTGAAAGTGCTCAATATGACGGAACTGACGCCCCTAGCCCGTGAGATAGGATATGAACTGGAAAAAGGTTCCCGGTATCCCCTCTGGTTTCATCAGGGAGTCGCATTCTTTGACAGGGAAGTTGATTATTTCTGCCAGAAGATAGAGCAACAGGAGTATGATCTAATCCTTTTCCAGACAATTCCCTACCTCAATAATTTCTTTCCATATGAAGTGCGTGACTGTATTCAGGAACATTATATAATGAAAGACCGCTTTCTGGCCCCCCGTGAAATTCCTGACTCTTTTGTGGAGGTTTATATCAGAAAGTGATACAATGCCTGACTCTTAAAATCGGGAGAGGCACAGTTCCTTACGACAAATGTGGTAAAAGCATTTTGAAAGATCAGTGAGGGAAGGTTTCAGAGACTTTTGGCGTGGTGAACTCATAAGCACCTATGTCATATCCTCCTCCGGCCGGTCTGGGGTTATCTGAATAATCCATGCGAATGCCCCAACCTGCCACATGTTTGCCTCTATCTGTCAGAGAGGTATTCTTTATGGTTGTATCTGTATGAAAATAATTATCCGAACTTTCCCAGGACGTTGCCGGAGCAGGGACTGACACAAACAGTTTGTCCGGTTGAATCACAACATTATTATAAAACCTGTTGCTGGAGGTAGGAAAGTGCTGGATCATCAGTCCAAAACGCTTGGGGTTCACAATGGTATTGTTGATCATCACATATCCGAATTTCGCTCCTTCATAGGATTCCAGGCTTCGGCAATAAATGCCATCTTCCCCGGCCTGTATGATCACATTATTATACATCAGGTTCTCTCCCGCTCCGAAAACGTGTATTCCTCCTCCGGTGCCGGTATGAATGTAATTATTATACACCTGACCGGTGGTACCACCCCCGATGACAATACCGGCCTTTTGCCATTTTTCATTTTTGGTGCCGTAGTTGAGAATCTGATTGTGGTGTATCTCACAATTTTTTACAGCTCTGGATACCTGTATACCATCCCAGCCTGTATTTTCTACCCGGTTCTGAAATACCTTGATATGCTCAATATTGTGAGGTTCAACCATCACTTCTTTTCCCTCACAGTGTAATGACCTGGCACCTCCTGTGTAGCCAATATAAAAACCTTCCCCTCCTGTGTCATGGATGTAATTATGATGAAAAGAAACCTCTTCCATCGTAAAGTTCTCCTGCCAGGAGTTAGTGTCACAATTGGGATCTATTTTAGCCATAATGCCGGCAAATCCGGTATGGGATACTTCTACATGGTTGATATCAAAGTGGGAAGCTCCTATGGCCAAACCGGAAGCACCTTCTTTGGTGTAGCTGATCTTGAATCCGTATTCGTGGGCCGGATCGCCTGTTCCTGTAAAAACAAAATGATGGCTTTTACCAATCACGCAGCCATAGTGCCATTGGGGATCTCCAATCTCTACCTGACCTCCGTTGTTGATAAACACAATCGGTGCGGTGGCTGTACCAAAAAAATTGAAAAGGTTCAGATATTTTTTCTTTCCCGCTTTTATACAAACGGTGTCGCCAGGCTGAACTTTCAGTTTTTGACCATCCACATAGTTTTCCTCTACTTTGATGTAATGATCACAGTGACAGGGTTGCGCTTTCGGGACATGACTGGTCAATAACCATAAGAAAGGGATCAGGCTTAGTATGTTCATATTATACGGGTTTCCTGCTCCTGTTTTACCGGATAGAGTTCCGGAAATTTGTACATGAGCACATAAATAGCATATAAAATAAAGTTGGAAGGAAGTTGTGTAATGGAAACCTGGGTATAAAAAGCAATGGTCAGGGAAAAAAATACAGCGATCAGGGCAGCCAGCAGATTTCTCCCTTTTGGGTCCTGTATTTTGTAAAAGTTACTGATCCCGGTAAGAATAATGGTAAAATACAGGCCAAAAATCAAAATCAATCCGATCCACCCGCTTTCCAGGGCGATCTGCAAATAACCACTGTCTGGGGGGAATCCTGCTAAAAAATGGTTGGGTGCAAACCGTACGCCATTATCTCCTGTGGTGGACAGGCCGCCACCCATCGGATGACTGTAAATATAAGGTTGTATTCTGGCTCGGTTAAAATCCCTTACATTCATAGAAGCATCTTCACTGGGAGCGAAGGTTGTTCTGATCCGGTTGAGGGTAGGATTATAGATGGGCGCAAAGAGAATAAACACAAACATAAATGCACCAAAAGCACCAAATAATAAAGTGCTAGGCTTGTTAAGGGTCAGCAATCCATACATCAGAAAGCCGGCGGGTATCATGGCGTAAGCCGTCCGTGTACCGGAGTAGGACATGGCTACCAGCATCAGAATACCACAGATGCCCAGAATAATTTTTTTTCTTTTTGCATAGGGGCCGAGTGTCAGTATAAAACAAAAGATAGCACTGATGGCCATAAAAATACCAAACGCGGTACAGTCAGAAAGAAAGGACCATTTACGCCATCGTCCCTGGATAAAGTTCAGGCCTATGAGCTCTTTGGTGCTGGTGACCCAGGCCAAATCATAGCCAGGCAACCCGGCAAATTCCTGATAAAGACCATACAAGGCAGCCAGTAAGGCAATCCCAATCCATAAGGGGACAAATATTTTCAGGTTTTTTCGCTGACTGAAAACATAATAGGCTACAATGTAATAGACAATCAGGTTCACGATCCCTCTGAAACCAAAGAGCCAGCCGCCGAGTGAAAGCGCATTGGGGTTGAACGCCTGAATAAGCAGGTAAGCTATCCAGACGATGAGGGCTACTGTGATGGGATTCTGGAAAAGACCCTTGTCCGAGGTAATCTCTTTTCTTTTGATTAAAATTCCTAAAAAGTTGGCCAGCATCAGCAATTCTGGAATAACGCCGAAAGGCAAATCCACGAATCTTTTGGCTAAGAAAACAAAGGAAGAGACAAAAAAAGCAACCACATAGCCGTAGTTGGGATACAAAATACAAACGACCATGACAGGCAGACCGATCAGAATACCTAAAATACCAAAACCCAAAGTAATTCCCTTCCAGGTAATGATAGCCGAAAGCATAATGCCTGTCAGAACCAATAGAATGGTCAGGATGCTGGTCTTGCCTTTTTCTGAAACTTTTAAGGTAATAGGAAATCCAGGCATTTAGCTAGGGTTGATTTAAAAGAATAAAATTTTAAGCATCAAAAATAAATAGGCAACAATCACGAAAACAATGCTCATGATTTTAGGCAGCGCTTCCTGCTGACTTTTTGTTTTTTTTTCTTTGCTCATATGAATGAGTTAATTGATGTCACTCACTTACTAATGGAATGTAGGGCAGGTTGGTTGGTGTGTATTTCTTCTATGACCTGGTAGATGTGCGCCACATTGGCCTCCCAGGTATGGCTTTGCGCAAATACTTTTCTTTGCTCCTGCAAGGTGGGTTGGTTTTCTTTCAGAGCCCGTTGAATTTGTTCAATGTAATCTTCCGGACCCTCGCATAGATAAGTGTAGTCGCGAAAATAATCCATGGCCAGGGTTTTGGTAGCCACCACTGGTTTCCCCAACATCAAATACTCATCAATCTTGCGGGGATAATTGCCGATGGTCATGGGATTCACTGCCTGTGGATTGATGCATACATCAAAATGATGGATATAATGGGGTATCTTTTCAGGGGGCTTATGGCCCAGAAAATAAACATTGGATTGATGGTGCAGGGCACTTTTGGTAAAAGACATATCTTCCGGACCTACAAATACGAAACTCAGGTCGGGTAGCTGTTGGGTAATGTGTTCCAGCAGAGTAACATCCAGGCGCACAGATGATAGCCATCCTGTATATCCTATGATGGGTTTTGGTATATGGAGCAACTCCTGTAGAGGGGTGTCAGAAGGTTGCAGAAAGTGATCCACATCACAACCTTGCCCCACAAAATAGGCTTTCTCGTTGCCTTCCGCTGCATATTGTCTTAAAAACTCGGAATTAGTAACAATTGCATCTGCTTTTTCAATCAGTTGTTTCTCCAGATAACTTCTTTTATGAAAATAGGGCTGTGACGTCAGATAATCCCGGATGTAATACAGATACAAGTCAGGAGATAGAAATTCTTTCAGGTATTGATAGCTGATAAAATCATTGTCATTCAATACAATGATATTGCGGAAGCCCAAAGCCTGACAGGCATTTTTGATCTGATTCGCTAATTTTTTATTGTTTTGCTTGTTAAAGAACTGATACAGAGAAGAGTGGCTGATCCAGTTGACAGACTCCAGCATGGTTTGAGGATACAGGTTCCACAGATTATCCGTAATTTTCTCAAGAGGCGCTTTCTTGCCTCGAAGGACAGCCAGTCTCTTCTGGGTTTTTTCATCTGAAAAGGACTTCATCAGGGAGAATCTGTCTAGTGGTTTACTGACATACAATACCCGGTTATGTTTAGCGACTTCCATGGCAATATTCTTACAATTACTGCCTATTTCAATATCCCAGGATTGCAGACTCACAAAAACAAAATCTCTGTCTTGTATCATGGTAAACTTTATTGACTTTTACGTAAATAAATAAAGTAAATAAGGTATTTTATTCTTTTGTTTCATGCCTTTATTACAAAGCATTGTTAGTGCTTCTTTTGAAGAATCTCATATCCTGTATGAAACAGGCGGACATATGTACGCATGGTATGTTGAAAAATACGCCAGAAGCTCACATGAAAATATCTGTTCAGATAAAGTTGATTCATGATCAGCGCCACAAGATAGGTAGCCATTGTACCGTAAGCTGCTCCAATGATGCCATAGTGCGTGATAAAGACGTAGTTTAATCCAATATTCAGAAAAGCGTCTCTCAGCACAAATATAAAATTGATCCTGGCTTTTCCGATAGCATCCATGGTTACTCCAAACTGTCGGTTAAAAGGTAAAAGAAGACAGTAGATGATGGTAACCCTTAAAATAGGAGCTGCTTCCAGATATTGTTCTCCGGCGATAAAAACTGTAACAGGTTCGGCCAGTACAAAAACCAGCAATGCTATAGGCATAACACAGCATAAGATCACTGCTACCGACTTTTCATATAAATCTTTCGCTGAATCCTGTCCTTTTTCGGCAACTTGTTTTGTCAATTTAGGAAACAGAATAGAAGCCAGTGTGAGAGCAGGGATTTCCAGGAGGTTGGCAATCCTCAAGGCCGGGTTGTAAACAGCCACTGCCAGCGGTGACATCATTCTTCCCAGCATCCAGGTATCGGTATTGCGCATTAGCATGGCACTCACACTTGTGCCAAAAGTATATTTGCCGTAGCCAAACAGTTTTCTAAACCACTGGCTGCTGAATTTGAAAGTAAACGTGAGATATCTTCTGGCAAACAGGTAAGCTACCAGGGCACTTAAACCCACAGAAAAAGCCTGAAAATAAGCTAATGTTATCAGGTCCAGGGGTTGGTTAGTGATAAAAAAAGTGCTGAGACAAAGAAAGAAAACAAATTGTCGGGTAATTTCACTAAACAAAGTTCCCTTGAAGCTCAGGTGAGCCTGCTGTACATAATCAAAATGATTGAGAGGAATTAAAAGCAGTACAGAGATCGTAAAAATAGCAAAGAGATCCTGCAAGGGCGCCTGCTTCCAGAAGAGGCTTAATCCTTCGGCGAAGATCAGCAGGAGGGCAGCAATGATCAGAGAAAGAAAGATATTGAGCAGAAAAGAAGCACTTACCACAGGCAAGTAATGAGCCTGCTCCTGACTGAACTTGATCAGTGGGTTTCTGATAAAACCTGCTTTGATCAGTTCGATTACCGTGGTGACTGAGATAAAGAGCATCCAAATCCCATATTCGTTTTGGGGCAGAATTCTGATCAGTAAATAAAAATTCAGAAAGCCGAGGAGAGAAGAAAATATCCGGTTCATCAAGGTGAGTGAACCGGATTTAATCCAGTACGACGATCTGCCTTTTGCGAATATAGTTTTTACGTGCTGCACCTTATGTTACTTAATCTATAACAGTTTCCAGTTTTACACCAATGAGGGCTTCCAGTTTGGTTTTTTCAATTTTTAACTGGGCGTCCTGTTGAGCCAGTGTAGCCCGGGCAGTATTATAAACCGTTGCCATTTTATTATACTCATCTAAAGTGACTTCGCCATTTTTAAACTTTTCAGACATGAGCAAAAAGTTAGCGTAAGCTTCTTCATTTTCTTCAGAGCGAATTTGCATTAGCTGGGAAGCTAACTGATACTGATAATATCTTTCCAGGACTTCCATCCTGACTTGTAATTTATGAGCATTTAATGTATGTTCTGCGATTTTATATTCTTCTTTGGCTACATAAACGTTGGTAGGCGTAGTAAGGATATCTCCCAGACTGATCCCGATCCCAATATTATACCGGGGGTAAGCAATCAAACGGCCTTCTGCGCCAGTATCCGTTTGACCGGCGTTTGGGTTGATCGTAAATTCATTGAGATTGTAAGAAGCCTTCACGTTGGTTAGCCACGACCATTTAGAAAGCATCACATTTTTTTCAGCCAGATTCACCTGTGTCCTGTAAATTTCATTGACCGGATGGTTTTCCCAGGCGAGTCTGACCAGCTTTTCCTCTACGATATTGTCACCTCTATAACCCTTGGGAGCGATGACTTGTTGGTAATCAATGGTCTGTGCCACACTTTTTATAGAAATAAAAATTATCAATAACAGAACATGTAATCTCATGACAGCATACATATTAATGGGTAATCAATGTAATAGTAGATGTAGATCAGTAAACACCGTAGGGCAACCTGTTATAAATCTTTAGGTTTTACCTTGTTTAAGACAGCACCTAGCATCTTTGTATTCAGTGTTTTCAGATATTCTATGACGGGCTGATGAATGTTTTCCAGTTCCGCCTCCGCTGAAAAAACAGGAATTATTTTGTCAGCATATTTCATCAGTTCTCTGGTATCAGAGAACTTATACAAAGGCGCTCCCTCCAAAAAGATATAATGATATTTCTCTTGCAGTTTTTTGAGTAAGTCTTTGAAGTCTACCTGTGCAAAAATTTCAGAAGGAGAATAAGCGCCCCCTTCACAGCCCAAGACATCAATGCCTTTGAATCCGGTGCCGGAGACAAGCTGTTCGGGGTTTATCTGTGATCCTATCAGGTATTTTTCCAGTGCTGGTTTGGCAGCGTAAAGCCGGGTTAGCCCATTATTCTTAAAATTGGTGTCTATCAGCAGTACCTTCTTTGCGTTGAGACTTAAGGAGTAGGCCAGTGCATACATCAAAGCTGATTTACCCTCGCCTGGCTTAATACTGCTGAATAGGATAACCTGGCCATCAGTATTTTCTACTTCATGCCGTATTTTTCGTAGTCCTTCTCGAAAAATACTCATATCGCTGGTATTGCTATTGTTGAACAGGGCTTCCAATGTCAGGTTTTTTGCTTTGAGCACATTGAGATGGCCAATGGCTCTGAGACCTGTAAATTCTTCCAGCAAGAAAGGTGTCTTGGGTTTCCGGTTGAGGAATTCCATTCCTATGATCACCAAAACTGAAAAAGAAAAACTGATGACGCCTGCCAGTGCCACCATCAGCAGTTTTTTTGATTTCACCGGCTCGTCGGCAGGGTATCCCAATTCTACCTGACTCAAAGCGTTTCCAACATTCCTGGAAGTTAAACGGGCACTGTTCAATTTGTCCAGCAAGTTGAGATAGGCATCCTGAGCGACAGAGATTTCTCTTTCTAAGGCAGAAATCTGCGCTTCTTTAGAAGCAAACCCGGAAATATTACCCTTTAGCCGGCTGATCTCCTCGCCCAAGGAAGAAACACTGGCTTTGGCGATTTCAAGCTCTACTTCATTGTTAATTTTATTATTGATGAGTTCCTGCTTGGCCACATTCGGGCTGAGCGCATTGTTAGCAGTAGAATGCCGGATTTGAGCCTGTAATTCATCCCTCAGGGTTTCTAACTGTTCCTGAAGTTTAGGATTGTTTGGGTTGGCAATGATCTTATTGTTCAGGGCGCTGATTTTATCCTTAAGTTCCAGAATCCTCTCATTGATCAGACTGTTCTGGTTCTCCAGGTAATTTAATTCCCGGCCGGTAAGTTGCCCTTCAATTTTTTTGATGGCTTGTTGTAACCCTATGATTTTTTTGCGCTCTTCCTCTCTTTTTACCTCCATTTCTCTGATTTGATCAATGATGGATTGACTTTGAACATCCAGGTTCACCACCTCATGATCAGACTTAAATTCTTTTAGAGCATTTACTTTCTCATTCAGTTCTTGCTTTTTGTCGTCTGCCAACTGGGCCAAGAATTCCACCGAATTGCTGGATCTCTCGCTTCTGACCGTAATATAGTAGCGGATAAACTCTTTGCATAAAGTGTTTACCACAAAGGCAGAGAGCTTAGGATTTTCAGAATGGAACTCGAATTTAATATAGTCAGTACTGGGAATCCGGTAAATAGTGAGGTCTTCCATCAAAGATTTGTTGTCATATTTCGCTGCTTTCAGAAAGTCCAGAAATATTAAATCGGCATCTTCGGAAGAAGAAAGTATTTTAATGGAGTCCAGTTTATTTTTATAGACAATTTTAGCTTGTTCAAGCATTTTAGGAGAATACAGTTCCCGTATGTCCTCATCTATTGGACGAAAGGGTTCTTTGCTTTCCAGGTCGTGGAGCATCAGTCGGTAGGAAAGTAGGCTAATGACCTGTCGTGACTTGATATTCTCGATCAGGTTACTAAATTTATTTTCCGTTGAGTAGAAATTATTCACGGAAGCATTGTCTCCTAAAGAGATGGTTTGTTCATCCGTGATACCGGTAGCCAATTGCGCCGTTGAGATATAGGTATCAGAAACGGAGAGAGAAAAAAAAGCGGCCGCTGCCACGGATACTATCGTCACGAAAATGACGATCCACTTTTTCCTATAAAGGGCTTTGAATAAATTTACTAGCTCCATATTCAATAAATCCTAAAAAATATTGTAATAATTATACAAAGTAAAGAAAAAAAATTCATATGTAAAATAAAAACAAGATTTTATTTAAAATATGCAATAAAAAAAGCAAAGTAGGATGAAACTACCTTGCTTTCTACTCAAAGGGTGTGTAAGTATTTTTGGGAAGGCGTAGCCTACAGTGTAAAAAACTCTATTTCAACTCTGCGGTTTTGGCTTCTTCCTTCTATAGATGCATTGGAGGTGAGCGGTTGTGTGGAACCCTTTCCAAATGTGATAATTCTGTCTTCCTCAATACCTGCCTGGGTCAGATACTGCTTGACAGACTGTGCCCGATCGATAGACAGCTTCAAATTGTAATCTTTCCCTCCGGTATCATCGGCATGTCCGATCACCCGGACATTGAGGTCAGCACTTTCCTGCATCAAGCTGATGATCTGATCCAGATTCTCAGTCGCTTCGTCTTTGATACCATAAGAGTTAAGGTCAAAATAGACAGCCTCAGAGGCTGTAGGTACACTTGTAGTACTGCCACCTGTGGAAGATGTGTTGTTTTGACCTCGCTTAAATTCATCCAGTAGTCTTTGTGTTTCTTCTATTAGCGCTTGCGTTTCAGGGTCTGCGTCACTGTTTTTTCGCCTTATCACCGGAAATTCGCCGCGGCTTTCAATCCTGCTGGCCAGGTCACTGGCTCTTTCTTTTTCGGATATTACTTTGGAGTAGAAAATATCGGCAGACCCGCCATTGCGGTTACTGACAAAAAACACTTCGTCATCCTCACTGATAGTCAGGTAGGCATCAAAAGCTACGGAGTTAATCTCATCGCCCAGGTTTTCAGGATTGCTCCATTTTGTCCAGGTACTGTCTAGTCTGGTAGAGACAAATATATCCGCATTGCCATAGCCAGGATGGCCATTGCTGGAAAAGAACAAAGTTTTCTTATCCTTAGATAGATAAGGAGAAATCTCAAAACCGGAGGTATTGATCGTAGGGCCCAAATGTACGGGGGCAGACCATTGACCGGTGGCTGCGTCTTTCAGACTTACAAAAAGATCTTCTAAGCCCAAAGATTTATCATTTTGCAAAGAGATGATCACTACATCCTCAGTGGGTACCACATACAGGCTGTAATAATTCCCCTGTTTATCGGAAAGCGTAGGAATATGGATGCTCCGGGGAACGAGCCAGCTTTGGTTGCTATCTGCAGAAAAGGACAACCCGGGTTGCGAGAGTTCTTTTTCCGCATAAGTATTCATGACATACAGTGTATTGCTCTGGTCTGCTATACCTACTACGGCATTATTATCCCGGTTATTTAGCGATTCTATATCATTTTTTGGGAGGTCCCATTGCCCCTTGCTGTTTCTTTTGCTGTACCAAATGTCTTGTCCGGACAGCAGTCCTCCTGTATTTTCTTCATAGAGCGTGCGGACAAAGAAAAGCGTGCTGTCTTTGGCAGAATAAAGCGGATAACTCTCTTCCGCACTGCTGTTGAGCGTATCAGAAAATACGGTAGGACTTTCAAAATACCATCGCTGGCCCAACACCAAAGGGGAAGCCATCCCCAAAAATAGGAGAGACAGTAGAATACTTTTATAAAGGAATTTCATACATCACTTTCATTAATTACCATAAATAGGGCGTCACATCTTTGGTGTTAAAGAGCATGAAGCCTAACATAATTTCATGCACATTGGAAGAAAAAGCGTTAATATCTGCCAAACCATAGTCATAGGAGTAACTCAGGTTGATGAAATCATTGATATTAATGCCTGCCATTCCTGCCAGCATTTGGGTATTCCGATAAGAAGCGCCTACCCATGCCAGGTCTCCAAATTTAAAACGCAGGTTTATGTCGTATAATAAAGGATCTACCTCGTTGTATTTTACCAGAATGCCTGGTGCTATGAGCAGGTTAGCATTAACTCTGAATCGTAAACCGGCCAGCCCAAAGTGATTGATCAATTGTTTACCAGTGATATTTTCTACACTGGAGTACAATTCATTTTGAAAAATACGATCCGCTGCATAGCCTACATAAAATTTATCTGCATAGAGAAATAGACCTGCGTTCATATCAAAGTTGGTCACACGACCTTGTTGTGCCAGGTAGGCTTCATAAGTGGGATCCGGAATCTCGGTCTCTCCCAGTTTTATGTTGCTGACATCAATCTCACGGCTGTTGACCCCCCCTGCAACGCCTAAGGCGAGGGTGGTGGTAGGACTCAGCGTAATATGCAATGCATAGGATAAAAATCCGGACTGCTGGTTAAACACTCCCTGCTGATCACTCAATATATATCCTCCTACACCGTGCCTGATCGGATTAAATTTTTTGATTTGCCCGCTGTTCTGCAGGTTGGTGTAAATATTCGGATCGCTGATTCTCAAGGAATTATTCTGATAGGGAAAAGTGACTTCCTTCTTCGACAATGGGCTATGCGCACTGACAAAGTAGGACTCCGGGGCTCCCTCTATGCCTGACCACTGTTGTCGATATCCCAGTTTTAAATCCAAAAACTCTTCCGTGCCGGTAATGGCAGGATTGATCGTCATCGCGCTTTGGAAATATTGACTGAAATAGGAGGGTTGCTGTGCCCACGCATACAGTGGTATCACTAAAAAAAGTCCTATACATGTAAATACTCTATTCATAACGAGCTTTTTTAATCTTAACTAACTACCTCAGTATGGTGATGGCCCCCTTAAAGACTCTAACTCCATTTTCTACATTAATAAGATAATAATAGGTGCCTACCGGTAAATTGTTCGTGCCGGAAGTACCATCCCAGGGAACAGGATATCCTTCTGAGCGAAAAACTTCCTGACCATAGCGGTCAAAAACAGCCACGGTTACATCATTCACAAAGGAAATATTCTCAATAATCCAGTTATCATTAATACCATCTCCGTTAGGGGTAAAGCCGGAAGGAATAGATAACTCAATTTGCCCACAATTGACCATACTGACCAAAATGGTGTCTTGGTTGCTCACGATCCCATTGGCGTCCGTCACTTGCACATAATAAGCGGTGGTTTCCTCAGGCTGTATGGTAATCATACCTGCTGTTTCACCTTGTATACGACAATCTGGCTGATTGCAGGTCCAGGCATAGGTATAAGGCGCTACCCCTCCTGAAATATCTTTCACAGCAATGTCAAAAGGTTCACGATGACAGACATCTATGGATTCACCGGCTTCTACCGTAATAAAGTAAGGTACCACATTGACGGTAAAGCTTTGTTGTACCTGTTGTTCGCCATCGGTAACCAGTAGGGTAATGACGGCCTCCCCCTGTTGGCCTTCAGGTGTATTAACAGTAATGCTGCGGTCATTGCCACTCCCTTCCAGGATAATGTCATTATCACTGATGAGCGTTTTGTTCTCCGAAAAGGCTGTCAGCGTTAAGGACGAGGTTTCAGACTCCACATCGCTAATCGTAAAGGGCAAAGGGCCGGTAGATTCCCCGGCGACCACCGTGACACTTTCTATGGCTGAAATCTCAGGCGCATCGTTGACAGATTGGATACTAATGAGAATTTGGGCAGTTTCGCCAGTAAATTCGTTGCCATCAGAGGCATTCCAGGAGATACTGTCTTCTCCAAAGATATGCTGGTTGGGCGTATACATCAGATTATTCAAGGCTGCTAAAGGAATAGTTTGTCCGGCTGTCACAGGTGAACCTTCCAGGCTAAGCGCACCCTGAGTAGGTAAGGTTTCAATACGTATTTCCTGGAGAGAACCCCCGGGGTTGCCATAGTTACTGACAAAATCATCGGCGCTAAAGGTGTAGGATTCATCTTCCAAGAGGGCAATACTGAAATCTGTGACACCAATACCTATGATGATATTAACAGTCGCTTCCTGTGGAGATTCCAGGGTGCCATCGGAGGCATTCCAGTTGAAAGCATCTCTGCCACCCCCCAGATTGGCATTGGGCTGATAGGTAAACTGACCAATCTCAGAAGCACTGATCTGATCTCCCACGTTCACCGGCAGTCCGTTGAGCAGTAACTGACCGTTTACGGTTAACGAACCTATGGTAATATAAGCCAGCGGATCATTTTCCACATCTATATAATTCCTGGTAAAATCTTCTGCCAGAAAAGACAAGGCTTCGTTCTCAGCAATGGCTTTCGTAAAATCTTTCAGCAGGGGAGGGTCATTGATCGGAGCCACGAGCAGGGAAGCCAGCGCTGCTGGTTCGGCAAACAAACTACCATCGGAAGCACTCCAGCTAAAGCTGTCAGTGCCGCTGAAGTTTTCTGCCGGTATATACAGCAGATTGTTGATATTGTCTAGGCCTATTTCGGTGTTGGCCGGCACAACAATGCCATTCAATACCAGAGAACCACCGGCAGGGACAGACCGGATCACGATTTTTTGCAGGGCTTCACCTTCCACGTCCTGATAGAAGCTGGTAAAATCTGTGGAGGAAAACAATAAAGTGTCTTCCTCATTGATTCTTTTTTCAAAATTCTGAACGGTTGGTGCATCATTCACCGGCGTCAGGGTAATGGCAACAGCCGCATTGTCTGTAGCATACTGGGCACCGTCAAAAGCATTCCAGGCAAAACTGTCTTCCCCGCTGTAATCTTTGGTAGGGACATAGACTAGCTGGGCAATATTTTCCCGGGGAATTTCATAGCCGGAAGGTGACGCATCCAAGAGTGCCTGGGAGAGTGTATCTTCTCCTACAACCAGCAGGCCTTGCGCAGGAAGCGTCCGAATGGCTATAGCGGAAAAACCGTTTTCTTCCGGAAAATTATCCGGATCCTGATATTGACCTTCACTTAGAAAGTCTTCAGTGCTGAATGTGATGGGTTGGTCTTCGGGGGTTTCTTTTCCAAAGCTGGCGATCGTAGGCCTTTCATTAACCACAATTGAAATTTTGCGGGTCAATACATTGCTGGGCGTGCCATGACTGCTTACCTGAAAACTGACCGTTCTAGCTTTTTCGTCTGGATTTTCACTGGTATTTTCATACAACACATTTCTCAAGGCCAGCTGATAGTCTGCCAGTGTCGTTGTACCGGTTAAGGTCAATATACCACTTTCAGCGTTCCAGCTGCCATTGATTTTGTCCGTGTTTGTGAAAGAAAGGACATCCTCATTTTTCACGTAGGAGTTTTCCACGAATGAAATCCTGGCGTTTTCCACGATTTCGTCATCCAGGTCAGCAATTTTAATAGTTTTAGTCAGCGATACCGGTCCGCCAAACTGAACAAAGTTAAGCGGATTGGTTTCTATGTTACTCAAAACAGGCGGATCATCCACCGCTTGTACGGAAACAGTCAGGGTAGCTACTGCACTGACAGCCTCCTCCTCATCCTTGACCTGAAAAGTGATCAGTCGATTGGTAGCGGTTGGTTTTTCACTGATGTTTTTGTAGGCTACAGAACGAATTACCTGCTGGTAAGCAGCCAAAGAAGCTACCCCATTGAGCGTAAGCTGATTACCCGTGATAGTACCTGAAATATTGCTGGAAGGTGTAAAGCTCAGGCTGTCTTCATTCGGCTGAAAACCTTCCTGCACGGTAATGGTGGCTGAAATGATCTGATGATTCTCCTCATCGGTGACCGTAGCCTCCGGAGCCAGAGGGATGGAACCGTCATTTTCTGTATAAATGATAGGTTCGGTTGGGATACCTGCCAGCACAGGAGGATCATTGGAAGGAATAACAATCAGCTGAACCGTTGCCGTTGCGGTGGCCGGAGTGCCACTTCCTACCCGATCTGTCACTTTTATCGATAACTGATCTGTTCCTGAGAAATTATTATCAGGCTGATACTGTAAGGTGTTGAGGGCCAGGTTGACAGCTGTCAGAGACCCTGTAAATTGCAAGAGTTTGTCTGACTGCCCGTCGCCACTGGTAAAAATTAAAAGTTGATTACTGAGTAAATAGGGGCTGACAGAAAGTATCCCGTGCTCTACTTTTAGTTCTACCTGAAACTGGGCATCGTCTACATCTTTCAAGGTGATGGCAGGAAGCAGAGAAAAGGTGTCTTCCGGAATATTATTCACTGCTGCGGGTGCGACCAGGCCAGGAGGGTCATTTACCTCAGCGATAGTGAGATTGACCGCCGCATCGTTGGTAGCGAAATTCTGACCATCAAAGGAATTCCAGGTAAACTGATCCGGTCCGGCATAGTGGGCAGCCGGTTGAAAGGTCAGTTGACTGATTTCAGCGGCGTTGATCCTGAAACTGCTGCCATTGTTAATAATATCGTTAAAGGTAATCGCCTTCCCTTTAAAAATCAGCGTACCATGAGCAGGTAAGGTCCGGATATCCAGAAAGGTGAACTTTGCCGGGTCAGGTGCATAACTGTTTCTGAACTCGCTCTCATTAAAAACAAGGTTGTTGTCCTCGTTCAAGTTTTTGTTGAGATCCGAGACCCAGGAAGGAATACTCGTACTGGGTGGATTTTTGACGGCTATGTAGCGAATGGCAGCTTCGCTGACCGAAGCTCCGTCATTCACGGTAAAGCTGATTTTCTTCACCATAGGGTTGGCGCTGAGAAAGAAATCAGTAAAAGTGTAGACAGACTCTCTTAAAGCTTTTTCGTAATTGGCTTTGGTATCCGTTCCAGAGAGGGTCAAAACGCCTTCTACCGGATTCCAGCTGCCGGTAATGTTCCCTACTGACTGTGGCAGGTCAAGCTGGTCAACGATCGTCGATTGAAAACTGCCATCGATAAATCTGATGACAGCGCCAGTCAGTTGTTCGCTGTCTACATCTGAAATGCTGATGGAGCTGGTAATGGCTATTCTGCTGGATTTGGTGAGGAAGATGACCTCTCTTTCTATATTTAGTAGCTGAGGAGCATCGTTTTGAGGGCTGATATTGATTTTTTTAGTAACTGCGCTGCTTGGATTTCCTTGCGAATCGATCAGCGTAAAAGAAATAGTTCTTGCCTCAGCAGCGGGGTTCTTACCATTGATATTCTGATATCTGACGGTACGTAAGGCACTCTGGAAATTTTCTGCTGTGGCAGCAGTATTAGCAGGCGCCACTAAAATCAGTTCCCCTTTCTGAGGGTCAAAGATACCTTCTACAGTGGAGGTATTCTGAAAAAGTAGCCGGTCTTCACTGGCACGATAACCTCCCGTCATTTTCACTAAAGCTGCCCTGATACCTGTACCATCGTCGCTGGCCTGAATACTTTCTGTGATAACGACCGGCCCGCTATCTTCCGTGAAGGTGATATCAGGACCGGGGTTCTGCAGGCCAGGTGCCTGTACTTTATTTTCTTTAGACATACCGGACTGTGTGAGTGTCACCCAAGCCAGCATTCCAATTGTCCAACCCAATAACTTTCGACTGCTAAACAAAATAGTTGTGTAATTTTTCACTGCTCTTTACTTATTCACCTCAAAATTGTCACTGATCCTCTGTGTATCTTCTCACCTCCATTCAGGTTGATGACAAAGTAGTAGGTTCCGGCTGGCAAATCATTACCCTTATAGGTGCCATCCCAGGGTTGTGTATAACCCTCCGAAAAAAATAGCCTTTTCCCATAGCGATCAAAAATATTTATCTGGGCATTTTCATAAGTATCTATATTCTCTATAACCCATACATCGTTAATGTCGTCGCCGTTCGGTGTGATTCCGGTAGGAATATCCAATGCCAGATTCACACAAGAAACTATCTTTACTACTACTGTATCCGCTAGCATCACCGCTTCATTACCATCCGTGACCATGACAATGTAGGTGGTATTGACCAAAGGATTCACAAAAATAGAAGCCCTGTCGGTATTATCCAATGCACAATCTGATTGATTGCATGACCAGTCATAAGTATAGTCACCTGATCCTCCGGATACCGTTGCCAGCAAATTTATAGTTTCTCCTGCACAAATTTCCTGATCTTCCCCAGCATTAACGACAAGATCGATCACTTTTATATTAGCCTGTGCAGGTTCCTCAGCATAGGCAACGCCATCAGAACCTGACCAGGTGAAGGCATCTGTGCCTACGTAACCGGACGCTGGCCGATAAACCAGTTGATTGATCGCTTCTGCCAGAATCTCATAACCATTAGCAGCGTCGATGGCTTCCTGTTGAATTGTGACACCCTCCAACATGAGCGTACCCTGAGCAGGTAAAGACATAATTTTTATGCTGAACAAGGCCCCTTCATTGGGTACTGCATCTGTATCCTGAAAGCTACTGCTAAAGTCGTTGAGAGAAAAGGATAGCGGAAGGTCTTTGATACCGGTTTTATTCAGATCGGTTACTGTCGGTGCCTGATTGATGATCACCTCAATATCCCTGCTCACTATATTACTTTCCTTATCCATAGAAAAAAGCTGAATGCTTACCTGGCGGTTGGTGGTCGTGGCATTCAAAGTATTTTGATTGACATAAAAAACAGATCGTAAAGCCAACTGATAATCAGGCAGGGTATTTTCTCCCTCCAAAACCAGTGTTCCGCTGTTTGGATCCCAGGTAGTGGTAGCAATCAGATTACCCTCCAGGAACAGAGAGTCCTCTGCAGGGATGTACGTTCCGTTAACAAACTGGATAACCGCCCGGTTGATCACTTCATTGCCACTGCCCTGTATGATCAGGTTATTGGTAATGTTCTGGGGTGGCGTGCCCACTACATACAGCAAAGGATCGGTTTCCAGGTTAGACAAGGTAAGCATACTCGCAATTTGAAGAACCCGGCTTTCTATTTTACTAAAGCCGTTGTTGGCATCTGTCACCTGAAATTCAATGACTCTGACAGAAAGATCAGGGGTTGCACTGTTGTTGTGATAAGTGACAGACCGTAGGGCTGCCTGATATTCGGCAGCACTGGCAGCCCCGGTAAGAATGAGCCGGTTTTCCAAAATCTTTCCTTTGATCTTATCGGTATTGACAAAGGTTAATATATCTTCAGCGGCCTTGAAATTTTCAGTAATACTAACGGTGGCAGCGATAATGTTGTCATTCTCCAGGTCATTAACCGTAAGGGTATTCGTGATGAGAATGGGCTCGCTGTTTACCGGGTAGCGCAGGGTGTCGGTTTCTATATTCTCCAGCAAAGGAATATCGTTGACAGAATTTACGTCTATGATAACATTGGCCTGAGATTGTTGCTCACCCCCTATACCGGTTGCCCCTAGATCAGATACTAGTATCGTTAAAGTATCAGCGCCCTTAAAATTAGCTTCGCTGATATAGCCTAGACTTTCCATGGCATTGTTGATATCATTCTGGCTGGCCTCAAAGGTCATGCTGGCTTCTTCCGTACCATCGCCCTCCAGGAAAGTAAGAGCTTGTAAGGCAATCGCGTTTGAAAAAGATAAAAGACCATGATTAACCGTAAGTATTACATTTAATGTTGACTCACCGGCATCCGGATCCGTAATATTGATATTTGAGAACAGAATGAAGGTTTCTTCCGTGGCACTCACGTTGAAAGGGGCTGTAATAACAGGAGGGTCATTCAGAGAACCGATGGTAAAAAAGACTCTGGCTGCATTGGCGGCAAAACTATTTCCATCAAAACTGTTCCATAGAAAACTGTCATTTCCTACATAATCTACTGTGGGGGTATAAACCAGATTTCCAATCTGCGTGGCTGCAATGAAAAATCCGGCAAACCTTCCGTTGACGGTAGGAGCATTCACAATATCTTCACCTTCTATAAGGTTACCACCCAGCATAAGAGATCCCTGCGCCGGTAAAGATTGCAGGTAAATGCCGGAAAAGGGTTTTTGATCCGGATCGCTATAATGCTCTTCAAAATCAGTTCTGTCAAAAGTGTAGGGTTGATCTTCCTGCATTTCAACATTGAAGGAAGTAACAGTAGGAGGGATATCCGGATTGGAAACGGCTACAAACCGGGTCAGTATTTCACTATTATCTTCTCCATCATTAACCACAAACGCCACCTCTCTTAATCCGGAAGTGGGATTAGTAGTTTTGGTATTGTTATACTTCACGCTTCTCAGGGCCGCCTGATAATTGGCCAGTGAAGAAGTGCCTGTAAATGTCAAAATGCCTGTTTTAGGATTCCAGTTGGCATTGATGTTAGCAGGTGTTGTGTATTGCAAAATATCTTCACCCTGATAAAAAGTGCTATTTCCTTGTGCAATAAAACTAACTACGGCTTTTTCAAGCTGCGTGTCGTCGATATCTGTAATCTCAATGGTTTGGGTAAGGTTAACAGCCGGATCACCTTCATCAAAAATCAGAGGAGTCGCTTCCAGATTAGCCAAGACTGGAGGGTCATTGACTGGAGTCACTGTCACATTGAATACGGTTTGTACACTTTCCCCTCCTGTGTCTGTGGCTTGCAGGGTGATTTGTCCTGTTCCATTCTTGTCGGGAAGCGGCAAAAGGATTAAAATACTTTCCTCCAGCGTTGTTGAAAGGATAGTGGCAATACTATTACCAACCACACTGAACAGAAGTGCTTCTGGTTCATCTTCCTCATCAGTAAAAAATTCTGTCAGATTCAATCTGATACTGATTCCATTTTCTTCCAGGATTTGGTCAGGAATCCCGGTAGTGACAGGTGGATCGTTTACTTCCGCTACGGTTACCTCCAGCAGAAAAGTATTGCTCAAGGCTTC
>JAJNNC010000018.1 GCA_021730635.1 Catalimonadaceae bacterium JC749
GATAAAGATCACATTCTTGGGCTGAACATCACCTAGCCGTTCAAAGCTCAATTCTTGTTTGCCCGATTGAGCCCATGATAAGCAGGCACTGAGCAGCAGGCAGGTTGTCAGTAAAAAATTACGATGCATAAGTAATAATTGATTAGTAAAGTTCTGGGGAAATAAAAATCATTATAAGGATGTCCAATAAGTATGAGTAAACATTTTCTTGTTTAGCAAGCTCATTGAAAACCCAACTTCTTTAAGGCTTGGTGGCTGATTTTTATGGCTTCCAGGGGTTGCATACCCTCATAGGTCTGGTCTTGCTCTACGATGTAATACTGCATACCTGACAGCTCTTTATGCTTTAGAATTCTTTGAAAGTCAATCGTGCCTTCTCCTACAGGAGCAAACCTGCCCTGCTCATCCATGTCCTTGACATGCCAGAGCTTGAAGCGGCCTGGATACTTCTCAAAATAAGCCACTGCATCGGCCCCTGCTTTGGTCACCCAATACAGATCCAGCTGAAAATTAACATAGGAGGAGTCTAAGTTTTCAAGCATATAATCCATGGGCACCACCCCGTTCTTGTTTGCTTCAAACTCAAAAGCATGATTGTGATAGAGAAACGCCAGGCCAGCGGCTTTACATTTCTGACCCAGCATGTTCAGTATGTACACCAGGGAATCCACATTGTCTGTCATAGACAGCGTTTGGGTGGCCTGATCATATTTGAAAAGGCCCATGGGCGGTACCGGGGCTACAAAATAAGTGAATCCGGCTGCTTTTACATCGGCAATGAGCTGGTCGGCATTCTGCAAGGTGACCATGCCCATGTGCACACTCAGGGGCGTCATCCCCAAGTCGCTCAGTTGCTTTTTGAAAGCCTGTGGCGACATGTTGTAGAATTTACCCTGCTGATAGTCCACTGCTTCCACGTATTGATAGCCGATAGCGGCCACTTTTTTTAGGGTTCCCACAGGATCAGCGCTCATTTCCTGTCGGAGGGTGTAGAGGGTCATGCCACCGTACTTATCCTGAGCCAGGCCAGGGGAGGTTGTAGATAGCAGGGTGGTCAGCACAAGCAAGGGGAGGCAAAGCATCTTTTTCATCGGTTGTATCATAGTGTATGAGAATTTTATTAAACATAGTTCCTTGGAATAACCGCAGTATTTTCCGGTTTGATACAATGATTATGGGCCACGATTGCCTTTCCGCTTCTGCGGCATAGGGGCCTGATTCTCTTCCAGCCAGTTCTCCAGTTGCGTTTGTAGTCTCTGGCGTACGTCGGGTTGCTCTTGGGCGAGATTGTGCTGCTCTCCTTCGTCCTGTTTCAGATTATACAGTTCCACCTCCTCCGTCTCGTAAAACTTAATCAGTTTCCAATCGCCCCTCCTGATGACACTGACAGGGCCCGTTCGCCAGATCACATTGGGATACCCAGGGAAATGCCAATAAAGCGATTCACGCCTGAGGGTGCTGGCAGGATGCTTAAACAAAGGAACCAGACTAATCCCATCCAATAGATAGTTGGCTGGTGTGGCTATACTGGCAGCCTCCAGAAACGTGGGATAAAAATCCATGCCTATCACCGGTTCTTCACTTTGTGTTCCCGCTTGAATGACCTTTGGCCAGCGAATGATCAGAGGCACCCGAATACCTCCCTCGTAATAGGTAGTTTTCCCACCTTTCAAGGGGGCGTTATCGGTAATATTATCCTCTTCATGGTTGAGATAACCGTATCCTCCTACCCCACCGTTATCGGAATAAAAGATGAAAATAGTGTTTTCGGCAATTCCAAGATCATCCAACTTATCCATTAACTGACCAACCCCTTTGTCAAGGGATTCAATCATAGCCGCATAAGTAGGATTATCGTGACCTTTTACTCCTTTTTTCTGCTGGTATTTCTGTACCAATGGTTCGGGAGATTGTAATGGGGTATGGGGTGTATAATACGACAACTGCAGATAAAAAGGCTGGTGCTGATATTCTTCCATAAATTCCAGGGCTTTTCGGGTTAAATAGTCCGTTAGATATTCCCCTTCTCTGGCATCATGAATATAGGGATTGTTATTGGGCTGAAAATATCCCCCTTCCCAACCTCCGGGATTACCCGCATGGTATCCTCCCACGTTGCTGTCAAACCCTTGTTGCTCCGGTCCGGTTTCCGGGGGTGTACCAATATGCCATTTACCGATGAAACCTGTCCTGTATCCTGCCTCTTGTAATGCTTCTGCCATCGTTATTTTATCCGTAGGCAAGGCATGGGCATTGGGCGCCGGTATCATTTTACCCTGCTGCGGGGTACCCGCATGATAGATGGGCTGATGCGGATAATATTGTCCACTCAAAAGTGCAGCCCGGGTAGGCGAACAGTTGGCCGCATTGGTATACGCCTGAGTAAACTTCATGCCTCCCCTTGCCAGCTTATCAATATTTGGAGTTTCATAATAATCACGACGCAGAGGGTCGAAGCAGTTAATATCCGTCCAACCCAAATCATCCGCCAAAACAAATACGATATTCGGCTGATCCTGGGTAACCGGCTGAGCTGTGGCGGTAGAAACCAGCAGCCACAGCCCAACCGCTATGGCGGCTATTCCGGCAACAATGTCCGCCATTGTTGTTCCATACATATTATGCTCTCTCCTGTCAATCATTTGTATTCTTTGCTACGTGACCAGGGACTTTGTCTAATCTTCTGGTTTTATAATGTTCCAAAACATCGCTAAGCGTTTGGTACACATCCTTCGCATCAGCATCCATAGCCTCTACATCAAGGGGGCGCTGTTCCTTATAATCCTCAGGAATTTCATAAAACGCTCCTGATTCATACAACTTATAGCGATGATTTCTTGCAAATACTGTCGCTTCGCTCTCTTTTCCATTTCTTGAATGCCAGCTGTAGATCCATTGTCTATGAGGAGACTGTTCACCTTGCAATTGTGCCATAAAACTACGTCCATCAATATGTAAAGAATCCGGTATTTTAATAGTCGCCGCTTCGCACATCGTCGGCAAGAAATCAGTAAAATCGATTAAAGCATTACTTACTGTACCAGGTGTGACAACTCCGGGCCATTTTACAATCAAAGGTACGCGGGTTCCGGCATCGATAGATTCGCCTTTTGCCCCTGCCACTTCCCGGCCGTTTAACATAGAGACTATCGGAACATCAGTTCCATTGTCTCCAGTGAATACGATTAGGGTGTTGTCCTCAATGCCTAATTCCTCCAGTTTTTCATTGACTTTCCCTACCATTCTATCCATTTCAGCCACCATATCATCAAAATAATGCGCATGTCCCTTATAGGACATGATGGTCGTATCGTCTTCCATCCATTCTGGGGAGTGAGGGGTAGGACTAAAAGGACAGTGGGTAAGCATCATCGAGTAATAAAGAAAAAAAGGTTTACCACTCTGATGACTTTTTTCAATGAAGTCTAGTCCATATTCATTGATTACCTCCGGCCCATAATCAGTTTCAGCAAAAGTTTTCACTTCTCCATCTACTGTGAGAACAGGCATGGCATAGCGTGTATCTCTGCCTGTAGAATCCGCTCTTGGTTTTTGTAGCTGCCACAAACAGTAATTATCAAATCCCGCCTTGTTAGGGGATGATGGGGCCTTACCAAGCTGCCATTTACCAACCATACCGGTGGCATAGCCAGCCTCTCTAAATAAATTCGCAAAAGTGGTTTGGCTGGGCTCCAGGAGTCCGAAGCTGACGTAGTTTCGTACGTTATAGATTCCGGTCATGAGTTGTACCCGGGTCGGAGTACAGAGGGGCTGTGCATAGCAATGTTCAAATCGCATACCATCAGAGGCCAATTGGTCTATGGCAGGGGTTTGATAAGAGGTTCCCCCGTTGGCACCTATGGTTTCATAGCCCAGGTCGTCCGCCAATATAAATACTACGTTGGGCGGTTTGTCAACACTATGTGATGTGCAGTTTGAATTAAATAATCCGAACGCCAACAAAAACACTATGGTATACTGAAATTTTAGGTTCATCATGTAGTGTTGAATTAGTGCTTGAAAAGGGATGATGCCTGTGATGAACAGTGAATAGTTTGTATGCTAATGAACAGCCACCCTCTGTGCTAAGCAGTGGCAATTTATTTATTACCAGTTGCTTCAACCTGTCCGATTACTTTTTCCAATTGACTCTCCACGGGTTTCACCGTTTTTTCATGGGCTGCCACCATTGCTTCAATTTCTTTCACCATTTCAGGATGCTGATCAATAATATCCTCTTTCTCAGAGGGATCAATAGCCAGGTTATACAGCTTGTACTTTTCCAGTTTTTCCAGCTTTTCCGGATAACCTAACGGATTGTTACTGTAGAAATACAATTTATGATCACCCTTTCGCGCGGCAAATATCTTTGTTCCGTGATAATAGATCATCTCCTCTCGGGGCGTCACATCCTGGCCATGCAATACTGGCGTCAGGTCGTATCCATCATATTCCCGATCCTCGGGAAGCTTGCCTCCAGCCAGTTGGGTGAGGGTAGGAAGAAGATCCAGGGTGCTTCCCATCTTAGATACGACCGCCGGTTCTATCGTACCCGGCCACCAGAATATAGCCGGTTCACGGACCCCTCCTTCGTAACTGGTTCCTTTTCCTCCGTAAAGCAAGCCAGCACTGCCACCATTTTCACCAAAGATGAGCCATGGGCCGTTGTCCGAGGTAAACACTACCAGGGTATTTTGGTCCACGCCTTCTGCTTTCAGGGTCTTCATAATTTCGCCGACACTCCAATCTATCTCTTCTATCACATCACCGTAGAGCCCCCGTTTACTGATTCCTTTAAAATCATTGGAAACAAAAAGAGGGATGTGGGGTAAAGAATGGGCCAGATAAATGAAAAAAGGTTTATCCTTATTTTCAGAGATAAATCTAACCGCTTCCTGAGTATACCTTTTGGTAATAGTGGTTTGGTCAGCCGGTCTTTCGATAATGGAAGTATCCCGCATCAAAGGCACGTTAAAGTTCTCTGTGACGATGGAGTCTATCGGTTGTTGCCAAAAATCCATGTATCCTTTATCGGTCACCAAATCCATGTCGTTAGAATAAGGAATGCCATAATAAGTATCAAACCCTTGATTAGTAGGCAGATACTGCGGCAGATGCCCCAGGTGCCATTTTCCGATAGCGGCAGTGGCATAACCTTGTTCTTTGAGTGTTTCTGCAATGGTCACTTCATTTTGCGGAAGCCCTCCGTCAGAGTCAGGGAACAGCACCCTTCGTGTATCGCTACACATACCACTTCTGATCGGAAGCCGGCCGGTCAGTAAGCCAGCCCGGGAGGGCGTACAGACATTGGCCGCTACGTAAAAATTAGTCCACTTCTGACCTTCAAACGCCATCCTGTCAAGATTAGGCGTTTTAATGGTGGGATGACCATATACCCCTACATCGCCATAGCCCTGGTCATCGGTAAAGATGATGATGAAATTGGGCGTATCAGAACTGCGCTCTTGCGCCTGTACTCCATAAAAACTTCCGACCAAGGCGAATGTCAATAAAAAGGATACAATGACTGAGACTCTTTTCCATCGGCTAAAACCGGACTGTAAATTATCAGGCTGTTTCATAGTGTCTTATAGGTTCGAATTAATAATTAGGGCTATTTTGTTCCAACAATTCATTAGCATCCAGTTCCACCTGTGGAATAGGATAATAGACATGGTGGGGTTGTGCATTTTTCCCCCGGGCCACCGCCTCTGAAATAAACCTACCCTGCCGGATCAGATCTTCTCTACGTTTACCTTCAAAGAAAAATTCCTTGCTCCGCTCTTCCAGGATGGCATCTCTCAGGGTTTCCTGGGTGTAACCAGCCAATACAAATGGAGTAGCTCCCGCTCGGTTGCGTACTTCGTTGATCAGGTCAATCGCCTCCTGAGAGGGACCCGAAATTTCGTTGAGTGCTTCGGCCCGTGACAGAAGAATATCAGCATAACGAACAATGGGAATATCATTACCCGCTGCGGCTCCCACGGAACTAGGGTCAAACTCAAACTTGAATGGAAATGATTGGTCATTCCCTAAGCCTTGCACCTGTTGGCCGTCTATGGTCACGTAGGAGGTATCTATTAAGTTTTTTCGCTCATCCGTTGCCTCAAAGGAATGCACTATTGCATCGTAAAGGTACGTTCGGGCAGCAAATACACTGTTATTAGGGTAAGGGAGTGGATAGTTCGGTGGGAACATCAGGGCATTAATGGCCTGATTGGCCGTAGTGGATGCCGCATTTTTAGGTAGCGCCCACAGCATCTCCTGATTGCCTTCATTAGCGATACTGAACACGTCCGCATAACTACCGGTTACCAAGCCAAACTGATTTAACGCAATAATTTCCTGCGCCAGATCGGCTGCTTTCTGCCACTGCCGGGTATTCAGATAGTATTTGGTCAGAATACCCATAGCTGCCCCCTTCGAAGCCATACCAAAAGCCTGGGGTAACACGCCTAAACTGGGGCTGGCTATGGCGGCGTTTAACTCCTGTTCAATGAACGCCCGAATCTCCTCCTCGGAAGCGTTGGGCTGTAAGGGGTCATCGGTGGAAGATTTATACAAGGGAATCGGTCCGAAAAGGTTGTACAACTCAGCGTAAGCCCAGCCTCGGATAAAATGGACCTCGGTTTCTTTCAACTGCCGGAATTCTTCGCTCAGCGCTTCATTATCCAGGTTATCCAGCACAATATTGGCATCCCGTATCGCATTGTAGTAGACCGTCCACATGGCCAGCACCTGGTCATGATTAGCATCCCAGGTAAAATCAATCAAGGCTAACCACAGGTTCTCGATAGACCCTCCGGCACCCCAAATTTCACCGGCGGGCATACCTCCTAAATAGAAAGGTGACCAGGAGGCTACTACACCTGATCGATGGGCATAGGCATAGGCAGAATTGAGTACAGCATTCACTCCTTCTTCGGTGGCAAACAGGGTTGATGGCGCTAATTCGGAAAAGACTTCTTCTTCCAAAGGCTCTTCGCAGGCCGAAAGGCCAAAGAAAACCAGAGCCAAAATGATCTTTAATGTATATGAGTTCATGGTAATGCTTTTTTAAGTGATGGTATATCAGAATCTAGCGTTCAATCCGATGAGAAATGTTCGTGCAAGCGGGTAGCTGCTATAATCTACTCTGACATTGCTTCTTCCAAAAGAATTGGCTTCCGGATCAAACCCAATGTAATCGGTCAGGGTAAATAAATTCTGACCCGTAGCGTACACGCGCAATGAACTCAGAAAGCTTATGTTATCCACGGGGACCGTATAAGAGAGCTGCACATTTTTCAACCGAACGTAGGAGGCATCCTGTAATACCAAGGAATTCACCTTGCTGCCTCCGTAGGCATTCGGATTAACGCCTGAAGGCCACTGGGTATCCGTATTTTGCGGGGTCCATCGATCCAGCATTTGTTCAGCCAGCCGGTTTCTTCGGAAGTTGGCCGGATACAGGCTCTCAATGACATTGATATTGAGCAGCTCCGATCCCTGCTGTCCCTGGAAAAACAGATCTAGTTGCCAGTTTTTATAGGAGACAGAATTCTGAAGCCCGAAGGTGAAATCAGGAAAAGGATCTCCCAGAATCGTCTGGTCAGCCGGAGTAATGGCTCCATCATTGTTCAGATCAGCAAAGATCGGAAATCCGGGTTGAGCGTTGGGTTGCGCCGATCCTTCTATATCATCCCCTTCTTGAAATAAGCCGGTGACTTCGTATCCGTAATAGGAGGCTAAAGCTTCCCCCTCTTTGATGATCACGGTATTACCCACCGACTGAATATTGCCGGTAACAATTTCCTCCACACGTCCCAGGTCCAGCACCTTGTTCCTGATGGCGGCAAAATTGGCAGTAGTACTCCAGCGGAAATCCGTTGTGGAAATATTGGTAGAGCTGATCAGAATTTCCACTCCTTTATTCTCCACTTCACCCACGTTAGTCAGAATGGATTGGTAACCGGACGAACGAGGCAGTGGCAAATTAAAAAGCAGGTCTTTGGTGTTTTTAGCAAAATAGTCGAAGGTACCACTGATCCTGCCATCCAGGATACTGGCATCGATCCCCACGTTGAACTGCTCGGTGGTTTCCCATTTCAGGTCCGGATTGGCAATGCGCTGCGGTTCCGCACTATTCTGTATCGTATTATTGAAAATGACATCGGGCCCTGTACTGAAGGTCAACTGTGATTCGTAATTGCCAATTTCCTGGTTTCCGGTTTGCCCCCAACTGGCTCTGAGTTTAAGCTGCTCAAATGTTTCCGGGATGAAATCCTCTTCGGACAATTTCCAGCCTACTGCGAAGGAAGGAAAGTAACCGTATTTGTTATTCTGACCGAAACGGGATGAACCATCGGCGCGGATAGAACCGGTCAACAGAAACTTATCGTAGAGGTTATAATTAACTCTTCCCAGATACGATAACAAGGTATTTTCTTCGTGCGCACTGGAGAGCACATCCGTATTGGTATTACCCAATCCCAGATTATCGGTTCCCAGATCATCCGTAGGGAAGCCGCTGATATTGGCAGAAAAGAGTCGGCTGTTAAAAGTCTGATAGGTTATCCCGCCCAGGATGTTCAGCACATGATTTTCATTGATGGTTTTGTTATAATTCATGGTATACTCTACCAGATAATTGGAGCGTTCGAGCTCACTGATATTGGCAATTCCTCCGGCTGCGACGCCCCGGATGGTCTTCCGGGAGTTATAAATGTCTCTCCGGGAAGTTTGGCGATCAGCGCCCACATTTAACTTGGCATTTAATCCTTCGAGGATGTCATAGGAAACGAAAAAGTTACCGATCGTTCTGTTGGTTTTATTTTCACTGCTTACCCCGTCAATCAAACTCACCGGGTTGTTGACCGTGAGGTTGGAGGACCGAGCGAAGCTTCCATCCGCATTGTAGATGGGTTCGGTGGGGTCATACAACAAAGAAGCATAGATAGGACCGGCATTTTCGTTTGTATTGATCCCATCGATCCCATTGTTATCACTGACCAGGCTGGTATTCAGGTTTAAGCCCACACTAACTTTCTCCCCAAGTTTGGAATCAAGGTTTACCCTACCAATGTACTTTTTAATGCCTGAGTTTTTTACTACACCATCCTGGCTGAAATAGTTGAGCGACGCAAACACCGTAGTATTCTCATGGCCTCCACTCAACGACAGATTATGATCGGTAATGGGCGCTGTCCTGTAGACCTGCTCCTGCCAATTTGTACCCGCCCCTATGGCGGCAATATCGGCATCGGAAAAGACCGGACCGTTTCCCTGAGCCAAAGACAACTCATTGATGACGTCTATATACTGATCGGTAGAGAGTATGTCCATTTTCTTAGCCACATGCTGTGTTCCGAAGTAGGTATTGTAGCTGAGGGCGAGCCTGTCAGTTTTTCCTTTTTTCGTCGTGACCAGAATCACGCCATTGGCTCCCCGGGAACCATAGATGGCCGTGGCCGAGGCATCTTTCAGTATCTCGATAGATTCAATATCGTTGGGATTCAATGAATTCAGCGGGTTTCGAGGACTTTGGTTTTCTGCCACCTGCGAGGCTCCCCCTTCGGAAGAGGACAGATTTGCACTGTTATCAATGGGAAACCCATCAATCACATAGAGCGGCTCGTTACTGGCGTTGATTGAGCTGGCCCCCCGGATCCGGATGGATAGTCCCCCGCCCGGCTCCGAGCTACTTTGCGAAATATTAACCCCCGCCGCTCTACCCAGCATCATCTGGTCTACCGAAGCATTAGCGCCAGGGTTAAGATCTTCTGATTTAAGAGAAGATACAGCACCGGTTAAATCACTTTTTTCCACCGTACCGTATCCTATCACCACCACTTCACTTAAACTCTGCACATCCTCCGACAGCTGTATATCAACGGTAGTTCTTCCCCCGATCGGTATCTCCTGGGTGATGTATCCAATGGAAGAAAACACCAGGATACCGCCCTCATCGGGAACAGACAATCGATAGTTTCCCTCTATATCCGTTACGGTTCCGATGGTCGTGCTCTTGACCAGCACATTCACTCCGGGCAGTCCTTCGTTATTTTCATCCGTGACTTTGCCTACTACCTCAACTTCCCGGGGTGCCGATTTGTCAATATTATTTGACGAAGCTTGCTTTCTGAGCACAACGGTGTTATCATAAATTTCATAGGTGAATCCGTACGGAACCAGAATTTCATCCAAGATCTGCTCAATACTGACCTTGTCGACTTTAATATCCACTTTAGGAAGATCTTGGATGAGATCGGAACGGTAAAGAAAATTGAACTTACTTTGTGTTTTGATTTCATTCAGTATCTGTTCCACAGTGGCTTGCTGTAAGTTTAAGGCCAGTTGAGTATTCTGAGAATACACACTAGCTGAAACCTCCATCAGCACAATGCACATGAGCGTTACAGTGAGTTTCATTACGACGAGTAGTTTTGCTCCCTTATGCAAGGGTAGGTTGGTATGACTTTTTTTCATACATTTGAAATTGATTAAGTAAAACATTTGGTAAAAACTGAGTGTCTTTGGGGGAATGCTGCCAACATTCCCCTTATTTTTTAAGAGCTACGGTGATATACCTCCTTTCTATTTTAAAAGTGACTTCATTGGTTTTTTCTAATAAATTCAATACTTCTTTTAAGTCTTCATACTTTTTGATCTTGCCCGTAAATCTGAATTTTTTGGCCTCTTCGTTTACAAATTGCACTTCTACATCATACCAGCGTGAGAGGGTTTGCATAATGGTTTCCAGCGGTTCATTCTGAAAATAGAACCATCCATCTTTCCAGGCAATATATTGTTCCACCTCGACGGTCCTTTGGTCTATCTTACCGGTTCCTTTGACAAATACGCTTTGCTGTTCAGGTAATAATATCTCATGTACCTGGGGAGTTTTTTCCAGGAATACGCTGACCTTGCCTTCCACCAGGGTCGTGTAGATGGAAGAATCTTCCTGATAGGATGAAACATTGAAGGAGGTACCTAACACTTCCACCACCTGTTCGCCGGTAATGACCCTGAAAGGCATCTCAGCGTTCTTGCTAACTTCAAAATAAGCTTCCCCTGTTAGTTCTACTTTCCTTTCCTCTCCGATAAAGCTGGTGGGATACCTTAAAGTAGTACCTGCATTCAACCATACTTCGGTACCGTCTGCCAGGGTCAGGAAAAACTGCCCTCCTTTGGGGATGACCAAGGTATTGTACTTTACCTCAGCAGCACTCCCTACATTTTCCTCGTATTTTAAGGAAGTCCCCTGGCTACTGATTTGTGTACCTCCTTCTTCCACATCCAGGTTTTTTCCCGATGACAAATTGTAGGAAGTACCATCATCCATTAAGAGTATCGCTTTATCCGAACCTGGCGCTATCGTCTGGACAGATTGGCTAACTGTTGTAGGGGGTTCAGGATCAAATGGCTTGAGAATCAAATAAGTTACCAGTAAAAGCAGGATACAGGCAGCGATAGAAGCAGCATAAGTGATAAATTGGTTACTTTTCTTGAGCTGTACACGCTTTGCTCTTCCAATCACTTTTTGAAAGGCTGCTTGCGTATCAATGGGCGTTTTGTCAAAATCAGATCCTTGCGCATAATACTGTTGCACCTTCTCAAAATAACGCTGATGCTCCTCACTCTCCTTCAACCAACGTTGCAGGGCTGCCTCCTCCTCATCGGTTAAAGTTTCATGGATCTTTTTCCAGATAATTATAAAATCCATAATTTGAGTGCTTTTTTTCACCTATTTTTGACTTTGTTATAAAGACAATCGATATTCAAAAACGGGTGACAAAAATTTTATTTATTTTTATAAAAAAAATTTGACGTGCATGGAATGGAGAAGCAAAGCCCTGAGTTTCTCTTTTGCCCGGAGCAGTTGGGTCTTGACTGTGTTTTCAGAAACTTCTAATTGTGCGGCTATCTCCTTGACAGTTTGTTCCTCCAGGTATTTTAGCTTAAAGATTTCTGCCATTTTAGGCGGAAGTTTTGCTAAAGCGGCTTCAATTTGCTTGCTCAGGTCGGTATCTGTCCAATCAAAATGAGTTTCATTTAACGTGGCTTCTACATAGAGAAAGTGGTGTTGATCCTGAATTTTCAGGCCTTTCAGATAATTGAGGCATCTGTTTTTTACTGAAAAGTAGAGGTAGGCTTTGATTGAACTGGTAATATTTACATTTTCTGCATGTTCCCAAATATAGATAAAAAGATTCTGCACAATATCTTCGCTTACCTTACGATCAAAAACATAACCTTCCGCAAATCTTGTCAAAAGAGGGTAATAGTCGTGAAACAAGGCCTCAAATACCTCTTTGTTATGTTTCTGTATTTCTTTGATCAGCAGTTTGTCCTCAATTCTCACTCTTTTAGTAGTTATCTTTTCAATGCATAGCAGGCTCAATAGTGTGAAAAAGATTTAGTGACTCTCCTGCCCTAATACCGTTTCTGAATGATAGCCGCTTTATGTTCCTGTAAGTCTGATTCAACATAGATGGTAAACATGTTGATCTTCTCTACATCACACTGGCTTTTGGCCTCAGCCAAAGAAAAAACCTTCCTTCAGCAAGAAGTTTATCAAATATATTTTTTTTTTGCTACACTTACTAGAATCAAAATGCCATGATCCTGGCGGAAGAATGACTACTTTATCCTGTCATGAAGTGATTGATAATTTTTGCGACAGGAAAGAGAAAGGCTGCTGAAATTGTGAAATATTGACAAACTACAAAAATTAGATATCTGTCCTCTTACACGCCACGTACGACCGGATACTTCTCTAACAAATTGAATCCCATGACCTCACATTTTCTGTATACAGCCATGGATCAAGCCTGTAGAAAACTGTAAATTGCTTCGATAAATCAGCACGGTATGATCCATTTACCTTTTTCCATACATAGTTTTTTGAGACTTGTAGGCTTTGCGCTCATCGCTATGTTTTTCCTCCCTTCGTGTTTTGCGTCTGATACCATTACGCAAAGACCCAACATCATTTTCATCATGTCGGATGACCATACCTCGCAGGCTATCAGTGCTTATGGAGGCAGGCTGGCTCAGGTCTGTCCTACCCCCAATATTGACCGGCTTGCCAAAGAAGGCATGCTTTTCAAAAACTGTTTTGTGACCAACGCCATCTGTACGCCCAGCCGGGCAGCCATCCTGACCGGAAAATATGCTCATAAGAACGGGGTGTATAAGTTCACCGCCCTGGACCAGCGTCAGCCGACGCTTCCCAAACTCCTGCAACAAGCCGGTTACCAGACAGCCCTCATTGGTAAATATCATCTGCACTCCAATCCGGCAGGACTGGATTACTTTTCTATCCTACCCGGACAGGGAGAGTACCACGACCCGGAATTTATCAGGATAGGGGATGAACATCCCAGTGGCTGGGTAGCGCAAGGCAAGAGGACTGTCTTTCAGGGTCATTCTTCTGATGTGATTGCAGACCAGACGCTGGATTACCTCAAGTCTGAGAGGTACAAGGAGGAGCCCTACATGCTTTTCTGCCATTTTAAAGCTCCCCATGACCCCTGGCAGTATGCTACCCGTTACCAGGACTTTCTGTCGGATACAGACATTCCCGAACCCGATAATCTTTTGGATGACTACAAAGGACGTAGTGATGCTTTACAACTCACTTCTCAGCACCTGGAAGACATTGCCGTTAACTGGAGTGACCCTGAACAGTTAGAAAAAGAAACCCAACACCTGCAGGGAAAAGCTAAGATCAGGAAACTCTATCAGACCTATATGAAAAGCTACCTGCGCTGTGTCAAGGGTGTGGATGACAATGTAGGACGCATCCTGGATTATCTGGATGAGGCAGGACTGGCCGAAAATACCATTGTCATGTATACGGGTGACCAGGGCTTTTTTCTGGGTGAACATGGCCTCTATGACAAACGCTTTATGTATGAAGAGTCGCTACGAATGCCTTTATTGATCCGCTGGCCAGCCAACATCAAGCCTGGATCTGTCAGCGAGGGCATGGTCTTGAATGTTGACTTTGCCCCCACCATCCTGGAAGCTGCCGGTAGCCAAGCGCATCCTCAGATGCAGGGCCGCAGCTTTCTGCCGCTGCTAGAGGGTAAGCAGCCTGCTGACTGGCGGCAGTCTATGTATTATCGCTATTACTTCTCCCACTTTGAAACCGAACCGCATTATGGGGTCAGGACTTACCAGCATAAGCTCATTTATTTTGACAGAATTCAGCAATGGGAATTGTATGACCTGGAAAAAGACCCGCAGGAGATGCTTAACGTTTATGAGGAGGAGGCATATGCCCCTGTGGTCACTGCGTTGAAAAAGGAAATCAAGCGGCTTCAGGCCGTTTTAGACGATCGTCCCGATGATACAGGGGATCACCCCGACCTAGGAGAACTGGCCCCTGCGCCGCTGTATGTTTCTAAGAATGTGCAATTGGGAAAAGGGAATGTCACCTTACTGATACGCTTTCGTACAGGCGTTGGCGGCACCCTTTTTTCTGTATGTAACTTGGAGGCCGATGTCTACCAGGATGCTTTCTCCCGGCAGGGCATCAAAACCTTATTCATCCATGAAGGCCAACTTGTTTACAACGATGGTGAGGAAAGTGACCCTATTGCTGACAGGGTGGCAGACGGCCAATGGCATACCCTCGGCTTGGTGTGGCAAGACAGACAACCCTATGTCTATCTGGATGGTCAGCCCCTTGAAAAAAACCTGCCAAAAATAAGCCAGGATGAAGTCAGCTATACTTTTAACATTGGCGCAGGACTGGATGAAAGCGGTTTCATGGGGTACAACTTCCAGGGAAATATTTCTCATGTGCTGTATTATGATACCCCTCTAACTCAGGAAGTAATCAAGGCCTTTGCACAAGGGAAAATGCCCCAGGCAAAGGCAAGCCTGCAGTGGGACAATGAAAAATAATACAGCTTGTACAACCGATTCCTTTTTAGCCAGAAAGGGATAGTATTTTTTCTTTGCGCTGCTTTGAGTATATAGGTAGGTTTCTCCCTCTGACAGAGAAAATCCAACAGGATTTTTAATAACCGAGCGTTTCAAAAGATGGGAGTGTCCTTTTCTAAGAAAGATAATTTTGATATTTATCTACCCAACTGGTTAGCCAGGCATAACAAATTAATTTTTACCACTCTCTTTAGGATGGGTTTGCTGTTGATACTCTACCAGAGCTTCTGATAAGATACAGCATTTATATCATTACTTCCTCTAAGGATCTTCTGGAGGTTGACTTTTCTTTCGTGGTCGGATAGCCTATTCCGAACATGTGTTGCGGATACATACCCGGATCTGGTAAGATAGAAGCTAATACCACTTTGAGTTCTGGTATTTCTAAAGGCTGGCTGATAGGCTGAACACCCATCCCGAGCTTTGTACAGCCCAGACACAATCGTTCGAAAACTTGCCCTACTTTCACCTGACTTTCGTAATTGTTCTGCTGGGTATACAATATACCTATCAAGGGAGCATTAACCACTAGATTAGCGTCTTTTTTAGCCTGGCTCTTTCCTACATTAAAATGCGTCACTACCCACTGCCCCATTTTAGCCATGAGCCAGGGTGTGCCAAAAGCAGATTGCCCAATCCAGTAACCCAGTTCTTCCCGGTAAGCAGGATTGGCAAATTGTTGAATATCGGCCTGCGTTACCAGTTCCTCTATCTCCTGCCTCCTGGAGATTTCATCTGTCAAAAACAAAGATACTTCATTCAGATAAGCCCACGGCTGTAATTGCTGTTGGACAGAAGCAGGTATGGCCTGGGTCTGAAAAGTATGATAATAGGTATGGCGGTTGATCACATAAGAGAAAAGATCCAAACTTTCCTGATCGTGTAAGTCTGGCACTTTTACCAATTCTACTGTGGCTACCCATTCTACTGAAGCAGGATCAGGGAAATAAGTGATACTACCTTGATAACGAAAAGTTCTGGCTGCCAGCCATAAATTTTCCAGGGCACAGCCTACACTGATAAATAGTTCCCTACGGGCCGGATCCGCTATTGTCAGCCAACGAGAGAAGTCTGCAAATACATGAATTTTGTTTCCCTCAATCCTGAATTTCCAGGGCTGGGTATTATGGCTGGAAGGGGCCATGACAGCATATCGCAGCAGGAAGCGAATTTGTTCTTCATTGATAGCCTCTGCTGTTTGTTTCTTCGCCTTCATAGGGGTTGAGGTGTCCTCCTTGATAGAAAGTTGTACACAAATCGACAAAGTGTTAATTTGACCTATATTTTTTTTATGGTCAATGATCTATATCATCATTCACCCTGACTAACCAGAAGGGGATAGTATTTTTTCTTTGCGCTGCTTTGGGGTGTAAAGGAATCACGAAAGGAAATACCCTGCCTTACCTGTTAATCAGTGTCTACCTTCACCTCCCTGAACATGAAGGGATTGTCGCTGAGCCGCAAGGCCTTGCCACTGGCAGTGGTCACCTTCCTGAGAATGACTTCCCTGGTTATGACATAGGGAAACTTCTCCTGGTAGGAATCGTCGGTCATTTGTGGATTGAAATCTGCGAAAATAGCAGGCCCCTGGTAATCCTGCGGATGATTGGAGTCGTCGATATGAAGATTTTCAATGGTGATTCGTTCCGGCATATAACAGGTATAGCCAAAATCATGCTGACCGGAATAAGATCCGCTTATCAGAGAGGCACTGGCCGGTTTGCCCCCTTCGGGTACGAAGAGGCAGTTGCGAATAACAAATGCTCCCTGCCAGGTACTGCCATAGTCGGAACGCAGGTTGATGAGGCTCCTTCCGCGGATGGTGCTGTTCTCTACGATTAAGGTTCCGCTGCCAATGGCGTTGATGCCCATGTGTCCCAACGTCGAGTTCCGGATGGTGGCATTGGCCACCCCCTTGTGGGCATCGAAGCGGGAAAAGGTACAATGATCATACAAAAGATTCTTGCAGTAGTTAGAACCCAGGATTCCCCAATAGGTGCGGTCATCGATGTCATTGGTCTGGCTGCAGTTCACAAAAGATACATTCAGGGCACGGTTGATGGAAAGGTCATAACTGCCCATGGAAACGGGCTTTCCTGCCGAGCCAATGGTACTGTATGTTTTGTGCCCGGTCAGGACCGTGTTCTTCACCGTGACATAGGAACAGTCACTAATATTGAGGAAGCCCCCATAAGGAGCCCCCTGATCTCCTTCTCCCGTGATGCGGTGTTCCAGCCCATCAACAAGCACATTGGAGCGCCTGATAGCGATGTTTCGGCTATAATAGGTATACTTTGATTCGGCTCGATTGGCGATGGTGGTAAATTGTCCCCCGGTGATCTTGAGTGTATCCTCGTCAATGGGAAGAGCCGTGAGCGCCGTGATCTGCTCAAAGTCCCAGATGATAGGCGCATCCATATCCACATGCCCGTTTTTATCCACGACAAAGATATCTGTCTGCTCCGCTCCATTGTCCTGATTGAGTCCGAAACGGATGTAATGCTTTACGTTGGCATTGGTAACAGTAATCAGACAGCTTGCGGGTAAGGAGACTTCGATTTTCTCCTGATTCCTCTTAAGAGAAGATATACCTTCCAGTGTAAAGGGTTGCAGGCTGGAGCTGACCATGAAAACAGAGGCATTGCGATTCTGCACTTCGGTATCGTCAATGAGGAAGGCCGCCGTGCCGAAATCCGTGTCGGTCCGGATGAGGGCGGTGCGCTCCTTTCCGCCAATGTAGTAGGTAGCCCCCTCATCGGCTTTCACCAACAGGCCATGTTGGTTAGCGAATGCATGGGTGGCAGCGATAGCGTCTATGTCATCGGTTTTGCCATCGCCCCTGGCACCGAAATCACTATAGCGGACCCAACCATTGGCTTTAAAGGTAAGCACATCCTTTGGGGATACATTTACCTGTAATTGCCCCTTTTCATTGGTGCTTACCTGGGTTTTCTTATTCAGGGATGTGATCACTACCTCTTCCAGCGGGTCTTTGGTCTGCCCCCGTGCCACAAGTACCCAGGACAATAAGCAGAACAACAGGAGCATATATTTGATCATGGACGTATGTTAATGGTAATCAATCAGATTTTTTGATGGTCAGTTTAAGAAGTAAAGCGCCTTACAAACTGGCAATTTTTACGCATAAACGCAAAAAAAACATTGGATGAGATGGCCGGCTTCCTCCAGATCCGCAAGGGATCAGAACCGACAAAGGGTCAGCCCGACAACTCTACTATAACTTTTAGATAATTCAGAAAGGAGGTCATCCACGAGAAATTTAAAGGCTGTGAAGGCTGCTACCCTGGCCCGGCAGAACCTCTGTCAGGCACTTTGATTAATTGTAGGGGTATGAGTAAAGTCAACCCTAGAGGTCCTGCTTTGGCTCAAAAAAACTTTGTCTTAGCTGCTGCTATCTATAACCTCAAAAAGTATCTCAACTTCTCCAGAATGAGAGTGCTGCCGCAAGTAAATGTGCTGGAAAAGGGGATATCAGAAAGCTTTTTCCTGGATCTACTCTGCTTGGCTTGAGCAGAAAACTTCCAGAATTTCTCTGGACTTACTCTATTCAAAGAGAAAAGAAAGCACGATTTGCATCAGCCACTTTATGTTACAGGCAGTGATGAGGTAGTCAGGTCAGATTCTGATACTTCTTATTTTTCCAATGGTATTCCATCAGGAGAGCAGTAGTTTATTATTGAATCTGCTCAATCTTTCGATATATTTCCTTTTTAGAATTTTCAAATATTTCTCCCCCAAATTCTTCATTGTCCAATGAGATTATGGAGCTATCTTTTACGCCCATTATCCCAAATACAAATTTCAGGTATTTTGTCTGGAAATTCATATGTTCGTTTTTTTCGTTGGCCCCATAGCCTGTGTCCCCTCGGCTTGATAAGATAAACAGTTTTTTGTTTTTGAGAAGGCCTACATAATCCCCATCAGGTTCGCCTGAACGAAATTTCCAAGTCTCGTTAATCCGCATCAGTTGGTCGATATAAGATTTTAGTCCGCTTGGGATTGACCAGTTGTACATGGGTGTCCCGATGACATAAATATTGTGTTCCTTGAATTCTTTGACCAATTGGTCACTGAACTTAACTCCCGATTGATTTTCTTCTGTTCTATCCTGTGGTTTGATGAATGCACTTGCAATCCATTTTTCATCAATAGGAGGAATGTGTTCCAGTCCTACTTCCCTGTACGTAAACTTGTCCTGCGGTTTATTCTTTTTCCAGTTTTCAACAAAAAGTTGCGTTAGTTTTCGGCTGTGGGATTTTTCATTCCTTACGCTTGCATTAATGATCAGCACTTTGTTCATTTCTTTGAAATTTGATTTAGAGAACAAAGTTCATCAGCAGAAAAACATAAAAAATTGACCTAGTTCAATGTGGTTTGTATTTTTTGCGAATCCTGCTCAAAAATTCGGCGGAAATACCAAGGTATGAGGCAATTAAATATTGTGGCACCTTGTCCGCAATTTTAGGGTAACTTTCCAAAAATTGTAAATAACGCTGCTCTGCGTCCAATATGTTGTTCAGAATGATTCTTCTTTGCAAACTACCAAGATAATTCTCCAGAATAATCCTAAAAAAGCGTTCAAGTTTCGGGATTTGCCTTAACATTTCTTGAAACGAATCATAACGGATTTGCAACAATTCGGTTTTTTCAATTGCTTGGATGTTGTACACCGAAGGTTTTTGCTTGCGAAAACTTTCAATATCAGTAGCCCACCATTCTTCTATGGCGAAATACAGGATCTTCTCTTTGCCACTCTCAGCGTTTATGTAAAACGCTTTTAAAGCTCCCTGGAGAACAAAGTTGTCTGTTCTACATATTTCTCCATTTCTTAATAAATAATCTCCCTTGTCCAGCGTTTTTTCCGTCCAAAAATTTTCAAGCAGCGCCTCTTCTCCGGAATTTAGCTTAACATATTTTGCTATGGATTTGATTAATAGTTCTTTCATTCAATTTGTATCCAAGGGTTTCGGCTAGGTATAGTGAGGGGTTCCCATGCACTTCACTTACCGTTTGCCGATTAGTTAATTTTTCTATGTGGATTGTTTTACTAATACGTTCATGGGTCAGCTTAAGGTTAGTTTGATTGCTTTTTCATAGTCGAGAGCAAAGAGCCAGTTGAGCTCGAAGGCCAGGGCAAAATAAGGTGTGCCATCTTCATAAATAAATTTTTGGGGATGCTGCGGGCTGACAGTCACGGCTCCATGTACCTCCGGGTTGGTATTGGCTTCCACAAAAAGGGTCCCTGCTGTACCGGACAATTGAGGTACCGAAGAAAAAGTCTGATAAGACCACTGGCCTGTCTGAGTGGGTGAAAAACGAATCACATACTCATTGTCGCCATTGTAAAATCCAGGGATGTGCAGCGTGCTGCTGTCAGGTGCAGTGAAAGCGGCTCCGAAAGTGATGTCAAAGGAATTTCCTACGGGTTGTTGTTTCAAGTTGAAAACAATATCGACAGGCATATAAAGTTTGCCATTGATTTGCTTTTTGCCAGCCTCGTGCTTTTGTTGACAAAATCCTTCAAAGGTCAGGAATACTGCGAATGTTAGACATATGGACTGTAGCATCATTTTCTTCATGTAAAATCTGTAGTTTGTGTTGGCGCTTATCTACTATTTTCTTCAAGGTAACTTCCGCTAGCGACAAGTCAGGCATTTGAGTTTTAAAGCATCATCGTCGGGTTTTGCGCATGAATTCTGCTCTGTTCGTATTCTTCGAACCTGTTAACAATTCATTATGGACGCAGCCTGGGCATGTTGGCCTCTACTTCTTTGAGCCAATTTTCTAATATCTGTTTCATTTCAGTCGCTTTTTCGGGGTATTGATCCGTGAGATCATTCTTTTCACCAATGTCATCTGCCAGATTGAACAATTCAACATGGCCGGTTTCATAGCTTATGACCAGCTTCCACTCGTTTAGTCGCACTGCGCCCGACGGTCTTCCCATTTGATTGCTGAAATGAGGGTAATGCCAGAATACAGGTCCCCTTTCCAGGGTATCACCCTGCAGCAACGGCAGGATAGAAACCCCATCATGTAACTTTTGGGGACTACCATCCAGCAGGTTGAGGAAGGTTGGGAAATAATCAGTGTTCGTAAAATAGGAATCTATTTTTTTGCCTGCCTCCAGATTTTCTTTCCAGTAAGCTATGGCTGGAATACGGATACCGCCTTCATAGGCATGTCCTTTCCACTTGCGGAGCGGCTCGAGGTTGGTAGGAGTTGGTCCCAGTTCGGACAAGCCTACACCTCCATTGTCTGAGGTAAAAACAATGAGTGTATTGTCAAGCAAGTTAAGTTTTTCCAGCTTTTCATAGATAAGCCCCACGCCATCGTCTATGCTTTCAATCATGGCGGCATAATTAGGATTGTACTTGCCATCAAATTTTTCATATTTCCAGAAGTATTTGGCAAGTTTATCGCCCCTGGGAACCAGCATCACATGGGGTGCAGAATAGCACAGGTACAGGAAAAAAGGTTTCTCTCCGGTGTACATCTCCTCTATAAAATCCAGCGCATAATCGGTGAGCCTGTCGGTAAGGTAATATCTTCCATTGTCCTTGAATTCTTGGTCATATCCATCTATAAAGATGGAATAGTTGTAATAATCTAAGCCATTTTTCCCGATCATCCTCGTGAAATCAAACCCCTGATCCCAGGGCGCAGACCCTTCAGCACTTCCAAGGTGCCATTTGCCGACCATCGCTGAGGTGTAGTTGTAGTCTCTAAGCTTTTCAGCCAGGGTAATTTCAGAGGAAGGAAGAAATTTTTGAAAATTGGCAGGCAACACATTGGAGGCAGAATCGGTGCGCTCGCCCACCAGAAAATTGGTGAGATGCAAACGAGCCGGATGTTTGGCCGTCATGAGAGCGGCTCTTGAGGGCGAACACACGGGGCTTGCCGCATAAGCATTGGTAAACGTGATACCACCCGCCGATAGCTTGTCAATGTGGGGCGTTTCGTTGAATGGATTGCCATAGCAGCCCAAGTCGGTATACCCCAGGTCATCAGTCAGGATGAAAATAATGTTGGGCCTGGCCGGAGTTTGGGAAAAGGCGAAGCCGGTCCAACAGAAAAGTAATAAAATAAGGCAGGCTGACTTCATATTAGCAGATAATAAGGTACCAAGGTATCAACCTCGACATCATTAATCAAACAGGTTTAAAACATTCAATCAATCCCATGCAAGGTTTTGTTCCAGACCACAGATGAACGTGCATGATGGATTGGCCCTAAGAGAGATCTACTTGAACTTGCCATAAATAACCAGACGATAAGTTAAGCTGTTTTTTTTATATTGATTTAAATGTATTCTTCAGAAGTCAAATAACTTAGGGAGGAGTAGCCGAACCTATCTTCTTTAAAGATCATACCGGGAATCTACAAAAGGTTGGTCGATCGTCGTGATAAATTATACCCTTTCCTGCGCACTAAGTTCCATAGAGGTTAGAGGGTGAACAGGAGAGGGTATTATGAGTATTCACCCGTTGGTGTAACAGACCAAATTTAGCCCTACCATACATTTACCTCCTCAATAGTCAAGTTCCCACGTGGAGAAGCCCTGTGGGGAACCACGATTAACTTGCTCCTCATTCCTTTTCCAAAGCTGCTCGTACTACACAATATTACGACTGCAAAATTCTATAAGTCAATCATCTTACAGCTATTCCTATCTGTCAGGCTTCGGCCTCATGGTTGCCTTGTTCTACTCTTCAAGGTTTGTGCCTCAGCACAGTATCTGGTGCAGGATAGGTCCTGATGCTGCCCTCTAAACGTGGATAAGTCTCAAAGACCTCTCCCCTTCCTGTCACCCTAGGATCTTGGGTGCGCATCAGGTAACCGCCCAGTCTTGTCCGCAGTGCCAGTAAATCCTCCCCATAGGCGGCACTGTCGGCCAGATTCACCAGGCATCCGGGATCTTTTTGAATGTCATACAACTCTTCGGCTGGTCTTTTACCCACTGCCCAATGAAAATACTGCCTGTAAGCCGGATCTTCTCTTTCTCTGATGATCAGTTGATCGGCTGCCTCGTCTATATCGTGATAGGCAGTGTGATTGGCTTCCAATTTGCCCCTTTCATCCATTTTCTGGGGTGCCCCTGCAGGCCATCGCTCCGGTTTGAAGTTGCGGATATAGAGATACTCATGCGTTCTGATACAGCGCTGGGGATAGCCCAGGTTTTGCCAGCGGGAAGAAGAATGCCGCTCTCTGGAAGCATATACAGCCGTTCGTGTGCCATCTCCCTTCCCCTGCTGCTGGCTTGCCAGTATAGGGAGCAAGCTTTGACTCTCTATAGTATAATCCGGAAAAGGAGCATCGGCTACCTGTAAAAAGGTAGCAAACAAGTCAATTAAGCTTACCAGATCCGCTACCTGCCGGTTTCCTTTCACCTCATTACCCCAACGAATGGCCAGCGGTACGTGGATGCCATATTCATACACATTCGCTTTAGCCCGGGGAAAAGGCATACCATTGTCAGAGGTGACCACAATAAGGGTATTATCCAGTTCTCCTGTCTGCTCTAAAGCATCAATCACCTTTGAGAGTTGTGCATCAAACCATTGGATTTCATAACCATAGTCCAGCAGGTCAAGCCTCACCTCTGCCACATCGGGTAAAAAGGGGGGTACTTTCACCTTATCTACAGCCATGCCAGCGGCCCTTCCTATTCCTTGTTTGTACCTGCGGTGAGGTTCATGGCTTCCTAACCAGAAAAAGAAAGGTTGATCTTCTGGCCGGGCTGAGAGAAAATCTTCGAAGTTAGCCGCATAATCTTCATGGGAAATCCCTTCAGGAGCATTCAAAGTATCTCCCATAAAAGCAGGCCCCGCAGGATTGCGGCTTCTTCCTGAAACTGCATAATCTCCTGGTCCCCAGCCTTTGCCTGTATGGCCAACAAAATAGCCTGCTTTCTCCAACAGGTCTGGAAAAACTATATAAGATACAGGAAAGCTGCTGGCATGGGTGCCTGCCTCTTCTAACTGCCAGCAGTTCAGGCCTGTCAGAAGGGCAGCACGGGAAGGGCTGCAGCCCGGAGAGGCGGCAAAAGCCTGTGTGAATAACACCCCTTCCTGAGCAATGCGATCAAAAGCAGGGGTTTGTATGGCATCATAACCATAAGCAGAAGCATGAGGATAGGATTGATCGTCAGAGATCACCAGCAGTATATTAGGTCTTTTTCCTGCTAAAGGTGTGGTGGTGGGCTGCGCCTGCCCCTCTTGACAAAACAGATGAAAGAAAACCAGTAAACATAAGGAAAATTTGATGATAGCATTCAATAGCATAGCTTTTTTAATAATTCAAGTTGCGATAGTTTTAAGGGTAAATTGCCAAAACTAAACTTACCCAATTATGAAGGACTTTACCAAAGCAATGCAATGAATAATTCTCTCCCCTTAGGTCTGTAGACTACAAAACCAAAAAAATCCATGGAGATACCACACAACATAGGTTCGACAAAGGAAAGCTGTAAACCTCCTGTTTTAGCAAACCTGCAATAAATCTCCTTTCACACAGTATCAGAAGGTATTGGGTCAGGGAAAAATAGGCAATCAATAAGCTATCTTTGAAACGACACCACCCGTAAATTGGCAAATTCTTGCGCTTATACCGTTTCCCTCCTTTGTAAAGTCATTTCAGTTAACTCAAAAAATTACTACGAATATTTGCAATATATATTTCGTTTATTTATTTTTACTTTTGAATATTTACTAATTTCATCATCTTGTTGATAAAGTTCTTTTATTTTCTGGCATCTTAAATTTTATGTAGTTTTTTTTTAACTTATTGATAAAAGACGATCTAATATACCACTTATTATTGTATGGTTATAGATAGTAAATGAAGTTAAAAATAAAAAAACACATGAAATTGGAAAATTTAATGGCTAACCAACGGAGGGAGAAAATCCTGGAGCTTTTGCATGAAGATGGTTCTGCAAAGGTAAGTAACCTTGCTCAGTTATTTAAGGTAACGGAAGTTACCATCAGGCAAGATCTAGAACGATTAGAGAAAGAAGGTCAGATCATTCGGGAGCATGGGGGTGCTTACCTGAAAAATGTGGAGGATCAAGTCAGAAATTTCTCCTTGGTTCACCAGGAAAACATGGACAAGAAGGAATTGATTGCAGAGAAAAGCCTTGAGTTTATTGATAGTGGCGATACCATCATTCTGGACTCGGGAACGACGACTACTGAAATAGCCAAGAAATTGAAAGGAAAAAGAAATCTTACCGTAATTACCAACGCATTGAATATTGCGCTCATGTTAGGAGCAGAACCAGGCATTGAGGTAATCGTTACTGGGGGTGAATTTAAACCTCCTACCTTATCATTGACAGGACAGAAAGCGGCAGACTTTTTCAATGGTCTTAATGTACAAAAGCTTTTTTTAGCTACCGCAGGTATTTCTCTCAAGGCAGGGTTAACCTACCCAAGTATCAGTGATCTGGTGGTAAAAAAGGCTATGATCGACGCCGCCGATGTGACTTATCTGGTAGCCGATTCAAGTAAGATAGGGAAAAGTGCTTTGGCAAGCCTGGGGGCCTTATCGCTTATCGACTATATCATCACCGACGAGGGTATCGAGAGGAAACACAGAAAAGTACTCGAGGAACATGAAATTGAATTAATCATTGCTCAAAAAAATAAAAATGAATAAAATAAGTATTGGCGTCATCATCGGAAATAGAGATTTTTTTCCGGATAAGCTGGTGACCGAAGCTCGAATGGATATTTCTAGAGTGCTGGAAGAACAGGGCATCAACGCAATCATGCTGGGTGAAAATGACGCTAAGCTTGGCGGTGTGGAAACCTATACCGACGCCCGTAAATGTGCTGATCTTTTTAAAAAACATAAAGAAGAAATTTTAGGAGTATTGGTGGTGCTACCCAACTTTGGGGATGAGAGAGGAATAGCTGATGCCTTGAATCTTGCCCATCTGCAGGTGCCGGTTTTGATACAGGGGTACCCCGACGAACTCCATAAACTCAACGTGGCCAATCGTCGTGATAGTTGGTGCGGAAAGATTTCCGTTTGCAACAATCTGTATCAGTATGGCATCAAATATACCCTGACTACCAAACACGTTGTTCATCCGACTGATCCTTCTTTTATCTATGATCTCCAGCAGTTTTTAGCCGTTTGCCGCGTAGTGAAAGGTTTGAAAAATGTACGAATTGGGGCCATCGGGGCTCGTCCGACTGCTTTCAATACGGTCCGCTATAGTGAAAAAATCCTGCAAGCCCATGGTATCTCGGTGGTCACCTGCGACCTGTCTGAAATTCTGGGAAATGCCGAAAAGCTTTCCAATGACGACCAGCGGGTAAAAGAACATTTAGAGAAAATACACCATTATGCTTCTACCGGCAAAACACCCTCGGCAGCATTGTATCAGATTTCAAAATTAGACGTGGTACTGAATGATTTCATGGAAGAAAACGAGCTGGATGCCAATGCCATTCAGTGCTGGACTTCTCTACAGAAAAACTATGGGTGTAATGTGTGTACCAGTGCCAGTATGTTTAGTGAAAATATGATTCCAAGCGCCTGTGAGGTAGATGTAACCGGCACCCTGTCTATGTATGCCCTGCAACTGGCTTCCGGATCGCCCAGTGCCCTGGTAGACTGGAACAACAACTATGCAGATGACGATGAAAAATGTGTCCTTTTCCATTGTGGAAACTGGGCCAAGTCGTTCCTTCCGGATATTGAGATCAGTAATGCTCCGATTCTAGGCACAACAGTAGGCGTGGAAAATACTTACGGAGCCCTCGATGGCAGAACGCCGGCTTCTCCTTTGACATACGGGCGTATCAGCACCGATGATACGCGCGGAGTGATGAAAGCCTATGTGGGAGAGGGAAATCTCACCGATGATGAACTGAAAACCTTTGGCAACCGGGCCGTAGCGCATATCCCTAATCTTCAGGGATTGATGCAGTATATATGTAGAAATGGGTTCGAACATCATGTAGTAATGAATGCGTCGCATACGTCGGCTGCTTTGAAAGAAGCTTTCGAAAACTATATGGGATGGGAAGTATACCACCATGTGGGTTAAAATCAAAAAATATATGACTGATAGAGAACTCCAACAAAAATCAGTGCAGCTTCGAAAAAAGCTGTTGAAATACATATATCAGGCAAAAGCCGGTCATACCGGGGGTAGTTTGTCCTGTATCGATATTCTCAATGTGCTCTACAATCGAGTATTGAATATTGATCCTGACGATTTTAAGAACCCAGACCGAGACCGATACATTCAGAGTAAGGGACACTCTGTGGAAGCCCTGTTTGTAACCTTGGCCGATCGTGGATTTTTTCCGGAGTCAGACCTGGAAACGCTCTGCCAGTATCAGTCACATTATATCGGTCACCCCACAAAGAAGGTGCGTGGGGTGGAGCAAAATACAGGCGCACTGGGACATGGACTACCCATCTGCGTGGGGGAGTCATTGGCCGCTAAGATGGACCATAAATCCCATCGCATATTTACCCTTTTGGGGGATGGCGAACTACCGGAAGGGTCTAACTGGGAAGCAATGCTGATCGCGGCACATTATAAGCTGGACAATCTCTACGCAATCCTGGACTATAACAAGCAGCAGATCACCGGATCCAATCAGGAAGTGATGAATACTGAGCCCATCAAAGATAAAGTGGAGGCTTTTGGGTGGTCTGTCAAAGAAGTAGACGGACATGATCTGAAAGCTTTAGAGGATGTGTTGAATAACGGCCCCTTTGCGGAAGGTAAGCCTAACTTTATCATAGCACATACTATCAAAGGAAAAGGCATCAGTTACATGGAAGGTGTCTTGAAATGGCATCATGGAGTCCCCAATGAAGAACTGTATGCACAGGCACAAAAGGAGTTGGACGACCTGGAATTAGCCCTTTAAACCTCGAAACTATGGATGTACAAGTAAAAGAAACAAAGGAATTAGTCATGGGCAAACCCAACCTGGAAGTGTTCTCCGCTACCTTGCAGGATCTTGCTGCCGGGGATCAGGACATCATTGTCGTTACGAGTGATTCGCGCGGTTCTGGGAAACTGGTGCCTTTCGGCCAAAAATATCCTAAGCAAATGGTGGAAGTAGGGATTGTAGAGCAAAATCTCGTAGGCGTGGCAGCGGGTTTAGCCTCAGCAGGTAAAAAAGTATTTGCGGTATCTCCTGCTTGTTTTCTCACGGCCCGCGCACTAGAACAGATCAAAAATGATGTGGCATATTCGGATAATCCGGTGAAGCTGATCGGCATTAGTGCAGGAGTCAGTTATGGTGCCCTGGGCACCACGCATCATAGTTTGCACGACTATGCCGTATGTAGAGCGATTAATAATCTGATGGTGGTGGCACCGGCCGACAACGTCGAGACAGAACAATCCATTCGGCTTGCTGCTGCGCTTGACCGACCTATCTATATTCGCTTCGGTAAAAAACCCATGCCTTTTCTCCATGCGGAAGATCAGACTTTTGAGTTTGGCAAAGCCCGGATGATTACAGACGGGAAAGATCTGGCAATTATCGGTACGGGTGAGACCGTACATCCTGCGCTTTTGGCCGCCCAACAGTTGGAAGCCCAATATGGGATCAAGACCAGTGTCGTTAGCATGCACACCATCAAACCGCTGGACACTGAACTATTGGATAAGCTTTCAGCAAGGGGTTGTCCTATACTAACTGTGGAAGAGCATATGGTCCATGGTGGACTGGGAGAAGCCTGTGCCTCTTACCTTTTTCAAAAAGGATGTACCAATAAATTTCGCATTATGGGTATACCGGATGAATATACGGTGACGGGTTCGCAAGTCGAGATTTTTGATCATTATGGAATATCCGCTCCAGGAATTACTTCAGTAGCCCTTGATTTATTGGATGGCAATTTTCGCATGGTAAAAAAATAAATTCAGAGTATAAACTAATCCTGACACAGGTAAGCTTCTTTTTTTGTATGATAACGCTACACACCTACTACTCTTCTAACAGCACGATATGGATCTTACTACCCCTACTCTTTCTATTTTCAGGCACTTCTTGTGATAATAAGGAAGCTGAGAAACCACGAGTAGCCGTGGTAGTATCTACTTTAAACAATCCCTGGTTTGTGGTACTGGCTCAGTCTGCTGCCAACAAGGTGAAAGCCTTGGGATATGAAGCAAAAATATTCGATTCCCAAAACAATACGGCCCTGGAAACCGATCATTTCGAGAATTTAATCGCTTCCGGTTATATTGCGGTGCTATTTAACCCTACGGATGCCGATGGTTCTATCGCCAATGTGTTACAGGCAAAAGCGGCCGATATTCCGGTATTTTGTATGGACAGAGAGATAAACAATGCGGAAGCTCCTACCTCGCAAATTCTGTCGGATAGCTACTCCGGATGCGTATCACTGGGTACCTACTTTGTACAGGAGATGAATAAAAGTGGTAAGTATGCGGAGTTGTTAGGACTGGTTGGTGATAACAATACCTGGAGTAGGTCACGGGGGTTCCATAGTGTGGTGGATGATTATCCGAATCTGCAAATGGTCGCTCAACAAAATGCTGACTTCGACCGGAATAAAGCCATGGAAGTGATGGAGTCCATCTTGCAGGCCCATCCGGATATTAATGGGGTATTTTGTGGGAATGATGCGATGGCGCTGGGCGCTTATCAGGCTTTGTTAGCCTCCGGTCTGGATGATAGCGTCAAGGTGTTCGGTTTCGATGGAGCCGAAGAGGTCGTTGCGATGATACAGGAAGGAAAAATAGAGGCCACCGGCATGCAGTTTCCGGTGGTGATGGCAGAAACCGCCGCCAACTTTGCCGATCAGTACTTTAAAGGGAAGCGGGATTTTCCCAAAAAAATACCGGTGGCTGTAGAGATGGTCAAGAGCAGTAATGTATCACATTATATCAAACAGGATTGAAAGATGACAAACAAGATAATCAAATACGCAGTGGTCGTGCTAGTGGTAGGATTCATTCTTTACAATGCTGTTTACTTTGAAAAGCTTTCGGAGGTGAAGGCTGCTTCTTCGGAGGAAGCCTTTGATGCCACTGCCTATGCCCAAAGTTTTTGGACTAACGCACTTCTTCCCGCACTGCCGGAAGCCGTTGACCTTGCTGCCTTAATACATCAACTAAAAACCAATCCGGCACAAGCCTTTGAATCGCACTCGCATGCGTTGGGTATTGGGAATATCCGGTATTTTCTCGTTCAGGGACAAGGCAAAGTCGCTGCAGTCAACGAAAATGAGGTAACCGTTCTGAATGAACAGGATACTATGCGTTTCTTGGTTCAACTGGAAACAGAGTTTGTGTACGGAAATGCCGTACGGGATGCTGTAGGAGCCATTGATATCAGCGAATTCACCAATACCATGCACCTCAATCAGGTGTCCGAAGAAGTCAACCAGATCATCCGACAGGAGGTCATACCTCCCTTTCGGGAACAGGTGAAAGAAGGTGATATCGTACAATTTGCGGGTGCAGTGGAACTCAACCAAAAGTACTTAAATCTGGATGAAATAGAGATTATTCCGGTATCCCTCATGATAATGGAGCCATAACCTAGAACTACGATGCTAAAGGTAGAAAATATAACAAAGCAATTTTCCGGGATCGTAGTGCTTGATAAGATATCCATAGAGCTACAGGCCGGAAAGGTCAATGCGATCATTGGCGAAAACGGTGCAGGTAAATCCACCTTGATGAGGATCCTTTCGGGTGTCTATACTGATTATGAAGGGCAAATCTTTTTTCAAAACGAACCGGTCCGGTTTTCCTCTACCAAAGATGCCCAATCCAAAGGGATCGCGATCATTCATCAGGAGCTCAATCTCATTCCCTATTTAAGCATCACCGAAAATATATTCTTAGGTCGTGAACTTACCAACCGATGGGGAGGCTTACAGGCCAAAGAGATGCGTTCCCGAACGCAGGAGCTTCTCAACCGATTAAAATTATATGTATCGCCCGATACCCAGGTTTATAAATTAAAGGTAGGCCAGCAGCAAGTCGTGGAAATAGCGAAGGCTTTGCTGTTTGAATCAGAGGTCATTATTATGGATGAACCTACTTCTGCCATCAGTGACCATGAAGTGGAGGTGCTCTTTGACATCATCAATGACCTTAAAAAAGCCAATAAGGCCATTGTGTATATTTCCCATAAACTGGACGAGCTCTTTGAAATTGCTGATCGTTATATTGTACTCAGAGATGGCAAGCACATCGAGTCGGGTGATATGCCCGACATAGACCATGATCGCCTCATTCAAAAAATGGTAGGTCGAAACATACAAGTCGCCAAAAAGGAAGCAGGGCCGGGAAACGAAGAGAAGCTGTTGTCGGTGCATGACCTGTGTTTAAAGCATCCTACCAAAAAGAACGAGCTCTTCCTGAAAAACATATCCTTTAGTTTAGGAAAGGGGGAAATCTTAGGGGTTTTTGGTCTGATGGGGGCCGGACGAACTGAGTTACTGGAGACTCTCTTCGGGCTGAATGCAAAATCATGCACAGGTAGCATTGAAGTGAACCATCAAGTGGTAATTTTGACATCACCCGATGATGCGATCAAGGCAGGTTTGGCTTTGGTGCCGGAAGACCGAAAAAATGATGGGCTGATATTGGGACTTGATGTACGAACGAACATCAGCCTTACCTGCCTGAAAAATATGGAACGTGCAGGCTTACTGCAGGAAGGCTTAGAGACCAGCCTGGCCCAAAAATATATCAAAGAACTCAATATTAAAACGTCTTCTGATAAGCAACTCGCTAAGAATCTAAGTGGAGGCAACCAGCAAAAGATCGTTCTATCGAAATGGTTGGCTACCAAGCCCTCCATCCTTTTATTAGATGAACCTACCCGGGGTATAGATATCAATGCTAAAAATGAAATTTATAAGCTGATCCTCCAATTGGCGAGTGCTGGTATGGGTATTCTGATGGTCTCTTCAGAATTGCCGGAAATCATGGCGGTTTCTGACCGAATTCTGGTCATGGCGGAGGGGCGCCTCACCGCTGAACTTGCCAACCACGAACTATCAGAAGACAAGATACTAAAGGCAGCGATTCCTAAAACGATATAATATGATCACCGATACATCTACCCAGCAACCTGAAATTACAAAGTCAGAACCTGCGAAAACTCCTTCTAACAATACGGCCAAGGATTTCAGGCACTACCTGGTCAAATTTCAGTCCCTGATTGCGCTCTTTTTACTGTGTGCAGTGATCGGCCTTTTATCGGATAATTTTTTCACTGTAGCCAACGGATGGAATGTCATGCGGCAGATCTCCGTCAACATCTGTATTTCGGTGGGCATGACACTGGTGATCTTAACAGGTGGCATAGACTTATCGGTAGGGTCGGTGCTGGCATTTAGCGGAGCGGTAACCGCCGGTTTGCTGAGCGCAGGTATCGAGCTCCCGGCTTTCGATCTGTTCATCGGGTTTACCTTACTGGGGGGCATCATAGTGGGAATGGCCACCGGATCGATCCTCGGCGCCTTTAACGGCTGGACGATCACTCGCTTCAGGGTCCCTCCTTTTGTGGCTACCTTGGCCATGTTAACGATTGCCCGGGGGCTGACCATGTTGTGGACCAATGGTTTTCCTATCTCGGGGCTGGGAGAGGGTTTTGTCACCATCGGAACCGGTTGGTTTTTAGGCATCCCTGTTCCGGTGTGGATATCTGCCGTTGTGGTCGTTTCCTTTATGATGATTACGACCAAAACAAAGTTAGGCCGCTATATTTATGCCATTGGTGGCAATGAAAATGCCGCCAGACTGTCGGGCATCAATATCAAAAAAGTAAAAATTATTGTGTATTCCCTAGCCGGTGGGCTGGCCGCGGTAGGAGGTCTGATTGTGACTGCCCGGCTCAACTCTGCTCAGCCTAATGCCGGGTTTAGTTATGAGCTTGATGCCATTGCCGCTGTCGTGATCGGGGGGACATCGCTTTCCGGCGGAAGAGGTACCATCTTAGGAACGGTACTGGGCGCAATTATTATTGGCGTGTTGAACAATGGATTGGTGCTGCTGGATGTTTCTCCCTTCTGGCAGCAGGTGGTAAAAGGGATAGTGATTCTGTTGGCGGTAATCATTGACAAATCAAGTTCGAAAAACCAATAAAATAAAGATGCAACCATCCTATATACTATCCATTGACCAGGGGACCAGCAGCACAAAGACCCTCATTTTTGATGAGGCAGGAAAAGTAAGGGCCAGAGCTTCTAAACCCCTTACCTCCTATTATGCAGAAGGAGGATTCGTAGAGCAGCATCCGGAAGAAATTTACCATAGTGTACTACAGTCAGTGGAACAGTGCCTGCATGAATTCAACGCCAAAGGCGAACCTATTGCGGCCATCAAGGTCTGTGGCATTTCCAATCAACGGGAAACGTTTGTAGTTTGGGATGAACATGGCGTTCCGCTATACAATGCGGTAGTATGGCAATGCAAGCGCTCTATCGCTGTGTGTGAACGGCTGGCCAAGGAGGGGCTGCAAAAGGTGATTAAAACAAAAACCGGATTAATTATAGATCCTTATTTTTCTGCTACCAAACTGATCTGGCTTTATGAAAATGTTGAAAAGGTAAGGCAAGCAATCAATTACGGAAAAGCCTATTTTGGTACGATAGATACCTGGCTGCTGTATAAACTAACGAATGGACAAAGCTATTTTACCGATCATACCAATGCCTCTCGTACCCTGTTTTTTAATCTTCAAACGCTGCAGTGGGACGCCGAACTCCTTTCCCTCTTTAGATTGACACACCTGAATTTGCCAGAGCCAAAGCCGTCTTCTTCCTTTTTTGGTGAATCAACTTTTAACGGATTGTTTCATCATCCTGTTAAAATCACTGGCATGATCGGTGACTCGCATGCGGCTGCTTTTGGGGAAGGTTGTATCACGCCTGGTAGGGCAAAAGCGACATTAGGAACGGGTTGTTCTATTATGATGAATATCGGTTCTGCGATAAAAGCTTCCGAACGTGGCATGGTCACCACGATTTGCTGGAGTACTGAAAACCGGGTGGATTATGCCTTGGAAGGGGTGATTGTAACCTGCGGCGCCACGATTGAATGGTTGAAAAATGAGCTGGGTCTTCTTGTCGAAAGCAAGGATTCAGAAAGGATGGCCAAGGCTGTACCCAACAATGGAGGGGTGTATTTTGTGCCGGCTTTCAGTGGGCTGGGGGCTCCTCACTGGCAAATGAACCGTAAGGCATCCATTTCAGGTCTTACCTTCGACAGCACCAAAAATCATATTGTGCGGGCTGCCCTAGAATCTATTCCTTATCAGATCAAAGATGTGATCGTTGCGATGGAAGAAGATACAGGAATCTCACTGGCAGAGCTGATGGTTAATGGCGGCATGACTTCCAACCGTTTTGTGTTGCAACTCTTAGCTGATCTGTTAGGTAAGCCTGTGGTTAACCAAGGAATGCCAGACGTTTCCGCTTTGGGTGCTGCCTACCTGGCTGGTTTACAAGCAGGAATTTATAAAAACCTGGACCAACTCTCCCAGCTCCACACAGAAAAGAAAATAGCAGAACCATCAGGCGATCAGCAGGTAAAGGCATGGTATACAGCGTGGCAACAGATCATTGCTGATACCTGATAGATCCCTTAAGGCTATTGACTAAATTCCTTATAATAAACCACACTGTTCCCAGCGGGAAAGCATCCATGCAATGAAGTGTGTAAAACATTACCACATGGTACGGATACCCAAGCTGGTTTCAAAATTTTCTGAGTACGAATCGCTAAACATACTATGAGAAACAACCTGTTAAAAAATTTATTGAGAGCACTGTTAATGCTTGCCATTGCATCCTGCTTGATCACCGCGTGCCAATCCGGCGAATCTCAGAGGGTCGAGCAGTGGGGTGTTTATGAACTGAATCTTCAAGGACCTTCCGATGGAAATCCATATATGGACAATTCGCTGGATGCAACATTTTCGAATGGTTCACAGACGGTTACCGTACCTGGATTTTATGATGGAAAGGGTATCTATACGATTCGTTTCTCCCCCGATCAAACAGGAGAATGGACCTATGTTACCCAAAGTAATGTGGCAGCATTAAGCGATCACAGCGGCTCTTTTCAGTGTGTGGAACCGACGGGCAACAATCACGGCCCACTCAGCATAGTAAATACTCACTATCTCGAATACGCTGATGGATCCCCGTTTTACTCCGTTGGAACCACCGCCTATCAATGGACCAGCGTCAAGCAAAGTATACAGGAACAGACGATCAAAACGCTTGGTGAATCCCCTTTCAATAAAATACGCATGTGCGTTTTCCCTAAGCACTATAGTTACGGAAATGATACAGAGCCCTGGATGCTTCCCTTCGCGAGGGAAGATAGTGTCAATGATTTCACCCAACCAAACTACGTATTTTTTCAAAACTTCGACAAAAGGGTCCAACAACTGATGGACATGGGAATTCAGGCCGATGTCATCCTTTTTCACCCTTATGATGATTGGGGGTATAGTCAGATGGGGAAAGAAATGAACGAACACTACGTTCGCTACATGATTGCCCGACTATCGGCCTATCGCAACGTTTGGTGGTCGCTGGCCAACGAGTGGGATGTTCCCGACATCAAGGAAACTATTGACTGGGAGGGGATTGGGAGCTTGCTTCAAAACGAAGACCCGCATCAGCGACTTCGTGGCATTCACAATTGGTACCATGATGAAAGTCATTTTTACGATCATACCCGCCCATGGGTGACGCACGTGAGCACACAAACTTACTTTTTCTTCAATGCCATCAAGTGGCGCAATCAGTACCAGAAGCCCATACTCTTTGATGAAATGCGCTATGAAGGAGATGTTCCCAGTGGCTGGGGAAGGCTGACTGCCCAAGAGATGACCAGCTATTTCTGGAAGGCCGGATTGAGCGGTGTGTACGGGACACATGGAGATACTTTTAAGAACGATGCTGATGAGGAAACAGAAGTGCGTTGGTGGGCAAAAGGAGGAACGTTGATGGGCGAAAGCCCCGAAAGAATTGCTTTCTTTAAGCGTGTTATGGAGGAAGCCCCTGTCAAGGAAATGAAGCCCGCACTGGTATCTCTATCAGGACTGGCTGTTCCTGCAAATATCCCTGACAAGAATGATGGTACCTTGATTGAGGCACTCAATAATAACATCTACACGCTATTCAAGGAAGGTGAATACTATCTGACCTATACGGCGGATTCTGCCCAAACCATTGAACTGAATCTTGGTGGCACAAAAGATTATTCTCTGGAAGTGATCGATACCTGGAATATGAAGATAATGAATGAGGGTGTTGCAGAGCCCGGAAAATTCCAATACGAAACGAAAAGGCCATTTACAGCCCTTCGGCTTGTTGCTAAGTAAATACAATACCCACTCCTGGTTTTTCTACGATGAACCCAGTTCTTATGACGGATCAGTGACGATTCAACATAGCTCCTCTTCCTCCGCTACCTTGGAAATCCCAAAGGATGCCCGTGGTAAGACTATCTATATTGTATTGGAAATTCATGACAATGGCGCTCCCAATTTATATGCCTATCGCAGCATGATCGTAAACGTGCAGCCATAAAAAATATCCAGATTCATAGAACACGACATACAGGCAGCCACTTTGCTGTGCTTATGAGAGGCTAATCTTTTATCCATACCTTCCTGTTTTATTTAAAGGCCTTTCCCGAATGCTCATTTATGGAGATGCCAAGTCAAAGGCTCTGCTCATAGGTAGCTTTGGGTGGTTTGGAGGCTGCTTAAGTTTCACCTGGGCCTATCAATTCGCTTCTGGAGGATTTACTTCCATCTCCATCACAGTTATGTGAGTTTAATGCTCACTCAGGGCATATACAGCCTGCTCCAGATATACCCTTATGGCACTTCGGCATTGAGCGATCAATACAAACCCAATGAATTATAGCAGAGGAAACTCAAAAGAATATGAAAGCAAAAGAAATATAGTATACAACTATACGAAATGATTTTACACAAGCATTTTAAAGAATTAATTTGAAATGGGCTTAACAATGAGTACACACATTTTACTCTACGAATTATCTTAGTTAGCATGAACAATAGGCCTATAATTCATATCATCCAGATTCTGAAGGAATAACAAGCTAATCGGGTGCATGTTACTAATAATCAAAAGCACTCAAAATTTACCCTTAAAACACGAAAATATTTTTTATTTTCTTTTATTTGTTTTTGTTTATCTTTATATTCGTTAATATTTGTGAATGCCCACATTTTATTTTCAATAGGTTTTGAGCATATGCCATTTTGCAGTCAGATCTTAAATATCTTCATCTTATTTGAAGGAATTTCTGAAAAAGCAAACAGATCAACTGAGGGAAAGCACATAAGTTCTATCGCTAACATGAAATTGAAAGGGATCTATTTCAGAGTATGATGGCAAATAGCTTCTGACTTATTTTATTTGTCTGATAGGCATTAACGCTTATATTCTCTGATTTAAGATGATAATTCTTACAGATAAATCCTTTCACAATACTGCAAGCAAGAACTCAATGAATTTTAAAGAGGACCAAGACCAACAATGATTTTTCAATTCATAAAATTAAAATTATAACAAGCGGTAAAATTGAAAATTAAAAGCAAAGAATCTATGGTTACACTTTTAAAACAAAAATGAAGATTATGAAAAAAATCTTAAGGGTAACAGCTTGCCTTGCCTTAATGGGTATGATAATGTTTAGCTGTGAAGAAGACGCTGCCACTCCGTGCATGGATCAAGTATGGTATAAGGATAGCGATGGCGATGGAAAGGGAGATTCCAAATATTATTTATATTCCTGCAATGTCCAACCTGAGGGATTTGTCTCCGACAACACGGACAATGATGATACCTTACCTTGTGACGTCGCTTCTACTTTTTACAGAGATAAGGACGGAGATGGCAAGGGAGATCCAAATGACACAATATTAGCATGCGAGGCTCCAGAAGGATATGTTGATAACGGTGATGATGATGTTGACTGACCCGCTGATGACGAAAACACTCTTTGTGAAAGATTGTCAATATGTTCCTCTATTAAAAGAGGGGGCATTTTTATTGGGGTTTAGCCAAAGATTACGAAGAGTAAACTGAATGTAGTGAAGCATGTATTTACCTACCCATCATCTACTTAAAGATTAGAAAACTTACTCATTAATGCTTAAACGACCTATTAAACTATTAAGTCATGCATGAAAAACTTTTTACAAAACTTCAAAGGTTCTACAAACTAGCGTTTTGTGGAGCTTTATTTCATATTATCTTCCTGGGTTTTGTGGAGGCTTCTCCAACCCTTTGGGAAGATTCTGAATTCAAAATGATGCAGTCTGCCCGGGTTTCCGGTAAGGTTACCTCTGAGGATAGTCCAGAGGGGTTACCAGGGGTGAATGTAGTTGAAAAAGGAACTTCAAACGGTACTGTCTCAGATATCAATGGAAATTATAGCTTAGAACTTTCTTCTGAAAATGCTACGATCATATTCAGTTCCATTGGGTATGAAACGGAAGAAGTGGAAGTTGGCAGTCAATCGGTGATAGATATTTACCTGATTCCTAATATTACTTCTCTGGGGGAAGTTGTCGTTGTAGGTTACGGCTCCATTCAAAAGGAGGATGTCACGGGTTCGGTGGGTTCAATGGAAGGAACAGAAGTGCAAAGAAGAGGTACCACCAGTGTAATCGATGGAATGCAAGGCCTGGTAGCCGGTGTGGATATCCAACAGACATCCGTAAGACCTGGCTCAGGCTTTAACATAAATATAAGAGGGATTAACTCCTTAAATACGGATACTAAGCCTCTCTTTGTCGTAGATGGCATTGTTACTGACGACATTGATTTTCTTAACCCGCAAGATATTGATAGAATTGATATCCTTAAGGACGCCTCCTCTACTGCTATCTATGGCTCTCGGGGATCCAGTGGGGTTGTTATTATCACCACTAAGAATGCGGACAATGTACGCCCTGGTAAAATCAATGTTAATTATGATGGATTTTACGGGGTAAAGAAAATCGCGCGTATGCCTGATTTCATGGATGGTAGAGAGTTTGCAGAATATCGTGCTTCCGCCTACTGGACTTTCAACAGAGCAAACAACGAATGGGGTTTTGCCAATGACGATCCGGGAACCATTATTATGAGCCATACGGATGGAGTAACGGGTTCACCTGTATGGGCAAACCGGCTTTATGAAGAGGACTATACAGATTTTACTGACTTGGCAACCCGCGACGGCTCTCAGCAAAACCACTATGTAAACATATCTGGTTCTGGTAATACCATGTCTTATAATGTGGGACTTGGTTATCAAAATGAAAAGGGAAATTTTCTAAATGAAGAATTTGACCGTTATAACCTGAAGCTGAGTATCAATCATAGGCCCTCTGATATCATTGAAGTAGGGGCTACTGGTAATATTGCCCTTACAGAATCCAGTTTTGGTAGTGGGGAAGTTATTATGGATATCACCAGGATGGCTCCGTTTTTCACACCTTATAACCCTGACGGATCTCCAGTTGTTCAACCAGGCAGAAACGGGCCAGAAAACCATACAGACAGGGGAATGACAGGAACAAGAAACCCGTTAGCTACGCTTGATAATATTACAAACTCGACGAGAAGATATGATATTCTCGCCACTGCTTATCTACAAATCAGTCCTATAGAAGGACTGGATCTTCGGTCTACTATTTCACCTCGCTATTTTCGTGAACGAGTAGGTTTTTTTCAGGACATTCTTCAGGATACCTACTTGGACAGGGAACCTGCCGTCACCATTCGGACCGGAAGAAGTGACAACGCCGAGTCACTCGAGTATACCTGGGACAATATGATTAACTATCGAAAAATGTTGGGAGTACAGCATTCCCTTTCTGCAACAGGCGTTTTTAGTGTATACCGTACACGAGGTGAAGCCTTAAGGGTTGAAACGAATACTTTGCCTTATTCCTCTGAATGGTACAACTTATTTAGTGGCAACCTTGTACAAAGCGAAAGTTCTTCAGGTTATACGGAATCTACTTTAACCTCTTATCTAGGGCGTGTTAACTATGATTATGCCAACAAATACCTGGTAACCGCTTCATTACGGTATGATGGCGCCTCCAGACTTGCCGATAAATGGGCCGCTTTCCCATCTTTTGCTTTGGCCTGGCGAATTTCGGAAGAATCCTTTTTAAACTCTAATAAACTCAATGATCTGAAACTACGCGTTTCTTATGGATACTCCGGCACCAATCAGGGAGTGGGACCTTTTGCCACGAATACAGGACCTAACACCAGTTCTATTCTCTTTTACAACTATGGAAATGAAGTAGTCACAGGATTTTCTCCGGGTACTCCGGTGAACCCGAATCTGACTTGGGAGAAAACACGAGAATTCAATGTGGGTTTTGACTTCGGATTGTTTGAGTCAAGAATTTATGGATCGGTTGATTTGTATGATAAACTTTCTGATGAACTCCTCCTTAACCGCAATTTAGCGATTGAAAGTGGCGTGGAAAGTATGCAGGACAATATCGGCTCGGTGAATAACCGAGGTATAGAGGTAGCCCTTAACACAGTAAATGTTGAAACCGATGACTTCCAATGGACGACTAACTTCACTTTTGCAAGCAATAAAAACAAGATTGTTTCCATTTACAATGAAAATGAGGATGACATTGGGAATAAATGGTTTATTGGCGAACCAGTGAATGTGATTCATGACTACAGATACATGGGAGTTTGGACACAAGCCGAATACGATGCGGAACGCACTGTGTATGAAAATTATACAGCGAATCCCGGAGAAGCCAAAGTTCAGGATACGAATGGTGACAACTTTTTAAACGCAGACGATAAGGTGGTGCTTGGATCTCCCATGCCAAAATGGATAGGCGGAGTGACTTCGTCTATGCGGTATAAAAACTTTGATCTCTCCTTTAATATTTTTACCAGGCAAGGAATGCTGGTGGATGATCAATTTGCGGAAACGTATATTGCTTACGGAGGCCGCAGCAGGCTTCACGTAAACTATGATTATTACATGCCAGCCGGTGTGCTGGTGCCGGATTGGGACAATTTTGTTTTTGATGCCAATGGATACGCCATAGATATTACTACGAAAACTACCACAGAAGAGCATGTAGGTAAGTACCCGGTTGACATCGACAGAGGGGGAGCGTTCTATGCCAACAATGGATCGAGACTTCCTTATTACAAGGATGCTTCCTTCGTAAAAGTGAAGAACATCACACTCGGTTACACCTTTAATCAAGACATGCTAGAAAAAGCGGGTATTAGCCGACTTCGCATTTACGCAAATGTACTTAACCCATTTGTTTTCACACAGTATGAGGGGTACGACCCCGAGTATGCTGAGACTAACGTCGATGATGGTAATACCATTTCAAACATTACCTACCAACTTGGTGTAAACTTGCAATTTTAATAGAACGAACTATGAAAAAATTAATATATATAAGCTGTAGCATCTTATGGATCTTTGCCTGTGGATGCAATGATCTATTAGAGGAAGACAACAAGGGGGGCATCACCAACGAGGAGTTTTACAGTACTGCTGTCGGTTTTAATACACTGGTGACGGCTTCCTATTCGTCTTTGCGAACACTTTACGAAAATGAGCCCATCTGGGACCTGGGAGGAACTGATATTTATCAGGAGGGTAAAAATCCCGGTGGTCCGTTCTATAGATACGAGAGCCTCAATGCAGGAAACGAAGAAATAAAAGAATTTTATCAAAACACTTATAAGGCCATTCAAAATACCAATGCCGCCTTATTTTATCTTGATCTGCCAAATTTAAGCATTGCTGAAAAACAACAGATTGAAGCAGAAATGCGCTTCTTACGTGCTTTTTATCATTTTATTCTTATGGAGCAATTTGGGGGTATCGTCATCAATGAGGAGTATACAAATTCACCAAGGGTAGAAATTCCCAGATCAGATCTGTCCGCCAGCTATGCATTTGTGATCTCTGAAATGGAGGCAGCGCTCCCAGGCGTACCCGCCAGTTCTAATCCCGGTCGGGTTGACAAAGACGTGGTAAACCACTATCTGGCAAAAGTGTATCTTACCAGGGCATGGGATACAAGCTCAGACAGCGATTTCAATACTGCCATTGCTTATGCAGACGCTGTGATCGCCAGTAAAGGCCCTATTGAGTTGACCTATGCTGAAGTTTGGAATCCTTATAACCCAAACAATGAAGAGATGATCTTTACTGTGCAGTATAGTCCGGAAGGGGTTGCCAATTTGCAGGAAGGAGGCAACAACCAACAAACGTTGTTCTCCGTCTATTCGGGATCGGGATCCGGAAACATGAAACTAAGTGTTGATGCTTTTTTGCCATCCCACTTTGTCATCTCCGGATTTCAGGAAAATGATAGCCGTTTTTGGTTCGATTATATGCTCACTACCTACAATAATTACTTTAATTTTTATCCCGATGGACCAGGGGCTGATAATGGTCAGGTTCTTAATTACTACCCTGTCATAAAAGATCCCAATAAAACAACGTTGACAGCCGCAGATACTGCAGCGTGGGATGCCTATGTGAACAGTGTCGGTGGTAAAGCTGAAGGATTTATCTATTTTCCAATTTGGGCTGGGGACAGTGAATTTCATAGAAATCAATACTTACAATCAGCCTATGCTAATCTAGATAGAAGGTTGCCTGCCTTTAAAAAGTTTGATAGCCCTGAAAACGCTATCAATAGCAACAATGCTAACGCAAGCACCAGGAATATTGTGTTAGCTCGTTTGGCAGAAACGTATTTCCTGAAAGCGGAAGCACTCATTGGTCTGAATCAATTTACTCAGGCCAGCGACGTTGTCCAGGTGATTGTGGATCGACCCGGTAACCAAGTTGATCCGGACGGAGAAGCCATTACCAACGCTTTAGAGGGTGTGAGTAACCAAACAGAAGCCTTAGAAGCTTATTTCCTGGAAACGGGAAAAGAAATGCTGGGTGAATACAATGGAAGATGGCCGATGCTGAGACGTACCAACATGTTAGGGTACATGCTGGTGAAGTACAATCCCGATTTTGACCGGAATGGTATTACCTGGCAAGAACATTGGGATCTGCGGCCAATTCCTCAGGATGCTATTCAATTAAATGAAGCTTTGACCTTTGAGAATGATCAAAATCCAGGCTATTAATAATTGCAAAAATTCTCAGACGTTTTTCTATAGATGATTCAAAAATCTTGCATAGAAAATCGGTCATCAAAGGCCTTTTCGGACAGCGTTAAATTTTATAAAGAGCGTTGCCAAAAAAGCTCAAATAAATCAACAAGGGTTAGACTTTATCTAAAGTTTAACCCTCTTTTCTAATGAAAATCTTAACCTGTAAACGCAATCATTTAGTATGAAAATTAAAATTTTCATGAATACCATTTTTTCAATGATGGTGTTGTTATGCTTATCCTGTACTTCAGAAGGCAGTAATACAATGACCAAGAGCACTACAAAACAGAAACCGAGGGTCATCATTAGCACTGACATAGGAGGCACTGACCCGGATGATAATCAATCTATGATTCACTACCTGATGTATGCCGATCAATTTCAGACCGAAGGCTTAATCTCATCCCCTTATGGAGAAGGGCGGAAAGATGATATCCTGCAAATGATTGACCTGTACGAAAAAGACTTGCCCAAGTTGAAAGGACATGGTGATTTTCCTGATGCAGATTATCTGCGTTCCGTTACCAAACAAGGGGCGCTTGAAGCTTATCATGCAAAGGGATGGAGCGAGCCAACCGAAGGTTCTCGATGGATCATCCAAAAAGCAAAAGAAGACAATGAAGCTCCTTTATGGGTCTTAGTATGGGGCGGACTGGAAGATGTAGCCCAGGCCCTGCATGATGCACCGGAGATTGCAGAGAGGATTAGAGTTTATTGGATTGGCGGCCCCAACAAAAAATGGAGTGTTCATAGCTATTTATATATGGCCCGGAATTTTCCCGATCTATGGATGATTGAGGCCAATTCAACCTATCGAGGATGGTTTGATGATAAGGCTTCTACCGAAGCAATGAAGAACGAAGCATTCTACCACAACTTCATGAAAGGCAATGGTGATCTGGGAACGGACTTCATCAACTATTATAAAGGTTCCATAAAAATGGGAGATACCCCTTCGGTCGCCTACCTTCTCGAGGGAAACCCCAATGATCCTGCAGGAAAAAGCTGGGGAGGAAGTTTTACACGCTTACCCTACAGTGCCTTTCGGACCTTTAGCAGCCATACTACCACAGCAGATACCGTTCCTACCTACAGCGTGATTGAATGGGAATTCAAAACAAAGGACAACGAAAATAACGATTCTCATGAAATCTGGATGAAGATTGATGGCCAGCGTATCGATGGATTTTACGAAGGAAATGGCGTCTATAAAGTGAGGTTCGTCCCCAAACGTATAGGGAATTGGGACTATACCCTTCATTGCGATGCAGCAAACCTGCAGGGCCAAACGGGTGAATTTGTCAGCGCCAATCCCTGGCCCGGCCACGAACATCCTGAAAACATTACATTAAACCATTGGTGGAGTGACCGCACGGAGCCTGAACTTTACCTGGGAGAATATCAAGGTGCCAGAACTGTTTCAAAATGGCGTGAGGCGTATCTTAAGGACTGGGCTGAGAGACTATCGTGGTTAGAGGACTGAACACCATGACTTGCTGTCAGAAGCATTTCTACTGATTGAAGTATTGATAGAAAATTATAAGCTGGATTCTTACTATTACACTTCCAGCTTGTTCCGCTCGAGAAAACCAGGTGAAAAGAGGACTCTTTGCATAATATCAGAAAAAGGACGCTCCCTGCAAAATGAGCATGTAAATCCATTTTTCTGACTCTGGTATATTTTCCATAGTCTTCAGCGCCAGGGAATGTTAATTGTTGGAAAGACTATTTGTCGCCAGGATGAATGAGAACAGAAAACTAAATATTAAATTTTTCATTATACATATGGTTTATGGTTCTCTTTTTATTATTACCCGTTTATACCGGGTCAACTGAGGAGTCCCATTATCATTTACTTCGCAAACGATATGAATGGTTTCTTCTCCATCAATGTCTTCAGGTACTTTCAATGAAGCATTTTGGGAGGTAGCATTCTCGATGTAGACTTCCCCTTTAAAATTGCTTGCCTCTTTATAGTGCCACCAGTGATAGGTAAGTTCGTTTCCGTCAGGATCGTAAGTTCCTTTGGCACTCAACTGAACTGTTGAACCGGGTTTAACCTGTAGATCAAGTTGATGATTTAATTTTACGACGGGTGGGTGGTTTGCCTCCTGATAAGATTTCACACACCAATCGGCCCTGGCGGCAAAATCATTTTGAATAGCATCGGTCCATCGTGCCAACGGTTTAAAATATTCCCTCATTAGATCCGGATTTTCCGGGTATGCCTCGCGCATATAGATTCTTCCCCAGGCCGAGCCGGTATACCATCTTCCTTCCGGATATTCATAATCTGATATAGGTACCGGATCGAGCCAGGTATTGCTGCGCACGTTCACATAGCGGCCGCCCCATCCACCCCAATCCGGCGATTCCATACTTCTTAACCCTGTTTTGATCATGTGCAAAAATGCCGGTGAATCTCCTTCCGACCGGAAATCACCGGCAGTAAAGTTCGTATCGCCTGACAAGCCATGACTTCCGGGCACATGAGCCTTGTAAAGAGAACATAACGCCCCATGATCTTCCAGAATGTTTGATTTCATCCAATCTGCCTCGAGATAAGTTCTTTTGTCTTCCGGCAGTATTTTGTTCCACTGATAGGCAATCGCCCAAAATTGGTCAGAAATTATTGTAAGAATATTGTATTGGCCCCAATGAGGAAGAATGTATGACTGATAAGTGGAATCCTGTTCCCAGATAAAAAAGAACCGGGTTTTATTTGCAACTTCAGCCATCCTTTCCGGATGTTCTTCCTCAATCGTCTTCAGCGCCCGGGCTATTGTATTGGTACCCCCCCAGGCCTGCAACCAAACCGGTCGATCATCTGTGCTGTCCAGCAGCGTCTTGACGATGAGTTGCGATCCTTCCGTCACTTCATCCATTTCTCCTTCCGCTTTTACATTTCCCAGCACTGTTCGCTCCCGTAGGTATGCAGGCGCCGGATAGGCCGGATCATGCCTGACTAAATTCGGATAAACCTGCGCATACGCGTCGAGATACGGACTGGCCCAGTCATCTCCGGCCCACCGGTGCCCTTGCCAATGGTATTGCGAACTTGAGGTGACAATGCCTTCAACATCCCATTCGTTGGTATATAATAAAAACCTTACTAATGAGCATTCATCATCAATTTCTCCATCGGAGGTTACAATAGTCCGTGGCCTGTTGTTTTCAATGGATTCGTTCTGCTGACTAAAGCAAGAAAATGGTATTGAAATAAGGATTACAAACAAATAAAATAGTTGCGATTTGTTAGTTATCTTTCTCTTATTCATAGGTTTAGCAGTATCTACTATCTAATGCTGTTTAAATATTTTTCCAACATGGTATATCCATCCGGAGCTGTTGTATTTCTATCCTCAGGATCTTTTTTATCCAACTTGTGTTTGTCCTCCCAGTCATCAGGCATCCCATCATGGTCGGTATCTTTGGGTGCCGGAGCACTACTAAGTTCCGGCCAGCCTTCCGTATCATTCTGGGTGTCAATAATTCCCGATACTTTTCCAGAATCGGCTACCTCATGCTCCTTTTTATAACTTTCGCCCTCATAGGTAGCGTATCCACCCCGAACCTCTTGGATGATACGTTCATCAACTGCATCTCTTTTGGGTAAAATTGCTCCCACATTTTCAAGCACCATTGGATAAGCATCTTCTGCACTTTGTTGATTTATAGGCATGGATGGCCATGGTTTTTCCAGTCTTATTTTATCGAAAGAGAGTTCGGTTTGTACTCCTCCATTCCAGTTATCAGCGGTAACTGCTTGATTACCTTCCATTACATTATCGGCTATATACCATTTGCCATAGTCCTCTTCACTTCTATAGGATGGGTTGGCAATACGGTACATTACTTCACCCGGCTTGGTGGCCGGGCCGGGTTTATAATAATTGGCTACCACATTGAAGTTCGAGAAATTGAATTGATCATTGCCTTTTTGATACTTTTCTCCTCCGTAAAGACTTTGATACCCCCAGTTATAGATCACATTATTTCGGTAATCGGTATTGCCGGCACCGGAAGCCATGCGGGGATTACGACTGGAGTGGTGTGCAAACAGGTTGTGATGATACGTTCCATAATTACTACCCCAGATCCCTCCAAAACCATGGGAACCTTTTACGTGATTGGACTGGCTCATACTTTCAGAGATGATGCACCATTGAACCGTTATACTGTCGCAGTGATAAATCGACATACATTCATCTACACTCCAGCTTGCGGAAACATGGTCTAGCATAATATGCTTGCTATACCTGCTGGACACAGCATCATAGTCTTCACCTGACTCATCCCCTAATCGTACCCGGATGTACCTGACAATCACCTGATCGGCATCGATGCTGAGTGGATGGTTTTTGAGGCATATCCCGTCTCCCGGCGCCGTTTGTCCGGCGATGGTGATATAAGGGTTTTTGATTTTTATCGGGCTCTCAAGTTCAATATTACCGGAAACCCTGAAAACCACGGTGCGTGGACCGGATGCTTCCACCGCTGCCCGAAGGCTGCCTTTACCGCTGTCATTTAAATTGGTAACTTCATATACCACCCCGCCCCGGCCACCTTTGGTATACTTCCCGTAGCCTTCAGCGCCAGGAAAGGCAAGCTGTTGCGCCCTAAGTGTAAAAGTTATTGTTGACACCAAAAAAAATACGGCTACTATTACTCTTGCTTTACCCATAAGTAATTTTTTTACAACCCTTTATATGCTTTTACATTTGCCATTTTTCCATCTGCCAGGCCACGCTTGATGCCTTTCCGAATGAAGATCATCTGTCACTACTCAACGATTTCCAAAAAAGCGATACATGGCCGGTTAGAAGGTGTTTCAAGGGAAATTAATCCCCGGAAACCCCAGTCCTCCTTACTCCCCTCCCATTGAACCTCAACAACCTCTGGTTCGGACCATTCAAGATCATTGATATCAAGCCATTGCAGCTTTAATTTATCGGCGTACACCCATGGATCAAGATCAATTTTATAGCGCCCCTGCGGAAAGTAGATAGCATACTGATGGCCGATATTAGCTGTTGCATAGGCTTCCATCATTGAGGGAACAGACACGCGCGGAGACAAATGATCGTTGTGGGGCGTACAGGCAAAAATGTCTAATTTTTCCAGCAGCATAGCCAAAGCCTTAAGGTTGGTTTGTACACGCTCATTTAAACCCGATCCCCAGAGCCTGGTCGGTACAGAAGGACGGTGAAATCGGGCTGACGCACACCCTCCTAAGACATTTCGCCAAAAGCGATCGATAGCTTCGGTTTCAGATCCGGCTGAATAATTGGTACTGCCATCAGTGGCACCGTAGATCTTTACATTATTCATGGGCACAGGTCCAAAGGATGCTATTTTCTGTCGCAGGAACATCAGGTAGTCCCAGTGCGCCGGACCTCTTGCGCCTTTTGAATCTTGGTTGGTTTGAGAGATATCCACGAAGTCAAAGAGGTCACCATACGACATGACATGGCGGACAGCATTCGTTGCCGAAAGCTGCATGTTCGTTACATAGATTTTTTTTCCTGCTTCGTTTGCCGCGTCTTTGATATACCACGCCCAATAATTCTCCCATTCTCCGCTCTCGCTGCTTTCGTTATTAATGTTGTAGAGCACATTATCGTGCTTCAACGTGATCGATAGTATATGATCAATAAAATTTTGCTGATAGGCTAGTTCATCCTTAACGTCTCTGTCGACCGTTGAGTAGAAATCGTGAAAGTTTTTCCATACCCCCGGCTCTAGATTTACATTATTTTCAGGATTCCAGGGATGAACCTCCCAGCGGCTGGAAGAACTAATGTCAAAATGGTCCCACAGCGTTAATTGCACAACGATGCCTCTTTTGGCGGTTTCCTCCAGAAAGAAAATAAGCCGGTTCCAATACTCCTCATTCCATTGGGTCAGGTCATACTTACCATCTTTGACTTTTTTGAATGCGTATACATTTCCCTCATCCCGGTCCGACATTGTGTTTCTTAGGTAATTTCCCCCCACTGATTCCAGCAGGTCCAAATGGTCAGTCAATTCTTTTCCAGTCCATTGGAAAAGGTTATCATCATCGCTTCCACCTCTCAAGACAATGGGTTTTCCCTGGTACTGCCAATACCAGGGATTTTGCGTAAAAGGCTGTATTCTTAGTGAATCATGATCCGTATTGGGAACATTTTGCGCCACCAGGTTGAATGATTGCAACAACATTATTACCAGCAGCCACACGTCTGCTTTCTTAGTGTTATTCAAGATTTTTATTGTTATCATGCGTTTATTTTTTAAAAGGATAGCGTACAAAAAGCATTAGATTTATGCTGCATTCTTCTTCCATTACATTTAAGGTTCAACAGTAATGATGAAACGTTGATAGGACTTGAGTGCAGGATCGCCATTGTCGGTTACTTCAAGCATAACGTGTATTGTTTCGGGCTTGCTCACCGGTGGCGCTACCAATGTTACCTTATCAGTGTCCGTATCTTTTAGTTTTACCGAACCGTCAAAACTTCCCGCTTCTTTATAGTGCCACCACTTAAATGATATATTATTACCGTCCGGATCGCTGGTTTTCCCGGCATCAATGGTCATCGTTTTTCCGGAAGAAATCGTCCTGTCCAGCTCTCCTGAAATTCGGACAGTTGGATGATGATTGGCCTCTTCAAACTTTTCGGCTACACACCAATCCATTCTGGCTTGAAAATCCTGGTTTACATCATCAATCCACATCTTCAGGGATTTCAGTTTGTCGCCATCATCCACCGCATCTTTGTATACATGATCGAGTTCAGAGGTTTTTTCAAATCTTCCACCCCAACCGCCATAGGTCGGATCTTCGTAATTCCTTAACCCGTTTTTCAAAGTGTAGAAAAAGGCAGGACTATCTCCTTCACTTACATAATCCTGTGGATACAATGCCCCAAGAGGCCCATGGTTGTTTTTCACATGGTGCTCAATAAAATCATAGGTATTTTTCTGACTGTTGTAGTTCCAGGTACCGGCGAAGGAACCGCAGTAGATCATGGTGACCTCAGGATGGTTTTGCTCAATATAGTTACCGGCCCCATCCTGGTACCAGATATTGTACATCACCACTTTTGATACTGCTCTTTTATAGTCATCCGGATACTCGGTTTTTAGTTTGTAAAAAGCACGGGCTGCTGTATTGCCACCTCCCCAGGCCTGGATGTGTACAGGTTCAGGATTTTCTTCCAGAAGAATTTCAACAATTTTATCTGATCCGGGAGTATCGTTCCATGTATCAGGCTCGAAAGTGATTTTCGCTCCGGGTACAAGTTCCCAACGCTTTTCTCTCAGGTCTCTCAGGTGATCTTCCTCCTCATCGCCTACAACACTTATTTTCTTTAATTTTTCTACCGTCGGATAGTCCGGATGATGCTTCACAAGGTTTGGATAAACCTTTCCATAAGCTGCCAACTGTTTCTCATACCAATCTTCCTTGCTGTGCCCGTTTCTTTGAAAAATAGAGTTAGTTTCAATGATGGCGAGCACATCTACATCGCAGGTATAAAGCAAAAACCTGATCATTGAACTATGATCATCTATCTCTCCATCTGTCATCACGATAACACGTGGTTTCTGCACCTGGGCCTCGGCAGCGCTACCTCCAAGAGAGGTTGTAACAATTACGATTAAAACAAAGAGTCTACTCATTTCTTATTTTGTTCTTTGGAATGCTTTTATCGATGACAATACTTTCTGAGGGACCTGTAATACGGACCAATTCTCCTCTTAGACTGTACGCTACATCTTCAAGCATCAGATTAGTTACATCTTTTATGATAAATGGTGTTTCACTTTTATCCGTGCCTTCGATTTCAATATCGTTGATGAAAATGCTATCACTGAAGGATACTTTTGCAAAAGCTCCTTTCTCGTTTGAAATTGACAAATTGTCGAGCGTGATGTTTTTTGCATCGCTTATTGCTATTCCGGTTCTTCCTTTCAGCGCTATATTCTTTAAAGTCACATTCTGTACAGGCATTTCCGGTATACCCACAATTTGAATAACGTTTCGTTTTGCAAAGTCACAGGTTATATTTTCATAGTGCAGGTTCTCAATGACAGGTGTGCCTGCGTCTACGCCTTGTGCTGGTAAGCGATCACCCCCTGTATACATCATGTTTATTCTGATCGCTTCCTGCTCAATAGTATCTGCAGAAATGTCTTTGAACCAGCAATTTTTTACATAGCCACCTCTTCCTCTGGCCGTTTTTATCCGAATGACCCTGTCAGTACCGTTAAAGCGGCAATCATGCGCATATACATTTTCAACGCCACCTGACATCTCACTTCCTATAACGATGCCGCCATGTCCCTGAAGACCTGTATTATGCCGGATCAGAATGTTTTTACATGGCATTCCTATTCTTCTTCCATCTTTGTCTCTTCCTGATTTTATTGTGATACAATCATCACCAGTATCCAGCGTGTTGTATTCGATCAATACATTGGAACAGGAGTTAGGATTGATACCATCTCCATTGGGTGTATCACCATAATCGCCATTGGTTAAGACATATAAACCCCGTGCAATAATATTGTCACAAAAGCTTGGGTTAATGGTCCAGAAAGCTCCGTATTTAAAAGTGACCCCTTCTAGTAAAATGTTCTTACAATACAAGGGGCCAAAGAAAACAGGAGGCAGGAAATTTTCTAAATTGTCAAAACGTCTTTCAGCCACAGGTACCTCATTTTCATTCATCTTTCGTATTACTTCGCTGCTTTTGAAGTTCTCCTTTCTCCGTTGCTCCCACCAGGGCTTACCCTGACCGTTTAAAATACCCTTTCCGGTAATGGCGATGTTTTCCTGCTTATAGGCATAAATAAACGGCGAATAAGCGTAGACTTCAGAACCCTCCCAGTTGGTTAATACCGCCGGTAAATAATCGTCAAAATCCTGGCTAAAAAGCAACTCAGCCCCCTCTTCAACATGAAGATTGATGTGGCTTAGTAAAACAATTGGGCCAGTAAGCCACTTTCCGGGAGGAACAACCACGGTACCTCCTCCCCTCTCTGAAAGTTGCTTGATAGCCGTATTGATAGCAGTCGTGTTTTTAAATTTTCCACCTTCTTTTGCACCAAAATCGACGATGTTGACCACATGATCCGGGAATTGAGGTCGTTGAAAATTGAATTCACCGAAGGGTGTGACAAATGGTTCAATCTCTTCGGGTATTTGGGCAATACCAATCTGACTGGCTAATACGGTCAGGATGATGGTAAGTATCTTTTTAATCATTGTAGGTTTTATTGGATTGCTTATTAAAAAATAGTCATACCTTATTCGCTCACGTCAATGATCACACGCTGATAGCGCGTAAGGGCCGGAGTTCCGTGATCCGTTACGGCGAGGATAATATGCATGGTACCCATCTTTGCATTTTTGGGAGCGATAAACCAGGCATTGGCCATAGTATCCTCATGAATGGTAAGAGGATTGCCTGTTCTTGCAGTGGACAGGGCAAAAGTGCCGGGTTCACCATATAAAAACCACTTGTAAGAAAGGTTGTCACCATCAGGATCCGTGGAACCTTCTGCACTTAAATCTACACGCTCGCCAGCTTTTACCTTTATATATTGATCGTGATTGAGTTTCGGTACCGGTGGATGATTGGCCTCTTCATACGCTTTGATGGTCCAGTCCATACGGGCAGCAAAATCATTTTGATAATGCTCTCTCCAACGCCAGATAGTAGCATGATTGGTCGTATGCCACCTACCATCATTGCCAAATACTTCATCCATCGCATTGGTCCACAGCGGACGGGTTTCAGGTTCTAAAAACCACTTTTCGTACTTGGGCTGGTAAAATTCATAGCGACCTCCCCAGCCGCCCCAATCCGGATGATCAGGCGTATTTAAACCATTCTCAATGAGGAACATAAAACTTGGAGAATCCCCTTCCATTAAGAATGTCATGTACGGGTATTGCTCACCCAGCGGTCCTTTACTCCGGATGTGCTGATCGAGCCAGGCATTTTCGACCAGGCTATAATTAGCCCCATCACAACGCGCATGAAAAAAATCACCACTGATGCCACTCCAGGTCGCATAGTGATAGCCTCCATACCGGTGAAATCCCGGACTGGCAACATAAAACAGTTCGGGAAAGGTTTTTCTGATCCAGGGTCCGCTGTCGTCCTGGTCGGAAATCGTATATACCCTAAGCTTTGAAACGAATCTTTCCAATTCCGCTGATGATCGGGTTTCTTTCACTTTCCAAAGTGCCTGTGCCAGACAATTGGGACCTCCCCAGACAAGCACCCACACCGGACGTGGATCATCTTTATCTATTGCTTCTATAATGAGGTCTGACCCAGGGGAATCCATGCCTTCTCCCACCGCATTCATGCCGTAATCCGGGCGCCCCTCCGTTACCACGGACATTAAATAATCCTGGGTCGGATATCCTTGTTCATGTTTTTCCAGATTATCCCTTACTTCTCCGTAGGCCTCGAGGATTTCACGTATGCGCCAGGTGGCGATTTCATTTTGCTGATGAACGGAGGTAGTGGCTATCAAACCTTCCACATCCCATTGATTGGAATAAGTTAAAAACCTGACCAGCGACATGGCATCGTCCGGTTCGTTCTCAATATCCGTAAGTACGATAATCCTGTCTTTGTCTTGCGCTTTAGCAACCATGAAACTTAGGAAGGCCATCAGCAACAGGCTATTTTTTATCCATTTTGAACAGGTTGTACAGGTATTTGAAAAAGTAGTGTTCTTACATTCTTTCATATTTCTTGTTGTATTAAATCATTAGACTATTTTCTTTTACTAAAACCCTGGCTTTATGTTATTCAAATAATTTTCAAGCATAGTATAGCCATTCTTTCCTATATTATTTCTATCATCTGGATTACTAGGATCAAGTTTATTATCGGCTTCCCACGCGTCAGGCATCCCATCCTGGTCAGTATCAACCGGAGCAGGTTTGCTTTTCAGCTCCGGCCACCCTCCCACATCATCCTGGCTTTTAATGATTGTACCTTTGCTGTTTTTGATGTCATTCACAATGCGGCGATCAACAGCATCCCGTTTTGGTAAGGTGGCCCCACCGGTCTCGAGCACGCGATGATATGCCGTGAGCGCATCTTCCTTTTGTACAGGGCCGGTTTCAAATGGCTTACTTTGCTTGTAAGCGCTGATTTGTTGCTCAGTCCAGCTATCCCGAAACTTCACCAGACTCCAGGGGTCATCAGGAAATTTGTGGTTGTAGTAATTTTCCGCGAAATAGGCTCGATTATAGGGCGACCCGGTAGCATACGCCATGCCTGAAGCTTTTGAGTCAATACCCGGAATGAGGTAGTTTCCCACATAATTCAGGCGTGTAACACTTCTAGAATCATTGTTGTAGCCGGCATGGCCTCCTCCCCAATTATAAATCACATTGTTCCTGAAATCCAGCAGCAATCCTTCCGGATCTTTGTCGTAAGGATTGGAGTCATAGTTACCCGGACGCGGATTACGCCCCTGGTTGTGGGCATAGAGATTATACAAAAAGCTATACTTTGCCCCTCCTGTTCCACGTATCAATGACCCGAACCCATGATTGTCAGGATTTAAGCCTTCTGTGATGAAGCACCATTGAACGGTCACATTGGATAAGGTTGGTTCCCTTGTTGATGCAGACAGTACTTCATCCAGACTCCAACTAGCCGAACAATGATCAAGGATGATATCCTTTCCTTCCGCTATGCTCATGGCATCTTTGCCCTGGAGGCTGCCTACCCCATGTTTGCTGTCCCCAAGACGCACCCGGATATAGCGAATGACAACATCATGCGTGGCAATGCGCAGCGTTTCACCTTTCAGGCATATACCCTCTCCAGGCGCCGTCTGACCGGCAATCGTAATATAAGGATGCTCTATATTCAGTCTGTCTTTCAATTCAATCGTTCCGGACACGCCAAACACAATGGTGCGGGGTCCTTCTTGTTCCACAGCCCATCGCAGGCTCCCTGCTCCCTCATCCTTGAGGTTGGTCACATACAAAACCTTGCCGCCACGTCCGCCCTGGGCGTATGCCCCAAAACCTTCAGCACCGGGAAACGCAAGCGGTTTCTGTGCAAAAGTACCGTTAGTATAGGCCTCTATTAGCGTCAGCGCTATTATGATGTAAATGCCCTTTTTCATGATCATTTAGTTTTATGGTTGTCGGGAGAAAAATAAGAGGTAATCAGCTTTTGCTTTTCTTCAATGCGTTCTCCTTTTTCTGTGATACTGATAGCAAATAATTTCTGGCCTGATTCCCCTTTAAGTTCGAAATAATTCAAATCCTGATAGGTAACTTTTTTTATGCCATTCATCATGAAGGGATCAGGTACAGTTTTCAAGTGGTCTTTCAATGATGACAAAACAAGGTCAGGTAATGCTGAAAATGCGATGTCTGTTTTTGTTCTTAATATCTTTCCATCAAGCTGAACCAACAGTTCGATACCAAGGTGTGTCTCAGGTTCAAGATTGATATCATAGATCACATTGGTACTCGTGATGATCCGGTCAATATCGGTAATGAGCGTCTTTGGAAATGTCTTCTCCAAAGTTTGCTTCACTAATTCAGGCACTTCATCTATTTGTATATCATCGGAATCAAGAACCTCTTCTTCGTTTCCTTCCAATTCTAGGCTGGGAGGTTCGTTTTCACCAGCACTATAGGTGCCTGCCAGTATGTTTCCATTTTCGTTGAAATTGGAAAAGGTGAGATTTGTCAGGTTTTTGACATAGGATCCTTTGGCACTTGCAAAGTTTGAATTATGGATAGTTACATGCTCTATGGCGTTTTTCCTATGCCCCGACAGTACAAAAGAACGTGCACAGTGCTTGACCTCAATTCCATCCAGATGGATGTTGGAAATTATCGCAGGGCCTTTTTCTGCCCTGGAAATTTTGCTATACAATACCGATTCCGAGATACGATCAGCCTGACAATCCTTTAACAATAGGTCATGGATAGCACCACGCCTACCCCCGTAAACCCGAAACATCATTTCAGTACTGTCAATTTTCAATCCCGACATAAAAATGCTATTCGCTCCTGCCTGCGTATTGGAACTGATGATGACAGGAGAGTAACCTACGTTTTTGAATGTACTATTCCGGATCAGGATATTCTGCGAGGGCCGGTTACCGGGAATTTCAACGCGTCCTGAAAGAATCTTGATGCCATCGCCAACTGATTGAAAGTGCATGCCATTGATCAATACATTGCTACTGCTTTCCAGGGCAATGCCAATCTGATCATAACCCTGACTATTGATAAAACTATTTTCAATGGTTACATCATGGCACATCACCGGGTGAATACTCCAGTAAGGAGCATTGATCATCGTAATACCTGAAATATTTACCCGGGCACACGCTACAAAAGCCAATAAATCAGGACGAAGGAAATGTCCGTTGCCAAATCTCCGATTGACCGGATCTACCCCTTCTCTCTCAAGTTCCCGCAGTAATTCCCAATCCATCTTTTCTTTAAACTTCATATTTTTCCAGACAGGCTCAAACCCTTGTCCATTAATAATCCCTTTGCCACTTATGCTTATATCAGTCTCATTTCTAGCATAAATCATGGGCGAGTAATTCATACAGGGTATACCGCTAAACCAGTTATAGACTAAAGGGTAAAGCTCAGGGTCAGGAATAAATTGTAGTTCAGCCCCTTCTTCCAGGTGCAAATCCACCCTGCTTTTCAGCTTGAGCGGACCGGTAAGGTATTGCCCTGCTGGGATCAACAAAGTGCCACCCCCCTGTTGATGGGTATGATCAATCGCTTTTTGAATCATACTGGGATCAGATCTAAATGTAAATTCGTCCAGACTAAAAGTATCCGTTGGGATTTCGGCAGATTGTATTTTTTTCTTGAGTGAATCGGCATATTCCCAACCCACTGGATTTTTCCCGGGGATATTACTGGTATATTCCCACTTTCCATGGCAGCCCAATAAGGGTAGCAGAAATAGAATACTGAGCACAAGAATTCGCATAGCATTTTTTTCAAATGTAAGCAAGTGAGCACCCAATGTAGTGTTATTCTACGTCAATAACAGTTGTTAACATCTTCTTTTATACTCTGTTTTCTTTTTTATGTTTTCGTTTTCAAGCTTTTTATCTTTTGATTTACTATCTTTCAGGTATGCAAAACAAAACTGATGATAACATTTGGCTGGATAAAATTGCTGATAGTAAGTATTTCACATCAGACAAGGATGTGAAGCTGCTGCGCTATCTTGTTGCATCGACGCGTGATGGAAAAAGCCTTAAGGAGAATGTTATTGCGATGGAGGTGTTTAAACGAGATGCTACTTTCGATTCCGGTTCTGATTCCATTGTTCGTTCAACTATTTACAACCTGAGAAAAAAGCTTGATTCTTACTATTTGGCAGATGGAAGTAAGGATGCAGTCCGGTATGTCATTCCCAAAGGCAGTTATACAGTGCAGTTTGAAAAACAAAGCCCGATTGAAGGTAGTAACCAACCGGTTTTCTTTGGCAGGAATGATTTGTTATTAAAGGGGATGCTGGTAATATGTTCTGTTTTAATGGTCCTATTTGCCTCTCTGTACTTTTGGAAAGATGATTCGGCAAAAGGACAAACAGCGACCAATCAAAATCCAATTTGGTATCATTTTGTTGATTCTCAAAATCCTTTAATTATTGTGTTGGGCGATTATTTTATGATGCAAAAAACGCATTATCCGGATAGCAGTTTTAATTTTATTCGTGACCCTGAAATCAACAGCCAGCATGACTTAGCTGATTTTCTGGATAAAAATCCAGTACAAAAAAAAAGTCTAAAAAAATTAGGGCAAAGCTACTTTGGTGAGGAAATTCCCAGTTGTCTTTTCCAGATCATTCGTCATATAAAAAGTGTGAATAAGCCTGTAAGCATGAAGTATGCTTCAGAATTATCTTTGTCCGATATCAAGGAAAATGACATCATATTCATTGGCGATTTTGGAACCTTAGGAACACTGAATCCTTTTTTCCTGAAAACAGGAATCAGATATTCCACGATGCCACCCGGTATTTTCATTATTAACGAGAAGCTAGATACGCTAGAATCTGTTTCATTGAATAATCCTGACCAGTCAATTTTTGAAAATGACTATGCCTTGGTATCTAGCGTGGAGGCTTATGAGGGAAAAAAGATCCTGTTTTTCACTTCATTTTTACCATTTGGCAAAAAAGAGGCCTTATATAAACTCAGTGAAATGTCTTTTCTTACAGAAGTGACAGATCAACTATCATCATTTCCTGGCGAATGGAATCTTCTGATGAAAATTTCAGGCTTAAAATCAACAGGCTTTTACTATGAAATTATAAGGTTTGATCAGGTAGATTAAGTGAAAATATTCAGCCCTGTTCATCTTTAAAATGATAAGATTTTGAAACCTCCTTCTGACTATTAAACTTATTGGATCGTCCGTAATTTGGGTCGGCGACAGGAGGTACTCTTTCTCTTTCTTCCTCAAATCATAGTGCAGTATACCATCCACGCCACCGTACCAGACTTCATTTTCCCATGGATAGATACAGTCTTCAAAGGTAGAAAGGTCAATAGCCGAAGAAAAGATTTCCACAAGGTAAGATCCATCTGTCTGACGCGTGGCTTTGGCGGCCTGCACCACGTGCGTCTGATAGTCCTGAAGCTTCAACCATATCTGTCCTTTTTCGTTTTCTAAGGTCCAGGGAATTACTTTTTGTTGGGAAATATTAAACAGGATACCGAAATCGGCTCGTAACTTGAACGTTTCACTCGTTTCGTCCCATTGATACACTTCTCTGGTTCACTCATGCCAGATGTAAAATGAATCATGAATAATATAAGTATACACATCACCGGGAGGAAGGCCCTCATCAGTTCCAAAATGTCTGACCAGGGGTTTTAATCATTTACCCAAAAAATACGATGCAACCGCTGATCAAAGCGATGTACCCTGAACTTATCACCATCCCAGATAAAAAGCCGCTCATTGGTTTGAAAGTATACTTTATTCTCTAAAGCGATGGTAGTCCAAACCCGGGTGAAATTCTGTTCTTCCGCCGGCAATTGAGCTTTCAGCGATACATATTCATACTGACCGTAGAGATTTAGCTGTAAATATCCCAATTCGCCGTTACCGCCCACATACACGGTGCCTGCTGGGCTACTGCCAGTAAGCGAACATGATCGTAATTAGGCAAGGGAATCAATACCCAATGCTCATTGTCGTAGACCAGTACTGCATTCCCATTCCCGAAAATCATTCTTCCGTCCGGAGCCTGTACGATCGCACAGTTTTGACTGTGGGCTTTATATTCTTTAGGTGAATAGTTTCGGATAAACGGCACTCCCTGGTCGGGATACTCTACAAAGTTGGAGTCAGAATGCTCGGCAAAGACCTGGAGACTGCTCGTCCAAAAAAACAGAAAACCAACTAGGAGAAAGGCCCATCTATCTTCCATGACATTACCCGGATTAGATGCTTGTTCTGCTTTGACGATACTATGTTACGAAAACACCAGATCATTGTAAACAAGAGAATGTTACAGCAGGAAAAAAAAATGTAACACCAGGGAAAAAAGTGGATATCAGCCGTTTTCCCGGCTCATTACTACCCAGGAAAGGAGTTACAAAAGATCAATTCTTCGCATTGTGAGTGAAATATTTTGCTTCTAAAACCACCCACCTTTGCTTCATCAGTACATCACTTTATTAAATAAAGTTAACCAAGATGAAAAAAAAGATGATTATTCAAATGAAAAGGAAACTGCAAAGATTTCACATAAGCAGTGACCTGATCTCCAAAATCCACTTACTACTAAGTGGTAATATCAGTATCTCGCTCTCTTCATCAGGTAGCCTTACCTTATTATTATTATATGGTTTTCTTGCCAGCTGCCAAGAGGAGGATCAGGATGTCAATGTACAGAGAGAGCAGGAACTTGACCAACTCCGCGCTGTGGTCGCACCTTATCACGATTTACAGAAAGCTGTGACAGATGGTTATGATAATGAGTTCACGGGCTATCGTATGCAAATGGGATTTCACTACCTGGACGATACCCTGTTAGATAACAAGTTTGAAGTAGAACATCCGGAATTCACGATCTATGCGCCCAATGCCCAGGGCAATCTTCAGTTTGTAGCAGTAGAATATGCAATTCCTATTGATGATATGGATAACCCTCCTCTTGCCCCAGAAGGTTTTTCCGGAGACACGGATGTGTGGGAAATCAATACAGAGTTTAAGGTATAGACTCCCCATGTCTGGGTTGGTATGGAAAACCACCACGGCCTCTTCGCTTCCCATCATCCTAATCTTCCTTAATTATTGCATCATTGACCCAACCACCAGTGTTTAGCGCTGGAAAATCTTTTGTAGGATGAGCATTCGCTTATCCTATAAGTAATTCGATTTTATTACGATTTAGACGACATCAACCCATTGAAAAAGACTGTCATCACTTAAATAACATCAACTTATTCAAATTATCCATTATATGAACACGCAACTGAAAATTAGTACTATATTTTTGGGTATCATACTGTGTGCCCTGTACCTGCCGGCCTTCGGGCAGGCGGAGGAATATGCCTACTACCGGAATGGAAAAAAAGTGATATTAGCTCCACAGCCGGATGAAGTTTTTGTAACTTTTGCATCCAAAGTGAGCCTTTCCAAAGGAATAACGTATGCCAGTGGCTTACAAAACCAGATGGCTGAGCCGGAAGAGAAAGATGTATTTGCCCCGGTAAATGCCGTACGTTACAAAGTAAATGCCGGCAAGAGCATTTCCTCCACTGCCTTGCAGACCTTTGCCCAACAACTGGAACGCCATCCGGATATCATCACTGCCTATCCGGCTTTTACGCTCGGAGCGGACACCCTTTATGTAAGCAATAAAATCACCTTTGTGCTCAAGCAAGATAGTGGTCATGAAATGGTAATGGCCTTTCTGAAGAACCACAGCGCTTCGTTGGTAGAAGAGATTGACCTGGGAGATAAAAAAATCTATGTGGCAGCCATTTCCAAAGGTGGCGACACTTTCCAGCTAGCCAATAGTTTGTTTGAAAGCGGCCTGGTAGAATATGCCGAACCTGTTTTTACCTTCAAAGGCCGCTCTGATTTTGTTCCCGATGATTCTCTTTATAGTTTACAATGGTTCCTTGATCAGAGTAATGATGCCGATATTGATGCCCCGGAGGCATGGAATATTACCACCGGTTCTGCTTCCGTAGTGGTAGCAGTCCTTGACGGGCATGGCTATGAGCTGTCTCACCCGGATTTAGCCGGCAAAATAGTGAATGCCTACGATGCCGTATTGAATAATAATTCTCCCTTGCCGCAGAATGCCTACGCCAACCACGGCACCCCCTGCGCGGGTTTGATTGCCGCCACAACCAACAACGCCCTTGGGGTTGCCGGGGTAGGCTACAACGTAAAAGTCTTACCGATCAATATTGGCTATCAGTTAACGCCGGATGGCAGGTTCTTCACCGATGAAATCATTCTGGCCAGGGCTGCCGCCCGCGTTATTGCTACGCCCGGCGTAGTAGCCGTGAGTAACAGTTATATGAGTAGTTCCACCGATGCCGCCGCTACGCGGGAAGCCAGTTATTTGAGTATGCATTACCAAAGCCGTGGTGGGCTCGGCGCAGTAATTCTGGCTTCTACCGGCAATGATAACTTACCCACCCCTACTGTTTACCCGGCTAACTATCCCTTTGTAGTGGGGGTTGGAGCGTCCGATCAGGATGATTTTAGGGCTTCTTTTTCCAATTATGGTGCACACACCGACATTGTTGCTCCCGGTGTATCTACCCTTACCATCGACCGGACGGGTACTGACGGATACAACCCCTACCCTCCCGGGACTTACCACTATTTTAGTGGGACCTCGGCCGCCTGCCCCATCGTGGCGGGCGTGGTGGGATTGATGGCTTCGGCCTATCCCAATGCCAGCGCGCTTAATTATACCATTGGTTTATTGAAATCGGCCGACAAAGTACACGCTTATCCTTATCGCTATTACTATTCTACCTTACCGGGTTATCCGTATGGGTTGTGGAACAACGAAATGGGCTATGGCCGGGTCAATGCATTTAAAGCCCTGCAAGCCATGATTGATCCGCCCACTGTTCATAGCTTCAGCCCCTTTGGTGGACCGGCTGGCATGGAAGTTACGTTTACCGGAAAAAATTTTATAGGGGTTACTTCTGTTACCTTCAATAATATAAATGCCTCCTTCACGGTGGTTAATGCAACAACTATTAAAGCCACTGTGCCGCCTGGCAATGTCAGCGGCCCCATCCGCATCGCCAATAGCATGAAGGCCAGTACAAGCAGCAGGAATTTTATAGCTTCTTCTTACAGTGTGCCTGGTTACGAAAATCCCTGTACCTCCGGAGATTATATCAATAATTTCAGTTTACACACGCTGGTCAATAACAATTCGGGCTGTAACGGGCAGACAGCCAATTATATCAATTATGAGGGTACAGGTACCAATACCACCCAGCTCCTCAGAGGGCAGAGCTACACCATCAGCATGCAGTCAAATCCTGTGCTTTCGGAGGGATTCGGAGTATGGATTGATTATAACAACGACAAGGATTTTGAGGATGCCGGAGAATTTGTCTACCATTCGCCTACTGCCGGCAAAGGTGTATTTACCGGAACGATCACTGTGCCCTCCAATGTTTCTACAGGCCTCAGGCGCATGCGGGTCCGCACCAAGTATTACGCTGTGGTGGCAGCCAATGAATCTTATACGACCTTTACCGTGGGAGAAACAGAAGACTACACCATTACCATTGCTGATCCTGTCGTAACTACTTCGCAGTGGAATAAACGCTTCGGCGGCAATACCACCGACAACTTCTCCCAGGTAATCCGTACCTCCGATGGCGGCTACCTGTTAGGCGGGTATTCGGCTTCCCCCATCGGTGGCGATAAAACCCAAGGCAGCCAGGGAGGCAATGACTTCTGGATCGTAAAAACAGATGCTTCCGGCAATAAGCAGTGGGATAAACGTTTTGGCGGCAGTGGGGCCGATCACCTGAATGCATTAATTGCTACCTCCGATGGAGGCTACCTGCTGGGAGGAAACTCTTCCTCCGGCATCTCCGGAAATAAGTCACAGGCTTCTCAGGGTGGCCAGGATTTTTGGATCGTCAAGATTTCTGCTACAGGCAGTAAGCAATGGGACAAACGTTTTGGCGGCAGTGGCCATGATGATCTGCGCACTCTGCATCAACTACCCACCGGCGAATATATACTATCGGGGCACTCTGCATCAGGGACAGGCGGCGACAAGAGCCAGGCTTCCCGGGGAGCGAATGATTATTGGGTGGTGAAAATCAACGCTTCTGGTACCAAGCTGTGGGACAAACGTTTTGGCGGCAGCAGCGACGATTGGTTAGAAACTTCTGTACTCAATTCAGATGGCAGTCTGCTGCTCGGTGGCAGGTCAGTTTCCGGGCTTAGTGGAGACAAGTCACAGGCTTCGCGGGGAGGCAAAGACTACTGGGTAGTAAAGATCTCTTCTGCTGGTAGTAAGGTATGGGACAAGCGTTTTGGCGGCACCGGCCATGATGAGCAATTTGCCATGATTGCTACCACTGATGGCAACTATTTACTGGGTGGCTTATCCTCTTCGGAATTAAGCGGAGACAAAAGCCAAGGCTTACAGGGAGCTAATGACTTCTGGATCGTAAAGATTTCTACTGCCGGCAGCAAACTGTGGGACAAACGCTTCGGAGGGAGCCTGACAGATGAACTGCACGCGATGGCCCGGACCAGTGACGGCGGCTTTTTACTAGCCGGAAGATCTAGTTCCGGCGCAAATGGAGACAAGAGCCAGTCTTCCCGAGGCGGTCAGGATTACTGGATAGTCAAGATTTCCTCCACAGGTACCAAACAGTGGGATAAGCGTTTTGGCGGCTCAGCGGCTGAAGAACTGTGCACGGTTCTGGTGACCAGTGACGGCGGCTATTTGCTCGGTGGCAGGTCTGATTCAGGCATAGGTGGAGACAAGTCACAAGCTAGCCAGGGAGGCACAGATTACTGGCTGGTGAAGCTTTCTGCTTCCGGCGGAACTTTAGCCGCAACTAAATTATCGCAGGCAAGCAAGACAGTTAAAAAGCCAGAAATTGAAAGTGCGTTGAATCGCTTGCAGGCCTACCCTAATCCCTTTAAAGAAGAGCTGACCATAGATTTTACTTCGCAAAAGGCAGAACAGGTACAAATAAAGGTATATGACTTACAGGGCATAGAAATAAAAAACTTGTTTGAGGCTAAAGCAGAAGCAGGCAGAAGGTATGAACTAATATGGCAAACTACCTTAGAAAAGGCCGGTATATATGTGATCAGATTAACTACCTCAGACAGCGTGGAAAACCAAAAGGTGATCCTACTTAAATAGTAAGCCACTTTTATAGACAAGGACCGGATTGTGGGAAAGTGACCGGCTTTTCCCACATTTCTCCTGGAAGATTTCTTAAGAAAATCCATTACCCACTCCATTTAATTTTATCACCATTTAAAACGTAAAACCATGAACAAGAAAAAATTTACTTTCGCAGCCATGTCACCATGGGCAACCGGGCAGCCTCCCTTCCTGCAAATGCCCAAAACTGGTCACTTAAAGTGTAGTGATTCAATAGATCAAAAACTATTGCTTTAGCTCCTTTAAGAGTTCTTGCTATTTCTCTCAACTCTTCGTCTTCAATATCATCAAAGTTTAAATGCCTGAGATGCTTATCATTCAGTAAAGAGTCTTCAATGTAGTATTCTGGCGTTTGAGGAATGTTTATCTCTAGATCAGTTAGCTCTATTAATTCCGGTAAAATGTCATGAAGTATCTTATATTCAGTATCAAATGTCTGAAAATTCAAAATCCATACAATGAGCAATACTGTAATTTGTTGCATCATTTATACTTGTATTCTCTATAACGTCCCCGGGGTTTTTGAAGGGTTTTGAGGCAATCTTTCATCTATAAGCACAAACCTACCCAACCTTTGGGATCAATATTTAATCATAAAGGAAGTCGGACAGGTGCATCTTAATGATAGTTTGCTGATTATTCTCTTTGGGGTCTCTAGTGAGCCGCCACTTTGTCTTTCATCATGCACCCGCGTCACGGTGACGAGCGCCAGGATTCTGATCGGGTTGATTCTATCGATCTGTACTCCACTTAAAAAACCGAGCTTTGTTCCGACTTTGACTCTTCTCGTTATCAGGCTTGCCTTTTAGGCACTTCCTTAAATGATGGATTCTGACTAACGTCAGTTAAAGTACAATGATCCTGCTACATTTGTCTGGACACTAATTTAAGCGCATAACTCTTAACTTAGCTGACATGAAAAAAGAAAGACGACAATTTGATAGAGAGCCACCGAAGCCCGGTTTAAACTTATGGCTTCGGTATTAAATATTAAACAATAGAAAATCTACCTTAAAAATCAATCAGTAAATGGACGAATTGATGGCTTGTGCTTACTGGGAAAATCCAACGGCACTTTCTGAGTAACTTTTCCTGTTGCAGCCCACTCTGTACCACGTAACAATGTAGTAATAAAGTCTACACCTTCCATCGACTTCTGATCATGTCCTAGGGTAGTATGGAAAATACGTCCTTGCCCATATGTAAGAGCCATAAGTACTGGCTCATGGCGTCCTTCTCCACCTTCAAGGGTAAGGTCTTCTCCTGTAGCAAGAATAACCATATTTTGAGCAGGTCCTCTCATAAAAGCATAGCACTCATCGGGTGCCCCCATCCATTTATCGGGCATTCCTTCGGTAATGGGGTGTTTTTCTTGAAGGGTAATTTCAAAAGAATGGAGCTTCCCATGACGGCCAGCAGGCCCAGGTGAATGGTCCTCTATTCGTTCACCTGCCTCATTAAAATACACATAAGGCCCCGATTTTTCATCCCGATCACCCCAACCACCAAGACCGATCATTTCATTATAAGCCTCCCATTCAGGAAAACTATTGTCGGCTGCGTGAACGGACACAAAACCACCTCCCTTTCGCACATATTCTTCAAAATTTTCCTGGGTTTCTTCTGGCCACGGTGCTGCTTTCCAACCAAAATTGGATATCACCACGTCATAGTTCTGAAAATTGGGTGAAAAATCAGGGTCCTTTTTGGGCTGATCCATGAATATTCCTTTACCAGCATTTACTTTTTCTAAATATTCCGACTGAGATTGACCATTCCACAAATAACGGGTCCTGGCTACATCCACTTGGTAATCTCCTGTATTTTCCAAATAGGCCTTCATCATAAAAGTGGTCTTAGGCCATGCTTGGTGGTTGTTCTGTCCATCTACAATCAGCACCTTGATTGTTTTGGGAGATTGGGCAAAAACACCAACAGACAATTGAAGTAACAAAATAATTAAAGCCAGGTTTTTCATCTTATCATTGCTTTTTCTGTAAATCAAACATACAAAAGGATTATCTAATCTATCTATTAACTATGAAATCAAAAACATCCTTTTCATATTTTTGAACATTTGGTTCATATATAAGTTTCCATTCTTCTGCCTGGCTAAAAAAGACTCCATTATTGCCAAAGATGATCTATGTGGTCTTCCAGTTGCTTTCTCGAAATTTGATTTAACATCATATGCCCCCCTATTTAAATGCCTTCCTAGATTCCAGCGATGATGTTTTCCATAAACTCTCCCCACTCTGCTTTTCTTGCTTCCTTGTGATCCATTAAGGAAATCGGCTCGGATTTCAAATTTGTATTGAAGATCTCATTGATAAGTTCTACAACCTGGCTTATGTTATCGGTTCCCCAATCAGGTTATATGTTTGTCCATTGTGGTAATCGTTCAGCAACATTTGGACATCAACATACCCCAGTTCGCCCATTGCATCCCTAATTATTGGATACCTTTTTCTGTATGGAGATTACTTTTTACTATTGGGCTAAGTGCGGTTTTTGTTGCTATCACTAACTATATTTGTGTAAACAATTTCTTGTACTCCATTAAGCTTAGCCGCTTCAATTACATTTTGGTGTTGTGGGATTCTTTTTCTGGGGCGTCCATGCCTGAAACTAATAATACCTTGCCAATGCCTCATCAAATTCCTTCCGATGGTTAAAATTGCCTTACCGCACACCGAGGTGTTTCTCTTTTTCCGGGGTGCGGGCGATGCCTACCAAAATTTCCTTCCCGATCTCTTTGGTCAGTTGCTTTACAATAGCCGAACCTAGCTGTCCACTAGCTGATGTCTCTGCTATATTTATTTACTAAAATGTTAAGAAGGAGCTGTAGAAATATGGATAACTCTATCAAGTTTCCGCGGGGGCATACATTTCCACAGCTTTACAATATTAATCTCTATAGCGTGCGGTTTTTTATAAATTTCTCAATATCTTTGACAAATTTGTAATTCAGCTCATCCAGGAATACATTCGTTGTTTTTAACTTCTTGCTTAAGAATTCCTCAACATAGCGTTGGGTGGTGTAATAGTTTTTCTGTGTACCCCAGGCTAATTCATCTTTCATCTCTTCATTATGATATTCCATAAGCTGTTTCAGTGCTTTACCTCGCTCATCCTGACCCAGGTACCGGTTCTTAACGGCCTCAGCCGTGATAAGCTTCCTTTCTTTTTCAAGTGCTGCATAACATGCATACAGTCGGTTCCTTACCTGATCCAGATAAGCATTCAATGCCTTGGTTTCAGCTTTGCTTCCTTTTGCTAAGCCTCTGATATCATGTAAAACGCTTTATATACCTGCCATACTTTTTCATTCCTGATCCTTTCTGCATACTTTTGAAAAAAGTCTATGGATTCTTTAACCCAGATCGTATTGGGAGCTTCTGTGGGTGAAGCGGTTTGTGGAAAAAGAGCAGGGAATAAAGCCCTTCTATGGGGCGCTGTGGCAGGCACCATTCCCGATTTGGATGTACTGGCCAATCCATTTCAGGATCTGGTGCAGCAACTCACCTTTCACCGGAGTCTGACCCATTCCCTGTTATTTGCCATCCTTATCTCACCGGTATTTGGACTTATCCCAAAACGGTTGCATACAAAGAGCCAAGCAAGCTATAAAGACTGGACTTTACTCTTCTTTCTGGGATTGATCACCCACGCTCTACTGGATTGTTTTACCACCTGGGGCACCAAAGTCTTTTATCCCTTTAGTGACTATGCCGTTTCCTTTCAGAATATTTTTGTCATTGACCCACTCTACACCCTGCCCTTTATTATTTGTGTAGGGATGGTGTTTTTCTATGATAGAAAAGACCCGCGAAGAAGATACTGGAATGATGCCGGTCTGCTGCTCAGCAGTGCATACCTGTTGGTGACGCTACTCAATAAGCATGTGGCTAACGATATTTTTCAAGAGAGTTTAGAAGCACAACAGATTGATTACAGCAGATTCTCCAGCAGACCTACCCCTTTGAACAGCCTCTTATGGAGTGCAACCGCAGAAACAGAAGAAGGATATTACATTGGGTATTATTCTTTACTGGATGAAGAGCAGGAAGTGTCATTTTCATTCTTTCCTAAAAATCATCAGCTTCTTTCTCCTTATGTATCTGATGAAAAACTACAGGAGCTGCTGCAAATGACAGAAGGTTATTATATTGTGGATCAACAACAGGATACTTTGCTGGTGAAGGATCTCCGATTCGGCCAACTGGATGGCTGGGGTGAGGCTCGAGAGGATTTCACTTTTGTCTATCAGGTGGTGCCTGAAAACGGTCAGCTTACTTTTTCTCAAAAACCTAACAATATCAAGAAAGCCAGAGAGCTTATGGGAGCGTTATGGCAAAGGATTATGGGAAACAAGGAGGTTTAGTACCTATCCGGACACTTACTCTACTTTTCTATATTAATTTTTACTGATCCTACATGCTTATGTTGATCATTGTAGGGTTCTTTGAAGTGGGATGTACTACCTTCTTGAGTAAAGCCAGAGAAACAAGCGGCATCTCAGCTACTCAGTGGGTTACCGGATTTATTGTATGTCTATCCATCAGTATGTATTTGCTCTACAAAGTTACCCAAACCCTGCCCACTGAAACAGCTTAACAACAATAGTAATTTACCTGTATTTTTGAATTTCAAAAATTACTCAAACTGTAGTTTCTCTTTCGTACCCTCACAGTTAAGAAAAAACAAGATACTTTGTCTAAAATTTCACAACCTCCCAATAGGCTTTCTTAGGCTTTAAATTTTGATCAAACAATAGCGGGTAATCTTTTCTACCTCGCACTGGGAAGTTATCGAGCCAACTGTGACGGTCGCTAACATTCCAGAAGGTAACGCCGGTAAGGTGCTTCTTATATTTTCGGAAGAGTTCAAAACACAGCTTGTAAATCTCCATTTGTTGCTGCTCCTTCTCAGTGGTGAAGACATCATGCTCATCTTCAGGCCTGCTTTCCCGCCCACTGTGTTCTTTTGAGTATACAGAGATATCCAGTTCCGTAACTTGTAATTGTAGTCCTGTATCGACAAAGTCAGACAATGTCTTTTCCAGCTGATCAGCCGAGGGCTCATTGACTGCCCAGTGTCCCTGCAGCCCAATACCATGAATCGGTACTCCTGCGGCTTTCAAATCGGTCACCAATTGGATGATCTTTTTCCTCTTCACAGCATCAATTTCATTATAGTCGTTATAAAAAAGAAGTGCCTGAGGGTCTGCCTCATGCGCATAACGGAATGCCTCAGTGATGAATTCTTCACCACAGATGGTATACCAAGCAGATTGACGATAGAACTCATCTTCTTGATCGGAGATAACTTCATTGACTACATCCCAGGCATAGATCTTTCCTTTGTAGCGTGATACGACTGTGGTAATATGATCTTTTAAGCGTTTCAGCAACACTTCTTTTGACACAGTATCACCTTTTGTATCCACAAACATCCAGGCAGGCGTTTGGTTATGCCAGCATAAGGTATGTCCACGCATTTTCATGTTATTGCGTTGAGCAAATGCCACGATAGCATCAGCATCCTCCCAGAAGTATTCATTTTCCTTTGGATGAATGGGCCCCATTTTCATCGCATTTTCAGCTGTAATGCTATTGAATTCGCGTTTGATCAGTGTCGCTTCATCGGTTTGCAATGCATTAGGTGAAACGGCTACCCCTATGGGAAAGTATGTAGAATAATAGTCTTTGAGGCCTTTCTGTTTTTCCTGATTATTTTTTTGCGTAGAAGTGGTTTGTTGCCCATAGGAACTAGCAACAGCTAAAACAAACAACATAAAAATCCAAGCTATCTTTCTCATGAATTTGAACATATTATAGATGAAATATTCTTATTAATTTCTCACTTTCTATTTGAACAATAAGGTTGCAAAATGATACAGGTCATCTCTCCAAACCGGCCAGGTATGTCCACCAGGGCTTTCGTAATAGGTGTAATCAATATTGAGTTCCTTAAACTTAGCAAGCATTACCTGGCAATTGTTATAAGCGATATCTTCTTTGCCTCCCATGGCAATCCAGAAAAGTAGTAAATTATCGTTGATCTTGGTGGTATTATTATCCATAAATTCGTACTGGGCATCTGATATACTTTTCTGATTAGGTAACCACCCCGAACTGAAGACCCCTAAATAGGAGAACAGATCGGTATTATATACACCCGCATAGAGGGTTTGCAAGCCTCCCATGGATAAGCCGGCCAAAGCTCTGTTTTCAGCCTCAGTTTTGGTCCGATAATTTTCCTCAACAAAGGGGATGACCGTTTGTGTTAGTTCTGTTTCAAACCGTTTTAAAAAATTCTCGTCGAAGCTGGGTGAAACTACATTGCCATCCAACATCACCACCAGCATAGGTGCTGCTTTTTGTTCGGCGAGGAGGTTATCCAATATCAAATCTGTCTTCCCCTGGGTTGCCCAGCCTCTTTCATCTTCGCCTCCTCCATGCAACAGGTATAATACAGGATAGGTCTGATCGGTATTCGCATCGTAGCCGGGTGGAGTATAGATAAAAAACCGCCTCCAACTATTGGTAACCTTTGAATAGTACCGCTTCATTCTTATTTCTCCATGCGGCACATCTTTCACGGCATAATATTCATCTCCTGGATAGGGTATCTCTATGCCACTGGCCATTCTTCCCATACCGTAAAAGGTTTCACTCGCTGGATCAGCCACAGGAACTTCGTCAATTAAGAGGGAATAATAATGAAACCCACCGCTTAGAGAATCAGTAGTGACTGTCCAAAAACCTTCATCATCTTTCTGAAGGTCGTATTTTTTTCCCAGATCAATCTGAATCTTTTGAGCATCAGGGGCTTCTATGCGAAACAACACCCGGTTATCCGGTAAGATTTGAGGGTACTTTGCTCCTCGTACATTGGTGGAGGCGGGAATACCCAGCACACTGTACTGATTGAAGGTGGACTTATATAGGGGTTTAAACAGAAGCTTCGAGAACATGTATAAATCGTTTTTCCAGACCTCAAAATCATGTCCACCTGGCTCTATATAAAAAATATGCGGCACCTCATGCTCCTGTAAATACTCATGAGTGCGTTGGCTGAAGTGCATTAGTCCGTCTTCATCGCCACATGAAATCCAGAGTAGTTTCAATTTCTCTTTGGCTTCTTCAGGATTCGGCACCAAGGCTTCAGGCTCTTTGGTATTGGGCGCTGATGAGAAGCCTCCCACCCAGGCAAAGGTATCCAGATGGCCCAGCCCAAAATTCAGAGATTGTCCGCCTCCCATAGATAAGCCGGCCAGGGCCCGATGTTCACGATCCTTGTGTACCGGATACTTTTTCTCAATAAATGGGATCAGGTCGTTGAGTAAATCCTGTTCAAAGGTAGCAAAGGCTTGTACTTTGACACTGTCAAAGGGATTGCCTACTGCCCGATCATCTTTCATGGCTCGGCCATTGGGCATCACCACGATCATGGGCTCTAGTTTGTTTTCAGCATACAGATTGTCCAGGATTACCTGAGGCTTGCCGTGATTAAGCCATTCTTTGGCATCTCCTCCTATGCCGTGTAACAGATATAGAACTGGGTATTCTTTGTTCTTAGTGTATCCGGGAGGGGTATAAACAATTACTTTTCGCTTGTTACCTACCGTTTTGGAACGATAGAAAACAGTGTCAATTTTCCCCTGCGGAATACCACTACGTTCAACGTCAAACCCCTGAGGTGCATGCTTCTCAATATCCTGACAGTACGCACTTATGCTGATGATAAATAATCCAGTAAGGAGATAAAGTAATTTTTTCATCTGTATAGGTTTTATTTTGGTTCGCTGATTTTATAACCTAAAATGGAAAGCATCTTTGCCCCATAAGGCGGTGATGCTTGACAAAGAAGATGATACTGAAGGTGTTTTTGTCTCTCATAACAATTTCTTTTAATAGGTTTTAAATTTGTTTGACTGTGCCTATTTGTTTATAGGCACATATCACAGTTCAAACTAATACAAATTTGCCTAATTTTTATGACTGCAATCACCTGATATTCATGTGATTATAACCTTTCCTGTGCCTAAAAGATACGAAGGAAAAATAGGCACATTTTTATTGAAATTGTTTGAATGATTTGGTGGGCAGAAAATGAAAAAACCCCTTAAATCCTGCGATTTAAAGGGTTTTGGAGGTCTTTGAGCTAATCTTAGTCGGGGTGAATGGATTCGAACCATCGACCTCGTCGTCCCGAACGACGCGCGCTAACCGGGCTGCGCTACACCCCGAAAAAATGAATTTTGAACCTTAAATAAAAGGTAAAAATAAGGAGAAGAACTGAATTTTACAGCATAAACTACCATATTCTATTTGCTAAGCCCTCACCCCTTCTGTCTCCTGATTATTTTCGCAGCCTATCTTTCATAGTCATAAAAAAAGCCGGTTTTTTCAAACCGGCCCTTCTCTATGCTTTTCTTTTATATTACCTGACCAGCCATAATTTTCCTGACTGCACCTGCTCTCCGGCCTGCAAACGGTAAAGATAGATACCGTTCTTCAATCCTTCTGCCCGGAAATTTATCTCATGATATCCTTCTCCTTGCCGATCAGTAGAAACCAGGGTCTTAACTACATTGCCCTGACTGTCGTAGATGGCCAGATGAACAGAAGTTTCCTGCTTTAATTCATAATACAATGTGGTTTCCTCAGAAAATGAATTCGGATAGCTTCCATACTTTGTGGTTACCGCCTCCTTTGCGTGTGTTCTTGTGGAAGCGGTCGCCATCACAGTAGGTGTAGGCTTCACTGGCTGACTAGAGGGTGAGATCCTAAGATAATCCAAATTGGGTCCGCTGCTACCCATCGCCGTCAGACTGATGGTGTGCTCTCCAGCCGACAGATACACAGGATTACCCGTATTATGCGCCCAACTCTGCCAGTTGGCTGTATAATCAAATGTACGAACCTCTACCTGTTTATTATCAACGGCCAACGTCAGAGAACGAGGGTTTGGCTTTCCAAGAGCATACCGGAAAGTCAGTGTATAAGCCCCTGAAGAGGGTATGTGTATAACCCACTCAACATGATCTTTTGTAGGATTCAGATAATCAACAAATCCAACGCCATGATACCCAGGATGATTGCTGGTCACGATTCCTCCGGATATATGAGCTTCTTCTGCCTCAAAAACAGGTATGTCAGACAATGGAAGTATCATCAGCAGATAGTTGGTAGATGAACCGGAAGCCGGGGCTGACAGGTTGCCTCCTAAGGTCAGTGGATAAGGGTCCATCTCGTTTCTATCTAATACCCTGGCATAAATCTCCAGATCACTGACCCCTGGATCTGTGGTGCTCACCACATCCTCCGTCTTAGTCCAGTCTGCTAACCATGCTGGCAATTGGGTAGCCCTGGGATCATACGCTACATAAGCTATCGCTTTTTCCCTGACATATACTTTCATAAAGTCCGGATCCGTTGCTGTTTTATGCTTGTTGGCTACCCTGACAAAGGAAGCTCCTTCCAGATAGGAAGGCACTGCCGTAAAAGTATAGGGACGATCCAGATAAACCGTATTGCCAACCTGAAGTTTGGCTATCTCATTAGCCATCTCATCTTTCAATACCACCTGTTTGATCAGCCTATCTTCCTTCGGTTTTTCCGGCTCAGTTTTCTCCTGAAGGGGTACATGAGCGGCTACTGCCTCCACATAAAAATCCTGTCCTGCCGTTTGGGTTGAGATCATCCAACCCATCGACCCCAGTGACGGATAAGTAGTATCTATCGCTTCCAAAAGGGGTACCTCACCAAAACCGCTTCCATCGCTGAGATAAAACTGTATTAAACCATTGCTGTATTTTTCTATCCGGAAAGTATAATGCTTAGCAGTATCCAATGAAATGTTTACCTCATCCAATACAATAGGAAAATATAGATTACCCTCTGCTCTTCCTAACAATAACCTTCCATCTTCGTAAGGACGATAACTGATAGTATAGGCATGCCTGCCGTCTCCTTCCTGCTGTCCGAAGATAAAATAATATTCCCGGTAGTAGCCATTCACAAAGTTTTGTGCTTCACTTTCAATAACGTAGGAAGTCTGGGAAAATACTTCATGGGTGATCAGGTCAGAGCCTGTTCCACCATAATTGTTGTAGGCTTTACCCTCTGCCACAGACCAACCCATGGCTGCATGCCAGATATCACCTAAAATTTCTCTTTCAAAATCGTCCTGGAAGATTACTTCCTGAGCATGCCCTTTTCCTGGCAGCAACACCACCCATAACCACATCAAGGTCGAAGCTGACAGAAAAAACTGTTTGAGAGGAGGGTACATATGTTTCATAGGGATCTCATTTTTTTAGAAAAAATACACTGCTGTAAAAAGCCGAATGATAGCGGGATGCCTATGAAAAAAATAATCAATTGTAGTACTTTCCTTGGCTGTGACTTGATTTAACTTATAATGATGGAAAGTATGAGAAAGGAGAATGGAGACAGATCATTTAAAAGAAAAATACAAATTTTCTATGGTAAATGTTATATTTTATCCATGAATAATTTGGAGGAATAGGGGTTTACATGAAAAAATACCAATTAATGACTTTGTATCTTGCACCTGAGACACAAAAAAACCATAGCGATGAGGCTATGGTTCTCTTAAAAACAAGTTGGTGTTGCACTCAGGCCATGCCAGGCACTTCTTCTTTTTGATCTACTTCCTGATAATCTTCCACAGGGATACAACTACACATCAGGTTACGATCTCCATAGGCGCTATCAATGCGGCTCACCGCAGGCCAGAATTTATTCTCTCTGAGATAAGGTAATGGAAATACCGCTTTCTCGCGGTTATAGCTAAAAGGCCACTCATCCGTCAGGGCGATAGCTGCCGTATGAGGCGCGTTTTTCAGCACATTATCCTCCTTACTGGCTTTCCCTTCTTCAACTTCTCTGATTTCCTCTCTGATTTGGATCAAAGCATCACAGAAACGATCCAGCTCCGGTTGCGATTCGCTCTCTGTCGGTTCTATCATCATCGTACCTGCTACAGGAAAAGAAACGGTAGGCGCATGGAAACCATAATCCATCAGGCGCTTGGCAATATCGGTGACATCTACCCCGGCTTTTTTAAACTCCCGGCAGTCGATGATCATCTCATGGGCACTGCGGTTATTTTTACCGGTGTATAAGACCGGGTAATGGCTCTTCAGCCTTTCCTTGATATAGTTAGCATTCAAAATAGCCATTTGAGTCGCACGGGTTAATCCTTCGGCCCCCATCATGGCAATATAAGCGTAGGATATCACCAGAATACTGGCGCTTCCATAGGGAGCCGCTGAAATAGCTGTAATCGCTTGCTCTCCTCCCGCTTTGATCAGGGGATTTCCGGGCAGAAAGGGTTCCAGATGCTGGGCTACCCCGATAGGTCCCATCCCCGGACCACCCCCTCCGTGAGGAATACAAAAAGTTTTATGCAGATTCAGGTGGCAAACATCCGCTCCGATATTGGCCGGACTGGTCAGCCCTACCTGTGCATTCATATTGGCACCATCCATATAGACCTGGCCGCCATGCTGATGAATGATCTCACAAATCTCCTGGATTTCCTCTTCAAATACCCCATGGGTAGAAGGATAGGTAACCATCAGAGCCGCCAGGTTAGCACTATGTTTTTCTGCTTTTGCCTTCAGATCAGTCAGATCAATATTTCCCTTTTCGTCACAGTTAACCAGTACCACCTGGTTGCCTGCCATCACCGCACTGGCCGGGTTAGTCCCATGGGCTGAAGTTGGAATCAGAGTGATATTTCGGTGCCCTTCTCCCCGGCTTTTATGGTAAGCCATGATCACCATCAACCCGGCATATTCACCCTGGGCTCCTGAATTAGGCTGCAAAGAAACCGCGGAAAAGCCAGTGATTTCACACAACCATTTTTCCAGGTTGCGAAACAGGGTCTGATATCCTTCCGCCTGGGATACAGGCACAAAAGGATGCAGGTTGCCAAACTCCGGCCAGGTCACAGGAATCATCTCTGCCGTCGCATTCAGCTTCATAGTGCACGACCCCAGAGAGATCATAGAATGGACGAGTGAAAGGTCTTTGTTTTCCAGCTTTTTCATGTAACGCAGCATCTCATGCTCCGAACGATGCGTATTAAATACCGGATGCTCCAGGTAAGCAGATTTTCTATGCAGCGATTCCGGCCAGTTAAAGGTAAGTTCCTGAACCGCCTGGCTGAGTGCCGTATTTCCATACTTTTTTCCGGCAGCCTGGGCAAAAATACGTAACAGATGGGCTACATCTTCTAAGGCTGTCGTTTCATCCAGAGAGATACCCACATGACCATCCTCCCAGTAGCGGAAGTTGACAGCACCTTCTTCGGCTATTTTCCTGAGCTTATCCGTATCGGCTACTGCCACTTTCAGGGTGTCAAAATAATAAGGATTTAACTGCCTATAACCCAGTTGCTGCAATTCATCAGCCAGCAGTCGGGTCAGGCCATGAACCCTTTGGGCAATTTTTTTCAATCCCTGCGGTCCGTGATATACACCATACATGCCAGCGATCACAGCCAGCAAAACCTGAGCCGTACAAATATTGGAAGTAGCCTTATCTCTTTTGATATGCTGCTCACGGGTTTGCAGTGCCATTCTATAAGCGGAATTGCCATAAGCATCCACAGATACACCGATAATTCTGCCGGGAAGTTGTCGTTTGAATTCTTCGCGGGTGGCGAAATAAGCAGCATGAGGGCCACCATATCCCATGGGTACGCCAAAGCGCTGCGTGGTGCCTACCACACAGTCGGCACCCCAGGCACCGGGTTCTGCCAATAAAGTAAGCGACAGCAAGTCGGCGGCAACGCCTACCCATACTTCCTGCGCATGAGCGGCTTCCACCAGAGCCCGGTGATCTTTCACAGCTCCGTTGGCATCCGGGTATTGCAGCAGCACGCCAAACAGATCTTCCTGGGTCAGATCCAGCTGAGAAAGATCTTCTATTTGCAATTGAATACCCAAAGGCTCCGCCCGGGTTTTGAGAATGTCAATAGTTTGGGGAAAAGTATGCCGATCCACAAAAAAGGTATTCGCTTTTTTCTTGCGTCCTTTTCTCAGGGCATAAAACATAGTCATCGCTTCTGCGGCCGCCGTGCCTTCGTCCAACAGCGACGCATTGGCAATTTCCATACCCGTCAGGTCCATCACCATGGTTTGAAAATTGATCAAAGCTTCCAGTCGTCCCTGGGCGATTTCTGCCTGATAGGGTGTGTAGGCGGTATACCAACCGGGGTTCTCCAGTATATTTCGCTGGATGACACCCGGAACGATGCAGTTGTAATAACCCAAACCGATGTAGGTTTTGAACAGCTTATTTTTGCGGGCTATGTTTTTTAAGGCATTGAGAAATTCGTATTCACTTTGGGGAGCGGGAAGGTCCAGTGCTTTCTTCAGACGAATTGCCTTTGGAATGGTTTCATCTATCAGCGAATCCAAGGATGGCGCTCCAATTTGTTGTAGCATAGCGGACACCTGCTGCGCATCGGGTCCATTATGTCTGTTCTCAAAAGAAGTTATCTTCTCTACTTGAATCTTCATAAAGTATCAGATATAAATGAATTCTATATAACACATACTTTGAGAGGAAAAAGTTTGATTTAGTTTTATCCGTTGTAAAGAATTTTCCTCTCAAAAAAACAACCCAAATATAGGGCAGCTAATTAATTTTATGCTAATTCGGAACTAATAAAATTATAATTTACCCTGCTGGCCATGGGAGCGCCAGGACGTTGATTATCATAAACATCAATAAATAACAACGATAGCGAAATTTTTGCATTAAATTTCCCCATTATACATAATTATCATAATATAATGCCTAATATTTCAAAATTATATTATTGGTAGACCTAAAAAGAAGTGCGTAGTTTCATAGTAATTCATTAGTTTAAGATAAATACGTCAATATACTGACTATCAAAATTATACATATAAATCATTAAATTAAAACTTTACATTTATGGTGCGTTACGATGCCAAAGAATGGTGGAAGAATCTAACCAATTTTTACAAAAGCTATGTCTTACAAAGACTGTTCAGATATGTGATGATCACCGGCCTGATGACCCTTGTGCTGTGCTTTTTGGTGATAGATTTGCTGCAGTGGGAAGTTCGTCTTAACTCAGGTTTTTTTTCTTTGTTAGGGATTGTACTGAGTATCCTTCTGGTTTTCCGAACCAACACAGCTTATGACCGCTGGTGGGAAGGACGAAAGCACTGGGGCGCCCTGGTCAACAATTGCCGTAACCTGGCTGTGATGCTTCACGCCATTTTGCCCGAAGATCACCGGGAAAGCCGTCTGTATTTTGCCAAGCATATTGCCAATTTCTGTTTTGCTTTGAAAGAGCATCTGCGTCAGGGCGTGAAACTGGAAGAGCTGATCCATCTGCACCCGGAAGAGATTTCCGTTTACAAAAGCAAAACCCACCTTCCCAATTATATTGCGCTGCAAATTTTCCAGCGTGCGCAACAGCTCTACAAGGCCGGTCTATTCTCCGACAGCGATATGATCAACCTGAAGCCACAGATGGAATCTTTACTGGATATACTGGGTGCCTGCGAAAGAATCAAAAAAACCCCGATACCTTTTTCTTACAATGTCTACATCAAAGTTTTTATCCTGGCCTACTGCCTGATCCTTCCCTTTGGCCTGATTGAAGAATTTCATTATTACACCGTGCCCCTGGTCATGTTTGTTTTTTTTGCCATGGGTGGGGTAGAACTCATCGGGGAAGAGATAGAAGATCCTTTTGGCTTAGATTGTAATGACCTGCCTACCGGCAATATTGCACAAACCATTAAAAACAATATACATGAAATTATGTGTTTATATTCCGAAGTCGGTGAAGACCAGAAGGAGAAATTGTATGAGAAGGTGTTTTAGGGTGAAGGGTTAAGGACTGAAGGGGTGAAGGACTGATGGGTTGAAGGATTGAGGGGGTGAAGGATTAAAGGGGTAAAGGATGGAAGGTGGGAAGGATTGAAGTGTTGAAGGGGGTGATTAATACTTTTATTTCAAAGAAGAACGCTCAACGCAATACTTAAAACTCAGAACCTAAAAATATAAACTCGGAACCTATAACTCCAAACTTAAAATAAGAATTAAGCATTAATGAAGATACTATATATTTTTCCCCATCCTGATGATGAATCTTTCGGGCCCGCCGGTGCCATGGACAGACAGCTCAAACAGGGTCATGAAGTGTATTTACTGACGCTGACGCGGGGAGGTGCTACCAAACAAAGATTCAGACTAGGGCTGAGCGTGGAGGAAATGGGATCCGTACGTTACCAGGAAATGCTGGATGTAGAGGAAACCCTGGGTCTCAGTGGGATGACCGTCCTGGATTTACCCGATAGCGGCCTGAAATTCATGGACCCCCGAGATATTGAAGAAGTAGTGAGAGAACATATAGAAATCATCATGCCCGCTGTTATCGTAACTTATCCGGTGCACGGAGTGAGCGGATTTCATGATCACCTGGTGACCCATGCCATCGTGAAAAGGCTCTTTCTGGAAATGCGGGATCAGGGAGCTACCTATCTCAAAAGGCTGGCTTTTTTTACCATGAAAGATAATGGGGACCCTCAATTCAAAAAAGGGAACATGTTTCGCATCAAGCAGTCTACGGCTGAGGAAATCAGCTGTATCATTAAACTGCAGGAAGAGAACATTCAGGCTTTAAAGAATGCCTTGCGGTGCTATCAAACTTACCAGGAAACTATTCAAAATACAGGAGTAGTAGAAGCTGTGGGTGATACCGTTTATTTTGAAATTTTTGGAGAAAGTCATCACCCACCGATCAATGATTTAACTATTGGTTTATAATTTTTTACCCCTGCTCACATACCAGGGAATACAAATAGCAGCCACCACACCGGCAATGTAATGCATGGGTAAGGCCAGACCAATAAAGCCATCCGGCACAGGCGTCCGGTTAGGCAGTTGAGAAATGGCCATCAAACCGCTACTGGCCACCGTGAGAAATGCCGTTAAAATCAGAAAAACCATGGTAGGTTTGTTGGTAGACTTTGAAAACCCATAGTATACCAGAGAAGCTAACACCAAAGGTACGATGGAAGCTGCCGCGACCGAAATAAAATTGATCACACTAGGGGCTTCCACACCCGTAATTGCCGTATAGGTAGTATGGTAAATGTTGTTTAATACGGCTGCAATGATACCAGCAATCAGCCCTCCCGTCAGATATCGCTGAAGGGAAACGCCTATACTTTTTTCGTCAGTTACCGGATACATAGTATATATGTTTTGTTTTATCTAAAATAATCAATAAAAGATCAAAAGGTTTTACACTTTTACAGCTTCCTTCTCCCGTTTCATTGCTTCTCGCTCCCTCTTTTGCTGTTCTGCTACGGCTTTCCGGTGTTCCCTTCTACCCGCAAGCCCTTTTTTTCTATGTTGCAGGTGAACAAGGGCATCATCTTTCCCATATACAATCAGCAAGTCATTAACACAAACCATTGTTTCCCCATGCGGTAACCCGACATAGTGCCCGTCTTCTTTTTCAATGCCCAGCACATTTAAGCCTTCTTGTCTCAACTGAAGCGTTATCAGCTTTTTATCAGCCATCCAATGCCCTTCCTCTATCAGTATTTCTGTAATTTGATAGCCATTGGCCAGGTGCAGAATACTGGAAAAATCTTTTACCTGAATATCCGTATGTCTATTGAGCCAGTAGTTGATCCGGCGCGAAAGCCAACGGTTGACCCAGGCGCTAGTAGAAAGATACCATAATCCTACTAAACCGGCAACAAGTGTGAGTGTCCGGTAAAGCCATTCAAAGGAGCCTGCCCGGCTATCCATAAAAGTCAGTACCAGGGAAGCCAGCACTGAAATAATCCCCACATTCCCCAAAAGCATCAGGATCATGATAATCCGCCTCCTGACCGGATGAGACACAATCCTTTCGGATTCACGCGTGGAGAATCCGACACCGGTGAAAGCCGAACGCGCCTGAAAACGAGCTACAGGTTCAGACAAGCCTGTATGCACCAGGGCAATGGTAGCCACCCGTGTCATGAGCATTGATATGGTGATAATCACAATGAGAGATAAAACAGAAGCCATACTATATTCTTTCGGTAAAAATCTGTTTCCTTCACTTTTATTAAACTTTAGCCTGTCGCTTTGGTTTGCCTCATAATACTTTTCCTGTGATTCCTTATGGCATTTGACTACTCCCTCGACTTCAGTAAAATTAATTTCAGAGAAAATCCGGAACTTTATCAAGTTGGCAAAGGAGAGCAGGGCGTGTTGCTGGTTGAACCTTACAAATCTGAAATTTTACCTTACTGGCGCTTTAAGACTCCGGAGATCGCCCAGGATTCCTCTGAAAAAATTTACCAGTTATTTTTAAGCTACCTGGCAGAAAAAGATTTTGTAGGTGCTGATATGGCCCGGAAATTTTTACAGATGGGATATACCCGTGCTCGCCGTTATGCCAACCATAAAAGTGGCAAAAAGTATGAGCAGAACCCTCAGAAAGAAAACACGGAGGAAGCCCAAAAAAAAGCCCGCCAAAAGGTACTACCCCGCCAGGAAGATCCGGTAAAAGCGGCGGCGGCGCTTATTTTTAAAGAAAAATGGCATCTGGCCAAAAACAACAAACAATACCAACAAATGATGGAAGTACACCGTAAGCGAGAAAGAAAGGGATAGCTTGCAAAAAAGATTCCCATTCTCGTTTTTTGTGTTATTGACATTATAATATACGCTCATGTTTACTGGTATCATAGAATCGGTAGGAGAAGTGGCAGATATGGTAAAAGAAGGTAGCAATTGCCACTTTGAGATTCGCAGTACCCTGGCCCCTGACTTAAAAGTAGATCAAAGTATCAGTCATAACGGGGTCTGCCTCACTGTGACTGAAGTGACTGGTGAGACCTACTGGGTAACGGCCATCAATGAAACCTTACAAAGAAGTAATTTGGGCAGGTTGCAGAAAGGCAGCCCTGTGAACCTGGAACGTTGTATGTCTGCGCAAGGCCGCTTCGACGGACATATTGTGCAAGGACATGTAGACCAGACCGGGGTATGCCATAAGATCACAGAGGAAGCGGGAAGCTGGCTCTTCGAGTTCATGTACGAACCTGCCGCTCAAGATTACCTCACTGTAGAAAAAGGCTCCATTACAGTAAACGGGGTTAGTCTGACCTGTTTTCATGCCCACGACAATGGTTTTACCGTAGCGATCATCCCCTACACTTTCCAGCATACCAACTTTCACCAACTGCAGGAAGGCGATCTGGTAAACCTTGAGTTCGATATCATTGGAAAATACATCAGCAGAATACTAAGCCGCCAGTCTTTTGGCAAACTTTAACCAGTATTCATTTCTTTTTCCAGTGCTTTTGACTGTATGGGCATGCCAAAGACTTTCTTGGTGATATAACAATATATGACATAAACACTCCAACCTACCCCTATTCCGGCACTGGCACCCACAAAAAGATCTACAGGGTAGTGTACCCCTACATAAATCCGGCTGTATGCTACGATAGCTGCCCACAAAAAGGCATAAGCAAATAAGTGCGTCCAGCCCCGAAGCATGAGCCATAAAGACATAGCCAGTCCGAAAGTGGTAGAAGCATGGGAAGAAGCGAAACCATACCGTCCGCCACACCCCCCTACCACATGGACCATCCCCTGGAGATCCGGATGATGGCAAGGTCTTAAGCGTCCGAAATAAGGCTTCATAAAGCCAGAAGTCAGCTGATCGCTCAACCCTACGGCGATGATAACCCCTACCATCATCAAAACACCCTGCCAGCGGTATTTCCAGGCAACAATGAGCAGTAGAATCAGGTAAAAGGGATACCAGGTGTATTTGTAAGTAATCCAATACATGACAGTATCAAAAAACTCATTGTGTATGCCGTTGAGGAAAAGAAAAAGTTGTTCGTCTATTTCCCTGATAATTTCAACCATGTGGTGTAGTGGTTGTATGTATTAAGATGACTACTATACTGGCCGCTAAAATAAAAATTTTAATGTGAAAATGATCAGTTCTCACTCAATACAACCTTCATTTAAGGGAGTTGTTGAATCTGAGTAACTCTCAAGACGAAAATTTAATGGAGTTGTTGGTGAAATGGTATCCTGTAGAAATGTCTTTGACAGAACAGCTCCTGTCCAAGAGGTGTTTCACACGCAATAGAGGGAATTAATAGCCTAAGCCGTTGCGGAAAATAAACTGGTCATAAGCTGTTTTGAAAGCCTGAACATGGGGTGCCAAAGAAATGGCATATTCGTAATTGGTTAGAGCATCGGCCAGCAGGTTGTTTTGCTCGTAGAAAGAAGCCAGAATCAGTTTATCCAGGGCATTTTCTTTTCCGGCAATCTCCAGCTTTAGTTCTTTGAGCTCTCTTTCTATGGGCTCAGCTTCTTCCGGTGTCATGTGTTTGATGCCATAGTTGCTGGACTGTATGTCTTTGAACTGCTTGGCGTTCACACTGACAATCACGAGCCTTTCCTGGGCAATGGCCTGTTCGGAAAAGTCGAGCATTAACCGGGTTTCCTGCGTCTCTTTGGTCATGATGACCTCATCAAACATATTTTTGAAGACCACTTCGTATCCTTTGGTCAGGGTATCTTTATCGTTCCATCGGAGCACTACTTCAGGACTGAAAACGTCCACGGAATTGGGTAAGAGTACCTTCAGCTTACTGTTAGGCACCGCCCTTTCGGCGGTAGTGGCCACAGGCGGGGTAGCCGACTGCTTCTGTGCACCACTCTGCATATTTTGTATATAAAGGTTGGCATATTTGGTGGCTATGCCTGACTTATTATTTTTGAAGCGTGCATTTAAATGGGCAATTTCATAAGTGCCTTGTTTGTCCAAGGCTAACGTCTTTCCACTCGCATGAACCAAACCCAGATAAGCCCCTTCTTCTAATTTAACTACATCGTTGACAGAAAGCGTCGCATTTGGCGTGATAGGTTTCCACTCTTCTCCTGAATGAATCTTAATGGAACCATTTTCAGCCAGTATTTTAAAAGCATAATCCTGCGCCCATAATTTGTTAGGCAAAAACAAATAAAGCAACCCTAGTAGGAGGAAGAGGCAAGTAGATTTGTTTTTCTTCATAATTAACAATTTTGCTTTATTTTATCCCGCTCTCATCAAAGGGAGAAGCAAACATTTTCAAAAAAATTTGATGCTCCTAAAGTATTGATTTGTAACACACCCTCACAGAGATATAAAACCTAAACATTACTTTGGTAATAAAGCCTAACCAATATCCGATTGACTAAATTCTGTATTAAAATTATCCAATAACACACAAAAATAGCCCTTTTTATACAAAATATAAAATAAACAACAATCTTTCACAAGCATATTCTGTAAATTATTAGAAAAGTACAATAATATATACAGGTATCTTGTTAATGTACTACTTATGAGTGCTTGGTACATTAAAAATAGCCCCCCTCACCGTTTCACCGGAATTACACCACTTCTATTCATTCTCTTGAAGGGCTTTCAGATTAAAAAAACAAAAAAAGAGATAGACGGAAAGTACAATTACGTTATTTTTCAAATTGTATAGGAGTCATAAAGAAATGAAAATAGCTACGAAAATGGTACATTCTCTACAACAGTTTTATATTTTAGTGGGATGGCAGTTGGTTTAGCAGTGACGAACAAGAAGGCTCTCTATACGATGAACAATGCTGGCGAATACCTCATCGCTATTGTCATGGCTCAGGTATTTATCTGCATACGGATCAAGTAGCTGTGCTAAACTGCCTATCTGAAGAACTGATCTATCTATGAAGCAACATCCAAAACAGGCCCGTCTCCCTTTAGAAACCTATCTGCAAGGCATACAGCAGGGAGATCGGTATATGCTCAGCAAAACCATCACCCTCATGGAAAGCAGGCTTCCTGAGGATGCCGAAAAAGCGGATGCCTTGTTGAATCAACTGATGCCCAGCACAGGGAAGGCGCTCCGCCTGGGGATTACCGGAGCCCCTGGCGTTGGCAAAAGCACATTGATTGAAACTTTAGGAACTTACTTAACACAGCAAGGCATCAGAATAGCTGTACTGACGATCGATCCGAGCAGTACCCGCACCGGAGGAAGTATTTTAGGAGATAAAACCCGCATGCCCACTCTTTCTCAGGACCCTCTGGCTTTTATCCGCCCTTCACCTGCCGGAAACTATCTGGGGGGTGTGGGTAGGAAAACCCGGGAAACCATGTTGTTGTGTGAAGCAGCAGGCTATCAGGTTATTGTGGTAGAAACAGTGGGCGTAGGTCAGTCAGAAACGCAGGTACGACATATGACCGACTTTTTTCTGCTGCTCCTGCTGGCCGGAGCCGGCGACGAACTGCAAGGACTCAAAAAAGGCATCATGGAATTGGCCGATGCCATTGTCATCAACAAAGCCGATGGCGAAAATGTAAAATACGCCAAAAAAGCCCAACATGATGTTAAAAACGCGCTGCATTTGTTTACCGCACCGGAAAGCCAGGTACCTCCCCGGGTCTTCACCAGTTCAGCATTGCAACAGGAGAGCCTCATCCCTATCTGGCAGTTTATCCAGCTTTATCAGGAACAAACTACCCGGAATGGTTTTTTCTACCGGAACCGCAAGGCGCAGAACCTGCATTGGTTTCACCACACCCTGCAGCATTTTCTGGAAGATCACTTTTTTAAGCATGACACTATAAAGCAGCAACTTCCCTTAGTAGAAAAACAAGTAATAGAAGGCACCCTTTCAGCTACCCAGGCAGCCCGGTATTTAATGACTCAATGGCTTTCCTGACCAAAGCAGGCTGGCTTGCTCACTCTTTTAGTTTGGCCAGCCAGTCCATTTTACTGGCCTCCACCTCATCAGGTGAGGGCAACTGCTTATCCAGCATTAGCGCTTCTATGGCTGCCATTTCCGTATCCCGGTTGATTCCCAGTGCCGCCTTGATGGCTCCGTCTTTGATATAATAGGCGATAAATTTCTGCTCTTCCACCTTGCCGTCATAGATAATCCTGTCATAGTCTTTCACATGGCCCACATACCTGATATTGACGCCTTGCTGGGCTGTCCAGAAAAAGGGCACTTTTTCAAAAGGTTCTTCTTTGCCGGCCATATTCTTTCCTGCCCAGCGTCCCTGCTGGCAAGCCACCCGCCAGTGTTCAATCCGGACCGGATGTCCGTCATAGGGAAACTGTGCCACATCGCCTGCCGCGTATACCTCAGGCACAGCCTGCAAATAGGCGTCTACCTTGATGCCACCGTCTTTTGCCTGCTCCACTCCCTCTACAAAGCCGGTAGCAGGCTCCACGCCAATACCAATGAGTACCAATCCGGCCGGAAGGGCATTGCCATTATCCAGGATCACCCGCTCTGCCTTGGTATCTCCCTCTATTTTTTCCACTTTGCTTTCCATCTGGAATTTCACTCCATTTTTTTCATGCAACTGACGGATCAGCGTCCCTACCCTCTCTCCCCATACCTTGGCAAAAGGAATGGACTCAGGGGATACTACCGTGACCTCGCATCCCAGCTTTTGCAAACTCCAGGCACTTTCCATCCCTATGAAGGAGGAACCGACAATAACCACCTTCTTGATGCCCTTGGCTACCTCACGAATCGTACTGCTGTCTTTCAGGGAGCGGAGGGTAAACACATTTTTCAATGTTACGCCAGGCACCGACAAGGTTTTCACTTTTCCTCCCGTACAAATCAAGGCAGTGTCAAAAGACAAGGTGCTGCCATCTTTAAACGAAATTGTTTTCTGCCTGGCATCCAGCCGGTCTACCACTTTCTGGCGCCAGACTTCTATATCATGATCCTGATAAAAACTTTCATCCCGCAATGGCATCCATTCTGCAGGCGCTTTGTCCTGCAAATAATCCTTACTACAATTCGGGCGGTCATAGGGAAGATCATCTTCTTGTGTGATCATGATAATTTTGCCGGTAAAGCCTTCCATTCGGAGGGCCTGTGCTGCATATACGCCTGCTGTGCCCCCACCTACAATCACGATGGTACGATCCGTATTCTGTTGTTTGCTCAGTCTGGGCGTTTCTGATTCAGCCGCCTCTTCCGGTAATCTGACATACACTTGATCCCCTTGAATATACACTTCGTACTGGGGCAGGCTATCCATGCCCGGCGGGTCAAGATGCTGACCCGTTGTCACATCAAAACAGGCATGATGCCAGGGGCAGGTTACCCGGTTGCCATGAAGGGCTCCTTTAGCCAGAGGCGCCCCATAATGGGTGCAATGACCATGCACAGCATAGAAATTACCATTGACTTTAGACAATAAAATATCGGTGTCTCCTACAGACACTTGCTTCATCTCTCCATCATTGAGATCATTAATGTGGGCGACGGCTGCTTCCTGGTAAGACATAGTTGCTAATATTTAATAAGACATGAAGAACCCTAGGGCTCATACTGTTTGAACCCCGGAAATCACAGAACTGTTTGCAGCCAGTGCTTAATTAAATAGTATGAGAGACTATAGAAAGAGAAGAAACCCTGATGCATTAAATGGAAAAAGAGATAATCGCATGCTCTTTGGCATAGCTCCGATACACCCGGTATACCTCTTCATCTTCAAAATACAGAATACCTACCCCATATTTACTTTCTATGGGCCGGTCTTTCACCAGGTTACCACTGCCATTAAAAAGATAAGTAAATTCCTGAATTTTATCGGTGATGGCAAACACATCATGTCCGGCGCCAAAGTCATAATACTGCACTTCCAGCATATCAGAGGTTAACGCCAAGGGGCTGATATACGATTTTTCAAAGAGTAATACTCCTTTTCTATCCAAAATCCCAAGTTTATCCTCATCCTGGCGGACGATCACATAGGTTTTACCCAGCGCGTCAATGCAAATGGAAAAGCGTGATTCGGCGGAAGGACGGTACAGTTGTTCCCGCTTCACAATATTGCCTAAAAGGTTAAAAGCTACCACTTCTCCCTGAGCGGTAATGGTAGTGATGGTAGAATTACCCAGTCCACTGTTCTGCGTCACAAAAGCCGTGCTTTGAATAGACGTGTTGAGGCTAATAGGAAAACCACCATACAACTGTCCTTTCCGATTCATTAAAAGAATAGTACCATCCTGTTGTACAGCCAGAATAAAATCCCTGTCACGTACTCTGATATGAATAGGTGCCGAAGCCAGGGTGCCTTCCAAAACTCTGGGGTTCCACCCTTCCAGGTTTTCACGGTCTTTGTTGAACATCCAGAGTTTTCCGCTGGTATCTGTGATTAAGAAGCGGTATTTTTTGCTATTATCATAATCAATAAGAGATAAATACTGGACGGTCACCTCCTCGGGCAGATACATGGGATAGCCTTCTACCTCATCTCCATTGCGATCCAGGATATGGATGGCATGCTCGGTAGCAAAAAGATACTGTAGTTTGCCATTATTATAAAAATCAATCTGCTGCACCCCTCCTACTATTTTACCCGGCAGCGAATCTTTCCATAAAATTTCACCGCCGGTAGAAGCCAGGTAAAAGAAGTTAGAGTCATCCTGCAATACGACCTCCCACGCCTGATTCTCATGGTTGCGTACCACAAAAGGTTGTGTTTTGACCTGGTTGTCATAAAATACCTGTTGCACGGTTTGAAACTGACGACTCTTCCGGACATTAGGTTCCGCGGCGTAATCCACCGCCAGACTGGTATAGAATTCCTGCTCGCTTTTACTGAATTGAATCGCCAGATGTTCCAGCGCCTTGAACTGGTCAGCATACTGCTGCATAAATTGTTGCCATTCAGGCGATAAGCTGTGCATGAATAAGGCCCAGGCCCTTGCCGTATTCACAATATAGCTCAGATTGGCCTGGTCTACCGTGGTCTCCAGAAAGCGATTAAACAAGATGGATTTATTCCAGGTATTTTCTGCTTCTCTGTCCAGGATCAGGCGTTTCAATGCCCGCACATTGTTGGCCATAATCCAGTAATCCTCCGTCAACAGGTAGAAACATTTGTCAAATCCCAGGGCAAGCGGTCCCAACAAAGCCGCCGGAAACTCCTGCTGCCGAATCTCATGAATTTCATAACCAGAAAACTTTTCCTCATAGGGCACTTCCGAATTCTCAGAGCGGAGAGCGTCATTGACCTGCAGGCAGGCCTGTTTAATCCTGGCGGTATCTTTGACCCCCAGAATTAAAACCTGATCCGGTGTCTCTACCTCCACACTTTCTAATACGAGCAACCCGGCTTCTTTCTGAAACCAGCGGAAAAAAGAAGACAGGTCTATCTTTTTGTACTGCTGTAATTGCTGACGATAGGCCAGACTTTCCTTCAGCACAGGATCATCATAATGCTGTTGATAAGCAAACAACTTTTGCTGCCAGGCCAGTGGATCAGAAAAGGTCATATGGGTAAAAACGGCTGTCCGGTCCGGGATGTAAGCTTGCATGTCTATGCTTCCGGCCGACTGCTCATCGAAAGTAGACAAAAAGGTGGCGGCAGGCTTTTCTTCTGAGGAAGGCAAGGTACTGAAACCATTGAGCAGCAATTGATTCTCAGAAACATCCACATCCAGAAACATGGCCTGCGCCAGATAAGCCAGGGGCTCTAAATGCTGCTGCCTGTCTTTGCCGGTAAATACGGAAAGCAGCAAGGGAATCTTCTGACAGTTGAGATATAAATTGCCCTCATCGTCTGTCAGTTTGGGCAATTGCTTCAAGGCTGGATTTACCGTGGCAAAGCTGTTTTCGCTAAACTTGGTATCTATGTTCCGGATAATATCTTCTATCAGAAAAGGGGTGAAGCTTCCGGCGAATATATTTTTATACAGGATATACGAGAATCTTTTGTTCGTTTGGGTATCTGTGAGTTCATGGATGGTAAACCCGCTGTAGGTACGGCTTTCCGTGCGAATGTGAGATTTCTTACCGTATTGATCTAAAAACTGTTGTAAAGCCCCCTTGTCCTGTGGGCCTCTGACGTTGAAAAAATAGGAAAAGTCAAAGTCGTCCCGGGCGACCACATGAATTCCAATGAGTACCTGCTTTTTCCGGAAGAAATCTTCCAGGGGCTGAACGCTATCTAGTTCCTGGAAATAGTAAGAAAGACTGTCATAAGCAGGGATAGCCGACAGATTCTGCCATAAGGAAGACTGAGACACCTCCTGCCAGGTAGGCACCAGTTGTTCTGTTTCATAGACCATGACAGCACTTTCCGGCACCAGCTCCCAGGCCTCTAAAGCATCTTCCTGATACCAGTACCGGTAGAAAAGGAAAATACCCGCAGCAGTCAGTACCAACAGTACAATCAGTAAAACAACAATACTCTTTTTCAAAACGCTAACCGTTATTAATCAGTCATGGAAAATGAGCATTTACTCATTTCATCCTTCACCTTCGTAAAGGTTCAAAATTAATAAGATTAACGAAGAAAAAGAGATAAAAATTTAGGAGTCTGCCGGTTTATAGTGGTTGGGCAAGGTAAGTTTAAAGGTAGTTCCTACATTTCTTTCTGAGGTCACCTCGATGGTACCGTTGAGTTTTTCCACAACATCTTTTACAATGTATAGCCCCAAACCGGAACCTTCGCTTTTATCAGAAGCTCTGTAAAACATATTAAAGATGTAGGGAAGTTTATCTTCATCGATACCTTCGCCGTTATCTTCAACCTCTATATATGCACATTCTGCATCTACCCAGATTCTGACGTCAATATAAGAAGCTTCCAGCCGCTGGCGGCGGTATTTAATGGCATTGGAAATCAGGTTATTAAGAATAATACGGATGCGGGTAAGGTCAGATACATAGCGAACGGGCTGACTGATTTTGGTATAAATTTCCAGATTTTTCGTATCCCCTACATGGTAAAAGTTAGAAATTGCCGTGTTGACCTCCGTCATAAAGTTCAGATCCACGAACCTTTGCTGGGTACGGTTATTCCGGGAAATACTCAGCAGGTCTACCACAAGGGTATCCAGGCGGTTGATAGTCCCTTCGATCAGGTCCACACAACGGGATCTTTCCACATGATTGGTTTCCTGTTTTAACATGGCCAACAACCCCAGCACGGTACGCAAGGGAGCCCTGAGGTCGTGGGAGGCATGATAGACAAAATTATCCAGTTCAAAATTGATTTTTTGCAACTCACTGAGGGTAGATTTGATATCCGTAAAATCCAGGATCGTAGCCCACAGCACATGGTTTTCAGCCGGTTTTCCGGAAAAAAGTATCCATTTTTTGGTACCGTCCGCCAGCCGGATCTCCAGTTCTTTTCCTTCTATAATGCCGTGTCTGCTTAGCGTTTCAGTAATATGGTTCCAGTCGATTTTATTAAAAGGGTCTTCATCCAGAAAAGAAGAACCATTGAAAATCTGCAATATTTCACGGGCTCTGCTGTTCGCTTTCAGCAGGCTGCCACTGCGTGCATCCAGGCAGACAATGCCAATGGGCAGGGGATCATAGGTGGAAAAATCGTCACAGATATCGGAGAAAGCTTTGCGTTCTTTCTTCCAGAATGTGCCTGACACCTGCACAGGATGATGTTGTGCATCCCGGGTGAGCCACAGTTGTGCCTGAATGGTCTGTATGTTCTGACCCTCCAACTTCAGATCAAAAGTTATTTGTTCATGATCCGACTTTCCACTCACCAGGGTCATCCATTGACTTTGCAACATCATAAAGGTCTCTGGAGACACTTGTTGCTTAAAGGTTTCTAGCGGAGCATCGGATTGGGCAATGTTTCTAGCCTGATCGGACCATACAGAAACATACAATTGCCGGGACACTATATTCCAGACCAATACACCTGTCTGCACACTTGCAAACCCTTTTTCCAGAAAACATACCTTTTCACGCAGGGCGTCATTTTCCCGGCTTGTTTGTTCCAGTAATGTTTCCAACTTTCCAATTGTCTCTTTCAGGTTTTGGATATTGGCAGTATCAGATTCAGATATGTGGGTCATTAATAAAAATCGCTACAAAAATTTAAGCTACAACACGTATGTAACAAAAATAAGATAAAATTTCAAGAATATAATATTCCAGCCACAAAAATTACAGATAATTATTACCTGAAGAAAGAACGAAATATTATATTATATCTTTTAGATTATCTTCAGAAAGCTATTTTATTTTAAGCACACCACTTCGGCTCCCCTGTCCAGAATCACTTCTATATGTTCTTGCAGCGTGGTAGCCAATTCATACCCCGTATAACTGGCAGAAACGGGAAACTGGATATGACTCCGGTTGACCAACACAGCGGTTTCCAGTTTTTTGATGTCGTACTGTAAGAAGGGTTGAACGCTATAGGCTAGGGTGCGACCTGTATTAAGCACATCGTCTACCACCACGATACTCTTTCCCTGCAGGGAGGCAGGATCGCCTTCAATATGTACGTCTCCCAGCCGGGAGGTAAACTTTTTGAGTGAAACACGTATCAGCTGAAGCGATTGTTTTTCGAAAGAAAAGGGACTGATCAGGTTTAACTCTTCCGCAATCATGGTAGCGAGCTGATACCCTCTTTCTACAATGCCGGCGATGATGAGTTCTGTTTCTTCAAAATTGCGTTCATAAATCTCGTAGGCTATCCGCTTTATTTTTTGTTGAACCTGGCGGGTATCCAAAATAATTCGGGAAGGCTGTTCTACCTGATTTTCCATGAGCCTCAATTTTTTAAAGGAAACCGGAGGACCAACCTGACGGCCTCTGGTTTCCTGGATTTCGTATCAAATTTTCACCTGCTCGTTATCTTCCGGTACGGGCAGGGCTTTGCTGTCCTTAAAGGTAGAAAGAATCACCAAAGATTGCAGACTATCTACCACAGGCACTTCATTGACCTTATCCAGCATCAGCTGCTGATAGGCAGCAATATCCTTGGCAATGACCCGCAGGATAAAATCGCTCGACCCGGTCACATGGTGACACTCAATAACCTCGTCTATTCTGTTGATAGCATCAATGAACGTACGGATACTTTCCTTATCATGACCGGTCAGTTTGATCTGGACAAAGGTACTGATACCCAGACCGATTTTTGCCGTATTAAGTTTGGCATGATAACTGTCGATCACGCCGGAAGTCTCCAGCTTTTTCACCCTTTCCAATGTAGGGGCCGGAGACAAACCAATTTCCTTAGAAAGTTGTGCATTAGTAATTTTTGCATTCTTCTGTAGGATTTCCAGAATTTTCCTGTCTACCTTATCTAATTTTGGAGTTGCCATCGTTTGCTATATTTAATAATAAAAAATTCGTGCAAAGATAGATCTTTCTTCTGCACTTTGCTAATATAATTTAATACATACTTAGTATAAATAATACATTTTCTTAATCATCACCCAACTTTATTACTTAATTTTAATAAAATCAAAAATAATTTCTTTAAAATCTCCTAAAAAGCTAAACGCATAGGGTGAAATCAGGGATGCACCAGCAGTCTGTAAGTCTTTCTTACTTCTGCATAATACACTTGCAGCAAGTACTGACCCTGAGGCAAGGCCGTAAGCGGAAGGGTAAAAGTATTCAGTCCGGACTGAGTTTCTGAGAAGGCGAAGGATTGTACCTGTCTGCCATCGGTATTTTCCAGCACCATCCGGACAGGCTGCGCCTGGGGCAGCAGCAGCGATACCTCCAGTTCATCTTCCACCGGATTAGGGTATGGCATGATACTGAGGAAGGTATCGGCCATGCTGGTACAGTTACGATTATCAGCCGTATGCGGATCAGGTAACTGTTCATCCCCATTGAGCAGGGTAGCGCAAATATAATTGACGGCAATCCGCTGGTTGACCTGACTGGAGAGGGTCACAGACATCGGAAAGTTGGTTTTTTCTCCCGGCGACAGATATCCCTGAAAGGTTTCCTGCAGGGCTAACAGCTGATCTATGGCCAGGTGTACCGGCACAGCGGTAACCGGCACCGTCCCTGTATTCCGGATGGTCAGCAGGATTTGATAAATACCCTGCTCTTCGGATAGTACTCTCACATTTTCCAGGGCCACATCCCATACAGGCTCCTCTACAGTGATCACCTGGCTCGTCTGAGAAGTACAGCCGGATTCGTTGTCCACTGTTAAAGTAACTCGATACGTTCCGGTATCCTGAAAAGTATAGGCCGGATGTTCCTCAGAGAGTATCAGCGTATCGTTGACAGACCAGTGGTATTGATACACACCCATGCTTTGCTGGGTAAACTGCACCTGTAGGGGAGCACCTCCCCGTGTCACTGAGGAAGTGAACATCGCTTTGGGGAGTGGAAACACTTCTATCTGTTGCTCAACCGTATACGTACAGGAAGTAGCGGTTTCTGCTGTCAGCCTGATGGTATAGGTACCCGGCTCCGTAAAGGCAAACTGGGGATGGGTTTCAAAGGAGGTGCCTACCCCACCAAAGTCCCAGGTATAGCGCTGTATCACCCCTTCTTCGGCTGTTGACTCATTGGTAAACACAAAGGGGGCACCATCGCAGGCACTGGTGTAGCTGAAAGCAAGGGTCGGCTCCGGCAACACTTCCACGGTCCGGGTAACGGTAGCATTACAGGCTGAACGGGCAAAGGTGGTCAGACTGACCGTATAAGTACCCGGTGTGGCAAAAGCGTATTCTACTTCCTGGGTGGTAAAGTTTTCTCCGTTGATGGTCCACAGCCAGCTCTGGATCTGGTCCCCCACTCCGATGGTAGAAGCGTCCTGGAAAAGAAAAGTATAAGAAGACTCCTCTTCCGCACAGAGAGCCTGTTGCGTAAAGTTAGCGATGAGGGGAGATTCCACCACAAGTTCCTGCTGATAAGAGCCCGCACAGCCGGCGCTGGTCCGGGTAGTCAGCTGCACCTGATAGGTCCCCGGTTGAAGATAGGTATATTCCGGGTGACGGACATTGGAAGCACCCTGGCCATCGCCGAAATCCCACTCCCAGGCAATGATGTTGGCGGTAGTACCGGCTGTGGTAAGGTCGGTAAAAGTGACCGGAATACCGGCACAAGCCACTTCTGCCAGGAAGGAAACCTGTGGCTGTTCATAAACCGTTAAGGTTTTAGAAAGCACATTGGCACAACCTGCTGCATTGTCGACAGAAAGGGTGACCGTAAAGGTGCCGGCAGAGTCGTAGGTATAAAAAGGAGAATCCGCAGTGGTGGTCGTAAAGGTACCGCCATCGCCAAAATCCCAGTGATAGGCAGTGATATGATCGCCAGTGGTGGTATTGCTAAACTGCACTTCGCTGCCCTGACAGATATAGGGTACGGAGAAACCTACCTGTGGTCCTTGGGTGACAAAAAAGGTAGTATCGTAGACTTCCGAACAGCCGGGTATGCTGGCCGTCAGGGTTACCGTTTTGTTTCCTCCGGTCAGGAATTCAAAAGAAGGATTGGCTTGTGTGGATGTGCCTTCCCCATTGAAATCCCAGTGATAGGTAATGAGATCATCTGCTCCTTTCGTGTCGGTATGATTAGCAAAAAGGACAGGCCCTCCCGTACAGATCAGGCCATCCGGCCCTGAGAAAGCAGGCGTGGGCTGTTCATAGATGGTAATTTCTTTGGTAAGACGATTCCCACACCCTCCTTCAGATTCTACTTCCAAAGTGACAGTATAGGTGCCAGGTGTAGGAAAAGTATAGGTAACGGTATTTCCTGTTTTAGCTTCTCCATTGATGACCCAGCTGGATGAAAGGAGAGGTTGGTCACTTAGAGCTGTAATAGTGCTCGAAACTCCAGGACACAAACTACTCAACTGTATATCTATGATAGGTGCTTGACTATCCAAGACATTAATGTATTGAGTAGTATCATTAAAATTACCTGATGCATCATAAACAGTTAAATTGATAGTAAACTCACCTGCTTTTGTAAAATAAACTTCCGGGTTCTTTTCTTCCGAGCTCGGAATTGATACATAAGAACAACTTGTATCTTGAAATGCAATTTTATAGAGCATTTGATTATCCGGATTATTTGCCCAAGCAATCCAACGTGAATCAAAATAATTCACATCCATTACACCCAGCCTATTTACTCCAGAAAAACTAAAATCTTTTTTAGTTGGGATAGTTTCTATACCATTTACAAAATCCAGTCGTGTTAGTACACCATTTTGTTGGGTTACAAATGCCTGATAAAGTTGATTTTCTTTTAAAACTTTAATACTAATTGGATTTTTAGCAATGCTTGTTACTTGATTAAATACTGGTGTAACAGTCATATTATTCTCCCACTGCAAGGAAACTATATTTTTATTACCATTGGAAACAATGAAAGCAATTACTTTATTTGTTGTTTGTGCAACTGAAATACTTAGCGGCTTATTTAACAAGCTTGATGTATAAGTTGTTATTATTGGTGTAAGACTAAAATTATTACCAAAATCAACCAGAGCAATATTATGAGAAGCAATATTGCCTATTAGGCTATATATTTTATTACCATGTCTAAAAACTTCTACACCCCAAGCGCCTCTGGGTCCAGATAATCCACTATAGTGCACAAAATTTGGCAAGCTATTCAAGCCGTTCACAAAATCTAATCTTGTCAGAGTATTATTTGTGTAATTTGCCACCAACGCCTTCCATATACCTTCATACTTTAGAAATTTTATCTCAGCCGGACCTTTCAAAGTATTATTTGGAATAGCTACTTCCTCTACCTTATCTATCGTGTCAAGTCCAGCACCAAATGTAATTCTGTGTAACTTATTAGTAGAAAAGTTAGTAAAAAAACCAAACCACTTTCCACTTTCCTTAACTAAACTAACTCCAGCCATCGCCCCTTGGTCAATAGTGTAAGAATTAGTTAGCATGCCATCTTGTTGTAAATGACTATTACAAAAATCCCATTGATAACTCAATGAATTTGTACTATTATTATCAATTTCAACATTCTCATTTATACAAACAGGATTCTGGATTACAAAATTAGCATGAGGAGATTGGGCTACCACTCTAACAGAGAGAAAGGAAATGAGTATACCCAGAATTAATTTATACATGTTTTAAGGATATAAAAACCCTTAGCAAATTAACTCTTTTACATACAATTCTTTTAATTGTAATAATGTGTTAGAATCTGAAAACTTACACTGAGTATAAACTTCAGCACTTTGTCCTAATTTCGCTCTTAGTTGATGATCAGCAGCCAATTGTAGCAAAGCTTTACTCATCGCCTTAATATCTCTATTTGGCACCAACCATCCAGATTCACCATCGACAAAAAGTTCTGAAGGGCCACCACAATCAGTGGCGATTAAAGGTTTACCTACTAACAGAGCTTCAAGACAAGTCATAGAAAAGGATTCTGACTCTGAAAAATTGAGTACAATGTCTGCTTGAGCCAGTTCTCCTGTAACGTCAGAAGTTGGCCCAGAAAAGTCAATTTTATCCTGAAGGCTCAACTCTTTTGCTCTCGCTATAAGCGCTTCTTTAAAAGCTTTATTTTTAGGTAAGCCCATATCTCCCCCGATAAACCTGAGCCTTAATGTCGGATTATGCTGGTAAGATATATTGAAAGCTTCTAAAGCAAAGTTTTGTCCTTTGCCTGGGATATAATGTGACAGATAGAGTAAGTGAATAATATCTGATTTATTTTTTTTATATACGCTTTGCGCCTGTGCACTAAAATGAATTGTATCATATATGACACAGTTTTTTGTATTTTTAGGAAGTAAGTTTTGAACGGCTTGTGATACACAAATTATTCTCTCAGAGTAATAGCAGTTCAAATAGTACCAAAATTTTACCAGTACACTGGGAAATCGATTCGGCATAAAACGCACATGTGTAAAGAGAGAAAAACGCCCCCCTAACATTTTAGCAACAGCTGCTGTCAGGTTGTAAAAGTCATTAGTATGTACTAATACCGCCTGGTGCTTAGTTGCAAGTTGCTTTAGTCGCCATGCGTTGAAAATTAAAAAGGGGAAATATAATAAAAGCTTCTTTATGGATTTACTGATTTCAATAAAGGATAAAGTTTCAGTAAGAAAACCTTCCGCGTTTACTTTTTTCACAGCTTTGCTTCCTGCAGGTAGTACAAACACAAAATGATATTCTTGGCTTGCATATTTAGCAAAACCTAAAATGGCGTTCAAAGCACCTGTAATGTCAATTGAATTGTCTACAATCAGTACTGTTTGTTTCTTCGTCACCTTTTTATGTCAATCATTAAACTTCAAAATCATTGATTACCACATACTTCTTCAAATGTAATTCCGATTGAAATAACGTTTGTTATATTGCTCAAGTGGCAACCTTTCAATTCAATATCCTTTCATTAACTCGAGAGGAGCTTGAGTCTTTGTTTCCAATCTTTATTTTCAAACGCAGCAACTGCCAGTCCATACCTACAACCTTAATGCAGTTAATTACATTTAGAACCAGACTCATCAACATCCTCAATGACCCGGTCCCACTGTTCACAAACTGACGCCACACTATAGGATTGCATCCGCTGAAAAGCGGCTTCTATTTTTGCAGTATCAAATCCTTTTAACACTTGAAGCATTACTTCCGCCCACTGCTGCAGCATAGTTTCATCTTGAGTATTCACTAATGGCATTAGCCATCCATAAGGCGTCTCTTCAGGCATGTTAGCATAAGACTCCAATGCCGTATCAGGTGCCAAGATCTCCCGAGGGCCGGTAGGACAATCGGCACTTACCACAGGCACACGACATAGCATTGCTTCTGCCAATGCATTAGGAAATCCCTCCCAGGAAGATGGAAAAGCAAACATGGCAGCCCGTGCAATGAATTGAAAAGGATTTTGCCTAAAACCTAATAAATACACGTCCGCATCAGGCAATACTTCAGGTTGATGATCTATCACATCGCAAACCTTCAACCCCAAAGACTTAGCGTGTTGTTTCAGAGATATTCTTAAGGCACCATCACCCAATAATATCAAGCGAGCTGACCTTTGCTGTCTCACTAATTTGAAGATTGATATCAAGGCCATTTGCTCTTTTTGAGGATGAAACCTTCCCGAGTGAATGATCACTTGTGTTGTAAATAGCCCTTGATAGACAGGCGCCAAAGGCTCTGAAGCCATCTTCATAACAGAGGCAATATCATAAAAGTTAGGAATGCACTTTATAAGACTTCTGGGAATATGATAATCTTGATGCATTTCCTGCGCCAACATTTTACTCACAGTGACAATACAATCAGATTTCTTGTATAGCCAGGGAATTAATATCTTTCTTCTCAACTTACCCAACCAACCACTTATTTCCTGGTCATAGGTTTTAGAGCCTCTCAAGCTGGTAATTACTTTTTCCCGGCCTTTGGTCAACACATTCAGATAATCGGCCCCTTCCAGAAAACTGATAGAGACGTTTATCATTAATTGACGTTTGATTTTGCGTATGGCTCTAATTCTGGTGATGATATAAAATAATTTCTGAAGTGGATGTGTGGTTGGAGGAGTATGCAGGTCTATCAGATCCACTGTGACCGGGTAAGGCACTTTTACTTGTGTATGGAACACACATAAATATACCTTATAGCGTGTTGCCAGCTGTGCACTCAATTTGAGCAGTGAGTTTTCAGCCCCACCTTTACCTAATTCGGGAATGATAAGCAGAATATTTTCCAAAGAAGTTCAGTCTTCTTTTTTACAATTGGTTCAGTAGTAAAGGCAGGTTTCAAAGACAATTATATCTTTTACTTTATTTGTGACTTTGAATTGCCCATACTTTTATATACAATCATGCTGGCATTTGCAATAATGATGTCCATATCATGCCAAGTGAAAAATTAATCAACCCTTCAAAAAGGATGTCAGTAATTATTCATATGCCCTTGCATTTTTCCTATATCAGTTTTATTGACTTAGGCATTGCTTGGCTCTTACAAAGAGATTAAGCTTTTATTTATCGGCATATTTAATAATTTTTGCAGGGTTACCACCCGCAATACACATAGGTGGAATATCTTTATGCACAACACTATTGGCAGCAATAACACTTCCCTGACCAATGGTAACGCCTGGTAATATCACCACATTTAAGCCTATCCATACATTATCCTCAATGTGAACAGGAGCAACTTTGCCAGTTGTATTAATTCTATTACTTGGATCTGTAAATGATACATCATGACCATTGCCATCAAATATCTGACAGTTGGCAGCAATTAAACAATTTTTCCCAATGACAATTCTTTTATATGCGTGAAGACAACTTCCGTGGATACGCGTATGATTGCCAATCTCTACCGATGCACCTTTTCTATCTATAAGAATTTTAACAGGAGCATACATATTGGCATGGTAATGCTTATTAGAGGAATTGATGAGCACATGATCTCCAATGACCAATTTGGAATCTTTAGCTACTCTAATAGAGGGGTAATTTTTGAAAATTACATTATTACCTAACTTAATGTTACTACTTGCCCCTATAGTGTAATAGATTAGTTTTTCCTTAAAAGCTTGATATACATTCATCCAATCCTACGTTAGCTTGATATTTTTGGGCACTTAAATATTTCTGCGTCATAGCAAGCCCGAATAGGAAATGATCCACCGATGCATCACGATTTTGATACTCTCCGTTCAAATAATTTTTATAGTCGGGTTTAAGCTTAAAATTTTCCTCAATCAGATTCATATTGTCAAGAATTTCATGGATGGATATGATATCAAAAATGTTAAATATGAATCCTTGCTTTTGGCCGTAAACAAATTTAGAATTGAACCCTAACTGTACCAAAGCCAATTTTAAAGGCTCTTTTATATGGGGCTTCACTTTTAGTTGATTGTCCAGTCTCAGCCCAAAATCTAGTATATCGTCTTGCAAGAAGGGATAATAAACTTCAAACCGATCTGACAGACCAGAATTTTTATGAGCAACTCTTCTTCCATCATAATATAAATTCATCAGTGTATGCCCAAAGTAAAAATCTCCCCTTATATTATTATTTTTAATTAAGATTGAAGAGAGATAATTAACACTATCTTGAAAATTCTCTCTATGCAACAGCTTAGAAAAAATAAAATTCTGATATAATGTATTAGCAAAAATGCTATTAATAACAGAAGAGGTGTAAATATTGATACGTCTGCTTTTAAACTTAATAGGTCGAGTAATTTTATTAGAGACTAAGTTAAATATCAGAGATCGCAGATAGTTTTTTGCAGTAATTCCTCCACACCCAAATAAATCATCAGCCCCTATCCCATCAAATAATGTAAAATCAGAAACACTTAGGCTACTTTTCATTTCTCCCAGAAAATCAGCCATAATAAGCGCTGCATAATCCAAAGTCGGAGAGGCATAAAATTTATGATAATTACACCAAATTGCTTTTACTCTTTCTAATTCATAGTGAATTAAATTAGACTTGATCCCCAGCACTTTTTCTACATATCTAACATTATGCAATGTAGGGTCATCTTTTCCAAGAACATAAGAATAGCAAGTAAAATCAATATTATTATGTTTTAAAATACTCGCAATTAGGGTACTATCAACACCTCCGCTAAGCAGTACTACAGGATAAGTTTCTTTTGCCTTTCTTAGTACTGATTTTTCTATGGCTCGTATTACCTCATTTGCTTTCAGCGCATCTATTTTAGGTTCAGGCTTCGCTATATGCATAATTTTCTCCCGCCATGCCAAATCAAAAGATTTGAAATTATCCTGCTGGGTAATGTAACACCCTAAATAGTTCAGCTCAAGAATTTCTTTTTGGAGATTTGCCATTCACTTTTAAATTAGGTACTAGCTATAGAGTTAACAAACTATATCCAATGCTTTACAGATGCTAAAAAACGTCTTCTACCAATGACAGATATATCTTGCTGTATCGCTTTCAATAAATATCTCATCGTATCTCCACGCCTGGTTTTTGTCAGAGCCAGTGTAAGTGCAATCAATGTATAACAGTTGGCAAAGAAGAAGCCTACCTTGTCGCTATATTTTTTCAAAAAAGCATCATCCTCTTTCAATTGCTTAATAATCACCTCCACACTAGGAATAAGTTTATCAGGATTAATATTTTTAAGACTTCTTTTACTATGTTCTACAATAACCGATGTGATAGCCTTGCTACAGTGAATAGGATACCGAGCAGCCAGTATAAGCCATAAATAATAATCCTCTCCTATCACAGCCTCTTTACTATGAAGAAACATGTGCTTTCTTATGATATCACTTCGGATTATTATTGCATTGCAACTTAGAGGGTTCTCTTGTATCAATTGCTCATTCACATGAGCGGTTAAGTTATTTTTCTGATAAAGTACCGTCCCATCCTCACATTTGACTTCATATCCCAGATGTATGACTTCCGGTTGATTCTTATCCTCAATAAATGCGGCTGCTTCCTGGAGATGATGAGGATAATAGTAATCATCTGAATCAAGAAAACCTATATATTTGCCATTGGCTTTACTAATACCATAGTTTCTGGCAATATTACGCTCTTCATTGTGCTTTTTAAAGTAGCGTATTCGATCATCTTTTATCCCTCTTACAATTTCTTCTGTGTTATCCGTACTTCCATCATCAACTATTATTATCTCGAAATTAGTATAGGTTTGTTCCAGTAGTGAACAAATCGCACTAGAAATTTTATCCCCCCTGTTAAAGGTAGGTATCACAATAGAGAAAAAAGTAACAGCGTGTTCCATTTGACTTTTAGTACTTATGAGATTTTTTCCAAAGTTTGTAATAGGGTACTTTCAGCCTGTAAAGCCATTGTTTTATTGAACTGACAATCTTCCTCAAGTTTCTCCACGACAATCTCATATTGATCAAGCATATCCATAACCGCTTGCACTACTTCTTCCGATCTAAAAGGTGGCGCTATCATTTTAGAAGAATTTTTTAGCATTCTAGCTACTTCTTCTAACTTTAAGGTTATACCAAGACAGATAGAAGGCACACCCAAACATGCCCCCAAAATAGCACCATGGGCCCTGGCAGTAATAAGCAAACTCTGTTGTTTCAGGACAGCTAAAAATTCTTCCAGTGACATACGATGAGGGTTCCAGGTAATCACCTGACCCTTAAAGAAATCCTGAAATTTTTTATCAAAGCTTTCCTGAAATGAAATGTACTGAACTTTTATTCCTTTCTTAATAAGACAATCGGCAGTCTGCTTAATATTTTCAAAATAGACATCGTTTTTTTCATGCCAATCCAAAAGAATCACACCTATGCTTTTCTCCTCAGTGCTCTGATTTTTATTTGTCAACCCTTTAGGCAACCAGTAATCTGTCAGGAAAGCAATATCTGTTATTCTTTCATAATGATTTTCAAACCCGACACTTTTTAAAAATCTGATGCTGGCATCATCTCTGACGAATAGTGAATTATAAGATCCTATCTCGGATAAACTCTTAACAAATGTAGGAGCTGTATGTGTGAAAGGGCCAATACTTAATCCAAATCCCACCCTATAATCATATTGAATATTTTGTTTCTTTTGAAGCCCTTGTCGTAGCATGGATTCACCTTTCCTTATTTTCTGAGGGGAAAGCTTTTTAGCAATAGTATTCGCCACAGCGAATTTCCAGCTTCCTTGGCGATGATCTTTATACAACCCTCCACCTCCGTTAAATAAAAGATCGTAACTTTCCACATATGTCCAATCTACAATAGGACACTGATCTTTAATAATTGCAGATATGTAATGGTTATACTCTTCTGAGTCAGCAAAATTAGGATTGTTGGGTGTATTCTCAGAGTAGACAGAAATGTCGGCCTGAGGGAATCGTCTCCGAAGCAACTGATGGGATACTTTTAATAAGATATCATCTCCTAAATTCCCAAAACCGTAATAACCTTTTAAGAGTATCTTTTTCATACAGCATTCATCAGCTTTTTATAAACATAGCTATCCGTGTAGCCATAAAGGGTTAATCTATTTTCTTTTCTTCCCTCAAGTTTAGCACAGAAAGATTCTGGACTTAAATATTTTTCATAATAATCGATAACATTCGCACGGAGTTGTTGTATTTGTTCCTCTTGCATAGCCAAGACTTCTCTTATCTTTTCTACTAACTGCTTTTTACCACTGAAAACTATACAGTTTTTACCATTTTCAAGAGGTGGATTTAACAACTCAGGATGCTCCAGAATAGGAATTACACCCAAACTCATGGCTTCAATCAGATTGTGACAAAGGGGTTGGATAAAACCAGGACAAGCTAAGAAAAACTCAGCCCTGGATAATACAGAGAGCCAGTTTTCATTAGATACTCTGCCCTTGATGTCATTACTTTTTAAGGACTTCCTTACCCACCGATGTAAAATAAATTTACATTGATACGCTCTACCTACGTTCTGACTCACATCATCTAATATTTCAATCTCATGCTCCCGAAGTTCTTCCTTCAAAATATTTAATATTTCAATCCTATTAAGTTTTTGATGGAAGGTTCTGAAAACAGAATTATCATAATCAGCCGGATTCTGGTTCCCTGAAAAATATATTCGCATGGATTTTTCAACACCTCTTAGCATATAAATATTATCATAAAACCCTTGATAGTATAATCTGGGGATCATTGGATAGGGCAAAAAATTTTCAGTATTATTTTTAGCCTCATGAGAGTAAATGTCATCACTAACCTTTATATTTTTTTTATAAAAATGAGAAGGCCTATCCCCATCAAAAAAATAAAGAGAATCTGACTTTTTGCTTGGATACTTTCCACTGAATAATTTTACATTTTCCAGAGAAGCTATGGATTTACCATAAGTAGTGAGGTTTCCCAAAAACAGAGGGTTATTCTTTAACAGAATGGAGTAATTGTTTCTATGGAAAAAATAAATGAGTTGCGCATAACATCGTTCTCTGAGCACATGCTTCAGATCAAAAATAACTAACTTATCTGTGTTTGTTTTTTTCTTCCTACTAAACATATAAGCATACATAACGCTAATGTAATTATGCATGACACGCAGATATATGTGAAATTTTTTCATCATTGCTAGGCCACTTTCGCAAGAAGGGGAAATTTGCTTATCATTCTCACCTTTAGGTTAAAGCGATACAATTTGTGTAAATTGTATAATGACTTATTATATTGCTTGATAAACTTCGAACAAACATGGGCTTTGCTGTACTGCCCCGCTAAGTAAAATGCCTGAAGTGACCGTAGGGCAAAATGACTTATTACGGTTGAAGGCTCTACATTAACTTTTATATTCCATCTTGCAGCATAGTCTGATCTTTCAGGACGAGAGAGCAATATCTCTGCAGCCGGATACGAAATATCTAGATACTTCAGGAGTGAATTCTCAAAGGTGTTTTTATCTATTTGAAAATCCTTTTTGGCAGATACAGATTTTGATGTAGTATGCAACCTAAAACTTAGTAAAATATCATCTATCGCCTTTACCCTATCTTGTCCCCAGCGGAGTAGATAACGTATCCACATTTCCCCATCCATTAGATAATGTAGCTGTTCATTCAGAGGAAAGATTTCTAATAACTTTTCACGACGAAAATATGTGGAAGATTGATCAATATGACACCTGCCTATAGTATCCGATAAAGTAGTGTGTACAGTAGTGCCCTGGCTAACATTTAGAAAATTACCTTCTACATCAATTCTTCTTTCTCTTCCAAGTAGCACATCTACATCGCTTTGCATGAAATTTAAAGCGATGTTGTACAGCGCCAATGGTTCCAAAAAATCATCACTGTTGAGCCAGTTAAAGATTTCTCCCGTACATTTTTCAAATCCTTTATTGATGGCATGGCTCTGCCCTCTGTCTGGCTCGCTCACCCAATAGGCAATCTTATCTTCATACTTTTTGATGATATCAACCGTTTGATCTGTGCTTCCGCCATCTATGATAATATATTCCAGGTTAGGGTAATTCTGATTGAGAACAGAAAGTATCGTTTCTTCAATAAAATTCCCTTGGTTGAAAGAAGGCGTTACAATTGATATTTTTGGCCAGGTATTGTTTGTATAAACTGAAGGATCTACTCCTTTTGCCCAAGGCCACCTGTTTAGTCTTTTTGACATAAATCAACTTTTACTGACGAATAGCCTCTTAAATATTTTAAGGCGTTGTTAAAGGTATCTCTGTTTTTTATCAATGCAAACGCATATGTACGTCTGAACTTGACTTTATCGGGTTTGGAAACAAACAGCTCGTTTTTTAATGAATAAATAAACTCTCTCAGCCAGAGACCTTTCTTTAATAAATTGCTTTCACAAGACATTTTGTATTTATACAATGATAAGATAATGCGAGCCTGTGTAAAGCCATAGGTCAACTTTTTGTAATATTCAATAGTTAACCTCTCTTTAGGAATAAAGTGCTGAAACTTTAACTTTGAACTATAAAAGATTTTATATCCATTTAACACATACAGATAACAAATTTCAGCATCTCCGCCAGAGGAAAGTTTTTTACCATTTCTATCAGAAAGTAACAGTTGAATTCCTTTGTATCTTAACGATAAGAAAACTGATCTTCTCAACACAGCGCCCGCACCAAAGACAAATCCCCTATCTTCCGTTACATCTCCATCATATGAGCATTGAGGCCCTACCGCATAAGCATGTTTTACATTTTCAAACCAATGAGGAGCCTCTATTTCACATATAGCTTCTCCTAATCCACCCAGCACTCCAATGCATTCATTGCTGCTCATTATTTCATAGGCTAACCTTACATAGTTTTTATCTAACCAATTATCATCATCACAGAATAAACAATACTCAAATTGGGCAGTGTCCAGACCTTTTTCACGAGCAAAACTTAAACCTGATTTAGGCTGTTTAACAACTTTAAAGGAAACATCTGACTGAGATTTACTCCACGCTTCCAATGCTTTTCCCACTGTATTATCTGTAGAAGCATTATCGACAACAATTATTTCCCAAGGAATGTAAGAGGGCACCTCCTGTAACGCTAAAAACCTCAAAGTTTCAGGCAGCCGTTTTTCACTATTATGACAACATATAATAACGGATACTCCTTGCATGATCATTTGTTAAGTTCTAACCACTTTGAGCTAAATTTCTCTATTTCCGAATCAGAATAAAAATGCTTTACATACTTTGACCTGTAAATAGAACTAAGGGTTTCCTCCTTAACTTTATACTTACTTTTTACCTTTTCTGCTAATTTGTCTGTTGCTTTAGTATTACCCTCATTGACAACTTTTAAAGAGGAAATTTTCAAATTAAAAAATGCATTGAAAGCATCTTGATAGCACTCGTTAAGATTCTCTAATTTAATCAGAAGCAAATCGAATTTTTTGGTTTTATAAATCTTATATCCTTTATTAATATCAAAAGGCAAACTGTAAATATCAAAGTTTAAAAAATTTTTAGATTCAGAATCAAACCAATTAAGAGTGTATTCATGACCTTTTTCTTCACTCTTCTCGATCAGCTCTTCTACTGTCACATTATCTATGTTCTTTCCAGCAACATAATCAACTGGATTCTGAAAAATGTTAGATATATCTCGGCTAATAGGTTCTCGCACAAGCGAAATTATTTTTAATCTTTTATGCTGTTTTTGGTTGATATACTTGACCAAATCCTTACTAAACTGAATCTGATTTGTATGATTAGTATGAGGTAATACTTCATTAAGCCAATAGTCTGACAAGAAATGAACATGAAATATGTCGTTGTAAGGCATTATTTCTTTTAGTGTATGATATACAGAAGAAGAGCCTACTTTTCCCATGGTGTATATAATACAGATGTTGTTTCTGAACAAAAACCCTTTGTATAACTGATCTAACTTTCTAAACAAGTTCATATTCACATGTATAGTTTGAATACTCACATAATTTAAGATAAACTTCTCTGATGTGATCAGTATCAATATTAGAATGTTCCAGCTTATTTCTTTGCAAAGAAGCTTCCACAAACGCCTCATCCACAGTTATATCTAAGTCCTGCTTTATTTTGGTAGTAGCCTCTCCACTAAGTACCTGTTCATAATGAAAAAAATACCACTTACCCCATTTCTGTTGATTATAAAATGATAAAATATGAGAATACATCAAATACCAAACATTTAAAGCATCTTCTTCAGTAATTTTCAAATTGGATAGATAAGGCATGCCTTGGCATTCCTTTAATATACTTACCACCGTACTAGCTGGATGCCTGAACACTACTAATAAAATAGTATCCTTCAAATAAGGTTTCCATAAGGGCAGTGTATAGCTGAAGCGAGGATCTTTATAACAGAAAGGAGCTTTAGCAACCTCTGTTTTGATTCTTTTAACAATATCCTGAGTATATTTTAACTCCGTTTTTAATGGCATCTGTGCCAGCCATCTCTGTCCGGTTGTAGGCCTGTGCTTTAATAACTCCCACTTCCAAATTTTTATTCTCTGTGGTAAACTTAGTTTTATAATATCCTCATTGATAAAATTAATTTCACGAGACTCAAAAAAACCCTTTGGATTAGTATTTCTTGGCTTATACAGATCCTCTCCCATATGATAACCACTTTTAGAAAATAAACCAGCCATCATACTTGTCCCGCTTCTACCTGAACCTAAAATGAGGATATTTTTCATTTAACTTTTTTTAAAACTGTGATTGTGCCAATCTTTTCTGTAAGTATAAAATCCTCACTTTGTAATATCTCATTTATTACCTGCTTGACTGAGTCTAAATATGAATCGTGAAATAAAATGTAACCATTGCTGGTTACAAATCTACCAAACAACTCAAAATCTGATTTTACTCCTTCGTAAGTATGATCACCATCAATCCATAGAAGACCAATCTTCTCTTGCCATATTTTACCTACTTCAAAAGAAGACAATGAAATTTGATAAATAACTTCACCTAAACCGAAAGAAGTAATGTTCTTATACATTTTACTCAGATCACTTGCACCAAATTTTCCACCGTTTACACCTACATAAGTGGAATGAGGATCTATGGCAAAAACCTTTACTTCATTGCCATGTAAAGAACCTAAACCCAAGCATATACTTGATTTACCTCTGTAAGAACCTATTTCTACAATACAGCTATCAGATGATACCTCCTTTGCAAGCTGATATAAGATGAATTGTTCTTTGTCTTGAATTTGTCCCTCAACTTTTTTAATGTATTTTACTAAATTGCTTTGACTAAAAGATGAGGTATTAAACAAAGCAGATTGAAAGATTAATTTATTAATTCCCATTTTTCGAATATGTTGACAACTGGATCTAAAACAATATTATATTTATAATTTTCATCAAACGACACTTCGGATATTTCAAATGCCAAACAGTTTTCAATTATTTCCACTGTGGTATGTGGTCTTACATAGGCACCTATCTCAACATAATATTTGCCTGGCACTAAAATGTTGTTACTTACATTCATTGAGATTATGGTATCCCCTGATTTTGATATATTCAGATTAGGATTATTCATGGTATTAGATACTGAAATAAGCCTATGTTTGGTATCAAAAATTTTACAGACAATTACTAGCCCCTTTATTTCACTCATCTTAGAGAAATTAATCAATATGGAGAAGGGTTCACCAAAAAGAATTCTTTCTCTATTTATGTATTCGTAATTGAGTATTTCTACTTGCTTAAAGAAAGATTTTTCTTTGAGGCATTTATAAAAATGAAACACATTATCAGATTCTAAAGCAATATACTTTCCTATTCCTTCTTTACTTTTGCCATCAAATATTTTTACTCCATTTTTAAGGATTATCGCCTTTTGACACAAACTTGAAACCGCCTCCATATTATGGCTAACAAACAACACTGTTCTCCCTTTATTATGTGTCACATCTTCCATTTTACCCAAACACTTCTTCTGAAATTCCGCGTCGCCTACTGCTAAAACCTCGTCAATAATCAATATCTCAGGTTCCAGGTGAGCGGCTACGGCAAAAGCTAAACGTACCTTCATACCACTACTATAGTGCTTAACTGGTGTATCTATAAATTTCTCAACTCCAGAAAAAGCTACTATTTCATCAAACTTTGCCCTTACCTCGGCACGACGCATGCCTAAGATAGTGCCATTCAGATATACATTTTCCCGTCCGGTCAGTTCTTCATGAAAGCCAGTGCCTACTTCCAGCAAGGAAGATACCCGGCCAAAAACTTCAAATCGTCCTTTAGTGGGTTCGGTAATACGAGATAAGATTTTCAGAAGCGTACTTTTACCGGCTCCATTGCGGCCGATGATCCCTACGGCTTCGCCTTGTTTAATTTCAAAGTCTACCTCTTTTAAAGCCCAGAATTCAGTTGGTGCTGGGTCATTAGTGATTGGTTGTTGATCTGGTTTTTGAAACCACCTTGTAATGCTTTCGCGGAAAGAACCACTTTTTTGTCCTCCCAGCTTATACTTTTTACCTATGTTTTCTACACGTATGGCTGTATCAGTCATTTACTTTGTGATTGTTTGAATGGCTGCTGTCCCATTTCGGGAATTCCATAGGAGGAATCCCATTTTGGGAATAAAATTAATTACCTTGAATTGAATTAATAATAATATATAGTATAGGATATTACATTGTAACTTTCAGGCCTAGACGTTTCAAAAAAGCGCTTACAAGCTCAATATAAATAAGAATAACCGTTCTTTCCTGATCTACTGTTTTGAGTAATGCCTGTTCTTCACCCGAATACATTCAATAATTTAAAAAACCTACACCCATTCACTGTTTTCACATATATACTTGTGAGGAAACATCAGCATCGAGCATTATTCAAGATAAACTCCTTTACAGAATAGAATAGCTTAGTCTATTGGGCTGGTCACCGGATCCAAAGCGCTTTATTTGATAAACGATCAATAAGCTCTCTGATTTCAGGGATTACTAGTCATAGACCGTGAGAAGTAATCCTTTGCATTGTGAGATTACTTCTCTGGCACAACAGATTATCAAGTCAGGGTAAATCCTTACTGTGGATTCAACTACAGCGGCTTTTTGGATACCATCAGCATCTGCTATAAAAGCTTTGTGCCTGTCAATTAAACTATATCCGCCATAATGCGCTCTACCCTTTTAAAGTAGAACAAACCGGACATAAAGATGATAAGGATGAGCCCAAAGGAAAGGTAAGCAAAGGCACTGGGTGGATCTCCGCCTAGCAAACACCAGCGGAAGCCTTCAATCACACCCGCCATAGGATTGAGATAATAAATGGTGACCAGCCATTCCGGCAAACTTTGCAATATCGCTTTGGCCGGGTAGGCAGTAGGCGTGGCATATAAACCAAACTGCACCAGGAAAGGCACCACATGCTGAAAATCCCGATAGCGAATGGTCAAAGCACTCAGCCAGATACCCACCCCTAAAGCTGACACAATGACCATCAGAACGAAGAGAGGTAAGAAGACGATATTGGCTGAAGGAGGGTAACCATAGTAACCCATTAGAATACACATAAAGAGTAAGGCAATTCCAAAATCCACAAATCCCACCAGGGCTTTGGAAAGGGGAATGACCAGCCTGGGAAAGTAAATTTTCTTCACCATCTGCTGCGCTGAGATAATAGAATTGCCAGATTCTTTCATCACAAAAGCAAAGTAAGTCCAGGCAGCTACGCCCGTCACGGCAAACAAAGGATAAGGAATATTGCCTGTGTCAACCTTCACAGCCCGTCCAAAAACCAAGGTAAAAATGGTTAAGGTAGCCAGCGGCTGTAGCATGGCCCACAACAAGCCCAGAAAGGTTTGTGCATATCGTATGCGCAGATCACGGTAAGCTAGAATGTAAAACAGGTCACGGTAATGCCGAAGCTCTTTCAGATTCAGCAGATTCGCCCTTTTATCGGCGTCAACAACAAGGTGGTGCATAAAATCGGATGTGGTTTAAGCTGCCCCAATATTATGAAAAAACGCCCACAGACTGTAGTTGTAAAATTGACATTTTGACACTTTAACTTACATGTGCAAGGAATGGAAGGATTGAAGGGCTAAAGGACTGAGGGACTGATTAGATTGAAGGATTGAGAGTTTGAAGGATGGATTAACAGAAGGAATGAAGGATCAGAGGATTGAATTTAGAGATCAGTTTAAATTGAGAACGAAGCAGTTTGCTTTGCGTGTGATTAAACTATATCAAGCATTGCCTAAAACCAGTGAAGCTCAGATTTTAGGCAAACAATTGTTACGTTCTGCGACTTCAGTGGCAGCAAACTATCGAGCAGCCTGTCGTGCTCGTTCAAATAAAGAATTCTTTGCTAAGCTAAGTATAGTAGTAGAAGAGGCTGACGAAACTTTGTTTTGGCTGGAATTGCTTACAGAAGCTGAGATTGTAAAAACAGAAAAGCTTATCACGCTTATGCAAGAAGCTACAGAAATATTGAAAATGGTTGCCTCCGCCAGAAAAAAAGTATCTAATTCATAAACAGACCTTCAATCCTTCAAACCATCAGTCCTTACCACCTTCAGCTCTTCAGTCCTTAATCTTTCTCACAGGTACGCCTGCATAAACTCCGGGTTCCGTCAAGTCTTTGTTGACCACAGCGCCTGCCCCTACCATGATATGTTCTCCTATGGTAATACCCTGAATAACGGTGGCACGACTGCCAATAAAGGTATGACTCCCTACCTGACAATCACCATTGAGAATAGCTCCCGTAGCGATGTGGCAATGATCGCCTACCCAAACATCGTGTTCTATCAAAGCCTTGGAATTAATTATGGTGTTACTTCCGATATGCGCTCCAGCGTTGACCAACGCATGATGCAAAACAACTGTTCCTTCTCCCAGGTGGGCATAGTCTGACAGATGCGCATAAGGAGATACCAATACCGCCAACTTCCCTCCTGCTTCTTTGACCCTTCGGTACAATCGTTCCCGAATCATACTGCTTTGTATATGGCCTACGGTGATAAGAAAACTGGCTCCATCCTCAACTCTTTCCTCCACCGCTTCATCAGCATCAATAATCGTATAACCCAATACTTTTTGTCCAATTTTTTCTTCTTTATCCAATATTCCAACAATCATAAAGTCGTCACTGTTTTCAATGACATCAATGATGGATTTGCAGTGTCCGCCACCACCGATCAGGAGAATAGGTTGCCGGTCTTCCATATTTCAGCGTTTTCTACCAGTTCAGGAATATCAATTGATTTAATGGCTGCTATCTATACTAATCAGCCTCCATCCTATAGTTGTAGTGGTAATATATGTTTTTTATGGGGTCGTTACAATATATATTAGCTGGATGAATCTTCACTGTATCACACTCGGCAGGCAGGCTACGTGTTTCTCAATAAATTCCGCATTTTCCAGCGAACCCGTATAGCAGTTTGCAAACATGGGAAAACGGGAAAGTAAACGCCAGGCGGGCCGGGTATGAATACCCTGTTCGTTGGTATACTGCACAAATTTATTTCTCTCTTTCTCAGTAGGGAACCTCAATGCCTGCATCCAATAGTTAGACACTCCCTGGGGAGGCGATTGCCAGACAGGAAGCTTGTAAGGCGCAAAAAATAACTGATAAGCATCGGTTAGTTCTTTTCTTTTTTGCAGGCGGATTTTCAGATTTTCCATCTGCGCACAGCCCAGGGCTGCATTGATGTTTGGCATACGGTAATTGTACCCAACTGCATCATACCAATAACTATAGTTTTCTTTAGTGCCTGCCTGCCTGCTCAGATGCAGTGCTGCTGATGCTAAATCCGGGTCTTGCGTCACCAGCATGCCTCCTCCCCCACTGGTAACCACTTTGTTGCCGTTGAAGCTGAAAACCCCTACCATGCCCCAGGTGCCCACATGCTGCTGCTGATGCCAGCTTCCCAACGCTTCGGCCGCATCCTCAATCACCGGTAGTTGAAAAGCAGAACATATTTTCATGATACCCTCCATATCCACCGGATGTCCGAAAGCATGTACTGGCAAGCAAGCCCCTATCCTCCGACCGGAACTTTTATGGTAACGAAATCCATTGCTCTGCCGGATGGTCTGTCTTTCCAGAAAATCGGCCAGGGCATGCGGAGACATCCCCAGTGTCTGCCTGTCAATATCTACAAAGACAGGATCCGCACTGGCATAGCGGATGGCATTGCCAGTGGCTACAAAAGTAAAGGGTTGCGTGATGATTAGGTCTCCTGGCTGTATACCGCACAATAGTAAAGCTAAATGCAATGCACTGGTGCCATTAACCATGGCTACTGCGTGAGGGGCTCCTGTAAATTCGCAAATGCGTTGTTCCAGGGATTCCACGTAAGAACCTATTGAAGAAACAATGCGGGAGTTCAGACAATCTTTTATATAATTGTGCTCGTTATCTGTGATAAAAGTTTCGTGCAGATGAATGACACCTTCCGGACGCTGATAGTAAGCACGAATCCAACGGACAAATTCTTCAAGCATGGATCAGTGATTGAATGTGAGAATGGTTAAATGAGTAAATGACTGATTCATAAGATATTTGAATAGTACTAATAAATGGCTCATTACTCATTGTTTTACTATTAATTGTATAAACTATTTTGAGCAGCAAAGATACAAGGAATCAGAAATTTATCGCGATATTTTGCCCATATCCACAGGCAGGCGCTCCCAGTCAGCGCTTCCGGTATGAACAATATCTGGATATACTGCATCAGCACCAGGTCCGCTATGAGATTTTTTCCTTTCTGGATGCGCATACTAACGCAATTCTATATCGGAAAGGCCATACCTTACAAAAAGGATGGGGGGTATTAAAGGGATTTTTCAGAAGATTCTCTCATCTTTTCCAATCCAGAAAGGCCCACTATATTTTACTGCACCGGGAAGCTGCTCCCCTGGGTCCACCCGTTTTTGAATGGATGATGGCGAAAGTGATGGGAAAGAAAATCGTCTATGACTTTGACGATGCCATCTGGCTGCCCAACATCTCAGGTGTCAACCGGATCGCTGCACGGCTCAAGTGGCACCAAAAAGTAGCGGCTGTGTGCCGGTGGAGCTATAAAGTAAGTGCCGGCAACGCCTATTTATGTGAGTATGCCTCCCAATTCAATCAGAGGGTCGTGCTGAATCCTACGACGCTCGATACGGAACACCTCCATAATCGTATTCAGGACCAAGCCGCTGAGATACCCGTGATAGGCTGGACGGGTTCACACTCCACCATGATGTTCCTGGATCAGCTCGTGCCTACGCTTCAACGTCTTTCAGAGGCATTTACTTTTAGAGTGGTCGTCATTTCTAATCGTGCCCCAGCCTTTGCATTACCGCAAATGGAATTTGTTCCCTGGAAAAAGGAAACAGAAATAGAGGATTTGCTTCGTTTTCACATAGGAGTGATGCCGCTGACCCAAGATCCCTGGTCGGAAGGAAAATGTGGTTTCAAAGCTTTACAATATTTGTCGCTGGGCATTCCGGCGGTGGTATCCCCTGTGGGTGTCAATCAGGTCATTGTAGAACAGGGTATCAATGGTTTCCTCTGTTCGACTGAAGATGAGTGGTACGATGCCCTGGCTACTTTGATGAAAGATGCTACCCTTCGGGCAAAGATGGGTACTGCCGGAAGAAAGAGGATTGAAGACCGGTATTCGGTGAAGGCCAATCAGAAGAACTTTCTGGGTTTGTTTGAATGAGGGAAGGATTGAAGGATTGAAGGACTGAAGGACTGAAGGGTTGAGGGATTGAGGGATTGAGGGGGTGAAGGATTGAAGGACTGATGGGCTGAAGGATTGAGGGGTTGTGGTGTTTGGTTTTTTGTTAAAAATCGTAATTTCTTTGGGCGATGTTGAGGCGTAATCCTACAGAAGTGAATTGTGTAAGCGCGTCTGCTTCTCCTGAGGCAGGGTGTTTCCGGCGATAGAGATATCTCAAATCCAGAAAACCATTATGCCAGAGCTGATAGGAAGCTGACAGGTCAGCGATTTGTAAGGTTGTTTTGATGCCCTGCTCCAGTGCGTTCCCATAGTCCTGTTCCCGGGTGCGATTGTCCAGTAGAATGTTGTTACCCCAGTTAGAGGAAGCTGTATCAGCACCATATGTAGCACTCATCCATTTGGCCTGTAGCTGCAATCGCCCGATGGGCTGATAACGGACAATGGCTATTTTCTCCCTAAAATTTGCGCCTAAGGGATGCGCCAGGGGTTGCTCATAATGGGAGTAACTACGGAAAAGGTCTTCATGCGCATACGTATACGGCCTGACCCGATTTATTTCCAGTTGTAGATCCAGGTTAGGAATAGAGAAAGCATCTATATATTTCATGCCCAATTGCAAGGCATATTTATTACCCCACCAGCCTTGTCCGGACTTCATCTCACTGATCACAAACTCATCGATCAAAGCCTGGCCATACAGGGATACTCGATCCAGCAACAGCCATTTCATATCTAAGCCCAGCAAGGCATTGCCCATACTTCCGTTTTGTTGCTCGATAGCCCTATAGAAGATGATAGGATTGAGATAATTCGCATCGAAACGACCCGTAGAATCTCCAAAAACTATGCTTTCATAGACTCCCAGTTGAAGCCGTCGGCTCAGGTTTATCCCTAAGCGGTGAAAGGCCACATACTTGGCAGGAAAAGGCACCGTACCATAAAGCCCTGTTGAATTACCAATCACATCTGCCGTCATACGGGCAAAAATGTTGGTATAGTGCAGCTTCCACACCTGGGTATTAAGCCGCAGGTACAGATAGTTATTGGCAAAGTCGGAGAGAACCAGCGAGCGGTATCCATTACCAACAAAGTGTTTTCCATGACCAAACTGTACCCCAATATGGCGGGTAGCCTTCACACTGAAATGCCCCTGGGCTGAGATAAAATCCACTCCTCTGCTACCGTACCCTTTCCAGAATCCTTCCTGCGGCACAGTTAAGGTTTGCCGGACATAGTCCTGTACAAAGGATGGGAAAATGATTTGGTTCTCACCGATATAAGAATAAAAACCTACCTTTTGGTCAATCATGCCAAACACCTGCACGCCACGGGTATTGATATAAGTCGTTTGCGTTTCCTCTTTGCCTACCTGAAAATGAAAAACAGGATTCACCGATAGTTGAAAAGCGTCCTCTTGTACCCCCAGCGCATCCCTTCGATGTTTATAAAAATACTTGAGGATTGGTTTACTTTCAGGCGCTTTTTCCAAGGGCATATACTCCCAATGGTCCTGGGCCAGGTATTGCAGGTTAAACTGATCTACGGGAGAGGGTGTCTGCAGGGTGAGAGAGTCTAACCACTGCCCTACCGCCTGCCGGGCATAAGATTTCACATTAGTATCGAAGGTAGTAGCCAGTTGTCCGGTTTTAATTTCATACCGGTCCAGCAGATGATAGTAATTGGAATTGAGAGGAATCAGACTGCTTTGTGCCAGAATGTTAGACAAGGTAAACAGTCCGATAAAACCGGTCAGAAAAAGATGTTTTATCATGCTTGCTGATGAGGTACAGGTATTGCTTTATTTCTCTTAATCCATTTGAGGTCATGGGCGTAGTAGCGCAGGATAAAAAGCCCTGCCAGATAGAAAGGAAACATAGGAATCTTATAACGAACCAGGGAACCAAAGTTATAGGTAGAGATGCCTACGGCAAAACTGAAGGCAATGGCAAAGACAAAACAGAACAGAATGATAGGTTTGGCCGTCATGTGCTTGAAAAGCTGACCTATCCCTGACTTGTACAGTACCAGCAAAGTCAGCCAAAGGGTAGCCAGGCTTTCCAGGGCTGAAAGCAACATCACCGGGTTATGGGCTTCCCACAGATATGGACGAAACAAGGTGACATTCACAGCCAGCGGAAATTTCCGTAGCATACCGTCCAGACTATAATCGTAATCATCGCCCAAAGTGTAGACAGACCCTCCCTGGTTTTCTCCTACATAGGTCAGGTAGCGCGCAGTAATTTCCGCCGTCTGGGCTACATTATCCATAGAATACCGGGCGTTATCTTCTCCTACTTTGATCATAGCATAATACCCCAGGGTTACCGCTATTGCCAGAACAAAAGGTGCTATTGTAATCCTGATCATCTTGGAGGGAATTGTTTCGAGATTGGCTAAGAAGACCCAAAGAATGGCAGCGGGTAAAAAGCATAATACAATGTAGATCTTAATGGCATAAATCGTATATAAGGCCATCAAGAGTATGGTGGTAGCTGTCAGAATGCCCTTTTTTTCAAAGAAAATACGCATGATCGCCCAGGTGGCCCAACCTAAAGCGCCCAGGGTAATGGTGTCTTTCAGGATACCGGAACCCCAGAAAAAAACGGAAGGAATAAATAACATAGCCAGCGCCAGTTCCTGATGAAGCAAAGGAAAGTGTTTGTAGAAAGAACGGTACAAAGCCCACACCCCGCTATAACTGAGGGCAGCATACAGCACGGCCGTTGCCGCATAGGTATGGCCTGTGAGCAGTCCTAACAACGCCGTTATTTTGATAACAAAATATTCCGTAGGAGATTTGAACCAGTAGATCCTGCTGGCATATTCCAGAATTTTAGGTGTATACTCACCATTGGCCAGTAATAATTCCATGCCCGTGACAGAAGATTTCCAGAAGGCTTCTACAATAATACCTGCTTGTCGGAAATAATTAAAAGTATCTCCACTGGGTTTCCCATGACCATAATAGAATTGATAGATGATCCCTACGGCAAGGGCACCGATGATTTTCACGGTAAGGCCAGCCATATAATACTTTCGGATATGCTTATCGGTAACGGCAGGGCGTATCAGGAAAGCCAGCAGGTATATAATGGCTAACCAGACAGGAGTAATCATTAAATCTTTAACGCCCATGAGCCGAAGGGATTTTTTTCTCCGGCAAAATAGACTTATTTTCTAAACACGGCTGAGGAGAATGTCTTGCTTTCTTACCTGTTTCTTACCCGTGACCGTTTTTTTTCAAAAGTCCAGTGATTTACCCTGGTAAAAGTCCAAAACTTTCAAACTAAATACATATTGGTATTTAGAGCGGATCAGGTCAGACTCTGCGGTATTGAGATCATTTTTGGCCTGATTGTAATCTACTACCTCTATACCACCCGCCTGGTAACGGATCTCCGTATTTCTGAAAGCCTCTTGTAAGGAAGTAACTCTTTTTTGATTGGCGACATAACTTTTAGCGGCTGACTTAGCATCCAGATAGGCCTGCTCAATGGTCTGCCTCAGTTGGTTTCGCTGGTCAATAGCATTCAGGCGGGCATCGTCCAGATTAATATAAGCATTGGAGACATTGGTTTTCGCCTGCCAGTTGTTGAAGATGGGAATATTCAGATTGAGGCTTACATAACGACGCAGATTGAAATCAAGTTGGTTGAGATACGTATTGTCAGTAAACTCACTGGGAATTTCAGTCTCTGTAAAGACAGGCACCTGGGTACCCTCCGGCACGCCCGGAATCCCGGGGGGCGCTATGATGAAATTACTGGTGGGGATGATGCGGGTAATATTCTCTGTGCCTGCTTTCGGGATCTGGTCGGGCGCTACACTGGAATATGAGGAAAACAGAGCAGCACTCAGGGTCAAAGAAGGATAATAACCGGCTTTGTTGATCGCCACATTGTATTGCGCACTGGTAATCTGCAGATCAGCACTACGGATAGAGGGTAAGGTTTGGACAGCCTGTTGGTAAACAAAGGTAGCGGAAGCAGGCAACGCTTCTTCTTCGGGTACGGCTACCTCCGGGGTGACAATCTCTAACGACTGACTGTCGGGTATTTGCAGAATCTGCTTCAACTGCAGCCGGGCCAGCGCCAGGTTGTTTTCAGCATTGACAATCTGGAGTTCATCATTGGCCTGCTGGGCTTCCAGTTGTAAGACATCAGCGGAAGGTAAACTCCCTGCCTGCACTAACTTACGGGTACGCCCCAACTGCAATTCGGTATTTTGCAATTGCAGCCGGGTGGTGTTGAGTAACTCCTGGTTGTAGAGTATCTGGGTATAGGCTTCAATCACATTGAGGGTAATATCATTTTCAGTAGCTTCCAAGTTACTTTGGCTGATCTCTATATTATTTTTGTTCAGCTTAATGGTGTTCAGTTTCCGGAAGCTGTTGAAAAGAATCACCTCTGCCCCCACATTGACACTTTGCTGGCGCACCGGCTGGTCAACGTATTCATTACTAAACTGATTGATGGTGCGCCCTACGCTATAGCTTACACTCGAGCTGGCCCCTATGGAAGGCAGCAGATCTGCTTTAGACTGTTTTAACGCTACCTGATCGGCCAGCACATTCAGCTTACTGCGCTGTACAACCACATTGTGCTTAATAGCATAGTCAATGCACTCCTGTAGTGTAAAGGTAAAGTCTGTTTCCTCAGAGGGAGTATTCTGTGCCAGCAGAGGAGAGAAAAGCCATAAGAAAAGAAAGAGGGATTGGAAAAAATGCCATCTCATGAAACAGAGGTTGTGTTAATGTCTGGATAATCTTTGCATGAAAGCTTCCCGAAAGACTTCTCCTATGGGAATTTCAACCGTATCCATAAACACTTTCCTCTTTTGTACGAGGCTTACTCTTTCAAAATCTATAATATAACTCCGGTGAATACGAATAAAATTATCCGGCAACAAATCTTCCAGGGCCTTCATACTCATCAACGCAATCACCGTTTTTCCGGTTGTATGAATTTTCACATAGTCTTTCAGCCCTTCAATGTAGAGTATTTCATTGAACTTTACTTTCACAGTATCATACCCGGATTTTACAAACATATACTCCTTATCGGTGACTACCTCACCGTTTTTATGCTGCAAATTAATCAGGTGAGAAGCTTTGTTGACCGCCTTCAGAAAACGCTCGAAGGTAAAAGGTTTTAACAGGTAATCTACCGCATCCAGGTTGAAACCCTCCAGGGCATAATCGGAGTAAGCCGTGGTGAAAATGACCAGGGGCTGGTAATTCAGACTTTTCAGGAGTTGTACGCCAGACACTTGAGGCATTTGTATATCCAAAAACAGCAGCTCAATATCATGCTGATGCATCAGCTCCATGGCTTCCATCGCACTGGTGCAGCCTTTGATGAGTTTCAAAAAAGGCACTTTCTCAATAAAATCTTCCAACACATCCAGTGCCAGCGGTTCATCATCAATAGCCAGGCAGTTAATCATGGATAAGGTCCAGTTTTAATGAGACTTTGAAGGTATCCCCGTCCTGTTGAATTTGTAAGTGGTGTCGTTCGGGGTATAACAAATGTAATCTTTTTTCTATATTTTTTAGTCCTATACCGGAATGTTTGTCTTTCACATGGCCATTTTTTGCCAGCGTATTTTCTACCTTAAAGAACAACTGATTATCTTCTACCTTCAGGCAGATATCTATTTTTGCTTTTTCCTGAAATACATCGCCGTGTTTGAAAGCGTTCTCCACAAATGGCTCCAGGAGCATGGGTTCTATGCTTTTCGTCTCAATGTCTCCTACGGTTTCAAAATTAATCTTCGTTTGCCGGTTGATCCTCAGTTTTTGCAGGTCTATATAATTGTGCAGATGTTCCACTTCTTTGCTCAGATTGATTTGCTCAGCCGTAGAATCATATAGCATATAGCGCATCATTTCCGACAGTTTGACAATGGCTTTGGGAGCATCGTCTGATTTTTTAATAGCCAGCGAGTAAATACTGTTCAGGTTGTTAAACAAGGAATGAGGATTGATCTGAGACTTCAGCAAAGCCAGTTCGGAAGCCATTTTCTCATTTTCCATTTCCTTTTTCAGCCGTTCGTTTTTAAACCATTCTTTGGTCATTTTTACGCCTCCACTGATGGTCAGCACCAATAAGCTGTTCATGAAAGCCTGTCCGGTCACAATGCGCGGGAACCAATGGTTTTCTTGGTAAAAGTCAGCATTGATCAGCAATTGTATCCCGTGATAGGTATAAATAATCAGGAGCAACGCTCCCACTATCGTTAAGATGTACAGGGTGATTTTCTTTTTGGCCAGAAAATGAGGAATAAAGACATTGGTATTGGTATAAAACAGCATCGTCAATGGCACCATGTAAAGGAATACCTGGAGGATAGAGTTAGGCCTTTGGATCGGAAGGCTCAGAATAAAAAACATGATCAGCGAAAACAGTAACCATCCAATCAGATGAATAACCATTTCTCTTCTTTTCTTCTTACGTGTCATCATGGCTTGTTGCATACTACTAATGATTCAACGTACCAAAGATACTTTGAATTCCACTGAGACGGTGATATGATAGACAAGCCATTGGATTTTTTCTACTGAACTGCAAAAAAAATCGCTTAATGACGAAACTATTTTCAGCAATTTCAGAAGCTGATTAGCCCTTATCCTTTGAAAAGAAAACCTAATAATCCTGATGAATGGCTTTCAGTATTTTTTCCATTTCAAATTTGTAGACAGAGGAGGAAGTGACATAATTGTTGTGCATAAAACTGAAGATCAGCTTTTTCCCGGTCCGGGTGATTAAATAGCCGCTTAGAGCATGTTTGTTGCTCAGGGTGCCGGTTTTGGCAAAGACATAAGGCTCCCCTGCCTCATTTTTATACCAGTCTTGTATGGTGCCCGAAACGCCACCGGCCGGAAAGATATTAAATATTTCCTCATCCTCCAGTTCTTCGTCTACTTTACGGAGCAGTGCTACAATAGTCCGGGGTGTCTGCAAATTGTACCTTGATAAGCCCGAACCATCAACCCAGACGGGTTCATCCGGCAGATCTTCCAGATAATGTTGCTTTACATAAGCAATGGCCGAGTCGATGCTGAGCGTATCCCGGAATTGAGAAGAACAAACCAATAATAACTGTTCTGCCAGAAAATTATCACTGATGTGCATCATCCGTCTGTAAACGCTGTCTGCGGGCACGCTATAGATTGTCTGCGGGAAAGTTTTCAGCGAGCCCTGGTATCTGTTCACTTTCCTGTGCAAAGTGTCTGCCAGCAGGTTTAACAACAGGTCGGTAGAATATTTAAAGGGAATATCTTCTGTAAAGGCCAGGGTGTCGTCTTTGGGTGCATATTGAAAGTAATTATCATGTTGGTTGCGGCGTATATAATCCGGCAATACCGCTTCACTGGCGAAGCCGGTAATATATGAAGTGAAAAAATCCGGATACGCCAGGGGCTTGGGCAGATGCTTCTTAAACTGAAAACGCACCAGATTCGCGTAAATGGGAAACACTGATTTTTCCGTTGAGTAATAATAGTTGTAATCACTCCAGGCCCAGCCCGGCCCGAAATAATCGTCCTGCGAAGGTCTTTCTATGTAAAATAAGGGCTGCTCAGCCGATTGCAGAAAATGGTAGACACCTTGCTGATGCGTGGTATCAAAACGATAGATGTCGGGATGCAGGAAGGTAGGATCACCGGTACCGGTAAAAATCAGGGAATCTCCGTTTACTGCGTATTGTAACGCCGGAATAGAATCTCCTAACATTTTCAGGCAGGCATACAGGGTAAAAATTTTGGTATTGGAGGCAGGCGTATAGTATTTATCGGCCTGATATTCGTAGACCATTTCGTCCCGTTCAGGATCATATAAAGCAAATCCTGTAAAATTCTGGTCAAAGACAGGCGATTGATCTACCATTTGCCTAAACTGCCGGGTATGGACACCAGGACGGTTGGCGCAAGACATGAGTACAAACAGAAGGATAGAATAACTGAAGGACTGAAGGATTGAAGGATTGAAGGCTCGAAGGATTGAAGGATTGAGGGATGGAAGGACTGAAGGGTTGAAGGATTGAGGGATTGAATTATATTGATTCTTTATGTTTTGTTTGTGTCTATCACTGGGAAACTTCATATGAATTGTCTTTTGCCTGCGTACTGTTTTATTATGAAAATGATGCTCATTAGTGATCGGAGAAATACCTACACGCTACTTCTCTTGCAATGATTCAAATATTCCATCATTTTTCAAAGTGAACCAAAAAGGTTAAGTTTAAATTATTCGAAGCATAAGGCAAAGTTTTTCGTTACATTTATATACCAATAAAACTACCTGGTTATGATGGACAATGACCCTACTTTGAATGGAAAATATTTAGGTACTATTTCTCAGGATTTCGTGGTGGTAGCCGATACACTCAAAGAAGCCAGCTACCAAGTCAGAAAAAGAGGATATTCCAACTATCCCATTTTTCCTATTTCCAAAGTACCCACGCCTATCGGACAAACGCTCATCACCAGGGGCGAGCTGGCGACCAACTGGCACTATAATGTGACCTACCTGGATGAGTTTGTCCAGCGTAAGCTGATAGATGATGTAGAGGCGTTTAAAAAAGCCTACAAGGACCCCGACGAGTTCTGCTGCCTGTTTGTGATAGACGAAAACTTTACCAGCTTCGTTTTTATTCCTTATCCGGAAGAGTAAGAGCTCATCTCTTTTTCCGACTACAGTCTCCTATTCCTTCCTCGAAATTTCCGGAAGATCCAGACAAGAATTAAAATAACCAAAACGACCAGGATGATGGCCACCCAGAAACCAGCAGCAAAGATGCCCTCGATCAGCTCACCGATTTGCAACAGAACGAAATGATATAGATTCAAGAGTAGATGCATAAAAATTGGATTATCATGTAAAAAAATTAAACACTGATTCAGTAACCCAACTACATTTTGTTGAACAAAGTTATATTAAACCATAGAAAAATTCATAGAGAAAAAAGTTATGACGCTCTAAGCCTCTTCTCAGGATTCACTATTTTCATTACCCACAGCTAAGGTTGATCAAAAAGAAACGGAAACTTTTGCTCTCAGATTGAAAGGGGAGCCGGGCGTAAAATGGATTTCCGTAACACTGGAAGGTTCATCTCGCAGCCGGGAAGTCGTCTCAAATTGGGTTTCTTTCCAGTCGGTGTTGAACAGGTTCTCGGCTATAAGCGACAAACTCCACTGACGAAAAGAATAATGAATATTCGCATCGGTTACAAAATATCCCTGGGCTACGAGGGAATGGTCCTCATTGGCTGGCCGGTCATGGAGATAACAATACCGCAGACTTCCGGAAAGGCCGGAAGGAAGAAGCCAGGAAACCCCTCCGGTAGCTGTAAAACTGGGCGCCAGGGGAATATACGACTGCCCTTCCGGTGCCTCTATGGCTCTGGCATGCGCATAATTGAAGTCAGCATCTAAAAATAAGGCAGGGTTGAGCTGATAACGGATACTTAGGTCTACGCCTTTCCGCCGGGTCTTTCCGCTGGGTTCAATCACACCTTCATCGCCTACATACACAAACTCCTGTTGCAGAAAAAGATACCAGCAGGCAAGATTTACCAGCCACTGGTCAGACACTTTCCAGACAGTGCCCAGGTCGGTACCGTAAGCCGCCGGTAAAATTTCTTTCGCCTGTTGCACCACCACCCGGGTATCATTGGAATGAAAACCGACGCCTGATTTTGCGTAGAGCTGCCAGCGTGGGTTGGGTGTAAAAACAATATTGAACTTGGGAGCAGCGAATACTTTTCTTTCAGAAGCTGTATAAAAAACACTGTCGAGCTGGTCATAGTAGTCAAATTTAAAATAGTCCAGCCTGAGACCCGGGTTGAATAGCCATCGACCTGCCTCAAATTCTGCGCTGATAAAGCCATACAGGTTGGATTCGTTGACATCTCCCAGCGCCAGAGGGTCCAGCATAGTTTTTCTGTTGGCCGTGTGTGAAAGCTCCACATCCTGCACTGCATCATAGCGGAATCCTATCCCCGACTGCCAGTAAAAATCATGAGAACCCAGGAGCTGATTTTGATGAAAAACACTTTCCAGACCCACCATATTTCTTTTCTCTTTCTGCCGGATCTGGTCACCCCGGACAGGATCGTTCAGAAAAAAGGTAAAATTGGAATACAGCTCAAAATCATAATGCGTATAGAATATTTTGTGGGTGACAAAAGCGTTGTTTTTAACCATTTTCTGGTGTTTCACCAAGATATTCGTTCGACTGGTATGGCCTCCTTCTGTATCGTCAATGGCTCCGAAACGGCTGATCTGCCCTTCCTCCACCGCCCGCTGGGGAATCTGCCCTGAAGCATTCCACTGACTGTCAAAGTAGGAAGCCTCCAGGGTCAGGTATTCATTGGGACGGAGGCTGCCGAAATACTTACCCATCAGGTTGAGGCGATTGAAATGCTGAGGCGATTCAAAAGGTCCGTCCGATAGCAAATACTCTCCTGCCAGGTAAGCTCCCTGCTGGCTAGAGTCGCCCAACAGGTTAAACATACCAACGGTTCGCAAACGGTTAAAACTGCCATATTCCAAGGCAATACTATTTTTGTCCAGCCGGTCGTAGGTATGAAAATCCACATAACCCGCGGTAGCAAAATTACCTTTCGCTGCCTCATAAGTACCCTTTCCATATTGGATATCCTTAATCGTTTCGGGGATGAGAAAATGCAGGTCTGCATACCCCTGCCCATGCGCGTGAGACACCATATTGACCGGGATACCATCGGCACTGATATTGATATCCGTACCATGATCCACATCAAATCCCCGCAGGAAAATTTGCTCCGCTTTTCCCCCACCGGCATGCTGACCGATCAACAAGCCAGGCACCTTTCTCAAAAACTCCTGAGAGGACTGTACCGGATTGGTTTTCAGGTCTATGGCAGCTATCTGGTCAAGCGTCTGTAGCTGTGTGGAAATGATAATTTGTTGGAGCTTGATAGAAGCTTCTTCTAACTGAATTTCCCATAGGCCTTTCCACTCCTCTACCACCATCGTATCCTGGGTATATCCCACATGAGAAACCACCAGAGTATCACCCAGACTAACATGGGGTAACAGAAAAGTGCCTGATCCGTTGCTGTGCGTATGGGCCCCTGACTGCAGGTGGAACACATGAGCATTCTGTAGGGGCACCTGTTGAGCATCTGTGATTCTTCCCTTCAGAGACTGACCAAAGGCCATGACAGGCCACAGCAAGCATAGCAAACCCAAACGCATAGAAAAAACCATGTGTGTAAAATTAAATGACAACAATGAAAACTTCTTACGCTTCAGCCAGTTTTTTAGCCTTTAACTTTCTCCTTTTTTCACATCCCGGACAACGCTTAAGAATACCGGATCGGAGGTATTGGTGATCAGCGCTTTGGCCATGTGTTCCTTCGCTTTGACAAAGTTCTTTTGCCGGAGATAGATTTCAGTGAGGACTTTATTGACATCTATATTAGCGGGCCGGTCTTTGTACTCTTTCATGGCATATTGCAGGGCTTTGTCATAGTCATGGCTCATATGGAGATGGATGAGGGCATAGGATAGTGCCATATTATGACCATGTTTTTCATCGTCCTCCATCATCGCGAAGACTTCCTGTAACAGCTGATTGGCTTTTTCCTCTTTGCCCGTTTTCTGGTATAACACGACCAGTTGTTCATAGAAAGAAACTTCCGGAATAATCTGACAGGCTTTGTGCAGTTTTTCCTCCGCTGCCGCATACGCTTCTTTTTTCATATCCAGGTCTGCCAAAGCCGCCAGGGCAAAGGGATAGTCCGGCCGATTCTCCAAAGCCAGCTGATATTGCATCTCTGCTTTTTGAAGATCACCATGAGTCTCATACAGTTTTCCCAGCGTGACCCGGCACCAGGCAGTCTCCTCATAGCTAGGGTAACCGGCATCAATGGCCAGTTGCATCGCTTCAATGGCGCCTTTTACATCTCCATGAATTTCTCTCAGATAAGAAATTCTGGAATAGGAACGAAGGTCAGGACGGATAGCTACCATTTTGTCGGACATACGCACAGCTTCCTGATAGTTTCCCAGTTCCACATGGGCATCTGTTAAAACCCCATACAGGTAAGCAAAATGGTCATTGAGCTGTAAGGCTTGCTTCCCCGTTTCCAGCGCATTTTCAAATTGATGCAAGGATAAGTAAACGGTAGCTTTCAGGGATAAAGCCAGAAATTTATGATCTCCGGAGAGATTTTTCTCGGCCAACACTTCCTCTATCGTTCGCAAAGCGGCCGGATAGTAATAACCATGTTCACCAGTCAGTCTGGCTTCCTGCATCAGCAGTTGAGCTAACCGGAGCCTGGCTTCAGCATCTTTCGGATTTTTCTTTATTGCCTTTTTCAGGTTATTATAGTTTGTCAGAATAGTTTGCTGCTCTATGGGGTTCCCAATGTCAGCGTTTTTATCCAGCAGGGCAGGCACTTCTACCTGGGATGCGGGAGAACGAACTTCCGACTGATTAGAGGGAGGGTTGCAAAACGACAAAAGCAGTATACATCCCCATCCTATCAATGCTTTGCAAAAGGGTTGTGATATATTTTTCATGGGTAGCTTATTTGGAGTAAGCAGGGTGCCAGGTGGACTCCCGGCGACCCTGAACATTAAGAACAATTACTGTTTGGTAAACCGGTATATCTGAGGATCCGAAGCCCTGGGGACTACCCGTACCAGATAGTTTCCTGACTTCAGGTGCAGGTCGCTTACCTGTACCTCCACCATAGAACGCCCGCTTACACTTTTTTGCTGGGCTTTTAGTAATTCTCCTTTGATAGAATAGATGTAAATGGAAACGATGTCATTCCCTGGTCCGGTAAAGGCAAAGGAAAAACGATCTTCTACCGGATTCGGATACAAGGAAAGGCTAAAACCGGGGTCACCCATCACACCATCCGCCATCATCTCACTTTGCTTGATCAGTTTCGCCACATCGATTCTGGCATTGCTGTGACCGGTCACTGAAAATTTGATGGACGAGGCAATACCGGCCATGCCTGCCCCATTCTTCTCAGCATAAGGGGTGGCGGTCACCTGATAGTCTCCGGGCGTAAAAGTCATCGGATGGTAGTTCACATACTTGCCGGTAGGATCATCTCCTGCCAGGGCATAGGGGAACAGGTTTTCTACCTGCACCTTCTGTTTTCCATTCAGATCGAAGAGGACACTGCCTACTTCCTGCGGAGAAATGTTAGCCCGGATATTCAGCTGATCGGTCTCGAGGGCAGTCAAGTCAATAATATCTCCCTCCTGCAGGGGCATGATGTCTTTATCAGTCTCAGCATTGACCAAGGTGAAACCAGCAACGACAGGATCTTCCGTGAGGGTGAAAGAAACACTCAAAGGAGTGCCTGCCTTCCCTTTGGCATTGGGTAATGTGTAAGGTGTGGCGGTCACTGTATATTCTCCGGGAGCGAATTCCATCGCCTCATAGATACGCATACCGCTTGGCCCCTTATCTCCTGCCAGGGCATAGGGCAGATTATTTTCTGTTTGCACATTGTCATTTTCATTCAGACCGAAAACGACACTGCCTACTTTCTCAGGGGCTGCATTGGCACGGATATTCAATTGGTTGGTGCCAATCCCCGACAGACTGATCTTATCACCCTCCTGCAACTCTTTCACTTCCTGCTGGGTTTCCGCATTGATCAAGGTAAAACTGGCAATCACAGGATGATCTGTCACGGTAAAAGAGACCGTTAGCGGTGTGCCCTGATCGCCTTTTCCGTTTTTATCCTGGTAAGGGGTAGCCTTTAGGGTATAGTCTCCCACAGCTAACGTACCTTCTGAATAATCACCATTTACATCACCAAAAAGAGCATAGGGCGTATTGTTTTCCGTCTGTACCTTCTTGCCATTTAACCAAAAGACCACACTGCCGATTTCACCGGTCACATCAGCCCGGATATTGAATTTTTTGGCTTTTACCAAAGACAATGCAATCACATCCCCATCCTTGATTTCCATGAGGTCCTTGTTGTTTTTGGCGTTGATCAGCGTAAATCTGGTCACTTTTTCCGGTAAAGGCGTAGGGTCCAGTACCTCAGGCTGATCGTAGGCAATGAGCTTACCACCCCCCACACCCGTTCCTCTCCAGGGTCTTTGCACATATGGGAATTCATCCTTGAAAGCAATATCATTAGTTTCCACACCGGTGGTATAACCCAGCACATCCAGTAAATCCTGT
>JAJNNC010000019.1 GCA_021730635.1 Catalimonadaceae bacterium JC749
GGCGGTCATTTTAAAACAACCTCACGAAATTTGGAATACATAGAAATAAAACCATACAAAGAATTAGAACCCTTTATTCATTCCTATTGGGAACTGAAAGGAGAAGAATCCGACAGACAATGGGAGCGAAATTTTCCAGATGGCTGTGCAGGCTTAGTAATGAACTTGGGAGAAACCTGTTTGACCGACAATGGTTCTGTATCTATGGAATCCGGGAAAACCTATGTTGTTGGTGTAATGACTTCTTTTAAAGACAGTTTTATCGACAGCAATACACATTTATTAGGAGTTTGCCTCAAACCTGCATCTTTTTCAAATTTCTATAACTATGTAGCCCAAGATGAACTGACAGATAACACTATTGAATTTGAAAAATCCAATTCATTTAATATTGATAAAATACTTGTAAACCATTCCAATTATCTAAATCAATATTTTACAGACATAATTAAAAACAAAAAGAACCAACTACAATCTGTAATCAATGCTATACATTCTTCAAATGGACAATTGAGCATTTCCGAACTATCAAAGCGGAATTATACAACTGTGCGGCAATTAGAACGAATGTTTAAATTGCATATAGGAATTTCACCAAAAGAATACTCAAATATTATTCGGTTTCAAAATGCTTTGAACATAATCAAAAACTCGAGTGAAAATCGCAGTTTATTAGATATTGCAATTGAGTGTGGCTATTATGACCATTCGCATCTTAGCAATGAAATCAAGCGAAATACAGGGCTTTCACCATCGCTACTTTAAAATGTCGCATTTATACAAAGTGCAAATGGTTGTCTAAAATTAATTTTGCAAAAACATTAAAATTTAAAACAGATGCGAAAAATATCACTCTTCATTGCCACAAGTTTAGACGGCTACATTGCAAAACCTAATGACGACCTAAGTTTCTTAAAACTCGTAGAAAAAGAAGATGAAGACTACGGATATAAAGAATTTACGGACACAATAGACACTTTAATTATTGGTAGAAAAACCTATGATTATGTACTTAAAGAAATTGGTTCATCTCATTACGACAATGGACAAAGAGATGTTTATGTTATAACAAGAAACCAAAGACCAAACGTTGGAAGAACGACTTTTTACACGGGTAAATTGACCGATTTAGTAGAACAACTAAAATCGGAAAAGGGAAAAAATATATATTGTGATGGTGGTGCAGAAGTAATTAATGAACTATTAAAAAATGACTTGATTGATGAGTTTATTATTTCAGTCGTTCCTGTATTGTTAGGTAATGGAACAAGATTATTTAAAGACGGACGACCTGAACAGATACTTGAATTTGTGAAAGTAAAAACATTTGAAACGGGATTGACACAACTGCATTACAAACGAAAAAAATAAAAAACGAACCACCAACATTGGCTATACGTAATGCGGGAGAAAGTGCTAATAAAGAAGTAACTGCAAGAAATAAACTAATCAGTAAGCTGAAAATGAAGTGCCTTGAAATCCCGCACTACGCATAGCTGCAGACCGTTGGCGGCTGTAAAATAAAATTAGATAGCATAGCAATTGAAAATTTATAATACCATATTTTTTACTGATAATCCTGATGAAGATACCATTAACAGGTTGGGGGATTTACCTATCAAAGGGGATGATTTCAAAATTTCACTTATAGATTTTGAGGCTTCAAAAATTCAAAGTAAAAACATTGCAATTAATACTAAAGGGTTGGAAAGAGCAAAATTTGCTGCTGAATTAATTTATGCTTGCCACTTTGTAACCATTGCCGAACAATCTATGGAAGGAGATTTATATGGAGAAGAATTGATAATAAATGAAATTCCCAAAGTAGGTCAAAGGCAACTTTACACTCCAAGTTTAATTATAGATTGTTATGCTGCTGGAAAAGCATCATTCTCTCAAAATATTATTTATGCAATAAACAAGTTTAAATTATCAATAAATACATCCTCGTGCTTATCAGTTGATTTAGATCCTGGTGAGCATTTAGACTGGAAATCCTCTGAAGATAAAGTTAGATTTGCTTACTCCATTATTTTAGCATATTCCGTAATTGAAGAATTGGGGCTTGAAATAAGAGCAAATAAAGAAAATCCCAGTAAATTAGAAAATGGCGAATGGAATCCCATAATACGGCAAAACTTAAAAGAGAGATTAATCGAAGCAAATGTGCCTTTAAATGAAACTATTATTTGGTATGAAAGAGGAGAAAAACAAACAAGGAAAAAGTCTCCAAAAGAAAGAGAGTTAATGGATTATTCTTCTGGAACTTTTACAAGAGACAAGAAAGTAGATATAATTGAAGCAATTAGTCAGTTGAGCTATCTAAGGAGTAGCATTTCCGCACATAAATTTGGTAGAAAAATAAAAGAGTTAAATATCTATGATGTAAAGAGTGCTCAATATTTAGCTCAACTATTACTGTTATATAAATTAGAATTAATACTGCCACCAACAAAGCATGGCTGTCCATAGCCAGCAAAAGCTGGCTACGTCAGACAGACTGTCGTTAACGGCAAGCAGAAAACAAGGTTCCTAATGCGATTTTGATAGTTGGTAGATTATCTTTGATGAAGACATAAACTATTTCCATCTAAATCTTTCAACCAAGCAAACCTGCCCCATGGTGTATCATCTATTTCTCCAACTTCAATTCCTTTGCCCTTATACTCCCTGACTTTATCTTCAATATCATCAGTCTCACAAATAATACCTTGAAACCCAGCGAGAGAAATAGTGGTATTGCTTCCCGGAAAGCCCATTTGAATCCATGATTCTCCATGAGCATCCAGTGCTTCAACAATTACTTGAAAACCAAGATTTAAATAAAATTCTTTAGCCTTTTGTCTGTCCTTGACGGGCACCATGATAATTTCTACAGATTTCATTGTTTTGCTGTTTAAGATTATGAAATACGAAACAAAGATACTGACACCGAATGACTCTATCACCGGGTAAAAACGACAATGTTACCTGTCGATTGCGACAGTTAAATTTTGTAGATTTGTCATATGAAGCATGTTTCGATATTACCGCTCTATAATGCCACACTCACAAGCATTGACAGCAGTCATCAATTGTTTAGCCGTATCAACGACTTTATGAGCTATCAGAACAAGCCGCCCTTTTATAATATTGAAATTGTAGGAATAGCCACAGACACAAAACTTTCAAATGGACTTTACACCATCCGTTCGGACAAGACCATTGAACAGGTTAAGAAAACAGATGTGATTGTTTTGCCTTTGTTGTGCAGTAATTTCAAAAGAGCCATTCAGGAAAACAAAAAATATACAGGCTGGCTTATTGCCCAATATCAAAACGGTGCGGAAATCGTTTGCCTCTGTGTTGGGTCGTTTTACCTGGCATCCACTGGTCTTTTAGACAAAAAAGAATGTGCGGTTCATTGGGCTGCAAAGAATGAGTTCAAAGAAATGTTTCCGAGCATAAAAGTAATTGAAGATACTATTATAACAGACGAAAACGGTATTTATACCTGCGGAGGTGGATATTCATACCTCAATTTGCTGTTGTATATTTTCGAAAAACATTTGGGCAGGGAAATATCCATACTTGCATCCAAAATGTTTGAAATTGACATTGAACGAAAGAGCCAAAATCCTTATGTAATATTTATTGGACAAAAAAAGCACGAAGACGAAGTAGTTTTGAAAGCACAGGAATGGATAGAAAACAATCCCACAGAAACATATACGGTAGATGACATTTGTGATAAATTCAATGTAGGAAGAAGAACTTTTGAAAGGCGGTTCAGGAAATGTACAGGTAATTCAATTGCAGAATACATACATCGAGTAAAAGTGGAATTTGCTAAAAAACATTTGGAAGCAGGGCGGAAAACTGTGAACGAAATAATCTACGAAACAGGCTATAATGACACGGACGCGTTTAGAAAAGTATTTAAAAAGTATACCGATTTAACGCCTGTTGAGTATAGAAAAAAGTACACGACTTAAAAAATTAAGCCAGCCGCTAACATTCTATATGCGTAATGCGGGCTGAACGGCTAAAATTGAGCATTTTTGTTCCTAAGTACTTTGCGATGTGTGGACAATGAATTGCACCGAAATTGGCACTACGCTTATACTTGGCCATTGTGGATAAAGCAAAAAAACATCATACTCATGATTTACAATATTTTAAACGGTGACTCTCTTGCTTATAGTTTTCCTGATACCAAAATCGAAGGAGAGGTAATCGTAGTGAGAGAAGGCCTTATAGATGGAAATCTATCAGGCAACAATCTGCATGATTTTTGGCAATCAAGAGCCAGGTACATGGGATTAACAGAAACTGAATATCACAACAATGTTGTAAAGGAATTTGAAAAAATAATGAATGCGCCTGATGGTTCGGAGTTTAATCTTTGGTTTGAGTATGACTTGTTCTGTCAGGTTAATATGTGGTTCGTTATTTCAATTATCAATAGTTTGTCAATAAAGAAAAAAGTTTTTGCCGTTTATACTTCCTATTTAGACAAAGCCAGCAAACAATTTTGGAATGGCTTTGGACCAGCAAATTCAGAGGAACTTAACGTTTGTTATGCGGATAGAATTCCTTTAAGTGAAGTCGACATGAATTTCGGGCAAGAATTGTGGAGAGCTTACAAAAACGGTAACCTTGAAGCGTTGACAAATCTCTCAAAACATCAATCTTTAGCTTTTCCGTATCTACAAGAAGTAGTAAAGGCGCATGTTGATCGTTTTCCAGAAGATGGCACAAAAGGAAGACCTGAAAGAGTTATCGAAGATATAACCAAGAATGTTTCAACTGACTTTCATAGAGTGTTCAGAGAATTTTGGAACAGAGAAAGCATTTATGGTTTTGGTGACACTCAATTACAAAGTCTTTATGACAAAGTAATGCACTACCGCTAACATGATATTGCCAAAAGCGGGGCTGATATAATACTATTGAGCGATAGTGCTGAAATTTCCCCCTTCGGCAATACCCGAGTCGTTCTGCCTCGTTAAGAACCTTCCTGAAAAAGAACATTTTTTAACAAATGGTAAATCCAATGCAAAAGACTTTGAATAACTTTCCACGATGAAAGAATTGATAGAATACGTTTTACAGTTTGGAAACCTGAATCAACAACAAATAGACTTTATTTCGAAGAAAGCAAAAGAGTCAGCGTTTCAAAAAGATGAATATTTTGTTGAAGCAGGAAAAGTTTTAAGACAAGTCGGCTTCATCGTGGAAGGTGTTTTCCGTATCTGTTATTACAACAACAAGGGTGAAGAAATTACACGCTACTTTGTTGACGAAAATCATTTGCTTTTTAGTCCATACGAAAATGAACCTTTCACGGAATATGTTCAAGCGGCAACGGATTGCAAACTCATCGTGTTTTCCAATCAGGATTGGAAAGAAATTTCAAACACAATTGTGGGTTGGGAAGCAATCATGCAAAAAATAATTCAAAAGGCTCTTGTTGAAAAATTGGATAGAAGAAGTCCATTGGTGGCACAAGACGCTACTACACGCTACTTAATGTTCATGGAAAAATTTCCTTCGGTTGCTAATCGGGTTCCATTATCTTACATCGCTTCTTATTTGGGCATCACACAGCAATCGTTAAGCAGAATAAGAAAAAATATCCGCTAATTCGCTTTTTACCAAATGGTAAATGGTTTCATTTTTAAATAAACAAACTTTGCAACATTCATTAAAATGTTCACAAAAAAGTTTAAAAATGAAATCAAGAAAATTAAGAGATGTAGAAGTGTCAGCCATTGGTTATGGTTGTATGGGGCTTAGTGGGGGATATGGAGCTACGCCTACTAAAGAAGAAGCAGTGAAAATAATCCGTGCCGCTTATGATATGGGTTATACCTTGTTTAATACTGCCGAGTTTTATGTTATGAACACTGTCAATGAGGAGTTGGTGGGCGAAGCATTACAAGATATACGCAACGAGGTGGCTATTTCCACAAAATTCTGGATGGCAGAAAACTGGGAAGGCAAATCCACTCAGCATTTAATGCAGGAACTTAGAACGCGTCTTGAGAACTCTTTGAAAAAACTTCGCACCGACCATGTTGAGATATATACCCAAGCAAGAGTTAACAAAGACATTCCGCTGGAAGAGGTGGCGTATTGTATGGGCGAGCTGATTAAAGAGGGTAAAATACTTGGCTGGGGACTTTCTCAGGTGAAAGCAGATGAGATTGAAAGAGCAAATGCCGTAACTCCGTTAACTGCTATAGAGAGTGAATACTCTATCATGGAACGCACCAATGAAAAAGACGTTATTCCGTTGTGCGAAAAACTAAACATAGGTTTTATGGCGTTCTCACCCTTAGCCAACGGTTTTCTTTCCGGTTCTGCTACCAACGCAAACTATGATGGTTTGGATATAAGAAGAGTGATTACACGTTTTGACAAGGATAACTTGGCGGCCAATCAGCCATTGTTAGATTTGCTTCATCAATTTGCCAAAGAAAAGGATGGTGCCGGAATGCGGGTCACACCTGCTCAGATCTCATTAGCGTGGATGTTGCATAAAAAAGATTTCATCGTACCGATTCCCGGTTCAAGAAAATTAGAAAGAATGAAAGAAAATTTTTGTGCAGCCAACGTGGAACTGACAGATGAAGAATTTAACCAAATTGAAACGGAACTTGCCAATATTAAAATTTACGGTGACAGAAGAGATGAAGACATTGTAAAACTAAGAACGCTGCATTAGCACAGCGATATGAGCAAGTGTTCGTAAAAAAAGCAGTACACAACAAGGTATTGTCACAATGGAGGCTGACGTTCAATTAACCACGTTAGCCTTTTTTTGTACATTTATACTGTATTGAATGTTAGTGCTTTTAAATTCCCCACTGCAGCAATACCCAAATCGTTATAACCAATTCTGACCCTTCCTAAAAAACAGGCAGACAAATTCAAGAATTATACAACATGTGCAGTATGAACTATAGAATTCGAATAACCTTGTTGCTTGCAGTTTTTTTCATATTCGTACAATGTAAGCGGGTTAATAAACAGTATCCTGAGCGTAACAATAAACTTATTGAATTCATAAAATCTAGAGATGGTTTTATTGCATTATGGGATTTCGATGAGCAGGCAGGGGAAGCAAGAAAAGCGATAGGGTTAAAAGAATACCCTCTAAAAGAAGGTAACGGGAAAATACCAAGAACGGAACAAGGACCTGTTTCGGGTTATTCAATTAAACTTAATGGAAATAATTATTTGACCTTACCCAATACACTAACTGATCGATTAAATATTCATGGGGCTGACCAAGAAATTTCTGTAGTTGCCTATGTGAAATGGGAAAGAGGACAAACAGGATTTATTGGTGGAATGTGGAATGAATATCAAGACGGAGGTAAGCGACAATATGGTTTGTTTGTTTCGTTACCTTATTATAATGGAGCAAATCAGGTTTGTGGACATATCTCAATGAGTGGAAAACCCACCCCACCTTTCCCATATTCTATTGATTACTCCGCAAGCAAACAAATGGTACCCGATAATGAGTGGTGTTGTGTTGGTTTTACCTATGATGGTAGGTATATAAAATCGTATTTCAATGGTGTTTTTGAGGAACGAAAACCTGAACTGATTAATAACACAACAGGTTTTGAGGGTTTTACAAATGGTTTGGTTCAATCTAAAAACCCGTATTATTTTCCCGATGGAATGGGGAATAATGGATCTGATTTTACGGTTGGTGCTGTTTTGCTGAAGAATGGCATGGGTAATTTTTTTAGAGGGAATATTGGAGGTTTGGCCATTTATAACAAAGTTTTGAATGAAGACGAAATGAAAACGTTATATGAATTATCCGTTAAATGAACTGGCTACAACAATATGTATAGTGCATGCGGGTTTCAGCAGTTTGCGAGCGTCTGTGGCTCGTAAAAAAATTGGTGTAACTTGATAGGTAATCGCTTTGTAATCCCACACGACACCATATACTGAACGTTAGCGAACATGGTAATGGGCGACATCAACTGAAAAAATCTAACAGACATACAGTATGGCTACAAAAAACAAGACAGCAGAAACAGAAGTCAGCGTTATTGACTTTATCAACTCATTCGTTGACAAAGAACAAAAGAAACAAGACAGCTTTCGGCTCATCGAACTCATGCGGAAATGGTCAGGTTTTGAACCTAAAATGTGGGGACCTACCATTATCGGCTTTGGAAGTTATCATTATACATATGCCAGTGGTCATGAAGGGAATGCACCACTCATTGGTTTCTCACCCCGAAAAGCTGAGCTCACCCTTTATGTGACTGATCCGGGTCATGACAATAAAAAACTTCTTGAAGCATTGGGAAAATACAAAATGGGTAAAGCCTGCATTTATGTTAAAAAGCTGGATGACCTTAACCTTGACACCTTGGAAAAACTTAGTAAAGCGACCATCAAATACATCACTGACAATCACGAATGTGCTAGCAGAGAGTAAGAATAAAAAAGAAAAATGATCCGCTCACAAGGTATTCCCAAATGGGGGAAGAAGGGTTTCAATGACGTTTTCGTGCTTGTGCAAACTTTAGCCTCTCATCAGTTGTAGTGCTGAACCGCCCCGTCTTTGGCAATACCCCTTCCGTTAGCGGTGCTGCTTGGCGGCAGCAAACAGATTAAAAAAGATGTAGCCACAGAAGAGCAAACTGCTGCCAACACGCGGCTTTTATGCGTCATTTGACTAAACAATCAGGCGATGATGAATCCATACATAAAGAGAATCAAAGACCTATCCCATCAGTTAGATCCTCAGATACTTACTGAATTGGAAGGTGGGTTTGTTGATAAGAAATTCTCGAAAGGAGCCTGCTTGCTCAGACCCGGACAAATATGCACATCCCATCTGTTGGTCAAAGAAGGGGTTGCCAGAAAGTATTATACGCACAACGATAAAGAAATAACTACTGAAATATACTTCCATGATGATGTAGCGGTCTCGCTTGATAGCTATATCATGCGAAAACCAGCAGATTTGTACATAGAAGCTTTGACTGAGCTGGAGGTAACCCTCATTGACTACAGCCAATTTCATAAGGTCAAAAAAAAGTATGCCGAGGTAATGATGCTGGACAAAATGTTCATAGAGTATTATGCAGTATGGTTTGAGCAAAGGCTCAAAGAATTTCAGACTATGGATGCCTCCCAACGATATTTGAATCTGCTCGAAAAAGAACCAAGAATTGTCCGGTTATTGCCCGTCACCATCATTGCCTCTTATCTGAATGTCTCTCTGGAAACGCTATCCAGGATCAGATCAAAAATCGCATCAGAGTGATTATTTGACTTGTGTCAAATTTCTGCTTTATGAAATGCTCTAACTTAGTGTAAAAACTAAGTCAATGGCTACCCAAATGAAAGCAGTTGTTTTCAAGCGATACGGGAAACCCGAAGTATTGCAACTAGCAGAAACTAAAAAACCAATACCTAAAAGTAATGAGGTGCTGGTAAGAATTCATGCCACTTCAGTAACTGCCGAAGACCCAAAGATGAGAGGGTTTAATCATCCACCCCTTCTCAAACTTCCTATAGGGTTGCTATTCGGTTTCAGAAAACCAAAAAATCCTGTATTGGGCATCGAATTCTCTGGGATAATCGAAACAGTTGGATCGGCAGTGAAAAATTATAGCGTAGGCGATCAAGTATTTGGATACACAGGACTGAGTTTTGGTGCCTATGCTGAGTATAAATGTATGCCCAAGAACGGCCTCATCCATGTTAAACCAGAAAACCAGTCCTTTGAAGAATCAGCCTGCATGGTCAACGGCTCACTTTCTGCCTTGGTTTACCTGAAGAAAAAAGGTAAAATCAAAAAAAGAGATAACGTGTTGATATACGGTGCATCCGGTTCGGTAGGCACGGCAGCAATTCAACTGGCAAAATATTTTGAGACGCATGTTACGGGAGTTTGCAGTACCAAAAACTTAGCACTTGTGAAGTCAATCGGGGCAGACTTTGTGATTGACTATAGCAGGCAGGATTTTACCCAAAACGATAAAAAGTACGATCTGATCTTTGACACAGTTGGTAAAACCTCCATGAGAGAATGTATGAATTTGCTGAAACCAAAAGGGAGATACTTGCGAACCGAATTTGGATTTTCCCATATCCTTGCCAGTATTTTTACCTCTTTATTCAACAGCAAAAAAGTAATCGTGGCTTCATCCAATTTCTATTGGAAAAAAGAAGATCTGGCTTTCTTAAAAAAGATTGTGGAAACAGGCCGTTTCAAACCTGTTATTGATACTATCTTTCCACTGGAAAACATTGTTGATGCACATCAATATGTGGAACTCGGACACAAGGTTGGAAATGTGGCTATTTCAGTCAGATAGTGTAGTTTGGAAGAAAAAAACGTACGTACAACATTGTAGAAGCTTGAGGCAGGCTGACCTGTAAAAAGGAATCTGCTTGCTTCCAATAAGCTTAGCGGTATACAGGCTGTACATCGCTCAGAAACCTGCACTACGCTTGTACTTACCCGTTGTGGGCAAAACCAAAGGACTATCCAAACATGAAAATGCTAAGCACCTATTAATACGGATAAAATCGTACACCCATTATTAGACGAGGAAATAACTTTCCTCAAAACTTCCAAACAAACCCAGGGAGAGGTCACTCAGCTCGATGTATTGCTTGGACCCAAAGGAGGTAATCCATTACACTACCACAAACAATTTTCCGAATCATTTAAAGTTTTGGAGGGTGCGTTGAGCCTACAGCTGGGAAAAGAAAAAATAGTGCTGAAACAGTCAGAAACCGCTACAGTGCCTAAAAAAATGCATCATCGCTTTTATAATCAGTCGGGTAAACCTGTTCGATTTATATGCGAGCTACGACCTGCAAGCGAAAGTTTTGAGAATGCGTTGCGTATTGTATGCGGGCTACACCGTGATGGAAAAACAGGAAAAGACGGATTTCCCAAAAGCTTTATGCAAGCTGCCATCACGATGAATATGACCGAAAGCTAAATGATTGGCATATTTTCTCTGCTTGAAAAAATTTATTTTCCTAATAGGAAAAACAGGAAAGGCCAAAAGAATACAACAGGAGTTGCCAGGTAAATATGGCAAGTAACACTGTAGTATTTGTGCAGCAGTAATTCCTGTCGGCTGCTGTTCCGGCTGACCTTATGCCATTGAACAATAGGTGTTATCTGCCTCCTTGGTTTTTTCAATGCAGGCTTTGTACCGGGCTGACAATTCGCTTGTGCCATGCCTTCACAAAAGCTTCGTCCCTTGTTGGTGGAAATGTGGATAAAACAACAATCCAGCATACCCGACTTGCTATATTGCCAAACCTTATTGGCCATTGTTGAAATGGAAAACCCAACCTATTCGTATCTGACTTGAAAGGGGTTGCCATTTTGACAACATTAAAAGAGAAAAAATTTAATGAATGGAAAGATTGCGAAAACATATTGAAGAAATCACCACCATCAGCGATGATGAGTTTGAGTATATAAAAACATTTTTTGCCTTAAAACGGGTTCGTAAAAATCAATACCTGATTCATGAGGGTGATGAAGTGAAATATGAATACCTGGTCTTATCAGGAATTTATAAAGTGTTCTATGTTGACGAACAGGGAAAGGAGTGTATCGTTCAGTTTGCCCAGAAAAACTGGTGGATGTCTGACTATGGTGCATTTTTTAAGCAAAAGCAGGCCACTATGTTTATTGATTGTATGGCAGAGGGTGAAGTTCTATTTTCCACCCTTGATGCCAGAGAAAAGCTATCGGCAGAACTTCATAAAATGGAACATTTTTTAGAGTTAAACTCACCAATGGCTATGTGGCCTTACAGCAAAGATTAAAGTTGCTGCATTCCAGTACGCCGGGGCAACGATATGAAGAGTTTTCAAAACTGTATCCTGATTTGTTACAACGGATACCGAAAAAATACATCGCAGAATATTTGGGAGTCAGCCGTGAAACATTAAGCAGGCTATATTCCAAATAACCATTAGAAAAAGTGCTCCAGCCTTAAGGGTAGGCGAAAAGATCGTGGCTATTTTAGAAGAGAAAGCATAATGTGCCTGTGACATTGCTCCTTTCATTTTCAGAAGGAGCAATGTATCCGTTTAGATAAACCTATTCATTGATATAAAAAAAATACAAAATGAGTCAGAAACCTGTCTATACATTTGCTAAATGGAAAGTGAAAGATGGTAAATTAGAGACCGTTCTGAAACTGCTTGCCGTAGTGGCCGGGAAAAGTAGCAAAGAAGAAGGGAATTTGTTCTATAAAGTCCATCAAAGTACTCGGATGCGCATACGCTGATATTGTTTGAGGGCTATAGGGATGCATCGGCGGTGGAAGCGCACCTTAATTCAGAACACTTTCAACATTTGGTTATTGACAGCATTTTGCCAAACCTTGAAAGCAGAGAAGTTATTGTAACATCAGCCCTTTATCTGGATTAGTCAATAAAAAAACACAAGCTATGATCGTCAAAAAAAATCTTTCCCTCAAGACCATTTATGAGTTTACCGGGCATCATTTATACTGGCTTACTGCCTGGATGTTATTGGTCACTACCCTGTATTATTTTACCCACTGGAAATTGATGACCCTTCCCTGGCTGCCACTTTCGTTGATAGGCATCGCTGTAGCTTTTTATGTAGGCTTTAAAAACAGTCAATCTTATAGCAGACTTTGGGAAGCCAGAATCATATGGGGGGCTATTGTGAATAACAGTAGAAAGTTGGCCACCATGAGCAAGAACTTCCAGTCAGATAATCCTACTGCTGATGTTAGCGAGGAAATCAGAAAACAGATCATTTTTCGCCACATCGCCTGGCTCTATCAGCTCCGGGAACAATTGTTGGAGCCTACCCCATGGGAACACGTTAGTTTGGGTGGGTTGGTGGGCTATTTTAACCGAAAAAGACGGGAAAGATATTTTAGCCTTTATAAAAAAGAACTGGATGAAATCAGGGAAAGAGTGTATCTGTCGGAGGAAGAAAAAACCAGTCTACAACATTTCAATAATAAAGCCACCCAACTGCTGGACAGACAAACCAAAGCGGTTCAGCAACTCTATCAAAGCGGGGCGATCAATTTGATCCAACAAGAAAAGATACAGGATACCCTTAATAATTTTTATGATGAGCAGGGTAAAGCCGAACGAATCAAGCGATTTCCTTTTCCCAGAAAATATGCAAGTTTTAGTTTTGTTTTTGTCTGTATCTTTATTTTTCTGCTGCCTTTTGGTATACTGGGTGAATTCGTCAAACTAGGAGATGAGTTTTTATGGTTGAGCATACCGGTAGGTGTCATCGTTGGCTGGATCTATGTAGCCATGGAAATCATCGGCGACTATTCCGAAAATCCATTCCAGGGTTTACACAATGACATTCCTATGTTGTCCATCAGCAGGACCATAGAAATAGACATGCTACAAATGATGGGAGAAAAAGATCTCCCGAAACCGATTCAGTCCAAGGGAGATATTTTGTTGTAGCATTTGGCTGCCAATGCGTAAATACCAGAAGATAGTATCTGCGATAGCTCGCAAATCGTATTAGCGTCGTTCGGCGATCCAATTTCTTTGCACAGGTAAATATTATTTTATAATTTCCCATTGCGGGTGGCAGCTGCGCTGTCAGTTAACCTTGTATATTGGGTTTGCATAAACTTTTTTGTTTTGTCCCCAGTGGAGCGGTCAACTTTAGGTTTACGCTCTGACCCGCTCTTTTCAAAATGTATACATGCTCTTAATTATCGGACTGACAATTAGCAGTTGTAAACAGAATACTACCGAAATGAAAGAGAAAGTAATTAAAACAAATGACATTAAACTTTATACAGAAAGTTTTGGAAGTGAAAATAATCCTGCCATTTTATTAGTTGCAGGAGCTACAGTTTCAATGCTATATTGGGACGCTGAGTTCTGCCAACAACTAGCAGAAAAAGGATTTTTTGTTATACGATACGACCATAGGGATGTTGGTAAATCAATGTTCTACGAGCCAGGCACAACACCATATAACATTGTTGACTTGACCAGTGATGCTATTTCAATTTTAGACGATTATAATATTGACAAAGCGCATTTTGTTGGCATGTCATTGGGTGGATTAATATCTCAAATTGCTTCAATCAAGTATTCAGACAGAGTTCAGACATTGACACTCTTAGCTACAGGCCCTTGGGGTGATTCTGACCCAACCATTCCAGAAATGGACACTCGTATTTTAGAATTACACGAAAAGGCTGGAACCATTGATTGGACCAATGAAGATAGTGTAGTAGGATATATGGTTGAATTCTTTGCGTTAATGTCGGGCAGAAAAGAATTTGACAAACAAAGAACTGAAAAATATGTCAGAGCGGAATTTAATCGAGCCAATAATTATATTAGTATGTTCAATCACGCTGCTATACAAGGTGGAGAAGAATATTGGAATAGATTAAATGAAATCAATCAACCAACTTTAATAATACACGGGACTGATGATAAAATATGGCATTATAAAAATGCGGACGTTTTATTAGAAAAAATAAGTGGCTCAAAACTAATTACGCTTGAAGGTACAGGTCACGAATTGCATTTTGAAGATTGGAAAACCATAATTGATGGAATAGAAAATCATATAAATGACTGACAAACAAAAACAACGACCCGCTAAAAGCACCTACCACAAAAGTGGCGGTTTAGTGGTTAAATCGAGCTTAGTGCTTCTATCAAAGTTTATGCTTATTTAATAGTGAAGTGCTTCGAAATCGCCACCTTCGGGTAGCTGCAAAACGTTAGCCAGAATCGTAAAAAAATAACACGAAAGGCGATGACAAATTTTAAAAACATCTTAAACAGTATTAATCAATATGTTCGCTTGACAAAAGATGAAGCAGACTTTTTTACATCTCATTTGATACTGAGACGATTTAAAAAAAGACAATTTTTGGTACAAGCAGACGAGCCTTGCCGAAACGATTATTTTATTGTAAGCGGATTGGTTAAAGAATATTTTACCGATATAAGTGGCAAAGATTTTATTTTCCGTTTTGTTCAGGAAAATGACTGGTCAGCAGATTATGGAAGTTATATGACAGGCAATAATGCAACCTTAAATATTCAGGCTCTAGAGGAGGTGGAGGCATTCTGTATAAATTATACAGACACCGAGCATATTATGCAGACATACGCAATATTTGAAAAATGCTTTAGAATTTATTTCCAAAAAGCGTACACAGCTTTGCAAAGTCGTTTATTTGACAGTTTGAGTAAAAGCGTTGAGCAGCGTTATGAAGAGTTTATGCAAAATCATTTTGACCTTTCGCAACGCATACCTCAACACCAAATAGCAGCCTATCTTGGGGTTAGTCCTGAATTTTTGAGCAAAATCCGCCAATGCAGTTTAAATCCTAGCAGTAGAAACGGACAAATCAGTTCCAAATCATTGAAGTAGTTTAAGCATTTTTCTTGTACTTGTTCATCGTTGTTGGCGGTTAGGGAAATGTAACTTTGCATAACTAAAATTAAAGTAGTTATGAAATCCTATATTTTCCTACTGTTAGCAATTGCTAGCGAGATATTTGCAACAGCATCGCTTAAAAAGGCCGATGGGTTTACGGTGCTTACTCCGAGTGTTTTGTCGATTCTGGGTTATGCGGCTTCCGCATTTTTCTTATCGACAGCCTTGAAAATAATCCCTATCGGCATCGCCTATTCCATTTGGGCGGGTTTGGGCATTGTGTTTACGGCAGTTCTTGGTTGGCTTTCCTTCAACCAAAAACTTGATTTTGCCGGCGTATTGGGCATATTACTCATTTTGTGTGGTGTGCTTTGCGTGAGTTTATTTTCAAAATCAATTACTCTTTAAAATTATAAAGTTACTTTTAGTCTCCATAGAGCTTGGGTGTTGGCATACCACGCCCAAGCTCAAATTGTGAGGAAGTATGTACAACCTCAAAATATTCAAGTCACGAAGTTGGGTGGACAAAGCCGTTTGCGGATATTTCACAGAGGGGTTTTTCAGTTACACTCGTATTCGGGTTGAGTACAGGTGTTCACAGAAACTGAATTTTTGAGCTACTCTACAGTCAACTTTGAATTAGGGAAAGGGTTTGGATTGGCAACAGGTGGTTTTATCACCAATCAAGGTTTCTCGCCTGCGATAGCTCTGAACTATTTCTTTGCAAATGATCTATGGTAGGTAAATCTATTCCCAAGTGTTGAGCTATTGTATGAGTTTGCAAAGGATTTTTTGAAAGTGAATTACATGTTCTGGGTAAATCAAGAACCCTATTTCAGAGAAGACGTATTGCCTTGCTTTTCGCGAGAGAATTAAACCTAAAGTAGGACAATCGCACGACAAGAAAACAACCGCCAACATCAGTGGCTGATTCGCAACTCTGATTTTTGCTCTGACAGATTTCTCTTATCTTAACAGGGTTGTGCAACAGGCACCTTGCCTAAGCGCTATGCTTCGGCTAATGGCCTCGCCAGCATCTTTGCGAGCTGATATAGGCAACCTTAAAATAACGCTACCAGACAAACTTATCGCTTACGGAAGCGATTTCTCTCAAATGTTTATTGTGCAGACAATTCGTGCTGTCACTTATAGCAAGCTGAAATATTGCTGACGAAGACGGAAGCAACGTTAATCCAGTGCTGTCGCTTTTAACCCTATTATTGTCGCATACTCACTGCAAAGGAAAGGGTATTTTTTCCAAAATTTGTATGGTAACAAAACGACATGATACATGAACAGACATAGGCTAATCAGTTTCTCTTTAGTCATGGTTGTAGGGGTACTGGCCTCCTGCCAATCGGATCCAAAAGAAGGCCAAAACGCTTCAGCCGGGCAGCATCGCGCTGCCCCACAGGACACAGCTGCCAGCCAACTGATAAAGCCTGCTGAAAGCGGTTATGCAGACGTAAACGGGCTTGCCCTGTACTATGAGGTTTACGGCAACGGTCAACCCATCGTCCTGCTGCATGGCTCCTATATGAGTATACCCTTAAATTGGTCGCACATCATACCCCTGTTGGCCAAAGACCGGAAAGTAATCGTCACGGAAATGCAAGGCCACGGTCGCACAAGGGATATACCCCGCGAATTAAGTTACGAAGGTATGGCTGACGATGTGTCCGGCCTGCTCAAACACCTCAACATAGATAGTGCAGACATTGTAGGATATAGCATGGGAGGGGGAATCGCCTTTCAGGTAGCCATACGCCATCCTGAGCAGGTACGCAGGCTCGTGGTATTGTCAGGTACCTATACGCATGACGGATGGTGGCCCGAGGTAGAGTCCAGTTTTGCTACTTTCACTCCAGCTATGTTCGAAGGCACACCTATACAAAAACAATACGACAGTCTTGGAAACGATCCGGATCATTTTCCGGAATTTGTCAAAAAGGTGATCAGCATAGACTTAAAGCCTTATGACTGGTCCAGGGATGTAAAAAACATACAGGCTCCTATATTTATGGCTATTGGTGATGCCGACGGTGTGCGGTATGAGCATGCCCTGGAACTGTTTCGAGCCAAAGGTGGCGGAAAAATGGGAGATATACACGGGCTGCCCCAATCCCGTCTGGCTATTGTTCCGGGCACCACCCATATTGGGATCATACAGCGCACGAATTGGCTGATCCCCATGATCACTGATTTCCTGGATTCTGACTTGAATACGGCACCCCCTACATTTTGATGATCATACTGTAGGCGACCAGGAAAAGAAGTGGTAGACAACCGTCTTTTACCCATTGTTCTTTGCTGACGAAGACAGAAGCCACTTGCATCCGGAATCATAATGCCAGATAAAGCATTCTGCTGCTGACACGTTTGGCCATTCAATGTTGTCTTTTACGGACATAAAGCTAAATGACAGGTTCGTTTTTTTTCCAGACAAAAACAAAACGGATTCATTACTATGTTACTACATTAGTAGCTTATTACTTTGGAAGTCACTTGATGGTGGTTGATTCTCCATCAGTGGATGAATCATAAGACCAAACAATCAACTCAGTCATAGCAGAAAGTAAAGTGGCTTACATGGCTGCAGCTTTTAGCCTAATCGTAATGCATCAGTAAAAAATGAACTTTAGCAAGGAAACAGGGTTATCAAACTTCAGGTCATATCTTCAAACAAAGGCTCAGGTAACAGATGAACAATTTGCTGTACTGGCAGAGAAACTTAAGGTTGAGCAAATTCAGAAAGGAAACGTATTGCTCCGCCAGGGTGAAGTATGTAAACATTCATTTTTTGTTGAAAAAGGACTGTTGCGCTCTTTCACTATTGACAATACCGGAAAAGAACATATCATTCAATTCGCCTCAGAGCACTGGTTTATCACAGACCGAAGCAGTACTTTTTTCCATGAACCCTCCGACTTATACATTGATGCAATAGAAGATTCCTGCATTGTTTTTTTAGACCAGGACTTTATCAATCTTGCCTCTGACATCAGTACCTCGTTCAGACAATACAATGAAAAACTATTGCAAAATCATATCCGGCATCTTCAAAAAAGGATTAACCTTTTACTGGGAGCAACCGCAGAGCAGCGTTACCTGGATTTCATAAAACTTTATCCTGATTTAACCTTACGGGTACCACAATGGATGATTGCTTCCTATTTGGGCGTTACGCCCGAAAGTTTAAGTCGTGTTAGAAAAGAACTTGCGAGAAAAAATTTTAAATCAATCTGATTTTCATTTCTTATCATACATCAATGCACAGGAATATTGAGGGCTGTAATTTTGTACTGTAATTCAAAACAAATAAGATTATGGCAACAAAAAACATAGAAATCGTAGTAGCACCCCCCGCACCTCATATGGTAGGTGATGGATTTAGGGTTCACAATTTTATACCGAGTGGATATCACCTGGATATGCAACGAATGAATCCATTTATCATGATGGATTATAATTCAAAGTACTACTTTCCTCCCACGAATAACCCAAGAGGGGTCAGTGTGCATCCTCACAGAGGTTTTGAAACGGTAACCATTGCCTACAAAGGCAAAGTGGCTCATCATGATAGCGCCGGAAACAGTGGGGTGATCGGAGAGGGAGATGTGCAATGGATGACGGCTGCCTCAGGTATTTTGCATAAAGAATACCACGAAGAAGGATTCAGCAAAACAGGAGGAGAATTCCAGATGGTACAACTCTGGGTAAACCTGCCTGCAAAAGACAAAATATCCAAGCCAAAATACCAGGGAATTACCCATCAGGAAATTAATACATTTCAACTTCCTGACAATGGGGGATTGGTTGAAGTCATCGCAGGCCAATACAAAGACGTGAAAGGGACAGCCTCTACCTTTACGCCTATTCATTTACAAAACGCAAGGTTAAACAAAGGGGGAATAGCAGATTTCTCTTTTCCTGGCAATTACAGTACAGCCTTGTTGGTAGTGGAGGGGAGTATTAAAGTGAACAACACGGAAACAGTAGCCTCTGACCATTTTGTGTTGTTTCAAAATGACGGAGAGTCATTTGTGATAGAAGCCTTAGAAAACGCTATTGTGTTAGTATTAAGTGGAGAGCCCATCAATGAACCGATAGCAGCACATGGGCCATTTGTGATGAACTCCAGAGCCGAGTTAATGCAGGCGTTTGAAGATTTTAATACAGGGAAATTTGGATACCTGGATGAGTAAAATGAGCCCTGGTGCAAGGGCATAACATTGGTCTAGGCGTAAGCTGGGGTAAAGTGGTAGAGAATACTTTTCTGCCACTTCCTGCCTTTCTTATCAATAGACAGGTAATGAGTCTGTAACTCCAGCTTTCGCTTATACCAGGTAGTGAGCAGCAAACCTAAAGAACAAAAACCAGGCACTTAGACTCCAAAGCCATTACCCTTCAAAGCTAACCCCATGTCATTCCATCGCTAAGAGGATCCCTCTCCTGGCATGGAAAAATCCTTTCATCGCTGGCGGTCATTGGAAACAACTTACCGTCCCTTGGTAGCATTCAGAAAAAATCATACTGACAATTCTTAAAAATTTTTTACCAAAAACAGTTGGACAAATTGTTTATTTCCTTTTATCTTTGTGGCTAAGATATTTAGTCGCTAAGATAAAAATGAATGATAACGTACTCAAACAAATAAGAACACTGAGCCAACAATATACCTACTCCTCTATTCAGATGCATGAAGCTGTTGCCCGGAAGGCGGGGCTTCCCGGGACTGACCATAAATACTTAGGGTTTTTTATACAAAAAGGCCCCATGACAGCGGGCGAGCTTTCCGGTTTAACGGGTCTGACAACAGGTGCAGTCACTGGCTTGATTGACAGGTTTGAAAAGAAAAAACTTGTAAAAAGAGTATTTGCTTCAGACGACAGGCGGAAGGTTATCATTGTGCCAGACACTGAAAAAATTATGGCTCTCTTAGAGCCTCTATACAGAGACTACCGTACCCAGTCGGAACAACTGCTGGCCACATTTTCTAGTGAAGAGATCAAAACGATTGAAACCTACTTTTCAAAAGCAATCGGAATAATGAATGAAATCACAGGTAATCTAAACCATAAAGCTTGACAAAAAGCATGAAAAACATAGCACAGAAAGCGGCCATACCCAACCCCCTGCTGGAACCCTTTGCCGTCTTGATAGGAGAATGGGAAACAGTAGGATATCATCCCTACCTTCCAGGCAAGGTACTTCACGGACGCACTTCATTTAGCTGGATGGAAGAAGGTGCTTTTTTGATGATGCGTTCAGAAAATGAGGAAGGGAATCTTCCCAGTGGCATAGCCATCTTTGGCAGTGATGATGCTGTCGGTGAACTTTTTATGCTATACTTTGATGAGCGGAAGGTTTCAAGAAAGTATGAAGTTTCATTGCAGGACAAGGTCTTTAAGTGGTGGAGAAATGATCCTGCTTTTTCCCAACGATTTACCTGCCTCATCAACGACCTTGATGGTACCATGATTGGCAAAGGTGAGATGTGCAAAGACGGTACAAGCTGGGAGAAAGATTTGGAACTCACTTACAGACGTGTTAGTAAAACGGCTTAATAAATTATCTTAAAAGGAGGAAAATTTATGAGTGCATACACACTTGGTTTTCAAGACATTGACAAAACTAAACGCATGGTGGTGGGGGGGAAAGGTGCCAACCTGGGAGAACTTGCCAGGATTGAAGGCATACGCGTACCTGATGGCTTTTGTGTTTCTACGGAAGCATTTAAAAAAATCATGGGAGAAGCATCGTCGATGAACGAATTACTGGATCAGTTATCGCTGCTGAAAGCGTATGAACGGCATAAAATCGCTGAACTCAGCAGTGAGATTCGCAGGGTCATCGAAGGGGTTACCATCCCTGAAGACATTCATTCAGCCATCACACGCCATCTCTCCAGGCTTGGAGAAAAATATGCCTATGCCGTACGATCCAGTGCTACGGCAGAGGATTTACCGACAGCCTCCTTTGCAGGCCAGCAGGATACGTATCTGAATAGCAGAGGAAAGGAGGCTATCCTCAGGCATATCCGAAAGTGCTGGGCATCATTATTTACCGAACGGGCCGTAACCTACCGCCTTCAAAATGGCTTTGACCACCGTAAAGTCTATCTGGCTGTGGTTGTACAGCAGATGGTCTTTCCGCAGGTATCAGGAATTTTGTTTACAGCCGATCCAGTCACGGGTCACAGGAAGGTGCTATCCATTGATGCCAGCTTCGGATTGGGAGAGGCTTTGGTCTCCGGCCTGGTGAATGCTGATGTTTACAAAGTGCGTGACGGACAGATGATTGACAAGAAGATATCCACCAAGAAACTGGCTGTTTATGCCTTACAAGAAGGTGGTACGAAAGCACAGGAGATTGAGGCAGAGCGGCAGAACAGACAAGCACTGACAGATGAACAGATTTTGCAGCTTGCCCACATGGGTAGACAAATCGAAGCACATTTCGGACACCCCCAGGACATCGAATGGTGTTTGGCTGACGGCACGTTTTATATGGTCCAAAGCCGGCCGATCACTACTTTATATCCCATTCCTGAAACAACTGACCAGGAGAATGCCGATCGCGGCCCGCAGGTATATGTATCAGTCGGCCATCAGCAAATGATGACGGATCCTATTAAACCACTGGGAATATCGGTTTGGGTGTTAACAGGTGCCCGGCCTATGTTTAAAACTGGTGGTGGCAGGCTGTTTGTGGATATCACGATGGGCCTGGCTTCACCGGCTGGCAGGCAAAATTTATTGGATGTGTTGGGTCACTCCGATCCGCTCATCAAGGACGCGCTTATGACCCTCATAGAGCGGGGAGATTTTTTACAATCGGACCCCAATGATCAAAGCGAACCGGGGCCCATTAAAAGCCATAAGGGTATGTCGTCTGCGGATATTCTGGCAGAAGCAGGAAACGATTCTTCAATTGTTGCTGATTTGATTCAGCATAGTGAGACATCGATATCAGCTTTAAAACATAACATCCAAACGAAATCAGGATTGGATGTATTTGAGTGTATCCTGGAAGATATGCAGCAACGGCGACAGCTTGCGTCAGACCTGAAAAATTTGAATGTGATTATGGCTGCTATCCATGCTTCAGCATGGATCAATGAAAAAATGAATGAATGGTTAGGTGAAAAAAACGTAGCAGATACCCTTTCCCTGTCTGTACCTAACAACGTTACTTCTGAAATGGGGCTGGCGCTACTGGAGGTGGCCGATGTGATTCGTCCCTATCCGGAAGTCATGGCATATCTACAACAGCTAAAAGCGGGTTGCCGCCCAGCGGGTTGCCGCGCAGACGATAATTTTTTGGATGATCTGCTTCCACTCGAAGGTGGGCAGCAGGTGCGTGAGGCTATTGCTGCTTATCTCGACAAATATGGAATGCGATGTGCCGGGGAGATCGATATTACAAGAACACGTTGGCGTGAAAAACCAAGTATACTGGTACCGATAATCCTCAGTAACATCAAAAACCTTGAACCTGGCGCCAGCAAACGAAAATTTGAGCAAGGGCGACAGGAAGCTTTGAAAAAAGAACAGGACTTGTTAGCCCGGTTGAAACAATTACCGGATGGTGAACAAAAAGCCAAAGAGACAAAGCAAATGATCGACCTGATCCGGAATTTCATCGGTTATCGTGAATATCCGAAATACGACATTGTTAGTCGCTATTTCATTTATAAGCAGGCTTTACTCAAGGAAGCCGAACGGCTCGTACAAGCCAACGTTCTTCATGAAAAAGAAGATATTTACTATCTCTCTTTTGAAGAGTTTCGCGAAGTTGTCCGCACCCATACACTGGATTACCAGATCATCAATCGGCGAAAAGAAGAGTACAAAATCTATGAAAAACTGATGCCGCCACGGGTGATCACCTCTGATGGAGAAATCATTACGGGTCAGTACAAACGGGAAAATCTCCCCGCCGAAGCTATGGCAGGGTTAGCTGTTTCTTCCGGAATAATTGAGGGACGGGCACGCGTCATGGTAAGCATGGAAGATGCCGCCGTGGCAACGGCCCCGGCGGGGAACCGCACCGTGGAGACGGCCCCCGTGGCAACGGCTGAGCTGGAAGAGGGAGATATCCTGGTCACCACTTTTACGGACCCCAGCTGGACACCCTTGTTTCTATCCGTCAAAGGGCTAGTGACCGAAGTGGGTGGACTGATGACCCATGGAGCCGTGATCGCCCGTGAATATGGCTTGCCGGCAGTGGTCGGAGTAGAAAATGCAACCAGGCTGATAAAAGATGGGCAACGCATTCGAGTGAATGGAACAGAAGGCTATGTAGAAATCCTGTAAAGGCAGCAAAATGAATAAACGCTCCAAAACATTCTACGAACAGGAAGTAGAGCGCATAGCGAGAGAGTATGGCCTACCGGAATATCATTATGCATACATAAGGCAGTCTAAAGCCTTTATGGAGAAATATCATGGTAACAAAATCCAGTTGGATGAGATGGCATCCGCTGCCTTTATGTCTCGCTTCCACTATATCCGGATATTTCAGCAAATCTATGGAATGACCCCAAGACAATACCTCAGGAATTTACGTATAGAAAAGGCCAAAGAATTACTCAAAAAAGGTCTTTCCGTTACTCATGTTTGTGTTGAGGTAGGGTATGAGAGTCTACCCACATTCTCGAGAGTATTCAAGCGAGGTACGGGTTACTCGCCCAAAGCCTATCAGGAACTAAACATTAGCAATCTGGAATAAGTACCAGGAAGGACAAATGCTGATCTTCGTATAGAACAAAATATATCAAAGATGATCAGAATATATGTCACAAGCGTACCTGTACTGGATCAGGATAAAGCCTTAAAGTTCTACACTGAGAAGCTGGGATTCATTAAGAAAACTGAGGTGCCGGTCGGTGAGTATAAATGGCTGACGGTTGTTTCTCCAAATGAACAAAATGGGGTAGAACTTCTCCTTGAACCTATAGCATTTGAACCGGCAAAGGAATATCAGATCGCACTAAAAGATGCCGGTATTCCGTGGACATCCTTTATGGTAGATGATCTGAAAAAAGAATATGAAAGGTTGATAGGGCTTGGCGTTCAGTTTAGCATGGAGCCTAAAGAAGTAGGGCCAACCATGATAGCAGTATTGGATGATACTTGCGGAAATAATATTCAATTGCTTGAAATGTTGTGATAAGGATAAAGTTAAAGATTTGTCAAGTTCATAAGGAAAGGTATTGATGACTTGGCTAGGCTTTAAGATCATTTTGTTGCAGACTCAAATGTCCGCCTAGCAGCTGGATAGGTGATAGAGGTGAACCATTACATGAATGGACAAGGAGTTCTGATTCACGAAACCAACAAATCATAGCATCCTGGGCGAACTCAGTGGCGATTATTGTCGGTCGAACTACCTGACCTTTCTGTATCCTATCACTGCATAGCATTTCAGAGAGCATAGCCTGATGCTACTCAGTCTTCGACAGATGAGATCACTGTTGGAGATACCCTCATTGTAGAAAATATCCATTTCAAGTTTGATAGCTATCAACTCGAGCAGACTTCTTTCTTTGAGCTTGAAGGTATGGAAACAGCTGTCCTCTGCTCCATCACACCTCAGGTTCAGGGCTCAACAGAAGAGTTGAAATCACCTTAACGCCTTGAGCGAATCATGCGCTTCGGAAAAGACACAGCTTTTGGCTGTCAGCCCCTCTTAAAGGTTATTGAAACTGATGGACAAAACTAGTACTTTAGTAGTTATACCACATAAGTTTTAATAAAGTGTATAAATAAAAGTGCGAAGGCCCGAGCAAAATCGTGGCCCCAACGGAGTTGAGGGTGTGATGGCTATGTGGGAGGAATGATATTTTGCTGCGGAGTGCAGCTCCAAGATTTTTGGCGGTCCGCCGTGCGGAGACTTTTCATCGATCGCCAGGCGACCCTGTGGAAAAGTCTCAATAAAAATTAGAAAACATGCTATTTTATAGTTCTTGATTTGTCATAAAATCAGCAATTTTCTATAAACTAGGTTATGCATTACTGTTTGACCTATCTGATATTAGAAGCTGAAAGTCTGCAGGCATGTGTCCTATCTGAACCGTCAGTGGCAACCTGTCACAAATTCCAAACAGATAAGCTGTGCCTTGAGAGAAATCTAGCGTTTATATACCGATTGTTTACTACCATTATACCATGCAATGAAGTACTTATTTCTGTTAGGTTATTTACTAACCTACTTTTTTTCACATGCCCAGCATGAAGTAGCTCTTTACCCGGTTGCAAGCCCGAAAGGAGTTGTTTTTCAATCAGTTGGAAATACCAAGGTTACGGTCGAGTATGAAAGACCATTGGCAAGAAAGCGCATCATATTTGGTCATCTGGTTCCCTGGAATCAGCTATGGAGAACAGGTGCCGGGCCGAGCACAAAAATCAAAATTGATAAAGCCGTCATTATTGAAGGGCAAAAGATACCTCCGGGGACTTATTCCTTATTTACGATTCCTAATCCGGAAACGTGGGTGGTTATTCTAAACGCAGATACTACGCTGTACGGAACCTATGGGTATCATCCATCAAAAGATGTAGCCCGTTTTGTTGTCACCCCACGAGCAAGCCCAAGGTACTACGAAGCACTGACAATAGATATTGACCTGTTGCAAAGCGACGCAAGGCTTTATATATCATGGGCCAATACTCAAATTGATTTCAATATCCTGACGACAACGGCTACAGATGCCATGCAATTTATAGAAGAGCAGCTTTTTACTGGTGTAAATACAAATTCAGACGCTTATTATGAAGCCGCTCAATTTTTATTATTGGAAAGATCGCATTTAATGGAAGGGTTGCAATTGGCCGATAAGGCTATAGCATTGAATAAAGACAACGGTGGGGCAAGGCGGGTAAAGATGGAAATTTATGAATATCTGGGTATGTACCAGGAGGCGCTGAATGAAATTATAAAGGCTGTGGAAATGGAAAAGAACAAGAAGTACGAAAAGGAGGCAGACCGTGCGGTAGAAATTAAGTATTGGCAGACCCACCAAAAGCGAATAGAAGATCAACAGAAAAAATGATAAAAACCGACCTATGTTGCGCTAACAGGCGCTTTGGAAAAATGGGATGCTGTACTGTATTTTGACCAGGGTTGACAGCAAACCCTCTGAACACACCGGGAGCAAAATTGCAGCTGGTTTCAGGTTTTATCAATTTTGTGCTACTGTTTTTTGGTAGACTTTTGTAGGTGTTGTTCCGTTCCCTTAATTTTATTGCTTTCCTGCAAGTGTCGGGCATCCATCACTTGCAAACCTAAAACTACATTCATATGATAAAACTAAACTGGATCATTGCAGTACTATTCCTGGCAGCTGCTTGCGGTCAGACTAATCAGGAAGAATCCTCGTCTTCGAATTCAAAACTCAAGGCTGTCATCATTGATGGTCAGAACAACCACTATGTATGGCCTAAAACCACGATGATGATGAAGGATTATCTGGAACAAACAGGTCTTTTTGAGGTAGACATCCACCGCATGGATTCTGTATGGCTTGGCATCAAATATAACCAATCCCGGCCAGAGCCCTATACCTATTTCATAGAAACCTATCCCCTGGATTCAACTGCCTATGGGAAATCGCACGATCCTATCAAAACCTCTCGTTTTTCAATAGACTTCAGTCAGTACGACCTTGTTGTTTCCAATCTCGGTGCAGACGCTGCCCCATGGCCTGAAGAGACCCAAAGAAATTTTGAAAATTACATGAACAACGGGGGCGGACTGGTCATCGTGCATGCTGCCAACAATGCCTGGGGTGATTGGGCAGAATACAATAAAATGATTGGGCTGGGGGCCTGGGGTGGCCGTGATAGTACCACAGGGCCTTATGCTTATTACAATGAGGCCGGCGAGCTTAAAGTAGATCATTCCGCAGGTCTCTGTGGGTCGCACGGCCCGGAATACGATTTTCTCATGACCACCCGTGCACCGGAACATCCTATTATGAAAGGATTGCCTTCAGAGTGGCTTCACGCCACCGATGAATTATATGAGCGCATGAGAGGCCCCTTTGAGAACGCAACCATTTTAGCAACGGCTTATGCGGATGTAGAGCGCAATGCACCCCCCTGGAATCCTGAAGTAAAGGGTATGGGACAACATGTACCCCTGCTGATGGCTATCAATTATGGGCAGGGTCGTGTTTTTCATACCGCACTGGGGCACTTTGATTATTCCATGGAATGTGCGGGATTTATTACCACCCTGCAGCGAGGAGCAGAATGGGCGGCTACCGGCGAGGTGACCCAGGAGATTCCGTCAGATTTTCCTTCGAGGGACCAGACGGTCTCCAGAAAATGGAATGGGGAAAGAGAGGCTAGTATAGAATAGGCAGCACGAGCTTTTTGAGCAGCATCTCTACAGGTAAAAAATCAGATCAAGTCAATGAGGTACATGCTCATCGTAGCAGGCCTTAGTTGTTTCTTTTTGACAAATTTTTGCAAACGCAATGATGAACCATGACCCAAAAATTATCTTTCCTGGGATTGATTTTCCTGTTACTGTTTGGTGCCTGTGATCAAAACGCTGCCCCTGAAACATTAAACGCATCGCAACCTGACATGGCGGTAGCGTTCAGTGAAAAGCATCGTTTGATTGTATTGTCAGATATAGAAGCCGATCCTGATGATGCGCAAACCCTGATTCGTTTATTACTTTATGCGAATGTCATTGACATAGAAGGGCTCATTGCTACAACGTCTACACACCAAAAGAGCAGGGTAGCCCCGGAGACCATGAAAAGCATTATTCAGGCTTATGGAAAAATACAACCTAACCTGGAAAAGCATCAGAGCGGTTTTCCTGAAGAAGATGCGTTATTGAGCTTAGTCAAGCAAGGCTTAGCGGAATATGGCATGAATGGGGTGGGAGAAGGAAAAGATTCAGAAGGTTCTGATTGGATTATCAGCGTCCTGGAAAAAGACGATGAGCGTCCGGTCTGGGTCTCCGTTTGGGGAGGCGTCAATACCCTGGCACAGGCGCTTCATAAAATCAGAAATACCAAAAGTGAGTCAGAAGCGAAAAGCTTGATGAGTAAGCTCCGGGTGTATACCATTTCTGATCAGGATGATAGCGGCATCTGGATCAGGAATAATTTTCCTGATTTATTCTATATCGTCAGTCCGGGTGGGTATGGGCGTGCCACCTGGATTGCTATCAATCAGGCAGTAGCAGGGATCAACAATGAGGTGATCAGTAATCAATGGCTGGAAGAAAATATACAGCAGGGTCACGGTCCACTGGGGGCCATGTATCCGGATGTTGCCTATGGCATGGAGGGAGATACGCCTGCCTGGTTATCCTTAATACCCAATGGACTCAACGTGCCGGACCATCCGGACTGGGGTGGCTGGGGAGGACGCTACGAACTTTATCAGCCCGATGCCTCCTCTTTAGACACGGAAGGGTTTACAGGAGGTGTACCGGTAGAGCCTGAAACCCGTCCGCTCTGGACAAACGCTGACGATACGTATTCACCCTGGATTGACCAACCTTATGGAAGACCCCTCCGCAAGGATACGCTCTCCTTTACGGATAACAAAGTGAGCTTGTGGCGCTGGCGGGAAGATTTTCAACATGACTTTGCTGCCCGCATGGATTGGTGTACCCTGGCTTATGAAGAAGCCAATCATCCGCCCATACCTGCCTTGGGTCATCCTGAAGAATTCACCGTAAAATCCGGTGATATTTTTAGCCTGGATGCAAGCGGAACTACTGATCCTGATGGGGATAACCTGAGCTTTCTGTGGTTTCATTATCCTGAAGCCGGGTCTTATCAAGAGTTGATCAGCTTTGCGCCCTTATCAGAAAATTTGTATAACGTGCATACCATCAGAGCCCCTGAGGTAGAAAAAACGGAAACGGCTCATTTCATTTTGAAAGTCACCGATAAAGGAAAACCAGCTTTGTCGCGATATAAACGGGTGATTGTAACCATACAGCCAAAGTGAGATGAAGGATGTAAAGCTGTAAGAGAAGCCAAACTGACTATGGCAGGAATACCCGCCAAACCGATTGGAGTAGCGAAAAAAATTACAATAATTATAAACAGTCTACCTTTAACATCTGCGAAAAGCAATCCGGAGGGTCGTGTAGAATATTAGTAAAGGTAGCCTGTAGGCTGGCCACAGCTTGCTGTCCTTTTCTATTGATGAAAGTTCTTTTCCTGATCCCATTTTTTGAAGCAAAGCACCTATTTTCTATTTTCTGATAGCTACAATAGCTTCTGAAATGATTAACTTTATGTATTCCGAGTTAGAAAACATTTTAGGAAACGGCTTCCTGTTGTATGAATCCAACAGGGTAGGCCCTCCTGGTAGTAGCCTGTTTGGTCACTGACCATAGCAACGCTCCTACCTGTTGCCTTCCCTTTTGCTGTTTCAAAATTTGAGAGTCGAGCCAGGGCAAGTAACTGATGACCTTACGCTTTATCATAATATTTGTGTAAAAACGTTAGAAAAACCATGAGTGTACAGATCAGAGAATATGCGCCAACAGATGCCTTAAAACCTTTTGTTGTTCACTATTGGGAGGGCATTTTTTGTGGAAGTTCTTCGGCAGCCTTGTATCAGAAAATAGCGCCCACCTGTTATATAGATTTTATTCTGCATCTGTCGGAGGCTCGTTGTGAAATAAAACTAAATTCCACCTGGCAAATGACCCCTGCCTTTCACCTGGATGGCTTCTGGACAGCTCCCTTCGATATACGGTTCTGGGATAGAGTGGAAACTTTTAACATACGCTTTAAACCAGAAGCTATGTATTACTTATTTGGTATCCCTGCCGCTGAATTCCTCAATAACCCGGATAATTTAGAGGATGTGTTTGGCTCATCCTTCATTTCATTTTGCCTGCAATTAGAAGCATCGAAAACAGTGGAAGACCGTATCAGGCTGGCCGATGCGTACTTATTGAAAAGATTGAATAAAATTAAGCAAAAACATTTTTATGTGCAGATGGCTTCTGATTTGATACGCCATCAAAACTGTGAGATTTCTGTAGATTCACTCAGTAAAGAAGTATGCATCAGCCTGAGACAATTGGAGAGAGAATTTAAAAGTATGTTAGGCATTAGTCCCAAAACCTATATGCGTATGGCCAGGCTAAACCTGGTGCACCAAATTATTTCTCAACAACCCAATGTCAGCCTGGCACAACTTTCCTACCTGTGTGGTTACGCCGATCAGGCACATTTTGCCAAAGATTTCAAGAAATTAACCGGAGAGCTGCCTTCTGCCTATCTTAATGGGAAAGGCAAGGCCGTATAAAGATAATCTCATCACCTGTGCCTAAGGCATATTCACTTCAGTAAAAAGTAAACGCTTCAGGTACGGCTTCCCATGATGAAGCACTAGCCTGGTCCTTTCCTCTGAATCCTACCAACTGTTTAACCGCCTGTAAAATGTCGCATTTGTACAAGAATCTGTTCTTGGCCTGCCATAATTTTGATACCAACTTTGATGATGTGCCTCAATGCCATATCAAAGGTTAACCCAAAATTTAAAAACTAATTTTACTCATTTATGACAACAATTCATGAAATCGCGCCGGATTTGTACCGTCTCTCTGTGTGGGCTCCTGCATTGAATATGCAGTTTAACCACTTCCTCATCAAAGATGATGAACCTATGCTTTACCATACGGGCACACGTATGATGTTTCCTGATTTGAAAGAAGCTGTCGCCAGATTAATCGATCTTAAAAAGATTAGATGGATTGGCTTCAGCCATTTTGAGGTAGATGAATGTGGTGCTTTAAACGAATGGCTTCAGGTAGCCCCCAAGGCACAAGCGGTGTGCAGTGAGGTCGGAGCCCTTGTAAATATGAGCGACTTTGCGATACGTCCTGCCCGGGGCTTATCAAAAGCAGAAGTGTTGAGCACAGGCCGATACCAATACCGTTTTATTCCCACACCCCATCTGCCCCATGGATGGGATGCGGGTGTTCTCTTCGAAGAGACCAACAAAGTGCTCTTGTGCTCTGATCTTTTCCACCACAATGGCAATGTAGCAGCCCTGACCACATCAGATATCTTGGGCAATGTGCGTGACTCTATGATGGCCATGCAGAATACACCGCTTCACAGTTATATGCCATACACCAATCAAACAGGACAGCTGTTGCAGGAGTTAGCGGATTTGCAGCCAAGTACGTTGGCTACCATGCATGGCTCGTCTTTCTATGGAAACTGTTCCCAGGCACTCAAAGACCTGAACGTGGTGATGAAAGAAGTATTAGGGGGAGGAGAAATGCCTTTGCAGACAAGGGTCAACCAAACGGAAATAGCTTGACAAAAGGTAGAGTTTAACGTATGACGAGTGTTGGTTTTACCACCAGACATTTGACGTTTCTTCCGAAATAACATTTTAAGGTCAATTCTTGTCTGGTCATTTTCCTTTCCCTATACCCTTCTGGTTTTGTACAGCAACTGTCATCGGGGGTATTCGGAAAGGAATTACAGTATATACACTGTTAGGTGGTCGGGCAGGTGTGGTTGAAAGAGGGATCACTCATGAAATTAATATTTACTGGTCTACAAACTGAAAGATTTATTCGGGGGAAAGGCAATGCCCGGTAAATTTGCTATAGGATGTACGCCATGCGGCTCTTACATGGTGCCAAAGTCCTTGCGTTTGTGTACTTTGGAACGCCAAACGCTAATACGAACCATGAAAGAACCTACCATGACAGCCAGTAAAACGCTTCATGCAACAAGCATTTTCTTTGTATCCACGCTGCTTATTATTTCCACAGTCTTTGACGCCTCTGCCCAGCAGGTATTTTTCACCACGGGTATCAAAATCGGTGAAGTTACCGATAGCTCCGCTATGATCTGGACCAGACTTTGTTCACAGAAAAAACCTAACAAGATCAGGCATGAGCGCAAAGAAACCGTATTTCGGCATCCGTTAAACTTCGACGAAAACATGCCGGTAGCGCAGATGGATGGTGGCGTACAGGGTACACCCGGTCTGGTACGCGCTACGCTCACAGCAGGCAGGCATACGGTTACCTCCACCTGGCAATCCGCTGTGGCTGAACATGATTTTACTGTAAAGATACCCTTCAGCCAACTGCAACCTGATACGGCGTATGAAATCCTGCTGGAAGCCAAAGCATCTCCAGACAGTAAAAAGGTATCCACTACAAAAGGAAGTTTTCGTACAGCCCCCCGGAAAGATGCAGTAGTTGCCGTACAGCTTACCACTTCCACCTGTCAGTATTTCTGGAGTTATGACGATAAGAAAAGGGGATTCAGCACCTATGACCAGATGAATGAGCTTCAGCCGGACTTTTTCATCCACACAGGCGACTACATTTATTACGACAAGCCAGGGCCGGAAGCCAATACCATACCCAAAGCAAGACACAAATGGCATGCGATGGATGCATGGCCTTCCTTGGTAGATTTTCACCAGCACACACCGATCTACATGCTCAAAGACGATCATGATTTGCTGTCCGACGATGCGCATCCACAGACCAAGCCTTATGGGGAACTTACCTTTGAGGATGGTTTAAAGCTCTGGCATGAAAACACACCCCTGGAAGGTAAACCTTACCGCAGCATTCGCTGGGGAAAAGACCTGCAAATATGGATGGTGGAAGGCAGAGAATATCGTTCCAGTAACAATATGGAGGACGGTAGCGAAAAATCTATCTGGGGAAACGAGCAAAAGGAATGGTTTAAAGCTACGGTACAATCTTCAGATGCTACCTTCAAAATTTTATTCACGGCTACGCCTGTGGTAGGTCCTGACCGGGAAAATAAAGCAGATAACCATGCCAATGAAGCCTTTGAACAGGAAGGAAGCTGGCTGAGAACATTCCTGGCTTCCCAAAAAAACATGTATGTCGTCAATGGCGACCGACATTGGCAGTACGTTTCGCAGGATGATAAAACAGGCCTTATGGAGTTTGGTTCCGGTCCGGTCAGCGATTACCACGCACAGGGATGGGACCCAAACGATAAGCGTCCTGAACATCGCTATCTGAATCTGATAGGAGGTTTTTTAGGCATCCGGGTTTTCAGGGAGGAAGACAAGGCCTGTATTACCTTCACCCATTATGATGTGCATGGAGAAGAAACCCATGAAGAAAAATTTAATACTTCGGTTCGCCCGGAATAGGGCTGATACCTGAAACTCAATCACTGTCATTTTATTGTATAAAACCGCATATACTGTTATTTTGATGTTGTAAGCCGTACAAAGCATGACTATAAAAAAAAGTTTCATCCTATATTTACTCACCTTTGTCTTTTGTTGTCATTCAGAAAAGAAATCGACAGCAGAAAACCCCTTTGATACTCTTGCATCAGAAGAGGTGTCGGTGAGAGAGAGCAAATATCCCAGATGGGTGGATGATATTGAATTTGATCCTAAAGTGGACGATGCTGCCTTTAAAGTCTGCTATGGAGATAACCATATCATACAATACTTTAATAATTCCCGAGGTGTAGAATATGAAGGAGAGAAAACCGCCATTGATCAAGCATTTCAAGATGGTTATGATGAGAGCAAAGCAGCCAAAGAAAGTGGGTTGATCCGGGTCCGCTTTATTGTCAACTGTGAGGGTAAGACAGGTAGGTTTAGAATATTAGCCATGGATGAAGCCTATAACGAGAAAGCATTTGATGCTTCTATTACTGGGCAGCTTCTAGAAATTACTAAAAGTCTTACAGGATGGAAACCAAAAGTGGAAAGGGGTAGCAAGGTGGACTATTATCAATACCTGATCTTCAAAATTCAGAACGGCGCCATTGTAAAAATACTACCATGAAACAGCTTGTAGTGATATCATTATTTTTGCCTTTATGGGTGTATGGGCAACCTAACTGTCAGGCATTGCTCTACTATGGGGATACCCTTCAATACAAAGCTTGCAAACTGGTAGAAGATATTGACAAAAGATACTACCAGTTTTCAAGAGAATACCAGGAATTGATGGATCAGGCCTTAGAAATCTGCCCCTATTTTGCCTATGCCTACAGAGAAAAATCATCTGTCTATGTGAAAAGTGGAAACTTTATCATGTGGAAAAAGCTCATAGACAAAGCGGTTGAATATGCTCCTCAGGATTACTTAAGTGTACGAGCTTCCTTGAAATTCAAGATGTTTGCTGATTATCAAGGTGCTATTGAAGATATCAATCTATTGGATAGTCTGGTAGATTACGACATTGGCCCTACCTCCAATGGAATATATCATCTCAACATAGCCAAGGCTTTATGCTATAAAGCTTTAGGAAAGAAAGAAAAAGCCATTCAAATAGTGGAAGATCAATTAGCAAAAGCTTCCCATTATTTAGGTGCCTATGATTATTTACATCTGGGGGTATTATATCTTGAAACTAACCAATGGCAAAAAGCCATAGAGGCATTCCAAAAACAAGAAGAAGAAAACAATTTAGCTGAAAATCATTACTATTTGGCTTTGGTGTACAAAAAACTCGGACAAGTTGAGCCATATAAATATCATCTAAAAGAGGCGACATCTCTATATCATAACAGATATCATATGTTTGACCCGTATAATCATCTCTTGGATGAGATATTCTTAGAAAACATAGAGAGTGAAGTGGAAACAGCTTACAACCCTCGTTAAGAAGCCATAACCATGCAAAGTCAGGGCGCAAGGCTATATGACGGCTCTTAGCTTAACATAGGGAAACAAAAAAAGGCAGCCTGTTGCCAGACCACCTCTTAACAATACTTATGTAACCCTCTTTCCAGCTATGTCAGGCGGTCACAGGATTAAAGTCAGACCAGATCGAAGCGGTCCAGGTTCATCACCTTGGTCCACACTGCCACAAAGTCATGCAAGAACTTCTCCTGAGAGTCTGCACAGGCATAAACTTCTGCAAGGGCGCGGAGCTCTGAGTTCGAGCCGAAGATGAGATCGACACGGGTGCCCGTCCATTTGAGTTCGCCAGTGGCACGGTCACGACCCTCAAACAGGGTTTCAGCCTTAGAAGTGGCTTTCCACGTGGTGCGCATATCAAGCAGGTTGAGGAAGAAGTCGTTGGTGAGTGCTTCCGGACGCTTGGTGAAAACACCGTGCTGAGACTGATCAAAATTCGTATTCAACACCCGCATACCTCCCAAAAGCACCGTCATCTCCGGTGGACTTAAGGTCAACAGTTGCGACCGGTCTACCAACATTTCTTCGGCGGATGCCGATAAATTGTCACGAACTCTGAGGTAGTTTCGGAATGCATCTGCATTGGGCTCGAGGATATCGAAAGCCTGTACATCTGTTTGCTCCTGTGAGGCATCAGTGCGCCCTGGTGTGAAGGGAACCGTGATCTCATGGCCTGCATTCTTGGCTGCCTGCTCGATGCCGGCGCATCCACCCAGTACGATCAAATCGGCCAGTGAAACCTGCTTTCCGCCCGACTGAGCGCTATTGAATGCTTTCTGAATGCCTTCCAGCGTCTCCAGTACCTTCGATAGTTGAGTGGGGTTGTTTACTTCCCAATCCTTCTGCGGGTACAAACGAAGGCGCGCACCGTTTGCTCCACCGCGCATGTCAGAGCCACGGAAGGTGGAAGCTGATGCCCAGGCGGTAGATACCAGTTGGGCTACCGACAGTCCTGAACCCAATATTTTGCTCTTTAGTGCTGCGATGTCCTGATCGTTGATCAATTCATGCGTAACGGCCGGAACAGGGTCTTGCCAGATCAGTTCTTCTTCAGGTACTTCCGGGCCGAGGTAACGCGACAGCGGTCCCATATCACGGTGGGTCAGTTTGTACCATGCCCGGGCAAACGCATCGGCGAACTCCTCCGGATTCTCGTAGAAGTGTCTTGAAATTTTTTCGTAATTAGGGTCTGTCCGCAAGGCGATGTCGGTTGTCAGCATAAAGGGTGCATGGCTCTTTGACGGATCGTGGGCATCCGGAATTGTACCGGCTCCGCCCCCATCCTTGGGTTTCCACTGATAGGCACCGGCAGGGCTCTTGGTCAGCTCCCATTCAAAATTGAAGAGGTTCTCGAAGTAATTGTTGCTCCACTTCGTGGGTGTGGTCGTCCAGGCACCTTCCAGGCCACTGGTGATGGTATCGCCTGCATTGCCCTTGCCATAGGTGTTTCTCCAGCCAAGGCCTTGTTCCACGATGCCTGCTCCTTCGGGTTCTACACCCACATATTGAGCCGGATCGGCTGCGCCGTGGGTTTTGCCAAAGGTGTGCCCGCCGGCAATCAGCGCAACAGTTTCATAGTCGTTCATCGCCATACGGCCAAAAGTTTCGCGGATGTGATGGGCTGCTCCTTCCGGATCAGGGTTTCCTTCCGGTCCCTCCGGGTTTACATAAATCAGCCCCATTGTAGAGGCACCCAGCGGATTTTCCAAAGAACCTTTTGCGTAACGTTCCTTTGTTCCCAGCCATTCGCCTTCTGATCCCCAGTAGATATCCTCTTCTGGCTCCCAGAGGTCCTCACGTCCGCCAGCGAAACCAAAAGTCTTGAAGCCCATTGACTCCAAGGCGCAGTTTCCGGCCAGTATCATCAGGTCGGCCCAAGAAAGTTGTTTACCGTACTTTTGCTTGATCGGCCAGAGCAGCAAGCGTGCCTTGTCGAGGTTGGCATTGTCAGGCCAGCTATTGAGTGGTGCAAAGCGCTGAGTACCGGAGCGTGCCCCACCACGGCCGTCAGCAATACGGTAGGTACCGGCACTATGCCACGCCATCCGGATGAAGAACGGACCATAATGACCATAGTCGGCTGGCCACCAGTCTTGTGAGTCAGTCATCAGGTTAAAAAGGTCTTCTTTCACCGCATTCAGGTCGAGCTTCTTAAATTCTTCAGTGTAGTTGAAGTCCTTGCCCATCGGATTGGACAGATCTGATTGCTGGCGGAGGATTTTCAGATTCAACTGATTAGGCCACCAATCACGGTTAGATGTCCCACTGCCCGCAGTGAAGTCCAGCGCTCCCCCCATAAAGGGGCATTTGCTCGATTCATTGACATCCCACACTTTGTGGTTTGAAGAAGTACTCGTACTTTTTTTATTTTCCATGTTGATTAGATTGATAAATGGTTTGTCAACTTTAAAAAATGTCATCTCAAAAGTAATGCTCTAAAGTATGGCTTTTTGCAGCGTTCATCAAACATTTATGGCTTAACTCTTGATAATATATTTCTATCTGATAATAGATAAAATCTATAGTTGTGATTGTTGTATAGATAATATCAATGTAGCAAGGACAATCCATCCGTATCCTGGCATGCCCAGGTTACCCATCATAATATACCGATAGGCCTATCAGGACTCACGGCAACCTTGATAAATAATAGATACAAAGCCAGCTATTTTAGGGTGATACTACTAACAGACCCTGGGGCGGTGCTATTGCTATACCTGGTATGCGTTTAAAACCAGTCGGATCATGCCGCTTGTATCGAATTGAATAATGAAGTTCTTTATCAACTATTTGCAAAGAACCCTGAACAATAATTGCCTTGTCACTGCTGAATTGAGTAAAAGACAACCAATAGTTTTCATGGCTTAAAAGCATTATCTTGATTAGGTAAATCTGCTAACAGTCATATTATGAGGAAAGCTAAATTTAATTATTTCGGTCATTTGAGTGTAGGAGGGCAGGTTGGCCTGCTCATCATCTTTTGTGTAGTCCTAGCCTTTAGTATTCATTTTTGGAAACCAATAGAAATGCAAGAGAAAGTGTCTTTCCTGTGGGTCACCTTTTCTTTTATCAGTATCATTTTTTGGCTAGTACACAACATCGTTACCCACCTAAAGCGATTGGAATATAAGGCTGAACTGCTCATGCTGACCAACTTATTCACTAAAAGAGTGCAGAAGATCCCCTTAGAAGAACTGGCAGGCTATCAATGGAATGGTTTGACACTCAAAAATGAGATGATTGATCTACAGGGCAAAACGGTAGCGACGATATACGCGCCTTTTTATCAGGAACTGAATGCATTCTTTCTGGAAGCAGAAATACAACAGCTTACTAGCAATGAAAGATACTTCCGGGGCTTAATGTTTGTATCGAGGGAGAGGAATATACGCTGAGCAACCCCGCTCTTCCCGTCGGATCGTTGTAAATACATGACATCCAATATGAAAGAAATCACTCACATGGCGTTGAAAGGTATGGAAGATTATACCGTTGAAAACACCACCAGGGCAGACATTGATTTTATTTATTGGCTTTTCGACGAGGCGATCAGCTATCAGAAGAAGAATGGCTTTTCCGTTTGGAAGGGCTATGATAAAGAGGTTTTACTGGCAGATATAGACCATCATCTTCAATTTAAAATCATGAGCGGTACCGACATGCTGTGTGTATTTAGTATCCTGTTGAATGACCCTTTCATTTGGAGAGAGAAGGAAAAGGGTGATGCTGTTTACTTACATAGAATAGTGGTGAATCCGAATTTTAAAGGGCAAAAACTATTTGACAAAGTACTCTCCTGGACCAAAGCCTTTGCCAAAGACAAGCATCTGAAATATATACGAATGGACACTTGGGCTGATAACCCAAAAATCATAAATTATTACCGGAGTTTCGGTTTTGAGCTTATTGAGTATTATACTACATCCGACAGGCCGGAGCTGCCCCTTCAAAACCGTAATCTGAACGTAGCCTTGTTGGAATTGAAAGTCGTATAAAATTAGTTGCAGATCCATACAAGGCATAGCTGACTTAACCTTAGTAATATGTGAACAGTAACCTATACATACCAGAAGCCCCTGCTATCAAAAATGTAATCCACTCATTCTGGCAGATTGAGGGGGTTACTGTTTTTCAGAAAGAAAACATTATCCCTAAAGGCATTGTAGAGGTTATTTTTAACTTTAGTGAGAGTGCGCCTATCTTTGTTCAGTTGGGTAATAAGCCCTATCATTTGTCCCATTGTTTTATCAACGGCTTCAATACAGCCCCTATACAGCTTCAGCTACCCAAACAGCAGGTGTTTTTTGGCGTTGAGTTTCAACCCCTGGCTGTCAGGAAGATTTTCAAAACACCGGCTGGTGAGTTTTCCGATGTGCTGGTGGATGTTACCCTGCTGGATGCCAGCTTCACATCTCTATGGCATCTACTGGCCGAACAACATGATTTTAACAGTAGGGTTTCCGTTTTTTGCAGTTGGATAGAAAGAAAACTTTTTGCCTGGCAGCCGCAGGAGAAACTACTCAATCACTTCTTGTTTGCATCTCTTCAGCACCCGGTATCAGTGCCAGCACTGTCCCGTACACTATGTTACTCACCCCGGCATCTATCCAGGAAAATAGTAGAAGCAACAGGCATGAACACTGAAGAAATGCTGCTTTACAAAAAATACCTGCATGCTGTCCATTTAATGCATCATACTGATTTATCACTGACAGAAATTGCGTATCAAAGTCATTTTACCGACCAATCGCATTTCATCAAATCCTTCAAGGCCTACACCCAAATGACTCCGGGAGAATACAGGCGGAACAAGAGCTATAGAGAAGGGCACCTCTATGAAAATGTCCGTTAAATACAATTTTGCGAGTGAGTTCGTCCCCATCTTCGCAGAAAAAACAACTATGAAAAAAATCATTCTATTTGTATCGATCAGTGTGGCCAGCGGGCTGCTATTTGTTAATCTTTACACTTCTTTGGTGGATGCTAAAATATGGGGAAGTGATATCCCAACGTCCATAGCTGCCGCAAGGACTTATTTTACAGTAGCAGATCCTGGTGATTTTTTCAGGGTATTTTCTCCTGTTAACCAGATGGCAGGACTATTGGTTTTGCTCCTGTTCTGGAAATCTGTTCCCGCTATCCGGCTGTATTTGGGGGCTGCATTTGTCCTGTATGTAGCAGGAGATCTGTTCACCTTTGCCTACTTCTATCCCCGCAATGATATCATGTTTGAGACGGCGCAACTCACCGATATAGATTTGCTTAAAAAAACATGGTCGGAATGGAATACCATGAACTGGTTACGATCCTTGATGATACTGGCCGGCCTTCTTTTCTCTTTTCTGGCTTTGCATAAAATGTATTCGCTTCAGAAGAAAAACAAGACTTATACGCACAAAGTGCTGGTATGAATTACATAGGAAGCAAGCAAATCCATATCATAGATATGAAGCAAATGCTTCCATAGATTGCTGCCATCTGTTCCTGTGAGGTTTAGTACATACCACAAAATGTTGTATCTGTTTTCAGCATTAACCCAACACCATACAAGGTGATTACATAACCTCACAGGAACAACCAGACACCCAGCCACAGCCAGTCAAAAACTAACATCTCAGGCAACAACCAAGAATACCTTCATAATACCATCAAAGAAAAGAATCTCACCCCTTCAATCCTTCACCCCCTCAGTCCTTCACTCCTTCAGTCCTTCACCCCTTCACCCCCTCAGTCCTTCAACCCTTCAATCCTTCTCCAATCCAAACCGTTTTCTGATTGACAAATTCCCGGATACCCACATGAGAAAGCTCTCTACCATAACCGGACAGCTTGACACCTCCAAAAGGAACCGCCGGATGAGAAGCCATCATCTTGTTGATATACACAGCACCGGATTCTACGTGACGGACAAATTCTTTTCCTTTCTCAATATTGGTTGTCCACACAGAGCCGCCTAGGCCGTAAGGAGATTCATTGGCAATACGAATGGCTTCCTGTTCATCGCCTACAGTGAAGATAGAAGCTACCGGCCCAAACATTTCTTCATCATAAGCGGGAGAGCCGGGTTTGACCTGGGTCAGTACGGTGGCTTGAAAAAAAGCGCCTTTTTTATCCGGACGGCTACCGCCTAACAACACTTCGGCACCTTTTGCTACTGATTTTTTTACCTGCTCCAGCAAGCCATCGGCTAGGTCTTCCCGGGCCATGGGCCCATAATCCACCGATTCCTCATTGGGATCACCCTGTTTCAGCGAAGCCATTTTCCTGACAAACTGTTCTGTAAACTGATCAGCGACTTCTTTCACTACGATAAATCGCTTGGCGGCAATACAACTTTGTCCGCAATTGATCATTCGCGATTGCACAGCCACATCAGCAGCCTGCTCCACATCCGCATCCGCTAACACAATGAAAGGATCGCTGCCTCCCAATTCAAGGACTGTCTTTTTAAGCTGTTCTCCAGCCTTCCGGGCTACCTTGCTGCCGGCCCCTTCACTACCAGTGAGCGTAGCAGCTTTGATCCTGGAATCCTCTAAAATGCTGTCCACTTTCTGATTGCTAATCAGTAGAGTTTGAAAAGCACCTCCAGGAAAACCGGCTTTCTGAAAGACTTCTTCTAAAGCCAGGGCACAGCCGGGCACGTTGGAGGCATGTTTCAGGATACCCACATTGCCAGCCATGAGATTGGGGGCAGCAAACCGGATAACCTGCCAGAAAGGAAAATTCCAGGGCATAATGGCCAGGATCGTGCCAATAGGGTCATAAGCGATATAGGCCCGGCCTTCATCTACCGGTAGCGGTTCATCCTGGAGAAACTGCGCCGCGTGTTGTGCATAATAATCACAGGCCAGGGCACACTTTTCTACTTCAGCGATCCCTTCTTTCCTTGTTTTCCCCATTTCGTCTGTCATCAGTTGTCCATACTTGTGCTTATTTTCTTTCAGCACCTGAGCTGCCTGATGCATCAAGCGGGATCTTTCCCTGAAAGAAGTCTTCTTCCATTGCTGATAAGTATCGTCAGCCCTGCGTAGTATTTCCTGAATCCGTTGGTCAGCATACTCTTCATACTCTTTGATCAACTGATTCGTCAAAGGATTTATACTTTGTATCGCCATAGTTCCTGTTGTTAGTAAAAAGGTTAAGCATCATCTTATAGGGTTAACAAAAGTTAGGTAACATTGTGTTAAAAAATAGAATGGCTCAATGACAGGGAGATAAAATAACTGCGGGTTGAACCTTAATGCTCATAAGTGACTTCCATATTCTTACCTTCAATTCTTCAATCCTTCAATCCTTCACCTTATCTTTGCATATGCAGTTGAAAAATGATTTGATCTTAAGAACCATTCGGGGTGAGCAAACAGAGCGTACGCCCGTGTGGCTGATGCGACAGGCAGGCAGAATTTTGCCGGAATACCGGGCAGTCAGAGACAGGCTCAGTAGTTTTATAGAATTAGTCAAAACACCGGAAAGAGCGGCAGAAGTGACCATTCAACCGGTAGACCTTTTAGGTGTGGATGCGGCCATTATCTTTTCCGATATCCTGGTAGTACCGGAAGCGATGGGCTTGCCCTACGAAATGGTAGAGAACAAAGGGCCTTTTTTTCCGGAAACCATACGGTCAGAAGCGGATTTCCGCAGATTAAAGGTGGCTGATATTTCAGATGACCTGGCCTATACCCCGGAAGCCATCAAGCTGGTAAAAAGAGAGTTGGAGGGACGAGTGCCGGTCATTGGATTTGCCGGAGCACCCTGGACTATCTTTGCCTACATGGTGGAAGGAACCGGTAGTAAGACCTTTTCCAAAGCGAGGGCTTTGTTGTATAACCAACCCGCTATGGCCCATCGGCTTTTACAAATGATCACAGACAGTACCATTGCTTATCTGAAAGCACAGATACAGGCGGGTGCCGATCTGGTACAGGTATTCGATTCCTGGGCAGGCATTCTGCCGGAAGAGCATTTCGATAACTTTTCTCTTCGTTATATCGCGCAGATTTGTGAAGCGATCCACGAAGCGCCCATCACGGTTTTTGCTAAAGGAGCCTTCGCCAGTTTGCAGGCCATGCGTTACCTGCCCTGTGAAACTATCGGGTTAGACTGGAATATGAATATTCAGGTGTCTCGTAAGGTGCTGGGAAGCAGTAAAACATTGCAGGGAAATTTAGATCCGGCAGCCTTGTACGCTGACTTTAAAGAAATAGAAAAAAATACCAAAGCGATGCTGGATGCTTTTGGCCCCTATCAACACATTGCCAATCTGGGACATGGCGTGTATCCGGATACCGATGCGGATAAAGTACGCTGTTTCGTAGACACAGTGAAAGAATATAGTATGAGGATGAGGGAATCATAAAAAGGTTGAATATAAGACTGTTTGATAGTAACCCAGAACTTAGAACCCAGAACTTATAACTATCAGTGAAAATTGCTTGGCTTTTATATGTAACCTGTCTTTTGACTTTTACCTTGCTTTCCTGCCAAAGTGTGGTTCAGCAAAAAATGCAGTCCATGGACGGCGTGTGTCTGGTGGCTCCCAGAGAACCTATCACAGCCCAGGCCCTGATGCCTATTCGGGAAATCAATGCCGATTGGGTGGCTATAGTCCCTTATGCTTTTGCGCGTGAAGGAGAGCCGGAAATCTATTATGCACACTCTTCCCGGTGGTGGGGGGAAGGGGCCGAAGGAGTCATTCAGACGATTGCTTATGCCAAGCAGCTCGGTTTGAAAGTGATGCTCAAACCCCACGTATGGATCAGAGGACAGGGGTGGGCCGGAGATTTTACTTTGAAAACGGAAGAAGACTGGCAGCAATGGGAACGATCCTACCAGGAATATCTAATGACGATGACACACATAGCGGATTCTATGCAGGTAGAACTGCTTTGTATTGGTACCGAATACCGGAAAGCCGTGGTGGCTCGTCCTGATTTCTGGCGCACTCTGATTGATACCATCCGACACCAGTATACCGGTCAACTTACATATGCGGCCAATTGGGATAACTTTGAAAATGTAACCTTCTGGGATCAGTTGGATTTTATCGGTATCGATGCTTATTTCCCTTTGTGTGAGCAACAAACACCGGATGAAGCCACTTTGCTGGCAGGCTGGCAGGCTCCCCTGCGAAGTATTCGTCGAATACAACGAAAGTTTGAAAAACCTGTGCTGTTTACGGAGTATGGTTATAGAAGCGTAGACTACACTTCCCGTGGTCATTGGCTCAGCAAAGAAGAGGATAGGGCCATTAATATGGAAGCGCAGAAAAACGCCTATCAGGCACTCTATAAAGTTTTTTGGAACGAACCCTGGTTTGCCGGTGGCTTTATCTGGAAGTGGTTTACAGAAAATGAAATGGAAAGAGAGGAAGCCCATACGGGCTATACTCCGCAAAACAAACCTGTGTTGGAAGTGGTAAAACAAATCTATGGACGCCCTTCATCAACATTATAGGGAAAGAATGAACCAGTTGGGTAGGCAGCGGATTCCCTTTTTATGTATCATTGATTTTGACAGACAGCAACCCATCCTTCTGCCACTGGATGAAATAAATCAGGAGGAAGTACTATATGATATCAATGGGCGGTCTAATACTCCCCTTGTGGCCGATTCACCTGCCGGGTCATTTTATTTTGATAAAAAGCCAGTTTCTCTGGAGGAATACCAACAAGCCTTCGAGGTAGTCAAATATCACTTGCAGGCAGGAAATTCTTTCCTGGTTAATCTGACTTTCCCCACACCTGTTAATACAAACCTCTCTTTAAAAGATATTTTTTTTCACAGCCAGGCCCGGTACAAGCTTTGGCTCCGGGATCGGTTTGTCGTTTTTTCACCAGAAATTTTCATCAGGATTGAGCAGGGCGTGATTTCTTCTTATCCGATGAAAGGGACTATCAATGCACAGGTGCCGGATGCGCAAAATAAGCTGCTCAACAATCCCAAAGAACTGGCCGAGCACGTGACCATCGTAGACCTGATCCGCAATGACATGAGTACGATTGCCTCTCAGGTGGCTGTGAAGCGTTTTCGCTATGTGGATCATCTCAGCGTGCATGATAAAGAACTCTTGCAGGTCAGTTCTCATATTACTGGCCTGCTGCCTGCTAATTATCACGAACACCTGGGCGATATTATCTGGGCGATGTTGCCGGCGGGTTCGGTGAGCGGGGCTCCCAAAGCGAAGACCCTGGCAATTATTCAGGAGGCAGAGACTTACCATCGGGGTTATTATACAGGGATTGTCGGTCTGTTCGATGGAGAAAACTGGGATTCCGGGGTGATGATCCGTTTCATAGAAAACATCGACGGAAAGTTGTATTTCAAAAGTGGGGGAGGCATCACCGCGCAAAGTGATTTGAGAAGTGAATACGAGGAGTTTATCGAAAAAATATATGTGCCAATTCATAGAAACTATCAGGATAGACAACGGAATAGCCTGCAACCTGACTTACCATAACAGCAGGATGCGAGCTACGCGCGAAGCCTTGCTGTCTGCTCCTGCCCCTATGCATCTGGAAGAACACATGCAAATACCAACCTACGCCAGCCAGGGCCTTTTCAAATGTCGTGTTTTATACAGCTATGACATTCAGCAGATCGATTTCGTGCGTTATGAAAAAAAACAAATTCAATCGCTGAAGCTGGTGTACGACAATCATATTGATTATCGCTATAAATATGCTGACCGGTCAGGAATTGCCGCACTTTTTGCCCAAAGAGAAGATTGTGATGATATACTAATAGTTAAGAAAGGTGAAATAACAGATACTTCCTATTGCAATATTATTTTTTATGATGGTCATCGGTGGGTAACGCCTATGCATCCGCTGCTGAAAGGGATACAGCGTCAGAAACTATTAGACGAACACCTCATCACCGCCACAGACATTGGGGAGGCTGACCTGAACAATTACACCTGCTTTAAATTGATTAATGCCCTCAACGAGATGCCAGAGGCGCCCGCCTTGCCGATCCATGCCATTAAAAAATAATAAAAAACCAGTGTGTATCGAAAACATAATGGCAACTTTGTGAGTTATCGCTCAAAAGTCAGATATTTTAATTGAAAACTTACATCTGCCTCTATCCGAATGTTAATATTTGAAAAACTACTCTATTTCATAACCATCGCAGGTTTTCAAGAATTTTTATATTTTGACTTCATATTCTGAAAATCATTGCCAAACAGGCAATAAATGAGCTTATTTGTAAAATTTTTATATTTGAGCGAAATCTTATGTAGAAAATTGTTGACTTTTCAATTTTCAGATTTTACTTTTGAAAATTCAATTTTGAAATAGGTATGTATTTTTCTCAAGGGTAGTGTCTCAAAGTTGGTTTGCTGCCATTTTGGGATAGTGTAAAGGACGATGATTTTCAACTAAATTTTTGTCATTATTCAACATACATCACCTGAAGTTCCTTTTGATGGATTTTTGATCACCTGAAGCGATTGAATGATCTGAATACATGGGCGTGTACATCAATTTCATTTATTATATATCATTTTCTATTATTTAATCATTCTATGAAGAGTAAATCTACACACCTACGGTTGAGCTGCCGAAGGCATCTTTTGATGATTTTGTGCAGCTTGTTTTTCGTTATGTATGGTCTGCCAGATGCTATGGCACAGGGCAGTACAGTTTCTGGTAAAGTGACTTCTTCTGATGGAGGAGAGCCTTTACCCGGTGTTAACGTCATCGTAAAAGGAACCACACAGGGTACTGTCACTGATATTGAAGGAAATTACAGTGTAAGTGCCGATCAAACCGATACCCTTACTTTCTCTTTTATCGGATTTGTCTCTGAGGAAGTGCCTGTTAATAATCGTTCTACTGTGAATGTGCAGATGGGAACCGATATTCAGCAGCTTTCTGAAGTAGTAGTGACAGCTTTAGGGATCGAGCGGGAAGAAAGAGCATTGGGCTACTCAGTACAGGAAATTGAAGGAGAAAGCATTACAAAAGCCAGAGAAGTCAATGTGGTCAACTCACTCTCCGGAAGAATTGCCGGTGTGCAGGTGAGTGGTGCTTCCGGAAATATGGGAGGGTCTTCCAGAATTCTTATCAGAGGTGTCAACTCTGTGGCGGGCAATAACCAACCGCTATTCGTCGTAGACGGTGTTCCGCTCGATAACTCCAACTTTACTACTACTAATCAGGCCAGGGGTGCCGGTGGCTATGATTATGGTAACATGGCCCAGGATATTAATCCTGATGATATTGCCTCTATCTCTGTTCTGAAAGGCCCTAGTGCCGCTGCACTGTATGGTACACGTGCTGCCAATGGCGTCATCCTGATTACGACCAAAAGTGGCAAAGGACAAAAAGGAATAGGAGTAGATGTTAACTCCAGTGTTACCATGGATAATGTCTATATTTTACCTAACTACCAGAATGAATATGGAGGGGGTAACGGTCCTTTTACACAATTTGAGGGAGAAGATGTGGCTTACTTTGCTTTTGATGAAAGCTGGGGGCCTCGTCTGGATGGCCGCCCTGTCAGACAGTGGTATAGCTTCTATGAAGGTGATCCGGATTTTGGTCGGGCAACACCCTGGGTAGCCCATCCTAACAATGTGGAAGACTTCTTTGAAACGGGCGTAACGCTGAACAATAATGTGGCCCTTTCCGGTGGTAATGATAACGCTAATTTCAGATTGTCCTACACCAATATCAATCAGAGTTTTGTCCTGCCCAACAGTGATCTGGACAGAAATACCATCAGTTTTTCAGGCTCCAGCAAACTCACTGATCGGTTTACAGCTTCTATTTCTGCCAATTATGTCGTCAATAGTGCGCTTGGTCGTCCCGGAACCGGTTACGACGGCAACAACGTGATGCAGCAGCTGAACCAGTGGAGCCACCGGCAGATTGATATGGATAAACTGCGCACCTATAAAACCGCAGAAGGCATACATCGTACCTGGAATATTACAGCTCCCGATGATCTGACGCCGAAATATTCAGATAACCCTTACTGGACGCGCTATGAAAACTATCAGAACGATAACAGAGAGCGTGTATTTGGTAATGTAACCTTGAGTTATGAATTTACCGATTGGCTGAGCCTGACTGGTCGGTTGATGACTGATTATTATACGGATAGAAGAGAAGAAAGAATTGCAGTAGGTTCACAGGCCATCTCAGAATATGAAGAAGGAGTGCGCGAAGTGAAAGAAACCAACGCAGACCTGATCTTAAATTTCGACAGAAGATTATCAGAGGATTTCTCCCTGAATGCTTTTGTAGGAGGTAACCTAAGATACAACACCTATCACCGAAATGTAGGAACAACACAGGGTGGGTTGAACGTACCTAACTTTTATAGCCTAGCTAACTCTGCCAGCCCTATCTTGGTAGACGATTATTTTGATGAAAGACAGATCAACAGTGTATTTGGTAGTGCTTCCCTAGGGTTTAGAGACATGCTCTACGCAGATTTTACCCTGCGTAATGACTGGTCTTCTACCTTACCTGTTGCTAACAACTCTTACCTGTATCCTTCTGTTTCTGGTAGTTTTGTCTTCTCAGAACTGTCTCCGCTGGTCAATAGCAGTATACTTTCTTTTGGTAAACTCAGAGGAGGTTGGGCACAAGTGGGTAACGATACCGATCCTTATCGTTTGGGTATCACCTATGCTGCCAAAGAGAGTTTTGGCTCTAATCCCAGGTTCACAGTCCCTAACGCTCTGAATAATCCCAATCTGCGTCCGGAACAAACTTCTTCCTGGGAGATTGGTACGGATCTTCGTTTCTTCAACGATCGTGTAGGCTTGGATGTTACTTATTATAGTTCCGTCAGTACGGATCAGATATTTACCGTAGACGTTACCGCGGCGACAGGTTACGGTTCACAAATCATCAATGCCGGTAAAGTCACCAACAAGGGGGTTGAACTACAATTAAGAGCGACGCCTGTGTCCCTGAACAGTGGATTCCAGTGGGATGTCATTGTAAACTGGGCCAGAAACAGAAATGAAATCGTAGAGCTTGCTCCAGGTATCGAAACGTACACATTGACCAACGCACCTTTTTCTGTGAGTGTAGTGGCCAGAGAGGGAGAACCTTATGGAGCAATCATGGGATTTGACTTTGTCTACGATAATAATGGCAACAAAGTGATCAACCCCAGTGGTACCTATGCCCGTACGACCGAGCAGGTGCCTTTAGGAAATGCCATGCCAGACTGGACCGGTGGTATTACCAACGCTTTCTCTTTTAAAGGCGTAACGGCCAGCGTTCTCATCGATGGAAGAAAAGGAGTCGATATCTTCTCCATTTCTAATATGTTCGGTAAATACAGTGGTATGTTTGAAGAAACAGTGGCAGGGGATATCCGTGAGCTGGGTGTAATTGCTGAAGGCGTGGTCAATGTGGGCACACCCGAAAATCCGCAATATGAACCCAATACCACTCGTTTGTCTGCGATAAACTTTTTCCAGGGCCTCTATGGTAGAGATGCAGCGCATGTATACGATGGCAGCTTTATCAAACTGCGGGAAGTTACCTTGGGTTATACCTTACCCAACAGCCTGATAGGCAATTCTCCTTTCAGAAAGGTAACCCTATCCCTGGTAGGTCGTAACCTGGCCCTGTTGTATAAAAAGATACCACACCTGGATCCTGAAAATACGCTTAGCTCAGGCAACATTCAGGGTATTGAAGGGGCGCAGTTGCCTTCTATCAGATCCTGGGGTTTTAATTTAAGCTTTGGCCTATAATAATTTGATAACAGACAATTAAGATGAGAAATATCATAAATCATATAAAAGTGCTGATGTTAGCAGGACTCATTGTTACGGTGAGTGCTTGTGAGGATTTTGAAGAAATGAATACCAATCCTAATCAGCCCCCTGTAGTACCTACATCAGCCCTGCTTACTTCTGCTCAGAAACAGCTGATGGACCATATCTGGGACGAATGGCATAACGGACGTTTTGGTATGCTGTACGCTCAATATTGGTCAGCCAATGAATATACTGACGAAAGCCGGTATCAACTCAGACAAGGAGTAAATGATAACTACTGGGTATATTACTATGCCGGTAGAGATGCTTTGCTGGATGGAGAAACAAACGGCGGTGGCATCCAGGATTTGCAGGAAATTATCCGGCTTAACCAGGAAAGACCCCAGGATTTTGCGGCTTATGGAGATACAGAGAACCAGATTGCCGTAGCCATGATTATGAAAGCCTGGATGTTCCAGATTATCACCGATATCTGGGGTGATGTGCCATATGCGGAAGCCCTGCAAGGTTCTGGTGATGTTTCACCAGCCTATACCCCTCAGGCTGAAATTTATACAAGTCTTCTGACTGAGTTGACAGAGGCTAGTAATATGATCACTGTAGAAGAGGCTGGCTTTGCCACGGGAGATCTTATTTACAGTGGAGATATGGCAAAGTGGAAGAAGTTTGCCAATTCCCTGAAATTAAGAGTAGCCATCAGAATGGCCGACAGAGACCCTGCCATGGCAGCTACTGCTATACAGGAAGCCGTGACAGCAGGTGTTTTTGAGAGTAATGATGACAATGCCTTACTTCGTTATGTGGAAACTGTACCAAACAATAATCCACTCAATGAGGATCGGAAAACAAGAGCAGACTTTGCCGCCAGTGAACCGCTGATTGATTTGCTGAAAGCATACAATGATCCGCGTATAGATTACTATGCGGCACCCAATGCTAATGGAGAATATGTAGGACTGACTTATGGTTTGACACAGGCACAGGCAGGTGCTATTCCTAACAGCGCTGTATCACAACCCAGTGAGGAAGTGTTACAACCAAATGCCCCTGGTGTCTATATGGATTATGCAGAAGTACTGTTCACTTTGTCTGAAGCCGTGGCCAGAGGTTTTATCACCACCGGCACTGCTGATGGCTATTATAACCAAGCAATTGCTGCTTCTATGGAATATTGGGCAGGCTTAGGAGGAGCAACCATTGATCCAGCTGTCGTCCAGAATTATTATACCACTGTTGCGCCTTACAATCCAGCCAACTGGAAACAGTCTATCGGAGAGCAAAAGTGGCTGGCACTGTACATGCAGGGCATTCAGGGCTGGACAGAGTGGAGACGTCTTGATTTTACGGGCGTACTGGAAATGCCTGCTGCCGGACCGCTGGTAGGGACTGGGATTCCTGTTCGTGTCACCTATCCTGTGAGTGAGCAGAGACTCAACCAGGAAAGCTACAACGAAGCCGTACAAAGACAAGGTCCTGATGAGTTAGGTACCCGTATGTGGTGGGACGTTAATTAGTAAAGTTGTTACTCAAATAATAAAAATATTTTGTTATGAACATGCATAAAATTTTAGGCATATTTGTCGTAGTTGCCTTATTCTTCATGACTTCTTGCAACCTTGATGGTGAAGAAAATATTGACTGGCGGCCGGGAGATTCTCTGATCATTCAGGGAAGTCCTGAGGTAGTAGCCGGCACTCTGGGTGAACCATATTTTGTAGAAGGTTTCACAATTAAAAAAGAGTATGCCTGGACGCTCAACGGTAGTACATTGCAGGCAGACAGAGAAGGCGAGTTTATTTATGTAGACTTTCCTACGGCCGGTGACTATACCATTACCGTCAATAATGGTACCCACGAAGGTACACTTACTGTGACTGCTGTCACTGAATAGATTAGGATTGAATCTTACTTATATATTTGATTGTAAAATCATTATTTAATGACTTCAAAGAGGCTGCCCATCATGGGTGGCCTTTTTCTTTGATACCAGGCCCCATCCGCTGAAATAGACAGCCTGGAAATTACCTTGCCATGAATATATTTTTTAAATTAAGTCATCATCCTTTGACCTTTTCTACCCATGAAACGAAGAAAATTCTTGCAGTATGGTGCGCTGGGGGGTGCCTCCCTTACTTTCCCTTTTCGAGGTACTGGTAATGCTTTTTCCAAGCGCAGCGTCCCTCTACAGGATAGTGAACTGGAAGAGATCACGGTGTCCTCTTTGCAGGAAGGCATGCAGTCCGGAAAATACACGGCCCGTTCTATTACGGAAGCGTACCTGTCACGGATCGAGGCGCTGGACCAACAGGGACCTTCGCTTCGGTCTGTCATTGAAATCAATCCGGATGCCCTGTCCATTGCCGATCGCCTGGATCAGGAAAGAAAGGCAGGAAACGTTAGGGGAGCCTTGCATGGCATTCCGGTTCTGATCAAGGACAACATCGATACGGCTGATAAAATGCAAACGACAGCCGGTTCACTGGCCTTGGTGGGTTCCAGGGTCAAGCAGGATGCGTTTATCGTCCAACAGCTGCGGGAAGCAGGTGCCGTTCTGCTGGGCAAAACAAACCTGAGTGAGTGGGCCAACTTCCGGTCGGAGCGTTCTTCCAGTGGCTGGAGTGGCCGGGGTGGGCAAACCCGCAATCCTTATGTGCTGGACCGCAACCCCTGTGGTTCCAGTTCAGGGTCGGGCGTAGCCGTATCTGCCAACCTATGTGCTATTGCGGTAGGCACTGAAACCAACGGCTCCATTGTCTGTCCTTCTTCTACCAACGGCATCGTAGGCATCAAACCAACAGTAGGTTTGGTGAGTCGGGCGGGTATCATTCCCATCGCCCACAGTCAGGATACCGCCGGCCCTATGGCCCGCACGGTCACCGATGCGGCGCTCCTGCTGGGAGCCCTCACAGGCATCGATCCCCGTGATCCGGTGACGCAGCAAAGTCAGGGACAGTTGCATCAGGATTATACCCGGTTTCTGGATGCGCAGGGACTCAGAGGGGCACGTATCGGTGTGGGAAGAAATTTCTTCGGTTTTCATGAAAGAGTAGACCAACTCATGGAAGAGGCGATCCGCCTGATGAAAGAACAAGGTGCGACGTTGATCGAGCTGGAAGAAGTGATGCCCAACGAAGAACTGGAAGGCGCTGGCTATGAGGTGCTCTTATATGAGTTCAAAGCCGACCTGAACCAATACCTGGCCGGACTGGCTGATGCCCCGGTACGTACGCTCAAAGACCTGATAGCGTTCAACAAAGCCCATGCAAAAGAGGAAATGCCCTACTTCGGACAGGAAATTTTTCTGAAAGCAGAAGAAAAAGGTGACCTGGAAACACAGGATTACAAGAAAGCCCTGGAGAAAATCCACGAGGTATCCAGAGACAAGGGGATCGACAAAGTCAGAAAAGAACACCAACTGGATGCGATTATCGCCCCTACGGGTGGACCGGCCTGGAAAACAGACCTGATCAATGGAGATCATTTTGGCGGAGGCAGTTCTTCACCCGCAGCCATGGCTGGTTATCCGAATATTACAGTGCCCGCAGGATATGTCTTTGGATTACCGGTAGGGATTTCTTTCTTTTCCGGTGCCTACCAGGAGCCTACACTAATCCGTCTGGCTTACGCTTTCGAACAGGCTACCCAGCATAGAAAGGTACCACAATTTCTGGCAAAAGCGGAGGGATAAGCTGGGAGAGCATCATCACGCCAACACGCAGGTGTTACGTAGTGATCAGTAAAAAGTAATAGCCCTCTGCCGGCTTGCCAAAAAGGGTCGCCTGTCCAGAGAGCTATTGAAACATGACTTACACGGCATGTACCTTGCTTTCTCTTTCCCAGAATCTTACCTGTCGGCAGGATTCTAAAAACCTGCTGATGTCTTCTCCTTTCTCCAGGGCTATACATCCCTGATCCAGGCTATCGGCAATACCTGCCTTTTCCAGCAAAGGCATCGCTGCCTTCGTATAGCCGATAAATTTCGCATGCGCAAAGGCATCGGCTACAAAATCACGGGCAGTAGATTCTTTTGCCAGCATTTCCGTTCCTTTCTCAGACAATAGCAATACCACCGCATCATACAATACGGATGGACCTCCATTGACTTTCTGCTTGGCCTCAACCCATGTGCCATCGCTGGCTTCCACACCTCCTACTTTCGGAGCCACAATTTCTATCATAGCACCTTCTTCTTTTACAGCTTTCTCAAGAGCCTTCAGTAACTCCATGTCAGCGCCATCGCTCAGGAGCACGCCTAGTTTGCGTCCTTTCATGTTTTTAGGACCATTTTTGAGAATACTCAGGGCAGGAGATTCCTTCAGATCCATCCGGGTAGGTTTGGCGGCATCGGCTGGCTTCGGCATCTCCTTCAGTCCTAATCCGTCACCTACTTTTTTGGCCAGTGTTTCATCTATATTCAGCAGGTGCGATACCATACGAACCCGGATTTCAGGCCTTTCTACCTTGCTGAGTTCAAAGGTCAGGGCATTGGCAATATGGGTTTGCTCAGTAGGTGTTTGGCTCATATAAAACTGCCGGGCCTGGCTGTAATGATCAGCAAAGCGTTCTGACCGGATGCGTAGCTTAGCGCCCGATTCCTGACTGGGATAAGAGCGGAAGCCCTGTTGAGGCGATTCACGTGGGCCTCCCTGCGATCCCCAGGAATTGGGTTCATAGTTGGCCCTGCCTTTCGGATTATGCATGGCCATATGACCATCCTGCTGAAAATGATGGAACGGGCATTTGGGAGCATTGATTGGAATATGGGTAAAGTTAGGGCTACCCAACCGCTTGAGTTGTGTATCCAGGTAAGAGAAATTTCTTCCCTGCAGCAGCGGATCATTGGTGAAGTCAATACCGGGTACAATATTTTGCGTACAGAATGCCACCTGCTCCGTTTCGGCAAAGAAATTGTCTACACAGCGATCCAGCACCAGTCGACCTACTTTGCGAACGGGTATCTCTTCCTCAGGAATGATCTTGGTAGCGTCCAGCACATCAAAGCCAAACTTATCGGCAAAATCCTCATCAAAAAGCTGTAGTCCTAGTTCCCACTCAGGAAAATCGCCTTTCTGAATCGCATCCCAAAGGTCGCGCCTATGAAAATCTGGGTCAGCGCCGTTGATCTTGACGGCCTCATTCCAGACGACAGATTGCATGCCCAGCTGCGGTTTCCAGTGGAACTTGACAAACGTGGATTTGCCTTCAGCATTCACCAGGCGGAAGGTATGCACCCCAAACCCCTCCATAAATCTGAAAGACCGGGGGATGGTTCTGTCCGACATGATCCACATCACCATATGCATACTTTCTGGCATCAGGGAGATGAAGTCCCAGAAGTTATCATGGGCTGTCTGGGCTTGCGGAAAGCCACGGTCAGGTTCCTGTTTGGCGGCATGGATCAGGTCAGGGAATTTGATGGCATCCTGGATAAAGAAAACCGGAATGTTGTTCCCCACAATATCCCAGTTGCCTTGTTTGGTGTAGAGCTTAACAGCGAAACCGCGCACGTCTCTGGCCAGATCCGCAGAGCCTTTATTGCCAGCCACCGTAGAGAACCGGACAAAGGCGGGTGTCTTTTCTCCTTTTCGCTGGAAGATATCGGCTACGGTAAGGTCTGATAAGGATTCATACAGCTCAAAATAGCCGTGAGCGCCGAATCCACGGGCATGCACTACCCGTTCAGGGATACGTTCATGGTCAAAATGGAAGATTTTTTCCCGTAAGTGCAGGTCTTCCAAAGCGGAAGGACCACGAGCGCCAATTTTGAGTGAGTTCTGATCGTCAGAGACAGGAATGCCTTGCTGGGTAGTCAGGATGGGAGTGTCGCCCTCTGCTGTTTGATGCGTTTCACCTCCCTCTCCTCTGGTTATTGTCTGATCGGAAAATTTTGCCTGAGTACGTTGTGGGGCCGTATTTTCCTTAGAAGTAGGTTTTTGCTGTGGTGCAGCTTTGTCTTTTTCCATAAAAATATATAGTTAAAAAATGATAAATAGTTGAAAAAGCAGTATGAAGAAAACAACGAAGACTAGACATTGTCTGATGTTAAGTTAGAAAAAATAAATCATTATGTGAATTCAAAGCGGGTGAGAAGTGAGCGTACTGCCTAGATCTCTTTCGGATAACCCCCCTTTGAATCATGTCTGTTGGCCCTACAGAAAAAATTGTCAACCAAAGCCTGCCACTAGTGAGCAAGGGGCAAACTACTTCAAGAATGACAAACCTCTATTGGCTTATATTGTTGTAAAAATAGCAACGATAAATTCATTTATTTTTTTCCGAACTCTTTATATATTATTTTGTTGAATATAGTATAATGGATAAAATTATCGAAAATTACTGATTTTTTATAATTTCCATTTTTAATACTTCAACAACTAGTCAACACTACAGTTTGACCAATTCCATGCCCCATTCGGGGATAATCTATATGCTTCTGCTGCATGCATTATCAGTGAAAACAAAACACTGAAATCGCCATGTATTTTCTGAAGCGCAACATCAGCTACTGTTAACAACATCATTGCTTCAGGGCAGTATGGGTTGTATCCATAACCCACAACAAGAGGCAGTAGTTGGTAAAAATTTATATTAAGAATAATAAAATGTATTGTCTATGAATTTTAAATTATCGAAATATCTGTATTACCTTATTTTTATTACAATATCCGTTGGCCTGATCAGTTGTGATGATGACGAAGACGGGGATGTGGGCCCGGTAGAGGAACCGGTTTCCATTGCTGAAACCATCGCGGAATCCCCTGACTTTACCATACTGGCAGAGGCACTGAACAAAGCCGGATTGGAGGATATGTTTTCAGGGGATAGCACCTACACAGTGCTGGCTCCACCGGATGACGCTTTTATCAATGCTGGTATTACCAGTGTAGACGATTATTCACCGGCAGAGCTCCAGGCCATGCTGCAATATCACGTATTTGATCAGTCGTTGGCTTATGCCGACCTGGACACCGGTTCTGTTGCCACCCTAAATGGTCCGGTCAATTTCAGTTTCTTCGCCGATCGTTTTTTCATCAATGGCGAAGCCGAATTCCTCCAGATTGATGTGGAAGCCACCAATGGACTCATCCATGTCATCGACGAAGTATTGTTTCCGCCAGAGAAGCCTATCACCACGTTGATCAGTGAAGAAGAGAATCTGAAGACTTTGCAGGCTGTGCTGCAACGGACAGGCTTAGCCAGCACCCTTACCGGAGCGGGGCCTTATACTTTATTTGCTCCCACAGATCTGGCTTTCGAGATATTGCTGGAAGATCTTAACGTGGCCAGTATTGATGAAATCTCTACAGCACAGTTAACGAATATTCTTGAGTACCATGTTGTCAACGGACAAGAATTTTCTACAGAACTTCCATTTACCGATGTGGAAACAATCACCGGTAACGAATTCAGCGTCACGTTTACAGACCGCATCGTTGTGGTGGACCAGAATCCGGACAACGAAAACGCTGTGATAGTCAGGGATAACTTATTAGGAACCAATGGACTCGTTCATAAGATAGACCGGGTGTTGTTGCCGGAGTAAAATTCTTTTAATGAACAGTGTAAAGGTCAGCTATTCATACTGACCGATTGAAAAGATGCAGGGATCAGCCTGCATTTTTTTTATGTCTGATGAGCAGGAAGCTATGAACGTAGCCGAAGTTTTACTTTTTCAATTCTTTGTGCTAAATCCGGAAGGTAATCTTGACGATTATGCTGCTTCCGTTGTTCATTCATTTGTTGGGCTTCCAGGATAATCAAATCCAGACTTAATTGAAGGGAAGTGAGTACATCGGTCCAGAACTTTTTCCGCTGTTCATTGGTGTGACATGGCCCATCCTGATTGTTGGTAAACCGTTCCGGATTGATCACCATTATTTCCTCGTACGCAATGCCTAAGGCTTGTGCCTGCGCTGCCCGTTCATCTCTCTGATCCCAGTTATCCATCCAATGCTCTCCAAAATCATTATCTAAAGCGAAGTATCTGCCAATCCAGACTGCTTCATGCCATTCACTGAGTCCAAGTTCATCCGCAATGTACCTGTAGGTGGGATCAACAATGAAAGCATCAATTTCCGGAATATATTGGAAGATACGAATCACCTCTTTCTTTTAATTAGGGCTATGGATACACGATTCTTAAGCAGTTTCTAATACTCATCCTCGCTTGCAGCGAGGATGCTATCTTGTCACCATGAGTTTTTAACTCACTTTATTCAATAAGTTCGCATGCTAGTAATCCTTTCATTCCAGCATAATTACGCGCTGAACTGAACCAGTAGTGTTCCGGTTCTTCTACAATGAGTGCTTTCACAGGGTTGTTGTGAATATAATTCAACTTTTGTTCTAAAAGTCTATTGTTGGAAAGTTCAATAGCATGACTGCCATCCTGCCAGAACTTATATTGTTTGATTCTCTTTAAATATTTTGCTGCATACTCAAACCGTTTTATCATCCAAGTTCGTCTGCTTTCTGGTTCTTTCAAGATGTTGTGAATAATCTTTTTAGCTGTATATTTCTTAAAATCCCGAATTATTCCGGACAACTGATAGCCCTCTTGGGCACTGGCAATCAGATGGAGGTGATTAGACATGAGACACCAGGCATAAACAACCAATCCTTTGTTGGCAATACAATACCGTAAGGATTCTACAATAGTAATTTTGTGCTCCTTTCTTGTAAAAGTGTCTACCCAGTCTACTACCGTAAAGGTGAGAAAATAAAGCGCTTGTTGATCAGAAATGAGGTATCGATCGCTGGATATCGTTTAGTTTGTTTGCCTGTTCAATAGCAAAGGCAAGGCCAATTACTGATTGAGGCAAGGATTAATAAAAGCATATTGATTTTATGAGAGGCGTTACAAACGCTAAAAAATACCATCCTCGCTGCAAGCGAGAACGAGTATTAGAAAAGCTATCACTCAATAATGGAGGGATATTTATTAAGAGTATTTACCTTCGCTGATCAATACGTTTATAGAAACGAAGAAGAGGTGCACTACTTTACATCCACCTGCTCATACCGCTGCTGCTTGGCTAAAAACTCCAGCACCGTTTGATGATAGGAGCTGAACGCAGGGTCAGGAATACCACTGGGAGGCACAGCTTCGCTGCCATATCCGGTTTGGAACATGTCATGATGATAGATCGCATGGCCGCCTACCTGCCACACCCTGTAAATGTGTATAATATGATCAAAAGGGGAAGTAGCACTTTTCGGACCACCAAACTGGGGCGTACCTTTCCGGGCAGGCTCGTCATCTACCACAGGCTTTTGATACTTTTCAATTAGATACGCAATTTCTTTGGGAGCAATCTCCCAATGCTGATCGTCTTTCCGGGAAGTATGGGGCGATAAGAAATCCAGGGCTCCATTTTCTTCAGGACTACCCAATACCCCCGCATACCCCGGTGAATTGGTGACCAGCCTGGCGGCATCGATCGCTTTGATTATTTTCAGATAATCTACCGTCCGGTGATCAAACTCATTCCAGATCTGAAAGACCACATTCCGGTATGGTTGTAGTTCCCGCGTGAGGGTTTGCACGGCCTTGTCTGAAGCGGTATCCGACAAGCGGATGTTTTCATTCCAGCTTTCCCGCTGAAACAGCACAAAAAGCACGACCATACCTGCCTCGTCAGCAGCCTGTATGATCTCTTTGAGGGTTTGCAGATGTTCGGATCGCAGGCTGCCATCGGCCATATATAAGGTACAGGTAGGGCAGGTGTCTACAAAGCCTCGTGTGTTATCCCACTGTCCCCACACCCGGATCACCTGGATGCCATAGGACTTGAACTTCAGGAGCCAGGCTTGACGGGCTTCTGCCTCTTTGTTGAAAGCCGGATTATAGATGGCATTAAAGAAGCTGATGCCCGTATAGGAAAAAGGCTGTCCGTTGAGCGTAAAGCCTAACCCTTTCACGGCCAGGGTGTGTGTTGACTGCGCTGTAGCCACGAAACAGGAAAACAGCAGCAGCCAAGACAACAGCCATCTGCCTTTATTATACATAAGCTGAGTTTGTTTTTTTGTAATGCCTGCTTTTTACGAGCCTAAACTGTTGAGCTGTTCTTCCAGGGCGGCAATCTTGGCTTCGGCATCCGCTTTCTTTTTGCGTTCCATTGCCACCACCTGTTCCGGCGCATTCTGCACAAATTTCTCGTTGCTCAGCTTCTTGTCTACCGACTGTAGGAATCCTTTCTGGTAGGCCAACTCCTTTTGCAGCTTCTCTTTTTCTTCTTTCACATCAATGGCTTCGCCCAAAGGAATAAAAAACTCATCGGGTTGCCCCTGAGCGGCATTGACAATAAAGCTGGTAGCGCCGCTCAGCTTTTCTTCTGTATATTCAACGCTTTCTGTATTGGCCAGCTTTTGTAGAATGCCTCCGAAGCGTTGATAAATTTTGGGCGTATCGGTTTTAATGAAAAGAGACAGGGCTTGCTTTGGTGGTATCTGCCGGCTGTTGCGGATGTTCCGGATGTTGGTCACGGCTTCAAAAATACTCTGCCCACCGCCCAGCAGTATGGTATCCACTTCTTTTCTATCTTCTGTATGATCGGCCTTCGGCCAGGGCGCTACGATAATACATTCTTCTTCCTTCCGGTCTTTCAGCAGATGCCAGATTTCTTCTGTGATGAATGGCATAAAAGGATGCAATATCTTCAGCATCTGTTCAAAAAACCGGATCGTTGTCTGGTAAGTAATCTGATCCAGGGGCTGGCCGAAAGCAGGTTTGACCATTTCCAGATACCAGGAGCAGAAATCGTCCCACATCAGTTTATATACCGTCTGCAAAGCATCGGAAATACGAAACTTGGAGAAATGATCTTCCAGGGTAATGAGTGCCTGGTTAAACCGGGCTTCAAACCAGGCGATCGCTGTCTTGTTATTTTCATCTTCTACATCGTCGTTGGTATGCCAGCTTTTGACCAGACGAAAGGCATTCCAGATTTTATTGGCAAAGTTACGGCCCTGTTCACATAGTTTAACATCAAACAACAGGTCATTGCCGGCTGGCGAACTGAAAAGCATGCCAGTGCGGACACCATCGGCTCCATACTGCTGAATCAGCGCCAGGGGGTCTGGAGAGTTTCCCAGCTGTTTAGACATTTTCCGACCCATAGGATCGCGTACAATACCTGTGAGATACACATTTTTGAAAGGCTTTTCCTGCCGGTATTCATAGCCATAAATGATCATGCGGGCCACCCAGAAAAAGAGTATTTCCGGTGCAGTCACCAGGTCATTGGTAGGATAATAATAATTGATATCAGGATTATCCGGATGGCGGATGCCATCAAACACCGTGATAGGCCACAGACCGGAAGAAAACCAGGTGTCCAGCACATCTTCATCCTGCCGTAAGTCAGCGGCTGACAGGTTGGCATTGCCGGTTTTCTTACGAGCCAGTTGGAGAGCTGCTTCCGGTGTTTCTGCTACCACAAATGCTCCGTCTTCCAGGTAATAGGCAGGAATCCGCTGCCCCCACCAGAGCTGACGGGAGATATTCCAGTCGCGCACATTTTCCATCCACGAACGGTACATATTCTTGAATTTCGCAGGATGCAACTGTATTTCATCGTCCATCACATGGGCCAAGGCCGGCTTGACCAGCTCTTCCATACGCACAAACCATTGAATGGAAAGCTTGGGTTCTATCACGGCATCCGTTCTTTCAGAGAAGCCTACGCTATGTTTGTATTCTTCTACCTTTATCAGCAAACCCTCTTCTTTGAGCCTTTCAGCCATTTTCTTCCTCACTACAAAGCGGTCTTCTCCTATAAAAAATTGCGCGGCATCACTCATACTGCCATCGTCGGCGATCACGTCTACCATTTCCAGGTTATGTTTTTTACCCAGTTCGTAGTCGTTTACATCATGGGCGGGTGTCACTTTCAGGCAGCCTGTCCCAAATTCCATGCTGACATATTCGTCTTCTATCACAGGTACTGAACGGTTGACCAGCGGAACAATGACCCGTTTTCCTCTCAGGGATTGATACCGTTCGTCCTGGGGATGAATGCATACCGCCGTATCTCCCAGAATAGTCTCCGGCCGGGTAGTGGCAATGGTGACAAAAGCCTCTTCACCCTCTACCGGATACTTCACAAAGTAGAGCTTTCCATTGACCTCTTTATGAATCACTTCATCATCAGAAATAGCCGTTCTGCCCTGCGGGTCCCAGTTGATCATACGATAGCCTCGGTAGATATGGCCTTTATTATATAAATCCACAAACACTTTGATCACCGACTCGCTCATATGGTCTTCCATCGTAAAGCGGGTCCGTGCCCAGTCGCAGGAGGCTCCAATTTTTTTCAGTTGTTCCAGGATGATGCCACCGTATTTCTCTCTCCATTCCCAGGCATATTGCAAAAAGGCTTCCCGTCCGATGCTGCGTTTGTCAATCCCTTTTTCTTTCAGCATGGCCACTACTTTCGCTTCTGTGGCGATGGAGGCATGATCCGTCCCCGGTACCCAACAGGCTTCTTTTCCCTCCATACGGGCTTTTCTCACCAAAACATCCTGGATGGTATTATTGAGCATATGCCCCATGTGCAAAACCCCGGTGACATTGGGGGGAGGAATCACAATGGTATAAGGCGTTTTATCCGGATGGGGTTCGGAGTGGAAGAAATCATGATCCAGCCAATACTGATACCATTTGTTTTCAACTTCTTTAGGATTGTATTTCGTCGAGATCGACATATGCAAAAATTTATAAAGGTTGACTTATCAAAAAGTAGATACCTGGTCTGAGATTTAGAAGAGTAAATACTAAAAAACAGTGGTACCCTGATTAACTACCAGGTTGCAAAGATACAAACTTGAAGAAAGAATCATCCATAACCATAAAAAATTGCGTATAGAATCCAGAGCCACGTTTTTTAAACGATCATTTGTGTTTTACGTAATACAAGTTTGAAATGCAACCGGTATTGGATCGTGCTATATTTTAGTTGATAAAATGCGCCGGATCACTTGTCATTCAAAGGCTTTTTATTCCTGTTTTTTTAATTAATTTTGTCTTGGAAAAATCACTGATTGATTATCAAACGTCAAGCTATATGGGAAACAAGCCACACAAAGTGCTTGTAGTGGACGACGAACCAGATATTTTAGATCTTCTGGATTATAACCTTTCCAAGGAGGGTTATAAAGTCAAAACAGCCACCAATGGCAGAAAAGCAGTAGAGATTGCTGCCAAATTTCTGCCGGATCTGATCTTACTGGACATCATGATGCCGCATCAGGATGGGGTGGAAACCTGTCGGCAACTCCGGGAAAATCCCGACCTGTTTAATACGTTTATTGTCTTTCTGACAGCTCGCTCCGAAGAGTATTCAGAAATTGCGGCCTTTGATACCGGTGCAGACGATTATATTACCAAGCCTATTAAACCCAGGGCTTTGATGAGCCGCATCAGCGCTATGTTCAGAAGGGAAGAGAAGAAAAAGCAGAAAAGCAGTAAAATCACCATTGGAGATCTGAGCATAGACAGAACCAGTTATATGGTAACCGTAGACGGACAACAAATCAGTCTGCCGAAAAAAGAATTTGAGCTTTTGTATTATCTGGCACAAAATCCTGACAAAGTACACAGTCGTGACGATCTTTTGCAGAATATCTGGGGATCGGACGTGTATGTATTGGCCAGAACGGTAGATGTACACATAAGGAAGGTTCGGGAAAAAATAGGGAGTCAGTATATCATGACAGTGAAGGGGGTAGGCTATAAATTTGGTATAGAGGAATAATTTGAGTTTCATGCTTTTTCACGCACGTGGCGTTGCTCTGTTGTTAGGGGCTTCTATTGCTATTGTTACCACGGCTTTTTTATCACTGGTGAAAGGCGTAACCAATACGGCCTTGCTGGTCGCGTTTTTTCTATCCTTTTCTTCTGCCTATATTTTAATTTATGCCACCCTTGAGTTTCTGGTCTTTCGGGAAGTCAACAAAATTTACGCAGCCCTCAACAAGCTGAAAAAAAGAGATTTATCCTTTGTGGATAAAAACCATCATAGGGCCATCAACCCCATCAAAAGGATTAACCAGGAAATATTTGATTATGCCAGGGACAAACAGCGGGAAATCAATGATCTGAAGAAGATGGAAGAATTCCGCCGGGAGTTTGTCGCCAACATTTCTCACGAACTGAAGACCCCAATTTTTGCAGCCCAGGGGTTTGTCCATACCTTGCTGGATGGGGCCATTGAAAACAAAAAAGTACGGTATAAATTTCTGAAAAAGGCTGGCAAAAGCCTGGATGGCCTGGATATGCTGGTGCAGGACCTGCTCGTTCTTTCTCAAATGGAGACTGGAAGTATTAAAATGCATTATGAGCACTTTGATATGAGAAATGTCATCCATGACGTCTTTGAGCAGTTTGAAAATGACGCTGAAAAGAAAGAGATTGATCTTATTTTACAGGTAGATAAGCAGGATCATACTTTCGTATACGCTGATCAGCACCGCATCTATCAGGTGATGGTCAACTTAATCAGCAATGCTATCAAATACACCAAGAAGGATAAAGAGGTGCCCCATCCCAAAAAAGGCAAAGTGGTGGTATTTTTTGAATCGGATGAGGAAAATGTGACTATTTTCGTCAAAGACCAGGGAAGAGGTATTCCGCCGGAAGACATAGACCGTATCTTTGAAAGGTTCTACCGGGTGGAGAAAAGCCGTTCTAAAAACAAAGGAGGCACCGGACTGGGGCTGGCCATTGTAAAACATATCATCGAGGCGCACCATTCTAAAGTAAAAGTCAGCAGCAAAGTGGGAGAGGGGTCGTTGTTCAGCTTCAAACTGCCCAGGGGGAATGCTGAGATCGCCCGGAAAAAGATGAGACTAGAAGAGCCGGAGGAAGAAATATAGTGTTATTCCTGTAGCCTTAACGCAGATAAAACCAAGACAAAACCTGGTAAGACAGGATCTCCTTTAAGATTTTGGTTAAATCCTTTCAATGTGCTGGTAGGGTGATCTTTTTCATAAATATAGACGATTTCCTGATCTGCATCGATGAGCCATCCCAAACGACATCCGTTGTCTATCCATTTTTTCATTTTAAGTTGTAAGTCAGCAATGGTATCTGTTTCGGATTTAAGTTCAATCACAAAATCAGGGCATACTGGAGCAAATCGTCTACGCTATTGGGCAGTAAGCGACTGGTCACGTTCATGACTTACCCAGGCAGCATCTGGAGCGCGTATCGCACCATTAGGCAGGGTAAAACCGGTGGAAGTGTCAAAAACCCTTCCCAGTTTTGATTGTTTATTCCAAAGCTATAAATGCATCACAATCTCGCTCTTACGATCCCCTGTAACATAAGCTGTGGGTGACATAATGATAATATCCTGGTTAGGATTTCTTTCTATGCGCAAATCCTGGTTTCGTTGGCAGAACAAAAAAATTCTTCCTCACTCATACGAAAAGCTGAAGTTTTTAAAATAAACTTATCCATCTTTTATCTTTTTGTATTTGGACTATAATGTTTATCATCAAGAATAGTAAACAAGTACAGCACAAATTTATAGAGGCTAACAAAGGAACACTATCATTGCTGAACACGTTACCATTGGTTTAAGACTTCTTGAAACAACCTATCACCTAGCTATGTCCAGAATAAAATTTACGGATCTGATATTATATGAAGACGAAGATTATATAGCCATCAACAAACCGGCTTTGGTGGCTACCCTGGAAGATCGCAACGATCCCTATAGTATCATTGATCTGGCCAGAGGTTATTGGGAGCAGGCCCAGGTCTGCCATCGGCTCGATAAGGAAACCTCTGGTGTGCTGATCATTGCCAAGCATCCGGAAGCTTACCGGGCCTTGTCTATGCAATTTGAGAAACGAAAAGTGAAAAAGCTGTACCATGCCCTCTGTGATGGTATTCATGATTTTCAAGAGTTACCCATCAACCTGCCCATTTATATTACCGGTAAAGGAAAGGTAAAAGTAGACCACCGGCAGGGAAAAGACGCTTTTTCTACAGCCAGCACGGTGGCTGCCTATAAGCAGCACTCTCTGATCAGTTGCCAACCGCAGACAGGCAGAATGCATCAGGTGCGTATTCACCTATCCAGTATGGGGGCACCCATTACCGGCGACGAATTATATGGCGGGAAACCCCTGTATTTGTCTTCCATCAAACGAAATTATAATCTCAAAAAATGGGAGGAAGAACTCCCCCTGATGAAAAGATTAGCCCTGCATGCCAAAGCCCTGACCTTCGAACTATTCAAGGGAAAATCTGTTTCGATAGAAGCCCCTTATCCTAAAGATTTTGCTGTCACCCTCAAGCAATTGGAGAAGTACAGGTAACAGGATAAGCGGATATAATAGAAAATAATTAATATATAATAGTATGTATCTGTGTTGATTCGTGGGCGATGGTAGAAAAGAAAAGCCTTGCTAAAAAAAAGCAAGGAATCCTGCAAGGGAAGGTTGCATTTCATGGGATTACCTGCTACCTTTGTGTTCTTTTTAGAAAAAGGCTCAAATTTTAGTTGTTTGTACCTAAAATTGTAAAAAAATTGGATATTTTAAGTTATAAGACCGTCTCTGCTAATAAGTCAACGGTTGAAAAAAAGTGGTTTATTGTGGATGCCGGTGACGCTTCTCTGGGGCGTGTTTGCAGCGAAGTAGCCAAAATATTGAGAGGGAAACATAAACCCAGCTTTACACCGCATGTAGATTGTGGTGACAACGTCATTGTCATTAATGCCAATGATCTGCGGTTGACAGGAAGCAAAATGACGACCAAAGAGTATATTCGTCATACCACGTATCCTGGTGGGCAGCGGGTGTCTACCCCTCGCCAGGAAATGGCAAAGTCTTCTACCCGGGTCATTGAAAAAGCCGTAAGAGGAATGTTGCCCAGGACTAAGTTGGGAAGAAAGCTATTTAACAACCTGTTTGTATACGAGGGTAATGAGCATCCCCATGAAGCCCAACAGCCTCAGAAACTGGAATTCAATAAAAAGCGTTGATTACTGATTTTATATGGAAATTATAAACACTATTGGAAGACGTAAAACCTCGGTAGCCAGAATTTATATGCAGTCGGGCAATGGGGCTATCACGGTCAACAACAAAAAAATTGAAGATTATTTTCCTTCAGAAATCCTTCAGACTATTGTCAGACAACCGCTTGCACTGGTGAGCGAAGAAGGAAGCTACGATTTGAAAGTCAACGTGGCAGGCGGAGGCTTTAAAGGACAGGCTGAAGCCATCCGATTGGCGGTGGCCCGTGCCCTGACTACGGTGAATGCCGAACATCGTCCCCCTTTGAAAAAAGAAGGTTTTCTGACCCGCGACCCTCGTATGGTGGAGCGTAAGAAATATGGGCGCAGAAAAGCAAGAAGAGCCTTTCAGTTTAGTAAACGATAAAATAGTTTTTAGTTACTTGAGTCTGTGCTTTAACCGGCTCCTGAGGAGTAACTTAACTTTTAACCAATAATTAATGGAAAAAATAGAATACAAAGATTTGCTGGATGCTGGTGTGCATTTCGGGCACCTGACCAGAAAGTGGAATCCTAAGATTGCTCCCTATATATTCATGGAGCGGAATGGCATCCACATTATTGATCTTAACAAAACATTGGTTGCCCTGGAGGATGCGGCTGGCGCGATCAAAGGAATTGTGAAGTCAGGGCGGAAAGTCATGTTTGTGGCTACCAAAAAGCAGGCGCAGGAAGTAGTGGCAGAAGAAGCAAAAAGATTGAGAATGCCTTACGTCACAGATCGCTGGTTGGGTGGTATGCTGACTAACTTTACCACCATCCGGAAGTCGTTGCGTAAAATGTCATCTATTGAAAAGATGATGAAAGAAGAGGCGTATCAGAACCTGGCCAAGCGTGAGCGACTGATGCTGACCCGTGAGAAAGATAAGCTGGAAAAAGTATTGGGCGGTATCGCTGACCTTACCCGTCTGCCAGCAGCCCTGTTTGTGGTAGATATCAAGCGTGAGCACATTGCAGTGAGAGAGGCCAAAAAACTCAACATACCCGTATTTGCCATGGTGGATACCAATTCGGATCCCACCCAGGTAGAATATCCTATTCCAGCCAATGATGATGCCTTCAAATCTATCTCTCTGATTGTGAAGCATATCGGCAAATCCATTGAAGAAGGATTGATCGAAAGAAAGCAGCAAAAAGAAGAGTCCAAGCTGAAAGAGGAAGAAAACAAGAAGAGAGCGGTAGATGAAGGAGAGGAAACAGATCAACAGGCAGTAGAAAATGTTGACAAAGAGGATACTAATGCCTGATCCTCTTTTCATCTACTCATTATAAACAAAGAGGAACATCGTGGTAAACAACGATGTTCTTTTTTTAGAGATACTGCCTAATCATCATTATATTTTATTATAACTATACATAACCAAAGAAAAATTATCAGTTATGGCAATCACTGCACAAGACGTAAACAAGCTCCGGCAAATGACAGGTGCCGGCATGATGGACTGTAAAAAAGCTTTGGTAGAAGCGGATGGAGACTTTGACAAAGCTATCGAGATATTGAGGAAGAAAGGACAGAAAGTGTCAGCTTCCCGTTCCGACCGTGAAACCACTGAAGGTGCTGTTTTTGTAAAATCCAGCGAAGACAAAAAAGAAGCTGTATTGATTTCACTCAACTGTGAGACAGACTTTGTGGCTAAAAACGAAGATTTTCAAAAAGCAGGACAGGAAATCCTGGAAGTAGCTTATCAACATAAACCTGATTCTATTGAAGCGCTCAGGCAGCTGAAGGTCGGAAGCCTTACCGTGGCAGAAAAAATCACTGACATGGTCGGTAAAATTGGGGAAAAGATTGACATTGGCGCCTATGAAGTCATCAAAGGTGACCTGGTGATCAGCTATGTCCACGCGGGTAGCCGTTTGGGGGTATTAGTAGCCCTTGAGAATATCAATGAAGAGGCCGAAGAAGCCGGAAGAGATGTGGCGATGCAGATCGCTGCCATGAATCCTATCGCTCTGGATAAGGATGATGTGGATCAGACGGTGATAGATCGTGAAATGGAAATAGGAAGGGAGCAAGCCCGGGCAGAAGGTAAACCGGAGAACATGCTGGACAAAATTGCTCAAGGGAAACTTAATAAGTTTTACAAGGAAAATACGCTGTTGAATCAGGCCTTTGTAAAAGATCCTAACGTGACTATCGCCCAATATATCGATAACATTCATAAAGGAATGAAGGTCACCAAGTTTAAAAGAGTTTCGGTGAGCGCTTAATGAGGGTTTGATTCCTCTAAGATTTGAGCCCGGCCATTGTCTGCCGGGCTTTTTTTGTCGAATAGAGAACTATGAGATGGAGGGGCTTCCTTTTCCCGTATATTTTGTATAAAGAAGTCTTTCTTCTAACATAAATTTATATATTTACTGTCTAAAACTTGCGTTCGCAAGTAAGCCCGTATCATACTGAAAATAAGTATTGTTGCTATGAAATTTGTTGTATCTTCCAAAGCTTTACTTCAGCAATTGTCGGCCATTAGCGGTGTCATTGCCTCTAATCCTGTTGTGCCCATTCTTGAAAACTTTTTGTGTGAAGTAAAACAAGGCAAACTCACTATTACAGCCTCCGACCTGCAGACGTCCGTTATTACTGAATTATCCGTAGATGCGAAGGAAAGTGGGAGCATTGCGGTACCCGCCAAAATTTTGATTGAAACGCTGCGTAACCTGCCCGAACAACCCGTGACCTTTACCATAGATCAGGCTTCTTATAATATCGAGATCAATTCTGAAAACGGTCACTATCGGCTGTCCGGAGAAAACGCGACTGATTTTCCCAAGATACCCGTTGTGGAAGAAGGCCATTCGGTAGAAGTACCGGCCGATGTGTTAGCCAGTGCCGTCAGCAATACTATTTTTGCAACCAGTACCGATGAACTGCGCCCTGCCATGACAGGCGTTTTCCTGAATTTGAATGGTAGTAACGGTACATTTGTCGCTACGGATGGTCATCGCCTTATTCGATACCGAAGAACCGATGTGGCTTCCGGCGCGAAAGCGTCTATCATCGTTCCCCGCAAATCATTGAACCTGTTGAAAGCGACGCTTCCCTCAGACAATACACCGGTGACGATGCAGTTCAATGCATCCAATATCTTCTTTAAGTTCAACAACTTCCGCATTATCTGTCGGCTTATCGATGAACGTTACCCTGACTATGAAAACGTCATCCCCAAAGATAACAGCAACCATATGGTGATCAATCGACTGGATTTTCTCAGCTCGCTCAAGCGGATTGCCATTTATGCCAATAAAACCACCCATCAGGTGCGGCTTAAGATCAACGGAACGCAGTTGCATATCTCAGCCGAAGATCTGGATTACTCTAACGAAGCCAACGAAAACCTCATCTGTGATCATGAAGGGCAAGATATAGAAATTGGGTTTAACGCCCGTTTTCTCATTGAGATGCTGAACAATATGGAATCCGATGAAGTGGTATTTCAGTTTTCCGCCCCTAACCGGGCCGGGCTGATTGTACCCAAGGAGAAAAATGACAACGAAGAAGTGCTGATGCTGGTGATGCCTGTCATGCTCAACAATTATGTGTAAACAGGAATGTCCTCTCTTAACATGCCTCCCAAAGGGAGGCTTTTTTATTCCATTCCGTTTTTCTCAAGATATTGCTGAAAGGCATCTTTATACGTATCGCTGACGGGAATGTATACCTTGCCGAAAACAATGCGGCTCCGGTCTACCGACTGAATCTTATCCAGGTGTACAATAAAAGAACGATGAACCCGCATAAACCGATCGGCCGGAAGCTTTTCTTCCATGGCCTTCAAGCTAAGAAGCGACATCACCGGTTTTGAATTGTTTTCCAGGTAAATCTTAACATAATCTTTCAACCCTTCTATATACAATATGTCCTGAAAGGCTATTTTAACTAGTTTATACTCAGATTTTACGAAAACACTTTCTTCTTCTACCGGCTTCTTGTCAGTGGGAAGCGTGAGTTCAAACCAGGTTTTTGCTTTATGGGCTGCTTTCAGAAATTCTTCATAATTAAAGGGTTTTAACAGGTAGTCCAGTGCATCCACTTTGAATCCTTCCAGCGCATACTGCTCAAAGGCTGTGGTAAAGATCACCCTAAGGTTTTTCTGAAGTGTTCTGGAGAAAGCGATCCCACTCAAATCGGGCATCTGTATATCCAGGAATAAAAGGTCTACTTTTTCCTGGGCCATCACTTCCATAGCCTGAAAAGCATTGTTACAACGGCCGGTTAGTTGTAAGAATGGTGTTTTCCTCACATATTTTTCCAGCAGGTCAAGAGCCAGGGGTTCATCATCTACAATCAGACAGTTAATTTTCATGCCGCTTTGATTATCAGTTGAACTTTGTATACGGTATCCTCCTGAAGGAGTGTTAATTGGTGTCTTTCCGGGTAGAGCAGTTCCAGCCGTTTTCTCAGGTTGGATAACCCAATGCCTGAGCCGCTTTTATCCTCTGTATTTTTTGGGTAGAAACTGTTCTGCGTAGAAAAATCAAGGGTTTTATCTGCCCGTACCTGCAAGTGAATACGGATGAAAGAAGGCTGGGTAGCACTCACACCATGTTTGAAGGCGTTCTCCACCAGAGAGACAAAGAGTAGGGGAGCCACCCTGCATTCCTGTGTATCGGCAGGGAAATCGACACCTATCTCTACCGAAGAAGGGAGCCGCAAACGCATCAGGTCAATGTAATGGCGCAGAAAAGTAATTTCCTTACCCAGCGGCACTTCCTCCGATTCGCTTTCATAAAGCAGATAACGCATCAGTTTACCCAGGCGATGAATGGCTTCCTGGGCATCGTTGGGTCTAAGTTCTACCAGGCTATAAATATTGTTGAGGGTGTTAAAGAAGAAATGAGGATTCAGCTGGTGTTTTAATAGGCTTAACTCAGATTGCAGATGTTCTTTTGCCATTTCCTTGCGCAGATTTTCCTCTTGGTACCAGCGCGTCGTTACTTTGATCGCTACGCTGACGCCGGCTACCAGCAAAAGGGATAAACCATTCAGGAAAAACAGGAAGTTTCTACCCTGCCGGATGATCATCGTTCTTCTCCGTCGATTGGAAAATTCTACAACAGAACGAAAATCATAAGTCAGCTTGTACAGCTCGTTCATGAGCAGCAGACAAACAATAATCAAAAGGGCATTAGCCAAAAGGAATACTGCTACTTTTCTTCGGAAAAGGTAGTGTCTGATCAGAAAAGTGTAGTTGGTATAAAAGACGATGATAGCAAAAAAGAGAGGAATCCAGGCCCGTATATAACGGGAAAAATCTTCCTGAAAGTTGTTTGTCGTGAGGAATAAGGGAATGCAAAACAGTATGCCCCATAAAAGAACATGGGTAGTGATCTGAGCCCGCTGCTTGTTTTTCTGGCTAATGGCTAAAGGTTGCATTAGGCCTAAAATAAGGAAATAATTTTATAAGTAATCTGCCATTGAACCGGGGCCCAATGACAGATGGGTTAAACATGGGAACATCAAACATTAGTTATGGTTTCTACGGCCCTTTCTGCCACCTCTTTCAGATTTCCAATCTTCCAGCATCGTTTCATACTGGCTGTAGAGATCCGCTCCGAGTATTTCTTTCATTTCAGCATCTCTGTCTTCCGCGAGCTGTTGCATAGACTCCCGTAAGGCTGAACGCTCCTGCTGTTGCGATTCCCGCAAGTCATGCATCTGCTGAAAGAATTCAGTCCAGGTTTGCTGGGCAGCCGTTTGTTGTTCATCTGACAAGGCGAGCTTATCTTTCATAGCTTCTGTCATTCTTTCTGCTCTCTCCTCCGGATTCATACGGGGGCCCTGCGACCGGCCCTGACGATCCTGTGCATGTATAGTAGAGACGATAACAACAATAAATCCCAGCATTAAAACTACTCTTTTCATAAACTTCATAATTATTGGTTAATGGTAATATGGATAGAAAATCTCCATGTAAAAGGAGATTTTCCACTTCAAAGCTGCAAAGGAAACAAGAGGTGTACAACAAATCTAGACCGGGAAGGACATTATCAGGAAGAAGGGCACCTTTTTGTCTGCCAATGCCTGATCTCTGCTCAGCAACTTAGAGGGATAGGAACAGAAGTTTCCGGTGAATAGATAAATATGCCCTGAATATCTATGAAATCAGGCGATTCCTCTAATTCATTTTTTCTTTTGGAAAATGCCGTTGATATTGATTTTATCATTAATGTTTGTAAGCGTGATAAGATATTATACCCTTCTGGCATTGTTCGTAGCCATAAGCATACAGGAAGCCAGCTATGCGCAGTCTCATGCCGTGTCAGGAACTGTGATCCAGACAAAAGACAAATCTCCTTTGATGGGAGCGCATGTGACACTCAGAAGCCTGAAGGATACCACGCTTCTCCGCGGCATGTATACCGACCTGGAGGGTCGTTTTCACTTAGACAAACTCGCGCCTGGTACTTACCTGCTGCATATTTCTTTTGTGGGCTTTCTTCCCCTAGAAAAGAGTTTTACCCTGGAGGAACACCAGGAAAATCTGGGCACCTTCGGTATGGAGGAAGACACAGCCCTGCTCAAGGAGGTAGAAGTGCAAGGTGTCAGGGCAAGGGTAGAGCAGTTGGGAGACACCACTCAGTACAACGCTGACGCTTTTAAAACCAATCCGGATGCCAACGCGGAGGATTTGATCGCTAAAATGCCGGGCATCACCCGTGAAAACGGTACAGTGAAAGCCCAGGGAGAAGAGGTCAAAAGAGTGCTCGTGGATGGAAATGAGTTCTTTGCCGATGATCCTACGCTGGCGTTGAGAAACCTGCCTGCCGAAATTATTGACAAAGTGCAGGTATACGATGAAATGAGCGAGCAGTCTAAATTTACTGGTTTTGATGACGGCAACACCCAGAAAACCATCAACATTGTGACCAAGGCAGGAAGAAGCAACGGGCAGTTCGGAAAAGTGTATGGAGGTTATGGTACCGATCATCGCTATCTGGGAGGTGGCAATCTGAACTTTTTTAAAGGGGATCAACGCCTCTCGGTCATCGGGCTCACCAACAATATCAACCAGCAGAACTTTTCTACCCAGGATCTGATGGGTGTGGTAGGTGGAGGTAGCTCAAGAAGGGGTGGACCTGGCGGCAGAAGAGGAGGACCGGGCAACATGGCCAGGAGAGGAGGGGGCCAGGGCGGTGGTGGAAGTGAAGTAGACAATTTTTTAGTAGGGCCTCAGGGAGGCATCAGCCGTACCCATGCTTTCGGACTCAACTATTCAGATCAGTGGGGCAGCAAGGCCAAGGTTAATGCCAGCTACTTCTTCAATGGCACCCACAACTTCAACAACAGCCTGTTGGCGAGGCAGTATTTCTCGGAGAACGGGCCCGGCCAGCTTTATGAGGAAACAGAGGATGCCAACAGCGAAAACCTGAACCACCGATTCAGTTTCCGCCTCGACTATGCGCTCAATGAGTATAATTCCATCCTGATGAATACCCGTTTTAACCTGCAGGATTTCCAAAATACCAGCACCATAGCAGCGGAAAACACTTTGTCTGGGGATCAGCTATTGAGCAAATCGCAAAACGATAATGCGTCCGACTATGCAGGCTATGACTTCTCCAACGACATTCTTTTCCGGCACCGGTTTGCCAAGCCCCGGAGGACCCTTTCCTTTAACCTGGGTACCCGCTATAACCGCAAAAAAGGAAAGAGTTCCCTGTATTCTCTGAATCAGTATTTTCAGGATTCGGATTCTACCCTGTTGCTCAACCAGGAATCTGATCTTTACAGCAATGGGTATACGCTATCTGGTGAGTTATCCTATACAGAACCTTTGGGAAAAGGAGGGATGCTGATGATGGACTACGCTCCTTCTTATACCCAATCGGCTTCCGATAAGAAAACCTATGACCTGGAAGAAGGGCAAGTGTTGGGGATGCTGGACACGGCACTCTCCAATATTTACGATAATATCTATCTGACCCAGCGGACAGGCGTGGGCTATATGCTCCGTCAGGGAGAAAGTAACTTCATGCTTCGCCTCAACTATCAGCATGCCCAGTTGTCAGGCGCGCAGGATTTTCCCTATGCGCTGGATATCCGAAAGACATTTCATAATCTGCTGCCTATGGCCATGTGGCGTCACCGCTTTGCCAATGGGAGCAACCTCCGGCTGTTTTACCGTACTTCCACCGATCCACCTTCTATCAGCCAGTTGCAGGAAGTGATTGACAACAGCAACCCTCTGTTGCTAAGCACCGGTAATCCGGACCTGCGGCAGTCGTATACACATCGTCTGATGACACGGTACGGACAGACGAGTGCGGAAACCGGACGTAGCTTTTTTGCTTTTCTGATGGCTTCTCAAACCACCGATTATATCAGCAATGCGACGCTCATCGCAGAAAAAGACACGGTGCTGGCAGAAGGGATTACCCTGTTTCAGGGGTCTCAGCTGACAAGGCCGGTCAATCTGGATGGATACTGGAATATCCGCTCCTTTGTGACCTATGGCTTGCCGGTGGCTCCTCTGAAAAGTAACCTGAACCTGAATACCGGTGTCAGCTACGCCCGTACACCCGGACTCATTAATGAAGAACAGAATCTGGCCAATACCTACAATGTGAATGCAGGCTTCGCTTTGGGCAGTAATATCAGCGAACAGGTTGATTTTACTGTACTTTACAGTGCCAACTACAATATTGTTCAAAACAGTCTGACACCGGAGCTAAACAATAACTACTTCTACCAGACGACTGGTTTAAAGTTCAACTGGCTGTTTGGTAATGGTTTCGTGCTGGACACCGATCTGAATCATACCCTCTACACAGGTCTTTCCGATGCTTATAACCAGCAATATCTGCTGTGGAATGCCGGATTCGGTTATAAATTCCTGAAAAACAAAAGAGGAGAACTTAAGGTAGTGGCTTTCGATCTGCTGAACCAGAACAACAGTATTACCCGTGAGGTAACGGAAACTTACATAGAAGATAACCAATCCCAGGTATTGAATCGTTACTTTATGCTCACGTTTACCTATCAGCTTAGGAATTTTGTGGCAAAAGCTGATCGCTCAGCGGTGGAAGAACCTTGATGGCGCTGTATGGCTTGTGTCACAGTTGAACCTGATACTGTTAAGCAGGCTAACAGGTAGGCTTTATTTCTTGTCTTAATAGACACGAAAAAAAGTACAAGAGAATTGGAGTCATATCTGTGATAAGAACCTCGAAAGAAGGATGAAGCGTATGTTTCTCAGGCCAATCTACAACAGAGGAGATGAAACCAATATAGGAGCGTTATGGATTCAGTAAATCCTTGGCATTCACTGATTTTAATTCCCGGATGACTTTATCGAATTCACGGTCAAGCTCGCTGATCTTTTCCTGGATGAGGTCTGAATCTATTTTATCTTCCTTCAGTAATTCTCTGGCAGCCTGCATTGCTGTTTCCAATCTTCCCGCCTGAATGTAAGTCAGGGCCATTTTGCTTTTATGAATAAGCTTTCCGAGCCTGTCAATATCCTGCTGCACAAAGGCGGCAGCAAATTCATCTTTATATTCTTCAAAAGCGGTAATCGTTTTTTTCAACAATCCATCCAGAAAGCCGATCCTGTTGTTGGCTATTGCTATGTAATGGGAGAAATCCAAAAGGCTTTCCTGGCTTTCAACGGGTGCTTCATCCGCTTTTTCTGTTTCCTGAGAAGGAACCATCCCAAAGGTTTGCTGATCATCGAGGGCTGTATGATGGATATGATAATACAGCGTTCTGTATAGATCAGTAGGCTGGAAGGGTTTTGAGACATAATCGTTGAAACCGGAAAGCCTAAGCTTTTCAGAGATATCACCTCTTGCCGATGCGGAAAGGGCAATGATAGGGGGTTGTTTGGGTAAATCCAGTTGCCTGATCGCTTTGGATGCCTGATAACCATCCATTTCAGGCATTTGTAGGTCCATCAGAATCAGATCATAATGATGCTGTTGTACCAGCTGGAGCGCCTGGGCTCCATTGCTGGCAGCTTCATACGCTAAGTTCCAGGCTGTGAGATATTCTGCAATGATAGAAATATTGATCTCATTATCATCCACTACCAATACTTTGGCTGCCTTGAATTTATGCTGGTCCATATCAATCACAGCTTTACTCTGATCGGCAGGCTTTTCCTGGCTAATGCTGTAATCAATCCGAAAGCTGAAGGCTGTGCCTTTGCCTACCTCGCTTTTTACAGACAGGCTACTCCCGTGTAATTGAAGTAGTTTCTGGCTGATCGTTAAACCCAGTCCGGTGCCGCCGTATTGTAGGTTGATATCATAACTCGCCTGTGAAAATTCTTCAAAAATGGTTTCCAGTTTGTCTTCAGGAATGCCAATACCCGTGTCTTCTACTGTAAACTGTAAGGAAACCTTGTGGTCTTCCTGCTGTAAAACGAGAATCTCCAGTCTGACAAAGCCTACCTTGGTGAATTTGATGGCATTCCCTATGAGGTTGGTTAGAATCTGGGTCAACTTGAGCGGATCTCCTATCAGATAGTTGGGTACCTTTTCATCCAGATTGGCTTTCAGGTCAATTTTCTTTTCTTTGGCCTTAACGCCTAGTGTGTGGATGAGTGTCATGACAAGGTCCTTGACAGAAAAAACTTTTTCTTCAATTTTTACTTTTCCCGCTTCTATTTTGCTGAAATCCAGGATGTCATTGACGAGCCCCAGCAGGTTATCGGAAGAAAATCTTAGGATACGGGCATAGTTTTTTTGTTGCTCGTTCAAAGGAGTGTTGCGGATCAGATTGGCGACCCCTACAATTGCGTTGAGCGGTGTTCTGATTTCATGGCTGATAGTAGCCAGAAATTCTGCTTTGGCCTTGGCAGCACTTTCTGCTTTCCGCTTGGCCTCAATCAGTTCTTTTTCATATTTTTTCCTGTCTGTAATATCAAAAATGGTGGCTCTGTAAACCACGGGATCCCCCTCAGCATTCTCCAACTGGTTCACGTTTAAAAGCACAGGAAAAGTGGATTTATTTTTTCTGACAAAATCAAAGTTGATTTCCTTGATAAACCCCTGCATCCTGATCAAGGGGGAAAAATGGGTCTCAAAGAAAATCTTCCCGCCAATACTTAAAAAGTTTTGGAACTTCTGAATATATAAAACCTCCTCTTGCTCATAGCCTAGCCAGGAAAGCAGTGTCTTGTTGACCTTGACAACAGTGCCATCCTTTACGAATGAAATATACCCGCAGGGTGCATTTTCGTACAGCTCTTCCGCTGATTCATTGAGTAAGTCTTTATAATCATTCCAATTCATGATGTAGCTTCAGCCAGATAATTTTTAATGGCCTGAATTGTTTCTTTCGGAGCGCTGAGATTAGGACAATGGCCTGTGGCATTCATCAAATAAAAAGTGCTTTGCTTAATATTCCTGCTGACATATTCTCCTACCTCTCTGGGCGCTATGACATCTTCAGAACATTGCAGGATCAACGAAGGCGTTTGTACAAGCGGAAGATCCTTGCGATTATCCGAAAGAAAAGTTACTCTGGCAAAATGTTTTGCAATTTCAGGGTTGGTTCTACAAAAACTGTTGGTTAATTCTTCTCCCAATTCCGGCCTATCCGGGTTCCCCATGATGACGGGGGCCATATTGGCAGACCATCCCAGATAATTACTATCTAAAGCTTCTATCAGCCCTTCTATATCCTCCCGGTTAAAGCCACCGACATACTCAGCATCATTGATGTATCTGGGAGAAGGGCCTACCAGGATCAGATGCTTAAAACGGGAGGGTTCTTTGATAGAAGCGATCACGCCGATCATGGAGCTGACAGAATGCCCCACAAAAATAACATCCTGCAGATCCAGTTCACGGCAGATCTCAAGAATGTCGATGGCATATCCTTCCAGGGTGTCATATTTCTCAGTAGAATAAAAGGACTGATCAGATTTGCCGGCACCTACCTGGTCAAAAAGAACTATTTTGTATTGCTCCTCAAAAGCAGGATACACATACCGCCACATATTCTGATCACAGCCATAACCATGCGCAAACATCATAGGCTGTGTGCCTTTCCCAAAAATCTTGATATTGTTCTTGCGGAACACCGGTGAATGTACACTCGAATTCATATCTGGAGTTTTACGTAAAAGTGGAGATTTAAGATTTTACTTTAAGGTACAAAGAAACTACCTGATATGGTAAAGGATGTCGTAGAGATTTCATTTTTACACAGAAAATTGGATTGAAATCAGAAATTGTACTTTGATTTCTGTAAAAATTCATAAAAATGAAGCGTTTCTTGTTATAAAAAAATCTCTGGCAATTTTTGAACACCTATAAAAAAACAGCGAAAACCGATAATTCCTTCAAACGCTAAGTGCTTAGTCTCTACCGGCTGCTGTCTGTGAAAGCTCCGGTCAGAAAGTAGAAGGGATCATGCATTCCCTATGAGGGGAAGCATTGTAGGGCTGATAGGAAAGGAAAGGAAAAGGGATAAAAAAACAAACCCCCACCTAAGGCAGGGATTTGTTCAGCGAAACTGTCAGGCAAACGCAACAGCGCTGCCCAACTTGATTAATCAGATCAGTATTCCATGTCACCTTGGTTGTTGTCGTCACCATATTCCTCCCTATCGCCGCCACGGTCGCGTTGCTGCTGTCTCTTCAACTGGTTCAGCCGATAGGTGAAAGAGAGGGTTACTTGCCGAACGCCCCACCGGAACGAAGATTCTTCGTAGAAGTTTTCTCCGTAGGTAACGCCGCGAAATTTCCGGGTGTTAAACAAATCCCTCACATTTAAAGAAACAGTGGCTTTCCTGTTGAGGACATCTTTGGTGGCGCCAAGGTCCACAGAATAAAATGCTTTTCTTCTCCCCTGAGTAGTTTCCTGGGGTGCCCGGTAGAAACCGCTCATCTGTACTTCAAAAAGTTTGGGCACGTTCCATTTGGAAGTAAACCGGCCACTCATGGTGTAGGTATCTCTGCTCAATTGTATTCCATAAGCCTCTCCTTCGGTGATGGCACGGTAAAAATTGAAATTACCATTGACGCTCCACCAGGAAAGCAGATCCAGGTTGGAGTTGACCTCAATGCCAAAAGAATTTTCAGTGCTCATATTTTCCGGACGGCTATAGGTGATCCCGTCGTTTTCAACACGGCTTATTCTTTCTGTTTCACCATCAGTAAACCGGTAGTATCCTCCTGAGTAAATATTTCCTTTGCCGAAATTATAGAGGAAGCCTAACTCGTAACTATCCGTATATTCTGGGTCCAGGTCGGGGTTTCCCGTGCGGATATTACGGGCATCGCTGAAAGTGAAAAAAGGATTCAGGTCTCTGAAGTCGGGGCGATTGATTCTCCGGCTGTAGCTGGCCTGTAACGAACTGGCTTTGGTCAGTGTATAGGTCAGAAAAGCACTGGGGAAGAAGTTAACATAGTTTTTGTCATTTTTTTCCGCCGTTTGAATCAGATGTGTGGTGATGTCGGTAGATTCTACCCGCACGCCGCCCTGATAAGACCATTTTCCGGTCTTGTTACTGAGGATGAGGTACCCGGCATAGATGTTTTCATCATACTCGAAGTTGTTGCTGAAGTTAGGCAGGGGTTCCCAAAGGCCTGATTCTTCCTGCTCTTCTACCAGGTAGTTGTTATCGATTTGGCGGATCGTATTGCGGTAGCCCACTTCCAGTTTCCCTTCGCTAAAGATCGGATGCACATAGTCAGCCTGGAAAAGCCATTGATCTTCATTTTCACTATTGAGCGAACGCTGATACAGGGAAGGAGCTAAGTCTTCCAGACCGGCATATTCGGTCAGGTTAGATTTTTCCGTTTCGCCTCCCTGGCGGTACTGCGCCGTGACCGACAAATCCCTGTTTTTCTGGGCAAAAGTTCTTTTATAGTAAAGTTCGTATTCCTGATTCGTTTCATCCTCTGCTTCGTCGTCTGTCCGCAAGGTGCGCTCCAACAGAACATCTTCCAGGGTATAGTCGCGGTACCAAAGATCAGAGGTGTTGTTTTCATCCGACACCCGGTAAAGGGCAGAGGCGGTGATGGTATTGTATTCGTTGATGATAAAATCAGAACCAAAACGAATATTATTGGAGATACCCCCCCGTACTCGGCTTTGGTCGCGCCGGGTAATGTAGCTTCTGTCTGGCAGTTCGAAACGCTGGAAGGAATTGCCTTCACCGGGTGAACGGCGATAGTTGAGCCCATAGTTTACAAACACGTTCATCCAGCTTTTCCGGTAATTCAGGTTGACAGAACCCCCATAGTTGGCCGGATTCCCGATGTTGCCTGTGAAAGATCCATTCAGGCCGGCTTGCTGTTGTTTTTTCAATACAATATTAATAATACCGCCAGCCCCTTCCGCCTCATAGCGGGCCGAGGGGTTGGTAACGACCTCTACCCGTTCGATCATGTCGCCTGTGAGGCTGCGCAACCCATCGGAATCGCCGATCCCTACCAGACCGGAAGGTTTGCCATTCACCCAGATGCGCACGTTGTTGCTCCCTCTCAGACTGACATTGCCGTCGACGTCTACGGTCACAGAGGGTAAGTTATCCAGAATCTCGGAAGCATTGCGGCCGCTGTTGCTCAAATCCTGGCCTACATTAAAGACTCTTTTGTCCAATTCCAGCACGGTTTGTTCTTTTTTTCCTTCTACCAGTACTTCAGAAAGGGTTTCAGTACTGGGGGCCAGGGAAATTTTACCCAGATTGGTATTTCCCGCACCCACCTGTATTTCTTTCAGGTCTTTGGTTTCATAAGAGACAAACTGAATTCTGATAAGGTATTGGCCTGGTTTGGTTTCAATGTTAAAGTTACCTTCCATATCGGAGAGCCCTCCGGTAACCAGCGAAGAATCATTTTGGAGTAAACTGATAGTCGTGTATTCGAGAGGATTACCGGTTTCGGCATCAATAATCTGCCCACTGATACTGCTTTGGCTCCATGCCCAGGTAACTCCCCCTAAAAATAAAAGGGTAAACGTAAGGAATTTGATCATTTCTTCTTTGTTAGTTTAATAGGGATATACCATTGTATAACGCAATATTCAGACTTGTTTCCTCCTTTTTGTTGGTGTAATAGACTAATGACTTCAAGTTATCGACCAATATCAGGGGGCAGGCGATAGAACTTTTGGTTTACCCTTTACAGATAACCATTTTGAGTACCCTTTGGGCTGTAAGATTACTCAGTTTTTTTTACCGGATGGGTCTTGCGGAAGTATTGTTACCCCTGCGATCTTTCCGGCTTTCGTTTCCCGGGCTTGTCTGGCTTATACGGATAGAAGTATTCGCTTTAGCTGGGTCGCCAACCCTGCGAGCCGATAGAAACGCTTGTGAACCCTCGCCAGCCTGACCCTCACCAGGCAGAGTAACAAAGAATACCGGACAGACTATGTTGACAGGGTAACATCGATCCGGCAATAGGTTAACAGCAGTTTTCCAGAAGAAACAGGTTAGAAGGAAAGGGGAGAAATGGGTTTTCCCAGGGAAAACAGAAGATTCCGGATGAACGGAAGGCGCATCCACCCGGAAATATGCTGCGTCAGCAGGTCTGACTGTGTTTGCCAGGAGAAGAAGGAGCAGGGCAGGCCAAACGCTCATGTTCAGACAGACCACTGATCCGATCCGGGCAAAGCGGTCCTTTTTTACTGTTCTACGACCTATTGGCTCCTTTCCGCCTATGCTCTCTTTTTAGGCAGAGAAAAGAATGCCTGTCGCCTAGGCATGAAATCCGTTGAATCCTCAATATTATTACATTTACAAGAATATATATATATATTTATATAAAATCCTGGCTAATCTTGATAGATTCGTGTTTCACTAAACCAAAAATTTATGTCAGCAAAAACGATTCAACAACAATTGAAAGAAGCGCGGACCATCATTGAGAACGCAATGAAAAATCCGGAGATTCAGCAAAAGTTGCAAACGATCGGGTATTTGCCTGAGAATTTGCAAAAAGGAAAAGAGCTGTTAGAAACGGCGGTGATGCTTCACCAACTGAAACGGGATTGCTACGGTGAGCAATATGAAGCGACTGACACCGTGCAGCAGGATTTTAAAGGCTTAAGGGCTATTTATAAAGACCATATGACGCTGGCACAAATAGCCCTTCGCGGTCATCGGGGAGCGCAAACCAAACTTGGCATCAACCAACCGCTGGCTAAATCAAGATCAGGCTGGACGGTGCAGGCGCTTAATTTTTATAGTAAAGCGCCTCAATATCAGAAACACCTGAGCCGTTTTGGGATCACCAAAGCAGAGATGGAACAGGCACTGGCCGCTGTGGAAGCCTTTGTAGACCTTCAAGATGATCAAACGGATAAGATAGGTGCTGCGCAAAGGTCTACCCAGCAGCAGCAGCAGGCTTTGAAAGATTTGAAGAAGTGGGTGCGGGGTTTTAAAGCGATCATACGGGTAGCCATGGAAGAGGATGATCAATTGCTGGAAGCGCTGGGCATGTACGTGCCTTCCTGACAGTATGAACGAATGGTAGAAGGATGGAATGTAGGAATGAGGGTAGGTAGCGTAGGTGAATGACAGTAGGAGATGAAGATGGCATGAATGTCATCTTTCCTCTCTGCCAACAGTTAAAAATAACCTTTTTAATGAGGTGTCATTCAGGCATTCCTACCTTCAATTATTACTATTTGATTCTGTGTTTCAGACGATCGATGAGCACAGCGCCTACGATGATAGCACCGATGATAATTTCCTGCACATAGTTAGGAACCCCCAGCATATTACAGCCATTGCGGAGTACAGCCATGATCAGGGCACCAATGATAGAACCCATCGCACTTCCTTCTCCCCCGGTGAGGGAACCTCCTCCGATGACCACTGCCGCAATGATATCCAGTTCCATCCCCATGGCTGCCGTAGGGTCGCCTACCGTCAGGTTGCTGTATTGCATAATGGAAGCAATACCGGCAAACAAAGAACCAATAGTATAAATCCAGATCTTGTTTTTACTCACGTTGATACCACAGAGTCTGGCGGTTTCTTCATTGGAGCCGATGGCAAACACATGCCGGCCAAAGACGAAGTATTTGAGCAGGATAGCCGTCAGTATCAGTAAGATAATGGTGATCCAGACGCCCCAGCCGAAGACCATCCAGGAAGGATTGGGATCAAGCAGCATCAGGCCCTGCAATCCGTTGACAGGGGTAGCTACGGTTTGTTCGTTGGCTATCCACTTGGCTACGCCACGGGCAATCTGCATCATACCCAGGGTTACAATAAAAGGCGTGAGGTTAAACCGGGCGGTAATGAGTCCGATGATCCACCCACAGACCGCGCAGGCCAGAATACCGCCCAATGCGGCCAGCACCACGTAGCCTCCGGACGCTGCCCCTGCTTCGGTAATGCCCATATTCAGGATGGTGGCGATAACCACGGTTCCCAGGGCAATCTGAGAGCCAGTGCTTAAGTCAATCCCCCCTGAAATGATGATGATGGTCATACCCAGGGCCGCAATGCCCACAATCACCGTTTGGGTAAGAATGGTCTTGATATTATAGAAAGAATAGAAAGAAGAAGGTGCCAGTATGATAAACAACAGCACCACAAAGACCAGCCCTATCAGTGGGCCGAATTGCGATAGAACCTTCTTCAGGTTCATACCCTGACGAGACCTCTCGTGTAAATGGGCTTGGGTGTCGGCTTCGGCTTTCGGTGTTTTAGATTCTACAGAGGAACTCACGATGATAATACTTTTCTGATTTAAGATGCTAACCAATACTTGCTTCGTTATTTACCATGCCTGAAGTGGCAAAACGCATGATATCCTGTTCTGTCCATTCTTTTACAGGTCTGACAGGAGATATTTGCCCCCGGTACATCACGGCCAGGCTGTCACAGATGCCTAACAGTTCCGGTAGATAGGAGCTAACCACTACAATCGCTTTGCCTTGCTTTGCCAGTTCCAGGATCAGTCGGTAAATTTCTGCTTTGCTACCCACATCAATCCCACGGGTCGGTTCATCCAGGAAAAGAATGTCGCTGTCGTGGTGCAAAAGCCGGGCGATACAGATTTTCTGCTGGTTGCCTCCGGAAAGTGAGCCTGCGGCCTGTTCTGTATGATGACATTTGATATTCAGGCGTTGGGCCCAATAGTTGGCCTGCTTGACTTCCCGCTTCAGGTCTAAAAAACCTGTCTTGCTGTATCTTTTTAAGTCTGACAGGGTGATATTGACAAAAATGGGTAAACCCAGTGCCAGTCCTTCTTCTTTCCGGTCTTCGCTCAGTAAATCCAGATTAGAAGCCAGTGCCGTTTTAGGTTCCAGATAATGCGCTTTCAGTTCGGTATGTCCTTTAATTCTGACCTGTCCTGTTTCCGCTTTATCCAGTCCGAAAAGGCTGCGAACGGTTTCTGATCGACCAGCGCCTACCAATCCGGATAAGCCCAGTATTTCTCCGCGGCGTAGCTTAAAGGAAACTCCACTCAGATAACGATCGCTGAGTTCGGCGACTTCCAGCACCACTTCTCCCATTTCATGTGGTATCTTAGGATACAGGTCCTGCACAGATCGTCCGACCATATGCTCGATGATCTGATTCATGGTGGTCTGGGCTATTTCTCCAGAGGCAACCGTTTTGCCATCGCGCAACACAGTAAAGCGGTCGCACAGCTCCATGGTCTCTTCCAGGAAGTGACTGATGTAGATGACAGCAATATTTCTCTCCTTAAACCGGCGGATGACTTTAAACAGCGCCCGGGTATCTTCGGCGGTCAGGGAGCTGGTGGGCTCATCCATGATGACTATTTTAGCTTTCAGGATAATGGCTCTGGCAATTTCGATCAGCTGTTGTTTGCCCAGACTGAGTTCTTTTACCGGCGTATCCGGATGGATATTGTGCTGTCCCAGCCATTCCAGCGCTTCTCTGACTTCGGCTGTCCTTCGGATCACCTTACCCAGAAAACCTTTATGTTCTATGCCCAGCGTGATGTTTTCTTCCACGGTAAGATGCAGTGCCAGCGTCAGTTCCTGGTAGATCATGGCAATACCAGCCTGTCGGGCTTCCATGGGGGACTTGGGCTGGAAGGATTTACCCTGCAGGGTCATAGAACCGCCATCGGGCATGTGGGCACCGCTCAGCACCTTCATCAGGGTACTTTTACCGGCCCCATTTTCACCAATCAGCGCGTGAACTTCACCTTCGCGGACAGTCAGATTGACACCTTGCAAGGCTTTTACCGGTCCGAAGGCTTTAGTGATGTCATTGAGTTGTAGTATAGTAGGTTGATCGGCCATAGTCAAAATAGTGAATTGTGCGATCGGGTGTATTGAAAGGAATAACACACCTGACTGTCAGCGCACTTCGTACTTACTCATCCAGCCATTTATCCAGTTCAGGATTGACCAGCTGTGCTACGGCTGGTTCAGACAAATTCTCCGCTGTAACCATGGTAACGCCCGTATCGATTTGTTTTTCGAAGGGTTCGTTGTTGATCACATGGTAAACAGTCTGGACACCCAGGTAGCCCATCTGAAAAGGATCTTGAACGGCGAGGCCTTGAATTTCACCCTTACTTAAAGCCTGCAACAATGTTTCGCTGGTGTCAAACCCTATCAGTTTGATCTGCCCGGTTTTTCCTGCTGTTTGCAGGGCGCGTAGCATCCCGCTGGTTGCTGATTCATTGGGACAGAAGATACCATTGACCTGCGGAAACCGGTTTAACAGGTTTTGAGAAGCCTGAAAGGCTTTCTCCATGGTGGCGCCAGCGTACTGGTTGGAAGAAACCACTTCAATATCAGGATATTCTTTGATGGTATCCATAAAACCCTGTTCGCGTTTGGTGGTACTGGCGGAACCTTCCGCATAGCGAAGCATGATTACTTTTCCTTTACTTCCCAACACTTCGGCCAGGCGCTGCGCACTGAGTTTTCCTCCTTCATAATTATCGGTAGCGATAAAGCTCTTGTAGATATCGGAGTTAAGATCGGAGTCGATAATCACGACCGGAATGTTACGATTTACGGCTGATTGTACAGGAGGTACCAGGCTACGATCGTCGAGGGGTGCCAGCACAATGCCATCAACGCCCCGGCTCACGAAATTCTGCACCACTTGAATCTGCATCTGTCGGTCGTCTTCTTTTTGTGGTCCCTGCCAGATAATGTTGACTCCCAGCTCTTGTGCGGCTTTGGCAGCGCCGGCGTGTATGCTTCGCCAGAAGACGTGCGTGGTGCCTTTGGGTATCACGGCAATTTGCATACTACCACTTCCGTCACCTTCCTGCGTGGATGTGCTGTTGCAGCTAAACAGAATGAGTAAAGAAAATAATAAGGTTAAGCTGTGTAATTTCATGGTTTTAGGTTTACTAAGTACGATGAGTGAATAACAGAATGTTTGAATGACAGAATGTTTGAACAGTTTGCATGAATTACCAACCATTCATAGCTAATCTGTTTTTATTACTTTACCAAATCACGGTGATCGGGTCATAATGATTGCGAATTTGTCTGACTTTACTATGTTTTCTTTTGAGACGCTCTTTCATTGAGAACAGCATAGCTGATCGGTTTCAACCTTCCTTTCCTTGGAGGCAATCTGTTTTGATAAATGAAGCTAAGCTAATAAAATTATCCTATTATTATGGATACTGCGCGGATTAAAACTTATGTTTTTGAATTTTGCATACAATCCGGTGCTGAAAGCTTTCTTACGGATTACTGATGGCCCTGTCCAGATGGGTATAACCGCCGTCTGGAAACAGATACTGTCCGGTGGTATGAGAAGCTCTATCCGATGCCAAAAACAGCACAGTATAGGCAATTTCTTCTACGGTAGTCATTCGGTTTTCCAATGGAATCTTTCTTGTAATTTCCTTTATTTTTTGATCCGGATCGTCAAACTCCTCCAACCATTTTTGGTACATGGGGGTCAGCACTTCAGCCGGCAACACAGCATTGACCCGTATGCCAAAAGGGAGCAGCTCTACCGCCCATTCCCGGGTCAGGCTCAGTTGAGCCCCTTTGGCAGCGATATAAGCCGAAGAACCTCCCTGACCGGTAACGGCGGTTTTTGAACTGATATTAATGATATTCCCTTTGGTTTGTTTCAGGTAAGGGAGGGCGTAGTGGGCTAAAGCAAAATAGTGCAGGAGGTTATTCTGTAAAGAGCGCATAAACGCTTCCGGATTTCCGGTCTCCAGGCTGATCTTATCATTGATCCCTGCATTGTTGATCAGCACATGTATTTTCCCAAGTGCTTGTATGGTTTCTTCAATGACTCTCCGGCACTGGTCCTCTTTGCTTAAATCTGCCTGTACATAAAGGCATTCATGACCGGCATTTTTCAGTTCATTGCTGAGCTGCATCCCACGATCGGTACTACGGTTCACAATGACAGGAATAGCTCCTTCCTTGGCAGCTTCTCTCACAATGGCCTCTCCGATGCCACTGGCACCCCCTGTCACAATGATTACTTTTCCCTGAAGGTTTAATTCCATAATTCAGCTGTTGACATTGTAAAAGTTTAAAGCATTCAGTCCGAAGATTTTTTCTTTTTCTTCTTTCGAGAAAGACTGGAAATAATGCTCAACGATACCCATCACTTTTTCATAAGGCGCTGCTAACAGGCAGACCGGCCAGTCGGAACCTACCATGAGGCGGTCAGGACCAAAAGCTTCCACCACTGTATCCAGATAGGGGCGGAAATCTTCTTCCTTCCAGTGTTGCCAGTCTGCCTCAGTGACCATGCCTGAGATTTTGCAGTATACCTGCCCGTATTGGGCTAATGATTTGATATTTTCCTGCCAGGGAGAAAGTTCATGCCGGGCTATTTTAGGCTTAGCGATATGGTCTACCACCATCCGGATGTCGGTCAGATAAGATACAAACTGGAGGGTGGCGGGCAGGTGTTTTTCAAAAATCAGGATATCATAGGTCAGATTGAAAGATTTCAACGCTTTGACACCCCGCATAAAAGCCGGACGGAGCATAAACAAATCATCGGGTTCATCCTGGATAATATGCCGAAATCCACATAGTTTAGGATGATCAGCCCATTTTTTAAGGTGATGGTTGACATTAATATCCTGTAAGTCTATCCAGCCCACCACTCCTTTGATAAAGTCATGTGCTTCAGCCAGTTTCAGCAGAAATTCAGTTTCTGCTGTATGTTGGCTTGCCTGTACGGCAACACAACCCTCGAATCCGCTACTTTTCAGCAAGGGGTGCAAGTTGGCAGGCAGATAATCTTTTTTTAATACAGCCATCTGATCAGAAATCCAGGGATATTGCTCTGGAGTATAATGCCAGAAGTGCTGATGCGCATCTATTTTCCGCATAGGGGAGAAGGCTTTAAAAATTTCATGAATCTACAATTGAAAAACTTTTTCCATCAAGGCCCATTTTTCCTGAGGTTTTGCTTCCGGAAGTTTTTCCTGAAAGGTTCCCATCAAATCTTCCCACGCCTGACATCGCGGATGCAATGTTAGATATTTAGGAAAATCTACGGCAGGATCGAAGTCGTCTTCCGTTTGTATAAACATAAAGAGTCGTCTGCCCAGCAGATAAATTTTCATGTCCAGTACGCCCACTTTTTTCAAAGCTTCCACCACTTCCGGCCAGGGATAGGCATGGTATTGTTTGTACTGGGCAATGGCATCCTCCTCCTCTTTAAGATTGATGGACAGGGCGAAGTCTTTCATCAAAATATCTTTTTTACATGCTGTTGTGATTCGCCCAGCCCTTCGATTCCCAACGATACCACATCTCCTTCTTTCAAAAACTGAGGGGGTTTAAAACCAAGGCCTACGCCGGCAGGCGTTCCGGTAGAGATGATATCACCTGGAAGCAAAGACATAAACTGGCTGATGTAGCTCACCAGGTAAGGGACACGGAAAATGAGATTGGACGTATTGCCGTCTTGTTTGGTCTCTCCATTTACCTCCAGCCACAGGCGAAGCTGATGTACGTCAGGAATTTCATCAGGCGTTACCAGGTAAGGACCCAAAGGGGCGAAGGTATCACAGCTTTTGCCTTTGACCCATTGTCCGGATCTCTCGAGTTGAAAAGCCCTTTCACTGTAATCATTGTGGAGGCAGTAGCCGGCCACATACTGCATAGCCTCAGCTTCTGACACATACGTGGCTTTTTTTCCAATCACCACGGCCAGTTCTACTTCCCAGTCTGTTTTTTCACTTCCTTTTGGCAGAATGAGGTCGTCGTTAGGGCCCACCAGAGAAGAAGTAGCCTTGAAAAACAGGATAGGTTCTTTGGGCAGGTCCATGTTACTTTCGGCGGCATGATCTTTATAGTTAAGTCCAACACAGACGATTTTCCCCGGACGATACACCGGAGGCCCCAGTCGTTCCTGCTCATTCACTTCCGGACAGCCAGCCCCATGCGTCTGTAGCCAGGATTGTAAGCGGTTGAGACCATCCTGAGCGAAAAAGTCCTCATCATAGTCTTCACCGAAACGGCTTACTTCTATTTTTTTATCTTGATAAATGACGCCAGGCTTTTCTGCCCCTGGCTGGCCAAAACGAAAAAGTTTCATAGGTATCAGTTCAAAGATGATTAACTATTTAAAGTGACAAAACCCCCATCGATAGGGTAATTGGTGCCTGTGATAAAACCGGCGGCATCCGAGCAGAGGTAGAGCGCCAAAAGAGCGATCTCCTCAGGGTTGCCCATCCGGCCAATGGGTTGTGTCTTAGAAAGCTTTTCAAACATTTCCTGTTCTTTACCGGGATAATTTTTTTTCAAAAATCCATCTACAAAAGGGGTATGGACCCTTCCGGGCGAGATGCAGTTACAGCGGATATTATGCTGCAAATAATCTTTGGCTACCGACAGCGTCATCGTCAGTACTGCGCCTTTACTCATGGAATAGGCAAAGCGGTCGGCGATGCCTACCATGGCTGCCACGGAAGCCATGTTCACAATAGCACCACCGCCCTGTTGTTTCATCAGCGGCACCACTGCGTGCAGACAATTGTAAACGCCTTTGATATTGATCCGGTAAATCCGGTCCAGGTCTTCTTCTGTAGTGGTTTCAACAGTACCGATATGGGCTACGCCCGCATTATTGATGAGTATATCAATACGTCCTGTATCCTGATGGATGGCCTGGATAACAGAGGCTACCTGAGACTGGTTCGATACATCGCAAGCCATGATACTGGCATGGCCTCCTGATTCCTCGATAGCCTTTTTGGTTTCAAGGCCTGTCTGCTCGTTTAGCTCCAATATGTAAACGCTAGCGCCCTGCCGGGCGAAAACTTCACAAATACTTTTGCCAATGCCGCTACCTCCACCAGTGATAACCGCTATTTTTGAGGTAAGATCAAAAGTGTGCATGTGTAAAAAATAGGGATAAGAAGAAATTTGCGTCTCAATCTACGACTATGTCATTAATAACACAAAAAGAAGCCCCATCTAAAATGCAAAAAACTGCTTTCAGCCGAAGTAATTTTGACTCATTTCAAATTAAGCGGGGATAATCGCTTATCCGGTAGCTTTCCTTATCTTCCTGTTAGATTGAGAATGGTTGTCATTGCATACACACTATGAAAGACGAAACTAAAATACATGGAAATGATTCTTGGTTATTGCGCATTCAGGATTATCTGAGTGAGTTTGTATATGGTGGTATCGACGGCTCTGTCACTACTTTTGCAGTGGTCGCTGGTGCTGCAGGAGCCAATCTGAGTTCATCGGTGATCATCATCCTGGGGTTTGCCAACCTGATCGCCGATGGTTTCTCCATGTCGGTGGGCAGTTATCTGTCCAGCCAATCGGCAAGGGAAAATTATGAAAAGCACAAAAAAGTGGAGTATTGGGAAGTGGAGCATATGCCGGAGGAAGAACGCAGAGAAATCAGGGATATTTACCGGAAAAAAGGTTTTGAAGGGCCACTTTTAGAACAGGTAGTGGCGAAAATTACAGAGGACAAAGAACGATGGGTAGATATTATGATGAAGGAAGAACTGGAGATGATGCAGGATACCAAACCTCCCTTGCTCATGGCTTCCGTCACCTTTTTATCCTTCATACTGGTGGGTTTTATCCCTTTGCTCATTTTTGTGTATGAATATATAAAAGGTATCCAAACAGAGCAGGCCTTTCTGATTTCCTGTGTACTTACCTCGGTGGCTTTCATGGGCATAGGATGGCTTAAAAGTTTGGTTACCCAAACCAACCGGATAAAAAGCATTTTGGAAACACTCTTGTTAGGAGCCTCAGCCGCGTTACTGGCCTACCTGGTAGGCAACTTCCTTGAAAATGTAGTAACCTAGCTGTGTTGTACCCAGTCAACGAGTATACTCCAATTGTAAAAAATAAGTGATTAACAGGATTATCTGCCTAAATAGTCTGGCAAGAGATAGGGGACGAACGTAAATTTTCTTATTTTCAGCAGGGATTTTATTCTTTATGTTGCTGAAAATCATGAGGTATGTATCCTTCTTGCCGCTTATTTTTTGGTTCTTCCCGATGCTGGCTCAATCTTCCTTCACCCTGCGTGGGCAAGTGACAGATCAGGCGGGAAATCCGCTGCCAGGGGCTCATGTGTTATTACTGAATACAGCGGTGGGGACTACCACTGGCGGTAATGGACAGTTTGTCCTTTCTCCATTGCCCGCCGGTGAATACACTTTACAAATCCGATTCGTAGGATACGAGCTTTTTGAGCAGGTTTTACAATTGCCACCCGAAGAGGTTTCCCCTATGACAGTGGTTTTGAAGGAAGCTCCCTATAACCTGGAAGGTCTGGTAGTGACAGCCCAGAAAAGAATTCAGGAAGTACAGGAGGTGCCTATTGCCATGACCACCTTCGAGTCCCAGTTTCTGCAGCAGACCAATACCTATGAAATGGATGCTTTGTCTGAATATGTGCCAGGGTTACAGGTACAACTTCAGAGCCCTAACAAACCCGGATTTGTGATCAGGGGGATTACCAGCGATAATGGTGACTCCCGACTGGAACCCAGGGTATCTGTCTTTCAGGATGGGGTGTCTATCAGTAAATCCACCGGATCAGCGTTAGAACTGTATGATCTGGAAAGGGTGGAAATACTGAAGGGGCCGCAGGGCACCCTGTTTGGAAGAGGCGCGCAGATTGGGGCTTTACACCTGATACAGAATAAGCCCAAAGATCAACTGGAAGCTTCCCTGACCGTGGGGGGCGGTAATTACGGACAGAAACTGCTCAATGGATTTTTCAATACGCCCCTTGTAAAAGATAAGTTGTTGCTGCGGGTTGCCGGAATCTACAATGATCATGAGGGGTTCATCAGGAACCTTTCCGGGGGAAAACTGAACGGAAAAAAAACGGGGGCTTTCAGACCTTCTCTTCGATGGCTGCCTACCGACAAAACAGTCGTTGACCTGATATACAATTATCAGCGAGACACGCCACCGGGTGTTGCTTTTAAAAGTGGTGTCTATGCTCCTCAGGGTGGCGATACCAGCCCTTTTACTTTTGCCGACCTGGAAAGAGGAAATGATTTATTTATCAACAGGACCGTATGGGGTACTACCTTGTTAGTGGATCAGTTGCTCAACAACCGTTGGAATCTCACCTCCATTACAGCCTACCGGGAATTTAAAGCCTTTGAATCTTTTGATGCCGATGGTACGGTTGCGCCGGTCTTATGGTTTGGAGAAGATTCCTTTGGCAAGCAATTCAGCCAGGAACTCCGATGGAATTTTTACGATATCGGTAAGGTCAGCGGTTTTGGCGGTACCAGTTTTTTCTTTGAAAAGGGATACCAGGCGCTTCCTTTTGAAACCGATGAGCGCAGTTTGTTTGTGTTACTGACCCCGATTCTCAGGGATTATATTGAGGGATTCCCTATCTTATCGGACGAGGAAAAGGAGGCGTTATTAGCCTTAATACCCGAACGGCCGCTGGTGACACCTGAGGGTACCCCTGCTTTGGTCAGTAACCTACCTGAAGCCTCTATTCTGGGAAACCTTTCGGGAGTTCCTCTGAAGTCTTTTCACCGGGAAATGCAGACTAATTTTGGAAAAAACTATGCGGTCGAGGTATTCGGTGATGCTACCTGGCACCTGACGCAACAGTTGGATCTGACGGCGGGCATTCGGGGTACTTATGAAAATATAAACAGTGGCTTAGCCGTAGAAAACGGGGAAACACCCGGAACGCTAAGCTTTATCCTGGGGAATCCACCCAACAATTTATTCGCGCCTACGGAGGGGAGGCAGGAGGCCCACAGAACCTTCTGGTCGGCGGTGGGAAGGATGGCAGCACATTTTCAATTGAACACTTCGGTTGATTTCTTTGGTACGGTAGCCCGGGGAAGAAGACCACATGTGGTACTGGTGAATGCCACGGAAACAGAAATCATCAACGATGAGATCGTCTGGAGCTATGAATTAGGCATGAAATCTTTATGGAAAAACAAGCGTGTGCAGTTTGATCTGAATGGCTATTATTATGATTATACAGATTTTCAGACCACCTATTTTGACCTTACCGACCAGGGATTGCGGCTAATCACCGAAGATGCCGGCAGTGCGACAGCCTATGGATTTGAATCCTCTCTTCGGTTTTTAGTCAGTAAAACTTTCTCGCTATTTGCCAACTACGGATTCATTGATGCTACCATTGATGCAACCGATACCGAAGGCAACCCTCAGGCTTTGGCTGGCAATACTTTCCGACTGACACCCAAGCATTCAGGAGCTGCCGGGCTGGATTGGGTGATTCCCGTCCACACCAATTTTCAGTGGTTTTTCCGGCCCACCTATAGTTATAAATCGCATGTATTCTTCGAAGAGCAAAACCAGCCAGGCATTGAGCAGGACGGTTACGGTTTGCTAAATTTCCGCATGGGGGTGAATGCTTTTCAGGAAAAACTTCAATTGATGTTTTATCTGAATAATGCGTTGGATGCGCAGTATGTCATTGATGCAGGGAATGCAGGCGGCTCTTTTGGAATACCTACTTTTATCCCTGGTCCACCCCGTTTGTGGGGTATACAATTAACAGCGCACCTGTAGGGGCGTTAGTCTTTCCGGGTAAAAATCTTCACCATCTCTTCCCATTCTTCCTGTAGTGTATAGCGGGGCATTTGTTTACCGGCCCGGGTATACCAATATTGAGCGTTCAAGGTATCGCCTTCCTTGCGGTGCAGATAGGCATGAATCCAGGCACTTTCACTCGTATTTTTTTGCTGTGCCAGGTCATGGGCTTTTTCCCAATCACCCTTTGCCTCATACCACAGGGCTTGTTGCAATACGTCGAGATGCGGAGGGGGAGTCTCCTGGGACAAACTTTCCTTAAATTCTGCTACGGTCATGTGCGTATTTTCGACAGATCAAATCTGATATTATTTATGATAAGTAGCAAGTTGAAAAAAATGTTTGAGCAATGGATATAATTTTTACGGAAGGGTAGCAGGAATCTTCTCGCTGTAAAACATCCATTCAGGCAGATCCTTGGCTGAACCTCTTCTACAATTCTTGAGAGTCTGTATTATTTTTAATTTTTGGTGCATCAATTTGAAAGAGTATTATGAAATTAATTGTAGGTACAGCAGGCCTTGGTAACCGATAAATATGAAGTCATTTTAGGATGATAGATATAGAAAAAAGGATTTAAACTATTTTATTTGCAAATGCCGTTAATTTTTTGCTAATCAATGATTTAAATTCTATCATTTTATGATATTTGTCATTTAGTTTTAAAAAAAAAAGGTGTATTTTGTGTAATGCTTTCAACCAGCCACTTTTAAACGCTTACAATATGAACGCGCAGTACAAATCGGAAAAACTTTTAATCGATCTGGATGAAGCTGCCCATCAGCTTGCCAGATGTATGAATTGCCCTAATGAGCCTGAAAAAGCCGTTCGAGCGCTGAAAAGCGTTTTTGGTGTTATCAGGAATCGCTTCACCTTTGAAGAATCCCTGGAATTTGTTGGTTTATTGCCTTTACCATTAAAAGCTATTTATGTGGATGGATGGCGCGTAGGAGAATCAGCGCCGGTTCAACTCCATTCGCTGGAGGAGCTCATAGATGATATTGTAGCGAACCAATCGTTTGAAGAAAATTGGTATAACAGCAACCGGGATGAGCTCAGAAAAACGATAAAGGCTATCTTTCAAATGATCGGCAGCCATGTGACAGAAGCGGATATGGAAACAAATGTTTACTATCTTCCTCTGGAAATACAGCACTATCTTCGAAGTGCTACCGTTGAAACAAGAGATTCCTACTCTGATACGAGTATCTGGTTATCCTAGCTTATATCTTTGTATAGCCTATACGATTTATTTTTACTAAACTTTTTGAATTTTTTTAGGTTATCTAAAAGAATTGAAGACAAAGCGAAACTAATGTTTCGCTTTATTTTTATCAGCTCATTGGGATTCATATTTTTTACACTCCATGTATAAAGTCACGAACATCAAAGAAGGCGTCAAACTCCGCGACTATGCTACCTATGCTACCCTGTTGCCTTTAGTCAATGAATTTGAAAATGAAGCCGCCCTGGTGACTCCCGACCTGGAGAAAGTTTGTATCTGGATGATAAATTCTACAGCACAGGGTGGAGGTGTTGCTGAAATGCTGCCCCGTATGTTGAGTATCATGCGGCAAATTGGGTTGAACGTAGAATGGCTGGTCATGGAGAGTGATGAAACAGCGTTTTTTGAATTTACCAAAAAGGTGCATAATCTGATTCATGGTCAGGGTGATCCCTCGGTTTCTGAACAGGAAAAAAAAATTTTCCACCATGTTAGTGAAGTCAACAAAGCATCCTTGTTGGCGCAGGTGAAAGATAAGGACATCGTCATACTACACGATCCGCAGCCGATAGGACTGGCCAGAATACTGAAGGAAAATCGCGATGTCAAAGTAATCTGGAGGTGCCATATCGGGCTGGATGTTTCAAACGAACAAACGGAAGCCGCCTGGACTTTTCTTCAATCTTATTTTCAATACATCGATCATTTTGTGTTTTCAGCTCCGGAGTACATCCCCAAAGGGCTAACCGGAAACGTTTCTATTATTTATCCTGGGATCGACCCGCTCTCTCATAAAAATCGTGAGCTGCAAACCTATAAGCTCGCTGGTATTTTTGGCAATGCCGGATTACTGGATTCTGAGCATCCCAAGGTAACGCCAGACTTTACCCATAAGGTTCAGCGACTGCAGCCCGACGGTAGTTTTGCTCTCGCTTCCCATGGAGAAGATATCGGGTTACTGTACCGGCCCATTATCACGCAGGTGTCACGCTGGGATAAACTCAAAGGGTTTTTGCCGTTGATGAAAGCCTTCGTGCATCTGAAAAAAAACAAGGACCAATTTTGTGATGTTCAATCCAGAGCCGCCCGGATTGTAGAAACAGTACGACTGGTGCTGGCAGGTCCTGACCCGGACTTTGTCAGTGACGATCCGGAGGGTAAAAGAGTCCTCAAAGAGTTAAGTGATTTCTATCTGAGTTTGGATAAAAGCGAACAACAGGACATTGCAATTTGCAAACTTCCTATGGAGTCTGTCAAAGAAAACGCGCTGATTGTCAATGCGATCCAGCGAGCCTCCTACCTGGTGGTACAAAATTCAATCAGAGAGGGTTTTGGCCTGACTGCCACGGAAGCCATGTGGAAGCAGGTGCCGGTATTGGCGAGTAATGCCTGCGGTTTAAGACATCAGATCCGGAATCATATTGATGGAGTGTTGGTACAAGATCCTGAAGATGAAGTGGCAATAGCAAGCCATCTTTGTGACCTGCTCGGTAATGATACCAAAGTAGAGAACATGGGATTTAACGCACAAAAGCGGGTGATAGACCACTTCTTAATTTTTCATCAGATTGAAGCCTGGTTAAAAACCCTGCATGGTATCATTTCCGATTAGCACTACTTTTCTCATTGCTTTCCAGGGATCTCAGCAATATACTCTTGTCGCCTGAAGCGCTGCGAGTAGGCAGAGAAAGTGTCATTGGATCAGTATGAGGTTTAGTAAAAAAAGAGAGCCAGGAATTTCCTGGCTCTTTCTATTACTGTTTGATGAGCTGGAAGGATTGTCTTGTCCTTCCCTGCTGTATCACCAGCACATATCTGCCCTGCGCCATCCTCCTCAAATCAATGGTGAATTCTTTCTCATGGGCATCAAGCACCAGGTTTTGAAGGAGCGCTCCCTGAGCCGTATACACCCGGGCTGTGGCTCCCTTCGGCACCAGGTCTGTCCATCTGGCCAGAAAAACACCATCGCTGGGGTTAGGGTAAATAATTGTCAGTGGCTCCTTTTCGTCATCTATGCCGGTGACCTCGTTGACCGTCACTTCGAAGGTGACATAGCTAGCACATTCCTGCTGAACCATGACCATCAGGTTGGCACTGCCTTTTGCCAGAGCGCCCACCAGTAGTTTGGCTTCTCCCTCTGCTATCACCACTTCTATGCTATCGTTTGGAATGACTTCCTCATTGTCGGATACGGCCGTAATCGTTACGTTGGCCAGGTCGGCGTTGCTGATGGTCAATGGAATCTCCAGGGGCAACTGAGTCAGAGAAACAGTGATATCTTCAATGGAAGCTACCGACGGAGCAGCCTGGCATACATTAATATTGTCAATGGCAAATCCCTCCGCTGTATTTTCGCTATCCGAACTGAATTCAAAACGTATCATCACATCGGATTGCCCGGCAGCACCGTCCAAAGGATGGCTGACCGTAATCCATTGGCCGCTTCCTTCTTCGCCGCTGCCTGTCCAGCCCGTAGCCGTGGTGAACCAATGCTGGGCGTCACCTAAAGCGCCCAGGGTGGTCCAGGTGGCTCCGCCATCGGTTGAGATGCTGATGGAAAGCAAATCAGAGGGGTCAGCTTCCCACCAGATGTCAAAGGTAAGCACCGGGTCTGTGGTGGCTTCACTAAAGTCAAAGATGGGACTCACCAGATAAGAAGTATCGTTTACATTGTAGGCTCCTTCCAGGTTGGTTACCCAGGCCTGCTGCCCATCCGAAGCTGCGTCAATGATAGTGCCTCCAGGAACGCCTACCTGCCATGAGCTGTTGTTTCCTACCACTTTCCATCCGCCGTCTCCTTCCTCAAAACTTTCACTGTAGGTAGGCGCACTGATGGTATCCAACCAGGATAAGACTACGGATAAGCTGTCGTTGGACGTATTGCCATCATCAGGCAGTCGGGTAAATACCTCTAACAGATAGTTTCCATAGGCAGAGAGGTCTGCTTGTGTGGTGAAAGTATAACTAGACGTGCCACCTGCCGGCACCGCTTCTGCTAACGTTTCCACAACGGCCTCCTGGCCATTTAACTGAAAACCTACCTCCAGGTCTGCTAAATCTACGGCTCCATGATTTTTAATTTCAATGGTAACAGGGGTGGCAGAAAGATAGGGAAATGATTCCTGTTGCGGGCTGACTATACTGAGCACGCCGGCGTCGGGTGCGGAACTGCCCACTACCTGGAGCGAGACCGTGTCGCTGGCCGTTGCTCCCATGTCGTTGGTGACGGTGAACACAAAGGAAAAAGTGCCTACCTGAAGGTCTGTGACCACTAGCGTCTCCTGATCGATACCCGTCAGGGTAAGGCCGGTGCCTTCAATCAGCTCCCACTCAAAACCAGTGATGGCGTTGAAAGGATCGTAGCCTGTTCCTACCAGCTGTACACTTTCTGCTGATAGAGCCACAGTTGTATCTTTGCCGGCATTGGCGGTCAAGGCTGATACCGTTACTACTACCGTGTCAGAAACAAAGCCTTCATTGTCATTGCCCACGGTGAGCACAAATCGGTAGATACCCTGTTCCACATCGGTGACCGTTACCACAGCCGAATCATCGTTGGTCAGGGTAGCCTTCACATCGCTGATGTCGGTCCATTGATAAGAATTGATGTTGTTATAAGGGTCAGAGCCGCTTCCTTTCAACAATATACTGTCTACCGGAAACAGGACAGTCGTATCCGCTCCGGCATTGGCAACCAGGAAGTCGTTGGGAGCTTCTACGAAAATAGTCGCCCTATCTATGGCTTCATTTCCCTCATTATCTTTGATCGTTAATTGCAGCTCATAGGTACCTTTGACTAGGTTAGAGACGGTCACTTCGGCCGTGTTGGCATTCTGAAGCATAGCCGTGTTAGGACCAATCAGTTGGGCCCAGGTATAGGTATAGGTTTGTCCACTACCGCCACCATTGTCTTCCACACTTCCGGTGAGCATGACACTTTCCACCGGTAATACCACCGTGGTATCTGCTCCAGCATTAGCCAGCAGAGAGCGTACATACACTTTCACCAGGTCTTCATCCTTGTTATTGTTGGCATCTGTGACTAGCAGCCGGAATTCATAAACACCTATCACCAGGTTGCTGGCTGTCAGGGCACTGGTGTTGGCATTGCCCAATGTGGCATTATTAGGCCCTGACACCTGAGACCACTGGTAGGTCACACCGGTAGCCGGAGAGCTCTGCCCCTGTAAAACGACAGCGTTAGCCGGCGCCAGAATGGTGGTGTCTTCTCCCGCATCGGCAAAGATAGCTTTGAGTTTGGAGTAGCGTAAGAACCAGTCGTAAATGGTTTCATCAAACGGATCATGCTCCGGCATTTCCTGTCCGATACCCGTGTTGTCATACGTTCTGGTCCAGGCATCGTGCCTCTCTTTTTGGTATACGGTAAGTTTAGCGGGTACTAAGGGAGGTGGATTACAACTATTGATATCCTTTTTTACCCGCATAGACTTATCGGAGGTGATGGTACTGTCATACAGGTTGTGAAAAGCCCAGACAGGCACATCCTTCATTTTACATAAATCCAGAAACTGGCCGTTACCGGCAACAGGAACGTAGGCGGCTACCTTTTCCGGATTGGAAATAATATAACGATACGCTTCTTTTACAGCAGCACTGAAAGCCGTAATGTATACCCTATTGGGATCTACATTATAGTTTTCCAGGATATAATTTACAAAATAAGCAATAGTGTCCGGCACATATTTTCCCTCATCTCCCTGAATACGTTTCCCTTTTTTACCGGTAGGTTGTGGCGACATAACCAGAAAAGGATAATCTCTTCCTTTTTTAATCAGTTTGGGAATTCCGATACCTGCGATGGTATCCAGGTCCTGAACAGAACCATTGCCCCTTTCTCCTAAACCTACCAGGTGGATAATCAGTGGCCATTTCGTCGTAGGTTGTGTATCATAGCCAATGGGAAGATATTCCTGGTAACCGTATCGGACACTCTTGACGGTGCCATTGGGATTGTAGGTAACCTCTTTAGGAACCGGCTTCTGTTCGCCCTGCCCCAATGCGACATGAAAACCTGTGAAAAAAAAGATGATGAAAATTACTAGGTTAATTCCTGAACTTCGATGTGCATTTTGCATTGATAAAAAATTATTATTCTAAATAATTCATACAACCATAAAGCAAACAAGCCAATAGATGCCTATTCACTCACAGGATAAAAACTCCACAAAATAACAAAAATTTCTTTAAATAATACCAAAAAATTACGTGTTTAATTTGAAAAAAATTTGTTGTGCTTCTTAATTTTGAATTTCATACAGATGAAAGATGTTGTTGGTCAGCACTTTTCGTGTACAAATAGAGTTGATAGTAAAGCTACAAATATATACATTTCTTACATGCAAGATATCAAGGAAAAAAGGGAACTGGAGAAAAGTAATGAGGATGTACTCACCCTCTCCTCAGCGGCTTATGACCAGGAAGTGATTGAAGTATTGGGTGCCAGAGAGCATAATCTAAAGAATATTGACACGGTACTACCCCGGAATAAACTGATTGTCATCACCGGTATCAGTGGCAGTGGTAAATCTTCGCTGGCATTTGACACCATTTATGCCGAAGGGCAACGCCGGTATATGGAGAGCTTCTCCGCTTATGCCCGTTCGTTTATTGGCAACTTACAACGGCCGGAAGTAGACAAAATTAATGGTTTGAGCCCTGTAATATCCATAGAGCAAAAAACCACCTCCAAAAATCCGAGATCTACGGTAGGTACTGTGACAGAAATTTATGATTTCATGCGCCTTTTGTTTGCCCGCGCCTCTGAAGCCTATTCCTATCTGACGGGCGAAAAAATGGTGCAACAGTCGGAGGATCAGATCATAGAGCATATTTTGGATCACCATCAGGAGCAGAAACTCATAGTGCTGGCGCCGGTCGTTAAAGGACGGAAAGGACATTATCGTGAGCTTTTTCAGCAGATCCGTAAGATGGGGTTTGCCAAGGTACGGGTAGATGGTGAGCTGATGGAACTGGTGCCGAAGATGCAGGTAGACCGGTATAAAACCCATGATATTGAAATTGTCATCGACCGCCTGGTGGTTCATACAGAGGATCGCTACCGCCTGACTCAGTCAGTAAAGACGGCATTGCAACACGGGAAGGGGATTATGATGGTAGACGATACCCAGGGAAATATTCAGCACTTCTCTAAATTTTTGATGGACCCCAAGACAGGCCTGGCCTATGATGAGCCGGCACCTAACACTTTTTCCTTTAATTCGCCCTATGGTGCCTGTCCGGTCTGTAATGGGTTGGGCCATATCGAAGAATATGCCATGGATACCATCATACCCGATAAATCCTTGAGTATCTCTCAGGGGGGGATTGCCGCCATTGGCGACTATCGGGATACCTGGATTTTTAAAAAACTGGAAGCGATTCTCAAAAAATACAAAGTCAAGCTCAGTACGCCTATCAAAGAAATTCCGGAAGACATTCTGAAGGTCATTATCTATGGAGATCAGGATACGGTGTCGGTGAAGTCTGTTAAGTATCCGGGTTCTAACTATCAGGTGAAGTTTGAAGGCATTGTGGGTTATCTGGAGAAACAAAGTGAAATGGGCAGCGATAAAATGCAAAAATGGGCGAAACAGTTTATTACGTCTAACTTGTGTCCGGAATGCCAGGGGGCTCGTCTGAAGAAAGAGTCATTACATTTTAAAATAGACCATAAAAACATCGCTGAGCTGGCACACATGGACATTACTGCGCTCAACGAGTGGTTTTTGCATTTGGAGGAGCGTTTGAATGAACGGCAAAAAGTCATTGCCACGGAAGTGCTCAAGGAAATCCGGAAACGCATTGGTTTTCTGGTGGATGTTGGTCTAACCTATCTGACGCTCAACCGACCCCTGCGTACACTCTCCGGCGGGGAAGCCCAGCGGATTCGTCTGGCTACTCAGATCGGCACACAACTGGTGGGAGTGTTGTACATTCTGGACGAACCCAGTATCGGGTTGCACCAGCGAGACAATGTGAAACTAATCCGGGCGCTGCAAAATCTGAGGGATTTAGGCAACACGGTGATTGTGGTGGAACATGATAAGGATATGATGATGCACGCCGACTATATTCTGGATATCGGTCCGGGCGCCGGACGACATGGAGGAAAGGTGATTGCCTCCGGTTCACCGGAAGAGTTTCTGGAGCGGGGAGGCATCACCGCTGAGTATTTACGGGGCATCCGGCAAATTGAGATCCCTGCCCAAAGAAGGAAAGGCAATGGAGATCAGCTTGTATTGAAAGGAGCTACCGGAAATAATCTGAAGAATGTTACCTTGCGTCTTCCTTTAGGCAAGATGGTGTGTGTAACGGGTGTTTCTGGCAGTGGTAAATCCACATTGATTCATAACACTTTATTTCCCTTATTAAGCCGGCATTTTTACCGGTCGGTGATAGAGCCTTATCCCTATCAGTCTATCAAAGGGCTGGAACTGGTTGATAAGGTGATTGAGGTAGATCAATCTCCTATCGGGCGTACGCCCCGTTCTAACCCGGCTACCTATACGGGGGTGTTTTCTGATATCCGTTCTTTATTTTCTCAATTGCCGGAGGCTAAGATCAGAGGTTATAAGCCAGGCAGGTTTTCCTTTAATGTGAAGGGAGGGCGCTGCGAAACCTGTGAGGGGGCTGGTATGCAGGTGATAGAAATGGATTTTCTGCCAGATGTACAGGTGCCCTGTCCTACCTGTAAAGGTAAACGCTATAACCGGGAGACCCTGGAAATCCGTTTCAAGGGGAAATCTATCTCCGATGTATTGGATATGACGGTGGAACAGGCCGTGGAATTTTTTGAAAACCAACCCCGCATTTTAAGAAGAATACAGACCCTGGAAAATGTAGGTTTAGGGTATATTACCCTGGGGCAGCATGCTACCACGCTCTCCGGCGGGGAAGCACAACGGGTGAAACTGGCAACGGAACTCTCAAAAAAAGACACCGGCAAAACCCTTTATATTTTGGATGAACCTACCACCGGACTACATTTTCAGGATATACAGCATTTACTGGATGTGTTAAACAAACTGGTAGATAAAGGAAATACCGTACTGATTATTGAACATAACCTGGATGTGATCAAGGTGTCGGATTATGTAATCGATCTGGGGCCTGAGGGTGGTGATGAAGGGGGAAAGATTGTCTGTGAAGGGACTCCTGAAGAAGTAGCCAAGTGTTCGCATGGCTATACGGCCACTTTTCTTCGTGAGGAACTGAAGTGATCCTGACTAGGAAGACCTTTCCTTTTCGCTAAAGAAGCAAGTGGATCAATGTTGAATATTACGTAAAAACCTCCTGTAGGAAAGCTTACTGAGCCGAACAGGAGGTTTTCATATATTAGAAGAACGGATTTATTTTTCTACAAGCCAATGACTACATATAGATACCTCAGGCTGAGGCGTTGGCGACGGCTATCTTTCGTTGATCAACCTGCCAGAATTCTCCTATCATATTGGTAAAAGAAGCAGCATTCTGTCTGAAAAGCTTGCGTCCTAAGGGATAGGCTTCCTTTCTCAACGATTTTCTCTTCTCTTTGATCAGAGAAAGAAGAGGGCGTGCATCATAGCCATCTTCCCAGGTCATCTGCTCAACAGTTTGTTTCAAAACAGCCAAGTCATGTTCTTTGCCCAGGTAGTCGGTAAGCGTGTGCAATTCCTCTTCCCAGGCGGATAACATGCCTGGCCAAAGGGGTGTCAGCACGTTGAGCTGATAGCGAAGATATTTGGCTCTTTTGCGCCATTCATGAAAAGCAGGCCCTGTCTTTTTAGTATAGGCTTGTTTCAAACCTGCCCTACATCGTTGATAGACCCGTTTTAAACCGGGCTTTACTGCTTTAAAATTGGAATGCTTGATAGACCAGTCCTGATAATAAGATTCTGCTTCCTCTAAAATTCTATAGACAGCAGGCAGGAGTTGTTCCTGTTGGATGTTATACCGGGTAATGGCTGCCTTTTTTCCACCCAGGTGGTGTTTGGTCTTTTGCAAAACAGCCTGGATAGTCTGTTCACCGGATGAATCTTCCTGTTCCAGTTGTTGCACCGTTTCCAACAGGGCTGTGGCATCTCTGGCTTCTGAAAGCAGCCGCGAGGTATCACGAAAATAATAGTTGGCAGCCCGGTACTTTTTCTTTCCTATTTCATCGCGTACCAACCGGCACAGCGCTCTGAGCTTCTTAAAATCTTTTCTCGTCTGATGGATCGCTGCATGGGGGTCCGCTTCCTCTTTCAGTACCTGCCGGATGTGATCCACTCTTTCCTGCATCAGTTGCTTGATGTTGTCCTCCACACTCTGTTGTAATTCGATCTCAAAATTCATATTTGGACTTATTTAATTAGCATAAATCTTACGAAACAACCAAATTAAGCAATATTTGTTTATCTTCCTATAGTTTGCTATCAAACTAATTTTTGGTTCTAAAAGCCTCTCAAATGCTTTTCTCAGCTGTCTCTTTGAGAGAAACCTTATGTCATCATTGTATCAGACCAATCAGGATGGCTATCAGGAGTAGGTTTAGCGGTACCTGTTACGTATTTCATCATGTCAGACTCAAAAATACCTTCATTCTCTGTTGGGAGGAGTATCCTTACCATGCGGATACAAGACAATGTTTTAGCTTGCCAAAGGATAGAAGGGAACTTACTTCAGACAGCGTCTTTTGAGCATCTTAATAAAAAAAACCCGGACCACTGGGTGCCGGGATTTTTTACAACTTAAAACTAATTACGCAAATTAACTTCTGGTGAACTTACTGATTATCGCTGTTGGGAGTTCATCTGACCGTTATTGTCTCCTCCTTCTTTCAAATCATCATTTTGTATGGATTTTCTTCTTCTGGCTTGCGGATTGACATTAAGTTTTCCGATGCGGTAAGAAAAGTTGATCTTAAAACTCATGTTGCGCATGGTATTCACGCTGCTCTGGCTGATCACGGGTGAATTTATCTCGTTGCGCATTCTCATCTCAGGGGTAAAGAAGTTTTCAGCGCCAAAACCAATACTTCCTTTTTTGTCCTTAAAGTCTCTCTTGATGCTCAGGCTGTACATTCTGAAACCGTTCCGGTAACCCTGTAACTGCACGTCGCGCCCCCGGAAAAAACTGAAAAACTGCAATCCCCAGGCAGGGGTAAAGTTATAGTTACCGAATATACGGCCACTCACGACCCATCCTTCGTTTTGAGCATTATACAACGGATCCGCTACATTGTTTTCCAGCACCGCATAGTAAGTATCCACACCTCCGTTGAGCGAAAACTTGTTAGAGATATTAATATTGGAGAACAAGCTCATTCCATAATGGTCTGTTTGACCGATATTCTGAAAGGTAGTCAGAATTGTATCCTGCCCGATGACACTTCTGACCGGTTGGATAGAGCCCCGGGAATTGCGCATGAAGGCAGAAAAGTTAAGGGAAGTATTTTTAATAAAGGTATTGTAAGAAACCTCATAATTGTTCGTATACTCTGGCTCCAGGTCAGGGTTCCCCTGGGTAATGTTCAAAGGGTTGGACGCCTGAAGGTTGGGGTTGAGAAACTCCAGCGACGGACGCTGAATCCGGCGGTTGTAGGCTGCTTTCAGCATATCTCCATTGGACAGTTTCCGGGAAATATTCAGGCTGGGTACCAGTACCCCGTAGGAAGGAATCTCCACTTCCTGTTCCTCCTGGAAGTTGGCCTGAATGGTGGTGTATTCATAACGGGCCCCCGGCATGATGCTGTATTTGTCCAGGTTGAGCGTATAGGAAAGATAGCCTGACGTCACATTTTGTTCATAATTGAAAACATTGCTGAGTAAATCGTTAGACAGGGGAATATAAGGACCGTCCGCCCCTGTGGCGGTAAAATACTGGTAACGGCTGGATACCTTTCGCAATATGTCTTTTCCGCCGAAAGCCAGTATCTGATTGTCTCCGATGGGCGTGGTATAATCTGCCTGAATCGTGATTTCCTGGTTATAGCTGTTGTTTTCGTTTTTCAAACGGCTGATAATCTCTTCATTGCTTTGCTCCAGGATATTGTTGGTAAAGTCATTGTTTTGGTTATTGCGGCTGTAGAGTGTCATCAGCGAAAATTCCCGCTGTGGTTTGGCAAAAGTGCGGATATAATTCAGGCTGACATCTACGGTACCCGAATAATTGCCCATATCAACCGTGCGGAGGTTGCTCTCCTGCAAGGTGTTGTCCAGGAAGGTTTGGGTAATGAGGGGGTCCTGGAAATTGTTGAAGTTGCGTAAACCATACTGCACAGAGCCTGACAACCAATGAAATTTACTGATTTCATAGTCCCAGCCGAAGTTATAACGGCCAAACATCATACGACTGCGGGTATCGGCCTGTTGCAGGGTGACAGTCTGGCTTCCATCTTCATTGTAGGTGACCTGGCGGTTTTCAAAGCTACCGTTGATATTGTAACCAGTTCTCCCGAAACCTCCCAGTGATAAACCTAATTTACCCCGGCGGTAGCTGCCGTTGAGTCCCAGGTTGGAGCCCCGTGTACCGGCACTGGCATCTATCCCCAGCGAACCACCCTGCAATTTGTTTTTCTTGGTAATGATGTTGATAATACCGCCTGATCCTTCTGCGTCGTACCGGGCTGAAGGGGAGGTAATGACCTCTACGGATTTGATCTGATCAGCGGGAATTTGTTTTAAAGCATCGCCGATACTGTTGGCCGTGATGGTAGAAGGCTTGTTGTCGATCAGTACTTTAATATTCTGGCTACCCCTCAGGGATACATTCCCATCCAGATCTACCGATAACATGGGCACTCTTCTCAACACATCGGTGGCATCGCCTCCTTTGGTGGTTTGATCGTTTTCTGCATTGTATACCGTACGGTCTACTTTTTCTTCTATGAGATCGCGCTGCCCCTGTACCACTACTTCGTCCAACTCCTTAGTGTCAGAAGCCAGCGAGATGTTTCCCAAATCCACAGTGTTGTCTTTTTCTGTAAAAGTGACAGAAGATTTTTCTACGGCTTTATAACCGATGAAGCTGATAGAAACCTGGTAGGAGCCTGCTGGAATGTTTTTTAACTGAAACTTGCCTTTCTCATCGGCGACAGTGCCGTCTACCGGCTTATCACTCTCCGGCAGGGTAAGGGTGACCGTGGCATAGGGAACCGGTTGTTGGGTTTCCTGATCTATGACAGTACCACTCAACCGGCCATTGCCGGTAGGGGTGTTCTGTGCGGGAGCCCCTGCACCAGGAAAAGATCCACTGCGTTGGGATGGATTCGTACTGCCTGGGTTTCCACCGGAAGGTACCTGTGCCATAGCACTATAACCGAAACACATCAGCGGAAGTAGGTACAATAGTTTTTTCATGAATTTGAAGGGTGTTAATAGTATGGATCAACCCTGTTTTTTTTCTAGCACTCGTGCATACTGCAGGTTACACCGTGTTTACCCAAAGGTTACAGCATACTTCCTGTTTTTTGCCTACGGTCTGTGGCCAGCGGTTGAATACATGAAATAACGTGTCCCGTTTAAAAAAGTAAAAAGTAATCGACAGCCGGTTTGCAATTATAGACGATAGGCATCACTTTGTCGATGAAATAGGGGCTCAGCCGTTTTGGTCCACCAACAGGCCCATTGATCGGCAAATAAGCAGCGAGCGGTCTATACATTCTTCCATATGGTAGATTTGCCAGATAGTTGTAAATTCTACAGTGTATGTTTGTAGTTATTTTCCCGATATTTAACTCATGACTACCCTATCTCTTCGACCCTATGTTTCACCTTTGATACATGTTTTGGTATGGGGTTTACTAGGGTTTCTGCTATTGTTGTACTGGCCGCTTTCCTGGCAGGCTTCCGGACAATTTATGCTTCCCATCCAGTTCTGGATAAAGCAGGGAATCCTGTTTTGTTTGCTGGTCGGTATCTTCTATCTGAATGCCTATGTGTGGGTGCCACGGTTTCTATTTCAGAACAGAAACGGCTGGTTTTTGGTCATTGCGCTGACAGCTTCTCTGGCATTGGTTTTTTTTGTGCAGCAGGTGGATGCCTGGTTAAACTTGCCAGAACTCATCCACAAGGCTTTACACCCGGACAGTAATGAACCTCCTCGTCCAAGGAAGGTTTTTGATAACTACAACTTTATGCTAACCTTGCTGGTCTTAGGCATCAGCACCAGTGTGAAAGCGGTGCAGAAGTGGCAGAAAGATGCTCAACTCAGGCTTAGTTTAGAACAACAAAAAACAAGTTCGGAGCTTTCTTTCTTAAAAGCACAGATCAATCCGCATTTCTTTTTCAATACACTTAATAATATATACATCCTGACCACTATCGATGTAGAGATAGCCCGTCAGGCCCTGCACAGGTTATCGCGTATGATGCGCTATGTGCTCTATGAAACGCAGAAGGATACTACCTTGCTGAGTCAGGAAGTTTCATTTTTACAGGACTACATAGAACTGATGCAACTACGGCTTACCGATAAAGTGGAAGTTATTTTTGAATCTCCCCCTGTACTGAACGATGTACTGCTGGCGCCCATGCTGTTTCTGCCTTTCGTGGAAAACGCTTTTAAGCATGGGGTGAGTGCGCAGCTACCCAGTCGTATCCACATTGCTATCCATCAGCAGGGGCCAGTCTTGCAGTTGGAGGTGCGAAATACTAAATTTAATGAAAAAAGAATGGTACTGGATGAGAGCAATGGGATAGGCCTGACCAATACCCGCCGCAGGCTCAATTTATTGTATCCGCATCATTATGATCTTCAGGTAAATGAAGATAAAACAGAAAATGAATACCAGGTGTGTTTAACACTGGATTTATCATGACTACGCTGAATTGTATTGCCGTTGACGATGAACCGCTGGCACTCCGGCAGGTTTGCACTTTTATAGAGCAGACTCCCTTCCTGACGTTGGTGGGCCGCTATTCCAGTGCAGTAGAGGCGTTAAAAGCATTGCATCAGCAGGCTATAGACCTGATTTTCCTGGATATTCAGATGCCCGACCTGACAGGTATCGAGCTAGCCCGGGTGCTGGATCGCGGGAAAAACCTGGCAGGCCCCCGTATCATTTTTACAACTGCTTTTAATCAGTTTGCGCTGGAAGGTTATAAGGTAGATGCCCTGGATTATCTGCTGAAGCCCTTTAACTACGAGGAATTTTTGCGGGCTGCCCAAAAGGCAAAGGCCTATGCTGAAAGGTTGAACCAATCCGTATCCAAACCTGATCCTGTAGCAGCGCCGGAAGAAGAATATTTGTTCCTGAAAGTAGAATACCAATTGGTGCGGGTCGCTTTTCAGGATATTCTCTATATTCAGGGACTAAAAGATTATGTCAAAATTTATCTTAAAAGTTCTTCCCGCCCACTCTTGTCTCTGATCAGTTTAAAGTCCCTGGAAGAGAAACTGCCTTCCCGTCGGTTTATGCGGATTCACCGCTCTTACATTATTTCCCTGGAGCAGATAAAAGCCGTGACGCGTAATGCCGTGCAGATCGGTGAAGAGACCATACCAGTCAGCGAACAGTATAAAGAAACCTTCAGTCAGTTTCTGAGCCGCTGGATCAATTAAGCATAGACGTGTTCCTTGGATAGCCCTACTGCACGGAGAGGCAATCGCTCATTCGCTTTCTTCATTCAGGCTTGTTGGTTTATCTTTCTTTATCTGCTTGGGTTACTTTAAAAAATGCTCACACCCCTCCTTGTATCCAATTTGGTCAAGTTTTTTCAAAGCACAGCTTAGGTCTTTTCTCAAAAAATTAATTAATTCACGCACCTTATGTCAGAACCTGTTTTCAGGTGGCGGATCTAAGGTACAGACAGCCCTATGGAGAAGATAGCGATGCTACAAGCATACTATACGCAAACAGTTTAACGTCAAACCAGCCATATGCCTACTCACCAGAAATTATGGAATAGCCCCTGCTACCTGATCATAGGAATCCTCTTGCTAACCACGTCACTTAGTGCCCAGTCTCTTACGCAGACCATCAGGGGAACGGTTGTAGACAGTGACTCGCGGTTTCCTTTGCCGGGGGTGAATGTAGTGCTGATCACCGGGGATTCGGGTACTTTTAGCGGGACTTCTACCGATGAAGCGGGTGCTTTCAGATTACAAGGTGTACCCCTGGGGCGGCAGGCGCTGAAGTGTAGTTTTACGGGCTACCAGGATATTTATCTCAACAATATCATCGTCAGTTCAGCCAAAGAAGTGGTCTTGACGCTGGAGATGGAAGAGGCGATACAGCAACTGGAAGGGGTAGAGGTGGTAGCCACACGTTCCGGTGAAGTCAATAATGAAATGGCAATGGTCAGTGCCCGTCAGTTTTCGGTGGATGAGACAGATCGTTATCCGGGAAGCCGGGGTGACCCTTCCCGGATGGCTTCCAATTTTGCCGGTGTGCAGGGTGCTGATGATTCCAGGAATGATATAGTGATACGGGGGAACTCCCCTTCCGGCATTTTATGGCAGGTAGAGGGTATTGCCATACCGAATCCCAATCACTTTAATATACCGGGAACGGCAGGAGGTCCCGTCAACATTATCAACAACAAGGTGCTGGCCAACTCGGATTTCTATACAGGAGCCTTCCCCGCTGAATTTGGGAATAGTATTGCCGGGGTTTTTGATATCAGATACAGAGCAGGCAATAACCAGCAATATGAGTTTAGCAGCCAGGTGGGTTTCCTGGGTCTGGAATTAGCCGCCGAAGGGCCTGTCAGCCGCGAAAAAGGGTCCAGCTTTCTGTTGACCTACCGCTATTCTACGCTGGGTTTGTTTCAGGCACTCAATGTCAATATTGGCGTCGATGCCATACCCAATTATCAGGACCTTAATTTTAAGCTAAACTTTCCTTTACAGGGTGGGGGGAGCCTGTCATTCTGGGGTTTGGGCGGTGCCAGCACCATTGATATTGTTTTAAGCGAAGAGATTGGTTCCTCTACCATTTATGGTGCCTCCGACAGAGATCAGTATTTCTGGACGAATATGGGAGCCACTGGTGTTTCTTACACCCGGCCTGTCAATGAAAATACTTTTCTGAAAGTGGTATTGGCTGCTTCCCGCGAATCCGTAGACGCAGAACATGACCTGATTCTGACGAAAGACAGTCTGGTCAACGGAGAAGTGAAACAGGTGCTGGATGCCCTTCCCGAAGTGCTGGATTACACCTTTCGTACCGGTAAAGTGTCTGCGCATGCCTTGATGTACAAAAAGCTGAACAGCCGCAGTACTCTCAATTATGGTATTCAGGCCGACGGCTATTTCTTTCATTTTCTGGATTCTGCTGTCAACATGGTGGACCCTATAGACTTCAGCCAATGGGAAACCCGCTGGAATGCCCGGGACAATGCCTTGCTGCTGCAACCTTATATTCAGTTTAAACACAAATTCAATGAGCGATTGGCGCTTTCTGCCGGTCTGCACCTTCAGTATTTTTCACTCAGTAAAAGTCTGAGTCCGGTAGAGCCACGGCTGGGATTAGAATATCAGCTCCCCAACCAGGCTACCCTTAGTTTGGGGGCAGGGATCCATAGTCAGATACAGCAACCCTACCTGTACTTTTATTCCGACTCGGTAGATGCGCAGGGCGAGCTGATCCTCTACAACAAAGAGATGGATTTTACCTACAGTGGACATCTGGTAGGAGGGTATGAAAAATGGATTGCTCCTGACGCCCGTCTTAAGTTGGAAACGTATGTACAGCGACTTTGGAACATTCCGGTAGAAATGGTGCCCTCTTCTTTCTCCCTGATCAATCAGGGATCAGGATTTACCCGTTTTTTTCCTGAAAAACTAAAGAATGATGGAACCGGCTATAACTATGGCTTGGAAGCGACGGTAGAAAAATTTTTCAGCCGACAGTTTTTCTTTCTGCTGACCGGTGCCCTGTTTGAGTCCAAATACCGGGGAAGTGATGGGATCGTAAGGGATACTGATTTCAACGGGAACTTTGCTTTTAATGGTTTGGCGGCTTATGAATTTATGTTTGATAAGGGGCAAACACTCACGGTAGGCTGTAATCTGACCTGGGTAGGCGGGAGGCGTACCGGTCCGGTAGATGCGGCCCTTTCAGCATATAACAATGACCTGGTGTATGAAGATGCGCTACGCAATACCGAGCAGTTTCCCGCCTATTTTCGTCCCGATCTGCGCATTGCCTTCAAAGCCAATACCCCCAAGGTAACCCATGAGGTGGCCCTCGATCTGACCAACTTTACAGGGCAGCAAAATATACTAACGAAAAGCTATGTAAACAAATCACCCGACTACTATCGCATTGACTATCAACTGGGATTTCTCCCCGTTTTTTACTACAAAATAGATTTTTGAAAGCTTTCCAGGCAGCCGCTACCTGAAGAAGAAAACAAAAAAGAGCAGAAAACTGCCTGCTCTATTAAGCATAAGGTAATTTGGCCTGTGCCTATTTCACAGAAATAGTTTTAGAGTAAGTATAATTATTACCCATAATAGAAATGGCAAAAGGGCCCGGGTGGATGCTGCTAATATCCAGTCCTTTGCTAAATCTTTCCTGGGAAGGTACGGCTTTTTCATAGACGGCTGTCCCAGACCGGTCGTACAGCTTCAGGGTAACAGGCGTAGAAAGACGATTGATAAAATCCACTTTAATCACACCTTTTGTAAGTTGTATGGCGGGTCTGAAATGCTGAAGATTGACCTGCCCCTCTTTGAGCGCTAAAACTTTCGTGATGACACTATCCCGGGTTTTGAGTTCTATCCTGTAGTCGCCGGCTGCATATTGGGAGAGGTCAAATTTTTTGGCATAGGAAGACCGTTGGCGGATTATTTCTTTATGCAATATACGGCCCTCTTGGTCTTTGATCTTCAATATGGCCGGCTGATGGACAGGCAAATGCGTTACCTGCACGATAGCCTTTTTTTGTTCGGTTTTAATCTGTCGTACACTGACCTGTGTAGCGGTTCCTTCGTCATTATGTGCCAGCAACAGACCGGTTTGTGAAAATACAAGAGTGAAAGCCAGCAGTGTTATTTGGGTTAACTTTTTCATATACTTCATTTTTTTAATTTGAGATGAGGGAGCAATGTTGTTTCCCTTTCACTTTGCAGATTGCTTGCCAAAAGAGAAAAGTGTTTAAATAGCTGAAAATGAAGGTTTTTTGTTGAGAGATGTGTTCATATTCGAACGGTCATTGTACAGTTGTAATACATTGCGGGCTTACGGGAGCCATTCCATAGAAAGGGGGTGGACGATGTAAGGGAGGAACCTGCTGCTGTCTTGCTAGGCTTGACCCTATCATAGTGAATATCGAAAAAAAAGTATCTGTAGCAACACAAAAAAACATCTACTCTTTTTCTTTTTTCTAATGAAACTAACCACTAACTTTAGATTAGTTTGTAGCACACAAATGTAAGATGGAGAAGCCGCCCTTACAGTTGGATATCGAAATCTGTTTACAAGTCAATTTGATCTTTTTGCCTCCCTGTTACTGAAGAAAAGTGATGAATTTTAATGCTTTTCTGAGATCGATCCAAATGCTTTAGTTGCTGTATTTGCTGCCTGATCATTCAGGTTAATGCTTGTCATATTTTCACCTAATCCACTAAGGCCATGAAACAGCTCTTTTTGTCAGATAACGCCACGAAATCCAGATCTGACGTCTATTTCTTTATCCTTATTAGTTTATTGCTAGCTTTCCTGGCCTTGGTAGGGGTACAGCGGGGAAGCCTGATGGTTGACACACTCAACGGGCAGGATGTCTCTTCTATCCGTGCCCATGAATGGCAAAGAGATGTTAGTGATAAGTTTGCCAGTACTACCTACCAGGAAGCAGAGGGGATTATTTACCGGACAGCAAGTTTTACCCATCCGGCAGCTGTTTTGGCAGGCGCCACAATAGCGCTGGAAAATATGACAAAAATACCAGGCACTACCCTTGGTTTTCCGGCAAACGATATTTATAGCTTCCATAGAAATAAAACAACTACCAATACGGCAGGAGGGACCGTAAAACATCATGATACCAATGTGATGAGAATTCGTAATACGGGGACCAGCACACTTGTGATTTCAAATTTAGCCATTTCCAATACAAGCAAATTTATCATTACTCACCTGAATGGCTCAGCTTTTACCGGCAACTACCCTATCAATGTAAATGCCGGAGGCTTTGTTGATGTGACACTGCAGTTTATCGATAATTCTACTTCAAAAGGTCTAAAAGAAGCCACCCTGACCATTCACTCCAATGCAGACAATGCCACTACCCTGACAGTATTGCTGAAAGGTACGCTCATGCTCAAAGTAGAAGGGGGTAACGAAGTCACCTCTATCCATATCATGAAAGCCTTTGGCTTTCAGACTTCCATGAACGGGCAGCCCAAGCCAAGCTCCAACTGGCCAACGCCTGCGGACGTTGACAATGGCGTGCATGGCGATCTGATACTGTCTAAAAGTTTTGTGCAGGCTATCGCTTCGCAACCCGTTCGTGCTATTCAGATAGCAGCTTTCAAAGGCCCCGGCACAGCGGTTGCCAAGTTGACCAAAGTCAATAGTAGTACGGTGGTGGGTGGTTTTCAATTTAGTTTTGGTACCCAATGGCATCAAACATTACTGCCCAAGTCAACCAATACCTCTACTATCATTGCCAATGACTTTGCCAATACCATTGGAGAGCCTTTTCATATCAATATTGATGGTTATTCTACCAACGGAGGCAATGCCAGTGGTCAAAAGGTCAATGAAATACTGGGCGTCAGGGTTTATAAAGTGTATGACAAAAACGGGCAGCTCATTCCTTACCATTATATTGTCCTTCAGGATTATATCATGAATGGTTGTGGTGCCGGAACCGCGAACTGCGACTGGAATGATAACCTCTATTATTTCATGAATATCAAACCGGCTACCGATCCTTTTATTGCAGGTGCCCTCAACGACGTAACCGTGCAAAAAGGTGTGCCTTTTATTTACGATGCTTCCCTGGCGTTTGACAAAGGATATGCGGGCAATCAGCTAAAATACACAGCCAAATTGAGTAATGGCAATGCACTGCCTTCCTGGATGTCCATTGACCCTGCTTCAGGACATATCAGTGGCACACCCCCTACAAACACTACTTCTCCACTCACAGTGCATGTTACGGCTACTGATCTGAATGGTATTGTTTTATTCGATGCCAACGCAACCGGATTTCAGATGCAGTTTTCCAGTACCGGTGGCAGTACTACAGCAGCCCTGGAGGCAGAATGTAGTCAGGCGATAGGGACAAACTGGACCATCGTGAATGATGCCACTGCTTCCGGAGGAGCGTATGTGAAAGCCAAGCCAGGGTTCAACAGCACAACTAGCGTACCCGCCGGTGTAGCTGACCGGGTTTCGTTGAGCTTTAATCTCGCCTCAGCAGGCAGTTACTACATTTTTGCCCGGGTAAAAGCCCCTTCCAGTGGAGATAATTCTTTTTGGGTCAAAATAGATAATGGGGCGTGGGTAGAGTGGTCTATTAATAACTTTACCAGTGTCTTTGACTGGCGAAAAGTGATAGGCAGTCCCTTTAATTTTACCACAGGGGGTACGCATACTATCCACTTTGCCTACAGAGAAGACGGTACCTATCTGGATAAATTGGCTGTTTCAGCCAGCAGTACATTTCCTACAGGCAGCGGACCGGCAGCCAGTCCATGTGGAAGCGGTGCCCGACTGGCTGAGGATGTCGGGAAAGTGAAGCTACTACCTCAGGAAGTTTCTAAGGCAGAGAACGTGGGCGTCTATCCCAACCCGGGTACGGCTCTGTTTGAACTTCATCTGGGCCCGTTGGTCCGGAAAGGAAAGGCAAGCGTGACGGTTCTGAATGCCAATGGAGTGGTTGTCAAGAAATTAAACTATGAAGAGGGGCTCCCTGAAAAAGTAACCCTTGATCTGAAAGAGCAGGCCAACGGGCTCTATCTTCTTCAGATAGAATCTGCGGGACAAACGATTATCAAACGACTTATCAAGAGTCCTTAGCATTCCTGAGAGTAGGAAATAACTTTAAGGATCATGCATGTTAGAGGGGTAATGATTACCTTTAAAGGGGTTTGTCTGAAAAGCAGTCAGTCATATATTTTACTGATTGGTAAATGACGAATCATCCGCTTCCCACTTAACTAACATGCATGAAAAGAAGACATTTTCTTGAGAAATCATTATTAGCCACTTCGCACATCGCCTTAAGCACAGGTACATTGTCGATAAAACCTAAGCAATGGTTTCCTGAAAAAAAGATCACCACCATTACCTACAATGTATATGCTTTTCAAGGGTATCCTAAAACGGATGATACCCAATTTGTTCTGAAAGAGGTGCAGGGGCAAATGCCTGAAAGAATAGCGTTGGAACTGGCTTTATTTCATCCGGATATTGTCACCTTTCAGGAGGCTCCGGCAGAAGAGGAAGTGAAGAAGGTGGCCGAAAAGCTGGACATGCAATATACCTATTTTCCGGGAGGGTTTCCGGGAGCGCTGCTTACCAAGTTTGAGATAGCAAATGCTCAAAACTGCCCTCTGGTACAGAAAAGTGAGCCAGGGGACCTTTTTTCAAGACATTGGGGTAAAGCGACACTCAAAACGGAGGATGAAGAGATCATGCTGTACAGTGCCCACCTGCATCCTAGTGACGATGCCATCAGGGCCAGAGAAGTGGAAGAAGTGCTGAAGGTGATGCAGGCAGACGCCAAAACAGGGCAGCTGTTGCTCTTTCAGGGGGATCTGAACCATGAGCCCATCCAGGATGAATATGCCCGATGGGCACAGGCCGGACTCACTGATTGCTACAGCGCCAAAGGGGTGGAGCAGCGCAATACCATTAAAAGTACTTTTCCCAACCGAACAGTAGACTATATCTGGGCCAATGAAGTGTTGAGCAAAAGATTGTTGCGATGCAAAGTGTTATTTGAAGGTAATTTTCGCACCAATCCGATGGATGAACGTTCTTTTGCCTTGAGTGATCATTTGCCGGTAATGGCAGAATTTAAGTGACCATGTCGTGAGGGTAAGTTGGAAATAAACGTTACTGATGCGCGAGCACTTTACAGATAGTATGTATTCAGCAGCAGCATCAAAGGTTAAAGGACCGCTGCTTTGCTTCTCTGTCTGTTTACTCAAAATAGCTGCGGAGATCAGTCGGCACAAAAGAGTCTAACCGATTTCCTGGAGGTATTCAAGCCACCTGGTTTTGGTAAGACGCTCCGCTTTCTGCTGGGCAGGACTTTTGAAAGGCTTGCGGGCGAAAGTGGCAATCTGACGGAGATAGTTTTGCAACCCTGCAAAAAAGATGATGTCTACAAACATGTTAATTTCCTTTACAAACCCTTCCAGCCGACCCATTTTTTGCATCTTGAAAGTGTTAAACGCAGAGGAAGGAACCCAATACACTTCTTTTTTGTGCTCAAGCATGTGGTTGTTAATGGCAATCTCCAACTGATAACCCTGAATTTGATTTTCCAGGATAGCCTTTAAATCGGTACGCCTCAGGATACGTTCGCCGGAGAACAGTACATCACCCCTATCCATTTTCACAAACCAGGGTGCCTTGATGCGTCTTAAAATAATCATATCGGCACTTTGCTGCTGCATCGCCTGAATGGCAAAACTGATTTCGGCCGGATTGATAAACTGCAAATCAGCGTCCATGAGTAAAACAAATTCATGGGAGGCATATTGCAGGCCATGCCGGATAGCTGCCGTTTTGCCCTGGTTATTGGGCAGCCTAACCAGTTCTACCTGAGGCCAGTATTGGAGAATCTGGTCGGCCATACCATCAGTAGAACCATCATCAATACAAAGGATCTGTGAAATATCCTTGATTTTTGTAATAACATTTAATACAGAAAAAATGCGATGACCTTCATTATAAAAAGGGATGATACAAGTGGTTTGTCCGCTGGCATTCATATTGGGTTATTTCATATAGTCTTACCTACTTTTTGAGCGAGCGTTCCCTGAATACTGTGGAAAGGCTACCGCTACAACCTTTTTCCTTTGCTAAAGCCTGCGCTTACCCTAAGGGAAATTAGCTGAAAAAGTAAAATGTTACAATTTAAAAAAATGCTTGTTACTAATCCATAGAACTGACTTTTTATAGAATAGTTTCATTTTCTGTTCGCTTACCTGAAGAAAAATAATGGCATGAGATATCCTTCCGTTAATTTGTTCAGATTGACTGCTTTTTTGTCTGTTGCCACGAGGGAGTGGAAGCCGTATACCTGGCAAGCAGTTTCTTTACACATGGGTTTGCCACACTTAGTGACCTGTGCCAATATAGGGACCCCTTAAGCAGGGGTGTTCAGGCTGGACTGACTTTTTTGAAGATATAATAATAGGCTGGCAGCGCTGCCAGGAATAAAGTAGGTGTATTGGTAATTAAAAACAACATGTTGTGCACTTCTCCTGGTATTGCTAACCCGTTGTCCATTCCTTTCTTGACGCCATACAGGAACCCGGACAATAAGAATAATAACAGGTGGAGTTGAAAAAACTGCCAGGCAAAGGCTTTACTTCCCGTAATGAGCCTGAGCAACTGGGTGTAGAGTATCGCCCTGAACAAGGTAAAGACTACGACCAGCAGCATAGGCTCCGGACCAATCTTCAGCGATGAAAAGAAAGGAATTTTTTGGTGGTATACTGTCAGCGCCTGAATCCATGTTTTTCTGTTCAGATCGATGAGGATTTGTAGGAAGAATAGCGCAACTCCATAGATCACCTGAAATTTTCTTGTAGCGCTCATAATCCTCTCACACTTTTGTTTCCTTTAAGAGAGAATACCTTTGAGCCCACTTCATCCACAATACAAAGATGAGTCCGTAGACCAGAATGACAAAGGTGTATTTATGGTTGAAATCAAAACTGTTGCGAAAATACCAGCAGTTTATACACAAGGCCATGACCCGCAGCACATTCAATAGGTGAATAGCCAGGATGCCTATGGGTAAAAACCACAGCTTATCTTTCCAGCGGGTAGGAAATGCCAGTACAAAACAGGTAAACAAACCAAAGAAGTCAACCCCATTACAGGGTTTACCTATGTAAAGCAGCGGATATTGCTGCACATAAATACCCGTACTTACCCGGTGTGCGGCCAGGCCGGCTACTTTCAGCACCAGTACCCCTGCTTCGGCTAAATTTGTAGTAATCCAGTGATCTACAATGGTCTGTGCAATCAGTCCATTCCAGAGACTATACAATAGGATCAGCTTCAACAAAAAGCCGAAGGAGGGGTGGATGTTCATGGCTCTGATCATGATTTTTTGCGGGAATCATATAATAGTTTCGCCCCCGCAGCTGCACCCAGTCCCAGAAAAAAGGACAGGCCACCATCTATAGGAATCCCTGTGGGGGGAGGAGGTCCGGGCCCCACTTGCGCAAAAGTTTCTGGCAGAGAAGTCAACAGAAAGGTAATAAGTACGGGAAGCCATTTTTTCATAGCCGTTATGGGTTTTTTTAAGGAGGTCATTTTCATGGATTACTTGGGTAAATTTTCTTACTGATGATGCCCTGGTTGGTCAGCAACTGTAGGACATAGACTTGTGAAGGTAAGGTACAGGACAAAGAGAGCTGCCGCTGACGGATATACTGATCGGGAAAGCTAGCTACCATTTGTCCCTGCAGGTTGTAAATAATCACATCGGCCTGACGGATATCACTTTCTTGGGCAAAGAAGATTTGTATACGCTCCGTGTTGGCATGGATTGCCAATTTTTCGTCGGATAGTTTTTCAGGTAGCCCGGTGATACGAGCCTGTTTCAGATGCAAAGCAAAGCGTTGGATATCTTTGCCAGCTTCTAGGGCGAAAGCAGGTGTAGTCTGTTGAAGATCATAAAATTCTCCGGTTTGTGTATCCTCCAGCAGGATCATATAAGATTCCTCTATCTCTTCCAGAGCGATGGCTTGTATAGAATAATCACCACTCTTTGCAACATCTAATCCTAGTGTGATGATCCGGTCTTTATTTAAAGGAGGCAACCCCTGAATCACATAGTCCACTCCCTGCAGTTTGCTATAGAAACTCAAAGCGGTGTTTCCCTTCAGCTTAGGGGCATCATAGAGTCTGTCGATGCCATCGGTAGCTTCTGACAGAAAGCCAATCAAGGTTTCACTGTATTGGTTCGCTTCACTGGTGACCGCCAACCTGATCCGTGCAATCGGAGAAGTATTCTGCCGTAGGAAAGTAGCATTACCACTACCAGCCCGCATAGCGTTGTTAAAGGTAAGGCTCCCTCCACTGGTAGCCTGGACAAAGAAAGCCTGATGGGAAGGAATGGCAGACAGGTTCTTACCTGAGTTAGGTCCCGTGGCGCCTACGCCATTCATGACAGCGTAGTCAGCATTGGTATAGTCACTGCCTGTTGAGTTATCATCATCCCAGAAATACAGGGAGCCTGCGATCATGGCATTCGCCCCTATAAAAGTGGCGTAATCCAGAGGCCCCACATAAGGATTGCCAACCAGGTTATAACCTCTTTCATCTGCGGGATGGCTGCCGGTATACGATAAATTTACATTGATGGTTCCTTCCAGAGGACTGCCGGTGAAAGATGGAGTTCCTGCACCTACCGCAAAATATCCTACACCGGCCGTCATACTACCCCCGGCAGCGATCCAGCGTGCTTCACCATAAGGCTGACTCTCATCATAAATATACTTTTTACTCCCCAACAAGGCAGTGCTGGCCCCGGCTATCGGGGAAGACCAGCCATTATAAGCATTGCCACTATTACCGGTACGGCTTGTCGTGACATTACCCATAAGGTTACCTCCTCCACCTGTGGTGCCTGTGCCATGAAAAAGAATAGCGCCTTCCTCCAAAATAAGATTATCATTGGTTTGCAGAGTGGCACCATTCACGATGGCAACAGTTCCAGCAAAGCTGAGGCTTCCTGTCAGGTCTTGGGTGCCTGCCTGGATAAATCGTAGGGTTCCGTTTCCGCTGATGGTTCCGCCATTGTTGGTAAGATCACCAGACACTTCCAGTACATTCCCAGTGGGAATCACGATGCTGGTACCATTCTCCAGGGTAAGGTTAGCCACGCCTACCGTACCACTGACAGTAGCTGTCCCGGAAGCAATAGTAGCATGGGTATAATTATTAGGAGGGTTGCCATTACTCCAGTGGCTGGTGTTGCTCCAGGTACCTGTGCCCGTCCAGTTATTTAAGACAGGATTAAATTTCTGGATGCGATTACTACCAGTGTCAGTAATAAACACATTACCATCGGCATCCACCGCAACACCCCAGGGATACCGGAACTCACCGTCTCCGGTGCCAGAAGAACCAAAGGTAGCCAGGAAGGTGCCATCACTGGCAAATTGTTGAATACGGTGATTGTTGCGATCAGCCACATAGACATAGCCATCAGCATCCACCGCGACACCCCAGGGATACTGAAACTGCCCGTCTCCGGTGCCAGAAGAACCAAAGGTAGCCAGGAAGGTGCCATCACTGGCAAATTGTTGAATCCGATGATTGTTGCGATCAGCCACATAGACATAGCCATCCGCACTCACAGTTACATCATATGGAAAATTAAATTGTCCATTTCCAGAGCCTAAAGAACCGAAGGAAGTCAGAAAGGT
>JAJNNC010000002.1 GCA_021730635.1 Catalimonadaceae bacterium JC749
TAGAACAGTCTCCTCTACAGCTCCTGTTACTGATCAGATACTTACCTGGAACGGCACCGCCTGGACTCCCATGAATAGTAGAAAAACAGATGAGGTAAAATGGTTTAGCGGTACTATAGACCCTCAGGCAGGTAATTTTAGTGGAGGACAAATTGGTGATATGTTTTATGAGCACGATGACAAAAGATACTGGAGAAGAACAGGCTCTAATCCTGGCGATTGGCAATATATAGGAAGTCCAATAACATCCGCGCCAAATGGTGAAAGAATGAATGGGCAACTCAATATCAGTTATTCAGCACCAGCCAATCCACAGCCCGGTATGCTTTGGCTTGATCCGGGAGGGGACGGCAGAATAAGAATATATGATGGTAGCTCCTGGAATACAATACTAAGAGCAGGAGGAGGAGGTTGAAAATTCATGACATACTTGGCAATACATCAATATTCTTCATAACCTTCTATAGTTCAGAAATTATCCATTGTCTTGCCAAAGGCTTGCATCATTACTGTTCTTTGGGCCAATGTGTTTCAATGCCCTGAGAGCGAACCATTTGCTGGAATTCGGTGAGCAAAGCCGTATTTTCCCGTACAGCACGGGGTATGGTATTCTTCTGCAGTGCAAAGGCTACCAGCAAGCCTGCTGCTTCGCCAATACTCCACTCTACCGGGTGCAGCCGGTAACAACCATTGGTAATATGAGTAGTGCCAATGTTCTTGTTGGCAGGCAGCAGATTTTTCATCCGTTTGGGCAGAAAGGCTCCCAACGGTATCTGAAAAGGTAAAGAACCAAAATCTATATAATTATCGCCGCCACTGCTGGGGTGTAAATCTATGTGATAATAACCAATACCAACACTATCGTAGAAAGAAGCGGCTGTATTGCCTTTGGTGTGGCCAGCAACCAATGCCCGGTTTTCTTTTCCCACATGCTCCTCCAGGACAGTGAAAACCGCTTGAATACGGCGGGATTCCCGGATATAGGGATATTTTGCCAAACCATCTGCTGTACCCATGATATCGTTTCGCAGCCGAAGTCCCGGCCAGCCCTGCCCTCCGTCCGGACGGGGAGCCTCTGTTTGTAACCAATACAGCAAAGATAAACTAAGCTGTTTGCTCTTTTCTATATGCTGTTTCGCTTCCTCCTGACTCACATCAATCAGGTTGCCCAAAAAATAATCATTCTGCGGCCAGTTGATAAGGGTAATATCACCGGGGTAAGTGTCTGTTTTGAAGTTATTTTTATGGATAATTCTGCGGTAGTTCCATAAATTGAGTGTATCTCCTGTAGGAATACCTTCCGGATGGAAACCCAAGGCTTTGGGCTGGAGGGTAGAAGGATGGGTATAGGTCAACGACAACAACTTGCCAGGCCAGGGAGGTGTTAAGGCTGGCACAAACTTTCTCCAGAAATCATATTCCCTGGGCTTTTCAATCAGGTTTTCCGTTTCGGGCAGGTAATCCATCGCCAGACACATAGTAAAGGCCTGTTGGTTATGAGGGGCTGCTTTTTCAGGGGCATGCAACTCTCCGGTGTCCTTTCTGGATTCCGCACCCGTCACATATTCTGTTTTGGTCAAAGGCAGCAGGTCACCCAATTCGGTAGCGTCCACAAAATAGGAGGCTGTCAGGATGATTTCCTTTCCATGCCGGATATCATATGCTTTTAATGCCTGAACCTGGTCTTCCTCCACATCAGCCTCAGTCACCTTGTGTTCCAGCAGAAGGGTCAGTTGACGAGAACTCATATAAGGTGCCATCATCGCTTCCAATATGGCTAGCGCCACCCGTGGCTCATGACACAGGCGGGAAACCGCACCGTCGCCCGGATTAAAATAAGGTTGCTGACGGGCGGCTTTGGTAACAGGATAATGATGGAAATAATATTGCCGAATGGCAGTGCGAAAATCCCGGTAGAGTTGTGTGGCTCCATGCGTTTCAATCCACTGATGCTCATCAGGGGGGACCCCTTGTTGGGTAAGTTGTCCGCCAACCCAGTCGGTTTCTTCTGTGAGGATGACCCGTAACCCATTACGCAAGGCGGCTAAGGCAGCGGCACATCCTCCCAAACCTCCTCCTGCAATGACCACATCGGCCGAAAACTCATGCGCATTAGGTTGTCTGAAGATACGTTCTCTTTCTGCTTGCGCAGCACTGGGAAACCCAAACATCGTGACAGAAGCCAGGGCACTACTACTGGTGAGTAATTCAATAAAATTTCTTCGGTTCATTGTTGCAAATATGCCTAAATTACTTAAAAACAGAAGTTTGTTCTGTTATCATTTTACAATCTCTCCATGGTTTTTATTATTTTCCACTGGCAAAAAACAGTTGAGAGGCAGGCAGGCCAAAAGCAGCTTATAAAACACTATTACGCGTTGGAAAGATAATTTGTGATTTTGATAAACGATGATGTCGATCAAGCATATACCGCCCCACCCGCAATTGCACGGAATCGTCGCTAAACTATGGGTGTTTGAAAGCCGCGGTAAAGCGCCTCATGAAGATATGAAATTGATTGTGCCCAATGGGATGGCCAAACTCATCATTCCCTTTCGCAACGGACTGACAGGCAGTTACAAAGATTGGTCTCATCTTTCCAAAGAGTCATCTATTACTTTGATTGGCATCTCCGACAGTCCGGCCATTGTAGAGGTCGAGCAGGATGCACCTTCAGGAAATATCGGATTGGAATTTACTGCTATCGGGGCGTACCGGCTGTTTCGCTTACGACACTCTGAATTGAAAAACAGAATTTATCCGCTAGAGGATGTCCTGGGTAAAACAACTGTAGAACTGCAGGAGATGATTGCCAATACGGAGCAGGTAGTTGACAAAATACAAGTAATCCAGCAATATCTTATCCGATTACTTTTTCAATCCAACCCTGACCCGGTTTTAGATCACTGTCTCCGGCAAATTGAAAATTCAAAAGGGCTTGTGACCGTGGCTCACCTGGAAAAGAACACCGGTTACAGCAGCCGGTGGCTTTATGAAAAGTTTATAGAGAAAGTCGGGTTAAGTCCGAAAAACTTATCGTCTGTCACCCGATTTATGCATTTTTACGAACAATGGGCCAAAAATCCGCATCCCTGTTTTTTCAGGCAGCATCTCTACGACTACTTCTATGATCAGGCTCATTTTATCAAGGAATTCAAACGCTTTACAGGTTTTCCCCCTTCAAAACTGCTGGCCTCAGCAAACGAATTCGGTCGTCTCTTTTACAGAGAATAGCACTTCCGATTTTTACAATACGCTGCCCTTGGCCTATGCTACCTTTGTAAAAATAGAATATTCCAATGAATGCGAAAATACTCATCCGGATCGCCGCTGCCTTGCTGCTGATCCATTTGTTGGGCCATTTGCTCGGACATTTTGGTTGGGATACGCCCGAAGATCTGAAGATGCAGGAAGTGGTGGATACCATGAAACGCTACAAAGCAGATTTTATGGGGGCTACCCGTAGTATGGCCGATTACTATCATGGCTATAGTTTGATGTTATGCTTTGTATTTGGGATGACTATTTGCATCCTTTGGTTTGCTTCGGATTTTATTGAGCTGGCAAGAAAAATAGTGGTTAAAATTCTTTACCCCATAGCGATCACCTACATAGCTTTTGGGGTCATAGAATTCCTGTATTTCTTTCCCTTTGCTGCCGTTATCAGTCTTCTGACAGGGCTTTTTACCTTTGCGGCAATCATCAGAAGTCAGCCGACGCAATAGAGAGAAAATGTCGTTGCAGGATAAACGTGCGGTGGGTCATCGCTAACCTGATAGCGCCGTAGCGCACGAAAGCAGTAGTGATTCTTTGTGAAATGAAATCACTTGACCTTGAGCAGGTCTTTCCAATGGGTTGTATATCGGGGGGAGACGATCTCCTGTTGCATCTTCCAGTCTTGCTCGATGCCTGTGGCCGCCACTTTCACAGTATCGCTGCCAAACTTGGCATTGATCGTATCCATGGCCAGCATGAGCATTTCTCTTTTGTCTCTGTCAGAAGGACTGAAGATAGAAAGTTGCTTTTGGATGGCAGGTGAAATGCCTGAGAGAATGACGCCTACTTTCTGATAAGCATAGCCCTTCTGAAAAATTTGTTGCAAGCCTGTAAAAGCCTGTTTGATCAATTGCGTTGTGTCGTCAGTGGGTTCGGGCAGGGTGATGGTGATTGTATTACTATAGTATTTCTCCTTTTTGAATTTATTGGTATGGATGAAGATGGTGAGGAGGTGCGCACAACTTTTCTGCCGCCTTAATTTTTCTGCTGCGCGGCTGGTGTAGGTAGCCAATGCTTCCTTGAGCTTACCCTGTTGGGTTTGTGGTTTGCTGAATGACCGGCTGGTACAGATATTCTTTTTATGGGGCGTTATTTCTTCTATTTCCAGACAGGCATGCCCGTTTAGTTCCCACCAGATCCTTTGTCCTACCACCGTCATGTGTTTTTTTACCCAGTTTTCAGGCATCAACCGGAATTGTTCGGCGGAGGTGACCTCATGAGAATGAAGCAGGTACGCATAGTTTCTGCCAATTCCCCAGATGTCGGCCACATCGAACAAAGAAAGATATTCGCGCATGAGTTTTTCTCCTTCCAGCAGAAATACGCCATCATGCATCATTGATTTTTTGGCCTGATGATTGGCTATTTTAGCCAGCACTTTGGTTCTGGCTATTCCTACACAGGCCGGAATACCAATATGTTTTTTGATGGTCTTCCGTATCTTCTGTCCCAGCTCCAGCAGTTTTTGTTTTTGGTTGAAACCCCCAAGGTCAAGAAACAACTCGTCGATGGAATAAACTTCCAGGGTAGGAACCATACTTCTGATCGTTTCCATTACTCTTTGAGACATATCCCCATAGAGCGCATAGTTGCTGCTGAAGACAGCGATATTTTCCTGTTTGATGATCTCTCTTACCGAATGATAAGGTGTTCCCATTTTAATACCCAGCGACTTGGCTTCGTTACTTCTGGCGATGATACAACCATCATTATTGGATAAAACAACGACAGGCCTTCCTTCCAGGTCGGGCCGGAACACCCGCTCACAGGAGACATAGAAATTGTTCATGTCTACCAACCCTATCATGGCTCATACCCTTGATTTATGTATGACATAGGTCACTACGCCCCAGATCAGGAACTGATTATGCTCTGTGATGTGGATAGGGGGATAAGCAGGATTGGCAGGGAGAAGATACAGGTGGTGCTTCTCTTTCTGTATCCTTTTAACAGTGAATTCTCCATCCAGGTAGCAGATAGCAATATCCTGATCCGTAGGCTCCAGTGACCGGTCAATGATCAGTATATCTCCTTCATAAATACCAGCGTCAATCATGGAGTCACCGGTGACACGGGCAAAGAAAGTAGCAGAGGGATTATCAATGAGCTGCTTGTTCAAATCAATCTTCAAGTCAAGGTAGTCGTCGCAGGGAGAAGGAAAACCGGCGGAAATCAAAGATTGAAAGAAAGGCAGTGCCAGCGCTGAGCTGAGGTCAATGCTATAGAGGGTTAAAGAAGAGAAGCTGCTTATTTTTCTTATTCTCGTCATGGTGTTTAGGTTAGTTGTAGCAATAATACTTAATTTAAGTATATTATGTTTGTATAATCCTGAAATTTAAATAAAATCATTAGTTTTTATTCTTATTTTAAGTATGATTGTACTGTAAGAGACATACGCTATAAAACAGATTTGCGCTAGCCTGTAGGTTGGAAAAATGAATGTCCCTTCTAGTCTTATCACTTGAAGAAGGTTCAGGGAAGTCGGCAAGCTTACCCTCTCATCTCGCGAAGGCTTTTGCCTGTCTTATTTTTGATAAACTTGTGTAAGTGGCTTTCATCTACAAAACCGAACTCAAACGCGATCTGCTTCATACCTGCCTGGCTAAACTTCAGACGCTGTTCGATGAGCCGGAAGCGATAATGGCTCACATAGTCGCGTAAAGTGCTCCCCATTTTTTCTTTAAAGAGGATACCGATATAATGGGGAGAATAGTGAAAATGGCCGGCCAGGCTTTTCAAAGTGAGCTTCTCCGGTTCGTAAATATTCAATGCAATATATTCCATGAGTTCCTCGGCCATACCCGATTTCTCATGTTGCTCTTCCTGAAGCTCATAGACTTTTCCATTTCTTTTAACAATAAACATGACCACTGAGAAAAGCTGGAAAATGATCTTCTGGTGTAAGATTCGCTTTTTGCGGTATTCATCCGCAATCATTTGCATGAGTTCCTGCACCAGCAGGCGGTCTGAGGTAATGTGCAAAAGATTTCCTTTTTTTCTTTCAGGATGGTACAGCAACTGGTCCATGTCGCGGTTCCAGTGGTCGGGCAGCGGCAGGTCGGCAGGTTGGGTAACATACAGTTTGGTAAATTTAAAATAGATAAAACGGCTACGCTTTTTCACCTCAAACTCATGAGCGTCTTCCGGGCCTAAAAGAAAAAGATCGCCTCGTCTGTAAGAAGAGGCCATACCATTCAGGCGGTGCAGGCCATGGCCTTTGGCAATGAAGATAAGCTCAAAATGATTGTGATTGTGCAGGGGGTGCTGCCACTGCTCCACTTCAAAGTCGCTCACCACCAGGTTGTCAAACTGCTTGTACCGCTTCATCATACATATTTACCGAAATACCTTAGAAATATACAGGAAACCAGGGGGCAGGGTTTTGTTTTCTTCTTGAAACCTTTAAAACCATGCAGCAGGCAAAAACAGCATATGCTTTAGCAAGATTACCCATTGGCTTCAGTTTCTTGGGACATGGGCTGGTACGCATCCCTAAGATCTCGGCGTTTGCCGAAGGGATGGCGCAATCGTTTGAAAAAACCATACTTCCCTACGATTTCGTGTGGGGCTTTGCTTTCCTGTTACCTTTTGCAGAACTCCTGCTGGGTATTTTTCTGCTCTTAGGCATCTTCATGCGCCAGGCCACTTTTGCAGGTATTGTGCTGGTCTGCATCCTGATCTTTGGCTCGAGCTTGCAGGAAAACTGGTCAGCTGTGGCTACCCAGATGTTTTATGGCCTATATTTCTCGCTGCTATATCTTTTTGCCGACTATAATGGTTATTCAGTTTTAAACCCACAAAACAGAAAATAATGGATTTGCAACTCACTCACAAAAAAGCCCTGGTCACGGGTTCTACAGCTGGTATTGGTTATGCCATCGCGAAGCTGCTGGCAGCCGAAGGGGCAGCCGTTATCCTTAACGGAAGAAAACAGGAAGACGTAGCAGAAGTCGTCGCCAAGATCAGGCAAGAGACGGGCAACGATGAGGTCAGCGGTGTGGCCGCGGATTTCTCTAAGAAGGAAGAAGTGGAGCGCCTCATTGCCCAGGTACCTGAGGTAGATATTCTTATCAACAATGTAGGTATTTACGAGCAGGTAGCTTTTGAAGATATTTCGGATGAAGAGTGGTTCACCCTGTTTGAGGTCAACGTGATGAGCGGGGTGCGGTTGGCCCGTCATTACTTTCCGAAAATGCTTCATAAAAATGAGGGTAGGATCATTTTTATCTCCAGTGAGTCGGGGCTGAACATCCCTACTGAGATGGTACATTACGGTATGAGCAAAACGGCACAACTCTCTGTTTCCCGTGGATTGGCCAGGCTTACCAAAGGAACCAAAGTGACAGTTAATGCGGTGCTGCCCGGACCTACCTGGAGCCGTGCCAACGAAAACGCACTGCAGGCACAGGCACAACAATCAGGAAAAAGTCTGGATGAGGTTGAGCAGGCATTTTTTGAGGAAAGAAGGCCTACCTCGCTGCTTCAGCGTTTTGCCAGTGCAGAGGAAGTGGCCGCCATGGTGGCCTATGTGGCCAGTCCGCTCTCTTCAGCCACCAATGGTGCGGCTTTGAGGGTGGATGGAGGCATCGTTAATTCTATTATTTAATCTATTAAAGCTTTATTAATCATTGAGATATATTTAAAAACAGAACCTTATGGAAAAAAGAAAATTAGGCAATACGGATTTGTATACAGCACCCATCGTGATAGGAGGCAATGTTTTTGGCTGGACTTTACAGGAGAAAGAATCTTTTACCATACTGGATGAAACGGTTGAGGCAGGCTTTAATACTATCGATACGGCCGACGTGTATTCCCGCTGGGCAGAGGGCAACAAGGGGGGTGAATCAGAAACGATTCTGGGAAAATGGATGAAAGATCGTGGCAACCGCCAGCATATAAATATCATTACCAAAGTAGGTTCCGACATGGGACAAGGACATAAAGACCTGAGTGAAGCATATATTATCAAAGCGGCTGAAGCATCCTTGAAAAGATTACAGACCGATCATATCGACCTGTATCTAACGCATTTTGATGATAACAGCACACCCGTGGAAGAAACGTTGGGAGCCTATGAAAAGCTGATCAGCGCCGGAAAAGTAAGGTACATCGGTGCTTCCAATCTTTCCCCTGAGCGGTTAAGCAATTCACTGGAGGCCAGCAAAAAGAAGGGACTACCTCGCTATGAAGTATTTCAGCCGGAGTATAATCTTTATGACCGGCAAGGCTTTGAAGAAGGAGTAGCGGCTATTTGCCAGGAAGAAGGTCTGGGCGTGATCAGCTACTATTCGCTAGCCAGCGGCTTTCTGAGCGGAAAATACCGCAGCGAAGCGGATTTGACCCAAAGTGTCCGTGGCGGGGGTATCAAAAAATATCTGAACGGCAGAGGCCAAAACATCTTACAGGTATTGGATGAGCTGTCTGCCAAATACGAGGTTTCGCCTGCGAGCATGGCACTGGCATGGCTCATCCATCAGCCTCTTGTGACGGCTCCTATTGCCAGCGCTACCAAGCGCCAGCATGTGCAGGCCTTCAGAGAAGCCACACAGCTGACCCTGAGTGCAGACGACAGAGAGCAGCTGGAAGAAGCTTCTGCCTATACGGAAAAGGCTTCATGAGAAAGCTCACACGCATCGTACTGGCTTATTTTGTGTTCACCGGTCTTGGGTCGGTGGATGCTTTTGCACAACCCATAGAAACCATCAGGGTGCAGCAAGACCTTTATTTAGTAGGAGACAGAACCTATTCCTGTTTTTACCTCACAGAAGAGGGCGTTATTGTCATCGACCCTTTGGATTCGGTGCATGCAGCCGCTGCGATGGATGCGATCAAAAAGGTGACGGATAAACCTGTACAATACGTTTTTTACAGCCATAATCATTGGGATCACATCAGTGGAGGTCAGGTTTTTAAGGAGCAGGGCGCTACGGTTATCAGCCACGTTGAGGCAGCACACCACATCACCCCTAACCCCGCGGTGGTCTTGCCGGATAGCACCTGGCAGGGTGAGAAAGCTACTTTTACCTTGGGGGGAAAGACCCTGGAACTCTATTTTTACGGTCGAAATCATGGTGACGGCATGACCGTGTTTCGCTTTCCCGAATACAATGCTATTTTTATCGTTGACCTGGTCGTACCCGACAGAGTGCTGTATGCCTACCTGCCCGATGCTTCTCCCAAAGACTGGGTAGAGGATCTTAAGAAAATTCAGGCCTTGGCCTTCGATGCGGTTTATATGGCGCATGTACGGGCGGTAGGGGATCGCCGCGATGTGACGCGCATGCAGCAATACTTTGACGACCTCTATGCCGCTGTAGAAAAGGAATTGAACAACGGTACCCCTTTTTTTGACATCCCCACCACCGTAACATTGCCGCAGTACAAAAACCTCCGGAACTACGAGGAGTGGCTGCCAATGAACGTATGGCGGATTCTGATGGAGAAAACGATCGGGCAATAATATCGCCTATGGCCGGCAGCCAGTAAGAAAAGCCGGAGTGTGGCAACCTCAGGCATTTTCGCTGGGTAGGATCAATTATTTCAAAGTATCAAAAGCATAGCGGGCATCGCTCCAGAAAGCATCCAGTGCCATCAGACGTGGTTTGAAAAAGGAGATCAGCCGAGGCCAGTCGTCCTGATTGAATATATTGACGGGAGCATATTCTTTGTAGATGCGGCTGATGGTCTGTCCATGTTCATTGTCTGTGTGTAGCTGCCATTCCCACGTTTCTCCCAGATGCTGGTGCAACATAGGTTTCAGTTCCATAAACTGCTGAAAAAACAACTCCTGAATCTCCGGGTCAGGATGGGTGAGCTCTATGGCGATTATCGCTGTTTTTTTATCGGCCCGCATCCTGAAATACACATCTTTGAGTCCTGTTTTGTAATTAGTCCAGTTGTTTTTCAGGCCTTCCGCAAAAGGATGGAGCACCATATACTGCCCAAAGGCTGTCCAAAAAGCCTGACGGAGTTGTGAAGCTTGTTCTTTCGTATACATCGTATTCAAAAGCTATTGAAAATACTTTATATTACAAGGCAAATATTTTATTTGAAATTAAGAGTTATCCGTATATTAATGGTCTCTATGATCTTGTGTGGATGAGTATATCTTTAAAAATTAGTACTTTTCTGCTCAGCTTTCACTTGACAGTTCAGCTGTGCTTTCTTTTACTATTATCCTCTCTGACCACTGTCTCCGTAGCTCAACCGATTGTACATTTTAAAACCTATGATGTAACGGATGGTTTGTCCCATAATTATGTCCGGAGTGTCTTGCAGGATTCAGAAGGGTTTATATGGGTAGCGACTGAAGACGGGCTCAATAAGTTCAATAGCTATACTTTTAAAGTATATAAACATGTTCCCGACGATAGCAGCAGTCTTACCAACCATCCTGTGATGACTTTGGAAGAAGACAAAAATCACAATATCTGGATAGGGACCTGGGGAGGGGGTATTTTTATTTACAACAGGGCCCTGGACAATTTCAGACGCCTCCAGCATATAGATCATAGAGAGGAAAGCAGGCAGCTTAGCTCTAATTTTATCTATGATTTATTCAGCGATTCCAAAGGGAATATGTGGGTAGGTACGGGAGGAAGAGGGGTGGATCGTATCAGTCTGGATGCAGACACCTTCACCCATTTCAGGCATGATGCTGAGAACCCCCAGAGCCTGAGCCACAATAGGGTCAATAGCATTACAGAAGATGAAGAAGGTACGCTGTGGATGAGCACTTTTGGTGGAGGGCTCAATCGCTTTTATCCGGAAACCGGAACCTTCGAGCATTACGGGCATCAGGAAGGCAACCCCCAGAGCCTGAGTCATAATGATGCTACCTGTGTGTTTTATGATAGTCAACAAAGGCTATGGGTAGGCACCTGGGATAATGGTTTGAACATGATGGAAAAAAATTCAGGCACATTTACCCACTTCCAGCACGATCCGGATCAACCCCATAGTATTGGCAACAATCAGGTCTGGACTATCATGGAAACCCCGGACAAAGGTCTATGGATAGGCACTGATAACGGATTGTCGTTGTATAACGAAAAGGAAAATAATTTCTATGTATACAGAAACAATCCCTTTGACCCAAAGAGTATAGTAGCCAATTCTATTAAGAGCTTATACAAAGACAAGCAGGGGCGCTTATGGGCAGGTACGGTCAATGCCGGGATGAGTATGTTTGACAAGCACTTTATCCGGATACAGCATTATTACACCAAGCTGAATGAGAACTCTCTTTCCTTCAATGATGTCAGTGCCTTTTTACAACTTCCGGATGGAGATGTGTTGGTAGGTACAGACGGTGGAGGGCTCAGTTTGCTGGATATGTCTACCGGTTATTTTTCTCAATTCAGACATGATCCTGACAATCCGCAAAGTCTGGGAAGTGATAAGGTCAAGGCTATGTTGCAAGACAGTCAGGGGAATATCTGGATAGGTTTCTGGGGAGGCGGACTTGACTACTTCGACCAACGGCAGCGGACCTTCAGACATTATAGAAAGAATACCAGATCACCGGATGCCGGTCTCAACAGCGACAATATCATTTCTCTGGCCGAAGACCAGGACGGCTATCTCTGGCTGGCTACGTATGGAGGCGGTCTCAACAAATTTGATCCGGACAAGCAATCTTTTACAACCTATATACAGCAGGCGGATAATCCTCAAAGTCTGAGTGACAGGCAAATCTGGACTGTCTTGGTAGATCATGAAAACAATGTATGGGCGGGTACCAGCAACGGCCGGTTGGATTTGCTGGATAGAGATAAGGATCATTTTATCCATGTGATTCCCCAACCGCTGGGAGAGAGCAGGCATGCTGTCCAGGTTTTGTTTGAAGATTCTCAGCATAGAATATGGCTGGGTTTGGAAGGGGGTGGGCTGAAACTACTGGATAAGGCTACCAGAACTTTTCAGACTTTCACCACTGAGCAGGGATTGCCCAGCAATAATATCAACGCCATAGAAGAGGCTGAAGACGGATGCCTTTGGCTCAGCACGAACAACGGCCTGGCCCGCTTCGATCCACAGACCGGACAGTGTGAGAATTTTGATGTGGGAGATGGATTGCAGGGGCTACATTTTAACAGACAGGCATCAGGTAAACTGACCTCAGGAGCCTTGTTGTTTGGAGGGGTCAACGGTTTTAATATGTTTCATCCCGACAGTCTGAAAGATATGTCGCTGGCTGCCCCTATTGCCTTTACCGACTTTCAGATTTTTAATAAACCGGTTCCCGTCAGGGCAGAAGACTCGCCTTTAAAAATGCAGATCAATCAGGCAAAGTCCCTTACTTTGTCTTATAAACATTCGGTGTTCAGTCTGGAATACGCCGCATTGAATTATACCACTCCTGGAAAGATACGGTATCGATACAGGCTCAAAAATTTCGTGGATGAAAGCTGGCAGGAGGCTGGCAGGGAAAGGAAAGTGACTTATACCAACCTGAAGCCGGGAAACTATTTGTTTGAAGTGGCCATTGTTTCCGGAAATGAAAATCTGGAACCGGTACGTACCCTTTCTATCACTGTGATCCCGCCCTGGTGGCAGACCTGGTGGGCCCGGCTGCTGGCAGGCTTACTTTTCTGTACAGTACTGGTAACTGTTTATCGCTTGAGATTGCGCAACATCAAAAAAACCAATAAAAGACTCGAAGAAGAAGTGGCAGAACGTACCCTTAAATTGCAACAGGCCAACGATTCGTTGAGAGCCATGAATTTGGTGGTTCATGAGAAAAATGAAGAAATTCAGGCACAGGCTGAGGAACTGGCAGAGTCTAATGAAGAAATCAGATCTATCAATCAGCAGCTGGAGGAAAGAGTCAACCTGCGGACATCCGACCTGAAAAAGTCTAATGAGGAACTGGACAACTTTGTATACCGTGTATCCCACGATATTCGGGCACCTTTATCGTCGTTGCTGGGGCTCATGTCGTTAATAGAGGATGAGACAGATCCGGATCAGTTAAAAATGTATCTCAAGATGGCTACCACCAGTATCAATAAACTGGATGACTTCGTGAAAGATATCTTGAACTACTCTAGAAATTCGCGCATGCAGATCACACAGGAGGAGGTTGATTTTCCTGAGTTGCTGGATAATGTGCTGGAGGAATTAAAATACATGGACAATGCGCATCGCCTTCGGATTATACGAGAATTGCATATAGAAAATCCTTATTATAGTGATCCCAGGCGGTTGCATATCATCTTTCGCAATTTGTTCTCCAATGCTATCAAATATCAGAATATGCGGGAGCCTTGTCCTTTTGTGAAGGTAACTATCACTACCGGCGAGCAGGAAGTGATGCTCGTGGTAGAGGATAATGGCGTAGGCATTCCATCTCCTCAAATTGATAAGGTCTTTAATATGTTTTATAGAGGGAGCGAACTTTCTAATGGTTCCGGTATTGGCCTGTACATCGTTAAAGAAACCATTGAAAAACTGGGCGGTCGTATTCAACTGCAGTCTCAACCGGGAGAGGGTACGCAGTTTACCATCGTCTTACCACAAACACAACCAGAAGAACAGCCGGATACGGTTGGTCTGTAATCTAATTTTCATGTTAAGTGTAAAAGGTTATGAAAACACCCTTTTTTTTGCTGGAAGTTTTTAATGAACCCTCCCTTCGCTTCAAAGGAAATACTGCGGCGGTTGTATGGCTAACCCATCCCTGGAAAGAGGATACCATGCAGGCGGTAGCCGCAGATTTCAACCAGCCGGCAACAACCTTTCTCTGGCCTTCTTCCCGTATCAATGCTTTTCAGGTACGTTGGTTTGCACCCGACGGAGAGATTGGCCTGTGTGGTCATGGCTCTCTGGCAGCCATTGTCTTCCTTTCAAGCTTCCAGGATATGCAGGGGGCTATCACACTCATTTACCGCGATGGGCAAATTCAGGGAGCCATGCATGCCGAAAATACGGCTTCTATCTCTTTGGACCCCATTCCGGTGGTGGCAGAAGAAAAGGTTCCTGAAACCTTGCCGGAAGCGTTAGGGGTTCCTGTCAAAGGATACTTCTCCACGGATAATAAACATATTGTCTTGGTGGAGAATGAGGAGGTGCTTCAGAAGATGCAGCCTGATTTTGCCAGGCTCCGAACACTTCCCACTTTTGGCTATGCCGTCACGGCACCCGGAGATACTGTGGATTTTGTCAGCCGTACGCTGGTGCCACACGTACAGCAACTGGAAGACCATGCTACGGGCTCTTCGCATGCGGCACTGGCGCCTTTCTGGGGAAAAAGGCTGGAAAAAGACCGGATGGTCGCCCACCAGCTGAGTCGCCGTGGCGGAAAGTTTATTTGTACCCTGGAAAAAGATCAGGTAAAGCTCAGCGGTACCTTTGCCCTCCTGGCTAAAGGGGAGCTTTTCTAAAAAGCCTTGTGCCCTTTCCTGTGTGAGCGATGAAGCCCTTGTGTGGCAAAAAAGTTAATGTGATGGAGATAAAGGTAAGGGCCACTATTACGAAAAGCATGAGTCTTATCCGGATGATAATCTTCTTCTAAGGCCGCTTGCTGCTTTCCTGATAATTTTATTGTCCGTATTTTCCCATTCGGGACTTACAGCATATTTTGATATAATTTTGTCCAATTACTTAATATAACAACCAACACTATGATAAAGAGAATTTTAATGTTATTAACCCTCACCTTTATGGGATGCCTTTGGGTGCAGGCCCAGCAAATAGGGGCTTCTCCTGAATATGTGAAAGCACTAACCGCTAACTGGAAAGGAGAACGATTGCCGGATGGACGGCCCAAAGTACCTGATATCATCCTGGAGCGTTTACAAAAAGTTACCCTGGAGCAAGCTTGGGGTTATTTGATGCGCAGAGGATACAACAACCAGGTGGAAAACGAGTGGATAATCCTCCAACCTGATCAGGTGATGACAGGGCGGGTGGTCACTGCTCAGTTTATGCCTACCAGACCAGATCTGGACAGCCTGGTCAGAGCACAAGGTAAAGCTGAAGGCCGTTCTCAGAAAGGTGGCATCAATACCTGGCCTATTGATGTACTGACTGCCGGTGATATCTATGTGGCAGATGGATACGGTAAGGTAGTAGATGGGACCCTGATTGGCTCAAGCCTGGGGAATGCTATTTATGGTAAAACCGGAAAGGGTGTTATATTTTATGGTTCTGTAAGAGATATGCAGGAGCTGGCAGAAACGGAAGGGTTTAATGCCTGGGTCAAAGGGCAGCACCCCTCTGCAATCAAAGATATGACACCTACTTCTATCAATGCGCCTATCCGTATCGGAACTGTTACCGTATTTCCCGGTGATGTGGTGCTGGCGAATAAATATGGCACCGTGTTTATCCCGGCTCACCTGGTAGAAGATCTTGTGTCTTCTTCTGAAATGACTGCTTTACGTGACGAATTTGAAAGGTTGCGCCTTCAGGAGAATAAGTATTTAGCAGGGGAAATTCATGGGAGTTGGACAGAAGCCATCAAAGAAGATTTTAGAAATTGGGTAGACAATTATCCGGAGGAGTTGGCTATTACAAAGCAAGATGTAGATGCCTATCTGGCCAGACAAGATCACTGATAATATCTTTCTGCGGGGAGTACAAAAAAAGCCGTGTAGTGGTCACGGTTTTTATTACTAGTAGCCCAATGGAGTAGGCGGAAAGCCTGCCTGTCGCATTAATGATGAGAGGGTGTCACATCACTGCTTATTTTTTTGTTCCCGCTTGGTTATTATCTTCTTTGTCCTCATAATCCGGTTCCTCCGGCGTGGGCATGTAATTCTTCCACGCCACATGGGTCAGGTCAAACTTATGGGAAGCCTCATAGACAGTGGCCCAGTAGGTTGGGTCCTGAAATCCGGCGAAATGCCCGCTTCTGGAGAATGTCTTTTTTGGTGGAATGCCATGAATACGCATCCCCGACTTCGTAATGGGTCCGTCTCCCGCCGCACTGAGAGAGCCAGCGAGCGGAGCGCCAAAGGGTGGCGTAACGGCGAGCATATCAAACTGAAGATCGAAGCTGACATCTGCCTCTGTTTCCTGGTTCTCCAGTTCGGCATTGTATTCCCATCCGCCATCGTGACGGCAAACAAAAGTAGCCCATAAACATACCAGGGGCTTCATGCTCGATGACTGGTTGCTGAGCCGCTTTAGCGGTGCACCCAGATAAAAGGCACGCACATTGGGGATAGGCACCTGAGCCGCGCTGGACCGGGACATATGGTCGCAGATAAACTGGACTGCGTAAATGATCTCTTTGGTTGTCAGACCCCGCCAGAGAAACACATGCTTGCCGATCGGATCGACCACCCCCTGGCCGAGGAGCTGTACCTGAAGCGGTTGCCCTCCAAATGAATAGATAGATACCAGTGCGCCGGGAATAGCTTCAACCCTGACGGAGCGATTCCCTTCCACCAGTGGCTCGGAAATCTGCGGAGGCCCCACGTCGGGTGTAGGTTGCACCCAGTGACCCGGAGATCGTTTCCAGCTTGTATCACCACATGACAAGGAGGCCACCCAAACCTCCTGACCTGACACCAGATAGGGCGACACGTAAATACGCATCGATCCCCTGCTATAAATCTGATCGCTGATAGGGCCCGGCCCCGTACTTTTGTTGGCCCACACCTGCAGCCAGGTACCCGGTCTGGCGCGTACGCGTACCGCTCGGGCACATCCATACAGAGGTTCTTCAAGGTCTGGCGGAAAATAAGGGCCACTTGAAGTAGCTACCTGAATGCTGGCAGGATCACTTTTGAGCCCACACCTTTCCTGAACGATCGTCACGGTGCCTCCGGCGGCGAGCTTGGTAATGCGAAATACGAAACTGGTGGCGTCTTGCGGCACCATAGCAAGGTAATCGTCTCCCATAAATGAAACAGTAACGATCGCACCAGGCTCCAGATTGGAGGCGTAAATATCAACCGAATCCTGGCAGGGTGGATATAGCACGGGCGTTACCGGCTTATGTGCCGGTTCTACCTTCACCACCAATGGGTCAGAAGGTAGCCACTCCTGGCATCCCAAGAGCGCCTGGGTAATCTCGAGCTTATCTCCGGCAGCGGACAAAGGTTTGGTCAGGTCAAATCTCAACCGGTCAAGGTCAAAGATAGCCACTTCCTGGGTACCGTCAGAGGCACGCACAATGGATACGTCTGCGCCGTCGATAATTCCGCCGATATGAACAGCATAATCGCATCCTTTGGGGGGTGCTGCCGTAAGCAGCGGTATGGGTAGTTTGGTGCCCATAGGTACAGGCACCTGATCAGCGGTAACAGTGGTCTGCTTCGCCGGGCCACTCAATGGGGAGAATCCAGGGGGTGCCTCCTGCCAGGTGGTGAGGTTTCCACTGGGGCCTATAAGGGTTCCGCTTATCAACGTCATCCGGGCATCTCCACTCACGGAGGCACGCCCAGTGGCAACCACCTGGCCCGAGGAGGTAGCGGTGACTTGCGCTCCTGGTACAGCACCCGCCACCCAGACCCCCCGCCCACAGGGGTAAAGATGCGTGCGAAAAGTAAGTGGCGATAATGCTGCATGTTGAGCGGGAGCGGCTGCTACCGGCATCGCCAGATGACTGGGTGTGGTCATGCTGGTGTCGCTGCCCAGCGTCTGGAAGACGACGATTAAATCTTGTGGCTGCAGTTTCTCGCCGGATAATAACGGGACATGGTCTGTTCCTCCATGAGCAGTGCTTTTTCCTACTGTGCGCGGAGAAGGACCCATTGAGGACACGACGATTGTCGCACCTGGCAGACAACCTTCGATGATGAAACTGTCCGACCATTCCGTCAGCGGACCACGGACAAGGGGTGTGCATAGTGCCATCTTTGTTTCTATTGAGTGATGCGGCAGGTAGGTCAGACATGGCGAATATCTCTAACCCCATAGCCATGAATGTCAGAATACCTATACAAATTCCTGTTCTCTGCGCTCTGAACAGATTAATGAATGGAGTGAGCCTGGCCATGCAAGAATCTGTTGTGTGCAGAAAGTATTATTGGGAAAGTTTATCCTGCTTCATACTTTCTCTTGTCAATGGCTGGGCAGGCAAACTGCTGAACAGACCACAACTTGGCAGCCTGTCTCCATTCTAATATCTTGAAAAACCAACAATAAAAAATATATCTACTCTACTAACAATACAGTGTTTTGTATAGAGATATAAAACGAAATAAAATTTTTGAAAAAGTCAATACCAGGGAACCGGTATTTGTAGATTAAATGTAGCCAGTTTATGTTGAACAAAAACGCCAGCAGAAAAGTATTCCGCTCTCTGCGGGTTTCCATCAAAGGTTTGTGCCACAGCATAGACTCACCTGCTATGGGAGGTTTTAGGAAGCAGCGAGTAATTGATCAATGTCTTCCCCTGTCAAATGTTGAACATGCCGGGTAATCTTTTCTACCTCCCAATCCCACCATCGGATGGCTAAGAGTTTTGCTATCTGTTCTTGTGTGAATCGCTTCCTGATTTCCCTGGCCGGGTTTCCTCCCACGATGCTGTAAGGGGCTACATCTTTCGTCACCGTTGCATTAGTGGCAATGATGGCACCGTCTCCTACCTGGATGCCAGGCATGATCGTGGCTTTGTATCCAATCCAGACATCATTTCCGATAAGCGTGTCTTGCTTAATGGGATAGTGTTTCCCTTCCATGGCCTGAGACCAGTCTGCCCCGAATATGGCAAAAGGGTAGGAGGTAATGGCGTTGCTTACATGATTAGCGCCATTCATGATGAAGGTGGCGCCTGAGGCTATCATGCAGAACTTTCCGATGATCAGCTTGTCGCCCACAAAGTCAAAATGGTATTTGACATTTTTCTCGAAGTTGTGCACATCTTCAAAGTCATCATAATAGGTATAATCTCCTACAATGATGTTAGGACGGGTGATGATGTTCTTCAGAAAACAAAGTCTGTCATAGTGGGCGAGGGGAAACTTGAGATGTTTATCGGGTATATTCATAAGTGGCTCCTTGTATAATTGATGTATAGGTAATCCATTCTCATGGCAGCGCTGTAAACCCATAGGCCATAGTTTCTGCCCTATGCCTGTGGAAAAGGTTTTTTCTGTTTCTTTCTGAACCGGAAGTCACATTTTTCAGCCCCATACGCAATGGTACTGCTTCTGATTAATTCAAGACCTGCCAAATGGGAGGTTACTTTATCCACTTCACACAAAATGGAGGCATATGGACCAGCATTATGTTTTTGAAACAATTTACAGATGCCACATTCCAGAATGTCTATTCCATATCCCAAGTTGTAGGTCTCTTTTTTATCGGTTACTATTGCTGCGCGAAATCCGTCAGGATGTCCCTTTGTACTGACTTTCTTATTGAACAGGTTCAGCAGTGGTTTTGTGATGGTCAATCCAACCAGTTTGGCAGGGAGCCTTTTCAGCCATTTGTGCAAAAGGCTTCTAGGAGACACGTAATCATAGGTAGCTTCCAGACAAATACTTTTGATTTGCTCATAAGATAGGTTTTTATTTTCCAGGGTTTGGATGAGCGCTAAAAAATAAGTCGAAAAATCCAGCCTTTTATCTATAGGGTTGCTTGATTTAGCAGCAAAGCGAGTGTCGGTGGATAAGACCTGGTATCGCTGCTCTACTTCGGTCAGACAGGCAGCCGCTTCGTGTGGAAAATGTTTTTCAAGGACCTTTCGGAAGAATTTCTTGAAAGGTTTTTCTTCTTTTGCTCTTTTTCGGAGCGTGTAGACAGTAAGTCCTATCAATGGAATAGCCAACAATAACCAGTGACTCCATAATCCATTTTTATACAGATAGGTACCAAGTAGTCCAATAACTGACCCTTTCACAATGACATAGCCCATGCCAAAAAAGAGCCCTTGTTTGATAGTCTCCTTCATAGCTTATCATCACCGGCTGTGATTCTTCCGATATTATGATAAAGATAAGAAGAAGCTGCCTGCCTGACAATTTATAGCTCCGGTCAATTTCATGTTCGTGGTTGGGAAGACTATGATATTGAGAGAAGAAATGATAAAACAAAAGTTATCCTTTTGTCAAATGGTCAACCTGAAAGCAGGCAATACTACAGGATTTGCCCATTTGTTATAGAGATAAGTTTTTTGCTTACCTCCCTTTCTCCTTCAACTCCAACAGTTAAATGTATTGTTGGAGTCAAAGGCCAATGTCAAAGCTAATGCTCCTGTTTCATCTTCTTTTTGGTTCTTTATCCCACCTTGATACTAAATTACCAGTAATTGGGATAATTGTTATAGTCTCCCTTCAGGCCCATCGCCTACCTTTACTTCGTCCTTATCAGATAAAAAACGCTCGCATCTCATTGCCTGTAGAGGCATCACAATTTTATACTAACCACTAAACGAATAATGCTATGATCACTTAAAAGATTCATCTCCTCTGGCTGGGTTTCTCTGATGCCAGCCCAAAGCTTCCAACCAATGTTTAACTGTTCCATCTTCTTATTTCACTAAACGATTCATGCCTATGAAACCACTATCAATGCGCAACCACCGCAAAGCTACTTATCTGCTTTTGCTTTTCTTGTTCAGTCTGCTCTACAGTTGTAAGGAGTGGGAGAAACTGGAGGAAATGCTTCATCGACCTCCCAAATACACCCAGGAAAAGGCCGATGTAGTGTATGACTGGTATAAATTGCTGGCAGAAATTCAGTTGCCTGTTAACCCACAACCTGTCGTAATACTTAACAACAGAAACTTTGGATACATAGGCGTAGGCCTATATGAAGCCGTACAACCCGGTATCAAAGGGGCTGTGAGTCTATCTACCGAACTGTACCAGATGCCCGACATGCCAGAACCGGAAAAGCACCAGGAGTATTTGTGGGGTGCCAGCGCTAACGCTGCCCTGGCCAGTATGTTCAAGCAGTTTTTAGCGGGTCTGACCGAGGCTGATATAGCGCGCATTGACTCGATGGAAGAAGCTTATAACGACCACTTCCGCCTTCGCACTTCCGATGCGGTGATTAACCGTTCACAAGCCTTTGGCCGTGCCATTGCCTCAGCTATTTACGACTGGTCCACTACTGATAATTTCAACCTTTCCAGCGAAGGCTATACCATTCCTGAATTTCCAGGAGCCTGGGAACCCACACCGCCTGCTTTTGCCAACCCGGTAGGGCCTTTTTTAAAAGATTCAAGACCTTTCCTGAAATACAGCCTGACGGCTACGGCACCACCCTTACCTTTTCCTTATTCAGAAGACCCTTCCTCTGAGTTCTATCAGGCAGCAAAAGAAGTATATGACATTGGAAAAGCATTGACCGATGAAGAGAAAGCCATCGCCACCTGGTGGGCTGATGCAGGGGGAGCAGGCGTAGGAGTGCCGGCACCCTACCATCAGCTTTCTATTGCAACAGATCTATTAGAAAGTAAACACACAAAGCTGGGGTTAGCTGCCCAAATATATGCAAAAACCGGAATTGCACTCAAGGATGGCCCTATTATTGTATTCAGAGCGAAGTTCCAATACAACCTGATTCGTCCGGTTACTTATATCAACCACCATATCGATTCTACCTGGGTGTCCTATCTAATCGCACCGCCCTATCCAGAATATCCTTCCGGACTCGCCGGTATATATACTCCTTTTATGCAGGTGTTGATCAGAGAGTTCGGTGACATTCCAGTCACGGACAACGCGTATGCATGGAGGGGTGATGCGCCTCGGCACTATAGTTCTATCAGCGAACTGGTCGAAGAGGCGGCTGACTCCAGGGTGTATGGAGGTATTCACTACCATTTTACACAGGACATAACGCTGGAAATGGGCAAAGAATTAGGGGATATGATAGCCGATATCGATCTGACACCCAAGCATTAAATAAGTTGGAGCGAGCCCATCGCCTGGGTAATCTTGATAGCCGGAAAGGAATAGGCTATGGGCAGCACAGGTTTTACTGGGCAAAGGACATTCCGGGGTTAGTGCAGCTAAAAAGCTTCAAACACTACCCGGAGTGTCCCCGGTCCGGCTCTTTGAAAGCATAAGGCCTGTGAACGCTGATTTCAGGGATGAAAATGAATTTCGCAGAAAACCCTGCGTTTGTAGGGAATTTTTGCTGACCAATCATTATCATTATGCCTGTTGCACACGCAACTTACATAATGACTATGGAAACCAGTTTCATCAATGGCAGTCGGCTCCTCGAACGATTGCAAAGATTAGGGCAAATGGGCCGGGATCCTGCAGGACGCCTGGTCAGGGTGACAGCCTCGAGAGAAGATAAACTGGGCCGTGATCTATTGGTCAGCTGGCTCACAGCGGCTGGACTCGAGGTGATCATCGACCGTATTGGCAATATTTATAGTATTTGGGGAGAGAAAGAGGCCAGGACAATAGCCCCTGTGATGATCGGATCGCACATCGATACGGTAGTAGATGCCGGTATCTATGATGGCAGCTATGGCGTACTGGCAGGGCTGGAAGTGATAGAAACCCTACAAGCAGAAGGTTTTTTAGCGGAGCGCCCCATCATGCTGGCCGCTTTCACCAACGAAGAAGGTGTGCGGTATACACCGGATATGATGGGCTCCCTGGTTTTCGTCGGTGGACTTGAGGTTGAAGAAGCTTTGGCCAGTGTAGGCAGCGATGGCTCTGTATTAGGGCAGGAACTTTCCAAGATTGGTTATGCCGGCCACAAAGACCCGGATTTTCAAAAGCCTGCTGCCTATGTCGAGCTCCATATCGAACAAGGACCTATCCTTGATCATGAAGGTGTAACCATAGGAGCTGTTGAGAATCTGCAGGGTATTTCATGGCAAAAAATAACCATCGAGGGCATGGCCAATCATGCTGGCACTACTCCTATGGCGATGAGGCGTGATGCCGGCTATGCCGCCGCGAAAGTCATTACCTTCCTGAGAGAATACGTCACGGAAAAGAGTCCTCAGTCTGTAGCAACGGTTGGTACCATGGGTGTGGAGCCTAACATTATCAATGTCATTCCTTCCCGTGCGGTCTTTACCGTTGACTTACGAAATCCTGAAGCAACGCATCTCCGGCATATGGAGCTTGCGCTTTCTGCGTATCTGGAGGAGCTATCAATGAAAGAAGGTGTTCAGGTTTCGGTCGAGCGTTTGGCTCAGTTTTCACCGGTAACCTTTGACAGGGCTATTGTGCAGCGGATTGAAGAGGCTGCCGCCCGGTTGGGGCTCCGATCGAAAAGAATGACCTCTGGGGCAGGCCACGATGCACAGATGCTCTCTCGTGTTTGTCCTGCGGCTATGATCTTTGTGCCCAGTAAAAACGGGGTCAGCCATAATCCGGAAGAGTACACGGCACCTGAAGATCTGATAGCGGGAGCCAATGTATTACTCCAGGTGGTAAAGGATCTGGCAGGGTAAACAGAGGCTTCCGTTATCAGCTTACGGAGAGACTTTTACGCAAGTTCTCGCATAATTTCCGAGAATATTCTGTAAGAATTCACTCTATCTTCGTGGTGAAAAACATGAGAGGCTACCATGAGCTCGTCTACGCCGGTTTCCTGCAGAAAGGCTTCCGTTTTTTGTTTCACCGTATCCTTACTGCCTATAAAAGCATACTGTAGCATCCGCTGAAAAGCAGGGTTTTGAGAAAGCTCCCGCAATTCAGGTGTCATCTCCACAGGCTCCTGCATATAATCTACCTGCCCGGTGATCACGCCTAGTATCATGCGGATCAAAGTAGTCGCGATTTTCTCAGCGGCTTTGTCCGTGTCGGCGGCAATCACATTGACGCAGGCGATGGTGTAGGGCTTCTGTAAAAATGAGGAAGGTTGAAAATTATTGTAATAGATATTCAACGCCTCAAACAGATAGGTAGGGGCAAAGTGGCTGGCGAAAGCATAGGGCAACCCTCTCTCAGCAGCCAGATAGGCACTGTCGGTGCTGGAACCCAGAATATAAATGGGCACTTCCACACCTTCAGCCACCGTAGCGCGAACCTGGGCATGACGGTTGTTAGGCGAAAAGTATTGTTGAATTTGCCTTACTTCTTCCGGAAACTGGTAAACGGCCTGCATTCTGTCGGAACGGATAGCATGCGCAGTCACCTGGTCAGTGCCCGGTGCTCTGCCGAGACCAAGGTCAATACGGCCAGGGTATAACGAGCCTAAGGTTCCAAATTGCTCAGCGACAATCAGAGGGGAGTGGTTTGGTAACATGATACCGCCGGAACCTACTCTTATTTTTTTCGTTCCGCCGGCAATGTAGCCGATCAGCACCGAAGTGGCCGAGCTGGCAATGCTAACCATATTATGATGTTCTGCCAGCCAGAACCGGGTGTAACCCAAGGCTTCAGCCTGTTGGGCCAGATCTAAACTATTTTTAAAAGTGTCGCCGGGAGTAGAGCCAGCGGCTACGGAAGCTAATTCTAAGATGGAATAAGGTATTTTCTTTTGTTGGGTTGACATGATATACTGTTAAATGATTATCGTTTACTACGGATTTAACGTGCGATGAGGAAGAAAGTAACATTAACTTTGCATTAGAGGTGAGAGCAAGGGATATTGCTGTACACAATGCTTTGGAAACTTTGTATCACATAGGCTTTGCCACGTTCTTGTGAGAGCCCTCACCACATCAATGGCGTTTTTATGCTCATTGATTAGCGGTGCGCCAGCTTTTTGATGTCGCTCACCTCTAGTATATTTTTGGAATAACCCTCCAGCGTAACGTTGATCATGGCTTTGCCAATGTCATCGGTTGAGCAAAAGGCTTTCGGAAAGAATTTTTCTCCTATCGGGTAAATCCATGCTATATATCGATAAAAAGAAGGCAGATGCTGAGCGGCTTTTCTGGGCTTTATCGCGGCCGGTCGGAAATTAAAAACTTTGATAGGAAGCTGCTGTAAATCATTTTCGGTCTTGCCCTTTACCCGGGCCCACATCAAACGGCCTTTTTCGCTGCTATCGGTTCCCGCGCCGGAGACATAACAGAAAGTCATCGTAGGGTTGAGTCGGGTCAGCGTCTGGGCAAAACCTGTGGTCAGGGTGTAAGTGAGGCGGAAATAATCCGCTTCTTTCATGCCCACTGAGGATACGCCGGCACAGAAAAAACAGGCATGATAGCCTGTGAGCTGATCTTCGATAGGGGAAAGATCAAAAAAATCAGGATGGATAATTTCTTTGAACTTTTCATGTGTTATTTCGGTGCTTTTTCTGGTGATGACCAATACTTCTTCTACCGAAGGATGTTCCAGACAAAGGCTCAGGACACCTTCCCCAACCATGCCGGTAGCCCCGGTTAATATGATCTTTATACGTTTAGGGTTCATTCGCAATCATTTAGATAGTTGTAAAGCTATAACGCAATTTCTAATGCTTTGTCATCATGCAGGTCGCTTATTCATTGAACCTGCTGCAACACAACGTCCGGTCAAAAATTCCACTTCCGGTCTTCTGCCTAAAAATACAAGCCTGCAAGCTGTATTGCTAGTTGCTCTGAAGTTGATGGAGATTTCTTAAACTCTTGCAATTTTTAATTCATATTATGTAATTTTTTATTGGATAAGTGCAAATTTATTCTTATTATTATTTCTGTCATTGAGTGTGAAACTACTACCATTGCTTTGATATAAAGTGAGCTAAAAAAAACATTCCTATGAATTTTTTCCTGCTGCTGAGTCCTAACCCATGATTTCCTAATCAAATCCATTATGATGAAAAAATTATTGATCTCTTGTGCTTTCTGTTGGATAGCGGTCATTTCTTACGGACAGGAAAAGAAGGCGTGGACAGAAGAATATCTGATTGAAATGGGTGATTTTCAGGGAGTCGCCCCTATTATGGAAGAAGATTATGTGCAGCGCTATTATCTGGCTGCTCAGCTAGCCTTCAATTACCAGATGAATCATTATCAGTTTGCTTTCACTAAAAACTTTAACAAGTATGTAGAAGTCTACTTTAATCCTGCCTCGTCGTGGATAGAAGAGGGTGATCAGACAGATATGCTGCTGGAAATGGCCAACCTCGATTATGATTTGGCTGAATTACATGCGCGTAAGTTCAGAAAGCGAATTTTTGAGAACAAAAATATAGTTTCTTCTCCGGCGCTACTGCAAAGCGAATTTGAAAAAGTCAGCAATGAGTATGCGGACTACAGGGCACAGGTATTGAGTGAGATCATGGCGTCTGCTACCATCCATGAAAAACTGGCACATTACCGTCAAAGTGTTAATCTTGAAATTTACAATCTGGCTGAATTCTGCCAGGCGTGCAAACCCGCGAAAAAGAAAAAGTAAGGCAATCAGCAAAAAGCCCCGACACAGAGGCCAGGGCTTTGAGATAAAAGATTGATAGTTATCGCTTAATTTTCCGAAGCTCCGCCCTCCTGCAAGGCCTGTAGCCTTTTCTTTCCATAGGCCAGCCGGGTGATAACCACATAGAGTACGGGCACGGCAAAGATCGCCAGGAAAGTAGCTGCCAGCATTCCTCCGATCACAGTCCAGCCAATGGTCTGACGGGCTACGGCCCCTGCTCCACTGGCTAGCGCCAAAGGTACTACTCCTAAGATAAAAGCCATGGAGGTCATGATAATAGGCCGTAGCCTGAGTTGTACCGCTTCCAGGGTAGCCGGCACCAGTTCCATACCTCGTTCTACCCGTTCTTTGGCAAATTCTACAATCAGGATAGCATTCTTGGCCGCCAGCCCGATGAGCGTGATCAGACCGATCTGGGCATATACATTGTTATCGAGGCTCGGTAAGAAAGTAAGCGCCACAATGGCCCCGAAGGCGCCTAAAGGTAAGGCAAACAGGATAGAGAAAGGCACGGACCAGCTTTCATACAGGGCTGCCAGCAGCAGGGAAACCAGCAGGATGGAAATAGAAAATATCACAATCGTGCTACTTCCGGATTTGATCTCTTCCCGGCTCAGACCAGAGAAGCTATAGCCGTACCCTGCGGGTAACACCTCGGCCGCTACCGCTTCCAAAGCTTCCAGAGCCTGCCCACTACTATACCCAGGCGCGGCGTTGCCATTGATATCCGTAGACCGGAAAAGATTATAATGGGTGATGACAGGCGCTACTTCTTCTACCTTGTAAGAAACCAAAGCGCTCAGTGGCACCGGCTGGCTCTGGCGGTTCAGTACATAAAACTGCTCTAAATCTTCGATATCGTTTCTATAGGCGGTGTCTGCCTGGGCTACTACCCTGAAATTGCGGCCATAGAGAGTGAAGTCGTTGACATACTGACTTCCCATATAGGTAGACATGGTCGTAAATACGTCATTCAGGTTTACGCCTAGTTTCTTGGCTTTTTCCCGGTTTACATCCACATCGTAGCTGGGTGTGGCGGCTGTAAAGAACGTGAAGGCAGAAGCAATCTCCGGTCTTTGATTAGCGGCGGCTACAAAGCTTTGCACAACCTGCTCAAATTCTTTGATATCCTGAGAGGCCTGCCGTTGCTCCAGCACAAAAGTAAATCCACCGGTAGCACCCAGTCCCGGGATAGCCGGCGGTGGTACTACTACAATATTGGCCTCTTTGATGCTGGCAAATTTCTGTTGCAGCTGCCCGATGATACCATAGAGTTCTTCCGAAGGTTCTTTCCGCTCGTCCCAGGGTTCCAGCTGTGTAAAGAAAGTGCCGCTGTTGGATTTGATAGAGCCATTGATCACATTAAAGCCCCCAATGGCCGTATAGGTACGGATGCCGGACGTGCTTTTTAAAGCATCAGAAATTTGGGAGATCACATCTATGGTTCTGTTGGTAGAAGCTGCCTGCGGAAGCTCAAAAGAGATGATCAATCGTCCTTCATCTTCTGTAGGGATAAATCCGGTAGGTTTCATGGTGAACAGGCCATACGTACCGGCATACACACAGATCAGCAGGATCAGCACCAGCGGTGTTGCTTTGATACTTTTTCGAACGCCATGAGAATAGGATTCTGTCGTCCGGGCAAACCAACGGTTAAACTTGTAAAACAACCGGTTTACACCTTTGGATTCCCTGTTCAGCTTCATCGGTCTCAGCATCAGCGAACACAGGGCGGGTGTCAGTGTAAGGGCTACAAAGGCGGAAATCAATACCGAAATAGCAATGGTAATCGCAAATTGTTGGTAGAGGCGTCCGACAATACCCGGTATAAAACCTACCGGAATAAACACGGAAGCCAGCACCAGCGCAATGGCAATGACGGGCGCCGTAATTTCTTTCATAGCTTTGCGGGTAGCTTCCTTGGGCGAAAGATTTTCGCTGTCTATGTTGTGCTGTACGGCTTCTACCACCACAATGGCGTCGTCCACCACAATACCAATGGCCAAAACGAATCCAAACAGGGTAAGGGTATTGACGGTGAACCCCAGCGGGATGAAAAACAAGAATGTGCCGATAATAGAGACCGGAATGGCCAGAATAGGAACCAGCGTCGCGCGCCAGCTTTGAAGGAACAAAAATACTACAATAATCACCAGGATCAGTGCTTCTACCAGCGTATGCACTACCTCATTGATGGATTCTTGCACCACAGACACAGCTTCGAAGGATACTCTGTAATCGACATCGGCCGGGAGTGTGGTTTTTAACTCTTCCAGTGCTGCATAAATCCCTTCTGCTGTTTCCAGCGCATTGCTGCCCGGAGCCTGGTAAACCAGTAAAATAGAAGAGGGATCTCCATTGACAGCAGAGTACCGAGCATAATCGAAGCGCCCCAGTTCTACCCTGGCAACATCCTTCAAATAGACCAGAGAGCCATCTTCCGGATTGGTTCGGATAATGATGTTTTTAAATGCATCCTGATTGGTCAACCGGCCATTGACGGTGATGGGATATTCAAAGGTCTGAGAGCTAAACTGAGGGGCTGCGCCCACTGATCCGGCGGCTACCTGCACATTTTGTTCACGCAGGGCGGCTGTCACTTCACTGGCACTGATTCTATACTGCGCCAGCTTATCAGGTTGCAGCCACACCCGCATACTAAAATCCTGGCCTATGGCCAGAATGTCGCCGACACCCGGTACCCGCAACAAGGCATCCCGGATGTAGATATTCGTGTAATTATCCAGAAACTTGATATCATGGCTACCCTTAGGAGAATAGAAAGTTACGACCATCATGATGGTAGGGTTTCTTTTTCTTACGGTCAACCCCAGTCGTTTTACATCATCCGGTAAGATAGGTTCTGCAATACTCACCCTGTTCTGTACATCCAAGGTGGCAATATCCACATCGGTACCCACTTCGAAGGTTACATCCATGCGCATCTGTCCGGTGCTGGTGCTGTTGGAAGAAATATAAGCCATACCAGGCGTGCCATTGACCTGGGTTTCCACTGGGGTGGCCACCGTCTGTTCTACCGTTCTGGCATCAGCACCGGTATAGTTGCCTGTCACGGATACCACGGGGGGTGTAATGTCCGGATATTGTGTAACCGGGAGGTTGATCAGCGCAATGACGCCCAGCAGTAAGATGACGATAGAAATAACAATAGAGGTAACGGGCCTCCTGATAAATACATCTGAAATCATAATATGATATAAAAAGCTTGCTGATAATTTAATTACTGGCGGCTTGTCCGCCGGCGGATGGCTGCGGGGTATCCAGGCGTATTTTGGACCCTTGCCGTAAGCGTTGGATTCCTTCCAGTACAATGTTTTCACCATCTGCCAATCCTTCCCGTACCACCACCAGATCTTCTATGCGGGTACCCAGGTCTAGCTGTCGCTGCTGGACAGAATCGCCAGCTATCACAAATACATAATATTCTCCCATCTGTTCGGCCACCGCCTTGTACGGAATGACGACCTGTTCTCCTATATCCTGGTTGAGCACGTTGACACGGACTGTCATGCCTGCAATGAGCTGACGCTCCGGATTGGGAAAAGTCAGACGCAGGGTGATGGTGCCTGTCTGCCGGTCTACGGCCCTATCAATAGTGATTAGTTTTCCCGGATAAGTATATTTCTTACTATCGTTGAGCTGGATGGTGAAGAGAGAATCAGGTTGTTCACTTTGTAAAAATTGGTTAAAACGAGGAATTTCCTGTTCGTTGATGACAAAGTCAACGGCTATGGGGTCGTCTGACGACAGCGTATTTAACATAGGCTGACCAGGAGAAACCTGTGCGCCCACCCTGACCTGAGAAATGCCAATGGTGCCGCCGAAAGGAGCATTGATAATAGAATAGTTCAGATCAGTGGCTGCTGTGGAAAGCTGCGCTTCGGCAGCGGCTACCTGGGATTGAGCGGTCTCCACATCCGTACGCGCATAATCCACTCTTTGGCGGGCAATGGCATCCTGTTCGCTCAAACGCTCATAGCGCTCCAGGTCTTTGCTGACCTTTGCCAGGTTAGCCTTGGCACTTTGCAAACTAGCCTGCGCCTGCTTGTATGCTGCCTGGTATTTGCTTCTGTCTATCTCATACAGCTTCTGCCCCTGCTTCACCTTTTGTCCGTCCTGCACATAAATATCCGTAATATAGCCAGAGACCTGCGGTCTTAATTCCACTTCATTGAGGGGGACTACCGTTCCCGGATAGGTATCTATGCCTGTTACTCTTTTCTCCGTTACTTCATAGGCATTCACTGCAACAGCATTGCCTGCCGGGTTTTGCTGCTGCTGGCTTTGCGATTTTTCGCAGGCACTTAAGGCAAAAGATCCGAGAAGTACTGTCAATATCCCTAAATAGTTTTGATGCATGATATAATGTATTGCCATGGGTTAGTTAAAATCTATATTGCCTAAAGCTCTTTGATAATCCAGTTTGCTGGCGAGCACGTTGTACAGGGCATTATAATAATTGAGCTGTGTCGTTCTTAGTTCCGTTTCGGCGATCACCAGGTCTATATACGCCTTGATCCCTTCGTCGTACTGGAGTTTGATCGTATTATAGACCTCTTCTGCCAGCTGCGCATTTTCTCTCAGCGTTTGCCATTCCTGAAGATCACTCTTATAATTGGCAAGAGCAGTTTCGTATTCAGTACTAATCACACTTTTCGTGTTTTCCTCTTCTACCGCCAATCGTTCTTCCTGCAACTGAGCAATCTGTAAGTCCTGAATACGCCGTGTGCCCTGAAAAATGGGTAACGCTACCTGCAATCCGGCCACAGAGGTAGGATAAGCTTCATCATACAATTGTGAGATTTCATCATTCAGGTAGATCCAGTTATAGTTTGCAAAGGCTGAAACGGTTGGCAGAAAACCCCACCGATAATAACTTGTATTCAATTTCAGCAGTTGTTTTTGGGTTTGTAATTGCTGAAACTCAATTCTTTCTACAGGATTCATCACCTGGGTGGTATCCAGCAGTATATCTACTGCCATGGCCTCATAATCAAAGGTCAGGGATAATTCATTTTCTACCGGATAACCGATCAGTGTCTTCAGTGCTGTGTATTTGGCACTGATAGATTCCTGTGTTCTGTTCCGGTCACTGCGGGTATTGGCCAGCGTAATCCGGGCACGTTGATAATCCGTTTTATCTACCAGGCCGCTTTGATACTGGCTGTAGGCATCCTGGTATTGTTTTTCCTGTCTGACAATATTTTCATCCAGAATCCTGAGTTGTTCGCTGGTAAATAAAATGTCATAAAAAGCTTTCGTGACGTCTACCACCGTATTGATTTTGTATTCTTCCGTGCGTTGGTCTAATTGCGTACGGGTAAGATGGGCTGCCTTGGAAGCCAGTAGCACATCTCTGCTATAGATCACCTGGTCGGCTTGTAACAGAATATTAGAATTATTTTTTCGGCCTATCGTGATCAACTGATCGCCGAAAGCAGCCGTTTGCAATTTAAAATTATGGGAAGCATTATATTGGGCAGAGATCTGCGGGAGCCATTCCGATAGATTCGCCCTGATTTCCCGTTCTCCGATAGCCTCGTCGAGGCGGGCCTGCCTGACAGCCGGCTGGTGTTCCAGCGCATAGTCAATACAGGCTTCCAGGGTCCAGTGTTGGGAGGTTGTGTCTGCCTGTGTTTGTGCCATTAGAAAAAAGGGATACAGCAGATACCCTGTAAGCAATAGGAATAGGTTCTTTGTGAGTCTCATGAAAATTAAACAACAGATTCTAGTAGTATTGACAGAAACTTACCGTTTCATCAAAAGATGTCAAGCAATAGTAGCATTTGATTGTTGTATGGTATTGTGGGCTAAAACACCTGATATTTCAAGATTTACGGGCAGAAGTCGCTTTGGGTTGATTTTTTTTCAAAAAGTTGGAATATATTTTATATCAATGACAAATTAGAGGGCTAAATGATGAAGAAGCAAGCGTACAATGATTATATTGCTGCCAATGCTATTCTTCACAATAGTTTTTTTCACTTTTAAACAAAACAAGGCTTGAACCCGGAAGCTTTACAGGAATTGGTATCTATGCGTATGCCTTTCGGCAAATACAAAGGAAGACTATTGTGTGATTTGCCTGAGCATTATCTGCTGTGGTTCAGTCAGCAGGGTTTCCCTCCCGGAAAACTCGGCATGTTGCTTTCTACCATGTATGAGATCAAACTTAACGGGTTAGACTATCTTCTGACCCCATTAAAAAGATAATCTTCACCCGATTTCTTCAATGAAATAAGTTTTTCCCTGAAAGGTAAATGAATTGCCTGCTGTCAGACCGTTGCTGGCCTGGCCCAGCGGAGTGGCCAGGGAGATGGCGAAATAATTGTCTCCTTCCAGCTCAATTTTGCCCAGGCTTATACCCATATAGAACATGCCCTGATTGGTTTTGACCAGGCTGCCCAGCCCTACTGCTTTGCACAGCCTGTTGGGGTCTACCTGGTCCATGACTTTTTTCTGTTGAAGGGCGTGGTTTATTTGTTGGGCATATTTTTCCTTTTCCAGTTGCATCATCGCCCTACCGGTTTCATATTTATCGCCGGCGCTGCTTTTTGTCTCTTCATTGGCCGCTGCCTGCATACGTTGCATAGCCTCCCGGGCCAGGTCAATGCGTTGTTGAATCTGCTTTACGCAATACTGATAAAGCTTGGGTTTGATATCTTGTAACGAAACCATGGTGTACATGTATAGGTCAATTACTTTTTAGTTTATTTTCCTCCCAGCTTCCATTTGGACACATAATTAATGTCAGGGCAGGGGCACAGCCCTTTATCATGGTAAAGCTATCATGGCAGTTTATGCTTTTCATACGAGTTATTTAGCACAGCGTTCTTGGTTTTTATGAATACTGAGTTTGGAGAAAATTACTTACCGGGCTGGCGTAAAATAAGCCATCAGACCAGAATAAGTGCTGTTTTGTTTCCTGAAAATAAAAAAAGAAAGACGTCAAACCAACACAGGTGGAAGGAAGTTATTCAAGGAGCTTAATCAAATAACGTAAAGCTAATTACCATTTTAAAGAAAGATATTAATGAAAAAGAGTGAGCAAACTGTTTTGGAACCTTTGGAAGGCATGGGTTCTATCATTACCAAAAAAGGCGTTGGTTTCAGGGTTTGGGCCCCTAATGCCAAAGAGGTATTTGTGGTTGGAAGTTTCAATAAGTGGAAAAACAAGAAGAATTCTCTCGAGTCGGAAGGGAATGGGTACTGGTATGGCTTTGTAGAAGAAGCCAAAGCCGGTGACGAGTACAAATACGGTATTGTGACCCAGGGAGGCAAAAAACTTTTTAAAAATGATCCTTATGCCAAGGAAGTGACGAATTCGGCCGGCAACAGTATCGTTTTTGACTCGACTTATGATTGGGAAGGCGATGATTTTCAGCTTCCTTCCTGGAATGAGCTGCTGATTTATGAAATGCATGTGGGCACTTTTAACGTGAAAAGGAAAGGAAAACCCGGTACCTTTGCTTCTCTGATAGAAAAGCTCTCCCATATCAAAGAACTGGGGATGAATGCCATCGAGCTGATGCCGGTCAACGAATTTCCCGGTGACTTTTCCTGGGGGTATAATCCTTCTCACCCCTTTGCTGTGGAAAGTGCCTATGGTGGACCCAATGGCCTGAAAGATCTGGTGAAAGCGGCCCACCAGCAGGGTGTTGCCGTCATTCTGGATGTGGTATACAACCACTTTGGTCCGAGCGACAATGATCTATGGTGCTTCGACGGATGGTGTGAAAATGATTTGGGAGGCGTTTATTTTTACAATGACCGGCGCTCAGAAACGCCCTGGGGTAACACCCGGCCGGATTACGGACGCGCAGAAGTACGGCAGTATATCCGGGATAACGCCCTGATGTGGCTAGATGAGTATCATGTGGATGGCTTACGCCTGGATGGCACCATGTTTATGCGCAATATTGAAGGGGTATTTATGAGTCCTGCCAACGATATTCCTGAAGTATGGGGTTTTTTCCAGTGGTTGAACCGTGAGATTCAGGAGAGATTTCCCAATAAGATCATCATCGCCGAAGATCTGATGAACGATGCCTGGATCACCAAGGATATCGATAAGAATGGAGCAGGCTTTGGCAGCCAGTGGTGGGCCGATTTTGTGCATCCTATTCGTAGTGTCATCATTCCCAGTGATGATGAGTTCAGGGATATGGAAAAGGTAGTCAATGCCATACAGTTTCCACCGGAAGACGCTTTTAAGCGTGTTATCTATACAGAATCGCACGATGAGGTAGCCAATGGTCGGGCTCGTGTCCCTGAAGAGGTATGGCCAGACAATGCCGGTCATTACTATGCTAAAAAGAGGAGTTTCCTGGGCGTTGGTCTGGTGATGACTTCTCCGGGTATTCCTATGATGTTCCAGGGGCAGGAATTTGCAGAAGACAAATGGTTTACCGATGAAAGGCCCCTGAACTGGAAATTAGCGAAGAAGCACAAAGGGCTGATTAAGATGCACACGGACCTGATTCAGCTCCGGCGTAATTTTTATGATAACACACGAGGGTTGCGGGGCCATCACATGCAGGTATATCATGTGAACCAGGAGCAGAAACTCATTGCCTTTCAACGATGGCAGGAGGGTGGCCCGGGTGATACCGTGGTGGTGGTCATTAACTTTGCCAATCAGACCCGCGAAGGATATACGATAGGGTTACCGGCTTCCGGCGACTGGGAGTTGCGTTTCAACAGCGATTGGAAAGGCTATGATAAAGATTTTACCAATCAGCCCACCTTTACGATGGGAGCCCACAAAGGCAAAACAGACAGTATGCCTTATTATGGCTTGTTGGATATAGGGCCTTATGCGGTGTTAATCTTTTCCCAGAATCCTTAAGACAATATCATACACTTCATCCGTCACTCATTTCAATGGGTGATGGATGAAATGTAGTATCTCATGAATGACTCATTTTACCTCAAGTCCGGAGGTAGCTATGCCATCCTGTAATTAGTCACAATACACGTTGATGCGTATGGCGGTAAGATAGAATTTGCCCACACCATCAGGTCAGAAGGGTAAAAGGATGTAACCCCAATACATTGGCTGTATGTCGCTACTGGTGGTAGATAGCACTTCTGTCAAATTCTACTTTAACTTCATCTTTGAACAGCACCCACAGGGAGTAAATGCCGAGTGCCGTACCAAAAGGAAAACTCAGCAGGTCCAGAAAGCTGAGAATGATGATAAGAATGCGGCCCCATTCTTTTCTTTTCAACAGCCCATAACCTCCGATCAGAGAAGGGAGTGCCAGTATGGTCAAAAACAAACCCAGGCCAAAAGCCACACTGGTGGTAATGGCAATCGCCTGTGCATCTCCGGAGAGCCAGCCACCTCCGGCCACACCGATGAAGAGAAAAAAAGCAGTCAGTAGAATAAGTACACCGTATGCAATGTGCAGGTAGGCGACCATGTCAATGTGTTTTTGCATGATGAGGATAGGTTGTTGAGACATCAAGATACATAGAAAAAAGCAATTATGATAGGTAGCAAACGCTAAGAGGCGTTTCATGAAAGAAAGTCTGTTCCCATAACATTCATGATCAAAGCGATACGCCAGCCAACCAATACGTGTAAATGTTTGGCGCCAGCTAGGCAGGTTGTATTGTATATGTAAAAATGCCAATTATTATGTGTACTCAATGGCGGTAGTCGATATATATGCTATGTGGCGTTTATAGAGAAGATAGGCTACATGCAAAAAGAATAATAAAACTTTTAAGTAATCATAAACGTACTTATATTAGTACGTAATAAGATACTTAATAATATGATTGCAGCTAATTATACAGAGTTTAGAACGCATCTTAAAAAATATCTAGATGAGGTAGAGCAAAATCAGGAAACCCTAATTATCAAAAGGGGATCTGGGAATGGAACGGTGCTCATTTCACTAGATGAATACAATTCCCTTATGGAGACTGTTCACCTTCTAAGTTCAAAGAAGAATGCCGATCGGCTTTTTGAGTCAATCCAGCAGATGAAAGAGGGAAAAACAGTCAGGAAAGGATTGATTGAGGACTGATGAATATTCCATTCTCAAAAAATGCTTGGGAAGATTATACCTCCTGGTTGACCGAGGATAAAAAGATGTTGAAAAAGATTAATGAGTTGATTAAGGACATTCAAAGGACACCATTTGCTGGTAGAGGCAAACCAGAACCTTTAAAATATGAACTATCAGGATTTTGGTCTAGACGTATAGACCGTGAACATAGATTGGTGTATCAGATTTCTGGAGATGAAATATTGATCTATAGCTGCAAATATCATTATGATAGATAATGAAAAAACACCTAACACCACCTACCGTTAACTTCAATATCCGCTGGTACCCTCCATCATCAGAGATTACATATTGATTACGAATTCCCGTCACTAAGCTCAAACATTTCTTTTTTGACAATGTATTTCATCATAAAAGTCATGCAAACCACTAAGAATACTATCTTGATCACGGGCGGCAGCACAGGCATTGGCTTAGCGATGGCCGAAACTTTTGTCAAGGCCGGAAATGAGGTGCTCATCTGTGGCAGGCGGGAAAGCAAATTGTTAGAAGCAAAGCGGAAAGTTCCGCAGTTGCACACACGCATCTGTGATATTGCGAATAAGTCAGAACGCGAAGAGCTATACCGGTGGACCACTTCCGAATTTCCCCACATCAACATGCTCTTCAACAACGCTGGGATTCAGAAAGAAATTGATTTTTTGACGGGTGCTCCCGGATTATACGATGATGAGAGCGAAATCGAGACTAATTTAGCTGCCAGCATTCACTTGTCCGCCCTTTTTATTCCGTACTTCCTGCAGCAGAAAAAAGAATGCGCCGTGGTCAACATTACATCGGGTTTGGCTTTTGTCCCGCTGAAAATTGTACCGGTCTATTGTGCCACCAAAGCGGGACTGCATTCTTTTACCATGTCGCTGCGCTCGCAGTTAGCCAAAACAAATGTTCATGTCTTTGAAATTGCCCCACCGATCGTAAAAACGGAGCTTCACCGGGAAGCAAAGGCACGCAAGCAGTCGCAGCGTGGAATTCCCGCCTCCACAGTCGCAAAGGCAGCGTTGAAGGCTTTAAAAAATAATCAATACGAAACTATAGTGGGTCAGGCGAAGGTATTGAAAGGAGCATCCCGCATCGCACCAGGATTTTTTCATCACTTGCTTAACAAAGTAGCGGCTGGGCAATAAAAACAGATAACGAGCATTCATCTAAATTCAATGGTTTATTCAATCGTAGCAACGATGAGAAACAACAGCTCAATGGCTGTTGATCATGCGGATGAAAGTGTTAAAAGAGAAGCAAAGACAATAAAGAGTAAGCCACAATAGGTATGAGAAGTGCCTTGAAATTCCATAGGCTTCGCCTCAATATTGGCTTTGCCTTTGCTGCCCATAGATTAGAACAGGTAATACTATCTCGGTTACTCTAGCTAACCAATGCCAACCAGCCATTCAGCAGGCTTGTGAACAAAATTATTTATGAAGAAAATGCTAATGCTAAAGTATTTTCCAGTAAGTTATAGGAGGTTTTCAAACAATAAAAGAGCCAGGCAAAACGGGCGGATTTTACGATCACCATGGAGCGGACAGTACACGTACACGAGCCAAAAACGAACCCTGAGCGTATATTGATCCGGCAAATCTGGAGGGTGAAGGATATGCAATCTGTTAAAAGGACAGAAAAAATACTGCCCAAGGGAACTGCTGAAATTATTTTTAATCTTTCAGAGGGTATCTATGGTTACAAGGCAGAAGTGAAAAATGCATTTTACCTGCCGAAATATTTTATCAATGGTGTGAATTCAACACCCTTTCACTTATCCATCAGCAGCACCCAGTATTTTGTAGGCATACAATGCAGCGTTTTTGCGTTAAAATACATTTTCAACATCCCTTCCGCAGCCTTCAATAATCAGGTCCTTGAAGGTTCCTTGGTCTGCCCATCATTGGATGTTTTGGCTGAGCAACTGAGCGAGTCTGATTCTTTTGATCATCAGGTAGAGGCGATTACGAAGTGGGTAAGAAGCAAACTCAAAGACTATTCTATCCTTGAGGCTAACAATAGAATCATTAAGCTGCACGCAGATCCTGACATCATTCATCTTTCGGTAAAAGAGATTAGTGAAAAATATAATATTACACCTCGTCATCTGAGTCGGTTGTGTGTAGAATTTTTGGGAATGTGCACGGAAGACATGATTCTTTACAGAAAATACTTATCTTCTTTGTATCAAATCCATCAGCCACAGCAATCACTCACAGCCATCACTTATGATTGTGGCTTTTATGATCAACCGCACTTTGCAAGAACGTTTAAATTATTCACCGGTTTAACCCCCAGGCAATACAGACAAGCGATGGGCATACTGCCAGGACATATTTTTGAGATTTCAGACAAGCCCGATGTACCATGGTCCGGGCAAAAGAGTACGCCGGATTTATTTTCGGTCTGACGGGTAAAATAGAACAGGTACAAGATTTCTTACTGACTGAATCCTATTTTTTCATTTCCCCCGATCAATACTTTTTATGCTCCCTTCGGCATCATGTCCGACTGATACAATTTTGATCAGTGTACTCCTAGTAATTTTGCCCTCAACAAAATCTAACCATCTTTCATCATGAACTTAAAAGACATTGTCTATTCGTTTGCCTGCCTCTCTTTTGCAATAGTAATCGGTGGAGCCGTTTATGAACATTTGGCAGTAGTTCCTCAATGGAGCGCAGCGCCACCCGCTTCGTTGAGTATGTTTCAAGGGGAATATGGCCTGAATGCAGGATTATTCTGGATGTGTATCCATCCCGTTACCATACTCTTGTTAACAGCTACGCTGATACTTTTCTGGAAAAATAATAGTAGAAAAAATATTCTGATCACATCAGGTGGTTATGTATTGATCGTGATAGTAACAGCTACCTACTTTGTGCCTGAACTGATGGAAATCACGGGTACAGCCTTCTCAGAAACCATAGATGCCTCATTGACAAATCGGGCAAAGCTTTGGGAGCTATTTAGTATCGTAAGATTGTTGATGCTCGTCGTTTTGGCTATAGTATTGTTTTTAGGGCTCACCAAGGTGAATGCGAAGACGAATAGCCAAACCATCCCTCAAAAGATAAGTTCATTGGCCAATGTGGTATAGCAGACAGGGAAGCGCCCTGAAGTCTGCTACTGCATTTTTACTAACCCGGATAGCTTCAGCTATAAAAAATCCGATCAGGAAAGTTTGTTTCTGTCATCTTCATAACCAAAATGAGGTGCTAGCTAACCCATAGACATAAATATAGAGGACTCCTGATTACGCTATAAGGTGTTTGAAGTTGGGCTTTATGGAGCGATAAACAATAGGTATATGACAAGTGGGAAAAAAACGTAAAAAGAAAAACCTGTTTCGTTTATTTCGTTTATACTTGTAAGTATAAAACTAAAAACAAGCTTCATGGAATTCATAGATATAAAAAAGCCTTCAAAAGAAGAACAACGAGCGGCTATGGAGTCATATAATGCCTTGGCGGCAACAATAGAACAATTACATTCAGAAAACCCTGAAATAGAAATTGAGGAAACTGAGGAAAAGATAAAAATTCCTCTGAGTGCATTGAAACTTTTAGCCAAGATATTAAAAGAAATTAGTCAAGGCAGACCCATATCAATTGTTCCTATTGCCACTGAGATGACTACACAAGCAGCCGCTGAACTCCTTGGTTGTTCAAGACCGCATGTTGTAAAACTTCTTGAGGAAGGAAAAATCGCATACACAAAAGTAGGGAAGCATCGCCGAATTAAATATGAAGATGTTATAAACTACAGAAAGAAAATTAAAGCTGAGCAGAAAGGAATCATTAGCGAAATAATGGAACTAGACGAGGAGTCAGGGCTCTATGATACATAGTATTCGTTTTACTTGTGTTTTAGATACTAATGTCTTTTATCCTTTGTGGATACGTGATCTGCTGCTTTGGTTTGCTTATCATGATTTATATACACCTAAATGGAGCAAACATATTTTTGATGAATGGTTGGAAGTGATGATACGGAAAGGTATTCCGGAAGAGGAAGCACTCAAAAGAACTGAGAAAGTTAATGCCGCCTTTCCGGATGCATTGGTTGAAAACTACGAACCTTTGATTGCTACTTTAAAATTACCAGACAACAAAGATAAACATGTATTAGCAGCTGCCATTAAGACAAATGCTAACCTTATCGTTACTAATAATCTAAAGGATTTCCCTGAAGCGTATTTATCAAGTTTCGGACTTTCCGCCAAATGTGCAGATGATTTTTTTACGGACATCATTGACCTAAATCATGAAAAGAGCATCAAAGCGTTCAGAGATTTAGTTTTAGCCAAGAAAAACCCACCCTATGACGAACTTGAAGTGCTTGATATCTTTAGGAATAACGGGTTAAAAGACACTGCTGATTATCTACATGCATTGATTTAGAGAATTACGTTCGAAAGCCTAATATTCCACAGTCGTTATACTTCTTAGCTATAAAAAATCCGATCAGGAAAGTTTGTTCCTGTAATCTTCATAACCAAACTGACGAACCAGTTCAAAAGTATCATCTTCACGCCATATGCCAATGGAAGGATGTCGTACGCCATTGAAAAAGGTGGTCTTCACCATCGTATAATGCATCATATCATTGAATATGATGGAGTCACCTACCTGTAAAGGTGTTTCGAAAAAATAATCACCTACATAGTCGCCTGCCAGGCAGGTTAAACCGCCCAGCCGGTAGGCAGGTTGACCGGGCTTGGCATCCTGGGCGCCCAGCACCTTGGGTTTGTAAGGCATCTCTATACAGTCGGGCATATGAGCGGAAACACTTACATCCAGCACAACCGCATAAATACCCCGGCTATCGATGATGTCTTCTACCGTAGCAGTGAGATAACCCGTTTGCCAGGCGACGGCAGAGCCTGGTTCCAGAATAATATTAAGGTCGTACTTTTCCCGCAGGTTTCGGATCAGTTGTACCAGATGGTCTATATCATAGCCTTCGCGGGTCATCAGATGGCCACCCCCCATATTCAGCCATTTCGCCTGGTAGAGCAAATGGCCAAAGCGGGCTTCTACTGCTTTGAGGGTGCGTTCTAAGGCATAAGAATCACTTTCGCACAAGGTATGAAAATGCAGCCCCTCGATCCCTTCTGGCAGTTTCTCCCCAATCTGGTCTGCCGTCACACCCAGGCGGGTACCAATGACACAGGGATTATACAGATCGGTTTCTACTTCCGAATACTCCGGATTGATACGGATCGCGCAGGAAATTTTTTTATCTCCCGACAGGATTTTGTGCTTAAAACGCTCCCATTGGGCCGGAGAGTTAAATGTAATGTGGTTACAATACCGCATGAGCTCCTCCATTTCATCTTCAAAATAGGCCGGCGCATAGGCATGTACCTCGTCGCCAAACTCTTCATAGCCCAGGCGGGCTTCATACAAGGAAGAAGCGGTGGTGCCATGTAAATACTGGCGGATCAAACCAAAAGTGCTGAACATCGCAAACCCTTTCAGGGCAAGAATGATGTTGGCACCGGAAGCCTCCTGCACGTGTTTCATGATTTCCAGATTGCGCCGTAGCTTGGCTTCTTCCAGCACAAAACAGGCAGAAGGGACTTGGTCAAAATTGATAGGCATGTAATTCTGTAATGTTAAAGGCTATGAATGAGTCAATCCGGATAGGTGAAAGCCAGCGGCTCGTTGATAATTTCGTGCCAGGGCAACCCATACTGGTTTAAGGCGTCCATAAAAGGATCCGGATCAAACTCTTCTACATTGTACACACCCGGCTGCATCCATTTGCCCGTCAGCATCATCAAACCACCGATCATGGCCGGTACTCCGGTCGTATAGGAAACCGCCTGGGCTTTCACTTCTTTGTACACTTCAGCATGGTCGCAGTTGTTGTAAACAAAATAAGTTTTTTCCTTTCCATCCTTGATTCCTTTGATCTGGCAACCGATAGAGGTTTTTCCCTGATAGCCTTCTCCCAGGCTGGACGGCTCCGGCAATACCGCTTTCAAAAATTCCAGCGGCACAATATCCTGTCCCTGAAATTTGATAGGCTTGATACTGGTCATGCCCACATTTTGCAACACGGTCAGGTGTTTGATGTATTCTTGTCCGAAGGTCATCCAGAAACGGGCTCTTTTCAGGTGAGGAAAATTTTTCGTCAGCGACTCCAGCTCCTCATGATAGAGCAGATAGGATTCTTTGGGGCCCACTTCCGGATAGTCTACCGGCTGATGAATTTCCAGGGGTTTGGTCTCTTTCCATTGGCCGTTTTCCCAGTAGCGGCCGTTCTGGGTAATTTCCCGGATGTTGATTTCGGGGTTAAAGTTCGTAGCAAAAGCCTTCCCATGATCACCGGCATTGCAGTCTACAATATCCAGGTAATGGATTGTATCAAAATGGTGTTTTTGGGCATAGGCCGTAAAAACGCCGGTGACACCAGGGTCAAAACCACAACCCAGCAAAGCCATAATACCGGCTTCTTTAAACCGATCCTGGTAAGCCCACTGCCATTTGTACTCAAACTTGGCTACGTCTTTGGGTTCATAATTAGCCGTATCCAGATAGTGTACTTTGGTTTCCAGGCAGGCATCCATGATGGTCAGGTCCTGGTAAGGCAGGGCTACATTGATCACCAGCTCCGGTTGAAACTTTTTGATCAGAGCCACCAGTTCCGGCACCTGATCGGCATCTACCTGAGCCGTTTGGATAGGTTTTCTGTCGGGAAATTTTTCGGCCACATCCCGGGCGATTTGATCACATTTGGCTTTGGTCCGGCTGGCCAGCATGATTTCGGAAAATACGGAAGATACCTGGGCACATTTGTGAGCTACCACATTTCCTACGCCACCAGCGCCAATGATTAAGACTTTGCTCATGGTTCAAAAAATTTTGTTTTGTGTCGCAAAGGTAAAAATTCAGTTCAGAATGTAAATGGAATAAAGCGAATAAGTACTTGGTATGCCAACGCTTTATTGTTGCATAAGGTTTATAAAAAGCTCTCTGCGGTGGGAGGATATTTTGAGGAGTGTCTTGTCTTTCAGGATCACGTGACCACCATTTTTTCGGGAAAAACGCTCTACTTCAGCCAGATTGATCAAATGCGACTGATGAATGCGAAAGAAGTGATAGTCTGTGAGCAGGTTTTCATATTCTTTCAGATGCTTACTAACCAAAATTTTCCGGCCATTTTTGAGAAAGAAATGGGTATAAGAACCCATGGCTTCGCAACGGATAATGTCTGTGACTTTAATAAATTCCAATCCTTCGGTGGTGGAAAGGGTAATGGTGTGCTGTTCGTGGTTTTTGGTTTGCAGGTTATGCACCAGCACCGCCAGTTGTTGGCTATGCCACTCATTTTTTCTTTTACGGTGCACTTTCTCCACGGCCTCTATCAGTTCTTCCACATCAATAGGCTTTAGCAGGTAATCAATAGCACTGAACTTAATGGCCTTGAGTGCATAGTGTTCGAAGGCAGTGGTGAAGATCACGTCAAAGTGGAGGGAATACGTTTTTTCCAGCAGCTCAAACCCGTTGCCGGTTTGCATTTCGATGTCCAGAAAAACCAGGTCGGGCCGTGTTTTTCTGATAACGGCTACCCCTTCTTCTACGGAAGCGGCAGAAGCTACTACCTGCACGGCTGCGCAATACTCCTGCACCAGATGGTGGAGCATTTCCCGGCTGTGCCATTCGTCTTCTACAATGACAACGCGGAGCATAGTTCTTCCGTTTGTGTTTTGGGAATGAAAATAATCACCCGGGTACCTGCCGCCTGTGGGCCTTCATACAAATCTATTACATTGACCAGCATCTTTTGAGCGCGGTCATGGTTGAGTAAGGCCAGGCGTTGCTGCGTGACCGACATACCCCGGGAGGTATGCCCCTGCTTTCTTTGCCTGTTTCTGGCCATCGCTTTTTTCCGGCCTGTCCCATTGTCCTCCACCAGGCAGAGGATATGGTCGAAGTGATTCTCCAGCCTGATGCTGATTTTACCACCCTGCGTTTTTTCCTGCAACCCGTGCACGATGGCATTTTCCACGTAGGGCTGAATCAGCAGAAAAGGAATTTCGGTGTCGTACACATCCAGGGTAGGGTCTATCTCGATCACATAGGTAAACTTTTGCCGGAAGCGGAGGCTTTCCAGTTCCAGGTAATATTCCAGTAGCCTGATTTCATCGGCGATCGGAATCTGGTGAGCGACCGAATTTTCCAGTACCTGCCGGATCAGCCTGGAGAACTTGGAAAGATATTTCAGGGCAGACATCTTATCATTGAGGGTGATAAAATGCTGGATAGAACTTAAGGAGTTGAAGATGAAATGGGGGTCCATCTGAGCCCGTAGCATGCGTTTTTCCAGTTCCTGGTTGATCTGACGGATTTGTTCATTCTTCTCCTGGATTTCCTCGTTTTTATGGTGTAGCAGCTGGGCGGATCTGCGTTTCAGGCGATAGCGGCTGTAAATGAAAATCGCCAGTAAGATGAGCAGCAGAGAGGCGGCCATCAGGGTGATTCGGATTTTCTTTTCCATCACCTTGTTTTGCGACAGCCAGGTAATTTCTTTTTGTTGGGTTGTAATTTGGTTTTCTTTTTGAGCCAGGTCAAAGCGTGCCTGCATCTCAGCTACCTGGCGGGTTCGTTCTTCATTCAGAATACTATCCTGATAAAGTGTGTATTGCTTGTAGTAATCCAGGGCTAATGCGTATTTTTTTTGCGCTGCATAGATTTCCGATAGGGTATAATAGGCACCTCTCAGTTCTTTTTTTATTTCTCCTTCCTGCGCCATTTTCAGACTTTCCTCAGCGTAACGCAACGCCTGGCTGGTATCTCCCCGGGCCTGATGCACACGGGCTATGTTTCTCAGAGTGGTAGGAAGGGTTGCTTTTTCCCCTATTTCCCTTTTCAAAGCCAGTGACTCAGTATAGAAGAATAAAGCCTGTGCATAATCCTGTTGGCCTTCGTAGGCAGCACCCAGGTTGTTCAAGGTCAGACTCACACTTCTATGGTCTTCCAGTTGTTGTGCCAGTGCCAGGGCTTCTTCCTCATACTGCAAAGCTTTTTTATAATCTTGCTTGTCTAAATAACTCAGTCCGATATCGTTGAGCAGGGCAGCTACTCTGGAGCGATTATTAGTAGCCCTGATGAGGGGTAAGGCTTTCAACTGGTAAGACAAGGCGATGGAGAAGTCTTCCATTTTATAGTAAACAGAGCCAATATAACTCAGGATAGCGCCTATGCTTTCCTGATCTCCCAATGTTTCGGCCAGGGGAAGCGCCTCGAAGAAGTGATGCAAAGCGCCGGTGAAATTGCTTTGGGAAGAACAGACCAATCCCAAATTGGCATGACACTTTGCCACACCGCTTACCTCCGAAATGGCTTGGAAGGAGGCCAATGCCTGGCGAAAGTAATTTTCTGCCGCTGCATACTGACCACTATAAAAAGCAATACCCCCCAGATTTTTATAAGCTTCCGCTTTTCCTTTTTGATGCTGAAGCCGCTTGAATTGATGCAGAGCGGCCATCGTATTTTTTTGAGCTTCTACCAGTGCTCCTCTCTTGATAAAATAGGTCCCCTTGCTTAACAGTGCCTGCGCTTCTCCGGCAGCAAATCCGATTTTCCGGGAAATTCGCAAAGCTTCCTCGAAATAGTATTTTGCTTTGGCGGGTTTCGTATTTTGATAATATTCGCCTGTCTGCTGTAGTAAGCGGACACGCATCGTATCGGGGCGTTGGAAAATCTCCAGCTGATCCAGCAGGCTGTCAACAGAAATGCTGGCCGGGCTAGAAAGCGTCAGGGAGAGAAGAAAACCGGTGAGGATAAGCGCATACATGGTCGTAGGAAAAAGCAATTAGTATCGGGGATCCACATGAACCTGGGCGGTCAGATCATTGGGTTTGCACTGTATATACGTAATCTCGCCTCTATCCGGATTGAAGAAGCTCTGATACTTGAAGGGCGTAGTGATGCCCGGACATATCTTACTAAGCAGTACTTTCGGATTTCGATTGCCGCTGGAGGGTTTGGCTGGTAGGGTTTGTCCTCCCTGGGTGATCGCCGTAAAGCTGGCCACCGCTCCTTGCTGGATGTTGACGTATATTTTACTTCGTGTGTAGGAATTGGAGCCTACTAAATACCTGCCATCTTTCCGGTCTTTTACGGTAAAAACAAAGGAGACAGGTTGGGTGTTGTGTGCCTGCTGTTTTACGACGGACTGAGCCGGGAGCATGTGCTGGGTTAGCGTGTCATCTTCACAAGCAAAGCAAACCACAAGCAGACCAAACAGGAGTCGGGAATAGGGTAGCGTTTTCATGGTCGTATATCTTTAGAGAACCCGTGTTTTCTCTTTAGTTGAACCCCTCAGCGTAAACGTAACCTTCCCGGTGAACTAATTTTTTGCTGGCTAATTACCCGTTTTTTTAGCTTTCTGCCAGATATCAAGCCCCAGCCCCTGGATATCAATTGAAACCGCCTCCTGGTCAAAGGGAGCCTATTTTCAGGTGATGCTACGGCCAACATCTTCCACTAAAAAATACCATCAGCTGCAGTGATGTGATCAATGATGTATCATGTTAAAATTTTACAGTAATGAAAAATTTAATCAAAACTCGTTTTCTGCGCTTTGTTTTATTCGCCTGGGGTATATGCTTATTCCTGACCGCCTGCGAGGATCACTTGCAGGACATAGCCTCTCCTCCCCAAAATTCAGAAGGAATTATTGTGTCTCCGGGAGACAACAATCTTCCCTACATCAAGAAAGTAATCAAAAAAGATTTTCCCGGAGCGAAAGGCTGGCGTGTTGTCTGGGGAGGCGGCACCTATACCAGTGAAAATGCGCACAAAGTACCCAGCATTTTCAGTACGATCACCGGTGCTGTAAACAGTGTGCATTATCTGAACAATACCTCTCCTCAAAATACGGGGAATGCCGATATGCAAATTTATTTTGGAAATCTGAAAGCCACTTCTCAGATCAATTCTCTCACATATAACAATCACACCAAGAAAACACGATTTAAGTTGTCGGGCATGACGGTGAATGATCTTCAGAATGCGGCTGAAAATAACCCCGGATTATTCGGCCTGATTTACGAGTGGGATTTTGACGAGCCGGTGGGTACTTTGCAGACAGGAAATTATCAGGCTGGTCAGATCTATACTTTTAAAACGGACCGGATACCAGCTAAATACGGAGCCGTAAGAATTGTCTCTACCAATCCAAAGACGATTGAGGTGGTGGTTCAGAAGTAACCATTACGTGATAAGGCATAAAAAAAAGGAATGAAAACAATTCATTCCTTTTTGCATTTACATCAAATTTAAACTAAAAACGATTTTAACATCCAAATTCTTTTTTCTGTGGTCACAATGAGATCGCCGATCAGCTGGAGGGTCCCCTCCTCTTTTTGCTCATTGGCAACTGTCAATATTTCTTTCAGGTGAAAAAGGAGTACCTGGCTGTTTTTTAAAGCAATCTGCACGGCCTGTTCTCCATCACTTACATTTTTAGCTGCGTTTAACTGGGCTTTCTGAAAATAATCATCAAAGGCATGTAAAGGAGTGCCACCCAGGCTTCTGATACGCTCCGCCAGGTCGTCAATGGTTTCCGAGGCTTCCCCGTATAGTTCTTCAAATTTATCATGCAACTGGAAAAAATATCTTCCTTCCAGGTTCCAGTGAAAACCTCTGAGGTTCTGGTAGTAAATCTGATAGTCGGCCAGTAGTAAATTCAAACGCTGAATAATAATTTCCTTTTTGTTTGCGGTTGTTTTGGTGTTTTCCATAACATTAGGTTTATGTGTCCTTATACAGTTGAACGAATATCATAGCATAAGGATAATTAATAGTTTTTATATTTGTATAAATAATATTTATAATATATGACACTCGAACAACTGGGGTATGCCTTGGCTGTGTTTCAGCACGGAAGCTTTGTCAGGGCTGCAGAACAATCTTTTGTGACACAACCGGCGCTGACGATACAAATCAAGAACCTGGAAGATGAGCTGGGTATTATTCTTTTTGACCGTACCAAAAAGCCTGTGCTGGTAACAGAAGAAGGGAGGCAGTTTCTGGAAAAAGCTCAGGAAATAGTGCTGGGGGTAAAAGACTTGCAACAGATGGCTCAGCAACTTCAACATAGTTTTCAGGGCGAAATAAAGCTGGGTATCATCATTACCCTGGCACCTTACCTGGTGCCCCTTTTTGTCAGTCAGTTTACGTTATCTTTTCCACAGATTCATCTGCAAATTATAGAGTTGCGGACAGAAGAAATTCTGGAAGGTATCAGAAGAGGACACCTGGATGCAGGCATTATTGCAACACCTGTCAGGGCCAAGGGTATGCTACATGAGGTGTTGTTTTATGAAAAATTTTTTTTGTATGTATCCCCACAACACGCTTTGTACACAAAGGAAAAGATCTCTATCGATAAGGTGCCGGTAGATGATCTGTGGCTGTTACAGGAAGGCAACTGCTTCCGGAACCAGGTCAATGATCTTTGTAAAATCTCGGAAGAGAAGACGGAGAGAAGTTTTACCTATAGCAGCAGTTCTATAGAATCGCTTAAACGCATTGTAGAACATCAGGGCGGACTGACCTTTGTGCCGGAGCTGGCCACGCTCAACATTCCGAGAGAAAAAGAAAATATGATGAAAGAAATAGGGGAGCGTCAACCCGTCAGGGAAATCAGCCTGATCACACACCGGGCTTTTGTGAAAAGAAAACTACTCCATAAACTGAAGGATGTGCTGCTGGACAATATCCCTGCCTCTATGAAAAAAGTCTCTCATACGATGATCGTAGATACCCATGTATCTGTTTAGTGTTTTTTTTACTAAATGACGTATACTACGCTGAAATTCAGAGGGGGTATCTCAGAAGAACTAATGCTATTGAATAAACGTATTTGATATAACAAATGTACTTGAACTATGACAACAGCGGAAATACGCACCAAGTTACAAGAGCGCATCAACCATTTGAACGACACGCAACTCCAAGAGTTGGATCAGTTGTTTGAGGAAAGGTTTCCGGAAAATCAAAAGTTAACAAAGGTAGCTGAGAAGCGTAAACTGGGTACGATGAAAGGTAAAATCTGGATGGCAAATGATTGGGATTCGAATGAAATCAATGAAGAAGTTTCCCGTACTTTTTATGAAGGCGATATTTTTCCCAAACATAAGTGATGCAAGGGTACCTTATTGATACACATGTATTCTTATGGAGCCTGAACGAACCTTCTAAAATCTCTAAACGTGCGTTATCCATCCTTGAAAACCAGCGTAATACAATTTATGTAAGCGCAGCTGCTCTCTGGGAAATCATAATTAAGCGTAAAAAAGGATCTCTTAATTTTACAGGTGACATCATAACCCAGCTTGATAAGCAGTCTTTTACACCTCTTTCCATTACCTATCAGCATGTTAAAGTTTTAGAAAAGATTCCTCTTTTGCATAGTGATCCCTTTGATCGTAGCATGATAGCCCAAGCTTTGGCAGAAAATCTTACGTTGATGACACGGGATAAAACCATATTAAAATATTCTGAAGTTAAACTATTAAAAGCATAGAATAAAAAAGCTAGTAACAGTATCTTTTCATAAAGCTTGCCTATGACGCTTAATTGAAATTATTATTGATCAGAAACCAGGGATGCTGACCTTCCGGAGGTGTGTTGAGCGGCCCAACAGATCCGGCTTTATGTTTTACAAATCGTTTGGTAATCGTTTTATCTTCAAAATCCAGAAGGACCAGATAAGTGCCGTTAGCCCAATGGCTGATATCCAGGGGCTGCGACACCGGGTCACTCACTGACCAGGTATGCATGAGTTGCCCGATCACATTGTATATCTTCAACAGGTAAGGCTGAAAACATCTTTCCGGGATACGGATTTGTATATATTCTTCAGCAGGGTTAGGAAAGAGGATATACCGCAAAGCATCCTGACAGGTGTCTGCTACCATCCTTTCACCAACGGGCTGCTTACCGGAAGGATAGGCATTCTCTAAGAAAAGGCAAAGCAATAAACTACTCAGGCAGATTTTCATGAAGTTCATTTTTTCTAATATCCACACAAGCGAGGGGACTCGGCGGTGTCTAAAGTGTAGGCCGACGCTAAAAGTGGATTCCTCACAGGAAGTTAAGACAAGCTCCCTGAAAGATATAAATTACTATACCTGTCGTACTGGTTTCCCTATGAAGGGGCTTTTTTTATGGATGAAGGCCGCAAAAAGCTGGGATATCCCAAGGCGTCAGAGAGGGCCCAGTGAGCAGGGAGCATTAGGGCTATAACTTACCGCGGATAAACTTTTCATAAAAATTTTCTCTGTAATTCTCTCCCACAGGAATATTTTTACCCCTGATCATAATACGGTTGTTACGAAAAGAATCAATTTTCCGGAAGGCCACCAGATAGGAACGATGCACTCTGATAAAACCTTTATCCAGCAGCATATCCTCCAGGGCTTTCATGCTCTTGATGGTAAGCAATGGTTTTTCTGCGGCAGTATAAATTTTTACATAATCTTTGTAGCTCTCTATGTAATGGATATCCTCCAGGTTGACCTTCACGATATGATGCTCTACCCTCACCAGCAAATAATCATGCAGAGAGTCAGCGGGAGGTTGTAATCTGCCAGTATGGTTCGTGTCGGCGGATAAGGGCTGTAACGCCCTGACTTTGTTGACCGCTTTCAGAAATCGCTCAAAAGAAAAAGGCTTGAGCAGGTAATCGATGACATTGAGTTCATAGCCTTCCAAAGCATACTGTTCGTAAGCCGTTGTCAGAATAACCGCCGGTGGGTGAGACAGCGACCTGATCAGCTGTATACCGGATAAGTCTGGCATATTAATATCCAGTAGCATAAGATCTACCTGGCTTTTCTTTACCATGTCCATGGCTTCATAAGCGCTCTCACAGGTAGCGAGGAGTTCTAAAAAAGGTACTTTTTCTATATAACCCCGTACCAGGTTCAGGGCCAGGGGTTCGTCATCAATCGCAATACATCTAATCATGAGACGCCGAAAAGTTGTAAGGTAACCATATACTTGTTGTTAGATTCTTTAATCAGGAATTCGTGTGTCTCCGGGTATAACAGTTGCAGTCGTTTCCTGATATTTTCCAGCCCTATCCCTGCGTGTTTTTCCTCCAGCTCTTTTGCCACGACAGCCTGATGCTGGGGTTTGCTGTTTTCAACCACAAACTCAATGTCCTGTGCATGGGTAGACAATCGGATAGTCACAAAAGATTTTTCCTGATAGGAAATGCCATGTTTAAAAGCGTTTTCAACGATGGGCAGAAAAAGCATGGGTTCAATGTAAAATCTTTCTGGCGTTCCCGACACCTCAAAAGTGATATGGATGGCTTTTTTGGCAGAGAAGCGGATCTTTTGCAAAGCGATATAATTTTCAATGAACTGTATCTCTTTGGACAGGAGTATCTTTTGCGTACCGGCTTCATAGAGTACATACCGCATCATCTGGGATAGCAGCAAAATCGCTTTTTCGGTTTCATCCGATTTGGCAGAAGCCAGGGCATAAATATTATTGAGGGTGTTGAAGAAAAAATGTGGATTGATCTGGGATTTGAGAAAAGAGAGCTCCGTAGATACTTTTTCCTTCTGGGTTTCCTGGTACTTTCTTTTCTGTTTTTCCCATTCCAGAATCATCTCAAAACAGATACCCAGCAAGGTCATCAAGATGAAATGAAAAAGGAAAAAAAAGCCTCCGAAACCAATCACCACCCTGAACAAAAAACGCTCCCGTGGCGGACCTAAAAAGAGAGGTCTTTCCACCAGCTTGTCACTCAGATTGGGCCTGGGAAAAAATTCAGGCGTTAGCCCATACTGAATAGCGGCTCTGTGGATTAACAGAAACAGGCCATACGATAATAGGATAGAAACTATATAGGAAATGTACTTGCCTCTTTTCAGAAACAGGGGAATCAGAAAGATGATATTGATCAGGTAAAAGGGAATCAAGGTCAGGATAGGAAAAATAGCCCTGTCGAAGCGGTCGAGAGAAAAGCTTCCCTCCCTGAAAAGAGAGGGCAACACCATCAGCAGGATCACAAAGAGGTGAAATAATACTTTGATGTATTTTTCTTTCATAAAAGCGGGTGCATTTCCTTTCCCTTAAGCCTGTCAATGTCTGGGTTGCCTGTCCATGCTCGAAGGATCAATCTTCATCATCATACTCTTCCTCCGGCATCCATTCCCAAATATCGTCAAAATAAGTGCTGCCATTCTTGCCTAAAGCTACAAAACATCTTCCATTCACAGTAAAGCCGATCAGGTTATCCCGGGAAGCCCCTTCCAACCCTGTCCTCTGTTCCCAGCTGTCCTGTGCCGGATCATAAGCCCATACCGAGTTGAGCATACTGCCTTTGGAGCCGGCCACCAGGTATCCCATGCCGTGCAGGCCGAAGGCAGTAGCGCCCGTACGAATCAGGTCATAGTCATCATCAGCATCCAGATCTTCTTTTTGTGTCCAGGGAAACACATCGGTGTTCACTTGGGTGGCATCCAATTCCCAGAAGTCAAATTCATAAGAGCCATTGTTGGTGCCTGTACCCACATAGGCTTTGTCACCAATCACAAAAGCGACCGCTCCCTGCCGTTTGGAGCCTCCCAGGCTGGGGATTTGTATCCAGGCATCTGTGGCCGGATTATACTGCCAGAAGTCTTTGGTATTGCTTCCGTCATAACCCGTTCCGATATACCCTTTTCCATCCAGACTGAATCCCACGGCATCCCGTCGGGCTGTACCCCCAAAATCCGCTTTTTGCGTCCAGGTATTGGTCGCCGGATCATATTCCCAGAAGTCTTTTACCTCATCGTCTCCATCATACCCTGTTCCCACATATCCTTTATTCCCAATACTAAATGCCACGGCACTGCTGCGGGCGCTGCCGGGAAAGGGGGTAAGGGCCTGCCAGAAATTTAACTGGGGATCATATACCCAGAAATCCTGGTAATACTCATCGTCGCTGCCATTATAGCCGGTCCCTACATATACTTTTTCGCCAATCACGAAAGAAACCGCACTGGCCCGGGTACGTCCCTCAAAGTCGGATCTTTCTATCCAGTTTCCCAGATACTCATCAGCGTCTTCACCGGATTCACAGGCGGTTTGTCCGAGCAGTAATACCAATAAACCAAGCAGATACCATGGGTTACATCTGTTCATCATACATCAATGTTTAAACTATGGGAAAAGATTTAAATTGTTTGCGGATTGGGTAGTTAGCTTATCATTGCCTTCTATAGTTTTTAAGTAGAAAGAGCTCAATAACCGAAGGGTCTTCACTGGAAGGACCTCCGACTACCATTCGGTCTACTGTATGATAGTATGTGTCTTCCGGCAGCACAATCAACAGGGCATGTTCATTGTTCTCTTCTGTCAGGAGTTGCGTATTGAGAAAGTTGGCCACAGGCAATGAATAATAGGTGTCTTCCTTGAACTCCTCATCCGGATAGAGCGTAAAGGCAAAGTCATAGGTATCTATGATCCTGTTTAAGCCATCTACCTGATAGACCGATAGTGTTGCGGGTAAGGGCGTCATGCCACCGAAAGTACCTTTCAAAGGATTGAGTTGTAGGAAAGCTTCTGTAATAAAGACACCTTGCCCCAGGGTTAGCAACGACTTCAGGTAAGGAAATTCTACCCGGAGGGCTATGCCGATGCCACCCTGCACATAGGCCTGGTCGCCGGTTTTCACCGCAGGGAGTTCGTATTTTTGCTGTTGCAGGGGAGCAAAGAGCGTATGACTTCTCTCCTGTTGTAGCTGTGTAAAATAAATCTGATCCGCTATCGGAAAAATCAACGTTTCCTCTTCCACGCCTTCCTGATAATAGACTTGAATATGCGACGTACTATCAAAACCGACGATCATTGTATTCTGCGGATCTGGCACCAGCACAAAACCCTTATACCGATTCAGAAAATCGCTTTCATCTTCTATGAGATCATCCTGTTCTTGGGCCAGCATAAATAATTCACGACCCAGGGTGTCATCCAGGGGTATTTCCACATAGCCTTCCCGATGCGGTCTGAGATACAGGCTCATCATGCCCAGGTACGCTGCGCTATCATAAGCAAAACGGCTGGTGTTGTACAGTTTGTAAGTCTCTTCTTCATATTGCATGTCTTCGGTGACCCTGTACAGATAATAAGTCTGAAGCTGGGTAGTATCATAATAGGCATAGTCATCATAATTCAGCACCAGAGAGCTTCTGCTGTAGATGGCCTTGTCTTCGTCAGGAAAACTATTTAACGAATCCAAGCCTACCTGAAAAAAGGCCCGGGCTTCTATAGTTCCAAAGGCTGGGTCGGCATGATACCCTGTCAGTAATCTGCCGGTATGGCTGGTGGGCAGGGAGTCAAACAACACAGTAGAGAGCTTTACGGTAGCTGTATCCAGAAAGACCATATCAAACTGCTCCTCTTCTACCAAATCCAGCCCAATAGAATCCGGATACTCACAGGAAGAACCCACAAGAAGAAGAGAAGTACAGTATACGAGTAGTTGCTTTAACATGACTGATGGTTGCCACACGGTATTTTCTGCATAAACATAAAGGGAAGCCCAAAAGAGATACCTGTTGCTCCCTCTCCCAGCCTGTTTCCTCGAAAAGTATCTCTTCCCTTGGCCCTCCTGTCTCTGGGTATAAAAGTGGGTAGAAAGCCACAAAGGGAAAAAAAATCTCTACCAACCGGCGCATTTCACCAACCAAGACAGACAGTTTATCCATGAATGGGCTGGGTTGGGAAGGCTCCTGGCTTATCGGCAAAATAGAGTAGACTATCCCCCTGCTTCCCCGATTCATCTACTTTTTTTGAAGAATCTGCACACTTTCTGTTTTTTCGCTTTCACAGCAATGAACAAAAGCTTATCCATGAGCACCCTACTTATGAAGCAGGTTGGCAGCATAATACTATTCGTCATTTGTGGTTTAGCAGGAAATGATGCGCTGGCCCAAACCTTAGCGGCTTCTCCCTATTCCTATTATGGTGTGGGTAGTCTCTTTAGAAAAGGCTCCGGCCACAACCGCTCTTTGGGAGGAACAGGCATCGGGTTGCGGGAAGGTTATGCTATCAATAATCTTAATCCGGCTTCTTATACCGCCATTGCCCTGCCCTTCAGCCAGCTGACTGAAATAGGATTGATGGTCACAGTGGGGCAACAACAGGAAGGCAGCCGGAGAGAAAGCGAGGTAGAGCTGGATTTTCCGGGTATGGCCCTGTGGTTCCGGCTAAACGATCACTGGATGAGTGCTGTCGGGCTTACGCCTTACAGTAATGTGGATTACCACATTGAAGAGGAGGCCAGCTTCATTGGCCTCAACAGTGAGTATACGACAGTCTATACGGGTTCCGGAGGGTTGAGCCAGGTATATTTCGGGCTCGCCCGCAAATGGTGGAATCAGGTATCGGTTGGAGCACATCTTTCTTATATTTTTGGTCCCTTGACCTCCGAACAGGATATTACCGCTAGCAGCCTTAGTAACTGGCAGATCTACCAGAATACTTATCTCCATACCTTTACCCTGGATGTGGGAGTGCAGTATAGCCTGCAATGGGAAAACGCTGCTTTAACCCTGGGTTCAACCCTGAACCTGGGGAGCCGCCTGAAAGGGACATATACCTATCAGGTGTTGCAATCCGAAGAAGTGATAGAAGAGGAGGAAACTGCTGCGGATGATTATATACTACCCGCTTCAGCGGGTTTTGGTATCTCCTGGAGCAGAAACCAGCAATGGCGGTTGAGTGCTGATGTTTCTGCCGACCAATGGTCAAAAGCCACCTTCGAGCAAGGATATCAACTGCGGGATGCCCGGCGGTTTTCTGTTGGAGCTGAGATTTTGCCGGATCCCAGGGCACTCTCCTATCTGAGGCGGGTTGGTTTTAGCGTAGGGGCCTTTCATGAAGAAAACTATCTTACCCTCTCCGGGGGAGAAATAGAAACGAAGGGCATCACGGCAGGTATCAAATTACCTACAAACGGGGTGGCCCTGTTTCATCTGACCCTTGAGCACTCCCTCAATGGAAATAAAGACCTGATTATACAGCGGTATACACAATTAAGTTGTAACATTTCGTTCTTCGATGTGTGGTTTGTCAAAAGAAAACAGGAATAGACAAAAACGCTATCACAATTTTTATTGATCGATCTCAAAAACAAAGTGAATATGAACAATGCCCTTAGAATATTTTTACTCCTCACGAGTTGTATGATGTTGACTTTCCTTTCCGCCTGCCAAAAGGATGAAGAGGAAGTGCTGTCCCCCGTAGTAACAGACGAAGATGAAACGGATGATCCTTCTCAGAATAGTCTCCTTAATAGTTGGATATACGAAGTGATGAGTGATTATTATTTCTGGAATGAAGATGTGACGCCCCCGGCTTCTTGGGCAGAAGACCCGCAGGATTACTTCTATTCCCTAATCAACGGTGAAGATGAGTTTTCCTACATCACTGATGATTACGAGGGGCTGATGCAGGAATTCAGCGGCGTGTATACCAGCATGGGCTATTCTCCCTCTTTTGGTTTACTTTCCGGCTCGCAGGAGGTGTTCATCGCAGTAGAATATGTGTATCCCGGTTCTCCTGCCGAACGGGCAGGCTTGCAAAGGGGAGATATCATCCTGGCCATTGATGGGCAGACACTGAATACAGACAATTACTATGACCTCTACAGCCAGGCACAGTATACCGCCACCCTGGGCGCCTATGACGAAGCCAATGGTATCAGCACAACGGACAAAACACTTTCTTTGTCAGCAGAAGTGATTCAGGCAGATCCTGTCTTATACAAAGAAGTGAAAACCTATGCCGGCCAGAAAGTGGGGTATCTGGTGTATACAGAATTTATCTCTGGGGAGAACGAAGAATGGCTGAACAGCCTCGGCACTACTTTGGATGAGTTTACACAGGCAGGCGTTACCGAACTGGTGGTAGATCTCAGGTATAATCCGGGCGGTGAAATTGCGGCAGCGCAGTATTTAGCCAGCGCGCTGGCACCTGCCGCCGTGGTGAGCAGTGGAGGTGTCCTGGTCAATTTTGAATACAATGACCTGGTAGAATCTTCTATCCTGGCCTATGAAGGCAATAATTCTGAAAATCTGGTCACTAAGTTTACCGCCAACGGGCATAGCCTCAATCTGAACCGCATCTATTTTCTGACTAGTGGAGGAACAGCCTCAGCCAGCGAACTGCTCATCAACGGGCTGGAGCCTTATATGGAGGTAACGCTGATTGGTGAATCAACAGTAGGAAAATTCTATGGTTCCTGGGTCATTCCTGATACGGAAGAACCTGCCCGACATAATTGGGCGGTGATGCCTATTGTGCTCAAATATGCCAATGCAGAGGGGGTGACAGATTTCAGTGAGGGGCTCACCCCTGATTATCCGGTAGAAGATAATCTGCTGCAGGCCAAACCCTTCGGGGATGAAAGTGACCCTATGCTGGCTACAGCGCTGGATTTAATTTCCGGTGGGTTGAATGCCAGGATTTCTATTGATAAAGAACCCAAACCGTATAGTCCTCTTCAGAATCCTGTGAAAAGCAGAAAGAGTAACCTGCTCCTACAGAATACGGAGGCTATAAAAACCATCGGGGCACAAGCTTCTTATTAACCGGCTAAGCCAAGGGCTGAGGTTGTTATTAAAACAGAAGTCTGTATGAGAGAGTATGCTCAGTTTGATGTCATGGACTTTGTGCTGGATGAGTATTTTCAACAATGGGTAAAGTTTTCTGAGGCAGATCACACGGGTTTTTTTGAAAACTTTCTCTCACAATATCCTGAAAAAAGAGAAGTAATTACAGAAGCCAGAATACTGATTTTGCTCATGGATTTTCAAAGAACTGCCAAGGAAAACAAACGCAATCAGTCTCTATAAAAAGTAATTTGATCAATACAAAGGGCATTGAAAGGGCAGGGAGTGCCTGTATAGTCAAAGGTGAGCTCATCCTTTTTTCTGTTCAAAAGGACCCGAACTTCAAATCCCATTGAGTTCGTGTTTTGCAGTGTCAAATCTTCCAGCGGTGTGCCTGTCGCAGCACCCACTGTATCATAATAAGTCCGGATCTGGTACAGCGATAAAAGATCTCCGTTTAAACGGTAACTGCCAGAGTCAAGATAGCTGTATCGCTCGGTTATCATGGGTTGGCTAGGATCAGAAACTATCTGTTTGAAGGTATAGGTACTGTCCACCTTGAATTCATACTCCGTTCGGTAAATAACAGGAGAATTCTCCTCAGCGGTATGTGCCCGAATCCAGGTGCCCCACAGGGAAAAATAGGTGGGTTCCACCTCATCTTCACAGGCCAGTAAAATAGCGCCTACACTTAAGCTAAGAAGCAGATAAATATAATGTTTCTTATTCATATGTCTGGCCTTTTCTTTTTATGGAAGACACACAAAGCCAGGGAAAGGTTGGATAGTGTAGGCATGATGCCTATTATCCTGTATCCTATCTTTTTGTTTTAATCTTTCCTTTTACACAACGATTTTTAATATCAGAAACGAAATTGCCTATATTGGGGCGCATTTTTCTGTCTTTTGTCCGGGTATTAATTAACCTTCCCTGTATGCCGCTCATAATTGTTTTGCTGGGCCTTCTTGTCCTGATCTTACTGATAGGCTATGTCAGATTGGATACGTTTATTGCTTTTATGTTGGTATCCATCGGGATAGGGCTGGCCGAAGGGATGACCGTGGAGCAGGTGTCCGTGGCGATACAGAAAGGAATAGGGGATACGCTGGGGTTTCTGGTCATCATCCTGGGGTTTGGCGCCATGCTGGGAAAACTGGTGGCGGAAAGTGGAGCAGCACAGCGGATTTCCGATAGCCTGATGCAACGGTTTGGAAAACGCTACATCCCCTGGGCTTTGGTCCTGACCGGCTTTATTGTAGGGATTCCTATGTTTTATTCAGTGGGTTTTGTTATCATGGTCCCTTTGGTTTTCACGGTAGGCGCTACTACCGGCTTGCCTTTGTTGTTCGTTGGGTTGCCCATGCTGTCTGCGTTGTCGGTGACCCATGGGTATCTGCCGCCGCATCCGGCCCCTTCTGCACTGGCTACCATTTTCGGAGCAGACCTGGGGTTAACCTTACTGTATGGTATCCTTGTCGCTATCCCTGCTATCATTCTGGGAGGCCCTGTCTTTTCCAGCACGCTGAAAAATTATCATCCCTCCCCGTTGAAGGAATTTTACAATCCTGTGATTCTGAAAGAGGAAGAAATGCCCAGCCTGTTCAATAGCATCTTCACCGCACTGCTGCCGGTATTGTTGCTGGCTGTCACCACTGTCTTTCAGTTATTTGTAGAGAAAGAAACTGTATTTGGAAAAATATTAGCTTTTATAGGAGATCCGGTGATGGCCATGCTGATCACGGTGCTGGTTGCTATCTATACGCTGGGGTTGCGAAGAGGGAAAAGCATGAAAGAAGTAGGAGACTCGCTGGCCTCAGCGATCAAAAGTATTGCCGTAATCTTGCTCGTCATTGCCGGGGCAGGGTGTTTGAAAGAAATACTGGTACAGAGTGGAGTGAGCGATTACATTGCAGGACATTTAAAAGATTTGCCGATTTCTCCGCTGGTACTGGCCTGGGGGATTGCTGCTATCATCAGGGTTTGTGTGGGATCGGCTACGGTAGCCGGGCTGACGAGTGCGGGTATTGTGTTACCGCTCATCTCCCAAACCGGTGCCAACCCCAATCTGATGGTGCTGGCAACGGGGGCAGGCAGCCTGATGTTTTCGCATATCAATGATGCCGGATTCTGGATGTTTAAAGAATATTTCAACCTGTCGGTGAAAGATACTATCAAAACATGGTCGGTGATGGAAACCATTGTTTCTTTTGTTGGCTTGCTGGGCGTATTGGCGATCAATGCCCTGTTGTAAGGCGATAAAAGGCAATCGTATCACAGAGGTAATAGAAATCATTGAAAAACAATCTTATATTCACACCTTCACTTATCAGATGTAAATGATGAAATCTACACAAGCTGAGCAAAGACTAACAGAACTTCACCTGGTATTGCCACCGGCCCCTTCTCCGGCTGGTGTATATAAACCCTTTTTGCAGGTAGGAAACCAGGTATTTGTTTCAGGGCATGGCCCTCACAAAGAAGATGGCAGCCTGATCCGGGGAAGAGTAGGAGAGGATATGGACCAGGAGCAGGCGAAACAGGCCGCCAGGCAGGTGGGGTTGACTATTTTAGCAACACTCAAAGCAAATCTGGGGAGCCTGGATAACATCAAAAGAGTGATCAAGGTGTTGGGGATGGTCAACGCGGTGCCTACTTTTGAGAAGCATCCCTATGTGATCAATGGCTGTAGTGAATTGTTTGTCCAGGTGTTTGGCGAAGAAAACGGTATTGGTGTCAGAAGTGCCGTAGGGATGGGCTCCTTGCCCGATAACATACCGGTAGAAATTGAAGCGGTCTTTGAACTGAAGGAAGTGTAAATTTTTAATCGTGTTGCTATGGAAGATGAGGCCCCTTGGTACGTCATTGACAATATTGATCAGATAGATTCTCCGGCACTGTTGGTGTTTCCCGATCGCATCCGCCATAATATTGACCTGATGATCCGGATGGCAGGCGACCCTCAACGCCTGCAACCCCATGTCAAAACCTATAAAATGGAAGCGGTAGTGCAGATGCAGATGGATCAGGGGATTAACAAGTTTAAATGTGCGACCATTGCCGAAGGAGAGATGCTGGGAAGAGTAGGCGCTAAAGAAGTATTGCTGGCTTACCAGCCGGTAGGTCCGAAAATACAGCGACTCCTTCAACTGGTTCAACAGTTCCCCCATACTAAATTTGCCTGCCTGGTAGACCATCCGGAAGCGGCTTCAGCGATTGCCCGGGTCTTTCATGCCGCCGACCACACACTGGACGTATGGCTGGATCTGGATGTAGGCATGCACCGCACGGGCATTTTACCAGGGGAGCAGGCCTGGGCACTGTATCAGCTTTGCCAGCAAAAGGCGGGGATACATCCGGCAGGGCTGCATGTGTACGACGGGCATTTCAAAGAACGGGACTTTAACCTCAGGAAAGCACAATGTGATGACAGCTTTCAGCAGGTAGCCTCGCTGGCCGCCACGATCAGGAAAAATACCGGTGTCACCCCACACATCATTGCGGGCGGTTCTCCTACATTTCCCATTCACGCGCAGCGGTCCCAGGTGACCTGTAGTCCGGGAACGAGCCTGCTGTGGGATTGGGGCTATCATGAAAAGCTACCAGAACAGCCTTTCCAATGGGCCGCCCTTGTCATCAGCCGTATCATCTCCAAGCCGGAGAAAGGGTTGCTGTGTCTGGATCTGGGCCATAAAAGTATAGCCGCTGAAAATCCACATCCCAGGGTGCACTTTCTCAATATGCCGGAAGCCGAAGCCGTACTACAGAGTGAAGAACACCTGGTGTTGCGGGTAGCCGACGATCGGTCTTTTTCCATAGGACAAGTGTTCTATGGCGTGCCCTTACACATCTGTCCGACGGTAGCCCTCTATGGAGAAGCGTATGTGGTGGAAAACCGCAGGATACAAGGCACCTGGAAAGTCGTGTCCAGAGAAAGGAAAATAACGATTTAAGTTAAGAAAAATTCATGCTGAAGAAACTGTGATCGTTCTTCATATAGGATTTATTGTGAATCAAAAAAGACTGAATAATTATGCTCATTGTAGATGCTCATCTGGATTTAAGTATGAATGCGATGGAGTGGAACCGGGACTTGCGTCAGTCCGTTTTTCATATCCGCGAACGTGAACAGGGGATGACCGACAAACCCGACCGGGGAAAGGGTACAGTAGCTTTTCCGGAGATGCGAAAAGGAAATATTGGTTTGTGTGTAGCTACTCTGATTGCACGCTACGTGAAACCGGGTTATCCTCTGCCGGGCTGGCATTCCCAGGAACAGGCCTGGGCACAAACCCAGGGGCAACTCGCCTGGTACCGGGCTATGGAAGCCGAAGGCGAACTCACACAGATTACGGATGTAGCTTCTTTGGAACGACATCTGCATGCCTGGGAAAATAGGGGTGAGGAGAAGCACCCGATTGGTTATATCCTATCTCTGGAAGGAGCAGATTCTATGGTGAATATGGGATATCTGGAGAGAGCGTATGAACAAGGTCTACGGGCTATAGGCCCTGCGCATTACGGACCGGGCGTGTATGCCTATGGTACCGACGCTAGCGGAGGAATCGGAGAGAAAGGCAAGGAATTGCTGAAAAATATGGAACGTCTCAACATCATCCTGGATGCCACTCACCTTTGTGATGAAAGTTTCTGGGAAGCCATGGACCATTTTCACGGACAGGTATGGGCCAGCCATTCTAACTGCCGGAGTCTGGTCAACCACAACCGTCAGTTTGCCGATGAGCAGCTCAAAGAACTGATTCAGCGGGGGGCTGTGATAGGAGGGGTGTTAGACGCCTGGATGATGATCCCTCAGTGGGTGAGGGGTAAGTCTACACCGGAAAGTGAAGGCCTTTCGCTCCGGCATGTCATCGATCACTACGACCATATTTGCCAGATGGCGGGTAATTCATTGCATGTGGCTATCGGTACCGACATGGATGGTGCTTTTGGTAAAGAACAGACACCGGCTGATATGGAAACTATCGCTGACTTACAAAATTTGCCGTCCCTACTCAGCGAAAGGGGCTATACGACAGAAGATATTGAAAACATCATGTTCCGCAACTGGATCAGGTTTCTGAAAAATGCCTGGACATGATCAGCGCTCGATACAATACAGAAAGGGCACAGATTGGCCATTAGGGGCTTTATGCATTTAATGCCACCACTGATGTATTCTCTGGCGCATCTGCTGCAACTGATGTTCTTCAGGAAGAAGCTGCTCTTGAGGTTGTTGTTTCCATGCTACCAGATAAGCCTGAACCGTTTGCAAATAGACTAATAATGTATCAGAAAATATAGAATGCATCAGCTTGTCTTCCTTTTGGATGAGATGCCCCAGTTCTTCGGCCAGTCGGTGTATCCGGTGTGCTATAGTATTCAACTTGCTGCTGATTTCTGAATGTTTTTCCGCTGGCTCCGACTTTCTACCCTGTTGATGCCTTGCGATTAACTGGTCTAAAGTAAAAAAGAGCGTTTGCCACTCTTGCAGGGTATCTTTGGCGGGAGAAAGTTGAATCGGTCGACGCTTTCCCACTATCTTTACAACAAGTACATAAAAGGCTATCAGATAAGCGGTAAGAAAAAGTAATAAATCTATCATTTCCTCACGTAATGATATGTTTATAAAGTATCCTATCCCCAGCCTTTTTATTCTACTTTCTGGAAGGTCAGTCGCTGTTGTCCGGAAGTATTTTTCTGATAAAAATCCCCTATGCTGATCTGATCCTTTTTCAGTTCAAAATGATAATCATGAAAGCAGTAGCAGCTTGACAAGAGGTTGTAAACAGAAATGGTGTTATCCTTTAATTGGTATTGGTAAGTCCCGGATCCGTATTTGGGTAAAACATGCCCGTTACGAATTTCTTTACCCCGGTTTAGCGTAAAGTATTTGTCGTAATGAAAAGGTTCTTGGGCAAAGACCAAGGTGTCGGTGCGGTCGGTCACCTCTACCCAAATACCCTGAAGCTGCTCTTTGCTGATTTCTTCCGGCTGGCAGCCTAGATGAAGAATAAGGAAAACCAGCAAAGCACAGAAATAGCTTTTTTTCATAGATGATTTTCAGAATAAAGACGAGACCAAAGCGATAAAGGTATTTTGCTTTTGATGCCATATTTTTTTAGCAGCCGCCAGCATAGACACGTTGTCAGGAGCGGTTTTACCTCCCGGCAGGGTCAGGCAATCTTCAAAACCAATGCGGGTATCATATCCTTTTTTCTTGGCCAGCTTTAGCATCGGCCAGGCTGTCTGCTCAAAACCATGCAGCAGGCGGGGAGAGGCAATGTCTCGGGCATCCAGCAGCTCGATGATACGCTCTACTGTGGCGGTGGCATCTTTAAAGGCAGTTTCCTGGGGTTCTATCAAAACTCTCAGGCACCATTCGGAGAAGTTACTCTTAAGAAAGGCTTTGGCAGCCGGAACATCGAAGATACCCGCCTCAATGTCAATACCTTTGGAGAGTACCGTATCGGCCAGGGTAGGAAACCCTTCTTCGTGGAGGTTTACAGATACAAAATCGGGCAGCACCTCCCAGTTTCTGATCAGGTCCAGACGGCGGCCTACATCAGGTTCAATCCAGGAACCCGTACTGATTCCGATGGGGGTATGGATATCTCTGTTGCGCAGGGCTGTCAAAGATTCGCCCACACAGTCAGGATCCAGTGTTTCTTCTCCCTCAGCGTCTCTTACATGAAAATGAATGGCTTCCGCACCGGCTTGTGTCACCTTCCAGGCTTCCTCTACTATTTCAGGTAAGTAAACAGGAATAGCAGGGTGTTCTGATTTAGACCGGGTACCATTAATGGCTGCTTCAATCATTTTTTAAAAAAGGGTTAAGTAAGGGTTGTTTCGTCATAAGTTTACATGCCGGATGCTGTTTTCCTTTCTCCAGATTCACTTCCGAAAGCCTCACTACTTCTTCTTGCTCATACTTTATATTTACAGCATGTAGACAAAAAATAAAAATACTTTTTACATATAATAAGACACACAAAACAGTAGAATGGTTGGGATAATCTTCTCCCTATAAGAGCTAACGATAAGCAAACATGCTAGGATTTATAATATTTGAAGAATATACAACTTTTTTGGAGAGATTTTTCCAAAATTGATAATATAAGCAAAAAAAATATTGTGTTACTCTAGCAAAGTATCATCATTTGGTTTCTTTAGGGAAAAAGATTTAGTTCGTCAATCTTGAATACAGAAGATCAGGTTTTATGGGAAAGAATGCAAAAAAGCGACCATGCGGCAGTCTCCATGCTGTATCGTCGTTATTTTCAACTCTTGTTTAGCTATGCTTTTAGGATGAGTAAAGAAAAGGAGCGTAGTAAAGACTGTGTCCATGATCTTTTTGTCTATCTATGGGAAAACCGAGAGGGACTTCCCAAAGTCGGCAATGTGCGGGCTTATCTGCTGACCGCTGTCAGAAACAGGATGTATAAATTGTTGAAACGTGATCAAAAATTGATGGTGGAAGAAGAGCAACAGATCGTACCATTGGAAATCATTTTTTCTATAGAGCAGACTATGATCAACCAGGAAGAGGATGAAGAAAAGCATTGGCAAATCAAGACAGCCTTGAAAGAACTGACCGACCGTCAGAAAGAACTCATCTACCTGCAATTTTATGAAGGGCTGTCTATCCAGGAAATACAGCAAAGGACCTCTCTGCAATATCAATCGGTGAAAAATCTGACCTACCGGGCTTTAACTACTTTGAGAAAGGCACTGAAAAAAAAATAAAAATTTTTTCTAAATATTGAGTACCTAACCGCTGTCGCCAGGTCTTACCTGTAAATGAGCCTTACTTATACCTGGTGAAAGATAAAGACTATATCAATTATACGGCTGAGGATTTTTCTTTGGATGCCTCTTTCCGGGCCTATTACCTCTCCGCTGATGAAGCGCATATACGGTTCTGGAAGCATTGGATAGAGGATCATCCTGAAAAAAGAGAAGAGATCAAAGAAGCGATCGCGCTGCTTGATGTGCTGTTCACCCGCTTGCCTGATGACGAATTTGAAGAGCAGCTCAGAAAGTTTTCAGACATTACCGGGTCTGTCGTACTTCCTGAAGAAAAAGAACGACCCCTAAGAAGGGTATCTGCCTGGATACGTATTGCTGCCATGATCAGTTTTCTGATCTTCGCCGGGTGGGCTGGATATCAGATGTCCCAACGATTTTCTACTACGCCTTCGCCTGAAACACAGGCCATTCGCCAGATCAGCCGCTCTACCATGAATGGACAGAAAGCGACAATCACCTTGCAAGATGGAACGAAAATACACCTGAATGCAGCCAGCCAACTCTCTTTTCCGGAATATTTCCGAGATAGTCTACGAGAGGTGAGTCTGAAAGGAGAAGCTTACTTCGAAGTGGCCAGCGATGAACAGAAACCTTTTATCGTAAAAACCGGCGACTTATACACGCAGGTTTTAGGAACCTCTTTTAACATTAATGCCTATCCGGAGACCAAAGGTGTGAAAGTGGTTTTGGTAGAAGGTAAAGTTCAGGTAGTGCAGCGTGATACGAAAGAAAGTCTGATACTACAACCCTCAGAAATGGCTTTGTTTCACAAGGACAATCTGAGGTTGGAAAAGGCTGTTGTCAATACCCGGGAATTTACTGTTTGGCGGGAAGGGATTATACTCTTTGAGAGGGCTTCTTTTGAGGAAATACAGCAGGTATTAGAGCGCTGGTATGATGTGCAATTTGAGTATCAGCAAAAGCCAGCGATGCAGGGTTTTTCCGGTGAGTTTAAGGACCAAAGCCTGAAAGCAGTGATGGATGGAATCAGCTTTTCCGTAGGATTTTCTTATACCATTGAAGGTAAAAAAGTCATCATAAATTCATAAGCATGCAAAACACATACAACACCAGTTAGAAAAACCAAGAGCTCCTGCTCCGTAAGAAGTTTTGGCGAACAGGCTACGGTGGCAGGAGCTTCAGGATGTTATGAAACTCAACTGTTCCACAAACAACTTAAAATTATGAAATCAAAACTAATAGGGCAACTTACTACTATGTCAAAGTTTATGGCCTATGGCTGGTTGTTACAACTTTTCTTCACCAGTATACTGATTGCTTCTGATGGAATGGCGCAGAAGCCGGAGAGCATAGAGAAGATACAGATGAGCATCCAATTTGAGAAAGCAATGCTGGAGGAGGTGTTTTCTTATATTGCCGGTCAGACACAATTGAAGTTCGCCTATGAACACAGTAATGTTGATGTCAGGCAAAAAGTAACAGTGAAAGCCAAAGAGACTACGCTTGGAAACATCTTAAGAGAGTTATCCAAGAACTATGATCTGAAGTTTCTACGGATTAATGACAATATTTTTGTCAGTAAAAAAGAGGGGGGCGATCGGGTAGAAGAACGACTTTCGGTTCAACATCAGGTGCGAGGGAAAGTCACAGCTTTATCTTCAGGAGAGGGGCTACCTGGTGTAAATGTTTTAGTAAAAGGCAGTAGCATTGGCACAGTCACCGATGTGGATGGTAACTACAGCCTGAATGTCCCTTCTGCCACTGATACCCTGATCTTCTCCTCTATTGGATATGTACAGGAAGAAATTCCTGTCAATAATCAGTCTACCCTTGATGTGCAATTGGCAGAAGACATCCGGTCTTTAGAGGAAATCGTGGTGATCGGTTATGGCACACAACAAAGATCAAGTGTGACCGGGGCGGTGGACCAGGTCTCTTCTGAAGCCTTAGAGGGGCGTCCTGTGGTGAATCTTACCGACGCCTTACAGGGAGTGTCTGCCAACCTGATTATACAACAGCCTAATTCCGAGCCAGGAGCAGGCATCAATCTCAATATAAGGGGCATCAGTACACTGGGAAACAATAGTCCGCTGGTGGTCATTGATGGTGTGGTTGGCGGAGATATTAATTTGTTGAATCCTTCGGATATCAAAAATATTTCTGTGTTGAAAGATGCGGGGAGCGCAGCCATTTACGGATCAAGAGCCAACAATGGCGTCATCTTAATTACCACAAAAAAAGGAAGCAAGGATACGCGGCCTCAGGTTACTTTCAACGGTTTGGCAGGCATCAATTATCCTCATTTTTTCATCAAACCAGTGCATGGGTATGAGAATGCTATGTTGAGAAATGAATCCGCGTTGAATGCCGGACAGACTTCGGCGGTATACACGCCGGAAGAGATCAGACAGTTTAGAGAAAACGGAGATGAAACCTGGTTTGCCGATGAGATTCTGCAACCCGCCTGGCAGCAAAACCACAACTTAGCGGTTTCAGGGGGAGGCGAGCGTTCTACCTATTATATTTCTGCTGGCTATTTAGACCAGCAAAGTAATTTTGTGGGGCCTGCCAAAGGAATAAAACGCTACAATTTCCGGCTCAACATGACCAACGAGCTTGGAAAGTTGAAGCTTACCTCTATCTTATCTTATGCCCGTCGGCTCAATACGGATCATTCCTTTTCTACCGGTACTTTGATGGTAGATGCCAGCAGAGTGCCCTTGATTTATGCCCAGAAAGATTCCTTGGGCCGTTATTTAACCAATGATGTACTTCAGGAATTCAATTCTTTGGGGATTTTAGAGCAGGGTGGCTTTCGCCGGTATGATGATGATCATGTTTATGGTAATGTAACTGCGGAGTTTGCCATCACAGATTTCCTGAAGTTGAGGGGCGTTTTTGGCGGAAACTTATATGCCAACCACCTGTTTGCCAGAACACTTCAAGTGGATTTCTTTCCGCAGGGCGTTTATGGAGCCAACAGGAATACTTATGATGAAAGCCGGAAGAGCCTGGATTTGAATTCACAACTGATGGCCGATTTTACAAAAACGTTTAATGGAGAACATGACATAAATATACTGCTTGGTGTTTCTAATGAGAACCATACTGATCGTGGCACCGGAATCTATAAAATCTTTACGGATCCGGAACTGGGTACCCCTGTTACAGAGACCGTGATCGAGCCCAACTCTTATACCTCCAATCAAAGCGCTTCAGAGAATAGCTTGAACTCTGCCTTCGGGCGTGCCTCCTATGCTTATCATGACAAGTACTACGGAGAGTTTAGTTTTCGCTATGATGGTTCTTCCAGGTTTGCAAAAAACAACCGCTGGGGGTTCTTTCCTTCTGTTTCCGTAGGATATCGGTTATCAGAAGAAAGCTTCCTGAGCAGCTACCGTGACCATGTAGGCAATGTTAAAGTAAGAGCTTCGTATGGGGTGCTGGGTAATCAGAATGTAGGAAATTATCAGTACCAGACCACCTATTTCACTTTTCAGAATGCCTATGGATTCAACAATGTGCCAGTGAGCGGAGCAGGCTACAATTTTGCCAACCCGGACATCCGCTGGGAAAGCGCAGCGACTTTTAATGTAGGAGCTGATCTGGATTTCTTTAATGGCGCTCTGACTTTATCTTTGGATTACTTCAACAAAGTAACATCCGACATTCTGATACCACCCGCTGTTCCGGGTGTTTTTGGTACGAGCTTACCCGATTTTAATGCTGGAAAAGTGGGCAGTAAGGGTTGGGAGATAGTGGCTTCCTATGTACATCTGGGCAAAGGGGTGGACCATAGGATTTCATTCAATTTGGGAGATTCCAGAAATGAAGTGCTGGATTTTCAGGGAGAAGAAAGGCTCACAGGGGTAGAAGAGCTACAGATTTTGTTGAAAGAAGGATATCCTTACCATTCGTATGTGGGATTACAAAGAGAAGGCTATTTCCAAACTATAGATGAGATTGAAAGTGCTGCTAAACCCGAAGGGTTGACCAACCTGTTTCCGGGTGATAATCGCTATGTAGACGTGAACGAGGATGGTGTTATTGATGATGATGACAAAGTTGTCTTTGGGAATCCTTTCCCCAGATTCACCTTTGGTGCCAACTACAATGTGAGCTTCAAGGGGTTTGATTTGAGTATTTTTCTTCAGGGGGTTGGGAAAAGAACCATGATGATTCGTGGAGAAACGGTAGAGCCTTTCCATTTTAATTATGGCATGACCATGTATACCCATCAGCTGGATTACTGGACGCCACAAAACCCGGATGCCCGTTATCCCAGACTGTCCGACAATGGGAGTCAGTCCAATACCAATAACTTCAGAAGAGGTTCGGATATGTACTTATTTGATGCGGCTTATCTACGGGTAAAAAATGTGCAGTTAGGGTATACGTTACCCGCTGCTTTTGCCAGGAAATTAGGTATGCAAAACTTTAGGGTATACCTGTCCGGTAAAAATCTTTTTACCCTCTCGGATGTGAAATTTGTGGACCCTGAGCTTACAGAGTTTAATAATAACCTGCAAAATTCAGGAGCCAACAGTGCAAGAGCATATCCTACCATGATTTATTATGGATTTGGTGTAGATGTTACCTTTTAATTAAAAGCTATGAAAAATATAAAATGCAATATAAGTAGCTGGCTGGCTATTTTAGTAGTACTATTTATGGGGTGTAAAGAGTTAGACCTCGCTCCAGAGAACGCGTTTACAGATTTGAACTTTTGGACGTCCCAAGCAAAAGCGCAAAGTGTGCTCAATACAGCCTATTCGCAGATGTTCAATAGCAACTATTTTTTCTTCAACGAAGCATTGTCTGATAATGCCGTCAATGCAAGAGGAGATGAAGCAGGAGCAGCCTCTCTGGCTAGTGGTACATATGATGCTTCCCTGGCCAGAATACAGAATGAATGGAATAGTCATTACACTGGTATAAAGACCTGTAATATTTTACTGGAGAATATTGACAGGGTTCCGGACATGGACGAAGAAATCCGGAATAGAATGAAGGCGGAAGCTCGCTTTATCAGGGCCTTTCTGCATTTTCAGTTAATGACCTGGTTTGGGGATATCCCTTTGTTGAAGGAGGATCTGACCATCGAGGAAGCACAAACAGTTGGGCGTACACCTCGCGTTGAAGTGCTTGCTTTTGTTGTAAACGAACTGGATGAAGTAGTTTCATTCCTGCCTGCCAACACAGGCCTGCCTGCTGAAGAGGAAGGGAGAATTACAAAAGGAGCGGCCGTAGCATTGAAAGCCAGAGTATTGCTCTACGAAGGGCAGTGGGAAGCAGTTGTAACCGCTTGTGAAATGCTCATTAATAGTGATGAATACGGAGCATACGAGCTATTCCCTTCTTATGAAGGCTTATTTTTGCCAGAGAATGAAAACAACAGTGAAGTGATATTGAGCTTGGAGTATGTGCCACAGTTCAGAACCTGGTCGCAGTTTTTTGATATGGCGCCTTTATCTGCTGGAGCAAGGTTAAACAACCTGGCCCCTACACAGGAATTGGTAGACAGCTATCTGATGCTCAATGGGATGTCCATCAAAGAGACAGGTTCAGGTTATGACGAAGCAAACCCTTATGTGAACCGGGATCCCCGGCTTACCCATACCGTGGTGTATCATAGCTACGCATGGGAAGATCCTGATGGCTCTACACACACCATTTATATTAAGCCGGGTTCCGACCCCGACGAGCCGCTTGATGAGTATGCGCCGGGTTCTTCGGCCACAGCAACAGGTTATTATACTCGAAAATACTTTGATCCTACCCATACCACAGGGCTTGCTTCAGGTTTGGATCTTATTTTAATCCGGTATGCCGACGTTTTATTGATGTATGCTGAAGCAAAAAATGAACTAGGTCAATTCAATGAAGCCATCTGGAACGAAACCATCAGCGCCATCCGTGCTCGTGCAGGGTTTACCGACCCGGCGGCTTTAAATTATGATGCTTCATTGAGCCAGGAACAAATACAGGCGGTCATCCGAAATGAGCGGCGTGTGGAACTGGCTATGGAAGGGTTGCGAATTTTTGACATTCGCCGGTGGGAAATGGCAGAAGATGTGTTGAACGGATGGGTACATGGCGCACAATTTGGCCCTGCTTCGCAAGATAATGGCTATATCCGGGTACAACAAAGGACTTTTGACCCGGCCAAACATTACCTGTGGCCCATTCCCAGGGATGAAATGAATATCAATCCTAATCTGAACCAGAACCCTGGCTGGAACTAAACATTAACCTCTCAACGATTCATTCTAAAAATTTAACATCAATGTTATGAAAAATATATTGAGCTATATCGTACTGACAACTTTAGCTGCCATCATAGTGCTGACAGGATGTGAGAATGAGGAAACCCTAAGTCATACCCAGGTTTCTCCGGTGACAGACCTGTATGCGCCGGAAGACGGGGCCTTTCTAAATTTGGGAGCCCAAAGCGCTGCTGTTTTTGAATGGAATGCGGCAAAAGCAGAAGATAATGGCGTTGTTTTATATGAAGTTGTGTTTGATACGGAAGCGGGTGATTTCTCAGACCCGGTATATACCCTTCCCGCCGATGGAAACGGGCTTCAACGCACGTTAAACCTTCCCTTCTCCGAACTTAACAGGATTGCCGGTATGGCAGGGATACAACCGGAAGAAACAGGGGTATTGAAATGGACGGTATTATCTTCCAAAGGAATCAACGTTCAAGTGCCAGCAGCTTCCAGGCTGATCGAGGTACAACGGTCGGCAGGGTTTCCTGCTCCCGATGAACTCTACCTTGCCGGTTCAGCCACAGAAGGAGGGGAGGGGCTGGATCATGCTATCCCTATGAAAAAGACAAGTGCCAACACATTCGAAGTGTATGCTGCTCTAAAAGAGGGACAATATTATTTTGCTTCCAGAAAAGAAGGCACGCCTGATACCTATTATATTGAGAATGGTAAACTAAAAGCGGAAGGTGCAACCACCGTAACAGGGGGAGAACAGGTCTATCGAATTCGGGTGGACTTCTCTTCAGCTGCTACTGAAGTGGCTGCTATCGAAACGGTAGCTTTGTATTTCTCTCCAAATGATGCGTTCTTGTTCGAACTTCCCTATACAGGGAACGGAACCTGGGGAATAGAAGATGCACCTATTGAGTTTAAACAAGAAGACTGGGGCAGAGATGAACGCTATAAGTTCCGCTTCATGGTGAATGCCAATGGCAGCACGGTCGAAGAATGGTACGGCAGCACGAATGCAGATAATTCGCGGCCCGATGAGAACACCGCTGAATCTTATTGGTTTATGGTGCCAGTTACCAACGATCGTTGGGCCAATACCTTTAAATTCAACGGGGCTGTTGACAACAACCAGGCAGATATACAAGTGATTTTTAACACGAGTGTCCCTGAATATACCCATACGGTTACACCCAATTAAGCTATACTATGAACTTTGATCCTTCCCGGAAAACCGGGGAGGACACTTATTCGGTTTACGATAAAGTTAAATGCATCAAAGGATGAAAGAAAGATTGACAAGATATACAGGTGCTACCGCAATGGTACTCCTGTTACTGGCACATAGTTCCTGTTCAAAAGGGGATATAGACCCCCTCAATCCAAATGCAGGAGATAAGCAAGAGGTAAATTATACATGGGCTGCCACTGCCGATTCTTTGCAAGCCGCCACCTATGATACTTTTTTGTCCACAGAAGGAACCTTTAAGCAGGATAACAGCGGAAATGAGAACTTTAATTACTGGTGGAATGCACACATGTTAGATGCTTTGGTCGATGGTTACTTAAGAACAAATGATGAGCATTATAAGCTAAAAATGAAAGCCATCCTAAAAGGTATCAAAGTCAAAAATGGTGGTACGTATCAGAATGTGTTTAATGATGATATGGAATGGCTGGGTATGGCTTGCACAAGAGCCTATCAGGCAACAGAAGACCCTGAATATCTGGCAGTAGCTCAAGAGCTCTGGAACGAAATCAAGAAAGGATGGAGTGATGTATTTGGGGGAGGTATTACCTGGAAAACAGACACGCCCTATGGAAAAAATGCCTGTTCCAATGGACCTGCCGCCATCCTGGCTGTTCAGTTATACCAGATAGAAGGTAATACAGAAGATCTGGAATGGGCTAAAAAAATATATGCATGGGAGAAAGAAACGCTGGTAGATCCCACAACTGGCCTGGTCTGGGACAATATATCCAGAGAAAATGGCGAAACAGTGATTAACAAAGACTGGGTCTTTACTTACAACCTGGGCACCTATATAGGCGCTGCCACAAAATTATATGAGGTGACCCATAACGAAATGTATCTAAACGATGCTGTAAAGACGGCAACTTCCACCATGACCAGCCCTAAAGTTACCTCAGAAGGAATACTGAAAAGCGAAGGGCAAGGTGACGGAGGTCTGTTCAAAGGTATTCTGGTAAGACATTTCACCCAACTGCTACAGCTACCTGAACTGACTGATAACAAACGACAAGGTTTTATCAAGTTCTTAAAATTTAATGCTGAAACATTTTTTGAAAATGGCATCAGCAGACCCGCTATGATGAGCAGCCCTGACTGGCGTAAGAAGCCTGGCACCACAACAGATTTATCCACCCAGTTGAGCGGTGTCATGCTGATGGAAGCGGCTGCCCACTTAAAGGAAGCCAAGCTGTTTTGATTTAATATAAAAATTTACCTGTCGTTCTTGGGAAGAACCTGCCGGAAGTTCCTGAAGCTTCGCTGGATTTCTCACATGGGAAGCGAGGGCTATAAACACTGCCTGTAAGATCTTCTGAACAAATCTTACCACTGAACTTATGACTCGAACTCTTGCCATTTTTTTAGCCCTAATATTAACTGTTTCCTGTACCTCAGAAGGGGTTGATATCCTTGATAGGGCCTTTACAAAATATGTGAATCCGCTGATCGGTACAGCACCTCTGACTGACCCTGCGTTTATCGGATATACACCGCCGGAAGGTTGGCGGGTTTGGGCTGGTCTTGTGTATCCTGGTGTTTCCCTACCCAATGCTATGGTGCAGCTAAGCCCTATCACTGCGTATGGTACAGGAGCTGGCTATGAATATGAAGATACTGTTATTCATGCCTTTGCGCATACCAATAAAGGGCATTGGAATTATGTGAACATACCTGTTCTTCCAGTATCAGGTGAGTTCCATTCCAGTGAATATGGTTCGCAATTTTCTCACAAAACAGAAACAGCCCAGGCAGGCTTGTATAAAGTATTTCTGGAAGATTATCAGATAGCCGTCAGCTTGACTTCTACGCTAAGAAGTGGCTACCATCAGTATGAGTATAAGGAGGCAAAAGACAGAAAAATTCTGTTTGATCTGGCAAAGGCCAACAATAAGGTGTCAGATTGGAAGATAGAAAAGATCGAAAATGCAGTGCAAGGCTTTCAACGGAATGGGGAGCAAACAATCTATTTTTACGCGCTGTTGAATGAAGCGATTCAACAGCTTGAAGTTCAACAGGAAGGCGAGAAAGAGGGTTGGGCTATCATCCATCTACGGGATGGTAAGAACGATCCTGTAGAGATGCAGATCGGCTTGTCCTTTGTCAGTGTACAAAATGCAAAACAAAACCTGGAAGCGGAAATCGGCCATAAATCCTTTAACGAAGTGTGGGCCGAAGCCAACCAACAATGGGAAGACCTATTGTCTAAGATTCAGGTAAAAGGAGGAACGGAAAAGCAAAAGGAACTATTTTATACCTCATTGTACAGGGCTTTTCTCTGGCCGGCTTTACGCAGCGATGTGAATGGAGAGTTTCGTGATGTACAAGGAAATATAGTCAAAGCTGATTTTAATTATTATACAAAACCATCTTTATGGGATACGTATAGAAACAAGCTTGTGCTGTTGGGGAATATTTCTCCTGAAGTGACGGGCGATGTCATCAGATCATTACAGGACATAGGCGAGAAAACAGGTTTTATTCCTACTTTCTTCCATGGAGATCATGCAGCAGCCTTTATTGCAGGGGCTTATGCCAGAGGTATTGAGGGCTATGATGTGGAAAAGGTCTATCAGTTATTGCTCAACAATGCGAATAAGGAAGGAGGAACCCGGCCGCATATCTCCGAATACATTGAAAAAGGATACATCTCCACCCCTGCTATTGATTCACCACATGTAGAGACCAAGGCTAAAGCTGGTGTTTCTAAAACCCTGGAGTATGCCTATGATGATTATGCGGTCGCACAGCTAGCCAAAGCATTGAAAGATACTACCCATTATCGCTTGCTGATGAAGAGAGCGAAGAACTATCAGAATGTATTCGATACATTGACTCATTTCATGAGAGGCCGGTTGGCGAATGGCGAATGGGTGAAAAATTTTAATCCTCAATATCCCTATTATGAATACATGTTCAGAGAAGCAAATGCCTGGCAGGTTTCGTTTTTTGCCCCTCACGATATGCAGGGGTTGATAAACTTATATGGTGGAAAAGAGAATTTTGAGGCAAAGCTTGATTCTTTGTTTACGGTGCCGTGGAATAAAAATTATATAGCCAGGAATGTATCTAGTTTTATTGGCCAGTATGTGCATGGAAATCAACCTGACCATGAAGCTCCTTTTGCCTATCATTTTGTAGACAAACCTGAAAAATCGCAAAAAATCATCGACAATATACTGGAAAATTATTATGGCGTAGGAGAACATGGACTGGCGCTTTGCGGCATGGACGATGCCGGTGAAATGTCATCCTGGTATGTTTTCAGTGCCCTTGGGTTATATCCCTTTTCTCCGGCAGATGATGAGTATATCGTGACTGTTCCTGTTTTTGATCAGGTCCGGTGGACGTTAGACAATGATAAAGAATTAATTATTAACAAACCGGAAGCCGGAAGAAATTTACAAGAGGTTATAGTGAATGGGAAGAAAATCGAAGGGTATTTTGTGTCCCATGATTTATTCAGAACTGGAGGGAAAATCGAGGTGATCGCAGGCAAAAATTAACGCATTAGCAGTGGCAGCAATTATGCTGTATTGCTGGCTTTGATAAAAGTAGATTTGATAGGGAGGATAGTTGCAAACTACATTATACTAGGGCTGTGAGGCTTAATAACGGCGAGGGTCATGATAAAATAAAGCTTTTATCTCTTCGGATACAACATAAAAATTAATAGTTTCATGCATTGGATAAAAGCAAACAGTCGTATACAACCAATCGCCTACAATGAACGCAAACAGAAGAAAATTCCTGCGCCATGCCGCTCAACTTACGACAGGCATCAGTCTGGCCTCCCTGCCAGGGAAAGGGATGGCCACCGCTGTGCTGGATAAAACTACGCACCGGCCACTTTCTGCCAACGATACCGTCAGACTTGGTGTGATCGGGTGTAACAACATGGGTTGGAGCAACCTGCGGTCTATTCTGAACCATGCAGGTGTGGCGTGCATCGCGATTTGCGATGTGGATAGCAATGTGCTGAACAACCGGGCCGCAGAATTGGAAGGGAAAACAGGGAAGAAAGCTACCTTGTATAGCGATTATAGAAAGTTACTGGAAAATCAGGAGGTAGATGCAGTCATCATTGGTACACCGGACCACTGGCATTGCCTGCAGATGATCCATGCCTGTGAGGCTGGCAAAGATGTGTATGTGGAGAAACCCATCGCTAATTCTATTGAGGAGTGTAACCTGATGGTTGCCGCAGCCCAGCGATACAACAGGGTGGTGCAGGTGGGGCAGTGGCAGCGTAGTGATCCCCATTGGATCAGTGCCCTGGACTATCTGCGTTCTGGTAAATTAGGTAAAATTCGTGCGGCAAAAAGTTGGGCATTTACCAATTATGGCAGAAACTTTCCTGTCAAACCGGATGAGCCCGTTCCCGCGGGAGTGGATTACGATATGTGGCTGGGGCCTGCCCCCCAAAGACCTTTCAACTCGAATCGTTTTCATGGCAGTTTTCGTTATTTCTGGGATTATGCCGGTGGGCTGATGACCGACTGGGGTGTCCATATGATTGATATGGTGTTGGCGGGTATGCAGGTGAATACCCCTCTCTCCGTGTCGGCTACCGGGGGGAAATATGGTTTTCCTGATAGTGCTGCCGAGACACCGGATACCCTGCAGGTGTTGTATGATTTCGGAGATTTCTCTATGCTGTGGGAACAGTCATTAGGTACAGCCATAGGTCCTTATAATCGCAGTCAGCCGGGAGTGGCTTTCACCGGCAACCTGGGAACGCTGGTGATCGACAGAAATCAATGGGAAGTATACCCGGAAGCAGAAGAAGGAAAGTTTTTAACAGATGCCTTACCGGTACAAAGTAATTTTACCCGTGGGTTGGATCAGCATACCCTCAATTTTCTGGAATGTATCAAATCTCGCCAGCAACCTAACTGTACGATTGCCATGGGACGGGATGCTGCCATCAATGCGCAGCTAGGCAATATTGCTTACCGGACGGGTAGTAAAGTGTTCTGGGACGAGAAAAAAAATACGATCCTTCATGATGCCCGGGCTCATGAACTGACACAGGCACAATACCGTACTCCCTGGAAACTCCCGGAAGTATAGAGAAACTCCGGCAGCTAAAGCCAAAAGCCAATGATTTTTCGTTGTGAAGTTTTATCTTGAGCAAATTATTACTAACCTCATTTCAGACAAAAGTTAACTACGATGCAGCACTACTATTTTATCCATCGAAAATCTTTATTATTCATCATCATTCTATGTATTATGGCTACGATCGAACAGGCCCAGGCCCAGGTGCCCAAACCTCCTAAAATGGTACCCGAGATGACGGAATTCTGGGAGCCAGTGCCCAAAGTAGTAGAGCCTGGAAAGGCTGCGCAAAATGCTGCCATGACGGCCCCTTCCGATGCAGTTATTCTTTTCGATGGAAAAGATCTAAGCAAGTGGGAAAGTGTAGAGGGGGGGGCAGCCCAGTGGGTGGTGAACAACGGTGTTTTTACAGTAAAAAAAGGAACCGGAGATATTGTTACCAAACAGGAGTTCAATGATTTTCAGCTGCATATAGAATGGTCTATACCCGCTGATATTACTGGAAAAAGCCAGGCTCGGGGCAACAGTGGTATCTTTATGCAAGGCATCTATGAGCTGCAGGTGTTGGATTCGTACAACAACCAGACGTATGTCAATGGACAGGCCGGGAGTATTTACAAACAAAGTCCGCCTCTTGTGAATGCGATGCGCAAACCGGGCGAATGGAATGTATATGACGTTATTTACACGGCACCCCGTTTTAAAGAAAATGGCTCTTTATTTTCTCCCGCCCGCATTACCGTACTTCACAATGGGGTCGTCATTCAGAATGATACGCAAATCAAAGGGCATACCCCTTATATCGGACTGCCTGAATATACGCAGCATGGAAAAGGGCCCATCCGCTTGCAGGATCACGGCGATCCCAGTGAGCCGATCAGCTATCGGAATATCTGGATCAGAGAGCTGTAAAACCTGTAACAAAAAGTGAGCAATAAAAAGGCGTGGAAAGTATCTCCACGCCATTGAAACTGGTTTTGCGCAAGACAAAAGGATGTGCTATCCTACACGTTCTGTCTTTATAATAGATTTGGGATGCTTTTTCCTATTCTACGGGTCGGTAATCCACCACAAAGGCATCTTCCAGCACATTGAGTTGACCCAGCAGTTCTCCAAACTTCTTATGCTCCGGATGGGGTAAATAAGCATCGCGGGCAGCCGCATCTTTAAAGGTCACCTGATAGACATGGGTGAAACCCAGATTCTTGTTTTCCGGACTGTCGTTGATGCCATGTTCGAAAGAGACGATACCCGGAATTTTTCCTTTTAGCCCTTTAAACGCCTGCGTTATCTGATCAATCTTTTCCTGGGAAGCGTCGGGTTTATACTTGAATACAACGATGTGTCGTACCTGATCACTTTTTTTGTTTTGAAAAGCTGTAAATACCAGGGCAGCCCCAAGTGTCAAGGCAGACAGACTCATTACCATTATTTTTCTCATGATTAGTCTTGGTGTTAGGTGTGCGAAAATAAAATTGAATTCAGCGCTAAAAATAGAGATAATTTGGTATTGTGAAAAGGCTTTGTCAAAATTGACTCTCAATCATATCCAAAAATGGTTAACTTGATCAGAGGCCTACAGGTTTTCTCTGACGATAATCTCAAAGCTTTTTTATACCACTACCTTTTACAACAAATATATTGATGGATATCAACCAATTCAAATTATACCTGGAAGTGATTTCCCTGTCGGTGACCATATTAGGCGTACCCGTTGCCATCTTTGTCTATCTTCAGCAAAAGTTAAAAGAAAGAAGGGATAGAGAATATGGTACCTATAATAGTTTAGACGATAAATACATAGAGTTTTTGATGCTTTGCCTGGAAAATGTGGACTTAGATATTTACTATGTTGAAAAAAAAGATCGCAACCATTACACTGCTGAACAAAACCATAGGGAACTCATCATTTTTGAAATACTGATATCTCTTTTGGAAAGGGCTTTTTTAATGTACAGAGAGCATTCCAGCAAAATTAAAAAGGAACAATGGAATGGCTGGAATCAATATATGCATGACTGGCAAAGTCGGGAAAATTTCAGAAGAGCCTGGGAAAAGTTAGGCCATCAGTGGGATATTCATTTTGAACAACATATGAATAAAATTTACGAAGAAACGAAAAGAAAGGCGATAGAAGTTTCTTCCGCAAAAAGTGCTGCCTCCTGAGGTAAAACCCATTGTAAATTGGCAGTCCTGCCTTATTATCTCTCTGAAACTGATGGCGTTTCGCCAGTACACTAAAAAACGGGATGGGAAGCTTCTATCTTTTTTGTAAATTATCCGCCCATTGACGAACCATCTTAACACACTATACACTATGGAACCAACCGATCAACCTTCTCATCATCTTCCCCGGCGACAATTTTTACAGCGTTCTGCCCTGGCAGCCGGGATTATGATTGTACCCCGTTATGTTTTAGGCGGTAAAGGCTATGTGCCTCCCAGCGATAAGCTCAGTATTGCGGCCATAGGCGTTGGTGGAAAAGGCATGTATAACCTGACACACGCTTTTCATAAAGACAATGCTAACATTACCGTGCTATGTGATGTAGACGATCGACAGGCCAAGGAAGCCCGGGAAACCTGGCCCAAAGCTGCCTATTATAAAGATTTTCGTCAGATGCTCGATAAAGAAGCAAAAAATATTGATGCGGTGATCGTGAGTACACCCGACCATATGCATGCTATCATGGCTTTGGCAGCTATGGAATTGGGCAAACATGTGTATGTGGAAAAACCTCTTACCCATGATCTTGCCGAAGCCCGCCAGCTGACAGAAGCTGCCCAAAAATATAAGGTGGTCACCCAAATGGGAAACCAGGGAAGTAGCGGTGACGATACCCGGAAGATAGAAACCTGGATACAGCAAGGCCTCCTGGGAGAGGTGCATACGGTGCATTGCTGGACCAACCGGCCGGTATGGCCCCAGGGTATTCCTGTTCCCAAAGAAAAACAACCGGTGCCTCAGGGTGTGGATTGGAACCTGTGGTTGGGTACCGCGCCCTTCCGTGCCTATCATGAAGCTTATATGCCTTTCCGCTGGCGGGGATGGTGGGATTATGGTACCGGTGCCCTGGGCGATATGGGATGCCACATTATGGACGTACCCTTCCGTGCCCTGAAACTGGGTTATCCGGAAGCAGTAGAATGCAGTGTAAGCACCGTGTATAAAGACTTTTTTGAAGAGGCCAGCCTTCCCGAAAGTTGCCCGCCCTCTTCTGTCATTCATTTGAAATTTCCGGCACGAAGTGATATGCCAGCGCTTAACTTTTCCTGGTACGACGGGGGTATTTTACCCAAGCGGCCTGAAGAACTCCAGCCAGATGAAATGATGGGTGACTTGGACGGCGGAATGATCTTTGAAGGAACGAAAGGTAAGCTGATGGCTGGCATGTGGGGGAAGAATCCTACCTTGCTGCCTACCACCAGGATGCAGGAGATGGACTTGCCGCCCTCGGCTATGCCCTTTGTGGAAGGAGGACCGGAAGGGCATCAGCAACAATGGGTGAAGGCCTGCCTGGAAGGTTATGGTGCTTACACCAGTTCTCCCTTTGAAGTGGCCGGTCCGCTGACAGAAACTGTCATTATGGGCAACCTGGCCGTACGTAGTTTCAACTACCAACAGCCCAATGCCGATGGTAATGGTTACTCCTACCCAGGGCGTAAAGAGCTGCTGTGGGATGGCCCCAATATGAAAGTGACCAACTTTGACGTAGCCAATGAATTTGTAAAACGGGAGTATCGAACCGGCTGGTAATAAACCCGTAGATTCTCTGGAAAAATGACAAGCCAGGTAGCATAGCCTGGCTTTTTTGTGGTTAAGAAGCTCTTAAACCTTCGAGATAAAAGTGTCTCCAGGCTATTGACAGCCATTCCATGTCATAAAAACACCAGAAAAGATCAGGGATAGGATTTAGGCCTGAGCAGTAAGTAAACCAAAAGACTGACCGGCCAACCGATAAAGGCTACCAGCGCCGCTACTAATAGTCCGTTCATTCCTCTCTTTCGGGCGTCGTTGTATACATACACAACACTGGCTACATAGATAACACCAACCAGTAGCAATACGATAAGAAGAGTGATGCTGATATCCTGAAACAATGATTCGTCCATAGTTGAGAGCAGTTAGAAATTCATAACAGTTTTATACTAAACTTCATAAATGAAAAAAGGTAAATGATAGCCCGCTTTTTTCAGAATGGCTTTGGCCACATTGAATACAGGAATGCCTTCCGAGGTTTTTCCCTGTAGGGTGCCCATATGCGCGTGGCCATGGAAAGCAGCTGTTACCTGTCGCCGGTTGAGCGGTTCGGCCAGGTGTGAGGAACCCAGGAAAGGAAAAATTTCTTCCGGTTCACCTACCACCGTTTCTTTGATGGGCGCATAATGCAGAACCGCAATCTTCTTTATCTCCGTTTCCTCTCCGCTTTCTAAGCGAACCAGAGCCTGATCTAGTCTGAGAGCTTCATTCACTGATTCCTGTACAAACTGTTTGTTCATAGTCTCTCCAAACATAGGCATCATATAGCGGTCAAAGCCTCCACCAAAGCCTTTCACACCGGCAAAGCCTACCCCATGGATGATAATAGATTCGCCATCCAGCAGATGCATATGGTTTTTGACCAAAACCTCAACAATAGCTTCCTGCTGATCGCGCTCATAATCATGATTGCCCAAAACGCCAACTACGGGGATGCTACAGGCAGAAAGCTCCTCTGCCAACACCTGGGCCTCTGTCTCCTGACCCGTGTCCGTTAAATCTCCACAGAGCAAGAGTATATCCGCTTGTTCGGATACTGCCTGAAAACATTCCCTCCACTTTCCACGATCAGATACCCTCACATGAATATCTCCCATAGCTGCAACCCTGGTTTTTTTTCGTGTGTTTGCCATACAGCTTATAGTGTTTTGGTGGTAAAACTCTTATACTTCCATTCGGTAATATCTATCTGGTATTGGGTATGGTCAACCAGTGGACCCAGGCATACTTTTTCTATGGGCTCCGGTAATTCATACTGGCTCTTGGCCAAGGCCAACAGCTCATCAAACAGCCAGGAGGGCACGAGTTTTCTATCAGATGGATAGATGAACTGAAAGTTTAGAAGTTGTGACAACAACAGATTCCAGTGCTGTTTCATACGGTTCCACAGTTTCTGCCAATCCAGCTGCGAGCCATAGCGGAGAATAAGATGATTGATATCGGCGCCATCGTAGCGTTCCCGGTTTTGTACATAAATTTTAGTCCAGAGCAGTTCTTCCGCTAAGATAAACCGTACAGGTACCTCAAAGAGCTCGCCTTTCTCTTCCTTTTCAAACCAGCTGTCGTCTACAAAACAGGTGTGATTGGTCGTATTGAAAATCAGATCTATAAAATAATCTCCTTTGTAGGCCTTGGCTAACCAGCGTGGATCTGTGACTTCCACCCGGTACCCGTGTTGTGAAAGCAATTTGAGAATGGAAGGATAATCTTCCGCTTTGCAAAATAAGTCAAGATCTTTCGTATCACGGTAGATACCTGTATAATGATATAAGGCAAAGGCACCACCTATCAGGACAGGAGATTGATGCTTAAGTAGTAACTGCAGTGCCTCCTGATAAAAATCCTGCGCTGTCGATTGAGTTTCCTCCTGAGTCATATAGTAAAAAACGTTGAATGTAACAATCATAACTTCCAGGTAAAGAAATAGTTGTCATCCACTCTATTATATTCAAAAGAGTGTTTTGCAGAGACATGATTGGGTTGGAGCAGCAGTCTCTGCAACAACAACAGTACCTTATGAGACGGAAGCGAGGGAATTAAAAATTTTGTTTAATTTTTTTTTAAGATCATTAAACAAAAATGAAAGATGATAGGTTATAATAGTGAACTTAAAACAAAGGAGTTATGGACAGTTGGAAATTATCTAAATTACCTGCCATTGAGCAAACAGCCCTGCGGTATGGTACCTTAATGGCCCTGGCATTGGTAGGCTTCTTTTTACTGATGAAAGCGTTTGGTCTTGAACATAATCTGGAATTAAGAGCCTTCAATCTTTTTATTCTGTTCAGTTTTGTGTTGATGGCTATTAAAGATTACAAACAACAGCAGAAAGGAAATCTGGTTTATTTGAAAGGAATGGGTGTTGGCCTGCTAACATCAGTGATAGGTGTGGTTTTTTTCGCTGTATGGGTCTTACTATATATTACAGTGATCTCCCCAGAATTTATGGAGGTTATCCGGACGCAAGAGCCTTTTGGAAGTTATTTGCACCCGATGCTGGTAATATTTACCATTATGATAGAAGGTATGGCATCCGGTTTCCTGTCAACTTTTGCGCTATTGCAATACTACAGACCTAACCATATTGTTGCCCCTGTGGAAGAGGTAATTTGATTTTGAATACGAATTGATGTGTTATATTGATCTATAGTTGAGTAGTTCATGGTTGTTGTATTAAAAAAGTGAATCTTCAAGGTTCACTTTTTTTATATATCTATGACCAGGCCCAGCGTTGGTACCCTGGCACTGTTGTTAACTTCCGTCACTTCTATCAACTGCTGCGGCATGAGCACCTGACCGTTGTCATCTCTTTGTAAGGTGTAGGTAGGGGGTTGTGGCAGCGCGCTCCCGAACACGTTTTGTATTTCTACGAAAAGGTTCAGTGTCCATTGCGCAAAATTCCATTTTTTGTCTATCCGTATATCCGTTTGGTTAAAAGGTGCTAAACGAACATCACCTAAGCGGTTATATTCTTTGAGAAGGGTAGGGTAAGTTGCTGCCGACGCTTCCAGGTCTACTGGCGCATAAGGCGTAGAACCTAGGTAGCGCATGCGTAGGCCTGCTTCCCAGTTGCGGGGGAGTTTGTATCCCCCGGTAAAGGTAATGAGCTGGCGGTTATCCCAGACAGAAGGAATATACAAATCCTTCTCCAGACCCGTGAATGCACTCCAATAAAGGGTGTAGGCCAGTATTCCATAAAAGTTACGGTTGAGCTTCTGTTGCAATAATAATTCAACGCCGTAGGCTCTGCCACGACCATTGCTCACCACATCCTCATTTCCTAATACTTCGAAATCACCACCCAGATTGGCTAAAGAAACCCCTTTTCGGACAGACACCGGGTAGTAAGCGTATCGTTTAAAAAAGCCTTCTATTGTTATCCGGGTAGATTTTCGGGGAAGGTACTCTAAACCCGTTACCCAGTGGTTGCTCCGGATATACCGGGCATCCCGGTTCGCGTAATTTCCCTGGCTATCTTTAAACCCCAGCAGCGTGTAAGGAGGAATTTTGTAGTAACGACCCACTGAAGCATTGAGGGTCCAGCGGGGAGCCAGCCAATACGACAGGGATAGCCGGGGAGACAAGGTCTGACTTACGTCCATGCCATCGTCTGTAAAAGTATTACCATCTGCACGGATGCCCAGAGAAGCATTGAGTCTTTCTTTCAGAAAAGGCCGGGATACCTGAGAGAACAGGCCAAAACGATAGAATCTTGTAGTGGTTGTGTAAGCCACCGCATTGATCTCATCGGTAGTGGTATTGCTATAACGGGAATGCTGAGCCAGAAAGCCACTGCTGAGTGTCCACGCATTCAGAAAACGGGTGATTTCAAAGCGAAGCTTGTTTTCATCTTCAGTAGAATTGTTGTTAAAGAGTAATCCTGTCTGGGCCTCATTGTCGGCAAACTGACGAAAATCATTATGAAGAATATTGCCGCTCAAGGTGGTACGCATAAAGCCTTTCCCTTGCCGGAAACGTTTTCTCCAGCTAAGTCCCAGCGTACTGGTCCATTGCCGGATGATGGGTACCTGTTCTAAAATAGCTTGTTGTTCCTGGGTCGCTTCCTGGGGCGGATTGATGCTAAAATCATCTATAGAGCCTATTCCGGTGAGATAGATCTCATTACGATCATCAATCTGATGGTTTATCTTATACTGATAATCCCAATAATCCGGCAAAAAAGGCAGATCAATCAGTTTGAACAAGAATTGCAGATAAGATCGGCGGACGGAGGCAATAAAAGTAGTACGAGCCAGAGAATCATCAGCGGGCATCCACAAAGGGCCTTCCAGGGTGAGGGCTGCTTCGCTGGCTCCCAGCCGAAAGTTGCCCCTTCTCTCCTGGGCGTTGCCATTCCGCTGATCAAATTGCAGTACCCCTGATAACACATTATCGTATTGAGCGGGAAAAGAACTGGTACTGAGGGTGACCCCTTCAATGAAGGACACATTGAGTAAACCGACTGGTCCTCCGGCACTGCCTTGTGTGGCAAAATGATTGATGTTAGGAATTTCCACACCGTCGAGGTAATAGACGTTTTCATTCGGGGCACCGCCTCGGATGATGACATCATTGCGAAAGCCCACAGAGCCGGACACACCGGGTAGCGATTGTACTACTTTGGCAATATCATTATTGCCGCCCGGATAGGTGGCGATTTCTTCCTGAGAAAGCCGTTGTATGGAGTTGGGGGTTTCTGAGCTTTTTTCAAAAGGGCTGGCTTCCACCACCACTTCATTCAGTTGATCTGCGGTTTCTTGCAGCTCAACATTCAGGGCAGGGTTGCCTGCCGAGCGTATTACCACATTGTAGCGGGTAGCAGACTGATACCCCACATAGGAAGCAGTCACATTGTAAGTTTGGGGAGGAATGTTTTCAATGGTGTAAAACCCGTTGACATTCGTTGTGCCACCCAAGGAGGTATTCTCTAAGAAAACCGTAGCGCCAATGAGTGGCTCCTGTGTACGGGTATCACGCACATACCCGGAGAGCTGACCCATAGACTGGGCAAAAAGACAAGGAGCCCCTGCAAGGCAATGAAAATACAGAAAGATAAGGACGATGCATAAGCGGGAGAGAAACATCCATAAAGTCGGTGATTTTTCAGACACATTCAGCACAACCTGCATAATAAATCAATTAAATAGCGATCTGACCAACACTATGGGTGTAGGCACGTTAGATAAGTAAATAAAATTATTTTTATTATGAGAATTACAGGAATCATATTACTTGTCATTGGGGGCCTGTGTCTGATAGAAATGATTTTGACACTATTATTACCCGATGGCCGTGACGCCAATCTGCCTTTTGTACAAAATACCTGGACTGCTATTGTGGCCAGTTTTTTCATTCCTTCGGGTGCGGCATTATACATAGCTTCTAAAAAGAAAAAAAGAATGTCCTGACACTCAGGTGTTAACCATTTTATTTTTTTCCTTGTATAATTGCCACCAGGGAACACCAGGCGCGTGGTGGTGTTCGTAATGATAGCCAAAGAAGTAACAGCTCAGAAATGCCCAGAGATGATTCTTCTTTTGCGTGGAAGATTTATGTCTGTTCGTATGCTCTCCCCTGTGTGGCAGATAAGTACCAAAATAAAAGAGTTGTAAGGTAGCCAGTATAGAAGGTACAATGTAAAAAAGAATGACATTGGGCTTGGGAAAAATGCGGATCAGCAACTCATACGTAAGGGCCATCAGCAAAATCTGCCAGATACTCACATACTCACGGGCAAACTTTACATACCAGGATACAAAACCACCAGGATGGTAGTCAGGATCCTGGGCCGTGCCTACAAAGCGGTGGTGCTGGTGATGTTTGGGGAAAAGTTTTCGGTATGCGTTGTAAGCAAACAGGGTAGCGGCTACTTTCCCGATGCTGTCGTTAACTTTTTTGTGCTGCGAAACGGCTCCATGCATGGCATCATGGGCGGTAATAAAAAGTCCGGTATAAAGGTGAGTTTGCAGCAGTATCAGAAGATAGGTCAGTGGATTGGCAAAATCAACAGAGAAAAAAGCAAGTAAAATCCACATGGTCAACCCCCACAAAGTGATGAGGGAAACGCCTATCCATACGCCTTTCTCATGCCAGACTTTTTTCATGCTTTGCTTATAGTTGTAATAATGCCTCTTTTACTTCTTCCATCAGCCACCAAGGGGTGGAAGTAGCACCGCAAATACCAATGGTATCCCCTTGCTGAAACCAGGCAGGATCTATATCCTCTTTTTTTGAGATAAAATAGGTATTCGGGTTGGTCGCTTTGCATACCCCATACAAAACTTTACCGTTGGAAGATTTGGTGCCGGATACAAACAGGATTTTATGATAACGGCTTGCAAATGCGCGGAGTTCCTTGTCCCGGTTGGATACCTGGCGGCAAATCGTATCATTTGTATTGACTTCAATGCCATGTTCTCGTAGAATAGCATTGATTTCGTAAAATTTATCGGTACTCTTGGTGGTCTGGCTATACAAGGTGATCTGCCTGGGCAGTGAGGCCAGATCCAGCTCAGCAATGTCCTGAAAAACGACGGCCTCCTGATTGGTTTGTCCTAAAAGTCCCTCTACTTCTGCATGGCCGTGTTTACCGTAAATGTAAATTTTTTCTTTTTTATCAAAAGAATTTTTGATCCTGTTCTGAAGTTTCAGCACTACCGGGCAGGAAGCGTCTACCAGTTCAAGATTATTTTCTACCGCTATGCGGTAAGTGGAAGGAGGTTCTCCATGGGCTCTGATCAATACTTTTTCGTTTCGGATTTGCTGAAGAGCTTCGTGGTCAATAATCTTAAGCCCTTTGGCTTCCAGACGCCTCACTTCTTCATCGTTGTGCACAATATCACCCAGACAGTAGAGGTACCCTTGTTCGTTCAGAATGTCTTCTGCCATTTCTATGGCATAGACAACACCGAAACAAAAGCCTGAGTTACTGTCAATATCAACTTTCAGATCTAACATACAACACACTTTATAGAAAGCCCCTCTTATATTGTTTACGTAGTTTCTTGGTTAGAGGTAATTAAACCGATGCCGAAAGTAGGTGCCCACCAACAGGGCAAACTTCTGGTTATCCGGTATTCGTATCCGTTCACTGGCGATTCGGGCCGGTGAACAATTCTTGATCTTTTTGAATAGATTCAGATAATAGACATAAGCCAGATATACCCCGGCTCTTGCTCCTACAGGAAGTTTGAGAATACCGGCATAGGCCTGATCAAAGTCCTTCTGAATATCTTCTTCAATCTGATATTTAGCATGTTCAGTGAAGTGGTCAAAATCGATGTCTGGAAAATAGACCCTGCCTCTTTCATAGTAGTCGCTTTTCATGTCCCGGAGAAAATTTACTTTCTGGAAAGCAGCTCCCAGGTGTCTGGCTGGCGTTTTGAGCGTTTCATAAAGCTCTTTCTTCCCTTCACAAAACACACGGAGACACATAAGTCCCACTACTTCTGCCGAACCATAAATATAAGACTGATAACCCTCTTTGTTATAAGCGTCGTGGTGCAAATCCATTTCCATGCTTTTCAGGAAAGCCTCTATGAGTTCCTCTTCTATCTGATAATGGTGAGCTATTTTCTGAAACGCATGAAGTACCGGATTAAGACTAATTTTTTCTTCTATGGCCAGATACGTATCTTTCCTGAATTTGTGTAATAGTTTCTCTTTGTCAAAGTCGTGAAAAGTATCTACAATTTCATCTGCGTAGCGTACAAATCCATAGATAGCATAGATAGGATAGTGGAACTTTTTATGCAGCGTTTTAATGCCCAGGGTAAAAGAGGTACTGTAATGCTCTGTAATCAGCTTACTGCATTTGAAGGTAGTCAGGTCGAACAAGTCCATAAACTGAAAGTCAATGTGGTACAAAATTCCTATAAATAGTATTCAACAAGCTTTAGCAATTTCTTCTGCTACTACCCGACCTGAAATCAGAGAGGGAGGAACACCGGGCCCTGGCACGGTGAGTTGTCCTGTATAATACAGATTGTCTACCTTTTTACTTTTCAACCCCGGTTTCAGCAGTGCTGTTTGCCTTAATGTATTAGCCAGCCCATAAGCATTTCCTTTATAGGCATTATAATCTTTGATAAAATCCTGGTGCGCATAGCTTCGTTTGAACACCACTGCATCACGAACCGGTTGCCCTATGTAATGCTCCAGGCGGTCCATAACCAGATGGTAATAGTTCTCTCTGATACTGTCGTTATCTTCTAACCCTACCGCTACCGGAATCAGGATGAATAAATTTTCATGATCTGGTGGCGCAACCGAAGGATCTGTCTTTGACGTCACCGAGAGATAGAACAAAGGGTCATCCGGCCATTGCTTATTTTCATAAATGTCCTTGGCGTGTGGTGTAAAGTCTCTGTCGAAAAACAAGTTATGATGCGTAAGCTTATCCAGTTTTTTATTGACACCCAGATAGAAGATCAGGGATGAGGGAGCCAGCGATCTTTTGTGCCAGTAGGCTTCACTGTAGCTTCTATAAGCAGCGGGGAGTAGTTCAGTTTCTACATGATGATAATCTGCACTGGCCACACACAGGTCGGCCTTAAAACTTTGCTGTTGTGTATGAACCCGGCTGACCTTCTTATCCTGTATCTCCAGGGAGCGTACATCCTGACTAAAGCGAAAATCAACCCCTTTTTCCCGGGCTAGTTTTACCATGCCTTCTATGATCTTGTACATACCTCCCATTGGATACCAGGTGCCTAGCTGAAGGTCCGCATAATTCATAAGACTATAGAGAGCGGGTGTATTCTGTGGCAAAGCGCCCAACAAAAGAATGGGAAACTCCATAATCCGGAGAATGTGTTCGTCGTGGAAAAAGGAGCGAATATGTTGGTGGAAGGGTTTGAAAATATCCATCCGGAAAATGTCATACAACAGCTTGAAGCTCATGAACTCAGCTATCGAACGACTGGGTTTGTACACCAGCTGGTGCATGCCCACCTGGTATTTGTAAGCAGCCTGCGCCAAAAATTTTTTCAGCTGCAAGCTGCTTCCTTGTTCTAATGTTTCAAAAATTTGGTAGAGTGCCTGCAGGTTTGCAGGCATATCAATAAAGTAATCTTTATGAAAGATGACTCTGTAAGAGGGATCTAGCCTCTTCAGGTCATAAAAATCGGAAGTATGATATCCGAAACTTTCAAAGTAGCTGTCAAAAACATCTGGCATCCAATACCAGCTAGGACCCATATCAAAGGTAAACCCATGCTCTGAAAAAGTACGTGCCCTTCCACCTGGCGTTTCATTCTTTTCTAATACCGTCACCTCATAGCCTTTGCTTGCCAGGGAAGTGGCAGCAGAGATCCCAGAAAATCCTGATCCTATTACAACTACTTTTTTTTTTGACATTACTATTCTTTGACGGCATAATTTTTCAGAACCGATTTTAACTCTTTACGGGCAATATGAATTCGGTTTTTTACGGTTCCGATAGGAATATTGAGCCTGTCGGCAATTTCATGATATTTAAACCCTCTGAAATGCATCATGAAAGGAGTACGATAGGCATTGTCCAGCTTACTGATAGCCCGGTTGATATCTCGCATGGCGAAGCTGCCATAGGCTAAGTTTTCAGTGATATTGCTGGTACTGTTGATATAATGCAGGTTATCGGTTGTATCAATGAAAGTATTTCTTCTTACCATCCGCTGATAATTGGTAATGAAAGTGTTTTTCATGATGGTGTATAACCAAGCCTTCAGGTTAGTACCGTCTGTAAATTTATCCCGGTTAGTAAAAGCTTTCAAAATTGTTTCCTGAAGCAGATCATTAGCTTCTTCCATGTCCTTGGTGAGTTTCAGTGCAAATGGTTTTAAGGATTTGGACATCTTGTTTAGCGAGTAACTGAATTCTAGTGCTGTCATAAAAATAACTGTTTGGGTTTGTTTAAAAAAAACGAGAGTACGAAAAAAATGTTTAAGAAAAATTAAAAAATGTTAAACAAAAAAATTGATAAAAAATCAGTTATGAAATCTTAAAAAGAGTTTAGTAAGCATGTAGAAGTAATTTACTTAAATTTAAAAAATAATGAACTTAATATCAAAAAAATCTGAAATTACTTTGTTTTAGCTTGCTTCAACAAAATTAAAAAAATATCTCAAAAACAAAAGAGCTTATTTGAAAATTGTCGGATTAAATTTAAATCACATTAAAAAATATGTCAATACAGTTAAAAAAATAAAGGGTCATGTTGATTGATAACTTTGTATACGGGCTTGCCTTCAGGAAGGGTTCAAAAAGAATAAAATAAATCAACCATAGGGTCAGCTATTGGCTCTTGTCAATTTTATATTGTCTTATTCTAGGAGTTTTCTGTAATAGAATCGATAAATTGATGGACGCTGGAAAAAATCCTGACATTGTTTTTGGTATTGATATGTTGTATAAGTACCTGATAACCACTGAGTAAAATGGTAGTGTCTGGAAAAGCGTTAGCCAAACGATCCACATATTCCTGTACTTCTTCTGCAGCAGGACTGGTGGTGATCACAGTAAGCATAAACTCCGGTTTGTGTATCTCATGCACAATTTTTAAATCTTCAAAAGGAAGATTTTGCCCGAAATAGACTACCTTGTTTTTTCTGGATTTGATTACGTAATTGATAAACAGAAGCGTAAGTTCATGTAATTCTCCTTCGGGAAGATACAGCAGATACTTCGCCTTTTTTTCTGCTTCGGAGACAAACTGACTGTCTATGGCCACGATCAATTTCTGACGGATGAGATTCGAGATAAAATGCTCCTGGGCAGGATTGATAGAGCCTGTTTGCCACAACATTCCTATTTTGGAAAGAAAAGGATAAATCACATGTAGCATAGTTTTTTCAAATCCCATCTTCAGAATATTGGTAGCCATAATTTTTTCAAACCTGTCTTCATCCAAGTCAATCATGGTTAGCGTAAGCGCATGAATCTGATCCGGATAATGAAGGCTCTTTTCGGTGAATCTTATCACCTCACTACGGATCTCCTCCTGGTTCATTCCCGCAATCTTGGATATTTTATACCCGTTCTCTTTTAAGAGTGCAATATTCAATACCAGCTTCAGGTCTTCGTCATCGTAGTAGCGAATGTTGGTGTCTGTGCGCTTGGGAACAATGAATTGATAGCGTTGTTCCCAGATTCTGAGTGTATGTGCTTTGATGCCCGATAATTGCTCAAGGTCTTTGATAGAATAAGTACTCACTGTGATAAGCCCTGCTGTTAGTAAATAAATAGTTACTTGCGGAAATATTTCCCAGGTACCCACAAAAGGCCAAAACAGACGGCCCCATCGCGGTGATTGGAATGGTGGTGATCCCGGTGCGCTTTGGCTATAGCTTCCAGGTATTTGTTTTCCGATCTGCCAAGCAACCTGATGCGCTTATGAATGAACAGGTCATGTAGCAGAAAATACAGGAAGCCATACAAAGTAATGCCACAACCTATCCAAAATTTATAATCCAGAGATTCCAGTCCTGAAATTATTAGTAAGACGGCAATTAACCCAAAAAACAAAGAAAAAAAGTCGTTTCTCTCTAAAAAACCTTTATGCTTATGATGATGGGTTTTATGGATCGACCATAGGGGGCCATGCATAATATATTTGTGAATAGCCCAGGAAAACACTTCCATTCCAGCAAATCCGACAAGAAAAAAGAAGATAGCACTTGCATAATCCATAGGAAAGAAAACCTTTGCTGGCCTAAAATGTTTGTGCCAGAAAATAATGGCCTGTTTGTAATAATAAAAAAAATGTAAGTTGAATAACAAGCAGATAGAGGGCCAAAGGGTTTTTTTTATGAAAAGGTAGAAGGTAAAACAGACACTGCAGGGCAAAAGAAACAACAAACCAGCCCAGGTAATTCTTAATCGGTATCTTTGAGCCTGCCCAGTCCCAGTAATGATGAAATACAGCTACCGGCTCAATAAGGAAGTCCATGCCAGTCATAAGTGCTGCTGCCAGCAAACTCTTTACTAAAAAATGAACTTTCAGAGGATACAGGACGGTGCCCACGGCATAGATCAGAATGAGCCAGTTAACACCAATGATGACAGGTACGTCCAAAAATTTAAAACCTAAGGAAGTTTTGTAGGTGTAGTCTCCAAAAATAAGTTTTGTCTTGACGCCTATCACCTCTATACTGAATCCGGTCAGCATTACAACGAACATAAAAAGGATAAAAGAAAAGCGCCAATCCTGGTGAAAATACAGGAGCAAGCCAGCGGAAAGCAGTAGATTCAGGGGGGTGGCTATTTCGAAAAACGAACGGGTTTGCGGGATCAGTAATCCGATCAGACCAAAAAAATGCACTGTAACCAATATACCTACCGCTAAGGAAATATTCCTGGCAGGTATGTCTTTAAAGAAAAGATTTTTGTCCACTAACACAAAGGGAATTTGCTTACCACTCTGACATTGTAAAATTACATTTCTTAGTGGTAATCCCAAGTAGACCGATAATGTTTAGCCTATTTAGTGGGTTTTACGTATTCTCTGAGAAGTTCGGTGACCAGGTCAAAATTTTGGCCAAGAGAAATAGAGAGAAACTTAACATAAATGCGATCAGGAATTTTATGAGGACTATAACTTTTCTTCATCAGATGAAACCAACTTCTAAATTCTTCATGAGAGGTAAAGGATTGTACATATGCAAGAAATAACTCTTCCAACGCTTCTTTTTCCTTTTCTTCAAGTTCTTTTTCTGCAAATTGCTTTAACTCGGCCCTGATTAGCCGCTCTCTTTCCGTAGCGTCTGCTGTATATATCCCCCTGATGGGTTGGCATTTACTGCTTACTTCGCTGAATAATGCTTCAAGTTCTTTCCTTTTCATAACTCGATAATGATAAAATACAAAACAATATAGCAATAAAATACCAAATAATATCAATAAAGTAATATAAAATGTGTTTTTGAACTTATGGGGTCCTGATTCGTTTTGTATCCCAGGTAGGGGTGCGATATCTTAGGACCTGTAACCGAAGGGTAATAGCTAAAATTATAGCAGATACGCCCTTATCCCTGATCTAGGAGAAGCTTTTATATCATAATACTTAAATCACTTGCACTATGCTGGAACAAATCATTGCTTCATTAAAAGGTGAATTATTACAGAAATTTACCAAGGGAGAACAAAGTATCCCGGAAGATAAGGTAGACGATGCCGTCGGACTGGCCAAAGACAATATGCTGGAAACTGTTAAAGACGAAGTTCAGCGAGGGAACCTCAATGGACTTTTAGACCTATTTAAGGACAAGCAAAATGTAGCCAGCCATCCTATTGTGACCAATATGATTATGAAATATGCAGGAGATCTGGGTGCCAAGTTAGGTATTCCTCCCAATATGGCTACAACTATTGCCAATTTTGCTATCCCTTTTATCCTGAAAAAAATAATGGGAAAAGCAGAGGAACAGGGTGTTGACCAGAATGCCTTGATGGGCATGTTAGGAGGCTCTATGGGCGGTGGTGATATGGGTAACCTGATGAAGGGAAAATTTGGAGATGCATTAGGAGGTTTTCTAAAATAAAGACATACATCGGAAAATCGCAGGGCATTTGTCGTTGCGGTTTTCTTTGAAATACCCTGCCTATGGATGTCAATGCCATGCCTCTGCCTCAGGTACTGTATCCCTTTCGGGAACAGATCGAGCAGTCTGTGTTACCCTTCATCCGAATTAAGACCGTGATGGAAGAAACCTCGGATATCTGGCAAAGTAAATTCGGGGGGCTACCCTATCTTCCGCCCAATATCCCCTATCCTGTTGATGCGCATGAAAAGCCTATGATGTTGCTGGCGCAAATAGATTGTAGTGCTTTACCTCCTATAGATCCTTTCCCTAAAGAAGGAATAATGCAGTTTTATGTTGCCGATGAGGACCTGTACGGGTTGAATCTGGATGATCCTACCCGGCAGGAAAATTTCAGGGTGTTGTATTTTGAAAAAATAGAGCAGAACGTTTTTCGTACTGATTTTGATTTTTTACCTGATTTTGTCCATGCACCTATCACGCAAACCTATTCCTTACATTTTGAAAAAACTTCTGCACCGGTAGGCACAGAAGATATTCACTTTGATAGTGTTTTCGGAGCGTCTTCCTACAGCTTTTTTAAAAAATTGGGTACGCAGGGAGAAGAAGCAAAAAAAGAATATCGGCGTGCTTTTTCAGCCAGTGGTCACAAACTGGGAGGGTATGCGCATTTTACGCAGGAAGATCCCCGGTGGATACAGGAAGCATATGCAGAAGCTATTTTGTTACTTCAGATTGATTCGGATGGGGTCGGTATCCACTGGGGAGATCAGGGTATTGCCCACTTCTTTATTCTGCCGGAAGATTTACGAAAGCTGGATTTCTCCAGGGTTTTGTACCACTGGGATGCTCCCTGACCTACTAATCAGGAGGCAGGGCCGATGGGGCCGATGACCTCCTGCAACACTTCCCATACGTTGTCAGCTACAATCCGGGCTCCTTCTGCCGTAGGGTGAATGCCATCAGCCTGGTTAAGTTCAGGCTCTCCGGCTACATCTTGCAACAGAAAAGGAATCAGCTTTACCTCTTTTTCTGAGGCAATTTCTGCAAACATCGTTTGAAACTCCTGGCTATACGCAGGCCCCATATTGGGAGGCACCATCATGCCTGCTAAAATAATGTCAGCTTCCGGATAGGCCGCTCTTACCTTCTCTATCATGGCTGTCAGGTTTCTTCTGGTTTCTTTCGGATCAATGCCTCTAAGCCCGTCGTTAGCTCCCAACTCCAGTACAAATACGTCTACCGGTTGTCGTTCCAATACCCAGTCCAGGCGATTGTTGCCACTGGCTGTGGTTTCTCCACTCAAACCAGCGTTGACTACCTTGTATGCATAGCCCAGCGAATCCAGTTTTTGTTGCACCACACTAGGAAAGGATTCTTCGGGGTCCAGTCCATAACCGGCCGTGAGGCTGTTTCCGAAAAAGAGGATTATCTTTTCTTTTTTAACTGCGGCGGTAGTAGAATCAGCCAGCGAGGCAGGGCTTTCCTGTGCTCTCTCTTGGGCTGTTTGTTCGGATCCCGTTCCACAGGCAAACAAAAAATAGAAGAAAAAGCTTAAAATAAGTATATTAACAGGCTGTTTCATAAAATAAATAGGCAATGAGCACGACATTTATGTAAAGTTCACGTTACTAACTACGTTGCCCTGTTCATTTCAGTTCAAAAATGGGAGGAATAAGTATTATCTATGGCAAACCCTAACAGAAGAAGGTATTGTATCATATGACAACATCAATTTTAGAAACCCAGGCTCTCACCAAAATTTACCGTAGTGGCGATAAAACCTTGACTGTTTTAGACAATGTGAATGTAACCATCCAGCCAGGAGATACCTGTGCGATTGTGGGCCCTTCAGGCAGTGGAAAAACTACGCTATTGGGGCTCTGTGCAGGATTAGACCGGGCTAGTTCGGGCTCCGTGTTTTTAAACGGCGTACGGCTGGACGAGCTTACAGAGGACCAGCGGGCAGAGGTTCGCAACCAGTATGTAGGTTTTATTTTTCAAAGCTTCAATCTCATGCCTTCTCTCACGGCCCTGGAGAATGTGATGGTTCCTTTGGAATTGAGAGGAGAGAAAAATGTAGGAAAAAGAGCGTTGGCACTGCTGGAAAAAGTAGGGCTCGCAGAACGAAAGAATCATTACCCGGCACAACTTTCCGGAGGCGAACAGCAAAGAGTATCCATTGCCCGGGCTTTTTCCAATCAACCGAAAATTTTGTTTGCTGACGAACCTACCGGCAATCTGGATGAAGAAACGGGTTCTCATATCGAGAAGCTGATCTTTGACCTGAACAAAGAAGCGAGCACTACCCTGGTGATGGTTACCCACGATATGGAACTCGCCCATAAAACACAGCGCATTATCCAGATCAAAGGGGGCAAGATTGTGCAGGAGCGTTTGGTGAATGAGTCTGTGAGTGCCCGCCGTTAGCGCATAAAAGCTGATCTGTAGTAATTATAATTTTTATAGTAATGAATTATTCCTGGCTTTTGAAAATGGCTTGGCGGGATAGCCGTAAAAATCGTTCCCGTTTGTTGCTTTTTATGAGCAGCATTGTGTTGGGTATTGCTGCCCTGGTAGCTATCAACTCCTTTGGTGACAACATGCAGCAGGAAATCAACTCAGAAGCCAAAAAACTTTTAGGAGCTGACCTGGTGATTGAGAGCCGGCAACCTTTTGCTCCCTCTGTCATCGACTTTTTTGATTCGCTGGGTGGTGAAAAATCTGAGGAAGTCAGTTTTGCTTCTATGGTATTATTTCCTAAGAACGGAGGTACCCGCCTGGTGCAGGTACGAGCCATTAGCGGCGACTTTCCCTACTATGGAGAGATTGAAGCTACCCCCCAGACAGCCAGCACTTCTTTCAGACAGGAGCAGCGTGCTTTGGTGGATCGTACCCTGTTGCTGCAATACAAAGCTACTCCCGGCGATTCAGTCAAAATAGGCAATCTTACTTTTCCCATTGAAGGAAGTGTGAGCAAAGTGCCCGGTGAGTCAGAACTCACCATGTCGGTTGCCCCACCGGTTTTTATTCCGCTATCCTATTTGGAAGCCACCGGGCTGTTGCAGAAAGGAAGCCGGATTAATTATAAAATATATTTTAAGTTTCCCGAAAACGCTAACGTAGATCAGTTACTGGAGAATACCATTGAGCCCAGGCTGACAGCGGAGGAAGTGCGGTATGATACGGTGAGCGAAAGAAAGAGAGAAATAGGAGAGACATACGAGAATCTGACGGGTTTTCTCAACCTGGTGGCTTTTGTGGCCTTGTTATTGGGTTGTATTGGAGTGGCCAGTTCGGTCCATATTTATATCAAAGAGAAGGTAGCTTCCGTTGCTATTCTGAGATGCTTGGGAGGTAAGGGAAACCAGGGTTTGGGCATCTATCTGATACAGATTGCTGCTATGGGACTTATCGGCTCTCTGTTGGGAACCCTGTTAGGTGTTTTAGTGCAGTTTATGCTACCTGAATTATTTTCAGGCTTTCTTCCTGTAGACGTCACAATCACGCTCTCCTGGCGAGCCATTGCACAGGGCGTGCTGGTCGGGGTGATTATCTCTTTGCTGTTTGCGCTTTTACCCCTGCTGGCGATCCGCAAAATATCCCCCCTCACCGCGCTGCGTGCCTCTTTTACTCACGAACATCAAAGCCGGGATTACATACGCATGGTGGTGATCGGACTGATCATTCTTTTTGTGGCCGGCTTTTCCTTTCTTCAGTTAGAAGAACCCGAAGATGCTTTATTTTTTACGGGAGGCATCCTGCTGGCTTTCCTGATTTTAACAGGTATTTCCGGATTAATGATCTGGCTGATCAGAAGGTATTTTCCGGTAGGCTGGTCTTATATCTGGCGTCAGAGTCTTTCCAATCTGTACAGACCCAATAATCAAACCCTGGTCTTGGTGATCACGATAGGATTGGGTACGGCTTTGATCACCACCTTGTTTTTTGTGCAGAATCTGCTGTTAGAGAAAGTGGCGCTTACCGGCAGAGATAACCAGCCCAACATGGTGCTTTTTGATATTCAGAGCGAACAGAAAGAGGCTATTGCAGATATTACCCGCGATTTTGATTTACCGGTGATGCAGGAAGTGCCTATTGTGACCATGAGGCTGGAAGCTATCAAAGGGAAAAGTGTGAACCAAATCAAAGAAGATACTACTTCTCACATTTCCCGATGGGTGTTGAACCGAGAATACCGTGTTACCTATCGGGACTCGCTCATAGATTCTGAAACGCTGGTGGAAGGAAAGTGGCAAGGTAAGGTGCAGTCACCTCAGGATAGTATTTTTATTTCGCTCGAAGATGATATTGCCGAATCTATGGGAGTGGGTATCGGGGATCAGGTGACCTTCAATGTGCAAGGCGCTATCATGGATACGTATGTAGGAAGTACCCGAAAAATAGACTGGCAGCGGGTGCAAACTAACTTTCTGGTGCTTTTTCCGGAAGGTGTCTTAGAAAGGGCACCAAAATTCCATGTGCTGATCACCCGGGTAGATTCCGCGCAGGTAGCAGCCGACTATCAGCAGGCCGTTGTACAACAATTTCCGAATGTCTCTATCATCGACCTGAATCTGATACTGAAAACACTCAACGACATTGTCAGCAAGATATCCTTTGTCATTCGGTTTATGGCTTTTTTTAGTATTGTCACCGGAATCGTTGTGCTGATAGGGTCGGTGATCATCAGTAAATACCAGAGAATTCAGGAGAGTGTATTACTGAGAACCATAGGTGCCAGCCGGAAACAGATATTAAGCATCAATGCGCTGGAATATTTCTTCCTGGGCAGCCTGGCAGCCCTCACCGGTGTCTTTATCGCACTGTTAGGAAGTTGGGGCTTGGCCAGATTCAATTTTGAGACACCTTTCTCGCCTTCTTTTCTGCCCATACTGATCAGTTACCTGGCTATTACCCTGATGACCATCGTTATTGGGCTATCCAATACCAGAAGTATTGTCAATAATCCTCCTCTGGAAGTATTACGAAAAGATACCTAACCGCATCTTGGTATGTCAGATAACGGAAATACCCATTTTGCCTCTCAGCGACCGGATCTGGTACTGGACGTGAGGTTCGGCAGGAGCAATCCTGGCAATTCTCTCATAAATTTTCAGGGCTTTATGTTCCTGGCCTTCCAGCAGATAAATAGCGGCCAGTCCGGATAAAGCACCGAAATGACGATCCTCCAGGATCAATGTTTGTTCAATATCATGAATGGCCGCTTCCATTTCTCCTATCATATAGAAAGAAGTGGCTCTCTTGTTCCAGGCCTCAGCAAAAGAAGGTTTTATTTCCGTAGCCTGTGTGAAATAATCTACTGCTTGTTCGTATTTCCCAAGTGCCATAGCCTCAATGCCATTTTTCATCAGCCCATTGACTTCTTTTTGGTCAGCATCCAGCCAAAGCTCCCATATTTCTGCTTGTATCACTTTTGTTTCATAAGGGTCTTCGGTATGTTGTAAATCCATAAAAAGTTGGTCCAGTTGGACTTTCTTCTCCTGATGGCTGCTGGAAAAATTATAGGCTGTCTTATCGGAAGGATTGGAGCAACTCCAGGCACTCAGCATCAAAGCCAGGGCAACGATCAGCGTTGGATAGGGGATATGTTTCAGTTTCTTCTTCATCAATACAAAAAATTAAAATAATATTTCAAACAGTTTAAAAAGTGCTTATACTTAATAAACGAACGGTAAGGCTAGAATGTTAACAAGGGGTGGTAGTAAAGGTATGCCTCCTGTCTGATCCTGACCGCTATCATTTGTTTCATTGTGAATGTACCCGTTGAACCCTGTAACAGGCGTAATCCTTATGCAGATAGAAAAGTGGACAAGATACCATGCCGCAGCTATGCTGCTGGCAACCTTTCTCTTCGTCTTTTTTAATAATGTTTTGTTCTTTCTGGTATTTCCAGTAGCCTCTTTCTTATTTTTTATCATTACCAGTCGTCAGGAGTGGCAAGTCTTCGGCTGGTGGGGTGGGCTGGCTAATGTGATCACGTCCCTCCGTTGGCTGACCATTACCTGGCTGGTATGGCAGGCGCAGGCCATTCATCCCTATGTTATTTTTGTGCTGGGCATCCTCACCCTGGTAGCCGATGGTCTGGATGGTTACTATGCCAGAAAATACCATACCGTTTCTGTTTTTGGCGATTCTTTTGACAAAGAAACAGATGCTTTTTTTGTGCTGGCCTATGGTGTGATGATCAGCCAGCGGGAACTGGCCGGGCATTGGGTACTGCTCCCCGGACTGCTGCGCTATGGGTATGTGTTGCTGCTTGCCTGGCGGGGTATCAAATCCAAAACAACCGCTTCTTCTTTCAGGCGTCAGTTTATGGGTATGTGGTTGATGGGTACGCTGCTGGCACCCTTTGTGATTACACCCATCGTCTACATTCCCAGCCTTATATTCGCTATCGGAATGGTTTTCTATTCTTTTGGAAAAGATCTGAAAGAAATGTGGTGGCCTTCGGAAGAAAAAGTGATTATCTAACGTTTTTTCTGAACTTACCCTGCCGGTGATTTCGGAAATCGGAAGGGTTGAGTCCGGTTTTTTGTTTAAAAATTCTGGAAAAATAGTATTGAGAATCAAAACCGGTGAGGAAAGCTATTTCTTTGATCGTTTTGGAAGTGGCTACCAGCAGATGACGGCTCTGCTGGATGCGCAGTTGCAGATGATACTGATGAGGGGATAATCCTGTAAAATATTTAAAAGTTTTTCTGAGCCAGGAATAGCTCACATGCAGCTCTTCTGCCAATGCTGTCATGTCCACTTCATGACTGATGTTTTCCAGGAGGTGGCATTTTACAGTTTTGATAATGTTTTCTGCTTTCTGATCTTCAAAACCTTTGCGTTTGGTGGCCGCATAGATATTGGCCAGCAACTGGATAGTGGCTGCAGAAATCACTTGCTGATAGCCTATATTGGCTTCCTGAACATTTTCAAACACCTGTAAAAATTGTCTGAGCAGGTCTTCATCCTGCCCAATGGGTAAGACAGGGTGTTTGCTGGAAAAGAAATTATCCTGCATGATATGTTGGGCATAGCGCCCGTTGAACCCTATCCAGTATTCATCCCATCCGGTTTCCGGATCAGGCTGATAGCGATGCCAGATACCGGGAAAAAGCAGGATGATACTGCCCTCTTGAATAGTCTTCATTTGTTTCTCCGTTTCAAACACACCGGTGCCTCTGGTAATGTAAATGATCTGATACTCTGTCAGCACACGGCCTCTGTCCCAGGTAAAATAGTGATCGTCCGGATGCTTGCCCGGTGGATAAGTTGTATGAGGGGGGATTTTGGTGAACCCCGCATTCACCACATGCATGCCCCAGGCGATATCTTTTTTGCCAACCGTCAGGTAGTCACAATAATGATCTTCAGGTTTCATCGTGCCAAAATATGCAAATCTATTCTCATTTTCTTCATTTCATTTTCGTTTTTAAGCTGATAGCTTAGCCTCTGCCTTCAGCGTAAACCAACAGCCTGACTAAAAGTAGCCTTGCAGAAAGAAAGGACATTTTGTAGGAGTGAGATACCTTTTGAAACCATGCTGCCTATGCAGAGTGGCTTTAAGCGTTGTACAAATGGCATCTGCCAGGTGAGCGGTTTTTTGGGGTGAATAAACTGTTTTGCGCTGGATCAATGCCTATAATCTACTAAACAACCTGACATGACATTGCATCAAAAATTTGAACCCTTTTTTGGGGCTTTCATTTTAATGATAGTTTTTTCTCTATGCCATTGCAGTGCGCCTTCCCCTTCCATCAGAGCTGACATAAGTCATCTGAAATCAGGATTTCAAAATCCCCCGGATTCCGCCCGGCCAGGGGTATACTGGTATTTTATGGATGGCAATTTATCCAAAGAAGCCATGACGGCTGATCTGGCGTCTATGAAAGAGGTAGGAATAGGGAATCTCATCTTTTTGGAAGTCAATGTAGGGGTTCCCCGAGGGCCGGTTGATTTTTTGAGTGAGGAGTGGCAGGCTTTGTTCAAGCATGCCGTACGGGAGGCGGAGCGGCTGGGCATTGTCATCACTTTGGGAGTAGGCCCGGGTTGGACAGGCAGTGGGGGACCCTGGGTCAATCCGGCCCAGTCTATGCAGCATCTGGTTGCAAGCACCCTGCAGGTGTCCGGACCTGCCACTACAAAGGTCAAACTGCCTGTTCCTGCTCCTAAAAAACCCTATTTTGGTGAAGGGGTATTTACACCCGATTTGGAGAAGCAATGGAAGGATTTCTATGAGGATGTGGCAGTATTGGCTTTTCCGTCGTCTGGAGCAGATAGCAAAATAGCAGATATCGATGAGAAAGCGCTGTATTACCGTGCGCCTTATACGTCTGTGCCGGGGGTAAAACCTTATCTGCCTTCCCTGGCTGAATATCCTGATCTTCCCAAGGACGCCGTGGTGCAGAAAGACCGGATCCTGAATCTGACAGACAGTCTTCAGCCGGACGGAACGCTCTCCTGGAACGTGCCTGCCGGCCAATGGACGATCATGCGCTTTGGGAAGCGTAACAACGGGGCTGTAACCCGTCCAGCTCCTTTCCCGGGGTTAGGATTTGAGTGTGATAAATTTGATACTGTTGCGCTCAATGCGCACCTGGATCATTATACAGGCGCGCTGCTTCGCAGCATCGGAACCCTGGATTCTACTGCTATAGGAGGGTTGAAAATGCTCCATATGGATAGCTGGGAGATGGGTTCTCAAAATTGGACAGCACGCTTTCGTGAAGAATTCAGAAAACGAAGAGGATACGATCCACTGCCTTTTTATCCTGTGTATGCCGGAAATATGGTAGAAAGCCTGGAGGTCAGTGAAAGGTTTTTGTGGGATTTGCGGCTGACCTCTCAGGAACTGGTATTGGATTACCATGCCAGGCATCTCAAAAAATACAGCCATACCCATGGGTTTGGCTTATCTATCGAGCCTTACGATATGAACCCTAATGCCGACCTGGCACTGGGTGCTGTGGCCGATGTGCCCATGTGTGAATTTTGGAGTAATGGTTTTGGATATGATGCAGCGTTCAGTTGCATTGAAGCTACGTCTATCGCCCATGTCAATGGACTGTCCGTTGTAGCCGCAGAAGCTTTTACAGCCGAAAGTACGGAAGCCTGGCAGCAACATCCGGCCTCTATGAAGAACCAGGGCGACTGGGCTTTTGCTACAGGGATCAACCGGCTGGTCTATCATACCTTCGCCCACAAACCCTTGGGGGAAGACTTGAGACCCGGAATGACCATGGGCCCCTATGGTGTGCATTGGGACAGAGGGCAAACCTGGTGGCCTCTGGTGGCCGATTATCATCGCTATATCAGTAGATGCCAGTATATTTTACAACAAGGTCGGACGGTGGCCGATATCCTGTATCTGACGCCAGAGGGAGCGCCTCATGTTTTTCGTCCTCCTTCCTCAGCGCTGGCAGGCGACGAGTTTATGCCAGACCGAAAAGGATATAACTTTGATGGCTGTTCACCCGATCAACTGTTTCAGGCTAGCGTTCAAAACAATCAGATCTTTTTTCCGGGTGGCGCTACTTATCAGCTATTGGTTTTACCGATGGTTGAGACCATGACCCCCGAACTGCTGGAAAAGATCCGCTCCCTGACAAACGATGGGGCTACTGTGATAGGCTTGCCTCCTCAAAAATCTCCAAGTCTGTCAGGTTATCCGGATTGCGATCAAAAAGTGAAGACAATAGTGCAAGCACTCTGGGGAGGTTTTACACCCCCGGCTTCAACCGATAAACGTGCATATGGTCAAGGAAAGATCATTTGGGGGGGCGTTTTTTCTAATAAAGAGGCTGAGACCCTGTATCCGGGTTATGAGCCCGTTGCTGCCTTGTTAAAAGAGATGGGTAGAGAAGAGGATTTTATAGCATCAGCGCCAATACGCTATACCCATCGAACCACAGCAGACTGGGATATTTATTTTGTCGCTAACCGCACCAGTCAGTCTATCACCAGCGATGCTGTATTCCGGACTACCCAAGGGAACCCCGAATGCTGGGACCCTTTGACAGGAGAAACAAGGAAGCTGCCCGAATTCTCTGTGAGCGGTACTCAGACTACGATTCCTTTGCAGTTTGAACCCTACCAGAGTTTTTTCATCGTATTTGAGAAAGGTGCTGCTTCGACTCCGGACAAAGGGAAAAATTTTCCCGAAAAGATCGCTGTAGATACCTTGCAGGGTCCATGGCAGGTGTCTTTCGATCCACAATGGGGTGGCCCTAAAGAAAAAGTAGTCTTTGCACAGTTGGCAGATTGGACAACTCGCCCGGAAGAGGGTATCAAATATTATTCAGGCATCGCCATCTATCGTAATACTTTTGACATTTCCGAAGAGATAGCCGCTGATCCGGAGCAACGGCTCTATCTTGATGCGGGAACCGTGAAAAATATAGCCAGGGTACGGCTGAATGGTCAGGATCTGGGAGTTGTCTGGACAGCGCCCTGGCAGGTAGATGTGACGGGAGCCGTGAAGCAGGGTACCAATCAGCTGGAAATAGAGGTAGCCAACCTATGGCCCAACCGGCTGATTGGTGACGAACAATTGCCTGACGACGGCATCAGCAACGGACAATGGCCAGCGTGGCTGGTAGAAGGCAAAGAGCGAAGCAGTGGCAGATACACTTTTACTACCCATCATTTTTATACGGCAGCCTCAGCTTTGATGCCTTCTGGTCTGATGGGCCCTGTGACCCTTCTTCAGTCAGAATAAAAATGAACTTTCCATCCCTGTAGATAAAGCTGGAGAGCATAGCTCGCTGAATAGATAACCCTAGTCTTTCTCTGACAGAATCAGGGACGAATCAACGCCTGGCATCTGCTTTCTCTGAAATAGCAAAAGGTGCAGTAAAAAATGATTCAGAATATGTAAATGATTTGAACTGCAGGCCAAAAAATGTTTTTTATTTTAACAGATAAAGCTATTCTCTCTACCCAGATTGTGCCAAAATGTGCATCTTAAATATCATTTTATTCATTTATAAGTTGGGGTGATGTGGATAAATTGGCTTAACCATTGAAAGATACCCACTCATCTTTCATAGTGGTATTAGACTGGGCGCTGAGTTTGGAGTCAAGGGGTACTGCATGGCTCCTTTGCTCACAGAGCAGTATTGATAAATCCCGCTAATACCTAAGCATTTTTGGTAGTTTCAGGCTATCCTGTAAAAATGTAACTCATAGCTTGCCTTGTTCAGGAAACCATTGACCTGACATGGTGAGCTCAGTTTTTCTGGTTGGAGAAAGTAGGAAAATATAGGTCAGGCTACGGCATACACGCTGTATAGGCTTGTGGCTGACTGACGCAGATCACGGAAAGCAATGGCTGGTACAGCCATGAGTAAACTGAGCGCCCTGCGCAGGGCCTGATGCTATGGCTTACATCTGCTTACTGACGAGGAAAACTCTATAAGAGGCTTATATACTAATACTAAAACCTACACAACTATGAAACAAAACTATCTGATTTGGAGGCAGATCCTGCTTTTACTGATTGCCCTTTCCAGTTTAGAACACGCTTATGCCCAAAGCAAGACGGTTTCAGGGAAGGTGACCGCTGCCGAAGACGGGGCTCCCATTCCCGGCGTCAACATTCTAGTAAAAAATACGGAAACCGGAACAGTCACGGATGTCAATGGAGATTATACCATTTCGGTGGAAGATGATGCCACTTTGGTGTTTTCTGCCATTGGATTCATCACGCAGGAGGCAGTGGTGAATGAGAGGACAGAGATTGACATCACCTTATCCAGCGATGTAAAATCACTTTCCGAAGTAGTCGTCATCGGCTATGGTTCACAACGAAAAGCTGATATCACTTCGGCTGTGTCCGTAGTGGATATAGAAAATGTGAAGGAAAGGCCTATCGCCAATCTGACCAGCCTGATGCAAGGACAAGCCCCCGGGGTAGTGGTCAGGCAAACTACAGGGACACCCGGCGAGGAATTGGAAGTCAGCATTCGTGGTATCAGTTCATTAGGAGCAGGGAGCAATCCTTTGTATGTGATCGATGGATTTCCCGTAGGCACTTCTGCCGGGCAATACATCAACCCGGCTGATATTGAAAGTATCACCGTGTTGAAAGATGCGGCTTCTACCGCCATCTATGGGGCGAGAGGATCTAACGGCGTAATCCTGATTACGACCAAGTCGGCCCAGGCAGATGAAGTGAGATTAACCTTCAATGCCACCTATGGCGTACAGAACATACCGGACTCCAGAAGGACCCAAATGATGAACGGCGTGGAGTTCGCTCAGTTCAAGAAGGAAAGTTTTGAAGATAAAATCCGGTATTTTGAAGGCAGAGAACCTAGTATTGAAGAAGTACCCATAGATTACCGCTATCCTGAGCAAACCCCGTATTCTACCGATTGGCTGGATGAAATCCTGAACCAGAATGCCAGCTTCCAGAATTATAATGTTACCCTGGGGGCAGGAAAGGGAGCGATCAGATCGCTTGTTTCGGTAGGCTATTTAAACCAGGAAGGGGCCGTGATAGAAACCGGTTTTGAGCGTTTTAACGCCAGAGCTAACATCTATGGGGATATTAATGAAAATATCGCTGTGGGGTGGAATATTGTAGGGGCCTTTACCCGGGAGCAATTTGCCAATACGGCAGGACGGGACGCTATTATTGGAAAAGCGTTGTGGGCAGATCCCCGGGAGCCAGTCTATAACGAAGATGGTACTTTCAATGATTATATAGGAGGACATGACGGGGTTTTTGGTACTTCCAATCCCGTGCAGGAACTTAAGGAAATGGAAAGAAACCGCAATAATACCAATGTATTAACCAACGGGTTCCTGGAGTTTACTTTCTTACAGGATTTTACCTTTAAATCATCTGTTAATGCCCGATTGATCAATTTCAGACAAAAGGAGTTTCGCCCTTCTTTTTTAGCCGGACAGGGCTTTGACCAACCCCCTCCCAGAGAAGCTTATCTGAGAGAATACTATTCTGAGAACGTGAATATCTCAACAGACCAGGTACTGACCTATACCAAAGGCCTTGGAGATCATCAGGTGAGTGCCATGGTGGGTTATTCCGCCCAGGAAGAAACAGTCAAAGGAATATCCGCTTCCGGCGATGATTTTCCTAATGATATTGTCCGGTTTCTGGACGCGGCTGTCAGGGTAGATGCCGGTTCTTCAGAAGAAAGCTGGAGCCTGCTCGCCTATATTGGCCGACTCAACTATTCCTTTAAAGACAAATACCTGGTGTCGGCTTCCTATCGACGGGAAGGAAGCTCCCGGTTTGGCGCTAACAACAAATGGGGTAATTTCCCTGCTGTCTCCGTAGGGTGGCGGCTTTCCGAAGAGCCGTTTATGCGAGACTTCACCTGGCTCACAGACTTAAAGTTACGGGGGAGCTGGGGTGTCACGGGTAACAACAACATTGGTAACTATCGCAGCTTGTCTACCCTGAACGCTTCCAACTATATTTTGGGAAGCAACTTTGTGAGCGGTCAGGTATTGAGTTCTTTTCCTAACGTAAATCTGGGTTGGGAGCAGTCGAATCAGGTCAATGTGGGTATGGATTTGTCACTGCTTGATAACAAGCTGACTTTCACCGCAGAGTACTACAATAAGATTACCAATGACATGTTGCTGCCCATTGAGATACCGGTGATCTCCGGCTTTCAAAGTGCTTTCTCCAATATCGGAAAAGTGGAGAACAAAGGGCTGGAACTCGCCCTGGGGTACAGAACAGCCGTCAATGAGCTCAACCTCTACACTAATTTCAATATCGCCTTCAACCGCAATAAAGTACTGGAGATCCTGGGCGAAAATGATGAAATCAGAAATGGGAGTTTTTATAGTAGCTACAACGTGTCGGTGCCTGGTCGGCCTATTGGAATGATCCATGGTTTCAGGATGCTGGGCATTTTCAATACGGAAGATGAAATAGCCGCCTGGCCCACTCAGGATGGTGCTATTCCGGGCGTCTATAAATACGAGGATACCAACGGAGATGGTGTCATTTCTTACGATACCGAAGACATGGTGGAAATTGGTAACCCACATCCCAAATTTGTATGGGGCTTTTCGCTCGGCGGAGATTACCGGCAATTTGACCTCAACCTCTTGATTACAGGAGCACAGGACTATGATATCTTCAGAAACATAGAAGCCACTACGCTGAATATGGATGGAGTTTTTAACCTCCTGCAGGCCGGTAAAAATCGCTGGCGGTCGGCAGACAGCCCCGGCAATGGTATCATAGCCACCTCTAACACCTGGAAGTGGGAACGGGAATCCAACTCAAGATACGTGTTTGATGGAAGCCATGCCTGGGTGAAAAACATTACCCTGGGCTATACGATGCCCGATTGGAAAAATACCCGGGTGTATTTCAGCGTGGACAATCTGCTGTTGATCTCCAACTATCCGGGCAATAACCCCGAAGTGAATCAAAGAGGCGGCATCAATCCCGGTTTTGACGATGAAACGTATCCTGTTCCCAGAACATTTTCTCTCGGTGCTGTCCTAAACTTTTAGACCCATGAAAATGAAAAATCCAATCATCCTATACAGCCTGCTGTTGGGGCTGACCCTGTTTTCCTGTGGCGAAGACTACCTGGAAAAAACAGACCCTACCAAGCTTGTGGCCGACAACTTTTATGAAACCGAAACCCAGGTAGCGCAGGCACTCAATGGTGTTTACTCGCAGTTGCAAGGCATCGTGAGCAGCCAGTGGCAGTACAATGAGTTTACCACCGACAATACCACCCTGCATTTCAATATAGGGGACCGGGGGCAAGGCCCGTCGCTGGAAGCGCTGGAATTTTGGCAGATCAATCCCTCTACGAGCAATATCAACAACTTGTACAATAGCATATATGAGGCGATGGTCAACATCAACACCACACTGGCGAAGCTGGAAAACGCTACCTTCGACGAAGCGGCCATTCAGCAGTTTGAAGGTCAGCTGAAATTCTTGAGAGCCTACTATTATTTTCATCTGGTACAGTATTTCGGCGAAGTGATCATCATTACCGAACCTCTGGAGACACCTTCAGAAGCCTGGAGCTATGCCCGGCAGCCCGTGGATGAAGTGTATGCGCTTATTGAAAGCGATTTGAATACGGCCGTTTCCTCCCTGCCTGCCAGTTATGAGGCAAGTGAAACAGGAAGGGTGACCAAAGGGGCGGCCCTGTCTTTGTTAGGGAAAGTGTATCTGACCAAAAAAGAATATGACAATGCGATCAATACCCTTACCCAGGTGCTTCCTCTGGGGTATGCCTTACTGCCTTCTTATGCCGATGTGTTTGATCCTCAAAACAAAAATCATCAGGAGTCTATTTTTGATGTACAGTTCCAGGGCGGGAACGAGCTGGGAGAACACAGTGATTTCATCTATACTTTTGCTCCCAGAGAATCTGAGGGAGCTGTCATTGATTTTCCGGGACAGAACGGTGGCGGATGGAATGTGCCTACCTTGGATATTATCGCTGCTTATGAAGAAGGAGATCTGCGCAAAGCGGTATCTATACAGGAAGGCTATACCAATCTGGCAGGAGAGTGGGTGCCGGTTCCCTTTATCAACAAATACCATCATCCCCATACCATCAGGGGGCGTACAGACGACAACTGGCCGGTCATACGCTATGCAGACGTGTTGCTAATGCTTTCCGAAGCGATCAACGAGCAGTCAGGACCTACCCCAGATGCCTATGATTACCTGAATCAGGTGCGGCAGCGGGCTGGGCTGGCTCCCTTGAGCGGACTGGATCAGGAGGCTTTCCGGAGTGCTGTCCTGAAGGAAAGAAGATTAGAGCTGGCTTTTGAGAACCACCGTTGGTTTGATTTAAAGCGTACCATGACGCCCGAAGCACTGGCAGCCTTTATGAATGCCTACGGTGCCAAAGAAAGAAGCAATCCTACGACGACCCGGGGAGGTATTCCGTTTTCTCCTGCCGATTATGTCTTTGAGCCCTATGAAGTCTTATTCCCTATTCCGGCAGACCAGATTGTGATCAACGAGGAATTAACCCAAAATCCAGGGTACTGATGCGGTATTGGATCGGGATATGTCTCTGGCTTTTTTATCATTTACCTGCACAGGGGGTGGGAGCAGAAACGAACTTCCAGCCTGTGCAGCTCAAATGTGAGCATAAGCTTTCTCCCCTGGGTGTAGACACGACCCATCCACGCTTTGGCTGGTGGATTGAAGCAGAGACAAGGGGATTCAGACAAACGGCTTATCAGATCCTGGTGGCCAGTGCTGAAGAGAAGCTGAACGAACCACAGCCGGATTGTTGGAATTCTGAGAAAGTGACTTCGGATCAGAATTTTTTTGTGGTCTATGAGGGTAAACCCTTGCAGTCGGCGCAGCGGTATTACTGGAAAGTGCGGATCTGGGACCAGTCGGGCAAGGCTTCGCCCTGGAGTGAGACAGCCACCTTTGTCACAGGAATTTTAGAGGCTGATGCCTGGAACAGTGCTTCCTGGATTGCCTATGAGCAGCTTCCGGATAGCATGAAAGTGGTACCGGGTGTGCATGGGAGTGGCGATGCGTTGGGCCCTCTGGCAAAAAAAAGAGCTGTGATTCCCTATTTCAGAAAAGAAGTGTCTTTGCCAGAAAAGGTAAAGGAGGCTTTTTTGTTGGTTTCCGGCCTGGGGCAATATGAATTTTATATCAATGGAAAGAAAGTAGGTAATGACTTTCTCACACCCGGCTGGACCGATTATGCAGAAAGTTGCTTGTACAATACCTATGAAGTAACGGAGTATTTGCGTCGTGGCGACAACGCCTTGGGAGCCATCGTGGGTACCGGCTTTTTCTACGTAAACCGGGAGCGCTACCGGAAGCTGGTCATCGCACAAGGATATCCCATGCTGCGGGCGAAACTCATCATCCGTTTACAGGATGGAAGTGTGCAGGAAATAGTCACAGACAAGAGCTGGCAGGCAACCCCTTCTCCCATCACCTTTACCAGCATCTACGGAGGTGAAGATTATAATGCCAACCTGGAGCAACCCAGGTGGAACCAGCCAGGGTATAATCAGGAAGATTGGAAGCCTGTCATCCTCACAGAAGGGCCTGGGGGAACTATGAAGGCACAGATAGAATATCCGTTGCAGGTGATGGATACCCTGGAAGTACAGGCTGTTTCTTCTCCCGAACCCGGAAAGATACTCTATGATTTTGGTCAGAATGCTTCCGGCATCCTTCATCTGCAAGTGCAGGGCAAAAAAGGAGATACGGTAAGAATCACACCGGCCGAACTGCTGGATGAAAAAGGATTGCCTTACCAGGGAGCTTCCGGTGGACCTTATTATTTTGAATACGTTCTCAAAGGAGAAGATATAGAAGCATGGACACCCCGTTTTACCTATTATGGTTTCCGCTATGCGCTGGTAGAAGGGGCTGTGCCCGACACAGTACAGGATACAGCTGAAGCACAGATCATAGGGTTGAAGTTTTTGCATGTCCGCAACAGCGCCCCTGTTACAGGCACCTTCGCCTGTTCCAATCCCCTCATGAATCAGATTCATGCGCTGATCCTGTGGTCTGTCAAAAGTAATTTTGCCAGTGTAGCTACCGATTGCCCGCATCGTGAAAAGCTGGGTTGGCTGGAAGTGGTTCACCTGATAGGTGGGTCTATCAAACATAATTTTGACCTCTACCATCTGTATAAAAAAATTGTTCATGATATGATGGAGGCACAGTTGCCCAATGGGCTGGTGCCGGATATTGCGCCAGAGTATGTGCCTTTTGAGGGTGGCTTTCGGGATTCACCCGAATGGGGCAGTGCCAGTGTGATTGTACCCTGGTATCTATACCAATGGTATGGCGATACCAGTCTGTTGAAAACAGCCTATCCCATGATGAAAGCGTATGTGGCTTATTTAGGTAGCAAAGCAGACGGTCATATTCTTTCTCATGGCCTGGGCGACTGGTTTGATCTGGGACCCGAAACACCGGGACCTTCCCAGCTGACACCCATCGCGCTAACTGCCACCGCTATCTACTATTACGATGTAGCTGTGTTGAGTCGGGTAGCTTCTCTTTTGGATGAAAAAACTGATGCCAATGCGTATCAGCAACTGGCTGAGGACATCAAAGCCGCTTTTAACCAAAAGTTTTTTGATGAAGAAACCAAGGTGATCGCTACCGGTAGCCAGACCTCCTTTGCCATGCCCCTATTTGTCGGACTGGTAGCAGAAGAAGACAAGCCTGCCGTTTTTCAGAATCTGGTAGATTCCATACAGGCCAACGGCCAAGCCCTGACTGCCGGGGATGTGGGATACAGTTTTCTGGTTCGGACTTTAGACCAGGGAGGTGCGGCAGAACTGCTTTATGCGATGAATAACCGCAGCGATGTGCCGGGTTATGGCTACCAGTTGGCACATGGGGCTACCGCCCTGACGGAGTCCTGGCCAGCTTTGAAATATGTGTCTAATAACCATATGATGCTGGGTCACCTGATGGAATGGTTTTACAGTGGGCTGGGTGGAATCCGCCAACAGGAAGCCTCAGTGGGATACCGTAAAATTCAGGTAGCTCCGCAATTGGTGGAAGATATAGACTGGGCAGAAGCCTCCTATGAAGCGGTTACCGGAGAGATCAGAGTACAATGGAGAAAAAACAGCCGGAATATTAGGCTGAATGTAGTGATTCCCGCGAATACCGTAGCAGAAATACGCTTGCCAGCATCTGACATGGATGCTTTGACAGAAAGCGGACAACCGGTTCGGCAGGTAGCGGGCATAGAAAACCTGAGGCATGAACAAGGTACCACCATCCTAACGGTGGGTTCCGGTACTTATGACTTTAAGGTTTCTCTGTAATGGCCAGAATAAGAATTATCAGAAAAGGTAAAATATGAAAGGACAAGCTACTACCAAAGTGGGTCTGTTCGGCATAGGACTAGAGACTTACTGGAAACAATTTGAAGGACTTAAAGACCGGCTCGAGGGTTATCAAAGCAGGATCGCCCAAGGCCTGCAACAGTCGGGGGCTGAGGTGATTGAGGCAGGGCTGGTAGATACCGTAGATAAGGCCAGACAGGCAGCTTTACTGTTCAAGCAGGAAGATGTTTCCCTGATCTTTCTGTATGTGTCTACCTATGCGCTCTCGGCGACGGTATTGCCGGTGGTACAAAAAACCAAAGTGCCAGTCATCGTGCTGAATCTGCAACCTGACAAGGCCATAGACTATGATTGGTTTAACAGCCTGGGCGACCGGGGAGTGATGACCGGAGAATGGCTGGCCAACTGTCAGGCCTGTGCGGTGCCCGAAGTAGCCAATGTGTTTAGGCGTTCAGGCATTCGCTTTTTCCAGATCAGCGGTACGCTGGAGGATGATGAAGCCTGGCAGGAAATGACAGACTGGATAGAGGCGGCACAGGTTGTCACCCAACTGGCAGAAAACAGGATGGGCGTGCTGGGGCATTATTACAACGGCATGCTGGATATCTATTCGGATCTTACCTTGCAAGCCGCTACCTTCGGTGGTCACATACAACACCTGGAGATGTGCCATCTCAGGCAGTTCCACCAGGAAGTATCCGCTCAGGCCATTAGCCAGAAAGTAGAGCAGATCTACCAGGAGTTTGAGGTATTGGACGAATGTCCCTCCACAGAAATACGAAGAGCGGCTCATACAGCCGTCGCCTTGGATAGAATGGTAGAACACCATAGACTGGGCTCATTGTGCTACTATTATGAAGGAATCAACGGCAACGAGTATGAAGATCTGATTGCTTCGGTCATTGCAGGCAATTCTATCCTGACTGCCCATCATGTGCCAGTAGCCGGCGAATACGAAGTGAAGAACGTACAGGCTATGAAGATGATGGATTTGTTGGGTGCCGGAGGTTCCTTTACAGAATTCTACGGCATGGACTTCAATGAGCAGATCATCCTGATGGGGCATGACGGACCCGGTCATCTGGCTATTGCTGAAGGGAAACCCTTGTTAAAGCCTCTGGGGGTATACCATGGCAAGCCCGGCAAAGGATTATCTGTAGAAATGAAAGTCAAACACGGACCGGTCACGCTGCTGTCGGTGGCGGAAACCGGTACCGGAGGACTGAAATTAGTGGTAGCAGAGGGAGCCTCCGTGCCGGGACCTATTTTACAGATTGGCAATACCAACAGTCGCTACCAATTTTCTCTCGATATTAAAACTTTTATGAACGACTGGTGTCAGGAAGGACCTGCCCATCACTGTGCTATCGGAGTAGGCCATGTCGCTGGCAAACTACACAAGATAGGGGCCCTGTTACAAATACCGGTCGTTCAAATATGCTAAATCCAATACCATGAAAAAATCAACAATAATGCAACTGGCAGGTGCCTGTCTGACACTGGCAATGGTCGCCTGGCTCCCTGTCAGCCACAGTCAACAACCGCAGAACGAACACACCTTTGCCTATCTGCAAGAGCAATTTGTCACCCCGGATCGCCAGTATGGTAGTGCCCCGTTGTGGGTCTGGAATACCCAGGTGACCCGAGAGATCATCGATGACATGATGCAGGATTTTAAAGAGAATGCCTTCGGGGGTGTTTTTATCCACCCTCGTCCGGGGCTGGTCACTGAATACCTCTCCCAGGATTGGTTCGACTTATGTGCGTATACTTTGGAGAAGGGCAAAGCTCTGGGGTTGGAGGTGTGGATTTACGATGAAAATTCTTATCCCAGTGGATTTGCCGGAGGGCATGTACCGGCACAAATGCCGGAATCTTATAACCAGGGTCAGATGCTGCACCTGACAAAGGCCACTACCCTGCCGGATACAGCCAATCAGTATTTCGTTGTGCTGAAAAAAGAAGGTCAGGATTTTCAGAATGTGACAGAAGCACTGGGGCAGGAGCAAGGAAAACAAGGCGATTATTATCTGTTCTCTAAAGCCTTTTATCATCAGTCGCCCTGGTATGGAGGCTTTTCTTATGTGGATCTGATGGTAGAAGGCGTAACAGAGAAATTTATTGAAGTGACCATGCAAGGATACGAACGGGTGATGGGAGAAGACTTTGGTCAGGCAGTGCCCGGCGTGTTTACGGATGAGCCCAACATAGAAGTGCAGGGAGAGGGCAACATACGCTGGACCCCTGATCTGTTTGAGACTTTCCGGAAAAAGTGGGGTTATGACCTCCAGCTGCACCTGCCCGGTTTGTTTGAAGAGGTAGGCGACTGGAGAAAGGTAAGACACAACTATTACCAGGTCTTGTTACAATTGTTCATCGATCGGTGGTCGAAACCCTGGTATGCCTATACGGAGCAAAAAGATTTGGAGTGGACCGGACACTACTGGGAGCATGGCTGGCCGAACCCTAACCATGGCGGAGACAATATGGCCATGTACGCCTGGCACCAGCGACCGGCCATCGACATGCTCTTTAACCAGTTTGACGAAGAAAGTCCGAATGCCCAGTTCGGCAATATCCGTGCGGTGAAAGAACTGTCCAGTGTTGCCAATCAGTTGGGCAAAGCCCGCACATTGAGTGAAACCTACGGTGGGGGTGGCTGGGAACTTACCTTCGAGGATATGAAGCGGCTGGGCGACTGGCAGTATGTGTTGGGTGTGAATACGCTTAATCAGCATTTGTCTTTTATGACGATCATGGGGGCCAGAAAATATGATTATCCACAGTCGTTTTCCTATCATAGTCCCTGGTGGCCTTATTACGGACCGTTGAATGAATACTTTGCCCGCCTCTCGCTGGCCCTGTCCAGAGGGCAGCAGGTCAACGATATCCTGGTGCTGGAACCCACCACTTCCGCCTGGATGTATGCCGGTTACCAGCAATCGCATCCGCATATGCAGGAGATCGGTCAGGCTTTCCAATCCTTTGTAACCCGCCTGGAAAAAGCGCAGGTAGAATACGATCTGGGATCTGAGAATATCATCAAAGATCAGGGTAGGGTAGCAGGAAAAGCGTTTGTGGTAGGAGAACGGTCTTATACAACAGTGGTTATTCCACCCGGTATGGAAAATATAGACGGCACCACCTTCCAGTTATTGCAGGACTATTTGAAAAACGGCGGTAAGGTGCTGCTGATGGAAGAAGTACAAAGAATCGATGGCGCAGAAGATCAAAGATGGCAGCAGGTATTGGAAAGCAGCACACGCATAAGCCAGTTGGAAGATCAGACCCTTGAGCAGCATTTTTCTTCTCAGGCCATTACTTTTCAGGCGTTGAACACAGTGGGTGGCAACCTGTATCATCATCGGCGGCAGTTGCCGGAGGGGCAGTTGCTATTTTTAGCGAATGCCAGTCTGGAAGAACCCACCCGGGGAAAAGTGCGCCTTACGGGGCAGGAAGCCTTACTGTTGGATTTATCTTCCGGCGACATACTGAATTATCCTGAGCAGGCTGAGGGAGCAGCGGTCACCCTGGCCTATGATATACCGCCGGCAGGCAGCCTATTGTTTTTTGTCAGCAACCAGCCTATGGGTGAATTTCCGGAATATCAGGCCAACGAAGTATCCGGAGAGCCCCTGGATGCAGGGGATGCTCGCATCTCACGCCTGCATCCCAATGTGCTCACCCTGGATTTTTGTGATGTAAAGCTGGGGGATACGCTGCTCCAAGCGGTGCATGTATATGATGCCGCCGATACGGTCTACAGACATCATGGCTTTAAGGAGGGAAATCCCTGGAATACTTCAGTGCAGTTTAAAGAGCAAACGGTTGAACGGGATACTTTTACCGCTGGCACCGGTTTTACCGCTACCTACCACTTTACGATACAGTCCGGTGTTTCGATGGATTCTTTGCAGGCTGTTGTGGAAAGACCCGAACTCTGGAAAGTGTCTGTCAATGGAAAAGAAGTAAAACCCACAGACGGTCAGTGGTGGCTGGATAAAACATTTGCCGTTTTTGATCTTAGCCAGGTAGCTGTGGAAGGTGAAAATCAACTGGAACTAACAGCTGATCCTATGCGGGTGCACGCTGAGGTAGAACCTGTCTATATTCTGGGCGATTTCAAGCTAGAGTCGGCAAAGCAGGGTTGGGACATCGTACCGGCAGATACACTGAAACTGGGGAGCTGGCAAGCACAGGGTATGCCGTTGTATGGGCAATCCGTTGTCTATCGTAAGACCCTAAAAGCAGATAATAATTATAAGCGCTATTGGGTGACGCTGGGAGATTGGAAAGGGACTGTAGCGGTTGTAAATGTCAACGGTCAGCAGGCAGGCGTGCTATCGTACCCCCCTTACACACAGGACATTTCAGAGTTCCTTCAATCCGGAGACAATACCGTGGAGGTGATGGTCATAGGGAGTTTGAAAAATACCCTGGGGCCTTTTCACAATGATCCCAAGCCTGGTCTGGTGTCTCCCTGGCATTTCCGGAATGTACAGGATTATCCGTCGGGCACTGCTTATCAACTTTATGATTACGGATTGATGGAAGATTTTACAATTTTAGGATCAAAAGAGGATACGCAAGCGACACGTAACGAATAAGACGCTATGGGATCATTTTTAGGCGTAATATGGCACGCTATCGGCGGATCAGCTGCCGCCAGTTTTTATATTCCTTTTAAGAAAGTAAAGGCCTGGGCCTGGGAAAGCTATTGGTTGGTCAGTGGGGTGGCTGCCTGGATCATTGCCCCCTGGGTGGTAGGTACTCTGACGGTGCCCGATCTTCTGTACGTCATACAACAGGCTTCCGAAGATAGCAAGCGCTGGAGTTATATCCTGGGCGTTCTCTGGGGTGTAGGAGGACTCACTTTTGGCCTGTCTATGCGTTACCTGGGGATGTCTTTAGGCTATGCTCTGGCATTGGGTTGTAGTGCTGCTTTTGGTACCTTGATACCTCCCATCGTAGAAGGGCGGCTTGGAGCTTTGCTGGGTACCTCTTCCGGCCTTATCCTTTTGGCAGGGGTAAGTATCTGCCTGATTGGTATTGGGATTTGCGGCTGGGCGGGTATTCAGAAGGAAAATGAATTGCCCGAAGCACAAAAAAAGGCAGTGATCAAAGAGTTTAACCTAAGAAAAGGGGTCGGGGTGGCTTTGATCTCCGGCCTGCTCAGTGCCTGTATGGCTTTTGCTCTGGCGGCAGGAAAACCCATTGCGGATCAGGCTGTAGCGGCCGGAGCGAATCCCTTGTGGCAGAACAATGCCGTACTGGTGGTAGTGTTGCTGGGTGGATTTACCACCAACTTCCTCTGGTGTATCATCCTGAACTTTCGTAAGCGATCTTTTCCGAATTATTTCCGTGCGGAAGCAGCCAGTCTGGGGAGCAACTATCTGTTCTCTTCCATGGCCGGGATCGTCTGGTATTTCCAGTTTTTCTTTTATGGAATGGGCTCTTCCCGGATGGGAGCCTTTGACTTTGCCAGCTGGACATTGCACATGGCTTTCATCATCCTGTTCAGCAACCTGTGGGGTCTATATTTCAAAGAGTGGCAGGGAGCCAGCAGCCGGACACGCGGGCTTATTATCAGCGGCTTGGCCGTGATTCTGATTGCTACGCTGGTGATTGGTCTGGGAACCTATCTTTCCTTTGAATAGCTAAAAAGTTCTGGTAAATCGCAGTGGTTTGCCGTTAGCGCAACAAGGCGTTGGGCGGTGGACTTTTGCTCAAGCTAAGTTAATCCGGATAGGCAAAAATATCGCTGTGGTCTACATTGATTTCCAGCAAGCGGTCATGGCACAACTTTTTCTTTTCAGCCATCCAGTTGTTAAAGTCATGTTGTTCTTCCGGTACCAGATTTAGCTCATGAATGGCTTTTTCCATAAAATTAAGTAAAAAATGATGCATGGCTGTATTGCTTCTGGAAATATGCCACTGGCTGGCCTCCTGTTCGATAAGCATATGGTGTTGCCGGAGCAAATCCAGCATTTCTTCCGAGCAGTCGCGGCCCATGGCTATGCCAAAAGATTGGGGTCTTTTCATGTGCATATGATAGAACCGCAGAAACCGATGGTCGCACTCAGAAAAGGGCAAAAAAGAAGTTTCATAATAATTGAGCGTAGCTAGCAGGCACACCTCGTTTTCAGATAATTTTCGGGTAAAAATCTCAAACTGATCATACGAGATCAGGTCAAAGAAAGCATTGGCGGTTACCACATCTACTTTTTGAAGGTCAGCCAGGTGTTCGATCCGGTCCAGCGTACCTTGCAGTAGTTTGATGTGAGCCGTCTTGTCCTGATGGGATATGGTCAGTGTATCATGGTTTTGCTGCAGGCGGTAATCACGATCTTGGGCAAACTTTTCCAGACAATGAAGGGTAGCTTTGATCATGCGTGGATCCTGTTCAATGAAAACCCATTCCTGATTCTGTGGAATTTTATCAAAATAGTATCGGAAGTTAGCGCCTGTCCCCGCCCCTACATCTGCCAGATGCAGCTGGTGATTATGATGTTTAAAAAAGTCCAGGAATTTTTTCTCAATATTCTGATTACGCGCCTTAGCATCGCAGGCAAATCGGTAAGATAACCATAGGACGGGATCATTGTAATTAATATGCATAGCTACTATTCTTTTAAAAATGAATGAAACTGTTCAAAAAATGAATGGGCAGCCTGGTGCCAGCTATATGCAACACTTTGTCTGGTTTGCGTTTGCTTCCATAAATTAGTAAAAATTGCCTGATCTCTTACCAAATCTATAAAAAATTTAGCCAAAATGGCGACAGAATTGAAGATATGTCCGTGGCCTTTCTTGTTGAAGTGATGGGCTACATAGCCGCCATCCATCGCCAGCACAGGGAGATGAAAGGCAAAGGCTTCCTGTAAAGCCATGCCGAAAGTTTCCATGGAAGCAGCCGAAATGAAAACATCGGATCGACCATAGCAGCGGGCTACTTCGGCGTGAGGGAGGGGGCCGGTGAACCTGACTTTTCCCCGCAGAGAAGGGGTTGATGTGACCAGCCGCTGACAGGACTGGGCATAGTCCGGCTCCAGGTCCAGCCGTCCGACAACCGTAAGCTGGTAGGCATCTGTTGGGGCGCTTACCTTGGCTAATTGTTGGAGAAACGCCTCTACTCCCTTCCTTTCAATCACATTGGCGACCATCAGGGCTTCCCGACAGCGATCAGTCTGCCTGGAGGCGGTAGCCTGCAGATCGGTGGCAGGTTCTACCAGCAGGATAGGTTGCGATAATCCTCTATACCTTAGATAATCCTGGGAAAAGGTGCTGGTTACCAAAAAACCATCGAGAAATTGTAAAACCTTTTCTTCCTGCTGCTCAAAGAGCTGATCGGAAGTGTAGCCCTGGGGTGGATGAAGACTCTCCAGGTGATGCAGGATCATCCAGGATTGAGCCTTCTTCGCAGAAAGGGGCAGGCGTTGACCCAGGGCTTTGACAAACAGGCTGTCTACCCAATACGTCCCAGGCTGGTCGGCAGAAAGGGCTCTCTCATAGCTCGAAAAATCCAGGATGGAAAGGGCATGGCCCATTTGCTGCAAAGCAGCTAGTAGCTTTGCATTGTAAATATTTCCTCCTGATGGCAACTGCCGGTCGTCAGGCAACACAAATTGCAACAGAGTTTTTGACATGCTTTATAGAACCTCTGCTTCATAAGAAGCCCAGGCTACGTGGGACTCTCCCAGGGTTACTTGTAAATGCCCTTTAAAATAAGGCTTGATTTCCTGGCAAATCGTGTCATGAATATGTTTGGCCAGAAACTCCGTGGTTGTCAGCTTTTCCTGAAAGACAGGTATTTCATCCAGGTTCTGATATTTCAGGGGCGCTAGCGCTTTTTGTAAAACCTTAGTGGCCAGATCAATATCGATGACAATATTATTTTCGTCTAGCGATTCGGATTTGAAAGCAGCGTCTACCACATAAGTAGCCCCGTGCAGGCGCTGTGCCGGTCCGAAGGCCTCACTATTTAAAGAGTGTGCGATCATCATATGATCTCTGATGGTAACTGTATACATACAGGGGTGGTTAGGAACTGTCTGAAAGCTGCTAAACTAAAGGAAAAGGGGGAGTTCCCCTAAAATTTCAGCTGACTTTATAAGACCCTGAAAAAATTAATCTGGGAAAGTATATAAATTCTTTTCATTTTTGTGATAGCATTGTATTTTGAGTGATGATCGGATCATCAGGTTTAATGATACAATATGGAAGAATTAGGTATTGTTGCGGGCCTTCTGGTAGTAGCTAATTTGATGTTCACCTATCAGGCTTTCCGGTATCCTGCCGTGTTCAAGGGTAACTTGCTGGAAGTAGACAAGATTGTTGAAGGGAAAGAATACAAAAGAGTTTTCACCTCAGGCTTTATCCATACCAACTGGCTGCACCTAATGCTGAATATGACTGCCCTTCTGGCTTTCAGTGTTGGGGTTGAGTCGGGGCTTAGCAGTGAAAATTTTATCATGATCTATCTGGGAAGTTTACTGGGTGGAAATCTGCTAGCCTTATTTATCCATCGCTATCATGGTCACTATCAGCTACTAGGCGCTTCCGGTGCTGTTAGCGGAATTATTTTCTCTACTATCGTTTTGTCTCCCTCTGTTACCGTTTCCTCCTTCCTGATACCGGTGGAGATTCCCGGCTGGATTTTAGGGGTCGCTTTTGTCTTGGCCTCTCTAATGGCGAACCGCTCAACCTATGGGAAGATGGGGCATGAGGCTCCACTGGGAGGCGTGATCGCAGGAGTCATGCTCACCGCACTGATAGAGCCCTCCATACTGCAGACACATCCCTGGGTTATTGCAGCCATTCTGATACCCATCTTTGCCTTTTTATACATACTGGTCTGCCATTCAGCCTGGTTAACTATGAGTGCTTTTACCAGCCCTCCCAAAACCCATGTCAGAAGAAAAATGGTAGCAAGAAAAAATCCCCAGCAGGAAATGGATGAGCTGCTGGATAAAATTTCTCAACATGGTTACGAAAGCCTGAGCCGTGCAGAGAAAACAAGATTACAACAGATTTCTAAAAAACTGATAGAAAGAAACTAAGTTTTTGTTTTGAGACAAGAAGCGGTTCGGTAAGTTATTTGCGGAAAAGCGCTCTGCTCATCTTCATATTGTCTTTACTTCCTTTTCCGGATAAGCCACACTCCAGCATAACTCGGAAAGACTCCCGGTACGCAAAGCATCAAAAAGCGTCGGTAGCTCCTGGAAGGGAATCGTTTTAGTAATATGCTGGTCAAAAACAGGAAGCTTCAGCAGTTCAAAAACTACTGCCTTACGGCGGATGAAATCCCAACGTGCCAGCCGGTGCACAGGCAGGTGAGATACCTGGGAGCTGATCAGCTGTTTCCGTCCATGATGAAAAGAACCTCCCAGCTGAAGCGTCACCGGCTGGTCTCCATACCAGCTTACCTCTATCACTTTTCCCTCTGCCCCCACTTTGTCCAGGCAAGCCTGCAATCCCTCAGCACTGCCACTGGTATGAAAGGCTATGTCAAAATGATCTTCCTCTGGGTTAGCCAGCGTAAACCCCATGGCTTCAGCCAACCGGCTGCGGGTTGGATCTAACTCAAGCACAGCTACCTGAACAGCCGGGAGGAGCTGCAGTAAACGAGCGGTAAGCGAACCGATAATGCCAAAACCTACGACCACTACGCTATCACCTATCGATACCTGGGCATCCCAGACAGCATTCAGGGCCGTCTCCAGGTTGCTGGCAAGTATTGCCCGTTGGGGAGGAATCTGATCGGGAACGACAAAGACATCCTGAGGGTTCACAAAACACAGATCCTGATGCGGATGTAGAAGGTGTACCGTTCGGTGGAGCAGAGAGGCAGGACCTTCTTCCACCCGGCCTACCAAAGAATAGCCGTATTTGACAGGAAAGGAAAAGGAACCCTCCATGTAGGGGACCTGCATTTCCGTGTACACAGCAGGAGGTACTTTTCCTGAAGCAACCAGCCTTTCCGTACCGGTACTGACCAGGGAATACAGAGAACGGATCAGGCAGTTTTGCTGTTCATTAGGCAAAATGACAGCCTCCTGAAGCGACGACGTATGCTGTGATAAGTGCCAGCAGGCAGTGGCTTTATACATGCAGATGAGCGTTCATTTCTCCAACAAACATGTAGGTATCACCCATAGGGATGAACAAATAATGTTGAAAAGTGATAGCCTCCTGTACACTGTTGATTTCTGGGAGTACAAAACTGCTGACCCCAGATCCAAAAATCATGGGAGAAATGTGCAGTTGAATGATATCTACCATGCTTTCCTTCATAAACTGAGAACTGGTAGTGGCACCGCCCTCTATGTATACCGTAAAGATTCCCTGCTGGTATAAATACGATAAAATATCCGAACAGCTGATTTTTCCATCCGGGTTGGCAGGGAAGCGAACATATTCCGCATTTTCCAGACAAGGATCTTCTTCTCCGCCCATCACGATAATTTTTTCGTCGGCAGAGGCCTGCAGGCTTCGAAAGTCACCTTCGGAAGAGCATATGATAATTCTGAGCGGATTATCTCCTTCTACAAGGCGGACCGTCAGGGAAGGTTGATCACAGTTCATGGTTCTGGAACCAATCAGGATACTATCACACAAAGCACGCATCCGGTGGGCATGGATCAGGTTCTGTTCGTTGCCAATCCATTTAGAATCTCCGCTCAGGGTCGCTATTTTACCATCCAGCGACTGGGCAAAGTGAGTAATGGCGATGGCTCTCTCCAGTTGTCTGGCCCTGACGGACAGGAAGCAGTAGGGTATATACGTACAGAGAAAGGAGGCGATCTCCTCAGGCATATTCAGGTTTTTGCGCAAAATTGCCTTAACCCCCTGCAACTCAATGACGCTGGCCAGCTGATGATCATTCAGCACCCTGGGATTGAGTACTACCAATACCATCGGCCAATGGGTATCAGGCACCAGCAGGCGGTTGATATGAATCTCATGTTCATCGCCAAACTTGATGAAGCAATAGTCAACAGGTCCGTTGTGTTTCTTCACTTCCCGGGTAAGTTGGAGCAATCCAGACCAGTAATTTTCTATATTCATCAGGACCTTGTTAGAATGCTAGAACAGGTAATCAAAAACTTTCCTATATATTATCTATATCTAATAAGTGCCCCATCAGGTTCTGTTTGGTCTGTAAATAATCTTTATTTTCCTGATGAGGTTTGATTTCCAGCGGAATCCTACCCACTACTTCCACACTGGAGTCTTTCAGACTCTCTATTTTATCTGGATTGTTGGTCATCAATAAAACAGATTTTACTTTCAGATCTTTGAGAATACAAATAGCAATGCCATAATCTCTTTCGTCTATCTCAAAGCCTAAATGGACATTGGCTTCGGCGGTATTCATACCCTGATCCTGCAGGTTGTAAGCTTTCATTTTGTTGATCAGGCCGATACCCCTGCCTTCTTGCCGCAGGTAGATCACAATGCCTCCGTCTTTACCGATGGTTCTTAAAGCTTCTTCCAGCTGCTCTCCACAATCACACCGCAATGATCCAAACACGTCGCCAGTCATACATTCAGAGTGGATGCGTACTAAAACAGGTTTGTCAAAATCAGTTTTTTTACTAACCAATGCCAGATGAGGCATCGGATTCTCGGAATCGTAAGAATATCCAATCATGCTAAACGTGCCAAACCGGGTAGGAATGCTGGTTTCAGCTTGTCTTTGTATTGCTTGCATATATCTGTTAACCAGTAAAATGTAAATGTAATAGGTTTGTAATATATAGATTGTTTAAACAATTAAAACTTTAAATTTAAAAGAATAAGTTTTACAAATCAGACAATATTTTAACTTTTGCATTGGTGTATAAAAGACGACTATGTTTGTCGTCTGTAAATAATTACCTTCATGGTTTTGAAACTAAGAGCAACCATTTTTGTAAACTGAACCTAACAACCCCCTATGATACCATCCCACATAGTTGTAATAGGTAGTGCCAACATGGATATGATAGCCAAAGTACAACACTTGCCTAAACCTGGCGAAACGGTAGGGAATGCCGTATTCTCGCAAGCATTTGGAGGTAAAGGAGCCAATCAGGCAGTAGCTGCCCAACGGGCCGGAGGTCAGGTTAGTTTAATTACGTGTTTGGGTGAGGATATGTTTGGTCAGCGCATGCTACAGGCTCTGGGCGCAGAGGGCATCAATACTGATCATATTTTCACCAGACGGGAAGCGGCTACCGGCACAGCGCTGATACTGGTGGATGAACAGGGTGAAAATTGTATTGCGGTTGCGCCTGGTGCTAATCATACGCTAACCCCTGCCCTGATTGATGAATCGAGGTTTCTCATTGCAGGGGCAGAATTGATCCTGTTACAAATGGAGATTCCTCTGGAAACGGTCGTTTATGTGCTGGAGCTGGCGGGTAGCCTGGGGAAGAAGGTGCTGCTCAACCCGGCTCCTGCCAGTCTGCTGGAAGACAGGCACCTGAAACGTTTGTTTATGCTTGTGATGAACGAATCAGAAACGGAAATCCTCACGGGTATGCCGGTCAGCACACAGGATGAAGCCGCTGCTGCGACAGAAATATTGTTGAAAAAGGGAGTAGAAGTAGCTGTGGTTACCTTGGGGGCCAAAGGTCTTTTTTATGCTACCAAACAGGAAAAAAAATGGATAGATGCCTACCGGGTGGCAGCCGTCGATACCACAGCGGCCGGAGATGTGTTTTGCGGTGCCCTGGCAGCCGCCCTTTTTCGGAATCTTAAATTGCGCGAAGCCATGAAATTAGCCAGCGCTGCCGCGGCTATTTCCGTGACCAGAATGGGGGCTCAACCTTCTGCACCTCATCAGGAGGAGATCAAACAATTCCTGCAGCAAAACGAATTTTAGTGAACCTTATCTTTTGGGCGTTGTCTTTGTCTCCATATTTATTTCTGCGCTGAAAAATCTTACCTCTTTGAAAAGGAAAAAAGAAAAGGATCATCGGGCGACAGCCTGAGTTTTCAGGCCCTGCTTATTTTGCATTCTTCCAACGATAGCATGCCTCCCTGTAATGATCAAAAAAGTGCTATGCATCTTACATGAGGTTATTTTCATGGGCAGTTCATCAGAGGGCATAATACAGCAGTAACAGCTTCGGAGTTGCCTGCAAAATAGCGCCATGAAATTGGATAAAACTTAGTGTATTCGCTCTATTCAGATATAATATGTTGCTAAAATCAAGATTGCATCAAAATTATTCTGAATGTATAAAAAGGGAAATTTACTTACACAGGTGCTGCGGCAATTGCTTATTTTATTAAGTTTGACATACACAATTTACCTGCTGAAATGTGTTTTTCCTGACTCAGGTAAGGTTAACCGAAGCATACCGGGTTAACTCATGATAAACATAAATAATATGGCGTATTTGGATTAGCATGGCTTATTGGTAGTTGACATATGGGATGAACTAACTTTTGCCATTATCAAATATTGAATGAAAATTTCCTAAAACTGTAAAGAAACTACTATTTAGAAATGTTTAACCCTAAATTTTTATCCCTATTTTTTCTCTTTTTTCATGTCATGGGTGTTTTTGCTCAGGATGCTAAACTTGACAGTTTGCAACAGCAATTATCAAACAGTCCGGATGATACTGTCAGAATTCGCTTGTTAAACGAAATTAGCACTGAGCTTTGGTATTCTGATACAAAGCGCTCAATGGATTTTGCCCAACAGGCACTGCAGCTGTCAGAGCAGCTGGAGCATAAGGACGGGATAAAGACCGCTTACAACAACATTGGGGTTATCTACGATCATCAGGGAAATTACCCGGAAGCCCTGCGCTATTTTCTCAAAACCATTGCATTGAGTGAGCAAACCCAGGATAGAAAAACCATGGCCAAAGCACTCAACAACATTGGTGTATTGTATGAATCGCTGAGAGAATATAAGCAAGCAATGGACTATTACCAGCAGTCGCTGACGATCAAGGAGCAATTGGGTGACCAGCAGGGTATCGCCTTGGCCTATAATAATCTGGGGGTAGTATACAGTGCTTTGGGGCAGGTGGAGAAAGCGTTGGATTATCATCTGAAGGCTTTGCAGATCAGAGAAGAGACCGGTTACCAGCGGGGTATTGCTAACTCGCTGAACAATGTGGGAAAAATTTATGCCATCCAGGGAAAACTGGATTTGGCACTGGAATATTTTAACAAATCTCTGGTAATTAACAAAGCCCTTGACGATAAGTTGGGCTATGCTTTCTCTTTGCAGAACTTAAGTTCAGCCTATTATCAAAAGCGGGATTATCAAAAAGCACTTTTCTATGGGACAAAAAGCTTTCGGGCCGCACGCGATGTACAGGCAGTACTTCATTTGAAGGAGGCCAGCAAAGGGTTGTTTCAGACCTATCAGGCCTTGCATGATTATAAAAAGGCTTTTGAATATCAGTCCATCTATATGAATTACCATGATAGCCTGACCAATGAGGAGAACAAAAGAAAAATTGCTAACCTTCAGTCTAACTATGAAATTCAGAAAAGAGATGCAGCCATCGCACTGCTCAACAAGGATAAAGATTTGCACAAGGCAGAAGCAGAGCGCAAAAATCTGTTCTTACTGGGATCAACTGTCTGCCTGATCCTCCTGTTTTTGCTGGCCGTCATTCTGGTAAGATACAGTCAGCAGCAAAATAAAGCCAACCAGCTGCTGCAAAAGAAAAATGAAGAAGTAAAAACGGCCAATCTTCACCTGAAAATGAAAAATCAGGAAGTTGAAATCAGAAACAAGGAAATTGGAGAACAAAAGAAAGAACTGGAGGATTTGAATGGCATCAAAGACAGACTGTTCTCTATCATAGCCCATGATTTCAGAAGTCCGCTCAATTCTTTGCAAGGTACCTTATCGCTGTTTCAGGTTGGCGCTTTTTCTTATGAAGACATGAAAGAGCTAGTGCCTGATATTATCAAAAAAGTAGATCAAGCGGTCTCTTTGTTAGATAATTTGCTGATCTGGACCCGGGCACAGATGCAGGGCATGAAGACCAGGCCTACGCCTTTTGATGTGCAATCTATCGTACAGGAAACCATCCATTTGCTGAAATCACAGGCTTATGAAAAAGGGGTGTTGATTCATAACCTGATTCCTCCGGTCATTCCTGTATACGCCGATCCCGATATGGTGAAGCTGGTGATCCGAAATCTGCTTTCCAATGCGATCAAATTCACCCTCAGAGGCGACATCATATCCATCAAAGTGCAGGACACAGAAGATTACTATCAGGTAGCCATTGCCGATACCGGATGCGGGATCGACAAACACAAGCTGCAATATTTATTCAAACCCGACAATCATTCTACCCTGGGTACCTCCAATGAAAGAGGAACAGGTCTTGGCTTGTGGATCTGTAAAGATTTTGTAGAAAAGAATGGGGGCAGGATCTGGGTAGAAACTGAAAAAGGCAAAGGAAGTACTTTCTTTTTCACCATTCCCAAAAGTATGGAAGTTGTGAGAAAGTCATCGGTCGTGGTGGCTTAATCAGATTGCAGATCGTCATAAATGATATGGCCTCCTACCACCGTCATTTTCACCCTGGCATCTTTAAACTGAGTGGGAGGTATCTCCAACAAATGGCGGTCGATGATGGTAAAGTCGGCCAGCTTTCCTACTTCCAAAGTGCCTTTGATGTGTTCCTCGAAAGAAGCATACGCCGCATGAATGGTGTAGGCTTTCAAAGCTTCTTCCACATTGATCTTTTGTTCGGCAACCCATCCCTGCGGATTCTTACCGTCTAATGTGCGGCGTGTCACAGCGGCATAGATCCCATCCAGGGGTGTAGGAGGAGCCACATACCAGTCGCTGCCGAAGATGACCCGAACTCCCTCATCAAGCAAAGAGCGAAAAGCGTAGGTGGTCCGGCTCCGTTCGGGGCCAATCACTTTTTCGGCCCATCGGCCATCATCAATAGCATGGTAAGGCTGCATGCTGGCAATGATCCCAAGTGGCTGAAATCTTTCCAGATCGGCCGGAGCTATATGCTGGGCATGTTCAATGCGGAAACGCCGGTCGCGGGGGCCATTTTCTGTTGCCACCTGGGCATAAATGTCTAATAACGTCCCGATCGCACGATCTCCAATAGCATGGATCATCAGCTGCAACCCGGCACTGTCGGCCTTGGAGACCCAATCGTACATCTGCTTTGGTTCGGTCACTAAAAATCCAGAATCGTTGGGAGTGTCTGTAAAAGGCGTATAAAAAGCAGCCGTATGTGACCCTAAAGAGCCATCCATAAATCCTTTCAGACTGCCGATACGCAGCCATTTATCCCCAAATCCTTCCTGTTCTACTTTTTCTGCCAATTGTCTCCACTCATGCAGCGGCATGCCAGCATAAATTCTGGTTCTCAACTTTTTCTGCTCATGAAAACGCTCCAAAACATCCAGATGACCACTCATGTGGTGAACAGAAGTGACACCCTGGGCGGCTACATAATCCATGGCGGCCTCTAAAGCCACCTCTTTTTGCTGGTCGGTAGGTTCTGGTACAGCCGACGCTATATACTCCATGGCATTGTCTTTGAAAATACCGGTCAGCGCACCCTGAGCATCTCTTCCAATTTCACCACCGGCTATGTCAGTCACCTGTTGGGTGATACCCGCGGCTTGCAGGGCAGCCGAATTAGCCAGTGCCATATGCCCATCCAGTCGGTTGATCCAAACAGGGTGTTCCTGCGTGACAGAGTCTATCCAATCAAGGTGAGGAAGTGCGCCCCCCCAGTTTTCATGGTCCCAATCGCCGCCGGTAATCCACGTGCCAGGTGCCAGGGTGGCTGCATAGTTTTTGATCAGGTTGATAAAATCTTCCGGTGTCTGTGCATTTCGGAGTTGTACCGAAGAGAGTCTAAATCCTCCGGAAACGAAATGGACGTGAGAATCAATAAAGCCAGGCGTAACGAACATCTCCCGGGCATTGATGACCTGAGTCTTGTCTCCAATAAAATCTTTGGCCTCTGAGTTATTGCCCAGAAAAATCAACGTATCGGCCTGTACTGCCAAAGCCTGGGCTGCGGGTTGGTTTGGATTGCCGGTCCAGATTTCTGCATCAGTGATCAGCAAGTCGGCTTGCATGGCTTCTTTTCTCTGACAAGAAAGACCGCTAAAGAGAAAAAGTATACAAGCAGCGATAAAAGCATAGCGGTGTTTTATCATCACCTGAAGGTTAGGACTTGATGTGAGTATTTTTAGAATGATCAAAGCATTTTCCATCAATTTACCCATGAAATAGGATTCAAAACAAGTTTTTCTCTCGATGGATTGAAAAAGTCTTCATAAATTTTCAGGGTTTGGCAACCTACTATTTCTCAGCTTATTGTATTTTACAGTCGAAGTATCAAAATCATAGGAACCTATGCTCCATTCAGCAAAAAATCTTCTGACTCATATGAGCAGACGTGCTTTTAACCAGCAAATAGGGAAGGCAGCCGGTATGATGGCCCTTAGCGCTTCTTTGCCGGCATGGCCCTATCAGGAAAAACCGGAAAAAAAGCTGGGGGTTGCACTGGTGGGCCTGGGAGGATATAGTACCGGTCAGTTGGCGCCTGCCCTGCAGCAAACCCAGTACTGCAAGCTGGCAGGTATTGTGACGGGTACTCCTGCGAAAGAGAAAATATGGTCAGAACAGTATGGTATTCCCCATAAGAACATCTACAACTATGAGAATTTTGATACCATAGCCGACAATCCCGCTATTGATATCGTCTATGTGGTGTTGCCCAATGCCATGCATGCGGAGTATACCATCCGGGCAGCACAGGCAGGCAAGCATGTGATCTGTGAAAAACCTATGGCCATTAGCGTTCAAGAGTGTGAAGAAATGATGGCTGCCTGCCGGGAGGCCGGTGTTAAACTTTCTATGGGGTACCGCTTACATTTCGAACCCCACAACCAGGAGGTCATGCGGTTGGGGCAGCAAAAGGTATTCGGAAATTTAACTTTTGTGACCTGTGAGGCAGGCTATCAGATCAAAGATAATTGGGATCAGTGGCGGTTGAAGAAAGCCTTGGCAGGCACGGGTGCTTTGGGTAATATGGGCGTTTATGCCATTCAAGGGGCTATTAATGTCGTAGGAGAAAATCCATTGTATGTAACGGCTCAGGAGTTTAAGACAAAACCTGAAAAATTTAAAGAAGTAGATGAAACAGTAACCCTGCAGTTCGAGTTTCCAGGGGGAACTGTTGCTAATTTACAAACCAGCCATAACGCCCGGATGAACCGGCTGTATGCTGCTGCTGACAATGGCTGGTTCGAGCTAGTACCCTATTCTCCCTATCAGGGAATTCAGGGAAAAAGTAGTGAGGGAGCGCTTGCCTTGCCACAGGTCAATCAGCAGGCGCTTCAGATGGATGATTTTGCCTATTATATTTTACACGATAAGCCTACCCGGGTACCCGGAGAAATGGGCATGCGGGATGTGCAGATCATAGAAGCCGTACTTCAGTCAGCAGCAACGGGTAAAAAAGTACCATTAAAGAATCTGGCATTTTAATTTCTGTACGTATGGCTTTGCACATCATATCGCTGGGAGGCTCACTCATTGTGCCTGATGAAATAGATACATCTTACCTGTATGCTTTCAGGCAACTGATTCTTCAGCGGCTAGCGCTCGGAGACCGCTTTATTCTGGTAGCTGGTGGAGGCAAGATTGCCCGAAAGTATCAGGCGGCAGCCGCCCATATCAGTGCCATCGATGATGAAGAAAAAGACTGGCTGGGCATCCATTCTACCCGCCTGAATGCCCATCTGCTGCGAACTATTTTCAAGCCTCATGCTCATCCGGTCATTTTTAAGGATTTTGATCATGATCATCTGCATTTTGAAGAACAAGTACTGGTGGGCGCCGGATGGAAACCCGGTTGGAGTACCGATTATATCGCTGTGTTACTGGCAAAAAAATTCCAGGGACAATCCGTTATCAATCTGTCTAATATTGCCTATGTCTATGAGGAAGACCCACGGGTGAATCCAAAGGCACGAAAATTTGAAAGGATTTCCTGGGAGGCCTACAGAAAAATTGTGGGGAGTCATTGGTCGCCAGGTATGTCTTCTCCTTTCGATCCGGTGGCCAGTCAGGAGGCGGAGAGTCTGTTGCTCAAAGTGGCTATCATGAATGGCAAAGACTTTGGCAATCTCCACGACTATCTGGAAGGCAAACCGTTTAAGGGAACTTTGATAGGATAGCACCCATCTCGAAATAAAAAAGCCACCCTGCAAGGGCAGCTTTTATCCTATCTCTTTCAAGCACTTATTCTTTCTCTTCAGCAGAGTCTTTCTCTTTTTTAGCTTCTTTCGCAGCTTCCGCATCTTTCACGGAACCCTTGGCAGGTTCTTTCTCTTGCGCCGCTTTCACAGCCTCCGTCTCTTTGCCTGCGCCTTTGGCCGGTTCTTTTTCTACGGCAGTGTTAGAAGTTTGTTCTTTCTCCGCTTTGGTAGCGGGAGCTTCTTCTTTTTTGGAAGCTGATTTTTTGCCCCCTTTCTTGGCAAACTCTTCCTTGATTTTTTCTATATCTATGTTCTTGACAGGAGGCATATGGGTCAGCCCTTTGATCTTCTGCTGCCTTTTCTTTGCTCTGACCCTGTTTCTAAGTTCTTTTCTTTTTAATCTTGTTACGGCCATGACTTATGCGTCTAAATTCCAAAATGAGGTGCAAATTTAACGTTTTTATGTGATTAACAAAAAATAATTCACTAATTTTCAATGTAATGATAGCCTGTAAGTATCGGCACTGTAGCCTGCAAAAATCCCAAAACCTTGGTCTACATTGCTATACACCGGAACCGGCTCAGCAAAAGGATTCCCCTCATTGTCATTTTGTAAGGTTTTAGAGCGCAAATACCGGTAATGCGCTTCATCCATGGTCTTGAATTGTAAAGCAACCTCCGTCAAGTTGCTGCCAAAGTAACCCAGCTGATCAAAACTAAGCGTATATTCTTTCCCTGAAAAGATTTCGTCGGTAAACAGAAGAGTGGGTCCCTCATAGCCCTCTCCTTCAAATTCAAATTCCAGGTTAGTCACTACGGGGTCTTCCGTATAAAAATAAAGAGGCCAGGTAGAATAGAAAATGGTATCTATACCGATAATATTCCAGGATTCATCATAAAGATAAATAGTATCTGCTGCGTTGGCATAGCCGCTTACTTCATAGAAATTGGCGGACGCACCCGGATCCTTAAAAGTCAAACGGAATCGGTAAGTGTTGCTGTATATATCCCAGCAGGAATCTGGCGTGCAGTGCGTACCACTTTGCACAGAGAGGCTATCATACTGAAGGTCCTGTATGTGCACTTTGGGTTGAATAAAGGTTGTGGCTTCTACCGGATCAAAACCAGGGGCTTCTACCTGAAGTGTATATTCACTGTTTTCTGCCGGTTTGAACTGAGATTGATACAGACCGTCACCTAAGCCCTGTAGGGTTTCTTTCAACTGCCCGTTTTCAAAAATTTTTACCACAGCACCATCTACCGTCTGCAATGGGTTATTGTCTAACACAAACTTGCTCTGGCTCAGCCTGACTGCCACCAGACTATCCGGGTTGATCAGCGCATTGGCGACTAATTTTGGCGCCTCTCTGGGGATATCTACTTCTATCACTGTTTCACAGGCACTCAGCAACAGGCAAGTGAGGGACAAATAGAATAATCTGTTCATAGGCGTTCTTTTGTGGTTAAAAGGAAAAACGGTAACTCACAGAGGGAATAAAAGGAAATAAACTCACCTGCTTAAATTTGCTGTCGGGCTTGTATTCACCTGTAGGCGTGTAATAGCCACTTTCATCCAGATAGATATAAAAAGGATTTTTTCGGCTGTATGCGTTGTACACGCCAAATATCCAGGCGCGTTCTCCCCACTTTTTCTTTTTCTTAAAAGAAATGCTGGCATCCAGCCGGTGGTACGCTTTCATCCGGAAGCTGTTGCGTTCACCATAGTAGTACAGAGAGGGAGGAGAAAAACTGCCATCAGGATACGGGCTATAGTAATAGTCACCTGCCGTAGATTCTTCTCCGGCATAAATAGCCATAGGCAACGTGACGGCATTGCCCGTGCCAAACACCCAGGTGCAGGAAATATCCACTCTGTCTTTCCATTGGTGCACCAGGGCTAACCCAATGTCATGCCGGCGGTCATATTTATAAGGAAAGCGTTTGCCAAAATTCAGATTGTCGAACTGCCGGTTGCTCCAGGAAAGGGTATAACCTATCCAGCCCGTGGTGCGGCCTTCTTTCTTTTGTAACAGCAACTCCATCCCATAGCTTCTTCCTGCCCCCCGTTCTACTTTATTCTGCCAGTCGCTGCCGATGGCAATGAAGCTGGCGCCTTCCTTGTATTCTATCAGGTTTTCCATTGTTTTGTAATACCCTTCCAGGCTCACTTCATACTGCTTTTTGAGGTGAGTAGCCACCCCGAAAGCGACTTGCTGGGCATTTTGAGGCGGTATTCTCTCTGTGGCAGGCACCCATAAATCGGTAGGCAGACCAATGCCGGAGTTGGTGAGCAAATGGATATACTGGGTCATGCGGGCATAGGAAGCTTTTAGCGAAAGCTCATCCCCTACAAAGTACCGGGCGGCCAGTCGCGGTTGCCAGGAAGAATAGAATTTTCCGTTGACATAAAACCCTGATAAGTGCAAACCCGCATTTACCTTCAGATGATCTGTTATTTCAATATCATCTTCTACATAACCTGCATATTCTACGCCGTAGGTACTGCTAGAGCCCAAGGTGGTATCTATGGGAGCGATCACTTCATTGGATTGTATCTGATAAGCGCCAGGGCTGAACGCATGGCGGATTGCATTGGCCCCGAAACGAATATAATGCCGGGGAGAGGGGATATAATCAAAATCTATCTTCGCTGCAAGGTCTTTGATGCCGGAGATGTACGCTGCCTGGTAATATTCCGTTTTTTTCTGCCGATCCTCTTCATCAAAATAATCATCTTCATACGCTGAGAAAATGGTGAAGCGATAACGGCTGTAGGTAAGGGTCAGGTTGCTAAACAGTTTGCTGCTATACATATGGTTCCAGCGGAAGGCAGCCGTGATATTGCCCCAGCGGAGACCGCCTTCTTCCCGGTAATCCAGCGTCTGCCCGTCGATCGTTTCCTGATCCTTGTTGATATAATAAAACTTGTCATCGCCTGTGTAAGCACTCAGGTAGAGCCGGTCTCGGTCGGAGAAGGTGTGGTTGACTTTGGCATTCAGGTCATAAAAATAGTAACCGGCCGTTTCACCGCCTTCCGTTTGGGCTTTGATCAAAGGGCGTGTAAGTAAATCTATATATGTTCTTCTGCCGGAAACCAAAAAAGACGTTTTGTCTTTCCAGATGGGGCCTTCCAGCGTGAGTTTGGAAGCAATCAGACCAACAGAACCTTCCCCGTGAAATTCTTTTAAGTTCCCTTCCTTCATATTGATGTCTATCACAGATGACAAACGGCCTCCATAACGAGCCGGAAAACCACCTTTGATGAGTTGAATGTTGTTCACGGCATCGGCATTGAACACGGAGAAGAAACCAAACAGGTGAGAGGCATTGTAGACCGGAACGCCATCCAGCAGGATCAAGTTCTGGTCTGGGCCCCCTCCACGCACATACAGGCCGCTGGTACCCTCATTGCCGGATTGTACGCCCGGCAACAGTTGCATCACCTTGAGCACATCTACTTCGCCCAACAGCGCAGGCAACGATTTAATCTGCTCTATAGGGACGGTTACGGCACTCATCTGCGTGATTTCCTGAATCTGCTCTGCCTGGTCGGCCGATATAATAATTTCTTCCAGGAGGGCATTGTCTGTCAGCGCTATATTGATCGTCGTATCACGGGTCAGGAAAAATGACCGGATTTCTGCGCCATAGCCCACATAGGTATAGACTAAGGTGACACTATCGGAAGGCAATGTCAGGCTGTAAAATCCATAATTATTACTGCTGGTACCGGAGGCAGTAGGCTTATCAAAGACATTGGCACCAATCAGATTTTCTCCGCTGGAAGCCTCTTTGATATACCCGCTCACCGTGTATTGCTGGGCCTGGGTAGCGAAAAAACTACTTATGATGAGGAGCGTGGTTGCAATACATTTCATGGTTTGCCGGAAGAAGAAAAAAGTTCATAGAGAAATTTTTATGCTTCCCGAAATCAATCAAAAATTATACAAGAGCAGTGTATAAAAACAATCCTTGGTAAAGTTCATAGAAAAATTATAATTTCTACGGAATGTTGCAAAAACTGGCAAAAAATATGAGCAGGCAAAATGCGTTAACCAGATAATTGCTTCCTTTACGCAAAAAACTTTACTTTTGCGACTTGATACACAGAGCCATTAAAATTTTCGAACTAGTAGACCGGCCTAACCAAAGGTACACTAAGTTTAAAACAGGGTATGAAACTATATTGGCATTTTATTATTGCAACCATTTCTACTACCAGCGTATTAGCACAAAATGAAATCACAATTCAATTTCCTGAGAAGGAAAACTGGAATGTGGTTGCTGAGGGTGAAACGCTCGATTTTCATCTCGAAGCCACGGGAGGCTTGAGTGGAAATTATACCTTTTCGGCGGTGAGCGAGGCAGACCTGGGTATCCAACTCAGCAAGGAAGGTGCGTTTCACTGGACGCCGGATTATCATCTGGTGAGCCCGGCCGAACAGACTAAAAACTTCCCCGTTATGTTTGAGGTGGCCAACGAAGGCGGGCAGCTTACCACCCGGCAAGTAGATTTTGTGGTGAATCAGCAAACCCGGCTACCTGCTTTTGTGGATCTTCCTCCTTTTTATGTGAAGCCGGCAATTCGTAATACTTATAAGATCCGGCTTAGTAAAGAGGGATTTCGTTTTATCGCCGATTCTACTCAGTGGCCTTCTGGCATGCAACTCACACAGGAAGGGGAACTGCACTGGCATCCGTTGCCGGAACAATTCACACAGTTGCAAAAGCAACCCATGGAAATATCTTTTCATGCGGAAGACCTGATCTATGGCGACATGATTCCGGGAAAGGTCAAAGTGATGGCAGCGCCTTCCGAACAACCGGTGGCGCAAACTGCACAAGCGGCGAAGCCGTCAAACCTGCGGCTCCGGTTTCCGGACCAGACAGACTGGCATGTGGTGGAAGAAGGAAAGGTGATGTCCTTTCAGCTGGCTGCCAGCGGAGGAAGTGATCAAAATTATACCTATACGCTTTCTCAAGGCTCAGAAGCCGGGATCAGTTTTGATTCTTTTGGGAATTTTTACTGGCAGCCTTCCTACGATTTTGTTGACCGTCTGGAAGAAACCAAATCCATCCCGGTTATTTTTGAAGTGACCAACAGCAGCGGACAAACCTATAAGCAACAAATAGATTTATTGGTATACCATGTGAACCGGCGGCCTGAGGTGAATGAGCTTAAAACATTCTATGTACAGTATGGCGTGCAGAATACCTACCGGCTGGATCATGGTGACTACATCACCGATCCGGATAATGACCCTATTGTGTTCAAACCTATTTTGTCGCAAATGCCGCAGGGGATGACCCTGAATGGAAAAGGGGAGCTTACCTGGAAACCTTCGCTCAGTCAGTATTACCGACTACAGAAAGATCCTATTCAGTTGGCTTTTCTGGTAGAGGACCAGCCTTATAAAAGCCAGACCACCGGCAGGCTCAAAGTGGAGGTAACCCAGCAGGATTTGCCCCCTGAAATTTCTATGGTGCCTAACCAGGAAACCTTTCAAATCAAGGAAAATGAAACCCTGAACCTGAAGTTTTACCTGTCGGACCCTAACGGAGATGGCGATATCCTCACCTTTGATTTTGTGACAGATAACAGCCGCATTCCTCAGAGTGCCCTGGTCAAGAATGATCCTACTCAGTGGGAGTTCGTCTGGATGCCGGATTATGATTTTTTTGTAGAACCCGGCGACAAGGGTACTTATTCGCTTACTTTCTTTGTCATCGACCGTGCCAACCAGCGAAAGGAAAAGAACATTAATGTAACGGTAGAAGACGCGGAAAACCTGGAGGAAAAAGATCGTTTGCTGTACAGTCAGTATCGTACGAGTCTGGTCAGGGTCTGGAACCTGATGGAACAGCTCAAAGAAAGGGAAAAAGAACTGAAGAAGGATTACAAAAGAGCCAAAAAAGGGAAAAAGCACAGAGCCATTACCACAGCCTCTCTGGGAGCGGTCACCGGCCTTTCACCCGTAGTGCTGAATGACGATCCCGGCACCCAGAAATACGTTAGTGGTATAGGAGGCACCACTTCCATGACGATCGGGAGTTTGGAAGCCAGCAATGTGATTGGCAGAGATCCCAGCAGTGTCTTTGAGAAACTGAGTTATATTAACCAGAAACTGAACGAACTGGAAAGCCAGGGTAACGTTTTTGCCGGAAAATATGCTTTGTCTAACAGCCGGCGGGATAAAGAATTTAATGAAGATCTGAAAAAACTGATCATTACCCTGAGTTTGAAGGAGGTGACAACGCTGGAGCTGGATGCCAGCTGGAAGAATCCTAAAAAACCAACAGACAAAAACATTCAGGAAGCTTTTAAAGATTTTAATCCTGACGAAAGTAAATCCAACATCATCAATGAGTAAGCAAAAGCCTAGCCTTCCGAAAGGCACGCGTGATTTTGGGCCGGAACAGATGGCCAAACGTAATTTCATTCTGGATGCCATCAAGGAAGTTTTTCAACAGTTCGGCTTTCAGCCCCTGGAGACCCCCAGCATGGAAAATCTGTCGGTGCTCACCGGCAAGTATGGCGATGAAGGCGATCAGCTTTTGTTCAAGATTCTGAATTCCGGCGATTTTCTGGCGAAAACATCCGAAAAAGACTTTCAGGACGGAGCACAGCGTTTACTGCCCAAGATTGCAGAGAAAGGGTTGCGCTATGACCTTACCGTGCCTTTCGCCCGCTATGTGGTGATGAACCAGCACGACATCACTTTTCCTTTCCGGCGCTACCAGATTCAGCCGGTATGGCGGGCTGACCGCCCTCAGAAAGGCCGTTACCGGGAGTTTTACCAATGTGATGCCGATGTGGTCGGAACGGATTCTCTGATCTGTGAGGCTGAGATTGTGCTGATGATTGAACAGGTATTTCAAAAACTGAATATCCAGGATTATACCATCAAGATAAATCACCGGAAAATACTGCAGGGTATTGCAGAATCGATAGGAGCACAAGGCAAAGACGATTCGCCGCGCGATGGTTCGCCGCGCGAGTCTGACCTGCTGGTAGCCCTCGACAAGTTGGATAAAATCGGTTTGGATCAGGTATTGCAGGAACTTCGGGACCGGGGCTTTACAGAAGAAGCCCTGAAAAAACTGCTTCCTGTCTTTCAGTTAGAAGGAGATGAGTCGTCACGCTTGCACCATGCCCGGGAGACACTGGCCTCTTCGGAAGTAGGGAAACAGGGTATTTCTGCCTTGCAGCAGGTATTTTCTCTGGTGCATGACCTGGGTTCTTCCGGAGAAAAACTCGCTTTCGATATTACCCTGGCACGGGGACTGTCTTACTACACCGGTACTATTTTCGAGGTGAAAGTCAACAACGCATCCATGACCAGCAGCGTGAGCGGGGGAGGGCGGTATGATAACCTGACCGGCGTCTTTGGGATGCCAGGGGTTTCCGGTGTGGGTATTTCTTTCGGTGTAGACCGCCTCTATGATGTCATGGAAGACTTGGACCTGTTTGCTAAAGAAAGTCTGACCACCACCCAGGTGCTGCTGGTGAACTTCGATGCGGAAAGTGAAAAGCATGCCTTGGGTTTGTTGAGTCAATTGCGTGGGGCAGGCCTGAGTGCCGAAATATACCCGGAAGCGGCCAAATTGAAAAAACAGTTTGCCTATGCTGATAAAAAAGGCATTCCTTATATTGTGGTGGTAGGAGCAGAGGAAATCAGGACACAGCAGTACGGGTTAAAAGATCTGAAAACCGGAACCCAGGAGGCGTTACCGTTGGAAGCGATCATCCAAAGGGTAAAACAGTAAACAGCTTTTATACGTTTGGGCAGCTTTTGTACGTTTTGTATAGCAAAACACCCTTGAAAACAGTTTGTCATTTGCGCCAACCCCTGCTTTATATATGTGCTTTACTGCCCGGCTTGCTGTTATGGCATGTGCAGGCTTTCAGTCAGGACTTGGTTTCAGAGCCCAATGGAAACTTTACTGTAGATTTTGTGAAGGGGTGTGCTTCTCTGACTGTCACGGTGAATAATACGTCCGGCCTGGACCCCAACCAGGTACCTTCCGTTTACAAATTCGATTACAAACCCGGAGACCCTCTAACGCTGGATACCACTCAGTCAAATATCAATCCGGATACCACCTATACCGTACCTGGCACTTATACCATTCTGCAAATCATAGGCACCAGTAACCCCCAGATAGATTCTATCACTGTTGAAGTGTTGGAACCTCTCTCGCCAACCTATAAAGTATACAACTGTATCAACCATAGTGTGTATATAGATTTCAGTCAGGAAAATTATTATGATTTACTTCGCATTGATTATGGCGATAATACCATAGATACGGTGGCAGTGAGTGAGGAATTCAGGATACATCAATATACAGGCGGTACTTTTGATATTTCAGTGGAAGGTATCTTCGAAGAGGCGCAGAGTAATTGTGCTGTGCGGGATACCACCATCACTACTATCGAGGAGCCTGTCATTGCCAGCATCAGCCAGGTACAGGTGTTGGACCAGAGCCAGATCCAAATCCACTATGATTTTCCCAATCCCCATGTAGCGTATCGCCTGGAAATAGCGGAAAACGGAGACACTGATTTCAACGATGCTACTTTTGAGTTGGCAGGCGATTCCGACCATTTTACGATTGAAGGTTTATCCGATACCCGGCAAAATTATTACTGTTTTCGTATAGCTTCTGTCAATCGCTGCGACGAAAGTTTAAACCTGTATTCCGATACCCTTTGTAGTATTGCCTTACAGGCGACGGCTGACCATCTGGTCAATCAGCTCAGTTGGGAAACCAATACTGTTGATTTTCCGGACTATGAGGTGTACCGGGATAGTGAGCTTTTGACCACCACCTCTTCCACCAATTATGAAGATAACAGTGTGGTATGCCAGCAAGTATATGCCTACCAGGTAACAGGGGAAAAGAACGGAATGCAAAGCCTATCCGAGTTGATTTCGCTGACGGCCCTCAGCACGGATATCGCTGATGCCCTGGCATCCTTTACCGTAGAAACCAAGGGAGGATCTATGGAGCTAAGTGTTGATGGTGACGAAGCCCCGCAGGGTACTACTTTGTATTACATCTATCGCCAGGCAGGAAGCGCAGTTTTTGAATTATACGACTCGCTGGAGGTAAGCGGCGATGTGGAATTTGGTGAAAAATATACATACACTGATGATCAGGTCGTATTAGGTGACACTTACTGTTATCAAATCTCTTATCAGGATCTTTGCGGAAACGAATCTCGTCTGAGTGCACCAGCCTGTGCCGAGTTACCTAAGCAAGGTCGGATTTTATTTCCCAATGCCTTTACGCCCAATGGCGATGGCCTCAACGACATATTTATTTACAAGGGAAACCTAATCGAACAAATAGAGTTACACATATTTAACCGTTGGGGTGAGTTGGTGTATCATACAGACCAGCTCGATGAAGGGTGGGATGGCACTTACCGTGGTGTAACAGCCCCCCAGGGAACGTATGTCTATAAGGTTTCGCTAACAGACCGGCTAGGTAATCAAATGCAGCAACAAGGTTCTTTTGTGCTGCTGATTCCATAACCGGTAAAATTTATGTAATTTGCAAGACACAAAATTGAATGCCCTATGTTTGATATGTCAAAAATGATGGAGAAGGTACGAGAGGTACAGGAAAAAATGAAAGCGGCACAGGATAACCTGGTCAATATTACGGCTACCGGTGAGTCAGGCGCCGGGATGGTCAAGGCGGTGGTCAATGGAAAAAAACAGATTATTTCCCTGGAGATAGATCAGGATTTGGTCAAGCCGGAAGATAAAGAAATGATGCAGGATCTGGTGATAGCCGCCGTGAATAAGGCGCTGGAAGAGATAGAAATAAAAGCGAAAGAAGAACTGAAGAAATCCACAGAAGGGTTTTTGCCTAACATTCCGGGCCTTGATTTTGGCAATATGATGTAAATGAGCGAGGCATCAGTTGTTATTTTAAACTATAACGGAGTCCATTTTTTAGAGAAATTTTTGCCTTCCGTCGTGCAGTACAGTCAGGGGCACCGGGTAATAGTGGCAGATAATGGTTCTACCGATCGTTCTATCTCCTTCTTACAAGAAAAATTTCCTACTGTAGAAACAATTCTTTTCCAGGAAAACTATGGCTTTGCCAAAGGCTATAACAAAGCCCTGGAGCACATAATCACCCCCTACAGCATCCTGCTGAACTCAGATGTGGAAGTGACCCCTCATTGGATTGAGCCGGTCATTGAGCTGATGGAGCAGGATACCCGTATCGCTGCCTGCCAGCCTAAAATACGGTCTTATCACCAGAAAGAGTATTTTGAGCATGCCGGCGCAGCCGGAGGATTCATCGATATAGTGGGTTACCCTTTTTGCCGGGGCCGCATTTTTGATGTTGTTGAGAAAGATGAAGGCCAGTACAACGATGTCATTCCTGTCTTTTGGGCGACAGGCGCCTGCTTTTTTGCCCGTACCGAAATTTTCAAAACTTTGGGTGGGTTTGATGAAATCTTTCATGCCCACATGGAAGAGATTGATCTGTGTTGGCGTATGCATGCACTTGGCTATCGAGTCTACTATCAGCCAAACAGTGTAGTCTATCATGTGGGAGGGGGCACCATGCCTGTCTCTAACCCTAGAAAAACCTATTTAAACTTCAGAAACAGCACGGGGATGGTATTCAAAAACAATACCTTTGGTCAACTGCTATGGAAAATGCCCTTGAAATTGACACTGGACGGTATGGCAGCCCTGAAATTTTTAGCAGAAGGCAAAAGAAAAGACAGCCAGGCCGTACTGCAAAGCTGGTTGAGTTTTCTGGGAAACATACGGCTGTGGATCAGGCACAGGGGAAAAGTGACTGTCATCTTACAGGGAAGACATCACGGTATTCTCCCTCGCCTGCTAGTTAGTGAGCGATATCTAAAAGGGAAGAAATATTTTTCAGCGCTGAAATTTTAATACCAGACGGTATTTCTGCTTCTTCTTAAATGTCTTCTGAAGTTCATCAGAAAAGCCAGGCCCAGATAAATCAATACGGGGGAGCCGAAAGTCAGAAACGAAGCATAGATAAAAAATAAACGGATGCTGGAAGTAGGAATTTCTAGCATACTCCCCAATTTGGTACACACACCGAAAGCTTGTTTTTCCAAAAAATACTGTAGCTTTTTCATTTTCAAAGAGTTTCCATCAAACAAAAAATGAAATTGTTATGTTCATTTCATACTTAAATTAACTATTTTTTAAACATAATTGTAATATTGGCGATAACATAATATTTTCGCATCACCAACAAACCAAACTTATAAATTATGATTCAAGTGAACAGATTAATCATTGCTTTAATACTGACAGGTGCGGTTGCTGTTTCAGGGTGTAACTCTTTAAAGAAAATGGTTAAAATGGCGGAAGACCAGGAGCTTACCGTCGAGCCGTCTCCTCTAGAACTACATGGTGATTCAGTTCGATTTGATATGACAGCCAAACTGCCGGTAAAGATGTTGAAAAAAGGAAAAGTTTACACAGTAAACACCTTTTATCAGTATGGTGATTCTGCACGTACCGAAGTAGGAAGCATCGAGTTCCGTGCGGAAGATTTTCCGAATGGTGCAGAGCAGGAGCCTTCCAAATCTGAATCCTTTGCTTTTGCTTACGAAGGAGAAGAAATGGACAGAGGAACACTTTATGTGCAGGGTGTAGCTTCTAATCCGGAAAATGGAAAAACGGCTGAAACACCAGACATGCAGGTAGCGGAAGGTTTGATCACCACGCCAAAATTAGTTGAAGTGCCTACTTTTGTAGCCTATGGTGCTTCAGGATACAACAATCAGGAAGAATTAGAACCTACCAACGTTAACTTTTATTTTGCTCAGGGTAGTGCCCAACTGAGAAGTTCAGAAACCAGAAGTGGACGTGGAGATAGTTTGAGAAATTTTATCGCTGAGAAAAACGTAACCAGATCGGTCACTATCACTGGTACCCACTCACCGGAAGGTCCTGAGCGTGTGAACCAGAACTTATCTCAAAACAGAGCGCAGCGCATAGAAGAATACTATCGTGAGCAAATGGATCGCTATGATTACCAGGGTGCTGCCGATTCTATCGATTTTATCCTGAAGCCAGTGGTAGAAGACTGGACACAACTGAGAGATTCTCTGGAAGCTTATGATGGTATTTCTGACAGTGAAAAGCAAGAATATTACAGCATTATAGATGGTTCAGGCTCTTTTGAAGAGAAAGAAGATCAAATGCATCAGTTGCCAACGTATCGTCAGGTTTTCCGTGATATCTACCCAAGACTGCGTACAGCCCAAACCAATATTTTAACGGTGAAAGAAAAGAAAACCGATGCGCAGATCATCACGCTGGCCAAGCAACTGTGGCAAAAATTAGTGGGTGAAGATACGCTGTCTAACGAAGAATTATTATACAGTGGTACGCTGACCCCTAGCCTGGAAGAGAAAGAGAGTATCTTCAAAGCAGCGATTGAGAAAGAGGACAGCTGGCAAGCACACAATAACCTGGGTGCTGTTTATTTGCAGCAAGCCACGGAAGCTGGTGAGTCTGAGCGCGCCGACATGGTTGAGCAGGCAGTAACACATCTGGAAAGCTCTCTGCAAAGACAAGATAATGCAGAAGCTCATGCCAATCTGGCTATTGCTTACATGATGCAAGGGAACAGACAGCAGGCACAGGATGAAATTGAGCAAGCCAGCGAGATGAGTCCTTCTATGGAAGAAACCAGTGCTGGTATCAGTGGTATCAGAGGTGCCATCGAAATCATGAATGCAAACTATGACCAGGCCGTATCTACCTTGTCTAATGCAGAAGAAAGTGCTGTCAGCCAATTTAACTTAGGGTTGGCACAGATCCTGACTGGAAACTATGAAAACGCTATTACCAGCTTCCAGGACGCGCTGAGCCAGGATCAGAATATGGCTAAAGCCCATTATGGTATTGCCATTGCCAATGCACAGCTACAGAACGAACAAGGCCTGTATGATGCACTGGGCAAAGCAGTGGATGCTAATCCTGAATTGAGAGAGAAAGCGCTGAATGATCTTGCGTTTGCTAACTATAGCGAATCTCAGGAATTCAGAAATGCTCTTCAATAATCTACCACAAAGACAATCATCCGGAAGCCTTCCTTTTTTAAAGGAGGGCTTTTTTATGTGGATTGTTTAGAGCAATCTTTGTTAATTATTGGCACAGTCACTAATTTTAGGACACATTCTACAAACTATTTAAGCACATATACATGAGAGAAATACAATTCAGAGAAGCCCTCAACGAAGCCATGTCTGAGGAGATGAGGCGGGATGAAAATATTTTTTTAATGGGAGAAGAAGTGGCAGAATATAATGGCGCCTATAAAGTGAGCCAGGGTATGTTGGATGAGTTTGGCCCAAAGCGAATCATTGATACGCCTATCTCAGAATTAGCTTTTACCGGTATTGGCATCGGGGCTGCTATGAATGGGCTGCGTCCTATTATAGAGTTTATGACTTTCAACTTTTCTCTGGTAGCCATTGACCAGATCATCAACGGGGCTGCTAAGATGATGTCGATGTCGGGTGGTCAATTCCCAATTCCTATTGTTTTTCGTGGTCCGACAGGCAGTGCCGGTATGTTGAGTTCGCAGCATTCACAGAATTTTGATAACTGGTTTGCCAATACGCCCGGGTTAAAAGTGGTAGTTCCCAGTAATCCTAGGGATGCCAAGGGGTTGCTAAAGTCCTCTATCCGGGACAATGACCCTGTAATCTTCATGGAATCGGAGCTGATGTACAGCGACAAAGGAGAAGTGCCTGAAGAAGAATTTTTATTGCCTTTGGGAGTGGCCGAGGTAAAACGTGAAGGTAGTGATGTTACCATTGTGTCTTTTGGAAAAATTATGAAAGTGGCGCTAGAGGCGGCCGAAGAATTAGCCAAAGACAATATTTCGGCAGAGGTGATCGATTTGATGACCATCAGGCCTATTGATTATAAAACGGTCGTAGAGTCGGTTAAAAAGACGAATCGCATGGTCGTTGTGGAAGAAGCCTGGCCGCTGGGTGCTATATCCTCCGAAATGGCTTATCATATTCAAAGGCATGCTTTCGATTACCTGGACGCGCCTATCCGAAGGGTCAATAACTGGGATGTGCCTTTACCCTATGCCCCTACACTCATTGATGAAATCTTACCCAACGTCAAAAAAACGGTGCAGGCTTGCAAAGATATTTTATATATAAGTTAAAAAAGATGAACGGTAGTATGATAAAACGGTACAAGGTATACGGTAGATAAATGGTTATACCAACTCCTACCGTATACCGTGCTACCGTTCACCGTCCTACCGTACACCGTTTAAAACGGGTTGATATTGGCAAGACCTTTTTTCCCGGTCATTTGATTAAACTTTTTCATCATTTTTCTCATCTCACCAAACTGCTTGATCAGGTTGTTAACTTCCTGGACAGTAGTGCCGCTGCCTTGGGCAATTCTTTTCTTACGACTGCCATTGATAATATCAGGCATGCTCCTTTCCTGAGGAGTCATAGAACGGATGATAGCCTCAATAGGTTTGAATGAGTTATCGTCCACATCAATGTCTTTTAAAGCTTTTCCCATACCCGGCAACATACCGATCAGATCTTTGATATTTCCCATCTTTTTAATCTGCTGCAACTGCGAAAGAAAGTCCTCGAAATCAAACTGATTTTTTCTGATTTTTTTACTCAGCCGCTCGGCTTCCTCTTTATCAAACGCTTCCTGTGCCTTTTCTACCAGCGTGGTCACATCGCCCATATCCAGGATACGGCGGGCCATCCGATCCGGATAGAACACGTCAATAGCATCCATCTTCTCTCCATTGCTGACAAACTTGATGGGTTTGTTGACTACAGCCTTGATAGAGAGGGCGGCACCACCCCGGGTGTCACCGTCCAACTTGGTAAGCACCACGCCATCAAAGTTAATCCTTTCGTCAAAAGTTTTAGCCGTGTTGACAGCATCCTGACCTGTCATGGAATCTACTACAAATAATGTTTCTGAAGGATTTAAAGCCTTTTTTAGAGAAGCTATTTCTTTCATCATGGCCTCGTCTATAGCCAGACGTCCCGCGGTATCTACAATGACCACTTTCTGGCCATTTTTTTTGGCATGTTCAATCGCATGATGGGCAATGGCTACAGCATCTTTATTGTCTGGTTCGGCATATACCGGTACCCCTACTTGCTCGCCCAATACTTTCAACTGGTCAATAGCAGCAGGGCGGTAAATATCACAGGCAGCCAGTAATACCTGATGGTTTTGTTTTTTCAGATGGTTGGCGAGTTTTCCAGAGAAAGTTGTTTTTCCAGATCCTTGTAAGCCGGCCACCAGCACTACGGCAGGGTTAGCACTGAGATCAATACCCACACGGCTTCCTCCCATCAGTTCGGTAAGCTCCTCTTCTACAATTTTTGTGAGAAGCTGGCCTGGCGAGACAGCGATGAGTACCTTCCGGCCCATGGCCTTCTCTTTGATCGTATCAGTTACTTCTTTGGCTACTTTGAAATTTACGTCAGCATCAATCAGGGCGCGTCTTATTTCTTTAACGGTGGTGGCTACGTTGATTTCAGTAATGCTACCTTGTCCCTTCAACGTTTTAAAAGCTCTATCTAATCTGGTACTAAGCGTATCAAACATCTGTATATTTTTTAAGTTTTATGATTAACAAAATTCAGTATCAAGGTTAAACAAGTGACCAAAAGCATGCGCCAAGCAGTTGAGCTCTCTTTTTTTGTCCGTTTGCTTCAACTTTAATACTAAATAGCTTGAGAAAATTTTTTCAAAAGTAACAGGAAAAATGCATATCCTAAAGTCCCCTGCTTTTCCTGCTTTCAATATAATACAATTTATGAGTTAAAAATTCCGGTTTTTTATACAAGTTGGATGTGTCGGAGATAAAATACGCCAATACATTGTTTATTGTTATTTAGCAACTTAAGTATCCCTCGAAGGTGGCACGGTCTTTATGAAAATATACCGCTTTCTATCAAATATTAAATTTTTAAAAGGCTATTCAGTTAAGCTACTGTTTATTGCCGTCCTTGGTATTCACATTCCGCTAATAGGATTGGCGATATTTTTAACCTCTCAGCTGGCTTCCGACATTTCTGTTCAGGATATTTTTCTGCTCACTTTCGGTCTGACTTTTCTGGCCTCGGCAGTTTCCTTATTGATACTCAATGAGATGATCACGCCCGTACGAAAAGCTAAGAATGCTTTGCAAAGCTATTTAGAGGAGGGAATTCTCCCTGACTTACCCATGCACTATCATGATGAGGTGGGTGTCTTGATGCAGAGTGTGCAGAAAACACTGGAGAGTCTGGACGAACTCATTCAGGAAAAACAGGATATGATTGCCTTGCTTTCACATGATCTTCGCAGCCCCATCAACTCCGCCACGAGTCTGGCAAACCTGATTAAAATGGAAAGTGACGACAGAATAATTCAGGATTACTGCGACAAAATCGGTAAGCAGAATGAAAAACAATTGCAGCTGATCAACACAGTATTGAGTATGCTCCAGCAAAATCATTTACATATTGACGATGCCAAAAAGAAGCCGGAATTATTAATTGATCTTGTAAAAATTGCGGAAGAAAACCTGGAAGTAGATTTGAAGCAGAAGGAGATACAACTCGTCAAAGAGGTGCCTGCCACTTTGCAAGTAAGGGTACAACCTGATATTTTTATTCAGGTATTGATCAATGTTATTCACAATGCAATTAAATTTTCCAAACGACAAAATCAGATCACCATCAGGGCATACCAGGAAATGGACGAGGTCATCACTGAAATCCAGGACTATGGGCTGGGTTTTGATTCAGTAGAAGACCAGAAGAAGGCCTTTGTACGATTTACCCCTTTAAAAAGAGCGGGTACCGAAGGGGAAATTTCTACCGGAATAGGCCTGTACTTGTGCAAGAAAATTATCCAACGGCATGGTGGGAAAATCAATGTGAATAGTGCGGGAAGAAACAAAGGAGCCACATTTTATATTAACATTCCCGTGTAAGGAAATATGCCTTGTTAGAAAAAACAACAATAAAAGGCGTATAAATCTTCATTATCAAAGCTTTTACTGTGACTCGTCTTACCCTTTAGTAGTAAATGTCCTCTCATTTCAGTCAAAAAAATCTAAAATATTACATAGAAAAACCTTGACGCTGATTGCCCCTATATAAAGATTGTTATTTAAAATATTACATTTGATATTGAAATATTTACAATCTAAAGGGAAAGTCAATGGATATTCTTGAAATCATCACTGGCAATAAGAAGAAAAGAGCCAAGGGTCATCTAAAAAACTTAATTGAAGTGGCTACTTGCGATGGAAATTTTGATGGGGTGGAAGTAGATTACCTGTTATCGCTGGCCGGCAGGTTTAAAATTTCGGAAGACGAATTGAAAAAGATTAAAGATAACCCTGAGGTGGTGGATTATCAGGCACCTACGACCGATCGGGAAAGATTTGATCATTTATACCAACTGACCTGTATGATGCTGATTGATGGGGAAGTTCATAAAGCAGAATTGCATGTTTGTAAATCATATGCCAAAAAGCTGAGCTTAAAACCTGAGTTTGTTGACGATATGATTGAAGTGATCAATGAAGATCCAAAAAGAGAAACGCCCACAGAGGTGATTATTGGAAAATTACTTAAAATTGCTCAACAGAGAGCCTCCCTGGAGGTCAAATAAAACTTTACACTCAGATTCTTTTATTTCTGAAGCCGGTTCATGAATATGAGCTGGCTATTTTTTTAACAAAAATTTTGTATTTAATTAGATGAAAATATTTTTTCAGTTTTTTCTCAGTTATTAAACAAAAGAAAATCAAAATATTGTTTTCACTTATACACAACCATTCACAGATTTGAATTTTGAAGATTTTACACTGCACCAGGATATTCTGGAGGGGCTGAAGATGATGGGTTTCAAACAACCGACTCCTATCCAGCAACAAACCATTCCGATTATTTTAGAGAACAAAGATTTAATCGCCTGTGCACAGACCGGTACTGGCAAAACTGCTGCCTATTTGTTGCCCTCCCTGCACCAACTGATCACTGAAAGAAAAGACGGGGTGAATACGCTGGTTTTGGCACCCACCCGGGAACTAGCAATACAGATTGATCAGCAAATAGAAGGTTTCTCATATTTTACAACTATCAGTTCTATCACAGTGTATGGCGGGAGCGATGGGGCGGCTTTTGAGAAACAAAAAAACGCACTGAAAAGAGGTACTGATATAGTCATTGCCACGCCTGGCAAATTACTGACCCATCTGAGTCTGGGTTACGTTAAATTGGATCATCTGCAACATTTCATCCTGGATGAGGCAGACCGTATGTTGGATATGGGGTTTTATGAGGATATCATGCGCATTGTGAGCTTCTTGCCCGAGAAGAGACAAAACCTGCTGTTTTCAGCCACTATGCCTGCCAAGATTCGCCAGTTGGCTAAAAACATCCTTACCAACCCGGAAGAAATTAATATCGCAATCTCCAAACCGGCAGAAGGAATCCTACAGGCAGCCTTTATGGTTTATGACAATCAAAAACTTCCCCTATTAGAGCATTTACTCAATGCCAAGAAAATCAATAGTCTCATCGTTTTCTGTGCCAGGAAAACTACGGTAAAAGAAATCAGCAAGTCACTGGAAAAACTGGATTATGAAATTGCGGCCATGCATTCGGACCTGGAGCAGAGAGAAAGAGAAGATATTCTCAGGAAATTCAGGAACAAACAGCTACAGGTTTTAGTCGCTACCGACATCTTGTCGAGAGGCATCGATGTAGAAGGCATCGAACTGATTATTAATTATGATGTACCCCAGGATGCAGAAGATTATGTGCACCGGGTAGGCCGTACAGCCCGGGCCGATAGAAAAGGAGCTGCTTTCACTTTTATCAATGATAAAGACCAGTATGCCTTTGCCAGTATTGAACGTCTGATTGAAACAACTATTACCAAAGCAAAGCTGCCGCAATATATTGGTGAAGGGCCAGCATACGATCCTGACAAATCTAATCGGAAGAAGAGGAAGCGTTTTACCAAAGGCAAGTCTAAGAAAACAAAGGGGAAGCCTTAAGCTTGGTTCTCCTGCTGTAAAGTGGTGACAATCCGGGTCTGGGAACTCAGCGTTTTGTGGACAGGGCATTTATCAGCAATTTCCAGGAGGCGTTTTTTCTGTGCATCATCCAAAGGTCCTTCCAGCTCAATGATCCTTTCTATACGGTCAATTTTATCTTTTGCATTTTCACAGTGGTTACAATCTTCGGCATAAATTTTTTCATGTTGCAAATGTACCCTTACTTCTTGCAGTGGCCAGCGTTTATGATTGGCATACATCCGGAGGGTCATCCCGGTGCAGGCTCCCAAACTGGCCGCCAGCAGGTCATAAGGATCAGGGCCCAGATCATTCCCTCCCACAGACTCAGGTTCATCAGCAATGAGTGAATGTTGATCGGCAGCGATCTCAGTGGTGAAATCTTTTTGGGTGCGGGTCACTACCTGCTTATCCGAAGTGAGCTGACTGGGTGTAAAGGTTTGAATATACCGGCTTACCCAACTCATCATGATATTTCCTGCATACAAAGCATCCTGTGGATGAGTGAGCCGGTGATCTGCCTGGTCTAAAGAAATAAAAGATTTAGGATGCAAAGTCTGTTGGTATATGGCGGCTGCATGATCAATAGAAATAATCTCATCGGCAGGAGAATGCATAATCAGAATAGGCTTTTTGATCTTTTTGAATGTCTTTTGTTGCCAGGCTTGCTTCAGATCAGCCATGAATTGTTTTTTGATAGAAAATCTTTGCTGACCCAGTTGCAGGCTGAGCATGTCCTCGGAGCTTGAGGCATTTGCCTCTTCTACCAACAGTGTGTCGAGATGCTCCGGATTCACAGGCGCACCAATGGTGATCAGTGCTTCTACCGAGCCGATGTGCAGGCTAGCCAGCAGGATAGCCGTACCTCCCAAAGAGTGGCCTATCAGTAATTTGACAGGTTCATATTCTTTTTTTAAATATTCGGCGCCTGCCAGAATATGCTCCACACTGACCGTGGAGTTGGTAGTCTGTAAATCACTTTCAGTTTCCTCCTGCTTTTTCTCTACAAACCTTAAGACTGCAAATCCGGCTTGGGTCAACGACCGGCAGATATGACCGATAGAAGTCAGGCTGTTTTTGCCGGTCAGGCCATGAGCCAACAGCGCATAAGCTTTCGGTTGTGCGTCGGCAGGCAGTTCTAATTGAGCGCTTAACGTTTCCTGCTGATGGGTAGGAATAGAAATGTGTGTGGCAGACATAATCTTTAATGATAGGCTTTAGCAGCAATATACGTAAATCTTCAGGTCGGTAGGAAGATGAGCTGTTTTTTTTGAACAGGGCATCAATTGTTAGTCAACACCTCCCGCTTATTATTCAGCTCATGGATGGCTGAAGTCCAGATTATAAAAAAGGGCCAGCTGAAAGGTGGGATTTCTTTCATAATGGATACCATCTCCTTTGCTGATATATTGATCCATCATGCCGACCTGCACATTTCCCTGGGGATTAAACTGGAAGCCTAAAGCACCATACAGCCAGTTTTGATCAAAGTTGTTGGGCAAAAAGTTGTCTTCCAGATTGAACCACACTTCATCGAAAAGCAACAGAAAGAAGCGTGCAATCCCGGCATCATCCACATAGAGTGGTATTTTGGCCGTAAGCCGGTATCGGAAACGTTGTCTGTACTGGGTTCCGTCAATTTCATACCCACCGTTGTTGGTAGCCACAGCCTGACCAATAAACCGTTCTTCCAGGCGGTATCGGTGGCTGAATCCAACTTTACCCGCTGTGTGATCCAGCGTGATTTGTTGCCATAAGTTGTTTTCGGGAATGGTAGTAGGAAGCGGTTGTTCTCCATAAGGATACGAGCGAATATAAGTGTAGCCCACGGTAGCAATGGAGTGGTCAGTGAGTTTGTAATTGATGCTGGGGCGAAATAAAAACTGTTGCCAGGAGGTGATCACCTCTGCCCTTCTGAAATGCAATTCACTGCCAATAGACCAGCGCTCGGTGAGTTTGAAATCATTGATCATAAAATACCAGCCATTCACACTTTGATCGATGTCTTTGACTTGTCCGAATACTTTGGAGAAAGGAGCTAAACTATACAGTATTAATATGGCTACCACTAAAAGATATTTACAGCATGGGGTGATTGTGAGGCCTCTTTTGAAATAGATCATAGATAACAGGATACTTAAGAGTATGAGAGATTTTTTTACGGTGGAAAATATCAATTTTTCAGAATAAAGCATGACTTACTATGATGGCAACGGGACTCAGACGCACCAAATAGGACGATAAATTTTCAACAAAGCAGGATTAGATTACGGACACCTCATCTTGTCAAAGCAGCCCAGAGTGGCTATATTGTCCATCATTGCTATGGGAAATCTCCGGGTTGACAAAAGGGGCATTCCGGAAAGCCTTAAGAAGATTATAGCGTGTATATTTCTCCATAGAATCATGATAAACGTCTTTACTCATCCATAGTATGATAGAAATAGAAGTCAAAAACATAGAAATTGTTCAACAAGTGTATGAGCATTTCAACCAACACGATTGGAAAGGTCTGGCCAATCTGTATGCCGAAAACGCTGACTTTAAAGATCCTTCCTTTGGACAGGCGGTTGTATCACAAACCAGGCAGCAAATCATTGATAAATATCAGGAAATGGCAGCTATGTTTCCCGATGTGAGAGATGATATCGTATCGGTCTATCCTTCCGGAGAAAAACATGTCATTGTCGAGTTTGTCTCCTCCGGAACGGGACCTGATGGTTCCCAATGGACCTTACCCATTTGTACAATTTTCACTATAGAAAACGGACAAATCACGAGAGATTTTACCTATTACGATCATCCAGGCAATCCTTCGTAGTATTTTCCATAAACGATCCTCAGTTTGTAGTGGGAAACGAATGTGAGAAGCAGAATGGCCCTTTGCTTTGAGAGGATTCGGATTGTACGGAAGATTAATTAACAGTAGTCTTGTGAAAACAATGGACAGGTAGCATGAGGTTAGCCTGTTTGGGTTGCGAAGTAGAAAGGCTTTGGTTATTTTGACAATCACTAACGAAACAAGCCTGCAACCACCTAACCTACGCATGAAAAGAAGAATATTTTTGCAACGCCTGGGGACTACTGCCTGTCTCTTCCCACTGTTGAGTAGTTTTTTTCCTGACGAAGCGTATGCATTCCCTACGGATATGGATCAATTACTTGAAATATTCGTCAAACACAATGATGATACCATCAGAGAACTCCTGGAAAGGCAGGAAAACGATGCCCAGCATAGGTGGTTCGGCGCTGTTAAAGACCCCTATGGCATTCATAACCCACAGAGTACTGTAGGCTTTTTGCAGCGGTTGAGCAGTGCATATGTTTCTGAAACTTCACGGTATTTCCAAGACGAAACTTTGCTCCAACCCCTGTTACAGGCCAGTCATTATTTGCTCAATGCCCAGCATCCGGATGGGACCATAGACCTGCATGCTACCAACTTTCATTCGACACCTGATCTGGGTTTTTCAGTAGAGTCGGTGAGCCTGGCCTATACACTATTGACACAGCATGCCTCACAGGTTTCACAGCCGGTGACAACACCCCTGAAAACCTATTTGATGAATGCCGGAAGAGCGTTGCGGATAGGAGGGATCCACACACCCAACCACCGCTGGGTCGTTTGTATGGCATTGGCACGGATTCATCATCTTTTTCCGGATCCTCTTTATGTTGACAGGGTTAATGAGTGGCTGAACGAAAAGATCGATATTGATGAAGACGGGCAGTATACCGAACAAAGTACCCTGATTTACAGCCCTACGGTCAATCGTGCGCTCATTACCATAGCCCGCCTGCTTCACAAACCAGAACTGTTGGAACCTGTCCGGAAGAACCTGGAAATGAGCCTCTATTTGCTGCATGTCAATGGAGAGGGGGTGTCAGAGAGCTCCTGCCGGCAAGACCAGTACCAGCGGGATACCATGCATCGTTATTATTATGCTTACCGCTACATGGCCCTTCATGACCAGCACCCTCAATTTGCGGCTATGGCTCAATATCTGGAAGAGCAAGGAGGTGATAGGCTGAGCTATACGTTGGCTTACTTCCTGGAAGATACTACCCTGAAGAATCCCTTGCCACCCACCGAACCTTTGCCTACCAACTATCTTAAGATATTAACTGGCGCTGACCTGGTGCGCATTCGCAGAGGAGATCGAGATGCAACCATTCTGGCCAAGAACCCTGTATTTTTTACCTTCTTCAAAGGGAATGCGGTGCTGGAAGGAGTTAGGTTGGCTTCCGCCTTTTTTGGGATAGGACAGTTTGAGGGTGAAGCGCTGGAGCGGGAAGGTAATGAGTTTGTACTCCGCCAATGGTTGGAGGGGCCCTATTTCCAGCCTCATCTTGAGGAAAATCTGTCTCCCGATGGCAACTGGGAAAAGATGCCTCGGGAAGACCGTCCGCAGAGTGAGATACAAAAACTTCTCTCAGAGATACGTATTCGGGAAACGCACAGCGGTTTTTTGCTTGATATTAACATTCTAGGTACCGACCGGGTACCTGTCGTGCTGGAACTAGCTTTTCGTCAGGGAAGCAAACTGGAAGGAGTACGTGAGCTAGAAGAGGAAGATGTGGAAGAAATATATATTCTGGAAGAAGGATATGGTATGCTCCGGGAAGGAGAGCATCAGATACGTTTTGGTCCCGGAAGGGCTGACCATGAGTGGACACAACTGAGAGGAGCACTGCCAAAGCCGGAAGCCCAGTGTGTGTATCTGACTGGTTTCACCCCCTTCAAACAGCAAATAACCATAGAATAAGGGCAGTCAGGAACAAGGGCAATCTGCCAGCTTCTGATCAATACCGGTAATGTTCTACGGGCATGCCTTTGGTTACTCTTGAAAGGGGTCAGGATTCATTCTAAATTGCAACATAAAAACTTAGCCTATGAAAAAGCTTAGCTTCCTATTCCTCCTGTGGGGATATCTTCTGTCGTGCACAGCACCTTCCCAACCTGCCGCTGAAAGCCTTTTTAATGGAAAAGATCTGAGTGGATGGCATGTAGATGTGCCTGACATGGACAATGCCCCTGCTGTGAAAAGCCCTTTCCTGGTACGCGATGGCTTACTGGTCAGTATGGGCGAACCCAATGGACATCTTATTACCGATGCCGAATACGAAAATTACCGCCTTGAAGTAGAATACCGCTTTGCCGGAGAGCCTGGCAACTGTGGGGTATTAGTGCATGCCTCTACGCCCCGTGCCTTGTATGAAATGTTTCCTAAGTCTATTGAAGTACAGATGATGCATGAAAATGCCGGTGATTTCTGGTGCATTGTAGAAGACATCAAAGTGCCTGACATGGAAGCCCGGCGTGGTCCTCAGGAGGAGTGGGGGATTACAGAGGGAAAGCAGCGTCGTATTCTGAACCTCACCGACGGGTCTGAAAAACCGCTGGGATCCTGGAATACCATGACCATTGAATGTCTTGAGGATGCCATCAAAGTGTGGGTCAATGGCGATCTGGTCAATCATGGCTTTGACGGTACAGCCCATAAAGGGCAGATCGCCCTGCAGGCAGAAGGAGCAGAAGTAGAATTTCGGAAATTAGTGTTAACACCGATTACTGCTTTCACGGAAGAGGGCAATACGCAAAATACGAATTGAGCGAATGAGAAGGGTTTATAGAGGTGGTTTTGAGTGGTTTCCCATCCAAAGCCTCTCAAAAGATTGCTTTTGCATAAGCTTTTTAAGTTTGGGTGAATACAATTAAAGCTACAAAACCTTCAAAACTGCGGAGAGAGGTTTTCCTGTTGCATCCTCCAGCTTTGGGTTTGCTTATGCCGGTCAGATACAGTGAATTCAGCCGATGGTCAGCTAGATGCTGCTAGGTTATAAGATATAGACGCAGCGGGTGGTGAAGCAACGACCTGGTGTTTCAAAACCAGTGCCGGCTAAGGAGGTCGTGGAGATACCAGTATGGAACAGACTAAAAGTATAAACGCCAGAAATGATAAGTTCATCCTGGTTTAACCAATACAAATAATTGTAAGGCTATTGCAGTCAGTAGGCATAAAAAAACCGCTCATATGCAATGTATAAGCGGTTTGTAGTAGCGAGAAGGGGAATTGAACCCCTGACCTCAGGGTTATGAATCCTGCGCTCTAACCATCTGAGCTACCTCGCCAAAGTCCGTTCAACCTCTCATAGGTTTGGAAACGGATTGCAAAATTACGAAGTTAGACTATAAGTCCAAGTTCTTTAGGGATAAAATTTGCCTCCAAAATAATAATAAAGGTTGATGGTCTGCAAAAATTATAATACATTGCATTCCAACAAGCTTGCATAAGGTGAGCTTTTAAACTTCGTGAGCATGGAAAATCCTCTCTTTACGGCTGAGTTCGAATTTAAGGCTTCCCGGAAGATGCTCTATCCTTACCTTAATACAGCGGGCGGCCTGGCTCAATGGTTTGCAGATGATGCAAACATCAATGAAGATAAACTGTTTTCCTTCCTTTGGGATGATGAAGAACACAAAGCGCGTCTGGCCGCTCAGCGGCTCAATCGTTATGTGAAGTTTGAGTTTCTGGAGAATGGAAATGCCTATGCGGAAGATGTACATCTCCCTTATATAGAGATGAAACTGGATGAAAATGATCTGACGGGTACTGTCTTTTTAAAAGTGACGGATACGGCTACCACCGATGATGAAGAAGAATTTATTGAAATATGGCGCCAGCTGACAGATGCCCTCCGGGAGATTGTAGGAGGGTAACCATTTTAATTTTTTTATGTCAACAATGAATAAATAGGCCTTTCCAGATGTTATACAAAAGGCATGAAAAGATTAGATAAACTCATCATCAAAACCTTCACAGGACCTTTCTTTCTCACTTTTGTGGTCGTTGTGTTTATTCTGCTGACACAGTATATGCTTAAATACTTTGACGATTTTGTGGGAAAGGACCTTGGCGTTGAAGTGTTTACAGAGTTAATTCTGTATTTCAGTATCAACATGACGCCTGTGGCTTTACCCCTGGCGGTTTTGCTGTCTTCCCTAATGACATTCGGGAATCTGGGAGAAAATTTTGAACTGACCGCTATCAAAGGAGCAGGCATCTCCCTGACCCGGGCGCTTCAACCTCTCTTTTTCTTTGTCATCTTGATCTCCATCGCAGCTTTGCTTTCCAATAATTATATTGTACCCAAAGCCAACCTGAAAGCCTATAGCTTGCTGTATGATATTAAACAAAAGAAACCTGCCCTCGATATTCAGGAAGGTGTTTTTTATGGCGGTATCCCTAATTATAAGATTAAGGTTAACAAAAAATTTCCGGATGGAGAAACACTTAAAGATGTGATCATCTATGATCACTCTTCAGGGTTGGGAAACCGGGATGTGATTCTGGCTGATTCCGGAAAAATGTATACCTTCAACAATGACCGCTATCTGATGCTGGAATTGTTCGACGGAAACCGCTATTCTGAATCTCAACTGCCGGGGAGCCAGACAACCCGCAGCAATGGCCAATTTATTCGCAATAATTTCGATACCACTCGAATTGTTTTTAGCCTAGCCTCTTTTGATTTACAGCGAACCAAAGAAGAGTATTTTGCCTCACACCGCCGGATGAAAACCATTGAGCAGCTCACCCGGGATATGGACTCCCTGCGGCAGGAAGAGCTGGCCGTACAGTACGATGCTTTTGTAGGCTCTCCTAACTTCTATAGCTATCATTTAAAATACGATACCTTGACGCCCGAATCGCTGGAAGAAGCCATTCAGCAATTGCCTATCGTAGATACTATGGCTTTCGATAGTTCTTATTATGGAGCTACCCCGCCTGCCAATCCTCCGGCAGAAGACAGAAGAACAGATATTTTTGGAAATACGCCTACCCTGACCAAGGTAGTCAAACAATTGAAAGCGCAGGAGAAAAGAGAAGAGATTATGGGAAACAGTCCGGTTACCCGGGGAAAATATGTTGTTGAAGCAGTAGATACGACCTTAGTTGCCCGGGTGGATAGTGCCGTGTCGGCTTCCAATTACAGTAAAGTGGTAGCCAAAGCCTTAACACAAAGCCGCACCATTAAAAATAACCTTCAGGTCAACACACAGAGAATAGAACGCTTAAACAGCGACATCAACAAAGACGATTATGAAGCCAAGAAAAAAATAGCACAAGCAGTTTCTTGTCTTATTATGTTTCTCATTGGAGCTCCTTTGGGAGCCATCATCAAGAAAGGTGGGTTGGGAGTGCCGGTACTCATCTCTGTCTGTTTCTTTATCGCCTTTTATGTGCTGACAGAAATGAGTAGAAAATGGGCTGATGAAGCCATTGTAGACGCGAGTTTTGGTGTTTGGTTCCCGAATCTGGTCCTGCTCCCTTTTGGAATTCTTTTTCTGATACAGGCCAGGCTGGACACACGGCTGTTAGAAACAGATTTTTACTTAGTGTTCCTGGAAAGAATAAAAAGACGTTTAGCTTTTCTGAATAGGAAGTTGCCTGTCTGAACAAATTGTTTCGTATATAGGTTAATCAGGGAGGTTCGCAGCCCTTCATCGTACCTTTTTACTGCTGCCTGTGGAAATAATATTTTATTTATTGAGGCGGTTTTTTTGATAAAACCCTTTATTGTATCTACATTTGTGCAAATTTTCGATAACCATATTTTAACTAAGCATGTATTTAAATAAGGAGAAGAAACAAGAATTGTTTGAAAATCATGGCCGGTTAAAATCTAAAGACGATACAGGTTCGCCTGAGTCTCAGATTGCCCTTTTCTCTTATAGGATTGCGCATTTAACCGAACATTTGAAAACCAATAACAAAGACCATTCCTCCAGACGAGGATTGTTGAAGCTGGTAGGGAAGCGGAGAAGATTATTAGAGTATTTACATAAGCAAGAGATTGAAAGATACAGATCTATTCTTGCTGAGTTAAATCTGAGAAAATAGTTTAGTTTTTGGGGAATCTGATGAGATTCCCTTTTACTTTCCTTTCTCGCTGCAGTAAAATCATGCATGAAGCGCATACCAAAGAGGATCTTTTTCCTGCCTTATTTTAAGCCATACAAACCCTGGCTGTTGAGGGTCAATGCTGTAGGCATTGCCTAATATTTTTAGAAATTTAGCTGTTTATGATGCAACTCAAAGTAGTAACCAAAGACATTATTTTAGAAGATGGTAGAAAAATTACCATTGAAACTGGAAAATTAGCCAGACAAGCCGACGGTGCTGTGGTAGTTCGCATGGGAGATACCATGCTGTTAGCCACAGTCGTTTCCAATCAAAACCCCGTTGAAGGAGCAGATTTCCTTCCCCTCTCTGTTGATTATCAGGAAAAATTCGCTTCTGCCGGGAAAATTCCGGGTGGTTTCCTTAGAAGAGAAGGTAAACTTTCAGATTATGAAGTACTGGTGAGTCGCCTGGTAGATCGTGCCCTTCGTCCCGTATTTCCTGACGACTATCACGCTGACACACAGGTGAATATTATACTCATTTCGGCAGACAAGCAGGTCATGCCCGATGCGCTGGCAGCCCTGGCAGCCTCTTCAGCCATCGCTGTGTCCGATGTACCCTTCAATGAACCTATTTCAGAAGTGAGAGTCGTACGCGCTTATGACCGCTATATCATCAATCCGAATGAGCAGGAAACCAAAGATGCCGAGCTGGATATGATTGTGGCTGGCTCTTATAAAAACATCATCATGGTAGAGGGCGAACTGCATGAGGTGAGCGAAGAAATCATGCTGGAAGCTATACAGGCAGCCCATGAGGTCATTAAGGTGCAGTGCAAAGCACAGATGGAACTGGCTGAAGAACTGGGCATCGTCAAGCGTGAGTATTCTCACGAAGAGCATGATGAGGAACTGAGAAAGCACCTGTTCGACAAGTATTATGATAAAACGTTGACGATAGCCCGAGAAAAGCTCACCAGTAAACAGGAAAGAAAAGAGAAATTTAAAAGCCTGATGGATGAGTTTATGGAGAGCCTGCCGGAAGATCATACCTATGATGAAGTAATGATTGGCCGTTATATGGGTGAGATTCAGAAAAAAGCAGCTCGTGATCTCGTGCTGGATCATAAAATTCGTCTGGATGGCCGACAGATGGATGAAGTCAGGCCTATCTATACGGAGGTAGATTATCTGCCAACTGCACATGGCTCTGCCATCTTTACCCGGGGAGAAACCCAGTCCCTCACCACTGTCACGCTGGGTACTAAGCTGGATGAGCAGATGATAGACAGTGCCATGGTCTCAGGCAGTTCTAAATTTCTGCTGCATTACAATTTCCCCGGATTCTCTACCGGTGAAGTAAAGCCCAACCGTGGACCTGGCCGGCGTGAAATCGGACATGGCAATCTGGCTTTGAGAGCTTTGAAAGTGGTGCTCCCTAAAGATGAAAATAATCCTTATACCATTCGTGTGGTTTCTGATATTCTGGAATCCAACGGTTCTTCCTCGATGGCAACGGTCTGTGCTGGCTCGCTGGCCTTGATGGATGCCGGTGTTCCGGTAGCCGGCCCCGTGTCAGGGATCGCTATGGGATTGATTACCGATAGCGAAACCGGTAAGTATGCCGTACTTTCTGATATTCTGGGTGATGAAGACCACTTAGGAGATATGGACTTCAAAGTAGCCGGTACGGCCCAGGGTATTACTGCCTGCCAGATGGATATTAAAATTGACGGACTTTCTTACGAAGTATTAAAACAAGCTTTAGAGCAAGCGCGTCACGGACGGTTGCACATCCTTCAGGAAATGGCTAAATCTATTGAAAAGCCAAGAGCTTCTCTGAAACCTAATGCGCCGCGGTCTGTTACTATTAAGATAGAAAGAGATATGATCGGTGCGCTGATAGGCCCGGGCGGCAAGGTGGTTCAGGAAATTCAGAAAGAAACCAACTCCACTATTGTTATTGAAGAGGTGAGTAATCAGGGCGTTGTTAATATTTTTGCCACGGATCAGGAGTCTATGGATAAGGCGCTGAAAAGGGTGAAAGCCATTGTGGCCGTGCCTTCTGTAGGAGAAGTCTATGATGGGGTGGTGAAGTCTATTATGCCTTTTGGTGCTTTTATTGAGTTTATGCCAGGCAAAGATGGATTGTTGCATATCTCTGAAATCAAATGGGAAAGAGTAGAAAGCATGGACAATCTGCTGGAAGTAGGAGAAGAAGTAAAAGTCAAGCTGATTGATATAGATAAAAAGACTGGCAAGTATAGATTATCCAGAAAGGTACTTCTTCCAAAACCTGAAAAAAAGGGCTAGCACAATAATTGTAGCGCTTCCTGTGCATTGATGGGAGGAAAAAAATTTTAATAATTATTCCATGAAGCTTCTTTGCGGAACTATTGAAAGAATTTTTCTTGTTGCAACGATAAATCATTAATAAAATAAAGCCCCTAAGTGAATGAGACAACTTAAGATCAGTAAACAGATTACCAACAGGGAGAGCCAATCACTGGATAAATATCTTCAGGAAATTGGTAAAGTGGATTTGCTCACCCCTGATGAGGAAGTAGAGTTAGCCAAGAGAATCAGAGAGGGTGATCAGCTGGCTTTGGAAAAACTGACCAAAGCTAACCTTAGATTTGTTGTTTCAGTAGCTAAACAATATCAAAACCAAGGACTGACACTGGGGGATCTGATCAATGAAGGTAATTTAGGCTTGATCAAAGCAGCACAGCGTTTTGACGAAACGAGAGGTTTTAAATTTATCTCCTATGCGGTATGGTGGATTCGGCAGTCTATTTTACAAGCGCTGGCCGAACAATCCAGAATCGTTCGTTTGCCGCTGAACCGGGTAGGTTCACTGAATAAGATCTCTAAGACTTTTTCTGATCTGGAACAGAAGTATGAAAGAGAGCCGTCTCCTGATGAGTTGGCCGATGTGCTGGATGTAACCACCAGTGAGGTAGTAGATACCATGAAGATCTCCGGTCGCCATGTCTCTATGGATGCTCCCTTTGTACAAGGTGAGGAAAACAGTTTGCTGGATGTACTGGAAAATGACTCAGAAGGGACGCCGGATTCTAACCTGATGAATGACTCCCTGCGGAAAGAAGTACAGCGTGCGCTTTCTACGCTTACGCAGCGTGAAGCTGATGTGATCACCCTGTATTTCGGACTCAACGGAGAGCATGCCATGACACTGGAGGAAATTGGTGAAAAATTCAATTTGACACGGGAACGGGTGCGGCAGATCAAAGAAAAAGCGATTAGAAGATTAAGACACACTTCTAGGAGCAAAGCCTTGAAGCCTTATCTGGGATAAACCCCGCTTACATAAGAAAATCTCGAAGGTCTCAGCACAATGAGACCTTTTTTATTAGATGTTCGTGAAAAAACTTTGTTATATTTTGTCTCGTAACTCTAATTGTATATTAATATTACCCTACATTATATTTTCAACGTTAGGAAATTGAAAGTTTAACAATGACACACGAAAAAGTGAATGTATTGATTATAGGTTCAGGGCCGGCCGGCTATACGGCTGCCGTATATGCTGCCAGGGCTAACCTGAATCCTGTTTTATACCAGGGAGGTCAGCCGGGCGGTCAGCTTACCATTACCACCGATGTGGAAAACTATCCTGGATATCCGGAAGGTGTGATGGGCCCGGAGATGATGATGGATTTCCAGAAACAGGCAGAACGTTTCGGCACAGATATCAGGATAGGGATGGCCACTTCGGTGGATTTTTCCGGCTATCCCCTGAAAGTAATCATAGATGAAAACCATGAAATAGAAGCCAAATCCGTTATTATTGCTACAGGAGCTTCTGCCAAATGGCTGGGTTTGTCCTCAGAAGAAAGATTGAATGGAAGAGGGGTTTCGGCCTGTGCTGTCTGCGATGGTTTCTTTTTCCGGGGTACCGATGTGGCTATCGTAGGAGGGGGAGACACTGCCGCAGAAGAGGCCAGCTATCTTTCCAAACTCTGTCGTAAAGTATATATGCTGGTGCGTCGCGATGAGCTCCGGGCTTCTGCCATTATGCAGCAACGGGTGAAAAATGCCAAGAATATTGAGATCTTATGGAATACCGAAGCAGAAGAGGTGTTGGGTACAGAGGAAGTGGAAGCGGTAAGAGTGGTTAATAACCAAACGGGAGAGAAAAGAGAAATTCCGGTCAAAGGATTTTTTGTAGCCATTGGTCATCAACCCAATACGGAAATTTTCAAGGATTATCTGGATATGGACGAGAATGGCTATATCAGAACGGTTCCAGGCACTTCACGCACCAATGTTGAAGGTGTTTTTGCCTCTGGCGATGCGCAGGACCATGTATACCGCCAGGCTGTGACCGCAGCCGGTACAGGCTGTATGGCTGCCCTGGATGCAGAAAGATTCCTGGCTGCCAGAGAAGTAGGCATCGTGGAAGGAACGCCTACCATTGCCATGAAAGAATAGATCCTATATACTATTACTAGAAAGAGGTTAATGCGCGATAAGGTTAACTCCCGTCAGGGAATATGCCTTCAGCCGTTAACCTTTTTTTATGAAAATATACAGCGGGAATGCCTACACCCTAAAGACTCTTTGGGCTGTTGGCCGCGGGCATCCATGGGGAAGGTGTTAAGTGTGGAAAAAGAGGTATTTCACCCTATATGCCGGCCCTGTTAACAGATGGATAACAAACAGATAACTTTGTTGCGAAAATGGTGGGAAAAAGTGGAAACCAGCCATGGATTACAAAAAAACAGAGAGCACAAAAAAATTGCAACTCCTGAATTTTGTAATTACAAATTGCAAGAAATGGGCCTACAATCCGGAAAAAGGGCTTTTACAGCCCCAATGTCTTCTCTACTGTCTGCAGTACTTTGCGGTCTACTTTCTCCCTTCGTTCTGGCAACAATCTCCCACCAGAATGGTATAAGCGGTTATTGAATCCGTTGTAGACCAACCAGGAATTTAAAGGTTGCCGGAGTTTGGCAGCCTCCATCTGCGCATACACAGCCGCCAGATCCAGTAGCTTCGCCGGGTATTCTATGGTGTTGTCTTTACGAATCATGTTTACAATGCTGTCAAGTTCATGCGGGGTTACCCGGCGTTCGCTCATACGCTTGAAGCGCTTTATTCTTTTCTCAATCTTTTCTAAATCCTTAAACATAGGCTCCAGTTCTAAAGAACCTTCGTCCAGCGTATGCTTTTTGCTCATCGAGTATTCGTGAGAAAATCCCATCATACCGTTCTTACAGAGGAGCCGGTGAAAGGAGAGAGAAGCGCTCTGTTTTAGCGTGCCGTCATAAGAGTTTCTGATTTCAATGGAAGGGCAGACAGTATCATCACCCATTACCTGATACAATGCCTTGTTTACCGTGAAGGTGACATAAAATTTTCGGTCATCATAGCTTCTGACAATGGTCTGATACCCCTCCGGTCCAAATACCTGATTCAGTTTGTCTGTGATGGGTATGATCAGGTGTTCATTGTCAATTAAATGGTAAGAACCAGGACAAATGTGTACCGTTTTGTCTTTTTCCGGAATGTAAATGGCGTGAGTTAAATTACTGGCGAAGTGTGTTCCGGGAAAAAGGTCATTAGTTGGCACTTTGAGCACAGGAAAGAAGATGCTTTCCAGCCTTTCATGATAGCGTAGCGTAGATTCTTTCATGACTTTCAGACTTTTGATTTTATCTGAAGTTATACAGAAATATGTGAATTCCTTCTTATGAATGATATTTTTTAACGATTTCCTACAGGCCGCTTGTCAAAAACTATCTCTTCCACAGAGGGTATAGATCCTAGGGTACAAAGATGTCTCTGGTAAAGTGGCTAGAGCAAAATAAGTTTTCCAAAAAGTCATCTTGATAGCCTGGGATCTTAGTTTCTATGCTTGTATGGGGTAAGGTCATCGCTTCCGCCTATAGAAAAAAAGCAGGCACAGGTATGGAGATATCCAAAAATATGAACTGAATCCTAATTGGAAATGAGCAAAAGAGAAGTTATCTTGAATAAGGAAATGAACAGACCCTTGCCGTTTGTCACGCATAGTCTCTACTTCACCAGTATAAGATTGCAACTGACGAGGGTCTTAAAGCTTACTGACACATTGTGGTCCCTAAACCCTCTTCATTATGCCACTATATATGGATATTCATAAGTTTGAGGAAATCAGCGTGGAAGATGTTAAGAAGGCCCATCTGGCCGACGAAGCCGTACAGGATGCTTATGGCGTTAGATACCATCAGTTTTGGGTAAACGAAGAGGCAGGTACGGTCTTCTGTCTGGTGGAAGGGCCCGACATGGAAACCTGCCAGCTTGTGCATCAAACAGCACACGGTAATATCGCCTGCAATCTGGTGGAGGTAGAAACCGGATTTTTCAAGCTGTTTATGGGCGATGGATTACCGGTAGAACATGGATTGGTTCAAAATGAAAACGGGTCGGCAGATCCTGGTTACCGGCACATTTTGGTGGTTGATATCAGGGCCCTAACCCGTGTTACCCGGTCGGAAGATTATAAGCGTTTGTGGATTCCGCTGAAACCGAAAAATCTGGTGTTAAACAGGATCGCCCGCTTTAATGGACGGGTGGTGGAGAAATTGGGTGATGATAGCCTGGTAGGTGTATTCAGTACGGCTGTCAATGCCATTCGTTGTGCCAAGGATATACAGCATGAGTTTTTACTGAGAAAGTCATACCATCCCGATGATCAGGAATGGAATATTGCCTTCCGAATGGGGCTGAGTGCCGGAGAGCCTTTAACCGAAGATAGCGGTTTTTTTACGGAAGCCATTGTTTTGGCCAGGAGGTTATGTCTTACTGCCCAGGATACTGAGGTGCTTGTTTCTTCCCTGATCCATGACCTTTGCAACCTGGAGGATATTGCCCCCCTGAAAGCCATAACGAAAGCGGAAGAGGCTTTTCTCACCCAGTTATTTGAGATCACAGAAGCCCATCTGCCCGATGAAGATTTTAATGTGGACCACCTCAGCCGGTATTTGGGTATGAGCCGTCCGCAGCTTTACAGAAAAATCTCATGGCTTACCGGTCATTCTCCCAATGAGTTTATCTTTACCTTGAGAATGGACAAAGCCTTATCGCTGATAAAAAGTAAGTTTGGAAATATTTCCGAAATAGCCCTGGAAGTAGGCTACCAAAATCCTTCTTATTTTTCCAAGTGCTTTCAGAAAAACTACGGTTGCACCCCTTCTGCCTTTCTCAAAGTACATTCTTCTGCCTGATCTGAAATAGCATGGAGATTATCATGAAGCCGGCATAGCGCGTTGGGTTTTTCCTGCTGTTTTTTGCTTATAATTTGAGTAAGCTTCTGCCATCGGAAGGCTATATGCCCGGTCCAGGATAAAACTGAGGGCGTTTGGTAGCATTATCAACCGAATGCCGGTAGCCATCCCTATCCTAAACAAATACACCCGGAATTTTGGCAAATATTTGCTTGCCCTATTTTCTGTCGGAGAGACTGCCGTTTTGCTCAGGTCGATGACCTCACTTTTCTTTCCTGCATAAATATAAGTGCCCTGAACAGGCTTCAACCGATCGATAGTTTGAAGACGAATGGATTCTATGGTAACTTCTTCCAGCATTCTGATAGAGTCTTCTGTCTGCTGAGCCAGTACCGCCTTCACTGACAAACAGACCCACACCCCGTACCTCAGTATGGGTATTCTTTTCACAAGCCTTATTAGCCGGAAGAAGATGCGACTATTCATTTCTCCGTTGTATTTCTACCAGGATAAAACCAGGAAAGCCTCTGAACCTCCATGAGCGCTAGCGAACTGTACTCTTGCCAAGTCCATATACCTGCCTATTTTATTTATAGGGCAACGCAAACCAGAGGAAGCCTTATGCCAATGATGATGAGCTGCTGTGTGCTTATGGCTACTGAAAAAACTGAGAAAGCAGCGGTTACTTCTTCCACTGTTGCCTGACTAATACTATCCTCAAGGGGCGTGAGTGAATCACCTTACGCCTTGCCTGAAGGCTGTCTTCAGCCTTGAGTCGTGTTCATATTAAATCTATATCAACCATGAAAAGTTATAGTAGGCTTACCCTGCTTGTTGCGGGTATGTTCTGGGCAGCGTTTGTCTATTCCCAGCCCATTGTTAAAGTAGCCGGTGCTAAAGACGCTCAGGCCATAAAAAGCCAAATCATACAGTATCTGGATCATTTACAGGTAAAGGAAAATATTTATCTTTCTGTTTTCATCTCTCCTGTCATGCCTCAAGGGCTAATGGGACTGACCTTGTGTAATCCTGTGATAGAACCCCACGGGTATCTGGTGATCATGGTACGCATAGATGCCCATCAAAAAGAAGAGCAGCAAAGGCTGATTCTGGCCCATGAGATGATCCATGTCAAACAGTATGCTAAAGGAGAGCTACGGTTTATCAGTAAAAACCAGGTAAGGTGGAAAGGCAAGCGTTATTATCATGGGCACACCTATCAGCGTTATTACCCCTGGGAGCGGGAAGCTTATCAAAAAGATGCCTGGTTGGCCGGACTCTATGGGCTAACGCCGGAAGTTCCTCTGGCTGTCAAGACGCAGGGGGTGTCAGCGAACAAAAAATAAAGAGCAAGGGTAAGCCTGCCGGCAGGCCATCTTCCACGAATCAATTTTGCTACTTTATGAACAGATACTGTTAGATAAGCCTGACGCCAGGTACTAATTTTAATATAAAAACCTATCATAGCTATGGCAACGCATATTTCTAACACACAACTTGCTGCTACTCAGATTGAGGAATTAAAAAACCAGCTGACCGGAAAGCTTATTCAGCCGGAGGATGATTCCTATGAGGAAGCCCGAAAGCTCTATAATGGGATGATAGACAAACGTCCACGCCTTATTGTTAAATGTTCGGAAGTGTCAGACGTGAAGGCAGCCATACAGTTTGGCAGAAAGCATTCTATACCAGTGGCCATCCGGAGTGGCGGACACAACGGAGCCGGTTTGGGTTCCTGTGATGACGGGCTGGTCATTGACCTCTCTCCTATGAAAGCCATCCATGTGGATGCGGAGCAAAAGACGGTCAGGGTAGAAGCAGGCTGTACCTTGGGAGATATTGACAAAGCCACCCACCAACATGGTTTGGCGCTACCCAGTGGCATCATCTCTACTACCGGCATTGGAGGTATTACCCTGGGAGGTGGCATAGGATACCTTACCAGGAAGTGCGGGTTAACCATTGATAATCTGTTGGAAGCGGAGATGATATTAGCAGATGGTAGTTCTGTGATAGCCAACAAAGAGCAAAACCAGGACCTGTTCTGGGCGATCCGGGGAGGAGGAGGTAATTTTGGGATAGTGACTTCCTTTTTATTCCAGTTGCATGCCATCAAAGAAGTATATGCCGGACCTATGTTCTGGCCGCTGGAAAAATCCCGGGAAGTGATGGAATTCTACCGGGAGTTTACCGCTCAGGCTTCCAACGACCTGTATGGCTTTTTTGCCTTTTTGGTAGTGCCCCCTGCCGCTCCTTTCCCTGAAGATTTGCAGGGTAAAACTGTATGCGGTGTGGTCTGGAATTATACCGGCCCCATGGAAAAAGCAGAAGAAGTGTTTCAACCCATCAGGGAATTTGGTCCTCCTATCCTGGACTTTGTGGGGCCTATACCCGTGCCTGCCTTGCAATCTATGTTTGACATTTTCTATCCTCCCGGACTGCAATGGTACTGGCGCGCCGATTTCTTTGAGGAACTGACCGACGAAGCGATCACTGAATTTATCAGATATGGTGAAAAGACACCGACCGGACATTCTACTATGCACTTGTATCCGGTAGATGGCAAAGCCCATGAAGTAAAAAGTAATGAAACTGCCTGGAATTACCGGAATGCCCGCTGGGCAGAAGTCATCGTAGGAGTAGACCCTGACCCTGCGAACAAAGAAAAAATTACCAGCTGGTGCAAGGATTATTACAATGCCACGCATCCCTATTCCGCAGGTGGCGCTTATATCAATTTTATGATGGATGAAGGCCAGGATCGTATCAAAGCCACTTATGGCAATAATTACGATCGTTTGACTGAAATTAAAGCCAAGTACGATCCTGACAACTTTTTCCATGTAAATCAGAATATTCAGCCTAAAGCAGCGATGGCATAAGGCAGTAATAGTGATAGGGTAGATCAGTGCTTATCTTACAGATTTGCGCTATCTTGATAAGATACATCCTTTTTTAAAACAATCGACCGCATGAAAGCTCCATGGCAGAAAAATAAAGCAGTATGGCATGTCGTCAAATACCTGCGATTTGGCCTGATGCTAAGCTTAGCAGGCCTCATCACCGCTTCCTGTACACAAAAGAGTAAAGAAGAAGCTGTTCTGGATATTGGAGAAATTCCTATATGCGGTACGGTGCAGTTTTCAGAAGGCTGTAGCGATCCATTGGATAGCCTGATCTCTTACGGGCTGGCCCTTGTCCATCATATGACCTACCAGGAAGCCGAAGGCGTATTCGACAGCGTCATCGAAGCGGACCCGGGTTGTTTCTGGGGGCATTGGGGCAAGGCTCTGACTTTTATTCATCCTTTATGGCCGGATGAACCCAGTGAGGAACAACTCGAGATGGGCTGGGCCCTTTCTCAAAAAGCGCTGCAGTTGGCCGCAAAAGAGAAAGAGCAAATGTACGGTCAGGCACTGGCCTCTTATTACCGGGATGGCATCAACAGGACAGAAAAAGAAAGGCTGAAAAGCTATGAGCAGGCTTGGGAAAAAGCTTATCGGGAGGCGCCGGAGGATCTGGAAATAAAAACATTTTACGCCCTGAGTATGATTTCCACGGCAGACGTTGGGGATAAATCTTATAAAAACCAGCGGCAGGCAGGAGCGTTGGTGGAAGAAGTGTTACAGGAAATTCCCGATCACCCGGGTGGGTTTCACTATGCCATACACGCTTATGATTATCCGGCCCTTAGCAATAAAGCCATTGCTGTAGCCAACAACTATGGCAAGATTGCCCCTGATATTCCCCATGCTTTGCATATGCCTACGCATATTTTCACCAGGCAAGGTATGTGGAAAGCCTCCATTGAGTGGAACAAAAGGTCGGCGGAAGCTGCTTTGAAGAATCCTGCCAACGGGGCGGTTTCCATGCATTATTTTCATGCGCTGGATTACCTCGTCTATGCCTATTTGCAAAGGCAGGAAGACTACAAAGCCCAACAGATACTGGAACATACTAAAAATTTACAAGCACCGTATCAGGCACATTTTGCCACGGCTTATTCACTTGCAGCGATGGAAGGCCGTTATCTTCTGGAGCGGCAAGCCTGGGATCAGGCTGCCAACTTAAAGGATGGCGTACCTTCGGATTTTCCCTGGAAGCAGTTTCCGGAAACGCAGGCACTCACTCATTTTGCTAAAGGCCTGGGGGGGGCACGAAGTGGGTTGACGGATGTGGCGGAAGGAGCGATCCAGAAGCTTGATACCTTGCAGTCAATGATTGCCAATACCTACTGGGTCGGACAGATAGAAATCCAGAAGAATGCGGTGAAAGCATGGCTGGCGCATGCCCATGGCGACCAAAAAAGAGCCCTGGCTTATATGCAACTGGCCGCAGACCAGGAGTCCGGTACGGAAAAACATGCCGTGACACCGGGAGAATTGCTACCGGCTGTAGAGTTGTTCGGGGATCTTTTGATGGAGATGAACCGTCCCCAGGAAGCCATCATACAATATGAAGCTGCGCTTCAAAGAAGTCCGGGCAGGTTTAATAGTCTGTATGGAGCCGCATGGGCTGCTGAACTTTCCGGCCACAAGGAAAAGGCAAAAAGCTATTACGAACAAGTAGTGAACCTCTCTGCAGAGGCAGAAGTTACCACAGAACGGAGACAAAAGGCATTGGCCTATCTTGAAAAGCTGTGAACCTCCTACATACCAGCCGAAAGGGACCACCGCTCCGGGCCTTTCGCTGGTTTTCACAGCGAAAGGACAGGGGAGACTCAGCTTTTATCGGGCCATTTCATAATGCTTGATACCACACTCCAGAAACTCATCTCCCAGCGGCTCGAAGCCATACTTTTTATAAAAACCTACGGCACTGGATTGGGCGTGCATATAAATTTTTTGTTCTGACACATTCGGGTCCTCTTCAATGTCGTGGAGCACATTCTTCAGTAAAAGGGCCCCGATACCCTGCCCTCGATAGGCTTTAAGCACGGCAAAGCGTTCCAGTTTAATGCCGGAGTCAGTTTGCCGCCACCGGGCAGTGCCACAAGGGCGGCCTTCGGCATCGTAGGCTACAAAGTGGGTAGATGTCTTATCGTAGCGGTCATATTCTTCTTCTCTCGATACGTTTTGCTCACGCACAAATACTTCTTCCCGTATCTTGAAAGCATCTTTCAGTTCTTCTTGGTTAACGGCTTTTCTTACTTCAATCAATGTTCTAATAGTTTAAGTAGCTTTACAATAGGTTGGATTTAATGGGCGTTCCGGTGATTACCAGCCCGGTCGTAAGCTTCAATGATATCTTTGACCAGCCGATGGCGAACCACATCTTCTCCTCCCAATTCTACAAACGCGATCCCTCGTATCTCCTTGAGTATTTCCAGCGCTTCGATCAGGCCTGACTTCTGATTTTTGGGCAAATCAATCTGAGAGCGGTCTCCGGTGACAATCACTTTGGAGTTGGGGCCCATACGGGTCAAAAACATTTTGATTTGCATGGGCGTGGTGTTTTGTGCTTCGTCCAGCAGAATAAAAGCATTCTGCAGGGTGCGCCCCCTCATATAAGCCAGTGGCGCAATTTCAATGACTTTGTTCTCTTCGTAGAACTTGAGCTTCTCGCTGGGTACCATATCGTATAGGGCGTCATAAATGGGCCGAAGATACGGATCAATCTTTTCCTTCAGGTCGCCCGGTAAGAACCCCAGGTTTTCACCGGCTTCCACAGCAGGGCGGGTGATGATGATTTTCTTCACCAGCTTGTTTTTCAATGCCCGAACCGCCAGTGCGACAGAAATATAGGTTTTACCGGTACCGGCAGGACCAATGGCAAAAACTAGGTCATGATTGGCAGCCAACTGTACGAGTTTTTTCTGATTGGGCGTTTTGGGCTTGATGACCGCACCTCTGGTACCGTAAAGAAGGATATCGTCGTCAGTCCCAGTGACATCCGGTTTCTTTTCATCTTTAATATAATTCTGAACATTTTCTTCTGTCACTTTACCATACTGGTGGTAGTGATCCAACAAAGCATTCAGAATATCATTAATTTTGATAATCTCCGGTGTGCTTCCCTGAATACGAATCTCATTGCCCCGGGATACAATTTTACTTTCTGGAAACGCGTTGGCTACTTTACGGATATTCTTGTTCTCAATGCCCAGAAAATCAATAAGAGAAACATTCTCTAATGTTATTACCTTTTCTACCAAATGTGAATTCTTCCTTTTTTAATTTTACACTCAAACCCTGTAATCTTCTAATTAATCTTTACTTTTGTTTTTTTAAATTTACGTAAAAATAGTAATTGTTTCCATGTCATTGATCACATTTACGTCAGATTTTGGTCTGACTGACCATTATATTGCTGCCGTAAAAGCCAAAATTTATACTATTAATTCCGATATTGATATTATTGATATCTGTCATGAGGTAGATAGTTTTAATATTGCTCACGGTTCTTTTGTCTTAAAATCAGTTTACCGGGATTTTCCGGCTTCCACGGTTCACCTGGTTGCTGTAGATTCTTACGCTGATCACCATGATTTTATTGCGGTCAGGATGGACGGCTATTATTTTGTAGCGGCCGACAATGGCCTGCTGAGTTTACTCACCGATCAGGAACCTGAGCAGGTAGTTCGTTTGCCTTATACAAAAAATACCAGTTTTACGGCCAAAGAGGTGCTGGCACCAGCGGCAGCCGCCCTGGCCTTGGGGGCTTCTCTGGAAGACATAGGAGAGCCGAAGGCTTCTATCCACCGGAAGTTGCCCAGGATGTTGAAAGCGACCAAGAAACAAATCTCAGGGAATGTGATCCATGTAGACCATTATGGGAATCTGATCACCAACATTGACAAATATACCTTTGATATTTTAAGTCAGGGTAAAATGATTCGTATACTTTTCGGTCGGGAAACCATGCATCGCATCCATCATTCCTACCGGGATACCGATAATGGCGAGTGCTTTCTTATCTTCAATGACCTGGGGCTGCTGGAAATCGGAATCCGGCAGGGAAATGCGCAGGAACTCTTAGGGCTTCATTTTGACAGTCCGGTACAGGTGCTGTTTGAATAAAAGAAAATTTTAGCGTGTTCTTTGAAGAAAAAACAGAAACTATCCTTTACAAATTGCTAAAACTTAAATAGGTTTGCACAACTTTTACGCCTAGGTGGCGGAATTGGTAGACGCGTTGGTCTCAAACACCAATGGGGTCACACCCGTGCCGGTTCGAGTCCGGCCCTAGGTACTCTTTAAGCCTGTAAGTCTCTGATTTGCAGGCTTTTTTATTTCAGTCATATCTGCTGACAAAATCATCAGTTAAATCCACATCAAGTACCAGTGCTACTTTTCCATTCCTGTTGTTAAATATTTGATATATAAGTGATCATGGCTCTCACGAGACTTGAGATTAAACTTTTAACGCTTTGACTTACAGGTTTTACTAAATTATTCAAAATCCCAGTCATGCTCTTTTAAAGTTTTATTTGTATGCTATGGTATCGTCTACGCTGATTTATGAAAGATCTAAACTCCTATGTTAATCCTTTCAAAATATCTAGTAGTATTTTTTTCTTCTGTTCAAGATTTTCTTTTTCACTATCTTCAATCATATGAACCAGCATCGCTGATTCACTCGTTATTGCTTTGTTTAAAATTAACATTAACCTTTTGTGTAGCTGGTCATTTACCTGTACAATCTTTTTCATTTCTCTCCCTAATACGATCATGGCTACTTCATCATGCGATCTTTCATCTTCATACAGGTCAAAATGGTTAGACCAGATATAATTTTGTTCCAAACTAGGATAATACCTCACAATGCTATTAATGTCTTTAATATCTTTTATTCTATGTTCAGGTCGATCATTAAAAGCTATTAGTTTTAAAATGACAATTGAAGGAACACTGCATACTGTATAGATTTCACTTCCTAATTTAACTTGCTGTAGTCCAGAATGATAAACTTCTTTGAATCCATCCAGATTGATCTTAACTAGCCCTTTTCCTTCTATCATCACCTGTCGTTCTTCCTCGATTTCTCCAAAAGGCAGCAGGTCTATTTGTTTTCCATCAGGCGTTAACATACAATAGGCATTTTCTCCGCTGTCATTGTAGTTGTAGTCCAATTGAAGCCTTTTCTTTAATTTGTTGTATTCGTTGATGTTAGGAATATAAACTGCAAAATCAATATCTTTTGTGCCTCCCGAAGTTTCATCATGAGTCGCATACCATACATTACGAGCTATGGCTCCAACTATGAAAAAATGTATTCCTAAATTATTACATGTGCTACTTACTTGAACTAGTATATTTTTTAGTCCTTCTACCTGAAGCGCATCATATGAGATCCTTGAGTTGCTTTTCATACATTATTTTTGCTGTTTCTATGTATCTTGGATTATCCTCTTCAATCAAGTCTGCATAGGCTATTAATGGCGGAACATGATTATCTTGATTATCATCCTTCCAGAATTTTTCAATAACAGTAATCTTTCCATTAGGATCAGGAATCCATTTAAATGCTTTCATTAAAGTCATGAAATCTTGCTCTGTATACAGCGTCCAATGATCGGCAATCAGATTACCCGTCAGGATTTCCCCTGCATTTGCGCCTCCCCAACAGGTATTGAGCGGTAGAGGTATATCTTGCCAATGCTGATTATTATCAAGTGCCTTGAATGTTCGTTTCCGCAGTTTGGGTTTCAGGTTTTTTATGTAACCTTCAATCCAATTGATTAGAAGTTCCTCTCTTTTGTTCCACTTATACTCTTTTTCGTTAATAGGGATTATATATTTTTCCTTTTTTAGTGCTTTATAGACTTTACTAATCGTATCCAGTCCGACAATTGCTTTTTCTGCAGTAAATCTATAGGGCTCATTTACATACTCAGAATGCTGCAACAACACATACAATATTTTTAGTCCTGCCTGGGTGAATGCCCTATTTGATGTCGTGGTATATTTTCTTTCTGCTTTATTGGTTTCTATCAATATGAATAGACGATCATCGGCTAAAAAAATATTTCCAGCAGCATCTGCATAGGCTATATTTTCTTTCTGAAGTATTTTTTTTGCATTCGGCGTAATGTATTCAGCCATCACTATCATAGGTTTAATATCTTGTCGTTGACTTAGTAATCCCGGAAGCATAGCTGGCGTCAACTGGGTTTTGAATTCAACATACCAGTCTCTTTGATACTGATTTCTTTTGACGCGTATTTTCCCATCTATGGATCTGCCTTTTGCTCTTTCTGCAATAGTTAGAATTTGGAAATCCATTTCGGGTATTTCGTTAAGTTTTTGAGTTACAATATCAATTACATCCCTTTCCATGTTCGCAAATGTACTATGTTCGTTATTAACGAACAAGCATAATTTGCGAACGTATTCTTTAGATGAATAGAATTGCAAATAATATATTAACAAACCATTCACCCAGTCCGAAGTGGGAAGTTATGAGGAGCACTCAAAGCAATAAAAAATCCCCGGCCTTATAACCTGTCAATATCAATACTCATTTTTACTCAAATTTTTGAATGGAAGGGGGTTTGACAGAGGTCTCTTCTATCTCAATGCCGGATTCATCGGGGGCAATAATTTCTTTTTTGTTTTCTATCATCCGAAAACGGTTTTGTCGCTCAAAGACTCTCAGCAGTACAATAAAGTAATCGATGAGCAGCGGCCCTATGACCAGCCCTAAAATGCCAAAGATCGGTACACCCAGCACGATACCCGTCAGGGTAACCAGCGGATGAACATTGCCCATGCGTTTGGCCAGCACCATCCGCAACACATTGTCAATGTTCATGACCAACACACCCCCATAGATGAGCAAGCCTACACCTGCCCCTACCCGGTCGCTGGCGATAGCGATGATACCGGCAGGGCCCCAAACCAGAGGGGTGCCCAATACAGGGATGAAAGACAGAAAAAAGGAGATAGTACCCCAGAAAATAGCGTCCTGAAAGCCAAAAATGTAAAGGCCCAGCCCTGTTAACCCTCCTTGTATCAAAGAGATCATGCCTTGTCCGATGACATTGGCATTGACCAGATTGCGAAGTTCTTCTTTGAGCTGTTGCATCGTCTGATGGTCAAAGGGTAAATACTTATAAGTACCCTTCAGGAACAGTTCTTCATGTACAAACATGTAATACAAGGCAAAATACATCAAACCAATGATGATGATCAGGTCTAGTGTTCCACCTATGACGGAAGGAAACAATTGGGCTACAAAATTCCCTCCTTGTTCCAGTAAAGTTTGTAAGGTTTCCCGGTCTTGCAGCTGTATGCCGGTCAGGTCTTCGATTTTTCGAATGACCTTCACGATTTCCTCTGTATTTTTAGAATAATAAATAATTCTGTTTACCAGCAAAACGCTCAGAAACAGAAAGGGAAACACAATAACGATGAGGGAGAAAATAAGCACCAAAACCGTGACTACAATGCGGTTGTAGTGGCGCTTTCGCACGAAGTAATTGAATATCGGACGAAACACCACATAGAGTATCACACTGCCCAGAAAGGCAGAAACATATTCATGAATGCCATAGAGGATGAAAAGCCCTACCACGATAATGCTGACAATCAGCAGCACCCATTGCTGTCGCTGGCTATAAATATTGGACATAGAAAGTAGTTTAAAAAATGTTGAATCGGATCGCTAAAGTTTTCAGACTGTATCGCTTGTTCGTAATTCTGGCAAAATATGTACCTTTAGGCACCTGCTCTCATGAAGCAAAGATCTTAATTATTTAACTAAATTATCACTTTTATGATTATTGTTACCGGTGGTGCTGGTTTTATTGGCAGTAATATCATCAAAGGGCTGAATGAAAAAGGCATAGAAGATATTCTGGTGGTAGATCATCTGGCCAATGCACAAAAACACCTTAACCTCAATTCCCTGCTCATCACAGACTTTATGGATAAGCGGGAGTTTCTGCAAAGACTGCCCCAACTCACCGATGTGAAAACAATTTTTCATCAGGGTGCCTGTTCGTCTACCACCGAAACAGACGGGCACTATATGATGCAGAATAACTATGAGTTTTCTAAAACATTACTGCATCATTGCCTGGAGCACCAGATTGATTTTCTATACGCCTCCAGCGCTTCTGTCTATGGCAATGGAGATCACGGGTTCAGAGAGGAAAGAAAGTGTGAGTATCCGCTCAATGTGTACGCTTTCTCTAAATTCATGTTTGATAATTATGTGCGTGGAGTCTTCAAAAAAAAGGCTGTAGAGTCACAGGTGTTAGGACTGCGTTATTTTAACGTATACGGCTACCAGGAGAATCACAAAGGAAGTATGGCTTCCGTCATCTTTCACTTTTATCATCAGCTGAAGGCAGAGGGCAAGATGAAGCTTTTTGAAGGTAGCGACAATTTCCTGCGAGACTTTATATGGGTAGACGATGTGGTGAACGTCAACCTGCATTTCTACGACAACCATCAGAGCGGTATCTTTAACTGTGGCACGGGCGAAGCCCGCAGCTTTATGGATATAGCCCGTATCATCCAGGAAATAGAGCCCAAGGCAGTGCTGGATTTTATCCCTTTTCCATCCCATCTTCAGGGTAAATACCAGACCTATACCCAGGCAGACCTCACCGATCTGCGCGGATCAGGTTACCAGGCCCCTTTTACGTCTCTGGAGTCAGGGGTGACCCAATATTATCAGGCACTAAAAAAGAAGGGAGGGTATCATCTATGACTCATCCTTAAATACTCATGACTTTCTGCTGGCAAAAAAAGAGCGAACCGGAGGGGCTCGCTCTTTTCCATAGAAATTACCTACCTATATCAAAATTACATGCCGCTATCGGTAGCCTGTCTTAATTCTCCCTCTTCCGTAAAAACCAGAATAATGATTTTTTTCTGCTCCTTATCCTCAACCTGTACTTCATACATCTTTTCTTCTTCGCTCATATTTTCACCTTCTGTCATATTTCCGGATGCCTGATGCTGAGGCTGGTAGGTTTCCGTACTTCTTTCCTGGCTCTGTGGTTCTGCTGCCGTACTGTTTTGATTTTCCTCCTGAGCCACATGGGCTGTATCGGTCACCGCTGATTCATAAGGAGTAGAAGCCTCTTCCTGTGTCTGCTCCTCTTTTCCTGCAGTCATGTCTACAGTTTCTTTTGCCTGATCCGGGGTAGTGTAAGCGGTAGTATCAGCACTTTCAGAAGTGACAGCGCCTGTTGTATCGGCTTCTGTGGTAGTAGATGATGCTGAGGACATGGAAGGATCTTCCTGCGCTGGCTCACTTCCTTCAAAAGCTGGATTGTTCGACTGCTTAGCCTCATCCGGCGTGGCGTAAGCAGCTGTATCAGCACGAGTGGAGGCAGTGTTTGTTGAATCAACTTCAGTCGATGGATCTTGCTGTGTAGGCTCGGTTTGGCTGTTGGGCTGTTGTGCCTGATCCGGCGTGGTATAGGCAGTAGTATCAGCCTCAGTAGCAGAAGAGGGCTCTGTAGAAGGTGAGGTTTCCTCCTGCTGCTTTTGCACATTCTCCTCAGAGGTGGTAGCCGTGTCTGCTGGTGTTGTGGTTTGTGCAGGAGCCTGATCGCTGGTGGTATCAGGAACAGTAGACTCTTGTTCGTCTGTACTTTCATCGTACACTTGTCCTGGCGACTGGGTGTCATTGGTAGTGTCCACCCCAATTTCTTCTTCCTGGTTTGTTCTTAGTTGTGTAGACTGGCTGCCTGATAAACCGGTGGTATTGTCGGTAGGCTGCTCCGATTCCATAGATTCAGATTCGTCTGTAGCTTGTGTAGGTGCCTCCTGCGCTGGTTGGGACTGGTTGGCATTGTTAATGGCTGGATTTTGCTGATTTACGTCTTCCGACTTTCTGATATCCTGTTGGTATTCAGCAGTCCCTGGCTCGGCCTCTTCGGAGGGGCTTTCCAGTGTCTGGGTGGTGTCGGATTGTGTTGGATCAGCATCTGTATTTTCCTCAATTTCATAGACAACAACCACATCTAAATCAGCGTATTCGCTGTTTTTGAGGCTCTCTTTCACCTGTTCGGGTAATTCCTGCTCACTGATTTCTTTTTTTCCTTCTTCTTCTATTTCAGAGGAAGGTTGCTGATACGTTGTGGTGGTTGTATCCTGCTGCGTTTCTTGTTGGGCCTGTGCTGAAAAGAAAGTGGTCAGGGCACCAATGGTAAGATAGGAGATAGTCTTCTTCATAGTTCAAAAAGTTAATTGATGAAATAAATAAGGAACGAAAATGGTTACCGAAAAAAATACTTACTTTACGGTAAAACCCATTAATTAAATCGTTGAAAATACCATACCAAAGCCCGTATTTTTCAATAAGATGGAATAATTTTTGAAATCGGGAGTATTTGCTGAGAAAAAATCCCATTAGTGTGTAATTAATTCAACACCCATGTATAGGGTGTGAAACACTTTCGTTGGTCAGGAAGCGTTTGCCTGTATTTCTATTTCAGGTAAAAATGATTATCATTACAATCTTCAACCTGACTGTTAATACAATAAAACCAGTGACACTGAATAGAAGAAATTTCCTGAAAAGAACCGCTATCTCCTCTGCCGTACTATTTTCCCCCTGGTCTTTTCCAACATTTTCCACCGCCATGGAAAGAAAGTTTACCATGCATCTGGATGGCGGCTCCATTGGTGTAGAGGCCGATCAGCGTGCGCTGATAGATCTGGCCGGTGCATATGGCTTTGAGTCCGTATCGGCTTTTCCTCAGTTTCTGGCGGGTCTGTCCTCCGGTGAGCGGGAAGAATTATCAGGAAATATGAAGGAAAAAGGATTGGTCTGGGCTACAGCGAATTTGCCTGTAGATTTCAGAAAAGACAAAGAAACTTTTCAGCAGGGGCTACAGGCGCTTCCCGCCTTATCGGAAGGGTTGCAGAAAGCCGGTGTGCAAAGGGTAGGCACCTGGCTGATGCCCAATCATGAGGAGCTACATTATCTGCAGAACTTCCGTCAGCATGCCGTTCGTCTCCGGGAGGTAGCCAGTATTTTGCAGGATTACGGACTGCGGCTGGGACTGGAATATGTGGGGGCCAGAACCTTATGGACGGCGAATCACTTTGCCTTCGTCCATACCATGTCAGAAACACAGGAATTGATAGCAGCCATCGGTCAGCCAAACGTAGGACTACTGTTGGATACCTTCCACTGGTATACAGCCGGAGAAGATGTAAATGCCATTCTTTCACTTAGCAACCAGCAAGTAGTGGCCTGTGATTTGAATGATGCCCACGCCGGGCGTTCCCGTGAGGAGCAGATAGATGGACAGCGGGAGCTTCCGATGGCCACGGGTATTATCGATGTAAAAGGCTTTCTGGAGGCTTTGGTAAAAATAGGCTATGACGGACCCATCCGTGCAGAGCCCTTTAACAAATCGCTCAACGAAATGGATAATAAGGCTGCCGTACAAAAAACGGCTCAGGCTATGAAAAAAGCCTTTGCGCTGGTGGGCTAAGGAGTACTTATTGTGGTGCAAGCCGATACCGTTCATCCCAGGGCAATGAACCATTAAGCCCTTACCTTTGTTATAATAACGTAAAGTCAGTTTGCTTTGGGCAATTCTTGGTTATCTCACCATATATGCAATCATTTATCGTAAAGTTATTTAGTGAAGCAGCTGACAAGATGTGCCATTTTTTAATAATAAAAACCAATAAATAGAAATAGTATGAACCATACTAAAGAATCAAAACATTTTCAATTCAGGCAGAAAGCCGTGGAACTTCTTAAAAGAAAAGGGTATAAAGATATCAAAGCGGATTTGCCCGATTTTGATCAACCTACCCGTTTCACGGAAAAAAGTTCGGATAAAACTTTTGCACCCGACCTGACAGGGGAAACACTCATGGGTAAAGATTATTTCAAGATTGTGGAAGGTGACAAGGAAAACACCCAGGATGTGGTGAGCAAATGGAAACTGTTTGCCAACCTGGCGAAATTGAAAAATGGAAAATTTTTCTTACTGGTTCCTTATGGTAAGAAAAAGTATACCACAGAGTTGGTGAGAGAGCATAATATAGAAGCCCAGATGATGAAACTGGAGGCAAGATAAAGGGAAAGTCAGGTGTAAGCCTGGCTTTTTTTTATTCTTTCATCGCATCTGCATTGTTGCTGTTTCCCGACTTTCCCGCCTCTGTCACATCCCGAATAGCATCCAGCCTGTCCAGACTTTCATAGAGTGCGGCGGTAGGTGCCAGCCAAACGGACCCGCTGCCGGAGAATGTCTGTAACAACCCTTCACCCGACCGATAAGTTTTATACAAAGAGCGGGAAGCTTTCTCGACTTTGAAATCCAGACTAGCGGTTCGCAACACCGCAAAATTGCCATCTACACTAAGCTTTTCTTCATGCAAATCTATACGGATCAGCTCATCCAGATGAACAGGAGAGTGAAAGATAGCCATACCCGAACCACTCACTTTGGTCTGAAAGATGCCTTCCCCTCCAAAAATAGCAGAGGAGATATTTTTCTGCATGGCGGCTCCGGTCTGAATCCCTTCTGTGGAGGCTACATAAATGCCTTTATCCGCAATCAGTTCTTCCTGTCGGAGCGGTAGGATAAAATAATGCCCAAAAGTAGGTTCCAGAAACACTTGGCCGGTTCCGGAAATTTCAGTATTGTAGGCATTCTCACCCGTGAGGGCTGCATTGATTTTTCCTTTGAAAAATCCCGTAATGCCTTTGCCGCCGGTAGATTTGGCTGTAACCGACAGCTGTCCTTTCATATAATGCAACAGGCCGGGTTCAATTTTCACAGTGGCTCCCTGAAGCGTCAGCCGGATAAATTTCAATTTCATGTTGGCCTGATTGGCCGCATAGATGTGACTGGCTGAACGGATATTTTTGGAACCTTTCAAGGTGGTATATTCGCAGATTTCTGCCAGAACGTTACCTTCCTGCAGCTGATCCGTTACTTTGATGTGAGGGGCCATCGTGCTGTTTTCTTCCATACTTTCGTTGAATGTTGGTTGTTCTAAAAGTAACGGATAAGCTGACAAAATGATATGTTGAATAAGAAGGCCGATGCAAAGAACCTTGCCACCAATGGCCTATCCTGTCTGCTGCGGAGATAAGCTTCCGCTTATGGTTTTTTCAGTTCCAGGAAGTCTCTCATCCTGCCTTCGGTGTCAAATACCCGGTAACTCAGGTTTTTGCCCTGGATCGCAATAGTGGCATAGTGATGTCCCCGGTAGGTTTTGGCACTGAACCAGGCTCGGGCTGGGGCAAAGTCTTCCAGGTTGCCACCCCCGCCACCACATTGCACGTAAATGACACCGTTTTTTTCATTGACCAGATTTCTGTCGATGGGCATCGTACGCTGGTAGGTATGCAAATGACCAAAGAAAACCATCGTTACCCCATACTTTTCATAGAGCGGTACAATCTGCCTGACCTCCTCATCACCCAGGTGGGTGGGGCCTTCCCAGGCATTGCCATAATCGTCTTCGTCGGCAGAAAAAGGGGCATGGTGGTGGGCTACGAATTTCCAGGTGGCTGTGGAGTTTTTGAGGGCATTTTCCAGCCATACATATTGAAGGCCTCCCGGTGCAAATTCTTTCGCCTTTTCGTTGCTGTTGAGCATGAAAAATTCCGCATTGCCATAGCGAAAGGAGTAATAGGCTTCCGGTGCAGGTAGCTTGTGATACTGCTTGTACCAGAACAAGTCGGCTTCCCCGTTACCCGCTACCGGAAATACCGGAATACGGCTGTGCAGTTGCCGCATACCGGCAAAATATTCGTAATTCCACTCAAACTTATGCGGCTGAAAACCACCATCAGTCAGGTCGCCCAGGTTGAGGGCAAAGTTCGGACGTTCGTCCCAGATCAATTTGGCCAGCCGGTCATTGACGTGCGCACGGGCTTCTGTATCTCCAATCAGCGCAAAAGAAAATGAGGAAGAATCCCGCACTGCGGTGCTGAAGGTGAGGATACCGGAAGAAATGGTATCTCCTTCTTCACTGATAGACTGGATATCATAAAAATAGGAAGTTTCAGCTTCCAGACCCTCCAGGGTGCGTTCCTGTATGGTTTTGGGTTTTTCCAGCACGATCTGCTGTGTTAAGGGAAGTTGTTGGCCATAGCTAATGATCGCTCGGGCGGGTCGGTCGGTTTCCCAGATCAGGTTGATACTGTGGGGCGTGGCATAATGCAGATAAGGACCCGCATTGTAATGAAACAGGCCAGGATATAGAATGCCGTTTTCTACATCGTCTTTTAGGCTTTCAAATCGTTGGATCACCTGTTCCTGGTTGAGGGCACAGTCATAGAGCCTGAGGCTTCTGACCAGATTTCCCAGGTCCATATAAGGCTCCTGTTGAAGATAAGCTGCCATTTCCAGTTCCGGGTGTTGTAAACGGTCGGTCACCCGCTTTTCAACAGCCGTTTGTTTTACCAAGGTGCCGTTATAAAAGAGCTGCATATGCTGTTCGTCATAGGTAGCCACCAGATGATGCCAGTATTTTTTCCAGCCCAACTTAGCTTCTGTATGCAGCAGGGTTCCCTGGGGAGAGTCTTCGGTGATCAGGGTGAAAATAACATCCCCCTCATAATAGCCTAAAAGCCAGTCAGGTTCTTCATGAATGTCCCTGCCTTTGACTGTCACCAGCGCTCCTACCGGTTGATTCACATGGTCGATCAGCCACATTTCTATGGAAAAAGCGCCTTGCGGCAGTTGGTCTGCAGGTAAAAAATTGATCATTCGCTGAGTAGGCTCCTCTCCGTGAAAGAGGAAGGGGTAGGCTTGGGTACTAAGGGTGGTATAGGGCGTTTTGGGTGGGGCTATCATGGGACCGGGTATATTATACGCCTTTCTTTCCAAAGAATAGGGAGGTGTAAAGTTCCAGTCACCGACCAGGTTCTTTTCTATCTGTGCCTGGCTATATAGCGTAGACATTACCAGACAATAAAGTGCAGCGTAGAACACTCTTTTCATAGCGGGCCTTATTTAGAGAAAGTAAAAAAAGCGTGAGGACGGCTTTCCCCACGCTTTTAACCTCAGACTACTATTATTTTCCTTCCCACCAGACGGGGGCCAGGATCATACGGGAAGGGTCTACCTGCTGGCGTTGCATAGCCTCCTCGTAATGCGTCGTGTTAATACTTCTTTCCTCGGTAGGGTACTCAAACCGGCTGGGATATGTGTCATAAAAAGTATCAGGACCGGGTTGAATGACCGCAGGAAAACCGGTTCTTTTGAATTCAATAAATCCCTGATAGTCGGTATAGAAGAGGGCCAACCATTTCTGCGTCAAAATAGTAGCCAGCGTTCCATCATAGGCTACCCCTGCCTGGGTCAGATAACCCGCTGGCATAGGAATATTCCAGTATTCAAAAGCAGCCTGAATACCGTTTTCGTAAAAAGTCTGTGCTTCGCCGCTGATCCACCCACGCTGCGCGGCTTCTGCCAGGATAAACTGCACTTCGTCATACTTCATCAGAAAACCTTCCACCGTATTAGGCTGGAAATAAAACAGGTCAGCAAATTTAGACAAGAAAGCGTCTCCTCCTTTGTAGGTATAGGCTACCCCGTCCACGATTCCGTTTTTCATACCAGACCACAATGGGGCGCCAGCTTCTACGGAATTAGTGGTTGGATTGAACCACAGCTGCAAGCGAGGGTCGTTGAAGGTTCTCAAAACGCCCTCTACGGTTTCGCTCATCCGGTATTCGTTGAAAGAACCGGAACGATAGCCACTGGCTTCAGTAACAGGACGTACATTGGGCAGAGAGTTCAGGTAAAGCAGCGCGGCATTGTCGGCATTGCTTTCCATAACTGGGTACTGGGCAGCGTTGCCACTGATTTCCTGAATAACAGCCTGGCCCACTTCCGGTTTCACATTAGAAAGCCGCAAGGCGACCCGCATACGCAGGGAGTTAGCAAACTTTCTCCACAAGCTCATGTCGCTGTTGAATAAAATATCTCCTTTCACGGCAGGAACATCTTCCCCGGCCAGCAGGGTATTGGCCATAGCCAGAGAATCCAGCAGGCCTGTATAAATTTGTTCCTGCGGATCATAGACCGGCGCATAGTTAGCCTGCGTTTTTCCCTGTATAGCCTGAGAATAGGGAATATCGCCCCACATATCTGTCAGGATCTGAAACATCCAGGATTCCATGATCAGCCCAACGGCTTCATAGCTGGGATTTCCTAAGTTTCTGCCAATTTCTTTCATCTGCTGGGCATCCCGGATAGAAAGATACAGGCGGTTCCAGGTACCTTCCTGAGTGCCCCACTCAAACTGGTCGAAAGCAGTGAAAACAATGCGGGCACCATACTGGGCCATCAGGTTACCTTCGCTCCAGCCAGCCCCTACCATCTGATTGACAGGCTCCCGGATGACACCCGTCAGCAGCAATTCCGGATTATTATTGACATTTTCCGCTACATCTGGATTGACATTGTCTATATCATCGGCAAACTCATCACAGGCACTAAACGTGACGAGCAATGCCAGAAACATGAACAGGATATTATATTTTTTCATAGTGAGTCTTTTTTGGAAGGTTGGATTGGACGAATGATACAAGCCTTGCCTCTTTTCAATATTTTGTTCATTCATCTACTGAAAAATTTAGAATCTGATGTTAATATTGAAACCCATGCTCCGGGCGCTGGGAATGGCCATATCTTCTACCCCAGGGACGACAGAGCTTCCTCCGAAGGAAAGCAACTCGGGGTCGCCATGGTTGAAGTCAGACCATAACAGCAGGTTTCTGCCTACCAGAGAGAGTTTAGCTCCCTGGATGGGAGTCCGGCTGAACCATTTCGTGGGCAGATTGTAGCCCAATCGTACTTCTCTGAGTTTCACATAAGAAGCATCATACATGCCTTCCTCCTCATTCTCCCGCTTATAGCGCTTGTTATGATAAGCAGAAGCGGCTACCACCACATCATTTTCGGCATATCCTGTAAAATTACCGTTGGCATCGTAGATTTCTTTGACACCATCACCAATGACGCCATCGTTGAGGGTTTGGCCTTCCTCGGAGGTTCGGGGCAAGCCGCTGTCTTTAATACCCGGATGAGCACCTCCAAATTCAGTAGAACGTCCCCAGAGCGTTTCCACCACGTTTCCAGCTGTAGCAGCAATCAGACGGGTAAGCGACATCAGGTCGCCTCCTTTACGCCAGTCGAACAGGAAGCTGAGAGAAAAATTATCGTAATACAATTCATTGGTAAACCCTATCATAAAGTCCGGGTTATAGTTTCCCAGCAAACGCAGGTTGCCATCTTCCTGCGGTAAACCGTTCCGGTAAATCAACCGACCGTAATAGGGGCTTCCCGTATCTTCTACGCGCAACAATCCGGTGCCATACATATCGCCCATACTGCCCCCAGGCTTGGCTACCAAAGTCACGCGGTTGGCAGCGATCTCATAAGACTGTAAGTCTCCCAGGTTTTCTATGCGGTTCACATTTCTGGTAAAGTTGACAAAGGTTCTCCACTCAAACCCATTGTTGAGCGTAACCGGTGTGGCCGACAGCATGAGTTCTACACCCCGGTTGGTGATTTCACCGCCGTTAATGACCCGGGCGGTATAGCCGGTGGTATGGGGCAGACGAATACCCAGAATCTGGTTTTCAGAGGAGTTGTAGTAATAGGTAGCATCAATACCCAGACGATCGTTCATAAAGCGCAGATCCGTACCGAATTCATAAGAGGTTTGCTGTTCGGGTTTGAGTTCGGTGTTGGGCAGTGTGCTGCTTTCATGCACCACCAGGTTGTTGCCCCAGGGGCTGTCGAACACATATGAGCTTTGTAAGCGGTAAGGGTTGGTATCGTTACCCACCTGGGCCCAACCGGCTCTGAGTTTGGCAAAGGACAATATACTGGTAGAAGGTACTTCCAGGATATCCGTCAGGATGGCGCTGGCCGTAATAGAAGGGTAAAAATAGGAGTTGTTATCTTTGGGGAGCGTGCTGGACCAGTCGTTGCGGCCTGTGAAATCCACAAATACCATATTCCGGAAGCCAAGCTGCCCAAAAGCATACAAGCTGTTGATCTGTTTTCTGGGGCGATCAATATAGGAAACCAGCGGAATGTCCGTATTGGAAAAAGTATAGACTTCCGGAATCACCAACTGGTTGTTGGATACGGCGTGGAATTCATTCCTTTGTTCCATCCGGTTGCCCCCGAAAGAAAGGGAGAAATCCCAGTCTTCAGACCATTGCTTGCTATAGCTCAAGAGAAAGTCTATGTTGGTTTCCCGGAAGTTGACTTTATCCTCACGGTACTGGCCGCGGGGAAATCTTTGGGTAGAGAATGCTCTTTTAATCGGTCGTAGCTCGTTGAAATAATCCGTTCCGGCGCGTACCATTAAACTCAATGCAGGGGTAAACTGGTATTTGGCCGATACATTGCCCAGAAACCTGTTTTTATCCAACCCATTGGTATTTTCATACATATTGAAATAAGGGTTGTCGTGGTAGTTGTAGTTATAATTATACTGCTGTCTGCCTTCCAGGCCTGTCTGCCAGTAATCGCTAAGGGTTCCCATATTTATCTGCTGCCCCAGCCAGGTAAACAGGTACATGATACTTTCTGTCCCATAGCTGTTCACATGGCGGTGGTCGCTATCGGTTTTGATATAATTGGCTTTGGCCGATACACTCAGTTTATCGCTCAGGTTATAATCGATGCTGAGAGAAAAGTTATTTCTATTCAGATCGGTATTGGGGAGCATGCCTTTATTGTTCAGGTTGGTATAAGAGAGGCGAAAGTCACCTTTATCATTGCTGCCATACACGGCTACATTGTTGGTCAGGGTACGGCCGGTTTCAAAAAACTGTTCCACAGGGTCACCATGATCTATCCAGGGGGTAGGGGTAATAGTACCTCTTTTTTCCAGGTTCACCCCTTGCGGACCGAAAATATAGTTACTGGGGTCGTGCACATCACCCCCTCTGACACCGCCAGAAGTGGGGGAGTCATACTGTGGAATCAATTGTCCGTCCATGCGGGGTCCCCAGCTTTCATCCACCCCGTCAAACGTGCCGTTGCCAAATCCGTCGGCGTAGGCAAACTGTTCATTTTTGCCCTGCCCATACACCCGCTGGTATTCCGGAGAGGCCAGCACGGTCTCGAAAGTAGTAGTAGAGTTGAGGGTCACCCCGATGCCCTGTCTGCCTTTACCGGTTTTGGTAGTGATCAGAATGACCCCATTGGCTGCTCTGGAACCGTATAGGGCGGTAGCGTTCGCCCCTTTTAGTACAGAGACAGAAGCGATATCATCCGGGTTGATATCGGCTGCGCCGTTGCCATAGTCCAGGTTCATGTTGTCGGCAATACCAGAGGCAGTTGTACGGGTATCAGTTGTGTTGTTGATAGGGATACCGTCTACTACAAAAAGCGGCTGGTTGTCGCCTGCCAGAGAAGATTCACCACGGATAATAATGCGGGAAGTAGACCCCACCCCTGAATTGCCATTAGTGATCTGTACACCGGCTACTTTTCCTGCCAGGGCATTGACCACATTGACTTCACGGGCTTCATTCAGGTCTTCCCCCTGAATCTCCTGGACAGAATAGCCCAGAGCTTTCTTCTCTCTTTCAATCCCCAGGGCAGTGACCACCACCTCGCCCAGTTCCTGGGCATCAACGGTCAGATTCACGTCCAGGGTGGACTGGTTTCCTATTTCCATTTCCAGGGTTTCATACCCCACAAAGGAAAAAACCAGAATAGTAGCATCATCAGGGACACTGATACGGTAATTACCTTCAATATCTGTAATAGTACCCTGTGTAGTGCCTTTTACCAAAACGTTGACACCCGGAACTGGCACACTGAGTTCATCAGTGACCTTGCCGGAAACAGTTCTATCCTGCGCTTGTGCTGCCACTGCCGAGAAGAGCAATAACAAGCTCAAGCCAACATTGTTCAGAAAGAAATTCCTGAGAAAAGGAATCTTTTGTAAAGGATTTTTCATAATTTAGCGTAGTTTAATGTGATTTAAACAGAAATAGGCTTATGGCTAGGCTGTTCGCAGCCGAGCTGACATATGATTTTATGATCGTGAACTTATATGTTGAGAGTCTTGGCCGGAATCTAACGGGTGGCAGCCCTGGATTCCGGTTTTTTTTATATAATCCTACCATTTTCAGCGGGTAGTCTTCTCCCGCAAATGTAGCCCATTGGCTGAAATCTTACACTTTGATAAGATTAAGTTAGTATTATCAGATTGTTAAGAAGGGTTAATGTCTTAGTTTAGTAAATGTACAAAATGGTTGACAGGATATTGTATGATTGCTCCTTAATTTTAAGCATGCTGTAGACAGGGAGCGTTATGCGCATTATGTAGAGCGGATCGTTATGTATAGCTGTATTAGGTAATGATTACCTGGAGTAGCCCACAGCTATCTAACCATTCATCTCTCTTTACATAAAAACTTAGAATCGCTTTAGCCAACTCAGTAGGTTCTCATTAGTTGTCCAGGCGGGCGCTTCTTCACCTTAAACTTCTTGATATGCCATTTCATAATACGGTTTGTATGCTAGGCTAGCGATTAGAAAGCACCCATAAAGAAGTATTTTATGGAAAAGTGAATACACCAACGTAGACGTATTAGTTATTCATTTCGTAAAGAATCTACTGGGTTAGCGAGAGCTGCTTTGATAGATTGCCAGCTCACCGTGAGCCAGGCAATCAGCAATGCTCCAACTCCGGCCAGCACAAAAACCCAAAGGCTAATGTTGGTACGATAAGCGAAGCCCTCGAGCCACCACTGCATGAGGTAATACGCGACTGGGATAGCCATACCAAAAGCAATGATGACCAGTTTGGTAAAGTCTCCAGACAGTAATATGATGATATTGGTGGCTGAAGCCCCCATCACTTTGCGGATGCCAATCTCTTTGGTACGTTGTTCTGCCATAAAGGTAGCTAAGCCTAACAGACCCAGACAAGCTACTACAATAGCCAGTCCGGTGAAAATAGAAAACACCTTCCCCAATCGCTGCTCGGCTCGGAACAAAGCGTCGTAATTATCATCCATAAAGGTATACTGAAAGGGTTGATCCGGTGCGTATTGCTCCCACAAGCTTTCTATTTGATTTACTGTGGCCGATACATTGTCACTGTCAATTCGAGCCGAAAGATACCATCCTTGGGTAGTGAGGGTAAAAGCCAAAGGCTGTATTTCGTGGCGTAAGCTTTCGTAGTTAAAGTCCTTAACGATCCCGACTACCCGGTAGGTTCTACCCGTACTGGTCTCTACTATTTCTTCGCCCAACATATTCTCGGAACCTAAGGTTTCAACTGCAGCTTCATTGAGCAAAATAGCCGCGGTATCGGTGGAGAAGCTTCGGGAGAAATTTCTACCATCCAATAGTTCAATCTGCATCGTAGGTAGAAAGTCGTAATCGACCTCATACACGTGCAGCGTACCTCCTTTTTCGGCGCTGGTTTTTCTATAGATCGTCCTAAGCATTGAGCCAGGAGGAATGTCGTAAGAAATACTGGCATTCACTACTTGTGATTCATTTAGTAAGGCTTGCTTGAAGGCCGTTTGCTGACTATCGGTCAGACGTTGCGCTCCGTACATAATTATCACATTCTCTTTAGTAAGCCCCAGATTTTTCGCTCGGGCGTATGCTAGTTGCTGATATACCAGCAGGGTGCAAATGATCAGGGTGATAGAAGCGAAAAACTGAAATACTACCAGCGTATTGCGGATACCACTACTTTTCGTACCTGTCGTTAACTTTCCCTTCAGTACTTCTACTGGACGGAAGGAAGAGAGGTAAAACGCTGGGTAGCTACCGGCGAATATCCCCACTACCAGCGTGAACCCTAGTAAGGCGAGCAGAAACCAAGGCTGGACAAACAACTCACCGGAAATCTCTTTGCCGGAAATGTTACCAAAAGAAGGAAGCAACAGATAAGCCGCCACTAGGGCTAAGCCCGTAGCTATCATACTCAGTACCACTGATTCAGTTATGAACTGCCCCACCAAACTGGATCGTAACGAGCCGAGCGTTTTGCGCACTCCTACTTCTTTAGCCCTGTTAGCGGATCGGGCGGTAGCCAGGTTCATGAAGTTGATACAGGCCAGCAGAATGATGAAAAAGGCAATGAGCCCCAGGATATACACGTAGGTAATATCGCTGTTGGGCTCTAGCTCCTGGTCTAAATTAGAGTATAGGTGAATATCTAACAGTGGCTGTAGAAAGTAGCCATACTGATTACCCTGCTGGATAAAAGTTTCTAGGGAGACACCAAAGTATCGCGGTATTTCCGGCCCTACGTATTTTTCTACCAGCCCCAAAAATTTAGCTTCTAGTGATTCGGATGATGCCCCTTCCCGTAGCAAAAGATAGGTAATAAAGCCATGTTCGAACCAGTCGTCATTGAGGCCTACCCCCAGTGAAGCCATCGACCGTAGCATACTGAAGTGGAAATGCACATTAGAAGGAAGGTCTTTCACCACACCGGTTACTTCGTGCGGTACCTGCTCATCACCTACCAGTAGGGCTTTGCCCAAAGCGGGTTCATTGCCAAAGTATTTTTGGGCCATCGTTTCGGTAATGACCGCAGTATTCGGCTTAACCAGGGCAGTGGCGGGGTCACCTGCTAAGAGGGGGAAGCTAAAGACATCAAAGAAAGTAGAGTCAGCCAAGAAAACTTGATCCTCATTAATGGCGGTTTCACCGTAACGAATTATTTGTGCGTTGAGGAAATGGCAGATGCGTGTGGCATTTTCTACTTCAGGAAACTCTTCTACCGCTGTCACCGCCAGCGGTGCCGGAGTAACCGTGGCATCAATTTTTTGGTCAGCGATATTACCCTTCATACCCACCCTATAGATTCGGTCGGCTTTGGTGTGCATGGTATCGTAGCTTAACTCGTGGTGGATATACAAGACGATCAGAAAGCAAGAGGTGAGTCCGATAGACAGTCCTAGAATGTTGATACCCGCGTAAAATTTTCTTTTTGCTAGGTTGCGAAAGGCAATCGTAAAATAACTTTTTAACATAGCAGTATGGTTTACGGATTGATGCTGATGGAATGACCGAAGGATGCCAGGACGAAACAGTAGCAAGACATCCAGCGCAAAACGGATATTCGCTTCCCTTTTACCTCTTATCTTCGCTCGTTCTTTGTAGAGTTCCAACAGATCACCCTCAATGAAAGGATGCAAATCCGGGTGGCAAAACCAACGGAAGAAGCGCAATAGCGGTTTAGGTGGCAATAGTTTCATATCCGATCAACGTAGGTATTTAATATCTAAGGCTACTTTTGGAATAGCATCCCACAGAGCATTGCGGGTACTTCTGACGTACTCCAGCGCTTGCTTGCCATAGGCGGTAATCTCAAAGTATCGTTTAGGCCTACCCGCTCGTTCCTGGGTAACTTCCCCGGCATAGGAGCGCAAATAGCCTTTGTTTTCTAATCGTTTCAAAGCTGACTGTAAGGCACCTACACTGACCGACCGGTCTAGTCGCTCCTCAATTTCTTTTTTGATAGACACTCCGTAAGCCTCTTGGTATAGTACGCCTACGGTGAGCATGACCACTTCTTCAAATTCACCAAGTTGATGTTTTCTCATGGATTAAACGATTGAAGTCTGGATGATTTGAGCATGTGTTTTCTAAGAAGCATTCACGATTGTTGTGTAAAAGCAAGAACGCTTCTTAATATTGATTCCTAAATGTAGTATTTGCTGGAATAATTTCCTAATCGTAGTATTAATGGTATTATGTTAAATCTGTATAGTTCTATTCTACATTCACTAGCTTTATTGATACTACACTTTACATAAACAGTTACTCTACTTAATGCTGAAGCAGCAATGTCAATGTGTTAAAACTACGGCAAAAGGTCATCTCGTCTGCTTCTTTCTCACTTCAATACTCTTTGAAAGAAGAGAAGGCGATTCTTCTTTTTTCCTATATTATTCTTGTAAAACTGCGTAGGTTTGAAACCAGAATCATGAAAAAAATGTATCTTTCATGCTTTACGGTTTCAGTTGCAATGGTAGCGCCCCTTATCAAATGAAGGAAGCACTTTGAGAGAGTAATTGAACTTACTAGCACTTTATCACAGGCCCCATGACACAACAGGATATTTATGAGCTGATTACGGAGACCGTTCCGGAGTTTTTCTTTGTCTGGTCTGTCAAAGACAAGAAGATTATTTTTGTAAGCCCTAAGTTTTATGAGTTAGCAGCAGGAGACAACACGCCCCCTCACGATGAAGGTGACTTGCTTAAATTTATTGATCCTGCCCATTATGAGGAGGTGAACATTTTCTTTGATTCGCTGAGCGAGAAAAATCATTTCCAGAACAAAATACAGCTCAAAACCAGCGAGATAATGAAGGAAGTGAATTGGATAGAAATTGACACTTTTCCTGTGAAGGATAATACACCGGAGGTAGAGCTGGTGGTAGGGCATATGCTGGACATTACCGATAAAAAGGAAAGAATCACGCTACTGGAAGATGAGAACCAGAATTTTGATGAGGTGCTCAAAATGCTTTCTCATGATCTTCGGCAACCTTTTACCCAGATTAATGTGTTGACAGAACTCACCAAGCATCAGTGGGGTGCCGCAGATCAGGATAAGGCTTTCAATTACTTGAATAAGATTAAAGATGCGTGTGTTCAAGCCAATAACCTGCTGAATAGCTTTCTGAAACTGGCTATCGTCAATTTCGGTGAACATATCCTGGCAACAGCCCTTTATGACCTGCGGCAGATTATTAAAGACAGCGCTACGGATTTTGATAATCAGTTGACCGGTAAATCCTTAGCGATGAGTTTTGATTTTCCGGCAGAAGAGGTGCAGCATCCGGTAGACCGGTCCCTGTTCGGCCAGGCCATCAAAAATCTGATTTCCAATGCGATCAAGTTTACCCCGAATGGAGGGAAAATTATTTTCAAAATCAAGGAAGAAAATCATGTAGTATATGTGTTGATTTCGGATACGGGCATTGGCATTCCTAAAAAAATGATTCCCGATTTGTTCAAACAGTTTACCCGAAGCAAAAGGGTGGGGCTGGAGGGTGAAAAGCCCATTGGTTTGGGACTGGCTATTGCTAAAAAAATTATTGATATGCATATGGGTGAGATTGTGGTGGAAAGTGAAGAAGGAGATGGCACTACATTTATTATAAAACTACCTAAAGATTGAGTGTCGGTCTGAGTCTTGGTTCATACAGGTATCCGCTTGTGGAATAGCTTCCACTAACATCATCTGCCAGGTTTAAAGGCATACGCTACTGTATTTTTTTCACCCGCATTAGCATCGAATATTTATTGTTATGTTTTCTGAAAAAATCCTGCATCACAGCCAGTTATTATATCATTCTTTTGCCAGAACTACTGGAAAATCTTTACTGCAAACAGTCCCCATTTCAGAAGAATTCCTCGCCCAGGCGTTGTATGAGGCTCCTTTCGTGTTGTTATCCCATGACACACAAACAGACCCTGTCTTTAATTATGCTAACCTCACAGCACAGCAGCTTTGGGAAATGGATTGGGCACAGTTTACCCGCCTGCCTTCCCGTTTGTCGGCCGAGCCGGTAGCTATGGCAGAAAGGCAGGCCATGTTGGGAGAAGCCAGAGAAAAGGGTTATCTCTCCGATTATCAGGGCGTTCGCATTTCTTCTTCTGGACGCCGGTTCCTGATCAAGGGCGCCATCCTCTGGAGTTTGTATGATGCCCAAGGTGCTTACCAGGGCCAGGCCGCTTTCTTTCAGGACTGGACATTTCTGTAAAACATCCTCAATCCATTGCCAGGCGATGACTTTTTTTCAGGAAAGCCAGCAAGTCCGCCATATCCTGCTGACTCATTTGTTGATCTAAACCCGTAGGCATTGCCGAAAGGGTAGAAGCCTGCAACTGTGCGATGTCAGTCCGGGATACCGTCGTTTCTTGTCCTGCAGCGTCTTTCAGGGTAAGGGCATTGGCAGTTTCCGCACTGATGATACCATACAGGGTTTTGCCTCCCTGACTTTGCAGTTCCCAGAACTCATAACCATCGGCGATAGACTTGTTGGGCAGCAGAATATCTTCCATGATAGAAGCCGGAGAGCGGTTTCTGATTGTTGATAAATCTGGGCCAAAGGCTTTCCCTATACTGCCCTCTATCTGATGGCAGGAGGCACAGACCTTCTCAAAAACAGCTTTGCCATGAACCGGGTCGGCCGCTAAGGTGAGGGCTGACTGGTAATTTTTGATCACTTCTTCTTCGCGGCCTGCATTGCCTGCCAGCAAAGCCCGGGATCGGCTGCGGATGTCATCATCATGGCTGTTCATCAGTTCTACCATGTTGCGCCAGCCAAGGGAAGCCTGATCTACGGTGCCCTCATCGACTGCCTCTAACAAAGTAAGCATTCTCTCTTTTTCCGTAAAAAAAACAGTGACGGCGTCATTTCTGAGATCAGGTGTCAGGGCCTGCCACTTTTCCAGGAGCAGGGTCACCGGCATATTTTCATTTTTGAGCGCTAGAATGGCTGCCTGTTGTACGAGCTCAGGTTCCTGGGGTTGGATAAGGGCAGGAAGCAGGGGCTGTAGTGCTTCTGGCTGTAGCGCCGTCAGCCAGTAGATGGCATCGCTACGCCAGGAGGCATCGGCAGTCTGGTCTGTAATCACTTGTTTGGCTTTATCTTTCAGTGTGGTCAAGGTACCCTGATGCTCAGGAAACCCTATACTGTTGAGCAGGGATAAGGCTGCCTGCCGCAGTTCAGGCGTTCTGTTGGAAGAAAAATAGGCAGTGAGTTGCCGCTTTTCCTGGTCTAAGGAAGGCAGCCGCTTGCTGGTTTCGGACAGACCCTGGGCCAGGCCCTGCAGGCAGGCTGCCTGATGGGCATCGGCTAAGACAGTAGTCTGACGGACGGCCTGCATGACTTCACGGATGGTGGCTTGGTCTCCTGCATGGCCTATTACCCGGGAGAGCTGGTAAAGCCATTTTTCCATTCCCTTAACATCATGGGTCGCTCGTTGGAGGCTGGCCTGAAACAAGGCGTTCTCCTGTCCGGGAGCACCGCTCAGGGCTGCCAGTTGCATCCACTCATCTTCCAGATCCTGCATCAGTAGTTTTTGTCGTGCTTCTCCCGCTTCCTGGGTATCCAGAAAACCAAGGGTGCAAAGTAGCTGAAAACGTACTTTGGGATCCTGATCTGTGGCCATGGCCGGTAAAGCGCTGGCAAGCGCTGGAAAATCCGTCAGGTGAAGCTCAGCCAGGAGAATCGCATTTTCCCGGACACCCGCTGTTTCATCTTGCAGGGCTTGCAGCAGAATATCTTCCTGCAGCCACCCTAATCCCTGCAGTGTCCAGAGAGCATGCACACGGGCTGTAGGCTTCTGGTGTGCTACAGCCAGCGTATCCAGTAAATTTTGTATTCCCTGAGGTTTTCTGTCTATCAACATGCGCTGGGCATGACGGCGCCACCAGATATTGTCGTGCGTCAGCGTTTGCACCAGGGTTTCATCGTCGGCTTTTCCCAGCAGCGTCTCATGCATAAAGGAAGGCGGCGGCGTTCCCTTAGGCGTAATACGGTAGATTCTGCCCTGGTCGGTCCCTTCATAGAGCTGACCGGACTGTAACATCTCTTCCGACATCCATTCCGGATGTTCTATGATCTGCCGGTAGTAGTCAATGACATACAAGGCACCGTCGGGTCCTGTATAAAAGTTGACCGGGCGAAACCAACTATCGCGGGAAGCCAGAAACTCACTTTTCTCGAGTAACCTGTTTGCTAGAAAAGTAGCCCCTTGCTCCTGAATCACATCGGCATGGACGAGGTTGTGTACCGGTTCGGCCACAAAAGTGACCTGCTGGTATTGCTCAGGAAAGAGATCGCCCAGGTACCAGGTAACGCCGCAGGCGGAGGTAATTGTGCCCACGTCGGTCAGCAGCTGGTGTTCCGGATTCTGTGTTACCGGAAAGACTTCGACCCCTTGTCCGTAAGCAGGCAGGTAGGTAGTCGCTTCTGCAACCAGCAGGTGAGGATTGCGTTCCAGATAGCGGGCATCTATCACTTCATGGAATAAATGGGTAGCATTGCTGGTGAGCACATGATGCCCCCAGGCATCGAAGGTCTGGCCGAACTGAGAGGCACCCGAGAGCGCTTCCAGCTGGTAAGTGTCGGGGTGAAAGCGCACATTCCTTCCGTTGGCATTTTTAGGTAACCGAACCTCCGGTTTATCAGGAAAAACAATGTCTTTCCCTTCGTCGCCCAGCTTATCGGGAAACATCTTGGTAGTGACAAAACTTTCATGCGCGAGGTAAATCCAGTTGTCCAGCCCGTACACGGGCGTATTGAGATTATGCTGCGGATTGGAAAGCGCAAAACCGGTTAACAAAGTCTCACGAATATCAGCCTGGCCGTCCTGATCCTGATCTTCGAAGTAATACACCTGTGGAGGGTCCGTCACAATCACCCCTTCTTTCCAGCGCATGATGCCTGTAGGTAAGATCAGGCTATCGGCAAAAATGATGCTTTCATCCGGTAATCCATCCTCATCGGTATCTTTGAGCAGTTTAATTTTTCCGGATCCTTCCAGATCCAGCGGATAACCATGCATTTCTACGACATATACGTTGCCATGCTCGTCTACCTCCATAGCCACGGGGTCAGCAATCAAGGGTTCTGCGGCAAATAATTCTATCTGAAAGCCTTTGGCAATTTCAAAATTTTCCAGGCTCTGCGAAGCATCAGAGAGCGTTTCTTCCTTGTCACCTCGACAAGAGAATACAAAAAGGGAGATCAGTAAGGGAAGGATAGAGACAGTGAATCGCATAGTTGGTTTTAATACGTGGCTACTGAAATTAGTGATTCCTTCCTGATATTGCAATAATTCTCATAGTAGCTTCATTAAAAATAGAAAAAGCCTTGCCTGAAGGCAGGCAAGACTTTCATTACGCAAACTAATATAGGAATCAAAACTATTCAGGTATTAATACCTGGTCAATGACGTGGATGACGCCATTAGTACCCAACATATTGACAGCGGTGACCGTAGCATCCGGGCTGTCAGCATTAGCATCGGTGATGGTTACCTGATCACCCAGGTTGATGGTGATGTTGCCATTGGCAGTAGCTACTTCTCCAGCAGACAGGTCTGTTGAGAAAACCGTTGATCCGGCTATGACATGGTACAAGAGAATACTTCTGAGCAAGGCAGGATCTGCCGCCTCAATAGCAGCCACATCGGCGAAACCGGCAGCTTGAAAAGCCTGGTCCGTAGGGGCAAAGACGGTAAATGTCTCTTCTGTGCTTTGCAGCAATTCCACCAGATCACCTCCTGTATCGTCAGCATTCTGAAGCGCCGCTACTAATAAAGTGAACTGTGGGCTTTCCGCATTCTGAGAGGCGCTGATGGCCATGTCAGCAACGGTTTGCGTCGGTGGCACGAGCATGGCATCAATAGCATGCACCACACCATTATCGGTAGAGAGATCGGGGGCTATCACCTGAGCTTCTCCGTTCAGATATATGCCTTCATCGCCATTGTTGCTGATATAAATACTGCTACCCTCCAGCAAAGTAGGAACCATAGAAGACCCGGCAGCGATATCAGTAGAGGCTACTGTGGTGCCTAACACATGATACTGCAATATCTCACCCAGATTTTCAGCGGCCAACAGTGCTTCGGCTCCACTCAATCCGGCACTTTCTATATAAGCATTAAAAGCATCATTGGTAGGAGCAAATACAGTGAGTGTAGCTTCCGGGTTGGTCAGTGCTCCGGCAAGTCCGGCTGTTTCTACTGCCATGATAAGGGTGGTGAACCTGCTTTCCATGTCAAACAGTGCGGGTGCCAATACAGTACCCAGCGCATCTGCGATGAAAGGAGGTACCAATACAGCGTCAATCACATGGACTACACCGTTGGAGGCGGCTATGTCGGCCATGTCACCGACGACATTCACATTCTCATTGATGATTACCCCACTGGAAGCATTGATAGCAAGGGCACTGCCTTCCAGGGTCGTTTCTGAAGCCTCCAGTTCAGCAGCGGTTTTAGAAGCGGCCAGTATGTGATATGTCAGTACCCGTTCTAATACATAGTCGGGAATATCTTCCAGACCATCATAAGTATTTCCTGTGGCTTCAGACAAGGTGGTAAGCAGACTGGCAAAGGCGGCGTTGGTAGGAGCAAACACCGTCAGGTCGGCGGTTTCATCAGAAGCGGCCGCTAACAGGTCAGGTGCTCTTTCCAGTGCGTCTACCAATATACTCAGGTCTGCGGTAGCGGTTGCAATCTCAGCGATGGTCTGGTCCGGTGCAGCTGGCTCAAGGGTAAATCCTTCCGGTATTAGAATTTCATCAATTACGTGAATCACCCCGTTGGTGGCTTCCACATCAGCTTCTACCACATTGGCTCCGTTGACAGTGACAGCACTGCCATTGACGCCAATGGTAAGACTTTCGCCACTCAGCAAGGTAGGGACGGTTTGTCCGTCGGAAAGCTGGCTGGAAAGTACGGTGCCATTGACTACATGGTATTGCAATAAGGCGGCTAGTGATGCTTGGCTGATATCAGACAAACGCTCAAAGTCATCTGAGCTGTTCAGCAGGGTTTCAAAAGCCTCATCCGTTGGGGCAAAGACAGTGTAGGGGGTAGTGGTGTTTAGTGCGCTGGTCAGACCCGCTGCATCAAGTGCCGCCACTAAAGAATCAAACCGGTCATCCTGCTGGGCTATTTCTACAACAGACAGGGTAGGCGCTGGCGTCATATCATCGTCATCATCCTCATCGTTGCATGAACTTATCACAAAAGACAGTGCTAACAGGATACAGGCTAGTCTGACAAAGGACGCTCTTTTCAATAATGAATCCTTCATAATGGTGCAGATTTATTAGATTTGGTGTAACATCGGTTAACTTGAAAATTAGCTGTCTATACAGCTATATAATATCTAATAAAAAAACAGAAATTTTGTTTAATAAAAATTAAAATTAATTAGACAAAAATAGTTGATAATAAGAAAAGTGAAGGAAATAGCCTCGTATTGAATAATAATTATTAAACAGATTAAAAAATATTACAGACGAGGAAATACCAAATACCAGTGAGGGGGCTATGAGCATGGAAAGGATCATAATGATGAACGTGACAGAGCCCGGTTCAGAGAGAAAGCAGCACTGATGAGACCCAGGTGGGTGAAAGCCTGGGGGAAATTACCCAAATGTTCTCCCCGAAGGCTTAGCTGTTCGGCAAAAAGGCCCAAATGGTTTCCATACCCCAGCATTTTTTCAAAGAACAGCCGTGCTTTTTCCAACTGCCCCCCCCGACACAAACACTCCACATACCAAAAAGAACAAACAGAAAAAGTGCCCTCATTTTCACCAATACCATCTGCCGCTTTTTCCGCATTGTACCGGTATACCAGGGAATCGGTGATGAGGTCTTTTTCCAACGCCTTCAGCGTGCATTGCCAGCGGGGATCATAAGGGCTGATAAAGCGGACCAGGGGCATCAGCAGCACAGAAGCATCCAGTACTTTAGAACCTTTGTACTGTACGAATGCTTTCAGTTCTTCGTCCCAGAAATTGTGGTATACATCCAGATATATTTCATCACGGATTTTACGCCAGCGTTCATAAGGATAAGGGAAAGATCTTTTTTCGGCTAAGCGAACCCCTCGGTCTACCGCCACCCAGCACATCACACGGGAGTAGATGAACTCTTGTTTCTCTGAGCGGATTTCCCAGATACCATGGTCTTTTTTTTGCCAGTGGTCACAAACAAAGTCGATCTGTTTGGCCAAATCAGCCCAGAAATCATAGGTGATAGGTTCTCCGTACTTATCGTAGAGGTAAATACTGTCCATCAGTTCGCCATAGATGTCAAGCTGAAGCTGTTGGTAGGCATTGTTGCCAATCCGCACCGGTTTGGAATGTTTGTAGCCCGCCAGGTGGGATAGTTTTTCTTCTTTCAGTTCAGAGGTTCCGTCAACCCCATACATCAGCTGTAATTCTTTGCCTTCATGGATATTTTTCTCAAACTGCTGGCGAATCCACTTCATAAATTGACCGGCTTCCTGCGTATAACCCAGGCGTATAAAGGCGAACATCGTAAAAGCGGCATCCCGTATCCAGGTGAACCGGTAATCCCAGTTGCGTTGACCCCCCAGGAGTTCTGGCAAGCCAAAAGTAGCAGCCGCTACGGGCGAACCGAACTTACAGGAGGTAAGGAGCTTTAACGTTAGTGCGGATCGGTGGACCATATCAAGCCATTTTCCCTTATATTCAGATTGGTTGATCCAACTTTTCCAATAATTGACCGTATCACTAAAGGCCTTGTCAATGAACGCCCCCAGCTGCTCTTTGCTATTTTCCTCCTCCTTCTCTTCTGACAGTGCCTCCAACACGAAGCTAGCCGTTTCTTTTTCCTTCAAAGTAAAAGTAGCGATAGCATCCTGTTCTTCCAGTTTCATTTTGACGTCAGACATGAGCTTCACCTTCGCTTTCTCACCTCCCTGGCTGCGAAACAGAATCTGGAAGTCATCTTTCTGATCAGCCTGGTGTTTGTCCCTGGCATAATTAAACCGGGGATTGCACTGCATACGGAATCTGACTTTTCCCCGGATCACCGTGACTTTACGGATCAGGATACATCTGCTTTCAATTTCTTTGACCGGCATGAAATCAGTAATTTCCACCATCCCTTCATAGGCCAGAAAACGGGTCATTAGTACGTTGGTATCTGGCAGATACTGTTGTTTATGATCCACTTCTTTCAGCTGGGGCTGAATAGAAAAGGTGCCACCTTTCTGAGGGTCCAGCAGGGAGGCAAAAAGCGTGGGAGAGTCGAAGCGGGGAAAACACATGAAGTCTATAGCGCCATTATATCCTACCAGGGCTACCGTGTGCTGATTGCCTACAATACCATAATTGGCAATGGGTTGATACTGGTCTTTCGTTTTATTTTTTCTCATTCAGGAATTAGGAGTGAATGGGGTGATGATTGTGGTTCGTTCCAACTTTTGTCAACCATTATCAACAAAGCCAGGATAGAGTGTCATACCACCGTCAACATAGATGGTTTGCCCCTGCACATAATCTGATTCATCAGAGGCCAACCAAACGGCAGCTTTGCCAATATCTTCGGGTTCTCCGATCCGCTGGTAAGGAATCAGTTTCAGGAGCTGCTTTCTTTCATGCTCATCTTTCCAGACCGATTCATTGATTCTGGTTTTGATGGCGCCGGGACTCAAGGCGTTGACACGGATTTTGTAAGGAGAAAGCTCTTGTGCCAGCGTTTTCATAAACATCAGCACCCCTCCCTTGGTGGTAGCATAATTGATATGGCCTGCCCAGGGGATAATATCATGCACAGAACTCATACAGATAATTTTTCCGGCGGCCTGGGAGCGTTCTTTTACAATACCTCTCCGCATAAATTCTCTGGCAGCCTCCTGCGCACAAAGAAACTGTCCTGTCAGGTTAATATCCAGCACTTTCTGCCAGTCTTCCAGGCTCATATCGAGGAAGGAAGCATCTTTTTGAATGCCTGCATTGCTCACCAGAATATCAACGGTGCCGAAAGTCTGGATAGTTTTCTGAAACATAGCTTTTACCGCTGGCTGCTTACTGACATCAGCCTGCACGATCATGGCTTTTCCTCCGAAAGATTCAATTTCCTGAAGGGTTTCTTCTGCGCCTTCCTGGCTATGGGAGTAATTGATACAAATCTGAGCCCCTTCTCTGGCCATCGCCAGTGCTATACCCTGACCCAAACCGGAACTGGCGCCCGTGATAAGGGCTGTTTGTCCTTGTAATCTTTTCATATCGGTACACTTAATAGGAAATATGGTTATGATACTTAATGGCTCAGGGGCAGAATTGTTAGGAAAGAATTGCGATTTACTCAACAATTGTTGCTAAAATTGCCTTCCAATAGGGAATGATAGAAAGGGTAATGGGTTTTGGTATGGGAAGTATAGCGAAGGTTGGGTCCATGTTTCCTGCAGAGAATGGTAGCAGGGCAGGAAAAATGAAAGGCGGATGGGAAACGAGATAAACTATAGTCAACTTATTATATAGCCTACCACTTATGAAAGATTTTTTAGGAGTATTGTTGCTGCTGTTGGGTGTATTTGCCACCATTGGCTTATTTGCTTATCTAGCCTTTTATCTGAATTACTTCTGGTGGGGGCTGTTACAGATTGTCCTTTCAACAGCGATTATACTTTTTTGTATCCGCTATTTCCGGTCCCGCAGAACAGACAGGTAATCCGCAGGAGGTACAAATTTTGTGTGGCAGATTAGTAAACTAAAAAATAATTTCTGTCGTTTGTCTACCTAATCTGAGTCGATAAATGATCGGTTCAGGAGAAAAAGTATATTTGCCCGCCAGAATGGTCAGCTATATTTCTCGGATGGCAAATCACAGGTTGCATTATTCTTGTGGGAACGAAATAGAACACAAGTATCCTCACCGTTTTGTAAAACAATACGGGGCAGGCTGAAGGGAAATGTAAGAAATTATATGAATTTTAATTGATTTTTCTCTTCTCTGGTGTAGCTTTGATTATATTTATAGTTAAAGAAAATCGTTTATTTATTAGAGGATATTAAGTAATTGGGTTTAATTTTTAACAATTTTTTTATTAAAAATACTTTTTAATGTGATTTTCAATTTGTTTATTTGTTATTAAAAAATTGAAAATTATAAATTATTTTCTCTTTAACTAACTGCTTTCACCCTCAATAGGATGTAATTTTTTTCAGATTTATTTCAAAAATAACTGGTGTGAAGAACCGAATACTACTAACCCTACCTTTACTATTGTTTTTGATGAGTGCTTGTATTTCTAATAGAAAGTTAGTGTATTTTCCGGATCCGGAATTTAATACAAGAGCTGCTACCAAAATTACCAACCGTCGCAGTGCTTATCAGTTACAGCCGCGCGACATCTTGTCTGTTAGAATCAAGACATTAGACGAAGAGACTTCCGAATATTTCAATATTCAGTCTGAAGGGGGGTTCAACCAGTTTAATGCAGCGGGCATTTATATCAATGGTTATTCTATAGATGGAGACGGTAATATAGAACTGCCGGAGGTAGGAAAAATCAAAGTGCAGGGATTGACCATAGAAGAGGCCCAGACAATGATACAGGAAAAAGTGAGTGATTTTTTAGCCAATGTGACCATCTTCGTCAAACTGGTTAGCTTTAAAATCACGGTGTTGGGGGAGGTAAACAACCCCGGACTTTATTATATTTACAATGAACAAGCCACCATTTTAGAAGGACTGGGTATGGCCGGAGATCTGACAGACTTTGGCAACCGGGAAAATATTACCTTGATCAGGCAGGTAGAAGGCGGCTCTGAAGCTATTTTATTAAATTTGAAAGATCCTAATCTTATTCAATCTCAGTATTATTATCTGTCTCCAAATGATGCAATTTATGTACAGCCCCTCGAAGAAAAGAATATCAGGTCTAACCTGAGCGCATTCAGTATTCTGAGTATAGTCTTCGGTGCTGTTTCATCTACTATACTGATTTTAAATTACCTATATCCTGACTGATATGAATACGAAAAGGAATGTATTTGATGATAATATCGACTTTAAATCGCTTTTTAGGAAGTTCACGAGCAAGTGGTACTATTTTATCATTACGCTTTTGGCTGCCCTAACCCTGGCTGTCATTTATTATAAATTATCAAACAAATACTATGACGTTGAAGCTACCCTGCAACTCAACGAAAATACGTATAACTACAGCAGCAAGGAAGAACTGACGGTACTATCCGACCTGATGAAAAAACAAACGATCATTGAGGATGAGATCGGCATGTTATCCTCCTATGAGATTGTGGGTAGAACCATACGGCAATTAGATTTTACCATATCCTATTTTCAGCGGCAGAATTTTTTAGGAATCAGTAGCTCCACGGAAGTATACTCCCATGGCTTTAAAATATTACCGGATGCTGAGTATCCCCAGCCTATCTATTTACCCATCTATCTTGAATTTTTAGGCAATGACAAGGTGAGAATATCTACGGAAGGTGAAGAGATCTATCTGTATGATATGGTTACCAAAGAAAAAAGCGCGCGCTCTGTTCCTGAGATACAGTTTGAAAAAGAACAGTCCGTCTTCGCGCCGGTCACCAGTGAGTACCTGAACTTTGAAATATTGCTGGATAGCATGGCTACTTTTGAGGAAGGGGATCGATATTTCTTTGTCATTAATACAGAAGACAATCTTATTGATAATTACCGGGATAAACTAAGAGTCTCTCGTCTGTCAGAAGAGTCCAATATTATCAAGCTGGCTACGACCGGAAGTGTGGTAGAGAAAGAACAGCTGTTTATCAATACGCTGATGAACACTTTCATCGATAATGATCTGCAAAAGAAAAATCAGTTTGGTCTGAAGGCGATTGAGTTTATTGATACGCAGCTCAGCAAGGTTTCCGATTCGCTGGAAAATGTGGAAGGTGTGATAGAGACGTTTCGCACCGACAAAAACATCATGGATATCGGCGTGACCACAGAGAGTCTGACAGGCAGGGTGAACCAACTGGAAGCCCGTCGGGCCGAACTGAGTATCCAGAATGAATATTATAAAAACATTGCCCGGTCTTTACTCAAAGGAAATGATCTGAATGATATTGTCGCTCCTTCTTCGGTAGGTATTGAAGATCCCTTGCTGAAAAGCTTGCTGCTGGAATTATCCCAGCTACAACAGCAGAAGGTTTCGGTGAGCTACAGTTCGTCAAAGAATAACCCGGTGCTGAAGTTGCTGAATGATAAAATTGCCAATACCCGGGCTTCCCTGCAGGAGAACGTAGACAACCTCATCAATTCCTCGAAAGCAACCCTCAATCAGATTGAGCGGGAGATGCGTACCTATCAGGCGCGGTTGAATGAACTTCCTCAGAATGAACGTAACCTGGTGGATTTGCAAAGAAAATTTACGCACAACGACAACGTCTATAATTTCTTACTGCAAAAAAGAGCGGAAGCGGGTATCGCTGTCGCTTCTAATGTGGCCGATAAAAGTATCATAGACGAAGCCCGTATGGCTGGTGATGGCCCGGCTTACCCTAATCTGATGAAAATTCTGGTCATGGCCATGCTGGCCAGCCTGCTCCTGCCTGTAGGGCTTATCATGGCGAAAGACTTTTTCAACGATAAAATTAACAGCAAAGACGATCTCCAGCATATCAGCGATATTCCTATTCTGGAATCTATCGTCAGGGCAGAATACAATGGCAACAAAAATGTAGTAAAGAACCGGCTCATGGTCGACGAGTCTTTTAAATTTGCCCGTGTCAATCTGCAATACCTGTATGGCAATACGACCTGCAAAGTGATTGGGGTCACCTCTTCCATCGCAGGAGAAGGCAAAACTTTTTGCTCTTCCTACCTGAGTTCTTCCTTTGCCCGCTCTGGCAAAAGGACCCTGCTGGTGTGTGGCGACCTGCACAGGCCCAGGATCAAGGAATATCATAAAATTAAAGATCAGCCGGGCCTGGCAGAATATCTGTCGCAGAAGAACAGCCTGGAAGAAGTAATTCAACATACTGAAATTCATTCGCTGGACATTATCGCACCGGGAAATATCGTCTACGAACCCTCCAGCTTACTAGAGCAGCCCCGTATGCATGATTTATTTTCGGCCATCCGGTCAAAATATACTTATGTGGTAGTAGAAACTCCACCGGTAGGTTATGTGGCCGATTATCTTTTAATAGCAAAATATTTTGACATCAACTTGCTGGTAGTACGGCATAATTATACCGACAAAAAAGTGCTGGCTTCCACAGAAGAGCTTCTGAAAGAGAACCAAATCAAAAATCTCAATATTCTTTTTAACGGGGTGAAGACCAATGATGACGCGCAATACAAGCACCGGAAAAAAGTTTACAGCTATCGTAACGCTCGATAACTTCTTTTTAGACTTTTACTGCTACCTACCCGTATGAATGTAATCAAGGCATTGATTTCTAAATTCTCTCGGCAAGAAACCCTGAAGAGAGTCACTGCTAATTTCTCGTGGTTGCTGTCTGAGCGTATGATTTTGATGGCCGTCACCTTGTTTGTGGGTATCTACATGGCTCGCTATTTAGGGCCTGAAGATTATGGTGTTCTCAACTTTGCCCTCAGTTTTGTAGGGCTTTTTACTACCATGGCCGATCTGGGCCTGGCCAAGGTCACTGTAAAAGAACTGGTAGACCGTGAGGAGTCTCGCGATGAGTTGATAGGTACAGCCTTTATCCTTCAATTGCTGGGTGCCCTTTTCATGTTTGCGCTTGTTTTCGGGGCTTCATTCCTGATCGATACCACCACCGAATCACGATGGATTATCTATATCATCGCTTTTGGTTTGATCTTTTCTTCCTTTCAGCCTATTGCGTATTATTTTCAGTCTAAGGTTCTTTCCAAATACGAAGCCATCTCCCGAACATCAGGCCTGGTCACTATTTCCTCTGCCAAGATAGTGCTGGCCTTATCGGGGGCTCCCCTGTTGTATTTTGCCTTTGCCTATATGTTGCGGTTTGTGCCGATGGCCATTACCCTCGTGCATTTTTACCAGAAAAAAGTAAGCAGCATTTTTCAATGGAAAGTGACCTGGAAAACAGCCCGGGGCTTATTACAGGATTGCTGGCCCATCGTCATCTCCGGTATCGTGGTTTCCTTCAACAGGAAAATTGACCAGGTAATGATCAACCAGATGTTGGGCAGTACAGAAGTAGGGTATTATGCGGCGGCTGCCAAACTGTCAGAAGTCTGGTACTTTATTCCTACTATCATCATCAGCTCCGTGTATCCTATCCTGATCAAATACAAGAAACAATCGGAAGCCCTCTATAAGCGGCAGCTCAGGAAAATGTACGACCTGATGGTGGTCTTATCCATCTCCCTGGCCATCCCTGTTTCTTTCATGTCCGACTGGATTGCCCATATCATTTACGGACCGGCCTATGTGCAAACAGGGGCTGTGCTGGCGATCCACGTGTGGGGTGGGGTATTTGTCTTCATGAATGTGGTGCGGAGTAATTGGATTGTCATGGAGAAACAACAGAAATATGCGCCTATCATGCAAGCCGGGTCTGCGGTGGTCAATGTGGGCTTTAATCTTATTTTAATTCCGATTTACGGTGTGTTGGGGGCTGCTGTAGCTACCCTGGCCACTGCCGCTTCCAGTCTTTTGCTGACACCGCTGTTTATCAATGCCAAATACAGAGGGCAGGTGGTGATGGCTTTAGGATCTTTGAATATATTTATGTTGATTCACCGGCTGTTCCTGTATTCCAAGAAGATCAAATTTTCTCAGGAAGCCAAAAGCAAATGATTTGCTGATTTTTGATAATATTTTATATCCATGAATGAAAGCACAGGACATCAGCCTATGTTAGCCCCTATCGTGCTGTTTGTATACAACAGAGTAACCCACACCCGGTGGGTGATTGAATCTTTGCTGAAATGTGAAGGGGCCCGTCACAGCAAGCTGTTCATTTATTCAGATGGAGCAAAACATGAAGCAGACCAGGAGAGTGTGGCCAAGGTGCGTACTTATCTGGATAGCATTCGTGGTTTTGAGCAGGTGTCTCTCACCAAGCGGGAGCGTAACAACGGATTGGCGCATAACATCATCCAGGGTGTTACAGAAGTGATCAGCCGGTATGGTAAAGTGATCGTCATAGAAGATGATCTGATCTTTTCTCCTCACTTTTTAACATTCATGAACAGCGCGCTGAACTATTACGAAAAAGACCCCCGGATTTTTTCCATCAGCGGCTATAACCCTGCCATGCGCTTTCCTTCCTATTATCAGGAACAGGTCTATCTGAACTATAGAAACTCCTCCTGGGGGTGGGCCACCTGGTCCGACCGGTGGGATAAGATCGATTGGTCTGTGGCCGACTTTCAGCAATTTATGAAGGATAAAGCGCAACAGAAGCTTTTCAACAGGGGAGGCGAAGACTTAACCGATATGCTCATCAAGGTGATGAACGGCCAGGTCAATAGCTGGTCTATCCGGTTTACCTATGCACAGTACAAACAGGGAGCCTTTACCGTGTATCCGGTGCAATCCCTGGTATCTAACCTGGGTGCCGACGGCAGCGGAACCCATACAGACAAAACCAATAAATTTGATGTGGTATTAAACAATCATCTGGATGAGATCCGTTTTCCTAGCCATCTTACGGTAGATGAAAACATAATGAAAGAATTTAAAAAGTTTTATCGTTTATCTTTGAAGAAAAAAATCAAAAGAATGTTACTTTCAGTAACACAATCGTAGGAATGAGAAAAAGTGTCAGCTTTGTATTGGCTTGTTGGTTACTCATCGCAGTGCTTTATGTCCGCTTGCTCTGGCCCCGGATTGCGGGTGGTGGAGGCAGTGCCATGAGTTTTGGCATGGAGGGTATGGTCCGATTGCTGTGTTTGGGTATTATCATCGTCATCTTGGTAGACCATCTCAACCGTTTTTCCTTCGTCTTCCGGTATGAGAAAAACTTTATTACGACGATCCTGGCCTTTTTGTTTCTCATGGTGGCGCAGGTGTTTATAGTGGGCAATATCAGCATGAATTTGCAGGGGTCTGTCAAATATTTTTACTACTTCGGCTTCCTGGCCATTGCCTTGTATGGAACCATTGTCTACAGCGACCACAGTATCCGGACGCTGCTGAACGCAAGCATGATCCTGTTTTTTTCCGTGCTCATTTTCTATCCTTATCTCATTGTCAACTCAGGACAAGACCCGCTTACCCGTTTGCTGAGTGAAGGAAACAGAGAGCATTTTCTGCTGGGTGCCAGTAATGAGGACGCCCACTTTATGACGACGCTCTTCATGCTCGTCTTCGTAAAAGTAAGAAAACACAAACTGCTCACCATTGCTTTGGCCTGCCTGTTCTATCTGGCCCTGATCTATAATGGTACCCGTAGCGCCCTGGTGATCGCTTTTCTGCTGCCCATCATTTTCTATATCCTGTACAAGAGGAAGTTTGTGATGTCAGCCATCGTTGTTTCTATCATCGTCATACTGACGTTGCCATACCTGACCACTTTTTTTCAATCCAAGTTCGAAAAAGACCTGGCTATCCTGGACAATACAGAAAAGGTAGTGTCCGGACAAGAGCATGGAGGCTCTCTTGCCTTTAGAATCACCCGCGTCTGGGCGCCCACCATTACTCATACCTTGAAACGCTCTCCCTTCGTGGGGTTTGGCAGCAACGGATTTTATCTTGCCTCCCAAAAGGTTTTAGGAGAAGCGGCGTCGCCTCACAATTTTTTTATATGGACTTTTGTCAACTGGGGCTTTATCGGACTCTTCCTCATGTTGATGCTGTTTTATATACCTATTTCCTATGCCTGGAAGGCGTATATGCGGGAAAGTAATCAGGATGAATTGTTTACCATCATTGCTTTGCTCTGTGCCTGGTTTCAATTTATTGTGTGGTCTATGGTGGCCAACTCTGACAATGCGGAAGGATGGGTCATTTTATGTATGCTCATCGTGTTTTCTATCGCCATAAAATATAAAGATTTTAGTAGGGATTTACTGAGTACTCATGAAGGTATTAATCGTAAGCACGCGTGATTGTGTAGGAGGCGCTGCCATTGCTGCTTTTCGCTTGTTCAAAGGGTTACAACAGATAGGGGTGGATGCCTCTATGCTGGTGCTTTCCAAAACAAGCGACGAGCCTAAAGTAATAGCCCCCAGCCGTACCAAAGAGATCGCTTTGTCTAAACTTTATCCCGGTATCAACAATCCGGTGTTAGACCTGATGTACGGTAAATCATGGAGAAAAACATTTTCCACAGCCATTACCCCGCATGATATCAGTAAAAAAATTGAGGAGATCAATCCGGATATCGTTAACCTGCACTGGGTGACCGATGGCTTTCTCAGGATAGAATCCCTGAAAAAAATCAAGCAACCCATTGTGTGGTCGCTGCACGATATGTGGGCTTTCACCGGCGGATGCCATTATGACCTGGAGTGTGGCAAGTATGTGGCACAGTGTGGGGCCTGTCCGGCACTGCATTCTAAAAAAGAAAAAGACATGAGCGCCTGGGTACACAAGCGAAAGAGAAAGACCTATGAGAAAGTAGATCACCTGACCATCGTCGGCTTGAGCCGCTGGCTGGCTGATTGCGCTGCCCGGAGTAGTTTGCTTTCTCAAAAGAGAATAGAGGTGCTGCCCAATGGCATCGACACCGACGTGTTCAAACCGGTTGCCAAAATTACAGCTAGAAAAATACTGAATCTGCCCCTGCAAGGAAAACTGGTGCTTTTTGGGGCAATGAATCCGCACGGCAATCCGGTGAAAGGTTACACCCACCTGGTGGCCGCTTTGAACCATATCCAGAAAGAAGAGCTTGGGTTTATGATCTTCGGTACCTCTCAGCCGCAGCCTCATATGCATTTAAAACACAAGGCTTATTACCTGGGCAGGTTCAGCGATGAGGTGTCCTTATCCATTGTGTATGCGGCAGCCGATGTGGTGGTGGTCCCTTCCGTGCAGGAAAACTTATCCAACGTGATCATGGAATCGCTGGCATGCGGAACGCCCGTGGTCGCCTTTGATATTGGGGGGAATAGCGACCTCATTGAGCACAGAAAAAACGGCTACTTAGCCAGGCCCTTTGATACACAGGATTTTGCCCGCGGCATAGAATGGGTGATCGATGAGGCTACCGCCTGGCAGGAACTCTCAGAGCGGGCACGGACATCCGTTATAGAAAAATATAGCTTACACAAAGTAGCTTACCGCTATAAAGAATTATTTCTGGAACTTATATCTGAAAAAACAAAAGTAAACGCTTGAGGATATGAAATCAGTGAAGATCTCTATCGTGACGCCTTCTTTCAATCAGGGAAAATATATAGAAGATGCTATCAGGAGTGTGAAAGAACAGGGCTACGAAAATTTTGAGCATATCATTATGGACAACTGCTCAACAGACAACACCCTGGAGGTTTTGCGCAAATATCCTCATGTGAAGTATGTCTCCGAACCTGATGAAGGACAAAGCGATGCCCTGAACAAAGGATTCCAGAGGGCTACGGGTGATATCATCGGATGGCTCAATGCGGATGATTATTATCTGCCGGGCACTTTTCAGAAAGTAAACGAGATTTTTTCCAAGGCACCTGATACCGATGCTATTTACTCCAACGTGCGGTTTATCAATGGAGCGGGGGAGCATCTGCATAATTTAACCTCCCACCGGCCTTTGAAATGGCTTTCCCTGTTTTACACCTTTATCCAGTCTACGACCCTGTTCTTCAGGAGAGAGATCGTCGATTCCGGTATACTGCTGGATAAAGATCTGAATTTGCTGATGGACCGGGATTTTTATGTCAGGCTATTGTATGGAGGCTACAAACTCAAGTATGTGGATGCCTACTTTGCCGCTTTCAGATGGCATGAAACCAACAAATCGGGGATCCCTGTCAAGACGAGGAGGGAAAGCACGCTGGAAGGCTTGAAAATTATCAACAAGAATACCCGCTGGAATCTGAAGTCAGATAAGGCGACTATCTTCCTGTATAAAAATACAGTGAAACTGGTGGCCAAACCCGTCAGAGGTTTTTTAAAACTGTTGCCGTCACACTATTGAGAGCACATTACGCAATGTAACAATCGCATTTTTTTATGAATATTTGTTTTATCGGTTACCATAAATTTGTAGATAATATCACCAGCGGTGTCCATGTGTCCACCCTGACACTGGCCAGAGAGTTGGCTAAGCAAGGCCATCGTATCTTCTTTTATGGTACTTCTAAAACCCATGAGTTTTACGTAGATGAGCATCAGATCACGCACAGGTATTACGTGCGGGATTTACCCATCCGGAAAAAGATCAAACTGTCTGTTCCGAAAGAACTCAGAAAGGTAATGCTGGAGGATATTGATCACATAGATATTTACTGTTTTCAGAGCGTCTTTCTGATCGGTAACTTTCTGCTTGGCCGTGTGGTGCAGAAAGCCCGCAAACCCTATGTGGTGGTACCCAGAGGGGGATATAATGCCAATATCTTTGAGAGGGGCAGGTTTAAAAAATTCCTTTTCTTCCATCTGATGGAGAAAAGATATCTGTATCCTGCCGCCGGTGTCATTTGTGTCAGCGATAGTGAGGAAAGCGAGGTGCGGAAACTGGGCTATAAGGGGCCTATCACCACCACCTACAACCCCGTGATCACTGTTCCGGACACCAACGGCATGCCGGCCATTCATCCCGACAATAAAAAGATCATTTATCTGGGCAGGTTCGATATACAGCACAAAGGGCTGGATATTCTGCTGGCCGTTTCCAAAGAAATTCAAAAGCTGGACAATACCATTCAGGTAGAACTGTACGGCAACGGACCGGAAAAGGAGAAACTCCTCGAATCCATTGAGAAAGACCACATCAGGAATGTATCTGTTAAAGAACCCGTGTATGGAAAAGAAAAGATCGATGTAGTGAGAAACGCGGCTGCCTATATTCATACCGCCCGCTGGGAAGGATTTGGAAGGTCCATTGCGGAGGCCATGATGCTGGGAACACCCTGTATCGTATCGCCGGGTTGTGCCATGGCTACCGATATCTTTCAAAAATACGGTTTACAATTAGTGCTGAGCCACGATCCTCAGAAGTCCGCCAGCGATATTGTCAATTATCTGAACGACAGGCAGCAGTTGCAGACAAATGCCAAAAAAAGCAAAGAGATAGCCTATAGCCTCTTTAAGAGTGATGTAGTTGCCCGGAAGACCTATCAGTTTTTCCAGCAGGTACTCGGACATCAAAGCTGACAGTTGGGGAGTAAAGGCTGCTGTTCTTCATAAAACTGATCCCAGATATCATTCTCAGGTTCACTTTTCCAAATACCGGTGCCGATGTAATAAATTTCTTAGCGTGGCACAGGACGGTCGGTTTTGTGCGAAGTCAGGTTCTCCACACCCCAAAACCGACGGTATGAGCTCGCGGCGAACTTTCCGGAAGCCAAAACCGACCGTTTTAGCCTTCGGCAACCTTTCCATGGCTCAAAACCGATCGTTTTCGTCCATGGCGACTTCTCCGGTGCCCCATACCTACCGTTTTTGCCCAGGGTAAAAAGAAAAAATACTGAAACAGTCATTTCCGGTAAATAGCATTGTCTTCACCGTTCGATAGCGATGATTTTAGGGGGCAGAAAACTTATCTTGAAAAAAAAGGAGGGTTACAGGGAGGGGCAGCGTTTGTATACATTGCGAAAGCTGCTCAGGGTGAATCCTGCCCAGAATCTGCTGATAGGAGAGATAGACAGGCTTTTTCTTTGGTTTTAGTGTTGTAGATATTTTCTGTGATAGCCAGTAGGGATGAAAAAATTCAATCAAAATTCTTCATCGCTTTCCTTTTACTAAAATTTTTCTGTCGCCCGGGTAAAAATGAAGTTCGAAGGGAGGCTGGCCTCCGGTATGGGTAATTCTCGGGGCTCTGTCGGCATAATCATGGACGATAACCCGGTTTCCCTTTTGCAGGTACTTTTTTCTGATCATGGTATCAATATCGGTGGGTTTTACATGGATACAGCCATGAGATTCTAACAAGATGACCGGCTTACTGGTGAAGGTCTCCGCTTCATTGGAAGGCGTTGTATGGATAAACTCACCATGAATTCTTTCGTTTTTGTCTCTTCTTCTATTGTTATTCAGATCCTTAAAATAGTAACAGGTCATATGTCCAAAATCATTAAAAACCCATTTGTTCGGAATGATCCTGCTGCCATACAGTTCATCATGTTTGTCTAAAATTTCTGCTTTCGTAGCGGCGGTAAAGTCGGCTAGTTTTTTCCAGGTACCCCTCATTTTTACATACAGCATGCCAGCCTCCTCCTTCAGGGGTGTGCCCCATTCTATGCGCGACCAGTAAGCATAGCGATTGCTGGCGTGTCTGCCACAGCGAGCAATGACAAATTTACCCTTATTGGTAGGACCAGCCGGGAAGCCATCACTGCCCATCACAGGTGTGATCGGTCCTCCTACCGCTTCGAAGGCATCAATGAAGGTATTCATAGGTTATGGTTTCTGACAGTTGATGGCTGCTGTGAATATGCAATAAGGAAGACTTTTTAGAACAAGCTGCCTGGATAGCTCATAGATGATCTTCTTGCCACCACAATGTTTATTAATTGACAGACTAATCTTTTATGATAAGCGATTGACAGCTTAAGCCATTGAATCATGGGCTTTGTTAAGATCTTCCATCCCCGACCGGATGATGGCTATATCCATTTCTATCGCTTGAAGAATACTTTGCTGACTACCTGCTCTTGTAAACTCCACATGGATATGGTCTGTATGAGGGCTTTTGCCTTTATATAATCGTGGCCCACCCTTAGCGCGGCTCCATATTTGCCGGTTCCAAATAACGTTATCAATGCCAAGTGGAAGTGCCTTTCTGATCAGGGCTGATACAAGCTGGTCTCCGAGGGTGCGTTGGCTTGGTATGTTGGCATTGAGATGTATATCTATTGCCCGTCCTTCAGCATGCGCCGACTTTTTTGTGGTTCCTGCAATGTTGCGGTCATTGTAAATTCCCATCTTTGTAATCTCCGGAAAGTTGGCACGCAGGCGTTGTCGGAGATAAAGAGGGGCTGGCTGTGGTCGTTTCCAATCTGTCATGTTGTTCTTCTTTTAAGGTACATTTAAAGTAGGTGTGATATTGAAGTTAACCGTAAAGTCATTATATAAACAGAGTGTGTAACTCATAAGTAGAAGAAATTGTAAGCATGAATATTTAGTGCTGATTACTTTGAAGCAATGTTAATCACTTGATCTAGTAAATCAATGTAAAACAGAGGGCTTATAGAGTCAATTATTAGTGAATTATCAAATTTAGAAACAAAACCAGCGGTATTGTTGTCAATTTCAGGAATTACAACTGGAAAAATTTTAGTAAGTTCTTTCTTAATCCCCTTAAGGTTTCCTTCCTTCATCGCGGTCTTTACATTACTACTGTATTGTAAATGGATATGCTCAAATAGTTTTCTTAAATGGTAATAAAATTCCACCCGGTTATTTAAGAAAGAAGGATTGTTCAATTCTTTGATGCTAGCATTTGCAAGTTGTTCAAGTGCACCTAATAGATTTATTATTCTTTTCTCACATTTTAGAAAAAATTCTGGATCCTTTTCATAGGTATCTCCAATGTCAATACGAAAAGCTGCAGAATGATTCATAAGCCTATCGTCTGGATAATCTATAGGGGCAACCCACAAATCAGTACGGAATTCTCCATCTGAATCTCTTCTGATGATCACATAGCAGAAGGTAAATTCCTTTATCCTCCTGATTAGAGATACTAAATGATCTTCCCACAAAAATTTGGCAGGTAAGAAATTGTGATTTTCAATTAATTCAGAGAACTCTTCTACAACTGAATGAAAAGCTGACATGATTAACAGATAAATTGATTTGTTTAATTAAAAAGTTGCAGCAGGTCCATGTGACCAACTAATTCCCGCTTGGTCTAACTTATCCAGAACTGGCTTCATCTCAGGAGCTTTAGTCGGATCATGCTCAAAGTGCCAATGAGGGTCAGCAGCCCCAGTTTGTCTGTTTGCTATATCCTTATCAAGTTGAGTATTCATCCGATCAAGACTCTCTTTACTGCGGGGTCCTCTCGAAAAATTATCAGATTTGTATTCAATATCACGGCCTTTATAACGCTTGTCATAATGCCGTCCACCTACAGATCTTCCTTTAAATTTTTTGCCCTTTCCAAATATAGCACTGGCTCTTTTATCGTGCCAGATTTTTGCAAAATTTAACCAGGCGCGTCCGCATCCTCCCTTTTTCTTTGCTAATCCTTCAGGATCAATCCAGAAAAGTGGATCTAGTGTATAGCTATAAAGATTAAACCCCCCATGTAAGCTGATAGGGTCTTTGGAAAGGTATTCTCCACCTTCAGGATCATAATACCTGAATCTGTTGTAATACAAACCCGTTTCTTCATCCTCATACTGCCCCGGATAGCGGAAGGGACAGGCAGAATGCTCTTCCTGTACGTTGCGCAATTGTCCATAAATGCTGAGGTCGGCAGCCCATACCTGTTTCCCATGCTCATCATACAGGTTGCTAGGCGTACCCAGATAGTCCGTGACAATGCTATACTGCTGCGCTCCCTGTAGCTTGGCTGCCGGCGCAAAGCTTTCCGGTTCAAAGACCCAGGTAATCACTTCCTCCGGTTGATTGTTTGCAGGCGGGCCGTTGATAGGAGCGGTAACCTCCAGTGTGGCTTGCTGCTCCGCCCGTACAATCTCCAGAATAGACTGCCAGAGTTTGTATTTACCGTCAGAGACCCCAGGAGCGGGTGCCTCTTCCACCCATTCATGTAAGAGATTGTTCCCATCCCACACCCAGCGGGTGGTTTTCCCTTTATAGGTTTTAGACAGACGCCGCCCTAGGGCGTCGTAGGTGAAACTAATTTGAATGTTATCAGGTCTTGTGATGGTGGCCAACATTCCGGCTGCGTTCCAGGTATAGCGCCAGGTTTTGCCGTTAGGCATAGTCTTTTTCACCAGATTGCCTTCAGCATCGTAGGTATAACGGGTGCCTTCGGCTTCCAGCAGTTGTCCGGCCGGACCGTATTTCCGGTCTTTACGGTCTTTCCTGCGGAAAAGGTTGCCTACCGCATCGGGCATGCGATACTCAAAAGTACCATCGGCATACTGCGCCGATGCCAGGTTGCCAAACACATCATGTTCGTATTTAGTAACCCCTTTTTGGGCATCGATCACTTGTTTGAGCCGATCGCTGACATCCCATACATATTTTTTGTCCTGATAGGTATATCCGTGCCCAGTAATCTTATGGTGTACAGGTCTGCCCAACGGATCACGGTGCCAGCGGCTGTGAATACCCCCTGGTAAAGTTCTTTCCAGCTCCAGTCCCATCATGTCGCGTTTCATATGGGCTTCCCATGCCGTATGCTGATTTTGGGCCGCTATTTTTTCCACATCTCCCATCAGGTTGCGTTCGAAAGCCAGCCTGGCTCCTAAGGAGGAAGTTAAGCTGATCCTTCTTCCCAGCGTATCATAAGCCGACTCAATGGAATGTTCGCCCTGTACTTCTTTCAATACCTGACCCAGCAGGTCACGTTCAAAACGGATGATGACCGCCTCATTGCCCGCCTGCATCAGTTCTCCATCTTTGCGGTATGCATATTTTTCTGAAGAGCCGTCCGCATATTTTACCAGAGTTACCCGCCCCACAGGGTCATATTCGTATTGCGTTAATCGGCCTTGAGGGCGTACTACTTCGATGACCTGCCCGGCGGCATCACGATTGTACTTGCGGGTGATGCCATCGAATCCAGTTTCTACCACTACCTCACCTTGGGAATCCAACGCAAAGCGATACACAAAACCATGTTCATTTTTGATACCAACCAACTGCTCTTCCGTGTCATAGTGAAATTCCACGCGGGTATCCGCTTCTATGCGGGCGATCATGCGGTTCATCCCGGCGTATTCAAAGCGTACATCGTGGTGCCGGTCTCTGGCCTTGATGATATTGTCTTCCCGGTCATAGCCCAGCATCCGTTGGTTTCCGTCGGGTTCCTCCACCTGTATGATCCGGCCAAGTAAATCGAATTTTCTTCGCTGTACATTCCCTTTCGGGTCTGTGACGGCTACACATCTTCCGAGCCTGTCGTATGACCATTGGGTTACCTGTTCATCCGGGGTCATGAGGTGGCTAGGGTTCAAGAAAGCATCATACTGAAGCTGCGTAACACCTCCTGCCGGGTCCATTACACGAGCAAGCAGTCCGTGCTCATAATCGAAAAAGGTCTTTCGCCCTAGCGGATCTTCCCGCTGGGTAAGGTTTCCCTGTCCATTGTATTGCCACTGCCACTGGCCTCCCGCAGCATCTACCGCTTTCACGAGCAAATCATCGGCATTGTATTCCAGCCGGGTCATCGCTCCGTCGGGTGCCATGATCAGCGTCCGGTTCCCCTGTGCGTCGTAGCTATAGCGGGTTGTCATGCCCAGTTCGTTGGTTTCGGACACTACCTGGCAGTCTGTGTCATACGTTGTGGTTTTGATATTTCCTTGCGCATCCACTGTTTTATAGACCAGTCCCATCTCATTGTAGTGGTGTTGACTCCGGTGTCCGAGTGAGTTTTCTACGATAGTAACTTTTGCCTTCGTATCGTAGAAAAGCCGATGGTTATAGATACCACCATCGCCCCAGGTGTGGATACAACGGGCATTTTCATCCTTGCTGTCATATTCAAAATAGAAGTTCAGTCCGTTGCGGTTGGTTTCCCGGATGAGCAGGTGTTGATCATACTGATAGATAAATGGCTGTTGTAAGGCATCTTTCACTGCGGTAAGATTCCCTGCCTTGTCATACTGATAGGAAACGATAGGAAAATTTTCTCCCTCATATACCGGATGGGGCGCATAGATGGTTTGTATCCTTCCGTTTTCATCATTTTTAACGCGGAGTGTGCGGTTGGCGCTATCCCTTATCTGGGTCAGAAGACCTGCCGGGTCGTAGGAAAAGTGGATTGCAAAACCATGAGCGTCTTCTACGCTTGTCAGTGGATGAGCTTCGGTTTCCTGAGAATTACTTTCTTCGAATCGATAAAGAAGTCTTTCCTTATTCCGGAGCGCATAGCCTCTTTCATCGCGTAGCAGGGTGAGTTGTTCCTGCCGGTTGTAAAAGCTGCCGCCTGCTTCCAGCATAGGAAAAATTACCGGACGTCCGTCGGCCATACGGACCACCAGGGTCTGGCTTGCTGTATCCATCGCCAGGGCCATATCGTAGCTGTGGTGCCAGCCATAGCCCAAAGGACCCTGATAGACAGAGGTAGAGTACCATACCCGTTCCCATCGCAGAGGAACCGGACCGGGCAGTTCGAAATCTATATGATCGGTGAAAACTTTACCGGTCGCAATATCCACCGGGTGACCCGTAATGGCACAGACACCCCGGTGTACCAGGTTGCGGATAAATGAATTAGGAGGAATTTTCAGGCCATTCATTAACTTACCGGCCCCCTTGTGTATTTTCCGGGAAATGCCCCGCATCATTTTGCTTGACCTCAGTTTTGACAGGCCGGCAGCGAAAGCTTTGGCAGCCAATACACTCATGGAAACCGTAGGAGGGCCGCCTACGAGCACCAGAGATCCCATAGGAATGGGAAGGACGATAGAAGTAGGAAGGAAAAAACCCATCTGCTTGGTCTTGCCGCCGCGGGGTGGCGCCGGCATCCCTATACACTGGCAACTGAGGGCGGGTAGGGTAGCATACGTAAAAGGTTCCTTGTCTACAATGACCGTAGCACTACCCATAAAAGCTTCGCAGGCATTGCCCACCATACCCTTGGCAAAGACACCGCCCATAGGAATATGAGCCGGTTTGTTGGAGCCGATGGTGCCTGCCCTTGCCCTGGGCAGATGGTTCACCCAAACCGTGGAAGGGGCTTGTGCGTGCAAACCCATTTGATTGGCAGCTCCTTTTACCTGATTGATCATCTCGGTGATTTCCTCAGGCATATCAGGCAGGGCCTCTCCAATAGCTTTGGCGACCTGCATGAGAGGAGAAAAATCGACACCCATCGCTGCCAGGGCACCCATGGCTTTGGCCATCACATTATAATCACCGGAATCAAAGAGAAATCCGATAAAGGGATGTGGAACCGGCACAGGGGGTACAGGTCCGGGAGGCTGTATGATATGAATATCTATTCCCGTGACAATGTCCAGGTGTTTGGAGGCAGGCATCATGGGGCTTTCCCTTTTTTGGTGATTACTTTGGCTTCCCAATCTTCTCCTGCCAGGGCGACCATCTGCTGGTGAATGGCCAGGGCCTCTTCTTTTTTTCCGATCCTGGCGTTGATTCTGAGCAACGCTGCCCCTGCATAGGGGAGGGTTGAACTGCCCCGTTCTGCCGGTTTCATCGCCTGTCCGAAGTGCAGCGACTGCTGATAACAGCTTTGTGCCATACGATAATCTTTCAACTGTTCCTTGCAATGGCCCATCATACGCCAGGCTTCCATGAGATGATAAGAGCGGGCAGGATCTTCTTCCGGAAGCTTGCTGGCTACTTGCGCAGCATGCTCATAGTCATGGTAGGCAGCCTCAAAGTCACAGATTTCTGTTTTGGGAGCAATCAAAGCGGAAGCCCGGGCCAACAGGGTTTGTATGTACAGGGGGTGCCCGCACATCTGCTGTGTCTCATACATATTTTTGGCTACTGTGCAGGCCTGATCATAGGTCTGCAACACTTTCTGATAGTTTTTTTTACCCATCCAGGCAGAGACCAGCACAAAGAAAACAGCGACCTGCAAGTGTGGCCAGCCCTGCTGCCGGGCCATGGTGAGGCATTGATGCGCTAAGGGTTCCACCTGTTTCATGTTGCCCTGTCCTGCTGCCTGGCTCAGATCCAGAAAAAGCATTTGAAACTGTACCCCCGGATGTTGGGGGTCTCCGGCGGCAGCCACTTCCTTCATGGCGGCTGTCATATCCAGTTGTGGTTGCAGCGTTTTCACCTGCTGAGGATACTGAGTGGCTATTTTCTGTAGGTGTCCTTCCTTCCCATCGATCACATCGGTCAGCATCAGAAGAATCAGCGCAGGCACCTCAGCCTCTATGACCTGAGACAGCCACTTTTCCCAGGAACCAAAGCTGCTGATGTCTGCTGGTGAAAGATAGGCCACAGCCCGGGCTGCTACCTCCAGTTCTGTAGCCAAAGCGTGGAAGTTTTGCAGAAAATACTGCGCTGAATCCAACGCATCGGAAGGAGTGGTGGGTTTCCAGCGTAGCTGAATCCCCTGATCCGGATTAGCTTCCAGGTAATTGCTAATTTGTTCGTCAAGTTCTTCTATCACTTGTGGCCCGTAGGAAGATGCCTGAAGGAAGGGGGTAGTCAGTTTAAAAAAGATATCCGGAGTTCTGCCCCGGGCAGAGGATTCCGTATCGTAGAAAAGGGAGATCATCTGTAACTCATCCGGTTCAATCAGCCACCGGCACAGCCGGGCTTCCGGCTCTTTGGCAAACTGCTCCCACAGGTCGACGAGTTTTTCGTACCGTTGGGCAATTGGGATATTTGGGTTTGCTCCGGACAAGGTCTGAGAAGGTTACATACAATGTGTTAGCTTGCTGGAAGCTCCCTTAAAGATAGTAGGCTTCCTACCAAGGGGAAATACTCAAGTTTGAGTATTTTTTAGTCAGATCTGTGTGGAAAAAGACCTCTGATGGCCAAACTGGCGACTATTGTCTCACAGGCAGGCATCCGGAAAATACTCAATTTTGAGTATTGTTACCCTCCCGCTAAGCTTCTAAATTTCAATAGTAATTGCCAAGCTCTAGCATTTGCATTTAGAAACCATAATGGGTCAATATCTTTTGTTAACGTTTCTGGTATGCATCACACTTCAGGCAGTGGGGCAGGATAAACTCTATCTTTTCAATCACAAAGTAGTGCAGGGCAAGGTGATAGAAATTGGCATAGATAGTATCGTGTTGGAAGCTCCCAAAGCAAAGGCCAAAACGTACTCCATGGCCAATACCAAAGTAAATTATATCCTGCTGGAAAACGGTGAGAAGTATTTTGTGCCGCATGATATGATTTCCCTGACCAACGGCAATGTGATATCGGCTGACATTCAGGATACCAGCCAGGCTAGCATCCGATATTATGATCTGAAAAGCAAGTCGGGCAGGATAGAAAAAGTGTCTACACAGAAGGTGTTAAGTATTACTTTCCGTCGGGGCGATGAAGTGTACTATTACGACAGAGTCAACTTACGCAACGGTAAAATTATCGCTGCGGAAGTGCTGGAAGTGAAGGACCACGAAATTGTCTATAAGGCGGCTGGTAAAAAGAAAGCGGCGCACACCCTGCCGGTTGATGAAATCAGCGATATATGGTTCAAAAACGGGTATCGCCAACCTTTCGCACCACTTGAAAATCAATAAAAGATGAAGCATAAAGCCATTCAAGTACCTGTCTGTATCTTGCTATTGTTTTTCTGTCAATGGGTACTGGCCCAGCAGGAGGAGCCTTTTGACATGATTTATCCTGCCAACGGACCTTCTATTCCCTGTCTCATTGCCGAAGTGGCCGGTGCTGAGATCAAGTATAAGCCTGTAGAAAACTTGCAGGGCCCTATTTACACCAAGCTCAAACAGGATGTCGTCTTGCTTTTCAAAAAGGATGGTGAATTTATGATTCCCGCCTCCTCTCCCGACTGGACGATGGGAACGGATCCTACAGCCCATAAGATTATTACCCGTGAAGGGTTAATTTTTCCGGCAAAGTTTGTAGAAACCAGAGAAGACAAGGTGAACTATGAAGATGCCAGAAACAATAAAGGATATCAGCTCAACAAAGGAGAAGTGTTAGTAGTCATTTACAAAGATGGGGGGCATGAGATGTTTGCGGAGGTTTCTAAGGTGGCTGCAGCGTTGGCTAAGATGAAATCTGATCTCAATCATTATCATGAATCCAAAACGGCCAGTGTGCCCACCGCTGAAGGGGGTATTCATCTGAGCGACGAACAGTTGGAATTTTTTAAGGAAAAAGCCATGCAGAAAGCCAAAGATCTGGGGGATTACCTCCGTATTATTTCAGATAAGACGGAAGTAGAAGAAGACAGGCTGTATGCGGTAGGAGCCGCTATCAAGTTGTTTATCAACGATTCTGCCAAGGTAGAAGTATCTTCTGTTAACCGGGAGCAGAAGAAGCAATATCCTATTGGAGTCTACCTGGACCGGCTCAGGAAGCTACCTTATGACAAGGTATTGCTGGAATGGATCAAAGCGGAATTTGTCAGCACCTTCCGGAAAGGAGAAGATGGTGCTTATTATGGCACTATTACCGCACAACAGATGTTTCGCGGCATTTCAGAAGGCAAGATCGCCTACCAGGACGTGACTGAAAAGAATGTGGAAGTCAAGCTCACCCGCCATAAAGTTATTGATGATGGTAAGACCAAAGAAAAGTGGGAAGTGTTCCTCTCCGACATCAGTGTGAATCAAACCCGGGAAAAATAATGAAAGGGCTGGTATGGTTCGGACTGCTCATGATCAGCCTCTCTGGCTTTGCGCAGGTCATTACCTTTCCCTATGAAGAGAATTTTGCCTGGCAGGTTAAACAGATCGACGAATTTATAGATCGCTTCAACAATGCGGATTATACGCCCCTCCGCCGTTATCTGAAAGAACAGTATCAGATGGAGGAAGTGGAGCGTGTGGCATTGCTGCAATCACTTTTCAATTTTGAAAGCCAAGCCTGGAATAAAAGAGAGGTGATGCGCTTCCTGGAGGATGTGACCCAATCCAGTGACCCCCCTTACCTCGATTTTTATGATAAGGACTGGTATGCTGTGTTGGATTGTGTAGGAGATTTCCAGAAGGAAAAAAAGAAGTTCACTCTGGTGCTGTCTATCAAACTCAATGAAAGAACAGGCGCCGCCAAGTGGATTATCAACGGAGTACAGGCTGATTTTTTACCGGCTGTAGATTCCACCCTGTTGGTTTCTTCCCTGAATAATCCCTCTAAATCGGCACAGTCTATCAATCCGGCCAGCTTCGGCACCGATTTCATGGCCCTGGTTGATGCGCTGGCAGATACGGCCAGTTTTGGCAATTATCTGAACCGGAAGGAAATCTCTCCCCCTTTACTGGCCTTCTTTGAGCAGTTGTACCAGCGAAAATTGATCTTCCGTCAGGTCAGTCATATCACCTATCATTTCTTACAGGTGCCTGGCTGGATCTTTCAGGTGGAAGATTATCCGAGACAAACCACCAACTCAGGCTGGCTGATCAGTAAGATCATACCCGCTACCCATCAGGATAAGAAAGACTATAGAAAAGCAACGTTACACCTTCATTCAAGCTTATGAACAAGTTATACACTTTGCTGCTGGGCTTGGCAGTCCTGTTTCTTTGGCATCCCCGGGCAGAGGCTCAGGTAGACAGGCTGAGCGGAGAGGACAGTACAAAAATTGAAGAAGCCGTACAGGCATGCTTTTCAGATTATATGGAAACCATGATCTATCTGGCAAATCCTACTATGGATAATGCTTACCGGGAGGCAGTGGTAGCCGATGGGAAGAAAAGTTTTGTGGATTCCGCCCTGATTGCGGTAGATTATGATTCTTCCTTTACCCCTCCCTTGTTGCCCAATCATAAAGATGTAGAAACCTACCTGACCAATTTCAATGTATTTTTCAAGGAAAAGAGCCTGAGCGAACGCATAAAAATCTACTATACTAATCAGGTATTGTCGGAAGTAAAATGGAATGAAGAAGGAAAATATTATTACCTGACGCTGCATTATACCAGCAGGTATGGCAATCAGTTGCCACAGAAAAGAAGAGCGACCTTCATGGTAGGAAAGGTAGAAGGAAATTGGAAAGCATTTATTACTTACATCAGGTTTGAGGGTGCCGACAGGGAAGAAGAGATTTTCGGAGAAAAAAAGATTTTGACAGAGCCTGAATGGCGGATCTTAGCCAGAAAAGCAGAAGATTCTTTAAACAACCAGCATTTCCAGAGCGCCCTCACGTTGTTGCAACAGTCGCTGGCATTAGATACCACAGCCTATAACCTGAAGTTGCTGGCGCGGTATTACCAGGAACAGGGAGCTATCGAACAGGCTTTGCAATACTATCTGGCCAGTTTGAACGAAGGCGTTGCTGCTGACCCTACCTACAAAGATTCTGTTACCCGTCTGGCGATCGAAGAACTCAAAGTAGAATTGGCAGCCCAGCAGGAGGCAGCAGAAAGAAAAGCGCAGGAAGAGCAAGCAAAAGCAGATACCCTCGAACAGGAAAAGCCGATAGAAACCCCTCCGTTGGCACAGGAGGAAAAATCAACGGCTCCCACGGAAGAAACGGCTGAAGAGACAACTAGTAGCCTGATCGACCTGCAGTCGCTGGCCAAAGGAGGAAAAAGAGGAAAAGAGTATACCCTTCGCTGGCAGTTGCCTGAAGATAATCCTGTTGATGTTTCCCTCTCCCGCCAGGGTGGTGATTCCATACTGCTCAAGCAGGATTATTTTCTTGACCAACTGAAATGGAAGATTCCTTTCAACACAAAACCAGGCTTGTATGAGATCATACTGCTTGATGAGGAAATGCGCACGGTTGTCACCCGCAGTGCACCTTTTAGAATTCACAGAAAATTTCCTATAGGATTACAAATATCCATATACACTGTAGGTGCTGTGTATGTGGCCGGTGCTCTCTTAAAGCCTGTTTTTGATGAGGATGAAGCTTATAAAATAGATTGGGATTGGTTTCGGAAAGAACCCCCTTGCCAGGACTGTAAAGAGGAAGAGCCACTGGATGACCCTTTGAACCTTGAAGATTTCTGGCAGTAAGCCCTATCACCTTTGAATGAAAAAGTTATGGTTACCTGTTGCACACAAGAAAAGTTTTTTAGGGTCATTCTGGCTCTGCTTTGTTTCTTCCCTCTGTCTGCTGAAGCCCAGACCTTCAGGTTTGATCATCTGATAGAAATAGATGCAGAGACTATCTTTGATTCAAAAACTACCTATACGGAAACAGATGAGCAGGGGAATGTGTATATGGCCGGAAAGTTTGCCGGTACGTTGCAGGTAGGCGCTGGCGATGTGTTTTCTGGGGAAAGCAGCCGGTATGTCTATGTCATGAAGTTTGAGACAGAATCTACGCTGGCTTATTATAACATGTTAGGCATATATCCTTCAGAGGCAGATATAGATATTCATGATATGGCTGTAGACGGAGAGGGTAATGTTTTTCTGCTCATAGATGCCAAACCGGGAGCGGGTATCTCTTATCTGGATGTATATGAAAAGAACAGCAATATTTATAATCCTACAGAATTTTCAACACGTACTACCTTCTTATTAAAATATTCGTCTGACGGAACGCTTACCCCTGAATCACCTCGCATGCTTGAGGATATCCCTGAAAGCGCTTCTCTAGCTTTTGATCACCAGAACCAGCTCTACATAGCGGGCAGAACTGAAATCGACGAGATTTATTCAATGAAGTACCATGCCACAGATCTAAGCCCTATAGAGGAAAGTAAGGTGCTGCTGGTTAAGTTAATGCTCCAAGATTCTGAGGATTATGTTACCGTAGGAAAATTAAAGGTCGATCGGCAGGGTAACATTATTTTAGCAGGCGAATTTGAGGGAGAAATTAGCATTGGCAATGATGTAGCAACTTTCCAGAGTAATCAAAAAAACCTATATGTAGTCAAGTACCACCAGGAAAATCAATCTTTTTTACAAACGCGGGTACAGACAAATGAGACTGTCAGTCTCAAAGATTTGGCTGTCGATGAAGAGAACCATATCTATATCACAGGCAATTATAAAAAGAGTCTTACTTTCAATGAGAATACCACGCTACAGGCCCAGGAGGGGCAGGAGATTTACGTGGCCAAATACAATGATCAACTGCTCCTGGCATATGCGTACCCTATCAATGGGAGTGGTTTTGATGAAGCCAGAGGAATTGCCGTCAACGAGTATTTTTTCTACCTCACCGGCCACATTGCAAAAGAGGCTGATTTTGACCTCAAGGAGGGGAAGAAGAACTTAAACGCCGGCAATAATGAAATCTTTATCGCAAAATATCAAAAAGCCAATGCCGGTTACGAAGAGGCAGTGCTGCTAAAATCCGAAACTACTGGTGGTAATAAGAATAGAGGGAATAACATCAGAGTCCATACAGCCGCCAATAATGCTATAGAAGTACTTGTTGCAGGCTACTATGACAAGGATGTTCTGTTTGACCCTCCGGATGGAGCAATCATTCATGGCAATGAAGATATTTTTTTGGCCCGCTATGAAGATATATCTCCGGTCATTTCAAACATCAATCCTACCCTTATAACAGTAGATGATCCTATCACGTTGACGGGGATGCATCTGAAGTCGGAAGAGACTAAAGTGCTCATCGATGGTAATACAATTGCTGATGAATTAGTCACTGTAAATGATGCAGGTACCTCTATTTCCTTTACTGTCCCGGCAACACTGACCGCAGGAGAACATACGGTAACAGTCACTGTGAATGGCAAACAGGCTACCAGTACAGAAGCATTGAAGTTTACCCTGGAAATGGAGGATATCCCCATCATTACGCATCTCGACACCCTTCTTGCAAGTGCCGGTGATGCAATCACGATCACCGGAGAGCATCTGAAATCCGATCATACCCAAGTGCTTATCGACGACCAGGCCTTACCGGATGATATAGTGAGCGTGGATGCAGCAGGCACCTCCATTACCTTTACTGTCCCGGCAACACTGGCCATAGGAAAACATACTGTGAAGGTTACCGTTGACGGTAACCCTGCCACAGGAAGTTTAGATTTTACGGTAGTAGCGCCTCCGGTTCCCACCCCTGAAATCACGACCATTAGTCCGCTGGAAATTGCAGTTGGCCAACAAGCGACCATAGTTATTACCGGTCAGCATTTGCAATCTACCCAGACGGATGGCACAAAGGTGTATTTAAACAATATACTCTTCATGGGTGCGCTAACAGTTTCCGAGACTCAGATTTCCTTTACAGTACCAGACAATTTGCCGGTAGGAGACTACACAGTGACTGTGAAAGTGGATGATATACAAGCGATCAGTACAGAGCCATTGACATTTATCGTCAAGTCGCCTCCCGAGGGCGCGCCACAAATCACCGCCATCGCCCCTTCGGAAACCACAGCGGGACAGGCAGTGGCAGTGACTATCACAGGCAAGCATCTGCAACCTACGCAGACGAATGGTACGGTAGTACACATAGATAATGTAGTCTTCACCGGTTCTATTGCAGTGACAGAAACTGGCATTACTTTTACCATACCAGACACTTTATCGGTGGGTGTACATACCTTGACCGTCACGGTGGATGGTGAGCCTGCCACAGGGAGCGTGCTGTTTACTGTGAATCCTGACCGTTCGGCACCAAGTGTACAGCATGAGTCTCCGGCTCATACCAATGAAGGGGCTGCTGTCAATATTTCGGCCATCATTGCTGATCCGGAATCCGGTATAGAGAAAGCAGAAATCAGGTATAGCGGTATTACCCAGACGTTGGGCAACCCGGTACCTTTGCCTAATACCGGCGGCACCACCTATACCTTGTCCGTTCCTGCTTCAGCTTTTGATAAGTTGGGCCTTCAGTATGAGATAAAGGCAGAAAATAAAGAGGGGTTAGACTCTATTGTGGCGGGGAAGGTCTATTTACAGTATCATTTAGAAAGCACAGCACTGTATGCCATTCAGCAGGAAGCGCCTGCACAAAAACATTACCGTATCATAGCCATGCCCTTTAAAAAACAGCCAGTCACAGAGGCTTGGCAAGGAGGTATTACCGATAGCACCTACAATCAGCGCAATTTTCGGCTGTTCCGGAGTAAAAACAATCAATATCAGGAGTATCTGCAGGGAGATTTTACCGATTTTACCCTTGGAGAAGGGTATATGTATATCCAGAAAAAATCTGATTTCAATGTACAGGGACTGATTGACGCTGAAAGATTGTTGGATGCCGGAGGGGGGCTGTATGTGGAGATTCCTGTGCAGCCAGGGAATAATCTGATTGGTAATCCTTTTCCTTTTGCCATAGATTGGGAAACAGTAAAGCAGGCCAATGCTGAGATTATAGCTGATTTTCAAGGCGATTTGAGTTTGAAAGGGTATGAAGAAGGGCCGATATTGAAAAGTGCTTTACAAGCTTATGAAGGCGGGCTGGTAAGATATAATGGCGATGGAGAGGTAAAACTAAAAATCCCTGTGTCGGCAGGAAATGCTGAAAATATTCGTATGGCAGGCACAGCAAATAAAAAGGCAACGTCTGTCAATCCGCTGGACAATCCCAGTTGGCAGGTGAATCTGGATCTGGAAGGTGAGGAGTTGGTTTACCGAATTGCAGGTTTTGGAATGCACCCGGCGGCCCGGCAGGCAGAAGATCATTGGGATGATTATGCTTTTCCCAGGCTTACGGAATATTTAGAATTGAATTTCAACAATCCCCTTATGCCAGGTGATCTTGTAGCCAGAGACATTGTACCCACGGCGGAGGCATATACCTGGGAGGTAGAGGTAGTGTCGAACCTGTCTCCTCAGTCCATGCAATTGACCTGGGATAACAGTTTTTTCGGTCAGAACGACAAACAACTGATGTTGCTGGATCTGCAAAACAACCAGTGGGTCGATATGCGAAAACAGCAGACGTATCCTTTCCATCTGGGAAATGGAAGCCGCTCTTTTAAAATATTTTTTGGAACGCAGGAAACCATAGCACCACACAGGGTGCCCGACAGAAACAGTGTAGGAACTCCGTTTCCTAACCCTGCGGCCCATGACTTGGCCTTCCCCATTTCACTGGCTGGCTTTCAGCAGCTATATCAGATTGAGGTAGCCATTTACAATGCTACCGGAGACCTGGTAGCCAGCTTTTCTCAGCGGCAGACATCCGGATTTCATCAGATAGGGTGGAATCGTCAGGATCAGAGAGGGACGATACTTCCGGCAGGTTTATATTTCTACCGTATACAAATAGCAGGAGATCTCAAGCCCTATACAGGAAAAATTGTGCTGCAATAAGCTGTCCCAGCTAAAGCGTCTAATGCTTAGTAGATATGTTTTTCTGTCCGTTCGCCTGATGCGCTGTTTGAAGGTATTTTACCTCCTGATCGGTGACCCCATAAGCCGACAAGACAGGTAAGAGCGTCTGGTATTGTTCTTCAGGAATAGGTTTGCCTTCGCTCAAGGTTTGAATCGCTTTCACCTGCTTTCCTACCTTCTGATAAATAGCGTCTGCAAAAGTGATCATCCTGGTTGTGAGTTCGGTAGCGGAGAGCGCTTCATCAGTCGCAGGCACATACAACTGGAAGTGCAGACTGCCTTGTTTGAAGTAGGTGGTGCCTGAGGCTTCCTGTTGGGTTTCCATAGCGGTCATACCCAGCGATTGCACCACCGGAACCATAATCTCATCCCTGATTTGATCGGCAAACAGCCCAAAAGCAGGATCGTAGGAGGGGTGTCGGACCTGAAAAGCGCCGAAGTGAGCCTTTTTTTCTTTCAGTAAGGTGACAATTTCCTCGGAAGCTACCGCTGTTTTCTCTTCTTGTGCATGATTTCCGGCATCCCCGATGAGGAACAGAATATTAGACTCTCTGCTTTTTAGCTGATCGGTACTCAGGGCCTCTTTCAAAGCATAGTAGACGGCTTCTGCTTCTTCCGGATTATCGCCACTCAGGGTGCTGCGGCTTCGCAGCCATTGGGAAGGGTTTTTATCAGCCATTTTGTTGTCCAGGTATAGCCAGGTTCCTTCGGAGGCATCCGTAAAACAGGCAGCGGTTATATTGATATGAGGTACATTGCGCAGCGTATCGATGGCATCGGCTACCGCCGGTATGAAATTTTCCATACCCGGAGTGGCATCCACCACCACCATAAGGTTAATGCTGCTCTGCTGCAAGGCAGCCAACTGCAATTTCTGTTGAATCTCCGCGACCACCGCCGCATCAAGGGGGTTGGGTGGGGGAAGAGACTCTGGGGAAGAGGCGGGTACCTGCCGGTAAAGAAACAACACAAAGGGAATGAAAAGCAGGGAGAAAATGCCCAGCAATACAAACTTATAGACAGCGGATCTTCGCTCTTGATAGTTCAGGGGTTTCATTGTTTTCCTGTTTTACTTGATGTGATAAGGATCATAGGCGAAAATCTGTATGGCTTCTTGATGGAAGAATATTGTGTTTAGAAATTCCACAGACTTTTCTTTTTATGGCTTCCCTTTTCCGGTTCTTCGTTGATGAATAAACTTTGCTTGGTCATCGGAGAGGCTTTGGGTACTTCTTTGGGCGCTTCCTTGGGTTTACCGATAAACTCCAGTTGATTCAGGCGGTCGAACAATGAACCGATGGTCAGCAAGAATTTTTCGGATACCTGGGCTGCACTGGCAATATCCAGGTGGTTATATTCCATGTCTACCATATTTTTTAAGGCATTTTCCAGAGAACCCGGGCTGAGTTCCGACCAATCCGCAAAGTATTTCAGCAGTTCTTCCCGGTCGGCACTGCTCATACAGTTCAAGGCAGTAGCCATCAGGCGGGCCAAACGCTTGAACAGTAATATCAGGGCAACAGGAGGTTGGGTGGCCATGGTAGTGGATAGATAGTCCAGGTAGTCGGCCAGGAAAAAAGCCAGTGTCTGACACAGCGAGGCGATATGGTCTGTGAGCGCAGCCGGTATACTTTTGTCTTTTATTTTTTTGATGATCTGGATGACATCTATATATAGATTATGACAGGCCTCTCCGGTTCTGTTACAAAATTCTGTAAGCATAGGGTGAGCCAGTATACTGGTGCAGGCAGGAATAAACTGTTCGAGTAACTTCACTTCATTGCCCATCACTCTTATTTTACCGATTGTCAGATGGTAAGTACCCAGGTGGGTAATTTTGAGCTGATCGGAAGGAATGATTTCCAGAGTATACTCCGGCCGGGTATAGGGGTAGCGGAGTGGTGTCTCTTCCGGATGGGGAGTGCCGGTGGGTACTCTGACAAAAGGATTTACCATGATAATCACGTCCAACAGCAGTTGGTCATTACCTTCCAGTGTAAAGACCGTACTGAGCGGGTTATCTTCTGTGTAATGATAGCTCAGTATCTCAATCCTGGCCCCTCCCCGGGTAATGGCCCGGCATTCCAGCAGCCTGGCATGGATGGTCCTGTCAGGTTGTGCCACAAGGCGGATGTCTAATGATTTGGGCGCTTCTGGGGTAGCGGGCAGCAAGCCGAAATTATATTGATTCAGGGGTATACTGGCCAGATCCCTGAGTTGATCATAATAGGCATGTTCTTGCTGGATAAAATGATCTTTGGAGATTTTCATGCCATTCACCCAATGTACCGGTAAATATGTGACAGGAGGTAACATATCGTCTTTTACTTTTAATAATCCAGATAAACTCTTTTGGCACTAATCAAAACGTTGTCTTTCAGCTGATTCCGGTAAACACTCATGTTCGGATCAATGACCTGTTTTTTCCACCAGTATTTCCGGGTGTAGAAATGCCATCCGAAAGGCTGATGTTCTGTATTGGCCACAATCCTGGTGGAAGGATGTTCACTGTTGTAGTCATGAACAAAATAGTGAAACACATCGCCAAACTTCATATTCATGGGAGCCCGGATGGTAAATTTCGAATAAGTGTCATGCTGGCCATCCCTGGCAATCCGGAAATGTACCCGGATGGCCTCACTGGGAATCAGTTCGGGCACCTCCATATATTCCAGATATTGCCAGATATAATAAATTTTGGCGGGGATAGCTTTCCAGAGGAAGAAGGTTTTGTGCAGTAGAAAAGGAAAGAAGAACAGCAGGGCGGAGCCCGTCATCACCCATCCCGGTTCTGTCTGGGTCAGCAGCTGGTACACCGCCAGAAAACCCGTTGCACCCATACAGGTTATGGCCAGCGTGAATAAAGTCTCGGCAAAAAAAAGATCTCTCCGGCTCCAGGGTTGCCCCTTGTACAGAAGCCAGGTGTGTATCAGGCCCATCAGAAAGAATGAGATCAGCAAAATGATATACAAGGTGCGGGGTGTGATTTCCTGAAGAAGCCCCAGGCAACCCAACAAGCTGAGGGCAACTACAAAGGATAGCCCGTGGATGATAGCCCGCCCGTTTCTTGCGTTTTTTCTGATCATAAAGAAGAAAATACTCAGCAAAACAGCAACACTCAACAGCGTGATATAGATCAGGTTAGCCGTACTTATAGAGATTATGTTCATCATTTCTTTCATTCATGCAAGCGTAGTTGTGTACCGGAGCCTTCCTGTAAAAGTATCATCCGAAAGTATAAAGATACTCTCTTCCTCCTCGACCTTCACCTGTGTCACTACAGTAGCTTCCGCAGGCATCAAAAAACCAAACAGGGTATCAAGGACTTTTTGTGCTTCTCCTTCGGGCATTACCCGCAACAAATCTTTAGCTTTTACCGGTCCTATGCTGACAGCCACCGACGGATTATCATCAGACCATTCTTCCCCTAATATGAAATTGATGCCCACCACCGAATCATTTAATACCCAGTCTGCCTGATGCTCCGGCGTGATGGGCTCAGGAGCGATCAAGGTTACTGCTACTGTTTCTCCCAGTAAAATCTCCAAGGCTCTTGCCGTCAGTGAGAGATTGCCTGCGATCTGATGGGCAAAAGGAAGTAATGCCAGGAGAACAGACAGCTGATGGGTGGGTAAATCCCTTTGCTTGATCTGCCAGAAATTGGCAAAAGGATCATGTTGGGATAAGGCATTCCAGAAAAGCCTTTCCGTGAGTTCCAGCTGAATCCTGTGCCCGTAAAACTCCTGCTCCAGGGGAAGAAAAAAATTTCTAGAGGCCTTTTCTTCCTTTCTGTACCTCCCGGATTCTTCTATCACCTCCTGGGTAGAGGCTATTTTCTTGGTGGGAGGGGTCGCATGGAAAAGACCTTCCGGCAACATATCATACAGTCCCTCTCTGGCAACGTTGACCACTACCTTCGTTCGCTGGGTTTCTTCCCCATTGATCTCCAGGGATAACACATCTTTTTTATATGATCTGTGAAAAGTACCCAGGGGGTGTACCAGGAACTGCTCCAGGTGAAAAGCAGTATTTTCCAGCAGATGAGCTATCAGAACTTCTGCTCTTATATCATAATCTTCCAGGGAAGTCTCAGCCGTTTTCGCCAGTGTTCTCATCAGTTCCGTTGATATAAACGCGGATATGGGTTAAAAAAGATTTTTTCGCTTCTAGCTTCACCTGCAGTTCCCGGCAGGTATTGGCCCAGTCTTCATTTCCGGCACGCATCTGATCGGAGGGTGACAGCACCACGTCTATGGTTCTGAGCAAACCCTGAACCGGACTTTGGGTGACTCCTTTTTGGACCGTTACTTTTTTTATGGTATTTCCCAGTTCGGCAAAGCAGGCTGCCTTAATATCTTCCGGTGTGATCAGCCGGCTCCGGGTGAGCAAAACACTCTTATAGGTGTATAATTTTTCCTGGTCGTTGAGGGCCTCCCGGCCACCAGTCGTTTTAGTCATCAGCAGACAGTGATCGACCTGTAAGTCAGGCGTGTCTACCGCTTTGGGTTTTCTGTTCAGAGGCAGATGATTGCCCCATACCCCTGTCGTCGACCAGAATGATATCCAGATATCCTGGGGTTCTTTAGCGTTGAGCAGCAGAAAATGAGTCGACGACTGTTTGGGAAAGTTAGCCATGAAGTTATGTTCTATCCGGGATAGTTGCTGATGCAGTTCATGCAGTTCCTTGACCAGCGCCTGACCTCCTATTGCCCGGAAGACGGCGCTCTCATCCCGTGTCAGGTTCAGCGTATGGCGAAGCAATTGGGCTGCTTCCCGGGCATCGAACCTGGCGATGCCTTCCTGTTTGACCGAATAGCTTTCTTCCTCCTGGGTAGCAGCAGCATCCATCGAAAAATATTGATATTCCTTGTGAGCGGAAAACACATTTTTGACAGCAAAAAACTGATCCTCTGTCTTCAGGGGAATAATATTCAGGCCTTTTGTCAGGGCAAAGGGACGATTGCTCTCGTGCAATCTGCGGTTGAGTACCGGAAAACAGTTGATCGCACAGTACAGGTTATCCATCGCCTTCACCGGGAAATTTCCAGGAAACTGAATACTAAACCAGATAAGCTCTTCCTTGATGTTCTTTAACGCTTCAGCGGGAAATACCTTTTCCAATTCGGCAGGGATTTTGGCAGAGGGTACTACTGTTTCTTCCAGGGTCAGCGTGATAAAGTGATCCTGGTAAAAACTCACTGCCTGTCTTTCTGCTTCTGTGGTGATGGTTTGATAATTGATTTTTTCCTCCTGATGTTTGTCTTCTGATGTGGCAGACATTCCCGTGCTTATCGGTAGGGGCCGGCCTTGCTGCCACCACCGGGTAAAGGGCAGATACTGAAGATAGGTTTTCTTTTCCGGTTCATTCACCCAGTCGAAAAAAAAGGTGAGTGAAGAAAGCGTCTTGATTTGTTTTGACAAATGCAGGCCCAGCCATAGCGTATGCGCATCCAAAAAAGGATCAGTCGTAGCAAAGGAGGTAGTGCCTTTATGCAGCGGTGTATCCCATTGGATGAGCTTATTGCCAAAAGCCTGGTACCGAACGGCGCCATCCAGCAATGGGCAGGAGGCAGCCGGAGAAAAATAAATATCCCTGACGGATGCTTTGACAGACCGATCCTGGCTCACCCATTCTTTCTCAAAGGTAAAATGGTCTTGTGGTTTTAGCTGGTAGGTAGGGATAGCAGGGCGTGCCGTCAGCACCGCATGCGCCGGGCGCGGACCCGTCAGGACTTCCGGCACCATGAGATGCGCCAACCGCTTTAAAATCCTTTTTTGTGAGGATACTGTTTCGTGGGCGATACGCTCAAATTCTACCGCACAGGCACTCAGCAGCAGATCTACCAAGGGATCAAAATCATCCATTTCGGATTCCTGATAACCCCATAAAGATGCAGCCTGCCGGCGAAGCCGTTTTTTTACCTGCTCACGCTGAAAGTCATCCAGAAGATGTGTAGGATCGCTCATGTTTTCTTGTTGAAAAGGCAGGGTAGCACCACCAGCGCCAGCCTGAAAAAGTTAATGTAAACTCAAAGGACTAAAGAAAATATATTCTGTATGTTGAAAAGGCTCGTTGGTTTTCATTAAAGTACCCTCTATCTGAATCGTAATCCTTTTACGGAGCCTGCTCATCTTCCTGGTATCGGGGTCTGCCCATCTTAACTCATCCACATCCAGCCGGATATCGGTGTAGTGTACCCTTTTTTCATGTTGTTGTAAAGCCTGCATAAAAGCTTCATACAATTCTTTTTTCCACTTACTCACACTCCTGATGGTTTCAAAGTCTTTTTCCCATACATAGCATCCATACGACAGGTCATAGCGACATTCTTTAAAATGTGTTTTCAGAATCAGATGAATGTGTTGCTTCACGGAGTCTGCCAGCCCTAATCTGTGAAGTTTCTTCTTGGCTACTATTTCTTCAAAAGCTAAGGGACAGTGGTAGTATAAGCGCATCATAGTTGTTTGTTTATAGGTTCAGACAGAGGTTTATCTCCTTTAACAGTTTAGCTGGATCACCGCTGCCTTTACCGAAGCCTGTGTGCCTCCGTCAATTTCCAGGGTGGTAGCGTTCAGCTTGGATTCCCCTCCGGTGATATCCAGTTTTTTGGTAGCATTTAATATAGTACTGCTACTTTCAAAGCCCATATCCTTGCTGGTCAGGGTGCAACTGGTCTCAGCATTCATGGCAATCTCTTTGGCTTTCAGGTGAGTGCTCTTTCCCGAACTCATGGAGATGGTTTCTTGGGCGTTCATAGTGATGGTTTTGGCGCTGATAGAAAGATCTCCCTTGGTTTCTATGGTGATCTTGCCATTTCCTTCCATAGAAAGCGAAATCATATTGGTAGGGCTCGTCGCCTCTTTGTTGATAATTCTGATTTCTTCTTTCCCATCTTCGTCGATGAGGTGAATCTGATTGCCGCTGCGGGTCCGTATCACCTTGTTTTTGTTGTTCTGATCCTGCCAGGCAGGCTCTGAGGTTTTGCCATGGTAGACGCTGCCCATCACAAAGGGGCGGGCAGGGTTATCATCTTCAAAACCTACCAGCACTTCATCGCCTATTTCAGGGATAAAAAAGAAGCCATGAACCACCTGGCCTGATTTGCCACTCGATGTGTTTGCCAGCCGTATCCAGGGAGAAGTCTCCGGAGATTTTTGCCATTGGAAGGCTACTTTTATACGGCCGAGCCCCTTAGGATCTTTGTTATCCTTCACCACGGCAGTCTGTATCTCAGGTACAGGATAGGTTACCCTGGCATTATAAGGAGGTGCCGAGGCCTCTTCCGGAATGGCTTCAAAGCGGTTTTGATAGTTGCCCAAACCGTCGGTGCTATGAATGAGGGTAGTGACGATAAAGCGGCCATAATCTTCTTCATTCATCCCTTCCCCGGTAATATTGATGATACTTCCCACATTGAGGAAGGGATTGTCGCTGGTGCCGGTAGCTACTACCATTTCGCGGCAAGCCATTTCCTTTCGCCGGGCTACCCAGCTTTTCAGCTCCTCTTCCTTACCGACAGGGTGCACTGTAGCATGCAAAGCTTCCTGCTTGTAAAACTCTTCTGATTTTTTCAGTGCAAATTTCCCGTGGAGGTCCAGGTCACTGACAGAGGTTTGTGCCGCAGCTGTGGTATATTTCACATTCTCTTCGTAGTTGTAAGCCAGCATGGAGAAGTTGACCGGGATGAGTTTCAAAGAGAAATCCAGATCATGCAGGTCCTTGTTCACGGGCAAATCCACTGTTTTATCTTTGGGTAAGGAGCCCATGATCAATTTAGTGCCGTCGTAAAAACACCATTCGCCATACAGGGCAGCCAGCCTGAGCAAGAGATGATAATTGCTTTCCTTATACTGCACAAAATAAGGGATTTGTTCTGTAAAGGAAGGTTTTATCTGAACACTCAGTTGGTTGGAGGGAATTTTCTCCAAGGCTTCCTCTGCAATATCTTTCAGTTTTTTCTCTGTAAAAGACCGGCAATGGTCAACCCCATCCATCAGGATCGTAGGGCTTTGCCCACGGAGCACAATTTCCCGGTGCCCCTGAGCACGTCGGGAAACCCCTACCTCTGTGACCAGCCCTTTGAAGAGGCTGTCCTGCTTGTTTGTCACGAAAATATGGGGACGAAATTTGACGATGATTTCACATCCCATATAGTTACGGGCATGGTTGAGAGCAGTTTGGTACGTACCCTGGAAAGCATCTACCGGAAGTACCAGCTCAAAATGATGATGCCAATCCATCTGCTGATGCAACGTCAGGTGTGAGAAGGGAGAAATCCTCTGTCCGTCTATTTCAATATCGATATGAATCTGCTGCGCCAAAGGAGCGTAAATTTACAATGATCCTACAAAAGGTGCCCCTCCCCGGAAGGAGAAGGCACTATTAAGCATAATAATTAAGTTAGGCGGAAGGCCACTCATTTTCATGCTCCCCGCCGCCCATTTTTATCTTTTTGGCAGAAAGCAAAAAGGTTTCCAGTAAATTTTCTCCTCCCTGCCAGTGAAAGTTTTCTCCATATTCAACGACATACGCATCTTCAAAAGATAGTTCTTTGAGTGAGGAGCCGGCGTTGCTATCGTCCATAACCCGAATAGTACCACTTTTTTTCAGGGTGGGGTCGGTGATCCATTCAAATAAGGCTGTTTTGTTAGTAGATTCAATGGTAATGTGAATGGTACCCCCACGTACTGCCCCGGCGGGTCTGCCGCTAGGGTCTATGTCTCTTGACAGGTGGTAAGAGAAGTCTACGACTCTTACATCACTGAGCGGATCGAGATCCAGTCTTGCAGAAAAGGCCATAATTTTTATGAATTTATATAGTTTACAATGAATAATAGAAAATGCTCGGTTAGGTTTCAGCGTATTCGGCAGCCCATTCCTCGGCAGTATCTCCTTTGGTGCCGCCCAGCTTCAACAGAAAGTTTTTGGCCGGAAAGAAGGGCGTGATATGAATATCCAGGTAAATCCGTTTGGTTTCCTTATCCTGGCTCAACCGCATGATCTGAAAAGACTCTATTATCTTGTCATATCCTTTGATGCTGTTCAGATATCGGCCGATCTCCATTTTAAGATCCTTCTCCACCTTGGTGGTCCAGTTGACAAAGGCCTGCCGGTTGAGAAAATCAATGATCACTTTGGCGATGTAATCAAAAACCCGTACTACGGAATACGTCTGTAAGCCAATGTCATTGCCCGTGTACAGGGTCTTGGCAGAAAAAGCCATGACCTTCCCCCATTCGTTGACCATGGGAATCAGGCCTCTTTTTTCCAGCTCTGTGATCTCACTTTTCTTGAGGTCAAACTTTACCCCATCTACCTCATTGAGGCCGCCATGAATTTTTCCGGCTGTAGGCTGGGCAATGAGCGTACTGTAGATTTTACCGGCCAGCGCGGTAGAAGGTGCTACAAACACTTCTTCTTCCTCTCCCAGTTCCGTATATTTTTCTCTGCCTACCAGCCAGTTGCAGGTCATCATCACATTTGAGCGATAAATATCTCCTCCGGTGAGGTTAGCCATGTCGAAGTCTTCCATCACGGCATCAGGGGTATCCAGGTGCGAAAAGTCTGTAATCAGCATCACTTTGTTCTGGTAAGCAATCTTTGCCCATTTTTCCAGCACTTTGTTGGAGCCTAAATAGCCGGGAATGACCATCATAGAGTAGTTTTCCCGCAAATCCAACCGGTCGAAATGCTGCTTGAGTTCTTCATTGATTTTGTCGGTTACCAAAGTGTTGTCCAGGTCTTTGAGACGTTCCAGGCTGGCATTGAAGATCGTCAGATTTTTCACCTTATCTGCCTCTGTGTTTTTATAGAACAAGGCAACTGACCGGTAAGCCTGCTCCAGGGTATGGGTACTTTCCAGTGCCCTCTTCAGATTCTGGTGCAGAAGGGTTTCTGCCCTGTCGGCTTTTTCCTGCGCTTTGGTTACCATATCGGAAACACCCTCTGCCTCTTTCAGCAAATCAACCCAGATCTGAAGGTGCTTTTTCAATTGATCCCTCTCTTTTTTCCGGGTCGACTCCTGCAGAAAAATACTTTTGCGGGCCTTGCTTTCCGGATTCATCACTTTGGATCCTTCCACAGCAGATTCAATAAGTTCATAGCCCCCATACTCTGCCAGTTGCTCGTTGAGTGCTTCCAGCGACTGGGCCGCTGCTTTCTGGGGTGCTTGTGGTTTTTCCTGAGATTTTAATATTTCAGATTCCTGGTCCATGGTCATGATTTTAGTGTTTCAAAAAATAGGTTAGTCTGCGGCTTCAATTTCCTGAATAAGGGTTTGTATGGCTGCCAGAAAGGCCTGTTTGGCTTCTGGTTGCTGCAGCGCAGATTTCAGGATCTTATTGGTCCGGAGTTGTTTGGCGATTTTATGGTAAATATCTTGTTGCGTTTGCGTTTCGCTCAGGAAGGGGCTCTGCGCAATAAGGCCTTCTTTTCTGAAATCGCTCAGGTTGCTGAACTGGAGTTCCTCGTTGACAGGCTTGCCTTCCTCCGACTCAAACTCTACCTTAACATTCGGTTTGAAGTACTGAAAAACCTCGTCGATATTTTTCAATCCCTTCACCGGTTCCGGTTTGGTGGGTTTGGTCGTAAGTTGCTGTACCAATAAAGTTTTGTTAGAAGCAATCTGAGCGATCGCTTCAAATGATTGTTGGGGCACTAGTTGACCACCAATTTCAACTTCATTCATGATTACGAAAGTTATACGATGTCAAATGTTTATTTACATACAATAGGTGTCTATGCGTTTTCCGTTTGCCACTGTAACAGGCCCTGTGCATCAACATCCACCTGGAGTGTAGCCCCTTTTTTTACTTTACCCCCGATAATCATCCGGGAGATAGGTCTTCTCAGCTGGTTTCTGATCACACCGGACAAGGGTCTGGCACCATATTTCGGTGTAAATCCGGATAGCGCCAGTTGCTGTTTGGCCTGCTCGCTGAGCAGGAGCCGGATGCCCTGTGTATGCAAGGTGTCTTCCAGCTTTCTCAAATGGATATCAAATATTTTGACGATGTTTTCTTCTACAATAGGAGCGAAAGGAACAATTTCAGTAACCCTGGCCAGAAACTCCGGCCGGAAATACCGTATCATGATATCCATCATTTCCTGAGAGGAGGGAAGCTGGCCCTCCTGAGACTTCTCGATAATATAATCGCTGCCAATATTGGAGGTAAAGAGGATCAAAGCATTGGAAAAGTCTCCTTCTTTTCCCAGGCGGTCATGCAGCTTGCCTTCATCCATGATTTGGAGAAACACGTCGAAGACGGAAGGATGAGCTTTTTCAATTTCATCAAACAGGAGCACGGCATAAGGCTTTTCCCGAATCTTGTTTACCAGCAATCCTCCTTCCTTATAACCTACATAGCCGGGCGGAGCCCCATACAACAAAGCGGCAGAATGTTCTTCTTTGAACTCCGACATGTCGAAACGGATCAGAGCATTTTCGTCGTTGAACAAAAATTCTGCTAGTGTTTTGGAAAGCTCCGTTTTGCCGGTGCCAGTAGGCCCCAGAAAGAAGAAAGACCCGATGGGTTGTCCTGCCTTGGTTAGACCAGACCTTGACTCAAGAATCGCTTCTGACAGTACTTTGATGGCCTGATTCTGGCCGATGACCCTTTCGCGCAACTGCTCTTCCATGTGCAGGAGTTTTTCCTGTTCCCGGATTTGTATTTTACCCAAAGGAATGCCTGTTTTATGAGAAACTACAGCAGCAATATCCATCTTTTCTACCATCCCTTTTTTCTTGCCTGTCAGCGATTGCAGTAAGGCCAGCATCTTTTGCATATGATCCCGCAGTGCCGTGGGCTCATCCAGTGTGTTTTCATCGGTAGGGTCTTCCAACTGGCTCCAGAGGATGGGGCTGATCCTGTTCTTCATTTGGGTATAGAACCAGCGTAGTTCGGATAAGGCATCGCCGGGTTCCAGGGTAGCCAACCCTGCAAGCTGCAGGTTCAGGTCTGCCAGTTCTTTCTCTGAAGTTTCCTCAGCCATGCGGATCGCCGCCATGGTGCGGTCCATCAAATCGATAGCAGCATCGGGCAGCTTCCTGTCTTTGATGTAGCGTTTGGCTAACAGCACCGTTTCTTCCAGCGCCTCTTTGGTTACTGAGATATGGTGGTGCTGTTCATAAAAGGGAAGCAAGGTGGTCACCATCCGGATCGCGGTGTTTACATCCGGCTCCTCTATTCTCAATACCTCAAAACGTCGGTTAAATGCTTCTTCCGGCTCTATGAACTTCCGGAATTCGTCGTTGGTAGTGGCGCCGATGACAGTGATTTCTCCCCGGGCCAGCTCCGGTTTGAGCAGATTGGCAGCTCCCGACCCTACGGGGCCGGTATTATCCAGCAGCACATGGATCTCGTCAATAAATAAGATGGCCTTGTCGAAGGTTTTTATTTCTTTGATAATATTTTTCAGCCGGTCTTCTACTTCTCCCTTGTAAGAAGCTCCTGCCACCAGTGCGCCTACATCCAGTTCCAGCAGCAGCGCGGCAGCCAGGTATTGAGGTACTTGCTGATGGATAATCTGTAAGGCAAACCCATCTACCAGGGCTGTTTTACCCACGCCCGGTTCTCCTACAATGAGCACATTGGGCTTGGTACGGCGTCCCAGAATTTCAATCATCATTCTGGTTTCCCGGTCTCTGCCAATGATAGGATCGATTTTACCTTCTCTGGCCTGGCTGGTTTTATCTATGCAGTACTTAAAAAGGGTCTTTATTTTTACGGTTTCTTTTCCGTTGATGCGATGTTGGGTCATTACGGAAGGAGCAATGGCTTCCTGCACTTCCAGCTCTTCCGAATTCGTATCAATCATTTCATCCGGAGTAAGGGGCAGGGTCTTGAGCTGTTCTTTGGTAAAAGCCACATGTGGTTTGCACAGTGCTGCCAGCATACAGGAAGCGTCTAAGGTATCTTTTGAAAGTTTCAGTCTCAGCATGTCGGCCTCTTCTATCAAAGCTACCACCCGGTCATCTGCGGTAGGCTCGCTGATCCCCCTTGAAGCTTTGGGGTAGCTCTCGATACGGACGTCGGCCCATTCTCTCAGGTAGGCTACATCTTTACCTATGGACTCCAGCCAGGAAGCCAAGCCAATGTCCGGATGCAACAGGGCCCTGAAAAGGTGGGCCGGAGAGAAATGTTCATTTTGATACTCCCGGGCAATAGACTGGGCAATCTGGATGGTTCTGGTTACCTCGGCGGAGTATGGATGAGCGCTGGTCATCTTGGTTTGTCAGGGTTAAATATCTTATACAAGATTTTGATAAAGTTTGTGTTTGTAATCCGGATCGGCTCCGATGGCGACTACCTCCAAAATGGGTGATATCCTTCTTTCTTCTTCATTTTTCTTCACCAAGGAAAATATTTGCTGTACCACACTAAAATCCAGTGGAACAATGCATCCGTCACTTCCCCTGATCCCTCTGCCGTGAATCGCAAATCCATCCCTTTTGTGCATTGCATTCTCCATAAAATGGGTGAGGCGGACCCAGTTTTCCACTATTTTATCCTTTTCCTTTTTAGTTGTCATGGTATATTTTCCCAGCGGCAGCGGACCTCCTATGGTGTTTTTGTCTTTTTTCACACGGGTTCCGAACGGATTATTGACTAAGAAGTAATTTTCCGCATTTTTCATTTTGGAACCTCCTCTTCCTCCTGAAACAGCATAGCTCTCAATTTTCTCCCCACACAATGTGCCTGTGAGTGAACCTGATGCCATATTGAAGACTAAATCTGCCATATCCGGTATATATTACATAAACTCAATGATTGTATGGGCTATAGATTCCAGGTCTTTCATTCTGATGTCCTGGTAGAGCTCATGATACTTCTGGTGCAGTTTTTCTCTGGCTTCATCTAAGCGCTTGTCGAGGCGGTTTCTGAAATCAGAGAATTCAGGCGTAAAGAATCTTCGGTGCAGTTCTCCTGCTACCAACACACAGGGGGCTTTTTCCGGACTCAATGCTCCCTGGTCCACACCAAGTTGGTGGAGGATGCTTTTTTCCACAATGTGATGGCTTTCCAGCGTAATCACCTGATAATAGTCTTTGGCCAGTGTATACTGGTCGGTCAGGCGGGCCCGAAACAACGGTTGATCCCGGTTCGCCATACTGAATCTGTCATAGTCCCGCTGTGTGAGGTACCTGTCTTTTAAAGACCCTTGATCTTCTTCAGGCTTGCTGAAATTGATCTTGCTGCGAAAGCTTCTTATGAGAGAGATACCGGTGGGAGGTATATCCTTCTCTCTTCTGCCAAAGATTACCTGTTGCGCTCTCAGGTAATCGATCGCTACCCTGTCATACCTCAGGGCTGTAGCAAACGCTTTCAATTCCAGATAAGGCCCTATCAGCCAGCGATTGTGCTTCGTTATTCTTAAACTGTGATAGGGTCGTAGCTGTACAGAATGGTCGAAAAAGCCTTCTATGGTATTAAAATCGAACATACATGCACGTCACGAATTGCTTTAGCCTGTGAAGATTGGGATTATTCAACTTTCTTTATTCAATCTTTGGCCAGGTAAAATACATCGAAAATTACGTGCATCTAAAAATTACTCCAATACTCAATTTTGAGTATTTTCATGCTGTTTGATTTCACTGATCCGCTTTGTATGGGAAGAGATACGACATAGGATTCGAAAAATACTCATTTTTCAGTATTTGCCGCCACTGGAAATTATCCTAATATTACATAGCGATACTTAATTTTCAGTACATCCATGCTAACCCTAACGCCTGGAGCGATTAGAGAATGCTTTCCCTTTCGTGCTCCTTTCACTGATGAAAAAAAATTACGGCGTCTGTTGATCCTGAAGGAAGAGGTTCAGGATTTGAACAATATTGGTTATTCATGCCATGTCATCTTCAATTATGTTAGCATGACCTTTGCCTATGCTGATCAGAAATTTCAACAGATTCTGGGTTACGATGTTGACCACCTGCTCATTCATGGGGTGTATTTCCTAAGTAACGTTATTTATCCTGAGGACATCCCTTCCTATTTGCTTTCTCTGAAGAAAATCAATCAATTTCTGTTTAACCTGCCTCCTAGCCGGAGAAAAGACTATCAGGTCAGTTTTGACTACAGGGTAAAGCGAATGGATGGCAGTCCGCTCCGTCTGCTCCAACAAATGGTGGCCATTGAATTTGATGAAAACGGCAATCTGATGTATTCCCTGGACCGTCTCACGGATATTACGCATTGGGAAAAAGAAGAAGAAACTGTTTTGACCATTACAGGACCTGATACTACCAAGACGCTGATCTTCTATCCGGGCCGTAGTGAGGCCATCAAAAGAATATTTACAAAAACAGAGATCAAATTGCTGCGGTTTCTGTCGGAAGGGCTCAGCAGTAAAGAGATAGCAGACCGGGCTAACATTTCTTTCAATACGGTGAATACACACCGCAGAAACATGTTGAAGAAAGCGAAAGTGAAAAATACGAGTGAGTTGATACAGTATGCTTATATGAATACTATTATATAAAAATTAATCGTTATTGGGTTACATAATACCCTCTGATATATACTAAGGGAGAATATCATTACTACCTTAAACCTGACCCACTATGAAGCAGGTAATGGAAATGACATCCCGTTTAAAATATGCGGAGTTGATCGAGAAAAATTTCAGGAATCATAATCAAGTTGAATTAAGTACTTCCTTTTATTTTGTGTATGATGTCCTGAAAGGATATTATACCTATCTGGAAGATAAATTTTATGATATCACCGGGTACCCGCCCTCTTTGGTGGTCAGGGGTAAGATTGATTTTGTGGGCAAGTACATGCATCCGGAGGATTTTCCACAATACGGTAAAATTATCAAGCAATGGGAAGCACTCGTCAACAACGCTGCCAAAAAAGACAGAGAAAAAATAAAGGCTTCCTATGACTTCCGCCTGACTAGTTCAACAGGAAATCCGGTCAGGTTATTATACCAGACCTTGCATGTAGAGTTTAATTGCGCCGGTCAGATGTTGTATATCATAGGGAAATGTTCTGACATTTCTCACTGGAACAAACAAAGCGATATGGTTTTGACGATCGCTTATCCTGAAGGCTACAAGCATTTCCTTTTTCCTGCATCTCAAAATAGCCCCTATGATGCGGCCCTGTTCTCCTCTGTGGAGAAAAAAATCATTAAACTACTTTCAGAAGGACTCAACAGTCAGGATATCGCCGGCAAAATGGATATCACTTTTAATACCGCCAATACCCACAGGAGAAACATGTTGCGTAAAGCCAGGGTAAGAAACACTAGTGAACTGGTTTCTTTTGCGCATTGCCATCATTTGGTTTAAAGCGCCATAATGGCAAATTGATGACAGGCTGCGAAAATGAACTTCATGGATATGTTGTGTATGGGTTTTCATAAGCAGAAGACCTTCCCTATTCTTATTGAAAAAATTAAGCATGAAATAAAATTATTCTTTGAAAGAATATAATTAATAGGCTATAAAGTGTTTGTTTGATATATTTAAAAATAATTGGTCAATTACTGATCTCTTTTCATCTTTGTGGAGGTATTACATTTATTTTTGGGTATGAATCTGCAAGGAAAAGCGAAACAAAAAATGACCTACGATGCCATTGTCATTGGCTCTGGCATCAGTGGTGGCTGGGCTGCCAAGGAACTGTGTGAGCTGGGGTTAAACACCCTGGTCCTGGAAAGAGGAAGGATGGTGAAACATGGGGAGGATTATCCAACCGCTATGAAAAACCCCTGGGAATTACCCCACCGTAACCGGCTGCCGCATCAGGTAAGCAAAGATCATCCTGTGGTGGACCGGTGTTATGCCTTCGATGAAGCAACGCAGCATTTTTTTGTGAAAGACCAGGAACATCCCTATGTACAGGAAAAACCCTTCGACTGGATACGAGGCTATCAGGTAGGAGGAAAATCATTGATCTGGGCCAGGCAGACCCAACGTTGGAGTAATTATGAGTTTGAAGCCCCTGCCCGTGATGGTTTTGCCGTAGACTGGCCCATCCGCTATCAGGATCTGGCACCCTGGTATAGTTATGTAGAGAAGTTTGTAGGCATCAGTGGTAACCGGGATGGATTGCCTCATTTGCCTGATAGTGAGGTGTTGCCCCCTTTTGAGCTTAACTGTGTAGAAAAACATATCCAGCAAAAGGTCCATGATAATTTTCAGGGGCGGCATGTCATCATAGGTCGTTGCGCTCACCTGACAAAACCAGAGGAGGTACATCGGCAACAGGGAAGAAGCCAATGCCAGGCACGACATCTATGTTACCGGGGGTGTCCCTATGGAGGTTATTTCAGTGCCAATTCTGCTACACTACCCTGGGCAGAAAGAACGGGCCGTTTGACCCTACGGCCCGACTCCGTGGTGCATTCTATCCTGTTTGACGAACAGAAAAATAAAGCATCCGGCGTAAGGGTTGTAGATGCGCACACCAAAGAAATGATGGAATTTTATGCGTCCGTTATTTTTGTGAATGCAGCCACACTGAATTCCAATCTGATTTTGCTGAACTCCACTTCCCGACGATTTCCGCAAGGCTTGGGCAATGATCATGGTTTGTTGGGCAGGTATCTTGCTTTCCATAACTACAGAGGAAGCCTGCTGGCTGAGTTTGACGGATACCAGGACCGTTATTATTACGGAAGACGTCCTACGACGGCTTTTATGCCCGCTTTTCGCAATGTCTTTCAACAGGAAACAGATTTTCTCCGAGGATATATGGTCGCCTTCAGCGCATCCCGTTCAGGGTGGGGCAGAGGATTGGCCGACAGCGGCTTTGGGAGTGCCTGGAAGGATACCTTACAGCAACCAGGGCTCTGGCAGGTCTATATGATGATGCAGGGAGAGACCTTGCCCAAATATGAAAACCATGTGCGCCTGAGCCAGGATCAAAAAGATGACTGGGACATACCGCAACTGATCACGGCGGTAGACTATGATGAGAATGATGAAAAAATGCTGCAGGATTTTCTGGTAGAGGGTGCCGAAATGCTGAAAACCTCAGGCTGCCAGCAGGTAGTCCCTTACGATAGTAAACAGGCGCCAGGATTGGATGTACATGAGATGGGAGGTGTTAGAATGGGGAAAGATCCGGCTAACTCTCTGCTAAACCGGTGGAACCAGTTGCATGCCTGCCCTAATGTTTTTGTCACCGATGGAGCTTGTATGACTTCGGTAGGAAATCAGAACCCTTCCCTGACTTTTATGGCACTGACCGCCCGCGCGGCTCATCATGCTGTGGAAGAATTGAAGAAAAGAAATTTATGAAAAGAGGATACCCCTAAACAGTAACCTTTGGGCTGGGCGGCTCCGCCTGAAAAGTATGTATCAGAACCGCCTGGGTAAAAAAGGTTATTGCTTAAGGGATTAGGAAGTTTGTTTACGGCTGTAAGAAAATTTTTAGTTGTTATCTTCGTCCAGCCTGACAGTTACGTTATCCAGTTCTACTCTCTCTATTTTGTCGTCGTTATCCTGGTCCCAGATAATAAACAGCTGCTGCGCCAGGCGCTGGTTCTCATCAATATCAATAAGGTTCATCATGGCATTACGAAATTCCTGTTTGGAGATTTCATTGTTACCGTCCTGATCCCAGTCGTTAAATTGTCCATAATCTGTAAAGCTGTTTTTGCTGAAGAAATTCTCTGCGGCAGCGTTAAATTCATCCTGGTTGACAATATTATCCCTGTTTTCATCCCAGACCTTATAAAAGCCACCGTAAAATTCATCTTTGTTCAGCACACTGTTGCCATCGGCATCCCATTCCTTATACGACAGTGAAGTGGCAGAAATAACAGGTTTGGCGGGTTCTGTCGCGGCAGGTGCCTGCGCTGTAGGGGAAGGTTGTTTTTCAGTATTCTCAGGTTGTCCGGCTACCTCATTTTCGGCTGACACCGGAGTTACTTGTTCTTCCTGGGTGTTTGCTGAGGTTTGGGGCTGCGTGGTAACTTCAGCCTGCGCTGTTTCCTGATTACTCTGATTTTGGTTGTCTGAAGAACAACTACTCAAAATAGTAAGTATCAAAGCAAAACTCAGGAACCCAGCTAATTTCATTTCAAAAAATTGCTTTAGCTTTTTCATATCTTACTATATTTTAGTTTATTGTTTTAAAGTATAACCTTCCAACTTCATAAAAGTTTTCAAATTTTTCCTCTTTATGTAATACGTTGAAGCATTCATGGTATGTTTTAAGTGAGTTTGAATAGTACTTGAGGATGAACATACAGGATTTTATTTTGGATAAGGGATATTAATTTTTGCAGTGACATGGATTGGAAGCCGAAGTGGTCTGATTTTTTTATAAAAAATATATTGTAAAATTTAATAAACTGCAATGCGAAAATATTTCTCTTTTTAAAGTTTGCCAGATGTGGTATGACGCTCAACCTGCCACACACTTTTTTGGAATTATTTTTCCGAACAAGCTAAATTAAGTATGTTTATCAGGCAAGAGAAGGATGAAGGAATAAGCTTCAAATTTTATCATTTTAACTGTATCATCATGATCATTGGGGTTGATTTAGGAGGAACCAATATACGGGTAGGGAGTGTCCTTCAAGGCAACATTACCCGGCATTTTGCCATGCCTGTTTCTGCACAGGCCTCTCAGGAAGTAGTACTGCAGGAAGTATACCATGCGATTTCTCAGGTCTTCTCTGCGAAGTGTGAAGGCATTGGGGTGGGCGTACCCAGCCTGGTAGATGAAAAGGAGGGGATTGTCTATGAAGTTCAGAATATTCCCAGCTGGCAGGAAATACACCTGAAAAGTTTGTTGGAAGACAAGTTTCAGGTGCCGGTAAAAGTTAATAACGATGTGAATTGCTTTGTGCTGGGCGAAAAATTTTTTGGCAAGGGAAAAAGCTGTGATCATTTGCTGGGCATTGCCATTGGTACGGGGGTAGGCGCAGGCTTATGGCTCAATGGCAGTCTTTATACCGGCAGCAATTGTGGTGCTGGCGAAATAGGGATGATGCCTTACCTGGATGCAAATTTTGAACAGTATTGCAGTGGGCAGTTTTTTCAGCGTGTGTACCAGACAGACGGTCAGCAGACCTTTAAGGCAGCGCAGCAGGGAGATACCACAGCCCTGCATCGTTTTAAGGAGTTTGGCAGTCATCTGGGAAATCTTATGCTTTCCGTATTGTATGCTTTCGATCCTGAGATGATTATTCTGGGAGGTTCTATCAGCAGTGCTTACCCCCTCTTTCAACAAGCCTTATGGGAACGTATTCATACCTTTGCCTATAAGTCCGCCCTGCAACATCTCCAACTGGAGATTTCCGAATTGCCCCGGGGCGGTGTTTTGGGTGCCGCTGCCCTTTGTTTTGATTTCAGGAAAACTTAACACCAGCCTTTTGTTGGAGCATATTCCTCTGTATGGTGTGGATTCAGTAGCATATACTGCACACATGCCTGAAATTGGTCCTCCTGTAAATACAGTAAAAGATCTTGACGGTCCCATTCTGCAAATCATTGTTTATTCGGAGGGTTATTAGGATACATGCAATGTTTAACCTAACAGTAACAAATAAATTTTGAAAGCAGTGGAAAAGCAGGAGGAAATGAGTTTAGCATTAGAACCCGTAAAACTGAGCAAAAAAGATTTAGAAAGGGTAGAGGTCCTAAAAAAACTAACCGGAGAGACAAACCAACATCGTATTGTGATGACAGCCCTGGAGCTGACAGAATTAATACTCATCAATATGAAACAGGGGAATCAGATAGCCATTGAACATCCTGATCAGCGGAAAGAATATATCAGGATTACCTAATGAGCCTGATGAAGCATCCGACTTTTACGACAGATTGACACATCTTTGGGCGAAGGCATTTTATTTTTAAGTATAATTCCTTACTTTGCGCAGAGTGAATTTACTCAACTTTGTAGGTATTTTTTTGATGTTCTGAAATTTCACAATTTATCTGCATTTGAGCATCAAACTTACATCCATACATAAAAAGCACAGATTTATATTGTGCATTTACAAAAAAAAATAAAATTTTGAGTCAATTAAATAACAAAAAAAGCCCAGATGAAATTTCTAGTTGTAGATGACAATTCCGTTGATCTTCTCATTGCTAAAGCAGCTGTCCAAAGATTCAATCCTGATTTTCAGGTGACCACTACAGACAATGCAGAAGATGCTTTAAATTATCTGCGGCAGAATGGTGAAAATCTACCGGATATCATCCTTTTAGATCTGAACATGCCTGTTAAAAATGGTTGGGATTTTCTGAAAGAATTTGCACAACTTCGTATCAACAGCATCAAAATCTATATTCTTACCTCTTCAGTCAACGAGGCTGAAAAAATCATGGCTGATAAAAACCCATTTGTCACCCAATTCATCTCTAAACCCTTAAGGATAGAAACTGTGGAAACCATTTGTAGTACTTCCAGTCAGCCTACCATATCCAGATAATTGCACCTACAAAGACCAACAAGTCCACATTCTTCAAAAAGCTAAATTGTAGCGCTGTTTTTTTTCCTAAGCTAATATTTTTTAACTTAGACTGACTTCCCTTCTCAGAGGAATACCAGTATCTGTGACTCATAGTCTTCACCAGTTTTTTTTGACTATGTTAGGTAAAACAGCCATTTGTTTGTTTCATTGTTTCCTACTGATGGTGAGCCAGTCTTGTAGCCAGAAGGACAAATCATCAGCACAAGCTACTAACGCTCTGATTCACGAGACCAGCCCTTATTTACTGCAACATGCTCATAATCCGGTTGACTGGTATCCCTGGGGAACAACTGCCTTGCAGAAAGCCAAGAAGGAAAACAAACTACTGATCGTCAGCATTGGGTATGCAGCATGCCACTGGTGTCATGTGATGGAACGGGAGTGTTTTGAAGATACGGCTGTCGCTTCGGCTATGAACAAAGATTACATTTCTATCAAAGTTGACCGGGAAGAGCGACCGGATATTGATCAGGTTTATATGCAGGCAGCTCAGTTGATGAATGGCAGAGCGGGTTGGCCCTTGAATATTATCGCTTTGCCCGATGGTCGACCGGTCTTTTCCGGCACCTATTTTTCTAAAGACGACTGGCTGATAGTACTGAAGAGATTGGCCAGCTTGTATAAGGAACGTCCCAGGCGCTTACAAAATATAGCACAGCGCGTGACCCAGGGAATACGATCTGCGGAAGTATTGATCCCGTCCGGGAAAGACATGGACTTCAGTAAAGAGATGATAGAGGCATATTACAGACAGGTAAGATCACAACTGGATCTGGAAAACGGAGGTACGCTGGGGGCTCCTAAATTTCCCATGCCTGCCAACCAGCAGTTTCTGCTGCAATACTTTTACTACACCCGTCACGAGGAAGCAAAAGCAGCGCTTCTGACTACCTTGGATAAGATAGCCAGTGGGGGAATCTATGATCAGTTGGGAGGAGGTTTTGCCCGATACGCCACGGATGAGAAATGGCGGGTGCCTCATTTTGAAAAAATGTTGTATGATAATGCCCAATTGGTAAGTTTGTATGCAAAAGCTTATCAACTAACTAAAAATCCTGACTATAAAAAAGTAGTGTACGAAACTTTGCATTTTATCCGGCAGGCGCTGACCTCTCCGGAAGGTGCCTTTTATGCTTCTCTGAATGCGGACAGTGAAGGAGAAGAGGGGAAATATTACACATGGACAGCGGATGAAATAGATCTTTTGTTAGAGACAGACACGGATCTGCTCAAGGAGTATTATCAAATCAGTGATGAGGGAAATTGGGAAGCTGGAAAAAATATTCTCTATGTGTCAACAGTGGATTCGGTTTTTGCGCCTGCGCATGGGTTGACGCTGCCAGCGTGGCAAAGTATACTGGGTAAGGCAAAAGGAAAATTACTGGCAGCCAGAAACAAAAGAATAAAACCTTCTCTGGATGATAAGGTGCTGACTTCCTGGAATGCACTGATGATGACTGGCTATATTGATGCTTACCGGGCATTTGGAGAGCAGGCTTTTTTAGAGGCAGCTTTGCGGAATGCGAATTTTCTCAAAGACCGGGTAATCAATGATCATGAGGGGTTGACACGCAGCTACAAAAATGGAAAAACTTCCGTTGCGGGATTTCTGGACGACTATGGCTATGTCATTTCAGCTTTCATTAGTCTTTATCAGGCGACGTTTGACGAGACCTGGTTGTATGAAGCCAAAGCACTCATGGAATATGCCTTGGCACATTTCCTGGATCAGGAGAACCATCTGTTTTACTACACATCTCAGCAGGGAGACATCATTTTACGCCACAAAGAAATTGCAGACGATGTGATTCCCGCCTCCAATTCAGAAATGGCTAAAAACCTTTATTTATTAGGGATATATTTTGATCAAAAAGATTACATGGAGCAGGCCAGAAAAATGCTGGTTCAGGTAAAAAACCGTATTCTTCAGTATCCTTTACATCATGGCAACTGGGCACTGGTCCTGAATTACTTCATTTTTGAGCCCTATGAGGTCGCTATCATAGGAAAAAATTTCAAAGAAAAAAGGCAATCTTTGGATAATTATTACTTTCCAAATATTATACTGTCAGGTGGCAATACTGAAGGTTCTTTGCCCTTACTTAAACATAAGATGGTAGAAGGACAGACCACTATTTACGTTTGTCAGCATAAAGTTTGTCAGCTTCCGGTTACGGTAGTAGAGGATGCCCTGGCTCAAATCAAGCAAAAATGATAGAAGTTGACTTTCCAAACCTAGTAATTTGTACTTGTTTTTTTAGGTATTTTTGACAAAATGTCATATTGAAATACAATTTTTGTGCATAATGATCCTGTTTATTGGAAAGAAGCTACTGACAGCCAGACAATGCAATGATCCTTTTGCCCTGAAAAGTATGACTTCATTTTAGAAAAAATTTAGTTGTTTCATGATCAAAAGAACTAGGATTAATTAAATATTATTTTGGATTCTTTCTTAAGTTATATTCATGTCAAAACATCTATTTAAATATTTTAAATTATTGCTCAAATTATAATCTGATTTTAGTAATAATTAATTTTTATTGGTTAAAAAATTTAATTTTGTTAAAAACATTAGTTCGAATCATAAAAATACTGAAAACGTTTGCAGTAATATTTTAAAAATTTATTACCTTTAGGAAACCTTTTTCTATCAAAACGTTTATTTATTATTACCGGTGTTCTTCGTTCATAGTTAACTCACTTTTTAATCAACTTTTATTATATGTATAGGATTATCAATAGTCTGGCTACAGCAGAATTCAACAAGCGCTTACGAGCTGTTGAGGTTAAATTCAAGGGTTGGGGAGATTCAGAGCTATATCATGATACGATGGACATAGCGATGAACATTGCTTTGATTTATAGTACCAATTCCTGGTTTTTTGTTAAAGATACTTTTGAAGATATCAATGAACATAAGTTCTTGTATTTTGTCAGGAAATGGTCAAACAGGGCTCATGAATTATTTTCCGGAGATGCTAAAAACCATGTCTGTAAAGTGGCTCTGTTAACAACTCCTAATTCCAAAGAACTTCTGTTAAAAAACCATCTCTGGATTACAGATCCACAGCGTAAGTTTCAAACGCTGCTGTTAAAAATTTTCACTGACAAAGAAGAGGCTTGCGAGTTTTTAATAGGCCAACCGAACAAAATGCTCAGTATTTAGGTTTTATCTCTATTACCAAAGGGTAATAGCACTACGCTGATTTTTTAATTAAACCTGATTTTTATGAGCAAGAAAGAATTGTATCATCTGAAGCAGCGTATTAAAGAAATTGCCGGTAACATCAAAGAACAAGAGGCTTATACTACCCAGGTTCAGGATCGTTACAGCAAATTTTTTCTGAAGCATTCCATGCAGCCAGGTAGAACAGTCAGAAAGTATTAATGTATCTATCGATTTTACTTGGATAAGCGCCTTTCTGCATTAAACGATTGTTTTTAACATTGAACGATGGCACAACCCGGTCTTTTGGCCGGGTTTTATTGTGAAACAAGTGTCTGCTTCCCCTGAATAAATTCTTTATACCAGTACCCTGAATTTTTAATGACTCTTTTTTGAGTTTTAAAGTTAACATGTACCAAGCCAAAGGTAGGCCGATAGCCTTCTGCCCATTCAAAATTATCAGTGAGTGTCCACACAAAATATCCTTCCAGGGGAACACCTTCCCGCTTCGCTCTGAGGCATTGGGCAAGATGCTCTTTTAAGAATTGAACTCTTCGGGGATCCACCACCTGATTCTGTTGAACTTTATCAGAAAAAGCAGCGCCATTTTCCGTGATTATTACCTTCTTAAAAGAATATTTTTGGTGAAATTCTGTCAGAATACGGTAAATCGCTTCCGGATAAACTTCCCAGTTCATTAGGGTAGTGGGGACTTGCCGACGGTCGGGACTCACTGGTTTGGCAAAAATATAGGGAATGGTCAGGGAATGTTTTACAATCTCACGGGTGTAATTCTGCAAGCCGATAAAATCAAAATCAAACCTGAGCTTTTCTTCGTCTCCGGGCTTGAAAAATTGTTCAATCTTGTGCAATACTTTCAGGTCGGAAAATGGATATCCTAAACCTAACGCAGGCTCTATAAACAAACGATTAACCAGGGCATCGGCACGTCTGGCAGCCTTGATATGCCGGTCTGCCAAGCGAAGAGGCTCTATCCAGGTGCAGGAGAAGGTTGTGCCTACTTCACTGTTTGGTGCCAGCATTTTAACAACTCTGGCACCCGCTGCCTGGCATAAAGCAGCATGATGGGTTGCAGCCAGGAAGTGATTGAGTCCCCGCCAGCCCGGTGCATGAATGCCCAGAAAATAACCCGCTCCTGTAAAAACAGCCGGTTCGTTAAGAATCATCCAATGCCTGACCCTATCGCCGAAAGCTTTCACGCAGACAGCGACATATTCCTGAAACCAGTCGATGATGTCCCGGTTGGTCCATCCTCCTTTTTCACTAAGTGCCAGCGGCAGATCCCAATGGTATAAAGTAATCCAGGGTTCAATCTGGCGGGATAAACAGGTATCGATCACGCTGTTGTAAAAGTCAATACCCTTTTGATTGACCTGACCTGTGCCTGCGGGTAATACCCTGGGCCAGGAGAGCGAAAACCGAAGGTTTGGAATATGCAAAGCATGCAGCAGCTCCAGGTCTTGCGGGTAAAGATGATAAAAGTCACAGGCTTCACGGGCATGTTGGTTTTCAAAAATTTTACCGGACTGCGTGGTAAACTGATCCCATATGGATAACCCTTTTCCATCCTGCTGATAAGCTCCTTCTGTTTGAAAAGCGGACGTTGATACTCCCCAATTGAACGATTCTCCGAAGTCTTTACTATACAATCTACTGATATTTATTGATGATTATTCCCATGCCGGGTAAGGATCAAATCTATCACTTCTTCCGTGATGTCCGGATAGTGAATTTCCAGGGAAGATCCTTTCTGTATCCAATCTTCTATTTTAGGAATTTGTTTCTTTTTCAGGTTTTTCAGCACAGGAATACCCAGCGCATGCAAGGCAGCTGCATTACAGTGCTGCTCATATTGATTTTTCATGGGTATGACCATCAGCTTTTTGTTCAAATATAAAGCTTCAGCCGGGGTTTCAAAGCCTGCTCCACATAAAATACCCTCACAAGTGGCCAGGCTTTGGATAAAGCTTTTATTCTCGATAGGCTTTACCCTGATATTTTTCGATTTGTAAAATTCTTTGGTGTGTTTAGAAAAAATGTGCCACTCTACCCCCTCTATTTTTTTTAATTTCTTTATCAGCTTTTTGTCATCAAAGGCTGGCAGATAAACCGTATAATGCCCTTTATTCTGCACTTCGGCCTGGCGAATTTCCTGTCGGATGACAGGCGTATAAATGTCTTCGGCAAATTGCGCAAAATGAAATCCATAACTATGAGTACAGGGGGCGTAATTCTTCAGGATCATTTTCCCCAGGGCATCTTTCTTATCCGGTTTGGGCGACCCTTGTGATAGTATAGCACATTGGTGACTTAAGCTGATACAGGGTTTCTTTTTGAAGTAAGTGGCCCAGGCAGAAACCGGTTCAAAGTCGTTGATGATCAGATCATACTTTTCTACCGGCAGGTTTCGGATGTCTTTGATCAGCGTACGGGTATCGGTTTTGCGGTAGGTATCTACCAAATCTACTCCTCCTGATTTTCCGAATATAAAGCTCATTCCTTTGAGTTGATACCGGACCGGATGGGGGAGCGATACATCAGCCTGAATGCCACTGATGAGGAGATCCAATTCACCTTTCTTTTCTAGTAAAGGCACAATGTCCCTGGCTCTGCTGACATGACCATTCCCGGTGCCCTGAATGGCGTACAGAATTTTCATATTTTGACCAATTGGAATTCTCGGAGAAGGTTGCTATAGAGTTGAGAAAGATTCAGGTTTTCTTCCTCCTCTTCTGTACTCACCTCACGGGATAGCGCTAAATCTTCCTGGAAACGATAGAGCTTCCATACCCCCCGGTGGTATTCCAGGGCAGACAGATTTTCTACCCAGTCGCCGCTGTTGAGATACGTTACCTGACCTGTTTCTTTCTGTATGGTGCGTATTTCCGGATTGTGGATATGGCCGCAAACCACATAATCATACTGGTTGGAGATAGCGATTTCTGCCGCAGTATTTTCAAAGTCGTCAATATACTTGACAGCACTTTTTACTCTGTTTTTGATCTTTTTGCTGAAGGAAACCTTCTCCCGTCCCCATCTTTCACAACAGAAATTGACTAAGGCGTTGAGCAGGATCAGGGTATCGTAGCCTATAGCGCCCAGCTTCGCTAGCCATTTGGAGTGTTTCATGGTGATATCAAATACGTCGCCATGAAAAATCCAGGCTTTTTTTCCATCCAATTCTAACACCAGCTTATTGACAATCCTGAGTGTTCCCATGGTAAAGCCTTCAAATTTGCGGAGCATTTCATCATGATTGCCGGTGATATAATACACCTGCACTCCCTTGGCGGCCATCCCAATGATCTGTTTGATGATCTTCATATGAGAGTTAGGAAAATAACGCTTGCTAAACTGCCAGATGTCAATGATATCTCCGTTGAGAATCAGTGTTTTGGGCTTAATACTTTTGAGGTATTTTAGTAAGTCTTTAGCCTGACATCCATAGGTGCCCAGGTGCACATCAGAGATAATGGCTACTTCTATTGATCTTTTTCTTCCCATAATAGGCTTTGTGTTTTAACCGTTGATTTTGCATATACAGCATCGGCCGTATCATAGCTTCGCTGCTTCTTTTCCACCACTTACTGGGCAATACAAGAGCATTGTCTGGAAAAAGCTGGTGAAAAAAAGAGGTGATGAAGGCTGTTATTAAACCCTGAAGGCTTAATCTCCGGAGGCAGGAACGGGAGATAATTTGATTTGCCAATTAACACATTGTTGGTTGTGTAAAAGAAAGAAATTATTAGGATAGCTTGATGAATCGAAATTTAACATTCTGTTATCATACTGTTATTTTTAGGCAGGGGTGTTCACCACAGGGTAACAATAGGTTTAGAGGGAGCCATTACCTGTATGACTTTTTCTTGGATATGAAGCTGTATGGTTTCTTCTGCGCCTTCGTACTCTCCATCCAGATGAACAGGTGCTTTTTCAAGGTTTTGGATGAGTACTTCTTTGGTCTGGAAACTTTGTACATAGGGCGAAAGAGAGAGGCTTTTAGACATACCCAGTACGGTAAAGGCTGGCAGGTAGGTAATAGGAAAAGGTTTTACCAGAATCACATCAAGCAGGCCATCATCGGTTCTTGCTTGTGGGGCAATGAATGCATTGTTGCCGTATTGCGATGTGTTGGCAAAAGCAATCAAAAAGAAGGTGTCTTCCACCACTGTGTCATTGAGGCTGACCCGGTATTTTCTGGGGGTATATAACTGAATTTCTTCCCAGACACAGCGGGCATAAGTGATGTAACCTCTTTTGACCTGGTCTGCAAACTTTTTGCTGATCTGGGCGTCAAAACCGGTTCCTGAAACATTAAAAAACGGTTTGTCGTTAAGCAAACCTGCATCAAAAGGCAGCAGTTTCGATTGGTTGAGTTGCAGCAGTGCTCTGACCGGGTTGGTAGAGATATTTAAATGCCGGGCCAGTCCATTCCCTGAGCCCAGCGGGATCACACCCAATCCTATGTTTTGGTGAAGAATACTGCTGCCGATCTCGTTGATGGTGCCATCGCCTCCAACAGCTACCAGCAAGTCGTAAGTATTGAGTGCCTCTCTGGCGATAACTTTTGCATGCCCTGCATATTCCGTCAGGCAAAGATCATAGGCAAAACGGGATCGGTCCAGATATCGCTCGATGAGTTCGGGGAGGTTTTTTTGCTTGCCCAGGCCGGAAATAGGATTGATAACAAATAAAGTTTTTAACATGTTCGACGGTCAGTACTTGCTGCAGATTTTTACAAATTTATGATTTATTCATGGCAAAAATCAGCCAAGGAAGATACTATCGTTGCTATAAGTTTGAAAACTATCCACAACATAAATTTACAGATAGCCCGTTTACCACTTATTTGTATTCACGATGATAGAACGGATGAAAACCTATATAGTTTTTGTGTATGGCACCTTACGAAAAGGAGGGTTGTACCATGATGCCTTGCTGAAAGAAGCTCGACTGGTTGCGCAGCTTTACAGGCTGACAGGGTATCGGCTGTATGATTACCGGCAATGGTATCCGTATATGGTGAAAGGAGCGCCGGAAGATGCTGTCATGGGTGAAGTATATGAGGTAGACGCCACTACTCTGGAGAAACTCAATGTATTGGAAGAGGTAGAGCAGGAGGTATACCGGCTGGTGTATCTACCGGAGCATCAGTTTTTCACTTATCTGAAATTTGATGAGGATGTTACAGGGCTTAACTACATTGCAGGGGGAGACTGGCTACAGCATCTACAGCAGCTTCGCAAGGGACAGTAAGGAAACCAGCGTTATGACAGACAGACCCACCCTAACGCTGGAAAGTCTTTTTGGAATAGACTTTGTAAAAAATCATGACAATGATCATTGATTTAGCATAGGAACAAGAGACAGAAACTGACTGAAATAACCGGTGAAGTCCATTAAAGAGTGATTTTTTGATTTTTACCATTTTCTGTAGTGGGGCTTTTGCTTCCCCTCTGTGCCCATCAGTGATGAATTTATTCTACACGAATTGTAGAATTTTTGCTCATTCACTTCTGCTAAATTCAGCAGTTGTTTTCACTGAAAGATTTCTTATGAAAGTCAACAAGTCTTAGTAGAAAATAGGCTTTTTTGAAAAAAGATTGTATTTTACAGGTTTAAGGCTGTAAATAATTACAATCATTAAAATTATAAATGACAATTACACCATAGGTTTATGATGAAAAGAAATTCCTGGATAACCTACTTCCAAAAGAATAGATTTCGGTTTGTTTTTTGAATGGATGTAGGTTATTCATGATAGCAATAAGCCATATAGTTATTGATTTGTAATGGAGAAGAAAAGAATACTGATTTTAGATGATGAGAAAGAGATATGCTTCTTGCTTTCTGCCTTACTTTCCCAGATGGGCTTCCTTACCGACTATGCCTATACCCTGAAAGAAGGTGTGCATAAGTTTGAAGAAGAGAAGTTTGATCTGGTTTTTTTAGATTTAAACCTGCCCGACGGTTTAGGATATACGCTGGTACCCAAAATCAGGGAATATAGTGAGGATGTGAAGATAGTAATGATCAGTGCTCACGATGCTTTACTAAAAAAAATACAATCAGAGAAAAAAGGAGTAGATTATTTTATAGACAAACCTTTTAACAAGGAAAAAATAAATTCAGCCCTGAAATTTATTAACTTTGCCTAACATTTTTAATAAAAATTGAACAATCAATTTTATTATTAAAATTGTAGAAATTTGCCTATATTTAGGCATATTGTTTAAGCTTTTTTGCATTTGTAATTTTTATAGTTTTTTTATTTGCTAGCGCTCGATGAATAAAATATTGATAATTGACGACGATCAAGATATTCGTCTATTATTGGACAGATTCCTCTCAAAGAATGGCTTCACGACGGAAACTGCTTCCAATGGTGAGAGTGCCATTGATTTGTTAAAGCAGCACGTTTTTGACCTGGTTCTTTGTGATTTCAAGTTACCGGATATTACAGGTTTGGAACTGATTCAAAAGATCAAAATTCTTAATCCAAACGCTTCTGTTATCATTATTACCGGTTATTCAGATGTGAAAGTGGCAGTCAAGACCATCAAACTTGGTGCTTATGATTATGTGACAAAACCTTTGTACCCTGATGAAATACTGCTTACCATCAAACAGGCTTTATCCAGTAAAAGTCAGCCGGATAAACCCAAAAAGGTAGTACGCAGAAAAAGCTTTATCATTGGAGAAAGTCCTCAGTCGAAGCAGGTGCTGCAGCATATCAAGTTGATTGCTCCCACGGATATGTCCGTTATTATACAGGGAGAGACCGGCACAGGAAAAGAGTTTGTAGCCAATGAGATCCACAATCACAGTAAAAGAAAAGACAAACCGTTTATAGCCATTGACTGTGGCGCTTTGCCCCGAGAACTGGCGGGAAGTGAGCTTTTTGGTCATGTAAAAGGAGCTTTTACGGGCGCTCTTAATGAAAAGACAGGGAGTTTTGAGTCGGCCAATGGAGGGACGTTGTTTCTGGACGAAATCGGCAATTTATCCTATGAAAATCAGGTCAAATTGCTGCGGGTGATTCAGGAAAGAAAGATAAAGAAGATTGGCGGCACCAAAGATATCCCCATAGATGTAAGGCTCATCGTGGCCACCAATGAAAACTTATCCGAAGCAGTAAAGCGAGGCGATTTCCGGGAAGATCTGTACCACCGGTTTAATGAGTTTAGAATAGAACTGGCTCCTCTCAGAGAAAGAAAACTGGATATTAAGGTCTTTTCCCAGCATTTTTTAGAATTGTCGAACAATGAGCTGGATAAGGATGTGCAGGGCTTTGAACCGGATGTGCTCAGCAAAATGAAAGATTATTACTGGCATGGCAATTTGCGGGAGCTCTACAACGTAGTGAAAAGGGCAGTGCTGCTTTGTCAGACCAATACTATTACGTTTGAATGTCTCCCGGAAGAGATCAAATCTCCCGTATTCCTGGACAACCTCAGATCAGATACGTTAGCCGACGAACCTGCTAATTTAAAATCTGTTTCTAAAATTGCTGAAAGAGATGCGATTATCAGTGTGTTAGAAAAAACCGGCTATAACAAAACCAAAGCGGCCGACGTACTCAACATTGACCGTAAGACCTTGTACAACAAGATGAAATCTTACAATATTGATCTATAAAAGCAGGCAGTCATGCCTGTCTTTTCATTTTTTCAGCTTTAAATTTTTTACATGATAGACAATCCTGCTTTTGCTGTAGAAATCCTAAATAGAATCTTACGAAATACACAGGAAGGTACCATCTTATTAAAATCCATTCTGGATGAAAAGGGTCGTGTGACTGACTTTGAATATTTGCTGATCAACACAGCGGCCCTGAATATTCTGAACAAAAAGGAAGAGGAGGTAGTAGGTCATCGTATGCTGGAATTATTTCCGGGCGTAAAACCGGCCGGCCTTTTTCAGCAGTATGTGAAGGTAGTTGAAACGGGAGAAAATATTCAGGAAGAAACCTTCTATGACTTTGACGGATTGAATGTTTGGTTTCGCATCAAAGTCAGTAAAGTGCAAGATGGCCTCTTAATCAACTTTACCGACATTTCTGACCTGAAACATGCCTTGCTGGAAAATAAGAGAAGTCAGAAGCTTTACAGTATCCTGATTAAGTGCTTACCAGGCGTGGAAATGGCTTTGATAGACCGTGACAGTAAGTTAATTATTTGTGAAGGGAGTCCATTGAAGGCCATCATCGGGGATCAAAAAGTGGAGAAGGGGCAGGATCTTCATCATATAGTTCATAAAGAAGAAGCGGATCTTTTGCTTCCCTTGGTCAAAGCTGCCTTCAAAGGAGATTCTCAAAGAAGGGAACTGGAATGGGAAGATAAACTCTTCCGGCTCAGCTTTGTTCCTATCCGGGAAGAATGGGGAAGCATTTCTCACGTACTGGTACTCTCCGAAGACATCAGTATTTTCCGTAATTCTCAGAACGATCTGAGAAATAAAATATATGCCCTGGAAAGTGCCAACGAAAGTTTGGAGCAGTTTGCCTATGTCGCTTCTCACGATCTGCAGGAACCTCTTCGAAAAATCCGTGCTTTTGGCGATCGTCTGAGCACCAAATATGCCGAACAACTGGAAGGCTCAGGAAAGGATTATATTGAGCGGATGCAGAACGCGGCGGCCCGTATGCAGGTATTGATCAACGATTTGCTCAAATATTCGCGGGTAGGAAGATTCAAAGAACCTTTTCAGGCTATTAACTTGGCAGAACTCATCCGTGATATCACGAATGACCTGGAAACGACTATTGCCGATACAGAGGCGAAAATAGTGATAAAAGAGCTGCCGGTATTAGAGGCCGAACCGCTACAGCTCCGGCAACTTTTTCAAAACCTGATCAGTAATGCCCTTAAATTCCGGCAGCCTGAGGTGTCACCGGAAGTGATTGTGCAGTGTGAAGAGCCGTCGGCTGCTGAACTGGAAGAACTGGCGAACTATCAGAGTACCAGGAACTATTATAAAATTGTGGTGACTGATAACGGGATTGGGTTTGACGAAAAGTATCTGGACCGTATCTTTAATATTTTTCAAAGATTGCACGGCCGTTCCGAATACAAAGGCACGGGTATCGGACTGGCTATCTGCCGAAAGATTGCAGAAAACCATGGCGGAACGATTAGTGCCAACAGTACTCCTGGAAAAGGCTCAAGTTTTTATGTAATATTGCCAGAACATCAAAATGTGGAACTATGAGTGACGAAATTAAAAATGTCAAGACCATCACCATCCTGATGGCAGATGATGACCCGGATGATAGAATGCTAACCAAAGAAGCTCTTATTGAGAACAAATTGGCCAATGACCTCCATTTTGTGGTGGATGGAGAAGATCTGATGGACTACTTGCATCAACGTGGAAAATATAATAAAGACAATGCCCCTTTGCCTGGTCTGATCCTGTTAGACCTGAACATGCCGAAGAAGGATGGTAGAGAAGCTTTGGCTGAAATCAAAGCCGATCCGAAATTGAGAAGGATTCCTATCATTGTTCTGACTACTTCTAAGGCGGAAGAGGATATTATCCGGAGCTATGATCTTGGGATAAGTTCTTTTATTACCAAGCCTGTTACTTTTGAAGATTTGGTGGAAGTGGCAAAGGCCATTGGTACTTACTGGTTTGGTATCGTGGTTCTGCCCAATGAGACACAAGCATAATGTATGGGGGTGGACGTTATCAATATATTATTGGTGGATGATGATGAGGACGATTACGTTATTGTAAGAGACCTATTATCTGATATAAAACATACTCAGTACAATGTATCCTGGGAGCCTTCCTATGATCAGGCTTTGTCCCAGATACGACAAGAATCTTTTGACGTCTATCTGATAGATTATCGGCTGGGTGAAAAAAATGGATTGGATTTGCTGAAGGAAGCTGTGCAGATAGGATGCAAATGCCCTATCATCATGCTGACCGGACAGGGCTATCCTGAGGTAGATTATGAAGCTATGCGGATTGGTGCGTCTGATTACATGGTGAAAGGTAAGATCAACAGTCAGACCATAGAGCGATCCATCCGGTATGCTATTAACCATACCCGTACTCTCAACAAACTATACGATCAGGAAAAGAAATACCGTCAGCTCTTTGAACAATCTATCAACGCAATTTATATTACCAACAAGGAGCACCTGTTTCTTGATGCCAGTCCTTCTATGTTGCACCTTTTCGGTTATGCACTTCACGAAATTACGCATCTCAACCTGAAGGATTTGTTTGTCAACGAAGAGGATTATACGTCCTTTTATAAAACGCTCAATCAGGACAGGCAGGTAAAAGATTTTGAAGTGGTAATGAAAACCAGAGATGGGCAGCCTATAGAGTGTAATATCAAATCCACTTCTTTTGTAGATGGGGACGACAACATTCAGGGTTTTCAGGGCATTATCGAAGATATTACAGAAAGAAAAAGGGTGCAGCAGGATCTGATCCAGATGGAAAAACTCATGATGACAGGCAATATTGCTCGAAGCATCGCTCATGAGGTTCGAAATCCGCTCACCAATATTAACCTGGCCCTGGAGCAGGTGGTAGCCGAACTGCCTGACAATGAAATGCTGGATATATACTTTGACATTATCAAACGCAATACCCAGCGGATCAATCAGCTTATCACTGAGATGCTCAATTCAGCTAAGCCCTTCAAGCTGAATCTGGAGATGAAGAATCTGAATCATATTCTGGACCACACAGTCAAACTGGCTGCAGACCGGATAAAGCTCATGGATGTGAAACTGGAGAAGAATTATGATCCGCAACTGCAGGAGATATTATTGGATTCGGAAAAAATTTCTGTCGCCTTACTGAATATTATCACCAATGCCATTGAAGCGGTAAAGTCAGGAGAGGGGAGAATTGTTTTAGAAACGTGGCAAAAGGACGACAAACAATTTGTGAGAATTTCTGACAACGGACCGGGGATAGACAAGGAAAATCTCTCCAAGCTCTTTGATGCTTTCCATACCGGAAAACGTGGAGGCATGGGGCTTGGCCTGACTTCAGCTCAAAATATTGTTAACTCTCACAAGGCTAAAATAGCGGTGGAAAGTGTGCTGGGAAAAGGAACCCAATTCACTATTACCTTTAATAAAAAAGCCAATCTTTTGGAAGCCAGTAGTATTTAGATAATATTAAGCACCGCAATTTCACTGTCATCAAGCAATTTGATCTCAGCAGGCGTGAGATATTTCAGCTTTCTATTTTTGTATCGTTCTAGTTTACCATCCATCAATACCTGTAGCACTTTCGGATGAATATAATATTCCCGGCAGACGCTCACCGTATTGCCCAGTTGTTGGGATACTTTTTTGATCAGGGTTGTGCAAAGATTCAAACGTTTGTTCTCCTCTGCCTCTGACAATGCCTCCGAGTATTTGTCAACGGCCAGTTTGGTGCCTCCCCATGTTCTGAAGTCCTTACAGGTAAAGTCTTCGCCTGATATTTCCTTTAAATATTGATTGACATCCTGTGAGTCGATGGTATGATACTTCCCATCAGCGTCTTTGTATTTAAAAATTTCGTAGCCGGGTAGTTCAGAGCATTTTTTGATCAGTTTAGCTAACTGCCCATTGTGTATATCAATTTTTCTGTACTTACCGCTTTTTGCTTTAAATTCTAAATGTCCTACGCCTCTGGCAAATTCAAAATGTTTTCTTCGCAGTGTGGTAAGGCCAAATGTTTCGTTATGTTCTTTATAATACACATTGCCAATCCGTATATGGTGTTCATCCATCATCTGTATTATCAGGGCCATCACTTTTTCTTTGGGCCAGCCTCTTTCACTGATGTGTTCACTGGTAATTCTCCGGATAGAGGGCAACGCATAACCAAACTCTTTCATTCTTGAAAACTTGGTTTCGTTACGAAACCTATTCCACAACGGGTGATAGAGGTATTGCTTTCTGTTTTTAGGATCAATACCAGTAGCTTGCAAATGGCCATTCGCTTTCTGGGCAATCCAAACCTCCTTCCATATGGGTGGAATGCCAAGTTCCTGGATGCGCTGAAGCACTTTCTCGCTTTCTACTTTCTGTCCATCCTTATCATAATAACAAAATCCCTTGCCTTTTTTTACGCGTTTGTAACCTGGCTGATCATCTGTCAGATAAACCAGTTCTTTGGGTATCTCTCTTACTTCCACTTCCGTAAAATGCTATTGAATCGATAAAAGTCTCATTGTTGCAGACAAAAGCCTGCATGGTATACAGAAAGAGCAAAGCGGAAAGCTTTGCCCATAGATTTACTGTTGTGCCTTCACTTAATATGAGGCACTCTTGTAAATTTAAATTATGTCGTTAAAAATTTCAGACAACTACGCGGTTAACCCACATAGCCTGGCTGGTTTACTCATCTATACCAATAGACACATTGCGCCTGATAAGCAGCCTTACTACGTTGACAAAAACACCTGTGATAAGGGTCCAGGCCAAGGCATCACCCCATGATACATCCCGGTCGGCCGGGTTTTTAGGTGGATCACGATGAGTAGTTACCTTCCACAAGACTTCAGCTGCTTTTTTTACCAGCATAGCACTTAAAAAAGAAGCGCCACTGACAATCCAGGTTTTGTAATTCTCAGAAATTCCTAAGGTATCTTTAACTTTCTTTACTTTTCTAATTTGTTTTAAAGACTTCATTGTAGTTTAAGTTTCAAATAATATGTAAAGGATTATTGGTTACAGCGAACTGGGCATCACCCGATATCTGGCTTTTACGAACATAAATACGCCGTAGCAGACCAATCCGATAGCCACAATGGCTAACAAATAGGGGCCAAAAGGTGAACTTTCTATAAATTTAAAAGCGCCTTCAGAGCCCTGGGCCTGGCCAGGATTGGCTTGTATTGCTGCCTTTAAAAAGAAATATCCGATAATACCAATGACAACCCCTCTTGCCGTGTAGCCGGCCACTCCTGCTTTCCGTACCAGATTCTTGACGTCCTGCTGCAGATTACTGTCTCTCACTTTTTTGGTGAAACTACCGGAATAAGCTCTATAAAACTGATAGATTGCTTTTCCAATAAAGACAACCGCTACAATTCCAACTAATATCTGACCAAATGGTTTATCTAAAAGCTGCCCTACCAGTTCCTGGTTCTTACTATCGCTGCTTCCGCTGGAGCCTCCTCTAAACAGCATCTTTGCCGCTTCAAAGGTCAGGAAACCATAAAAAACACCACTGGCTGCGTATCCGATCCTGGTCATAATGCCTTTGGTATCGTCCCCTGCATTTTCAGGATCCTTGATGGCCTGCACAAATCTCCATACGACATAACCCAACAAACCAACAGTAAGAATGGCCAGCAGAATCTTACCGAAAGGTTGTTCATAGAGAAATTTAAGGGCATCAGATTTACCGGCTGTCTGGCCGCCTATGTTAAAAGCTGCCAGCGTGGTTAACACACCCAAAATGCAATAGATAGCTCCTTTGGCAAACATTCCCAGGCGAGCCAGTTTCAAGACCCCATCGTCTGTATTTTTATTGATAGTGATATTCATTTTATCTGATATTATAGATTAGTAATGCGATTCAGTAAAATAGTGGTAATCGTTTACCGGAGCACAATAAAGGCATGGATAACGCCTGGTAACCATCCAACCAGTGTTAATAAAACGTTGATGATAAATTGCTTTGAAATTCCGTATTGTAAGGCCACTGCTAAGGGTGGAAGCAGGATAGCCAAAATAATAGTTAGTATAGACATGGCTTTAAAAGTTTTGGAGTTGATAAGATCAAAAAATAATGATGTCGTTAGACATGGTTATAATATAAATATAATAATCTTGCCATTTTTTAAACTGCCTTAAAAGTGCTTAAAAACGCCTTCCAGACAATTTATGAGGGATAAGGATGTAGAATTTTAGTTACAATTTTGTAGAATTTGTTCTTGTTTTTTACCCTATCTCGTCTCTTGGCAGAAAAGGTGGGGGTGGTGACAACCTACTGCGTAAGATAGATACCTTTCTACAAACTGTAGAAATATTTACTCACAAAACATTTAAGCGATAAATTTGGTTTTCCTTTCATATATAAAATGAAATTTCTTTCATTTCTCAAATAGCTGTGTGCCAATCATTTAGCGGATTCTAATAAGTTTTCCGTTTTTGTTCACAAGGTTGGCACGGGATTTTTACCTTTGTTACCAAAACGAGTTGAAAATTATTCTATACTTATACTTAACTTATGAAAAATCTAACAGGAATTTTATTAGGCGCAGCGGCAGGCATTGCTGCCGGCATATTACTGGCTCCCGACAGTGGCAACAAAACAAGAAAAGTTCTGGGAAAAGAATCAGATAAGTGGAAAGCAAATTTTGAAAAGCAGCTGGGTGAGAATGTTGATTCTATCCTGGACGGTCTGACCAAGGCTATAGAATATTATTCTAAAAGAAGCCAGAAGTCTCTTAAAGAAATACGGAAAAACGTGAAGTTTTAATAAGGAAAACAGAACCTTGATTTTTTTATCTGCTGATTATCCACTGACTGATGGTCAGTTTTGAAAAACGTTCTTTCACATTTTTTGATCTTACTGAAGATATACTAATTAAAAATTGATTTAACAGATTTGTATTTTAGTGGAGTTAGAAATTACCAATGCATTAAAATTAGTAACTGATAAATTAGAAGGGTGGCTGGAAACGTTAATAGCCATGCTTCCTAATTTTGTAGTGGCAGTGTTCGTGCTGCTGGCCTTTTTCCTGATTGCCCGATTGCTGAGAAGATTAGCGCATCGGATATTTGGAAAATTTTCAGGGCGGACGGCGCTGAATGATCTGTTCGCAAACGTTCTTTATTTCGGAGTTTTAGCCGTTGGCATTTTTGTAGCCTTGAGTGTGCTACAGCTCACACAGGTGGTCACTACCTTGCTGGCAGGTGTTGGTATTGTAGGTTTAGCTTTGGGGTTTGCCTTCCAGGATATTACAGCCAACTTTGTGTCTGGTATCCTGATTGTAATGAGGAGACCCTTTGAAGTAGGAGACATCATATCGTCGGATGATCATATGGGCGTTGTAACCAATATCAATCTGAGGATTACAACAGTACGTACCTTTCAGGGATTGGAAGTACTGATTCCCAATAAACAACTCTTTCAAAATGTGGTGGTGAATTATACCCACACTAAAGACAGAAGAGTTGATTTGGCAGTTGGTGTTTCTTATGGCGACGATCTGCGAAAGGTAAAAGATCTGACACTGAAGGTAGTGAGCGGTTTGGATTCCATAGACAAAACCAAGGAAGTTACTTTATTTTTTGATGAATTTGGTGATAGCTCCATTAATTTTAAAGTGAGATTTTGGGCTAAATCTTCAGGCCAGCTTGACTTTTTAACAGCGAGAAGCGAAGCAATCATGGCGATTAAGGAAGCCTTTGATGAAAATGACATTACCATACCTTTCCCGATCAGAACATTGGATTTCGGGATAAAAGGTGGCGAAAAATTGTCAGAAATGAAGATTTTAAATCACGAAGAAAATTGAATTTCACTTATAGTTTAATTTTTTATCTAAACTTAATTTTTATTTTATCATGAAAACTAATTTTTTAAAAAAACCAATAACACTGATTTTTGCCGGCCTTTTTTCGCTGGCTATGATGACACAGTGTGACTCGCCCAGTAGTACGGAAAATACTGCAAATGAAGTAGGAGAAGAAACAGAAGAAGCCGTTGATGAGGTTGGTGACGAAATGGAAGCCATTGGTGAAGATTTTCAAGCTGAACAAGCAGAATGGGAAACTAAACTGGAAGATAAAATCAGCGAGTTAAACAATGAACTCAACGAGGCTTCTGCCGAGGCTAAGGATGAAATTCAACAGAAAATTGACAAACTGAATCAACAGTTAGATAAAGTTGAAAATTCTACCGAAGAGTCTTGGAACGACATCAAAGGTGAAGTAAGTCGTACCTTTGAAGAAGTAGAAGAAGAAGTTGATTCTAACAGTTAATTAATTCTTTAAATTCACATCGAAAATCAGGGGATAGTTCTCCTGATTTTTTTTTGTGGCTCGCACAAACATATAATATAATTTCATAATTTAAAGTATTGGCCGCTTTTTCCGAATACTATGATAGTCCGTGAAAAATATCTGTTTGTCATTAATCCAATTGCTGGTGGACTGGATAAAAACCAGTATGTAAGTGATTTAAAAGCCAGGTTTACGCAAAAAGGAGCGGCCTTTGATGTAATAGAAACAACAGGGGACAACGATCAGGAGAAAATTTTAAAGTACATGGCAACCTGCAAACCAGACGTGGTGGTAGCGGTGGGTGGCGACGGTACCTGCAATCTGGTAGCGGAGTTGATACAGCAAAAGGACGTAGCCATGGGTATTGTTCCGCTGGGTTCTGCCAACGGACTGGCTACTGAGTTGTCCATTCCTACCAATACGAATGAGGCGACTGATCTGCTGTTTGCAGGAAAAGAGATACACATAGATGCTATTTTAATCAACAAAAAACATTTGTGCCTTCATCTGAGTGATATTGGCCTCAATGCCAGGGTAGTCAAGCGGTTTGAGCGGGAAAAATCCAGGGGGATGTGGGGTTATTTCAAGCAGTACATTAGTGAGATCTTCCGTATGGATCCCAAAAAATTCAAGTTTGATCTGAATGGCAATCAATTCAGACGAAAAGCGCATATGGTAGTTATTGCCAATGCCAGTAAATATGGCACTGGAGCCATTGTGAACCCTATAGGAAAGATTAATGACGGCAAATTTGAGGTCTGTATCATCAAACCCTTTCCGCTTTGGTCTATTTTTTCTATCTCTATTGCCTTATTCAGAGGAACACTGAAAACTTCGCGCTATGTCAAAATACTTTCCTGTAAAAAAATAAAGGTGTATAATAAATACAGAGAGACTGTGCAGGTCGATGGAGAGGTGATTGGAGAGCCTGCGGTAGTGAATGCAAAAATTTTACATAATATTCTAAAGGTGATTGTCCCTATGGAATTTAAGCCGGGTGTACAACCTTCTCAATAATTTGCTCAAATTCGCTTTCCATTTGTTGGTTATCTATTTTCTCAGCCACAATATCTTTGATACACTCTGGCGTAATATAGTTTCTCTTCAGGGCATGCAAAGCAGCCTCCTCTGTATCTTTCACGAGAAGCATTTCAACGCCTGTTTTGGCTAAGTTACTTGCAATTTCTACAACCGCCTGGTGGCGAGCCGGTCTTACATCACGGATATAAATAGTTTTGATGCGCTCGGGAAATTCCTGGGCTATATGGGAATAAATCTCTGCATCTCTCTGGCCACTGTCGCCAATCAGGATAAAGTGTTTTTCCTCATGGAGTTGCAAAATGTGTCTTATTTTTTCCAGCTTATGATCATGGTTTCCTGTACCTGCTTTCCATATTTTGCCTAATTTGACCTGAGCATCCCTTAAAAGAAAAGGTCCCTTGGGTAGACCGTGGTGATCGCAAAAGTCCACTAACAAATCATACAGATTCCACTCGCTGCTGGAAACATAAAAAAAAGGGTTATGATAGGTGCCATCGCTGCCTGCCTGCAGTGCTTTGTAAAAAGAGGCAACTCCTGCAAAAGGCATTCTGGTCTTGGCGTTTTTAAAGAGCATGAGCCTCAGTTTCTTTCTGAAATTAGTAGAGTGGGAGATCAGCAGGGTATCATCAATATCGGTAATAACACCAAATTGATTTTCTATGCGGGATAGGAGAACCTCGCCACTCGCCTCAAGTAATTCATCTTCCTCTTCCAGGTCATTGTGCATATTGAAGTGAATTCTCTGCCATTCATTGAGGTTAACATGGTTCAGATTCACTGGGAGATTGATCTCAAAAAAACCATCTTCATCGGTAATATAGCTTTTTTTAACACCTCCAAAATCAGCACTCACTTTCAGGTCACCAATACCGTTGCTAGCATATCGTTTCAACATTGCCACCAGGTTCTGTATAATACTATCTTTTTCCGCTGGCTGGCTTAGCCCTGTATCTTCAATGACCCGACCTCTGATGTAAAATTCATGTTCATTACCATAGCCTCTATAGGGAAGGATAGTGGGATGGCCCAACCAACCTAAATTTCTTTTGATGAAGGATTTAAGCTTTCTAAGGGGGTAGTTTATCAGGTTAATAATAAAATTGAACATAGATCTGAGATAGCATAATACCAATAAAAAAGCAAAGGTTTTATCCTTTGCTTTTTATCTTTATGAATGGGTTAATGAGAACTTTCGGCTTCAAATTCCTTGATCTGGCTTAAGGTTCCCTTAATCATGTTAAATTGTTTTTGTACTATTTCTTCAATATAATCTGGCAAAGAGCCCTCCAACGCACTGCTGTATTTTTCAATAGCGTGTTTTTCACCCCTTTCGCACTCTGAAAGTACCGCCTTGGTATCTTTTCCACTCAGGCCAGCTCTGAAGTCCATCCAGCCCCGGTGTAGTTTGCTCAAGATAGAATCGCTTTCTTTGGCTTCATCGCCAAAATCTTTGATAAGGATTTCTTTCAGTTCGGCTTTAAAAAGTGCTCTCTGCTGAGATAAGCGATAAAGTATCGTTTTCAGGTCTTCAAAATCAACTTTTTCAGAAGCCTCCTTATAACCTCTTTCGCCTTCTTTACAGACCTCTATGAGTTCATGTAAATGTTTGACAGCATTTTTCTGTTTATTTTCCATAAGTCGTCAAATTTAAGTTGAGAAAGAAAACAGCTCTGTGATTCAGAGCTATTTTAAATAACACCCATCTAGTACAGGGTGTTTAGATTTCGCTAATAAGCTTTCTTATTTCGTCTTTCGTCTTACCTAGTTTTTTCTGTAGACGGCCAAAAAATTCATCTTCTTTGCCTTCTTGATAGGCTAAGTCGTCATCGGTTAAGCTACCGTATTTTTGTTTTAGCTTACCTTTTTTTTCGTTCCAGTTACCTTTCCAAGTTTGTTCATTCATAGCTTAAAAAATGATGGTTATACATGGTATCCATAGAAATTATTTTGCCAGAGAAATTATAAATAATAATTTTTAGTATAATACACTGAATTTCAAGCTTTTATGGGGTTAAATCAGGGGGCATGCAGCGCCAAAGCTTTCATAAAATTGTGGACAATTATCTACAGATGTTTAAGGAAATGCACACTTTAGAAAAGAAAATTCAGCCCCGTTGCCATTATCTGTCCTTTCATTGCCAGTCGGGGAAAAATGGTTCGCAAGGAATAGAACAGTAACGGCTCCCCTTATCTGGTAAGTTTTTTCTCCTTTTTTATCTCTTTTTGAAAGTTTTTTACCACCTATTTCAAGGTGATATTAAATTTATTGTACTGTATTTTAAATTTTAACGATTTATTTTTTGAAATAATCATATAAATGATTAAAATAGTATTAAATTAATAAAGGAAGGAAAATTAATAATAAAAATTACTTAGGTAAGGTTTTAACTTTTTTGTATAAAATTTGTTATTATTATGATTATAAAGCGAAAGAATATGGATAGGTATAAGATTTCATATAAATGTAACAAGCAGCCGGAGACTAGCACAGGCTTGTCAGGCTTTGAGCCACACAAATCATATACTGGCCGCGCTTACAATGGGTTTTTTGAAATTTCCTCAGAATGGGGGAGAGGAAAACCGACGATGTTGCTGGATAAAAAAAGCTTTGAGCAGTATTTCGAGCTAATAAAAAATAACCCTAACTAAGTTAGACCTTTCTGTTGGTTACTGCTGCTTTTGTCAATTCCTGTCAGCTGCCAAGGCTCTGTGAGGCAAAAGAAGTGCTTTAATTACCCTATCGCCTTTTTAGATAACAATCCAGCAACAGGCTTCTCTTTGGGGGAAGAGAAAGTCATATGTAATTCAAATTCAATTTCACTAAACGCCTAATTCAGGCCACAGCCAGTCTTTGAGGTGCTGTAATATAGCAGGCGGCGTGTACGATCAAACGATTGTTTCTTCGATACGTAATACAGTTTTTGATGTATTCTACGGAGTATCCGGTTATTTCACTAATAAAAGCGTAATCTTCTTGGCTAAGATGCTTTTTTATGTCTCTAATATTTTCCATCTTTGTACTTGATTTAAGAACAAGTTTATTCTTTTTAAAAGTATAAACCAAGCATTTAGTTCTCATTTTAAGTATAATTTTCATAAATGTCTGATAATCAATTCAAAAATTTTGTCAATAAGCGTTTTTTTGAGTGTATCGAAATACTTAAAAAACGTAACCTGATTTCTTCAGATCGGGAGTTTGCGCAAACTATTGGCGTTTCACCTTCTAATTTAGGTGATATTAAAGCTAATCGCAGATCGGTTACCATTGAGATTCTTAACAATGCTTTCAAGTATTTTAAAATTAACAGTGCATACATTGTCACAGGGAGAGGCAATCCTTTTGTGGAAGCCAATACGCTTTCAGACAATGCAGCAGAAAAGAAAATTAAAGAGGTCATTGTAGTAGCCACGCAGGATACGGACGGTAATGTTACTGTTCCCCTGATCAATCATAAGGCCGCTGCCAACTATCTGGCAGGCTATCAGTCGCAGGAATGGTTTGAAGAGCAGGAAAATATTCTGCTGCCTTCCTTTATGCTTAAAAATGGTATTTGTTATGCCTTGCAGGTCAACGGAGATAGCATGGAACCTACGCTTTCTGAAGACGACTGGGTTATCTGCCGCCTGCTGGATGTAGCTGAATACGGTAACATTGCAGATGGTGGCGTTTATGTGATTGTTTCCGAAAACCGCGGAATACAGATCAAAAGAATCAAGAACCGCCTGCATCAGTATGGCTCTGTAAAATGTATTTCTGACAACCCTAAACATGAACCTTACGAAATTCCGGAAGCTGAATTATTACAGATCTGGAAAGTAGAATGGCACCTGAGATCTTACCTTCCTGAGGTCGGTTATGAGTGGGGAGACATTCAGGGTAAAATCGAAAGCATGGAGCAGGAGGTGAAGCGCCTGCAAAATCAAATCAGCAGTAGTTCACCCAATTAGTCGTAATTGCTACCGCTGGCTCAGTATGGCTGTAAGAACGTTGATCCACCCTACGTTCCCTGCTGTTTCTATACCCTCCTCATAAATTCTTTTATATTTGTGACACAATTTGATAGTTCTATGGTTTAACACTATAGAACTATTTGCATTTCTTTTAAACTGATTTTTGTAGATGATCCATTACAAGACGCCAGAAGAAATTGAATTGATCCGTGAAAGCGCTCTGATTGTTTCCAAAACATTAGGGCTTATTGCTAAGGAAATAGGACCGGGCGTGACCCCTCTTTATTTGGATAAGCTGGCGGAAGAATTTATCCGGGACCATGGGGCCGAACCAGGGTTCTTAGGCTTGTACGACTTTCCAAATACACTTTGTATGTCTCTGAATGAAGCGGTAGTGCATGGTATACCCAACAAAAGACCGCTAGAAGAAGGGGATATCATCTCAGTGGATTGTGGCGCGAAAAAGAACGGATTCTATGGTGACCATGCCTACACCTTTCAAATAGGCGAAGTAGCTCCTGAAGTGAAACAACTTTTAAAAGTCACCCTGGAATGCCTCTATCTGGGCATAGAGCAGGCTAAATCAGGGAATCGTATCGGTGATATCAGCTATGCGATACAGCAGCATGCAGAACACCACGGATACGGTGTAGTGCGGGAGTTGGTAGGCCACGGCCTGGGCCGCCATATGCATGAATCACCGGAGGTACCTAATTACGGAAAACGTGGCAAAGGGCCCAAAGTTCAAAACGGGCTGGTCATTGCCATTGAGCCTATGATTAACTTAGGAACACGCCGGGTAAAACAACTCAACGACGGATGGACGATCATTACAGCCGACCGCAGACCTTCTGCCCATTTTGAGCATAATGTAGCTATTATTGATGGTAAACCTGAGATCCTGTCTACCTTCGAATATATTGAGGAAGTAATGGCGCAAAAAGTAATGTGATCGTCAGGTTGTGACTTTTACACTTCTGCCAGCCAAAGTTCTGAATTCCGACAAACGATCTACCATTTCCTGCAGCTCTTCTACTGAGATATGCTGATGCGTATCACATTTGGCAGTGCCTACCTCAATCAGGATGCCATCGTATAAGTAATGCTCCTCATCGATTTTCATCTGCATGGCTTCTACGGTTTTGTCAACAATCTGATCCCGCATTTTAGGACCCAGAGAATGACTGGGATCAAAGTAGAGTTTATGATCCTTGTCACGATGGCGAAGTTTAGTACGCATGGCCGTATAATGGATAGGCAGATTCCTGTATTCTCCTTTGGCCGGTAAGTCGCAGCCTCTTTGGATAAGAATCACTTCCGGCGCAATAGAAGCATAATTGACCAGACCATCCCAAACCGTCTCGATGCTGGTTTTTCCTTTAAAATCAGGGCGTTCTGCTTTTTTATATTCCTCTCCCAGCCATTTTCCGTTTTTCAAGCCCACAATCCAGCCATGTTCTTCAGCAAAGCCAGCCATCTGGCGAATATGCCAACCCAGTTGATCTACGGCAGAGTTCCAAACCAGGAAGGGATCACGGGCAAAAGATTTTTTTATACAGGCAAGCTGAATGGCTGGCAACATAATTTCCGTAGAGGGAATCATGCCAGTTTCACGGTAGAGCTTTTCGCTCATTTCAACAGTAGGCAAAGGTACCAGATCATCGGCATTACCGCCATGGCCGAAGATATTAAAGTTCTTCATGATGGCATCAAAATCATAACCCATGAACCCCTCATCGGAGTTATCATGGTCAAAGTTGGTTCTGGATTTTAAGCCAACGGTTCGGGCTCCGGTAATAGCCAGTTCGCCACGTGTTTTGATTTCACCTATCTTATATACTTCTTCTATGTTGAAATCATCTAAGGAATCAGGTCCGGCAAAAATCTTAACTTCTGAATTTTTCATGTGTAATAAATTGCCTAAAGCAAATGTGTAGGGTAAACTAAAAAGCAAACCTAAATAATATTCTTAAATAAAGAAAGATTTTTTGTGCTATCAACAATGTAGAGGCCCGTGTTAACGCTGGGAGAAACGCTAACGGAACCCCTGATAAAAGTGGATGGTAGCGGTGGAGAAAGGCGGCGTATGGCAGGCTTTATAAACATTAGGCGTAATTTCCTTGTATTACTATTGAAGTATTTTGTAAAGCATGATCAATTTTCCATGAAAATTCCAAAAGCTGTAGCCAAATACATAGAGGTGGTAAACAATCCGGTAACTTACCTGAAGATAGAAATTGAAAGGGTAAAGGGTAATGTGCAGGCAAAAATCTCCGACATCGTTACCAAAGTCATTATTTTTGCTGCTATGGGTGTGGTGGGGTTATTCGTGCTGACCTTCGGAAGTATTACCCTGGGTTTGTACCTCAATGTTGTACTGGAAAGTGCCTTCTTAGGTTTCCTGATAGTCACCGGGTTGTATATAATGGCCTTAATCATTTTATTACTCATCAGCGACAAAGAAAAAATAGTGCGGAATATGCTAGGCTTTGCCAAGCACAATGTGGCTATTACGCTCAAAGAACCCCAGCAGTTTGAGCAGGATCCCTTACCCAGTAAAAACGGAAGAGAGCCTGTCCGGCATTAAGACCCTTCAGCTGATACGTCGATCAGTCTGCCTTTTCCGGTTATCTCCACATCCTGATGTTCCGGCCAATGATAGAGGTAAACATCTCCTTTTTTGGCTATTCTGCCTCGCAGGCTAAAGACAGGATGCAGGTGAAAACTATTGTTGCAGTGATGTGCCATATCTACGTTGAGCGCTTCCAGTTCTTTGCCGTTAAAGATAGCGTTGTTGTCCAAGAATTTTACGTTCAAATAATCCGTTTGCCCGGTCAACGTCACCGTACCATTCCGGTGAGAGATCACTTCAACATATTTTGCTTGTACATCAAGATGAACATTTCCCTGCCCATAGCGTGGCTGAATAGACAAAGTATCATAAGTGAGCGTCTGTAAGGAAGTGATATCACCATATCCGTTCTGGTAAATGGCCCGCAGATCGGGACTTTGCACGATCACTTCTTTCGTTTCATATTTTCTGGCCCAGTCGCAACCTATATCGTCCGACAACATGAGCACATTGTCCTGTACCTCCACGCGGATGGAAGAGATCAAATGGGTTCCTGCCACCAGGGTTACTTGATGGGGCGCTTTCTGTACGATCGTCACCTGCAGGCCATCATTCACGTACAGCGTTCGAAAAGGAGGTACGCTGTATTCTCTGACTGTTTTAACCCCGGTTCGCTTAAAACAGTCGGATAAGCCCTCCTGGCAGCTGTTGCAAATACATAAAGAAACGAACAGTAAGCAGTAAGTAAGTAGACGCATAGAAAACTGTGTTAAAACTGGAGGCCTAATCCCCATTCTACCATTTCTGCTTGTCCCCCGTGAACTTTTAAGTTAATAGAAGAAATAAGACGATTGGTCAGGGCATACCGTAATCCATACCGCTGATATAATGACCCGTACACACCTTTGTATGGACGATAAAAATAGGTCCCGATTTGTGTCAGCAAAGACAGGCGATCATAAAAAAGTTCATGTCCGACGACAAAACCTACTCTTTTAAAATCGGGTTGTCCTTCTGTAATTTCTTCATGGATATGGGCTTTCAGGGCATAATCAACGAAAGCATCCAGCCCTAAATTTAACGCATTAACAGCACTGAAACGCTTGGATGCCAGGAAATGCAGGTTGATAAAGGAGTAACGGTCGCCTCCATATTCTATTTCCTTCAGGCCTGTGCTCACGCCCAAGTAATAAAAATAAGCACTCTTAAGATATTCCGGTTGATCCCAAATCGTCTTCTCCAGGGAAACGGGTTTGATTTTCCTGGCCATTTCCAGCTCTAAGGTAGGGATATTGATGCCTGCATTAGGTTTGGAAAAGGCTCCGTTAGAAAAATGCGTTAGCGATAAAGCCAGTCCGCTTTCCCAAACCTCCGTGATCTGACGCATAAATCGGAAACTGGCCACCATGGCATACGTAACCCGCGTGCCCAGGGCAATGTTAGTATTATTATACGTTTGATGATGAGGATGAGTATGATAAGCTAGTCCGGTTGCCAGTTTAAAGGTCACAAAAGATTTGTCCATTTGGATGAAAGGCACATCCAGATAGGTTGTCAACGTTAAGGATTTGCCCAACACAGGATTGAGATAATCAAAATAACTCACACCTATACCGATGCTTGGATAATGAAACACCTGCTCGCAAAATTTCTTACCAAAAGTGTGTTTATTCAAATACAAAGAAATACCCTGCGGATGAGAAACAGCCAGATGTCCGATGTTAGCATTATGTTTCATGATCAATCCTTTGTAAACTTTGGCCCCCAGGGTGTATGCATATGATTTTGGGGGAGTTTGAGCCATTAAACATTGACTAACAAGAAATATAACCCAAAAGGTCACCAGGTGTAGTAGGGACATAAAACACAGAGCAGTTTATCGGGTTCTAAAATAAAGCAAAACTTAATGTTAAAAATGAGAAAATAAAAAATAAAAGTACATTATTACAGGTGTAAGTAAGGGTATCGGTTAAGCGGCTTTCACTCTTTTTGTGAAACTCTTTTTCATAGCGGTTGGGTTGTTATAAAAGTACGTACTATAACTGAAAGGTAAGAATTCAGAAAGGGCAAACATTTTGATGCTTTTTTTCTGAATAGAGTTTCTGCTTTCTCACCTGAAAACAGCAAATGATTCAGTCCTGATGGAATATGTGCTCTTATTTTTGCGTTAATGTCATAGCTCAATTCACAAAGTATTCATGTCTTTAAAAGTAAAAGACTTATCCAAGGTTTTTGGCAAACAGGTTGTTGTCAACCATATTTCCTTTGAAGCACGACCCGGTGAAATTTTAGGGTTTCTGGGCCCCAACGGTGCCGGTAAATCTACTACCATGAAAGTGGCTACCGGCTATCTGCCACCCAGCAGTGGCACCGTGGTAGTGTGTGGAGAGGATGTTGTGGAAAATTCACTGGCCATACGTCGGAAGATAGGATATCTTCCGGAGCATAATCCTTTGTACCTCGACATGTATGTGCATGAGTACCTCCGGTTTATCGGGAGTATGTACAAGCTCAAAGGAGGGGCGCTGAAAGAAAGGGTAGGCGCTATGATTGACCTGTGTGGTCTTACCTGGGAACAAAACAAGAAGATAGGTTCCCTGTCTAAAGGTTACCGCCAGCGGGTGGGGCTGGCCCAGGCGCTGATCCATGACCCACAGGTTTTGATTCTGGATGAACCCACTACCGGGCTGGATCCCAATCAGCTGTCAGAAATACGCCGTTTGATCAAAGACATCAGTCGTGAAAAAACTGTCGTATTTTCTACGCACATTATGCAGGAGGTGCAGGCCCTCTGCGATAGGGTGGTGATCATCAACCGGGGAAATATTGTGATCAACAGTGCCTTAAAAGATCTGCGGCCTGACCGAAACCACAAGCAGCTGCATCAGGTGATAGAAGTAGAATTTACCCTTCCGGTGAATGAATCCCTGTTGCAGCAAATTCCGGGTATTGCCTCGGTGGAAATGTTAGGGGCTCAGAAATACAAATTGTATACGAAAGCAGAATCCGGAGATGTGCGGCCGGAAGTTTTCCGCTTTGCCTGTAAGCATGATTTGATTCTGGTAGGTATGAGGCTCTCCGAATACCATAAGAAACATGAATTTGGCAGCTCGCTGGAAGAAATTTTTAGAAGTTTAACGCTGAACTGAGGGTATGTGGCATATACTGAATAAGGAAGTAAATAGTTTTTTTGATTCGCTGATCGCTTATGTGGTGATAGTGGTTTTTCTTACGGGTGTAGGATTACTACTTTGGGTTTTTCCCGAAACCAGTATCCTTACCTACGGCTATGCCGATATGTATACGCTTTTTTCACTAACCCCCTATGTGTTCCTGTTTCTGATTCCTGCCATTACCATGCGGAGCTTTGCGGAAGAAAAAAAAGGGGGCACTATGGAATTATTGTTGACGCAACCTGTGACCGACTGGCAGCTGATTGTGGGAAAGTTTCTGGCCAGCTGGTTGATTGTTGTCGTTGCTTTACTGCCTACCTTGATTTATGTTTTCTCAGTATATCAGTTGGGCAGCCCTCAGGGAAATCTGGACATGGCGGGCATTACAGGTTCTTATATCGGTTTATTGTTACTGGGGGGTGTATTTTCAGCCATGGGTATGCTTGCTTCTTCTGTTACGGAGAACCAGGTGATTGCCTTTATCCTGGCTGTTTTCCTTTGTTTTATCTTTTTCACAGGGTTTAGCTCAGTGGCTGCCTTAGGCACCTGGGGAGATTATGCCTATGGGATTGAGCAACTTGGTATTCTTTATCATTACAATGCCATGAGCAGAGGCCTGATAGATTTACGCAATGTGGTCTACCTCTTTTCCCTGATAGGCATCATGTTACTGATAACCCATTTAGTGTTGAACAGCAGAAAGTGGTGATTGTATGAACCAGGTAGTGAATCATAAGAAAACCGGACTAGCGAAAGAAAATAAAATCCTTCGGCGTGATATTTCTTTGTTTATAGTGGGATTGGCTGGTTTTGTACTGCTCAATGTGCTGGTGCAAAACTTCTTTTTCAGAATCGATTTAACAGAAGAAAACCGGTACTCCGTGTCGGAGGCCACCAAAAACCTATTGAGAAATCTGGAAGGTCCAGTCTATGTGACGGTTTATCTGGAGGGTGATCTGCCTGTCAAAATAAAACCTTTGCAGAAAAGTATCAGAGAAACCTTGGAAGAGTTTCAGGTGTATGCAGGGCGCAACCTTTCGTATCGTTTTGTAGACCCGCTCACGGCAACCAGCAATGAAAATCGAAAAGAATTTTTTCTGCAGCTGAATACGCTTGGGATACAGCAGACTAACTTGTTTGGGGAGGAAGATGGCAAGAGAATTCAGAAGATCACTTTTCCCGGTGCGGTTGTGCGTTACAACAATCAGGAAGCAGGCGTGATGCTTTTAAAAGGAGACCGGGCGGCCGGTGCGGAGGAGGCCTTAAACCAATCTATAGAAGGCATTGAATACGAATTAGCCACGGCCATTCGACAGTTAACCACAACAGAAAAGAAAAAGATCGGGCTGATCAAAGGCCATGGAGAACTCGAACCCGTCGATATCGCCGGTTTAACCCAGGCCTTGTCAGAATTTTATGATTTGTATGAAGTAAACCTGCCTGAGAAAGATAGTATTCCTGCCTATGATGCGATCATGATCAATAAACCCACCGAACCCTTTAGCAGGGCCGACCAGTATAAGCTGGACCAGTACATTATGCAAGGAGGGAAGGTATTGTTTTTTCTGGATCCCCTGGCTATAGACATGGACAGTATCGGAGCGTCGGGTTCTTTTGCTTTCCCCAGGGAGGTGAAGTTGGATGATCAATTATTCAGGTATGGGGTGCGTATCAATAAAAACCTGGTACAGGATGTCAAGTCAGGTGTTTACCCCTTCGTGGTGGGCAACCTGGGTGATCAGCCGCAGATTGTGCCGCTGCAGTGGCCTTTCTTCCCCATTGTAAACCGTTACAGCGAACACCCCATTGTCAAAAATCTGGATGCAGTCTATCTTCGGTTTGTCAGTGATATGGATACGGTGCAGGCCCAGGGTGTCAAGAAAACACCTTTGGTTTTCACTTCTGAATATTCGCGGGTGCTGACCACCCCAGTGATAGTGACCTTGGATGAACTGAGAGCCGCCCCTCAGCCGGAACAGTATAACAGCGGACCGCAGGCCGTTGCGTATCTGCTGGAGGGTAATTTTACTTCTCTTTTTAAGAACAGGGTATTACCGGACATTGCGCAACCCCAACAGTTTATCGAGAAAAGCGTACCCACCAAACTGCTGGTATGCTCCGATGGGGATTTGATCCGGAATGATTTTAACCAGCGGACCAATAAACCTTTTCCCTTAGGATTCGATCCTATCACGGAAAGGGTCTTTGCCAATAAAGAGTTTGTGCTCAATACCTTGTCTTACCTGATAGAAGAAGAGGGAATCATCACGGCAAGGGCCAAAGAGATCAAGATCCGTCCTTTAGATCAGGTGAAGGTTCAGCAAGAAAGTACGCAGTGGCAATTACTGAACCTCTTGCTGCCCCTTGTATTGATCGGTGGTTTTGGTATGATCAAATTTTTCATCCGCAAGAAAAAATATACTGGTTTCAGTACAAGCGAATGATTCAGTCGGATTGAAGATGATGGGTGAGACAAGGTGGATTAGACCAGTCCGAAAATCTCATCCATCTCGTCGGATATCTGTTTGAGCCTTTTGCGGTCGCCTCCTTTTACTTCAGCAGAAGCCCATCCTTCGTATCCTATTTTCTCCAGCGCCTTATTCACCGCGGGCCAGTTACAATCGCCCTGCATCAGTTCTACTTCAAATCCTTTCCAGATGCCCTCATTCTGTTGCTTGGCGCGGCTGTATTCTTTCACATCCAGTTTTATGATACGCTCACCCAGGGTTTCAATCCAGTGTTCGGGCCAACCATAGCGGACCACATTGCCTACGTCGAAGTACCAGCCGATCATAGGGCTGTCGAACTCATCGATATACCGGGCGGCTTCCAGCGGGCTAAGAAGAAAGTTATTCCATACATTTTCAATGGCTATCTTGATACCGGTTTCTTCCGCTACAGGCAGCAGTTTACGGATCTCTTCCTGTGAGCGAGTATAAGCATCCTGGTAGCTGACAAATTGATTGACCACCCCCGGAACCAGCAGCACGGTAGTACCGCCATAGGTTTTACAATCCTTCAGGGCTGTTTCCATGGATTTCCGGCAGGTTTCCCGCACCTTTGGGTCAGGATCAGACAGCGGTGATTTCCAGTGCACAGAGTTGACTACACCGGGTATTTCCAAGCCGGATTTTTCTTTAGCTTCCAGTATTTCACGCTGGTCCAGATCATTGGGGGAGTCCATTTCTACCCCATCATAACCCAATTCCTTCAACAGTTTGAACTTATCCAGAATAGGCAATTCTTCCTCTACCATACCGAACTTCAGACATTTTTTAATGCGGAGATGTTTTCTTTGGGGAGAGGCCCACAAAGAAGCTGAGGGCAGGGTAATACCTGCACTGGCGGCGATTACCCCACTGAGCTTAACAAAATCCCTTCTCTTCATCATCAGCTGAATTCAGTAATGCCCGGTTTGGGAACAGAAGATACAGGATATTGAACATCCCAGGTGTATTGCTCAGGACCCAGTTTTTCCTTGGAGTTCATCGCTTGTTCCCAGGTAATCTTTTGACCGGTATAGGCAGCCATTCTACCCATGATAGCCAGCATCGTACTTTGTGCCATATAATTGCCATCGTTGATAGGGGTTCCTTTACGGATAGCGGCGAACAGCTCGTCATGTTCCGTCTGGTACATATCGTTTTGTTCTCCTTTGAAACGCCAGCTGGTCTGTCCTTTTATTTCATGCACGCCCCTGGTACAATCTACCAAAGCATTTCCTTTGTTTCCAAAGACCTCTACGGCATAACTGTTTTCACAATTGAATTGCTGACGGCAGAAATGGAATCCCTTGGCACCCTTTTCGTACTCATACACAATGGCAAAGTGATCATAAACATGTCCGAACTGATCTTCTGTCCGTACCTGCCTTCCGCCGGTTCCTACCGCACTGACAGGTTTTGGGTCACCCAGGGCCCAGGACATCATGTCCAGACTGTGTACTGCCTGCTCTGCGATATGGTCGCCGGAGAGCCAGTTATAGTAGAGCCAGTTGCGCAACTGATATTCCATTTCACTCCATTCGGGTTGACGAGGCTTCGACCATAGTGTCCCGGTATTATAAGTATTGTAGATGGTAGAAATATCGCCTACGGCTCCCTCCAGGATTTTACCAAAAGTCTCTCTCTTGGGATAGTGATAACGCCAGCAGAAACCCGACATGAGAGAAAGGTTTTTCTCTTTGGCTTTTTTGGCGGCGGCCAGTACTTTTTGAATACCGGGTGCATCTACGGCCACAGGTTTTTCACAAAAAACATGTTTGCCGGCTTCTACAGCCGCTGTTAAATGATCCGGACGAAAACCCGGAGGGGTGGCTAACAAAACCACGTCTACGCCGGAGTCAATGAGTTTTTGGTAAGCATCAAAACCCAGAAATTTATGGCCTTCGTCTACCTTCACTTTCTTGCCATGGGCTTTGGTCAAATTCTCCAGAGAACTGTTTAAGCGATCTTCAAATACGTCAGCTACCGCGTGTAAGACTACATTATCGTCTGCCTTTAGCGCCTGATTAGCGGCACCAGTGCCTCGCCCGCCGCAGCCGACGAGCCCTACTTTCAGGGTTTCACTGTTAAGGCCAGCAAAAACAGGAGAAGAGGAAAGAAGATTCAGTGCAAATGGACTTGCAGCGATGACGGACCCCGTCGTTTTTATAAACTTCCTTCTGGATGGATGTGCATGATCCGAATGAGCATTCATGGGTAATTATATGTTAGGTGGAAAAAAATAGCATTTTGATGTTGCCCTAAATATAGGGATTTTAAGTGCAATTTGCGAGAAAAATATCTTTCGTTACGAAGGGAAAACCCTTAAAATAACGTGTAATACGTTTCTTTTTCATGATCATGTTCACGAATAAATCCCTGCAAGGTAAGCTCATTCATGATACGGCTGGCTCTTCGTTTTGAAATGTTGACAATCTGCATGAATTGTTTCAACGTAATTCTCTGGTGTTTTGCCAGGTAGGATAATAATTTTTTATGGTTATGATCGGGGTGAAGTACTTTTACTTCCTTTACATTGGGAAGGGTCCCTTTCAGCATTAAATCTATGGTTTTCTTACTGGCAGGCAGGCATTTGTCATGCTGGCGGATGTAGACCAAACGTTCCTCCTGACCATTTTTAATGTAATGCGGTTTTTGGCTGCTTTCCTCAACAGTTACGACCAGTATTATTTTCTCGTCTTCCTCATCTTCAATCTCATCATAATGAAGCTTGACCGGGGGGTCAATGTAAAAATCTGCTGCTGTTTCCAATATATATTTCTCTTCTTCCGGATCAACGCCAACAATCGTTTTATCATCCTTGACGCCTACTAAAATTTTCCCCCCCTTAGTGTTAGCAAATGAAGCAATAGTCTTAGCAATTTTGTAGGGATGGGTAATGGTTTGCTTAAAATCTACATTCTCTCCTTCTCCCTGTAAAATTATTTTCTTAATCATGATTTCCGTTTACACAGGTTCAACCGTTGGAACCCTTCACAATATATCAAAACCTTGTACCTACAACAACCTTCTTTTTAAAAACGTTTACCACCCCTTTTGGATTGTATACTTCTAATAAAACGATATAATAACCCATCATTACGGGTTTATTCTGATGATCGGTGCCGTTCCAGGTGAGGAATCCTTCCTGTGCCAAAGTCTGGTTTTGGATGAGGTCTTTGACCTTCCTGCCCCTGGCATCGAAGATTTGGATGGTGGCTACGTGGCCCGGCTCTTTAAATTGGTAATAGATGCGGGTATAGTCCTGAAAACCTGTCTGATCCGGAAAGAAAACAGGCGGATCAACGGTAAACCCGGCACTGCTTTCCTGGGCGAGCATCAACTGGGAGTTTCGGTAGCCAGGAGTGGCAAACCCTACCAGGCTGGCAGCCGATTGCCATAGTTCCGGCCGACTCTCCGTTTCTTCAAAGGTGGTTCTTTCCAGCGAAACTCCTTTGGTGTCTTTGAGAGAAGGATGATGAAGCGCTTCACTATATGTGAAGGATTGAAGCATGGAATCTTGAGAAGACCATAGCGCGACTGTGCTTCCGCCAACCGGTAAGCTGGGCAGTTGGGCCACCTCAAAAGTGTTATTCAAATGCGTAGAAGGATAATCAGCTTTTAAAGTAGTTTTGTCTTCGGTAAGGGCCAGATAGTGCCGGGGTTCAAGGATCCAATGGTCCTGGCTAATGGTGATTACTTCTTTGACAGTGTCTTCCTCCATCCGGGCTATCCCCCAGTTTTGTAAATCTATATACTTTTCAGAAGCGTTGTATACCTCTACAAACTTTACCCCTCCGGCACGGGGGGCAAACAATATTTCGCTCAACAAAATATCTCCCTTTTCAGCCTCTTCCGGTTTCACCAAAGTGATGGTTGCAGAAGGGTTTGCCGATAAGTTGCCTGTGCAGTCTGTGAGCTGGCTGACCTGAAGATGGATCTGCTTTCCTGCCGGAATGGTAGTATTTACCACGAGGTGTACCTCTTTTTCGTTGGGTAATAGTTGCAAATGGTTGACCGACAGCTTTTCTGACAAGATAAAATGTTCAGGTTCTAACGAAGCCGGAGCTACTTTTTCACTGAACTGCACCCACACGATACTATCTGCTATAACCCAGGCTGCCTCTACCTGCGGACCGAAATGATCCGGATTGGGTTGGGCCATCGAGTTCTCTTCACCCGGACTTCCTCCCGATTCATCTTCTGAAGCAGCCCAGTTTTCCATCTCTCCACAAGGTCTGTTCTTATCTACCATTTCCAGTGACCAGCCTCCTTGTTTCTTTTCAGCATCTCTATACCACTCGTCAGTATAGGCGACAGAAAAAATAGCTTCCTGATTTGTATTAAACAGTGTCAGATGATCTGCATCTGCATTCAGAGAAGGAAAATGTGTCAAAGGCAAGGTACGTCCATGCGTAGCGAAAGCATGAGCCTGGCTTTGTTCGCAGAGAATCAGGTATTCGCCGGGCTGAATGATTTCATTGGGCAGGTAAGCCGTTGTATTTCCATCTGTCAGGGTGAGGTTTGCCAGACTCAATACCTGATCCGTAGGGTTGTGGATTTCAATAAATTCAGCTTCGGGAAGGGCGACAGCCGGGGTAGGATCGGCCATCAATTCGGTGATGAGCAGGTCAAAACGATGGGGGGTACGCCCTACACCAAAGGTTTGCTGAGAAGCAGGGATCCACCCATTTTCTGCATGCTGAAAAGCGTGGATATGCAACTGATAAAGATGTTGCGGCTCGAAAGCTATCTCAAAAAAAAGTTGCAGGGTAGAGGCATCCAGCCTGACTACAGCTACTGGGTTACCGAGGGTTGGTACTTCAAAATTTTTGATGTTGTCGGCATAGGCAGCCTGGAGAGGCATCTTAAACTTGATTTGCAGCGTAGAACTACCCACCACCTGAAGAGCCTGTAGGAAAGGATCAAAAGCAAACACCTCGGTCAGACCTTCCGAACGATTCCCGGAAACATCCTGAACAGAAGGGACCTGCAAGGTATGCGTCTGTTGGAGAAGAAAGGGTTGGTCAAAAGTAAGGATGACAGAAGAGGAATCTTTACCGATAGATAGCTGAGTAGCAGGATACTTTTGGTCGTAGAGAAAGTGTTGTGGTAGCAGCGTTTTGGGTTCTATCACTTTAGAAAAGGTAAGCTGGAGCTTGTGGTCAGAAAAGGGGTAGATGCCACCGATCGTTGGATATGTATTGTCTATCTTAACCGCTATACTTTGCGCCAGTCCATTGCCTTGTTGGTCAGCCAAACGCTGTATTGTGAGTGTGGCCTGTTCAGGAATGGGAGCCGGAAAGAAAAGATAAACAGTGCCAGGATGCATGCTTGATACCATCAAACTATCCGGATTTCCAAGTGGCGTGAGGGAATAATTTTCTGCAAAAAGGGCGGTAGTTGCCTCCAGCGGTTCATCCCAGACCAACTTAATCTGATGAGGTGCGGTCAATTTCCATGCTTTCAGTGCCGGTGGCTCAATGTCGAATAAGAACTCCTTTTCTTTAGGTTGTGTAATAGTATTGCCATATTGGTCTGCTATTCCTGAAAGGGTAAGGGCGTATGTGCTACCGTTTTGCAGACTGTCTTCCAGAGTAATCCAAAGCGACTGACCATCAGCGTGCCATTCGGCCTTGATCACCTTGGGACCTGAAGTGATATTCACCTGCAGTGTGCTCAAATCCTTATCCGGCTTTTCATCAAAACCAACCAGCAGATGGGTAGCGTCTCTCACTTCTATTCTCTCAATAGCAGGGGGACGGGTGTCATAGTAAAAATGATAAAGCGGGGTGCTCAATCTGTTTTGTGTAGTGTCGTACAGATCGGCAATGGCCAGAGAATGAATCTTATTTTCTTGGAAAGGGGTGGTGAAAACAAGATGCAGTATTTGATCATTGTGTTTATCAAGGAACGCCGCTTTCGGATGACCCACGGTGGGGTCTAGCCAGTAGTGCTGTTCATTTTCTGCAGAGGAAATTTCTGGTGGATATTGAAAATATACGGCTAGCTGATGAGGGTTGACAATGATCACCGTATCTACATGATTTTCCAGTATGAAGGGAAAGGCTGTATTATCATGAGCAGTATTGCCATATAAATCATTCAGTTGGTTAATCCTCAAGCTGTATTCTTTTTGGGGCACCAGAGCAGCGTCAAATAGTAGTTCCACAGAGGCGCTATCTTCTCTCCAGAATATTTTTTTGGGCGCAAGGATGGGGGGAGATAAGGTATAGTTTTCCGTGGCAGTGGCAGACACTGCTTCTACTTTTTCATTAAAAATGAACAGAAGTCGAGCTGTATCCTGCCATTGCACGTCTACTATCTCGGGAGGTATATCATCAAAAAAGAAAGACTTTTGCTGCGTAACATGACCGTTACCCTGACAATCAGCAACCCCACTGACAGAGACGGTATAGTGCTGTTGAGAAGACAAAGGTGTACTCAGGAGGACGAGCAACAGATTTTTTGTTTTGGCGTCTACCCACCAATCTTCTATAGGAATTTCAGGCGAAAGCTGTATTTGGGCAGCCGTTATGTCAATATTTTCATCAAACTGTAAAGCCAGCGTATCGGCCTGTAGCGCGGAAATTTTCAATAGGACAGGAGCTCTGTCATCTGCTGTAGGTGCATATACCGCATTGGTGGCGCCCGGTGAAGCTCCATTAGCATGGGTTGACAAAGCATAATTATTTTGCAGATCACAGGGGCGGAAAGGATTTATCTGCTCGATGGCATAACCTCCTTTCACCATCTCTGTCTGATAGGTCATAGAATCTATTAACTGGCCTTCCGGATCTTGTAGCACTATCGTGGCACCGCTATTAGATAGGGAGGGCCAGCTTTGTAAACCTAACACAGAACCATACCGCTCGTAGAGAGAGACAAAGTTTTCCCTGCAGAGAAGTAGATATTCATCCGGCAAAAGTATAAAGGCAGGTAATGGTTTTCCATTGATTTTCCAATGTGCTAAGTTGAAAGGTGAACTGCTGGCGTTATATAATTCAATAAATTCCGCGTTGGCATCTGAGGGTAAACTATCCACCGCTGGGGTGGGATCAGGGAGTAACTCATTGATGACAACATCTCTGTAAGAAGGCGTTACTTCTTTAAAATAAAACAGGCTAAGCGTAGTATCCTGTATAAGATTACCTGCCGTATCCTGTACGTTTTCTATGCTTAAAGATAGGCTTTTTCCATTGGCAAAGGTTGTTTGAAAGTGAAGTAGCAGACTATCACTCTCAATATAATCAATGTGAGAAGGATGTTGATGATTCACCGCATAATACTCTATGTTGGTGAAGGAAGTGCTATCCATCGCCTCTGAAAACCGTAGGGCAATCTGATGGTCGGATAAAACAGCTTGAGACGAAATGGCAGGTGGATGTTCGTCGGGCTGTGAAGTGCCTGTTACAATAAAATCATCAAAAAAGAACGCCTGGGAACGAGTAGAAGTGTATTGACAATATATACCAAAATAGGAGCTATTAGTAACAATAATATCTGTTGCACTTCCTTCCTCTGTAAAACCACTCTCTCCTGCTGCCTGTGTGAAAAGTTGCCAGTTACCCGCTTCATCGCGTGTCACCTGAATATGTATGCTGACGGGTTTTGTGTCTACCCTATCGTCTGTGCCGTCGATGATTTTATACTCAGTTGCTCCTTCCTGCCGATAAAGGCTTACCTCATCTGTTGATCCTCCTACTTTCACAAAATAGCCTCGTAAAGGACTGTCCAACGCAGCCTCATTTGATATCAGATAGATTTTAGTGTAGTTGGTGGAAGAGGGATTTTCACTGATTTCTACGTAAAAATTCCAGGTGGCATTGGCCACTGCCTCACTGGGTGTACTGAGGTAGGCCTGGCTGCTTTCTGCCGGGGCACTGAGATGTAACTTTTCGTCAGCATCTACTTCAAACTTGCTTGCATGTCCACTCCAGGGAGGAGTTGTTTCAAAATTTTTGTCGCTGAAGTTATCGCTAAACTGACCAAAGGTGGGTAAGTATCCTAATAATGTAATCCCAATAATAGATGTAAACTTTCTCATTTCAAACATATTTCCTTTCACCAACGAGTGTAGGAATTTAACAGGAACTGAATTTTTGACTAAACCATTATGCCCTACTTTTAAATGAATGTAATGTTCTAAAAAAATGAAGTATTATATCATCGTTGGATTGATGGCGTTTGGTGTTTCATTCCGGGCTTCCTCCCAAAGTTTTCCGTTGAGTGCCAAAGCGGCAGGGATGGGTCATACGGCAGTGACCTTACAGGATGCCTGGAGTTGTTTTCAAAATGTTGGTGGCTTAGGCGCTGTTAAAAAAAGCACCTTCTTATTTGGTTATCATAACAGCTTCGGTATGCGTGACGGCCTGCATACAGCAGGCGCCGGAGTAGTCATTCCCACATCGGTAGGGGTAGGGAGTGTGAGTGTCAGTAAGTTTGGCGATCATTTGTTTAGTCGGCAAACACTCTCTTTGGGATATGGGCATCAGGTTGACCAGTTTACCATGGGAATACGGATGAGTCAGCAGCAGTATAGTCTGGAATATGCAGGCACTCAATCTTTATTCATCCTCGATGTAGGGGGAGTGGCCACCCTAATCCCTGAACTGGTGTGGGGCTTACAGGTTCGAAATATCACCCGGACAAGGCTATCGGATTTCAGCGGTGAGCACGTTCCAACACTGATAGAAACAGGTCTCTCATACCGGCCTGTCAGTAGCCTGATGTTGAATGTAGAAGTGGCTCAGGAAGTAAACCAAACCCCTTCTTTCAAGGCAGGTATCGCCTATTGCTGGCAGAAAAAAGTGACCGTGAGAACCGGATTCAATACCCAGTTTTTGCAACATTATATGGGTATGGGTTGGACGCATAGGATTTTGCAAATTGACTATGCTTTAAGTACCCATGCCAGTTTAGGCCATTCTCATCAACTGTCATTGGCCTATACTGTCAACAAAAAAGATAAATAATGTTCAGGCGAAGAGGTAAGACATGGGTAAGGCGTATCATACAAGGCTGGCTGCTTACGCTGTGGTTTTCTGTTCAATTGTGTGCGCAGGAAACATTCCATCTGGAAGAGGTGATAGAAGCCCTGGCGGCCTTTCAGGAGGAAGACATGGCCTATGAAGAATGGTATGAATACTGGTATCAATTGTATGCACATCCTATCAATCTCAACCAGGCCACACGGGAAGATTTAGTAGCCCTGTATCATCTCAGCGATCGGCAAATCAATAATCTGCTCCGTTACCGGGATTACTACGGACCTTTTCTAAGTTTGTATGAACTGCAGTATATCCCTGCCTTCGACCAGCAAACCATTGAACAACTCCTTCCTTTCGTGGAAGTCAAGGAAAATGATGAGAGAAGGAAATTGCCTTTATTACAGAGAATCCGTCAGGCTGACCAAAAAATATTCCTTTTTCGTAGTGAATCAACCTTGGAAACCAAACGAGGTTACAGGGTATCAGATACTACAACCGGCACAGGGAGCGCTTATGTAGGTTCTCCCCTAAAGTATTATGCACGTCTGAAGGCCAGCAGCCGGAACGATTTTAGTTTTGGCATCACGTTGGAGAAAGATGCCGGAGAAAAAATTTCATGGCATCCGGAAGCAAAAACATATGGGGCAGATTTTATGTCCGGTCATGCTTTGCTGGAAAAAAAGGGAAATCTTAAGAAACTAATCATAGGCGATTACCAACTGCAGTTTGGACAAGGACTAGTACTGGGCTCTGGTTTCAGAATGGGAAAGGGGGCTGAAACGGTTTTTGTGATCCGGCCCAAGAATATAGGCATTCAACCTTATACTTCTGCCATGGAAACTGGCTTTTTCCGTGGAGGCAGTGGCACTTACAGCATCCCTATCGGTAAACATGTGATAGATTTTACCGGGTTTTGCTCTCATGTTCACCAGGATGGAAATTTACAGTCAGATACGGCTACATCGTTGCCTACTTTTGCTACATTGGGTACTACAGGATTTCACAGAACAGCGACTGAGAGGCAGTCCAGAAAGCAAATCCGTGAGCAAGTGACAGGAGCACACATCATGTGGCATGGTCCGAAGAACAATGTCCATGCCGGGCTTTCTTGGGTTCAGACTCATTATAGTGCCTATCAGCAGCCCTCAGATCCATTGTATAACCTGCACAACTTTTCGGGCACCCGCCATGCCAACCTGGGAGGACATCTAGATGTTCATCTCGACCAGGTCAGCTTGTTTGGAGAAGCGGCGGTGTCGCAGCAGGGAAGCTTAGGGGCTGTAGGAGGAATGACCATTTATATTTCTCCTCAGCTACAGTTGGCATGGCTAACCCGCCATTACGATCCTGATTTTCACTCTTTTTACGGAAATGCTTTTAGTGAAAATACCAGGAACAGTAATGAAAATGGCATGTATTGGGGTATTAAATTAAAGCCATTTCAAAAGCTCGCCTTTGCCGCTTACTATGACCAGTTTCGGTTTCCCTGGCTCCGGTACCGTTCGGAAGCACCTTCCACAGGCTATGAATATTTGGTAAGAATGGAATATCCCCTCTCCCAGCAGGCTATGCTTTCTCTGCAGTGGAGAGAAGAACAAAAAGCTGTCAATGTAGACAGCCAGGTACAGCGCATATTGCCCGGTGTCAAAAGAAATCTGATCTTCAATTTGAGGCAGAAGCTATCCGAATTAATGAGTATACGCACCCGGTTTCAGCAAAGCCAATACACCTTGGATGATCATACCAGCCGGGGTTTTGCTATTGCGCAGGATATTACCCTTCATGCCGGGAAATTGAAGATAGATGGCAGGGTTGCGCTCTTTCATACCGACGATTATCCCAACCGACAGTATATGTATGAAAATGACGTACTGTATGCTTTTTCTGTTCCTGCCTATTCCGGCAAAGGGGTACGGTCTTACCTGACCTTACGCTATAAAATAAACAGACATTTCCAATGCTGGGCCAGAATAGCCCAAACAAACCTTGAAGAGGTAAACCAAATGGGAAGCGGAGGGGAAACCATAGAAGGTGATACCCGAACAGATTGTAAAGTACAGTTACTCGTAAATTGGTAATTTGGTAAACATATCGGCAAGCGTCAGCGTTGTATCAAAAATCTTCAGTCAATATTTCCAACAAAGCAACATCCTTCTACTATTTGATGATCGTAAAAACCAACGACCGAAAAAGAATAGTATATGATTCAGATTGATCCTGGGGTTGAAAAACCTAGTCCAGCATGGCAGCGATATCATATTAGTTTAGAGGATGGAGGTCCGTTATACAAAGAAACCAATCCTCATCATTTTATTGTGGAACCCTGGAACGCTGTTTCCTCTTTGTTCATTCTCTTTCCCGCCCTCTATTGGGCTATCAAACTGAAAAGACGTTTTCATCATTATCCCTTTATCACTTTTTGTATACCCTTGTTATTTTTAGGTGGTTTGGGCAGTACCTTGTTTCATGCTTTCCGGGCTTCTCCCATACTTTTATATATGGACGTGTTGCCTACCGCTCTGCTTACCCTTGCCTTAGGGGTGTATTTTTGGACCAAGGCTACGCACAAGTGGTGGTTGGCTACCCTGGTAGTTCTTTTTTCCGTGCTGTGTAGAATGTGGGTTTATTACCTTTTTCCTTCTCATACAGCGATCAATCTGGCCTATGCCATCACGGGTACTATCATGTTTGCGCCTTTACTGTACATGATGTCCAAAACCCATTTTCATGAGGGGCTCTCCATCATACTAGCTGCTGTTTTCTTTGCGTTGGCACTTTTTTTTCGGGAAACCGATGCCTGGGCTTATCAGATTTTTCCCATGGGTACCCATTTTCTGTGGCATACCTTTAGTGGTATTGGGGCCTTTTTTCTGGCTAAGTATTTATATTTCATGGAATCCAGCACTGCCAAAAGAGAAATAGAGACACCAGAAAACAAGAAAATTGCGTAACTGTGGCTATCGAACGAGCAGCTTCGTTGTATGATACTGATGTTTGTGCCTGATCTTCAAAAAATAAACACCAGTTTTTAATGCAGAGAAATCGAAGGTGGAAACCTGTTGCGTGGCCCCATAGGACTGGTGAAAGACAGACTGCCCAATGATGTTAAGAAGGCTAACTTCCTCGTGCGGCCCTTCAATGGTAAGCTGATCTTCTACAGGATTAGGATATATCTTATAAGGCTTTTCTTGTGGTTTTTCCGGTAGGCCAACGGGTATCTGTTCGTCATCGAAGCGGGGGCGTAGCATCAGGCTTCCTGCCAAGTCGGCATTTTGCTGCCAGCCGCCGCCCACATTGTAAAATAGTTTGTCTGTCGTATTGGTATTTTTGTCAAACCCAACCACCGCGATATTATCCCCCTGTTGCTCATAGCCGATATAGAAAGTATCCTCTACGAAGACAGGTGTGGATAGCTCAAAAGATACAAACTCATTGAAAGCCGAGGCGGGCTGAGCGGTGACATCGGTAGTAATGATGGTTAAATCCTGCAGGGTATCATTTCCCAGCGACTTCCATACATGCAGTTTGATGGGAGATCGGGATTGGTTCTGATTGATAGCAGGAAAGTACATATCTATATGCGTCAGTAAGGTGCGTATAGGGGAGTAAAACTGATAGGCTAATTTCCCGTTTTTCTGGTTGAGTTCTACCCCAAATTCGGCATCTCCATCATCATAAGCAAAATGTTCGTCCAATACAAAAGTAGTGCGCACCGTATCATTGATACGATAATCCACTTCCGTATTGAAAACGGTATCTGCCCCATTGATGGAAGCAATCAGGTATTTGTCTCCTGAAGTAATGTAAAATTCTGTTTGCAGATATAAGGAGTCTGCGGTTAAGTCCAGTGAGGCACTATTGACGGGAGCCGCACTGATCGTTCTGCGTTCAAAACCGGCAGGTACGGGGCTCAATGCATTTTGATCATTCAAAACAGCCACTACTTGTCCGGTCAGTTGATTTTTAATTTGGGCCGTAAACCGTACTGGTTGCAATTGGGCGTTCAGGTTGTAAAACTGTACAGAAGCATTGCCGATGTACAGCGCCGGATTTGTCTTGAATATTTCTATAGGGATGGCCGTATAATCCTTAAAAATAGAAGAAGGAGATGTAGTGAGTGCCCGGTCCAGGTAGGCATTATTACTGGCCGAACGATTTTTATTCAGATATATATAATCAATATTCCAGGTATCGAAGGAACCTGACTGCCGGTTATAAGACTGAAACCGGAATTGAAACCCACTATGGTAAAATGCAGGATCGGTGATGGCGATGATCTCCTGTGTAAATGTTTCTATAGAAACAGAATCGCCCCCTTCTTCCAGCCACTGGGTAATCCATTGATTCTGATTATTTTTAAACTGAAGCCGCAGGGAGTCTCCAACATCCGGTAATTCTCCGTTTCCTTTTTTTTGCCAGAAAAAACTCATGAACACGCTATTCCTTTCGTTGGGAGCTACCAGTGCCAAGTTTATGGGTTTGGATACCAAGGTATCGGATAATCCGGCATTCAGGTCATTATCACTGTAAGCTCTTCCGGTAGCGTCTACCCCATCGAAGGTAGCGACTCCAAGGGTAGGCGGGTTAAGGGCCATCCCTGTATTGATCCTGACATGCTGGCTGCCAACGGCCCACCGGGTAGTGTCAGGCTGATACAAGGTGCCGGCTGTGGTTTGTGAGAACAGAGCAGAAAAATCATCCCAAAAGGGTAAGGTGAGTGTGTCGCCCAAGGCTTGCTGGCGTGCCGCCAGCGTAGACTCCTGTGGGGTAGCATGCCCCAGAGGCACCAAGCGCAGTCCTGGTTTTGATTGCGCCGAGACAAAAAAAGGCAGACTAAGGAGCCATAAGACTCCCAAACCTGCTCTTACGATACGATAAAGTGTAGTTAGGTTGAAAATCAAAGAGAAGTTAGTTTTCGTTATCTTCAATGGCTTCTTCGGCACTATCCAGTATGCTTTCTTCCTGCTCTTCCTGTTCGCCCAGCCAAATGTCTATTTCTTCTCCTATGCGCATATTTCGGCCTCCGCTAGGATTTTGTTTGACAATGACCAGCCGCTTTTCTGCTTGTTGCACCTCGTCTTTGGGGTCACGATCAGCGAGCGCCGGATCTACAAACAAAACACTACCCACCTTTAAGCCAGAACCAACAATGGTAAATTCAGCATCTTCCAGCTCCATCCCCGAAAGATCAGGCACTTCCAGTATGGTATTACCCAATCCATCGCCTACAACCAGGTCAATTTTGGAGCCTTTGGGAAGGAAGGTGCCCGGCTCAATCTTCTTACCCTGATACCTTTGCTCCAGCACAGCATTCTGGGCTAAATCGGGAACATATTTGATTTCTCCTCTTTCCAGTCCATAACTTTCCAGTAATAGCTGCGCATTTTTTACTGATCCATCTACCAGGCTGGGCATCCTGACCTGAGGCGGATTGACCGCATTCAGCGTTAAAAATACCTTGCGATTTTCTTTTACTTTCGAACCGGGCAAAGGGTACTGCTTTAAAATAGTAAGGGGTTCGTAAGCAGAGGTGAAACCGGAGTCGGTTACTACCTCATATTTCAAATTTCGCTTGGTCAGAAATTCATCAATGTTGTTAATATGAATACCCTCCAAATCAGGAATGGTGACCGTTTCATTATGATTGGTGGCAGCCGGTAAGTAGAGATAAAAAAAGCTGAGCACTAGTATCAGGCTGATTCCCAGAATGATTCCTACATGGATCAGGGCTCCTTTTAAGGAGTCTATTTTCAAGAAGTTAATGTTCATGCGTCAAAAATGCTTTTACTTGGTGGCCTTAAATTTTCTGTTAATGCTTAAGCATAAATCATACCTTGATTTGATCATTGACAATTTTGCTGATCTCAAGGCCGGCTGCCCTTATTTGCTGAGGAATAATACTTTCCCTGGAAAAACCGGGTGTTGTATTGACCTCAATAAAATATAAGGTTCCTTCTTTCAATAAATAATCAATCCTTGCCAGGCCTTTACAGTTCAACAAAGTGTAAATTTTTTCTGTCAGCCGCTGGCATTCTTCGGTAACCTCGGCACTTACCCGGGCTGGTGTAATTTCCTCAGAAGCGCCTTCATACTTAGCCTGAAAGTCAAAAAATGCGTTTTTAGAAACGATCTCCGTAATGGGTAAGGCTTTCGCCTGACCATTTTCCTTGAAAACACCACAGGTGAGCTCTTTTCCCAGGATATACTCTTCTATCAATACCTCACTGTCATGTTCAAAGGCTTTCTCTATGGCGGCAGCCAGTTGCCCCGGTTCTTCTACCTTACTGGCACCAAAACTGGACCCACCGTTGTTAGGCTTCACAAAACAGGGAAACCGGAAGGTATTGGCAACCTCTTCTACCTGTATGGTTTCTCCTCTGGACAATACCCTGGATTGGGGTGTGGTGATCCCATAACTGCTCAGAATTTTCTTACAAATACTTTTGCTGAAAGTAATAGAGCTGGCCAGCACACCACAGCCACTGTATGGAATACCTAATAAATCAAAATAGCCCTGAATCTTGCCATCTTCTCCCGGCGTTCCATGGATTATATTGTAAACGAAATCAAAACGAATTTCTTGTTTTCCTAACAGAAAGGAAAAGTTGTCCTTGTTGATGGGCAACCGTTGCCCGTCTACGTCAGCATACCAGCCCTCTTTACCAATGATGACCAGGTAAGGCTGAAAGCGGTTCCTGTCAATATTTTCCAGAATCGTAGCAGCACTTTTAATGGATATGACATATTCGCTGGAAGTTCCTCCGGCGGTGATGGCAATGTTTTTCATGTTTGTAAAAAATTAGTCGGAAGCAAAGTTAAATCCTTTGTAGCAACTGCAAAAAAAATATAACGAATAGCAAGTATTATTTATGACAGCAGGTGTAAGGTTCTTGCCGTATTTTTCATTCCTGAATACGATTTAAAAAGGCCAAACAACACTAAGTAGGCATGATTTGGGTCGCTACTTTTTCTGCTTCCCGGAGGGCATGTAAATCCAGTGGTAGGTCTATATTGTTTTGTTGAAAATAAGAGATCAAATCCGCTGTCCGAAGATTGCCTACCAACTCAGGGCCAGCCATAGGACATCCTCCTAATCCGCTCAGCACTCCTTCGAAATGGCGGCACCCACCCCTAAAAGCGGCCTCAATTTTCTGATACCATAAGGCAAGACTGGTATGCAGGTGCAAACTGAAGTGTATCTCCCTGAATTCGGACAAGACGGCGCCAGTCACTGTGCCGATCGTTTCAGGAGAAGCTACCCCATAGGTGTCGGCTAAAGATATATGCTGTATCCCTTCTCGGTGCAACTGATCTACCCAATGGAGTAGCAAATCCTGGTTCCATGCATCGCCATACGGATTACCGAAGGCCATAGAGATATAAGTCACCAGCTGCTTTTGGTTTTTCTCACAGCGGGCCCTTATTTCCTTGACCAGACCAAATGATTTATCTAAAGAGGCATTAATATTACGTTGCAAAAATGTAGGAGAAATTGAAAATGGAAAACCCAGATAGGTGATGTCCGGGTATTGGAGCGCTGTTTCTGCGCCCTGTAGATTTCCTATAATGACCAGCAGTTTGGAAACGGTAGATCCCAGATCTAGCTTTGCCAGCACTTCTGCCGTATCTTTCATCTGGGGGATGGCCTTGGGAGAAACAAAGCTGCCAAAGTCAATGGTGTCGAAGCCTACCTTCAGCAGGGCGTTGATGTACCGCGCTTTTTCCCCGGTGGGAATAAAAGTGTTGATCCCCTGCATAGCATCCCGGGGACATTCCGTAATTTTTATCCGATCATGCTGTTTCTGGTCCATAGCTTATAATGACAGGATCAATCACAAACGATAAACTTTAACAACCAATGTGCCTTGAAATGACAATTCTTTGGATTTCCGAGGTGCCTTCTCCAATCTGCAGAATCCGCTGATCACGGTAGAATCTTTCAATATCATATTCCTCCATCAGACCATATCCTCCGTGGATTTGCACGGCATCATCGGCTACTTCTTTCGCGATCTCAGAACAGTACAGCTTGGCCATAGCCGCTTCTTTGCCGAAAGGCTTATGGTTATCTTTCAACCAGCAGGCTTTATAGAGCAGGTTTCTGGCTAACTCAATTTTAGTAGCCATATCGGCCAGCTTGAAGGAAATAGCCTGAAACTGTGTTAAAGCTTTACCAAACTGTTTTCTCTCTTTGGCATACTGTAAGGCCATCTCGAAAGCTCCCTGGGCCAGTCCTAATCCCATGGCAGCTATCGAGAGCCTGCCACTGTCTAAGGTCTGAAGCATAATTTTAGAACCATTTCCTCTTTTGCCTAACAGGTTGCCTTCGGGTACACGGCAATGGTCAAAATAAAGCTGGGCCGTATTGGAAGCCCGCCAGCACAGCTTACCATGCATTTCACTCGCTTCAAAGCCTGGCGTTCCTTTTTCTACGATAATGGTAGAATACTCTTTGGTGCCATTGTTACTTCCGGTGACAGCCTGTACGGTGACACCAGCGGTTATTTCAGTAGCGCCATTGGTGATAAAAATTTTGGAACCGTTGATCGTCCATTCTCCATTTTCCAGCTGTGCGGTCGTTTTAGTGCCTCTGGAATCTGAGCCGGCTTCCGGTTCGGTAAGACCGAAAGCCCACAGGGCTTCTCCCGTACATAAAGAGGGTAAGTATTTTTCTTTCTGTTCTTTAGAGCCAAAAAGGGCTAAAGGTCCGGTGCCTAAAGAATTATGCGCTGCCAGGGTAGCCGCCTGCGAACCATCCACCCGGGCCAGCTCCTCTACGGCAATGACGTAGGATAGATAATCCATGCCCTGACCGCCAAATTCTTCCGGTACGGTCATACCCAGTAAACCCATCTCCCCGATTTTGCGGGTCAGGGCTAAAGAAAATTGTTCTTTCTTGTCTAATTCTCGTGCTACGGGTTTAATTTCTTTTTCTGCAAAATCCCGTACGGAGCTTCGTAAAAGCTCGTGATGTTCCGTAGTATACATGTCAATGTTGTTTTAATGATTACATAAACCGGCGTTATGCTAAGCGGATCAGTAACTTGTTGCGGTCTACCATATCCTGCTCAGCCACATGAACTTCTTCGATGACAGCATCTTTGGGAGCGACTATGTTATTTTCCATTTTCATTGCTTCCACAATCAGTATCGTGTCTCCTTTCTGCACGGCGTCGCCTTGTTTGACAAACAGTTTGATGACTTTTCCGGGCATGGGCGATATGAGCTTGTTATCAGAAATAGCGTCTGCTTCTTCTATAACAAAATTTCCTTTGCCCAGGATATCATTTCTCCTGAATAAAAAATAAAATCCTTCATAAGTGATATTCAGGCTGCCATCCTCATTTTCTGAAATATAGCAATGATAAGATTTTTCATTCAGTGTAAAGCGGTACACGCCCTGGTGGTGAGAGACATTGGTAATTGTTCCCAGCTGATCTTCATAAACCAGTTCATACTGCTGAGCCCCTGTCTTTCTCCATTGTATTGTACTGTCTTTTCCCTCGAAAGAAATCGGAATGATGGGCACATGGCGCCAGAATCCGATTTGATACCACACAAGGTCGCTTGCTGATTCTTTTTGGGGGTAATCAAATAATAGGCCACCTGCCAGTACCGGCAGTATCGGTAGTGCTTGTTTAGCCTGCTTCATAGTTTCTATCAAGTCGGCAGCATGTTGATCACAGTATTTGGTAGTGATGTGGTTCTGCTGGAAGGCTTCTGTTTGCAATAGGTGTATCAGGAAGGGAATGTTGGTACTGATACCCTGAATAACATATTCTTTCAGGGCATCAACGGCTTTCTGGGTCGCTTCCGCACGGCTTTTTCCGTAGGCAACCAGTTTTCCGATCATAGGATCATAACGGCTGTCCACCACTGCAGGCCCTACAATAGCTGTATCCAGACGAATGTCATCTGCCTGAGGCGCATGATAATAGTGTATGGTGCCAGGAGAGGGTAAAAACTGATCTTCCGGAGATTCCGCATAAACCCGGCACTCAATGGCATGGCCTGTTTGTTGCAGATCCTCCTGGGTAAAAGAGAGCGGTTGATGCGCTGCTATCTTTATTTGTTCGGCGACGATGTCAATCCCTGTGGTCATTTCCGTGACCGGATGCTCCACCTGTACCCGGGTATTCATCTCCAGGAAATAGAAATTTTTATCTTTGTCCAGCAAGAATTCAATCGTTCCTGCATTGGTATAGCCAATTTCTTTTCCAATGCGGACGGCAGCCTCTCCCATCTGTTTTCTCAAGGCTGTATCCAGGGTAGGAGAGGGCGCTTCTTCTATGATTTTCTGATATCGCCTTTGAATGGAACATTCTCTTTCAAAAAGATGAACGATTTGTCCGTGTTCATCAGCCAGCAGCTGAAATTCAATATGGCGGGGCGCTTCCAGATATTTCTCTATATACACAGAGCCGTCGCCAAAGTAGGCTTGTGCCTCACGGCTGGTGGCTGTCAGGGCTTCTTCCAATTGTGTGGCCTGCCGTACGATCCGCATGCCCTTTCCCCCACCGCCAGCCGCTGCTTTGACCAGAAGCGGGTAGGGCAGTGACTCTTTCTGTGCCATCATATTTTCTTTACTCTCTGTGAGGCCTTCCAGCACGGGCACACCGATACTTTTCACGAAGCTACGGGCCTCAATCTTATTGCCCATCAGGCGGATCGCTTCAGAGGTGGGCCCAATGAAGATGATGTGATTGGCTTCGCAGGCCTGTACAAAGGAAGGATTTTCTGAGAGAAATCCATAGCCCGGATGGATGGCTTCACAACCGCTCTTTTGTGCTATCTCTATCATTTTGGGAATATTCAGGTACGTTTCTGCCAGTTCAGAAACACCTAAACAGAATGCTTCGTCGGCTATTTGCACATGTTGTGCCTGCTTTTCTATGGCAGCATAAACAGCCACGGTCCGGATGCCCAACTTTCGGGCCGATTGAATAATCCTGACAGCAATTTCTCCTCTGTTGGCAATTAATATTTTGTGGAACATTATGAATTATTCGTCAACGGTTGAGTAACCCATTTAGGCTTTCTCTTTTCCAAGAAAGCGGCCATTCCTTCCTGTCCTTCTGTAGAGGCACGGGCTTCAGCGATCATCCGTGCCGTGTAGTCAATGGTCTCGTTAAAGTTTTGGCTCTTGGTAATATTAAAGATCAATTCTTTACAGCTGATCATAGCCTGTGGACTGCTGGTTCTGAGTTCTGCCAGAGTACTCTCCAGAAATGATTCTAGTTGCTCAGTACTTATCGCCTGGTTGACCAGTCCTTTTCGGGCTGCTTCAGCCCCTGAAAAGCGCTTACCGGTGAGCATAAGTTCCCGGGCATTAAATTCACCAATTCTTTTGATCACATAAGGAGAGATAGTAGCAGGAATGATACCGATTTTCACTTCACTGAATGAAAAAACAGTATCTTCCATACAATAGGCCATATCGCAGGCAGCCAGCAACCCATTTGCCCCCCCAAAGGAGGCACCATGCACAAGTGCGATGGTAGGTTTGGAGAAAGTGTAGAACATATAGAAGCAGCGGGCGAGGTGCAGGTTTTCCTGGTAATCTTCCTGGAAGGAAAGTTTGGAAAAGCTCTTCATCCACTGAATATCAGCGCCGGCACTAAAAACCTTTCCCCGACCACGGATCACCAGGGCCAGTATTTCAGGCTGATGTTCTACCGATTCCAGGCACTCCATGATCTCTGAAATCATGTAAGCATTGAAGGCATTGCGGACCTGCGGCCGGTTCAGCCAAAGAATGCCGATCCGGTCTTTCACTTCAAATTCTATGGTTTCGTATTTATTCATGTTTTATTAGTCAAAGCGTGTCACAAAATTTTCTTACTACATTCTAAAAACGCCAAATTTCATGTCCGGGTAGGGTTTGTTCAGGGAAGCAGCGATGCCCAGGGCCAGTATTTTCCGGGTATCCACCGGATCAATGATACCGTCATCCCACAGTCGTGCCGTACTGAAGTAGGGAGATCCTTCTCTTTCGTATTTATCTAAGATTTCGCTTCGAAGCTGATGCGCTTCTTCTGCTGGCATGGTTTTGCCCTGTGCCTGGTATTGGCTTTCTTTCACGGTGATCAGTACATTGGCTGCCTGTTCGCCTCCCATCACGGAGATGCGGGCATTGGGCCACATAAAGAGAAAACGGGGATCATAGGCTCGTCCGGCCATGGCATAATTACCGGCGCCGAAGGAACCGCCAAAGACTACGGTGAATTTAGGTACATTCGCATTGGCCACCGCATGTACCATCTTAGCGCCATCCCGGGCAATGCCCCCTCTTTCGTAATCTTTTCCTACCATGAAGCCGGTGATATTTTGCAGAAAAATAATAGGAATTTTACGGGCACAGCAAAGTTCTACAAAATGTGCCCCTTTCAGGGAGGTATCTGAAAAAAAGATACCATTGTTGGCTACAATACCCACCGGGTATCCGTGGATGCGCGCAAACCCCGTGACCAGGGTCGTGGCATAACGGGCTTTAAATTCGTGAAACCGGCTTCCATCTACCATACGCATGATAATTTCACGCGAATCCACAGGCTTTTTGAAATTCAGAGGAGCAATGCCATACAACTCTTCAGGATCATAATAGGGTTCTTCTACCGGATATCTTTCCAGTAACTGTTTGGGATGTACAGGCATAGACTCAAAAATATTCCGGCAGATCTGCAAGGCATGTCGGTCGTTTTCTGCCAGATGATCCGCTACGCCGGAAATGGACGTATGCACATCGGCCCCTCCCAATTCCTCAGGTGTCACTTCTTCCCCGGTAGCGGCTTTGACCAGGGGAGGACCTCCCAGAAAGATAGTGCCCTGGTTTTTGACAATAATCACTTCGTCGCTCATGGCGGGTACATAAGCGCCACCCGCGGTGCTGGAACCCATCACGACGGCAATCTGAGGAATTCCTGCGGCAGAAAGCCGGGCCTGGTTATAGAAAAATCTTCCAAAGTCAAAACGGTCGGGGAAGACATGTGCCTGGTCAGGAAGAAACACGCCACCTGAATCTACCAGATAGACACAAGGCAGGTGGTTTTCCATAGCGATTTCCTGTGCCCGTATGTGCTTCTTGATGGATTCTTTAATATAAGTCCCCCCTTTCACAGTAGCATCGTTGGCAGAAATGACGGCCTCTCTTCCCTGAATGATGCCAATACCGCCGACCACACCAGCACTGGGAAATTCATTGTCATACATGCCATAGGCAGCCAGCGGAGAAAGTTCCAGAAAAGGTGTGTTGGGATCTACCAGCAGGTTAATTCTTTCTCTGGCCAGCAGTTTTCCTCTTTTTTTATGCTTGGCAACGGCTTTTTCACTACCGCCCTCGGTATGTTTTTTAAGAATATCCCGATACTCTTTTAATAGTGATAAGTAGGCTTCCTTGTTTTGTTTAAAATCCTCAGAACTGGTTCTGATCTTAGTCTCTAACCGATACAAATCCTAAAATTTAGTACAGATACTACTTTAACTGTTAAAAAAATAATACGGTTATATTAAAAAATAGTTAATTTACCGTGTAGTAAATATAGTAATTTTGTCAATTTAATAACAGACCCCTCTTAGAAAAGTTAAATTGTTTTAATAAATGATAAAACGTTGGCTGGTATTAATGGAAGGGCTATTCACTCGCAAAATATAAACCCCAGCAGGTTGGTTACCCAAATTGAAATTATAGGTTTGGTTTAGAGTAAAAGGAAAAGTTCTTTGCCAGAGCAACTGACCTCTCATATCATACAACGCCAAGCCTACCTCTTCCCTTTCTAAAAGATTGAATACAGCTTTCAGCCACCCGTCGGTAGGGTTAGGATAGATTCTATAAGTATTTTCTTCTATTCTTACAAGCTCGCTAGTGTTCGTAAGATAGAACTCTATATCATCCAGATACAGGTTATTGCCATACCCGTTTACCACTTCAAAGGCTACTCTCACGTCAGGCTCTCCTGCAAAATCGCTCAAATCGATAAATTGCTCTTTCCAGTCACTTTCCTGCGCAGGTACCCAGGCGGTATCCGTTTCCGTTACCGATAATTCGGTTCCCGACTCCTCATATACAGTGGTATAGGTTTGGCCGCAATCCACAGAAACCAGCACCCGGAGCGTATCTATATAGTTTTGTCCCAGTAAGGCATACGATACCTTGAAAAATACACTAGCCGTATCCGTGTTGCTAAAATCCAATGTGGGGCTTACCAAACGATCCGCACTGCCTATCTCTTCGTAAACAAAATTGTTGATAAAGGCAGCGGTATTATTGTTTCCGTTGCCTGCTGCCTCGGTAATCTCCCAGGTAATGCTGCTATCGGGGTTCACTACCAGCCAATCCTGGGTATTTTCGGGATTTTCGCCAGACAATACATCCGGTAGGGGAGCCGTCTGAAAGTCGTTGACCAAAGGAATAAAATCCTGGTTGTCGTCTATATAAAAAGCGTAAGTTCTATAATTGTCTTCTATCTGTTCGTCCGTTTGCAGGTTGGGCTGCGTAATACTGACATCCAGGGTATGCAGCCCGGTAGAAAGGTCTAATACCTCAAAAGAAAGCTCTTTTTCTTCTCCGGGTGCCAGGGGGAAGGCATCATAGACAAAGCTGGTAGGTGCCTGTTCATCTACCTGATAGGTAACTTCAAAACGTTGAATGGTTTCGTTACCTTCGTTCTTAATGAACAATAGCGGATCAATGCTGGACGTACAGGAAAGAACGGGAGGCATGTCGATGCGGGCGATGGCAACATCTACATCGCGGGCCACCTGGGTAATAATCTGTATGTCATCCAGGTATAAATTATTGCCATAGTCGTTTACCCCGATAAAAGCGATTTGTACGTTATTTTGTCCCAAAAAAGTGTCCAGGGGAAGTTCTACAGTTTTCCAGTCGGCACGACTTTCAGGAACAAAAGATTGGTTGATAGCCGGTACTGTCGCCAGGTCTTCGCCAGCCTCATCAAAAATCAGAGAATCCAGGGTAGCGCCGCAATCCAGAGAAACACCCACCCGGAAAGCATCCAGCTTCGCCTCATCATCATCCAGAAAAGGGGCATACGCATAGCGGAACTTAAGGGTCGCAGATTCAAGATTGCTGAAGTCATAAGTAGCGGTGTAGAGTTCGTCTTTTTCTCCAAAAGCACTCTCATAGTCATAAAAATTCAGGTACAATGCCTGATTATCTTCTCCAAAGCCTGGCGCGTCTACCAACTCCCAGGTTGTAACATTATCCGGATTGCGGATAATAGCCTGTGTGAGAAAAGTGCTTTCGGGATCTTCAAAATCTTCCGCCACCGGCAATTCTCCTTGTTGAGGAATGATAAAAGCTACTGACTTTTCGTTGTTGCCCGTATTTTCATCTACCTCTCCGTTGGCTTGTGTCACGACAATGCTGATTTCATAATTGTCAAAAAAGTCAGGATTCTCCCCCAAGTTCAGGGTATTGAAGGTAAGGGTTGTGCTTTCTCCTGTTTCCAGATTTGAAGTGCCCTGCTTCTCTTCTACCAGGTTACCCTGTAAAAAAAGTTCTACCGTATAGGAAGTCAGGGTATTTTCTCCCGCATTCAGCAAAACAGCTTCCGGGGTGATAGTACCATCACATTCGCTGGGTGCCGGAGAAATAATACTATTGATACCTGCATCATTATCGGTCAAAGTGGGTGGTGTCAGTCCTGGAGAAGTGAGCAGAGAGAACCGGCGTTTGCTGTTTTCCAGCACAATCCGCATTCTGGCTTTCTGATCGGCAGTAAAGATATTCATACAGACATCGTCTGTATAGTCCATATAATTCTGGAACATGTTCTCATTGTCGCAGCTGAATTTTTCTTCCGGGCAGTTATTGGTCTCTGATTCCTGCAGGGGCGTATCTTCCACAAAATCATCTACACTGCAATCGCCATCGCCCCAGATATGCCGGAGACCCAGAAAGTGACCTATTTCGTGGGTAGTGGTTCTGCCTAAGCTTTGAGAGGAAGCGTTGCCTATACTGCCAAAGTACTGGTAACTGATGACCACCCCATCGGTAAACGGGTTGTCGGGCGTATCTTCCAGTCCTTCCAGGTCTGATACGGGAAAGCTGGCATATCCTAAAAGACCGGGTTCCAGCGGGGCCACCCAGATGTTCAGATAATGGTCGGACGGCCAGTAGCTCAGGTTGCTCAGCGTTGAGGCACTGTTGAGTCCATAAAAATCTTCATTCCCTTCTACCCGTACTACCCCATTGGTAGGAAAACCATCCGGATCTTGCAAGGCCAGCACAAATTCTATCCGTGTATCGGCCGCTACAGGCTGAAACATGGCAGGCGTATTGGTGGTATCGGCATTTTGCCGGCGATAATCCAGATTCAGGGTCTCGAGCTGATCCAGCACCTGTTCGTAGGGAATATTGCTGCCTTCGCCTTCTGCTTCGCCCCGGTGGATCACATGCACCACTACCGGAATAGTGTAAATGGGTTCATCTTCTGCGGCTCTTTGTGCCGGTAAAGATGCCCTTTTGTCGGCCATCCGGGCTTGCATCCACTTTTCAAAAATCTGCTTACGCTCTTCTCCTTTGCCCTGTTTATCGTTGAAGGGCACGGTGCCACATTGTTCGGTTTGGCCTACGGCCCCTGACCATGAAAAGAATAACAGAAGAAAAGCTACAAAGAGTGGGAGGCGGGAGAAGGAAAATTTTATCATATCTTTAGGAATACCTGGCCAGGACCAGCAAAAAACCCTTACCTGTCTGATGATATATCGCTCTAAAAAATCAATTATTGTGTCAATGGATGGACAAAATTACGGATTTGTTTTAAGTCAGGCCATATTCCGGGGAAGACGGGCATTGGGATCGTTAGGGTCTGTGAGGTTAAGGGCCTGTACATCTCTGATTTCAGGCACCTGTCTTTTGATAGTTTCTTCTATCCCTGCTTTCATGGTCATCAACGACATAGGACAGTTGCCGCAAGCGCCTAACAGCTCCAGGGTCACCACCATATTGTCATCCACATCAATAACCTTTACATTCCCCCCATCGGTTTTCAGGTAAGGGCGAATATCATCCAAGGCTCTTTCCACTTTGCTTACAATATCTTCGTGTGTCATGATCGTTGGGTTATGTTTTTATTTCCACTGTTTTGGTTTTGGTGCCCCGGGCATTCCGGATGGCTACCTGTCGGGCCAGTTCATGTGCCACTGTTTCAAAAGCTTCCTGTTCTGGGGTAGATTCACCGTGTTCACCTGTTTTCAGAGCGGCTGGGTAACCATTGTCCCCACTTTCCCGGATGCTCTGTACCAGTGGAATTTCTCCCAGATAAGGAACCTGGGTTTTGGTCGCCAGTTCTTTGCCACCCCCCTGGCCAAAAATATAATATTTGTGCTCGGGGAGTTCGGCCGGCGTAAAGTAAGCCATATTCTCCACGATGCCCAGAATAGGCACATTGATCTGGGGCTGGCGAAACATGGCTAATCCTTTTTTGGCATCAGCCAGGGCTACTTTCTGAGGTGTGGTAACAATGACGGCACCGGTTACGGGAACAGATTGTACCAGCGTCAGGTGAATATCACTGGTGCCGGGAGGCAGGTCGATGATCAGATAGTCTAGCGCGCCCCAGTCGGCATCGCCCAGAAACTGCTGCAGTGCTTTACTGGCCATAGGTCCCCGCCATACCACCGCATCTTCGGCAGACATCAGAAAGCCGATAGAAATTAGTTTTACACCATACTGTACCAGAGGTACAATGACGTTTTTTCCGTTAACATTCTTCACCCCGGGTTGCTCATGCTCACAATTGAACATAGTGGGGATAGACGGCCCAAAAATATCAGCATCTACCAGCCCTACCTGCGCCCCCATTTTGGCCAGACTGACCGCTAAATTGGCGGCTACTGTGGATTTACCGACGCCTCCTTTTCCGGAAGCTACCGCAATGATATTTTTAACCTCCGGCAAAACGGGTGTTTTCTTCCAGGCTGAGGTAACCTGAGAGGTCATATGAATGTCTACCCTCAGTTCCCTGGAAATCTTATGATAAATAGCCTCCAGACAGGCATTGCGTATCATTTCTTTTAAAGGGCAGGCGGGCGTCGTCAACTCTACTGTAAAACGCACTTGATGGCCTTCTACCTGCAAATCTTTGATCATATTCAAACTCACCAAATCCTGCTTGAGGTCAGGATCTTCTACGGTTCGCAAGGCCTCGATAATTTGTTCTCTTGTCACTGCCATAAATAATTCTTGCCGATTAAGAGGTAATACTAAGGAAAAATTAAGGTATATCCAACATTTACATTTTAACAACAAATACTAGTCTTAATTGGTGCTTTTCCGCCAAATTTGATGCCTCCCAGAGAGTACCCGTAGCTAGCGGCAAACATTATCTGCAACAACAGTGGCCATCTTCAGAGGGAGGCATTACAGGAAAATAAAAAAAGTCTGCCAAGAGCAGGGATTTATCAGACGTTGTTTAGTAAATTTTGCCTTCCTTTTTATAACAAGACAAGCAATGGCCAAGGAGTCAGCACCTATATGATCAGTAAAGAAATCATAGAAGAAATCAAAGCCAGAGCCGATATCCTGGATGTGGTGAGCGATTATGTGAACCTGAAGAAGGCGGGTAGTAATTTCCGGGGGTTCAGCCCTTTTAATAACGAAAAGACCCCTTCTTTCTTTGTGGTTCCCAGCAAAGGTTTCTTTAAAGATTTCAGTTCGGGTAAGGCAGGCGATTCCATTTCCTTTCTCATGGAAATGGAAGGGATGAGTTATATGGAGGCCATTCGCCAGCTGGGTCAGAAATATGGCATCACCATAGAGGAAGAGGAGCCTACCGAAGAAGAATTGCTTGCCAAAAACGAGCGCGACAGCCTTTACATCGTCATGAAATTTGCTGCGCAATGGTATCAGGATCATTTATGGAAACAGGAAGAAGGGCAAGCCATCGGGCTGACCTATTTTCATGAAAGAGGGTTCAGCGATGAAACAATACGGGCCTTTGACTTAGGCTACAGCCCGGACCTATGGGATGGATTGATCCAGGAAGCCAAAGCCAAATCCTATAATGTGGAGTTGCTGGAAAAGGCGGGATTGGTGGTTAGAAAAGATGAAGCCAAAGTGTACGACCGGTTTCGAGGCAGGGTGATGTTTCCCATTCATAGCCTTACCGGCCGGGTCATTGCTTTTGGGGCTCGTATGCTGAGCAAACCCAGTGCGCCCGGTTTTGACCAACCCAAGTATATCAACTCTCCTGAAACAGATATTTATCATAAAAGCCATGTGCTTTATGGGATCTACCAGGCCAAGCAGGCCATCCGGCAGGAGGACAATGCCTTTCTGGTAGAGGGCTATACGGATGTGATCAGTATGTATCAGGCGGGTATTCAGAACGTAGTCGCTTCCTCTGGTACTTCCCTGACCCATGAGCAGATCAAACTGATCAGCCGGTATACTAAAAATATTACAGTATTATTTGACGGCGATGCGGCGGGGATCAAAGCCTCCGTCAGAGGGATAGACATGATTCTGGAAGGAGGACTGAATGTGAAGGCAGTCGTATTGCCGGAAGGGGAAGACCCTGACAGTTATGCGCGAAAGTTGGGGGGAACTGCTTTCACAAAGTATGTCAAAGAACACCAGCAGGATTTTATTCGGTTCAAAATCGCTTTGTTTCAGGGGGAAGCCCAGCAGGATCCTATCAAAAAGGCAGGCATCATCCGCGACATTGTGACCAGTATTTCCAAAATTCCTGATCCCATCCAAAGGCAGGTATATCTGAAAGAAAGCGGCGATTTGCTGAATATGGATGAGTCTATTCTGCTGACCGAGCTGAACAAAATCCACCTGCAACAGCATCGATCCGCTCAAAAGAAAACTGCTTTTGAGGAAACGTACGCTGCAGAAGAAGAGGAGGAAGTGTTCTCCGAGTATGAGCCTGCTGAAGAGCCCTCCAAAGGAAAAATCTATTATAGAGAGAAGGAGATCACCCGTTTGCTGCTGCTGTATGGACAGCTGGAGGTAGAAGAAAATTTCAAAGTATTTCATTATATTTTTAAAGAGCTGGAAGACTTAACGATCCAGACGGATATCTATCAGCAGATTCACCAGCTTTACCGCCAAAAGTCAGAAGCAGGTCAGGCCGTGACAGAAGCTACCCTGGCAGAAGCAGGCATTCCGGAAATCACCCAGGAAGTGATAGATTTAGTGGTGGAGCATTATGTGTTGAGTGACAACTGGGAATTAAAGTATAACATCTATGTGCCCCGGGAAACCAGCATACTACACCAGGTAATCGAGAGAAGTATTCTGGAGCTCAAGTTTGCTTACCTGGAAAAACTGATCCAGGAAAACCGGCAGAAACTGCTGGAAGCAGCAGACACTGAAAGCCAGATGAAAGTACTGGAGGCCCACCATGTGTTGAAAAACTCCCAAATGGAAATTGCACGGTATCTGGGTATCGTCGTTTCCTGAAAAGATCTGCAAACGAATTTACGAGAAATACAGGCAGATATCACTTCCCTTTTTTCACTAATCATTTTCTCTTTATTCATTCACTGTAAACATTCCTGTTTTCATCCAGCTGACTGTTCCTACCCGGAAGCATGATGAATATCATGTTTTGGGTTAATGTATATCATATTCTCTGCCAGGAGCGATGCCTACCTTTGGAATAGAAGATAAAGCCAAAATCAATGCTCAGTGTTATGAAACTTATATTTTATATAGTGCTGCTTTTTCTTTTACCTATCATGAGCTTTTCCCAAAGCCAGTTTCAGGTGTCCTCTCATAGCAACTTCACCATTTCAGGTACTTCTACCATGCATGACTGGACAATGGAGACTGAAAGCGCACAGGGAACAGCTATCTTTAAGGTAGAAGATGGAAAACTGCTAGGAATTCACCGTTTGCACCTATCTGTGCCCGCCGAAAGCCTGAGAAGTGGTAAGAATATGATGGACAAAAATGCGCACAACGCACTTAAAGTGGACCAGCATCCTACCATTCAGTTTGATCTTATCGGGGTAGATCAGCTTCAGCAGGAAGATGGTACGACCCAGGTCATCTGTATGGGTGAACTATCCATTGCAGGCACAACCAGACAGGAGAACTTGATGGTCGTTTGTCGCTCTGTCGGAGAGAATGAGCTGTCTTTTGAAGGAGTCAAGAAACTCAATATGAGCGATTTTAATATTGATCCTCCCACTTTCATGTTTGGCACACTCAAGACAGGCGACGAGATCACTGTTTCCTTCCAGATTTTATTTGATCAGAAATTAGATAACAAAACGACTTACATACCATGAAAACGATTAATATTAAATGGTTACTGTTTGCTGTTGCCATCATCTATATGGGTTCCATTGGAAATGTATGGTCACAACAGCCTTCAATAGGTTTCTTCAAACCTTACGACAAAGAAGGAATCAATGTGTTTGAAACCAGTAAAATCGATACTGTTTCCTTTGATGGACTTACCATTCGCTGGGGAGCTAACTTTACTCAGCAGTTTCAGTCATTGAGCCATAGTAATGAAGCCGAGCGTTTGCTGGATGCTGAAGGCAATGATGCCAATCAACTGATATCCTTGGGTTCCGGATTCAATCTGGCAACAGCAAATCTTAACCTGGATGCACAACTGGCTGACGGAATTCGGGTGAGCCTGATTACCTATTTGTCTTCAAGGCACCATTCTGAAGCCTGGGTGAAAGGAGGATACCTGCAGGTAGACAAACTGCCTATGCTTAAAAGCGCTGTGATTGATAACATCATGAAATATGTAACGATCAAAGCCGGGCATTTTGAGATCAATTATGGAGATGCCCATTTTCGCCGTACTGATAATGGAAATGCGCTGTATAATCCCTTTGTAGGCAATTATATCATGGACGCGTTCACGACGGAAATAGGAGGAGAGATATATTTTCAGTCTAAGGGATGGTTGGCTATGGCAGGCATGACAGGAGGAGAAGTGAAAGGCGTAGTAGATCGTCCGGACGACAGGGCTCCTTCTTACTACGGAAAGCTGGGATATGACAGACAGTTGGATGATGACCTTAGGGTTCGTTTAACAGGATCTTTGTATACCACCGGTAAGTCGCTCAACAATACCTTATATGCGGGTGACAGAGGTGGGTCCAGATATTATCTGGTAATGGAAAATACCAGTGCCACCACTTCTGCTAACTTTACTTCAGGCAGATTCAATCCGGGATTCCGCAATAAAGTGACTTCCGTGATGATTAACCCTTTCGTCAAATATGATGGTCTGGAATTGTTTGGAACTTATGAGACCGCTACCGGTAGCGCTTTGGGAGAGGTCGGTGACAGAACCTGGAACCAATGGGCGATAGATCTGGTATACCGGTTTATGCCGAAAGAAAATCTTTACCTGGCTACCCGCTATAACAACATCAGCGGTGAGCTGGTAGGAGGACAAGAAGCTTCTATCAACAGGGTACAAGCTGGCTTAGGATGGTTTCTGACTGATAACATATTGCTGAAAGGAGAGTATGTGCAACAAAAATATCAGGATTTTCCTTTGGATGATATCAGACGGGGAGGCGTATTTCAAGGCGTCATACTGGAAGGAGTCATAGGATTTTAATAACAGGTAATTGATGAAAAAGGAGGCTAGTTCCCTAACAGGAACAGCCTTTTTTTATGGATTCCTTTTCAGGTGGGAGAGGCCTTTGTTTACATCGAGACATTAATTAACTTGATAAGAAGCCGGAAGTGTAGTCGTCAGTTGTATGATGGGGCAAAAAAATAGTATGAAACAATTCCAGCCTTTGTGTTTTTATTAAGTACGCATAACAGGATTCTCCTATGTCAAAGGTTGAAGATTTACTTATCAAAACAGTAAGCGGCATAGAGTCTGCCGTAGACCGGGCTTATTTTTTAGTCAAAAAGCGGTTCGATTTGTTAGAGCCCATCTCCATTTTGCCCTATTATGGCTTTGGCAACGAACAGCAAATCTGGATCAACGGCAGAGTACTGGAGGAAGAAGGTATCAAGCAACCTGATGAAAATACCTCAATGTGGGTGAATATGAGGAATATGTGGAAGCGGTATGAAAGTGATGAAATCCCTCATGTAAAATTAAAAGCTACTTTTCAGGGACAAGAAAAGATCATTGCCACCGATAGTGAAGGTTATTTCGAAGTTTACTTTGAGTTTCAGGAGCCTTTGCCGGAAAAAAAGCTGTGGCATCACGTCGAGTTTGAATTGTTGGATCAGCTGGTGGAAGAACAACCGGAAGTGAAGGCGACCGGAAAGGTATTGGTGCCCCCTGTAGCTGCTCAGTTTGGTGTGATCTCTGATGTGGATGATACAATTTTAGTCTCACGCTCCACGGAGTTGATCAAAAAAGCGCAGCTGATTTTTTTTAACAATGCCCGTACACGTTTACCGTTTAAAGGAGTTTCCGCTTTTTATCAGGCCTTGCAGGAAGGAGAAAATGGACAGCGTAATAATCCTATCTTTTATGTTTCCAGCAGTCCGTGGAATCTGTTTGACTTGCTGGATCATTTCTGCGAAATCCACGACATACCACAAGGCCCCTTTTTGTTGAGAGACTTAGGGGTAAGCACCGGTAAATTCATCAAGACCGGTCATGAAGGGCATAAAATAGAGATGATCGAGAAAGTATTCAGGCTATATCCGGACCTGCCTTTCGTGCTGATTGGAGACAGTGGTCAGAAAGATCCTGAAATTTATGAAAAGGTAGTGGAGAAGTACCCACAGAAGATCAAAGCTATCTACATCCGGGATGTAACCAGCGACAAGAGAGACCAGGAGATACAGGAGATAGCCCAGCGGCTGAAAGAAAAAGGAGTGGAGATGAAACTTTGTGAGGATACGGAAGTAGCCGCTTATCATGCCCAGGAGATGGGATTAATTGCTAAGGCTAGCCTCAAAACCATTGAGAAAGCACGCAAGGAAGACGAATAAATTGTGTATCAACCTAATCTTCAACCGCCATGCCCAGAATGAAACATCTACTACGTAATTTTAGCCAGGTAGAAATGGCTGTCGATAAATTGTGGTTTGCGGCCAAGCGCAGACTGAACCGGATAGATCCCATTATGATCCTGCCCTATCGGGGATATGGCAACCACCAGGCGGTGACCATACAAGGCAGGGTTTTGGAAAATGCCGGGCTGGACAAGCCTGCGCCTGAGGATACCACCTGGGAAAATATTGTGGCGATGATGAGGCGGTATGCCAGCGAAGAGATCCCTTTTGTTCGTCTCAGTGCTACTTTTCAGGACCAGACACAGGTGGTAGAAACCGACGATGAGGGCTATTTCATTGTTACCTTTTCGGTAGATCCGGCGAAGCTCGATCAACAGAAATTATGGCACACCGTCAGCTTCCGGTTGTTAGATAATATTGTGGAAGAACAGGGGGCCGTCACCGCAACCGGTGAAGTCATGATCCCCGACCTGAAGTCGGATTTCGGTATTATCTCCGATGTGGATGATACGGTACTCATTTCTCAGACAACCCAGTTGCTGGAAGTAGTGAAGCTCTCCCTGGCCCGAAACGCCACCACCCGTATGCCTTTTAAAGGCATCACTGCTTTTTACGAAGCCTTGCAGAAAGGGAAAGAAGGCAAAGCGCACAATCCATTCTTTTACGTTTCCAGCAGCCCCTGGAATTTATATGATGTGCTGGCCGATTTTTTTGCCATCAATCATATACCCAGAGGCCCTATTCTGCTCAGGGACCTGGGGATCAGCGAAACCAAGTTTATCAAAGAAAAGCACAACGAACACAAACCCATCAAGATCAAACATATATTGGATGTATATCCTGATTTACCCTTTATCCTGGTAGGCGACAACGGGCAGCACGATCCGGAAATCTACAGCCAGATTATTCGGGAGTATCCGGGAAGAATACTGGCCGCCTACATCCGGGATGTGTCTCCGGACAGGAGGGCCCTGGAAGTGAAAAAGATCACAGCATCATTGTCAGACACTGGCGTTGATATGGTACTGTGTGCGGATACGGAAGCCGCTTCTCAACATGCCCTGGCCAAAGGGTTTATTCAGGCCAGTAAAATGGATGACATCCATGCAGAAAAGGAAAAAGATGAACAGGAAGAATAAAAGCAGAGGTCTGATAGCCAACAAGCAATACTTTATCTTTGACTGCCAGACACCTGCCTCTGTTTAAAACTGGCTGAGTGCTTCTTCAATTTTACGATTCCCATTGATCACCTCCACTTCCCGGTGATAGGTATGTTCGTTTTCCAGTGCTACTGCTACTGTGTGAGCCAGATCTATCCGGGTAATTTGTCCGGTAGTCCTTTTCAGGTCTCCTTTGGCAATGATCATTCCGGATTCCGGGTCATTGTTGAGAAGTCCATGGCGGATAATAGTATAGTTCAGATTACTTTTTCTTAATCTTTCTTCCGCTTCTCCTTTGGCTTTCAGATGCATTTGCTCGGTACCGGAAGCTTTTTCCGGATGGTTAGCTCCCATCTGACTGACAAAGATAAAACGTTCTGCCGCGTTGCTTTCACAGGCTTCTATAAGTTTGATCAGTCCGTCCCGTTCCACTGCAAAAATATCTTCCTGCTGATCTGTATTTGATTTGGCAGCGAAGATAACAGCATCACAACCTTCTACGGCAAATTCTACCGATTGCCTGAGATCAGCGACGACCAGGTCGGCCCCTAGTTTCTCAAGCTCTCCGCCCTGGCTTTCTTCCTGTACCATGGCTAGTACCCTGTGGTCCTCTTCCAGAAGCAGATCAACAATTTGCATACCTACCTGTCCATAGGCGCCTACTACTAATACATTCATAGATCTGTGCGTTTAGATGAAAAAAATGTCAATTAAAGATTACTTTTTATAACAAGCTCTTATCTCAAATGTTAAATTTTTTGTGTATGTATCATTTCATTTTTTATTATCCTTTTTTAGCGAATCGTACCGCTATTGATCTATTAACTTTCAAACCTTATGAGACAGAAAAACATCTGGCTTCCTTCAAACCGCAGGCAATTCCTGAGAAAGATGTCTTTGGCTGTAGGTACTGCCTCACTGGCAACGCCCTATTTTGCTTTATCTTCCTGCCAGTCAGGTTCTACGAAGAGCGGCAGTGCCGAATCCCAGGCTGAGAATCAGAGAAATTCAGGGGGAAGCAATGAGAAACTGGGGATCGCGCTGGTAGGATTGGGAGGTTATGCTGGAGGGCAGCTAGCCCCTGCGCTGCAGGAGACTAAAAATTGTTACCTGGCAGGTATTGTCACCGGCACGCCTGCTAAAGCGGATGAGTGGAAGCAGAAATACAATATTGCTGACAAGAATGTCTATGACTACGATACCTTTGATCAGATAAAAGATAACCCTGATATTGATATTGTATATGTGGTGCTGCCTAACTCTATGCATCCGGAGTATGTGATCCGGGCCGCCCAGGCGGGCAAGCATGTGATCTGTGAAAAACCTATGGCAACGACTGTGGAAGATTGCCAGCGGATGATCGATGCCTGCAAGGAACACAATGTAAAGCTCTCTGTAGGCTACCGCCTTCATTTCGAGCCGCATAACCAACGGGTGATGGAACTGGGACAACAGCAGGTATTTGGTAAAGTAAATAAGGTAGCGGGTGCGCATAGTTTTACCATTGGCGGTGATCCTGATGTCTGGCGGCTGGATCAGGAGCTGGCAGGGGGTGGGCCGCTCATGGACGTGGGCATTTACGTGGTACAGGGAGCTATCTATACCTTGGGGAAAGAGCCTTTGGCTATTACCAATGCCCAATTTGGAGAAGTTACTCGTCCTGACTTTTTCGGTGAGGTAGAGCAGTCTATCACCTGGCAGATGGAGTTTCCTGATGGGGTCATAGCCGAATGTAGCAGCAGCTACAACGAAAATGAAAATTTTCTGTCTGGAGAAGCAGAAAATGGCTGGTGGCGGTTGCAGCCTGCCTACAGCTATTCCGGCATCAAAGGAGAAACCAGTGAAGGCCCCATGGATTTTCCCCAGGTCAATCAGCAGGCTCAGCAGATGGATGCCTTTGCCGATTGTATTATCAACAACAAAGCGTCCAGCGTACCCGGCGAAATGGGACTGCGGGATGTCCGTATTCTGATGGCAATCTATGAAGCCGCCAGAAATGGTCAGTCAGTGAATTTATCTTAAATGCTATTGGTATTCAGGTATTGCCGTACTGTCCTGGTCAATAAGTCTGAAGGCAAATCCATAGGCAGGTTATTCAATCATTTTGAATTGTTTTAAAATATCCTTAGTAATTTTCTTTCGGCAATTGGCGAAATCAGGATTGTTTACCTGGCGGTCTTTGGTCAGGCGGGTAGCAAAAAAATACACATTGTCTTTACGTTCTACATAACCTACCCACCATCCTATATCTTTTCCATCACTTCTGGTCCATCCTGTTTTGGCCCTTAGGGTATACTGATCCGTCTGTTCTTCTATCATAATGTTTTTCAGTATGTTGAATGACCTTTTAGAAAAGGGCAGTGATTCTTCATAGATGCCTATCAGTATTTCTATCTGATTTACCGGTGAAATCGCCAGGTTTCCGAAATTCCAAAAGTCGGGATCCTCTACAGAAAGATCAGCATTGCCGTACTGCAGCTCAGACAAATACCGCTGATAACGCTCTCTGCCAACTTTTTCGGCTAAGGCCAGGTACACCCAAACTGCAGATACCCGGAAGGCTTCCCGCAGGTTCATATCATGGTAAATATCCGGGCGGTAGCCGTATTTAACCGTATCTGTTTTTCCCGGCCATCTGACGATTTCATTCGCATCGGCGGTAGCACCCGTTTCCAGGGCTATCAATGTGTTAACTATTTTGAAGGTAGAAGCAGGCAACGTACCGACATGACTATCATGAATGTCACTGGCGATCCATTGTCTGGCCTAGTAATCGTAGAGTGTGATGCTTCCCTGAAGTTGACAGTCTTCAAAAGGTTTCGTGAGTGGTGTTTGTCCAAAGACAGGAACCATCAAAATAAGTGTGGTGAGGGTCATCCATATTTTTTTCATTCCTGTTAAATTACATTTCAACATGCTCATCAGAACATCAAGGTGTAGTGTTGCTTGTTTCTCAGTTTTTTGAAAAACACAATGCCCATTTTAAATAAATCTAGTGTAAGACGGGCCTCCTGATCGCGGATGATCTCCTGCCAGGCTTTTTTCATTTCTGCCGACCAGTAGATGTCATCTATCACAAAGATACTTCTGTCGTGAGCTTTGGCTTTGCATTGCTCATAGTAATGCAGGGTGGGGCTATAACGGTGGTTAGCATCCATATAGAGAAAATCGAGAGCAGGCAATCTTTGCAACAGGGAGGGCAGCGTATGGTCTATGTTACCGGTAATCATGTGGATGTTTTTGACAGGCCAGTTGTCAAAATGGGTTTGTGCGGTGGCTGCGGTGGCCCGGCAGCCCTCTATGGTATATACTTCCCCCCGAGGGGCTGCAGCGGAAAGATACAAGGTGTTGATGCCCAGGGAAGTGCCTAACTCCAGGATATGGTGAGATGGCTGGTGTTGTACCATCCGAAAAAGGAGGTGGGCATATTTGGGAGACGTCAGACTGTGCCGGGCAATGGTACCGATTTTCCTCTGGCGAGAGGAGCTTTTCAAAGAACCAGCCCCCATATCTTCAGTATCAATCACCTGGTCGGACTGTTGCAAGCGATGGCGGAGGGCTTCAATGTCTGTGAAAACAGGTGGAAAAGTAGCTGCTTTGATAACTTGGGTATAAAAATCAAAAATAAAAGGAGGATGAAGAGCGTGCTCATTGACGGCATGCAGCCAGTAATGAAGATATCCAGCAACGAGAGAAAAAGGGGGGAGCCGCAAAACTTAATTAGATCTGTAAGGGGCAGTCATAATAAACTCAGGAATCGTCACTCTCAACTGCTTGCCATCCACCAGGCGTTCCATTAAATAGGTTCCTTTCATTTTACCGATACCTGATTTAAGATTACAACCGGAAACATATTCATGAGATTGGCCCGGCTCTATGACGGGTTGTTTACCGATCACACCTTCGCCTTCTACTTCACGCATGGTATATCCCGCATCATGGATTTGCCAATATCTGCGAAGTAACTTTATGGTATAATTACTGTTATTTTCAATAGAAATATGGTAGGTGAATACATAGTGGCTTTTGCTGGGGCTGGAATAATCTGATTGATATTCCACCTCAACACTCACCTTAATGCCTTCTGTAATCTCTGTAACCATTATTTATCGATCTATAACTTTTTTACGGCTAAATATAATCATTAGTTTAAAATAACCTAGCACAACGAAAAAATTAGGAAAAAAATGGATGTAAAAATTGCGCCCTCCTGGAAAGAACATTTGTCAGGCGAATTCAGCCAGCCTTACTTCTTAAACCTAGTGGAATATATAAAATCCGAATATCAAAACCATACGATTTATCCTCCGGGAAAAGAAATATTTCGGGCTTTTGATCTCATAGACTTTGAGGCTGTCAAAGTTGTCATTCTGGGTCAGGATCCTTACCACGGTCCCAAGCAGGCCAATGGCTTGGCTTTTTCTGTCAGAGAAGGTATCACTAAGCCACCTTCACTGGTCAATATATTCAAAGAAATTGAAATGGAGTTTGGTAAACCTATGCCAAAAAGTGGTGATCTGGAAAGGTGGGCCAAACAAGGCGTGTTATTGCTCAATGCTACGTTGACGGTAAAAGCCCGACAGGCAGGATCTCATCAGAAGAAAGGTTGGGAGGAGTTTACCGATGCGGTCATTCAGCAACTATCTGCAGAAAGAGAACATCTCGTATTTATGTTATGGGGGGCCTATGCCCAAAAGAAAGGAGCTATCATTGATCCCGGAAAACATTTGGTACTCAAATCTGCGCATCCCTCTCCTTTTTCTGCTGATCGTGGTTTTTTTGGAAATAATCACTTCAAAAAAGCCAATGAATATTTGAAACAACACGGCATGGAGGAAATAGACTGGTAATAAGGATGAATGGTGGAATGCTGGAATGATAGAATAATTGAAGGAGAGTATCTACGGCTGATGGCCATCCTTTTACTTTCACACCTCATAAGTATAAAGATAGACAACTCTAGTGCTGTTCTTCATTCAACCATTCTATCATTTTAAAGTTAGTCTATGATGTGAAACAGGCGGCTCCATCGGATTTTGTCCAGAAAACCTGCATTGGGATCAATAGACAGCCAGATGAAGAAGGCTTTGCCGACAATATGGTCTTCCGGCACAAACCCCCAAAACCTGGAATCTTCCGAATTATGGCGGTTATCGCCCATCATGAAATAGTAATTCTGCTTAAAGGTATACGTATCGGCAGCAGCGCCATTGATGAATAGTTTACCTTCTTTCCGCTCCACACTTTCATTTCCTTCATAGTGTCTGATCACGGATTCATATTTGGTTATATTTTCTTCAGTGAGTTGTATCTGCATCCCTTCTGCCGGTACCTGAAGCGGGCCGAACCAATCGGCATTCCAGGGGTATGCGGTTGCATCAGGGTATATCCGTGGATTCACCTGATCTTTACTCATGCCTGCGGGTTTTACGCTGTTCACGAAGGGAAGTTTGGCAAACTCTTCGGCAATAGCCGGGGTAGCATTCATGATGTATCCCCCCTGTACCAGATTATATTCCCATACTTCATATTTTTCAAAGATGCGGTCATTGATCACCTCACCGGTGGAAACAAAATACCGGTATTGTGCACCCGGCGGATCTTCCATTGGCTGGTCGTTGACAAATACCCGTCGGTCTTCTACTTTGACTACATCGCCGGGCAAACCAATACAGCGTTTGATATAGTTTGTTTTCAGGTCGGTAGGATATTCAAATTCGGTAGGAAAGTTAAAGACCACCACATCATACCGGTCAATTTCTGAAAAGCCGGGAAGCCTGTATTGTGGTAACTGAATCCAGTCTACATAAGAAGGAATGTCGGTACCCCATATCTTCTGGTGGGTCAGAGGAACCTGCAGGGGAGTTTTAGGGGTACGTGCCCCATAGTGCATTTTGCTGACAAACAGAAAATCTCCTACCAGCAGAGATTTTTCCATAGAAGGTGTGGGAATGGTAAAGGCTTCTAAGAACAACCAGCGGATAATGGTAGCAGCTATCACGGCGAATACGATAGCATCTACCCATTCTCTGGTCTTGGATTTCTTTCTGCGAGGATGTACCTCAGTATCTTTTGTCTGCTCTTCTTTCTTTTTAAATGTAAATGTTGCCATAAAGGTTTAATTCTATCATCTTTCAGAGAATCACTCCCAAACAGAGGGGAGGTAAAAACGCTATTGCTTAAAACGAAAATTTGCCGCAATTAATGTGCGAAGATAATTAATTAGAGCTTTAAAAAATCATCCATAGACAATATGCCTTTTTTATTTTTGATCCATTCGGCAACCAACACAGCGCCAAGGGCAAAACCTTGTCGGCTATGTGCCGTGTGTCTGATCTCAATATCATCGGTGGGGGAAGCATAGGTAACTGTATGCGTACCGGGCACCTGTCCTTGTCGCAGGGCGCGGATAGGAATTTCTCCGGCATTCTGATAATCTTTACCTTCTTTCAGCAGTTCCCATTCAAATTTATCGGATAGGGCTTTCAACAAACCTTCTGCAAGGGTAATGGCTGTGCCGCTGGGAGCATCCTTTTTTTCTGTATGATGAATTTCTTCTACTGAGGGCTTATAATCCGGATACCGGGCCATGATCTTGGCCAGATATTCGTTCAGCTTGAAGAAAATATTCACGCCAATGCTGTAATTTGACGCATAAAAAAAGGTGCCATCCACTTCAATACAGTAACCTTCTATGGCTGATTTTTCTTTGAGCCAGCCTGTGGTGCCTGATATAACCGGAATGCCCTGTTTCAGGCTGTAACGAATATTTTTGGCAGCAGCATCAGGCTGACTGAATTCAATGGCAACATCTATGGTATTCGGATCAAGGGTTTCCAAAGTATCCATATTGTGCAAGTCAATTCTTTCTACGATTTGATGGCCTCGTTGTTGGGCTATCTGGTCAATGGTTTTGCCCATCTTTCCGTAGCCCAGCAGTAAAATATTCATGTCAAACAATTTGGAGGTTTTAAGTTTGCAAGATGTGGATTTTAGGCGGGAACTGAAAGAGCATCAGTGAATTTGTATGGCTACTAGTGCTTTTGCTTCCCGCTGACCATCAGAAATTTGCCCGTTATTTGATATTCAGTGTAATGGCTAATCCATAATGGGGAAGGCTGTTGCTGCCTCCGGCAGAAGGATGTACCTGCAGGGAAAGACTTTCATTCACATCAAATTCAATCAGATGGGCATCAACGATGGCATCCATGATCTGCAACCCATACAGCCCCACCATCAGGATGATGGTAAAGTCACGATCCCGCCTGAAAACTTCTACCGCTCGGTTCAGTGTCCCATCATCTTCAAACCGGCCTCCAAGTATACCCCTTAGAGGGTTTTCTTCAGGAATTTCGTTTTGTTCGGCGATACGTGCTCGCAGAAAAAGCTGATATCTGTCGTTGTTGAGCACCACAAAGTAAGCCAGCGTGGCAAAGCCGCCGTAGATGATGGGTAACTTCCAGTATCTGCCATTATAAATCTGCCCTAATCCGGGCAACACGGCTGAGTAAAGGGCTGCTTTCCGGGGATTGTGGCTCCGGTCTACCTTGTCAATCAGAACGGTATCCGGTGCTGTTTCCATACCAGGATTGCCGGTCCCAATCAGCCCGTCTTGCCCAACCCTCAGGGTATCTTCCACAATCACAGTGTCCTCTTCCTGCGCCAGGGCTGGAGCGAAAATTCCTAAGTTTGCGCTTACGCAAAAAACACAGAATATTATCCAGCCCCTGTTCATTCTCTTAAAGTGCTAACAGTTCTAAAATCCGGTCCAGGTCCTCGGAGGACACGAAAGGAATCTTGATTTCTCCTTTTTCTTTCCCACTATTTTTGATCTGCACCTTGGTGCCGAAATGAGAAGAAAGACGAGATTGCAGTTGTTTAAACTGATAGGTCACCTCTGGGTTGGTAGCGGGTTGAGAAGCATTTTCTTTTTTTCGGGGGGCTGACAGGTCTCTGACCAGGGCTTCTACTTTTCGCACCGACAGTTCTTCGCTAATGATTTTTTCAAAGATATGAAGCTGTTGTTCTACATTATCTACGTTGATGATGGCCCGGGCATGCCCCATGGTGATCCGGCCATCGCGTAAAGCAGCCTGAATATCGGGCGGCAGCCTTAATAAACGTAAGTAATTATTGACCGTAGAACGGTTCTTCCCTACCCGGTCTCCCAGTTCTTCCTGTTTCAGGTCACATTCGGAGATCAGCCGCTGATAGCTCAGGGCAATCTCTATGGCATTGAGATTCTCCCGCTGAATATTTTCTATCAATGCCATTTCCAGCATTTGCTGGTCATTGGCCAGACGAACATAGGCTGGTATTCTCTCCAGGCCTGCTATTTTAGAAGCCTGTACTCTTCTCTCTCCAGAGATCAGCTGGTAGCGATCATGACCTATTTTGCGTACCGTGATCGGTTGAATAATCCCCTGTACTTTGATAGAATCCGCCAGTTCTTCCAAAGCCTGCCGATCAAAATCAGTCCTGGGCTGGTAAGGGTTAACCTCTACCTGATCCAGTGGTATTTCATTGATATGGCTTACTTCACGAACAATATCTTCTTTCTGTTCTCTGGAGGGGGTATCTTCCAATAGGGCTCCCAATCCTCTGCCTAATGCATTTCTTCTTTTGGTCGTTTTCCCGGACGTCTTATCTACATTCATTCAAGTTCTTGTTTCAATAGTTTACCGTTGCGGACTAATATTTCTTTAGCCAGATTCAAATAACTGATCGCGCCTTTGCTCTCGGCATCATGGGCAATGACCGGTAACCCAAAGCTGGGTGACTCACTTAGTTTTATATTACGGGGGATCAGGGTTTCAAACACCATCTGCTGGAAGTGAGAGGTTACTTCTTCCACTACCTGGTTGGATAATCGCAACCGTACATCATACATGGTAAGTAGAATTCCCTCAATTTCCAGGTTCGTGTTGAGCCGAGACTGTATAATTTTTATAGTGTTCAGCAGTTTTCCCAATCCTTCCAGGGCGTAGTATTCACATTGCACAGGAATAATCACAGAATCTGCTGCCGTCAGCGAATTGATGGTGATCAAACCCAGAGAGGGTGAGCAATCAATAATAATGAACTCATAATCATCTTTGATTGGCCGCAGCACGCGCCGCATTTTTTCTTCCCTGTTTTCCAGACTGACCATTTCCACTTCTGCTCCTACCAAATCAATATGAGAGGGTAAAAGGTATAAATAATCGATATCGGTTTCCACGATAGCCCCTCTTACTTCAACGCCATCTACCATGCATTCATATACGCTGTTTTCAATTTCTTTGGGATTGAAACCTAAACCGGAGGTAGAATTGGCTTGAGGATCAGCATCTACGACCAGTGTTTTGTATTCTAAAGCAGCCAGACTGGCCGCCAGGTTGATAGCACTTGTCGTTTTTCCTACGCCCCCTTTTTGATTAGCTATTGCAATGATTTTGCCCATTTGGTTTCTTTATAATATATCTGCACCTATTTCAATAAATCCTATTGATTTATCATTTTTTTTTCTTTAATTTGTACTTATTTAACAAGCATCAACCATCACCTATTTTTCAGACGTTACACAGGCAAGGTTAGTAGATACAAAAAAGACAGAGAAATTATAGATTTCAGCAGTATCTGTAACAGTAAAAAAGATTTTTTTGTGTTATAATTCTATAAATCAGTACAAGTTTTTCTTCAAAGTAGTTAGTTTTAGCCAAGGTTAGCCACAAATATAAACTATTTGTTATTAAATGTTAAAGGATAATCTCCCGAGCTATTTTTTTCCGGAATTTAAGTGTAACTGATTATGCATATTATCAGAGTAAATGATCAGCAAACAGAAACCGCATTTATGCGTTTCCCTGTCCGTATTTATAAAAACAATCCTCACTGGATCCGTCCATTAGATCAGGAAATAAAACAGCTTTTTGACCCCAGTAAAAATATATTCTTTCAGAAAGGAGAAGCGGAACGCTGGATACTGACTAATTTTCGAGGGACTATGATTGGCCGCGTAGCGGCTTTTGTCCATGAGGGGCTGGCTGGTCCCGATCTTACGGCTTCGGGTGGGATAGGTTTTTTTGAATGCATAGATCATCAGAAAGCCGCTTTTACCCTTTTTGATCAGTGCGTTGACTGGCTTTCCAAAAAAGGAGTGCAGACTGTCTATGGTCCGGCCAATTTTCTGGATCTGACAGCCAAAGGGGGGTTGCTCACAGAAGGTTTTTCTGAATATCCCTTGTATGGGATGCCCTACCACCATGATTATTACCAGTCATTTTTTACAAATTATGGCTTTCGACCGCTCCACAAGCAATACAATTATTCGCTTACCCTGGATCAAGAGACTTTACAAGCCGATATACGGGAGAAGGCACAACGGATTTTAACACATGCGGACTACCGGATTGAATCGATCAACAAACAGGATGTGGAGCGATTTGCCAGAGAGTGGATGGAGATTTACAATGCCTCATGGAAAGATCAGCCTTTTTTTTCACCTTTCACTCAGGAAATGGCTACTCATTTGGTTCGGAGAATCAGTGAGGTGATGGATGAGAAGATGATATATTTTGCCTATTATCAGGATCAGCCGGTAGGTTTTTTTATCAATCTTCCGGAGATGAATCAGGTATTCCGTTACATGAATGGTAAAATGAACGTAGTGGGTAAGTTGAAGTATCTCCTAAGAGGAGAAAAAGATAAAAAAATAATTGCCTTGATGATGGGCATTCAACCCCAGCACCAGGGAAAAGGACTAGAAGCGGCATTTATTACCACCTTATTCAATTACATCCAAACGACTGAAGGAAAATATAAATGTGTGGAAGTGCCCGGCGTGAATATTTTAAATCAGAAGGTAATCCATTTAACACAAAAGTTGAAAATGGAAGTCAGCCAGGTATATCAGACTTACCAGTATATTATTCCCAGTTTGGTGGATGAAAATACCTCAGAAATGGCGGTGCAGCAGGCCAAAGCTGATTTGCCACCCCGTTATTTGAGTATGAACCGTGACAACTGATTATCAGACTCCGGTACTTTAATTATTTTCAGCAACCTTACCCATCAAAGCATGCCGTTGGGGCTGACAGACCACTGAGGCAGGTAGTTTTATTCTGTAGCTACTTTGTTGATTGTTGTGAGAGTTTATTTACTTTGCGATGTAATTAATTTGAATATTATCATTTCTAAACTGATTTAGTATGAGCTTATTAACAGTGGGGAGTGTTGCTTTTGACGCAATTGAGACTCCATTTGGAAAAACAGATAAAATTGTGGGTGGATCAGGATCTTATATTTCCCTGGCAGCCTCATATTTTGCCAAAAAGGTGAATATGGTGGCTGTGGTGGGTGAGGATTTTCCCCAGGAATCTATTCAAATGTTTCAGCAGCATGGCATCAATACAGATGGATTACAGATCAAAAAAGGGGAAAAGTCTTTTTTCTGGTCAGGCCGGTATCATAATGACCTAAACGCACGGGATACTTTGGTGACCGAACTCAACGTGCTGGCTAATTTTGACCCTGTCATACCGGAAGCTTACCAGGATTGCCAGTATCTCATTCTGGGTAACCTGACACCTTCTGTGCAAAAAACAGTGATCACCCGTTTGAACAAACGTCCCAAACTGATTGTGATGGACACTATGAATTTCTGGATGACAGAGACTTTTCTGGGGGAACTGAAAGAAGTATTAACCATGGTAGATGTGCTTTCCATCAACGATGAGGAGGCACGGATGCTATCCGGCGAATACTCCCTGGTGAAAGCAGCCCGGAAAATTATGGGGATGGGGCCCAAGAATCTGATCATCAAAAAGGGAGAACATGGTGCTTTGCTATTTGGCGATACGCAAATCTTCTTTGCGCCTGCTTTACCCCTGGAAGAAGTGTTTGATCCTACAGGAGCTGGCGATACGTTTGCAGGAGGTTTTATCGGACACCTGGCCAGTACCAATGATATTTCTTTTGAAAACATGAAACGGGCTGTCATTTACGGTTCTGCCATGGCCTCCTTCTGTGTAGAGAAGTTTGGCGTAGAGCGACTGGCCAGTATCAGTGCGGAAGATCTGGAAGAAAGGGTGCAGGAATTTGTAAATCTGGTTCAGTTTGAGATAGAATATGCCTGATAATCTATTTCTCGAAATTTCTGTATAAAAGGCAGCTGTCAGGCTGTCTTTTTTTATGAGGTGGTGGCTCATTGTCAGCCTGCCTGAAAAGTTTACGATAAAAATAGTATTAGGAAAGATAAACCTAATGGCCTTTTTAAGATTATATACTATAACAAATCGTTCATGACGTACAACGCCGAAGCTGCCATCTTTTTTACACACTACCTGAAATAAACCTTATTCGTTATGTACAAAGAAGCTGTTACTCCTGCTGAGGAAACTCAGTTACAAGACATACAATCATTGCCTCAAAGGTTTCTGCAAACCCGTGCACAAACTGCCCGTATTTGTGCCCCTCTGAGGACAGAAGACTATGTAGTACAACCTGTGGTAGATGTGAGCCCTCCTAAATGGCACCTGGCGCATACCACCTGGTTTTTTGAGCAGTTTATTCTGAAAAAATTCAAACCGGGTTACCAGGTCTTCGACGAGGCTTTCAACTATGTTTTCAACAGTTACTATGAAAGCATGGGGGAGAAGATGTTGCGGAACCACCGGGGCAATATGACGAGGCCTACGACAGAAGAAATTTACCGGTATCGTGACTATGTAGATGAACAGATGATGACACTCCTGCAAGGGGCTGCCTTTCGGGAGAACCCTTCTCTGGCACCGCTTATAGAACTGGGTATTCACCATGAACAACAGCATCAGGAACTGCTTTTCACCGATATTAAATTCATTCTGGGCAACAATCCGCTCTTTCCTGTCTACACACAGGCCAAGCCTGTGGAGGATCATCCGGCAGGCGACCCCTTTTCTAAACAGCATTATCTGGAAGTACCTGAAGGAAAATATAGCATAGGATATGCTGGGGATGGATTTCATTTTGACAATGAGAAGGGCGTGCATGAAGTGTTCTTGCATAGGTTCCGTATCCTGAATCGTCTTATTACCAACGGTGAGTATCTGGCCTTCATGGAAGACGGAGGTTATGAGCACTATGATCTTTGGTTGTCTGATGGTTGGGAATTTATACAGCAAGGCAAGCTAAAGGCGCCTGCTTACTGGCATCGAAAAGAAGATCAATGGTATCAGTTTACCTTGCATGGATTAGTACCGGTAGAGCTCAACGCTCCTGTGACACACGTAAGCTACTATGAAGCGGAGGCCTTTGCCCGTTGGTCTGGAAAACGACTGCCTACTGAGTTCGAATGGGAGACTGCCTGCAAAATCTCCGGATATGATGACCGCCACAAAGATACTTTTGAGGGCGCTAACTTTATGGAAAGCCAGTATGCAGCCCCGGTAGCTTTACAAACTGAACCGCTACCCGGCAAAGCAGCCCAGATGATGGGAGATGTATGGGAGTGGACTCAAAGTGCTTACCTGCCTTATCCCTATTACCAAAGAGTGAAAGGAGCGCTAGGGGAGTACAACGGTAAATTTATGATCAACCAGATGGTGCTTCGGGGTGGTTCCTGTGCAACACCGCTCAGTCATATTCGCCTGACGTATCGTAATTTTTTCCAACCTGACAAACGCTGGCAATTCACAGGAATCCGCCTGGCAGAATATATATAAATGGATCATTCTACAAATCAAAACAGGACGATGGATGCTTCGGCAATGCCCACGGAAAATACGACTGTGACTTCAACAGAACAACAATTTGCTGCCGATGTGCGGGAAGGCCTGCGTGCCCGGGAGAAGTACCTGCCTTCCAAATACCTTTACAACAAGAGGGGAGATGAGATATTTCAGGAAATTATGGCCATGCCGGAATATTATCTCACCCGAGCCGAATATGAGATTTTTTCTAGCTGTAAAGAAGATATTTTAGCAGAATTTAACCAGGGTGGAGGAAAGTTTCACCTCATTGAGTTTGGTGCCGGCGATGGCATGAAAACAAAAATATTGTTACAACATTTTGTCTCCGAACAGGCTTCCTTTAGCTATGTTCCTATTGATATATCTTCTAACATTCTGAAAGAACTCACGCAAGATTTGCGACAACAGCTGCCTGCCTTGGAGGTTTATCCCATTTGCGATGATTATTTTAAGGCAATAGAGCAGTTAAACCAGTCGGCAGTGAATGGGGCCAGAAAAGTAGTTTTATTTTTAGGTGCCAATATCGGGAATTTTGATCATGCAGAATGTATTGCCTTTTTACAAAAAATAGCCGATCATTTATCACCGGGCGACCGACTGATGATTGGGTTTGATCTGAAAAAAGATCCCTCTATGATTCTGGATGCTTATTTTGATAAAGGAGGCATCACCAGAGCCTTCAAGCTCAATTTACTGGAGAGAATCAATACGGAGTTGGGCGCTAATTTTGATCTGGAGGCTTTTCAGTATTTTCCTATATATGATCCTATGGAAGGGTCTATCCGCAGTTATCTGGTGAGCCGGAAAGAACAGCAGGTGCATATCCGGGCTATAGATACTACCATATATTTTGAGGCTTGGGAAGCCATCTATATGGAAAGATCACAGAAGTTCAGCCTGAAGAATATTGAGCAGCTGGCTGAAAAAGCGGGTTTCAGGGTCGTCCACAATTTCTTTGATAAACAACGATATTTTACTGATTCACTTTGGGAATTAAAAGGATAAGTTTTCCGTAACTTTGCTTGATGGAAGGGCTTGCGTTGTGTAGCCTGCTTGTTTATGAAGTTCGTTGCGTTCCCTTGCAGTGAAGCATAACTTCGCCGTGATTCTATCGTTGAGGTAGGAATACGCAGTAATTACATTCTTAACCTGATAAAAACTGGCTGATCATGCTTAGGAGACCCCGAAGAAACAGAAAGTCGCCTGTCATCCGTGCTATGGTAGAGGAAACCACCCTGTCGGTGAAAGATCTCATTTTTCCTGTTTTTGTGATCGGAGGTGAGCACAAAAAGATAGAAGTGAAATCTATGCCCGGGATTTACCGTTACTCTCCGGACCTGCTGCTGGAAGAAATAGCCAGTTGCGTGGAACTGGGCATCTCCACTTTCGCTCCTTTTCCTGCCATTGATGAAGCAAGGAAAGACCCACTGGCCAAAGAAAGCTATAATCCGGAAGGCTTGTATCCTTCTATCATACGTAAAATTAAGGCCAACTTTCCGGAAGTCTGTCTCATGACCGATGTAGCTATGGATCCATACAGCTCAGATGGCCACGATGGCATTGTCAAAGAGGGTAAGATTCTGAATGACGAAACTTTAGAAGTGTTGGGTAAAATGGCGCTGGTACAGGCGCAGGCAGGCAGCGATATACTAGGCCCTTCTGATATGATGGATGGTCGGGTAGGCCATATACGGCAGGTATTGGATGAAGCAGGTTATACGGAGGTCAGTATTATGTCTTACACCGCCAAGTATGCCAGTGGATTTTATGGTCCTTTCCGCGATGCCCTGGATTCAGCCCCCAAAGCTGGCGATAAAAAAACTTATCAGATGAATCCTGCCAATCGGCTGGAAGCGCTCATTGAAGCAGACCTGGATGTGGAAGAGGGGGCTGACATACTGATGGTAAAACCGGCTATTCCTTATCTGGATGTCATCCGGTTGCTGAAAGATCACTATCCTCTTCCCATTGCCGCCTATCATGTGAGCGGAGAATATGCGATGATCAAAGCGGCTGCCCAACAGGGGTGGCTGAATGGCACACAATGCATGGTCGAGAGTTTGCTCAGCATTAAAAGGGCAGGAGCCAGCACCATTCTCACTTATTTTGCCAAAGAGTATGCTGCCCTACGCCTCTGAATGATCAGCAAATCTTGTCCCCACAATATTCCCTATATACGCTGATCATTCTGGCGTATTGTTACAAACTTTTTGCTGAATACAGAACAGCAAATATGGATAACCTATCTGACTAACTTTTTCTGATAAACAAAGGATGATTCACAAGGTATAGCACAAAAGCCATAAAAAATGTCTTTACCAATATATCACTATTTACAATGAAAATAGTAACTTAAGACAGTGAATAACCTAACCTTTATAAAACTATGGAAAAGAATGATAAAAGGGGTTATGACAGCAAATATAAAAATAAAACTTCCAAGCTGTACAAATCTAAGGATATCCATGAGTTGATGCTATTCTTTGAAAAAGATAATCAGCCATTTTACTTAGGGGGCACTACTAAGGGTTATATCAGAAGATTGGCTATTCAACGGATAGTTGATGACTGTAAAATGAATCATATGGACCCGGCAGAAGTCACTGTTTTAGATGCTGGGTGTGGTTTAGGCGCTCTTTCTGTCTATTTAGCAGCACATAGGTTTAATATGGTAGGGGTAGATATTTCGGATGAAGCAGTGAAAAGCTGTGAGGAGACGGCCCGGAAGTTTGGACTAGAAAATAAGTGTAAATTCATTGCGACAAGTTTAGAAAATATCCCCATTGCAGATGACTCAATTGACTACATTATAGGGCATGGTGCCTTACACCATTTCATCAAATATGAAAAAGTCCCTGCTGAGTTTCACAGAGTGATGAAAGACCGTGCGAAGGGATATTTTGCGGATGGATTTGGTGAGAATAAATTATACCATTTATTCCATGACAAAAAGGAAATGGAAGAGCTTGGCGACGCAACGCTGACAAGAAAACTTGTTTATCAGTATTTCAGGGATTTTGAAGTTCATTTACTTCCCACAGATTGGTTTGTGATGTTAGATAAGTTGTTCCTCAAAATTATACCTGCAAAACAAAGAGGTTTGATACGAAAACTATCTTCTATTCATTTTAAGTTAGACAGAAAAATCAATACGAATAGTGTCACCCTGTATTTATCCGGTGCTGTACTGACAGAAATCATCAATCATAAAGACACTGCATCAACCCGCTTTTTTCAGGTAGTAGAAAATTTAAATTAATCCTCATTACCTTCTACTGATCAGCAAATCGACGAAAATTTTCAAGAAAGGCTTGCCTCTATATTTTCCTCTATTCTATAATAGGTGGACAAACCTCCTTGCGCTGCTACTTTGAGCAAGCAACCTCTCGCTATCTCATCTAATTTTCAATATATATCGTAATTAATTTTAAACTTGTTAATTTTGCTGGCAGCATGTTGTAAACTGTATAGCTAGCACCAATACATTTTTTATGAAAAACGAATTAACAACACTACAAACCGCCCGGGATTTAGGACTTTTAGAGGAAGAGTATAATAGAATCCAGGAAATTCTGGGGCGTGTTCCTAACTTTACAGAACTCAGTATCTTTTCTGTCATGTGGTCTGAGCATTGTTCTTACAAGAATTCCATTGCCTGGCTGAAAAAGCTGCCTCGTGGCGGTGAAAGGATGCTGGCAGAAGCAGGAGAGGAAAATGCAGGTCTGGTAGATATTGGGGATGGGTTGGCTTGCAGTTTTAAAATAGAATCTCATAATCACCCTTCTGCCATTGAGCCTTATCAGGGAGCGGCTACTGGTGTGGGAGGAATCAACCGGGATATCTTCACCATGGGAGCCAGGCCTATTGCGCAGCTCAATTCTCTTCGTTTTGGTGATCTGTCCTCAGAAAGGACACAGTGGTTGTTAAAAGGGGTAGTAAAAGGAATAGGCGATTATGGAAATGCGTTTGGCATCCCTACCGTGGGTGGAGAGCTTTATTTTGACACCTGTTATCAGGTAAACCCACTGGTCAACGCCTTTTCTGCGGGCATTGTGGAAACGGACAAGATTGCTTCCGCCATCTCATATGGCGTAGGAAATCCTGTTTTTATTGTAGGTTCTGCCACAGGTAAAGATGGAATACACGGAGCGGCCTTTGCCTCCAAAGATATCGGAGAAGATTCTTTGAAAGATCTGCCTGCCGTACAGGTAGGAGATCCTTTTCAGGAAAAGCTGTTGCTGGAAGCTACCTTGGAGGTTATTGCCTCCGGATGTGTCATTGGCATACAGGATATGGGGGCTGCCGGTATCATCTGTTCTACCTCAGAGATGAGTGCGAAAGGAGAGCATGGGATGGATATATGGTTAGACGAGGTGCCGCTTCGACAGCCGGATATGCTACCTTTTGAAATTTTGCTTTCTGAATCTCAGGAGCGGATGCTGATTGTAGTGCATAAAGGACGGGAGCAGGAAGTGCTGGATATTTTTGCCAAGTGGGATTTAAACTGCGCCCAAATTGGGGTGGTGACCGATACCGGAAAGCTGAGGTTTTACCAGCATGGTGCTTTGGCGGCAGAAGTGCCTGCTCATGACCTGGTGCTGGGAGGGGGCGCTCCGGTTTACCACCGGGAATACCGGGAGCCTGCCTACTACCAACAATTTAAAAAATTTGATCCTGCTTCGGTAGCACAACCGAGGGACTATGCGGAAGTAGGTAAGTTTCTGTTACGTCATCCCAATATCGCTTCCAGGGCCTGGGTGGCGGAGCAGTATGATTCTATGATTGGTACCAATACAGTAACAACCAACACCCCTTCCGATGCACCGGTTGTTCGTATCAAAGGGACCTCAAAAGCTATCCTGGTAAAAGCAGATTGCAATGGTCGGTATGTGCATGCAGATCCTGAAATAGGAAGTGCTATAGCAGTGGCAGAATCCGCCCGCAATATTGTCTGTTCGGGAGGACAAGCTGTGGCCATTACCAACTGTCTGAATTTCGGTAACCCCTATAACCCTGAAGTATACTGGCAGTTTGTGAAGACCATACAAGGCATGAAAAAGGCTTGCGAAAAATTTAATACGCCTGTAACGGGGGGTAATGTAAGCTTTTATAACCAGTCAGATGATGGGGGAGCGGTTTTTCCTACACCTGTCATAGGGATGCTAGGGCTGCTTGATCATTATGAAAACAAGATGACACTGGATTTTAAAAATGAGAATGATCCTATTTATCTTTTGGGTGAGCTGACCAATGATATCAGTTGCTCAGAATATTTATACAGCTATTGTGGAATCAAGTCATCTCCGGCGCCCTACTTTGATCTGGAAAAAGAATTTCAGCTACAACAGGCAGTAACCCAGATTATTGCCCAACGCCTGGTACAATCTGTCCATGATGTTTCCGATGGTGGACTTTTCATTGCTTTGGCGGAATCGGCTATGGCCGGTAACAAAGGATTTGAAGTAAGGACGGTGGACCCTATCAGAAAAGATGCCTTCTGGTTTGGAGAAGGACAAAGCCGGGTTGTTGTGAGCGTAAAAGAAGCGCAGCAAAGCACTTTGGAAGAGACCTTACGTACCCTGAAGATACCCTTTGTTTTGCTGGGGAAGGTAAGTCATCAGGATTTCACTGTTGATACAAAGGTTTGGATGAATTTGAAGGAAGCAAAACAGCTTTATGACAATACTTTGGCTTCATATTTGAAATAAGGAATCATACCTTACTTCCCACTAGATAGGATAGAGGTTTTTTATGCCTGTGATATGACAGGGGTAATCAGGCTTTTAAATGTTAAATCTGTTAATTTTTTAAACTTTATATAGCCATAAACTTAGTATTATTTAATAATTGCTATAAATATTTCAATTTATAGCCTTTAATATTTTATTATTTCGTTTATTATTACTATTTTTGTTTCCACTAAAATTTGGATATTGATATTATATATAACCTGTGTATAATTTTTTATTAATGCGAATATCTGACAAATTCTTTTCGACTTTTTTCACTCTATCCTTAGTGATAGCTATTTCCTCCTGTGTATCAAAAAAAGAACTCGTTTACTTACAGAATAATGAGTTTTCCTCACTGTATCCTACTGAAATAAAAAACAGAAGGCCAGAATACAGAATCCAACCTAATGACGTTTTGCATGTTACTATACAAAACCCTGATGCAGAAACTTATTCATTTTTTAATCCAGGCAACCAGGAAATGGGGCCCAGGGGAGGAAATGAAGCCATTCTCTTTCTCATGGGTTATTCAGTGAACTCAGCAGGGACAATCAACATTCCTTTGTTAGGGCAGGTGAAGGTAGTGAATTTAACTATGGAGGAAGCTACCAATATAATTCAGAATGAAGTAGATAAATATCTCAGAAATTCCAGTGTCAACGTTAAACTGGTGAGTTTTAAAATATCCGTATTAGGAGAAGTGAATCAACCGGGCTATTACTATGTTTATAATGGGCAGTGTACTGTGCTGGAAGCTTTAGGGCTTGCCGGAGACATGACCCAGTTCGGCAACCGTAAGGATGTAAAATTGGTACGGCAGACTGAAACAGGCGTGGAAACTATCTTACTGGACCTGACCAGCTCGGATTTGATGAACTCTAAATATTACTATATGTTACCTAATGATGTACTTTACGTAGAACCTAGTAGTGTACAGGTAAGGAGATCGAATTTTCAGCCTGTTGGTATAGCATTCAGTGCTATCGGTGCCATTGGTGTGATAGTAAGTATAATTATCAATCTTCGGTAAAAAGCAATTTATAAATGAAAAGTTCTGGTAATACAAATAATAATGATACCATCGATATTGGAGATCTTCTGAAAAAGATAGCCTCTAAATGGTATTATTTTCTGTTGAGCTTAGCTGTATTTGGAGGAATAGCGCTTGTCTATGTACAATTTGCAGAAAAAAAATATGAAGTAGCATCCAGCATCTACGTCAAAAATATGGATGTAGGCTCCGTAGAAGCCGGACAGTTGATCACACCCAACCCAAAAGAAGCAGGAGGGAGTTTTGTGGCTTTGACCAATGAAATCAGCAAACTTACTTCCTATTCTTTGATCAAATCAACAATGGAACAGCTCAATTATGGGATGAGCTATTATAATGTAGAGACCTTCTGGCCCAATTTCATGAGAGAGAGTTGGTTAAATGAAATCGGAGAGTTTCCATTTCAGATAACCATTGATTCGGCTGCCCACCAGATGGTCAATACGCCTATTTTCATCAAGCTTCTGCCTGATGATAAAGTGCATATTTATGCAGCTAAAGGTGAGGGTTTTGCTTATAATTTTGAGAAAGAAAGTGGCAGCACAGTAAATGATTATGAGCTTGATGAAGTGGTCAGCCTAGATGAACCTCTTCAAAGTGCTTATCTTAATATTACGGTGAGCAAAAAGGAGGGGGGCCATGTTGATCCTGACTACGATTACTGCTACAAATTATCGGTATTGCATGATCTGGCCATGGCTTACCAGGGAAAATTAACGGTAGAGCCTCTGGATGTAATAGATGCTGAAAACAGGATGTTGCTATTGCATTTAAATGAAAGCTTACCAGGAAAAGGGATTGCTTTCTTAAATGCTTTAATTAATCAGTATAGTAACCAAAATCTGAACAAAAAGAATAGCCGTGGCCAAAACTCAGTAGAGTTTTTAAACGAGCAGATTGCCCGGGTAAAAGATTCTATGGACGTCGCGGCACAGGCACTGGAAAATTTTAAATCGGAAAGTGGCGTCATCGGGAATTATGAGTCTAGTTCCAACTTGGTGATGGGTAACCTGGTTAATCTGGAACAGACAAGAGCAGAAACCCAACAGCGCCTCAACTATTATCAGAACACACTCCAAGGATTAAAAAATAGCAATGGTTCTACAGCTATCATGGCTCCATCGGCAGCTGGGATTAACCAGGACCCTCTGTTTAACCGTTTGGTAGAGCAATATATAGAAATAGCAACCCGTCTGAATAAACTCAGGGCTACCGCTACTGAAAGCAATCCTCTGGTCACCCAGTTAAAAACAGAAGCAGAATCGCTTCGAGAAGCCATTGTTGATAATTTAATTAGTTCTATTAGTGTAGAAAAGAGTAATCTGGCTGATGTTAACAGAAGGATTGCCAGTCTTAAATCGGATATGAGTACCTTGCCCGGAGAAGAAAGAAAGCTTCAGCTTTTGCAAAGGGAACATGATAATCTGGTAGTAAAATACAATGAATTGCTGAATACCAAAGAAAAGGCTCAGCTAGCGTTGGCTACTAATACCGATAATGTAGAAATTGTAGATGCACCTAAAAAAATAGGATACCAGCCTGTAGAGCCTAATTCAAAAGTTATTTTTTCTATTGCTTTCGGTATAGGGATTATGATACCCTTGGCCCTGATCTTAATCAAAGATATGGCTAATAACAACATCCGGGACAAGAAAGAACTGGAGAGCCAGACAAAGGCGCCCTTACTAGGCATGATCGCCAATGGTCCGAAAGACGCTAAGTTGATTACACATAAGTATCCTAATTCTGCCATTGCAGAATCATTTAAATTTGCCCGCATCAACCTGCAGTATTTCCATCAGAACAGCCAGGAGAAAGTCATAGGAATCACTTCTTCTATCAGTGGAGAAGGGAAAACATTTTGCTCGGCTAATTTAAGTGCTACTTTTGCGGAGTCTGGCAAACGCACGATCCTGGTGTGCTGTGATTTGAGAAAGCCTAAAATTCAGGATTACTTCAACCTGAGAGGCCCGGGTATCAGCGAGTATCTCAGTGAATTGGCTTCGGTAGAAGATATTGTTCAGCCTACGGATATCAGAAATCTGGATGTGATTGCGCCAGGCGTTCCCCAGGAAGACCCCATCCGCATGTTTGAATCGTTCCGGATGGACCACCTGATGGAGGAACTGAGTAGAAGATATGATTATATCATCGTAGAAACGCCCCCCATAGGATACGTAGCTGATTATTTTGTGCTGCTCAAACACTTCAATATAAATCTGTTTGTGGTTCGGTATAATTACACCAACAAAAATATCCTGAGTGGCATCAACGATTTATATATTAACAATAAGATCAAAAACTTATACTTGCTATTCAACGACGTGAGGTTCTCGGCTGAGTACGGCTATGGTTATCTTTCTAATAGTGACGGTTACTATACTAATACATACGTGCGAAAACTGAATGGAAAACAAGGGAAACTTAAAAACCCTTTCAATTCTTAAAATTTTAACTATTCCACTCAAATCAAAAATTAGAGAATTCATTTTCAGAGCCAGAGTATAGTAACTAATCATTCCTTTTTTCAATAGCCAAATAGGTGAAAGCATTAAACAAAAAAATTACTAAAGGAATTGGCTGGACAACTGTAGCCACTTTTGGTAATCAGGGTTTGCGTTTGCTGTTAAAGCTGGTGTTAGCCAAGTTATTGCTGCCAGAGCATTACGGTTTAATCGGAATGGCGAATGTGTTTATTAGCTTTATTTCGTTGCTTAGTGAATTGGGCATGGGAGCTGCCCTGATCCAGAGACCTAAAGAGCAGATGAATGAAAGCTATTACAGCACGGCCTTCTGGGTCAATTTTGGGGTTTCCCTTTTAGGATTCGGACTGATTTCGGTAGCAGTAGCACCTTTAGCTGCCTGGTTTTATCAGGAAGATATACTCATTAAGCTCGTACCTGTATTAGCGATTCCTATCGTGCTGGATTCATTTTATCTGATACCTAAAGTTAAATTATCCAGAGAGTTAAACTTCAAACCGCAGGCTATCCGGGAAATTATATCCGTACTGATTGCAGGCATGATATCCATCTATCTGGCCCTTCAAGGCTTTGGTGTGTGGTCATTGGCGTTTAATGGCATTGCTACCTCTATTATATCTATTTTACTGTATTACCTGCATGAACCCTGGTCACCAAAGTTTGAATTTGATAAAATAGCCTTTAAAAGTTTGTTCGGATTTGGAGGGTATGTGATGGTGGAGCGGATCTTTAGTTTCTTCACTTCCAACATTGACTATATACTAATCGGTAAGCTTATTGGCAGTAGTGCCTTAGGGGCCTATACCTTGGGATTTATCCTGACGGATACCTTTCGAAAACAGTTCCAGAGTATATTGGGCAAGGTCTTATATCCTGCCTATTCATCAATTCAACATGACATAGAGCAACTCAGAAAATATTTTCTGGGCGTAATTAAGCTGAATGGTCTTTTCTTATTTCCGCTGATGACCTTTTTTGCGGTAATGGCGGAGCCCCTGATCAAACTTGGCTTTGGCGAGAAGTGGGAAGAGTCTATTTTTCCTCTCAGGGCTTTGTCACTGGCTGTGATCGTTCATGTCATCGGAGGAACGACCACTACCATTATGCGCAGTATCGGCAAGGCTGATCTGATCATGAAGCTGAATATGATCACAACTATTTTTATCACTGTGCCTGCCATTACCATAGGAGCGCTGCTTTATGGAATCAATGGAGTAGCGGTGGGTGTATTGGTCAATAAAATATTAAGTTATTTGGTATACCAGCGACATATTTATCGTGAATTGAAATTAAATATACCAACAGTATTAGCCCAGTTTAAAGGAATGGCGGCAATCTGTGTATTCATAAGTTTGATGCTCTACAGCCTTAGTTATCTGGAATTCTCTTCTTTATGGTATTTAATCATTGGCAGTTGTTTAACGTTGCTGGTTTATGGAAACTACTTGTGGTTTTTTGAAAGAGAAATTCTATACAAATTGAAAAACTTGGCTCAGCAAAAACCTAAAAAGAAAAAAAATAAAGTGGTTCTTAGTAATAAAATATGAAAATATCTACTGTTATGAAAAGCCCTGTGAAAGTGAAGCCTCTCTATTTTCACATTGGCTGGATGCGAACAGGTACCACCTTTCTTCAGGGCTTATTTAAATATGATGAAAAGGTGAATCTCTCCCTGAAAAATCGTTTCTTTTCTTATGACCCCTATTACAATAGAGGAGCTGATTATTATCAAGGGCAAATTATTCTGGGAACGCAAACAGAACGCCATCTCATCAATATTGATAGTGATGAAAACTACTCTATGGGAAGGTTTAAAACACAGCTGAGAGAAAATTATGATATCGCTTATAATCATAAATCAGAGCTGGGGTTTATCTACCATGATATTCACGCCATGGTGCGGCGGATAAAAGAGTGTGCACCTGATGCTAAAATTTTTGGCATCATCCGCAAACAGCCGAGTTGGTTTGAATCTGTTTACAAACATGACATATACCATTTCGGATTGGATCAGACTTTTGCTGAATTCTATGAGAGTGAATTAGGTCTGGCTTATCGTAAGGCAGCAGACTATTTTCAGGTTTACAAAATTTTTGAGGAATCTTTTCAAAAGGAAAATGTCAAGCTGTTGCTTTTTGAAGATTTTGTTTCCGATAAACAAACCTTTATCAGTCAGCTTTCTGAATTTTTAAATATTGATATCCTCCTGAAGGATGAAAGTAAGTTAAAAAAGAATGCAAGCACTACCAATCTTTTTACAGTGTTGCATCGATACACCAATAAATTGAGTGAGAAAAATCCTTCTAAACCGGAAAGCAAGTTATATACTGCTACCCGGAAAACCGTCAATAAAATGGACCGTATTTTTACGAAAATGAATATGAAGGTTGAGGTGGAAATACTACCGGATCATATCAGACAACAAATCCGGGAGCAGTATGCAGCAGGCAATCAACAACTGGCGAGTGCGTTGAGCCTGGAAGAAAAAATGAAGCAGTACGGCTATTTTTAACATCCTATATATTTTTTATTGAATGTCAGCTTACGATTTAACGATATCCATTGTCGCTTATAATACCAAAGCTTTGGTAAGACAGTCCTTACAATCTATTAAAGAGAAAACCAAAGGAGTTACTTATGAGGTATTTGTAGTGGATAATGAATCCAAAGATGGAACTCCCGAAATGGTAGAGGCAGAATTTCCTGAGGTAAAATTGATCAGGAGTGGTAAGAATATGGGCTTTTCTTCTGCCAATAACATAGCACTTCAACAGGCTAAAGGCAGGTATTTCGTGTTGTTTAACTCCGATGCCAGCCTGAAAAATGATGCCTTTGCCGAACTGGTAAAATTCATGGACGCCAATCCGCAGTGTGGCGTAGCTTGTCCTCAGTTGTATTATCCTGACGAACAGGCACAGATTTCTTATTTTCCTTTCAGAGATCCGAAAGCCAGGGCATTACGGGAAGTAAGACCCAGAATGGAAGAGATAAGGCAGGTATTATACCTGAAACACGCTAAAGGAAAAAAGAAGAAAAAGGGTATTAAAGTGCCTGAACAGCCCATGGCTGTGGCCCGTCCCAGGGGTGTCTGTTTTATGATCAGAATGAAGACAGTGGAAGAGATAGGACCTATGGATGGCAATCTTTTTATTTTTGCTGAAGACGTAGACTGGGCCTGGAGAGCAAAAAAAGGTGGTTGGAAAAGGTTTATCGTGCCCCAAGCTCAGGTGTATCATGAAGACCATGCCAGTGTATCTCAACGGGCTACCATGATGCAAAAAATTCAAATGCAAAGTGTGTATTACTTTTTCTATAAACATTTTGGCTGGAGGGTTTGGCTGGGTATCAGGCTCGGTAATTTGCTGGGAGGAGGGTTGGCGCTCCTGCTGAGTGGATTGACCTTCCTGCTGGGAAGCAAGCGAAGTAGGCTTTCTGCCAAAGAACACCTGACAGAAGGTAAAGCTTTATTGACCCTGGCTACCCTCACTAAAAAAGTGCTTCCTCCTGATGCCGTTTGATAATACTTTCTTTCACTGAACATTGCTGAATTGATGACTTTATTAGATTTTATAGAAGGGATTGCCCAGAATGCTTTGAAAAATCCTCAGATTTTTTTCCAGGCAGGGCATAACGGACCCTATCGTCATCCTGAAACCCTGGTGCGGAATAAAGCGCATTGGCTGATTACTTTCTGTAAATTGTATCATTGGAGTGGAAAAGACCTCTATAAAGCCAAAGCACTTGAATTTGCTGAGTATCTCCTTTCTAAAGCGGCCAGACCTAATGGCTATTCTTTTTATCATAGAAATGCCCCTAAAAAAGATAAATGTAATGGACTGATAGGTCAGGCCTGGACTTTTGAAGCATTAGCCCAGGCTTCCGCCACCTTTCAGGATACAACTTATAATAAATTGGCTGAGGAGGTATTTCTTCAACATCATTTTAATGAGGAACATGCCCTGTGGAATATTCTGGAAATTGACGGAGAGATCCTACCTATAGACAATGCTTTTAATCATCAGCTTTGGTTTGCTTCCAGTATTTCTTTGATCAACAGCGATCATCCGAAGGTACAAAGCCGGATCAGTATGTTTCTTGATAAATTATTCGAGAATGTGATAGTGCTGGACAATGGGTTGATTTATCATGAATTTGGTTTTGAGCCCAAAGATAGCTATGGAAAAAAACAAAAAGCAGGTATTACGATGAGGTTAAGGCAGGGGATTAAAAAAATTTTTGTGATGGAGAGAAAGGATGACTCCGTTGTGCTGTCACCAGAAGAGAAAAAAGAAAAATTATGGCAAAAGATGAAATACAAGTCTATTGGTTACCAGGCATTTAATACACATGCTTTTGCTATGTTAAAACAACAGCTTCCCTCACACCCCATCTGGAAAAATCAGTTGGTAGATAAAGTGGTTGATTACTTCTTTACAGAAGAATATATCCAGGGGATAGAAGACAATACCTATGGTTTCCCTTACAATCCGCCGGGTTTTGAAATTCCCTTCTCACTGTCTGTATTAAAGCCAACCATGGATTCCCACACCTTGCATGAACTTTCTCAAAAGTGGATCAACAAACAGTTAGAGCAGTGTTTCGATGCTTCATCCGGTCGTATGGAAAAAAACACCGCTGATCCTAATACCCTGACAGCACGATTGTACGAAATTACGCGCCTAGATAAAAAAATATTAAATAGTGTTCTGATTGATAATAAATTTGTATAGAAGTTCCATTCTTTTTTATTTTTTTCTTATCTTTGTAATATATTAATATTTTTTTAAATTATTATGATATCAGTTATTGTACCTGTATACAATGAGCCTGATGGATTAGAGATTACTCTTCAATCGCTGATAGCACAAGACTTGCCGAAGCAGGATTATGAAGTAATTGTGGTTGATAATGGATCTAAGGATCATACACTATCGATAGCAGCGTCCTATGCAAAACAACATCCTCAACTAATCAGATCGATTGTAGAAGATGAGATACAGGGTTCTTATGCAGCCAGAAACAAAGGGATCAGGCAGGCTAAGGGTGAAATTATCTGCTTTATAGATGCAGATATGACGGCTGATACACATTATTTAAGTGATATTCAAAAAGTGTTTATACAGCAGAATCCGGACTATGTGGGATGTCGTGTAGAATTGTATTCCAACAAAAATACGTCTGCAGCGAAGTTCAACATGATCAACGGGTTTAAGGTAGAGGCTGAATTAAAGAATAACCAGTATGTCCCTACCTGCTGTTTGTCAGTGAAAAGAAGTGTTTTTGATAATGTAGGTTTTTTTGATCAAAGGCTTGTATCGGGAGGAGATTTCGAATTCGGGCAAAGAGTATTTGCAGCAGGCCTGCAACAGCTGTATGTAAATCATATTGTACTGCAACACCCGGCTCGCTGGACCTATACCTCTTTGGTCAATAAATCAAAAAGAATAGCCAAAGGTATATTTCAACTGCATAGTTACTATCCTGGCAAGTATGAAGAACAATATTTAAAATATTATCGTCCTAAAAGACATTTGCCCAGAAACCCGCTTGCTATCTATCGGGTTGCCAAACAACGGGATGTTTCTGTCAATTGGCTGGAAGTTATTTTTTTATCTTTTTATCATATTCCCATTACCTTTATCTCTACTGCTGAAATGAAGAAACTGAAAAATCAGCAGCAGGGTCAATAAAAAGAAAGCTTAAATTTTATGTCATTATGGGGAAAGATCTTAAACCGCTGGTCAGTGTAAACATTACTACCTATAACCGGGCACATTTGCTACCTCGCTGTATTGATTCTGTACTTAACCAGCGGTATGCACCGTTAGAAATTGTAGTGGTAGATGATTGTTCTAGCGATGATACTGAAATGGTGATGCAGGCCTATGTGCAAAAAGATAGTCGTATCCGTTATTTTCGCCATGAAGTTAATCAAGGGAATGCGTATGCCAGAAATACTGCTTTAAAACATTGTAAGGGTTATTATGTGGCTTTTATGGATGATGATGATGAGTGGATTGACGAAGATAAAGTTAGCAAGCAGGTAGCCATATTTGAACAAGCAGCGGGTCAGAGATTAGGTATTGTCTGCAGTGGCGTGAAAGTCATAGGTCAGAAAGGAGAAGAAAGCATAAAAAAGGCAAAAATGCCGTCCCAATTGATCCCTGATCTTTTGGCAGGCAATGGCATGATCCATAACTCCACCGTGTTTACCAAACGTGAGATCATGTTGGAAGCGGGTGGGTTTGATACAAATCTCAAGCGGGGTATTGACAGTGATTTTTACAGAAACTGTGTGGTTCGTTTGGGTTATCAGGTACATTTCATGCCAGATATTACGGCAGCCTATTACGAAAACAGCAGTAATAGAATTACAGTGAAAAAGAATGCTGCCTCCCATTGGATGGTAGCAAGCAATCAAATTTATGTCTTAAAAAAATACTGGACGCATTTTTTGAAACATCCTCATGCGCTGTGGCAAAGAATTCAACTTCTGACAAAAAGTATTATGTTGTATGTGCAGGAAAGTTTGCGGAAAACAAAAATTTATCAGATTACTCGTTCTGCCTATAAGGGTATCAGGTGGCGTGCGTATTATCGTAAGCGGACTATAAGGGAATATCTGCAGCGGTATATGAGGCAACCTCAGTCATCAGGAAATATCCGGGTGGTATTTATGACAGGTATGCCCAGGACAGGTAGTAGCCTGATGAAAAACTATTTTGGCACGCATCCCGCGCTCAAGGTGATGCCATTTCAACCCAAAGGCTTTCATATCACATGGGCATTGTCTTCACAGGAGGATAAGATTCTGATTGATAAATCAACGCATTATATACGCCATTTGGAAAAAATAGTGGCTGCCTGTAAAGACCAAGCCTATGTTTGCTGTATTGTAAGAGATCCGAGAGCCCAATTGTGCAGCCTATTTGAATTTGAGCGTCATCCTGAAACCAGTAGGAGTAAAAAGTTTTGGAAACAGTGGTACCATCAATACCAGACCTTCCTCAACCAAACTGAAAAGTATAAGAATATTCGCTTTTTTCTCTTACGGTATGAAGATTTGGTTACTCATCCGGAAGAGGCCAAAATAGCTTTCCTCAATTGGTTGGAACTGGATACAGAACAGGTAGACAATCGGTATGAGATTGCCAATCAAAAAGATATTCAGGATCCGAAGGTGTTTAAAAAGCGGACAGTTTCCCAGGAATCTTTATCACGCTGGAAAGAAATTGAGAAACCTTCTGAGAAAGAAATACTGATGGCCTATGAAAATATGGCACCTGTCAAAGCACTCATGACCTCTCTCGGCTATTTGCCTGAGTTAGGAAGTATTCGTTTAGAAGTGCCTGCTAATGTGAGTGTTTTTGAGGCCAATGTTCTTGAAGTAAAATAAATGTGCTGCCTGACTACAATTTTGATAAAGATTGAACTATTATATTGTTAGGTTTGAAAGAAAAGCTGTTAATATCAAAAAAACATCAGCAAAGAGCCAACTCGCTGGAAGAATGTCAGTTCAATAAATACACAGATCATAAGTAAGATGATCCATTATCAGTTCATGCAATAAAATTTTCTGTGATGCGCTTAGTTATATCCAAGCAAAAATTTATTGATTACGCCCTGTTGTATCTGCTCATCGCTGTATCAGGTATTCCTTTTTTTAATGGAGACATTCCCTTATTAGGGGCGTTAGGATTATCTGTTCTTGTTTTTTTACTTCGGAGGCAGGGATTTCATGGCTTTTATCTGTTTGTGGTTTTTTCGTTTCTGACCCTGGTATTGCTGCATGGTCTGCGATTCAACTATCTGCCCTACTCCACAATTGTAGGGATGGTCATTAAAATTTCATTAGGGTATTTTGTCATAGCCATTTTAAAAGAAAAATTTACAGCCTACTATGTGGATATCATGTGTGTATTGGCTGTCATTAGCTTCTTTTTCTTTATTCCCTTATTTATCACTCCAGCCTTTGAAAGCATTTTTAACAGTATCGCAGTACCGCCTCCTTTTGGAGGAGGGAGCAGAGGCTCTCTCTTAGTGTATAATCTGAATCTGGATCGACCGGGCGGTATGTATCGTAATTGTGGCGCTTTCTGGGAACCGGCAGCGTATGGTGGCTTTCTTCTCATCGCTTTTATGTTCAACCTGGCCAGAACGAATAGTCTGAAAGATAAAAGAAGCCTTATACTGCTTATAACTTCAATTTCTACCTTATCTACCACTGTTTTTGTAATCCTGGCCCTGCTGATATTTTTCTATTTTTTCTTTAACCAGGGGCTGGGCGTAAAATTAACGGTGGTGCCCATCATGGTGATCGGATTTTATGTCGCTTTTTTCAACCTCGACTTTCTTTATAGCAAAATTATGCTGGAGATACAGAAAGGAGATAAGCAGCAAACCATGAGGCAATTTGAAGAGTCGGGGCACTCGAGACTTAGTAGTGGTTTTGCAGATTTCAACGATTTTAAAAAATATCCGGTCATTGGAAGAGGGATTTACGAGCTTACCTTTTATAACAAAGCAGACTTTAAAGACAGGCATAATGGCCTGACCAGATTCATTGCACAGTTTGGCATCATTGGATCTTTAATCTACTTCTTCGGCATGTATAAAAGCTTTAGTAGGCTGGTCTCATACTCCTACTTACATTCTCTGATGCGATTTGTTTTTTTCGGAGCAATTTTAGCCATGGGCGTTTCAGAAAACTTTTTTATACAACCTTATTTCTGGGGATTGATTTTTTTACATCTGATCATTCATAGCGAAGAAGATGTATTGAAAGAAAGGCATGAGGAAGAGCAAGTAGCAGTAGCTTGAAACAGCCGTAAGAATTCGTTTAATCATATTATATGGAAACAGCACTGGTTACCGTCTGTATCACAACTTATAACAGAGCCTCTATTCTGCCTTCTGCCATTCAATCAGTATTGAGGCAAACCTACCAGCATTTTGAGATCATTATTGTGGATGATTGCTCCTCTGACCATACCAAGGAAGTAGTGGAGAAATGGATGGAAATGGATAAGAGAATCCGTTATTTCAGACATGAAAAAAATAAAGGTTTACCGGCAGGTAGAAATACGGCTATTAAAAATGCAAATGGTAAGTTTTTCACTTTTATTGATGATGATGATAGTTGGTCTGAAAATTTTATTGAGGCATTTGTCAATCTGGCTTCTCAATATGATGCAAACTGGTGTTTTTGCTGTGGGACAAAAGCGGTCGACGATATAGGTCAGATTTTATATACCTATTACCAGTTTGAAGGAAATCTGTTGGATTATTGTCTGCAAGGTTATACCCCTCCGGTAGCCGCTCAGTTTTATTTTACGCATACGCTGGAAAAAGCAGGAGGTTACCGGGAGCAAATCAAAAGTGGGGTAGATCATGACTTATGGCTTACATTGGCCTTTCACGGCATAAAAATTAAATCATTGAACCAGTGTCTGGCTCAGCCTTTTGTTAAAAGAGAGGTAGGAAGAGTGAGGATGACCAATCAATATGACAAAAGGATCAATGGAATTCGGCATTCATTATCTGTCTGGAAGCAGGATATAGTGACCCATGCTGGCGATTCTTTTTATAACGCTTTTAGCCAGGCTTATCTGTTACGGGAAAAAAAGAAATTCTTTCGCCTGTATGTGACTACATTACAATTCAGCAAAGCCTTGAAAATTTATAGAGAAATACGTTCGTCGGTGAAGATAAAAGAGATAGGGAGATACTTGCTTACGGCAATGATGATGTTGTGCAACATTAAAATCAAAAAAACTGTCCACAGAAACGCTCAGCCCCAACTTCAGATAAAACGGGCTATTGCTGATAACCTACGACCTGTATATAACTGATCAGACATGGAAAAGATCTATATTGTTATTCCGGTGTATAACAAAATTGCGTATACCCGCAATTGTTTGCTTTCACTTAGGAAACAGACCTACAGTCATTTTCAAACTATTGTAGTAGACGATGGATCTCAGGATCATACCGCTGATGTGATCACCAATGAATTTCCTGAAGTGGTATTGCTGCAGGGAGATGGAAATCTTTGGTGGAGCGGGGCCACTAATATGGGTGTCAAATATGCACTAAAGCATGCTGATACACAGGACTTGATTTTGACACTGAACAATGATCTGGAGGTTAATGAGGATTATCTGAGCCAGTTACTGGAAGTTTATCAACAGCAGAAACCTTGTTTGGTGGGCTCAGTTTCCGTTAACATTCATACCCCAGAGAAGGTTGAGTTTTTAGGGACTAAATGGAATAAAGTCACTGCCAAATCTGTCCCTGTGATCCACAAGGATATTCCCTACACTCAGTTAGAAAAACAATACGATTACCTTGCTTCTGATCTTCTGCCCGGCCGGGGCACTTTGATTCCCGTTAGTGCCTTCCATACCATAGGTCTGTTTGATTTCGAACATTTTCCACAGTATGCAGCTGATTATGACTTTTCCAGAAGAGCGCATAATGCCGGATACAAACTGCTGGTTTCTACCAAAGCTGTTGTAAAAAGTATTGTAGAAAGCTCCGGTTTGAAATATAAAGACAAACCCTCATTTAAAATTTTCTTTCAATCCCTGTCCTCTATCAAATCACCGGTGTGGTATAAAGTCAGATATTATTGGGCGATGAGGCACAGCCCATTAAAATTTGGCTATTTTTTAATTAGCATGCTTAGGATTTTCGTTTCCTTCCTACGTGAAATGTTAGTCTATAACATCAAAAAAATTTGATTTTATTAATTCTTACAAATGAAGAAGCGGGTTTTACTTATCTCTAATAAGGTTTATCATTATAGAGTGCCTATATATAACTATTTTTATAAAGAATTTAATAAAAATGATATAGATTTTTCATTACTGACCTACGAGCTCCAAAAGGATAATCCCAATCCAATAGACTTTACTTATTCTGTTATCAAACCTTCTTTTAAACGTTATACAACACACATCAATACAGTCAAACCAGATGCAGTTATCTTCTTTATGCATCTTAAGGATTGGATTATGTGGCCTTTGTTAGTGTATCTGAAATGGAAAAACATTCCCATTATCAAATGGGGGCATGGAATCAATTTGAAGGAACCTGATAACAAGATGAAGAATAGTTTGTATGCGCTCATTTATAGGTTTTGTAGCGCTATTATTCTCTATTCCCCTATGCAAAAGAAATTTTTAAAGAAGCATCAGGACAAAATCTTTATAGCTAACAATACTTTGAATTTTGAAGCATTTCCAAAGATTGACAAAACTAAATCTGAGATAAAAAAGGAATTGAATGTTTCATACGAAACGGTGATTCTATTTGTAGGGAGAATAACAGCAGATAAACAGTTGGACGTTTTAATAGAGATTTTTAAGACCTTTGCGGTTCCGGATGCGGGCTTGGTCATTGTAGGTCCCGACATGACCGAGAAACAGTTAACTATTGTCAGTAGCAGCAGCAACATGACATATCTGGGGCCTGTTTATGATGAAAAGAAGATCAATTACATTTTTAAAATGTCTGATATTTTTTGCATTCCGGGTAAGAATGGATTAGGACTTAATCAGGCTATGTATTGGGGGCTTCCGGTTGTTACCATGGAAGGGGTTCATGCGCCTGAGATTGTTTACCTGAAAAATGGATTCAATGGGTTTTTGACAGAAAAAAAGACCACTGCTTTACAACAGAAACTGGAATGGTTGGCGCAAAACAAAGATAATAGATTAGAATTGTCAAAAAACGCCCATGAAACGATGTTAAATGAAGGCAATATTCGGAATATGTTTTCCGGGTTTTTGCAGGCAGTTCATTATGTTTGGAAAAACAATAATCACTAAATATAATTCCTTTTACAATTTGATGAGCATGGAGCGAAAAAGAGTCATATACATTATCGGATCAGGTAGAAGTGGTACTACTTTGTTGGAGATTATATTGGGCAATAGTCATTCGATGTTTAATGTAGGAGAGCTCAACAGATACCCCTATCGTGATGGTATCGCTAAAGACAGAGAACCCGGGAGTTTGCCTTATCAGTTCTGGGATAAAATCAAATCCGAAATTTCAAAAAAATATAGTCTGCCCAGACAAAATGAATTACACAAGAAATTTGAGTATCATGTCGGTTTTTTGAAATATTTATTCATGTCTCTTCCTAAAGACTATGCTGAGTATCAGAATTTTATATATGATCTCTATGCCTTGATTTTCGATAAAATTAAGCAACCTATCATTACAGACTCTTCCAAATACCCCGGAAGAGCTATGAATTTGCCCTATATTTTGCCTTATGAAGTAAGCTATATTTATATCAAAAGAGATCCCATCAATGTAGTGAAATCATTTGCCAAGAAAGATGTTGAGCAAAGCTCAAAAGGGTGGATAGGTGCAAATTTATACTACCTGGTTAGTAACACCTTTTGTACTGTGGCATTAAAAAAATTGAGCAAAAAACATAAAACCAGTACCATCAAATACGAAGAGCTGATTGAAAACCCGATAAAGGTGCTACATCAGATTGAAAAAGAGCTTCAGGTGGATTTGCAAGATGTAATACAGAAAATAGAAAGTAATACATTATTGAATGTATCTCCCTATCTATTTGATGCCAACAGAATCAGACTTCAAAAAAATTTAAAGATCTCCAATAATTCAAAAGCCACCAACCTGAGTGCCTTGGATAAAATAACCAAACTGGTGCATTACCCTCTTTATCATTAATGTAGGACCATACCTTAGAAAAAGCAGCTATTGTTTTTCGGATAATCACAGGCGGAGTCTTTGATTAAAGAGAATATGGCTAAGTGGCTGCGGCGACCTGAGGTATCCGTATTTTCTTTTTTGTGGACAAATTTTGTAAAACAAAAAGTTCATATCTATTTAAATGCCGCTATTTTGAGAATTTTTATAGTATTTTTCTAATATTATATTTCCTATGCTTTATTTATTTTTTATTATACTGTTAAAAAATATTGATATAATCACAATTTAATTTGGTATAAGTTAATATATTTTATTACATTTATAACATTACACAATATCCATATTTGCTTTATCAGTATAATATTATATGAATATGTTAGCTAATCTCATTGAAGGACTTCGCAACAATGCGAGAAAAAACAGAGGGAAACTTTTTTTTCAATATATAGACCTCGACAAGGAGCAAGCTGTTTTGGATTTTGGTGGGGCAGATGGAACGCATATTAATAGCATATTAGGTAAAAATCATGCTAATGTCTGTATAGCAGATATCAACAGGAAGAAATTAGAAAAAGCTAAAAAGGATTATGGCTATGAAACAATTTTTTTAGACGAAAGTGGTGATATACCTGGTTTCTGGGATGTTATTTTTTGTTCGTCAGTTATTGAACATGTTACGGTAGATAAAGATCAAATCTACAAAATTACCTCTACTCAAAAGTTTAGTGACCTTTCTTTAGAGAGACAGAAAAAATTGGCCAATGAAATCAGAGCAAAGTGTAAACGTTATTTTGTACAGACGCCATATAAATACTTTCTAGTAGAGAGCCATACCTGGCTACCGGGGATCTTTGTGTTCTTGCCTAGAAAACTTCAAATCAAAGTGATCAAGTTGTCAAATAAATTGTGGATAAAACGCACTAGTCCGGATTTTCACCTACTTACTATTCGTAAAATGAAGGAGTTGTTTCCGGACGCAGAAATTATTAGAGAGAAAAAATTTGGTTTTACCAAGTCGATAATTGCTGTGAGACGATAAGCGCCCGGTTCTGCTGATCAAATTTCCGGGTGTATGCTATGCTTACTCTTGAAATCCTCGATTTTTTGATCAGCATAGATTTTTGTTTATGCTGCCATAATAAAATCAGAAAACCCTCAAAAATAGATGATCTTTCCTATTCTTGAAGGTTTACTATATGCAGGCCTCACGATTTTACAACCAAGTCCTGTTTGAAAGTGAGTTTTCTGATTTTACCAATTTGATGGGTAGTGATAAACTAGTTTTCAGGCGAACTTTCCGTAGTCAAATAAGATAAATTAGTAATAGAATAAGTACCCTCAGTGCCTTTAAAATAGATGTTTCTTTTCTCTGAATTCTTGCTGATATTAAAAACCCCAAAATTTTCTCCATCTTTCTCGACCATCCAATTACCTGGTAGAATATCACAGATTAACACCGAATACAATTGATCTCCTTCTAACTCAAATGTTGCCTGGGCTAGAGTGCTTCCCTTCCTGTCGAACATGACTACCTTATCCAATATTTTAGCACCTACCAGGTTTTCATTGATAATTTTTTCTGGGGTAGGAGGTGTCTGATTGCCATCCATCACAACCATAGCATGCAGGAATTCATCATCTAAGCGCTTCTCACTCGGACTAATCTCTAATCTCCACTTTAAGTCTTCATAAGCTGAATTACTCTTTGAGCCAGGATTGTATTCCTTTCCATTAATCTTGTAGCCCTCAACAATATTATAATTAGGTTTTTCCGGAAGCAATGTATAACTGCCTAATTTACCATTCTGAGCACCTCCCTGTGCAATCGTCGTTAGATTACCACTTCTAGAGGGTTCGTACATAGAATGCATGAGAAACACTTTTTTAAAGGAAGGGTCAGTGGCTTCTATTCTGTCAAAGACAACAAAAAAGCAGGGAAAATCAGTGTTTTCTCCATTGACGGTGACCATCGAACGTGTCACTTTTTTTACCTTATCCGAGTTCAGCCCATTGTCATAAACGTAGCCAGCTGTTAAATCACCGGAAATATAACTAAAATCAGGTTTGATTAAGTCAGGACCAAAGTCATGACCAATTACTTTCGCATACTGATAACCGTTCTTTCTATCAAGTAACTCATCTAAATTATTAGGCTGTACATCGTCGTTCAGAGGCCAGCGCATTCCGCCGTCAACTGCCGTATTGGTCCAATTCCCCCCCGAATATTTTTCATTAGGATCAACGATCAACAAGCCATTATGGGCAATGGTAGAGCGATAATAATTGATCCAGAAATCGCTGCTCGCTTTGCTGTTTGATCCCTGGTACATGCCTGCATCACCTGTTAGATTGCCTTTATAGTAGATTTGGAAAGTACCGAAATCTTTATGCTGATGGTTTCCAAAATAGTAGTTCCCTATTCTCATATGAACGATCGCTGTTGAGGAGGAAGGACCTGACAAGTCCCATCCGGTTCTGGCTACCATATCTCCCCCTACTGGTTCAGGAAAATATTTGGTGAGCGGTAAATTATCTATGGATCGTGTTTCAACGTTGATAGGCCTGTAGATCAGATCAAAAAAATTGGTTTCAATCTCTTCTACATAACTCTTAAAAATATTTCGCTCTGACAGCCAATGCAAATAAGGATCATTAAAATAATTAGCAGTTTGGCGACAAACAAAACCTACATATTCAAGCCTCCCATGATCATCACTTACATCTCCTATTCTCATCAGTTGATGGTCCGGACGCATAAAGTAAAGAAGATGATAAGGTATATACTGTAAATCCTGAGAAAATAGATCTTTGCCTCGTGACAGGGTTTGAAAAGCCAGCGCAGTGAGTACGATATGGGACTGCCGGGTGCCTATATACCCACCTTGGTGATGCATATGAGAGGCAAACCAGAATTTATTCTCAGTCTGAATGCGTTTCAACAAAAAGTCCATGGCTGAATTGTAGAGTGAATTGTCATCTCCATAGATAGCTATACCAGCTAGCACTTGATTATAGAAAACACCTTCCACAAAATGACCTACCAGGGTAGGAAAATTGTCGTCTACAGGAGCAAATGATTTATCTCCCGGACCCAAAGCACTCACTCTCTTTATCTCTGCCAAGAAAGCATTCTTTGAAGGTACACCTCCACTGCTAAACAGATCATAGCAATAATCGTAAGCAACTACTGCATTGAACAGGGTTTTGAAGGGAGGACGATTCTTGTCATATTCCTTGATTGATTTTAGCTGATTATAAGCCATGTTTAAAGCATCGCGTCCATGCGCTGAAGTGTTGTCCATTAAATAACGAAATGCCAAACAGGCAGGTGTATTTAAATTATACACCTTTGATTTCATCGCCTGAAATTCAGGGCGATTGATTTTGCTTTTTAAGCCTGCTATCTGATCTGGTAGAATAAAAAGCCTGGGATGGGCAGAGGGTATTTTGACAGGTGAAGTTATCAGTTGAGCATTAGCTTTGAATACAACTGCCATTAAAAAGAAGCTTACTATACTCAAAATAAATCTCATTTGCGCCTTCGCTCTATACATCATGATTAGCAAAATTTGTTAAAAGAAATAAAGTAAAAAACTGGTCTTTAATGACTTTGATATGTTTCAAAGATGATACCTTTTTTAAATTACATAATTGAGATAATAATAATTTCCTTACGCGCTAAAACAAGAAAAAACTAAATAGTGAAGAAAAACGGTATTTATAGGATTATTTTTTGATTAAATACGACTATTATTTAATGGAACCCAGCAGAATTAGAATATTTCTTTAATTCTTCTAGACAGAATAAATATGCCTACTCTTTTTTAACAGCAATTATTGTGTCATATTAATATCATTATCTCATAAATAATTATTTTATAATGATTCTATGAATTTACAAAATTATATAATTTAACGTTTAGTTTAAATTTAATCCTATATAAGCTTTTGTCTAAATTATTATATTCTCCTTTCAATTATTACCCGTCCATCTGCTGGCACATGAACGGAATTTATACTTTTCTAAGAAATGTTGGCTTCCACCTTAGATATAAGACTATGCGTTTATTTTGCCTGTAGCAAGGCCTGTTTACTCACTTGATCATTCTTTTTTTGGTATAACGCTGATGACAGATTATTTGGACGGAAGCTATAGTGGTTTACTCAAGACAGACCGAAAATAGTATTTCCAAGAACTCGTGAAAATTTGGGCTTAGAGGATAAAATGAGTTGGTTCATTTCTGGATTCTCCTTACCCTGCTTTCTAATGATACCCTCTATCAAAGGCGTTCTTGATGTTATCGGAGAGGAGTTATAGTTAATAAAAAAAAGGTTGTCAATCCTTAAATTCTTTTTTCATTGAGACTTTGAGAAAAATATAGTTCACATCAATACTTCCAGGTAGGAATGACAATACGAGTCAAACCTGGCACACAGGTAGTTTTCGCTGGTTTTTTACTTTTTGTTTTATCGCTGCCGCATCTTCAAAATCTAATCAAAGTAAAAAACTCCCGTGTTGTGGTCCTGCGTTTAGAGAGGATTTGGATGAAAAAAATAAGCAAGAGACAGAAGTTAAAAAAAGGCTCTATGTAAATGGCTGATAAAAAAAAAAGACTATCCATCAGATAGTCTCTCAATGATCAAACTCCCTTCAATGTATCAATCGGGCACGTAAACTTTAAAATGATCTACATACAATTCTTGTAGATTGGTTCCGGTTCTTACCCCATTTTTCCAGAAGCTATTGTAAAGTCCGAACATAACGTAAGGAGCGTAGTCATCTTTAAAAGAGTTGGGGCCATTATAGGTATGAAATAGTTTGCCATTCTTGTAGACTTTTATAAAACCACTATCATCATAAGCCCATTTGACGTGAAAAGTCCAGGTAACCCACTTATTAAAGTCTTCACTGATTTTAGCATAGCCTGCTCCTATAGGATTGCTTTGATTATAATCTATGTTTGGCCTTAATTTTTTTCCATTGGCATCATAAGCTACTTTTTCGCCTCCTTCTCCTTTAGCTTTTCTTGTTTCTTTTCTTGAATACTCGTGGGCAATTAAATAATGATCTCCTTCCGTGTAAAATTTGAAAGATGCTTCTCTGTAAACATCATAGTCATTCTTTGCTTCAAAAAGGGCTATATATTCACTTCCCATCTCATATTTATCAGAAAGTTTCATTTTTAGTTCATAAATGTATTCCTGCCCCCAGTTAGATTTAAATTTTTGTGTGAAATAAGGAGAAGGCAAATCACGAGGTATTAAATGTAAGCGATGACTGTAATCGTTACTGGTATAATTCCCCGGTGTTATTCGGAAATGATAGGCTCCTTTTCCACCTTCATTAACAATTTTTCCATCTTTTCTGCTCTTATGTTGTATCTTCAATCCATCACGTCCCAATTCCACATTACTGCCAAAGTTATTTTCAAAATTGTATTTGCCGAGTAATTCAAGATTTGATAAACCAGGGATACTGCTTCCTTCATCATCCTCATCGTCATCGTCATCCTCGTCATCATCGTCATCGTTACCCCCATCATCAGGCTGGCTACTTCCCCCACCACCACTTTGGGCCTGGCCAGGATAGAACTTTTCAGAGCTTAGGTAGCCACTGTTCCAGCGGGCATAAACCTGATAATAGTAATCATCAGGATTATCTAAAGAAAAATGCATGGTTAGCACTTTTTTGGAAGAGTGTACCCTGGACGTCACTTCTTCACCAGTTCTTTTTCCGTTGAGCATCAGCTCATAGCCACCCTCTGGCTTGTCGGGTGATTTGAAATTGACAAACTCCAATGTTACCTTGGAGCCATTGAAGGTAACGTTACTAATCACAGGTTCTTTAGGATCAGAGGGGGCTGTCACATCATCCGGATTGGTGCTGCCTCCTGATCCTTGTCCATGTTCTTCATCATCCTCATCGTCGTCATCATCATCCTCGTCGTCGTCATCATCGTCATCACCACCAATACTTGTATTCGCCTTCATTTTATTGGATCTTAAATAGCCACTGTTCCATCGGGCAAAAATCTGATAGGTATATTCGTTTGCATCCTCTAAAGAAAATGTCATACTCAAATCCTTTTCTTCTGAGAATAAACGGGATGTCACATCTTCCTTCGTTCGTTTACCGTTCAGTATCAGCTCGTACCCTCCTTCTGGTCCTTTGGGAGAAGCAGGATTGGTAAACTCAAGGGTCACCTTGCTGCCGTTAGTCGTCACTTTGTTGAGCACTGGTACTTTCGGATTGGCAGCACTATAAGTTTCAAGCGGCACTTCCGACATCATAAACGAGTCAGAAAGTAATTCATCTTCTGTGCAGTTTGTCAGTCCGATACACAGAAAGAAAAACAAAAACATAATAACAGAGTACTTAATCATAGGTAGTCAGTAAAGGTTAAACGTTTTGATTAAACTTCATTTCCTACCCTCTATCAGATACTGTTCTAGATGTGCCAGTTGTTGTAAAAAAATATCCCAATGGGGTCGTAGAAAACATAAAAAATTGCATATTTTAAGGCAGGACCCATTTTTTTATCTTGTATATTGGAGGATAAAATTGGATTAAAAGAAGATGCTTCTGACTTGAGAAACATTTTATTCGCCAATCGGGGAAGCCCTATTAATAATTTTTATGTAACAAAAAAATATTTTCTTTATTTTTTTATCGGTATGATTTGTTCAGAATGTCAAGGTTATGCCGAAATGATTTTCAATTTGATAAGAAAGTGAAAGTATTATCACAATTTTATCAAAATAATAAAGGAATTCTAGCATGGAGGTTTGTCATTGATAGGTTATTAATACTTTAAAAGAGCTTTCTTATCTCTTTTTGAGAAGAGGCTTATTTTCAGGCACATAGCATGGCCTCTGTCTACATAGCCGTAGAAATTCCTCACAAGGGTTGGAAAAAACAGAAGATCTCACCTAATTTTGGGCAGACTAAAAAAAATACTATGCCGCTATCCTGGTATCTCAATCGTTTACGGACCATGTCGGTTCCTGAAATTGGTTTCCGTGTAGGTCAGTATCTGCAAAAAAAGAAAGAGAAAAAGAGCCAGATAGGGTATTTTCCAGAAGTCTCCCTTCTTTCACTTCCTCCGAAAATATTACCCATAGGACCTCTTTCCACTACTAACCATACGCCCATACTCCCTTTCTTTGGACAGGAATTAGACTACAGTCAGCCTATCAACTGGCATCTGGATATTAGTTCACAGCGTAGCTTCCCGCTCATTTTTGCCAAAGATATCGATATCCGTACAGAACATTATGGGAGTGCCAAGCATGTATGGGAGGTAAATCGTATGCAGTTTCTTCCGCTGCTGGCCATACAATACCGTACTACGCAGGAGATAAAATACCTGCGGCAGTTTCAACAGATACTGGAATCCTGGATAGAGCAGAACCCTTACCTGCTGGGAGTGAACTGGTATAGCAATATTGAAGTCAATGTTCGCCTGATTGTATGGTTCTTCTGTTGGGAAATTATAGATGTCAATGCCCAAAGCGATCAGAAATTCAAAGACTTTGTCAAAAACAAGTGGATTCCACTGATCTACCTGCATTGCCGGTACAGTCACGATAACCCTTCCAAATACTCTTCGGCCAACAACCACCTTGTCAGCGAATATGCCGGTCTGTTTATCGCTGCCGCCTACTGGTCTTTTAAAGAATCTGAGGAGTGGCGGACTTATGCACAGAAAGGACTGGAGCGCGAAATCCAATGCCAACATTCTGCGCAGGGCATCAACAAAGAAGAAGCTGCCGAATATATTCAGTTTATTACTGATTTTTTCTTCTTTGCCTTTGTAGTGGGGCAAAATGCCGGTCATCCTTTTTCAGAGGAATATGCCCATCAGTTGGAACAAATCTTTGAATACATCTACCAGCTAATGGATATGAAAGGTAATATTGTCTTTTATGGTGATGAAGATGATGGGAAGGTGTGCCTGTTCGATCCGGACCCTCACGTGGATAATTTTCATTCACTGCTTACCTCCGGCGTAGTGCTGTTTGATAAACCGCACTGGAAAGTCAAATCTCATGGATGGGATACTAAAAACAAGATCCTGTTTGGGGAAGAAGGAAAGCGGATCTGGGAAGCGCAGCCTGCGGTACCGCCAGGTGGTAAAAGTCGCTTTTATGTAGAGGAAGGTCATTTTATCATGCGAAAGCAACAGGATCAGCAGGAAATATACCTGCATTTTGATGCCGCTCCATTGGGTTTTCTCTCTATTGCAGCACATGGTCATGCCGATGCGCTTTCTTTCGTATTGCATGTTGATGGGCAACCCGTGGTGACAGAAGCGGGTACCTATACGTATCATACGGAGAGGGAATGGCGAAACTATTTTATAGGAACGCTGGCTCACAATACCATACGGATAGATCACAGGAATCAGGCACAAAGTACAGGGCCCACCATGTGGATGCATCATTACCAACCCCAGGTTTTACACCATACCTCTCAACCTCATATGGATAAGGTACTGGCTACTCACAATGGGTACGAAAGGCTGGGCGTCACGCACCAGCGGGAGATTATACTGGACAAAGAAAAAGAGATCATTACCATTACCGATCAGATTCTGTTGAGGAAACCCAAACCACACTTGCTGGAGGTTCCTTTACATTTACATCCTTCAGTGAAAGTAGAGGCTCTAAGCACAAATGAATTTTTGTTAAAAACGCCCGGCAGCCGGGATGTACGGGTCAAAACGGATGCTTTGCTGGAGAAGAAACTTATCAAAGGGCAAACGCAACCTATGCTAGGCTGGTTTTCCCCCTCTTTTCAAAAGAAGGAACCTACTACGGTAATCTATGGAAAGGCTCCTATTGATCACTCTACGACACTGGTGACGACATTTACGATTGTCAACCCATAAGTCGCTAATTTTTACCTGTGAGCGCATGAGGTAGACCATCCTGCTTTCTACCAAAATTCGCATATTTACATTGATATAAAGGAGGAACCTCCTTAATTTGCCGTCTGAAACTTAATTTTTAAGAAATATCCCTATTTTTAACTTTTAAACATTTTCCTATAATTAAAATATATGGCTGAAGTAATTAGAATGCCCAAGATGAGCGATACGATGGAAGAAGGCGTCATCGCTTCCTGGCTTAAAAAAGTAGGTGATCAGGTGGAAGCAGGCGATATTCTGGCAGAAGTGGAAACTGATAAGGCTACAATGGAACTAGAATCTTTTGAAGATGGTGTCTTGTTGCATATCGGGGTGAAGGAAAATGAAGCTGTACCGGTAGATGGAGTGATTGCCATCATAGGGGAAAAAGGAGAAAATATTGATGATCTGCTGTCAGAAGTTCAGGGCGGGGGAAAGAAAAAAGCAGAAAAACCCAAGGAAGAAAAAGAAGAGAAAAAAGAAAAAGCTCCTGCTGAAAAACCGGCAGAAGAAGAAGTAGATGCTTCTGATGTGAAAGCTTCGGTGGTGACCATGCCTAAAATGAGTGATACCATGCAGGAAGGTGTGATTGCTGCCTGGCATAAAAAAGTAGGTGATGCGGTGGAGTCTGGGGATATTCTGGCAGAAGTGGAAACAGATAAAGCGACCATGGAACTGGAGGCTTACGAAGAAGGAACGCTCCTGTATATTGGCATAGAGGAAGGTCAGTCAGTCCCTGTAAATGGTGTGATTGCTGTTATCGGAGAAAAAAATGCGGATTACAAAAAATTGCTGAAAACGCACAAGGCCAAACAGTCTGGCGGAGAGAAAGAGGCGGAACAGGAAGAACCTGTAGCCGTTGCTCAGGAGACCGAGGCCGCTGAAGCTCCTTCAAAAGATGCACCTTCCTATAGTCCTTCCCGCTCTACCAATGGTCAGGAAATGGCAGGTACAGCGGAAGGTGGCCGGGTTAAGGCTTCCCCGCTGGCCAAGAAAATGGCAGAAGAAAAAGGCTTTGATATTTCCAAAATTAAAGGTACCGGGGAAAACGGGCGAATTGTCAAACGGGATATAGAAAACTTCAAACCCCAGGCAGCGCCGGCAGACAAAGCAGCACCTAAGGGGCAACCCGACGGCAAGGCGGCACAGCAACCTGCTATTCAGTTGCCAACGGTAGTGGGTGAAGAAAGCTTTGAGGAAGTTAACATATCGCAGATGCGGAAAACCATTGCCCGCAGACTTTCTGAAAGTAAGTTTGGAGCCCCTCACTTCTATCTGACCATGGAAATCAACATGGAGAAAGCGATAGAAGCCCGCACCAGTATGAATGAGTTCTCTTCTGTGAAGATTTCCTACAACGACATAGTGATCAAAGCAGCGGCGGCTGCCTTGCGCCAACATCCTAAAGTGAATGTCTCCTGGCTGGGCGACAAAATGCGGTTTAACAAGCATATCCACATCGGGGTGGCGGTAGCCGTGGAAGAAGGGTTGTTAGTACCGGTCATCCGCTTTGCCGATAGCAAAACCTTATCCCATATTTCTGTGGAAGTCAAAGAACTGGCTGGTAAGGCAAAAAACAAACAGCTACAGCCCAAAGATTGGGAAGGCAGTACCTTTACCATTTCTAACCTAGGCATGTTCGGTATAGAAGAATTTACGGCGATCATCAACCCGCCCGATGCCTGCATCATGGCTGTGGGTGGCATTAAGCAAACTCCGGTGGTGAAAGACGGGCAGATCGTACCGGGCAATGTGATGAAAGTAACCTTATCCTGCGATCACAGGGCTGTGGATGGGGCCGTGGGTTCCGCTTTCCTGCAAACCTTTAAAGCCTTCATGGAAGACCCTATCCGGATCTTGATTTAAGACGAAAAGAACTCTCTTTTAAATTATGCGTTCTTTGTATTGATACTAGTCTGATCAATATATGTTGGATGCTGGATTGTTGACACTAGATCAGTCCAGCATCTTTTATTTATCACTTATAAGAAAATACTATGAAACCTATCATAAAATCAACTACCGTATTGGCCATTGCCCACCGGGGAGAAGTGGTTATTGGTGCAGATGGGCAAGCTACCATGGGCAATACAGTAGCCAAAAGCAATGTCCGGAAAATAAGAAAACTGAATGAGGGTAAAATTGTGACGGGTTTTGCCGGTTCAACCGCAGATGCCTTTACCCTCATTGAACGATTTGATGAAAAGCTGAGTGCCTATAAAGATAATATGAAGCGGGCCGCTATCGAACTGGCGAAAGACTGGCGTACCGATCGTTTCTTACGCCGCCTGGAAGCCATGATGATCGTGGCTGATAAAAACGATATTCTCATTATTTCAGGGACCGGCGACGTGTTAGAGCCTGATAATGGGATTGCAGCTATTGGTTCAGGAAGTATGTATGCTCAGGCAGCAGCTATTGCTTTAAAGAAACATGCTGAAGCCTTATCCGCCGAAGAAATGGTGAAAGAAAGCCTGCATATTGCCGCTGATATCTGCATTTATACCAACCACAATCTTATCATAGAAAAAGTAAGCTAATGCTTCAAAAAATGGGCAGTGAGCCTTGAATACTAGTGCATAGTTTCGGGCTCACTGTTTACCTTTCTAAAGGGTCTTGTGTACCCAGCCGTAATATCCTTCCGCCGTTTGTACATACCAAAGGGAATCGAAAGCCGCATAAACGGTAGAGGTTCCTAAAGCCAGCACTTCTTTTTCCATATTCTCCTGGATCAGCAAACTGGGATAGACCGGGTCTTTTTCAGTCAGTTCCAGTTGTTGAAGGGGTTGCTCAATAGATTCCACTATACTCTGATGAATATACCCGCTGCGTGTATCTGGCAGTGAGATCCGGTACCATTCGCCTGTTTTGCCTTCAACATTGAGTAAGGTGTATTGCTCGAAGGTGTCCATCACCTCCGAATCGGTTGAAGGAGAATGGCGTATGTTAGCCTTGGCACTCCTGATACGGGCCGGTATCCCTAGCTCTGATGAATCTGCCTGCGTGACCGGAGCCTCATCCAGCAAAGCATGCACAAAGGGATAAGGGTCCACGGCTCCTTTGCCAAACTTATAAATGCTGAAATGCAGATGGGGAGGGGTGGTGCGGGCATTTCCTGTGTTGCCTACAAAACCGATGGTATCTCCTAAAGCCACCCGTTGACCCGGTCTCACAGCCTGGCTATCCAAGTGGGCATAGTATTGTGTAAATCTTCTCTCCGGATTTCTAAGCCATACCACTTTACCTCCCAATCGGTTAAGCATAGCACTCCCCACCACGCCACTGGCGGCTGCCAGTACAGGTGTACCTTTTGGTGCAAAGATATCGATGCCTTTGTGAGACCGTTGTCCGCCATCCCGGGTATCCCCGAAAAAGCTGCCAACCGCCTGGCTGTTTCTGCCAGAAACCGGAAAAGATAGAGAAGGTTGAAATTGAACAGAAAGTAAAAAAGGGCCGCCTCGCAACAGTTCAGGTTGTACACGGATCGCATGCCAACCACTTTCTTCTACTTCATAATCCAGGATGCCAGTGGAATCAGCCGCATGAATCTGTTCCAGACTGTTGTTATGCTGGAGACTGAATACATCAATAAAATAAACGGCATCGGGCTGCACCAGGGGGTCAAGCTGTATATGGATGTTTTGCCCTTCCCGAACGGCATAACGCAGGAAAAGAGCTGCCGGTTTTTCAGGGGAAAAATACCCGTTCTCCTGATAAGGCAAGCTTACGACCAGAGAGTCTTGCAAACTGGCTTCTCCTGCCTGCAACCAGTCTTTTCCCAGAGCGGTTTGATGCAGTTGGGCATTTTCTAAAGCAAGCTTGTATTTTTCGTAAGGGGTTCGGTTCTCAAAAAGATGGTCTAAGGTGACAGAACGACTACACCCAGCCAATACAGTGATAATAAATAGTATATAAATTTTGGGAAATTGCATGGGGTTCATGAATTATATTTTCAATTCTATTCTAAACACACAATGACCCAAGAATATTCCTTAATATGCTTTCATTTTAAAAGTTTGTATACAATGTAACCTACCAGAATGACGAAGAAAAACACCAGCAACAATCCGGCCCAGAAGCCAAGTTTAAAAATACCTTCTATGACCGAACAAGAGGGAAGGAGTAGTATCAGGCTTGCAAGGATGATTTGCGGAAAAAATTTCATGGTAGTTCAAGCGTAAGGTTAAGTGTAAAGTGAGTAACCCGTAAGGCGGATAAAAGTTAGCAATGTAGCAGCAGCATGTGTGAACGACTGATTAATATTAAGTATAATGCTGATGATCCATGTTTTATTTTAAGATTAATAGTTGATCCTTTTAGCATATTTTGCAAAGCACAGGCAATTTGGCAGGTGGCCCTTTAATATCCAAATATGGGTACGCCAAAAGAACTAAATTGCTTTTTACTTTTTTATGCTTACGATAGAAAATACTGTTCAGTCATAGAACCTGTGACAGCTTATGGAAGATACAATTCAAGCTTTAGCCAATAGATTAAAAAAACCGCTGCCAGGCTGGAATGCCCATAGCCAGATGGCCACGCAGGTACACAGAAACGCAAGGGTGCTGCCGAAACCAAATGCCCGGGTGGCTGCCGTGCTGATGTTGTTGTTTCCGCACCATCGTCAGCTTCATCTCCCTTTGATTCTCAGGCCTACCTATGAGGGAGTGCATAGCGGACAAATGGCCCTTCCTGGCGGAAAAGTTGAGCCTCAGGATGAGGACCTGATTGCTACTGCGCTACGAGAAACGGAGGAGGAAATAGGTGTCAGAGTGGACAGAAACCAGGTGTTGGGGCAGTTAACCGATTTGTTTATTCCTCCCAGCAATATTGTAGTCACCCCCATCGTGGCTTATTATCCCGAAGAACCGGTGTATGTGTTGGACCCCCTGGAAGTGGCAGATATTGCCAATATCCCGCTGGAAGCGCTCATGCACATTCCGAATCAAATCGTAACCCAGGTGAAAGTAACGGGAGGGTTCACCCTGGAAGCCCCTGCTTTCAAAATAAACGATAAGATCATATGGGGCGCCACGGCCATGATGCTGAGTGAATTGCTTGGGGTATTTGACGAAATCTTCTAACCATTCTTTCTTTTCCGTAGTTAACTCCGTAGGCGGCGTGAGGCTTATCTCCTATTGCTGTTAAAAGCATTCATTGACAGAAAGTTGAAATAGTAATTTTTTGGACTCAATGATACCGGAAGAATACTTTCCACCAGTGATGCTTTGTTTTTTTTACCTAACCAACTTGATGCATCGTGGAATTTTATCAGGAATCAATTGACCCTATTTACCAGGAACTCAATACCTCTCAGAAAGGCATTTCTGAAGATGAAGCCAAAAAAAGAATCGAAAGAGATGGGCCAAATGAGTTGCAAACCGAAACTCAAATCAATAAGCTCAAACTGTTTCTCAACCAGTTTAAGTCTTTCATCATTTACATTATGTTGTTTGCTCTGGTACTCTCCATCATACTGGGAGAGATACCCGATGCCATTGTCATCGCTTTTATCCTCATTGCCAATGCTTTGATAGGGTATTACCAGGAGCTGAGTGCCCAGCAATCACTGGAAGCCCTGAAAAAAATGGGGGTGGTCAAAGCGAAGGTCATCCGCCAGGGAGAAACGAAGGAAATTGATTCCAAACATCTGGTGGTAGGCGATATCATTTATCTGGAACCAGGCGATAAGGTGCCTGCCGATGCGCGTATCATCAAATCTACCGATCTGAAAGTAGAAGAATCAGCTTTGACAGGAGAAAGTGTGGCCGTAGAAAAAAACAGTGACAAGCTGGAGGAAGAACTGCAGATAGGAGATCAGCATAACATGATTTTTTCTTCTACCAACGTGCAGAATGGCACTGCCCATGCTGTGGTGGTACGTACCGGGATGGATACTGAGATCGGGAAAATTACCGAGATGGTAAAGAGTGCCGAACAGCAACTCACCCCTTTACAGCAGCGCCTCGATAAATTTGGAAAGAAACTGGGTATCGCTGTTATTGTCATTTGTGTGGTAGTGTTGCTGGTCATTGGTATCAAAGAATATATGGCCAATGGTTTCTCCTGGCAAATTGTGTTGGATGCCTTGCTCGTGGCTGTAGCGTTGGCTGTTGCTGCCGTTCCTTCCGGCCTTCCGGCGGTCGTTACCATCTCTTTGAGTGTTGGCGTCAAAAAGCTACTGGAAGAGAAAGCGCTGGTGCGTAAACTGGCTTCTGTCGAGACATTAGGTTCCTGCAACGTGATCTGTTCCGATAAAACCGGTACCCTCACCCAAAACCAGATGACAGTGAAAAAAGCCTGGATGTTTGATGCAATGGTAGAAGTAGAGGGTTCGGGTTATGAAAAAGAAGGAGAAGTGAAAGGTGACATCAATCCTTTATTGTTTGAAATTGGGAAAGCTTGTAACAATACTTCTCTCCAAAAAGAGGAAGACGAGTGGAAAGTGGCTGGTGATCCTACGGAAGCAGCCCTACTGGTGGTAGCGGAAAAGGCAGGGATGGAGGAAACGCCCGAACGAGTTGAAGAAATGCCTTTCAATTCGGATCGTAAACGCATGAGCGTGTTGGTCAGGAAAGAAGGACAACTCTATGTGTATACCAAAGGAGCCCCCGACCAGATCATCGAGGTCTGTACTCACGCCTTGCGGGGAGAAGACAAGGTAGCATTGGACGAAAACCTGAAAGAGGAGATCAAGGATCAGATCAACCAGTTTTCCAAAGAAGCGCTTAGAGTTTTAGCCTTTGCCTACAAAGAAGTGGATAGTGAGAGCGACTTTGACGAAGAAAATCTCACTTTCGTAGGCCTGCAAGCCATGATAGATCCGCCTCGTCCGGATGTGGTAGAATCTATCCGCATCACCGACCAGGCAGGTATACGGGTGATTATGATCACCGGAGATTATAAAGAAACAGCCAAAGCCATTGGAAAAGAAGTAGGTATAGAAGGGGAAGTGTTGACAGGGGAAGAACTCAATGAGATGTCTGACGAAGAACTGGAAGAACGCTTACAAAAAGGAACCAATATATTTGCCAGGGTGGTGCCCGAACATAAACAGAAAATTATTGCTGCCCTGCAGGATCAGGGCAATGTGGTAGCCATGACCGGTGACGGAGTGAATGATGCGCCTGCTTTGAAAAAGGCGAATATCGGTGTAGCAGTAGGTTCGGGAACCGATGTGGCCAAAGAAGCTTCTGATTTTGTCTTGCTGGATGATTCATTTACAAACATCGTACACGCTGTGGAGCAGGGTAGGGGCATCTACGATAATATTCAGAAAGCCATCATGCACCTGCTTTCCGGAAACTTATCAGAGGTGCTCATCATCTTTGTAGCTACTTTATTAGGTTTAAACCTTCCGCTGACCGCCATTATGCTGTTATGGATCAATCTGGTGTCGGATGGAGCACCGGCCCTGGCGCTGGCAGTAGATCCTTACGGAGAGGACATCATGCATCGGAAGCCTAAGGAGAGCAGCAGTAGTATATTGCCTAAGAGAGAACTTACGCTGATATGTCTACTGGGGGTATATGCCACCATTGCTGCCCTTTCCCTTTTCTATTGGGCGGGGGGCACCGCTGATGATTCTTTGAAAATCGCTCAGACTACTGTTTTCTCCTTTTTAGTCATTTCCGAATTTATCTTGTTAATGGCCGTCCGGAGCTACTTCGGTGTTAAGTTATGGACAAACTATTGGCTTTGGCTGGCGCTGGCTGGTAGTTTTATTCTGCAGCTGGTACTGATTTATGTGCCGGGGGTTCAGGATATTTTCGAGCTGGAAGCTTTGCCGCTAAACCACTGGGCAGCCATAGGCATCGCTGCAGCCGGGCTTATTCTGCTTTCTTTCATAACCCAAGCGATTATGCGCCGTCAGGAAAAGTCAGCGGAGAAACCCAAGAAAAAAAAGGAAGGGACACAAAAAACCAAGGAAAAAGAAGAAAAGGTGACAGCCTGAGGCAGGGTTGAATGTCGCTGATTTAGAGGGAATAGCCTAACCTCAGGACAAAGGATGGTCCGTAATGCAAAGGACAAGCTGTATACATGAGTGCCTAAAGCACCATCAGCTCATCCAGATTGATAGAATTGATATAAGGCTCTAATAATCGACGGTCACTGAAAGCTTTTATATCACCGAAATAGTCGTATTGACCGTTGTACCAGACTTCTATAAAAAAGCCGCCGTTGTAAAACAAATTGACCCTAAACTTCCTGGCTTGTTCCTGGTAAAACCGGGTTGCCAGGAAAGTACAATGAGTCCACACATACCGGCACTTTTTTTCCCGGGGAAGCTTCTCAAACTCATTACTACTCATAAAAATCCAAGTATAATTTCTTCAAACACTTTGAGTGAATGTGCTAAAACTCAATTTAGCATTTTTGAATGCTAAACTCAATACTACAGGCCAAACATTTTTCCAAAAACTCAGGGGGCTGAGCATGAAAATACTGGCCTTGGAATCCCTTTCCATGATACGCATTATCAAGGATTAATGAAATAAAAACAGGGTAATTATGAGCGATTAGCTATATATTTTTAGCAACCATCCTGCTACTGTCATTCCTGCTATCAAAAAAGAAAACTAAGTGAACGTTACGCCTATGCATAAGCTTTGCAACATCCTACTTAGTTTTGCTGGTACAAGAAACAAATTATTACAAGTAGTGGGATCTATCCGTTATTCAAAAGGTGTTTTGGTAAGACTGAAATTGCCTCCATTTTCCAGATTAATATTCATTTCTTTATCCAGGAGGTCGGCATATTTTTGATACACTTTTTTGGATTGTGTTTTACCATTGATTCTGAGCTGATTTTCCTTGATATCAAAAGTATACTGCTTGCCTTCTTCAATGTATCCGTCTTCCAGCAATTGTTTTTCCAGTACGCGGGTAGCCACATCAAAGCCAGATTCTTTTGCTTTTATTTTGGCCTTTGTTTTTTCCTGCTTGCTGGCTTTGGCTTCCAGTTCTGCTGCCTTTTTTTCAAGTGCTTCAGCCTGTTTCTTCATCCTTTCTGCTTGTCGGGCCAGGGCTTCACTCTGTGCTTTTAAGGTTTTCTCACTCCTTTGCAGTTGCTCCTGCAACCTGCTGAGATCCATCTGGGGTATGGAATCCCCCCATTGTTCATAAAATTGGTGCATTTGCTCTTGGGCTCTGGCTACTTGTTCTTCTATCTGCTGCTGGAAATGAGAGCTATGCCACTGGAAGCCTGAGGAATAGAACGAATCCAGTGGATGCAGAAACTTTTCTAACAAAGAATCTGAAAAATAGTAAAAGTTCGGTGGTAACAGGGTGTCACTGAAAAAAGTAGTCTTTCCGTCAGTCCATAAGGCCATTCCTGAGGTATCCGACGAATGCCATTGAAAAGAATAAGCGTGAGAAAAATCCGGCAGCGTATCCAAATCTAAGTCCAGTTCAAAATTTTCATCAATATCCAGGTCTAGATCGATATCCAGGTCAATGTCCGGGGCCACACTGTCCAGGTTAATATCTAGCAAAAGCTCCTGATCTTCTGGTAAGATCGGGCGAAGGGTATCCCTCTCTGCCGTCTTTCTGAGGGTAATCGTAGCATAACGCTTCAGATAATTTTCCTTATGCGCTGCTTCATCAGAGGTGGCGGCAGTGGGCAGAGGCCTGGGCGTATTGCTCAGGAAAGATCCTGATCCTAACCTTTCAACCACCCTGGAAGACATTTTTTCAGCAGCTGTGGGCTGCTTGTCGGCAGGATCGTTGGGTAAGTAAAAAATATGTTGTAAGGTCTGGTGTAATGGCCAATGGTGGTTTTTGAATGCCATCACACTTCCGGCAGAAAGTACTATCAGAAAGATGGCTATGACAGAAATATACCGCCCAGCACTATGGTGTACGCCACCATGGGGGTGAAGTAATCGCTCAATACGTTGCAGCAAACTGCCTCCGACCCCTGTGACTGCCATGGCCAGACCAGTAGATTGCTGTCGGGAAATCTCTACCTGGGTGAGTGCCTTGGCATAGGTAAGCTTGTTGTGGCATAGTGAAACAGCCAGATCATCACAGCAGTTTTCTCTTTCTGTTCTTATCACGGAAGAAATCCACCACAGCGCCGGATGATAAAAGAAAATAATTTCCGCCAAAGATTGGAATATATTGACCCAGTAATCTCTGCGGTAGATGTGAGCCAATTCGTGCGCTAACAGGGCTTCTACCTGATTGATGGGTAAGGTTGTAACCAAAGCCACAGGCAGCAGGATCACGGGCTTCAGCTGCCCGATAACCATAGGAACGCCAACCACACCGGACAGCATCACCTGCACAGGTTTTTGAAAGCCTAGCTTTTCCGACAGTCTTATGATCGTTTCCTGACCCGGGCGGTAGATTCGGTTATTTGGGTGATTTTTGAGCCTTTTGGTATAAGCCAACCCACCCAGCAGACGAAGGGAAAGCAACAGCACGCCAACCATCCAGAGGGCTACTAGAAAGCTTCCATACCGGTTTATGAAATGATGGATTACTGGAAAGAATTCAGAGGACTCAGATAAACTGCTTTGGGTCAATACCATAGGTTTTTCTACCGGAAGCGTAAAAGTAAAGGCTGTAGTAGGATGGGTTGAAACGATATTTTTCCCGGCATCTGCCGGATTCTTCAGGTAGATAACTATAAAAGTGCCTATCATCAAAACAACGGATAAAATCATAGAGAGGGTGGCAAATCCGTATCTAAAGCGGGAAGATGACTTTTTGCTATACACTATTACTAGGTATAAAACCAATGCAATCAAACTGATCTGCCATAGGGAATGCAAAAGCGTCCAGGCTAGTGCATACATAAATTGATGAGACACAAACAGGGTCATTGGTCACCTCCTTCCAGTTTGTTAATTAAATCTTTAATCTGTTGCAGCTCTTCTTTAGAAGTCTTCTGATCGCCTAAAGCCTGCATGACCAGTTTACCAGCTGATCCTCCAAAGGCCATATCAAGGAAACGATCCAGCAGCATTTTTTGCGTTTCCTGTTGTTGTAATACAGGAATGTAAATATGGCTGCGACTTTCTTCATCACGGGTTAGAATATTCTTCTGTACCATATTCTGCATATTTTTCAGCGTAGTGGTGTAGCCAATATCTTTTTTCTCCGCCAGTTGCTCATGAACAAAACGAACGGTAGAAGGGCCATGCTGCCAAAGGATTTGCAAAATCTCCAGTTCTGCTTCGGTGGGTTTATGCTCTGACATATCTTATGAGGTGTTAAAATTTGTACGATAAACATCGTACTATAATATTATACGATAGATATCGTACTTCCAAATTTATCTACGATTTTTTTCGTATATAGGTTTAAATTTTTTCAAAGCAGTTTCAAAGAAAGGGAGAGAGGCCAGCCCATCCAATAGGTATAGAATAGTGCAGGGCCATCAGATGCTGACAGGGTCTTGCACTATTGCGTTTTATATTTTATAGTCTATAATCCGAGGGTGTCGTTATTTTTTAACCAGTCGCTGGCGTTGCTGAAACTTTCCCTGTGTCACTTGTACTGTATAAACTCCCAAGGGTAAATCATAAGTGAGTATGTTAAATTGATGGTCAGGTGGGTGGTTCTCAAAAAATGATTTTCGTACCTGACCATACGCATCTATCACTTCTACCTGTATGGGCTGCAGTGGGAGCCATCCCTGAAGGTTCAGGATTGTTTGCTCCTGGGCCGGATTAGGATATAACAGAAACTCCTGAGAAGAAGCCTTGGCGGTCATACGGGCCGCACTACTGTTACCCTTCACTACCTTAAAGTTAACGACCAGCGGAGTATAAGCCTCGCCTTTCCTGTTTGCGCCTGCATAGGCCGTCGCTTTCAGTTGGTGGCTGCCCGTATTAAATGTTCCTGCTTCATAGTTATTCCCCTGGTTGCCGAATAAGGCATAAAGCGGATGATTCTCTGTCTGTTGGTGGTTAGTACTACCGGACAATTCTAAAAACACACTTCCCAAAGGATAGGGATCCGTATCAGCACGTACATTAACATGGGGGGTCTGGTTGATATCAATGACACTACCATTCGTGAGCGGTCCTATTTCTTGATCGGTATCAGCATTGATCAACGTAAAAAGCGTAACGCCTTCTGCTTCTGCAAAAGGTGAAGTGGGCGAATCACAGGCAAGAGCAATTTCTCCTTTGTTTTCAGGCTTCTCTGTTGACAGGGTGAGATGCAGCTTATCAAAGCGGGCACCATCTTCCCGGTAGGCAAACTCTATCACCTGAAGTCCTTTTTTGAGATTAAAGGGACTGTTGAGTATTTCTTTCCAGGCAAAACTACTGCCTGTGGTAATCCCTTGCCACCATTTGATCCATGAGCCATTGTTGACCCGAACCCAAAAAGAATCATCGTTTATGTTGGGAGTCTGTATCCGGACCCACAAATGGTAGCTACCAGCCTGCTGTATGTCCACTTCAAAGCGGATGATATTGTTTGGTTGGGCAGGAGGATTGTTTAACGCATTTTTACCATTCACCACCAAATACTCATTGTTAGAAGCATTCGGGTCTGAAACAGTCTCCCAGGCACTGCCTACAGTAGCACACTCCGCTTCAAGCCAGTAGCCGGCCAATGCATCTTCGTCATCATCATCGTCATCTCCGGGAAGTTCTGTGTTGGGTAGAAGGGAAAAAGTTTTAAAACGGACTTTGTTGGTGGGATTTGTAGTGTTGGGGGCACCGCCCAGCGCTACCACCAAAGTATCTCCTAATACGCGTGCAAAGGGGGCTAACAGAGGCTCCGGCAGGGTATAATCTGTTAACAGTTTCCACTGATTGATCAGTGGGTCATAACTATATACTTCATTTCCTTTCACCTCTCCACCCACTACATAAATTTTTCCATTGTGGGCAAAGGTGCTAGGCTCAATATGAGATTGTACATTGGGAAAATCTGCCAGTTTTTTATACGTATTGGTAACCGGATCATAGGAGTGTACGGTTTTAACATCTCTGCCTTTCTGGCAACCGTCATGGCCATCTTGTCCGGCAATCAGGTATACTTTGCCATTCAACACGGCAGTGCCAAAATGGTTTCTCGGTTCCGGCATGGGGGAAGTTGATGTGAGATTTTGCCAGCCAGCTGCTGTATTATCCAGGTCATATACCAGGTGATGATTTGCATCACAGGAAGCGTAGGCATCGAAACCACCAAAATAATGCAGCTTTCTTCCCAATTTTGCCAGGCCTCCCCCTCCTACAGGAAAAGGTAAAGCAGGTCCGGCCTGCCAGGTGTTGGTAGAAATCTTATACCACCACACCTTTTTGGTTACCGGGCCAGGATCATTACCAATTCTGCCTCCTACAATCCAGACCACATCATCTACCAGTGCCACACCAGCATGAGTGACAGCCGTTGATTTTCCACCCGACAGAGGCATTTTTGCCAGTGAAGTCCATTGCTGAGTTTTGGGATTGTATTTTACGCATGAATTTTCAATGGTGATTCCTTTGGCAAACCCATTGAAAAAATACATCTCTCCCTGGTAATAAACACCTTGCACCTCAGCACGGGCTTTTGAAGCCTGGCTCACGGTCTTCCAGTTTGGAAATTCTGCAGTAATAGTATTCTGTGGAGGACCATCAAAAGAAAAAACTTCCAGGTAAGCCTCTGACGCCAAAATTTCAGTGGCTCCCCTAGTCTTGGAGCCAGCGGGAAAATACATATCGCCTTGGTAAGTGATCGCCTGGGTTGCATGTCTTCCAAGCGTAAGATTTGCCAGTGTGCGCCACTTTCCTGTGGCCGGATTCAAGGCTTCTGTAGTGTTAAACGCCAGGTTACTGAAACCAGTTTCACCACCCGCTACAATCAATTCTCCATTGAGTACACCGGTGGCTGCTCCGGCTCTTTTGGTTGGAATATGATCAGGAAGTGCACTGCCGCTAAGCCACTGACCAGTTTCAAAATTGAATACATCGACAGCAGCTTCCATATCTTTATCTGGGCCATCGGGTGTGCCATAGCGGGAACGCCGCCCTGCAGCCAGGTATAACTTATTATTAATGACTTGAGCAAAAAAATGATCACGGGCTCTGGGAGCATTGGGTAATACTTTCCAGGTATTACTGGCAGGATTATACACATCGAACCATGTGACATTAGCAGGCGTAACGCCATCGTTCAAATAGGCACTATGGCCATTACGGTTACCACAAATCAGATAGAACTTTCCCTGGTGCACGACAGCACCTGAGGCACCCCGTCGCCGGTTGGAGGGTATGGAAGGACCAGTGACCAGTTTGTCTGTTGTAGGGTTGTAAATTAAAATATGAGGAACAGGCTTCTCATTAGGATACCCTCCTGTCAGTGCTCCCATAATATAAATTTTCCCCTGATAGGAAATAGCCTGAAAATGATGAATATCTTGTGTCGAGGTGTTCGTATTACTCCATTTGTTAGTTTTAGGGTCATAGACCTGAATCTTTTTAGTACCTCGCCCGCCTATGAGATAAAATTTTTCATTGAGCTTGACGAAACCTGATTCATGTCGTTTCTCGGGAGTAGAGCCTGTAAAACTCTCCACATACCAGGCTCCTGATGATTGGGCAAAAATTTGGCTACAAATCAGTAGCGGGAAAAAAAGTAGCAACCACTTTCTGGCTGCCATAGCGTAGAATTGTGGGCAAAAGATCAACATAGAGGTTAGATTAGTTTAGGGACAAGCACAAGTACGCAAGCTAAAATAACAAAATAATATAAATCTTCTAGTTGCCATTGTATATAAAAACATGCATTATTTTGCAAAATGCACAATATCAGATACATGCAGAAGAAGTACTATGCTAAAAAAGTACAAAATAACTCTTGTGTATATATATGTAAAACATTCTTTGTAGCTTTTGGTTAGATGTTGATGACATTTCTTTGGTCAAAGTGACAATATTTATTTCGCTCTCATTATTTTTTCTTTCCTGAAAGTTGTATTGCTAACTAATCGCTTATTCTCATCCATATAGAATTTCAGGGTATGAGTATTAGCTTATACATCAATTTTTCATGAAAACCGAATCCATCCTATCTGTCATTTCATATCCTCCATTCACACCTATTGCATCCTTAATATTATGAGTTATCATTAAAAAATTATATTGATTATTAAAAAAATTTAATTATTTGAATAAAATCATAAATGTAAGGTATGGTTAAAGGGGAGAGATCTTCTCTACCTATAATGACTGTTTTTTGTGTTCATTATCGGAAAGAACCAGTAAGGGCTATGAAAAGATATTTTACTTTATTCATACTATCAGGTTGTTTTATAGCTGCATCAGCACAGGCACCTCGAGAGAAAGAAGAATTTGAGTGGGTTAGTTTAGGTAAAAAAGTCAACAGCATATACCATGATTCAGCCCCGGTGATTTCACCAGATGGTAAGACCCTGTACTTTACCATCACCAATCATCCTGAAAATAACTACGGTACCGACAAAAGTCAGGATATCTGGTGTACTATGTTAGATAGTACCGGACAATGGTCTGATGCAGTCCATATGGCCGCACCATTTAACAAGAATCGATATAATCAGGTATTGAGTATTTCCAAAGATGGTAATCGCCTGCTGATCCGCGGAGGCAACGGCAAAGAGGATCTGGGTTTTTCTATCTGTAAGCGGGAAAATGGCAAATGGCAAAAACCGGAAGCTCTTTCTATACCAGACTTCGAGGAAATGTGCCAGGGGGTTTTCAATGGGGCTTTTCTTTCTTATGATGAAAGAGCGCTGATCTTATATTTTAGTGAACGCCCGAAAAGTAAGTATAGTGACTTGTACGCTTGTTTTTTACAGGACAACGGCAAATGGACTAGACCTCAGCTAATTACTTGTCTGAATACCCATATGGATGAGTTCGGACCCTATCTGGCGCCGGATAATCATACTTTGTATTTTGCCAGTAACCGTTCGGGCGGGTTTGGTAGCACTGATGTTTATAAAACCCAACGCCTGGACGATACCTGGTTGAAATGGTCGGAACCGGAAAATGTGGGGGCACCCGTAAACACCGGAGGTTTCGATGCTTACTATGCGGTAGCCGATGTAGATACGCTGGTTTTTACGACCCGTGCTTTTATGACACCCGATGGCGGGCATCTCGATATCTTTTCTCTAAAAAGGATTATCAAAGAACCCGTTGAAGCCCCTAAACTATTCTTGTCAGGTTATGTATATAATATCAAAACCTCAGATCCGGTTAAGGCTAACATTCGTTTTGAAAGGGATGGAGAAACGCTGGAAATAGGACATTCAGATGCAGAATACGGTGAATATCAAACGGAATTGCCCGATGGTGGAAAATATATATTGGAAGTGAGTGCTGAAGGATTTTTTGCTACAACCGACAGTATAGAAATTGAAATGCTGGCTGGTGAGGGCAAAGATAAAGAAGTATATAAAGATATTTTCCTGAAGCCCATGGAAGTAGGCTTATCAGTCAGGCTGAACAACATATTCTTTGACCTTGACAAAACTATACTAAAACCAGAATCATTTCCAGAGTTGGATAGGGTTGTAGAACTGATGGACCAGAATCCGAATCTTAAGATAGAAATTGGAGGTCACACAGACAGCCAGGGATCTGAGGAATACAACCAGAAGCTTTCTCAGGGCAGGGCAGAGGCGGTTATGAACTACTTGCTTGAGCAAGCCATTGACACAGAACGGGTAACTGCTGTTGGATACGGAGAAAACAAACCGGAGGTGCCCAACGATACAGAAAAGAACAGGCAGATTAATCGCCGGGTAGCATTTACCATTCTGAACAAATAAATATTCTCATTGTCAAAAAATTGTTTTCCTAAAGCACTGACAGTTTTGCACTGTGAAGTGCTTTTTTTTAAACCATTTTGTGCAACTAGTTTTCGTTTACAAAATAAAACTATCAGTACAACCATCTTTGCAAGATTCTCTGGGCGACAATCATTGCATAGGTGTTGACACCGGGATTCAAGAATTCAAAGTGGAGCTTACGTGACAGAAAACTAAGGGAAAAGGGGATAAAGATGAGTGCAAAGGATACTACAGCACAGTAGTCACTAAGCTGGGCTTAAGGTTGTATAGGTGATTCTGAAGAAGATGATAGTACTATTCTTTTTTTACACTTTCCAATAAACATCCAGTCAAGTTCTTTAGAACAAACTTCGACACGCGGGTATATTGAGATCTTAGAGACAATAAAATTTGCCATTTCATTACCTTCCTCATTAATCCATACCAACATGTCGCCAACTTTCAAGGACTTACCCTTATAGTGTACTTCATTTACGAAAATTCTCTCTGAATTTGGGATAACAATCTCAGGAAAATCATCCCAATCTTTAAAATTTATGGTCGCCATATTCATCGGTTTAAATATGAGGACCTTCTTTGCCTAATTAAACCTCATAACAAGCCTTTCTCAAATAAGTTTCATAATTTCTACTCAAATCGTTGTAGATATGATTTAAAAGAGATGAATTTATGCTTTATGAATTTCTGATGGGAAGAAGAAATTTAAGGCGATGGTACTGACAACCTCTGAGAGATAGCGGTAAGAAATCCCCGGGAGAAAGAAAAAACTAAGAATATGCTAGGAGAATCTTGATCAATGTTTCTCCTTACTATGGTGTATATAATACATGTGTGAGGTTGTGTTCATTGATTACTAGATTGTATTCTGTAAAGTAATACTTTTGTATAGGTAACTGAAATTCTTATGAAAGAACCTGTTTCGTTGGCATGTATCATTGATGATGATGAGTGCTATGTATTTGCTCTGAAGAGAATGTTAACGCTTTTTAAGTTAGCAGAATCCACTATCAACTTTCCCAACGGAGAAGATGCCATAGATTTTTTAACTATTGTGAAGGATTATCCCGCACAGATCCCTGATGTTATTTTCTTGGATATTAACATGCCTTTGATGAACGGGTGGCAATTTTTGGAAAGCTTTGCCAAGCTTCAGGAACAGCTCTCCAAACCTATCAGTATTTATATGATTAGTTCTTCAATTGATATCAGAGATATTCATAGAGTTAAAACCTACACCACAGTATCCGATTATCTTACCAAACCTGTTTCTAAAGATGATTTATTTCGGGTTTTGGAAGAAGTGCAAAGCAAAAAAGAACAGGTAAATAAGCTGATATAAGATCTAACGCTGAATTATTACAATAAGCCAATACCTTATGTTTTTCTGAGAAAGATAAGCTCGGAAAACTCACCTTTGTCCGCTTTTCTTATTGGCAATTTCTTCTGCCTCCGACTTTACATCTGTTTCCTGCCCGGAAAGGCATGTTCAACATTTATGGATTCATATCTGAAAACTTCAAAGTTATTTAAAATGATAGAATCATCTCTTATCTCAATAGTCTGGAATTTTGCCAACCTGCTGCGTGTGATGGCGTTGTTTACGGCGACTATCTTGAACAGATTACTTACCTGCTCTTTTTGAAAATGGTAGATGAGATGTCCAGGCCAATGTATAGCATACACTGAAAAAGAGATCAATGCAACTGGAAGATCTGCAAGAAGGCAGTTGGCGTAAAATTACTTATGAAGAGATCACAGTCAGAGACAAAGCCAACCTGGATATTTTTTGGCTGTAGGACAAAAGTTTAGCCGACTTAAACAACCTTCCCGATCCAGATATTCTGGCTAATGAGATTTTGAAAGAACAGGTCTGAAAAGTTTTAGAGAGATTGCTGGTAATTAGGATGAGAGTGATAACTAAATATAGGTTGCTCAGGAACATCCATTAGCGGTGTCAAGCGCATTGTATACATCTTCTGAATGTGGTCATTTGAAGTAGCAAAGATATAATCTGACAGGTTTGAAAAAATTGAATGCACAGCAAATCAGTAACTTGCAAAGGATTGTAGCACGGCTACTTTTATTTATCAATGTGATGTTGAAGCTAATAGCGAATAACACATATTAGATATACTTAAATAAAGACTTTTGGAACCTTTTCCAAAAGTCTTGTAAACCGCTTATTTGCCTTTTTTGACAGTACCAAGCAGGTTGATGCCATGCAGGGCTTCTTTTTTCAAAACATATTCCAATCCTCCACCAGCCCTGTTTCCTAAAGGATCGGCTGCTTTTACGCTTTGAATAGCTGATGGATGTACACGTGCCTTTGTATAATAAGTGCTAGTGTTTTGTCTGGGAAGACCCAGATGATCCTTACTATTAATATCAGGCTTTTTATCAGACCAGGAAGAGCCCAGCTTTTTAGCCCCACCACCATGACTTCTGTAGAGTTCAACTGATTTTTGAGGCCGATAGCCATTCGTAGAAGCAGTATTAAAGCTTCTGGTGGTTTGTCTGCGCAGGTAGCCAGAATTAGTAGCATCTCCAAAAGCCTGCTTCCAATTATAGCGATGGACCTCTCTGTTGAACTTAGTAGTTATATTTGCCTGTCTGCTCTTTGCAAACCAGTTGAAAATACGGCTGTACTTTCCACAATTTTGAGCCTGCACTTCTATGGTACTCAAAACAACGATGATAAATAAAAGTGGTAGAAATTTGCTTACAGTTTCCATATTTGTATTATTTAATTGATAAATTGATTACTTAGCTTTTTTTAATAGTCGCCTCATAGTACCTCCTCTTCCTTTTAAAATAATGAGGTCAACAGCTATACTGGCAATGGTGAGAACATCGGCCCAACCTAAGCTGCTTTGCTGAACAGTATTATGGTGACGTACAGCAATCATTTGGGTAAGAGCATCATGCATCTGTCGTGCCTGTTGGTTCCCGGGATTCATGGCAATGATTTGTTTCACATCCGAGAGGGCATTTTGGTAATGTTCCAAATTTGCATAAGCAATGGCTCTGCTGATAAGCGCTGCCTCTGCCAAACGGCCTTGTTTTTCATCGTGGATTACTTGATCCATCAACTCAATGCCCAAAAGATATTCTTTTGTTTCACTGGCATTCTTAATAAGCAACCCTCCTACATACACGGCCAATCCTGACTCACAGCATCGATCTTTTCTGATTGCTTGTATTGTTTGGGCAGCACGCTGGTAATTTCCGACACTTTTAAATAGAGAAACTTGCTGAAGTTTGACTTGGTAACTAGCTTCAGCAAGCTGCTGAAATTCTTGTCCTGATGGATAAAGGCGCTGTTTCTGCTTCCGGCTTATGTGCTCTAGACTTGCTGCAATCTGCCTTTCTGCAGTAGTTAAGTGGCCTATATTTAAATACAGATCTGTGAGCTGTATAGAAAATTCTAGTCTGCTTTGGGGATAATGGTTGCGGTAGAGATACTCGAGTAAAGGAAGAGCTTGGGAGTAGTTATGGGTTTCCAGGTTGATTTGGGTCAACATCAGGCTTACGTAGGGCAGCTTATTGATTTTATACAATTCCCATAGTAAACTTTCTGCATCACGGAGGTTTTGTTGCTCGTATAGCCTTTCTGCAATATTGATTTTTTCAGCGATGCGGATTACCTCTTTGACAGGCATTTGAGTGAGTCCTAGCAGATCAAAATCTTGGATAATCAGTTTGCCATTGTAGTAGTACTGTTGGCGCTCTAAGTCACTGCCTGTTTTGGTGACAAATAAACCATGCAGTTTGTTGTTTTGATAGTAGCCCTCTGCCAGCACCTGGTGCTCGTATACCTCTTGAGTCAGGGGCGTATCATAAGATCCGTCAACAACAATGAAACGTCCATGCCGCTTACCTCGGTGCATGATTAAGACAGTATCATACACACTGCCATAAGCTATTGCAATGCCATGGGCAAAACCTTTTTCTACTTGCGTCTTTTCTATGAGGCTGTTGCTGCTATAACGGTATCTTATACCTGTAAAACTTTCTTCAGTATCATAACTGCCACTCAGTAAGACATTACCATTATCATCTTTATTTAAAGCGGGTCCATGCAACCTTCCATTTTTATAAGTAAGAAATTGTCCGTTAGGGAAGTGCCATCTTCCTTGCCGTTTGCCATTACTAAAGATGCCATACTCCAAAGTATCTACCCGTTCAGTAGGCATTTCTGGAACTGAGAGTACTGCATACCCTCCATGCAGAATGTTTCGATAATAGTTTTTCAATACTATAACCGAATCATTATAGAATTCCCACAGGCCTGATTTATAACCGTCAATATAATGTCCAGATATCAGGGTATCGCCTTGCTGGCTAAGGAGAAGATGCTCCCCATTGCGCAAGGAGTCTTTGAAATGTTCAACAGCCTGAAGTTTCCCATTAGGGTAATAACGTAGGCACTTACCTTCTTTTATAAATCTTGGGTAAAGTGCCAGCACTTTCCCTGTCCACTGCAACACCATAGAGGGATAATAGTAGTCACGCACGCGGAGAGCCACTGATTTTTGCTCATCTTTCCAATTGATTTTCCGCAGGTAGGTCGCCTTATGGCTGTTTGTAACCTTCTTCCAATTGCTATCCAGTAAAATACGCTCAGTAGGATACCAACTATCAATCAAAAAATTTTCAGCTGGTTCAATATTAGTAAACACCCATGTGGTTGAAGCTATTATAATCATTACCCCTATGATAAAGGTGACACCAAGATTTTTTTGCTCTTCATTTCTCATGATTTCTAGAATTTAGGTTAAACTTTTTGAAGAATAGAAGAATTCTATAGCATCAATACAAAATTAAAGCTATATATAAAAATAATATTGTGCAAATACATTAAATATTAGAATTATATACTGTAAAATAATATAAAATATATATATAATTCTGATTTTCTTTTCCCTCTAGTGCTACCTTTTTATCTACTTATTTCCCAATGGTTAAGGATTGCTTGGTAAACTTTTCCCAGATTCTTTTCAAATCGAGGAATTTTTTACTTTATTAGAGATAATCGCTATTAAACAGCATTTTTTAAAGAATTTTTGAATGGAAAGATTTTCCAATGGAGAATTCCTAAAAGGAATTCTTTCCCGAGAGGGAAAAGATGAAGAATGGCTTGCGTCTCTCTTATGTCTAAAACCCGGATCAGGCAGAAAATTGATTGGCGAACACAAAGGTTTTACTTTGGAGCGTTTGATCTGCTTTTGTGGCGTTTTAGGGGCTTCCCCTGAAGAATTTGGACTTGAAGATGAGTCTTTATCCAAGTACAATGCCTTGAAAGATGAAATTGCCAAACAGAGTGAATACAAGCTTTTTTGCCTCTATAACAAGGTTTCAGAAGAAAATCATTGGGAAAGCTACTTTAGAAAACATGCAAATTTACTCTCTAAAATCTCTAAGCAATATTGGGTGCTAGATTGGCTTTCTAAAAGTACTACTCTTACAGTAAAACGGTTTCAGAAAATATCTGATACATATTTTAAACTGGATGTAAAACACTATGAGTATCTAGAAGAAGTATTAGAAAGCCGGCTGCGACAGGGTGTTGAGTATATGCGTATTCTACAGCCACCATATTTAACGTATTGGCCGGAAAGCAGTAGTCCATGCAGGTCAAAAACTGTTTATATAGAACAGGCTATTGAAAATATATTGATCACTGGCTTTAGACACATTTGTCGCTGTTTCAAAAAATTTGATGATAAAACCTTTCAGTTGTACGTTATTCCACCAATTCGAAACTATAATGCATATATGGTTGATAATCAGATTATTATTTCTGAATATGATAGAGTGGATCTCGAGGGGAAACCTACTCCTGATCTAGCTTTTGTCAACGATGCGCGGGATTCTATCACAAGTCAAACTACCGCACAGCTAATTAATTATCTCAAAGATGATATTAATGATGTGCTGTCAAAAAAGTATCCTATAGACAAGCGTATTACAGGAGAGGAGTGGGTGAATACAACAGAGTCCTTATATCAACGCCTGCTAGATGAGCAAAAGCAGCTTTCAGAATGTATTAATCTGAAAGGGAATGATTTTCTAAAAAAAGCTCGTCAACTAGAAACTCACAGCGAGGATTTGCCGCTCAGCAGGCTAGAACTGAGGTTGAGACATAGGCTCACTGTTCTTAATAACCGCGTTGAGATGTATGGTATCAAAGAAAAGTATCGTTCTCTAAGAGATATATTTTCTCTGGATGGATAGCAAGAGCTTTGCAAAAGTTTTGCGTATAACCTCAGATAAACATATATAAAATACTAATTTGAGGGATGTACGCAATATTGTTGTATGCTAATATCAAATTATATTACATTTGAAGTATAAAGAAATCAGCTTATAGTGCTTAATGTAGAGATAAATCAATGTGCATCTGCAATGAAGTTTTTATAGATTTGCTGTAACATCATGATTTTTCTGCTTTTCCATTAGCAGTTTAAGGTAGGGTCGTAATGCTTTTTCCAGCCTTTCCGTTGCTATGATTCTTTCATCCTGGACAGTAGACCACTGCTCCTCTAGAGAACGATATCTGCCTGCTTTGGTGGTATATAGTATGCGACAGGCTCTTTCGCCTTCCAGTCTTTCTCAACTTAAGGGTTTGCCAAAACTCTCTACTATAGTAGTTCTTTTGGCATGGAACTGGTCAAAAATGCCTAAATTATCTTCTTCAGAACCCTTACCATGATCTGATGTATGGTCCCGCAGGCATTCATCCATAAAATTTTTCAACTACTCCAAAGGATTTGGATTTATTAAACCAGAAGATGCTGGTGAAGACATTTTTATTCATGAAACAGGTCTTAAAAGTGAGATACGTGAGAATGATCAGGTAGAATATGAAGAGATACAAGGCAAAAAAGGCTTGAATGCAATCAACGTGAAAATTGTTTAAATTATTCAACATATCATATTTGAGGAAGGACATGCCATTAAGGCATGTCTTTTTGTTTTTAAGGATCTACCAAACACCTCTGTAAAAATATAATTATAGAACTATAAGTTATCATTGACAAAAATAATCTGCTAATAGCTGATGAACATTACATTGGCTGCACAAAAATCCGCTTTCATACAAATATCTCATTTGCATATCATACCTTGGCTAAAATTCTGTATTTCAATCATTTCCATCCTGACAATCCATTTCTATGAGACTTACCATTGAGAGAAAAAATGTAAAAGTGTATCCAGATGCAAAACGTGTAATTGCCCGTTTCTTTTTTAATGGAGAAGAGCGTGCAAAGCAGGTAATTCAAAGGGTTATGGAGATTAGTGAAAAGAGGGTCTTTGACACCATCTCACCTATTCTTCAGGAATATTCTAATAGGCATCGCAATATCACTAAGGTATTGTACAGACACTGTAACCGCTTAAAGTATCTTTTTTCAGAAATAGGTATCGATTATGAGCAGTTAAGTTCTTACCGTAAATTATTGATCGGGTCTTTCTTCACTCATGAATATTCTATAGAATCAGCCGCTTTTTTTAATCCTTCTATGGTAGAAGACCCGGATCAGACTGAACTGGAAGAGGGACAAAAACGGGTTATCATGAGTTTTAGAGCAGTTGGAGAAGGTCATATTTCTTCCATTGCCTTTCGTAAAGCCTTGCTGGATAAGGATCATAATATAAGCGTGATTCCTGTAGGAAATTATGTGGATGAGGCTGATATCATTCATAGTGCTACCTATGAAAAAAAAATATTTTTTGATAATGCGTTCAGTGGACAGATAGAAGAGAGAGTATTGAAAGAGGTAGAAGAGCAGTTGGATGAGCGATTTGACTATAATATTCTTAAAAAGCTTGTATTTAATAAGAAAAAATCACAGTCAGATGAGGCTACAAATATAGAATATGAAAAAGTGTTGTGGCTGGCGGATTCATATTATGAAATTGCCTTTTCACTGGATACGGATATTTCTGATCGAGTGATCTTTCCTATCTCTGAATTTGAACGGAAAGGTATTGAAGATGCCCGATTCGTACGCTTCACAGAGGATGATGGCAGTATTGTATATTTTGCTACTTATACCGCTTATGACGGAGAGATCATTGTACCTAAACTGTTAAAGACCAAAGATTTTTACAGTTTTAAAATTATGCCCCTTTATGGTGCCGGTGCGCAGAACAAAAACTTTGCCCTTTTTCCACGCAAGATTAATGGCAAATTTGCCATGGCTTCTCGCAATGACGGTTGGAATAACTACATTATGTACTCCAACAATATTAATTTGTGGGAAAATCCGATTCAAATACAGGCACCCAAATACCCGTGGGAGTTTGTACAGGTCGGTAATTGTGGATCACCAATAGAGACAGCATATGGGTGGCTACTGCTTACTCATGGTGTGGGGCCTATGCGACGTTATTGTATAGGCGTGAGTTTGTTGCAACTGGATGACCCTTCTATAGAAATAGGACATTTGGATGAACCCTTACTTATTCCTAATAAGGACGAAAGAGAAGGCTATGTGCCCAATGTGCTCTATTCCTGTGGCTCTATGGTACATAATGGACAGTTAATTATACCATATGGATTATCTGATTATTGCTCTTCTTTTGCTGCTGTGGATCTCAATGCTTTATTGGATAAGCTGTATAACAAAACTTCCCCCTGAAGCAGTAAGCATTACAAAATACGCTGATACAGAGCTACGTAATCATTCACCATTTTTTCCTGAGAAAAGTGTGAAAGTGCCCATACACGACAGTGTAAGCGATTGATCGTATCAATCTGATAAACTGCCTGGACGGCCTCGTCAATATTGTTTACCAGAAAACCTGTCTTCTCATGCCGGACTAGTTCCGGCATAGAACCTCTGTTAAAAGCAATGACCGGTGTACCGCAAAGCATGGCTTCTGCCACACTTAAACCAAATGGCTCGTTAAAGCTGATAGGGTGCAGCAGTGCGTAGGCTTTACCCAGCAATTCTTTTCGTTTTTCCGGTCCGACTGAACCTATATAAATAATCTGATCGTTTAACAAAGGTTTTACTTTTTCATCAAAGTAAGTTTGATCCTGGATAATTCCTGCAATGGTCAAACGCTTTTTACTTTGCAGAGCGATATGAATGGCTTCCACTGTACCCTTATCAGGATGTATGCGCCCAAAGAACAACAGATAATCTTCCGAGAGCTCCGTAAAAGCAAAATCATCTACCCGAATGCCATTATACACAGTGTCAATGTATTCCAGATCCGGGCTTCGATCGGCGTTGCTAATGGACACATAATAATTAGTAGCATTATATTTTTTATATACCGGAATGATGCGTTGTGATGAAAACCCATGGATAGTGGTCAACATGGGGGTGGTAATCAGCCTGGAATAGGTAAGCGGTAAGAAATCAAAATGATTATGGATAATATCAAATTGGGAGGCCTTTTCCATCAGGTTACTAATGTGCAGGCATTCTACCACTTTGGCATCCTGGGCGCGATCTTCTTCATATCCACTACTGACAACAGCTTCCAACTGACCTTGGGTAATAGAGTCGGCAGTAGCGAAGAGGGTAACCTCTATACCTTCTTTTATCAGTCCTTCTGCTACATTAGAAGCCATCTGCTCCCAGGGGCCATAATGTCGGGGCGGTGTGCGCCAAGCTATAGGAGATAGAATAGCTACTCTCATTTGTCTATCATTTATTCTCAAAATTCAGTGAATTCCTCAGGAGCCGCTACTTCAGAAGGGAATTTGCATAAATAATGTAATCTATTGCATGCTACAGTACTGGTTCTAAGTTCTGGCTAGTATGATCGTATTCATACTCTATTTCTAATGCTTTCAATACCGTAAGGTGAGAGATTTGATATGCAAGTGTGCTCTCCGCGCCCTGATTGCGGTTGAGTGCTGTTTCCTGCAATCCATCACAACAACCTTTCGTTTCATGGTCATATAAGGGAGCTCTAAGGATATTTTCTCCCAGAAACCACTGATAGCTAATAAACATTTTTTCTATAAAGACTGGCTGGTGTGTATTGTGATAAGCCTGGAAGTACATCATCACCATGGCCATTGTTTCTATCGCTTGCTGGTCAAAAACCGGAACTTCTCCACCCTGATGATACCATCCCTGATTACCAACAGGACTAAGAAATCCATTTTTCAGCGTTAGCCCATCCAGAAACGTGAGTGATTCCATGGCAATCTTTTTAACTCTTTCATCTCCGGTTATCTCATAAGAATGAAGCAATGCCAGTGGTAATATAGCATTGTCATAGGTGAGTTTTTCCTCAAACCAATGCCAATCTTTGCTCCGACACTCTTCATATGCATTCAACAAAGGGATGGTAAGGTCAATGAGTTCACGTACAATAAGATCATCATCAGGATGTACTTTCAGATAATAACTAATGCCAATCATAGTGTTTGCCACTCCTCGCAGATGATGTAGTTGTCTGAAGTGAGACACTGAGTTAGAAAACAATTCACCGGCAAATTCCCGGTACGAACTGTTGGGGGCACAACTGACAAGATAACCCAGAGCCCACACCGTCCGTCCAAAAGAATCTTCCGATCCGACTTCATCCAAATACTCTCGCCTGAAACTCAGAAAATTCCGAAAGTTACCATCATCTCGCTGCATATAATGAATAAAACTGAGGTAGATAGGTAACAAATCCAATGCTTCCTGGCTTTTGTTGCGCTGGTAAGCCATTAGGGACATGATCAGGGCTCGGGCATTATCGTCCAGACAGTAACCTTCTTTCAGATTAGGAATCCCATATTTAGCATGTTGCACTATGCCAGTATCATCGGTCATGCGGCATATATGGATCAGACTGAACTCAGGAATTCTTTCCGTATCCACAATCTGACGAAGTTTCTTTTCTGTGAATGTTTTATTGTCAACTATTTCATAAATTGTCCGAATATAATCCGCACCTATGCGGGGCCAGCGTAAGTGTAAGCCATATTGATAAGCATTTTTCTTCAGCACACTAAGCTTTTCAGGCTGATCCAGCAATTCATTGACTATTTCTGCCAGCATGTCGGCATCTTTGAATTTAAACAGGCGTCCTCGCTCCTGATCCAGCAGTTCCAGGGCATGCCAATAGGGAGTGGATACTACAGCCGCTCCGGCACCTACAGCATAGGCCAAAGTGCCGCTGGTAATTTGAGCCTCATTGAGATAAGGAGTCACATAGATATGAGCCGCTGTCAGATAATCTATAAGTTCAGTTTCAGAAAAGAATTTATTGATGAAAGCCAGATGTTTATCAACCTTCAGCCGGACTGCCAAGCGCTTCAGATTATCCCGGTATTCTTCTCCTGAAGTACGCAATATGCCTGGGTGTGTCTTGCCCAGAATAACATACATCACATCCGGATGTTGTTCTACAATTTTAGGCAAAGCATGGATTACAGTCTCCAGTCCTTTGTTCCGGCTAAGGAGTCCAAAAGTGAGTAGTACACGGTGGTTACGAAAAGGCGATACTTGTGTAAGAGGGTTCACAACAGGGGCTTCCAGATCAGGAACTCCATGCTCTATATACTGTATTTTTTCTGGTGAAATACCATAAATCGTAGTAAGAAATTCTATGCCCCGGCGACTCATTACTATCAGTTTAGCAGAACGTTCTGCAATTTCCCGTATGATCAGTTTTTGCGTATAAGAAGGTTCTCTCAGGACGGTATGCAGTATAGAAAACAGAGGTTTTTCCAGGCGGTTTAACAGGGGCAATATATAAATACCGCTTTCGCCCCCATAAATACCAAATTCATGTTCCAATATCACAGCATTGACATCACTTGTATTGATGTAGATAGCGGCCTGTATATAATCTTTTTGGTGATTCTCCCTGATAATACATTTTACATGATCTGGATAATCATAAGCTTGTGCATCTTCAGAGTCATTGATGGCGATGCCAAAACTTTTTTTCCGGGGCGTGACATTGAAAAAATTAGCGTTAATAGCCCTTTCCAAATTATCATTAAAAGTAGCAATACCACATTCCCGCGGCAAATAGGTGGAGATATAGGCAATTTTCATGATGCATAGGTTAAAAAATGTGATATTTATTAAGTTGCAAAATCACCCTGCATCATAATAAATGATTGTTTTACAGCATGAAAACATACTTAGGCTTCTGATTGGTTCCTTAGAAATCATTTATTCCAGTACTTCTACATTCAGACTTTATGCCCGGAAAAAGTCAGCATTTTCAGAAAGTATGAAATCTACTTATAAAAGGCCCTTTATTTTCATGATATTCTAAACAAAGCCAGCGTCATCTCTGTTGTTGTACAAGTTAATTCTTTATAGGTGATTGTGGGGTTTATGATCGTTTCTTTTCTTTATTATACTTAAGTAGTGTCTTGTTTCCATTTTCTATTGACGCCTGTAGTTTGATTTGTGAGGTTTCTGATGCCTGACAGACAAACCCAAAAATGTAACAGGAGGGGGCTGTAGGTTAGGTGATTTTCATGATGGTTTTGCTATCAGGAATAAAATAATTTTTGGCTTTTTGGAAATTCACTTTTCAGCTAGCATACCATTTATTTCATATATCAATCAGTCTAGGAAAGAAACAGACCAGGAAGTAAGTATTGAGTATATCAAATATACTTTTTTCTTTAGAGTATTTTGCTTGTATCCGTTCTGTCTTGATGAAATCTGGAACAACCTAAGGCAGAGAGAGATAAAATATTATTTTGAAGGTTAAGCCCCTATCATATAGTCTCCAACAGACTGCGACCTATAAAGCCTATAATCTTTTACTATGAGCGCTACCCTAACCGTATTACTGGCAAGTATAATTTTACTTTTCCTTTTTTTGCCTCTTTTTTATTTTATACGAAGAAGAGTGGAATTAAGTCTGGAGGGCGATATTCTCAATATGAAGTATCCTTTCAATACGAAAAGAATTGATCTAGATAAAGAACTGAAAAACTGGGATGTTCAAAAAGCGTATTATTTGCGCTGGGGAGAGTTCAATGCTGTCGGTATGCTGCTTACAAATGGGAAACGTGTAGCTGTCAGCTCTCTTTTCAATCAAAATAATTATGATTTACTCTATGGTCACTTAAACAGCAGGTTCAATAGTAGAAGAAAAACTGAAGAAAAGGCCATTTAACATATGTTGTAATAAACGCTGCATAAAGTAGGGGTTCCAAATATTTGTTCTACCTTGTGGAAACTCTCACGATATGTGTTTTTCAGCAGAAGCTAGTTTTGGAGCAGGCGCGGTAATTGGTATAATGGGTGTGGTGGCCATAAAAAAAGCTTCTACCACATCTCAACGAGTATTGGCTATTATCCCCTTATTTTTTTCATTTCAGCAGTGCATGGAAGGTATTTTGTGGCTGTCATTGCCTAACCTGGATGAATTGCTATGGCATCGAATCGGGACCTATGGTTTTTTAGTGTTTGCCTGGGTAGTTTGGCCTGTATTTATTCCTTTCTCCATCAGGTTACTTGAGGAAGACAGAATACGAAGAAAGATATTGACTGTCATTTTAGGTATGGGAGGCTTTGTATCGCTCTGTTTTGCTTATGTTCTGATTTTCTATCATGCTGAATCCAGCATTATGGGGCATCATATTCAATATAAACAGAATTTCGAATATGGTAAACGCTTTTCCTGGTTGACCAGCATCTGTTACTTTGTTTCTATAGCCATTTCTCCTTTTACTTCAAGTAATAAAAAGTTCTGGCTGTTGGCCATCACTATTTTAATCTCCTTTATCATCACTAAGCTTTATTTCCAGGATCACTTTGTTTCCATCTGGTGTTTCTTTGCTGCTATTTTAAGTATTCTAATCCTTTGGATTATTGTTCATTTGAGGGAGGTTTCGGAGAAAAATTTCGCATAATTTGTCTGCATAGAAAATCGTTAAAGGTTGCGTTTTTTATAGTCACTCTAGTCCTCTTTGGATAGATTTTCCTGAAAAATGTGTGAAAAATGTAAACTTTTTCTAAAAAAGTGTAAGATATTTCAGTCTGAAGATGCTCACCTTGTAAAGAATTTGTTCCTCATCACTTTTGGTGACTCAACTCATGAAAAGAGCATTTGAATACATGGATTAGATAACTTGAATAAGGATCTAAGAAACTACTCTAGCCATTTTTTCTTTTCTAAAAGAGTATACTCCTCCTATAAAGTAGAATTTTTTCTATGGAACAAAGTAAAATAATGTTGAGAAAGGAAGCCAGACAATAGGTTATCCTTCCATTTATATTAGATATTTTTTTTAATGAAAGCTCCAATTAAATTTATTAAGCCAGATCAATCCGCATTTTTTTCTATCCTGAGAAAAAGAGTGAATGCCTATTTTAAAGAAAACAACATTTCCCGCTTCGGTAATCGGGAAATGGTGGTTAAATCTATTATCCTGATTAGTGTATATCTTCTTTCATACCTCGCTATACTGACACTTCCGCTACAAGCCTGGCTTTTCCTGCCATTTGCTTTGCTGATGGGTATAACCAAAGCAGGCATCGGTATGACCGTCATGCATGATGCGCTCCATGGCTCTTATTCCAGAAGTAATTTTGTTAACAAACTCATGGGTAATTGCATCTATTTACTGGGTGCCAACGCATTTGTGTGGAAAGTACAGCATAATGTATTACACCATACTTACACGAATATTCATGGTGTGGATGAAGATATCAATACAAAAGTAGTAGTGCGCTTGTCCCGACAGGCACCTTTGAAAACATTTCATCGTTACCAGCACATTTATGTCTTTTTTCTCTATGGATTTATGACATTACATTTGCTTATCAATGACTTTTTCAAACTATTAAAATACAATAAGTTAGGTATTATCAAGGATCAAAAATCCACCCTAGCTAAAGAGTATAGTAAACTGATAGGATTGAAACTGGCTTATCTGTTTTTTGTCATTGGCCTTCCTATTCTGATCACCCCTCTTTTGTGGTGGCAGGTATTACTTGGTTTTCTCGCTATGCATATGGTAGCCGGTTTTATGCTCAGCACTATTTTCCAGATGGCTCATATTGTAGAAGGCGCTCATCAGCCTATGCCTAATGCCGAAGGAAATATAGAAAATGCCTGGGCCATTCATGAGCTGCAGACTACGGCTAATTTTGCTCCTAAGAATCGTTTTCTGAACTGGTTTATCGGAGGCCTGAACTTTCAGATTGAACATCACCTGTTTCCCAATATATGCCATGTGCACTATCGGAAGATTGCTAAAATTGTAGAGAAGACTGCGGAGGATTTTCACCTGACCTATAATGTAAAGCCTACCTTTATACAAGGGCTGAAGTCTCACATTACAATGCTGAAAATGCTGGGGCGGCCAGTTGGACAGGCAGCCAATTCAAAGAGAAGGCTATCTTTGCAGTGATGAAGACTTTTCCGGGTTATTTTAAGTATTTTATCATACTGTCAAGCGTGGTTCTGACATGTTATATACTGATATTAGGCAAGTCTATCTTAAGTCCTGTACTAGCCGCCTTTATGGTGGCACTACTGCTCCGACCTTTGAGTGCCCATATTGAGAAATTTAAGGTTCCCAGAATTTTAAGTTCAATCTTATCAATTCTGGCCGTTTTTGTTTGCTTAGCAGTGCTATCGTATTTCTTTTCGGCTCAGGTAAGCAGCATCACCACTGATCTGAATTCCATAGGCGCTCGTTTTAATGAACTCATTGACCGGGGGTATGACCTAATGAAAAATACCTTTGGTATAGGGCAGGCAGAGCAAACTCAGTATCTGAAGGATTCTCTTAATCGTTTTCTGCAGAATAGTTCTTCAGCTTTTACACAAACTATTTATGCTACTGCTGATTTTTTCACGTCTTTCTTTCTGTTTTTAATCACTCTTTTTTTCTTTTTGTATTACCGTCGGTTTTTTGTTGCCTTTTTGTATCAGTGGTTCAGACCGCAAGACCATGCTGCCGTGGGGGCTATTATTCATAAAATTGAGTTGGTGGTCAGAAGCTATATATTGGGAGTATCTACCGTCATCTCTATTGTAGCAGTTCTTAATTCTTTAGGTTTGGTGCTTCTGGGTATTCAGCATGCAGTATTTTTTGGCGTACTGGCTGCCGTGCTTATCATTATCCCTTATATTGGCATTTTGATAGGATCTATGTTGCCCATCCTTTTTGCCTTAATCACCAAGGATTCTTTGTGGTATCCTGTGGGAGTGGCCATCCTGCTCTGGGGAATACAGTTTCTGGAAGGTAATTTTATTACGCCCAATATTGTTGGCGGAAAAGTAAGTATAAACCCTTTCGCAGCCATTATTGCTTTGTTCTTTAGTGGCATGATATGGGGTATACTAGGGATGATTTTATCCATTCCAATGCTGGCAATCATTAAAATAATCTGTGATGCTGTAGAGCCTGTTCGTCCATTTGGTTTTCTCTTAGGCACGCCTCCGGACCAGGCTGCTCTATCCTCCAGACAAATAAAACTACAGAATATCTTAAAAAAAAGAAAAAATTTAAAAGTGTAGTTTAAGCTTTTGGTGAGGCGTTTACTTTCTGTTTTTACGCTCTATACAAGAAAACCAGGTAAGGGAAAAGAGCCTGGTTTTTTGATATTCAGTATACATTATTAACTTCCTATTGCTTAGTCTTATTAATAAACATACTCTTTGAGCGACTCGACTAAATTTTCATGCTTTATCGCAATATCTGTTATAAAATGACTGATACTCATATCTTTGTCAGCCCATATTGAAGTATCTTTGCTTATTATGTTGATGATGGTTTCATGGTCATCCAGCAGCATTCGGATGGTTTGAGCGGCATCGGGAAAATCTTCGACCTCATGGAGGTGGGTCATGTTCAGAAAATTTTTCAAAGTCATAGGTGCAGCACTTCCAAGTGAAAGGATCTGTTCGGCCACATCATCAATGATGCTATCCAAAATAACAGCCTGCATTTCAAAGCAGCGGTGAAGTAAATAGAAGCTTTGTCTATCCATGTGCCAATGGGCATTTCTGGTTTTAGTGTAAAGGACATACTCATCCGCTAGTAACCTGTTAAGCAAGCCTGCCATTAAGGATTGACCCAAAGTTTCATTTTCTGATTTTATTTTTTGATTATTCATATCCACTTTTGATGATGGTTAATATCATTTTAAATCGCTCATTTGCTTTGATGGTATTAGGAGCATGAGCCGGTATGACAATGGCTTCGCCAGTGTCCAGTATGTTTGATTTTCCATCGATAATGATTTCAGCTTTTCCATCAATGACCTGTGCAAAGGAGTCGAAGGGAGAGGTCTTCTCAGCAAACCCTTCTCCTGTGTCTACAGCCACTACACTGATGTTTCCTGTTATCTTTTTAATAACTGTCTTGCTGGCTACACCATTCGGTATATAATCAATGATTTCTACGATAATGAGCCTTTTTGATTTTTCAACTTCCTTGTTTTCCATGTTTTTTATTTGGAGGATATTTAAATTGTCAGTTGACCAGGTGCGATGGTGGCACAACGTGCTACTCACCAAATTGGCTGTGAATGCGTTGATTTATTCACAGAGGCACAGGTAATGATCTGTTGGACTGAGAATTCGTTTAAAGCAGATTAAAAATAAGTAAACCTTAACAAGACCTGCCTTTGTAAAAAGCTAAAAAAATTTAAACGAACTCTAATTCAGCCAAACAAGATTGTATGACAGGAAAGTGAAAGAAAGAGCTGCCATAAGCAAATAATGATAAGGCAAAGATACACTTCTGTAAATACGCTAGTGTTATATAACTTTGGAAATAAGTTACATCTTTCACACATTTTCCAGCGCCTGTCGCCTTTTTTTCCGTAGCTTTTTGAAATGAGAGGGTGTCAGGCCTGTTATCTTTTTAAATTGATTTGACAAATGAGAAACACTACTGTAGTGGAGTTTATAGGCAATTTCAGTAAGATTTAACTCATCATACACCAGCAATTCTTTCACTTTTTCAATCTTATGCAGAATCATGAAATGCTGTATAGTAGTGCTTTCAACTTCAGAGAAAAGGTTGGCCAGGTAGGTATAGTCGTAATGAAGCTTTTCACTGAGGTAATCAGAGAAATTTGTTTTGGGTAGTTCATCGGAATAGTGCACCAGTTCAATAATGACATTTTTTATTTTTTCAATGAGCATGCTCTTCTTATCATCCATGAGTTCTAATCCGTATTTGAGTAGAGCAGCTTTGATCTGTTCCCTTTGCTCAGCAGATATATTTTCTTTAATTTCCGCTTCTCCCAACTCTACGGAAAGCCAGTGCAATCCTAGTTTTTCCAGTTCAGATTTCACCATCATTTTGCACCGGATGCTGACCATGTATTTAATGTAAATTTTCAATGCACATTAATATAGATATGGATTTTATTAACTAATACCATTGGTAAAGGTTAATAATTTCAAGGATTTCTTTATAAAAAACACCACAGTTTAGGGGAAATAAGAAATCTTGATGAGCCTATATAATTTTAAATGCCATATAAAGTTTTTTCTGTTGCTACAAGAAGATATAAAAAATTTAAGCTATCAAATTCAGGACTTTTGGTTACCTCTGGATAATGCGGCAAAAATTTTTCCTGCTACACTCAGTAAAGAGTATACCGCAGTCATTCGCTTATCGGTAGTTTTAAAGGAAAGGATAAAGATTCAGCCTTTATTCGAAGCCTTAAGTATGCTTGAGGATAGATTCCCTTATTTCAAAGTCAGGTTAAAAAAAGGGTTATTTTGGTATTATCTTGAAAATGTAAGGCTTCCTTTTACTGTAGAAGTTGACAATAAAGGTCTCTGCAGGGGCTTCAAGCCATCTGAATTATTGAACAGAATATTGGTTAAAGATAGTACAATCAGTGTGGAGTTTTCTCACATTCTTACGGATGGTTCTGGCTGCCTTATATTTCTGAAGTCAGTGCTCATGACATATTTTAAGAGATGTGGCGTTAATATTCCTGCTGAGGTTGAATACCCTCAACCGGCTGAACCTGTCAAAGAAGAAGAATTTGAAGATGCCTATCAGCGTTATTTCCGGAAAAACTCACCGGTTGTATCAAAAAATCCTCCGGCTTTTCATCTGCCTTATACTTTGAAAAAAAAGCCCCGATTTAATACACGTGTTACGGTTTTACCTTTAAAGGAAGTGCTGAAGGCAGCCAAAGAGAAAGGTTATAGTATTACTGTTTATCTGGTATCGGTTTACCTAATGGTACTGCAGGAAATTTATGAAAGATTAAATGAAACCGAGAAACAAAAAACACATAAAGTCCTGAGGATTAATGTGCCAATTAATCTAAGGGCGATTTATCCTTCGGAGACGATGCGGAATTTTTCATTATTCGTAAGACCTGAAATAGATCTTAGTTTTGGCCATCATACTTTTAATGATGTTTTAAAGAAAGTGTATGATTTTATAGAACTGAAAACCGATGAAAAACAGGTAAACAAAGTATTATCAAGGAATGTAGGGGGTGAAAAAAGGCCAGAAGTGAGGAGCCTTCCTCTTTTTCTCAAGAGTATGTTTTTAAATCTGAAACATAATTCACTCGGCCCGGCTTTATACAGTGGAGTAATCACCAATTTGGGGAAGGTAGATTTTTCTTCCCAAATCAACCCCCTTATCGACTATTTGATATTTACTGCGCCGCCGCCGCCAAAAACGCTCAAAGTGAGCTGTGGTATCATTGGTTTTGACGAAAAGCTGGTATTGAGTTTTGGAAATATTTCGCAGTCTGAAGAGTTGGAGAATAAATTTTTCGAGTTTTTGGCCATCCAAGGAATATCTTCTCAAATTGTTAATCTGAATTAATATGACATCATGGTCAACTGTAGAAATTGTGGCGTTGTACTAGAACCCAATATGAATTATTGCCCTCTGTGTGGTTGCACCGTCATCAAAGAATCTCAGGAAAAAGAATCACTTAGCTTTCAAAGAAGATCAGCAAATTTGGAGCTAAGTACTGAAATTAAAAAACTGAATACATTACAAAGAAGAATGCTGGTCTGGGAAGTATTTTCCATTATTCTTGGTTCAGGAGTATTGTCTTCCATCATTCTGAATATTGTTATCAATGGCACCCTTACCTGGTCTTGGTTTATCATCACCGGAGGTATCACCGTTTTTCTATATTTTTCTACATTTTCATTTTTACCAAATCGTCCGTTTATCAAAATAATGAGCATCTTTACCACTTCAGCTGCCTGTATGCTTGTACTGGATGTGTTGGACCATCATCTGTCTTGGTCTGTCTATTTGGGTTTGCCTTTACTGGCAGCTATCTTGGTATTATTGCTTATCTTCCTCTTTACTCTTAGGCAAGCCAGAGAAAAGGGGTTTAATGTAGTCGCTCATATTTTTCTTGCGGCTGGTATACTGGCCATTGCTATAGAAAACATCATTTCTTTATATTTAACAAATAACTTCCGATTTGGCTGGAGCGCCATCGTATTTTTCAGTGTACTGCCAGTAGCGGGTATCTTATTGTACATTCATTTCAGGCTTTTAAAAGGAGCTAACCTAAGAAAGTTCTTCCACATATAAAGTTAGCACAGGTTATAGGATCAACCTGAATATGAAAGACCCTGATCTGGCTATTTCTTTATTTAAAGCCTGCCAGATGATAACTTTCTGTGTTGATATTTTTATAAGATCAGTTATGGCAAGTATACAAAGCCATTTAATTAAATCATTTTTTGGGTTTTTCTTTAAAAGAAAGGCAGATGCTAGTCCTGAATGGAATATAAAATTATCCCGCCGTATTGTTTTAACGATGCCGCCCCAGAAGATCTATAAAAATAAAAAGATTGAGACCAGCCAGATACTTGGAAAGCATGTATTTACCATTACACCTGACTGCGTTCATAATGATAAGATGATCTTCTATTTACATGGCGGAGCTTATGTCACAGGGATTACTTACCCTCACTGGCATTTTATCAATAAAATAGCGGCAAAAACAGGTACAAGCCTCACCATCATTGATTATCCGATTGCACCGGAAAATAGCTACAAAGAAACTTTTGATTGTCTTATAGCTGCTTACAAGGAGCTGTTAAATGAATATGACGCATCAAAAATCATTTTTATGGGAGATTCTGCCGGAGGTGGTTTAGCACTAGCCTTTGCTCAAAAGCTGAAGCAGGAAATACTTCCCCAACCCAGCTGTATGATCCTGTTATCACCCTGGCTTGATGTAACTATGAGTAATCCTGAGATTAAGAGTCTTGAGAAAAAAGATAAATTTTTATCAAAAAAGTTATTGATCACATCCGGAAAACTATATGCTAAAGATACAGACCGCAGGAATTATATGATTTCTCCCATCTATGGTAATTTAAATGGTTTGGCAGATATCTATTTGTTTATCGGAGGCGACGAAATTTTGGTGGCCGATGCAAGAAAACTGAGAGAACTGGCCCAGCATGCAGAGGTAAATTTTCATTATCATGAGTTTGATAAGATGTTCCATGTATGGATGCTTTTTCCTATACCGGAAGCTAAAAGAGTGTATCATTTAATAAATGATATTATCAAGGCAAGTTAAGCTTGCAAAATTAGTCAATTAACCTAAGTAAAATTTCAATAAATTGGTTCTGGGACTGTATTTAAGCCTTCGAATAGCTTTTTCTTTAATCTGCCGAATCCGCTCCCGGGTCAGGTGATATTTCTCACCGATTTCTTCCAGGGTCATAGCTGTTTCTCCTTTAAGTCCAAAGTAAGAGTTGATCACATCTGATTCCCTTTGTGTGAGGGAAGTAAGGATCCGTTCCAGTTCTTTTCGTAATGACTCCAGCATTAATTCAGCGTCGGGTTTTTCCTCATTCTCACTCTCCAGCACATCGAGCAGGCTATTTTCTTCTCCACTGACAAAGGGAGCATTTATGGAAAGATGATGTCCTGAAATATTCATATTAAGCATTACTTCTTCCTCCATGATCTCCAGCCCTTCGGCTAACTCTTCGGTAGAAGGATCACGTTGTAACTTTTGTTCTAGTTCAGAAAATGTTTTGGAAATTTTACCCAGAGCACTGATCCGGTTCAGAGGAAGGCGAACAATACGGGATTGCTCTGCCAGTGCCTGCATGATAGACTGGCGTATCCACCATACCGCATAAGAAATGAACTTGAAGCCTCGTGTTTCATCAAACCGCTGAGCAGCTTTGATCAAGCCCAGGTTACCTTCATTGATCAGATCGCCCAAGGTAAGGCCATAACTTTGATATTGCTTAGCTACTGAAACAACAAAGCGAAGATTAGCTTTAGTCAGTTTTTTAAGGGCTAGCTCATCCCCTTCTTTTATTCTTCGTGCCAGTACAACCTCCTCATCAGAAGTGATCATATCCACTTTTCCTATCTCTTGTAAATATTTATCCAGCGACTGATTCTCACGGTTGGTAATCTGTTTGCTTATCTTGAGCTGTTTCATGGCAGCATATTTTGTAGGGATAATATTGTGACGAATGCAAAGGCATAAGACGAAAATTAAACTTTGATAGAACAACTTTTAATTCCGACTGATAGCCAAAGTGTTGCAAAAGGAGGGAATATAAAAGGCAAAAGCTAAATATACGATATTCCACCAGCAATCCTTTAATAAGGCTAGATATCTTTTCAGAGCTCATGATTTTGAACAGTTGCAGTTGAGTCTTCGGCCTAAATAAACTTATACAGACAGAGGCTCAGATATGACAAAACATAGCAAAGGATTCAGACAGTAGTAATCATTTAAGGCAGCATGCATCTGGTAATGCTGATGATCATCTGGAAAAAAGAGGTGGCAACGGCACTGGTGGGTAATTTGTACATAAAGGAATCCTGCTAATTGTGAAAAGTTTCTGAGCACTGCCCACTATGTCTTTAGTATTTCAAAACATTCTTCAAAATATATACAGCATCGTAGGCGATACTAATTTTATTATGTCTACCTTCCTAAATGGAAAATATATTCCCCGAAGGGTCTGTGGTATACGCCAAAGTAAATCCTACCCTCAAGTTGATAGTAAGGCGATATGTAAAACGTGTTTACTTCTGCACCATTCAGGAAAATCCAACTCAAAAAGAGCTGGTTTATTTTGAGCGTGAGTTAATAAATGATACAACTTCACCCCAAAAGTAATTGAGTAATCAAACTTAAATTTTAAAGAAATGGCTAAAGAAAAAGAGGGTAAACCCAAGAATAATAAGAAAGCTCCAGAAAAGAATCTGAAAGAAAAACGAGCTGCCAAAGCAGCCAAGCGTGCAGAAAAAAGGAGGCATGAGTAATGTTTATATCTAAGCCGATCAATACCGTTTTAGGCTGATCCTGATGCTCACCTTGTTTTTACAAGGAGGATATCACAAGATACTATTCTCCTTGTTTCACTTCCACGTTCTTTAAACTGGTTCCCTGCCAAAAAAGAATCCACAAGCTCGACACTATTCGGTCATCTTTGCTGTCATCCTACAATTGTTTCCTGCTGAAATCATTTTTAAACCATATTTATGTAATATTGGACTATCAGAGCTATTAATTACGGTCATGAATTAAAATAGGCACCTTTAAAAGTTATTATCTTATAAACTATTGACAAAAACAGAATTAAAACTTGCCGTATTGATTGACGGAGATAATATCCCTTCAGCCTATGTAAAAGAAATGATGGAAGAGATTGCCAAGTATGGCAATCCAACGATCAAGAGAATATATGGCGACTGGACCAAACCGAACCTGTCCAAATGGAAAAACATGCTTTTGGAAAATGCCATCACACCCATTCAACAATATGGTTATACGACTGGTAAGAATGCTACCGATTCAGCCATGATTATTGATGCCATGGATATTTTATACTCACTCAAAGTTGATGGCTTTTGTCTGGTTTCCAGTGATAGTGACTTCACCCGATTAGCTACCAGATTACGAGAGGCCGGTATGTATGTGATCGGGATAGGAGAAAAGAAAACACCGGAACCATTTATAGTAGCTTGTGATAAATTTATTTACATAGAAATTTTAAAACGAGCCACTAAAAAAACAACTTCCAAGGAAAAGACAGTTGCTAGCACTAAAAAGGATGATATTGAAAAAATAACTCCCAAAGTCATTCATTTGATTGCGTCTACCATATCAGATCTGGCCGACGAAGATGGGTGGGCTTTTTTAGGTGATGTTGGAAGCTTACTGCAAAAGAAACAACCTAATTTTGATTCAAGAAATTACGGATATGAGAAATTAACACCTCTTATTAGCGCAACCGGAAAGTTTGATATTGAACAAAGAGAAAATCAAAAAGGCAGATTCAAGCTTATCTACGTGAAAAATAAAGAGATTTAATTGCCTAAAATGTACAATAGTAAGTATAGGTTCTTAGTTATCCGTTGCTATAAGAAATTAGTTAAGAGATAGGTTTCCAGAGGGTAGGATCCACACTAATACTGTAAAAGATACCTTCTTCTCCCTGCCTTGTTTCATCCCTGCCTATCATTTTAAATATACTATCATGTATTTGATTCAGCAGTCTGTCTCTTTTAGCAAGGAAAAGCTCTAGCAGTTCTACCCTAAAAGAATTAAAATCATAAATTGGGAGGCGGCTATAATGCCTTTTGCATACAAGGTGCCGTGATCAAAATCATAAATAATATGCTAGCTACTTCAACGCTGATAGTTATAATAATCTAGGCTATGTTGAGATAAATACGTATTGAGAAGCTCCACCATTTTTTCATGTTTCTCTATCAGTTCTATGATAAAATTACTCATACTAAGCTCTTTGTATTTATCAGCAACAGTATTTACATTTTTTCTTAACAGGTAGATGATATTTCCATAGTTGATCAATAGTGCCTGGAGCTTTTGCTTATGATTAAGCATGTGATGTCCAGGATTCTGTGATTTAGTGAATTTTATGTAATCTTCGTCAGCATTTAATGCGAAATAGCCAAGCGCATAAGCCTGATTAGTCAACTCATTCAATATGTCATGTGTAGTAATAATATGATCTTCAAAAATCTGGTGGAGACCAAAAATTTGTACATCCAAACTCCATTTAGCATTACGGATTTTAACATAAAACAGGTACTTGTCAGCTAGTAAACCATTAAATAAGAAAATAACTTCATTTAAAACATTGTTATGGCCGGAGATTTTACTTTTTGCTTTCATTTTCAGAAGGATCAATAGTTGTATAGCACTGGTTCGGTCACTATCATGTAAAGAATAAGTGCTGACTTAGGAACATATATAATTTGAAGGCAATTTTAAAATGAATTATCAAACTGTGGATATACCTCAGAAGAGTTTTCTAAAAGTTAGGCCCTTCATATCAAGTCGGGCATTACAGAAAGAGGGAATATATTATGCGATAATGGTTTGAAGATCCTGCTTGGTTTTGCCAGTTTCAAGCTGAAGCTCTGTTAAGATTTTCTCTTCCGTTCCCAAAACATCAAATCACCTTCTGTTAAATTGGAAAGTTTTCTTTGTTTTTCTGCTGTGACTGACACATTGAATTAAATAAACTATGTGTAAGTAAGAACCAAAGTTGATTACCTTTAAGCTAATAAGTGTTACACAACATTGGAAATAAGTTATATAATTCACACATTTTCCAGTACGATGTGTCTTTTATACATGAGTTGTTAGAAATAGAGCATGTAAGACTGTAAGCTTACCTAAAAGTGAGATATTTAAAGGGAAGTCAGAACTGGATTCCTCCTCAAACATGTGCTACATATAGTATGAATATATAAATTCTTCGTTCCTCGAAAAATGTATAAAGGTGTAATGGAAATTTTATGCTCTACTTTTTAAAGAATTGGAGATTCAGCTATCATCGTATTTTACTTCAGAAATATTCAGCTAAAATCAGCACCTTTCTTGGAGAAATGTTTCTGTATTCGTATGTCAATCCATGGTTGCAGCCATTCGACGGAAGCCACAAGATTAATTAAGTCCACCCTCCTTATTATCTTGGGAATTAGCATTTTGTCAGTTAGATAGACAATGACTGAGGCTTCTATTGAATTTACCAGCAGTATAGCAATATAAAGAAAGACAAAAGTGATATATCAATCAAAGGAAAGATAAAGCTATAATAAAAAAACAAAACAGATATTTGCCAATCAAGGATTTATAATTTGACATTGCCATGCTGCCTCGCTCCTAACAAATACATTCCTAGACTACTTATTATTTTGAAAATTGATGTTGTAACAGACAAAAATTGTAAAATGTTACAACAGTGTTTCAACAATAATTTTTAAATTAAACTTAAGTCGCTGTAAACCAATAGATTAAGTTGTATAATGAGTGCATCCGGAAGGACTCGAACCCTCAACCCCCAGAGCCGAAATCTGGTATTCTATCCAATTGAACTACGGATGCATAAAAGAGACGCAAATATAATAGGAAATCAGGTTTAGCAAAACTTTTAAGAACAACATTCGAGCTTGTTCATAGTTGAGTAAGAAATGGTATGCATGTATATACTGTTTATTTTTTTACTTGTTAATAACGATGAAAACGCTCAGATGGAATAGAATAGGAGTGCTGCTCCTGTATATGGTCATGGTGTCAATGAATTACCTGGCGAATGCCCTTCCCTTAAATGGGCAAACAACGGGTGAGGTTTCTGCAAAGTATGAAACGCTGTTTACACCTGCCAGTTATGCTTTCTCTATCTGGATTGTGATTTATCTGGGTTTGTTTGTCTACGCAGTATATCAGGCATTCTTTGCGACACCCAACCAACGGTTGTATGACCGGATAAGTGGTTGGATCATGTTTAATTTTGTCGCTAACAGCCTCTGGTTGCCTGTTTTTCACTATGAATGGATAGCGGTAAGTGTGTGGGTCATGCTATGCCTGTTAATTTCACTGGTAGTGATCAATATTCGGTTAGCACAGGACACGACCCTCTGTGTCAGGGAAAAAGCCTTGCTAAGAATACCTTTTGGGATTTATTTCGGTTGGATTTCAGTAGCAACCATTGCCAACGTCAGCATTTTATTAGAGGATATAGGATGGCAGGCTTGGGGGCTTAGCGATTTACATTGGGCTGTTATTATGTTGATCGTGGGTATGTTAATTACTTTTTTTGTTCTATACACCTTAAAAGCTTATTGGTACGCCCTGGTATTGGTATGGGCATATCTGGCTATCGTAGCTAAGAGTACAGGTTATGAACTTTTGCTCCAGGTAGCCTTCAGCATGGCTGTCGTCATTTTTGTGGTTGATCTTTTATACTTTCTCAAACAACTCACTAAACACAAAGCATTTTCTTAAGTTATGGCAAATATTAAAGTTTTTGTAGCAGGGGCTACCGGACGTACAGGCGTCAGAATTGTTGATAAGTTATTTAATGATGGTTATGAAGTATATGCCCTGACAAGAAACGAGGATAAAGCACGGAGCGAGTTTCCTCCGGGTGTCAGTGTCATACAGCATGACCTGAAGCTTTATGATGCCTATGATCGCCTGCTGCGGGGCATGGATGTGGTTGTCTATGCCGCCGGGGCACCTCCTACCTGGTTCGGAAAAAATACACCCAAAGCGATAGATTATGAGAGTGTACGCCAGATGGCGATGGCTGCTGAAAACCAGGATGTGAAACAGTTTATCCTGATATCCTCAGCAGGTGTGACGCATCCCTTCTTCTTTCTAAACATTTTTGGAAAGGTACTTACCTGGAAATTAAAAGGAGAAAATGCTTTACGTAGTACTAATCTGAATTATACTATCATTCGTCCCGGCCGATTAAAAGAGCAGGGGATGCATTTAGATCAATGTGTCCTCTATCAGGACGATGCCATTCATCGGGGTGCCGGAGTCAGCCGGGAAGAACTGGCGGAGATTGTGCTGACCTGTGTGGGTAATCCGGAAGTAGAACGGGTAACCTTTGAAGTGACAAGAGATCAGAGTGCCGAACCCCAAGAAATAAAGAAAAGGTTAGCGTTGTTATTGCCTGATAAAAGTAGAAAACGATACAGCCATGTGCTGTAAAGGATCATTAAGTGACTCAATTGAATTGGACAATCTCCGGTTTCTTGGTGTTGAAATCTCTGAAACCAGGTAATGGAATACTTCCAATGCTGATACCAAAAAGGGTTTCTCCATTGGGCACAATCGGGTAAACGGCCAGGCGGATCTGAAAAGTTTTAAAAGCAAGGTTTTCATTCCGGACCCTGACACCCATGCCATACCCCTGAAAGGTTTTACTGTTGAAAACAATTTCACCGGGTTGGGATATCCAGCCGATATCAGCAAAGGTGAAAAAAGCTAATCTAAACCCATAGAGGGAATATGGCGTGTAGGCAACAGATTCCAGGCTCAAAGACAGCCGTTCATTGCCCTCCATTTCACTGCTGCTGAGCCCCCGTATACCGTTTTCGTCCCGTATATCTATATAATTATCCCTGAAATCAATAGTTTGGGCCCGTTGAATACCTGTTGTATAATTGGCTTTCAAAAAGAAACGGTATTTGGTTCTGTTCCAATGGATCAGGTAACTAAAGGATTTGATGCCAATCTGAAAAACACCCTCTTCCATATTTCCCCGATGCAGGAATCCTCCTACCTCTGAAAGAAAAGACAGATAGCCCCAGCGGTTGAGATACCTTCCGAAGGAATAACTGATGCCGGTATACCATCGATTATAAAACTCACCCAGTTGAGGGCCACCCGTAAATTCCAGAAGATGCCCGATAGGAATATCTTCCGTTCGGCCATAGGTGTAAACCATTTGCTCGGTGGTATAATATCTTTTGGAAAAACCTAGTTTGGCCAGTACCAGGTGGGTATTGTGAAAAGCCGTGTTGGAGTCGGCTAACACGAAAGGACGTTCCTTAAAATGAGTTTGACTATAGCGTAACGCCATCGTCACACGCGATCGTTTGTTCTGAATCACAAAATCAGGCACGAAGCTGCGAGCCAGCCAGTAATCCTGATACCATAGACTATAGGGCATCATAGGGATCTCTTCTCCTGAAGAAAAAGTGTCTGCCACATAATAGGAGTCAATCCAGGGCGCAAAGGTAGTCCTTTCGATAAAGCTGAGTTCAGCGCCTCCAGCATATTTGATGGCTGGCACCACAAAATCGCGGTTTACCTGCAGGCGGTATATATCTTCAAAGTTGGTATTGTAATAATTGAGGTTCGCTTCCAGAAAACTACCGCCAATGTTAGGCATCTGATAAGTGCCCCGATAACCCAGGTACTGCTTTTCCTCCGGTTCGATCAGAATCGCATTATCCATCTGATGCCCGGTCCCCAGAATGTTATTGTCATTCACATGTATGGTAGCTTCGGTAAGCCCTTCCGGTTCCAGAGAACCGGATAAAGACATCACATCCTGCGTGATGACCAGCAGGTCTACCGTGTCGCTGGTGGTGGCACGGGGTTGTATAATAATACGGGCATCTCTGATGAATTTAAGCAGACGGAGCATACGCTCATTGTCAGCAATTTTATGCTGATTGATAAAGTCTCCTTCCTTGATAAGTAGGTTATTTCTGATAACCCGGTCGCGGGTATTGACGTGCATTTTGTTGAAAAAACGGGCAACACCCGTTTTAGGCTGCCCGGTTGTGTCTGTCACTTTCGGACCAAAAATGTCTATTTGTTTGATAGAAATCTGACCTACAATCTTGCCATCATATCTTTTGGGTATGTGCGCCAGTGAATCCTTTTTAGGTTTTTTCTTCTTATCTGAAACATCGAACAGAAGATCAAAAAGTCGTTTGGTGGCCTTTCTTTTGCTTAACCGTTTCTTCAGGTTTCTGTAAAAGTCTCTTTCTTTGGGATAATCCTCTTCATGCAATACTTCTTCAAAACTTCCTTCCAGGGTATCTTTTACATAAAAAACAGTATCTTCGTCTACAAAGAACACGCTGTCTTTCGTGACTACATAACTATTTTTCTTAACTACAACAGTATCCCTGATAACCTCCTGGGTAGGTTCTTTTTCCTGTTGAGCATGTACCTGAAAACAGAAAAGCAGTAAGCAAAAAATAACTATTGATAGCACAAAAAACCTCCTAAATAACATTAAAACACATAACAGGCCTGCTATGTTATACATGATGCCCAAATAGTTTAATAGTTGAATGCCAGATAGGAAGGGTCGGGTTTAAGCAACGTAGGTTCGATCAGTATTTGAGGATACTGATTCATAAAATCAGCCAAAGCTTGATAGTAATGTCTGCAAGCTCCCTTACTGGTATACTGATAGTTTATCTTTTTAGCTGAGACATAGGCAAACCTGGAAAAAATTTGATTCAAGTTCTTCTGACAATCGATGGTAAGACTGTGATGATAGTCATCCACATAAGTCAATATGTCCGGGTTGATGATAATATTCATATTAACACTTATGATTGTCTGGAAATTTCAAATCTTTTAAATGCCTTAAACCTCAGAGAGCAGGTAGCATACTGTACTAAAAAAATGAAACACAGCTCAAAAAATCTGTTTCAAAAACCAGTGGTTCTTTCCCTGATTTTGACATTATGCTTATAATATACAGAAAAACCAGATATATTGTAAGGATTAACAGCTATTTTTTTAGTATGGAGCAAGGAGGAAGGATTATATTTTTGGCTAAACTGCCAACATAAAAATCGGTTTCTGGTTCTTCTTCTTTAGCAAACACTTGATTTTTTACACCTAAAATTTTTTGATATGCCAGAGACAAAGAAAACTTACGAAAAGGTCCCTCCACAACAGCAAAACCCGCCAGGAAGTGAGGAAGCCATGCATCCGGCACCAGTAGTGATCCGGGATAACTACAGGGGAAGCGAAAAATTAAAAGGAAGGGTAGCCCTCATCACAGGGGGTGATTCCGGCATAGGACGGGCTGTAGCCGTACATTTTGCCCGTGAAGGAGCTAAGGTAGCCATTGTGTATATTGAAGAGGACGAAGATGCGCAGAAGACCAAAGAAATGGTTGAAAAAGAAGGTCAGCAATGCCTGTTGCTGAAAGGGAATATCCAGGATCAAAACTTTTGCCAGGAGTGTGTGGAGCAGGTAGTAAGCAAATGGGGGCAGCTCAACATTCTGGTCAACAATGCTGCCGAGCAACATCCGCACGAAAGCATTCAGGAAATGGATCTGGACCTGATGGAAGAAACTTTTCGCACTAACATCTTCGCCATGATGCAAATGTCAAAATTTGCTTTGAACCATATGAAGGAAGGCGATTGTATCATTAATTCTACCAGTGTTACAGCCTATCGAGGCAGCAGCCATTTGCTGGATTACTCTTCTACCAAAGGAGCTATTACTGCTTTTACTCGATCCTTAAGCCAGAATCTGGCTCCTAAAAAGATACGGGTCAATGCTGTAGCGCCAGGACCAATCTGGACCCCCCTGATTCCTTCTACTTTTGATGAGGAAAAGGTAGCCAAGTTTGGGCAGGACGTCCCTTTGGGAAGACCGGGTCAGCCTGCAGAAGTAGCACCTGCTTATGTATTTCTAGCCTCTGAAGATGCTTCCTATATGACCGGACAGGTCATGCATATTAATGGAGGAGAGGTAATAGGCTCCTGAGTTAACAACTTCTTAGCCAATGATAAAAAAAAGCCCGAAATTTATTTTCGGGCTTCCTTTTATAAAAATTATGAGTTGCCATTTATTTTCTTTTCCGCATTGGCAGCCTGTTTCTTGGCTTTTTTGGTAACGTTTTTTACAGGGGTATGACCGTGGCCGTTTTCAAAATAACCGGCTATACGCTTCCTTAAATCTTGCCCAGACTCAGGGGTTAGCAACAGCGCACTAATAGAGCCTGCTAACAAGCCTCCCACAAAACCAGCGAGAATGATGGCAATTTCTTCTGACTGATCTTGTTTCTTCTTATGCAAGGCTAACTGCTGGTTTTTTAATTTTTCCCTTAAAGCTTTATTCACCGCTAGGGCAGTGCCAGTTACAAAACTTACCAGTTTAAGCGCTTCCAGCGATGGAAAAGGTTGTTTCTTTTTCTTTTTGCCGAAAAGTTTAAAATCTCTGTTTGTGATTTTCATAAATTTTTTAGTTAAAAAAATTAATAATCAGTTACTTATATGGTAAACCAAAGGTAAGAAGGTGAATTAATAAATTCAAATGGTATCCATAAATTTAGTCTGTGATTGACTTCCCGGAAAAAGAAATGTTGTTTTTTTACTGATAAATACTACTCTTCCTTTATTCTTTATTTAAAATTGTATCGGAGCCCCACATCGATGCCAAAAGAAAAAGGTTGGCTATGAATGATAGCCCCTTCTTTGGTCATAGGTGTGAGAGAAAAATTATACTCAGGTGCCAGGGTAAAGAAGTAGTTGCGGCTGAAGTTATAATGAACCCCGCCGGTAATGACGCCACTGTAGAAGATTTTTCTATAAGGACTCTCTGTATCAGACTGTATATTGACTGGGGCAAATTTACCGTTGGTATCGCTGATACTGTTTTGAAGGAAGAAATTGGCCGCCATCCCTGAACTGAGAAAAAGATTCACTTTGTCGAACAGTACATGATAGCCGATTTTCATAGGAACAGAAAGCAGTTCGAAGGCATTATTGAGTTCGGTAGCCGTCGTGCCACTTACATTTTCCACACGCGCCTGAGCGCTGTTGGAAGCGACCAGAGGATAGCGCTTATCCGATTCCAGGCTTTCGATAGCCAGGTTGGTTTCAGTACTGGTGTTGAATTTGCCATAATCAATGCCGCTTTCCAGGGTGATATGCTCACTTAAATGCATGCCCACTTCAGCGCCGTAGGAAAGAGATACCTGAGGCTGATTATCCACTCCGGCTCCCTGAGATGCGGCTCCATAATCCGTGCTTTCATTGCTCAGATAACCAAATTCTGCCTTGTCTCCTTTGAAGGCACCCATGGCTAATGTATTGGCAGAAGAGGCCATGTTGATGTTAGGATCAAAATAACCTCCCGAAAAATTGAGTCCGGCAAAGAAAGAAGGGTCTTTTTTATTCGCTTTTTCTTTCTGCGTTGCATAAGGGTTGGGTACAAGGTACAACTGGTCTATCTCTGCCAGCCAGGCCATAGTAGCCGTATGATCTTCCGCGATACCCTGAGAAGCCAGCAAACTCAGAGAAGCCGTAGTTCCTGCCTGTCGACGGTCAGATTCCTGGCTCAGCGTGGCCTGGGTCATATTGGATGTCTCTGTCTCCCGAGCCGCTGCCAAGGTACGATTTCGCTGGGTTTTGGAAGTAAGCGTTTCCTGAGAAGGCGGTGTTTCCTGGGTGTCATTGCTGGCTATGGCAGGGTTTTGTGTAGTAGGATCGGCTGCTTCATTCTCCTTGGCTGAACGATTGCGCTGTCCAAGCTCTGAGGGTGTTTCCGTAGGTTCAGAAGGGGATGCTTTTTCGCTTGCAGCCGCAGGTGCTTGAGAAAGAGGCGTATTATCCTGATGACGGAAGTAATCGTTAACAGTGTAAATTCCCAAGCCCAATAAACACAACAAACAGGCAGCGGCCACCGCCCGGTAGAAGAAAAAGCCGCGTCTGTATTTTCCGGATTCCTGTTGGGTCAGCCGGTTATCAATATTTTTCCAAAGATCAGCCGACGGAGTAATCTGTGCATCCTCAAAGGCCTCCTGCCACATTTTCTCATAAGCTGATTGTTCCTGGTTTTTATTATCCATGTTTCACCTCTCCTTTTTCTGTAATCATTTCCTTAATCAAAGTCTTAGCTCTTGCATACTGAGATTTTGATGTTCCTTCACTGATATTCAGCATCTTAGCAATTTCTTTATGTTTGTAACCCTCTATGGCATACAGGTTAAAAATAGTCTGACATCCATGAGGGAGGGTCTGTAAAATATTAAGCAAATCTTTGAAGTTATAGTTTGTGATTTCCACATCTTCCCCGCCTGCGTCGTGCATATCTTCAATATCAAAATGAGGATACAAGTACACGCCCTTCCGGTGATAATTCAGTGCTGTATTGATCACAATTCTTTTAATCCAGAAACCGAGTGAAGACTCTTTTCTAAAGTTCTCGATATTGTTAAAGACTTTGATGAAAGACTCCTGTAAAATATCTTCTGCATCTTCCTGCTTTTTGCTATACCGCATACATACTACCAGCATTTTGCTCGCATAACGCTCATATAACTGTCTTTGCATAGCCCGATCCCCTTTAATACAGCCAGAGATGAGCTCTTTTTCGTCGTGCATTAGGTAAAATTATTCCAAGCTTAGATAATCTTTCATTCGCTTCGATAGACACCGAAGGAGGAAAAATAGTTGGAATGAGGACTTTTTTTTTATCATCATACCAACTTTTTTTTAAGAAACTGTGTCTTATGAACAAGTAAAGGTTTAACCATAGTAGGTTAGTCCTTAAGAGGGTGGACAGAACCGGAACAATGCGTCCGGTTTTGTTTTATACCAACCAGAAGATCCTACGCTTTTCCTGCTCATCGTCATACAAAAGCTAATATACAGCCTTGTAGTCTATTGTAAAGGTAAGCTGACTGACACTGTCATGCATTACCGTAACAGGATGGATGTTCCCTTCACCATCGTATAGATTGGCATAGAGCCCCTGAGGTTCTTTGACAAACAATGAATACCTGCCGGGAGGCAGAAAAACCTGAAAAAAGCCGTCTTCACTCGTACTGACTTTTGTGATCAGGGGGCTATCTATGTCCATATAAAATCCCTGCTCCATGGTAGTTTGATCCCGATGGGTAAGCGCATAAATATAGACAGTACGGCTCACGGGTTTACCTGCTGATTCCCGGACGGCTGCGGTATCTTCTACAATACTAGGCATCTGGTTGCCTTCCAGCCATAGTACCTGGCCCTGAATGCCCTGTAACAAACTGTCGCCATGGGGGCTGACAGAAGCTGTCCCTTGTGGTCTGCTGACACATGCGCTGATGCCCAGCATCATGATAAGAAAATAACAACCCGTGTGCATATTATTCCGGTATGGGTTTTAATGGCAACGAGGATAATTGATCTCTTATTTTCCTCATAAAAACATCTCCCGGATCATCTTTTTCAGTGAGGTAACCCGGATCTTTTTCTTTCCAGAGCGGATGGTCTATAAATCGCTGATACTCATGGTGACCTATCACATACTCAATATTATATTTTTGGGCAAGGTGACGGATCAGCTGGATGTTCGCCTTGAGTTGGGCATCTGTGAGCGGATGCTGGTCACCATCTCCCACGTTTTCTATACCAATGGCACAGTGGTTCAGTCCTATAACATGTCGGGCAAAAAGGGTATCTGGCATTAGCTGATAGATCTGTCCATCCCTGTCGATGAGATAGGGCACGGAAACATTCAGGGCGCTGGCGCTTTGAATATCCGGACGGGTATCTGGCAGACGGGAAGGGTAAAAAGCTTCAAAAGACTTTTCAAAAGTAGGGATGACAGTATGGTGCACCACAATCATGGTAGGTTGTATGGTGGGGCTGGCCGGTGTCAGCCCGTAATGTTCTTCCATGTAGGCTAGAGACAACTCTTTTCGTTCCTGGTCAAAAATAATGGGTTTTTGTATGATATCAGGAGGATTTGGCAGGCTGGTAGCACAAGAAAAAAGAAACAGCCAAATCACTGCTTTATGAAAAAAATGAGCCATAAGAAAATGAAAAATCAAACAACTTAACGCATGGTTCGGATGAAACGGAAGTTGAGTCCGAAGGAATATAGATGACGGTTTGTGAGAGACGCCTGATCCAGTAAGGGGGTGATCATCCATTTTCCCTGGGCTTCCAGACCCACATAGGTTTTATCATCCACCTTCGTCATAGCTCCCCAGCCCAATAGCAGGCCAATATTGTGTAGCTGTGTACTCTTCAGATAAGGGGTCTTTATTTTTTCCTTGACTTCTTCGCTAACTTCTCCACCCCGTACGGCTACATTATTTTTGTCATGCAACAACAGACTGTTGCTCACGCCTACCATAGGATACACTTCCGTTTTCTTTTTCTTTACAACAGAATAGGTGAGAAAAAAAGGGATTTCTAAATAATCCTGTACATAATCGATAAGGTAAGTGCGGTTGATCCGGTAATCATCAAAAATCGCTGCCACATGGATATTGGAAAATCCTTTCTGAGAGTATAAAACAGCGGTTCCTACTCTGAGCCTCTCATTGATCTTGGCTCTCAGATCAATACCGAAATCAAAGGTGTGCATGGGTTTCTCTCCTGCCTGTATAGAAACCGCTTGATCCGACAAATTGTGCTGCTGGGGTGTGCGGAAAGAAATAGTAGGAGAAATATTTACCCCCCATTCAACTTGCTGGGCCTGTAAGGAGATGGAGATGAAAAAAAGAAGAATCAGTAAAATATTTCGCATAGCCGGCATTTTGGTCATCAAAAAAAATCATATCTGAATATAAGCGGATTTTCCTTCAAATGGAATAAGGGATATTACTTTTTTCCCACGATTTGATAGAATTTTATTTTACAAAATAGCAGGCAATATACTGCATGGAGCGGTGTATTGATCAGTCAGTATTGTTAAGTCGGAAAGAACAAGCATTTTGCATAGATGTATTTGAGTAACTGTTCTGCTACAAAAAAACGACCCTCACGTACCTTCCACCAATTCTCCTGATGAAAATTTGTGCTGGGTGAAGCTACTATGCCTATAGATACCGGCTCTTCAAAAGCCTTACGATAAAGTAACCAGGTGCGACGCGCATGCACACTCTCCGTAAAAATATTAAAAGAAGGGGGTACCGAATACCTGTTTTGCATCCATTTTCTCACTGCCAGGGCACTAGTATACGTCCGGTTGTATTGCACATCGGGGGCATTGACGACCACCATTAGGCTATCGGGAAATCCCAGTGCTTTAAGCTCCTCTCTGGCCACCTCTGCCTGGCTGAATAAATCAGTTCGGTCTACTTGTCGGCCGTCAATCTTTCCCCGGTCATACCGGACATAGGGTGATCTGACTTCCAACAACGAATCGTCAACCTGCATCCACTGTATATACAAATTCCTGTCTTCTGTGTTCTTTCGTTCGTTGTTGTTAAACCGGATAGTGATCTGCTCAACAGAATCAGGAAAATCCTTCAAATCGAAGGCATAGGAAGCCGGCGTAGCACGGGTAGTAGCCTCACCCACCATAGAATCATTAACCATCAGGCTGAAGTGCGCAAATACCTCTTCTACAGCAGTGCTATAGGCTTGTACTGTGATTGTATTGATCTTTCTGGGAGGCTGTTCCTGGTTTTTGGTCAGGTCAAAGAGTAAGCCGCCCCGGGAGTGCATCTCAAAGGTTGGCGGCAACAGAATGCTGGTCAGGATGATTTGCTGGTAAGAACCTTGCTGGAATTCTTCTAGGGCCAGACGAAGATTATAGGAAGGAATCCAGCCTTCTACTACCAAAATCTCAGCCTTTTTGGGTTGGGTAACTGCTAAAAAGGAGTAGAGGTGGTGGCATATCCACAGACCTGTGGCTCCCAACAGCAGGATCAATGTGGATAGGCCGAGAAATCTTTTCGTGACCCTCAACTTACTGGATAGCTTCCTTGGCGTTGTCGATGGCTGTGGTCACTTTCTCTTCAACCGATACGATTTTCTCATTCTCCTGCTGAAGATAGTTCATTTTTTCTTCGTGGCTCATCTCATCCATGTCGTTGTTAAACTCCCGCATCCATTGCATCATGGCTTCATTGGCCTCTGTCAGATTATTTTTGAGCGTGGTCAGATACTCAATGCGGGGTTCCTTGTTTTCCGTAGAGTCTTCTGTCTTCAACTGATCAATATTGTCATTTAATTGCTTTTCCAATCGCATCACTTCTCCCATCTGGGTCATCACCTCATCATGCGTATCCATGACCTGGCGATATAATTCTTCTTCTCTTTTTTGATCCTGATTGCCGCAGGAAAACAGCAGCAATGCGATCGTGACATACCATAAGGAATACTTCATAGTTGGATATTAGATTTATTTAGGTACCTGTTTAACTGTTAACCAATAACTATAACCCGCTGTTTATCTCTAAAAACCTAACTTGACCACCATGCATTGTGTGCCCAGTAAAGTCAACACTGTTTCTTTTTTGTCGCTAAAAAACTCTGAGAACGCTTGGTGAACCCCTGCCGAAGTAGTGTAATCATGCCCTACAATCATACCTCCCTCAGACATTCTGGAATAAAAAAACGACAGACATGCCTGGGTACTGCGGTAGGTGTCGGCATCTAAATGTACTAAAGAAAATGTATTTTCTTTGACAATGGACGCCGTTTCAGGAAAAAAGCCCGGATGAAAAAGGATATTTTCATAGGCGTTTAGTCTGTTTTTTACAGCTTGCAGAGAGGTAGCAAACTGCCCTTTGTAAAAATAGGCCGTGTCCTCCTCTGACACTTCCGGAATGCCGGTAAAGGTGTCGAACAGGTGCAATGTTTTTTTTGTATCAGCTTCTCTGAGCAGGCAAGCAGTGCCACCCGTATAGACTCCTACTTCTGCCATATCGCCGGGTATACGCTGCAGGCTGCTGGCTATTTGATAAAGCTGATAAGCCTCATGCACTTCCTGCAACATCCCGGTTTCTTTTTTGAGGTGGTGGATGCGGTCAAAGACAGCTTTTTGATCGGGTGCTTCATAGCTGATCAGTCCTATATTTTTAGACCGTAAGCCATACAGCCAAATTCGTGTGGCTACCCTTTTTGGCATGAAAAACAGGGGATGTTTCAGTAGATACTTCAGGCTTTTTTGAAAGAGCAGTTTCATCTCAGGCAATGTTGGCGTCGTACGGGTGAATGTTCAAAATTAGAAATTTTGCAGCTATCAGGTGTCAATATTTTAACTAAATTGAGTGCTGTTTTCAAGACCGGTCCTGGGGTCAGGCCGCAAACTAAACAAAGATTTCAAAAGAGGTGATCATGATGAAAAAGAAAAAGGGGATCCATGCTTTGTATGCAGAAGACCCCATAGAGGCCGATCGTAGGTTATGGGGAAGAGTGTCACATGCTGAAAGCAGGCGTGGATTTCTGAAGAGAAGTGCCATAGCCACCATGGGCATGGCATTGGGAGGAAATATTGTCTTTGCCCACCATATGCCAGCCGGCCTGATTCCGGCTTCGCTGGCTCATTCCATTCAACCTTTTGAAATTCCCGGCAAAGATCCGGGGCTGGTCGTACTCAACGATCGTCCGCTGAATGTGGAAACGCCGGCGCATTTGCTGGATGAGCCCATCACGCCGGCTGATAAATTATTTATCCGCAACAATGGACTGCCACCCGCCAGCCTGAATGTGGATCAATGGACCCTTTCCATTGATGGAGAATCGGTTCAGAAGCCAAAGACCTATACTTTAGCCGAACTCAAATCCAGGTTCAAATCCTACACGTATCAACTAACGCTGGAATGTGGGGGCAACGGGCGGAGTGAGTTTAATCCGCCGGCTCAGGGAAACCAATGGACAGTGGGTGCAGTAGGGTGCCCTGCCTGGACGGGTGTGCGTTTGAAAGATGTGTTACAGGATGCAGGAATCCGGCCCGATGCCGTATACATTGGCTATTATGGCAAAGATGTTCATCTGAGCGGTGATCCGGAGAAGGTGGTCATTTCCCGGGGGGTACCCATGGCGAAAGCCTTGGAAGAGGAATCGCTCATTGCCTGGGCTATCAATGGAGAGGATTTGCCTTTGATGAATGGTTATCCGTTGCGATTGGTGTTTGGCGGATGGCCTGCCTCTACCAGTGGTAAATGGCTTTACAAAATCTCTATCCGTAATAAAGTACACGACGGCCCGAAGATGGAAGGAGATTCTTACAGGGTTCCCTGTGAGCCGGTGGCTCCCGGTACCCAGGTGCCGGATGAAAACATGTGCATCATAGAATCTATGCCAGTAAAATCATTGATTACCTATCCGAGATCAGGTGCCAGGCTGTCGCAGGGCAAAAAACTGGATATACGCGGCCATGCCTGGGCCGGTGATCTGGCCGTAAAAGACATGCACTACTCCATTGACTTTGGCATCACCTGGCAGCCTTGTACGTTGGAAAAACCAGCCAATCGCTTAGCCTGGCAGCAGTGGAAAGCACAGCTAACATTTCCCCGGAAAGGATACTATGAGGTGTGGGCCAAAGCTACAGACAGTGAGGGAAAAGCGCAGCCGATGATTGTACCCGGCTGGAACCCCAAAGGTTATCTGAACAACGCCTGCCATCGTATTGCTGTCATGGTTGTATAATACAGCCAACACTAAAGCTAACACGGCCTTCTGGGAATCTTACAAGCGGTTCATAGCGTCCAGTTCTTCCTGAAAACCGCCGGATAAGATCGGAAAACGACACCAGGTCCTGGGGTCTACATTGAAATCATCCATATGAAAGGCCGGGGCAATACGTTCCCGTTTCCACTGATTGCGAGCCCACAGTCGGAAAAACTTGGTTATATGCTGTTTAAGTTTTTCGCTACTCTCGAGTTGTTGTTCATTCAGAATGCGGTAAATGTCAACAGGGGAGCGCCGGTCACGGATGGCCAGTCTCTCTATGGCAAACAGAATAGGGTAGGGCATCAGATCTGCTTCATCGCTTTGCGTTTGCTCCAGGGGTCTTAACTCTGCCGTCGGATTCAGTTGGTTGACCAGCTTCAATCCGGAGTAGCCCAGGCATTCTTCTGCCCATTTCAGCCATTTCAGGATATATTCTTTGTCTACGGCAGCAATCGGAGCGATACTGCCACTGGTATCGCCATCCATGGTCGCATACCCCACATCGCCTTCACTGCGGTTGGAAGTTGTGATCAGCAGGGCATTGTTAATATTGGCCAGCATCCAGATGATAGGACTACGGGTTCTGGCCTGAATATTTTGCAAGGTAAGGTCATCGTGTTCCCAGTTCAGCTTGCGCTGTATGGCCTCTTCAATGGTGGTAGTATACGATTTTACTTCCTCGTCAATATACCAATGGTAGAAAGTGGCACCCACAGATTCAGCCAGCGTTTTAGCGGCCTGGTAGGTTTGATCAGAGGAATTGACAGTAGCCTGATAGGCTGTCGTAAGCCAACGTTTAGTCAGGAACTTTGCCTGTTCTTCCAGTGAGCGACAAGCTAATACCTGCTCCGTCAGTTCGGAATAGCCGGTTTTGGAGAGAAACACGCTAGGGCCCAACTCCCGCAAGCCTCTCCGAATCATTTCAGCGACCAGCACGGCACAGGTAGAGCTATCCGCTCCGCCACTTAGGGAAAGAACAAAACCTTTGGTCCGGCTTTTTCTCATGTAATCGTATAAGGCCAGGGATTCGGCTTTGATAAATTCTACTTCTTTCTGACAGCTGTCTTCACTTTCTGCATGTTCGGAACGTTCAGGGTGCACAAAGTCAATCACGGTACTCAGCAACTGGACATCCAGGAAAGAAAGGCGGTTGTTTTTCTTCAGCAGAGTGCCTTTCTGGGCAATCAGAATTTCGCCGTCGTAGACCATCCTGCCTGCTTCATTCCCCAACATATTGACGAAAAGGTAAGCACAATTAAAATGCTCCGAACCAGGCACCACCAGCATTTCACGGAACCGGGTTTTTTCAAAGGCAAAATGGCTGGCACTGGGGTTCATAATCAGGTCTACTCCCCGTTCTTTGTGACGCCACCCTGGTCGGTCATTTTCACGCCAGGCATCTTCACAAACTTCAAAAGCAATGCGGATGCCGTGCAGGTCATACACCAGGTCTCCTATGTCATACAGTTGGCCGTTGACTTCTACCTGATCTGTTTCGTAGGCAGGCCAGGGAGTAAACCAACGAGGTTCATAATGGACGCCTTCATTAGGAAGAAATTGCTTGGCCGTGAATCCCAGGATTTTGGTGTTGTGGATGAGGCAGGCTGTGTTATAATTTTTCTTCCGCCAGCGGACGGGGACACCAACGGCCACGGTAATGTCTTGACAGGCCAACCTGACTTCTTCGAGGCATTCGGCAGCTTTTTCATACAGCCAGTGGCTCAGAAACATATCTTCACAGCCATAGCCGGTAATGCATAATTCCGGAAGACAAAGGATATCTACGGCCTGGGCTTTAGCTTCGTCAATGGCCTGCATGATATGGGCCATATTATTTTTCCAGTCAATAGGTGTTTGATTCAGTGCTGCACCAGCGACTTTGAGTTTACTCATGCACGTACAATTTGGAAAAGATCAGGAAAGCGCAGCGAAGGAACCTTTATCAATAGCCACTGTTTTCTTCCTCAATTTCTTCTCTGATAAATTCCAATGCTTTCTCAGAAGCACGCTGTTCTGCTTTTTTCTTACTATAACCGGAACCCGTGCAAATAGGTTTATCGTCGATAAACAATTGCGCGATGAATTCTTTGTACTGGCTTTCGCCCCGGGTATCTACAATTTCAAAGCGGATATCCCGGTTATTCTTCTGCGCCCACTCGATGACCTGACTTTTATGGTTGGGATTGATTTCAATAATCTTTTGCAGATCAAAATGAGGAAGGATGATCTTTTTTAAGATAAACCTTTTACAAAACTCAAAACCTTTGTCCAGGTATACAGCACCTACCAGCGCTTCCAGGGTGTTGCCACAGATAGATTTGTGAGAAAGATGGCGTTGAGAATTAGGGTTCGACTGGTCGTATTCTATGATGTGGATGACACCGATTTTTTTGCCTACCGTGTTGAGCGATTCGCGGTTTACAATTCTGGCTCGTATTTCTGTGAGAAACCCTTCATCTTTGTAGGGAAACCGTTTAAACAGGTATTCGGCTACCACAGTGCTCAGGATGGCATCTCCCAGGTATTCCAGTCTTTCGTTAGACTCCTTGACGCCAAACATATTTTTTTTGGCCACGGATACATGCTGAGTAGCCAAACGATACAGTTCAATGTTAAACGGGCTGCTGCCTACGATATGTTTAATGGCAAGCATGAGCTTTTTATCCTTCTCTGCATCATATTTCACCAGTTGAAACATCCAGAGTGGTAAAAGCCGAAACAGGAGAGTTTTAAAAGTGTTTACAAGAGAATAATAAGTGGCCACTAAGCCTCGTATTTTCTGAATACTACTGATGTATTGTGTCCTCCAAAACCAAAGGTATTGCTGATGGCTGTACGGACTACCTTTTCCTGGGCTTTGTTAAACGTCAGGTTCAAGCGATGATCTATCCGTTCGTCATCCGTAAAATGGTTGATCGTAGGAGGCACCAGGTTGTGATTGATAGCCAGAATGGTAGCAATAGATTCTATACCACCTGCTGCCCCCAACAGATGACCGGTCATCGATTTGGTAGAGCTGATGTTAAGTTTGAAAGCATGCTCTCCAAATACTTCTTTGATAGCATTCACTTCGCTAATATCTCCCAAGGGTGTGGAGGTACCATGCACATTGATATAATCTACCTCTTCCCGAAGGATCCCGGCATCTTCCAGTACGCTCACCATCACTTGTTTTACACCCACCCCTTCCGGATGAGGCGCTGTGATATGGTAGGCATCGGCTGACATGGCACTTCCCAGCAATTCAGCATAGATTTTAGCACCTCGCGCTTTGGCGTGCTCCAGTTCCTCCAGGATCAGGGCCCCAGACCCTTCACCCAGGACAAAGCCATCCCGGTCTTTGTCAAAAGGACGTGAGGCTGTTTCGGGCGAATCATTTCTTTCAGAGAGTGCTTTCATAGCACCAAAACCACCTACCCCCGCCTCACAGATGGCAGCTTCCGAACCTCCGGTGATCATCAGGTCGGCCTTACCCAGCTTGATATAGGTATAGGCATCGATGATGGCGTTGGTCGCCGAAGCACAGGCAGAGACAGTGGCAAAATTGGGCCCTCTGAATCCATATTTGATTGAGATATGACCTGCGGTAATATCAGCAATCATCTTGGGAATAAAGAAAGGATTGTAGCGGGGTGTGCCGTCTCCTAAAGCAAAGTTTGACACTTCTTCCTGGAAGGTGATCAGGCCACCAATGCCCGATCCCCAGATAACACCCGCCCGGTCAGGTTTCAGGGTAGAGACATCCAGGTCTGCATCTTGTACGGCTTCAGCAGAAGTGACCATGCCGAATTGCGTACAAAAATCCATTTTACGAGCTTCTTTTCGATCAAAATAGTTGAGAGGATCATAGTTTTTGACTTCACAGGCGAAGCGTGTTCTAAACTTCTCTGCGTTAAACCGGGTGATATAAGCAGACCCACTCACGCCCTGGGCAAGGCCGTTCCAGAACTCAGAAACAGTATTGCCAATGGGCGTGAGTGCGCCTAATCCTGTTACAACAACTCTCCTCGAACTCATAAAAGGTAGTACAGTGTGGGAAATTTACTTTTTGTTAACGTTCTCTTCTAGGTAAGAAATAGCTTGCCCAACTGTTGAAATATTCTCTGCCTGGTCATCGGGAATTGAAATGTTAAATTCCTTTTCAAACTCCATGATTAATTCAACGGTATCTAAAGAGTCAGCACCGAGATCATTGGTAAAGCTGGCCTCAGGAGTAACCTCTGATTCTTCAACCCCAAGCTTGTCAATGATGATTCCCTTAACTTTTTGCGCAATTTCAGACATTTTTTTAATATTTTTTAGTTAACGGCGCAAAGAAATGAATTTAATACAATAATGTCAAACTAATTTTTTCTATTCTTCTTTAAATTGCCTTCGCATTCGTGCTATCGTCACTTTGACATTTTTTTTGTACAAATTAAAGTGGTAAATATATAAATCATGTCGTCACTACAGGAACTCAACGTCAACTATGAATTTGATTTTTTGCTGTTTGGTCTTGTTTCCGAAGCGAAAGATTATAAATTAGCTTGGGCTGTCAATCAGGCATTGCATATCCATTTAGTAAAATCACCCGATATTCATATTGATTTTAACAAAGATCATAGGATTGTTATTTCAAATTTTATTTTCAAAACAACTCATTGTACCTTTAGATTTTTAAAAAATAAATCTTGGACATCCCATCCAGTGCCCGATCTTCTTTTACCAGATCAGCCACAGGTGGATTATTTGCTTATGATTAAAGATGACACCAAAACCATCGATGCCCCTCATATAGTAGCAGCATTAGAAACAATTCCCGATATTGTTTCAATTATTTCATTTGATGTAAATTCACTTTTGTATAAGGATAACCTAATATTTTGACATGGACTCTAATCATATGTTCAATAAGACAAAAATAGTAGCTACGGTAGGCCCGGCCTGTAATTCCAAAGAAATGCTTACGGAACTGGTGAAAGCAGGTGTAAATGTTTTTCGCCTGAATTTCTCGCATGGCTCCCATGATGATCATAAAAAAGTTATCGATTTCATCCGGGAAATCAATGAAGAACTGGATACAAACATTACTATACTACAGGATTTGCAGGGGCCGAAAATCAGAACCAACGAAATGGAAAACGGGCAGATTATGGTAGAAGCCGGTCAGAAACTAACCATTGTCTGTGACGACTCCCTAGGCACCCAGGAACGCATCAGCACTACCTATACTTCCCTGGCCTCCGATGTCAATATTGGCGACACCATTCTGATAGATGACGGAAAGATAGAATTGAAAGTAGAAGGGGCCGAAGGAAATGAGGTGTACACTACTGTTATTTATGGAGGGCCTATTAAATCAAGAAAAGGTATTAACCTACCTGATACCAATGTTTCAGCGCCCTCTCTGACGGAAAAAGATGAAAAAGACCTGTATTTCGGTCTTGACCATAATGTGGACTGGATCGCCCTTTCCTTTGTGAGAAAAGCGGAAGATATCTTTAGTCTGAAAGAGATAATCCAAGCGAAAGGAAAATCTATCAAGGTAATCGCTAAAATTGAAAAGCCGGAAGCTATCCGCAACATTGATGCTATTATTGAAGCGACTGATGGGCTGATGGTAGCCCGGGGTGACCTGGGTGTGGAGATTGCCATGGAAGATGTGCCGATGGTGCAAAAGATGCTAGTCGATAAATGCAATATGGCTTCCAAACCCGTCATTATTGCCACCCAAATGATGGAAAGCATGATTGAAAATCCCAGACCTACGCGGGCAGAAACCAATGACGTGGCCAACGGAGTCTTAGATGGGGCCGATGCTATTATGCTTTCGGCAGAAACAGCCTCCGGAAAATATCCTGTCCAGACGGTCAAAAGTATGGTGAGAACTATTCTGGCTGTAGAAAGTAGTTCAAATGAAGTGTATGACAAGCGTGCTCGGATTGACCCGGATTCTCCCACCTTTTATAACGACCATCTAGTGCTCACAGCCTGCAAGCTCAGTAAGGAAATTAATGCTAAGGTGATTGTGGGTATGACAAAATCAGGCTATACCGGATTCCGCTTAGCCGGCAACCGCCCTAAAGCGAATATCTTTATTTTTACGGCCGACAAATCTCTTCTCAATACTATTAACCTGTACTGGGGGCTTCGCGGTTTCTTTTATGACAAAATGAGGTCTACCGACGAAACCTTTGCCGATTTGGAAAAGATCCTGCGGGAAAAAGGCCATCTGCGTCCGGGAGATGTGTATGTGAATACCGCCAGCATGCCGCTACACTGGGAAGATCGTACTAACATGCTTAAAATTCAGATTGTCAAGTAATGTTAAGTTCTACGTTTTGGGTTTTGAGTTCTAAGTTCTAAGTTTTACATAACTATTAGAACTTTTAACATAGCGCTGAGCACTGGCAACCTAAAACAGAGAACCTGGAACTGAACTATGAAAATCAACAAAGACTTATACGCCAGTTCATTAGCCTTACTCACCGATTTATATCAGATTACCATGGCGTATGGATACTGGAAGTCTGGTATTTCCGAGAAAGAAAGTGTTTTTAACCTTTTTTTTCGCCGGAATCCTTTCAACGGTGGTTTTGCCATCAACTGTGGCTTAGACTATGTCATCGATTTCATCAGCAACTTTCGTTTTACGGAAGATGATATAGAATATCTGGCTACTATTAAAGGCAACGACGGTCAGCCGCTGTTTGAAGAAGCATTTTTGCGCTACCTGAAAGAACTGGAATTTACCTGTCACATAGATGCTATTCCGGAAGGAAAAGCTGTCTTTCCTCATGAACCTCTGGTCAGGGTGCAGGGACCTATCCTGCAATGCCAGCTCATTGAGTCGCCTTTACTGAATATTATCAACTTTCAGACCCTGATCGCTACCAAAGCAGCCCGGATTTACATTGCCGCCAAGGGAGAACCTGTGCTTGAGTTTGGGTTGAGAAGAGCCCATGGGATTGACGGTGCCTTGGCAGCCAGCCGTGCTGCCTATGTGGGTGGTTGTACCTCTACTTCTAATGTGCTGGCTGGAAAATATTTTGGGATACCCGTCAGTGGTACCCATGCCCATAGTTGGGTAATGGCTTTTGACGATGAAGTAGCTGCCTTTCAGGCTTATGCTGATGCCATGCCTAATAATTGTATTTTGCTGGTCGACACCTACAATACTTTAGAAGGGGTGAAGCATGCCATTGAGGTAGGGAAAAAACTAAAGAAAAGAGGAAAAAAACTGTTGGGCATTCGGATAGATTCCGGTGACTTGGCCTATTTCAGTATACAGGCTCGTAAAATGCTGGATCAGGCAGGTTTTGAGGATGCTAAAATCGTAGCCAGCAATGATCTGGACGAGAATATCATTACCAGCTTGCGTACCCAGGAAGCGCAGATCAATGTATGGGGCATTGGCACTAGGCTGGTGACGGCTTATGATCAACCGGCGCTGGGTGCTGTCTACAAAATGTCGGCGCTGAAGAACAAGCAGGGTAAATGGGATTATAAAGTAAAATTGTCGGAGCAGGCTATCAAAGTCAACAATCCGGGCATTCAGCAGGTAAGGCGGTATTACTATCAGGCGGAGAACGAACAAACAGGTTTGATGGCCGATATGCTCTATGATACGCAGATTCCTCTGGGCAATAAACACAAAATTATTGATCCGATGGATCTTACCCGAAGGAAGGTCATTAAACCTGACGGCCTGGATTATGAAGAATTGTTGGTGCCGGTCTTCCGAAAAGGAAAACTGGTGTATGATGCACCAGACATTCATGTTATCCGGTCTCAGACAGAAAAGAGCTTACAGGAATTGCCTTCGGGGGTGAAACGTTTTGTTAATCCCCACAGCTATCCGGTAGGGCTGGAAGAAAAACTTTACAAACTAAAAACAGAGCTGGTCTTGAAACTCCGAAATCTGGCAGAGGAATAGCATGTATATTTTGGCCGACTACGGAAGCGTGGGGCAGGGAGTTTTCAAAAGCAGCACAGAAAGTTATTAACTTCAACAACCTGGAATCATCATGAAAAAAACAATTTGTACGTTGCTCTGTGTTTGGGTTGTTGTTTTCATGGCTGTTCCTCTTTTCGCTCAGAAAAGCCGTCAGAAGCCTAACATTATTTTAATCACCGTAGATGATCTGGGCTGGACCGACCTAGCCTGTTATGGTAGCCAGTATTACGAAACGCCCCATATTGATCAGCTTGCTGCCGAAGGCATGCTCCTGACCAATGCCTATGCAGCGGCGGCTATCTGTTCTCCCACACGAGCGGCACTACTGACGGGAAAAGCACCAGCACGCACCGGTATTACCGACTGGATCAGAGCCGTGTTTCAGGGCGGTACCATTCCTGAAGATAAAACCTATACGCTGAAATATGTGGGAGACTCCACCAACAAACTGCTGTGCCCAGCCAACCCGCTGTGGATGGAACACGAACAAGTAACCATCGCAGAGTTGCTACAGCAGCAGGGTTACGCCACAGGACATATTGGGAAATGGCATCTGGGCACGGAAGACTGGTACCCTGAAACGCAGGGGTTTGATGAGAACATAGGAGGCTGTGACTACGGACAACCCCCCTCTTATTTTGACCCGTATTATCACAGCGAAAATATGTCTGAGATTCCTACACTGCCGCCTCGTCAGGAAGGTGAATACCTGGAAGACCGGCTGGCAGATGAGGCCGTAAGCTTTATCAAAAGACACCAGGGCCAACCTTTCTTTCTCAATCTGTGCCCCTATGCCGTGCATACGCCCATACAGGGAAGGCCCGATCTGGTCGCAAAATATGAAAAAAAGAAAACGACTCATCAGAAGAATCCGGAGTATGCTGCCATGGTAGAAAGTGTAGATCAATCGGTGGGTAAAATCATGCAGACCTTGAAGGAACGGCAACTGGATGAGCATACCCTTCTCATTTTTACCTCTGACAATGGAGGATTGGAAATTGAAATAGCAACCGATAACGATCCCTTAAGATCGGGCAAAGGCTACCCTTATGAAGGAGGCATCCGGGTACCTATGATCATACGATGGCCGGGCAGGATTGCGCCGCAGACCAAAAGCAACACCCCTGTGATCAGTTATGATTTGTTTCCTACTATCTGTGAGGTAACTGGCATCAGCCTGCCCAATCCACACAATATAGATGGCACAAGCATCCTTCCGGTGTTGACCCAGCAAAAAGCGTTGCCACCCAGACCTTTGTACTGGCATTTTCCGCACTATCGTGGAGAAGATGTGGTGCCCTACAGCATTATCCGGGAAGGAGACTGGAAGCTGATCAAACAATATGAGGGCAAAACTTTCGAGTTGTTCAATTTATCGGAAGATCTCTCCGAAAAGCAGGACTTGTCTGGCCAATACCCGGAGAAAGTGGCGGCGCTTGACCGGAAGCTGGAGCACTGGCTGCATCAGGTACAGGCTAGGCTACCCAAAGAAAATCCTGCCTATGTTTCCTCAGAATAACAGGGCCTCACCTTTTCAGTCTGGTTTTATTTGTTGAAAAAGCGCAGATTCAGCGTTGTGCCGGTATCGATGGTAAACTCTTTGGTTTCCGTAAACTTGCTGCCAAAAGCATTTCTGGCCCGGAAGACCAGCTTGTAATGACCGGGTTGAATGGCGAGTGTCATCTGGGTCTTTTCACTTTCCAGATCTTTGATACGCTCCTGAAAACCGTTGTCATGAATTTTATAAATACTTCCAAATCCCTGGGTCACCAGGTTAATATTCAGGATACCGGGTCCAGGAATGTCCAGACGGGTGGTCTGACGCTGTGATATTGCTACATCCGTAAAAATCGTTTTAGGAAGGGTGAGCACTTCTACATCATAGGTGCCGATCAGGTATTTTTCCTGGGTAGCGACCGGCTGGATGTTGAGGATTTCATTTCTCTGATTTCTTTTGATCAGGGCCCTTACCCCATTTTCATATTCTGTGTGTCCATTCTGGTAGAGCGCCAAGGTTCCTTGCGGCGACTGTATATCCAGTACATGATGTTGCCCTCCCTCAAAAGTAACGTCTTTTTTGAGCACGGGAGGTATCGTATTAACGACCACATCGTAGGATAGCACCGGGTCTACCATCACGGAGTCGGGCTTTCCCTGGGCATCCCGGTAATGCACAAAATCATAGAGAGGTGCTCTGGTAATGCTGTTATAAAAAGTGACATTTACATTGGTCTCGGTGGGTTGGTTTTCCACGTCCAGCAGTTCAATACTCACGGTGGTTTCTTCCAGCGATTGTTTCAACACCTTATGAAGCACCTGCCGGAACTGAGCCACATCTTTGGCATCATAATACTGCCCTACGCAGGAAAACTCTTTTTCAAACTCTTCTTTCATGCCCAGACCAATGACAAAAGGTTTGAGGAATATGTTTTTTCCCTGCAGGCTTTGGGAAACGGCACAGGGGTCGCCGCCACAGGATTCTATGCCGTCGGTAATGATGATGATCACATTCCGGTAAGCAGGGTCTACCCTGAAATCCTGTGCGGCCTGCTCCAGAGAGTAGGCAATAGGCGTGACACCCTGTGGCTGTACCTGGCGGAGCCGGCTGATGATCTCGTCGTGGTTATTTCTTCGGAAAGGAACTTCCAGTTTGCTATCCTGGCAATTTTTATAGCGCAGGTGGTATTGGTGGCCATAGACCCGCAGGGCCAGTTCCAGATTGTTGTCTACCCTCAGCGAATCTACCATATTTATCAGCATCTTTTTGGCTACCTCCATCCGGATACTCTGTCCCCATTCGGCATACATGCTGCCGGAAGCATCCAGCAGGAACAGCATACGGGTTTTTTCAGCGGGCTTCTGTATCTGTACCTGGGCCTTGCTGTTTGGTGAAAAGAAAATCAGGCACAAAAAAAATCCCACTGCATACAGTGCCTGCCATGAGTACTGTGGATCACTTTTTTTTCTGTTCACCGTAAAAAAATGCCGATTGATTGTCTGGTACAATGAATTAATTCAAGATCTGAGCTGTGTGGTCGCCGGTTTTTACTTTATCGATAATCTCGGTGATCACCCCCTCTTCATTAATAATAAACGTAGTTCTGGCCGTTCCCATATATTTTTTTCCATACATAGACTTTTCTTTCCATACGCCGTATGCTTCGTTGATACTTTTATCTTCATCGGCTACCAGCGTAAAGGGAAGTTGCTGTTTTTCCGCAAAACCCTGATGGGATTTAACACTATCGGTGCTAATGCCAATCACTTCATAACCTGCTTTTTGTAAGGCAGTGTAGTTGTCCCGCAGGTTACAGGCCTGAGCCGTACAGCCGGGTGTGTTGTCTTTAGGATAAAAATACAGAACTACTTTCTTGCCTTTGTAGTCAGATAATTTCACAGTTTCCCCCTTTTGATTGTTAGCTTTAAAATCTGGGGCTTTGTCGCCTGCTTGTAGAGTCATCACTGTTAGATGGTTTGAAATTGAACAAATGGTTTATCATTCTTATGGCGTAAAAATAGTATAATTGTATTGATTTGAAACCCTGAAGAAACCGTATCAACGCTTCTGACTTTGGAAGTGCGGTAAATTTTATCCTGCTTGTAATGATAGGCGTGAGTAAGCCATCCATGAGCTCTTCATCATTTTATTCCACAGAAATCGGAAAAAAACAGATGAATGAAACTTATTGCTGTTGATAGCGCTATACTAGAAATTGTATCTGTAAACTTTACATAAAAAAATATGACTACAAACCCGGTAATCATTTTTGGAGCAGGGGGATTGGGTAAAGCAGCTTTAGAGATTTTTCAGTCGAACGATGTGCTGATCTATGGCTTTTTAGATGATAAGGAAGCTCTGCACAATACCCAGTTAAATGATGTTTCCATTATGGGGCGTACGGATGATCATGGATTTTTAAAATACATAGGTCATAAATGTGACGCCTTTGTGGCAATCAGCGACCGAAAGGTGAGAAAAAGTTTGTTTAAAATGCTCAATGAGCGTCGGAAGGTGATGCCCGTGAATGCCATTCATCCGAAAGCGATGATTTCCGGCAATGCCTATATTTCCTATGGCATCCTGGCGAATGCGGGAGCAGTGGTTGGAAGTTTTGCCAAAGTGGGCATCGGTTGTATCATACACAGCCATGCCGTGGTGGATTATGAGGCTACTTTGGGAGAATTTGTGCAGGTAGGAGCGGGGAGTATCATCAGTGCAGGTGCTACGGTTGAAGATGAGGTATTCATTGGAGCCGGTGCGGTGATTGCCGGACCAGTAAAGGTAGGAAAAGGCGCCCGGATAGGGGCTGGTTCCGTTGTGATCGGTCATGTGGAAGAAGGGCAAACCGTTTTCGGAAATCCAGCCAAACCGATTGAATCTTAGGTTTTTTTGAGTTCATTACATACCAAAACAGATCCCTTGCCTTATTCACGCATTCCTGAAAGCGAATTGATCCTTCATCCGGATGGTAGTGTGTATCATTTGGGGTTAAGACCCGAACACCTCACAGACACCATTCTTACCGTGGGTGATCCGGAAAGAGTGCCTTTCGTCAGCCGGTATTTTGATACCCTAGAGGCAAAAATACAAAAGAGAGAATTTCTCACCCATATCGGTTATCTGGGCAGCCGGCGTATCATGGTGATCAGCAGTGGAATGGGCACTGATAATGTGGAGATTCTGCTGACCGAACTGGATGCATTGGCTAATGTGGATTTTTCGTCAAGACTTCCGAAGGATCAGCCCAAAAAGCTGCATATTATCCGTATAGGCACAACCGGTTCACTGCAGCAGGCTATGCCGGTAGACAGCCATTTGGTGAGTACTTTGGCTTTCGGGTTAGACACCCTCATGCAGTTTTACCCGGCTGATCATTTCAGTGAAACAGAAAAGCGATGGGGAGCTCAGCTGGCCAGCCACCTGGATCTTCCCTTCGTTCCCTATTGTGTGCATGCTTCAGAAGGGTTGCAAGCATCTTTTGGAAAAGATATGATTGAAGGATATACACTTACCTGTCCGGGATTTTATGCCCCTCAGGGGCGTCATGTCAGGATATCGCCCAGGTTTGCCAACTTTGCCGGAAAGCTGGCCAGCTTTCGGTTCGATGGGAAGCTGCTGACTAATTTTGAGATGGAAACAGCAGGCTATTATGCCATGGGGCGCTTACTGGGTCATGAGGTGTTGAGTGTGAATGCGATCCTGGCCAACCGGATCACTCATGAGTTTTCCCGGAAACCCCAGCAGGTGATACAGGCACTGATCGAGAAAATACTAGAAAGACTTTCTTCCTGAGTAAAAAAAGTCTTGTCAGAATGATTTTTACGGAAAAGAAAAAAAACTGGTAGTTTAAAAAATCCCATCCTTTATAGGTAAAAAAGTCAAAGAAAATCCAGACCCAGTCTATCCGGAATTCTTCTGTATTCCACAAAGACAATATATTTACAATTCATCGAGACGTATGGTAGAAGAATAGGTTTGGCATTTATGGATTGTTAACACAAACTTAAAGCAAGGCCTGTGTTGTTAACGTTGAGATAAAAAATATATCCTAATTCAAAAATATTCGTAGATAGACTTAAACTATTTTTGTTAAATATCTATTTATACATATATACATTAAATTCATATAGCAATGAGTAAACCTATTGAAATTACTGATTCTAACTTTGAGGAAACCGTGCTGAGAGCAGATAAGCCAGTTTTAGTTGATTTTTGGGCAGAGTGGTGTGGTCCTTGTAAGATGATTTCACCAGTGGTGGAAGAGCTTGCCAAAGATTATGACGGAACTGCCGTAATTGGTAAAGTAGATGTTGATACCAACCCGGGCGTATCTGCCAAATTTGGTATCCGCAGCATTCCTACTTTGTTAGTATTCAAAAATGGAGAAGTGGTGGATAAGCAGGTAGGAGCGGTCAACAAAAGCGTGTTGGCTAAGAAATTAGACGCTCAATTGGTCTAACTGCGTTTTTATCAGCATTTTCACTTTTAATTTGAAAGTTTATTAATTATTCTTTGATATATTTGAATAATTCACTAAGGTTGCTTAATATTGCCTTAGTGATCTGATCACGCGAATATCATGTTAAACAGTCTTTCCAAAACAAACGAAAAACTTACTGCTGCTCAGCGCCGCGCTTGCTGGTTCTGGTGTTGTATGTGTTCGGTTTACGGGAAAGGCATGTCATACGTATATTGCAGCATGAGAGGACGCACATAATCATATGCAGTAATAAACTAAAACATAAAGCACAAAGCCTTTCCCGAATACGGAAAGGCTTTTTTATTTACTTCAAATACCATTCTCCTATGCAGAGCTTTAGAACAGAAATTGAAAATCCGGTGGTAGAACGGGATATTATCGAACTGGAAAGAAAAATAAGACTCTACCAGGAAGGCAAAATAGATGAAGACAGGTTTCGCAGCCTGCGCTTGGCCAGAGGCGTTTATGGACAACGCCAGTCAGGGGTACAGATGATCCGTATTAAAATACCTTTCGGGCGACTCACAACCCGGCAGATCAGAAGGATTGCCGATATTTCTGAAGAGTATTCCAATGGCAATCTCCATGCTACTACCCGGCAGGATATCCAGCTGCACTTTGTGAAGCTGAGTGATGCCCCTGAACTGTGGGCCAAGTTAGACAAAGACGAACTGACCTTACGGGAAGCCTGTGGCAACACTGTCCGGAACATTACTGCTTCTGCCAAAGCTGGTGTAGATCCTCATGAGCCTTTTGATGTCTCTCCCTATGCCTATGAGATGTTCCGTTATTTTCTGCGTAATCCTGTCTGCCAGGAAATGGGTAGAAAATTTAAAATAGCCCTCTCGTCCAGTGAAGAAGATTCTGCCTTCACTTTTATTCATGATGTAGGGGTGATTCCAAAAGTAAAAATAGAAAACGGTAAGGAAGTGCGGGGCTTTAAAGTGCTGGTAGGAGGGGGCCTGGGTGCTCAGCCTCACATGGCACAGGTAGCCTATGAATTCTTGCCGGAAGATCAGCTGATTCCGCTTACAGAGGCGTTGCTGCGTGTGTTCGACCGCCATGGCGAACGCAATAAACGTATGAAAGCGCGTATGAAATTCCTGATGGCACAGATAGGGCTGGATGAACTGCTGAAACTGGCCAAAGCCGAATGGAAAGCCTTAAAGTCCAAAAGTTATGTGGTAGACCGTGATGCTATTCCGGAAGAAGTGCTGCCCAAACAAAAAGTCTTCGAAAAGACCACCGCTGTCGATGTACAGAAATACCAGGCATGGCTGGATACCAATGTCTTTGAACAAAAGCAAAAAGGCTATTATGGTGTCTATGTGAGAGTGCTGTTGGGGAATCTGCATGCTACCAAAGCCAGACAACTGGCCGATATTGTAGACCAGTATGCTGCAGATGATATCCGGATTACAGTGAATCAGGGATATCTGTTGAAATTTGTTTCTCCGGAAGCATTGCCACACCTTTTCAATGCCCTGGAGGCGATTGGGTTGGCAGAACCTGGTTTTGACAGTACCGCCGACGTGACTGCCTGCCCGGGTACGGATACCTGTAACCTGGGAATTTCCAACAGCACAGGGGCTGCTGAGATATTGGAAGACGTGATCAGAAAAGAATATCCCGACCTGGTTTATAACAATGATATTAAGATCAAAATCAGTGGATGTCCTAACTCCTGCGGTCAGCATGGCATTGCTAGTGTAGGCTTTCATGGAAGCTCCCTTCGAACCAAAGACAAGAGAGTGATCCCGGCTTTGCAGGTGCTGCTGGGCGGTGGCATTGATGGCAACGGGGCAGGCCGTATTGCGGATAAAGTTATTAAAGTGCCCAGTAAAAGAGCCCCTCAGGTGTTGCGGGGTGTGTTAGAAGATTACGAGGCACAACGGCAGGAAGGTGAATATTTTGCCGACTATTATCAGCGCCAGGGTAAAATGTATTTTTATCAATTGCTGAAGCCTCTAACAGATATAGATAATCTGCTCGACGATGAATATTTTGATTGGGGACAGCAGGAAGAAGATTTCAAAGTAGAAGCCGGTGTGGGAGAATGCGCTGGTGTGATGATTGACCTGGTGGCAACGCTGCTGTTAGAAAGCGAAGAGAAGTTGTCATGGGCCAAGGAAGCATTTATGAGACAAGACTATGCGGATGCCATCTATCATGCCTACAATACTTTTGTGACAAGTGCCAAATCCATACTGTTGTCTGAAGATGTAAGTGTCAACAATCAGATCAGTATTTTAAAAGCATTTGATGAGCATTTTGTTGCGAAGGGCGCCATCTCCTTTGAAGATTCTTTTGAAGCCCATGTGCTTCAGGTGAATCAATATGAGCCTACAGAGAAGTTCGCAGCGCATTATATACAATCTGCTACCGATTTTGTAGAAAGAATAAAACAACTCAGAGAGAATCAGGTAGGCAACAATGTAGCGGTATAATGATGAATTATGAGTAGTGTAGTGAAAAAACCTTTGCATACAAAACATCCTAAGTTAACCCTGGTAGGGGCAGGCCCCGGCGACCCTGATCTGTTGACTTTGAAGGGTTTAAAAGCATTACAGGCTGCTGACGTGGTGTTGTACGATGCCCTGGCCAACGAAGAACTGCTGCAATATGTTCCGGCGCATGCCCCTAGAATCTACGTAGGAAAACGCGCAGGAAGCCATAAAATGACACAGGAAGACATCAACCGCCTGATCGTAGCATGTGCTTCTTACTATGGGCATGTGGTCAGACTCAAAGGGGGTGATCCCTATGTTTTCGGTCGGGGACATGAAGAGCAGGTATTTGCCGAAAAAGCGGGCATTCCTTCAGAGGTTGTGCCTGGCATCAGTAGTGCTTATGCTGTTCCTGCCTTGCAAAATATCCCTTTGACCAAACGTGGGGTGAGTGAGAGCTTCTGGGTTATCACCGGCACTACCCGATCAGGGAAAATGTCGGAGGATGTAAAACTGGCTGCTCAATCTACCGCTACGATCGTCATACTGATGGGTATGGGGCAACTGCAGGAAATCAAGCAGGTGTTCGAGTCCTGTGGCAAACAGGACACTCCGGTAGCTATCATACAGAATGGTTCTTTGCCGGAAGAGAAAATCGGTATGGGGCTTGTAAAAAATATGGTCGAGATGGCAGAAAAAAATAAACTGGCTTCTCCCGCCATTATCATCATTGGCGAAGTGGTCAGCAGCCATCCCGAGTACATCAGTACTCAGATACTGGAAGAAATCAAAGCAGGGTTGTATGAGGAGTTGGCACCAGTGAAAGAGTAATATCGGTTAATATTTATTCACAAAATGAAGTTACTTTTCTCTCAAAACCAAATACTAAGACAAGAGAGGAGCCAGATAAACTAGAATGACTTTATGGAAACTTTAAAAATAGAGTGTACTAAAGCAGAAGATTGGCGTAACGAATATTTTGATATCCATAATGACCAGGATATCGAGCGGCTGAACTGCATCTTTTACTCTATGACTCCAGAAGAGCGGATCAGAGCTTTTTACTCTAACCATTCGTTGGCTGGTAACAAAGTGCTGCTCACTTCTTCTTTTGGTACTACTGCTGTATTTCTGCTGCATTTGTTTCATCGGGAGAATATCAAGCAAGCTGTTCATTTTCTCGATACTACCTACCATTTCGAGGAGACACTGGCCTATAAGGCAAAAGTCACGAAGCTTTATGATCTGGAAGTTATTGAGCTCAAGCCGGAAGAGTGGAAAAACAAATTTACCCGTGAGCATCAGTTATGGAAAACAGATCCGGATCTGTGCTGTTCGGTCAATAAGGTAGAACCTTTACTTACTATTAAGAAGCAGGCGGAAGTGTGGGTTTCTGGATTAATGAGCTGGCAGAATGACCATCGCAGCCAGATGGATATTTTTCAGAAAAAAGATGGGGTGCTGAAGTTTTATCCCATTATAAATGTCACTGAAGAAGAAGCCAACGAATATATTGAAAAATTTAACCTTCCGGTACATCCCCTTAAGCCCCTGGGTTATGAATCCATAGGATGTAAGCATTGTACCTTCAAGGGTAAAGGCAGGAGCGGAAGATGGTCTGGCACTGCTAAAACGGAATGTGGTTTGCACCGCTAGCCTCAGGCAGTCACTGTTTTTTTCTGGGGCTTGCTTCAGCTTATGACTCTCAGCAAGGTTCAAACCATCCTGAGACAATCAGATATTAAATTACCTCTTAATGGTATCCGCCCCCTTCCTTTGATCTTTGATCACCCGAAGGTGTGGTTCGATTTTGCGCTCATTGCTTTACAATTACCATCCTATCCGGCAGCTCCATAAATATAGCCTTGCACTACAGACCAGCGGATTTTTTGAGACATCAATGCCCAAAGGGACCCTCACTGGTCTTTATCAAAACCCTATAATACGGGTGAAATCATGTCAGTTATTTGTATGTCAGTTGCCATACCTTCCTTTCAAAATTTGAGCTACCATGCTATATAAATCTTAAAAAATCTGTATTTATGCGTATGCGAGTATCCCATGTTGTAGCATTCTATGAAATTATGGACGCAGTATAAACAACGGGTGGAAGCGAATATCCTGATAGAGGCAGAAACGGATATTAAGGAGCTTTCCTATTGGAGAGACAAACTTTTTAGCCGCATCCTCCTCTATTTATTCCCTGTAAGTTTTATTGCACTGGTGCCCGGTGTCATTATGTCTATTCGGGGAGGCATTCCGTTGTTGGCTTTATATGATATTCTAACCGTTGTTTCCTTTGCCCTGATTGCCTTCAATGCCAGACTCAGTCTTCCTATGCGGAAAATGCTCTTTGTGGTATGTCTGTACTTGCTGAGCGTCATTTTGCTGATTTATCTGGGTTCCTTTGGCCCGGGCTTATTGTATCTGTTGGCCATCACTGTATTTATTACGCTGATTTTTCACAGTACCTTTGCTTACTGGTCTATTGCAGTGAATGCGGCTATTTGTTTGCTCTTTGCTTTTATCATCAACTTTAAGCTATTTGAAAGTCCTTTGACTACCATTTATACCGTAGGCTCCTGGATTGCTGTCTCTTCCAACCTGATTTTGCTCAGTACGGTGGTGGTAGCCTCCCTGCACTTATTGTTCAGCGGACTGCAGGCTACGGTTGTCAAAGAAAATCAATTGAAAAAACAATTAAAGGAGGAAAGCAAAGTGCAGGAAAAGATGCTGGAGGTGTTGCAGACAAAAAATCAGGAGCTGGAGCAATTTGCCTATATCGCTTCCCATGATTTGCAGGAGCCTCTGCAAACTATTTCCAGTTTTGTAGTCTTACTGGATAAGCAGTATAAAGATAAACTGGATGATAAAGCGACAACCTATTTGAATTACCTTTCCCAATCAACCCTTCGGATGAGATTGCTGATCACCGGATTGTTGGAATATGCAAGGATAGGGCGGGAGAAACACTGGGAAGTTGTCCACTGCCAGGAGATCGTAAAGGAAGTGCTACTGAATCTTGATCAGGCTATTCAGGAAAGCAAAGCTCATATTGTAGTGGATCCTTTGCCGATTTTAGAGGGCTATGCCCTTGAACTCAAGCAGTTGTTTCAAAACCTCATCAGTAATGCTATAAAATTCAGGAAGGAAGGAGAGGTTCCGCAGATCAGGGTCAGTGTTAAGGAAGAGGCACACGACTGGGTTTTCTCCGTGAAAGACAACGGCATCGGTATAGAGGAGAAGTTCTGGGAGAAAATTTTTATCATTTTTCAACGCCTGCATCCTAAATCAAAATATGGTGGAACCGGGATCGGACTGGCCCATTGCAGAAAAATTGTAGAATTGCATGGTGGAAAAATTTGGGTAGAATCAAAGCCAACTATGGGCAGTATTTTTTATTTTAGGATTCCAAAAACTAACAATGCATCATGGGGACCAAACTAAATTGTGTACTTCTGGTAGACGACGATGAAATAACCAATTTTTTGAACAAGCAAACGCTGGAAGACGCAAACATCACCCAAAATATAGAAATTGCTGAAACAGCAAAAGATGCACTGGCACTGCTGGAATGTCCCCGGGTAGAAAAATGTAAAAGTCCGGATCTCATTCTGCTCGATTTAAATATGCCGGGATTAACCGGTTGGGATTTTATTGATGAGTATAAGAAAATCAAAGACCTGTACGGGATTCATTCCGTCATCATTATATTGACTACCTCTACCAACCCTGACGAGAAACAAAAAGCATATCTCATCGATGAAGTAGCCGGCTTCAAAAGTAAGCCCCTGACTTATTCGATGATCAATGAAATTATACAGGAGCATTTTAATATCTGAAACCGAGCAGACCGCTATGAATTAGAGACAGGCAAAGTCTGCCCTATGCATTGATTACCTACTATGCTCTATCGCTTGTACCAGGTCAGTTTTGATGTCTTCCAGATGTTCCAGGCCCACAGATATCCGTACCAGGCCAGGGGTAATCCCTACCGCTGCTCTTTCTTCATCCGACAACTTAGAATGTGTAGTGGAAGCTGGATGCGTCGCAATCGTGCGCGTATCGCCGAGGTTAGCGGTGAATGAAAGCATCTTCAATGCATTCAGAAATCGCTTCCCTCTTTCTACCCCTCCCTTTAATTCAAAGGTAACCAGCCCTCCGCCCAGTCGCATTTGTTTTTTTGCCAATGTATACTGTGGATGAGAAGGTAGAAAGGGATAGTTAACATGAATGACTTCCTCGTGGTTTTCCAAAAACTCTGACAAGGCCAGGGCATGTTCGCAATGTTTTTCCATTCTGACAGCCAGCGTTTCTAGGCTTTTGGAGAGAATCCATCCGTTAAATGGTGACAGGGCCGGACCCGTATGCCGTGCCAGGAAACGTACTTCCTGCATCAGCGCTTTGGTACCCAGCACGGCGCCCCCGATCGCTCTGCCCTGGCCATCAATAAATTTGGTAGCAGAGTGGGTCACGATATGGGCGCCCCATCTGGCTGGATTTTGCAGGTAAGGAGTAGCAAAACAATTATCTACATTGAAGATAATATTATGTTGCCGTGACAGTTTTCCCAGGGCTTCCAGATCAATCAGATCCAGACCGGGATTGGAAGGCGTTTCAACGAAGATCATTTTCGTATTAGCCTGAATGTTTCTCTCCCAGACCTCCAGGGGGGCATGGACGTTGACATAAGTATGGGTAATACCCCAGCGTGGAAACAGCTGTGTTAAGATTTGGTGCGTGGAGCCAAACAATGACCGGGAAGCCAAGATATGATCTCCACTACGGAGAAAAGCAGCCATACTGATAAACATTGCCGACATACCGGATGCCGTGGCGACCCCGTCTTCGGTTTCTTCCAGGGCGCAAAGTTTATCTACAAATTCATTATTATTAGGGTTAGAAAACCGTGTGTAGATATTCCCTTCCTCTTCATCGGCAAACAAAGCCCGGGCTTGTTCGGCATCCTGGAAAACAAAGCTGGAGGTAGCGTAAATAGGTACACTATGTTCCCGGTGCTGGCTGGTTTCACTTTGTATTCTTACGGCTTTCGTCTCGAAATGCTGGTTCTTTTTGTCCATCAATCAATGATTTCGTAACTGTAACTAATATCTGCTGTCTTTTCCAGAATTTTAGCCACGGAACAATATTGCTTTATCGAAAGCTCAATAGCTCGCTTGACCTTATTCTCGTCTAACTTCCCTTTTAAGGTAAAAACTATATGAATCTTCTCAAACAGAGAGGGTGTTTTATTGGGTTCTCTGTCGCCTCTCACCCTGATTCGAATGTCCTCCAGAGGTTGTCTTTGTTTTTTTAAAATACTGATCACATCAATGCCACTGCAGCCTCCGATTCCTGCCAGCATCAGTTGCATGGGGCGAAAACCTAAATTCTGGCCGCCGGCATCGGGAGAACTGTCTATAGAGATAGAACGTCCACTCTCATTCATGGCCTGCATATGATAAGCATCATTTAAGCGCTTTATTTCAATTTCCATATTGACTTGCTGTTCAATTCTAACAGATTTATCCTTATTTTTGTGCGTTATTTAGTCAGGCAAATTAATTCTAAACTTTACAATATCAAAATGAAAGAGATCACAGTGCAGGAACTGAAGCAAATGCAGGATAACCAGGAAGATTTCCAACTGATTGACGTTCGCGAACCCTATGAATATGACGAAGCGAACCTGGGTGCCGAACTGATCCCGCTAGGAGAAATACCCGATCAGATGGATAAAATTGACAGAGAGAAAAAGGTGGTTGTTCATTGCCGCAGTGGAAAAAGGAGTGCCAATGCCATTCAATACCTGGAGAAGCAGGGGTTTGATAACCTGTACAATTTGAAAGGGGGTATTCTGGCTTACCAGCAGGAAATAGAAGAGTGATTATGGGTTTTTCGCAGCACCTGCCGCCTGTGGAGCCGAAGATTGGTGTTGGATAGGAGGAAGTTCTTCTTTACTTTCAATTTTCGTGCTTCTGGCACGCAGTGCATTCTCCCGCGCATCAATAAAAAGTTCTTTCACTTTATCAAAACTTTCAACGTGCATCAAACTGATGCCTTGCGTGGTGTTATTAACCAGGTTAATACTTTGCGTGAGACTGTTAAAATTATTTCGATTATACATCTTGACCCGGTATTTTCCATCTTTCGTCAGCAGGTATTCAACTGTGACATCACCGATCACACTGGCAGTATTTGCTTCATTGTTTACGTTGGTAAAGCCGCCATCCCGGGTAATACGTAATCTGCCATCAAACAAGGTGTAGGAAAGCCTGAGCTGGAAAGTGTTGAAACGGTCATCGTCAAAAGAGCCTAAATCTACATCGATTTCCAGGTTCTCATCTACCTGGCTGAACCAGTAACTAAATTGGTTTGACAAGAATTCGCTCACGCTGCTGCTGACAGCCCTGGAGCCATCAAAAGAATCTCGTTCCGAAAATCTTCTCAGCACAATCAGGCTGAACACTTGCCGTTTAAGCTCTTCATTATCAAAAGTAATGTTGTTTTCCAGACTTTCTACCGCAGTTCGCAGGTGAATATTATTTTCAGGGTAGTTTTCTACCTGAATATCAAAGTCAATATCCGGTGACATCAGGTCGCCGGTGAGTGCCAGGAGCACTTCCGCTTTGTATTTCCTTTTGACCTCATCAGATTCTTTTTGGGATTCGTCGAGCACCAATGGAGCCAGAGAAGCCAGCTGCTCATAAGAGGCATTAATATCCAACAGACCACCATAAGGGTCACCCAACCAGGAAATACTACTGCCGGGCTCTATTTTAAATTCTTTGTTAATGATATTATAGAGTGTAAAGTTATAGCCTCCCTCTATGAAGGATAAATCGCCAAACATGTTAAAATCTCCTTCACTGGAAATGAGTAGCTGCAACTGTCCATTGCCTCTGCCTCGTATGATATCACCGGTTTTAGCATCAAAGATAATTTCTCCATAGGCATCGGGGGTCACTTCTATTTCCAGATCCAGTTTCAAACCGGTCAGGTTAATCTTATCGATATTATTGTCTTGCTGGGTACTGTCTTTGTGGCTCACAAAACTGATAAATTCAGACTGTTCCACCCCTTCAATACCTCCGATAGGAATATAGATTTTAGTGCCTTTCTCTGTTTTCACCCTGGCATTGATATCCAGGTTGTTGATGGCCCCTAATAAAGAAACCTCTCCCGTTGCAAATCCTTTTCCGTAAAAGAGGTCATTATCCTTTAGGGAAGTATTCAGTATGTTCACATTATTCAGCTCTCCACTTAAATCCAGCACAAAATCTCTGAAGCCATCATGAAAAACCCCTCCGTTGAAAGTAGCTACCTGATTTCGGTTGTCCTGCATTTTGAGGTTGCTCACACTCACTGAATTTTCTTCAAAAACCAAATCTCCGTTAAAAGTATAGTTGGTGTTGAGATAATTGATTTTCATTTTGCCGTCTTTCAGCTGGCCGGAACCTCTGAGGATAGGGTAATCCAGTTTGCCTGTCAGGGTAAAATTACCATCGGCTGTTCCTCCTAGTTCAGAAAAGTAATCTTCTATAAAGGGTTCAATCACATTGAGTTGCGCATCACGAAAAGAAGCCAGCAAATCAAGCTGTTCTTCCTCCTGTTTAGGATCATAGCTGCCCTGAAGAGAAATCATGCGGTTGCCCAGACGGTTCACCATCAAATTTAGGTTAAGACGGCTCTGACTATTGTCCCAGTTGGCCAGGCCTACAATATTTCCAAATAAAAAATTATTGATCGTAAAGTCCTGAATAGAAATCTCACTATTCAAGATGAGGTTGCTGAGGGTATCCTCCGGATCCCGCATAAAGTTTTTGATGTCTACAAATCCATTGACTTCACCCTGGTAGTTGCGGGAAAGGAGCGGATTAAGGTTATCTACCAGAAATTGATTAATTCTCAGTGTCAGTTGCTTATCAGGGTCACCGGATAAGGTGCCAAAGGCTGATATTTCCTGTTTTTCACCGGTAGGCAACAGATTAAAAAAGGAGAGGCTGTCAAAATTAATTTCGTTGTTGGCAAAAAGGATACTATTTCCTCCGGTAACCGTCCATTGCCGGTTGAGTACCTGCATGTCAGCCGTTGTGATTTTAACCAGGGTACTGTCGGTCAGAAAAGTCAGATTGCCTGAAATATTAGCATGGTTATCGGTCTGCTGTTGCTGTATACTTTGTTGGAAATCGATGTGGTCGTTAGCCCAGATAGCTTCATTTACAAAATTTTCTGTTTGTATATGAAGTCCTTTGTTGTGAAGATCCTGCTTGTCGGACTTGATATATACCATGGCTAACACATCCGTACTGTCAGCAATTTTAGAGGTCGCAATATCTATCATGTTTCCGTAGAAGAAACTGTTGTTGTATTGCAGGGTGTCTATTTGTGAATTCAGGTTTAAGATATGCGTATAGCCTCCCGTGATCCGGCCGTCAATATTCGTATTCCGGGAAATTGAGATGTTAGGGACAAACAAATGCAAGAGAGGATTTACATCGCCCAGTTTGAACTGATAATTTAATTCATACTTTTCGTGTTCATATTGCTCAGGGGATCTACTTCCTTTCCTGGCAAAATAGGTCTTGATGTCATCCTCTTCGTTGGTAAAAATAATTTTGTACTCCTTGGCGAGTAGTTTAATATCTTCTACCAGGGTAGAAAAGCGATAATTACCTGTCAGCAATGCCTGTATATGATTGGTTTGCAGACTGAAAAGTCTTTCATTTTCATTGATTTCTGATTTCAGCCAGAGGGAGTCAATCGTCAGTTCCCGGTCTTGGTAGATTGCAAAGAGATTTCTAAGCTGGGCCGTACCGGTGATGCCATCCACTTCCAGTCCATGCGTATTGGTTTTCAATTCAGTACTGACAAAAGCGTACTCCTTGGTCAGGTTGATAGCCTGTAGAAAAGCTGTATCCAGTTTAGCTTCTAAGATTACTTCCTGGTTGCCATCGCGGAGATCAACGGTACCCATAGCGTTAAATTGCAAGTTAGGATCGTCGATGCTTAATTTCCCTTCAAAGAAAGAGGCCGCGAAGCGGGCATCTGTTTGTATGTTGAGGAAAGTATAATGGTTAACCCCCAGATAATTAAACTTCGCCTTCAGATTAAAATCTGCTTCTGCCACCGTTAGCCCCTGTCCGTCAATTTCTCCGCTGAAGGTCGTTTTTTGTAGAAGATCGGGCTGATTAGAAACGGTACCTAGGTCAAAGTCTATCAAAGCCAGTTTACCTGAATACTCCGGGATCTCGCCGTCTAACTTTAAATTAATATCCGAATTAATTTTACCAAGCTGGGTATCAAACTGTCCGTTGGCCACAAAGTCGTTGGGAAAGCCCAGGAATTCAGCATCAAACTTTACGGTTCCGAAAAGTGCCGCCTTTTGAAAAGCGCTGTCGCTCGGTATATATTGCTGCAAATCGAGTACGTCTACTACTGAATTTTTAAGATCCAGATCAATAAAAGTTTCTTTAAAATCGGGTAAGCCGTCAAAGTTCACATCTCCGGCCAAAAGGCTGCGGGAGCCAAAATCCAGCACAAAATCTTTCACTGAAAAGCTTTTCACCTCTCCCTTAAATGCTCCGCTGAGGGTGTAAAACTCATCATACCGGTTGAGGTAAGGAGCAAAGAGCGCCAGGTCTTTAGAGTAGATTTTGGATTTTTTAACATTTGCCACAATGGTGACACTGTCGTTGAAGTAGCTAAGGCTGGATTTGTTTTCGTAATTGAATACGACCGAATCCTGAAGGACACTGTTACCGGCCGAGAGTTTGAAATTCTGGAAAGTCATGGAGGAGTCTGTCAGGCGGTAAAAGCCTGTAAACTCATGAATCGTAAAATCATAAGTGGGCTCGTATGCGGCCAGCTGCTCTACTTGTATTTCCAGCGTATCCGAAACAATTCTGAAAGCATGCACATCGCCGTTGATATTGTGTAGTTGAAAGTGATGGTAATCGAACTGACCTTGGATGGAATCCTTGCCGGGGTCGGCATACTGAAAGGACGTGTTTCGAAGTTGTACCCTGTCGATATGAAAAACAGGCGGTAATTTTTTTGAAGTTTTGTCCTTTTTTCTGGTCAGCGCCCGCACCGCTTCAATAAACTCTGTCATATTCAGCGTGTTCGCCACCGTATCTTTCAGCAAACTGACACGGGCATGGTTCAGGCGGGCTTCGTCAATGTTGATATGGCGCCCCTCTATGAGTGTCCACAGGCTAAAATCTACCGCCAGGTTTTCCACCCAGATCATCTCTTTTTTCTCCTGGTCAAGAATGGTGACGCTATCGAGCACCATGGTATCAAACCATTTGATATTGATCCGTTTGATGTCCGACTCAAACCCTGTTTTTTCAGAAATTATCTGGGTCAGTTTATGAATGATGCGGGTTTGTACAGAGGGAAGGTGTAAAGCAGTCACCAAAAGAGCCAGCACGGTCATGAGCACTGCCAGTGACCAGAGTACTGTCTTAGTTACGATTTTTTTGGTATCTTGCTTGTTTTCTTTCTCCTTCTTCAAACCAGTAGTAGTGAATGAATTCTTCTGTATTCTCTAATAACGATAAAGAGCTGATTAACATTTTAGCGATTGAGTCTTCTTGCGATGAGACTTCTGCTTCAATCATTTCTAACGGCAAGATACTAAGTAACATTATTGCGACACAGTCGGTTCATCAAAAATATGGTGGTGTTGTACCTGAGTTAGCTTCTCGTGCTCATCAGCAAAATGTGGTACCTGTTGTACATCAAGCGCTTTCTGAAGCAAATATAACAAAAACTATGCTCAGTGCAGTAGCTTTTACGCAGGGACCTGGATTATTGGGTGCTTTATTGGTAGGAGCCTCTTTTGCTAAATCATTAGCTTATGGGTTGGATATCCCGCTGATCTCTGTAAATCACATGCAGGCTCATATTTTAGCACATTTTATTGACGACCCAAAGCCTGCCTTTCCTTTTTTGTGTTTAACCGTGAGTGGCGGCCATACTCAGATTGTGAAGGTGACCGATTATTTAGAGATGGAAATTCTGGGAGAGACCCAGGATGATGCCGTAGGTGAAGCCTTCGATAAAATAGCCAAAGTTTTGGGGCTTCCCTATCCGGGTGGACCGGCCATTGATCACATGGCTCAGCAAGGAAACCCTGCCCGGTTTGCTTTTCCTGACACCGTGATGCCTGCGCTTGACTATTCTTTTAGTGGTATAAAAACGGCGTTTTTAAATTTTCTTCAACGTGAAAAAAGCAAAGATCCCGACTTTGTCGCTCAACACTTACCAGATATTTGTGCCAGTATACAGCACAAGCTGATAGAAATGCTTTTAGAGAAACTCCGCCAAGCCTCGGAAACAACAGGTATCCGGGAAATAGCTATTGCAGGTGGTGTTTCTGCTAACTCGGCCTTAAGAAAAACGCTAAGCGAACGGGCGGAAACCCTTCGATGGAAAGTGTATATTCCTCCTTTGGTCTACTGTACGGACAATGCTGCCATGATTGCGATGGCTGCGCATTATAAATACCTGAAAGCCGATTTTGAATCTCTTCAGGCCAGTCCGGATCCCAGACTACACTTCGGTCGTTAAGGGTTGGTAAAGATATCTCCTTTTTTGGGCTGCATGATATTGTCAGGTATAATCTGCATTAGCACCGGATAGGTGAAAAAAGTTTTAGGAATGGTCTGTAACATGGTAGAAGGCAGGCTGCCTATTGCCTCAATGAGCTCCTGTCGTAGTTTATTCTTTTCTTCCTTGGTTAGCTTTTCCTTGCTGGCTTTGTTAATGAGTTTGTTCAGTTCGGGCTTGTTTTTTACCTGATGCATAAAAGCATGACGATTTCTGGACAGCGTACGACTCAGTTTATTCATTACCTGTTCCTGCATAACAGTCAGCCGGGAAGGATTTTGCAGAAATTCCATCTGCTGCCAATGACTTACCATAAAACTCTCTACAGCCATCTGACTGCTCTCGACTTCTTTTTTTTCCAGATCAAGCTTACTCCTCAGCAGTTCCATATATTTCTTCTCCTCTTTAGTGAGAAGTTTGTCAGCATAAATGATCAGCAGTGCCAGTTCGAAAATATACTTTTTTAATACTTGCGAATCTATCTGTTGCAGGTCTAATGCTTCTAAAGGCGTTGGGTTTTCCAGAAACTGTTGACATAGCTGCCGGGATTGTGCTGAAAACTTGGCTGCTTCTATATAATAGTCAAAGAGTTTTTTTTCTTCAGGTTCTATGATTCGGTTTGCCAGTGCAGCCGTTACAAATACCTGCATAATCAACAAACGCATGGCTTCATGGGCCTGGACAACCCGATCAGGCTCCATCCCTGATTTTTCGGCGGCAATCCATTTACTAAAGTAAAATATATCTAAGAACACCAGGCTTTTGTCGAAGAAATCTGACCAGAACGCTTCTCTCCGAAAAGGGGGATTCACCTTATTCTCCAGAATAAATTCTGTGAGTTCCAGTCCTTTTTTCTCTTGATAGAAGAACCAGTGACGGGTTCGGGTTTCCAAGCCTTCATACACCTTTTTGTAGAACTTACCAATGAGCAAAGCAGCGTCCAGTATAGCGTCGGCCATGTCCAGGGTATTTTCTATTTCCTGATAGCGCGGCGAGGTCAGGGCACTATGGAGAAAACTCTCTAGCAGTATGATCTTAATTTTGTCGGAGGTTTTCAGGGAGTCTACTTTCAAAGCCCTGAGTAAAGATTTATTATGAATAGGCAACTGGGCCGGATGACCATAGAGCATTCCTGTCGGTTGCAAAAGCTGGTATAAAAACTCCTCCCGGTTATAGGGGGTATCCATACGGGCTGCCACCTGCTCAAATTCTTTCTGCAGCGCATACTGATTTCGGAAATGTAGATAGTGTTTAATCCAACTTTTTTCCCTGAGTTCCATAGCTTATCAATAGGAATGATAGAGGATCAAACTTATACAAAATTATACAAAGAAATTATTGACTTTTTTTATTATAATACATTTTCCGAGAGATTGAAATTGAAAAACATTTGGTAATAGCCACAGTAAGATACTCCTGTTGAGGGTGGGGTGGTTTGACAAAAAAACGGTATAAATCTGCTTCAGAGCCCCGGAACATTAAAATTCGTAGGGATAATTTCTTGGCGAAACCTGAAAACAAAAGTATATTAGAAGCCTGTATTTATTTTTTTTTATACATAAATTACTTCCATATGGCCCAGAAAAGTCAGCCGAAATTCTCCAACAAGATTAATATCAAAAATCGGAAAGCAAGTTTTGAATACGAGTTTCTGGAAACCTATGTAACAGGTATCACTCTCACGGGCACTGAAATCAAATCGGTACGGGAAGGTAAAATCAATTTATCAGAGGCTTATTGTTATTTTAAAAGAGGGGAGCTGTTTGTCAGACAGATGAATATTTCAACCTATACGCAGGGAACGCATTATAATCATGAGCCTACCCGGGAGCGTAAGTTACTGTTAAAAAATGTTGAGCTGAAAAAGCTGGAAGCTAAATCCGAGGAAAAAGGGTTGACCATCGTACCTGTTCGGTTGTTTATCAATGACCGGGGGTGGGCAAAATTGGAAATTGCACTGGCAAAAGGAAAAAAACTTTACGATAAACGTGAAGACATCAAGCAGAAAGATTTGCAGCGGGAGTTGAGTAAAATGAAATTCTGACACTTTTTTCATGGCCGGGACTTCTTGACAGAAATTTTGACCCAATGGGCTAGTATGGACATTTTATGCAATTCGTGCATGGTTTGTAGTTTGTTATATTATGAAATGTTATTTAATTATTGTTTAGATGAGTAAAGGTGTACTCCTACTAAATCAAGATTACAGTCCGCTTACCATATGTTCTATGGAAAAGGCCTTCATTTTGGTATTCTTAAAAAAGGCAGAATTACTCTCCGAAGTAGAAGACCAGATGATCCGGACGGTGACCCGTGTGTATCCTATGCCGGCTGTGATCCGGCTTTTTAATTATATCCATCTTCCATACCGGGGGGTGGTCCTTACACGCCAAAATATATTTAAGAGAGACCGATTCAGCTGCCAGTACTGTGGTTCGGGAAAAAACCTTACCTTAGATCATATCGTTCCCCGTTCGAAAGGGGGGAAATCGTCGTGGATGAATCTGGTTACGGCTTGCCGCCGATGCAATACCACCAAAGGCGACCGCACCCCAGAGGAAGCAGGTCTTTTGCTGAAAGATCAACCGCACAAACCTACTTACCTCATGTTTCTACGAGACTATTCAGGGTCTGTCCGTAAAGAGTGGATGCCTTTCTTGCAGACCAGAGTAAAGACGTAAGACTGTTATTGCAGCACTTCCTTTACCCTTTGGGCAGCATCTTTGAGCAGAATAGCAGAGTACACTTTTAAGCCTGATTCTTCTATAATTTTAGCGCCTTCCTCTGCATTGGTGCCCTGTAAACGGACAATGATAGGCACATGGATATCGCCTATATTCTTATAAGCTTCCACCACGCCTTTAGCCACCCGGTCGCATCGAACGATACCGCCGAAAATGTTGATTAGAATAGCTTTTACGTTCGGATCTTTCAGGATAATTCTAAAGCCTGCCTCCACGGTTTGCGCATTGGCACCACCGCCTACATCCAGGAAGTTAGCGGGTTCACCTCCAGAAAGCTTAATGATATCCATGGTGGCCATGGCCAGTCCTGCGCCGTTGACCATACAGCCTACGTTGCCATCCAGTTTTACATAGTTAAGCCCCGACTTGCTGGCTTCTACTTCCAGTTCCTCTTCTTCGGAAATATCTCTCAACTCAGCCAGATCCGAATGACGGAACAGCGCATTGTCATCCAGATTTACCTTGGCATCTACCGCCAGAATCTTTTCGTCAGAAGTTTTCAGTACCGGATTAATTTCAAAAAGTGAGGCATCCGCTGCCGTGTAGGCCTGGTAGAGCGATTGGATGAATTTGATCATTTCTTTATGAGCTTTTCCTTCCAATCCTAAGGCAAACGCCACCTTTCGGGCCTGGAAAGGCTGCAAACCAATGGCCGGATCAATCCATTCTTTCACAATTTTGTCGGGCTGTTCTTCTGCCACTTTTTCTATTTCCATACCCCCTTCCGTAGAGGCGATGATCATATTGCATCCTTTGGCTCGATCCAGCAGAATACTCAGGTAGTATTCTTTAGGTTCATGCTCGCCTTTATAATACACATCTTCGGCAATCAGCACTTTATGGACTTTTTTCCCTTCCGGCCCTGTCTGGTGGGTTTTGAGCTGCATGCCCAAAATCTGTTTGGAAATTTCTTTAACTTCTTCCCTGTTTTTGGCCACCTTGACTCCACCCCCTTTGCCACGACCACCGGCATGGATCTGTGCTTTCACCACATACCAGTCTGTGCCTGTTTCAGCGTGTAGTTTACGGGCAGCATCCACTGCACCTTCAGGGGTGTCAGTAACAATGCCTTCCTGAATTTTGACTCCGTAACCTTTCAGAAGATTTTTGGCTTGGTATTCGTGTATATTCATGCTTTAAAAATTTTTTCACGAATCTATCAAATTTTAGTTTTAATTTTAAAATTTAAAGAAAAATCTCAAATGCTGAAAGCAGAAGGTATAGTAAAAAGCTACGGAAATCTTAAAGTTCTTAAATCTATTGACATTTTTATTGAAAAAGGCAGGGTGATCTCCATCGTAGGGGCTTCCGGAGCAGGGAAGAGCACATTGCTTCATATTTTAGGAACCCTTGACAGGCCGGATCAGGGAAAAGTGTTTTTGGATGGTATCGATGTTACTAACCTGAGAAACAATGATTTAGCACAGTATAGAAATAAGAATATTGGTTTTATTTTTCAATTTCATAACCTTTTGCCGGAGTTTACAGCCTTAGAAAACATCTGCATTCCTGCCTTCCTGTCGGGCAATAAAAATGATAAGGCGATTCGGGCAAGAGGAGAGGAGCTGCTGAAATTGCTGGGAATTTTGGAGCGGAAAGACCACAAACCTGCTGAAATGTCGGGTGGAGAGCAGCAGAGAACGGCCGTGGCCAGGGCACTGATGAACAATCCGGCCATTATTTTTGCAGATGAACCCAGCGGTAATTTAGACTCTAAGACGGCAGAAGGGCTTCATCAACTGTTTTTTGACCTGCGCCGTGACTTGAACCAGACGTTTGTTATTGTCACCCATAACCAGGAACTGGCAGCGATGGCTGACCAAAAGCTGGAAATCAAAGATGGCATGATCATCAATCACTAGAAAATTATTTCCTAAGAGGAACTTTCCAGCTTCATTTTTTCATTTATTGTACTGTTTTCGCGCCGGAACACTTTCGCATCAACGTTGATGAGAAGTTTTCTGACAGGGTGCTGGTATAAAATATGATTTTTTCCACTGCTGTTTTGAGGCGCAAAAGCCAGCGGTTCTCAACAGGCATTTCCACTATTATAATTAAATATAATTTTTTAAATGTAATATTATATAAGTGGTTTTCCTGTAACTTATTAAAAAGCAAAAACTTCTTTGTTAATCAATACTTTAGCTGTTAAAATAAGGTAAATGAACTTTTATTGGGCATATAATTTTTCTTAGATGTTGAAAGGTGTAAATTTGAGTGCAAAACCTAAAGATTGCTGAATGGATATCAAAGGTAAATCAATATTGATTGTAGAGGATGAAGCCAACCTTCGAGGATTACTCACCAAAATATTAGGTCTGGAAGGTTTTACAATTTTTGAAGCGGGAGATGTAGCCACCGGGAAAGATATTCTAAGAAATGAAACGATTCATTTGGTGATTACGGACGTTATGTTGCCCGATTCAAACGGGATTGATTTCACCAAATTTTTAAGAAGAGTCTATCCTCTCACAGAGGTGATTGTGCTGACAGCTTTTGGTAATGTCAAAGATGGCGTACAAGCCATGAAATTAGGTGCCTTCGACTATATCACCAAAGGAGACGGTGATGAGAAACTTCCTATGATTGCGACCAAAGCGATGGAAAAAGCCATACTCAATCGCCAGGTGCAGGAGCTCGATATTCGAATAGATTCCAAAACCTGCTTTGGGAAAATCATTGGTCAGTCTAAAGCCATGCAGAAGACCATAGAACTATCCCAGAAAGTAGCGGTAACAGATACCACTGTGTTGCTCTTAGGAGAAACGGGCACCGGAAAAGAGTTGCTGGCGGAAGCAATCCATCTGGCCAGCCGAAGGCGTAAAGGCCCTTTTGTAACCATCAACTGTGCGGCTATCCCTAAAGATTTGCAGGAATCGGAGCTTTTCGGACATAAGAAAGGGGCTTTTACCGGCGCCAATCTCGATAAAAAAGGATATCTGGAAGTAGCCGACCGGGGTACGATCTTTCTGGATGAGTTAGGCGAAATGAGCCCTGACCTCCAAGCCAAATTGTTGCGTGCTTTGGAAAACCGGGTGTTTAACCGGGTAGGCGATACCGAACCCATTCCTGTGGATATAAGGGTGATAGCAGCTACCAACAAAAATCTCCTGGACAGTGACGACAGCACCTTTCGTAAAGATCTTTACTATCGTCTGAGTACTTTCAAAATAGAGCTACCCGCCTTGCGGGAAAGAAAGGAAGACATCAATTTGCTGGCGCTTCATTTTCTGAAAGAAATGGCCGAGAAAACACATAAAGAAATTACCAGCATTGATTCAGCTTTCATTCAGAACCTGAAAGCTTATGACTGGCCAGGCAATATCCGGGAACTGCGAAATGTCATGGAAAGAGCGATTATACTGGCCGACAGCCCTGAATTAAGAGCCAGTACCTTGCCCAACGAAATTCTGCAAAACCAAACCCAGACAGAGCTTGCAGAAATGGAAGAGGAGAGCGTATACTATGAAAACGGAAGCTCCGAGGAAATGAACATAGATTTAAAGTCGGTTGAGCAGGAGCATATCATGCGGGTATTGAGCATGGTGAAAGGAAATAAATCGGAAGCTGCTAAAAAACTGGACATCGGACTAGCTACCCTGTATCGTAAATTGAAGGAATATAATATAGGATGATAAATTGAGTTCCCCTCATACTGATAATTTATATCATTTTGATAAACCCAAATAGCCATTTCTAATAATTTTCAATTGTTTTTAGAAAATAGACCAATTATTGTATAGCTGCCTTGGAAAAAAAATCTGACAACAAAAAAGGAAGATCATTCCTCAGATTTCCTTATCAGAAGATGAAGATAAGAACTCAGATATTTTCAGGGTTTATGCTAATCCTGTTGTTGACCCTCATCCTAGCAGGTGTCACAATTTATTATTTAAGTAATTTGGGAAATGCTTCCAACAAGATATTGGAAGAGAACTATCGTTCTGTTAAAGCTTCCGAAGAAATTATTATTTCACTGGCTAAAATAGACCAGATCCTGTCTAAGATATGCCTGGGAAGTAATTACAATGACTCGACGCTGGTGGGGATACTGGAAAACGAAAAAAATATCCTTAAAAATAACCTTGTCATTTGCCATGATAATGTCAGCAATGAGCAGGAAGCAGAGCTGGTGAAGCAGATGGAAAAGGATTTTGTGAAGTATAAAGAGGATATCAGCACCTTTAAAAATACAACCGACCCGATAGGGCTTTATTTCACCGTGTTGCAACGGCAAAATGAGGTAATCCGTGAAAACGCTGTTCAGCTGTCTACCATTAACCATAAGGATCTGAGCAAAAAAGACGAATATGCCCAATCTCTTTATTTTCGCTCCAAGATCTATGTATTCCTGATTATGGTCCTGGTTTTACTCATTGTCGGCTGGGCTGTCTATCAGGTACCCCACGAAATTGTAAAACCCATCACCAACATTACTGAGAAGATAAAGCGCATTTCTCAAGGGGAATACCAGCAGCAAATTGAAGCAGATTCCCGGAGTGAGCTCAGCGAATTAGCGGCCGCCTTTAACACCATGTCTATCAAGCTGCAGGAATTTGAGAAAATCAACATTGAAGAGGTCAAGGCCCAAAAGAGCCGGATGGAGTCTATTATCAAAAGTTTGAACGATGGTCTGATCATTCTGGATGAGAAAGGTGAAATCATACTGGTCAACAGCACCGCGAAGATGCTGATTGGTTACAATGAATGGGAACTGATAGGCCATAAGCTAAAACATCTGGCCAGAAATAATGAAGTGTTGAAAGAAATTCAGGCTTCTCTCGAAAGTCAGGAAAAGGGACAGGAAGTTGTTTCTCAGGAGGGCCATAGTTTCCTGAAAATAATCAATGACGAAGGAAAAATTTCTTTTTACGCCAAAGAGATTGTTAAGGTATACAGCAGCGATGCGTCTCTCAGAAAGTTTATTGGCTATATCATCACTTTAAAAGATATTACTTCTTTCAAAGAATCTGACGAAGCCAAAACCAATTTCATTGCCGTAGTCTCTCATGAACTTAAAACGCCGCTTTCTGCCCTCAACATGAGTCTAATGCTGTTGAGAGATACCCGCTTCGGCAGCCTGAATGAAGAGCAAACCAAGATTACTGCTTCTATGAAAAGGGAAGTACAACGGTTGGTCAACATGGTGACGGAACTACTGGATCTCTCTAAGGTGGAAAATGGTAAAATCAATCTGGAAGAACGTCCGGTGATGCCTAAAATATTGATGGAGTATGCTTTGGCTCCGGTAGAGGCTAAATTTATTGATAAAGGCATTGAAGTGGTGAAAGACTTTGAAGAAGATTTGCCAGACGTATTTGTAGACCCTGAAAAAATTTCCTGGGTATTGATAAATTTGATGACCAACGCTATCCGTTATTCCCAGGAAGGAGGAAAAGTAATTCTGAGTACCAAAAGATACAGTCAGGAGGTTGAGTTTGGCGTGGAGGATTTTGGACCTGGTATTGCCAAAGATGATCTCAAGCGCGTTTTCAATAAATTTGTTCAATTGCAAACCAACGGCAAAAAAAACAAACATGGGCTGGGGCTGGGATTGGCTATCTCTAAAGAAGTAGTAGAAGCACATGGAGGCGAAATTGCAGTCACCAGCGAAGTAGGGCAGGGTAGCCGTTTCTTCTTCCGGGTGCCTCTGGAGCAAACGCTGGAAAAACCGGAAGACCAGGAACAGAAAGTACCTGCGCCTATAGGCATCGTTTCCTAAACAGAGTCAGGCGTATCGCATCTCCGGGCCACGGTCTGTCACTCAAGCAGAAGGTACCGTTTGATGCTATTTTTTTAACTTTTTTTGCCTCTTTTCTACTGAATATTGCATGATACATCTTTCCAGCGGAGTCCGATACATGTTGGTAGCTACTTTTTTGTTTGCCTGCATGAATGCCTTGGTGAAGTTAGTGCCTCATATCCCCGCAGTAGAAGTCGTTTTTTTCCGGTGTATAGTGTCTTTGCTCATGAGCTATGTCGTTTTAAAAAGGCAGCAGGTACCCGTACTGGGCAATCATAAGCCCTTGCTGATTGCCAGAGGCCTAGCGGGAACCTTGGCATTGGTATTATATTTTATGCTGTTGCAGCAGATTCCGCTAGCCACCGCTGTCACCCTTCAGTTTCTCTCACCTATTCTGACAGCCATACTGGGTATTTTTCTGCTGAAGGAGAAAGTCAAGTTCTGGCAATGGTTGTTTTTCCTGGTTTCTTTTGGGGGCGTACTGGTTGTGAACGGATATGACACCCGCATTGCCACCATCCATTTGCTCATGGGGCTACTGGCAGCGGCAGGGTCAGGACTGGCATATAATATCATCCGGAAGCTAAGAGGACGTGAACATCCGCTGGTCATTGTGCTCTACTTTCCTTTGGTGGCTTTGCCATTGAGCGGCCTGTATTCCTTGTGGCATTGGGTGCCGCCTGCGCAGGAAGACTGGCTGGTGCTTATCGGCATAGGGGTGCTTACGCAATTTGCTCAATATTTTATGACAAAGGCCTATCAGGCAGAAGAAATTTCCAAAGTAGCTAATTTAAATTATCTGGGTATTGTGTATGCACTGATGCTGGGGTATCTGTTTTTCGGAGAAACATTTAATCTGATGTCTTACCTCGGCATGGCACTGGTCATCGCAGGGGTAGGGCTTAATATATGGTATAAGCAATCGGTCACCCAGCAGGAGAAAATATCAAAAGCAGTATAGTCTTCGCAGCGCCTGTTACGATTAAACCTTTTTCGGTTGTAGAATCCTTAATAGGATAAGCCTGAAAGGCATATCGTTAAACAATTTTGTCTTATTTTGCCGTTGCATCAGAGCGGTTTCTAGTTTTTGATTATGAAATTTACCTTAACAGCCCAGGATAATGCTTCCAAAGCCCGGTGTGGAGTGATACAAACCGATCATGGCCAGATCCAGACACCCATTTTTATGCCCGTAGGGACGGCCGGTACTGTGAAAGCTGTTCATCAGCGGGAACTGGAGCAGGATATACAGGCAGAGATTATTTTAGGGAACACTTACCATTTGTACTTACGTCCTGGTCTGCCTTTGATTGAGCGGAGCGGCGGATTGCATGGCTTCAACGGCTGGCAAAGACCGATCCTGACCGACAGTGGGGGGTACCAGGTCTATTCCCTGGCCGAAAACAGAAAGATCAGTGAGGAAGGTGTTTACTTTAAATCCCATATTGATGGTTCCAAGCATTTTTTTACACCGGAGAATGTAGTAGACATCCAAAGGAGTATTGGGGCCGATATTATCATGGCTTTTGATGAATGCACCCCTTTTCCCTGTGAGTATCATTATGCGAAAACTTCTTTGGGCTTAACCCATCGATGGCTGGAGAGGTGCTGCCAGAGAATGGATGCCACGGAGGGCAAATATGGATATCAACAATCTCTTTTTCCGATTGTGCAGGGAAGTACTTTCAAAGACTTACGGGTACAGTCAGCCGAAAAGATAGCAGAATTGCAGCGGGAAGGTAATGCCATCGGCGGTTTGGCCGTAGGCGAACCGGCAGAAGTGATGTATGAAATGACGGATCTGGTGTGCAGTCTGTTACCAACAGACAAACCCCGTTATCTTATGGGCGTGGGCACGCCTGCCAATATTTTGGAGTCCATTGCCTTGGGGGTGGATATGTTTGATTGTGTGATGCCTACCCGAAATGCCCGGAATGGTATGCTTTTCACTACCCAGGGCATTATCAATATCAGAAATGAGAAATGGAAAGATGATCTTTCTCCCATTGATGAAACCTTAGGAGGATATGTCAGTATATTTTATTCAAAAGCTTACCTGAGGCATCTGGTAATGGCCAAAGAAATGCTTGGCGCACAAATTGCAAGCATACAAAACCTGCGTTTTTACTTATGGCTGGTACAACAGGCCAGAGCGCATATAGCACAGGGAGACTTTGTTGTATGGAAAACTAGAATCATTCCCCAATTGATGCAAAGACTTTAGTCATGCTGTAAAAATATTCAGATAACATAACGTAGCATTCTTGAATGATTTAATAGCTAAATTGTTATGCAAGAGGGAGTTCCTGATATTTTTATTCTTAGCCTGGCTCCTTAGCATCGAGTATATCCATGAAAATAATTGACAAATACATACTCAAGAAGTTTTTAAGTACTTTCTTCTTCGTCGTTTTTCTGTTGGTGTCCATTGTCAGTGTGATAGATTTTACGGAGAAGAATGACGACTTTCTCGAACACCAACTCAAAACAGCTCAGATTTTGGCCTACTACGTAGACTTTATTCCCTATGTAGCCAGCCTGATTACCCCAATTACCGTTTTCATTGCAGTCGTTTTTGTCACTTCAAAAATGGCCAGCCAAACGGAGATTATTGCTATTCTCAGCAGTGGTGTGAGCTTCAGAAGGATGCTGGTTCCTTATTTCATCGGAGCAGTTTTTATTGCGTTGATCAGTTTCGGTCTGAATGGATGGATCATACCCAATGCTAACAAAGACCGGATTGCTTTTGAGAATAAGTATGTGAAAAGCCCTTTTTATTATGATGAGCGCAACATCCATCTGAAGATTGCCCCTGAGCTGTATGCCTATATGGAAAGATATAACAATAGCGCGAATGTAGGGTATCGTTTTACCCTGGAAAAAATCAAAGGGAATCAAATGCTGGAAAAACTTTCAGCCAGCCGTATTGAGTGGGATTCCACGCAGGCCCGATGGCAGCTGAAAAACTGGGAACTCCATAAGTTTGACGGCTTGCAGGAATCGTTGGAAACGGGGAACGCCTTAGATACCACCCTGAACATTCATCCGAAAGACTTCAGTAGTACCTACGGCCTGTATGAAACCCTGACGCTCACCGAACTGGATCAGCATATTGAGGTTTTGAGAGAAAGAGGAGGGAACGATATTCCTATTTATCAGGTAGAAAAATACATTCGATATATGTCTCCTTTCACAGCAGTCATCCTAACCTTCATCGGCGTGATTATGTCTGCCAGAAAAGCCCGGGGAGGCTCAGGCTTTCAGATTGCGCTGGGTTTTGCCATTGCCTTTCTGTTTATCATCTTTTTTATCTTTGCCCGCAGCATCGCTGAGGCCAATAGCATGAATCCTATGCTGGCAGTCTGGCTGCCCAATCTTATTTTTTCAATGGTAGGTTTGTTACTGTATAAGACTGTTCCTCGCTGATGAGTCTCTTCAAACATTATTTCCATCTGCATTTCATCATACTGATTTGGGGTTTTACGGCTGTTTTGGGTCTGCTGATTTCTATTCCCGTCGTGGAAACTGTCTTTTACCGTACCCTCATTGCCGCTGCTGTCTTAGGGGTTCTTTTGTTGTACAGACGAAGAAATTTTTATCTGGGGAGACAGCAAATTCTGCAGATTTTAGGAACAGGAAGCCTTATTGCCGCCCACTGGATCCTTTTTTTTGGCGCTGCCAGGGTGGCGAATGCTTCTGTCTGTCTGGCAGGCATGGCGACCTGCTCACTCTGGACCAGCCTGCTGGATCCACTCATGAGTCGCCGGAAGTTTCAGTGGTATGAGTTGTGGCTGGGGCTAATGGTCATCGTAGGGTTGTATATTATTTTCCGCTTTGAGTTCAACCATGCATTGGGGTTAACCATGGCTGTCCTATCTGCCTTATTGGCCTCAGTGTTCACCATTATCAATAGCCAGTTTACCCGGCACCATAATCCCTATATGATTACATTTTATGAAATGATAGGGGCTTGCCTCAGCATCGTGCTCTTTTTTCCTTTCTATAAAGCCTTTATGAGCGAAGAGGGTATACTGTATCTGGTGCCCTCACTCGGCGATTGGGGATATTTACTGATCCTTTCGCTGGTGTGCACTGTTTATGCTTATTCGGCTTCGGTAGAATTGATGAAATATATTTCTGCTTTTGCCATGAACCTAACCACCAATATGGAACCTGTTTATGGAATCATACTGGCGGTCCTTGTTTTTGGTGAGAAAGAGCAAATGACCCCTCAGTTTTATCTGGGCACAGCCATCATTTTGTTATCCGTACTGGCATACCCAGTCATTCATCAATACCGCCGCAAAAGAAGGGTGAAAACAGAAATGGCACAATAGTACGGCTGGCAGAAATAAAAAAGCTGTCGATCCGAGATAATGCTCCCTGTGGATCAACAGCCGTTATTTTTTTGGTAAGAACCCGTTACTGCTTTGCTTTTCGTTTGCCTCTTCCCTTCCCTTTTTTCTCCGGTGCTTTTTCTGCCAGTTCCAGGCATTCCTGTAAGGTAAGTTCTTCTGGTTTTTTACCTTTGGGAATTTTAACATTCTTGCTACCCGCTTTGATGTAAGGCCCGAATCTTCCGTTGAGCACCTGCACATCCGGATTTTCATCAAACACTTTGATAAACTTTTCAGATTCCGCTTTTCGTTTGGCCTCTATGAGTTCAATGGCACGATCCATATCAACCGTGAGCGGATCATCTTCCTTGGTGAGCGAATAAAACTTGCTTTTATGCCGAATGTAAGGCCCGAACCTGCCCACAGCGGCCGTCATCGTTTCACCTTCATACGCTCCGATTTCTCTGGGCAGCTTGAATAGCTCAACGGCTTCTTCCAGGGTGATGGTTTCTAAAAATTGCCCATTGCGCAGACTGGCGAATTTTGGTTTTTCCTCTCCTTCGGTTTCACCCATCTGTATCATAGGACCAAAACGGCCCAGTTTGGCATACAAAGGCTGGCCTGTGGCTGGGTCTTCTCCAATCAGGCGTTCGTATTTCACTTTGGAACGGTCTACCTGCTCGGTACTTTCTACCTGGGGATGAAACTGATCGTAGAATTCTTCAATCATCCGGTCCCACTGTTTCTTCCCCTGGGCAATTTCATCAAATTCCTTCTCTACCTCCGCCGTAAAGGAATAATCCACCACATTGGCAAAGTATTCTATCAGAAAGTCATTGACCAGCATGGCAATGTCGGTAGGAAACAGTTTTTTCTTTTCCGTGCCAACTGTTTCGGTGAGCACTTCTTCCTTGATGTTGTTAGAAGGCTTCTGTAGCGTCAGTTCTTTAAACTCTCTGTCGGTGCCAGGACGATCTTCTCTGACAATGTACCCTCGTTTCTGAATGGTGGAGATCGTAGGGGCATAGGTAGACGGACGGCCAATGTTCATTTCTTCCAATTGCTTGACCAGGCTGGCTTCCGTATAGCGGGGAGGCTGACGGGTGAAAGTCTGGCGGGCGCTCATCTGATTTAGATGGAGAACCTGTCCTTCCTTCAGCGGAGGTAGCATCCCTCTGCTTTCCTCATCCTGATCCTCATCATCAGTAGATTCTATATACACTTTTAAGAAACCTTCAAACTTAATGACCTCGCCGGTAGCAATCAGTACCTGGGGCACGGTGGAAATATCGATGGTGGCTGTCGTTCTTTCAATTTGCGCATCGGCCATCTGGGAAGCAATGGCACGCTTCCAGATCAGTTCATAGAGCCGTTGTTCATTACGGTCACCGGTGACTTCTTTAGTGGAAAAGTCAGTAGGGCGGATCGCTTCGTGGGCTTCCTGTGCCGACTCTGATTTGGTTTTATATTGCCGGGTCTGTACAAAATTATCACCATAGCTTCGGCTGATTTCCCGGCTGGCTCCTTCTATGGCTTCTTGCGACAAATTGATAGAATCTGTCCGCATATAACTGATTTTTCCTGCCTCATACAGCTTTTGCGCCAGCGTCATGGTTTGGGATACGGAAAAACCCATTTTCCGGGAGGCCTCCTGCTGTAAGGTAGAAGTAGTAAAGGGAGGTGCCGGCGATTTCTTGACCGGTTTTTTCTCCAGTTTCTGAATGGTAAACTTGGCGTTTTTACAAGCTTCCAGAAAGTCGCGGGCCTCTTGTTCAGTATCAAATTTCTTGGGTAAATCAGCTTTTAAGACACTTCCATTGTCCAGTTTAAAGAGAGCTACTACTTTGAAAGAAGATTTTGGGGTGAAATCCTGTATTTCTCTTTCTCTTTCCACGACCAACCGGACAGCCACAGATTGTACTCTGCCGGCAGAGAGTCCTCTTTTTATCTTTTTCCAAAGGACGGGAGAAAGCTCATAACCGACCAGGCGATCTAAAATCCGGCGTGCCTGCTGGGCGTTGACCAGGTCCAGATCAATACCCCTGGGTGTTTGAATAGCATTAAGAATAGCTTTTTTAGTGATTTCCCGGAATACAATTCTGCGGGTATTTCCCTCATTCAGTTTTAGCACTTCTTTCAAATGCCAGGAAATAGCTTCCCCTTCCCGGTCATCGTCACTGGCCAGGTAGATCAGCTCAGCATCTTTAGCAAGTTTTTTAAGCTGGGCAATGACTTCTTTTTTATCGGGAGATATTTCATAAGTAGGTGTAAAACCATTTTTGATATCAACGCCCGTTTCTTCCTTGGGCAGATCCCGTATATGACCAAAACTGGAAGCCACCACGAAATCTTTTCCTAGGTATCCTTCTATGGTTTTTGCTTTGGCCGGGGACTCAACTATCACTAAATTTTTGGGCATTTCTCGCAGTTTTTTGCTCTGTTAAACATCAAATTTTGCTGAATGTTAACTAAACAACATTCATTTATAGTTTAATGATCTTAGATTAAACTATCTTTATGTCCTGAATTTTATTGCAGCAAATGTTTTACCGATCATAGGAATTTTTCCTAAAGTGGTAATATCTGACCGCAAATAAAAATAAATGTGCTCTCTTTAACACTTATTTCATAAAAATGGTTAAAAATTTATTTCTTATCAGACATGCTGAATCTGCTGAACCCTCAGCCAATCAGAGAGATATAGAACGGGAACTGACGCCTAAAGGTTATCGCGATGCACCCAGGGTAGGGCGGTATCTTTTTGAGCAGCAATGGCTTCCTGACGTAATATTATCCAGTTCGGCACAACGGGCAGTTGCCACCGCTGAACTCCTGGCAGAGCAATTAAAGTTTGATACCAGTAAGATAAAATATTCGGAAGATGTGTACCAAGCCTCAGTGCGGAGTTTGCTGAATATCATTGCAGAACAAAAAGACATGTATAACCAAATCATTGTCGTAGGCCATAATCCCGTGCTCACTTATCTGGCTGAGTATCTCAGTGGAGAAGAAATTGGAAATATGGTAGCCTGCGGAGTGGCACATATTCAGTTTGAGATTGAGAGTTGGGCAGAAGTATCAAAGGATAATGCTAAGCTGATATCTTATAAAACACCGGAAAATATGACTATTTGATCTGGTTTCTGAGAACCATTACTTGTCAAACAGCTTAATCTTGTCTTTCTGATGTTCTTACTTCAACTCTTGGTGAATGGAGTGGCCGTATTTGTGGCTGCTTATCTGCTAAAAGGAGTATATGTTAAAAACTTTTTTCATGCGCTGCTGACTGCCCTGGTCCTGGCCCTGGTTAATGCGCTGATCCGTCCCATACTTCTAATTCTTACCATTCCGATCACCCTGATTACTTTAGGGCTTTTTATCCTGGTGTTAGATGCTTTGCTGTTGATGTTAGTAGATAAAATCTTGCCGGGGTTGAAAATTAAGAACTTTGGCTGGGCTTTTCTTTTTTCTATTGTATTAGCCCTTATCAATTCAATTTTATCCTGGATATTCTTGTAAATGGAATGGAATGAAAAAACAAGATTCTTCCTAAAAAACCTGCTGCAAGGTGTGATGTGGCTTACGTTGCTGGTTGTTGCTTTTCTTATCCTGAAAAACAGGCTGGATGTGGACTATGTGGCATGGCTGTCGCCCATCTACGAAAGTCCGGCCTGGGTTTATCTTATCTATTCTGCTTCAGAGCTTTTTTTCGGCATCGTACCTCCTGAAATTTTTATGATATGGGGGTTGAGATCGGGTAACATTATTCATTATGCACTGATTGTTTTACTGCTGGCCTGTATTTCATACTGTGCTGGTGTTGTTGGCTTTTTTTTTGGTGCTTACCTGAACCGTACCACACTATTCAAGAAGCTGAAAAGAAAGGTGTTTGGGAAATATGAAAAATACCTGACCCGCTTTGGTGCATTTTTAATCGTGGTGGCAGCACTGACACCCATTCCTTTCTCAGGGGTCAGTATGCTTATTGGTTCTGTACATTTTCCATGGCGAAAATATTGTCTTTTTGCCCTCACCCGGTTTTTGCGGTATGGTGTTTATTCTTTCGTAATCTGGAAGGCCAATATGTTGTAAGGATAGTGGCAGGCCAGGGAAGTATGGTGATTTTCCAAACAATCTTCAGGAGGCAATCTGTACCTAATAATAAGATGCGTATAGTAGGTAGTGATGGGCCAGGTGTACAAAACTACTAAAATTTTGACTGTATGGAGCCGCAACCTTCTCCAAAGTTTCAAGGTATGGGGTAGAACCAGCCCCTGTAAAAACATCAGATTTTAATTAATCCTGAAAAAATTTTGAATCTATACAAAAACTTTGTTTGCATTTTGCAGAATTTTAAGTATTAGCAAAAACATTTTATTATTATATTTATTGATTATTAAACTTTATTTTACATCAGTAGGTATATGAGAGCTATTTGTACAATTGCTACACTTTCTACTCTTTTTCTGACAGCATGTTTGGGTTATAAAGAATTTCCTGTTGAGTCCGACTATAGTTATTCCGGGGAGTTTAAGAAATACAAGTCTTTCAATTTTTTAGACACCCGTAGTTCAGGGCCGGATTCCAGTATGCAAAACAACATCATTGAGGATGCTATCAAAGCCAGAATGGAACTTCAGGGGTATGAATATACTACCCAGAATCCCAGACTGTTGGTCTCTTATAAGATTTTCTACGACAGCTTGTTTTTCACCGGTTATGAACAGCCGGACATAGAGCTTTTTCTGGAATACGAAGAAAATATTGACCAGGAAATGGATCCTGTCAAATACAACCTGCGGCAGGGTACGCTGCTGGTATTGATGTATGACCGGGAACGTAAGAAATCTATCTGGCAGGGCTATGCCTCAGGTGTGTTTGGTAATCAGTATTTTGCGGATAAGCGATATTTGCAAGGCGCTGTGAGGTCAATCTTTGACCAGTATAAGGTCTTTGCTGAAGGATTTGTAGTAGATAAGAAACGCTAATTCTTTCTCATTACCTGCAACACGCGGTCGGGGTAGTCGGTGATAATGCCATCTACCTTTTTTCCCAGGACCTGGCGAATGTCATCATATTCGTTGATTGTCCAGGGAATAATTTTCATGCCTTTCCCGTGTGCAAACTCGATAAGAGGCTCATTCACCAATGAGTAGTAGGGGCTATAGATTTCCGGCACGAAACCTAATCGCTCCAAATTCTTTTCGGCTGTGTCATTGTTTTCTATTAATAAAGCCAGTGGCATTTCAGGATATTTTTTTCTCATATATTGCAGAGGGCGTATGTCAAAAGATTGAATAATGATTCTGTCTGCCTGCAAATGCTTGCTTTTGATCACCTCCATCACTAATTCTACAAATTCTTCCGGTGCCGGGTGAAAGCTTCCATCGCCCTGTGGAGAAGATTTGATCTCTATATTATCATGTATTGGGGGCAGGTGCTGCGATGTAAACTGTTGTTCTACGGTATCAAAGACGTCTGATAACAGGGGTTTATGAACGCTAAAGTTCTGTTGCTCAGGAAAACGAAGGGGCTGCTTGCTGCCACAATCGTAGCGTTGAATTTCCGCATACGCCATCTGATACAGGTTATAATCTTTGGCTTCTTCTTCCCGAATGGCACTTCCATCGGGTGCCAGGCAAATCTGGTGTGAAAGATAAGGTTCATGAGACACTACTACCTTTTTGTCCTTGGAAATTACGACATCCAGCTCGAGGGTGGTTACACCCAGTGCCAATGCCTTCAGAAAAGCAGGAATTGTATTTTCCGGCATAAGCCCTCTACAACCTCTGTGACCTTGAATGTCCAGGTCTTGTGCAGTAGCCACATGGATAGAAAAGAAAGAAATGAGAAGAATTTGTCCCCAGTTTTGTAGGGGAAACCCGTTATCGAATTTCAAAGTTAGTCTTTCCGATAACATAATCGTCAGTATAAATTTCAACGGTATGACGGCCTTCTACATAATCGCTCCCCTTGTCATATAAGAAAGAAACCTCCTGGCCGGTATTATCGTACAAAATTTCTTTTTTCATGGTATAGAATATTTCTTTACCATCCAACATAAAAGTGCCTGACCCTTTGGCTACATCAAAGATCACACTTCCGTCAGGTTCCAGCACACGAACGAAGATATCCTTTCCTTCTACGGGGGCTACCTCATTTTTAGCCAGATTGAAAGAAAGCTGCATTTGCTCAATCTGATTGTTGCGATAACGATCTCTTTCTTTCGCTTTTCCATTGCCGCTCAACCCTACCACTTTGATGTTTTCGGCAGTCAGTTTGGAAGCTTGTTCTACTTTTTGGGCCAACTGTTGTTTATCAGACTGTACTTCGGAGAGTGTTCTGTTTAACTTTCTCTGCTCTTCCTTTAACTCAGTATTTTCTGAATACAAAGCGTCGTTGAGTTTTTTTAACTGGCTGATTTCCTCATCTTTTCGCAGCAGAAGCTCCCGGTAACCTTCCACCCGGTTACGGATTTGATTGTATCTTTTTTGTGCCAGTTGCTGGTCATTCTGTAGCTGTTCTTTTTCCTGTTCCAGGGTTTCGCGGATTAGTCTTAACTCTTCCACATCGCCACCTAGCTTCTGTATTTCTTCAATTTTTAAATCTAATTCATTACTGATAGATTCCAGCTTGTTATAAGTTTCCGCTAACTCCCGTTTGTTACTCTGAAGAGCTGTTTCACTTTCCTGATTGTTCTGATAAAATAAAAACAAGGTCACCAGATTCGCTAAGACCAGAATACCGATAACAATCAGAAGAATTTTCTTATTACTGAATTTTTCTTCCTTCTTTTCCGTCTGATAGGTTGACATATTAATTACATTTTTGTGCTTAAAGATTCGTAAAAATAAAGTTTTAAAAAAATTTTTACATTAAATCTTCCGGTTAATATTACTTTTTTAAGATTGTCTAAAATAATCCATGAAGATTGATCGGTACCTGCCTCTGCCCATCCATCAAGTATCAAGAATAGCAATGAATTCCTTTCCTTGGTTTTGGGTTAAAAGAATTCTTCTTTCAACAAATTACAGGAATAGGAACGTCAGTAAGGGGTGTTTTATGAAAACGGAGTGGATATGGTAAATATTTTATGGGGCAAACTGAAAAGAAAGTATATCCATTCCCCTTGGATCACGGGAGCCACAGTGAGCGTAACATATCCTGTAAAATCTGCATTTTTATGCTTGATCTTCACAGAAAGGTTGTCACTTTAGTAGTAGGGGCGGTAGGCAGCCAAGAAAGTTACTCTTGCAATATCATTCGCCTTCTTTAATAAAAGAGAGTTTTTATTTAACAATCATGACTTTCCAGTCATCCGGTTTATTGATGATGTTAATACTCACATCGTGGCGGTATCTGTATAATTCAATAGTACATGTTTTTTGTCCTGTTGTTAACTGACCGATGTGTACCTTTTTCAAATAGGGCGGCAAAATCGGTTTGTCGAGCGTAATTTGTTTTTGGGTAGCATCTATCTCTATGCGCAGGCATGCTTTCAGCAGTAAAAATACAGCCGCTACTGACCAGGCCTGTGGAGAACAGGCTACCGGATAGGCAGTAGGGCCTTCTCCTTTTCTTCTTTCAAAACCACAAAACAACTCAGGAAGCCGTTGTAAGTCAATAAATAAAGAAGCATCAAACAGGCCTGTCATCAATTGTACCGCTTCTTTCTGAAATCCATATTTTGACAACCCGTAGGCAATAACGGCTACATCGTGAGGCCAGATGGACCCATTGTGGTATGACATGGGGTTGTATCTAACTTCCCGGGTGCCCAGCGTTCGTATCCCCCAGCCGGAATACATTTCTTCACTGAGCAGTGTGCGTGCCAGTTTGTATGCTTTATCTTCGTCTGCAATGCCTGAAAACAGGCAGTGCCCGGCATTGGAGGATTTAACCCGGCAAGGCCGTTTATGTCCATCCAAGGCTAATACATACGTTTGTAATTCTTCATCCCAGAATGCCTGATTGAACCTTTCTTTTAAGGTGGCTGCCTGCTCCTCAAGTTGCATGGCCAGCCTGTTTTCTCCTATTACTCTGGCCAGCATAGCGGCCTTTTGTTTGGCATCATAGACATAGCCCTGCACCTCACAAAGCGCAATAGGCGGATCTGCCAGGGCCCCCTGTTCGTAAGAAACAGAATCAAAGGAGTCTTTCCATCCCTGATTGGTCAATCCGTTTTCCGATTTATGTTGGTATTCTACAAAGCCATCTCCGTCCAGATCTCCGTATGCATCGATCCAATGCAGGGCTGCCTGGATGTGAGGCCAGATATTTTGTATAGTAGCCAGATCGCCTGTTCTCTGGTAATAGGCGCCTGCCAGCACGATGAACAGGGGCGTAGCATCTATGGTGCCATAGTATAATTTAAAAGGTACTTCGTTCAATTCTACCATTTCCCCCCCACGGGTCTCATGAAAAATCTTACCGGGCTCAGCATCCCTGGCCGGATCAAGCCTCTGAGCCTGGGTTTTGGCCAGATAATGCAGTACACCGCGGGCAATATTGGGACCCATCCATAAAGTTTCATAAGCGGTAAGAATTCCATCTCTCCCGAAAGCCGTATTATACCAGGGCACGCCGGCATAGGGATATCTGCCATGAGGGGTATGGGCCAACAGTGATACCAGATCTATCTGAGAACGGTTGATCCAATGGTTGAACTGTTCGTTGGAAGTATACAGCGTAGTGATATGACCTTTGGCCTCTACAATATTTTCCTTGATCTTTTCAAAAGCTTCTTCATGGGTAATTGCCTGTGTCACTCTATCGCCCACCCGCATGGTCGTGGTATAATCAATCTCAATGGTCTGCTTGGACAAAAGCCGGATGATAAAGGAAATTTGATTGTCTACTATACTGTCAGGTTTTGTGAGGAAATGAATCTGGGTTTCTCTTTCTATATGATCCAGTCCCTGGTAGAGTAGAGAAAGTCTTTCTCCTTTCACGGTCATGGCTTCCCTGACCTCCCCCCTTTTTTTTCTGTGTATCCCTCTTACTTCAAAAATATCTTTGAAATCAGCGTAAGCAAAGAAAGATAGTTCAAGCGTGTGCGCCTGGTTGTCATAATTGGTGAGTGCAATGGTTTCATAACAGGAGCCATGCTTTACGAATTTTCTGCGGCCAATGTAGATGTTACCCTGGTGAATTCTCTGGCCATCCTTCATGAAATCGGGATTGGTCAGGTCTACCATTAATATTTCATTCTCTTCTTTAATGGTAGAGCTCAGCAGCAGGGGGCGTTCTCCATTAATCTGAAGCTCAAAATGAGAAAGAAAACGGGTGCCTTCATGATAGAGTCCCTGTACTTCCTGGCCAAAGGGTTGAATATCTCCCCAGCGGTCGAAGACACCAAAAGTGTCAGCATCGTTTAATACCCGTACCCTGTCGTCGGCATAGGTGGAGGTGGCTGAGATAAAATATTTATCATCTACTTTCAGAAACCCTTTTCGTTTCATAATGGTAGTTTGTTTAAGGAAAAACAGAAAGCTTTTCCTGCAATCGCCGGCTGGAAAAGCTGAATGGTAAAATAAACCCCAGGCAGAAAAGATTGTTGTCAGAGCTCAACTTCTTTGTCTAGCAGAAAATCAAAGACAGTAGATTTATCCTGTTTTTGCAGTATTTTATCATATACTTTCACATAATCCTGTGCCATTCGGGTAGCGGTGTATTTTTGTTCGAAGACGGTCCGGCACGCTTGTCTGTCAATTTTGTCAATGTTATGCAGTGCCTCCACGGCTTCATCCACATCATGAACAATGAATCCGGTCTTTCCTTCGTCTATCACTTCTGGCACTGAGCCTATTTCATAGGCAATCACAGGGGTACCACAAGCCATGGCTTCAATCATGGCCATGCCAAAAGGTTCCGGCCAATCTATAGGAAAAAGCATAGCTTTGGCATGGCCTAACAACTCATTTTTTTGTTTTTCACCAATTTCACCCAGAAATTCTACCAAGGGATGGTCGAGCAAGCGCTCAATATCTTCTTTAAAATACGCCTGATCGGCTTTATCCACTTTGGCGGCAATTTTAATAGCAATACCTGCCTTTTGTGCAATCTCAATGGCACGATCTACTCTTTTTTCCGGACTGATTCTTCCTACAAAAGCAACGTAATTCCCTTTACCTTCTCCATAACGATACAGGGTTTCGGGGATACCGTGGTACACTGTCTGTACCCAATGCGCCTGCGGTAAAGGGGTACGTTGGGCGTTGGAGATAGAAATAACCGGCATCTCTTTAAATGTATGATAAACAGCTTGCAGATCAGGTAAGTCCAGTCGTCCGTGTAGGGTGGTGACCTGCGGCTTTTTGTTTAGGCGAGATAGGGGGTAATGGAAATAGTCAATATGGTAATGCAGTATGTCAAAATCTTTGAGGCGGTCCTGCACCATTTGCAGTTCTACCAAATGATGGGCAATGGGATCTTTACAGTTTTCGTCTAATCGCAAAGAGGTAGGGCATACAGCCACCAGTTTAGCGAGTGTATGCGAATCTCCGGAAGCAAATAAAGTGACTTCGTGGCCTGCCGCAACCAGGGCATCTGTCAGGTAAGCGACAATTCTTTCTGTGCCACCATACGCCTTCGGAGGCACACTCTCATAGAGAGGTGCGATTTGTGCGATTCTCATAACAAGCAGCTTAAAAAGTTAAGAACAATGCCTTAAAAAATATAAGAGTTTTTTGATATTGGAAGCATGTCCACTGAGTAAAACGCAAATCATTTCATTTTGGATGCAGCCATGTTGTAAAATTTTCATAGCCCTAGAGCGTCTCCATGTTGAAAGATTTACGTATTTGCTGCTGATTTTTTAGCGATTTGTCAGCACAGGTATTATTTTTTTTTAGTTTTGCCTCCGCAATTATTTTTTGTATTTACATCATCATTGGAAGACAATGAAAGTTTTTCTTACGGGTACCAGCGGCTTGCTGGGAAGCAATGTAGCACAAGAGCTGCTCAGAAGAAATTATGAAGTGAGGGGATTGTTTCGGGCAGGCGAACAGGCCCATCATTATGAAGGTGTATCCGGTTTTGAATCCTTTTATGGGGATATCACGGATGCCCGTAGAATGGAAGAAGGCATTCAGGGGTGTGAGGTGGTGGTCCATGCGGCTGCCGATACCAGTCAGTGGCCCGACCGGTCGCCTGCTTATGTTGCTACCAATGTAGAAGGCACTCGTCATATAGTGGAAGCCTGTAAAAAAGCGGCAGTCCGGCGGATGATCTTTGTGAGCACAGCCAATGCCCTGGGCTTTGGGACAAAGGAAAATCCGGGAAATGAAGAAACACCTCCTCAGTTTGAGAAATATGGTATAGGCTATATGGAAACAAAATATCAGGCACAGCAAATGATCCTGAAAGAGGTGAGCGAACATGGTTTCCCGGCTATCATTGTCAACCCGACTTTTATGATTGGTCCTCAGGATTCCAAACCCAGCTCAGGCAGAATGGTGCTGGGCATTTACCAGGGTAAGGTGCCGGGGTATCCCTCAGGCGGAAAAAACTGTATCTATGTGGGTGATGCGGCTACCGCGATTGTCAATGCAATTGAGATGGGGCGTATTGGGGAATGTTACATTTTAGGTCATCAAAATGTAACGTATCAGGAGCTTTTCACGATGATTGCCCGGGTAGTCGGGAAAAAGCCGCCTTCTATCGCCATTCCCCCGCTGCTTACCAAAGCTTTTGGTCTTCTAGGATCGGCGATAGGGGCTATCACTGGTAAACCGCCGAGTGTGAGCTATAAAATGGCTAAAGTTTCCTGCGATGGGCATTACTTTAGTGCTGAAAAGGCTGTACGGGAATTGAAGATGCCACAAACTCCTTTAGAACAAGCCATCCGAGAGTGTTATGAGTGGTTTAACAAAAACGGATACCTTCACAACTAAAATCTAAACTACCATGCGTCAGCCAACATCTACCGTGACCCAATATTTTCTGGAAGAAGTAGACCATCCGTCAAAAGTAGAGGAATTTAACCGTTTGCCCTCTAAAATTTACCGGGATGATCCTCACTGGATACCTCATATCCGGCAGGAAGTGGAGGCAGTGTTTAATCCCAGGAAAAATACTTTCTTCTCTCATGGGGAAATTACCCGTTGGATCATGCGCAATCCGGAAGGAGAAGTAGTGGGGCGGGTGGCAGCTTTTATCAACTGGCGCAAAGCCAAAACGTATAAGCAGCCTACCGGGGGCATGGGTTTTTTTGAGTGTATCGATGATCAGGGGGCGGCTAACGTGCTTTTTGACCAATGTAAACATTGGTTGCAAGCCCGTGGGATGGAAGCCATGGATGGCCCTATCAACTTCGGTGAAAACAATAAATACTGGGGGTTGATCATTGAGAATTTTAACCTGCCTCCTTACTATGGTCAGAATTATAATCCGGAATATTATGTCTCGCTATTTGAGAATTACGGCTTTCAGATTTACTTCCGCCAGGTGATCTTTCATCGTAAATTTCATGATGTTCTGACTGAGGTTTTTCAGCGTAGAGTAGACCGTCTGGAAAAGCAGGAGAATTATGTGGTGAAAACCTATGAGAAAAAGAGAGCCAAGGAAATTGCCCGGCATTTTGTAGAAATATATAACGATGCCTGGCAAACGCACGATAACTTCAAAGCCATGACAGAAGCACAGGCTTTTGCCTTGCTGAAGCAAATCAAGCCTATTGTAGACGAGGATTTGATATATTTTGTCTATAAAAATGAAGAGCCTGTGGCTTTTATGATCACTTTGCCCAATATTAATGAAATCTACAAAAAAGTAGGCGATAATATGAATTTATGGGGCAAATTGAAGTTTCTGTTTTATAAGGCTACTACCCGGATACAGACCGCCTATGGTGTGGCTTTTGGTGTGAAGCAGCAATTCCAGATGAAAGGGGTGGAAGGGCTGATCTTCAGTGCCTTAAGAGGGAAAGTGAAGGCTAACGAAAATTACCCTTACCATACCTACATTGTGACCTGGGTAGGAGATTTTAACCCTAAAATGATACGGGTGATGGAGGCTTTAGGCAGTGAACGGGTGCGGACCCTGGCTACTTACCGAAAGCTTTTTGATGAAAATGCTGTCTTTGAAAGAGCGCCTATAATCGGCACAGTCAGAGAAAAAAAGTAGCCTGTCAGGAGAAATAAATCACTTTTTCTTTTTCAATGTGCAGATAGACCGGGTCGCCCTCTTGGACATGACTTTCTTTGGTATACAGCACCAGTAAAGCCTCTTCTACCTTTACGGCGATCTCAAAATGAGAGCCCATAAAATGTTTGTGAACCACAAAACCTTGACAGCTGTCAGAGGTACTTGCTCCCAGATGTATGTGCTCGGCCCTGATACACAGCGTGTGAGTGCCTGGTTTTACATCCATGAGCAGGCAAGCTGCCTGTTGAATACTCAGGAAATTACATACGCCAAACAGTTGGGCGACATAAGGATGCTCCGGCTGGTAATAGATTTGCTCAGGTGTGCCGGTTTGGATGATTTTTCCCTCCTGCATCACGGCTATCTGGTCAGCCACGGATAAAGCGTCATGCATATCATGGGTAACAATGATACTGGTCGTGTGGGTGTCTTTCAGAATATCCAGGATATCCTCTTTCAACTGGTTCTTCAGAATGGTATCCATATGACTAAAAGGTTCATCCATGAGCAGTAATAAAGGATAGTCTGCCAGAGCTCTGGCCAGGGCGAGTCGTTGTTTTTCACCTCCGGAGAGTTCATGTGGAAATCTTTCTTCCAGGCCTGTCAGTTTACAAAAGGTAAGCAACTCCTGCGTTCTGTTGTGCCTCTCCTGAGAAGGGTAAGCTTTCAGCAGATAGGCAATATTCTGATATACATTAATTTTGGGAGAAAGGCCAAAATGCTGAAAGAGCATCTGAATGGCAGGATGTCCCGGAACCAGATTATTGGCGGGGCCGGTTACCTGTTCACCGTCCAGAAAAATGTCTCCTGCTTCCGCATCCAACAATCCGGCAATGAGTCGAAGGAGTGTCGTTTTCCCTGATCCACTTTCTCCGACTATAGCCAGTATCTTTCCTTCTTCCAGGGAAAGATGGATATTTTGTAAGCGAAAAGAGTGGGGCTCCGGTGCGGTATAGGCTAGATCTCGAATATCAAGTAAGGGCATACAAATTCAGTAGCATATATGCATGCTTATACTAATATATTGTAAGAATGTTTATACAACTGTATCTCATAAAAAAATCCCTCCAAAAGAGGGACTTTTTTGCACTAGAACACTATAAACTGCTTAAACTTTAATTAGAAGCATGCATGCGATAATCCAGGTTGACCGAACCTCCTGAGGTGCTTAGCTTCACCGGAATACCACCGCCGTTGATGCTTCCTTTGATATGATCTTTTTCCATTTTACCGGTAAAATTGGTCAGTTGGGTGTTCACTCGGTTTCCTGATAAATCCAGGTCTAATCCTAATCCCTGTGGAATGGTGGCATTGATACTGCCGCCGCTTGTATGCAGCGTCAGGTATTCGCCCAGGCTGTGTACTTCAGCTTTGATACTGCCGCCACTGGTGGTAGCTTCTACACTGCCATTGATGTCATCCATCACAATACTGCCGCCGGAAGTATGGACATCCAGTTCGCCGGTAGCATGAGAAAGATGAATAGAGCCTCCACTGGTTTCGGCTTCCAGATTTCCTTCATAACCCTTGACGTTGATGCTGCCCCCCGAGGTTCTGGCTTGGGTATCGCCCACCACGGTATCAAAATTCAAACTACCGCCACTGGTTTCTACGGTTTGCTCTCCAGCCACATGGGTCAGGGAAATGGAACCTCCGCTGGTGTTCAGGTCGGTTGACGTAGTTTTAGGGACAGTCACTTTAAAAGAGATACTGATCTTGTTGTTGCCCCAGCCACTTCCTTTTCTTTTAGCAATGGCTTTTACTTCATTACCCTGCTGGCTGATATCAATATCATAATCTTCCAGGGCTTCTTCAATCTCTTCCCGACTAAGAGAACTGCTCCAGCCTCCGTTTTTCTTGACATACATTTCCACTGTTGCCTGGTTACCTTCTTTTCCTGCCACATCAATACTACCACCGGAAGTTTCTACCTGAAGCCGGGCATCTCCGTCCAGCGTGAAATTTTTTGTCATATAAGGCTCTTCCTGGCCTGTGGGAGACATAGCAAAGGTAAATCCAAGTACCAGGCAGAGTACAGCAAAGGTGAAGGATAGTTTTAGCGATTTCATTCGTTACGGTTTTTTAGTGAAATAATAAAGAGCAGAATAGTAGTGAGGATTCCAACGTTTATGCCAATATATAAAATGTTGGTAATGAGAAACTTACAATTAAAGTAAATTAACAGGTTGTTCACTGACGTACAAACTTGTCCGGAACCGAACAGCTTTAGTACCACTTATAGATTCTCAAACCAGCCAGAAAACATAAGACGCCCACCAGGGTCAACAGCAACAGTTTTCCTGCAATGTCTGCCAGGGTAGCTGCTTCTATGAAGACGGCGCGCATGGAATCTGCCAGCATACTCAAGGGCAGATACTGTACGATGCTTACAGCCCAATCCGGAAAATTCTGATAACTGAAAAACACACCAGATAGAATGGTCATGGGAAGTACTACCGCATTGAGCAGGCCATTGCCCACCTGTGTATTTTTAGCTCTGGATGAAATCAACACCGCAATGCCTGCGAAGGCAGCCACACCCGATAGAAAAGTAAGCAGGACAGCGATAATATTGCCCTGTATGCTAACGCCAAACACAAAGTAGGCAAACAGAAAAACAGTGAGCGCTTCTATAAACGCCAGAAAAGTACGGGTAGAAATGTAAGAGAATAGATAAGTAGAACGCTTCATAGGGGTAGCTACCATCCGGCGCATCAGTTTTTTGATCCTGCTTTCCACCAAAGCCCAGCCGATTCCCCACATACAGGAGTTCATGATGCCCAGGGCGAGCAGGCCCGGGATGAGAAAATCAATGTAACGGCTGCCTGGAGTAGTAATGTGGGAGGCTTGCAGGATAGGAGTCTGGTTTTTCTCCAGCAGGCTGTTTTTCAGGCTCAGAAAAGCCAGATTGGCTTCCGAGTTTAATGGGTCAAAATAAGCGTTCCAACCTTTGTTTACGGAATCCTTTGCCACATAAAGTGCTATTTTTCCTCTTTTCATGGCTAATTCAGCTTCTTCCAGGGACATGCTCACCAAACGAAGGCCACTGGTGTCTTCCAGGACCGACTGCAGCGAGGGGATTGGCGCATCGTTTGTTTGAGTAGCTATCACAGCCACGGTGTTGACAGACTCTCCCCGGTTGACAAAAGCTACGCCCAACACGCCAGCAATTGCGATAGGGAAGAAAAAAGACCAGAAAAGAATCTCCGGTTCCCGGAAGAACTCTTTGATTTGCATTTCCACCAATTGGAACAAAGGCTTATTCATCTAACCTCCTTCCTGTCATTGCGACAAACAGATCGTCTAATGTTTTTTTACGGCATTCCAGCCTTCTCATTTCCAGGTGATGAGCCTCTACCAGGCTCAGAAACTTGGGCAGGGCCCTCGTGATATCTTCTACAATCAGCTCTCCTTTGGCCCTCTCATTCCGATTGATAAAATGATGCAAGCCCGGGATCTGGCTTAAAATCTGGCCTGGCAATTCTTTGTCCAGCGTAAAAGAAATGATCTCTCCCCGTTCGTAGGTATCCAGCAATTCTTCCAATGTGCCGTCGGCCAGTATCTTTCCCTGATCCAAAATGACAATCCGGTCGCATAGATACTGGGCTTCTTCCATATAATGGGTCGTCAGAATGAGGGTGGTATGATATTGTGCTTTCAGTTTGGTCAGAATATCCCAGAGTTCGCGCCGGGCATTCGGATCAAGACCTGTGGTAGGTTCATCCAATAGTAATATTTCAGGTGTATTCATGATCGCTACACCCAGGGCAAGTTTTTGTCGCTGTCCGCCGGACAGGTTTACTGTAAAGGTTTTCTGCTTGTGTGTCAGGTTCACAGCTTCCATAATTTCCTCACTTCTTCTTTTGGGAAGATCGTAAAAGCTGCCAAAGAGATTGAGCGTTTCTCTGACGGTGAGTTTATCCACAAATTTGGTTTCCTGTAAAGAGATACCCAGCAGTTTGCGTAGTGGTGCTTTGTGTTGGTGCCAGTTCATGCCTTTGATGGTAATGTTGCCCTGGTCAGGATATTGCAGGCCTTCCACCATTTCCACCAGGGTTGTTTTTCCAGCACCGTTGGGCCCCAGCAACGCCAGGTATTCCCCCGGCTGTATCGTCAGGCTAATGTCATCAACAGCCTTAAAACCTTTGAAAGATTTGGTAACATTTTGAATGTTGATCAAGATAATTAGGGGTTGGTTCGTTATTTTTATACGAACCCTGTAGAAGTAGTTTAGAAATTCATCAGGTTTTTTAGTATTATGATTCAAATGAACTGATATGTTACTTGAAAAGATAAAACTCACTAATTTCAAATGCTTTGATGAGGTGGAAGTGACATTAAGTGATATGAATGTATTGGTGGGGGCTAATGCTTCAGGCAAATCAAATTTCCTACAGGCATTGAAGTTTTTGAAAGATATTCAGGATTACGGATTGGAGAATGCTGTTTCGTTACAGGGAGGCGCCGAATATTTGAAGAATATCAATGATGTCAGAAACACGATACATCTTTTTTTTTCCTGGAATCTAGATAATAAAGGATTAAAGCTAAACCCAATCAATGAGGGAGGTCTATCTGAGCCTAATATATTGACCTATCAGAAAAAAAAGGTAGAGTATGGTCTAAAACTTAAGATAGAAGATGATAAAGTTAAAGTGAGTCAGGAAACTGCCGAAATTTATTATCTGATCAGAGAGTATAAAATAGAGGCAGGCAGACCTATTCCCGTAAATGATCATTTGATTGATCACAGAGTGTTGCTGGAAAATGAGGGTAAAAATTTAAAAATTGATTCTGTTACTGATCCTGACAAACTCCTTTTGAGTAATGGAAGAGCTTTTGATCTAAAAAACAAGGTCATTGATAATGCGTTGCTTTTTCGTATGAACTTTGAAAAGTCTGATAAAGAAACTTTTTTACTTCAAAATTTCAATTTCTTATCAGATACTAAACTTGATTTTGCCATATATGATTTTGACCCTCAGTTATCAAAAAAAGCTATTTCTATAGCCGGTAAAGCAGAGTTGGAAGAAAACGGAGAAAACCTGGCCATTGTATTAAAACGAATTTTGGAAGATGCAGAAAAGAAAAGAACATTCCTTAACCTTATTTCTGAATTACTTCCTTTTGTAAAGGATATTGGAATCGAAAGGTATTATGATAAATCTTTGCTTTTTAAAATCCGTGAAACCTTTCAGGGAAACAAAGAAAGGCCAAGTTCTTTACTTTCGGATGGTACTATTGCCATTGCCATGATGGTTGTTGTTCTGTTCTTTGAGAAAAGACAGTTAGCTATTTTTGAAGAGCCAGAACATGGAATACATCCTGCCTTAATTGCCAAGCTCATGAACCTGTTTTATGAATCTTCACAGAAGAAACAAATCTTTATCACTACACATAATCCGGAAATAGTAAAATACACCCAATTGCAGGATTTACTGCTGATCTCCCGTCAGGCAAATGGTTCTTCTACAATTATTCGGCCCGACAATAGCCAGGCAGTTCATGCCTTTCTGGATAGTGAATTGGGAATTGATGATCTTTTCACACAAAACCTGCTGGATGTTTAAGCAATTATTTCTGTTTGTAGAAGGACCAGATGATGAGCGTTTTTGTAGATCAGTAGTTGAACCTCTCGTACAGAGTGTCTTCCAGCAGGTAAAATATATTCTCTATGCTAAGATGAAGTCTATTGAAGTGGCTAAAACTATCAAAGGAATCATGCATATTCCTGCAGTTTCCTACCTGTTTGTGCACGATCTGGATGAACATCCTTGTGTTGCAATTTGTAAAGAAAAAATTCTTGAGAGGTTTAATCAGACTTTACATCCTGATCACGTAATTATTGTAAAGCGGGAAATAGAAAGTTGGTATTTAGCAGGTGTAAATCAATCCCATTGCAGGAAGTTTAAAAAAAAGTATCTGAAGGATACAGAAAAGGTTAATAAAGAAAAGTTTAATGCTTTGCGTCCTGAAGCAGTTGTTCGTACGGATTTTTTAAAAGAACTCCTCATAATATTTTCAGTAGAAGAGGCTAAAGAGAGAAATAATTCCTTTAGTTATTTTTACAACAAATTTTTATCAGGGAATCATCCTCATTGATTAGCTTTGCCAGGAAGAAGCCATCAATAACCATGATCTGACACAGTTTTTAATCAACCACTGAATAAAATAAGCCAATCGATATGCAGACGATTTCCTGGGCAGACTTTGAAAAAGTAGACATCAGAGTAGGGACTATCATCAAAGTAGAGATTTTTGAGGAAGCCAGAAAACCTGCCTACAAAGTATGGGTGGATCTGGGGGCTTTGGGTGTCAAAAAATCCAGTGCGCAGATCACCTTCCATTATCAGCCAGCAGACTTGTTAGGGCGGCAGGTCTTGTGTGTCTGTAATTTTCCTCCCAAACAGATAGGGCCTTTTATGTCTGAAGTGCTGGTGACCGGTTTTGCCGATGAAAATGGCCACATTGTGCTGGCAGGGGTAGCACATAAGGTTCCCAATGGGCATAAACTGATATGAGATGATGACTTTCGCTGATTTAGTGAAGATTATGCAAGGGAAGCCTGTGCAACTATCCAGGCCGGCTCAGCCTGTCCGTCATCTGATGACCGATAGCCGTCAGGGTATTTTTAACGAATCTTCTGTTTTTTTCGCTATTCCTGGTGTTCGGCATGACGGGCATCGCTACATCCAGAGGCTGTATGCGCAGGGGATCCGACAGTTTGTTGTAGAATATGCCCTTCCTTTTTCCCTGCCAGATGCCAACATCGTAGAAGTACAGCGAAGTATACAGGCTCTACAACAGGTAGTGGCCCATCACCGGCAACAGTTTACCCTGCCTGTCGTCGGCATCACAGGCAGCAATGGAAAGACTATTGTAAAAGAATGGCTGGCACAACTGCTTTCTCCTTTTTTGCATGTGGTAAAAAACCCGAAAAGCTACAACTCCCAGATAGGCGTTCCTCTGTCGGTCTGGCTGCTCCAGGAAAACCATGAAGTCGGGATTTTTGAAGCAGGCATTTCTCAACCCGGAGAGATGGAGAAACTTCTGGATATTATCCGGCCAACGGTAGGTATTTTCACGAATATTGGCCCAGCACATGATGAAGGGTTTTCCAGCCGACAACAAAAGATAGAGGAAAAAGCCATCCTTTTTCGTCATTGCCAGACCATCATCTATTGTGCGGATGATGCAGACATTGACCAGACCCTCCGGACGAATTATCCCGATAAAACCTTATATACCTGGTCGACCCAACCCGCAGAAAGGGTTCCTCTTCAGCGGCTTCATGCCCATACCGAGGGCCAGGGTACAAGACTGGCATTGCAAGAAGCAGGGCAGGAAACCCAATTTTCCATATATGTGCCATTTCAGGATGAGGCTTCTCTGGAGAATGTGATGCATTGCATTGCCTATATGTTTCAGGCAGGATTTGAGGTAGGGGCTATTCAGAAAGGTATACAGGGTTTGCGGAAGATCAGCATGCGGATGGAACTCAAGCAGGGAATCAACCACTGTTACCTGCTGGATGACAGTTATAGCAATGACCTGTTGGGCTTACAAATGGCGCTGGACTTTCTGCAACAACAGAAACAAAATGAAAAAAGAACGGTCATTCTCTCCGACCTCTTACAAACCGGGCAGTCGGAGGAGACACTCTATAGTGAAGTCCGGCAGATTTTAAGCAATAAGGGTGTGCAAAAGCTCATTGGTATCGGACCCCAGTTGTGCCGGCATCAGTCTGTCTTTCAGTCGCAGGAGAAGCTTCAGTTTTCAGTTTATCCGGATACTTCCTCTTTTTTACAACAAGCTGATTTGAGTACCTTCCGGCATGAAAATATTCTGATCAAGGGAGCCCGTACCTTTGGGTTTGAACACATCGTCAGAAGGCTGCAGCAGAAAATTCATGGCACTACCCTGGAGATCAATCTGGATGCGCTCACCCACAACCTGAATATTTACAGAAGTAAGCTGCCTGCGGATACCAAACTGATGGTGATGGTGAAAGCTTTTTCATATGGGGGTGCCGCCTTTGAGATTGCCAGCTTATTACAGTATCATCAGGTAGATTACCTGGCGGTCGCCTATGTAGACGAAGGAATCACATTGCGGGAAAACGGCATACGAACGCCTATCTTGGTATTGAACCCCTCGCCGGATAGTTTAGAGAAAATGGCTGCTTTCCACCTGGAGCCGGAAATATATAGTCTACAGATGCTCCAACATTTTGTGGAAGAGTCCAAAGACTGGAAAGTCATACCGTCTGTACATCTCAAGATTGATACGGGTATGCATCGCCTGGGTTTTGAAGGAGAGGCCTTAGCCCATTTGATAACAGCTTTACAACGTAATCCTCAAATTCACGTAGCCAGCATATTCAGCCACCTGGCGGCTTCTGATGAAAGAAAGCAGGATGATTTTACCCATCAACAAGCTGCGCTTTTTTCTCAGGCTTATCAGCCATTGACCGAAGTACTGGGCTACAGACCCCTGCGGCATATACTGAATTCTGCAGGGATTCTGCGTTTTCCGGAGTATCATTGGGAGATGGTGCGGTTGGGCATTGGCCTCTATGGCATAGATCCTAACCAACAGGTTTCTCAACAGTTGCGCCCTATCAGTACCTTGAAAACGGTGATTTCTCAGATCAAACAGATCCGGAAAGGAGATACCATAGGGTATAGCCGGAGAGGAGTAGCGCATACGGATACAACGATGGCGACCATTGCCATTGGTTATGCAGATGGCTTTGACCGTGGCTTCAGCAATGGCAATCTGCAAGTGTGGGTGCAGGGAAAACCCGCTTCGGTCATAGGAAATGTATGCATGGATATGACTATGATAGACATCACTGGCATAGAAGCGCAGGAAGGTGATGAAGTGATTATCTTTGGAGAACTACAGTCAGTGCAAACCCTGGCCGACCGTATCAATACTATTCCCTACGAAATTTTGACGAATATAGGAGAAAGAGTAAAAAGAGTATTTTATACAGACAGTTAACTTCAGGAGGGAATAATGAAGATGGGCCATGCAAGGTATTTCTATTTTCTTGGTTTGCACATTCTAAAATTTGATTGTTATCACAGGCTTCATTTAGCAGATTTATGCCAATAGGTACTATTGTCAACACACTAGCCGTTATTGCGGGCAGTACTTTAGGGTTATTATTGAAAAGCCGATTTCCTGAGAATATTCGTACCATCAGTTTTCAGGGTATTGGGTTGTGTACCCTGCTGATAGGGTTGCAAATGGCCCTGAAAGTTGACAACATTCTGGTACTGATATTCAGTATTTTAATCGGTGGCATTCTGGGGGAGCAGATGAAACTGCATGACAATTTTATCCGGGTGGGGGATTATGTTAAATCTATGGTAAAAATAGGAACCGAAAATTTTACGGAAGGGCTCATTACCGCTTTTTTACTCTTTTGTGTAGGGTCGCTCACTATTGTCGGTGCTCTGGAAGAAGGATTGAAGGAAGATCCTTCCCTGATTTATACCAAGTCTATGCTGGATGGTTTTTCTTCTGTTGTATTGGCTTCCGTCTATGGTTGGGGGGTGCTGTTCTCAGCGATCCCACTCTTTATTTTCCAAACGGCCATTACCCTTTCTGCAGGTTGGTTGCAGCCTTACCTGTCTGAAGTGATGATCAACCAGATTTCTGCTACCGGGGGCGTCATTATTTTGGGGTTGGGATTGAACCTGCTGGATATTAAAGCCATTAAAATTACCAATCTGCTCCCGGCATTGCTGATTGTAGCCATTTTTACTCTTTTTCTCAATTTTAAATAGTTCGTATTTTGTAGAAAGGAATAAAACGTAAAATAAGTCAGTTCACTTTGTTACTTTCGCAGCTAATCTTGATCTTTTGTGAAAATATGCCAATAAAATTGGGAACTTCAGAAAAGAAAAAAGAATTATGTAGATATCGGTTAAGTAGACTTTTTCATTGAGAGTCTCACAGGAAAAGGGCGTCAAAGATTGATGTCCTTTTTTCTTTTTTTCAGAAAAGGAAAGTGTATATTTTTTTATGCGTCAAAAATTCTTAACTTTGCAGGCAAACGGGTACGACCAGCTCCCGCTGAACTCCCCCAGGCCAGGAATGGAGCAAGGGTAAGTGGTTGTAGCGGTGCGATACCCGTTCTTTTTTTTCTTCCCTTCTATCTTTTTTCTCTAATACCCTTTTTTCTTTGAGTGTATCCGAAAGCCAAGCTTTTTACGTTCTTTATGCAACAGTACCAGAAAAAGCGGTAAGAGGCGGCTGCCTTTCTGATGAAAAAGTATTTTAAGCTGGTATATTTGAGGTATGTATATTATTAAAGTGAAAGGCAAAGCAAAAATTCCGGATTATATTCAACTTCGTGACGACAATTTTGTGCTCATTGCCTATTTTCGAGCTGATAGAGCCTTGAAAAACCTGGATAAATATGGGCTGGAAGGAAAGGAAGAAGCCTTACAACAAGTGATCAGTGAGCTGCCCTTCGGCAAATTGCGAAAACTAGAGATTTAATTATGACAGAATCAAGTCCTTTTTTTTCTGACAAACCCGTAGTGGCCATTCGTAATGCCTGCATCTTTCAGGAACACAATGTGGTGTTGGAAGATGTCAGTTTTACAATCGACAAGGGAGAGTTCATCTATCTGGTGGGCAGAACGGGTAGTGGCAAAAGCTCTTTGTTACGAACTATGTATGTGGATCTTCCGCTGAGGTTAGGGGAAATTGAAATTGCCGGTTATGATGTCAAAACCATCAAAACCTCAGAAATTCCGTTTCTGAGAAGAAGATTAGGCATTATCTTTCAGGATTTTCAACTGTTTGCGGATCGTACGGTAGATGAAAATCTTTTTTTTGTCATGCGTGCGACTGGGTGGAAGGACCGGGCCAAGATGAAACAACGTCTGGCAGAAGTACTCATGCGGGTTGGGTTGGGAACTGCCGGTTCTAAAATGCCGCATCAGCTTTCAGGGGGTGAACAGCAGCGGGTCGCCATTGCCAGGGCGTTGATCAACGAACCCATTCTGCTGATTGCCGATGAACCTACCGGTAACCTGGATCCGCAGGTTTCGGACGGTATTGTGCAGCTTTTCCGGGAAATCAATTATATGGGCACTACGGTTTTGATGGCCACCCATAACTATCAATTCATTAAAAATTATCCTGCCAGAGTGTTAAAGTGTGAGAATAACCGATTGTTGGATTCTAAATATGAAAAAATAGAGCTGGGAGGCTATTATTAAGTTACTTTATAGCCTGTTGCTATCGCAGCAAAATGAAAACTGAAAGTACAGGTTTTCCTTTTGTTTATTCGCAAAATATGCTTTTTACGGAAAACCTTACATAGCCCTCCTGAAAATTTTATAAGATACGTTTTCCTGTTACCTTTCTTCTACATTCAAACAATGTGAGATCCTGTTTCTTTTATAATATACCATTCATCATATTTTTTTCGGCAGTTTTATCATTGACTCTTGTAAATGTGGCAGATCGGAAAATTGGTTAAATAAGTTTTTATGAAAAAAAGGATATTACGCAGGTGGGTATTTGGCATGCTTGGTTTTGTCTTGCTGAGCTCGCTAAGCTTGCAGTTCCTTTTTTTATTTTTTGCCGATGAGGTCTTCAAGAAATCTATCTTAATGGCTTTCGATCGGTATGTGTCGCAAAAATATCCGGAAGCTAAAACGCTACCCTCTTTAGACTTTGGTGAATTTCAACTAAACCTGTTGAGCGGGAAGCTCACCATTACCCAACTGGTTTTTAAGCATTATCCCTCTGTTCAAATAGCGGAAACCGATCCTACGTGGGAGATTAGTATGCCTAAAGTGGAAATTGACGGGATCAATTTCTGGGAAATTTATCATAAAAAAATCCTGGATTTAAAGACAATTCATCTCTCCAAACCTTCTTTTGAATGGGTAAAAAAATATGCTTCAGACAGCGCTGAGCATCCTACTCACACTCAACTTCCTGAGGATGCCATTTATACGGCTGTCCAAGAGCATTTGAATGCCTTTTCTTTTGATAGACTAACCCTTGAGGATGCCCGGTGGCGTGTTTTGTTCCAGGATAGTCTTCAATCCACGGCGCACCAAATTTCTACTACCTCTTTTCAATCCTTAACCCGGCAGTTGAATCTGACCGTCTTCCAGTTTCAGTTAGATTCTACTACTAAAAACGATACGACAAGAGTATTTTTTGCGGAAAATCTGGATGTTCAGATGAGAGATTATCAGATGATGTTTCCGGATAGCAGCTATCTCTTTCACGCGGATACCCTAACCTACTCATCCCAGGATCAGGAGGTTTTGCTACATCAGGTGGCCCTGGTTCCTGTAAAAGCGGCGACTTCAGAAACAGAACAATACTTTCATGTCAGAGTGCCTTTGATCGCTCTGACACAAGTTGATCTTTCAAAAATATACTTTGATAAACGGTTACAGATTGAGCACTTCAGGCTGCAGGATCCTTTCATAAAGATTTATGGGAACTTTGACAGAGTGCATTCTCCGGAGATTTCCTCTTTGGGTATCAGAAAACTTCATCCGGACTCTTTGGCTTACCATCTGGCGCAACAAGTAAATGCGTTGTCGGTCAATTATTTTACACTGGAAAGAGGGCAATTACAGGTATATGATCATAAAGATGACACCTCCGATCTGTTGCATATCCGAGACCTGGCCTTAACCTTTCATGATTTCTTATTGGAAGGTTCTCACCCCTCTGATCCGGAAAATGCTCAGAGTAATGTACTGCCTATGGACAGTATCCAACTGGAATTAACCGGACTGAGCATGAAGATGCCCGACAGGATGCATGTTTTGGAAAGTAGTTTTATGCGTTTGACAACAGACCGTACAAGACGGTATCAGTGCAACTTGTATTTTGACGATGTTCATATCAAATCTAAGACCGGCTCCCTGCAGCAGATGTTTCCAGAAGCTGATTCTGTGCTGCTGGGGTATGATATTGCAGTTGAGCAGGTAAAGTTTTATGATATTGATCTGGAGGATTTATCGGCCCGTAAAATGCTTTTTCTGGATAGCATTTCTTTTTCCAAACCTGCGATCACCATCGCTAATTTTTCGGGAATTCCTTTTGGAGAATTGGCCGATGAAAATCATAAGTTAGAGGCTACTCAACCGAAATCTGTTAGAGAGATCCTGTATGACTGGAGTCAGGCACGGCTCAACTTTCACCCTATTGTGGCCCCGGGGCGATCTACGGCACTTTTTTCAGGAGTGTATGTCGACTATATTAAGATAGATAGCGGACAGCTACAACTGCTCAGTGCAGACCTTCAGAAGCAAACTTTTGATCCTGTGGTTTCTCTGCAAAGCTTTTCTGCTTTTATCCAACAGGCCCGGATTGATAATATGGGAGGAAGCATTTTCGCCATGCGCAAAGGATACAGGGATTCCAGAGTGGCAGTGTATGCGAAAGACCTGGATATTGCGGTACAGCAGGGCGAATTTCGACTTCCTACAGATGGAGGACCTACCTCTGACGGTATGCTTCAGTTTGTCAGGGCTCAGCTCTCTACAGCCAGGTCTGAAGGATTTGTGGAAGGGCTTAGCATACAGCCCAATCGTGCTGCTGTGGCGTTTGCCAGAAATCAGATCCGCCATATTTCGTTGCCTCATATTAAACTCTCAGGGATTGATTTTTATCGTTTTTATAACCAGCAACAAGCGGAGATCAAGCGTTTGAGTATTTCATCTCCCAGTATACATCTGGCGATTGACGAGCATCAGAATCCGCAACCCTCCAAACAAACAGAAATTAGCGTCGAGAATTTGTTTCAATGGATCATTCCTTATTTGAATTCTCTGAGTTTACAAAGACTGGATGTAGCAGATGCCAGGGTGGAAGTGGAAAAAAGAAATGCTGATCAGCACCATTTTCATGATTTTTTTACGGCTAGGCAGTTGAGTCTGAATGTATATGATTTTTATATTGACTCTACCATTCAGATTACCCAAAAAAAGCCCCTTTATGCCAGAGATGCCCGATTGATCCTAAAGGATTATCAGTTTGAGTTTCCAGGAGACAGTGCCTCTGATTTCAGCAGTGTCGAGGGAAAAACATTTGCATTTTCAACTTTTGATAATCAATTACACATAAAACACCTGCGGGTCAATCCTTTTACCGATTCTACAGAAACTCACTTCTCTTGCCAGATAGAAGCTATAGAACTAGACGATGTGCATCTGTATGAATATCTGAAATTTGATCAGCTATTATTACAGCGGTTGAAAGTGAGGCAGCCTCAGGGGAAAATAAGTGTTAAGCCAAAGAAGCTGAGGGAGGGAAGTAATCGCCGAAAAGGCAGAGCACAACAACCGGATCTGTATCCCTATATTCGGAAGTATGTTACCCAATTGAAGGTAGATGCATTAAGTGTGGAAGAGGGTATGGTAGAATTGATAGTATTGGGAGAAGATACCACGCATTACTTTCTGGCCGATACGGTTTTTCTCTCTACTAAAAATATACTGATTGATCCGGTGATCCGCCGTGAGAAAAAAATGTGGTATGCTGATGAAGTAGATTTTAAGATTCATGTCCGTGAGTATTTTTCAAACATACCAAAGGCTTACCAGCGGGTTGAGGCCAGCAATATCACTATTTCTCACCGGGATGCGCAGTTTCTTGCCGAAAAGGTAAGCCTTATCCCATTACTTCAGGCTGGTTTGAGACCTGGCAATGAGCCCCCTGCTCTATATCAGATGTCGGTTCCTGCCATTCAGATGCAAGGAGTGGATTTTGAGAAAGCCTATATGCAAGGAGATTGGGTAGCCAAAGAGCTGTCTTTTCATCAGCCGCAAATTCAGCTGTTTACCCACACAGGTACCCAGGAAGATACCGATCAAAAGTCTCTCAAAGCATTGTTGGGTCCTTATGTCAGGTCAGTGAAAATTGACCGAATCCACCTGCGTAACGGAAGTCTGAAAGTGTCACCTCTTTCTCATACCGGTAATCCGCTTTTTTCTATCCAACATATTGATGGGAGCCTTCATCGCTTTTATATCCATCAGGAATTACTGGAGACCCTGGGTAACCCGGATACAGGGCTTGCAAAACCTGCCCGTAACCTTTGGTTTGCCGATGATATTGTATTACAGCTCAAAGATTATCAGTGGCGGATGCAAGACAGTTTGTTGGTAGCCAAAGCTGCAGAGATTGGTTTGAGTACAAAAAAATCAAACCTGACGGTAAAATCGTTTGAATTAGTGCCCCGTTTTGAAAACGAAGAAATACCAGCTTATTTCCCTTATCAAAAAACCTGGGCCAGTGGCAGAATACCCCTGATTACCATTCAGCATATTGACTTTGAAAAGTTGGTAGGAGAACACGCCTTTGAAGCGGGTGTCGTGAATATACAGAGCCCTCACTTTGTGCTATTCAGGGACAAGCGATTGCCCCGTGATCTGTCTCGCCAGCCCCCTATGCTACAAGAGATGTTGCTGGATCTGAAATTGCCAGTCAAAGTAGATACGGTCAGTGTTTTTGATGGATTCGTCAGTTATGGAGAACAGGTGGAAGGAGCCGACAGAAGCGGGACCATTACTTTTGAAAAATTTAATGCTACGTTACACCAGGCCACTAACTATCCTGATCTGGTGGAGCAAAATGTTATGTTGTCATTGGATGCGAACACTTATTTGATGGGGCAGGCTTTGTTACAGGTGAATCTGCGTTTTCCTATGGGCACTTCAGACGGGCCCTTTTCAGTGACGGGCAGTTTGGGAAGCATGGATTTGACATATTTAAATGCTATGTTAGAACCTACCGCATTTGTGCATATTAAAAAAGGCTATTCTCATGGAATGCATTTCCAGTTCGTCGGTAACAAAGAGAAGAGTTCGGGCACTATGCAGTTCAACTATAATGATTTAAGTATTCTGCTGGTAGACAAGCAGACCGGAGCATCAGGATTGGATGAGAGAGTAGGGTCTTTTCTGGCAAATGCTTTCGTAGTAAAATCAGATAATCCGAAAGCTGTTTTCCTGAGATTAGGCAGAATAGCCTATGAAAGAGACCCTTCACTGTCAGTTTTCAATTATTGGTGGAGAAGCCTGCTAAGTGGCATTAAATCCAGTATCGGGCTGGAGAAAACCGGAGAAAAAACCAAGGATTTTACCATGCTGAAAGATTAAGGTGAGTGCTTATCAAAATTCATCCGACAGGCTTTAGCCCTTTACCCTCACCAATTTTAAGCATAAAGGCATAAGCTTCTTCCCGTTTGTTTGTAATATGCCCGTCCAATATAGCCTCCCGGATTTCACTTTTGATATCCCCTACGATTCTGGAAGGTTTTAACCCGAACGTTTGCATAATATCTTCTCCGGTGATGGCTGGTTGGAAATTCCGGAGTTTATCCTTTTCCTCTACTTCTGCCATCTTCCTTTCCACTTTGTCAAAATTCTGTAAGAACCTACTGACTTTCTGATAATTCTTAGAAGTGATGTCTGCCCGGCAAAGCTGCATGAGAGCCTCTATATCGTTACCTGCTTCGTAGAGCAACCTGCGAATAGCCGAGTCACTGACCGTATCATTTACCAGCGCAATGGGCCTCAGATGTAGTTTTACCAGCTTCTGTACAAATTTCATTTTTTGATCCAGAGGTAGCTTTAGCTTCCGGAAAATGGCGGGCACCATCCGGGCTCCTTTGTCTTCATGACCATGGAAGGTCCAACCGGCCTGAGGATCAAATCTTTTGGTTTTGGGTTTGGCAATATCGTGCAGAATGGCAGCCCAGCGTAGCCATAAGTCATCCGAAACTTTGGCTACATTGTCGAGTACCTGCAGGGTATGGTAGAAATTATCTTTATGCGATTTTCCATCGATGGTGTCCACGCCTTGCAGATCGGCCATTTCGGGAAAGATTTTGTGGATCAGGCCTGCATGATACAATAGCTTAAAGCCGTAGGACGGTTGTGGCGACAGAATTATCTTATTGAGTTCATCGGTGATTCTTTCCTGAGACACAATCTCAATACGCTCCACATTGGTGTTGATTGCCTCAAAAGTTTCTGCCTGTATGTCAAAAAAGAGTTGAGAAGCAAAACGGATGGCCCGAAGCATCCTGAGTGGATCGTCTGAAAAAGTAATATTTGGGTCCAGCGGTGTTACAATAAGCTTTCTTTTTAGATGAGCAATACCCTGAAAAGGGTCAATCAATTCTCCAAAATCAGCCTGATTCAGGCTAATAGCCATTGCATTGATAGTAAAGTCTCTTCTGTTTTGGTCGTCCTGTAACGTTCCCTGCGAGACGGTGGGTTTCCTGGAGGAAGTTCGGTATGACTCTTTTCTAGCGCCTACAAACTCAATTTCCCATTCTTTATATTTGAGCATGGCAGTGCCAAAATTCTTAAAGACAGTGACTTCCGTATGATAGGGAGTCGTTTGATTAATAATAGCTGCAGTCTTTTGTGCTAAAGTGATACCGTCGCCTATACAAACCACATCTATGTCCTTGGAAGGTCTTTGTAGTATAAGATCTCTGACAAAGCCTCCTACTATATAGGTTTCTTGTGAAAGATGTTGAGCAGCCTTTGTAATAATATCAAAAACGGGATTTTCTAAAAGTTTGGATTGAAAATTCATAAGCCAATCTGCTGTTATACCTTTCTGGTCACAAAAGTAAGGTAAATAGCACAGAAGTGTGATGGATTATACAAAAAAGTGAGTGTCGCTGCTATAGCTTACCAGTTATTTGTTAGAAAAATGTCAGCCTCAGGGCAGCCTTCCCAAGCCATGTAATAAAAATACACGTTATTAACGCAAAGGGATCTCACAGTTTGGGTTGCCTTTTTAAAATACAATGTAACAATGAGCAAGTGCCATTGAATGAAGTAGCAACAGATACCATTCGGAAAACTGTGTTTACTAGCAAATTTGTAGGGTTTATTTTTTTTTTCTCATTTTTTAGTGCTGGAACTTAATAGAAAAGAGAACCACAAAGCAAAATTATTTATTAAATAAGTTTAATTTTTTCTTGGAATTTAAATATAAAATCTCTAATATTGTATCATGTAAAAAATAAACGAGATTATAGTTTAAATTTAATTGTTACATTTTAATCTGATTTTTTAACTATTTTTTGAAATTATTCTTCAATTGTCATAGCATCAGCGTCATAAATGATGGAATTTCTTATAAATTAGTTAAAATATAATTATTATAATATTTATTTGTAATATATAATTTTTTATGAAAGAGCATATCCTTATTATTGATGATGACATGGGAATAAGATCACTACTGGAATTTTATTTGAGCAGATTTTATTCCGTTACTACAAAGAGCAATGGTTTGGAAGCTATGCTCTGGCTGGAAAACGGTAATATACCTGACCTGATTCTCGTGGATATTAATATGCCGGAAATTGGAGGATATGAATTTTTAAAATTAGTGCGCAGTAGTGGATTTTTTCAGGATATTCCAGTCGTTATACTCACAGGACTATTGGATGATGAAGTAAAGAGTAAGTGCATTCAACATGGAGTTGATGGGTTTTTTACCAAACCTTTTAACCCCAACCATTTGCTGACTCAGATTAATACCCTGCTTCATGCCACTACCCTTTCGTCTTTTGGTTATTCAAAAGTTAAGCATTGACCTAACATGAAAACATATATCATAGGTACAGGTAATTATCCTATTTTTAAGGACCTGCTAGCATATAAAAGTGATATTGTTATTTTTAATAGTGTATCCAGTTTGCTGAATACCCTTAGAAGCGTGAATTTTTCCTCTCATGATTTACCGGATATGGTCTTGGGAGATTTAGAAGCAATGTCAGGAGACAAGGAGCAGGAAATTCGCCGCCTGATGAGCTATCTTCAAATTCATGCGATTCCCTGTTTGGCCCTGTCATCCCAGGTGAGTGAAATTGCCAAAGCAAAAGCCTTGCACTTAGGGTGCAATGATATTTATTCCTATGATGATTCTATTGAAAAAATAACCCATCGGGTTCATTTTCTGAAAAGTATTAAGCAGTATCAAGCGAAAGCGCCAGTGAATGTGAAGCGTGAAGAATCCGTCAGACTGCGCATGCCTTTCTTTAAAAGGGCGTTTGATATTATGTTTTCCCTGCTAATATTACTGATGCTGAGCCCTTTACTCCTTGTAGTGGCCCTGCTCATCAAATTAGAATCCCATGGTCCTGTTTTTTATATCTCAAAACGAGCTGGCACTGGTTATAAGGTTTTTGATTTTTACAAATTCAGAACGATGAAAAATGGGGCAGATAAAGACCTGGCCAATCTTTTGGCATTAAATCAATATGGTGAAGGGAAATCAGCCTTTGTTAAAATTAACAATGATCCCCGGGTGACACGGGTGGGCGCTTTCCTCCGAAAAACCAGTATTGATGAAATTCCTCAGTTGATCAACGTACTGAAAGGAGATATGTCTATTGTAGGTAACCGTCCTTTACCTTTGTATGAAGCGGAAATTCTAACAGATGATAAAAGTGCCCGCAGATTCTTGGCTCCGGCAGGTATTACAGGCTTGTGGCAGGTTACTAAAAGAGGAAAAAAGGAAATGTCCGAAATAGAGAGAAAAGAGTTGGACGTGAACTATGCGGTTAACTGGGACGTGTGGAGCGATTTTAAAATACTCTTAAAAACTATTCCGGCATTGCTGCAGAAAGAAGCCGTTTAAGGCAGCGGAAATGGATCATTAGCAACAATCTTTATGGTAGAACTCATATTATATACCTATCTGTCTGCAGTGTCAGTATACGCGCTGGTTTTCTCTGTGGCAGGTGCAGTTTCCAAAAAGAAAAGAGGTTTTCCCGTAATATGGAAACAGAACCGGTTTGCGGTATTGATTCCTGCCTATAAAGAAGATGCAGTAATTATCAATGTGGCTGAAAAAGCCATAAAGCAGCAGTACCCTTCTTCCAATTATGATGTTGTGATTATTGCTGACTCACTGCAAGCAGATACCCTGGAAAAATTGTCTCAACTTCCTGTCAAAGTAATAGAAGTTCAGTTTGAGAAAAGTACCAAGGTGAAGGCACTGCGTACCGCTTTAGAGCAACTCCCCGAAGCGTATGATATAGCAGTGATACTAGATGCCGACAATGTGATGGAAGATCAGTTTCTCCATAAAATTAATCAGGCTCATCATCAAGGATTTGAAGTGATACAGGCACGTAGGGCTGCTAAAAATTTAAATACTTCTTTTGCAGTTTTAGATGCCTTGAGCGAGATTATCAATAATCATATTCATAGAAAAGGCAGTCAGGCACTGGGACTTTCGTCACCGTTGATTGGTTCGGGTATGGCCTTTCCTTACAGGGTGTTGAAAAATGCTCTTCTGGAAATTCAGGCTGTAGGCGGATTTGACCGGGAACTCCAGGTAAAAATGGTGAAGCAGGGGTATAGAATTACATATTGGGATGAGGCTGTCGTTTTGGATGAGAAAGTGGCGAAGGCAAATGTTTTTGGAAATCAGCGTAGAAGATGGTTATCCAGTCAGTTTATCTATGCCCGGAAGTTTTTCAAAGAAGGTGTAAAAGGTTTAATGAAAGGAAATTTTGATCTTTTTCATATAACCGTTCTCAACAATGTGCAATTGCCCCGTATCCTGAATCTGGGTTTGATGGGTGTCGGGTTTGTGTTGTCGGTATTGTTCCCCACTTTCCTTGACATGGCTTACCCGTATTGGTTGTTGCTTATAGGTCTCAATCTGATAGCCATGATGGTGGCTGTTCCGGTAAAATTCTATGATCGGCGGTTTTTTAAAGCCCTGATGAGCCTTCCAAAAGCTTTTTTTATCATGGGACGTTCTTTGTTCAAATTAAAAGGTGCTAACAAAGAATTTATCCATACTCCCCATACAACTTGATTAAATATAACTTCAATGAAAAAACCGTTAATATCTGTCATTGCTTTGAATTACAACCAGACGCCGGTTACCTGCGAATTTTTAGAATCGCTCAAAAAAGTAACCTATGATCAGCTGGAAGTAATTGTGGTAGATAATGCTTCCAAAGAAGATCCTACCGAAGCCATTACCCGTACCTATCCGGAGGTGAAGCTGATTCGGAGCGACAAAAATTTAGGGTTTACCGGTGGCAACAATCTGGGTATCAGGGCCTCCCATGGAGAGTATATTTTTATTGTGAATAACGATACGGAAGTTACAGAGAATATATTTGAAAAGTTGTTAGAGCCTTTTCAAAAGGATGCTACGGTGGGCATGGTGAGCCCTAAGATTTACTATTATCATCACCCACAGGTAATCCAGTATGCTGGTTTCACACCTGTTAATCCCTTCACCGGAAGAAATAGTGCGGTAGGTAACAAAGAGGTGGATAAGGGCCAGCATGACCAACCGGGTTATACTTCATATGCGCATGGAGCGGCTATGATGGTGAGCCGGGAAGTGATTGAAAAAGTGGGTATGTTTCCAGACATCTTCTTTATTTATTATGAAGAACTGGATTGGTCTTCTCAGGTAACACAGGCAGGCTATACTATATTTTATCAGCCGGAAGCCCATTTGTATCATAAAGAATCCATTACCATGGGGAAAGAAAGCGCCATCAAAGCTTATTATCATAACAGAAATAGAATTTTGTTCATGCGCCGCAATTCTACCCCTCTGCAGCTTTTGGTATTTGGCTTGTTTTTCATGTTGTTTACGATTCCTAAAACCTATTTAAAATATCTTCTGAAATTTCAGTTTGCCCATATACGTGCTTTTTCAAAAGCACTCGCCTGGCATGTACACTACACACCAGATCCTAAAGATAAGGCTACCCGTTTGGTACAATCGGTGCAGTTAGCCTGACAACATTTTAAGTATTTAATTCACTGTTTACAATTAAATTAACATCTATGATTACTTCATTAGTAACTGGTGGTGCAGGTTTTATTGGATCACATGTAGTAAAACACTGCCTGCAAATGGGACATCAGGTAGTAGTATTAGACGATTTGAGTGGCGGGTTCAGAGATTATGTGCCAGAGGGAGCTACTTTTATTAAAGGATCTGTCACTGATGAGACGCTGGTCACTGCTTTGTTTGAGCAATATAAGTTTGACTATGTCTACCATTTGGCAGCTTATGCCGCCGAAGGCTTGTCACATTTCATCCGTAGGTTCAATTACAATAATAACCTGGTAGGGAGTATCAATCTGATCAACGAATCGGTGAAGCATAAAGTAAAATGTTTTGTATTTACTTCGTCTATCGCCGTGTATGGTCCTGGTCAGTTGCCCATGACAGAAGAGATGGTGCCGCAACCGGAAGATCCGTATGGAGTTGCTAAGTATGCCGTAGAGTTGGATCTGAAAGCCGCTCATGAGATGTTTGGCCTTAATTATGTGATTTTCCGTCCGCATAATGTATATGGTGAAAATCAAAATATAGGTGATAAATACCGTAACGTGATCGGGATCTTTATGAACCAGATTATGCAGGGCTTACCCATGACTATCTTTGGAGATGGTACGCAAACCCGTGCGTTTAGCTATATCGACGATGTAGCCATCCCTATCAGCCAGAGTGTTAATATAGAAGAAGCCTATAACCAGGTGTTTAACATAGGTGCCGATAAACCTTACACGGTTAACGAACTGGCACAGGTAGTTGCTCGCCAGTTTGGAGTAGAGCCCAATATCAAGTATCTGCAAGCCAGAAAAGAAGTGATGCATGCTTATTCTGATCACAGCAAAGCGCATCAGGTGTTTAAAGTGGCGCATACCGTAAAATTAAATGAAGGGATTGGCCGGATGGCTGCCTGGGCTAAGAAAGTAGGTGCCAGAAAAAGCAAAGAGTTTGAAAATATAGAAATTTATCAGAATCTGCCGGAAGGATGGAATCCTAACAAAGTGCATAAAGTACTGATAGGATAATGTCTAATTTTGATGCTGTATTTCATCCTTGATACTCGCTTTCGTTTTAATTATAAATTCCAATGAGGATAGGTATTGAAGCCCAACGTCTTTTCAGAAGAAAGAAGCATGGCATGGAGGTGGTTACACTGGAGTTGATCAAACATCTTCAGAACATCGATCCGGTCAATGAGTATGTGGTTTTCGTGAAAGACGATGAAGATGCTGACTGTGTCCGGGGGGAAGTCAATTTTGAAATAAGAAAAACGCCAGTATTCTCCTATCCTTATTGGGAACAGTTGTATCTGCCTAAGATTGCCAAAGAAGCTCATCTTGATCTCTTGCATTGTACCAGCAATACAGCGCCTGTTTTTTATAAATCTCCCATGGTGCTGACATTGCATGACATAATCTATCTGGAGAATGTAAGCTTTGCCGGTAACACTTATCAAAATTTTGGGAATCTGTACAGAAAGTTTATCGTTCCCAAAGTGATTCGCCAGTGTGACCAGATTATTACCGTATCTGAGTTTGAGAAATCTCATATGGTGCGGACGCTGGGGTTACCAGAGGAAAAGGTACAGGTGGTGTATAATGCTATGAATAAGAGTTTCCAGATCATACAGGATCAGGCTATTCTTTCTATCGTGATCCAAAAATATGCATTGCCCGATCAGTTTATCTTATTCTTCGGCAACACGGCTCCTAAAAAAAATACACATCGTGTGTTAGAAGCTTATGCGAGATATTGCCTGGATCATGACAACCCTCTGCCATTGGTCATCACAGATTGTACTCAGGAGTATATAGAGCAATTGTTTAAAAAGTTGCCTTTGAAAGAGAAATCAAAAATCTGGCAATACATCCAGGTGTTGGATCACATTCCTTTTCATGAATTACCCTCGTTTTATAATCTGGCTACTTTGTTTTTATATCCTTCTCTGAGAGAAAGTTTTGGCATGCCTATTATTGAAGCGATGGCTTGTGGTACACCCGTCATTACTTCTAATACTTCTTCTATGCCCGAAGTGGCTGGAGGGGCTGCCCTGTTGGTTTCTCCTGAGAAAGTGGAAGACATCAAAGAAGGGATAGAGCGGGTATTGCAGGATGAAGTACTCCGGCAAAAGATGATTGCAAAGGGACTGGCTCGCGCTACGGAGTTTAGCTGGGAAAAGACAGCGCAGCAGGTTCTTCAAATTTATAAACAATGTGTGGCATAATAATGCTTGAAAAATGATTCAAAAGAATGTAAATACCCACGAGTATGTGGGTTATCAAAAGCCCGTAGACCTTAAAAGGCTGTATTTTATCGCCTCAAATTTGGCACAACACAAATCCGCTTCAGGCACAAAGGTATTAGATGTAGGTTGTGGAAACGGTAATATCAGTATGTTTTTAGGGAGCCTGGGATTTGAGGTATTGGGTATTGACGTCAGTGAGAAGGCTATTAACAAAGCCAAACAACTGAACAACTTGCCGAATGTGAAATTCAAGGCGGTCAGTGCCGAAGAACTTTCTCTGTTGGATACAAAATATGATGCCATCATTTGCAGTGAAGTGTTAGAACATTTGGTGACACCGGAGGATACGCTTTCTGCCATATCTAAAATATTAAAAAAAGACGGTTTGCTTTTTGTCACAGTACCTAATGGAAAAGGTCCCAGAGAAGTGTTGGTGACCAAACCGGTGCAAAAACTTCAGCGAAGCAATGGGATGGCATTGAAAGGCTTGGTAAGACTGAAAAATTTGCTGGGCTATGATGGCAAAACCGTACAATCCGATGCAGATGATCTCGGCCATGTGCAGTTTTTTTCAAAGGCAGATTTATGTGAGTTAGCAGAACGGACCGGCTTTTCAGTACAAAGGTTTGAACATGCCGACTTCTTAGCCGATGTTTTCCCTTTTTCATTCTTATTCCGGAGATTTATGACACTCCAAAAAATGGATTGTAAAATAGCTGATAAGATCCCTCATGCACTCACCAGTGGGTTTCAGTCTATGTGGATGAAAAGTAATTAAACAGGATTCTCTTGCTAGTTATATGGTTTAATTTGATTAAGTGTTTTCAACATTACAGTTTGACTTATTACGAAAAAGCATCCTACAAAAGGGTGCTTTTTTCTTTATTACTACTTTATATTCGAATAATAATAGACATTTTTATTTTCCAGGCGTAATAGTTTTTTCTGCTTGGTGTCTGTATTTTTTTATCCCGATTTATTACCTCGCAAGGTCATGAAAATATCAGTCAGGCGGGCCTGCCTATAATTCATCTTTTTGCATACTCAATCTTAACCGTCAAAGCGCCCGCTATCTATGAACAGTATGCAACTTTCTCCCATGGTAAAATTTCAAATACTGACAGCTGTTTTTTTTATGCAATTCTATGGCTTGTTTGCCATGAATGAGCCAGCGCAGGAGCCAGTACCAAGGCAAACGGAAGTTGTGTATCAATCTACCTACGGAGATGGTCAGCCAATGGGCTATCTGGAGTATTTACCTCCTCACTATGACTCGACACAAGGGACGTATCCTTTGATTATTTCTCTTCATGGATTAAGCCATAGAGCAAGCGGCGATAAGATTGAATTTGATAAACTGAGAGAAGGAGGACAATTGGCTAAGCGTATTGAGGCGGGAAAAGCATTTCCTTTTATCATTATCACACCCCAACAACCCGAAGTGGTAAAAGGCCAATACCAAGACAGAAGATATTGGGATCCTCATATTATTGACGAAGTTTTGGAAAGAGTCAAGCGAGAGAGAAGGGTGGATTTAGAGCGTATTTACATTTGTGGTGAATCTATGGGTGGGGGTGGCGTTTGGCAATATCTGGCGCTTTATGGAGATAAAATAGCCGCCGCAGTCCCGATTTCAGGCACGAGCACTATTCAACAGCAGGCGGCTTGTAATGAAAAAATTAAAAATACTCCCATCTGGGCGTTCCATTGTGATGAGGACCCAATCGTTAATGTGAAGGGAACAGTAGATATGATCCATGCTATCAACCGTTGCCAACCTGCTGTCAGGGCCAGACAGACAATTTATCGAAGCAGAAGCCATAATGCCTGGGATTGGGCCTACGATAATGTTGAAAGAAATTTGTCGGCAGCATATGGCAGTCCTGTAGAAAAGCCAGTAAGTGGAATGGGTGATATTTTTACCTGGTTTTTATCACATCGGAAAAGTAATACCAACAGAAATGTTAAGCCGGTGGCTCAGGCCGGACCCTTACAGGAAATTGTTATGACAGAAGGTAAGGTCCAACTGGATGGCAGTGCCAGCTACGATCCTGATGGTTCTGTCATTGCTTATCAATGGAAACAAATTGAAGGGCCGGTAGTAGACAACACTTCCTTTGATCAGGTATCTCCTTTACTTCAGGGATTACAGGATGGTACATACCAGTTTACACTAACGGTGGAAGATAATCAGGGCGGGCAGGCCAGCGACACTGTAAAGGTAATTGTACACCCCGTAAAGCAGGAGGGGCATGGGCTGCGCTATACTTATTTTGAGGGAGAATGGAACACTTTGCCTGATTTCAGGTACGTGACACCAAAGAAGTCAGGGGTGGTAGATCATCTCAGTCTGGAGGAACGATTGAGAGAGGATTATTTTGGATTTGTATTTCAGGGAGAAATTAACATTATCACAGAAGGTTACTATCATTTCTACCTTGACTCAGATGAAGGGAGCCAGTTATGGATTGACCAGCAACTGGTAGTAGACAACAACGGGATTCATCTGAATGAGGAAAAAGCAGGAAAAGTGTACCTGAGACCCGGCATGCATCCTATCAGGCTATTGTATTTTGAGCGCATGGGAACGGAATTGCTAGCTTTGAGTTATGAAGGGCCTGATTTCGCTAAAAAGCAAGTGCCTGAAGAGGTACTGTACCCCGGCAAGAACAATGATTTTTCTGCTATTCAACCTTACAAGTCTGGACTTTATTACTGGTATTATGATTTTGAGGAATACTGGTATCAATTGCCGGACTTTGGTCGGATAAAACCCAAGAAAGAAGGTGTAATTCCAAACTTCAGTTTGGATACCAGAGACAGAGATGAAAAATTTGCCTACCGGTATAAAGGATATCTGGCCATAGAGGAGGAAGGAGAATACACTTTTTATACCACATCCGACGATGGTAGTAAACTGTATATCAACCAGGAACTTATTGTGGATAATGACGGAGAACATGCAGCCCGGGAAGTAAAGGGGAGCGTCTGGTTACAACCAGGATTGCATGCTATAGAATTAACTTTCTTCCAACAACTCGGACGTGAGGTACTACAAGTTAATTATAGTGGTCCGGGATTTAGCAAACACCCTATACCTTCGCAAAACTTATTTATCAGTGGAGAAAACCCTACCTTATTTTGTGGCGATCAGCATTCGGCCCAGGTAGAAAAATCTGTTAAAGCCTATCCTTCCCATCTGGAAAATGAATTATTCATTGAGTATGTAAGTCCAGATCCCGAAACATTCCATATCACTATGTTTGATCAAAACGGCAAAGTTTATTTTGTGGGTACTACCACACTCGACCAGAATCAATCTTTTCGGTTAGATCTGTTACCCTTGCATTTGCCCAGGGGATTAGTGTACCTTCGGATGATACAGGGAGCAGAAGAAAAAGTAATACGCTTATTCAAACTCTAAGGGCCGATACGGCCCATTGACTTCCCTGAGGTCATTTTCCGGCTACCTACGTACACATAAGATACAAACGATTCATTTTTTTAAACTAATTTACTTTTAAAGGAAACCTTTTTATTGTTAAACCGTTGTATATACAACAAAGGTTAAGACAACTAATGAAAATAGAGGAAGAAATCAAACAGGAAAAGTTTCAGGACTTGTTTCACAAAGTAGTCTTGAACGTAAGATTCACTGGTAATTGGTTTTACAATGAGATTTCCCGTGTTTTGAAACCTTATGGAATATCAGAAGAACAGTACAATGTGTTGAGAATTTTGAAAGGGCAGTACCCTAATCCTTCTCCACTGCAGCTGATCTCGGAAAGAATGATCAACCGTATGTCTAATGCCACCCGTTTGGTAGAAAAATTAAGAAAAAACGGTTTGGTGAGCCGGGAAGTTTGCCCTGAAAACAGAAGGAAAGTAGATATATTGATTACTGAAAAAGGGCTGGCGTTTCTGAAAAAAGTAAATCCGATTCTTGATAGTGAGATCAATAAATTGAATACGCTTACCCATGAGGAAGCCGAAACCCTGAACCTATTACTAGATAAAATAAGAAATTAATTTTAATCTAATTAATGTATATACAATTAAATAACATATAAAAAATCAAAGATTATGGAAAATGCAACGGCACAAAAGACAAAATGGGTAATTGATCCTATGCACTCAGAGATTCAGTTCAAAGTAAAACATCTGGTTATTTCTACTGTCACTGGTAATTTTTATAAGTTCGACGCTGAGGTATACACAACCGGAGAAGACTTTTCTGATGCTCAGGTTTCTTTCAGCGCAGATGTTAATAGTATTTCTACTAATAACGAACAACGGGATGCGCATTTAAAATCAGATGATTTTTTCAATGCTGAAACATACCCCAAAATGACTTTCAAATCTACAGAAGTTAAAAAAGTAGGAGAGGGTGCTTATAAGCTGATAGGCGATTTAACCATTCGGGATATCACCAAACCTGTCGCGTTGGATGTGGAGTATGGAGGATCTGCCAAAGACGGGTATGGAAACACCAAGGCGGGCTTTGAGGCTACCGGCACCATCAACAGAAAAGAATTTGGTTTACGATGGAATGGCGTAACAGAAGCCGGTAGTGTAGTAGTGAGCGATCAAGTGAAAATCATCGCTAGCATACAATTCGCTAAGCAGCAATAAACTTTCTTATCACGTAATCTATATAGTACGTTCAGGTAAATCTTTTGGCTCGCGGGAGTCAGAGAAATACCTGAACTTTTTTTTTCAACTTTTCTCTTATCCTATCTCTACTGCAGGGTTTCTCCACTGTACTTTCTAGCTTAATCAGCTAATAGTAGAAGACCGGGTGTTTCCAATAAATACTTTTGTAATAGCATTGTATCAAAAAAGTACTATTAAAAATGATAACAAAAAAAAAGTGAACCCATGGGGCTCACTTTTTCCACTACTAATACAACAACCTAAAACTACTCAATCAAAATTTTAATTTCTTTATATATATAATATGTGAAATTTCTTACTTTACTAAGTACTCAAGGTACAAGACGATAATATGCTAATCAAGGTTACATATTTTTGTAAAAAAAGCAATAAGTTTTTCTAAACATTGAAAATAACTAAATTTATCTGCTTTCATCCTGTAAACCATCGAGTCATTAAGATAACAAACATTATCTGGAGGCAATATTGTGAATTTAATCACTAAATGCAACTTTGCTGCAAAATTTTTTAATGTAAATATCAAATAATTAGAAATTATATATTTAATTATTAAAGAAGCTAAAAATTTTTTATCTCTAAATTACTCTGATTCAAACTTTTCTGATGTGGAAAAAATAGGTTAAATACCGATATTAACACTTTCTTTATAAACGCCAGGAATTACAGTTGCTAAGTTCCGTTTGAATAATTTAGTTCCTCTGTTTTTAGTTCTTTTCCGATATTTCTAACCGTAAGATATCTTTTCAAATAATATGTATTTAAGGATTTTTCATGTGCTATTGTTTGTTACATTTGCAGAAATCCAAAAAACTATTCCTATTGCGTAGAAGTAAGTTGTTTGTTATTGAATTATTGGTAATTGTTGTACTGATGGCAGGATGTGCTACCAGTCATAAAGCACGAAAACTACCAAAAAGAGGTCCTATTCCTTGTCCGGTGAAAGACTGTTAATATGTCCAAAGATATTATCATTGCCATAGACGGTTTTTCAGGTTGCGGTAAAAGCTCAACGGCCAAGGCAGTAGCGCATGCCCTGGGTTATACCTATTTAGATTCTGGTGCTATGTATAGGGCAGTTACGCTATATTTTATCCGTCATCAAGTGGATCTCCAGGATGAAAAACTAATACAAAATGCTTTAGATCATATTCATATCACCTTCTCTCCTCAAAAAAGCGGGCAAGGAAATGATACTTATCTGAATGGTGAAAATGTGGAAGAAGAAATACGGCAGATGCCTGTTTCCCAAAAGGTTAGTCAGGTAAGCGCTATCCCAGCCGTGAGGAGTGCAATGGTGGCACAACAACGCCAGTTAGGAGCAGCGAAGAGGGTCGTTATGGATGGGCGTGATATAGGAACTAATGTTTTTCCTCAAGCCGAGTTAAAAATCTTCATGACGGCCAATGCCGGCATTCGGGCACAAAGACGTCAAAAAGAGTTATTGGAGCAGGGAACAAAGGTGGGCTTGATCGATATTACCAGAAATCTGGAAGAACGGGATATCATAGATTCAACCCGACACGAAAATCCGTTAAAAAAAGCAGCGGATGCTGTGGAAATAGATACTTCTTACCTGAAATTCCAGGAACAGGTAGATAAGGTATTGGAAATGGCTCGAAATATTATTTTTCAAGCGTAAGAGCGCATATATTTGTACCGATTTTTAAAGTAAAACTTTCCTATGGAAGTTACGATAGATCAGAATTCAGGATATTGCTTTGGTGTGGAGTTTGCCATTCAGATGGCTGAAGATGAAATGGAAAGCGGGGAGACGCTCTTTTGTCTGGGTGATATTGTGCACAACGATATGGAAGTTAAGCGTCTGCATGCCAAAGGCTTACGTATAATCACACGGGAAGATTTACTCCATCTCAAAGACTGTAAAGTATTGATCCGTGCCCATGGAGAACCACCAGAGACTTATCAAATCGCTTCTCAGAATAATATAGAACTGGTAGATGCTTCTTGCCCGGTTGTATTAAAACTTCAGAATAGGGTTAAAAATGCATTTGATGTCATGGAGGCATCGGAAGGCCAGATTGTGATCTATGGACAACCCGGACATGCCGAAGTCATCGGGCTTACCGGCCAGACCAAAGGTAAAGCTATCATTATCATGCATGATGAAGACCTTGAGAGGATCGACTTCACCAAGCCTGTCACCCTGTTCAGCCAGACAACCAAGAGTACTCAGGGATTTTATCGCATGAAGGCTATGATTGAAGAGCGCATGAAAGCGACTCAACAGGATTTCCAAACAATAAACTTCAATGCTAATGATAGTATCTGCCGTCAGGTATCTAACCGGGAACCTCAGTTGAAAAAATTCGCCCAGGAGCAAGATATTATTATTTTTGTGAGTAGTAAGAAAAGCTCGAACGGCAAAGCATTATTTAGTGTTTGTAAAGCAGAGAACGAACAGAGTTACTTTATCACGAATGAGGAAGAACTGGTGCCTGATTGGTTCGAAGGAACCTCTAAGGTGGGTGTGTGCGGCGCTACTTCCACTCCTATGTGGTTGATGAAAAATGTGGCTGATGCCATTCGGCTGATTGGTGAAAGTTGCGCTGCCTGACAGCCGGTAACAGACTGTCATTTTATTCCAGAGGACAGATACAACCGATCAGGCTATGATAAGTTGATTCAATTTTATAAGGTTATTATCTTATTTTGATTATTTTTGCAGCGATTTTAACGAATTAGAAAACAAGTGTAATTTTCATAGTACATGTCTCAGCACATCAAACTCAAAAAGGGATTTGATATACACCTAGCCGGAAAAGCAGAAAAAATCCTAGCCAACCCTGTTCAGTCCGAAACCTTCGCCCTAAAACCTACTGACTTTCTTGGATTCCAAAGACCAAAGGTTCCTGTAAAGGAAGGTGACGTTGTGAAAGCGGGCACGCCCATTCTTTTTGATAAGAAACTGGAATCGGTGATGTATTGCGCGCCTGTCAGCGGTGAAGTGATAGAAGTTAAAAGAGGGGATAAAAGGAAACTGCTGGAGATTAAGATTCTGGCAGATAAGACCATTGAATATGAGAAATTCAAAGAGTATTCCTCTTCTGAATTGCCTTCAATGAGCCGGGAAGTAGCGCAGGAGGTGATGCTTAAAAGTGGTGTGTGGCCTCAGATCATCCAAAGACCTTTCGGTATTACGGCTGATCCGGCAGATACGCCTAAATCTATCTTCGTGTCAACCTTTGATACCCATCCATTGGCACCCAGCTACGACTTCCTGCTAAAAAACCAGGCTAATTTCTTTGCGGCAGGAGTGGAAATTCTAAAAAAGTTTACCAGTGGTAAGGTGCATCTTGGCATAGATGCCAACGCTGAAGTATCCCCTATTTTCTCCGGTGTCAAAGGGGTGCAGACGAATAAATTTTCCGGTCCTCATCCGGCAGGCAATGTAGGGGTGCATATCCATCATATAGATCCCGTGAACAAAGGAGATATTGTCTGGACCGTTTCGCCCTATGGCGTGGCTCAGATTGGAAAGCTCTTTTTAAAAGGAGTTTATGACGCTTCCAAAATTATCGCGCTTACAGGATCTGAAGTTGAAAAACCACAGTATTATCAAACTTATACGGGAGCTTGTATTGATAAGATCGTAGAGGGAAAGCTTAAGCAGGAACATGTGCGGTTTATTTCCGGTAATGTGCTGACCGGCGAAAAAATATCAAGAGAAGGGTATATGGGCTTTTATCACCATCAACTCACGGTGATCCCTGAAGGAGATTATTATGAGTTTCTGGGCTGGATCAAACCTACTACCAAAAAATTAAGTTTTCACAGGGCGTTCGGTTTGCTTTCCTTTTTGAACCCAAAAAAAGAATATGTGTTAGATAGTAATACGAGAGGAGAGGAAAGAGCTTTCGTCCAAACTGGCATTTTCGAGAAAGTAACCCCCATGGATGTATTGCCGGAATATCTACTCAAAGCTATAATGGCAGAGGACTACGATGAAATGGAGTCATTGGGTATCTTTGAGGTCATAGAAGAAGACCTTGCCCTGTGCGAGTTTATCGATGTATCCAAACATGATATACAGGGAATTTTAAGAAGCGGAATCAATTTAATAAGATTTAGTTAATGTAAAATTATGCGTGCTTTAAGGAAAATTCTTGATAAGCAAAAACCTCTTTTTCAGAAAGGAGGCAAATTTGAAAAATTTTACTATCTGTATGAGGCCAACGAAACCTTTCTCTTTACCCCCAACCATACTACGGGTATAAAAGGTACGCATGTCAAAGATGCTATTGACCTGAAACGGATGATGATGACGGTAGTCATAGCCCTAATTCCTCCTCTGCTTTTTGGTATTTTCAATGTGGGGCATATGCACTACATAGCTACCGGACAGGAAGCTGACTTTTGGGAGAAAGTGTTGCTCGGCCTGCAGGTCGTTTTGCCAGTTGTCATTGTTTCTTATGCAGCAGGTGGACTGGTAGAAGTTATTTTTGCCATTATCAGAAAGCACCCTATCAATGAGGGATTTCTGGTGACCGGTATGTTGATTCCGCTCATTATGCCACCAACCATCCCGCTGTGGCAGGTAGCACTGGCTACAGTCTTTGCCGTAGTGATTGCCAAAGAGGTTTTCGGTGGCACAGGGATGAATATTCTGAATGTAGCCATGACAGCCCGGGCTTTCCTCTATTTTGCTTATCCTACAGATATGTCGGGTGATGTTTGGTATTACCTGGGCGGTCAGCAGTATGCCGATGGATTTACCAGTGCTACCGCTTTAGGAATAGCAGCTGAAACAACGGTTACAGATGGGGTACAGCCAGTAGTAGCCACTCTGGCTTCTACTAACAACGGTATGTTTGAGTTTTGGAATATGTTTATAGGGCTCATTCCTGGTTCTATTGGTGAAACATCTACTTTAATGTCGCTGATAGGAGCTGTTATCTTGATTGTGACGGGTGTGGGAAGCTGGAGAATTATTGTCAGTGTATTTTTAGGGGCTCTGGCCATGGGTTATATCATGAACCTGTCGGATGCTAACGAATATCTAAGTATGCCGGCTTATTATCATTGGGCAATGGGAGGTCTGGCATTTGGAGCCGTGTATATGGCTACTGACCCGGTATCTGCTGCTCACACGGAGCCGGGAAAGTGGGTTTATGGTGCCTTAATAGGAATTATTACTGTCATCATCAGAGTACTGAACCCTGCGTACCCGGAAGGGATTATGCTGGCGGTTCTTTTTATGAACGTGTTCGCCCCTCTGATTGATTATTTTGTCATTCAAGCAAACAAAAAAAGGAGATTACAACGTGCGACAGTCTAACACTTACATTATCGTCTTTTCCGCCATATTAACTATGATCTTAGGCGGATTGCTTTCTTTGGCCGCTATCGGATTGCGACCGATGCAAGATAAGCAGGTAGCGCTCGATACCCAGAAGAAAATACTGGGTGCTGTGATGAGTTTACAGCCTACCGATGATGTTCCTGCCATTTACAATGAGAGAATTAAGTCATTGGTGGTTGATATCAATGGAGAGGAAATCAAAGAGGTAGAAGGTAAGCCTGTCATAGCAGAAAATGTGAATATAGGCCAGCAGTTTAAGCTCGCACCTGAACAAAGGCTTTACCCGGTCTATAAATTTATGAGTAAAGAAAATCCTGATCAGGTAGAATCCTATATCCTGCCGGTATATGGTAATGGTTTGTGGGACAGAATCTGGGGCTATGTTGCGTTGAAAGAAGATCTGGAAACCCTTCAGGGTGCTGTCTTTGATCACGCCGCAGAAACACCAGGTCTTGGCGCACGCATTACAGATATTGAGGTGCAGCAGCGTTTCCAGGATAAAAAAATCTATGATGATGTGGGCGAGTTGGTAGGTATTTCCATGATGAAAGGAGAAACGGGTGACCCCAGCATCTACGGAGACAATGAAGTGGATGGTTTATCAGGAGCTACCATGACTGCCAAAGGGGTCAATCAGATGATTTACAATTATCTGACGTATTACCAGGCTTACCTCAAAAAGGTCAGTGGTGGCAAAGAAGTTGAAAAACCAAATCTCGGACAAAATACTGATGTATAATCTATTATAGGAAATTAAAATTTTTGTTGTATGAGTACAGAAACAGTAGAAAAACCTGTTAAAACAAAAGAGCCAGCAGAACCTCTCTTGTCTAAGCGACGAAAAAAACTGGTTGCTGATCCTTTAAATGATGACAATCCTGTTACTGTGCAGGTATTAGGTATTTGTTCAGCACTGGCCGTTACCACTCTTTTATCACCCACTTTGATTATGGCAGTGTCCGTAGTGTTTGTGGTAGTGTTCTCTAACCTGATCATATCCTTTATGAGGAATTTAATTCCTGGGCGTGTCAGAATTATCGTACAGTTAGCCGTTGTGGCTTCCCTGGTAACGCTGGTAGACCAGGTATTGAAAGCCTATTTTTATGATGCTTGGAAAGTGCTTTCTGTATTTGTCGGCCTGATTATCACTAATTGTATTGTAATGGGGCGGCTGGAAGCTTTTGCTATGGGGAATAGACCTTATGATTCAGTGCTTGATGGTTTGGGCAGTGGTTTTGGTTATGCTTGGGTAATCCTGGCGGTAGCCTTCTTCCGGGAATTGTTTGGTGCTGGCTCTATCTTCGGGTTTAAAGTGTTTGAGGCTGTAGGGATTGACAATTTTCAGGCTAATGGTTTGATGGTCAGCCCGGTAGGCGCTTTCATTATTTTAGGACTGATCATCTGGGTTCAGAGATCACGAACTGGTTACGTCGAACGATAACATAAAAATAATACTTCTATGGAACTCATCAACCTTGGCATTAAGTCCATTTTTATTGAAAATATGGTACTTGCCTATTTTCTGGGCATGTGCTCTTACTTGGCTGTATCCAAAAAAGTTTCCACCGCAACAGGGTTAGGAGTAGCTGTCATCTTTGTACTCACTATCACCGTTCCGCTGAATTGGTTTTTGTTGGAATTTATCCTCAACGAAGGTGCTTTGAGTTGGGCTGGAGAACAATTTGCTGCTGTTGACCTGAGTTTTCTCCGCTTTATCATGTTTATCGCGGTAATTGCCGCTATGGTGCAGTTAGTAGAAATGGTGATTGAGAAATTTTCACCGGCTCTCTATGGAACGCTGGGAATTTTTCTTCCTTTGATTGCAGTAAACTGTGCTATTTTAGGTTCTTCACTCTTCATGGTACAAAGAGATTACAGCTTTATAGAGGCTACTGTCTTTGGCTTCGCTTCGGGTGTTGGATGGTGTTTAGCCATCGTGGCGTTGGCTGCCATCCGTGAGCGTCTTAAGTATTCTAATGTTCCCGATGGATTGAAAGGATTGGGTATTACTATGCTGATCACAGGATTGATGGGAATAGCATTTCTTTCTTTCGTAGGAATAGCTGTTTAAAGCAGTAAACAGTTGATTACTCGCAAAAGGTTTTACGCTGAGGTAAAACCTTTTTTATTTTGGTAACTTTGGTTAAGGTGATCTTAGTATAGCGTTAATCGTATTGATATGAACAGACTTGCCACCTATTTTTTTAGAGGACTGCTATTTGTAGTTCCTATTGCACTGACGATTTATATCATCATTGTTTGCATCAGCTGGTTAGACAACCTGATTCCCCTGAAAATTCCAGGCTTAGGGTTGCTGACTATTCTGGCCTTTATTTCCATTATTGGATATTTGGCTTCTACTTTATTGGCAGGGCCCTTATTCGGTTTGCTGGAAGATGTATTGGTACGCCTCCCTTTGGTAAGCATTATCTATTCTTCACTGAAAGATTTGATCTCTGCCTTTGTGGGTGACAAAAAAAAGTTCAGCCAGCCAGTATTGGTTACTTTAGATCCCAGCTATACCATTCAAAAGCCAGGTTTTATAACACAGGAAGATTTAACCAACCTAGGGTTACAAGGTCAGGTAGCCGTATATCTGCCGCACTCCTATAATTTTTCAGGTAATCTGTTTATCGTGCCTGCCGAATACGTAACCCCCCTGGATGCACCCGGTGCTGAAATTATGAAATTTATTGTTTCCGGTGGCGTCTCTGGTTTAGACAATATTCCCTACAATCCGGCTATCAAAAAAAAGAATGTCTGAGTTCTGAATTTTCATTGTAATGTGTCCCCTTTTGGCAGAATTGTTTTAATATTGAACTCATACAGATTACTTGCTTATACATACTTATATGGCAGAAAGAATTCTTATTATAGATTTTGGGTCACAATATACACAACTGATTGCCAGGCGAGTAAGAGAGCTAAATGTATACTGTGAAATCCACCCTTTCAATCATTTGCCTGATATGTCCGGAGAAAATCCGGTGAAAGGAGTGATCCTTTCCGGAAGTCCCTGTTCCGTTAAGGATGCTGGCGCTCCGCATATACCCTTACAGAATTTTTTAGGAAAAATCCCTGTATTAGGCATCTGTTATGGCGCTCAGCTGATGGCAGACAAAAAGGGAGGAGAGGTGTTGCCTTCTAAAATCAGAGAATACGGACGGGCAAAATTGAGTAAGGTAGATACCCATTCAGGTTTGCTGAAGGAAATCAACCAGGACACCCAGGTGTGGATGTCTCATGGAGATACCATTGCTGCAGTGCCTGAAGATTTTGAGGTGATCGCCAGTACTCCTTCGGTACCAGTAGCGGCTTATAAAATTAAAGGCCAGGAAACGTATGGTATCCAATTTCATCCTGAAGTGACCCACACGCTGGAGGGAAAAACAGTGCTCCGAAATTTTGTGGTGCATATCTGCGGTTGTTCGCAGGATTGGACGCCCGATATTTTTGTGGAATCTACTGTGGCTTCTCTCAGGGCTCAGCTAGGAAACGATAAAGTCGTGTTGGGACTTTCCGGAGGCGTAGACTCCTCTGTAGCCGCTGTGCTGATCCATCAGGCTATTGGAAGTCAGTTGCATTGTATTTTTGTTGACAATGGTCTGTTGCGTAAGCATGAGTTTGAAGATGTGCTGGCTTCCTATCGGAATATGGGACTGAATGTGAAAGGAGTGGATGCCAAACAACAGTTTTATGCCGCCTTGGCTGGCATTACAGACCCCGAACAGAAAAGGAAAGCGATTGGCAGGGTATTTATTGAGGTTTTTGATGCAGAGGCACACAAAATAAAAGATGTGGTGTGGTTAGGACAAGGGACTATCTACCCGGATGTGATTGAATCAGTGTCTGTCAATGGGCCTTCTGTTACCATCAAATCACATCATAATGTAGGGGGCTTACCAGAAAAGATGCATCTGAAAGTAGTAGAGCCTTTAAAATCACTTTTTAAAGATGAAGTGAGAAAGGTAGGAAAAACCCTGGAAATTGATAATAATATTCTTCAGCGACATCCATTTCCCGGGCCTGGCTTGGCAATCAGGATTTTAGGAGAGATTACACCTGAAAAGGTAAGAATTTTGCAGGAGGTAGATCATATCTTTATTTCCAAATTGAAGGAAGAGGATTTGTATAACGAAGTGTGGCAGGCAGGAGCCATTCTCCTTCCCATACAGTCAGTGGGAGTGATGGGCGATGAAAGGACTTACGAAAGTGTGGTGAGCTTAAGAGCTGTCAGCAGCGTAGATGGCATGACAGCCGACTGGAGCCATTTACCCTATACTTTTTTAAGTGATGTCTCCAATCATATCATCAACAATGTGAAAGGGGTCAATAGGGTTGTATACGATATCAGCTCCAAGCCTCCTGCCACTATCGAATGGGAGTAATTTGATTAACATTAACAATACATTTAGGTTATAGGGTAGATTACATTAATTAGCAATCGATGAAATGCCATTTTAAGACTTGGGTTTTTTATGCTGTGATAGGCTTGCAACTGTTAAGTTTGTCAGCGGCTTGGGCTCAAAGTGATAATACGGGTGGCCAGGATCTGAAAACCCGTTATGAGAGAGGAAAACAGCTTTACCAACAAGGTAAATATGCAGAAGCCATAGAGATTTTTCGTCCGTTAAGCCGGATGGACAGTGGAAATCCGTATGTAGAATATGCTTCTTTTTTCTTTGGCCTGTCTGCCTTGAGAAAAGGAGATTATCCACTGGCAAAAAATATGTTTCGCCAGATTCAAAGTAAATACCCCGATTGGGAACATCTCAATCAGGTAGATTACTGGCTGGCCAATACTTACTTCAGATCAGGTGAATATGAGGAAGCTATGCAGTTGGTTGATAAAATCAAAAAGCAAGCCTCTGTCAATAAGCAAACCCAGGAGGGAGTAGAGAATATGAAACGCTATTTTCTGGCAAAGACCAAGAATGATTCTCTGCTTCAGGCGCTGCTGCTTAAGTTTCCCAAGGATAAAATCATTGCCGAACAAATAGTCAGCAATATTTCAAGAAGCTTTTATGATACCAATAAACAACTGTTGTTAGACTCCCTTGTGGAAGTATTCAACATTGATCTTTCTGCCTTGGGAACGGTGAGCCAGGAGTCTTCCGTAAAAAAATCTGTGTATAATGTAGCGGTGATGTTTCCTTTTCTGTATGACAAACTCCTGCCCGTTGCGTCTCGTCAGGGAAATCAGTTTATCCTGGATTTGTATAAAGGCATCAAAATGGCCGCTGAGGATTTACAGGCGGAAGGTATCAATATTCAGTTACATGCTTATGATACAGAGAAAAGCTCTGAGGTGACAAGGCAACTACTTCAGCGGGATGAAATGCAGAACGTAGATGTCATCATCGGGCCGCTGTATCCTGGTCCTGTTCAGGTGGTTTCTGAGTTTTCTATGCAAAACCAGGTATATATGTTTAATCCGCTCTCCAATAATCCGCAGGTCATAGGGGAGAATCCTTTTTCCTATCTCGTCAAGCCCAGTGTCATTACAGAGGCAAAAGTGGCTGCTCAGTTTGCTGTTGAGGAGCTAGAGGCAGAAGAGGCGCTGATCATGACGGGTGCTTCTTCCCAGGATTCTATGCGGGTAGCCAGCTTTATGGAAAATTTTGCTCAGGATACCTCCCGCAAGGTTCATCTTATCAAAAATCTAAATTTTAACCGGGAAAGTATTGATGAGCTGGTAGATACCTTGAAATGGATCAAGGAAAATGATTTGAAAGAAGTAGTCTATGTAGCTTCCGATGACGATCTGCTTATCTCCAATGTAGTCAGTGCCATGGTGATGGCCAACACGGAGATGCCTATCATCGGTAATGAAGAATGGCTGAGTATTAACAATGTTTCTTATGATCAGCTCGAAGATCTGGATGTGTACTTACTAGATCCTGGCTATACCAATTATGATAATGATAAGCTGGAGCAATTTGAGCAGCGTTATAGAAGGAGCCAGTATGAAGTACCTAATAAATACATTTTGTCAGGATATGATATGATGTATTATATTGGTCAAATGCTAAACAGGTATGGTATTTATTTCCAGGAGTTCTTCAAAGATGGGCAGGAAGTAAACGGATTGTTTTATTCCGGCTACAATTACTTCAAAGCCAACGACAACCAAAAGATTCCTATTGTCAAATTTGAAGAGGCAGGGCTGGTAGAAGTGAGTGAATAGACTTAATCATCATTAACTTTTTGAATAGTGTGATATGGCATTTGCTGAGAACAGTAAGTTACTTTTTGAAAAAGCTCAGAAATTTATCCCAGGTGGGGTTAACTCTCCCGTCAGAGCCTTTAAAGCGGTAGGGGGAAATCCTTTGTTTATTAAATCTGCCAAAGGACCTTATATTTATGACGAAGACGGCAATCAGTATGTAGAACTAATCAATTCCTGGGGACCTATGATCCTGGGGCATGCCAACGAAATGGTACAGCACGCCATAGAGGAAGCGCTTTCCGCCTCTCTTTCTTTCGGTGCGCCCACAGCCAGAGAAGTTGCCATCGCTGAATTGATCGTTGACATGGTTCCCTCTGTGGAAAAGGTGCGGATGGTAAATTCGGGTACGGAAGCCACCATGTCTGCCATTAGATTAGCCAGAGGCTTCACGGGTAGAGATAAGATCATTAAGTTTCGGGGTTGTTATCATGGTCATGGCGATTCTTTCCTGATTGCAGCGGGAAGTGGGGCTTTAACCATGGGAACGCCCGATAGTCCAGGCGTTACGCAAGGGACAGCCAAAGATAGTTTGCTGGCTGCCTACAACAACATTGAAAGTGTGGAAAAGCTGGTGCAGGAGAACAAAGATAAAGTAGCTGCCATCATCATTGAGCCAGTAGCGGGCAATATGGGGTGTATTGTTCCAGAGGAAGGGTTTTTGCAGCGTTTGCGAAAACTTTGTGATCAAGAGAACATTATTCTGATCTTTGATGAAGTGATGACGGGTTTTCGTTTAGCCAGAGGAGGTGCGCAGGAATTGTATGGTGTCATTCCTGATATGACTACGCTGGGTAAAATTATTGGAGGCGGATTACCGGTAGGTGCCTACGGAGGCAGGCAGGAGATTATGGATTATGTTTCTCCGGTAGGTCCCGTTTATCAGGCCGGCACCCTATCTGGCAACCCAGTAGCAATGGCTGCCGGTTTTGCCATGTTGCAGTACCTGAACACACATCCGGAAGTGTATACACAGCTGGAGAAAATCACATCAGACATTGTAGAAGGTATTCAGCATAATCTCCGTCAGATGAACCTGTCTTATACCCTCAATCATGTGGGTTCTATGTTCAGCCTCTTTTTTACATCTCATGAAGTAACTGACTTTCAATCGGCCAGCACATCTGATACGGCTAAGTTTGGTTTATATTTCAGAAAAATGTTGGAAAAAGGAATCTACCTGGCCCCTTCCCAGTATGAAGCGCTCTTTGTGTCAACGGCTATCACCCCCGACTTAGTCAATAAGATAGTGCAGGCAAACCGAGAAGCGCTGAAGGAAGTGCATGAGCGTTAAGGAGAAGTACCAATGGCAGAAGGTTTTTCTTAAAAGCGCTTTCTAACAAATCTTTCGCTGTAGGGGTTGATCCTACTTGCGCTGAATAAGAGGTGATATTACCCGTGCAATAAATAAAAAGTATTAAAGATTTTTTTTAATATAATGTATCTAGCTTAGCCAACATATTATTGTTCGCTAATACTAGAAAATTGAAAAAGTTTTTCTGTCTTTCTTTTCTTTTATGCATAGGTTCGTGGCACATACTGCTGGCTCAGGTAGATTTTGCTAATGAAGCGATCACCTACGAAGAACTGTATGATGACCCTTATGCCATCAATAAACTTTTTGTTCATCTACAGCCTCTGTATGCAGAGCTCTCGGCCACTAATGTTAGCGCAGGTTTCGGTATTGCAGGAAATTATTACCTGAAAGATAAATTTGACTTTTTTGGTAATCTCCGACAGGCCTATTCTACTTCTTTTGACTATGTGCGGGATATTGCGATGAAAAACCTGGAAATAGAAAATCGTCCACAGAGTTTTACTTTTTTTGAGATGGGCGCTACCTACCATATCAAAGATGAAGAGAGTGATACGGAAACCAAGCTTATTCTATATTCAAAGAGATATCAGAAGGGCAACCGCTGGGCAGCACAGGTGCCCGAGCATACCGTAATCCCTTCTAAAGTGAGAAAAATTAAGGGGGCTCGCTTGGGCGGTTTTGCCTATGATACTTCCATTGATTTGAAACGAATCGCTACCGAACAAAACATAATTTTAACAGACGACTTCGGGCAAATACCCAGTGAGATTTATTATCATAGTAACCAGACAGTAAAAGGGTTCTTTGTAGGAGGGACCATGGGATGGATCAAAAACCTGGCCATTAAGCCGGATAAGGGATATGGTATTCTCTCAGATGATCTGATTCTTACTACCTTTCTGGATATTATGATTGCTCCCAGTATTACCATTGACGATGTTTATTACCGCGATCCTCAGCATGATAATCAGATCAGGCGGTTTTCTACGGAAGCCGTAAAGAAAAGCATATTCGGTTTCCGTACGGGCATCGAAGGTAAATTTAACCGGGAGTTAGGTTGGGCTTATGGTGCTGAGTTAGGCATGCGTCCTACGGTGAGTGGAAGAGGTTTCTTCGCCATGGTGCGCATCAGTTTGCCTGTATATAGCACCAATCTGGATTATGGTCGAGAAGCTTTTGGCAAGTAAGTATGCTACTTGATAGCGTTGGTGTGTGGTGTTGAAAAGCTAGGAAATTCCTGGATGTGATTCTTTCCATCCATTGATTAGTGACTCTTATTAATCTTCCAGCGAGTTTTTGGTGACCCAATATTTGTAACCAATCAAAGCCTTATCCCACTTGGAAAGATTGTTCATATCCAACTTGTAGACTTTAGGAAGCAGCGCTTTGTTGAGTTTGGCCAACCATTGAAAAAATTGTTTTCTAAGAGCTTTCATCATGGGCAGAGCGATTAGGACTAAAACATGTGAATTTCCAGACAATAGCTATTTTATCAGATCAAAGTGTCACTGAAATACACACAGGCCAACACTGTACTGTCTGCTTATAAAACTCCTTTAGTGCTGGGTAAGTTTTCTAAATTCTTTATATCACGATTGGTAGCCATCCTGATAGCTTTGGCAAATGCCTTAAAAATTGCTTCAATCTTGTGATGTTCATTCGTGCCTTCTGCCCGTATGTTTACATTGCATTTGGCTGCATCTGAAAAGGATTTAAAAAAATGATAAAACATTTCCGTGGGCATATCACCTACTTTTTCACGCTGAAAGGTAGCTTCCCATACCAGCCAGGGACGTCCTCCAAAATCGATGGCTACCTGGGCCAGGGCATCATCCATGGGTAGTAAAAAACCATACCGGGTGATACCTTTTTTGTCACCCAGAGCTTTCAAATAAGTTTCTCCCAGCGCCAGCGCCGTATCTTCAATGGTGTGGTGCTCATCGATATGAAGATCTCCTTGTACGGTTATCTCCAGATCTGCTCCGGAGTGTTTGCCAAGCTGGTCGAGCATATGGTCAAAAAAGCCTAGCCCCGTATGTATCCGGGTTTTTCCTCTTCCCTCCAGGTTCAGGCTGATGACTATGTCAGTCTCTTTTGTCGTTCTTTGCGTAGAAGCTTGCCTGGGAGGAAGCCTCAGATGTTGGTAGATCAAATCCCAATCGGTAGTGCAGAGCTCGGCTTCTGCTGTGTTTTCTTCAGAAATTAAAATAGCCTTAGCTCCTAAATTATGTGCCAGTTGAACATCCGTGAGTCTGTCGCCAATCACATAAGAATGGGCTAAATCATAATTACCCTGCATATAATCGGAAAGCAAGCCGGTTCCCGGTTTTCGGGTGTTGGATTTTTCGTGTTCAAAGGTTCTGTCAATCAATATATTGTTGAATACAATACCCTCACCCTGAAGAATTTGTAACATCTTTTGATGAGCAGGCCAAAAAGTATCTTCGGGAAACGAATGGGTGCCTAGTCCATCCTGATTGGTAACCATCACAAACTCAAAATCTGTTTCCTCTGCAATTTTTCGCAGATTGGAAATAGCTTTAGGGATAAACGCCAGCTTCTCAAATGAATCTATTTGCTTATCTTCCGGTTCCACAATGATAGTTCCGTCACGGTCAAGGAAAAGGACCTTTTTCATTCTTTTATGGGTAATTGGATTCGCTCTAATTTTCACAAAGTAAAGTGAAATTTAGGGATATCTGCAAAAAGAATTCAAGAATACGATCCTGGTATGGCGAATGACCAAAAGTAAATTCTTATGCGGTACCGGGAGGCAGTCAAGTATCCCATTTACCACACAGGAACATTGTGCAGAGAAAAATCAAACGACCTTAAGAATGATGAGGTTGTTGATGATGGGGTGCTGTTTGTTTCAGTTCTTCAGCAATACGCGCAAGGTCTTCTTTGGTGATCGCCTTAATGAGATAGTCTGAGACTTCTGCATAAGATCTGGCTTTTTTGAGGTCTTTATTGTTGATCGAGGAACTCATGATATAGATCCTGATTTTGTGCTTCAACTGAGCATTTAATCTTGTAAACCGATCCAGAAATTCCCATCCGTCCATGATTGGCATATTGATGTCCAGGAAGATAACAGCAGGTAATTGGTCCTGACTGAAAATAGAAATTGAAAGTGTTTCTAAAGCCTCTTTTCCATGAGGGAAGCTGATAATTTCTTCGGCAAACTGCTGAATGTGCATCAGTTTTTTTAAAGCAAACGCATAAAAATTATCATCATCGATGAGCCATACTCTTTTTATTGAATTAGTACTATTCATATTTCAAGGGTTAGAGGCTATTTTTCTTTTAAGTTAGTTTTACTGCCAATTATTTATCAACTATGAGTGAAATTGCTGGCATACGCAATAAAATATTTTTATCACTCATTATTCGCATAATATAATAACAAGTTGTATTATGTAGGATTTTTCCAAGAATGGATGGTAGACCACTAGCAGACCGTGTAATGTCACATTGGTAGCTCTCCGAGGGAAAAGCAAAAATTTTTTACCACATAATCCAGGAAGAAGTCAGTAGCCGTATAGACATAATGTCCATTTCTCCCAATTTTCCATACATTAATCTCTATTACACTCCCTGTTTTTTTGACGATTTTTTTCTTTTGATAAAACCAGAACATACTCTGGATAATCCCTCACATTTCAGGGGAGAGGGCTAGCAACTTTTTTTTATTGCTGCAGTTTATTCTCAATATAGTCGCTATCTAAAGACCTGACGATGAAAAATTACCGGTTTCATATTTTATGGGTTCTGTTGTTGAGTTTCTGGGCCTGTAGCACAGTGAAAGTACTGGATACCGAAGCTATTACTGGTTTTGATCTATCTGACTATGCCACATACCAATTTTATGATATTGATACACAAGCGGATACAGTGAGCCCGGCTTTTCTGGAACAGGTGCAGTATCTTCAAGCAGAGATTGCTGAAAAACTAGAGGCTTTTGGTTTAAAGCCAGGGAATTCACAGTCAGACCTGCTGGTGAACCTGGGGATAGTAGTAGAGGAAAAAGTGCAAACCCGTGAAACAAATTTTCGTGAAGCACCCCGGTATATAGGACAATACCGTTATTCCTGGAGAAGCGAAGAGATAGCGGTAGGACGTTATAAAGTAGGCACTGTTTCTGTCCATCTGGTAGATAGAAAAAACAATGAACTGGTGTGGCAGGGTGTAGCCGAAGGCGTTATTCCAGAGGATACACAAAAGCTGCAAGAAACCATTGATGAAGGAGTAGAAGAACTGTTCAGCCGCATTCCTTCCGATTCCTTATCTCAGGAATTCAATTAGCTTTTGCGCATATTTTCGTAATAATGAGCCATTTTTTTCAGCAGTAGTTGGTTCTCTTCTTCTGTTCCTACCGTGATGCGGAAACAACCTTCACAATAAAGGACATTGGAACGGTCCCGCACAATGATTTTTTCCATAATCAGGTAGTCAAAGACTGATTTTGCTTCCTGCACTCTGACCAACAGAAAGTTAGCATCAGAAGGATACACGTGTTCTACCAAGGGATGCTGTTGAAGGGCAAGCGATAACTTTTCCCGCTGACTGATGATCTGGCTGACTAATTTTTCTTTCTGGTTTGGGTTTTCCAGCACTTCCAGCGCTTTCTGCTGTGTCAGGCCATTCACATTATAAGGAGGTTTGATTTTGTTCAGCCAGCTTATTATCTCAGGGGAGGCAAAGGCCATACCCAGGCGCAAGGAAGCCATACCCCAGGCTTTGCTCAGTGTTTGCAATACAACCAGGTTAGGCAGGTCAGGTAATGCTTCTATCAAGCTGGGGGTATCTGTAAAATCAATGTAGGCTTCATCTACGACAACCAGGCCCTCAAACTTTTTGGCCCACTGCACTATGTCTTTGGTAGACATCAGATTACCAGTAGGATTATTGGGCGAGCAGAAGAAGAGAATTTTCGTATTGTCATCAATAGCAGCTGCTATATGCTGCCGATCCAACTGGAAATCAGGAGTTAGCACCGCTTCTTTCACCGTTACTTCATTGATGGCTGCCGCTACCTGATACATACCATAGGTAGGCGCATTGATAACAATATTGTCTGTTACAGGGTTACAGAATGCTCTGATCAGAAGGTCGATAGCTTCGTCGCTGCCATTGCCCAGGAAGATATAGTCAGGGGGTATTTCCTTGATCTCACCTATCCTTTTTTTTAATCTAAGCTGATGCGGATCAGGATACCGATGAAACGCAATGTCTTGCCTGACTATGCCGGGCGTACCATAAGGATTTTCATTGGCATCCAAAAAAATACCTTCTTTGCCGGTATATTCGTCCCGTGCAGAGGAATAAGGTTTAAGATCCTTTAAATGTTGTCTTACAATTTTGTCTAATTGGAAAGCCATTTCAACTTGGTTTTTTCTCTGCTATCATTCTGTTTAAATAAGCTAATCGTAGAGAAACAGCTCTTTTATGGGCCATCAGTTCTTCTGCTTCGGCCATTTCTTCTACCCAGGGGCCTAGTTCACGCAAGCCCTCTTCAGTAATCTCCTGAAAAGTAATTTTCTTCACAAAGCTATCCAGGGAAACGCCACTATAGGCCTTGGCATAACCATTGGTAGGCAGCGTATGATTCGTGCCTGACGCATAATCACCTGCCGACTCTGGGGTATAATGTCCCAGGAAAACAGAGCCTGCATTCACAATGTAAGACGTCATCTCTTTAGGGTTTTGGGTGGCCACGATTAAGTGTTCGGGGCCATATTCATTAAGCAGCTCAATACCTTCGGCCTGTGTGGGGACCACCACCGCTACGCTATTTTCCAATGAGCGGGCTGCCATTTCCCGGCGGGGTAGTTCTATGAGCTGTTTGTCTACTTCCTTGGCTGTTTTTTCAACCAGCTTGCGGCTGGTAGATACCAGAAGTACCTGGCTATCCGGTCCGTGTTCTGCCTGTGAGAGCAGATCAGAGGCTATAAAAGCAGGGTTGGCTGTATCATCAGCCAGTATGGCTACTTCCGAAGGGCCGGCGGGCATGTCAATGGCTACTCCTTGCCGACTGACCAGTTGTTTGGCCACTGTCACATACTGATTGCCCGGTCCAAATATTTTGTAAACCTGGGGAACGGTTTCCGTACCATAAGCCATAGCAGCAATGGCCTGTGCCCCCCCTACTTTGTAAATCTGATGAATACCCACTTGCTGAGCCGCATATAAAATAGCAGGATTTACCTGACCATGACTGTCACAGGGCGTACATAGGACAATCTCTTTGCACTTGGCCAAAGTAGCCGGAACACCTAACATCAAAACAGTGGAGAAGAGGGGAGCCGTACCACCGGGTACATACAATCCTACTTTGGAAATAGGTACACTTTTTCGCATACACCATACGCCCGGCATCGTTTCCACTTTGATCATTTTTTCCCGCTGGGCAGCATGAAACTGTTCTATGTTGCGCTGCGCGATGCGGATGGCTTCCTTCAGCCTTGGGCTGATTTTTGTGGCGGCTGCGGCGATTTCTTCCTGTGTTACCTGGATCTGGTTCAGTTCCACATGATCATACTCCAGCGCAAATTTCCGTAAAGCTTTATCTCCCTTCTTTTTGACCTTCTTTAAAATAGGGGCTACTATTTCTTCCACCTTTTTAAATTTTTGTACAGGCCGCTTGAGTAGCGCGTTCCACTCCTGTCGCTTGGGGTGAATCATTACTTTCATACAATCATTTTTTCAATGGGTACAACTAAAATACCTTCTGCACCTGCTTCTCTCAACTGCTCAATCACCTCCCAGAAGCGGTCTTCATTTACCACAGAATGAATAGAATTCCATCCGCTCATGGCTAGTGGCAACACTGTAGGACTGCGCATGCCCGGTAGCAGCCGCACAATTCTCTCGGTAGCTTCCGCTGGCGCATTGAGCAAAATATACTTATTGTTTTTACCCTTTTGTACAGCATCTAACCTGAAGAGTAATTGTTTCAAAATGGCTTCTTTGGCAGGTGTGGTGCGTTGCTGCCCGATCATGACAGCTTCAGATTGGAAGATAGTCTCCACTTCCTTCAGGCCATTTGACAACAGGGTACTGCCGGAACTCACAATATCACAAATGCCATCGGCCAGTCCGATGCTGGGGGCAATCTCTACGGATCCGCTGATCTCATGGATGCTGGCTTGAACCTGATTGTCCCGTAAATATTTCTCCAATAACCTGGGATAGGAAGTAGCAATGTTTTTTCCCTGAAAATCACGGACGCTATAATATTCCCTGTCGCGGGGAATAGCCAGAGACAGGCGGCATTTGGAAAAACCCAGTCGTTTGATAATTTGTACATCCTTCTCTTTCTCAACAGCTACATTTTCTCCCACAATGCCCAAGTCGGCGACGCCATCTTCTACATAACCAGGAATATCATCGTCGCGCAGGAACAGAAATTCAGCCGGGAAATTGTAAGCAATGGTTTTGAGTTTCCCCACGCCGTTATCGAACTTGATGCCACATTCCTTCAACAGTGCCAATGAACTCTCACTGAGTCTTCCGGATTTTTGTATAGCAATACGAAGTACTTCTTTCATGCGATTAAAATAAATTCAATAAACAAAACAGAAAAAGGATAGCGTAAATTCTTTAGATTCCTAAAAGATGAAAGGCGTGATGATGCAAAATCCGAGGAAACTGAGGCATGGCTTTGGTTTTTATCATGGCAAATATACAACTTACAGGTATTCAAAAGCACGAATATATTCGATAATTTTGTCAATTTAATTTTATAACTTAAAATGGTAGCGGGTGTTCGGTCAGGGAAAACAGATTAAAATCGAAAACTAACCCCCATTTTATGAAGAGGGCCTTCCTGTCCGCTTACACAGACTAATAAATTTGATTGCCATGAAATACTTACCTATCGAAAAAGAACTTTTTATCAAAAACAGGCAAAACTTTGCCAAGCATCTTAAACCCAAATCCATTGTGGTGCTCAACGCCAATGACATCATGCCTACCAATGCGGATGGCACGATGGGTTTCAAGCAAAACAGTGATCTTTTTTATTTGTCAGGCATCGATCAGGAAGAAACCATCCTGGTACTTTTTCCTGACTTTCCCGATGAAGAATTCAGGGAGATTCTTTTCCTGAGAGAAACCAACCCTGAGATCGAGATCTGGGAAGGCCACAAATACACAAAAGAAGAAGCTACTGAAGCTTCAGGTATTCAGAAAATCTTCTGGCTGTCACAGTTTGAGAAGACTTTCAACACCTTAATGATGGAGGCCGAGCATGTCTACCTGAATACTAATGAGCATATCCGGGCAGAAGTGAGGGTAGAATCCCGTGATGCCCGCTTCATCAAAACCTGTCAGGAGCGCTATCCATTGCATCGATATGAACGGCTGGCACCCATTCTGTATCACCTGAGAGCCATTAAATCGGAGCAGGAAATAGCCCTGATGCAAAAGGCCTGTGACATTACAGAAAAAGCCTTTCGCCGTGTGCTACAGTTTGTAAAGCCGGGCGTGATGGAATATGAAGTGGAAGCGGAATACATCCATGAATTTGTGCGAAACCGCTCCCGCGGATTTGCCTATGAGCCTATCATTGCTTCGGGGAAAAATGCCTGTGTGCTGCATTACCTTGCTAATAACAAAGAATGCCGTAATGGGGAATTACTGTTGATGGATGTAGGCGCAGAATATGCAAACTATAATGCTGACATGACCCGTACCATACCCGTCAACGGCAAATTTACCGAGCGGCAAAAGCAGGTCTATAACGCTGTCCTGCGGGTGAAGAAAGAAGCCTATACCATGTTACGTCCGGGTAACGTCATCAAAGAATACCATAAGGAAATCGGTAAACTGATGGAAAGTGAATTGATCGGGTTGGGTTTACTGGACAAGATTGATGTAAAAAATCAGGACCCTCAGCATCCGCTGTACAGAAAATACTTTATGCATGGCACCTCTCACCATCTGGGCATCGATGTGCACGATGTAGGGAATGTCTATCGTCGTTTTGAGCAGGGGATGGTATTCACGGTAGAACCTGGCATTTATATTCGGGAAGAAAATCTGGGCATCCGCCTGGAGAATAATATTGTGATACAGGAAAATGGTATTTTTGACCTGATGAGACACATTCCTGTTGAAGTAGAAGAGATTGAAACCTTGATGCATACCCGAGGTTAGCAGACAAACTGGCGCTGCTTCGCTATCAGCGAATGAATAATTCGTGGCAGATGATTGGAATTATACACTGACAGGAGTAACTTCCCCGCCGGAATGAAAGAATGGTGCTTTTAAGGACATATGTACCTGATAAGCAGTTATTTGTATTTTTATTCCCTGACAAAGAATCAATTTAATAGTGACCTATATTTATTTCAAATTAAACTACAACCATGCAATCAACTAACTTTCGTTTTAGTGCTTTAGAAAAAATACTGGAAAGGAAGCCTGTTCCAGTGCAATGTCCTTCTGAAAAAATATCTGATTATTATGGGCAGAATGTTTTTGATAGAGAAACCATGCGCCGGATTTTATCCTCAGATATCTACGATTCACTGATGCTGGCCATTGAGAAGGGTAACAAGATAGAGACGCATGTGGCCGACGCGGTGGCTTCAGCCATGAAGTCGTGGGCGATTACCCGTGGGGTTACCCATTATACCCACTGGTTTCAACCGCTCACAGGGGCCACAGCCGAAAAACATGACTCTTTCTTTGAGCCTGATAACGCTGGACGGCATATGGAGAAATTCAAAGGTTCGGCTTTAGTACAACAGGAGCCTGATGCTTCTTCTTTTCCCAGTGGTGGGCTCCGTAACACCTTTGAAGCCAGAGGGTATACAGCCTGGGACCCTACCTCGCCTGCTTTTATCATGGAAAATGGTAGTGCCAAAACATTATGCATTCCCACGGTTTTTGTCTCTTACACAGGCGAAGCCCTGGACTACAAAGCGCCCTTGCTCAAGTCATTGGCTTTTGTAGATAAAGCGGCGACCGATGTGTGTGCCTCTTACTTTGACGAAGGTGTTACCCATGTGAAAGCTTCTTTAGGGGTAGAGCAGGAATATTTTCTGATAGACCGTGCTTTGTTCCGGGCCCGGCCGGATTTGGTTTTGTGTGGCAGAACAGTCTTCGGGCATGCCCCCGCCAAAGGACAGCAGCTCGAGGATCATTATTTTGGTTCCATTCCTACCCGTGTGCATAATTTCATGATAGACCTGGAAGTGGAAGCCCATAAGCTGGGTATTCCTATTCGTACCCGTCATAATGAAGTGGCACCCCGACAGTTTGAATGTGCTCCTATGTTTGAAGAGGTGAACCTGGCCATTGATCATAATCAGCTCCTGATGGATATCATGGAAAAAGTAGGTGAAAAGCATAACCTCAAGGTTCTGTTGCATGAAAAACCATTCGCCGGTGTCAATGGTAGTGGAAAGCACAACAACTGGTCATTGATTACCAGCAATGGTAAAAACCTGCTGGCCCCCGGCTCAAACGCTCAGGAAAATCTGCAGTTCATCACTTTCTTTATCAATACAATCAAAGCCGTTTATGAATATAACGGATTGCTGAGAGCTTCTATCGCTTCTGCAGGCAATGACCATCGTCTGGGAGCTAATGAAGCACCGCCCGCCATCGTTTCTGTATTTGTGGGCTCTCAACTCTCTAAATTACTGGATGATCTAGAAAACAATGCGACCATAGACCTGGAAAAGGGCGATAATATGTATATGAAGCTGGGTATCAATAAGATTCCGCCCATTTTGCTGGACAATACAGACCGTAACCGTACTTCTCCCTTTGCCTTTACCGGTAATAAATTCGAATTCAGAGCGGTAGGGTCTTCTGCCAACAGTGCTTCCGCCATGACCGTGCTGAACGCTATTGTAGCCAACCAACTGGTAGCCTTTAAGCAAGAAGTGGATAAGTTGATAAATGACGGTGAAAAGAAAGAAATGGCGATTGTCAATGTGTTGCGTCGTTATGTCAAGGAATCTAAAAAAATTCGCTTCGAGGGGAATGGTTACAGTGAAGAATGGAAGGCCGAAGCAGAAAAAAGAGGCTTGTCAAACATCACCAACACCCCGGAAGCTTTGGATGAATATCTTTCTGAAAAGTCCATGAAACTTTTTGTAGACAACGATATCTTCACAGAAGCAGAGTTGGAAGCCCGCCTGGAAATTATGTGGGAACATTATATAATGAAAGTGCAGATCGAGTCCCGTATCATGGGAGATTTAGCACTGAACCATATCATTCCGGCTACACTCCGGTATCAGAATGAATTGATCTCTGCCCTGAAAGATATGAAAGACTTAGGACTGGACTATGAAAATACGGTGGGATTTGAAACGGTAAAAGAAATTACCCGCCATCTCAATGTGGTCAAAACCAAAGTACATGAAATGATTGAATCCAGGAAAAAGGCAAATAAAATAGAAGATAACAGAGAACGAGCTGTTGAGTATAAGAACATCCGGGAGTCATTCTTTGAAGAGATCAGGTATCATGTGGATAAGTTGGAGTTTTTAGTAGATGATACAGCCTGGCCTTTGGCTAAATACAGAGAATTGTTGTTCTGAGATTTGTGAGATTTAATAGAAAAGCTTGCTATGGGTAGGTAGCAGGCTTTTCACTTTTGCTTCCATGATGGCATAAGGCGGTTAAGCATTGATCTTTTTGGTAATATTGACATGGTATTGTCGGCGCTCATTCAAAAATGCCTGCATAGGTTCTATCCGGATAACTGCCCAGTTAACCAAATAAAGTTACTGGCGTCTTTCCCTTTTTATCTCCCCCTACTTATGTAATGGCAAAAATATTTCTGCCTGATTGCCAGCAGTTTACAAATTATGATGCCGTAAGATTTTTCAGTAAAGGTCATCATTTTGCTGGGTAGGCATGATATTTGGTACTTTTCAAATATTAATCTGTTATTTTGGGGTTTAAAGCTGCAAGATGCTACAGAATTACTTTATAAATGCTAATCATATGGAAACTTTCTTAAAAAAAGGAGTACTATACCTGATTTCATGTATCGCACTTCAAATGTTTACGCTTCAGCCTACCCAGGCCTATCCTGGGGCCAGCATTTCTTTTGAGACCTTTTATCACGAACTTTCTCCCTATGGTACCTGGGTACAGGACCGGGATTATGGATATGTGTGGGTACCAGAAGTTCGGAGGGATTTTGTTCCCTATGTGTCGGAAGGGCATTGGGTCATGACTGAATATGGCAATACCTGGGTATCGGATTATTCCTGGGGGTGGGCTCCTTTTCATTATGGAAGATGGCATTATGACGATTATTATGGGTGGTTGTGGATTCCCGGCACCGAATGGGGACCTGCCTGGGTAGCCTGGCGTTCCGGTGGTGGCTATTACGGTTGGGCACCACTAGGCCCTGGTATAGACATCAATGTTTCTATCAATATTGGCCGTTACATTCCGGACCATCACTGGGTATTTGTCAGACAAGGCTATATCGGGCATTCCGGTATCTACCGTTATTGTGTGCCAAGACGTAATGTTGTCAACATTGTACACCATACCACCATCATTAATAATACCTATGTGTACCAAAACCGACATACCTATTATACAGGCCCCAGGGTACACGAGATTGAGCGGGTGACCAGTCGTCGGGTTCATGTGCACCGGATCAACAGGATGGATCGTCCTGGTGCGACAGTAGTACGTCAAGGAGCCCTCAATGTCTATCGCCCTACCATTAAAAATGAAGGTCGTGCCTATGCGCCAGCCTCTTACCGGACCAGAGAAGCTTCGTCGTATTCCCGATCCCGTTCGGCAAGCCCAGGCACTTCACAGCGGCAAACCATAACAAGAGGTGGAGAACAGCGTACTTCTGTAAGAGAAAGCAATCAAAGGGCGGAAGAAAGGAGAGTGACCCGTCCTGATAACTCTCCGGCCACCCGGGAGCGTACTACTACCCGCACCAGGGAAGTGCCCGCTACGCGGTCAAGAGAACATACGCCTTATCAAACCCGTGAAAATGCTTCCAGTAGAAGCCGGGAAAGCGCTACTGAGAGGCGTAGCACACCTACAGGTACCACAGATCGGTCAGCCCGTAGTCAGTCTTCTACCTCTCGAAAGGCACCATCTGACAGAGCTTCCCAGTCGAGAACACGGCAGTCTGAGGGCGCTACCTCGGTAAGGTCCTCTTCCTCAAAACAACCGGCCGCACGGCAAGCCAATCCGGCCGGCAGGTCATCCTCGCGGAGAGGTAACCAGTAAATCAGTAGGGGTGTGGGATGCCATACCCCTTCTTTTTTGATCTTCAAATATCCCTTTCTAATCATAGCTAACCCCCTCCTTTTTACAAGAAAATAGGCTATATTGCATAAAGCCTGCATTTACAGGCGAGCCAACACATTGCCGCTATGAAAGCCAAAATCCAGCAATGGGTACAAGAAATTCAATCCATCACGGAGGGGTTTGTCAGAGAATTTGGCGCTTTGAAACCCAAAGATCTGAACTGGCAACCCAATGCCCATACCTGGAGTATCGCACAGGTCATGGATCATTTGGTCACTATCAACAGTACGTATTTTCCTGTCATTGAGCAGGTGAAGCAAGGAAAATATTCTCTTCCTTTTATAGCCAGATTTTCTTTTGTTACGAATTTCTTTGGAAACATAATTGAAAAAGGTGTAGCACCTGACAGAAAGAGAAAAACAAAAACCTTTTCTATCTGGGAGCCTCGTCAGGGGGAAATAGACAACGCTATTATAGAGCGTTTTCAGGCACATCAGCAAGAGCTGATCAGGGTCATACAGGAAAGTGAAGATTTGCTGGATCGTCATACCATTATCAGTTCTCCGGCCAACAAAAATATTGTTTACTCTCTGGAAAAAGCTTTTGACATTATCGTGACGCACGAGAAGAGGCACTTTAACCAGGCTGTAGAGCTGTTAAGCATCAAAAAGAAGCTGGCAGCAGGTTAGCCAGACAGCTAGCTGCTATGAGCGGGTGGAATACCATAACTATCTATAAACTGAAGGAAAATGGCTATACTAACCGAATCTATGAAAAAGGTTGTCCGGGAACAACGCCTGGGCTATGTGGCAACTGTTTGTGCGGACGGAACCCCCAATCTCTCTCCAAAAGGGACTACCAATGTATGGGACGATGAGCATTTGATATTCGCCGACATCTGCTCTCCGGGTACTATAGAAAACCTCTTGCACAACCCGGCCATTGAAATCAATGTAGTAGATCCGATCATCAGAAAAGGCTACCGTTTTAAAGGCTTCGCAGAGGTGTTGGCGGAAGGTGAGCTCTTTGACAAGATACTGTCTCATTATAAAGTGTTGGGTGTTTCCAGCCAGATCAAAAGGATTGTATTGGTTAAAGTAGAACGGGCTTTGCCTATTATTTCTCCGGTGTATGATGCTGGTTTAACAGAAGAAGAGGTGAAAAGGCAATGGGAAACCTACTGGAATTATGTGAGCCTGCCTCCCAAACAATATGTACAGCAACTCAAGCTCAACTTCGAGATGAAATAGCCATAGGGCAAAACTAAAACTCAGGATATTTCTAGAGAAAGAATGCACAGTAAAACAAAAAGCCGATGCTTTTCATCGGCTCTTCTATCTGTGATAATAATCAGGGAAAACATTATCGGCTTTTAAACAACCTGTATTTTCCGCCAGGGTAACCCCTCAGAAAGTAACCTGATTTAAAGTTTTTAGTGGTGGACAGGCTGAAATTACCCGGTACTCTGGTGTCTTCCATGGTAAGATCATGGTCGGCCAGTCTGAAGTTACCTAAATCTACATAAGTTCCATCTGCATCTGTGACTGACTTAGCAGCATGCTTTTCCCATAGTTTTGACAGTATTTTTTGTCTTTCTTCATATCTCGGATCTTCCATAGCTAAAAAAAATTTAGTTAAAAATAGATTTTCATCCACGCAAAAAAACAGTTTTCTACGTGAGCAAGGGCTAAGCTTCCCCTATATTATGTTAAACCAGCTGAATTTTCTATTGTTTTTGAGTGAAGGGTCAATTTACTTCCTGCTTCTTCTCAGCAAGCTCACGTTGGCTTTCTGTTGTGTCCATATTATCAATTTCCCTGTCTACCTGTTGCCAGTAACTGCTGGCGAAATCCTCGTAAGGCTCAATCTTGTTGCCACCAATGACCAGGGCCAGGGTCATAAAGATACTGGTGAGTAAGATAACAAAGAGTAAGACACCCGCATTGAACTGGGCTGCCTGTAGTTCAGCCGGAATACTGAAAAATAACAAAATGGTAATCAGTCCGCGCGGAGCGATAAAAAGCTGGGTTAGAATTTTTCTTCTCACAAACAGCTTGAGCCATACAAAACGCAGACTATACAAAATGGCCAACAGCAAAGCACTGACCAGGGCCACTTTCCAGTTGAGAATGGTGCTTACCGTAATGGTCATACCGAAAATGACAAAGAAAAAAGTGCGGACCACAAAAGCGGATTCCATGGTGACCAGACGGAAATTGTGCAGCGTGCCACTCACATCCCTTGAATTTACAAGCCTTCTCAGTTTTCCGAAGAAAAACAGCTTATGATTGTTCAGTACTAGTCCGAATACCAGTATGATCAACAGAGAGGATAGATGAAATAACTTACCGATAGAATATAGGAGCAGCAAAACTGATATCAACAGAAATAATTTTACCTGTGTATCCAGTTTTTGAAAGATTAATACCAGGGTATAACTGATGATCCCTGATAGCAGTATGGTGATTAGTATGTTACTGACTACATCCAAGACAATGGTATGGGTTTGCGCTGTTTCGGCATGGCCCAGCAGGAAATAAAAAAACATAATACCCAGGATGTCGGAGAAGGTAGCCTCATAAACAAGAAATTCCTTTTTCTCTTCGTCCAGGGCACCTACGCTGGGGATGACAATGGCGCTGCTAATGATAGAAAGGGGCACTGCATACACCATGGCAGTGAAAAAATCATCAATAAAAAAATGTTGGATCACATAGGCAGTCAGCAGGGAGGTAGTGACCAGTCCCAGCAGAGCTACACTGAAGGATTTCCAGATGATGGGCCATTTTTCACGTGTCAGTTCCAGATCAAGGGCAGCTTCCAATACAATCATGGTCAATCCTACGATGCCCAGTATTTCTAAAATGGCAAACAAATATTCACCGGTACCTATACCAAAATAGACGGAGGCCTGTTTCAGCCCTATTCCCAAGATTACCAGCAGCAACACACTGGGGATATTGGTTTTTTTGGAAATTAGATTGAAAAGATAAGAGAGTATTATCACCAGTGAAGTGGCGATAACCGCTACATAAGCATTGAATTCTGTCATAAGGTCTTCTTTGTCAATTATTTTCAAAACGAATCATACCCTATAAAGTTATTTTTTTCATGCAGGCTGCTGTCGTAATCTACAGGGCTACATGCAGTCTTGGTACCGGGCAAGCCCATGAAAATTCCCCCTGGATTTAAGCGAGAGGGTTCTCGTTATTCTGCTGATTATTTGTTACCATAGTGCGGTAATTGAGTAGGTATGGATAAACCTTTTGTGATTTACCGGTCTTCGGCAGGATCGGGCAAGACCTTTACGCTGGCGCTGGAATATTTAAAATTGGCTTTAGGTCAGAATACTTCCTACAGATCTATTCTGGCTGTCACTTTTACCAACAAGGCGACCAAAGAAATGAAATCCCGTATCATAGAGTTTCTGTATGGTCTGGCAGAAGGTGACACCGGGGCGGTCCGGCAAGAACTCTTGAAAAGTACAGGGTTCAGCGACCTGGAACTGACCCTGAAAGCCCAGGACTTACTGTCGCAAATCCTGCACGGGTATTCCTATTTTTCCATCATGACCATCGACTCTTTTTTCCAGAAAGTGATCCGGACCTTTGCACGAGAAACGGGCTTGCAGGCGGGTTTTACTTTAGAGCTGGATCAGTCAAAAGTATTGGAGGAAGTGGTAGACAAACTGTTGCTGGATTTGGGAAAAGAAGATAATCGTATGCTGACCGAATGGCTGACACGGTTTGCAGAAGAGCGAGTGGAGGAGGGGAAAGCCTGGGACTTCCGCAGGGATATCAAAGAGCTGGCGGCCGAACTTTTCAAAGAAAATTATAAGGTGCTGGAAGAAAGGCTACAGCAGCAGGGGAGGACGACAACGGGTATCAGCACTCAGGAAATACACGAGCACTTAAAAGGAATCCAGCATACCTTCGAAAAAGAAATGCGGCAACTGGGACAGAAAGGGTTGGACCGGATGGCACAGTATGGACTGGCGGTGGATGACTTTGCCTATAAAAATGCAGGCGTCGCCGGTTATTTTGTCCGCCTGACTCAGCAGCAGGAGTATGATCCGAAAATACGTGCCCGTCAGGCTCTGGAAAAACCGGAAAGCTGGACCACCCAGTCGGCCCGGCAGCGGGAGCACATCCTGTCAGCCGTGGCAGGAGGCTTGCAGGAAATCCTGGCAGCAGCCATCCAATATTTTGACACCCATCACCAGGCTTACTACTCTGCCCTTCAGCTACTCCGCTTTATTTATACCTACGCGATCCTGAAAGACATTGAGCAGAAGCTGGTGGATTATAAGCGGGACAATGATATCATGCTTATTTCGGATACCGCTCTGTTTTTAAAAGGGATCATTGGGAAAGATGAGACTCCCTTCATTTATGAGAAGATGGGTACCCATTACCAGCATTTTCTGATCGACGAGTTTCAGGATACTTCCGGTTTACAATGGAACAATTTCCGCCCGCTGGTAGAGAACAGTCTGGATTCGGGTAATTATAACCTGGTGGTAGGCGATGTAAAACAAGCCATTTACCGCTGGCGAGGTGGTGACTGGCAACTGCTTCTGGAAAAGATTCAGCAGGATATCGCCCCCTGGCGTACCACAGTGCAAAGCCTTAACAGAAATTACAGAAGCAAAAAAAATATCGTTGATTTCAACAACGCCCTGTTTCATGTGTTGCCGGCCCTGATCCAGCAGGAAATGTTTCAGCGCCTGGAAGAAATTCCCGATCAAACGGTAGCGCATACACTGAAAGAACGTGCCCGTATTATCACCAAAGCCTATATCGACGCTTACCAGTATCTGCCTGAAAACTATGATCAGGAAGCGCTGTGGCAGGGTTTGGTAGAGATACAGTTTCTTAAAAAAGAGGCATTGTCAGACGAGGAAGGGAATACAGTAGGTTGGAAGGAACAGGTACAGGCCCAGTTACCTGCGCTGGTAGAGAATCTTCAGGACCAGGGATACCAACTGCGGGATATTGCCTTTCTCGTAAGGGATAAAAAAGATGGAAAGGCAGTGGCCGATACCCTGATGGCTTATAAGAGTGAAGGAAAAGCCAGAGCAGGGTATGAGTATGAAGTCATTTCTCCAGAATCCCTCTTCCTGGAATCTTCTTTGAGTGTGGGCATGCTGCTGGATCTGCTGCGCTTTCTGGACAATCCTTATCATATGCTGGCCAAGGGCAATATTTTATACAAATACCAGAAGTTTCAAGGCAAAGCGGTAGACAATGACCAGTTGCATGAATTGTTTCTGACGGCTGCTCATCCGGAAGACCAGGATCTGGAACTGTTTTATCACAGTCTGCCCGAAGAGTTCAGAATTTTCCGTCCTTACCTGAACAAACTCCCCCTCTATGAGCTGATTGAGAACCTGATCCGTATTTTTGGTATTAACCGGACTTCTGAGTTAGCCTATTTACAGGCCTTTCAAGATGCGGCATTGGAATACACCAAATCAGAAAAAGGGGATCTGCACTCTTTCCTGGCCTGGTGGGATGAGAAGGGAAGACAAACTTCCGTACAGATCTCCGAACAGGTAGATGCCATGCGGATACTGACCATTCACAAAGCCAAAGGCCTGCAGTTTAAAGTAGTCATTCTGCCATTTTGCGATTGGTCCCTGGATCATTATGCCAGTCAGCAAAACATTATCTGGACCTATACAGACGAAAAGCCATTTCAGGAAATGGGGCTCATGCCCTTACGATACTCCAGGGAATTGATTCGTACCGTTTTCAGTCAGGATTATTATGAAGAAATGCTGAAAGCGCACCTGGATAATCTGAACCTGCTGTATGTAGCCACTACCCGTGCAGAAGAGTGTTTGTATGCCTTTGCCTCTCCGACGATTTATAAATCCGGCATTCCACTTCATAACATTGCCAATGCCCTATATGCCGGGGTCAGCCAAAGTTTTCGTAGTGCACCTGAAGAGAAAGAGTACCTGGATCTTGCTGCCTACTGGAATGATGATTTGGCAAGGTTTATCCTGGGTTATGAACCTGTACATGAAGAGAAAAGCAAAGGGGATAGCGGGAGAATTTCTCTTCAGACCTATACCTCTGCCCGGTGGCGCGACCGGCTGATGGTGCAGCCTAAATCACAAAACTTTTTTATGTATGATCAGGCCAGTGGCCGCATTACCGTGAACCAGCAGCTTTTATTAAGAGATGCGCTGATGAAGCTGAAAAAGGTGGAGGATGTACCTCAGGTGCTGGAAGAAATTTATTTTGAGCGGGGCATTGGTCCTGAAGAAAAAGAAAATTTAAAAGAGGCTGTACAACGAGTGCTCTCAGAGCCGGCCATCCATCAATGGTATCAATCATCCTATGATCTGATTAACATCAACGTTCCCTTGTTGACCGGAAATGGAAAATATGTGATCCCGGACAGGGTTATGATACAGGGCTCGAAAGCCTGGGTTATAGGATTTGACACGGTTCGCAAAAGCAAAGAGAAAGAAGTAAGCCTAGCGGTAGCCACGCTTAAAGCTGCCGGTTATCAGGAAGTAGGAGGGTATCTGTACAAGATAGCTGAAGGTCTGGTGGTTCCCATTGCCTGACATTTAATGCATGCATTTTTCTAAAAGCCAGGCGTTTCTAATTATTGTAATTGTAAAATGGCAATCTGAATCAGGCCGATGATAAAACCTAAGACACCTCCCAGAATCTCAATGAATTTAAATTCTTTGCTCATAATGGAGTAAAGAATGGATTCCAGTTTGTCAGAAGAAAATCCCACCACTTTTTCGTAGACCGTTTTTTCAACATCTACCTCGTTCTCGATTTTGTTCACAAAGCGGTCGATCATCTCCGGCATCATCAGTTGAATTTCCAGCTGAAGTGTCGTCTTGATTTTCGCTTTGAGTTCATCATTCATAAACAGATAGAGCATGGGCATACTATCCACCATTTTGTTTTCCAGAAAGTCGTCCAGTTTGGCTTCCACCACTTCATTGACCTCCTCTATCCCTTTAGGGTCCTGCAATGATTTTTTTACTTCTTCCACGGAGAACAACTCATCTGCTACAATCTTACCTAATTTTTCTGCCAGTTTGTTTTGCCTTTTAGGAAAAATGCCTTGTATATCGAAGAACAGGAGCCTGACCTTTTCCCGCGGATGAAAAAGCATTTTAATAGCAATATAATTGGTAATCCAACCAGTCAAAGCAGCGATAATAGGCAATGTAAACAATATCATATCTCTGAAAATTTCTCCAAATAATCCGCAAAAGTATACAAAGTGAAGCAATTGGCAAGCAGGGAACCTGTCGAATCATTTATTGCATGGGATTTAGTCTATTTTTTAGTATTTTTAGGCTACAAGACAACAACCATAACTTTTTTAAGCATATATCTATGAGAAACCAATTCAACAGAAGAGATTTTATCAAGTCAGCAGGTGCTGCAGGGCTGGGCGTGGGGTTCTTGGGAAGCAATATACCGGTATTTGGAAAAAATGCGCCTAGCGAGAAGGTCGTAGTAGCGGTAATGGGAACTAACGGGAGGGGTATGGCTCATGTTGAGGAGCTATGCAGGTTGCAGGGAGCGGAGATCGCCTATATCTGTGACGTAGACAGCAGAGCAGTGACCAAAGGGGTAGAGGCGGTGGTAGCCAGCAAAAGCCAGAAGAAAAAACCCAAGGGTATCACTGACTTCAGAAAAGCATTGGAGGATAAAGACCTGGACGCTTTGTTTATTGCCGCTCCGGATCACTGGCATGCACCTGCCTCCCTGATAGCCATGGATGCTGGCAAACATGTATACGTAGAAAAACCCTGTGGACACAATCCGGAAGAAGGGGAGATGCTGGTAGCTGCTCAAAAAAAATACAATAAGGTGCTACAAATGGGTAATCAGCAACGTTCAGCGCCCGAATCAATACAAGCCATTCAGGAAATCCGGGAAGGCCTCATTGGAAAACCCTATTTTGCCAAAGCCTGGTATGCCAATACCCGGGGATCCATTGGTACCGGAAAAAAAGCAGCGGTGCCTTCCTGGCTGGACTATGAACTCTGGCAGGGACCAGCTCCCCGGCAGCCCTATCTGGACAACATTGTGCATTACAACTGGCACTGGTTCTGGAATTGGGGGACTGGTGAAATTTGCAACAACGGAACGCATGAAATTGATGTTTGCCGCTGGGCTTTGGGAGTAGATTATCCGGTGCTGGTTACCTCTCAGGGAGGGCGTTACCATTTTGACGACGACTGGCAATTCTATGATACGCAGGTGGCCAACTTTGATTTTGAAGGAGAAAAAACCATTACCTGGGAAGGCAGGAGCTGCAATGGCAGGACTGTAGAAGGAAGAGGCAGAGGGTCTGCTATCTATGGAACAGAGGGTACGGTCATCATGGACAGGGATGGCTATGAAGTGTATGACCAGGAGAACAAACTGGTGAAGGAAGTGAAAGCCGCCTCAAAAGCTGCTTCTATGGACACGGTAGGAGGAGACCAGATGACTGCCTTACACATTGATAACTTCCTGAAAGGCATCCGTGAAGGCGCTCAGCTGAACGCTCCTATTGAAGAAGGGCATAAGAGTGTGTTATTATGCCATCTGGGAAATATTGCGCAAAAAACAAAAAGGGCGCTGCCCTGTGATCCTTCTAACGGGCATGTTAAGGACGACCCGGATGCAACGACCATGTGGGCCCGGGAGTATGATCCCCAGTGGGAGCCTAAAGTATAAAAATAAGAAAGCCTCTACCCATGCAACAAGTAGAGGCTTTTTTTTGGCAGATTTCAGTATTAATTGCGATGTTTGGGAGCATCCCGGTTCAGCAGGCTTTTGTCTTTCACTGGATGTTCTTTGCCGCCCCGTGTCATTACCTTATAATTTTCTATTTCTATTTCTTCTAATTTCTTGATCTGACGAGCACATTCATTGAGTATGCCAATCTCTACCAGGTCAAATTCTTCTTCTGACGTTAAGACAAAAGCTACCTCTTCCTCTCTTTCAGGAGTATCGCAAACATAGTGTTTGCTAAATTCATAACCATAGTCGGTAAGAAGTTTTTCGAACTTCTTTTCTACTTTTTTTTCTATGGTAACACTTAATGTTTGCATGAATGAAACCTTTTAGTGAAAAACTTAATGCTGAGAGCAAAGTATTATTTTGTCTGTACTACACCAATCAATTCTTGCCGCAATTAGCACAAAGTAAGATCAATAGCAGAAATATAGTGAAAATATGAATAATCCTATAATATTTTATAAATAAACCGGAAAATATTGATGGTAGCAGCTTAATTTAGAACCTGCAAAATATATTTATTTTGTTCTATTAAAAGTTTCTGCCGGATTATTTAAAAATGAAGTACGATCAGCTTTCCGCTGTTGACTTATCTTTAGGCATTATTACATAAATTTTTTCAGTTAGTCAAGAGTGTTCTCAACTTTCCAGGGGCGGTCTTCCAGAATGGCTTTCGCACGGGCATATACCAGGCGGGGTAAATATTCACCTTCGTTCTTAGCGTTATCCAAAAATGTTTTTAACAATTCTTTACTGTTCATCTCTTCAACTTTCTTCAACAATTCTTCTTCTCTTTTTGCTTCAAAGTGAGCAATGAGTAACGCTTCGTCATTTTCAAATCTTTTTCTGCAGATGTGTCTGATAGAATACTTTCGGTTGAAAGTGGCGTAGCTCATAGTGGAAAAACAAATGCCATCTATTATGGCAATCAGCAAGGGTACCAGTGTCCAGCTGAAACCCAGGTAAAACCATCCGTATTTAGGCTGCTCCAGATAAAACCGATGAAAGCCCAGTCCACCTACAGTAAAGGCAAGGAAAATAGCTAATTTTTTATTTTTCATAGTCGAAGAATAAAAAGCAAAAGTATATTGTTCTTACTACAGAAAACGTGCATTCATTTTACTAAATCTCTCATGTAATAAACTGCTCAAGTCTGTGGTGACAGGAAAACAGGGGTGATCGTATCGTATGAGTTGCCTGAAGGGGAGAATAGGAGAATTCTGAAAATGGTGCGGAGTTTTAAGCATTTGATTACTATGGGTTTGTATTTATTTTTTCTAACAGATATTTTTTACTGGCCATAAAATACGAAAGATATGGCTGCTCAAACAACAACTCTGTAAGATTTTATAAAATGAAATAAGTAAGAAATACGTTTTATACATAAACTAAAACTACATTTTATCTAAAAGGATAGATAATAATGAGTTTCTCTTACGGTAGCCTCTCTTAATGGACAAGGCAGGGCTCTCCTTTAAGCGCCCGGTCACATGCACGCTGATCATAAAATGATAATGCTCAACAGTCGTTAGAAGATAAGGAAAGAGGCTAACCATGGGGTTTAAAAATGACAACAAATCACGTTTAAAGCACTGAAAATTTTTAATTTATTACGATAAGGTGTACATTTTCGTTAATAACCACTAAGTTATATTGAAAAGAACAGTCTATGGCAAAACCGTCTGTATCTCCGGAAAGAGGCGATCTGTTGATCTCCGAACCTTTCTTACCTGATCCTAATTTTGAAAGATCCGTTATATTGCTTTGTGAGCATACTCAGGAAGGATCGCTGGGGTTTGTATTAAATAAACCTTCCACATTAAAGCTGGAAGATGTATTGGACGAGGTGGTAGGATACGACAAGATACTATATACAGGCGGACCCGTGCAGATGAATACCCTGCACTTTATCCATAAAACCTCCCTGCTCAGGGAAAATGCTGAGGAAGTAAACGATCATGTTTATTGGGGAGGAGACTTTGAGCAACTGCTCACGTTGATCAATACAAAACAACTTTCTCCCGATGACATCAAATTTTTTATTGGTTATTCGGGATGGTCGACAGGGCAGTTAGAAGCAGAACTGGAAGAAAATGCCTGGATTGTTTATAAAAAAGCCACGGCAAAACAGGTTTTTGAAACACCTTATGATCAGTTGTGGAGAGATGTATTGAAAAGTATGGGAGGGAAATACCGGATGTTTTCAAATTACCCTATTGATCCTAGATTAAATTAAATTTACTAATTTTGTGACTTATAGTTCGTTTGAACCAATTCTAGAAAATTATGTCAGAAGTTCCTGAAAATAATAAGCGGGAAGAAGATAACGTTGCTACCACGGAACAGGAGAACCTTTTTGAGGAGAATACCACTGATCATTCACCCGAAGAAGACCACAGTGAAGAAGATAATGAACAGGTAGATTACAGTCATTATTCGAAGAAAGAACTGCTTAAAGAGATTGAAACTCAGCTTAAAAATGACAATATCCGGCAAGCGGATACGGTGGCCAATGAGGTAAAACATTATCTCGATGACCTTGAGGAAACAGAGCGGCAGGAGGCATTGCAGAAATTCATCCAGGAAGGTGGCGAGCAGAAAGATTTTGAGTATCGCCCTGATGAACTTTCGGAGCGGTTTTACCAGGTATACCGGCAGATCAAAGAACGCAAGAGCAAGTATCATGATGAACTCAACAAAGATCGGACGCACAATCTCGCGGCGAAGCAGGACGTGCTGGACAGGCTGAGGAATCTGGTAGACAGCGAAGAAACCCAGGTGAGTATCAATGCACTGAAAGATCTACAAAAAGAGTGGAAGGCCATTGGCCAGGTACCGCCACAGGCGGCCCGTAACCTGTGGGCGAATTACAATGCCCTGATCAATCGGTTTTATGACAACCGAAGCATCTATTTTGAGCTCAAAGAACTGGACCGGAGGAAAAATCTGGAGGCCAAGCAGGAATTATGTGAGAAAGCGGAGAGCCTGGCAGCGCTGGAAGACATCCGGGAAGCCGTAAGTCAGTTAGACGAACTCCACGAAGAGTATAAACATATTGGGCCGGTCCCCCAGGAAGAGCAGGAGCCTTTATGGCAAAGATTCAAGGCTGCCTCCGATAAGATCCATGAGCGGAGAAGGGAAGGAATAGATGTTTTCAAGAAAGAATTACAGCAGAACATGCAGGCCAAATTAACCCTCTGTGAGGAAGTGGCCGCTTTTGTTGATTTTCAGACAGAAAGTATCAAAGAGTGGAACCAAAAGACCAGGGAAATCCAGGAAATACAGAAAAAGTGGGAAGCCATAGGCAGCATGCCGCGCGAGAGAGCCAAAGAAATCAATAAAAAGTTCTGGTCTAATTTCAAACAGTTCTTTGCCCACAAAGGTGAGTTTTTCAAAAGTTTGGATGAGAAAAGGGAAGAAAACTTAAAACAGAAAGAAAAGCTGATAGAGAGAGCGGAAGTTTTGAAGGAGAGTGAGGATTGGCATAAAACGGCCAACGAGCTCAAGCAGCTCCAGAAGGAGTGGAAAGACATTGGTCCGGTGCCTGAAAAAGTCAGAGAAGAAGTTTACCAGCGTTTTAAGGCTGCCTGCGACTATTTCTTTGAGCGCCGTCGATCCAAACACAAAACAGTAGATTCGGAATATGAGAAAAACCTGAAAGCGAAGCGGGATATCTGCGATCAGATTGTAAAAATGGCTGAGGAAGGCGCGGATGATCCGGAGAAACTCCTGGATTTGAGTGAGCAGTTTGCAGAGATTGGCTTTGTGCCGAAGAATAATATCAAGAGTATCAGCCAGCGGTTTGAAGAAGCGGTCAATACTTTTCTAAAGAAAGTAAAAGACCTGGACGATCAGCAAAAGCAGGAATTAAAGATTGAAGCGGAAATTCTGGCCATGAAAAACAGCCCGAGTGCTGAAAGAAAAATGTACAACCGGGAAATTCAGTTAAGAAAGAAAATCAGCCGGTTGGAAGAAGACATTGCGGTCTGGAGAAACAACATTACCTTTTTTGCTTCATCCAAAGAGGCTGATAAGTTAAAATCCGAATTTGAAGAAAAGATCAAAAAGGCGGCTGCCGAGGTAGAAGAGTTAAAATCAGAGCTGTCGATTCTTCAGAACATTCGCTAAAAAACAGGCAGCAATCGCTTGCATAATGGCAAGTGATTTCTATATTTGCATCCTCAATGAATAGCCTCCTTAGCTCAGCTGGTAGAGCAACTGACTTGTAATCAGTAGGTCGGCGGTTCGATCCCGTCAGGGGGCTCCTCAGAATCAAGCACTTACGAGTTAATTCTTGTAAGTGCTTTTTTATTTGATACACCATTTGATACACTTTTTCAGCTGTAGCATGATTTGATACACCAGGCATTTAGGGTATCATCATTTTTCCTTGTCTTCTAGGTTTATCCATTATCAGTTGTTATAGTAATTTTGAAATCGGTGTTTGTAATCCTTAAGAGATTCATGGTATGAAACGGTTTTGACATCACTGAAAAGCCATTGAAAACGAGAAGCGAAAGCAGGTTAGGTAACTGAGGCAGGCAAGAAAAAGAGCAGTGTTACAAGCTAGCAGGTTATCCTTACATTTTTCATTTATTCCTGACAAGGTGCTTTTTGAGCTTTCAATCATTTGTAATTTACCAGCTTGCAAGAAACAACCTCTCTGCTAGGGCTACAGAAGAGAGACAAAACAGAGTTACCTCCTTCTAGATGCTCAAGGTCCCTATTGGGTCCCTGTTTTTTTCTCTTTAACACTCTTATCCGTTAAAAAATCACCTCAAAGGTTAATAGAGGTTTAAGCACCCCTCTTAAACGTTAAACTTTTTAGCTTGCCGTTAAAAAAACGTTAATATGGAAGTGTGTACTTATTGTGCTTCAGTGATCATAGACAAGCGAAGTAATGCCCTCTACTGTAGTGATAACTGTAGGAGTAAGGCGTGTCAGCATAAAAAAAGGATAGAAGACAAGCAGAAACCTCTCCGAGCTTCTCTTCACGCTCTGGATAACCAGCTCACAGAAGTGCTGGTGGCTGTTGCGGATTGCACTACTTTGTTAGAGAAAAACCAGGAAAAATTACAAGAAGTAGAAAAGCAGTGGAAAGAGAAAAATCATCTCTATCATATGCATTACGAAAAGTACAGGATTGAAGAGTTGGGCTATCTAGATCAAGATTACAGCTATTTCATTCCCAAAGAAATCAACAGAACCGCCAATAACCTGTTGTACTTGCTGACGGTACAAGAGGGAAAAAGTAACCTTAAAAAAGAAATCAATCACTTGGCAGCAGAACACAAAAAGCTCAAGGAAGAGAAAAAGCAGTGTGAGCAAGAGCTGGCTATTTATTCTGTTGAATTTGACCAGATAAAAGAAAAGATGGCACAACTGGAGGCAAGCTTAGCCGCTCTAGAGCAGAGAAAACAGAAATCTCCTGTCAAGAGAAAAAAAGCAGCCAAGGCTCAGCCTCACTCCTTGCAAGAAGGCATCAGTGTGAAAGCTTTTATGCAACTCCAGTTTGAGACTCTAAGAATGCCGAAGGGCTTAGGTACTTTTCTGGGTCAATTGGATCTTTATCAGCTCTCTATTGCTTTGACTGGGAACCCAGGAGCTGGGAAGAGTTACTTTTTAGCGGCCCTTGCCAAACTGTTCAGTTACATGGGTTTTTCCCTCTGTTATTTCCAACTAGAGCAGGGCTTAGGCAAGATCATGCAGAATATTCTGCAGGCATACCCGGTCAATCCCAAAAATGTGGTGTTGAAAGAGAGTGCTACTTTAGAAGATATACGACAGGCAGCTCAAGGCTTTGATGGTGTTTTGATTGACAGCTTTGGCAAGGTGAGTGCAGATGCCAGAGTCTTTGATGCGCTGCGCAAAGAGTTTCCTAATACTATCTTCATTTCTATCTTTCAGAAAAACAGTGATGGCAGCACCAGAGGAGGAAGCCGCATAGATTATGACAGCTCCATGATCATTGATGTGATCAGAAGAGACAATAGACCAGTGGCCATCATGCGAAAGAGCCGCTATGGCACTCAAGGTTGGGAGTATGATGTAAAGGATGACCAGATTATCAAAAGATTCGAGTAAATGACAAGATAAAGTATAAGGGTATTAAATGATAAGTTTTAGAAGGTTTCCAATATCCTGGATCTTTTCAGATTCTGCAACCTCTTACCATCAATTTCATGAAAGTTATTGATCGAAAGCACTTTGGTGTCAGAAAGCATGCTGAGAGCAGTGCTTTTCTCCATGCCTAAACATCAGCTGTCTGAAGATTTTTACATACCTGTTAATTTGAAAGTTAAAATTCTGTTCTACACTTTTCGATATTAGAAGCAAGAGAAAGTTTATTTTATCTTTAAATCTAACTTTGAAAAGTCGCCCAAGTTTAGTAACTCAGAAAATTAGCTTTATTTGCAAAATAAGAGGGGTATTAGAGAAAGTCAGTAAAAGAAATGAGGGTTTTTATTACTAGACTAGCTATTTAGATTGAAGAAAAGGCAAGCTTTCCAAACGATGTTGGGCCACTACATGCAATTCGACAACATAAATAATGCATATTTTAGTAGCACAATAATCCATATTAGAGAGATGACGAGCTACCTGAGCTTTTCGCTTGCCATTACACAATATGATCGGCCAAGCCTCTACTAACAGCACCTTTTTATTCATGCCTTTTAACTCACTAATCTGCAAAAAGCATTCAGCGAGAAAAGGAAATACTCCTGCCAAACGATCTATTCGTGCATTGAAAGCTTGATAACTGGGTAGTTGTGGAAATTATGAGCTAAGGTGCTTATTAGCATAACGCCAAATGGCTTTAATCCCAGCGGGGACCGTCTTGAATTTTTCTTCCTCCGATATGACTAATAGATAAACGATTAATAATGCTGCATTTGTGAAGTCTGGTTCCAGATTATTTTGGCTAAGGCGTTGGCAATGCCAGTAGAGTTCATTGTCATAGTAGTCGCAGATATAGCAGTACATGGCTACTATTTGTTCTTATTCATATACAAATATAGTTATGGCCTATATCTGCTTCTTTATACCCTTGATTCGCATTTTGTGCAAAATAATATGGATACTACAGGACTGGGTGAACCTCCTTTCCCACCGATAGTGGGTACTCTGGCCAATGCGTTATACAAAGCCACGGGCAATCGTTATTACCATCAGCCATTCTTTGCCAACGAACTTAAGTTGGGCTAGTATTTATGGGTTAATTTCAGATAAGATTGATATACAAATGACGCGCCTGGGAGGCGGATACGGACGTCGGTCTTATGCACACTGGCTGATAGAGGCAGCGCTGATCTCCCAGAGAATGAAAGCTCCTATCAAGCTTATCTATACACGAAAAGATGATATGACAGCCGGCATCTATCGTCCCACCTATAGCGCTAAATACCGGGCGGCTTTGGATGCAGACAATAAGCTGAATGCTTTTCATGTGAAGGCAGGAGGGATACTGGAAAGTCCATTGTATGCCAATCGTTTTCCTGCCGGTGCGGTAGACCATTGTCTGGCAGAAGACTGGTCTGTTGTACATAGAGGCGTTTCCGCTTATTTCTGCCACGATTCTTATGTGGCCCATGTGCTGGACGTTTTTACCACCAGCCTTTTGTGCAGGATCTACAGACTGCTGACTGGAAGCTGTGACAAAGTATGTACTTTGATTCAGTATAAACTGGTCTTTAAAGAGATGGGGATGTTTTGTTTTTACTGATTTTTAAGATCAACACTGGCTACCCTACCTTTACAGATTTATCAATCTTATTCTCATTCATGAAGCTTATCTATTACTTTTTTTACTCCTAACAGTACTCTAATTTTCTTTCTCGTATCCTTGAAGATGATGCTGAAGAATTCAGGACAGACGATGGTTTTCAGTGTCCGATTGGTAGGAAATCAACAGTATGGTTAGAAGAGTTCATGAAATGTTTTTTACAGAAGTAAAATACATTCAACCACCAATGGTAGACATAGACTCGGAGGCAGGATGCAAAGATTGACGAGACTTTTCTGCCTCAAACCCATCTTTAGGGCGATGACTAAAAGCATTCTTCAAAGCTGCTTTGATCTCTTCATGGCTGGCCCCACTTCTCAAGAGTTGTCGGATGTCCAGTACGCCCTCATCATACAGACAGGTTTTAAGCGTGCCCTGTGCCGTTACCCTGATACGGTTGCAACTTCCACAAAAGGTACGGCTGAAGGCGGCTATAATACCTACCGCTCCTTGATGCCCCGGAATGAGATAGTTATAGGCAGTAGAATGCACAGGATCTTTTGCTTTCTGAATATCGGGATAACATTCCTTTAGTTTTTCAAGTATCTTCCGGTGCGTCCAGACTAGTACCGGATAGTGGCTGCCCTCTCCGTTGAAAGGCATCTCTTCTATGAAACGTACATCCACAGGGTAATCCCGGCTGAGTTCGGATAAAGGAACGATATCTTCGGTATTTTTGCCTTCCATCACCACCGCATTGATCTTGGTAGGGATTTTATGCGCCATCAGCTGCTCAAAACAATCTCTGACTTTATCAAATTCATCTCTGCGGGTGATCTCCTTAAAACGCTCCGCATCGAAAGTATCCAGACTAAGATTGACTGAACGTATACCCAACTGTTTCAATTCAGGCACGTGTTCAGTAGTCAGCACCCCATTGGTGGTGATGTTGATGTCTCTGATGCCCTTGATCTGACTGAGCTGTCGCAGAAAATACATCAGCTCTCTGCGTATAAAAGGCTCTCCACCAGTAATTCTGACTTTAGAAACGCCCATTTCTGCCATCAGACTCACCATCCTCAGCATCTCTTCATAAGTTAGCAGTTCCTTCTTGGGCAGATACCTGATTCCTTCTGCAGGCATGCAGTAAAAACAACGCAGGTTACACCGGTCTGTTACTGCTAGTCTCAGATAAGTAATAGGACGTCCATGATTATCATAAATCAAGTCAGGCATAAGCTTTCCTTTCTCAGGCTCAATGACAAATGTACACTTTGTATAGTAAACATAACTAACTTCATTTGCATCCCATGAAACGCAATATTTTATGATTCGGGATTTCCAAAGAAATCGTATGCAATGCCAGCTCCAAGTGGATATAACTACATAATGTAAGTAGTCTTTTGCAAAGTTTCAAGCCCGGTGAGTGGGGTTGTTGATGAATAGATAATGATTGATGACGAAATTGCCATCAAAGAAATGGGAAAACTGGCAAAGGAAACCGCCGGTAAGCGGCCAGGGGCCAAGATTACCATTCACCATCGCAAAGGTACTTTGTACATTGGCGATATTGCCGTCATCATTACTATCTCTACACCCATTGTCAGCAAGCTTTTGAAGCCTGTCAATATACCATCGACACCTTAAAGCAACGCATACCCATCTGGAAGAAAGAGATCTTTGAAGACGGAGAAAGTTGGGTAGCAGCACACCCCTAGAATGACCTATAGAGATCAAATTTTGTATCAATGTAACAATTGATGCAGGGAAAGATAAAATGATCTGTAATAGAACTATACCTGATAAGGCTTCAATATCCGAAGGAAATCCTATACGCTCGAAATAGTATTTGAATCTCGTAAGCTATTGTTTGTTTTTCGTTATTTCCAGATTACTGCTCATATTACGTTTGACCTATATTTATAGGCCCAAAAATGCAAAGATGCGCTAACTGACATAAAGGGTTGTGTGGTGAGAACAGGAAAGCAGTTAAGTACCTATTGTTTGTTAAACTGCAGGTGTTCAATGGATATCAATTTACATGCGTATTAGCATAATCTCAAGTTATTGTGAGGGGTAAAAATAATTGAGTAATGAATAAGGTTGAAAAATTAGAAGAATTTTATAAGCGTAAGTTTCAATGGATGCCTGAGGATGCACGTAAGGATATAGGAAATTTTAATATTTTCAAACTAGAACCCATCAAGGAAGGAAAACCTACTTCAATTCCCTATCAAAGGCGTGATTTTTACAAAATTATGCTGGTTAAAGGAAACAGCTGGGTGCACTATGAGGATAAGGTAGTAGCTGTAAAAAAACAGGCACTATCGTTCTCTAATAACCACATTCTCTTTAAATGGGAACATGTTAATCGGATCAGAGATGGGATTTACTGTGTATTTAATACCAATTTTTTCAATCAGTTTGGTCAGTTCCAGCATTATGAGGTATTCCAGCCCCAGGGTTCTCATATTTTCGAACTGAGCGATGAGCAGGCAAGCCAAATCTATGAGATTTTTGACAGAATGCAGAGGGAATTTAACTCTGATTATAAGTATAAATATGATCTGATTCGCAATCTCATTTTTGAGCTACTCCATTTTGCCCTGAAGCTACAGCCCTCATCTTATGTAAAACGTACCGCATGAAAATGCCTTGCCTGGGATTCTATGATGTTTCTGGAACTTTTAGTGCGTCAGTGTCCCATTGACGATACACATTCAGAGAGTAAACTTTCGTACTGCTTCTGACTTTGCCAATCAACTGAAGGCCCTTGCACACTTTTTGAACAGGGTAGTCAAAGAAAATTTTCAGAAAACAACTTCTCAGATGAATGCCGAGTGCATTTTGCAGGAATAAAAAGTGTTATTAAGGCACAGTGACTGGAACGTGTCAGAGATTGCCTATGCCTTAGGGTTTTCTGAGGCGACTCATTTTAACAACTTCTTTAAAAAGCATACCCAATTCAGAAATGTTTGAATATCGTAAGAGATTATTTGAATAGTGTTATTTCATAAGCAGATGTCTTATTACATTTGCCCCCTGTTTTAAAGCCTGTGGATAAGGATATAGTTGCCACAAAGTTGATGCAGATAGGTCTTTATAGTCACAGGTTATCCAATTTTGTCAAAAGATTTTTTGTAAATAGTTTTAAGTGAGAAAAACCGGGCCAGCTTGGTCCGGATCTTTCTGTAAAAAGCAAGGGCAGATAGGGTACTATGGCATAGCAGGTTGTTAAAACAATTGGCATTTGTAATGGTGGATAGCATTGTTAAACATGAATTTTTATTTCTCAACCTATAGCCATCAATTGATCCCACACTTCATTGTCATTCTATCAGACGATAAGTCATTTATATGACGAAGGAAACAATAACCAAACCCAATATTGCCATTATTGGTTTAGGCAACATCGGTCAGGAATTAGCAACTAATCTTATAAGAGGTGGCCGTTCCATCCTCCTATCTGATAGAAATCTGCAAAAAGCACATGATTTTTCTGAAAAGCTGGGAAGCTCAGCCAGCCCTATGGAAATAGCTGCCGCTATGAAAGCAGCAGATATCATCATCATGGCGGTCTGTTTTGAGGCAATAAAAGCGTTGATGCATCAATATGCGTTAGCATTACAGAAAAAAATCATCATGACCCTTCCAGCCCCATCACACCGGATGGCAAAGGAGATTTTAAGAAAACCATTGATGAAAAGGCATCTGCAGGTCAGTTACTGGCGGCATTGTTGCCGAAGGATGCAAAACTTGTAAAAGCTTTAGGAACATTAGGGGCAGCCTCATTAGTATTTGCTTCTCATCAAAAACCTGAACCTGCCGTTCATTTTTATGCTACAGATGAGACGGATATACAGGAAGAAATAGAAGTACTGATCCGAGAGACCGGTTTTGACCCCTTACACATTGGCGGTATTGACCAATCCATTCGCATAGAAGTTTTGGAGACCTACATGAATTTGGAGGACTAGGTGGACCTATTACTTTGACTGAAGCAGTAAAAAAGGTCTATTCTGCTAATGAAGGATAATTATGTATACCCCTTGTGTAAGACAATGGTAAGTTTCTAGAGAAACTACTTAATGTCAAACCTGTTTGAAATCTGTAAATTTAAGAGGATGGATAAACCTGAAAACTTAGAAGCATTTTATAAAAGAAAATTTGATTGGATGCCTGATAACCTCCGTAAAGAAATCGGGCACTTCAATGTTTTTAGATTAAAGCCTCAAGTGACTGACAGGGCTAGGCCAGCCCCTTATGTACGGAGAGATTATTATAAAATTACCTATGTGAAAGGCAGTAGTAAAATACACTATGCCGATAAAGTGATTGAAATACAAAAACAGTCTTTGGTATTTTCTAATCCACTAATACCCTATAAATGGGAACATACCGAAAGTATGCGAAGTGGTTATTTTTGTATATTTAATCAGCAGTTTTTCCATCAATTTGGGGACCTTAATCAATATGAGGTGTTTCAGCCTAAAGGCACCCATGTGTTTGGGCTGACCGATGAACAGGTAAGCCAAGTAACAGGCTTGTATGAACGTATGTTTGAAGAAATTGAGTCTGACTACATCCACAAATATGACGTTTTGCGAACTATTGTATTTGAACTGCTTCATCTCGCCATGAAAATAAAGCCCATTACCAAATTTGATAAGCAGCAAATCAATGCTACCCAGCGAATTTCCTCCTTATTTTTGGAGCTTTTGGAACGTCAATTTCCTATTGATGGGAACCACCATAGAATTAACCTTCGCTCTGCCTCTGATTTTGCCGGTCAGTTAAATGTTCATGTCAACCACTTGAACAGAGCCTTGAAAGTAACTACACAGAAAACCACTTCTCAACTCATTGCTGAGCGTATTTTACAAGAGTCAAAGATTCTCTTAAAGCACAGTGCCTGGAGTGTGTCTGAGATTGCATATGCATTGGGTTTTTCGGAATCCACCCATTTCAATAACTTCTTTAAGAAAAGGACTCAGCTCAGCCCTTCACAATTTAGAAATGCTTGAATTTTGTAAGGTATTGTTTGAATAGTATAAGTAATAAAAAAGAAGTATCTATAGATTTAAATTTAATTCTATTGCTCTCATAGGCGTTGATATCAATTCTCAAAGCTTAAAGGTTTTTCAATATTTTTTTCGTTACCTGAGTGCCATTTTTCAATATAAAAATACTTATATGGCTAACATCACTTTTAAAATCAACAATAAGGAACACTCGATAGAGGTAGATCCTCAGATGCCGCTGCTGTGGGCCATCCGGTAGGTTGCTTGGAGTATTTGTAGATCATACCTGAAGAATAGATGCTTAGGAACAAAATTTTTAGTGTCATTTTCATAACTTTCTCACTATTTTTTTAACGAGTCTCAGCAACATCTCATTGTAGACATGATAGAAGAGTTATCCGATAAACATATCCCAGCCAGGATTGAAGTGAGAGCCTAATACCAAGTAGGATAAGTCTTTCTTTTACTTGTGTGCGGATCATTTTTTTAAATCCAGTCTTGGTATTGTTTGAAATTCGTAATGAATTGTTTGCTTATCGTTATCAATCCATGTAAGAGAGTAGTAGTTTTGCTTATGAATATTTGATTTAATGAGGTTTGCAAAGCTCCTCATTTCATCATTGATATGGATTGCCAACAATTTTTAAAGGCTATGAAGAAGCATAAAAATAATTCAAATACTGGCTTGAACCGGCGCGAATTTATCCTGAAAACAACGCTGGTAGGGGCTGGCCTGTCTATGGGTTCCCTTGCTTTGGCTGCCGTTCACCGTGATCATGTCACAAATACTGAAAAGAAAACTTCCGGAGGAATGCAGAACGGTAAAAGAAAGCTGGGACCCCTGGAAGTCTATCCCATAGGTATAGGTTGTATGAACGCTGCCTGGGGTTTTGGCGAACCCATGCCTAAAAAAGATGCTGTAAGATTATTTCGCAGTGCTGCCGATTATGGGCAGAACTTCTTTGATACCGCTGAAGCCTATGGTGCCTGGTTGAGCGAAGAAATGGTAGGTGAAGCTCTAGCTCCCATCAGAAAAGACGTGATCATTGCCACCAAATTTGGCTTTGCTATCAACCAAGAGGGAAACATTACCGGGCTGAACAGCCGCCCTGAACACATCAGAAAAGCAACGGAGGGTTCACTCAGGCGATTAAAAACAGATTATGTAGACTTGTTATATCAACACCGGGTGGATCCGGAAGTACCCATTGAAGAGGTGGCCGGAACCGTGCAGGACCTGATCAGGGAAGGTAAAGTAAGAGCCTTTGGCCTTTCGGGTGTTGGTGCGGCTACCATCCGGAGAGCCCATGCCGTACAGACAGTGAGTGCCGTACAAAATGAATATTCAGTCTGGACACGCGATCCGGAAGGTGAAGTGATCGCTGTTTGTGAAGAACTGGGGATAGGCCTGGTACCCTGGTCACCATTGGGCAAAGGTTATTTAACCGGCACCGTGGCTCCTGATTCCACTTTTTCGGAGAAAGACCGCAGAAGCACCATGCCCAGGTTTACCCAGCAAGCCATGCAAGCCAATTGGGAGGTGATAGAACTGCTACAAAAAGTAGGAGCACGCCATCAAGCCACCGGGATGCCGGCCACACCCGGACAGGTAAATTTAGCCTGGTTGCTTGCCAGGAAACCCTTTATCGTTCCCATTCCGGGGACGACGAAATTGGCCCATCTTCAGGAAAACATGAAGGCGGCTCATATACAGTTGACAGCAGCCGACATGCAGGAAATTGAAAGCGGCCTTGCCAGCATCACCATTGTCGGAGAACGGGCTGCGGAGGGCGTGCTGCAGTTACTGGATATAGGCAACCGCGGCGACAGGAGTTCGGAAGGGACGCATGGATTATCGCCGCTTCCCGCCGGAAAAATTAACTAAAAACCCTTAATCATCATCAACATGAAAAAGGCCAACAACACTAATAACCTGAAAAGAGGTATCAACCGAAGAGATTTTACAGCCCGGTCAGTGCTGGGAATTGCGGGACTAGCCATAGGGTCCAATGTACAGGCTCAGGCACCTGCTAAAAATCTGCAACCATCAGCGCTGACTGCCAAACAGGATTCCGAAAAAAGAAAATTAGGTTCTCTGCAAGTATCACCCCTAGGTTTAGGCTGTATGAGCATGACCAGCGGTAGTTACAACCCTCCCAGGAGCAAGGAGGAGATGATCCCTGTTATCCGTGGAGCGGTGGATCTGGGAGTAACCTTTTTTGATACGGCCGAGGTCTATGGCCCCTTTACCAATGAAGAACTTGTAGGAGAGGCGCTAAAGCCAGTACGGGAGGAGGTCGTTATTGCCAGTAAGTTCGGATTTGATCTTGGTAATGGAGAAAGAAACGGACGAAACAGTAAACCAGAGCACATCCGACAGGCTGTGGAAGGCATGCTAAAGCGGCTTCAAACGGACCGCATCGATCTGCTTTACCTGCATCGATTGGATCCCAATGTGCCTGTTGAGGAGGTGGCTGGTACGGTGAAAGAATTGATCAAAGAGGGGAAAGCACGCCATTTCGGTTTATCTGAGGTAGCACCTGCTACGATCCGGCGAGCCCATGCGGAGCAGCCCGTCTCGGCCCTTCAAAGTGAATATTCCCTGGTGCAGCGGGCCCTTGAACATGAAGTGCTGGATACCTGTGAAGAGCTTGGTATTGGTTTCGTTCCCTGGGGGCCTGTCTGTCGTGGTTTTCTAGGGGATAAGTTCAACGAATACAGCCGCTTCTCAGAAGACTCACGATTCTCATCGGTTCCTTATTTTACACCAGAGGCCATCCAGGCACATATGGAACTTCTTGTGCTGGTTCGCCAATGGGCCATGCGCAAACAGGCCACCCCTGCACAAATTTCACTGGCCTGGCTGCTGGCACAGAAACCGTGGATCGTGCCTATTCCTGGCACTACCAAACTGCATCACATCAAGGAAAATATGGGAGCCTGTGCGATCACTTTTTCTGATGAGGAGTTGAAAGAATTCCGACAGGCTTTTGAGAAGATTGCATTAGTGGGGGTTCGTCCAGCGGAATCAGCTTTGGTTGACCAATAGCCAGAAGGGTACCTATGATCAACACTTTGCTCCATCTTCTCATGCTTCATGTCTTGGCTATGTCGCTCACCGCACAATCTGCACTGGAAGCAGAAATTCTGAAAGTATCGCAGGATAAATTGACATGGAAAAATACAGGGCAGTATGACAGATTAGCTGAGCTGTTCGATGATGCGTTGGTATTAATTCACATCACAGGCCAGGTAACAACCAAGGCTGATTGGATGACTCAACGCAGGACAGGACGGTTTGTGAATGTTTTGAGCAAAAAGAAGCCTCAATAATGGCGATACAGCCATGTTGGTTGGAAAAGCAACGTTTACCGTTATGGAGTAAATGTTTATTACCTGTTTAGATGGTTCAATTGAAAAGCAATTATTAAGTGTTTAAAAAGAGTTAATTTTTTATTGAACTCGTACCCATACCACCAAAGCAGTCGCTGACATGTTTTAGCAAAAGATAAATGGTAAGTCGGTTAGAAAATATCCAATGGTACTCAGATACTCTTAATACGAATCATCATGTTTATCAGACGAAATCTTAGCCTTAGACATTTATCAGCCTGGCTGCTAAAACATGTACTTTGGCTGATCGCGTTCAATGCTATTATCGCCATTATTTATGCTCACGAAATCATCCATATATCTGTTCCCTGGCTTCCGGTCTCGGTGATCGGTACTGCCGTGGCCTTTTTTGTTGGTTTTAAAAACAACCAGGCCTATGACAGATTGTGGGAGGCCAGAAAAATATGGGGAGGCATCGTCAATGATAGCCGTACCTGGGGGATGATGGTGACCAGCTTTATACGCCCTATGGGCAATGGAAGCTCAGAAATGGTATCATCTATCCAAAAACGGCTAATTTATCGGCATATCGCCTGGTTATACGCCCATCGCAGGCAGCTCTTGGAGCCCATGAGTTGGGAACAAGTCGGAGAGAATAATCGTGAGGGTAAAAGAGCAAAAGGATTCGATCAAAAATTTGGGCTGGGGGTGCAAACCAGCGATGTATTTATTGATGATTTAGATCAATACCTTGATAAGGAAGAACTTGACAGAATGAAGACCTACAAAAATATGGCGACGCAACTGGTCAATATTCAGTCGCAGGAATTAGTAGCCTTGTATGAGCAAGGGTATTTTAATGATTTTCGCCATATGCAGATGGAAGCTGTTTTACGTACCTTTTATGAATTACAGGGCCGGAATGAGCGGATCAAGAAATTTCCCTTCCCCAGAGATTATTCCAGTATAAGCAAGTTGATGGTGCTGGGGTTCATTATCTTGGTACCCTTTAGTCTCACCCCGGAATTGATGAAGCTGGGGCATTGGGCCTTTTGGCTAAGCATTCCCATCGGGACTCTGATTGGATTGGTGTACATCATCATGGAAGAAATTGGAGACTACAACGAAAACCCCTATATGGGAACCCCCAATTCGCTGCCCATGCTCTCCCTGTGCCGTACCATAGAAAATGACTTGAGAGAAATGTTGGGTGAGAAAAATGTGCCACCGGCTGTCGAAGCGATTGGTGGAGTATTGATGTAAAGAGTTGTAGGCAGAACATGCCATGGTTTTAGGAAAACAGAGGTTTATTCCAAAATGAGGTATGGCAAGCAATAAAACGATCGACTCCCAGTAAAATCCGCCGCACAGTACTTATTAAAACTAAGAATAGGAAACCAATTTCAGAATCGTTTAGCAGCTACTCGCAATGGCTCTACCTCTTTACTCATATCAAGCGTATAGCTGCCAAAGCGGTTAATATGTTCCCGCCGATAGGGTGAGAGCAGCGGTAGTACTTCTTCATTGACTTCCTGGCTTTCCTCCAACAGCTCCTGCAGTACCCGCGTCATCTCATCCACATTGTAATTGTAAAGGGTTAGCAGGTTCGCTACCAAATGGTTATAATTAATGATCTTCCGCTGTTCGTGACGCAGGTTTTCGGCAATGGTGCCTTGGTTGCCAAAGGCGATCCACTTAGTAAACTCATGAAACTCATCACTTTTGGTAGTGGCAGCTTGAATAGTTTTGCCCAAATTGGCTTCATGGAAGTAGTTGAGTAGAAAAGTTGTGCGAACGACACGGACCTTGCTCCCGGAATGTGAAGTACAGCTTGTTTTTGCGGCTATAGGTCCCAACTGGCGTGAAATCGTAGAAGGGGCGATCCTACCCGCTTGGATGGAAAAATTACACGTAGAAGTCCGCGGGCCCGGGCGGTGGTCAGACCGGCCTCAGTGCGTTCTTGGATAATGTCTCGCTTAAAATTGGCTAAAGAAGCAAAAATGTAAAAAACCAGTCGCCCTTGCGAAGTGGTCATATCGACCGGATCGCTCAGGCGCTTTAGCCTCACACCACGATTCATAAGTTGGCTTACCAGCTCGACGTGATGTTTTAACGAACGACCTAATCGGTCGAGCTTCCAAATGACAATCGTATCTCCTTCTCGCATCTTGTCTAACAGGCTGTCTAGTTCTTTTCGTTTGGTCGTTGACCCACTGATTCTCTCCTGATAGATTTTTTGACACCCTTCTTTCTTCAGCGCATCAATTTGCAGGTGCAAGTGTTGGTCGGCGGTGCTAACCCGGGCGTATTCAATTTTTATTCACCAAAGTTGAAGAGAGCTAACAAGAAACAGTAAAATGAACGTTGATTTTGTTAACCAGTTAGATTAACTAATTCATGCAGCCTTAGAGTAGCCAAAGTTATGCTTAACGAAGTAAAAAATAACGAGGGTATAAGTTAACCCGTACGACTTATATCAAACGCATTCTGATCCTGATTTGCAATAGCAAATGGCTGGTGGTAGTACCGCTGGCCCGTTGCTTTGTACAAAGCGTTAGCCAATGCGCCAACAGCAGGGGGTAATCCAGGTTCTCCTAAACCAGTCGGAGAGATATCGTTTTCTACAAAAAATACCTCAATCTCTTCGGGAGACTGATTATGTCGAACTAACTGATACGTATTGAAATTTTTATGGGTAGAAACCCCGTTTTCAAATTTCAGTTCGCTATACATGGCATGGCCTATGCCATCTACCACCCCTCCCTGAATGATGTTGATAGCACCCTCTCTGTTCACCACAATGCCACAGTCCACAGCACACCAAACTTTTTTCACCACGGGTAGGCCATCTTTCATAACTAAGTCTAAAACCTGAGCTACATAGGAGTTGTGACAGAAATATGCTGCAAAGCCACGATGTACACCGGGTACTTCTGCGCCCCAATTGGCTTTTTCTTTAACCAACTTCAATACGCCAGCGTATCGATCTGCCTCATATTCATATTTCTCACCTACCGGATTGTTTTTTGCTCGATCGAGCAATTCCAATTGCAATTCAATTGTGTCTTTACCGGCTGCCTCAGCCACTTCATCTAAAAAAGCCTGTTGGGCACCGGCCTCAAAATGCGACCGGGGAGCCCTCCAAGCACCTGTTGAAATGTTGGTTTCAGATTTTAATTTTGTGGCTGCGTAATGATCCACGGCACCGGCAGGAAAACGATTAGGGAAAATCGCCCCTTCCCGAAAACCAACTCCTTTGACTGAATAAGCGATTAAGTTATTGTTTTCATCAAGACCTGCCTTGTAAGTGGAACGATATGCCGGACGATAGATGCCATGCGTCATGTCATCCTCTCGGGTATAGATCAATTTAATGGGTGCGCCTGTTTTTTTGGAAATAGCCGCAGCTTCCAGGCCATAATGCACATACAGCCTCCTTCCAAATCCACCTCCGATGCGGGTAATGTCAACCGAAATATTTTCCTCAGGAATACCCAGTAGTTTTGATGCCGATTCTCTTAATGAGTTAGGGGTTTGAGTCGGCCCAATGAGTTCAGCTTTGTCCGTAGTTACATGGGCGAAAAAGTTCATCGGCTCCAGCGTATTGTGTGCCTGAAAAGGCGCTGTATAGGTTCTTTCAATCACTTTAGCTGCCTTTGTGAAGGCTGCTTCTGGATTACCGTCTTTTCTGGTTTCCTGGACCTCTCCCTGGTCTATGTCTCTTTTCAGCCGTTGGGCATGCATTTCCGAGTTCTCAAGTTCACTCTCAATTTCCCAATTCGCTTTCAGGGCTTTTTTAGCTTGCATCAACTGCCAGGTAGAGTCGCCTACAATGGCAATCATCTGAGGGAAGGCGTTTTCATTCCCAAACCCCGGATCGTCCATGGAGATGTCAATGGTAAAAGCATCCCTCACCCCATTCACGGCAACGATTTCGTCTCTGTTAAAATCCTTAACTGTCATCCCGAATGCCGGCGGATGTTCGATCATGGCCAGCAACATGCCCTCCCGTTTGAAATCAAGGCCAAACAGCGGCTTTCCGGTGACAATTTTTGGTCCTTCCACATTTTTTTGGAAACTCCCAATTAAGGTAAAATCCTTAGGGTCCTTTAGTTCTACTTCTTCGGGGACCTCGATACCAACGGCTTTGGAAGCAATCGCACCATAGCCAATCGATCTATCTCCGTTCACCTCTTTGATGATTCCTTCACTTACCGTTAAATCAGATAAGGCTACGCCCCATTCTTTGGCCGCCGCTTCCAGCAACATTCTTCTGCCCGTAGCCCCCGCCATTCGTAAAACGTCCCAGCCCCGCATGATAGATAAACTTCCCCCGGCAAATTGCCGATTTTTAAAAGCATCTTCATCCAAAGACCCTTGCTCCACTACAACATGATCCCATTTTACATCCAATTCTTCGGCCACAATCATCGGCATAGAGGTCATGACATTCTGCCCGATTTCGGGATTGGGTGAATAGATGGTGACCAGGCCGGTATTTCCAATTTTGATATATCCATTAATCTCAAACCATTCATTCGGCATCGGAATACCTTCCTCAACGGGAGAGGTACAACTGGTTAACCAATTAAATCCAATTAGCATACCACCACCGGCTGCTGCGGATACCTTTAAGAATGAGCGACGGTTATATTTTGTCTTGATGAGTGTCATTGTAGGAGGATTTAAAATTAGGAATTAGCAGCTGCCGTTTTAATAGCTTCTTTGATTCTTACATAAGTTCCACAGCGACAGATATTTCCAGTCATAGCGGTTCTTATTTCCTCATCGGTAGGATTTGAATTAGCCTCTAATAAGGCGGCGGCACTCATGATTTGTCCCGCCTGGCAATAACCGCATTGGGCAACATCGTGTTTCAGCCAGGCTTTCTGCACTGGATGGTCGCCGTTTTGGGATAGACCTTCAATGGTTGTGATGGTTTGATTACCTACCTGTGATATGGGTAATATGCATGAACGCAAAGCGACATCATCCACGTGAATGGTACAGGCACCGCATTGAGCCACACCGCAGCCGTATTTAGCCCCTACCAGGTTCAAGTGATCTCTCAGCACCCAAAGCACAGGAGTATTGGGATCAACATCCACTTGGTGTTTTTTTCCGTTTATGTTTAGATGAAAAGTTGCCATGATTTCGAGTATTCATTTATTCTCCTATGTGTCTCTGCAAAAAATGCATTGGCCTTAAGAAAGTTTTGAGACTAGAGTGATAAGCATTTTAGAATAGCCCCTGATACAAAAATACTGAAATTTCCAGGGCAGAGTCCTACCAAAATTACGGGTATACCTACCATTGTTACTGATTATTGTTCGTCGTGTGGACTGGGGAGTAAATAAGTGGTATCTTAATGGGTATGAGAATGCGTTTTCTTGATTTTTGTAAGCCGATCTTCCCCAATCGGAAATTTCATCTTTCTGCTATACAGATCGTAGTTCTGATTGTATTAGGTTGTAATGCCAAAGCTCAGCGAACTCCCTATTCCGGCGGATTTTATAGTAAGAGGTCATCACTCGAGTGGCAGTAAAATGATTTGAAAGGTTAATTAGGTACCCGATAGATTACTTCTATTTGTTTTTTGTTCGAGCGTAAAATTACCGGACTTACTTAGGGCAACCACTACCGGAATAACGAGTTATTTTACCAAGATTATGGCTTAACACCATTGAGCTAGCTGAATAATAATCTAGGTGGATGTTTGCCATATCCAAAAAAAAGCTAATGAAGAGAGTTTTCAACGTTCAATCCGTACATGAGTACAATGCTGTCATAGGCATTGAAACCTTGCATCCCCTAGTCAGTGTGATTGATTTTTCTAAGTCAAAACCGCGCCCAAATCCGGGTATTGATTTCGTCAGCTTCGCATTCTATGCCGTGTTTTTAAAACATGGCAAGCATTGTACGATCCGGTATGGGAGAAATTATTACGACTATCAGGACGGTACGCTGGTATTCATTGCACCGGGACAAATTGTTAATATTGAGGAAGACGGGGAAGACTATCAGCCTGAGGGTTACGCGCTGTTGTTTCACCCGGATTTGCTGCTCGGCACAGCGCTGGGAAAAAAGATAAAGGAATATTCATTCTTTTCTTACGACATCCACGAAGCCTTGCATATCTCGGAACGGGAAAGGCAAATCATGTTAGACTGTTTTTCCAAAATCGAAGGGGAGTTAAATCAGTCCATTGACAAACATAGTGCTCATCTGATTGTGTCCAATATTGAGCTGTTTCTGGGCTACTGTGTACGGTTTTATGACCGGCAATTCATTACCCGCAATACGGTTAACCAAGGGATCTTTGAGAAATTTGAAACCCTGCTGGATGAATATTTTCAAACCGACAAACCGCAAACCATCGGCTTACCTTCAGTAAAATATTGTGCTGAGCAGCTTCATCTTTCCACCAACTATTTTGGTGATCTCATTAAGAAAGAGACCGGAAGATCAGCCCAGGAGCACATACATTCCAAAGTAATTACCCTTGCGAAGGAACAGATGTTTGATTCTACCAAATTAATCAGCCAAATAGCTTACAAATTAGGATTCAAATATCCGCATCACTTCAGCCGATTCTTTAAGAAACAGGTAGGCTATTCACCCAATGAATACAGAACCCTCAATTGATTGGACCCAACCATAGAAAAAATCTACAGTATGTAAATAGCGGATTTATTTTTAACCAAGTCATGACAATGTATGTAATAGCGGATTATGCTGGGCGTCGGTCGCTCGATTGCTTTCCATACCTCAAAATCGAGAAAGATCACTGATCTGCATTAAAGTTGATGCCAGGAAACAGTGTCTAGCACACCTGTCACATACTGTCATTAAAAATCTAAGCTATGAAAAAAGTATTGATCATTGGGGCAAGCGGGAGTCTTGTCCAATATGTCATTGAAGCGTTGAATCAACAGTCTGAGATAGCCCTTACCCTGTTGCTGCGAAACAAGAGCAGGCTGGCTGACAAAGCTATGCCTGCTGAGATAGTCATCTTAGAAGGAGACGTAATGGATTATGTTAAGTTGAAGGAGGCTGAAAGGGGCAAAGATATCGTTTAAGTGAATCTGGCGGGTAACCTGGAATCTATGGCTAAAAACATCGTAAAAGCCATGAAAGAAGAAGGTGTTCAACGGATCCTAGCCATCAGTTCCATACTGGGTGAACCCCTGTTTCCCCCTGTGTTTGCTGCTGTAGCCAATGCCTTGTACAAGGCCACCGGAAAGCGGTTTTATGATCAACCTTTTGTCAATAACTTGCAAACTTCTGAAATGCGTATGTGAGGAAGCCTATGAGTTAAATCAGAGTAACCTGAATAAAACCAAGCTAGTCTAAAGTTTTTTATAGCATTTGTTTTTCTGTCAGACGCAAGTATCTGTGTTAAACTCTAACAGGATGCACACTAAAGCATATAAAGGTTTTAGAGACTCTCTATTTTTCAATTAGTCTCTGTTTTATTCCTGACGACAGGAGCAAGGCTGACATTGGCTTACTCCTTTTCTTGAGTGGACTGTTTTTACTTTATGAATTTTAGATTTACTTGAATCGTTGCTATAGTGGTACTCGAGTAGACTTAGCACTTGACAATAAGTAATGCTTACCCTTTCTCAAATACCTATTCGGTACATATTACCATTAGCCTCATCCGTTATAGCGTACAATACGCCATCTGCTCCCTCCAAAACATCTCTAAATCGCCAACCTTCGTCTTCAAGGAGGCGTTCTTCACCTACTACAGTGTTATCTTCAATAACCAATCTAACAATATGTCGACCACTCAAAGGGTCCAATAACAAATTATCAGTACATTCACTGATCGTACTGCCGGTGTAAAAAGGGATGCCACTGGGTGAAACAACAGGGTCCCAGTAATACGCGGGTTGTTCCATGCCGTCCTTTTGCGTGATTCCCTGACCAATGGTTGCCCCGCCGTATTCTATACAAAAGCCGGCTGATAATTCGTATTTGGAGGATTGGTCTCAACTGAGGCTGTTAAAGTATCAGTTGGCATAGGGATATCGTCATATTATCATCGTTTGAACCACACGAAGTGATCAACACAAACAAAGAAGAAAAGGCAAAATAGAGAAAATTATTTTTATAGAATGTTGCATGAAGCCGGTCATCAGTTTTAATAAAAAAAATGAAATCAACTATACTTAAGGAAGACAAATACCCTACTATAAAAAAGTCTTATTGGCCATAGTATTTTGTTAAAATAGTGTATCCAGAAGATCCAAAGGGGGATTAACAAAACATGGGCATTAAACAGGAAACCCCATGCGTAATAGCAGACCATATTTTGTGCATGATCTTACTATCCATCACCATGGGGTACATGCCAAAACCTATCAAAACATAGCTGAAACCTAATACAAAAGCCTCCTTATGTTCTTTGCGGATAATTCTATTTTGTCTTTTCATCTCCTTGCTTTTTGTTACCCTATTATGTTACAAAAATAGCCGTTAGCCAACCTAATGGATTACTAGGATCAAGCCATTCATTAATAAAATCAAATAATGATGATCCTTTGCTAATCAAAAAAAAGGGGTTCTATTTTCACCCGCATGAGAATTGGAGGAGGTTGCAGAAGTGTTCTTTGATTAACCTACTTTCTCTATTGCGATTAGCCTTCTTTTCAATTCAAAAAACTACATTACATCAGATTCTATCTCGGCTGCAATTAGTTTTTCCGGGGTAATCGGCAAGTCACGCATACGCTTTCCGGTGGCGTTGAAAATTGCGTTGGCAATAGAGGCTGCCACACTGGTAATGCCCAGTTCCCCAATCCCTTTCACGCCCATTTCGTTGGCTATTTTATCTTCTTCCGGTAAAAACACCACCTCAATATTCGCCATATCAAGATTGACAGGCACGTGATAATCGGCTAAAGTTCTGGTAATGAAATTCCCGTAATTTGGTTCTACTTTTGTTTGTTCAGCAATGACCATTCCTGCACCCATGGTAAGTCCGCCAATAATTTGACCGTAAGCTGTTTTGGGATTCAGGATCTTACCGGCAGAGCCTACATTCACCATTCGTTTTATACGGTACATGCCGGTATCCTTATCTACCCATACTTCAGTAAAATTAGCTCCGAATGAAAAAACCGAATGCTTTTTGTATTCTTCTGAAGGTTCTGCAGTTCCTTCGGCTTCAAAAGTTGATAAATTATTTCGCTCCAGTAAATCTACTATAGCTACTTCTTCATCTTCAGCCATATTTTGCTTCTTTTTTAATTCAGCAATCGCATTTTCGCAGGCTTTTCTGGCACCGTTACAATAGGAAGCAGCTCCCCAGGAACCTCCGGAACCCGGTGTAACCGGAAATTCAGAATCTCCGATTTCAACTTTTACATTTTCTACCGGAATTCCTAAATATTCTGAAACCGTTTGTGCAACAATGGTATACGTTCCTGTACCAATATCTGTGGCATCCATTTGCACATTGGCGTTTACCGTGCCCTCTTTCAATTTTAAAATCACTTTTGCAGAAGTTTTCATATAGGGCGCTCTCCGTGAAGCAGCACTCACGCCATAACCAATTAGCCAGTTTCCATCTTTATTGGTTCCTGGCTCCATTTTTCGTTTTTCCCAACCAAATTTATCGACTCCTATTCGCAAACATTCTATGAGCAGTCTTGAAGAAAATGGTTTATCGGCGCCCAAATCAATCTGGGTATCATTTTTTATTCTCAACTCGATAGGATCCATTTTTAGTTTCCAGGCAAGTTCATCCATGGCTGATTCCAACGCGAAACTTCCGGTAGCTTCTCCCGGTGCACGCATAGAGGCCGGACACTGCATATTTAAAGGAACAAGTCTGTGGGTAACTTCGTTATTTGGCGTTTTATAAAGCATTTTGGAAACAGTTCCGCAGGCTTCATAATATTGAAGGTTTTTCGCCGTATGAGAGGTAGTATGATGCGCTAAGGCGGTTAAAGAACCGTCATTTTTAGCCCCCAACCTCATTCTTTGCTCATCAAACTGTCTGTAGGTAGTATTGGTAAACATTTGCTGACGTGTTACTGTAATCTGTACCGGCCTGCCGATCATTTTTGAAGCCATCGTTGCCATAATGACATGCCTTTGCACACGCAATTTTGAACCGAAACCCCCACCAATATAGGGTGTGATAATTTGTACATTTTCTTTAGGAATCATAAAAGTGTCTGCTATCGCAGTCGTTGCCTGCTCTAAAATCTGCTGGTTGGCATACATTTTTACTTTTCCGTTTTTCCAGGATACGATCGCAGCGTGCAACTCCATGGGATGTTGATGTTCATTTGGAGTTGTATAGGTCTGTTCTACAGTAACATCGGCTTCCTGCATTCCTGCCTTCATATCTCCTCTGGAATAATCTGCCTGATCGTCCGGTTTGTACGCTTTGTCTTTGTTCTTTTCTAAATGAATGTCTGGAATTTCTTCTTCGTAAGTTACTTTAATCAATCGGCTAGCGTATTGTGCTTGCTCAAGCGTTTCAGCCACTACACAGGCGATGTATTGCCCGTAATAAAAAACTTCCCTGCTTTGAAAAACCGGTGCGATGGTAGTAAGCCCAAAAGAGGGCATTTCTTTATCAAATGTTCCCTGCTTTTCAGCATTTTTATAGGTAATGACCTTTAAAACGCCTTTTTGTTTTTCTGCTTCTGAAGTATCTATTGAAGTAATTCTACCTTTGGCAATGGTACTGTTTACACCCTGAGCGTAAACCAAATTTTTTACCGAAAACTCCGAGGCATATTTAGCCCTTCCAGTTACTTTCAAATGGCCTTCCACTCGGTCAATCGGGTTTCCTATGCCTGATGCTTTTACTGTTTTCATAACTTTTTGAGAGTGGTTAAGATTTATGCTCCTCTTTCGTAAGCTTGAGTTAGCGCTCTAACGATGGCTTTTTTCCCCATTTCAACTTTATATTTATTGTCCTCGAGAGGTTTGGCGTCTTTCATTGCTAGTTCTGCTGCTTCCTCAAAAGTAGACTGACTTGGTTTTTTACCTTTCAGGTATTTTTCAACATCGGTTAATTTCCAGGGCTTGTGTGCTACTCCGCCCATGGCAAGTCCTGCATTGGCAATGGTTCCGCTTTGCATTTGTAATCCAGCCGCTACCGAAATTAAGGCAAAGGCATAGCTGGAACGCTCACGAATTTTTAAATAATAATAATGATCAGAAAATACAGGCTTGGGCAATTCAATGGCGGTAATGAGTTCACCAGGTTGCAAATTGGTATCTTTTTCCGGCCGGTCGCCTGGTAAGCGGTGAAAATCGGAAAAATCAATCGTTCTTAATTGACCATTGGCTTGTTGTACCTGCACGTTGGCTCCTATAGCAGCTAATGCCACGCACATATCAGAAGGGTGCACGGCGACACAATGATCATTCCACCCAAAAATGGCGTGCAGGGCATTCATACCGTTTCTAGCACCACAGCCTGTTCCCGTCTCCCGTTTATTACAGGGCATAGAAGTTTCATAAAAATAAGGGCAACGCGTTCGTTGCAATAAATTGCCACCATTGGTAGCCATATTTCGTATCTGAGCAGTAGCTGCTGAAAGCATGGCCATAGAAAGTAAAGGATAGTTCTTACGAATGTCAGGATGGTTGGCCGTATCGGAATTATTGGCCATCGCACCCAGGGTAAAGCCGCCTCTACTATTCGGTTTGATTTCGTTGAATTTTAGGTCAGCTACTTCAATCAACTCTGTGGGGCGTTCAACATCTTCTTTCATCAAATCAATCAAATTGGTGCCACCTCCCAGGTACTTGGCCGTTTCGTTGGCTGTAGCGGCTGATAAAGCTTCCTGCGGGTTTTGTGCTTGGGTATAAACAAAAGGTCTCATGGTAGGGTGATTTACAGTTAAAAAAGATAGCGTTGAAGTGAGCTTAGGAAGATTTGGCTTTCTGCATTTGCTCGGCAGTGGCAAACTCCCATTTTGGCGTCTCTTCTTTCCCAGACTGTACTTCTTTGATCGCCTGGACAATATTATTATAAGCACCACAACGACAAATATTGCCCGACATGCGTTCACGGATTTCCTCCTCGGAAAGCTCTGAATTTCTCTGAACATTTTTAAAATCTTCTGTCACATAGCTTGCTTCCCCTTTTCTGGCTTCTTCCAACAAGGCTACCGAAGAGCAAATTTGTCCTGGTGTACAGTACCCGCACTGGAAACCATCATGTTTCAAAAAGGCAGCTTGCATGGGATGCAAGTCATTTCCGTTTGCCAAACCTTCTATGGTAGTGATTTCTTTGTCTTTACAAGTCGCTGCCAGCGTAAGGCAGGAAAGTTTGCGTTTTCCGTCAATCATTACTGTGCAGGCGCCACACTGTCCGTGATCGCAACCCTTTTTGGATCCGGTCAACTGTAAACGTTCCCGAAGTGCATCTAATAAGGTAGTTCTGGAATCCAGTGTTAAAGGTTTAACAGTATCGTTTACCCTTAATTTGACTTGAATTTCGTTCAACAGTACTTCAGGATCGACTGAAACATCACTTTGTGTTGCTTTGCCAAAAACTTCTGAGGTAAAGAAAGGACTGACTAAAACACTCAAACTGGCCGCTGAAATTTTACCCAAAAACCTGCGGCGAGATTCCCCGAAAAGTCCGAGTTGGTTCAGGATTTTATCTTCATCCTCTGTTAATTTTTCTTTAGGATCTTCGTTTTTCCATTGATCAAATTTGTCCATAAGGGAGTTTTGTTAGTGTTGAAAAAATGTTCAAAATGGCGTTAACACTTAAAAATAGGCATCTAAGCAGTATTAAAATGTAAGCTGATAAGCTTTTAAATGCTTTTCCTCTTCGCATTCAAAAGAAGTAACCCATGAATGAAGAGCTTTACTTGATCTCAAATATCATTTATTCGCAGACTTGACTGATATGACCCGGTTAGTTTTATAAGTCTTCTACCAGGCTATTAATACCAGGATGGCGAAACCTCGCTTTACCGGTTACGCTTTTCTTATTGAGAACTGCTTTTAGGACTTTTATGTTGTAGCGTATTGTCAAAATTTAATTCTGCAAATTATGGTAAAAAAGCAATATTGTTAAGTAATAATGTCCCTTCTCTTTATTTAATTAAAGTACTTCCATAGGCAAAATTTAATCTCATATAGTGCATAATAGGGTAGATACTTCCAGTTTGTTATGCACCCACATAGAGCATTCACCTTTATGGGTTTTCCAGTGCCGATCCAAGCGCACAAACGCTTACCAATGCTATCTTAGAGTAGGCATCCCGAATTCACTTCATTCGTCCGGTGTGCATTTTATAGGCATGGCACCCAAATCTTCCTCTAGTAAATGGGTTGTAATGACTGCTGGTCATGCTCATGCATCCTAAACCGATCGGTGACATTTCAAGAGAATTGAGCCTTCTTTTTTCATTCACAACAGGCGAGAGGCTATCTAAAATAATCATATGACTAGTTTTTGATTTTGCACCTGCCCATTTTGATGATCCAACAGCCAATCCTGCTTCCATAAGTGTAGATCGAGTGATGAAATTTTGCCGATTGATGCTTATTTCTTGATTATTGAAGTTTGAAAAATTCTTGTCCTGTTGCATCGCAGATCTATCGTTAAGTAAAAAAATGTATTGTGATAGCCTCCGTAATCATGCCTTGGCGAATTGATGTTCAGGCTTTGAACAAATGTAGATCACATTTATGTAAAGGACATATAGAAAACAAACAATTACTTATATAATTCAAACATTTATGAATATGGATGGGTCTGTTATCACAGGCTTTCATTGAATAGTTTTGGAAAAAAAACAGAATGACTCAATATATTAAATACCCTATTTTGTAGTGCAAATGATGCATATATATGCACTTTGATGGCTATTTCTGCTTTCAAGATTATTGATTAGTATCATAAAAGCAGGCTCAAAAGGCAACTATAGCAATGGTAACATGATTAAGTTGCAACCCAGATTACTATTGTATATTTGATTTATTTAATTTTTTTTCGTGAAATCACTAGGATTGTTGTACGGTTAGCAGTTCAGCTTAACCCCAATTACTTATTGCTGTATGAGCTCAATTAATATTATTTTTCGATTTTTGTCCAAAAAATTCAAACAAATTAGAGGTATGTTAGTTTCCTGCCTGCCGAATTTGGGTGGTGAATTTTTTGTCTGAAAAAGAATTGTATTTTTTAAGATTGTTTGAATTGTATAACTTTTTGTTTCATTATCGTATTTTATTCCTTCCTCCTCCATCTACTTTTGCATGGTACTGAAAGACAGAAGAAGATGGAAACAGGATTTTTAGGAAATAAAAGACTGGAGGTATTCACGATGAGTTATGGCTGCATGGGACTGCCCCATGAAAATGAGACAGCCACAGAAGAGAGCCGGGCCATAGCCCTGATCAGAAATACCCACGAGTGGGATGATACATTTTTTAATACTGCTAAAGTATACAGCCCGTTTACCAATAAGGAACTGGAGCGAAAAGCCCTGTTACCTATCCATAATGAGGTAAAAATATACACCATGTCTGGACTGAAAATGGTAGACCCACAGGTGCCGATAGAAGAGGTAGCAGGTAACAGTTAGGAGCTGATGAAAGAAGGAAAGGTCAAACACCAGGGGCTTTCGGAGCCCGGTATTTTAATCATCCGCAAAGCGCATGCGATAGAACCAAAGCAGGAACTTCTTCCGATTCTGGAAGATTTAGGCATTGGCTTGGTGCCATTTAGTCCACTTGGCAAAGGTATTCTAACCGAAAACATCAAAAAAGAATATTCTTTTTTGCATGATAATTTTCGGAAAAATCCCTGGATTGAACCCATTCCAGGAACTTCTAAAATGCAGTGGCAAGAGGAAAATCTTCATGCTATCAATGTAGCATTTACTCCTGAGGAGATAGAGGAAATCAATAAAAAACGCTCTGTCTTTGAGGTATCCCGTCATCTGTTTCCGGAAGCGCATCCTTCTTCTAATACCAACTTTTTTACAAACTACAGCGGTGCTATCAAAGCGCCTCATACGAATTTTTTAATCAATTATTAACTAACACAAAATCATGGAAAACATAGAGGGAAAAGTAGTGGTAATCACCGGAGCCAGCAGTGGCTTTGGAAAAATCACAGCCGAATATTTATCAGAACGAGGGGCTTCAGTAGTTTTAGGCGCCAGAAGTACTGATAAGATAGAGGCTATGGCCAAAAAAATCAATAACAAAGGCGGCAAAGCCATAGCTGTCACCACGGATGTGACCAAAGCAGATCAGGTAAAGAAATTGGTGGATGCAGCTGTCAAGGAATTTGGAAAGATTGATGTTTTGCTCAACAATGCAGGCATTATGCCGCTTTCGCCTCTAGAATATCTAAAAGTGGAAGATTGGGATCAGTGTATTGATATCAACATTAAAGGGGTGTTGTATGGCATAGCGGCTGCCTTACCCCACATGAAAGAACAAAAGTCAGGTCAGATAATTAGCGTTTCATCCGTAGCAGGACATACGATCAGCCCCGGAGGAGCGGTGTATTCGGCTTCCAAATATTCGGTAAGGGTGATTTCAGAAGCATTAAGGCAGGAGGTAAAACCATATAATATCCGTACTTTGGTCATTTCTCCCGGTGCCGTAAATACGGGCTTACCCGGAAGTGTAACTGCTGAAGATGTAGCAGAAAACATCAAGCAATACTATACTGAAAATGCTATCCCTGCCGATTCATTCGCCAGAGCGGTAGCCTTTGCCATCAGCCAGCCGGAAGATGTGGATGTGAATGAAATCCTGTTCAGACCTACCAAGCAGCAGTTGTAATAGTTGTGACTGTTGAGCATTTGTATGATGATAGGCTTTGGGAAAGATGCAATTTCCCAAAGCACTATGGTCATGCTTCACTTGCGCAAGAGAAATCAATACATAAGAAAACGCAGCTAATCTAAAAAAGATGAAACAATGCATTACTAATTTTTTCCTGATAGCAGGATTCATTTTATGCTCAAGCCTGCTTTCTGCCCAACCAAACAATGTTGATAGGTATCAAATAAGTTCTTATAAGAATGCCACCAAAGCGCCCGCAGAGAATTTTACCGGAACGGTGTGGGTGAGCATGATTACGGGTGGTGATGAAAATTATCATATGAGTTCTGGTTCGGTGACTTTTGAGCCTAAAGCACGGACCAACTGGCATAGCCATGGCAATGGTCAGGTGTTAATCATAAGCAAAGGGGTAGGGTATTACCAGGAAGAAGGGAAGCCCATTCAGCTCATTCAAAACGGAGACGTAGTAAAAATTCCTAAAGATGTAAAACACTGGCATGGCGCCTCTCACAACAGTGCTATGTCCCATATTGCCATCGTCACCGAAACCGATGAGTATACGGCTACCATCTGGATGGAGCCGGTATCGGATGAAGATTACAACAGTGTTCTTAAAAAGTAAAAAACAATATGGAATATTTAAAATTGTACAACGGTGTAGAAATGCCGGTTTTGGGTTATGGGGTGTACCAGGTGCCCGATTATAATGAATGTAAACGGAGCGTACTGGCTGCTTTGGAGGCAGGATATCGCTCGATTGATACGGCTCAGGCTTATCAAAATGAAGAAGCGGTGGGCGATGCTATAAAAGAGAGTGGCGTAGGTCGTAAAGATCTGTTCATCACCACTAAGCTTTGGATTACCGATTTTGGTTATGAAGCGGCCAAAAAAGCGTTTGAAACTTCACTAAAAAAGCTACAACTCGAGCACCTTGATTTATATCTGCTTCATCAGCCTTTTGGCGATGTACACGGGGCGTGGAGAGCATTGGAGGAGTTGTATAAAGCCATGAAAATCAGGGCAATTGGTGTGAGTAATTTTTATCCGGACCGTGTGATGGACCTGATCAATTTCAATGAAATCACACCCATGGTCAATCAAATTGAAACGCATCCTTTTTACCAAAGAACAGAAGATCATTCTTTTCTTGAAGAACAAGGCGTTGTACACGAATCCTGGGCACCATTTGCCGAAGGGCGGGGTGAGTTTTTTAACAATGAAATTTTATCGTCTATCGGTAAAAAATATGGAAAATCGATAGCTCAGGTTACGCTCCGCTGGATGATTCAGCGCGATGTAGTAGTGATTCCGAAATCTGTCACGCCTTCCAGGATCAAAGAAAATTTTGATGTTTTTGATTTTAAACTTTCTCAGGAAGATATGGAGGCTATTGCGGCTTTAGACCAGAATGAAAGCCAGTTTTTAAATCACCGCGACCCCGAAACCGTGAAATGGTTTGGAAAATTATTAAAAAATTAAAACCAACAAAAAAATGGAAACAACAATAGTAAAAGCTTTTGGTACTGGTGCAGTGGATAAACCGCTTGAAGCCATGGATATTAAAAGAAGGGAACTGCAACCGAAAGACATAGAGTTTGAAGTTTTGTATTGTGGTATTTGCCACTCTGATCTTCATCAGATCAAAAACGATTTTGGCGGAACCATGTGGCCCATAGTGCCGGGTCACGAAATTGTGGGTAGGGTAACCCGCGTGGGTTCTGAAGTTACTAAATTTAAGGCAGGCGATTTGGCAGCAGTTGGCTGTATTGTAGATTCCTGCGGTCAATGCCAGCACTGTAAGGAAAGTTTAGAAATGTTTTGTGTGGAAGGTGTTACGTTTTCCTTCAACTCACCTGACACTTATATGGAAGGCGACCACACCTACGGTGGATTTTCCAAAACCTACGTTTGTGAAGACAAGTATGTGTTGAAAATGCCTGCTTTTGAAGCTTTGGCATCAGCAGCTCCATTGCTTTGTGCGGGCATCACGGTTTATTCACCCCTCAGGCATTGGGAAGCCGGCCCGGGCAAAAAAGTGGGTATATTGGGCATTGGCGGCCTCGGTCACCTGGCCATTAAAATTGCCAAAGCCATGGGTGCTGAAGTAACAGTATTTACCACTTCTCCGGAAAAAGTCAGTGACGCCAAAAGGCTGGGTGCAGATCATGCGGTGCTCTCTAAAGATGAGGAGCAAATGAAAAATGCGAAGGGATCTCAGGATATCATCATCGATACCGTTTCTGCCAAGCACGATGTAAACCAGTATTTGGGAATGCTTAAAGTGGACGGCTCTTTGGTGTTGGTAGGTTTGCCACCAGAAGCCCTTGAAGTTGCTGCTTTTAGTGTGGTGGGTGGAAGAAAGAGCTTCTCTGGTTCCAACATTGGCGGTATTGCCGAAACCCAGGAAATGCTAGATTTCTGCTTTGAACATAACATTGTAGCCCATGCTGAAATCATCAAAATCCAAGATGTGAACGAAGCTTTTGTGCGCCTTGAAAAAGGTGATGTGAAATACCGGTTCGTGGTTGATATGAGTTCGCTGTAAAGTAGAGTTAGAAGCCTCTCCACAAATTGGATAATCAAAGTTATTAGATGTGGAAAACAAAAAAACCAGGAACCAACAGGTGTGACTTTATCCTAACATCAGGAACGGTCGGTGCAGGTTTAGCATTAAGCCCATTATCTTATGGCACAGCCATCTGGACCCGCGATCCTGAAAATGAAGTGTTAGATGTATGCGAAGAATTGGGAATTGGTTTTATGCCCTGGTCACCTTTGGGCATGGGTTATCTGACCGGTAGAATTACTCCCACCTTTCAGTTCAGGGAAGGCGACATAAGAAAGTCTGCCAATTTCCCGCGCTTTACGGATGAAGCCATGTATAAAAATCGTCCGGTGCTGGAGCTTCTTCAAAAGATGGGAGAAAAAAAGTGCTACTGCCGGACAGATCGACCTTGCTTGGCTGCTCGCTAATAAACCTTTTATCCTACCCATTCCCGGTACGACCAACTACAACCATATGGAGGAAAACAGGGATGCTGTAAAAGTAGAATTGACGAAAGAAGATATGAACGAGCTTGAATCTGAATTTGCTAAGGTCGAAGTATATGGGGCGAGGGCACCGGAAACTTTGATGGAAGCGCATGATACCGGGGTGAATTTTGGCAACAGCTCAAAAGGAACTCAGGGTAAGACACCTTTGCCTAAAAACTAAATATAAACCTACAGATATGAAAAGATCAAAAATATTCTTTGGAATTGTAGTAGCAACACTATTGCTCCATGCATGTTCGGAAAATGATGAGCCGGAAAGAGACCCGGTTTCAGGAACAGGAAACTCTGTAGAAACAAATCCGCCCAATGCGAATTACAGTCCAGCCTTTGCAGGACAAACCCGTATTGGCAGTGTGCAAACTACCACCCCTATTTCGGTTACCACACTTTCCACGTCGTTATCAAGCCCCTGGGGCATTACTTCATTGCCTGATGGAAGGTTGCTGATTACCGAAAAAGGCGGGACAATGCGTATTGCTACCACTACTGGAGAAATAAGTAATGCCATAACCGGTATTCCGGCTGTAAACTCTGCAGGACAAGGAGGTTTGCTGGGCGTTAGAGCTGACCCCAATTTTTCGTCAAACAGAATGCTGTATTGGGTATTTTCAGAAGCAGTGGATGGAGGCAATGTAACGGTAGTCGCCAAAGGTAGGCTTGCCGATAATGAAGCCAGTATCGAAGCACCGGAGGTTATTTACCGGGCATTGCCTGCACATAGTAGTACTTCCCATTATGGCGGAAGAATTGTGTTCGACCCAACAGGCAATCTTCTCATCAGCACGGGCGAACGTTCCAATATAGCTACCCGCCCCCTGGCCCAGGATGCCAGTACAGGCTTAGGTAAAATCATCCGTATTAATACCAATGGGCAGCCGGCTGCAGGTAATCCGTCATTTACACAAACCGATGCGCTGCCAGAACTGTATTCCATGGGTCACCGCAATCCGCAGGGCATTGCTTTCCACCCGGTAACTGGCGACTTATGGCAAAGTGAGCACGGGCCTCGTGGTGGAGATGAAATCAACCTAGTACAACCCGGCCAAAATTACGGCTGGCCTACTATTACCTACGGCATTGAATACAGCGGACAGCCTATTAATGGCGGTCTTACGCAGCAGGATGGTTTAGAGCAACCCGAGTATTACTGGGACCCGGTAGTATCGCCTTCGGGCATCACTTTTTATACCGGCAACCGCGTACCAGAATGGCAAAACAATCTTTTCATTGGTGCACTGAGTGGGCAGCATATTGTGAGGCTGGTCATAGAAAACAACCGAATCACCGGAGAGGAAAGGTTGCTTACCGGGGAAAATCAGCGTTTTCGAGACATTACACAAGGTATGGACGGTGCATTGTACGCCATCACCGATGCGGGCAGGTTATACCGCATAGACCAGGAATAACTTTTGATAACAATGAAAAATAATGCATCATCCAACAAAAACAGCAAGGCCTTACACCGCAGAGGCTTTGTGCAGGTGGCAGGGCTGGGTGCATTAGGTACATTCTCATTATCTTCTTTCAAATCACTTGGTGCGGAAAACCTGCTTAATAATTCTCCTAAACAGGAGGCACTTCCCAAAAGAAAATTAGGGAATCTGGAAGTTTCAGCAATAGGACTTGGTTGTATGGAAGCCATCCAGATTTATGGACCGAAGCCGGAAAGGACACAATTTTTAAAAGTAATCCGTTACGCATACGAAAAGGGTGTTACCCTATTTGATACCGCAGAAAATTATGGCCCCTTCATTTCTGAAGAGATTGTGGGAGAAGCCTTAAAACCATTCAGAAAAGAAGTAAAAATTGGGACCAAGTTTGGATTTTCAACCTATGACCAAACTACAGGAGAACGCATTGGCGACCATAACAGCAGTCCGGAAAATATCAGGCGCGTAGTGGAAGGTTCTTTAAAACGATTGCAAACCGATTATATAGATTTATTTTATCAGCATCGCCTGAATCCTTATATACCGATTGAAGAAGTGGCAGGTACGGTAAAAGATTTGGTCGATGAAGGCAAGGTCTTGCACTGGGGAATGTCTGAAGCAGATGCGGAAAATGTGAGAAGGGCACACAAGGTTTTACCACTTGCTGCCCTGCAAAGTGAGTATCATCTTTTGTGGCGAGGTGTAGAAAATGAAGTCATCCCAACTTTGGAAGAATTGGGTATTGGCCTGGTTTGTTGGGAGCCTTTGGCAGCAGGGTATTTAACAGGAACCATTAAAAGCCCTTCTCAATTGTCAGAAAACGATGTTCGTAGAAACATTCCACGATTTCAGCCGGAAAACTTCGAAAACAACTGGGAAGTCATTGAACTTATGAAGGTTTGGGCAGCAAAGAAAAATGCATCGGTTGTCCAGATTGCACTGGCTTGGTTACTGGCTCAAAAACCGTGGATCGTTCCCATTCCGGGAACTTCCAAAATCAATCATTTGGAGGAGAACATCGCCGCTGCAAACATCAAATTCACCCAAACTGAGATGCAGGAATTTAAGGATGCACTCTCAAAAATTGAAATTGAAGGCGGACGCTGGAGATAGTTTTCGGTGTGCCAGTGCTGTCTTTTCTCAAATCATTAAAACGCTGATTATGAAAAAAACTATTTTGGCTGGTATATTAATAATGGTTTTGGTACTGCCGGGTTGTTCAGAAGCTGAGCCGCCTGCCAGTGGTTTGGTGGATTCAAACGGCAAAAAGAATATTCTCATCGTTTATTTGACCCGTACCAAAAACACGGAAGCGGTAGCCAAAATGATACAGCAGCAAGTAGGCGGAAAACTGGTGTCCCTGGAGTTGCAAAACCCTTATCCGGAAAATTATCAGGCAATTGTTCAGCAGGTACAAAATGAAAATGAAACGGGCTACCTGCCCCCTTTAAAAACAAATATTGACAGCATCAATACATACGATGTAGTGTTTGTCGGCTTTCCCACCTGGGGTATGCGACTGCCGCCACCCATGAAGACGTTTTTAAACCAATATGATTTAAGCGGGAAAACGGTAGCCCCGTTTAATACCAATGCCGGATATGGTTTGGGCAGCAGCCTGGAAACAATTGAACAGCTATGCCCTAACAGTTCTATAACGGAAGCCTTCTCCGTAAGAGGAGGCATAGAAAGAGATGGGATCTTATTTGTGATGGAGGGTGACCGAGCCGTTCAGGTAAAGGAGGAAGTAGATAGCTGGCTTCAAAGAATTGGGTTTTAAAGGTGTTAATAAAAATTATTGTGTTATGAAAAATGAAAGATCCACACAAAATAGAAGGACATTTCTTAAAAGCAGTACTTCGGCATTGGCTGGCTTAGGTCTGGTTGCCGTTGGTGGAATCAATATTACCGCTTGCGAAGAAAATAATGTAGAGGATGAGAATAACGGCAATACCGACGGTGGAGAAAGCGAAACAAACCCGTTTAATTTTAAAACCCAAACAGTTCTGCTAAACAGCGGCTATGAAATGCCTATTCTTGGAATTGGTACTTTCAGATTATCCAACAGCCAGGCTGAAGAATCCGTATATCACGCTTTACTCGACGGGTATCGCCTGATAGATACTGCAGATATTTATGGAAATGAAAATGGCGTTGGCGAAGGAATCAGGAGATCGGGTGTACCGAGAGAAGAAATATTTCTCACTACTAAATTATGGACAGCCGATTATGCCAATGCGCAAAGAGAAATTGACGAAAGGCTGAGCCGGTTAGGATTGGATTATATAGACCTTTTGCTGCTCCATCATCCTGCGGCTAATGACCAAAATGCTTACAGAGCGATGGAAGAGGCCGTGGAACAGGGAAAAGTGCGCTCTATTGGTTTATCGAACTACTACGAGGTTGAATTCAGGGAAATGATGGGAATTGCTACCATCACTCCGGCTGTGGTTCAAAATGAAACGCATCCGTATAATCAAGGGAGAAACATGAAAGAGTTTTTGGAACTATACGGTACTATATTAGAATCCTGGTTTCCCCTTGGAGGCCGTGGCACCGGCAATACGCAACTTTTTAATGACGCTACCATCATGGATATTGCGAATGCACATGGAAAATCATCTGCTCAGGTGATCCTAAGATGGCACTTACAGACAGGTAACATTGCCATCCCAGGTTCAAGCAATCCTGACCATATACAAGAGAATTTTGAGATATTTGATTTTGAACTAACGAATGCAGAAATGCAAATACTAAATGGATTAGACCGTCAACAAAGATTTTCCTCGTATTGATCCATGAGCCTGTCTAACGATTGATGTCAATAAAATGAAGCGAATATTCATCATCAATGCTTTTCTTTATTAAGCACTTTAGTTTTTGCACAAAAATTTAGAACAACGATTAGCCGCCATATTTTGAAAATCAATAAGATCAAATAATTATGGATTCAGATGTTTCATACAATTATCAAGGCAAAGTAGCGCTGGTTACTGGCGCTGCTTCAGGGATAGGATTAGCTACCGCAAAAGCCTTTGCTGTTGCCGGTGCAGCGGTGGTATTGGCAGGTAACAACCTGGGCGATATCCAAAAAGTTGCCAAAGAACTAGCAGAAAATGGTACTCAAGTTTTAGCGATAGAATGCGATGTGGCTTCAGAGGATCAAGTAAAAAATATGATTGCTAAAACCATTGAGGTTTTTGGTAAGTTGGATTTTGCCTATAATAATGCGGGTGTCATGAGCAGAAATACTGAAACAAGTGATCTCACTACCGATGAATGGAACCTCGTTATTGGTGTGAACCTTTCAGGTGTTCGCAACTGCATGAAATACCAACTTCTACAAATGAAACAGCAAGGGCATGGGGTCATCATCAATTGTTCATCTATGGGAGGTTTGAGGGGAGCAAAAGGTCTTTCAGCTTATTCAGCCTCCAAATTTGCAGTATTGGGGCTCACCAGGTCTGCCGCTTTAGAATACGCGGAACAAGGAATCCGCATCAATGCTATTTGTCCAGGCTTTGTGCATACGCCAATGGAGCAAACCGTTTCGGGCGGAAGTTTAGATGTTTTGACCGAAATGGCAAAAATGGTTCCTGCAAAACGTTTTTGCGAACCCGAAGAAATTGCAGATAGTGTATTGTGGCTTTGCAGTTCTGGAGCCACGATGGTAATTGGACAATCATTGGCTATTGACGGTGGGATTACCACCTAATTTTAAAACACTAAAAAATGAAAATTTATTTATAATCTCTTTTTTATTCGTTAACTTTTTAAACGCTCAAACAATGGAAACAAAAAATGTAGAACAACGATTAGCCACCATCGAAGACAAGATGGCTATCAAGTATGTAGTAGACGTATTTTCCAACCTTGCCGTGGTCAACTTTCCAAAATTTTACGATAGCGGACAGGTCAGGAGCCCTGCGCATATTTTCCAGGCGTTTGTTGATACGGAAAGATTGTGGCGGTCAACGCGGGGTGTTGCCCTAAATTCGGTTTGAAAATTATTTCAGCCTGGCCCGGTACTCCGTTGGCGACATACCCAGCATCTTTCGCACGTAGCGGCTAAAGAAGGAGATACTGGAAAAATGAAGCGTGTCAGCGATTTCGGTGAGCGTGAGGTTTTTGTTTCTCAGCAGCATGATGATGCGTTGCGTGGTGTAGTTTTGAATCCATTCCATCGCCGTTTTCCCACTGTTTTTCTTACAAATTTCGGTGAGATACTTGGGTGTGACAAACAGTTTTTCGCCGTAGAACTCCACTTCACGGTGTTCCATGCAGTGCTCCTGCACCAGTTGCAAAAACCGCTCGAACAAAGAGCCGCGCTCATTCGTGCGATGATGCTGCTCCATTTGATGGGCAAAGATGTTCCACATATCCATTACAAACAGTTGCACCTGGCAGTTGAGCGCTTCTTGCCAAAAGCGATGCCCGGTATCATGGTACTTCTCTTGCAGTAACCGGAAGTTGGTTTGGCAAATGCTTATGTCTGCTTCGGAAAGGGGCACCACCGGATGTTCCTGTGAGAACAAATACCCCCGGATGCCCCAGCCGGTATCAGGATTGTTCTTGCTGAGCAGATCGAATGACAGCAGTAGAAATGAAGCCCGGAAATCGGGCGAAAACAGCACTTGGTTGATATCTGCCGAGGGCAACCAAATCACCATATCGTGGGCAGAAATGTAGTAGGTTTGATCGGCCATTTGAAACTGCCCCGAACCACGGTGACAAAGAATATGCGTAAAGTACCGGACTAAATAATCGTCCGGGATTCTATCCGAATCAAAGCGGTCCAGCAAGATAACCTCAGCCGTGGGTTGTTCTGCGTATTCCTTCATACTTATTAGTCTGTTTACTTCAGCTAAAGTAAGTTTTTGTGGTGAAGTACTTTTCAAAATATCTTATTTCTCCGCTCATTTTTCAATAATAAGCTGAAAAAACCGAGTTATGTGAAAATATTACTGTAAAATATGTCTTACTTTTTCTGACGCTGCCCCGTAAATTTGTAGTATAAAACAAAATTTCCAAATCTCACTGATATGAAACCACAGCATAGTAAACTTAACCGCCGGGATTTTCTTACCAGGTCTGCGTTGTCCGGTATCGGCTTTGGCTTAGGGACTTCGAGCCTGCTGGCGGCCTCCCAAAAGACGAATTTTACACCGGGCATTCTTGATAGTGGGGCTACCCCTAAAACGATGGCCAGTTTAGGCACCCGCCGGCTTGGCTCTTTGGAAGTAACCGAACTCGGCTTTGGTTGTATGAACATCGCCTGGGCTTACGGTAATCCGCCAAAGAAAGAAGACGCGATCCAACTGATTCGCAATGCCTACGAGCAAGGTGCCCGCTTTTTTGATACGGCTGAAATTTACGGTCCGCACAAAAGCGAAGAAATGGTTGGCGAAGCCTTGAAACCCTTCCGCAATGAGGTGGTCATTGCCAGCAAATTTGGCTTCGATATTGACTTTAAAACCGCACAAATGAAAGGGGGACTGAACAGTAATCCGGCTCACATCAAACAGGCCGTTGACCATATGCTGCAACGCCTGCAAACCGACCGGATTGATTTGTTGTACCAGCACAGAGTAGACCCCAATGTGCCGATTGAAGACGTGGCCGGTACCATGGCCGAATTAATTCAGCAAGGCAAAGTGCTTCATTATGGTTTATCAGAAGCGGGGGCCGCTACCATTCGCAGAGCCCATGCTGAACATCCAGTAACGGCCATACAAAACGAATACTCTTTCTGGACACGCGATCCAGAAGCCGAAGTGCTTCCTGTTTGTGAGGAGTTAGGCATCGGCTTTGTGCCCTGGAGTCCGCTCGGCATGGGATACCTGACAGGTAAAGTAACACCGGACTATCCCTTTGCTGACAGTGATATCCGTAAAACTTTAAACTTTCCACGCTTCACCGACGAAGCCCTGATCAAAAACCGGCCTATCGTTGCATTATTGCAAAATGTAGGTGCCCGCCATGAAGCGACTCCCGGACAGGTAGCCTTGGCCTGGCTGCTGGCTAAAAAACCCTTCATTGTTCCGATTCCGGGCACACGATTGATCAATCATATGCAGGAAAATATGGGAGCCGTAAAGGTGAAACTATCGGCTGCAGACATCAAAGAACTGGAAACCGGCTTTGCCAGTACGGGTGTGTTCGGTGACAGAGCCCCGGAGCGACTGAAAGAATCACACGATATTGGAACGAGTTTAGGGACTACTTCCAAAGGAACCCAAGGAAAAACGCCATTACCAAACAACTGATACCATGAAAAATAATATCAATCGCAGAAGATTTTTACAAAGCAGCGCCCTCCTTACGGCAGGGCTGAGTTTCGGAAGTGCTTTCGCTTCCGGTTCTTATAAAGCAGCTTTACCCACGAACAATAAAAAACGCAAAATCGGCAATCTGGAAGTCTCTGCCCTTGGGCTTGGCTGTATGAATATGGCTGGTGTATATAATGCTCCCCAACCTAAGGATGCAATGGTGAAAGTCATTCGCAAAGCCGTAGAAAATGGCGTCACGTTCTTTGATACAGCCGAAGTGTATGGCCCCTTTTACAGTGAAGAAATTGTTGCAGAAGCACTGGCTCCGTTCAGAAAGGAAGTGAACATTGCCTCCAAATTCGGCTTTAGCTTTAACGGCGATCAAGTCACAGGAAAAGACAGCAGCCCGCAACACATTCGTAGTGCGGTGGAAGGGATGCTGAAACGCCTCAAAATTGACACGCTGGATTTATGCTACCTGCACCGCATGGACCCCAACACCCCCATTGAGGAAATTGCCGGTACGGTGAAAGACCTCATTCAGGAAGGAAAGGTACGCAACTTTGGTTTGTCGGAAGTATCTCCCGAAACCATTCGCAGAGCCCACGCTGTGCAACCGGTAGCCGCCTTGCAGTCGGAATACTCCATGATAGAGCGCGTCATGGAACACGATATCATTCCCCTTTGTGAAGAATTGGGCATTGCATTTGTCCCTTGGGGTCCATTGTGTAGAGGGATGCTCACAGGCCGGTTTGACGAAAGCTATATTCCGGAACCCGACTACCGCAGGGCAGGTGTGCCTTATTTCACTCCGGAAGCCCTGGAAGCCAATCTGCAGATGGTCGATTTGCTAAAGGCATGGGGGGAGAAAAAGGCAGTCACCGGAATGCCGGCCACTCCCGCTCAGATTGCCCTGGCGTGGCTTTTGGCGCAGAAGCCATTTATAGTACCTATTCCCGGTACAACAAACCCGAATCATCTTATGGAAAATATCGGAGCGATGGCGATTGAGTTCACAGCAGAAGAATTAGCCGAAATGCGTACAGCTATTGAGAAGATACCCACGGTAGGGTTTAGAGAACCGGAATCCGTTTTGCAGAACCTATGATGAACAGAAAAATTCTTATCGTATTTTTCCTGGGTTGGGCGCATATCTCTCCTGCGCAGTCACTGACTGACGTACAGTCGGCAGACGAACCGCTAATGTTACAATCGGTCGGCAGTTTTTATCTGGGAGGCGAAAAGCAATCCCAAAGTATAAGCGAACTGGGCGGCTTCAGCTCGAAAGGACAGGTTACGATCAACCAGATGTACGTGAATTATATGGTGCCGTACCGTCGCACTGATAGTATTTCTTTCGTGTTGATTCATGGCATGAATTTGAGCGGTAAAACCTGGGAAACCACACCGGACGGACGGATGGGTTGGAGTGAATACTTCGTAAGAAAAGGCTACCCGGTGTACTGGGTTGACCAAGTGGGGGCGGGACGCTCCGGTTTTAACCAGAAGCACTACAATCTGGTGAGAGAAGAACAGGTGGCCGCCAAAAATCAGCCGGCTTTCCAACGGATTTCAGATGAGAACACGTGGATCAATTTTCGTTTTGGACTGGAAGATCAACAGCCCGTGCAAGAGGCAAAATATCCCATTGGCGCTGTAGATGAGTTCTCGAAACAGAGCGTTCCCTTTGCCCTGTTTGGCTTGCCTGATCCGAATCCGAACTATCTGAATCTTGCTGAACTTGCCGCCGAGCTACAACAAACGGTACTGGTCAGTCACTCCCAGTCGGGAAGGTTTCCCATTGAGGCCGCACTATTGAATCCGGAAGGCGTGAAGGCGATGGTACTGCTGGAGCCGGGCGGTTCAGGGGATGACTACTCCGACCAGCAGGTAAGTGCTTTGGCAACTATTCCCTTGCTGGTGGTGTTCGGCGACAATTTGGAAAACGAGACCGGTATTGCGGGCCATTCCTGGAAAACCTACTATGACGCTTGGGGAAGATTTGTACAGCGGTTGGATGCCGCCGGGGGGAAAGCCCAACTGCTCTATTTGCCTGACCTAGGTATCCGGGGCAATAGCCATATGCTGATGCAGGATACAAATAATCAGCAAATAGCGGATATCATTTTAGATTGGATTAAAGACAACAAATAAAATATCTCACGAACTATGAACACTACACAACGAATAATCATCACTATTTTACTATTAATCATGACCCATATGAGCTTCGGACAAAACAACAATCAAGCAGATGTGCAACAACGCCTGTCGGTGATAGAGGACAAAATGGCCATCAAGCAGGTGGTGGATGAATTCTCGAACCTGGCTGACACCAAAGAAATTGATCGGCAGGTGATGCTCTTCACCGAAAACGGCGTGGTAGAATCTCTCACTAACGGCCAGCGTTCTTCCTTACTGGAAGGCCGGGAGCAATTGAAAGAGGTATTTTCGGGCTTCCTGGCTAATTTTCATACGGTATATCACCAAAATGGACAACAGACCATTGATTTACAAGGTGACAAAGCAGAAGCCACCTCGTACTGCCGGGTCATTCTGGTGGGTGAGCAAGACGGTAAGTCCATGAAAACTACGTTGTACACCATTTACAACGACAAGTTTGTAAAGCAAGACGGTCAGTGGCTCATCCAACACCGCACATCCAACTTCGTGTGGCGAGAAGTAGAAGAGGTGGCGCAGTAGCATCCTTTATTTTGAAGTACTAGAATATGCTAAGCGTCCGACGCTCGGTGTGGGACGGGGTCCCCTGTAGTACTGGTAATGGTTCGGGCTATTATTTCCGTTAATTCGGTATAAGAGTAAATAGAAAATTTAACTGTATGCGATAAGAGATTTTTCTTAAATCTCTCATAAATATTCATTAGGCAGACAGAGACAAATTAAATGATAAAACTGTGAAACAGAACACATCAATTGTGACCATTGGAAACCGTGCCAGCTTTGTCCATACGATGGTATATCTATACCTTCTGCGATACAGCTTGTTTTCTGCTTCTGTAAAAACAGTTGCAAAAATAACTGTAATATACCCTTGGCAAAAACCTTTTGCCTATTTGCATATTTTGCTTCTTTCTTTATCAATGATGATTTTAGGTTGTAATAGACCGGAAGAATCAGCTTCTTCAGATATTCCCGAATATCCGGTACTTACGTTAGTTCCAAGGCAAGTCACCTTATTTACAAATTATCCAGTCACAATACAAGGCTATCAGAACGTTGAAATCCGTCCCAGAATTGATGGTTATATTGAAACTATCTATGTGGACGAGGGGGCGATCGTGCAAAAGGGGGATCCACTTTTCCAAATAAATGCTCCGCAATATGAACAAGAAGTAAGAACTGCTGAAGCTGACATCGAGATAGCCCAGGCCGACTTACAGGCTGCAGAAATGGAGGTAGAAAGAATACGCCCTTTAGTAGAAAAGAGTATCATCGGTAATTATGAACTAGAATCAGCGAAATCAACACTAAAATCAAGAATGGCTTCCCTTGCTCAAGCTGAAGCCAGATTAGCCAACGCCAGAACAAATCTAGGCTATACCAAGATTAACAGTCCTACGAATGGCGTCATTGGGGAAATACCGCATAGAATAGGAAGCCTCGTGAGTAGCAACATGGCTGAACCGTTGACTACGGTTTCCAATGTTGAAAGATTCTATGCGTATCTCTCTATCAATGAAAAACAATTTCTTGACTTTCGAGAAAACAGCACAGATACAACTTTGGAAGGTCGGGTAGAATCTCTTCCCCCGGTGAAGCTCCTTTTGGCGAATGGCACGGAATTCCCAAGACCGGGTACCATTGTACCCGGAAGTGGTATCATTGATACCCAGACCGGTTCCCTCAGTATCAGAGCCAGTTTTGAGAATATCAATTATCTGGTTCGTAGTGGAAGTTCAGGTACGTTAATGATCCCTCAGACATATGACTCTGCACTTCTTATACCACAAAAGGCAACCTTTGAATTGCAGGGAGAGCGCTTTGCCTATGTAGTACAAGATACTAATACGGTTCAAAGTGTTTCTATAGAAGTCGCCGATAACGATGACGGTCAATTTTTTATAGTCGAAGAAGGATTGCAACCAGGCAACAAAGTCGTAGTGGAAGGAATTGGAAGTTTGCGGGATGGAGCACAAATAAATCCAAAAACTGTCAATGCCGATCGTCTCTATCGTGAATCCGATCATTAATACAAATAAAGCAAATGAGTGACAAATCTAAGGTACCATGATAAAAAGATTTATAGAACGCCCCATACTTTCGGCAGTTATATCAATTCTCATTGCCATTTTGGGAGTTCTGGGACTTACCAGCTTACCGGTTTCTCAATATCCAGAAATCGCTCCACCTACAGTTGTGGTTTCCGCTTCGTATCAGGGGGCTAATGCCGAAGCAGTACTCAGCAGCGTGGTGGTCCCTCTAGAAGAACAGATCAATGGGGTAGAAAATATGACGTACATGACATCTACTGCTGGTAATGATGGTACTGCGTCGATTACGATCAACTTCGAGCTGGGTACCAATCCTGACATCGCGGCGGTGAACGTACAAAACCGGGTATCCAGAGCTACTCCCCTTTTACCTTCCGAAGTAACCAGAGCAGGTGTGACCACCTCAAAGAGGCAGAGCAGTAACATACTGATCTTCACGCTCTACAGTGATAACCCAACTTTTGACCAAACGTTTCTGACAAATTATGCAGCCATTAACTTAATTCCGCAACTTCAGCGGGTGAATGGTGTAGGCGACGCGCGGGTATTCGGTGACAACAACTACGCCATGCGCATTTGGTTAAAGCCTGACGTCATGGCGTCATATGGCCTGGTTCCTGATGATATTAGTGCGGTGTTAGCCGAACAAAATGTTGAAGCAGCACCTGGTCAATTTGGGGAAAGCGTGGACCAGGCGTTTCAATACGTGTTAAAGTATAGTGGCCGATTGAACAGTGAAGAAGAATTTGGGGATATAGTCATTCGTACGGCCGAGAACGGACGGATACTAAGACTAAGAGACATTGCTCGAATAGAATTAGCTTCCGTAAGCTACTCTACCTCTACCGAAACAAACGGGAAGCCAGCCGTTGGAATTGCCATCAGTCAGAGTGCGGGTTCTAATGCGCAAGAGGTTATTGATGAAAGCTTAAAGACATTGGAGGAAGCCTCTAGAATTTTTCCGGAAGGGATAAACTACATCAATTTTGTAAACGCAAATGACTTTTTAAATGAGTCAATTGAGAAAGTGATCTCCACACTTATTGAAGCTTTTGTACTGGTATTTTTGGTAGTTTACTTGTTTTTACAAGACTTTCGCTCCACGCTAATTCCAGCGGTCACGGTTCCAGTTGCTATTGTCGGTACTTTTTTCTTTTTAGGTCTCTTTGGGTTTACCATAAACTTACTCACTTTGTTTGCTTTGCTATTGGCGATTGGTATCGTGGTTGACGATGCCATTGTGGTAGTGGAAGCAGTCCATGCAAAACTTGATACAGGGTACACTTCAGCCAGAGAAGCAACTGAAGATGCTATGGGAGAAATAACGGGAGCTATTATTTCTATTACCTTGGTAATGGCAGCCGTATTCGTACCCGTTAGTTTCATTACTGGTTCTACCGGTGTGTTTTTTCAGCAGTTTGGTCTAACCTTGGCCATTGCCATTATTTTAAGTGCAGTTAATGCGCTTACGCTGAGCCCAGCACTGTGCGCTATCCTCCTTAAACCTGCCTCATCAGAGAAAAAGAGGTTCATGCAGCGGTTCCATAAAGGATTTAATGCTGCACTAGAAGCGACGCTTTCCAAATACACTAAAGCAGTGGGTTTTCTTATGCTTAAAAGATGGATAGTCTGGGCCGGCATGGGGGTCTTCGCTACGCTGCTGGTCTATTTATTCACTACTACACCCAAAGGGTTTGTACCCAATGAAGATATGGGTGTGATAATTTCGGAGGTCCGCCTTCCTCCCTCGGCATCGCTGGACCGTACCGAGGAGGTAGTGGAGGATGTTGAAAAAATTATTACTTCTCTAACTGAAGTTGCTAATGCTTTTCATGTTACAGGTCGAGGAATTATCAGTGGTCCGGGAAGTAATTATGGATTTATCATTACACGACTTAAACCGTTGGAAGAACGAGAGGGTGAGGGGCAAGATGTACCATCTCTGATCGAGGAACTTTTTGCACTCACTAGCGTCATTCGTGAAGCACAGGTCATTTTCTTCTCTCCACCACCCATATCCGGATTTAGTATCTCTGGTGGATTTGGTTTTCAATTACAGGACAGAAGCGGGTCTGGTATTACTCAATTTGCCGAAGTGAGTCAGGAATTTCTTGCAGCACTCAACGAGCGCCCGGAAATTCAATATGCATCTACGTCTTTTAACCCTAATTTCCCACAGTTCCAAATCAACGTCAATGTAGAAAAAGTAAAAGACGCGGGTCTTACGGTGACGGACATTCTAAACACCTTACAAGGCTACTACGGTGGAGTATATGCTTCCAATTTTAACCAGTTTGGCAAGCAATACAGAGTGATGTATCAGGCAGAACCCTTATTCCGAACTGATGCCGAAAGTCTAAATACCATTTACGTACGAAATGCTAATGACATCATGGCTCCGATCAGTGAGTTCATAAGTCTGGAAAGAGTTTACGGACCTCAATCTATCAACCGATTTAATCTTTTCACTTCTATAGATGTAAATGGTGCCCCGGCATCAGGCTATAGTTCGGGCGATGCAATTCAAGCGATCGAAGAAGTAGCTTTACAGTTTTTGCCGCCAGGTTATGGTTATGAGTTTTCAGGTATAACCCGGGAAGAAATTGCTTCAAGTAACCAGACATTATTCATTTTTTTGCTGGTCACCACTTTTGTTTATTTCCTGCTTTCAGCTCAATACGAAAGTTTTATGCTACCCCTCGCTGTGCTGTTTTCTCTTCCAGTGGGGCTTTCTGGTACATTCCTGTTTATTCAGATGTTCGATATAGCGAATAATATCTATGTACAGATAGCAGTCATTATGCTCGTTGGACTGCTCGCCAAGAATGCAATCCTAATTGTTGAATTTGCAGTAGATAGAAGAAGAAAAGGAATGCCTTTGCAGCAAGCAACTCTCGAGGGGGCCAAAGCACGCTTTCGCCCTATTTTGATGACTTCTTTTTCATTTATAGCTGGGTTACTTCCTCTCGTTTTCGCTTCCGGGACTGGAGCAAACGGAAATCAGTCTATCGGTATAAGCGCGGTGGGGGGGATGATAACCGGAACCATATTTGGGGTATTAGTCATTCCGATACTCTTTCTCGCCTTCCAATCCTTGCATGAAAAAATCAGTGGCCCACCCCAAAATGCTAAAAGCCAATAGGATTGGAGAAATAGATCTTGACAAAGTCGAAAAAGTAAAGAACGGTTGGTTATGAAGAATTTATGGCTTACAAATAGTGGATTGTTTACGCTAATGATGTTGTTAATAGCATCTTGTATGGTTACCAAGCGCTATGAGCAACCCGATGATAAATTGGCAGGAGATCTGTTTCGCGGCGTTCAAAATACTGATACGGTTACTCTCGCCAGTTTGCCTTATTACGAAATTTTCCGCGACGACCTATTGCGACAATTTATCGAGGAAGGTATAACAAATAACCTCGATTTAAAGGTTGCCTATACCAGGATTCAACAGGCGGAAGCTTATTATAGGCAAAGTAAGGCGGCATACTTTCCCTCCCTCGACGCAGAGACTCAGTATAATTATGTACGAGTTCCTGAAGGACAGGCGTTAAGAATTCCCAACAATACCTCTCAATACCAACTTTCGCTAATATCGAATTGGGAATTGGATATCTGGGGGCGGTTAAGGAGCGCTCAAAGAGCCCAGTTTGCCGAATTACTAAGCACGGAAGCTGGAATGCGGGCCGTTCAAACCAGCATTGTTAGTTTGATCGCGAACAACTATTTCCTCCTTCTCGCGCTTGATGAACAAGTGTCTATCACTGAGCAAACCGTTTACAACTGGGATACCACTGTGACGACGATGCGTGCCTTGAAAGAATCATCGGTGGTTACTGAAGCCGCTGTGGTGCAAAGTGAAGCTCAGCGGTATGCTGCTGAAGTAACCTTACCTGATTTGAAACAATATATTTTAGAAACTGAAAATGCACTTAGTATTTTGTTAGGCCGCCCTCCCGGACCTATCGAGCGGAATCAATTGAATGACCAGGAATTCATTGATGAATTGGCCACTGGAATACCACTGCAATTATTGGCAAATAGACCGGATGTGCAACAGGCGGAATATGCCTACCGCAACGCTTTTGAACTTACCAATGTGGCACGAACTGCTTTTTACCCTTCGTTGTCTATTACCGGGAGTGCCGGTTTATCAAGTCTTTCAGCAGCAAGTTTGTTAAATTTAAATGCATTCGCTGCTAACGTTGGGGCTAGTTTACTCCAGCCAATTACCAACCGGCGTCTAATCCGAACCAACTTTGCCGTAGCAAGAGCACAACAACAAGCTACATTATTTGAGTTTGAAAATAGCTTGTTAACCGCCGGACAAGAAGTCTCCAATGCTTTATCCCTACATGCTGCCGCTGTAGACAAAATGGAGGTAAGGAGTAATCAAATCAACGCCCTACAACTATCGGTTGAGTATACCCAGGAACTTTTACGAAATGGATTTGCCAATTACAACGAAGTGATTACCGCCCGACAAAGCTTGCTTGCGGCAGAACTTGGTAGTGTTGATGATAAACTCCAACGCCTGCAAGCTTCTGTCAATTTATACCGTGCCCTGGGGGGTGGCTGGAAATAACCAGTAAAGCTTCTCTAGCGCAGGAACGTTTAACGATTCGGTTAAGAATCTTAGCTTAGAGGAAAGCAATTTTATGCTGATCTGTAAGTTATGATTAAGGGATCATGTAGCTAGATTATAGAGGTAAACGTAGATGGACCTTCATAGCAGCTTATTTTTGAGGTTAGGCAAACTACTTAACAAAACCTTTTGGGGTTTTCAAGCAGTTTTCATCTACTTTCTTTTATCCACAGTGGCTCAAGCGCAAGAGGAAAGATGCGGTACCGTCCGATATAACAAGGATCAGGACAAGATGCAGTTTGAACAGTGGTTAGAAGCTAAAATTGCCCAAAAAAGAGGCTGGGGTTTGCCCAGTTTCCGGTCTCGGAACTGCACGGATTGGAGAATGCCTCCGATAATACCCAAACCGAATACCCTGGAATGTGATTTCGGGATTGTACCTACCTTAGAAGTAACTAATTCCGGTAACAATACCATCAGTACCCTTACAGTGACCCTTAGTCTGCAGGGTATCCTGACTGAGGAAAGGCAATTTACTCCGAACCTGGCGGTAGTTGCTTCCACCACGCTTGCTTTTTCTCCGCTTAGTTTAGTGCTTGATGAAGCAAATGTTCCCTATGATTTGACTTTCCAGATCACCCAAGTAATTTGATATCTTTTTTAATGAACGAGTTGTATCCAATTGAGAAAATATAGGATTAGCCGCCTTAGATGGATTGCCGACAAAGAAAAATTTCAACATATTGATTTCAGCACCATTGAGCAACTTGCTGATAGAATAAAATGGAGTGGGCAGAAAAATAGGGCAAGATTTCCTGCTTCCTGATCTGCCTTATCATTGTTCTAGTTATTTCTGCAACAAAGGATATCATCGCTTATTAATACTTACAAAAAATTGTATATTTATACATGAAGTTTTGATGAAATCATAACAAACTGCATATATGCACTCAAGTTCAAAAGGGTATCAGGATGATTCTCTATATGTGAAAAGATTGAAAGAAGGGGACCCGTCTAGCTTCGAGTATTTGTTTCATCGATATGAAGCAAAGCTGTATCATATATGCTTACACCTTACCCATTCCCCCTCTGATGCCGAAGAAATTGTACAGGAAGTATTCGTTAAGATCTGGGAAACTCGTCATCGGCTTAATCCTGAATTGTCGTTTTCTGCTTATCTGATCCGGATAGCCAAAAATCAAATTTATAATAAGGCCAGGATGAGATTAAGAGATTATGCTTTCCAAAACTACCATTTGCAAACAAATCATGCTTTTAGTAACACTACCCAGGAGGAGCTAAACCTTTGGTCAACAGAAAAAATCATCACGCAACTCATTGAGCGTTTGCCGTTTATGCAAAAGAGAGTCCTCACCCTGAGCAGGTTTCATGGTTTAAGCAATGAGGAAATCGCCAACCGTCTTCAGTTGTCTAAAAGCACTGTTGAAAATCACTTACATCTTGCCCTGAAAACCCTAAAGAAGCATTTACTTAAACATCAACTTTGCTTTGCCCTGTGGGTGTTGGATTTGCTCAGATAAGCCATTTCAAGTTTTATGGATGCCTGAGATACTATTATTTTAATATTTTCTAATATTATATCATTCTTAGTTATTTTTTTTGTTCATTATTTAATATCAATGACCTTTTAATAAATTTTTTGTAAAATTTTATGCTTTATTGGGTGTATGCCCTTCTCAAAGTGTATACATACCATATGATAGACAAAGACCTCATCAATAAATTTTACAAAGGAGAATGTACAGAAGCTGAAGTAAAGCAGGTGCTTAGTTGGTTTAATGAGCAGCAGGAAGGAGAAAAGCATATTGAAGACCTATGGGACAGCCTGACCCCCATAGATATACCCCATGAACATGATGCCAGTAAAACACTTACTGCTATCCGCCAGCGAGTAGGGATAAAGAAACATCATACCACCTATCATATACTCCGGAGGCAATGGTTTAGAGTAGCTGCTATTCTGATATTAGCTTTTGTTTTACCCCTGTTGATCGTAAAAAATGAACCACCTCCCACAGCTTACACGGTGGTACAATATGTGACAAAAGAGAACCCTGCCGGGCGCAAATCTACCCTCCAGCTACCCGATGGCTCTGTAGTGAATCTTAATGCTGAAAGCCGTATTACTTACCCTGAAAGTTTTCATGACACTATCAGGAAGGTATCACTGGTAGGGGAAGCTTTTTTTGAGGTAGCTGAGAATAAGGATAAGCCGTTTATTGTATCTTCTGCTGGTGTAGATACACAGGCTTTGGGTACCTCTTTTAATGTAAAAGCTTATGAGGAAGATGAGCATGTACAGGTAGTATTAGCGAGTGGCAAAGTAAAAGTTAAGCAGTCCCAGGAGAAAAGTAGTGAAGAAGTTTTTCTAAGCCCCGGAGAGGAATTACGGGTAGAAAAACAAACATATATCATGTCCAGGCAACCAGCAGACTTGTACCAGACACTGGCATGGAAAGATAACATCCTAGTTTTCAATCAGGCACCTGCCGAACAGGTTTTTGCCACTCTGGAACGGTGGTACGGCGTTACTATCGTATTTCCTGAGAAGATGAGGGATGATTCATGGTGGTTTACTGGCGAATATAAAAATGAAAACCTGGAAAATGTCTTGCTGAGTATGAGCTACATCAAAGACTTCAACTATCAGATCAATCAAGAATCAGTACTTATAACACCTTAAACTAATACATAATGATCTTATTTGATAGCACATAAAAAAGCCGATAGCGCATAATACGCACTACCGACCCATTTTTTTGAATTCTTAGGACAAAGCCAGCTCGGCCAAAAGATGTCACTTTGTCCACAAGTTTTCTATTGCCTCTGCAAAACCAAAGTTTTACAAAAAACAACTTAAATGTATGAAAATTATACTACTAAAACTACTCATCATGAGTTCGAAATTCGTGGCTTATGGTATTGTTGTACAGATAGTCTGCTTTCAACTGCTCATGGCTGCTGAGGGCGAGGCACAGAATATCAGAAACGTCAGAGATGTCATGATCTCCGTGAATTATCAGGAAACTACCCTCAGCGAAGTATTTAATGGCATAGAATCAAAAACAGAATTTAGATTCGTGTACGATCAAAAGGATATTCCTTTAGAAGAAAAGATCAACCTCAAATTTACTAATCAGTCTGTGGCTAATGTGCTGATTGAAATTTCAAAGATCAGCCAACTGGGTTTTAAGCAGGTTAATAATACCATCAACGTGAGAAAACTTAAGCATAAAAGCATGGATCAGTCCATTGAAATTCTCATAGAACAAAACATCAATGGTAAGGTCACTGATGGTGAGACGGGAGAGCCGCTTCCTGGCGTGAACGTGCTAGCCAAAGGGACTGCTACAGGGACGGTTACTGGTATTGATGGAAATTACAGATTAAGCCTGAATGATGAAATAACAAATATAGTCTTTTCATCCATTGGCTACATATCCCAGGAAATAGAGATCAATGGTCGGAGTACCATCGATGTGCAAATGATGCCTGATGTTAAGTCACTGACAGAAGTGGTTGTCATTGGTTACGGAACCGTGAAAAAAAGTGACCTGACCGGTTCAGTATCTTCTGTAAGTAGCGAGGAATTCAATCAAGGACCCCAACTCCCGGCGCAGCAGTTGATTCAAGGAAAAATTGCTGGCGTAAACATTAGCAAAAACAGTGGAAAACCGGGTGGTTCCAATACCGTTAGAATCCGTGGAGGTACCTCTATCACGGCTTCCAATGATCCTTTGTATGTCATTGATGGAGTACCTATCTCAACAACCAGCGGCGTAAATCAGGCCAATATCAGCACGAGCAATACCAACTTTTTTGATCAGGAACCGGTGAATCCACTCATGACGCTAAACCCGAATGACATTGAGTCAGTCGTTGTCCTGAAGGATGCGTCTGCTACCGCCATTTTTGGATCCAGAGGAGCCAATGGTGTGATCATGATTACTACCAAGAAAGGAAACCAGGGCAAAGCACAGGTTGCCTACGATGTGAGTGCAGGCGTTTCCAAAGTGGCCAATACGATAGACGTCCTTTCTGCCAACCAGTACCGGGAAGTCATCAATGACCTGGAGTTACCACTAGACGACAAGGGAGCCAACACCAATTGGCAGGATGAAATTTTCCGGACGGCCTATCAGCACAATCATTATTTGTCATTGAGTGGAGGAAGCGATAAAACCCTCTACCGGGCATCCTTAGGCTACGGAAAGCAGGAAGGGGTCATGTTAGCATCGGATCTTACGCAGGCCAATGCCCGCATCAATATCAACCATTCCGAGTTTGATGACAAATTAGCCTTTGACTTGAGGGTTAATTATGGAGAGAATCAATCCAGTCAATCCCCTGTTTCCAACACGGTGGGTAGCGAGTTAGGATCTAGTTTAAACTATGAATCCTATGTATTCAACCCTACTTACCCGGTAAGGGATGAGAATGGTAATTTTTATCATGTGCCTCCCTTTAGGATCAATCCAGTTTCCTTTTCTACCGACCTTTCTGATGAGCGTGAGAACCGCAGGTTCATCGGAAGTTTTGCTACCACTTATAAAATCATAGAGCCCCTAAGCGTGAAAGTGAACCTGGGATATACCCGGCAGAACATTGATAGGAATTCTTTCATTAGCAAAGACAATCCTTTGGGGGAAGGCCTGGGCGGTTATGCCAGTGTGCAGAAATTGGTAGATTTCTCCAAGCTTTTAGAAACTACCGTCAGTTTTAACAAATCTTTGGGTTCTCATGGCATAGATGCCGTAGCAGGATATTCCTATCAGTATTTCAGGGATGAAGGATTGCATAACACAGCCAATGGTTTTCTCTCCGATGAGTTCAAATGGTATAGCCTTCAGGCTGCCAGCACCATTTCGGAAGTATCTAGCTTCTTTGGCAGTAATAAGCTGATTTCTTTCTACGGAAGAGTAAATTACAATTATGACAACCGTTATTTCTTCACAGGCACCATCCGAAGAGATGGGTCCAGCCGGTTCGGGTCAGGCAATAAGTGGGGACTGTTCCCTTCTGCTGCCGCAGCATGGAGAATTTCAGAGGAAGATTTTTTTAATGTTAGCCAAATCTCGGATCTGAAACTGAGAGCCAGCTATGGAATTACCGGTAACCAGGAAATCGGAAATCTCAATTCTATCACAACCTTGGGAGCAAGCACGGTGGGTTATCTGGTAGGTGGTCAGCGCATCACCATCGTATTACCACAACAGTATGCTAATCCAGATTTGCAATGGGAACAGACAGCGCAGCTCGACATAGGATTAAGTTTTGGACTATTTGACCATAGACTTTATGGAAACATAGACTACTACCATAAGGAAACCTCGGATCTCCTGCTTCAGATTGCCGTGCCTTCACCATCGGTGATTAGCACCCAACTGGCCAATGTCGGAAGCGTTGAAAACAAGGGCGTGGAAATAGAATTAGGCGCTGAGATCCTCAAACGCGAAAACTTCTCATGGAATGCCAATTTGAATTTCAGCAGAAACCGAAATAAAGTCCTGCGCTTGTCCAATGACCAATGGCAGGGAGAGGATATCAGAACCGCACCGGTGCAGGGGCAGGGGTTATCAGGTATTTATTCCCAACTGATCACACCAGGCCAACCGATCGGGACTTTCTACGGAAAGAAATTTATTGGTATTGAGAACGGGGTAGAGCAGTTTGAGGAAGAGGAGCAAGTGATCGGCAATGCACAGCCTGATTTTACCTATGGGTTGAGCAATACCTTGGGCTACAAAAACTGGGACCTTGCCATTAATATCAGAGGTTCTGTGGGCAACGATGTCTATAACATGACTGCCAATAACCTCGGTTACATGAGCAACCTACCAGGTAGAAATGTTTTTGCGATTGCCGTAGAAAGCGGTGTAGGAAGGGATCAGCCAAAGCAGTATTCCTCCCGATGGATTGAAGATGGCTCTTTTTTACGGTTGGACAACCTCTCTTTGTCTTACACCTTCAATAATACGACCACTTTCCTGTCCAATGCAAGAGTTTATCTTTTGGCACAAAACCTTTTTGTGCTGACAGGTTATTCCGGGCTGGATCCTGAAGTCAATTCGGATGTATCCGGCGTAGGCGTAGCTCCTTTGGGAATTGACTACCTGAGTTATCCCAGAGCCAGAACTATCAGCATAGGCGCAACCATTTCTTTCTAAATATTTACAACCAAGCAAAAATACTCATGAAAAATACATTAATAAAAATACAATTGATGGTGCTGCTTTCGCTGATGGCTGGAAGCTGTACTGATCTGGACGAAGAGCTTTTTGGCCGTTTATCACCGGATAACTATTATCTGACAGAAGAGGAAGGGCTTTCCTCAGTCGTAGGTGTGTATCAAAGCCTTTCCAGGGTGGTCGATGTAGGCGATGCCTGGCGTATTGCAGAGTTTGGAACAGACGAGTTTTTCGTGCCAGGCAGGGCCAGCGGCGGTTGGTTTGATGAATACAATATGGAAATCATGCGTCATGAAGTGTCACCACAGAACTCGGCAGTAGCCAGGGCCTGGAGTTGGTATATATTTCCTACCATTGGCAGGGCCAATGCAGTCATAGAGAGTCTGACCGATTCTCCTAACAGTGAGAATCTCAGTACCCTGATCGCCGAAACCCGTGCCTTGAGAGCCTATGCTTACTTCTATGCCATGGATTTTTGGGGTAACGTACCCATCTTTACCGAATCGCGTGTAGACCCTAACAACCTGCCTACTACCAACGCACGGGCAGAGGTCTTTGACTTCGTGGTATCAGAGATGTTAGCAGCTGTTGAAGAGATGCCTTCTATCAATGAGATAAACAAAGCAGAGTACTATCCAAGATTTACAAAGGAAGCTATTTATGCTGCGCTGGCTACCATATACCTGAATGCTGAAGTTTATACTGGCACCCCTCATTGGCAGGATGCCCTGACCATGGCTGAACAGGTGATCAATGCTGGTGCTTACTCTCTTGAGGAAGAAACAGGAGATGTTTTTCTTGCCACCAACGAAGAAAATTCCCCTGAAATTATCTCCTCTTTTTCGATAGATCCAACAGTGAATGCCGGAAACAATCAGTTTATTCTCTACACGCAGCATGCCCTGGCCAGGGAAAAATATAATTTGCCTTTTACGCCAGCGGATGGATATAGTACAGGACCCATAGCGCTTGATAGATACGAGGATCAAGATGAAAGAAAGGCATTGATCGAATACGGTCCGCAGTATTATTTAAACGGAGAGCCTTTACTGGATGCCAATGGCGAGCAGCTTGTGTTGATACCCATTCAGGATATGACAGCTGCTGAAGATCATGAAGGATACAAAGTGCTGAAGTATTCGCCCGTGGGTGCCTCCTGGTCTGGATTTAATGCTGATAATGATTTGATATTGATACGTTATGCGGATGTGCTACTGATAAAAGCTGAGGCACTGTTCAGAACCGGCGATGCCGCAGGCGCTTTGGCACTGGTCAATGAGGTAAGAGCAAGAAGTAATGCTTCCACTTTATCTACTTTGACGCTGGAAGACATAGAAGATGAAAGAGCCCGGGAACTGATCTGGGAAGGACATAGAAGAAGAGATATGATTCGCTTTGGTTCCTATTATACAGATACATTTGGTATCAAGACGGGAGTCACTGAGGAATGGAGAAATATTTATCCCATTCCTGCCGAGCAAATCGTGGCCAATCCTAATCTCGAGCAAAATCCAAATTATTAAAATCATTGATTTTGGCTACCATAGGAAGGAGTTGCTATGGCAACTCCCTCATGCATTATTTTATTTGTCTTTATGTGGGAAGAGAAACAAAGAAATTGTTAAAGCATGATGTTTAAAGTTTTCAGTTTTAAAAAGAAATGTATTTTTTGGTTAATCTTATTTATTTCAATTCAATCTCGCGCTCAAGAGATCCTTCCCTTATGGCCGGAAGGGCAAATGCCAAATTCCAAGGGAGTTAATATACAGGATAGCATTTCAAACGAAAGAATGATGCAGGTAGGCAAGCCCTACTTACGTGCCTTTTTTACTTCTATCCAGGAAAACAAAGGGGCAGCAGTGTTGATCATCCCTGGTGGAGGTTATCGTCATCTTGCTTTTCAGATCAGTGGTGACCAACTGGCCAAATGGTTCAATACGCTTGGGATCAATGCCTTTGTGCTGATTCACCGTTTGCCGCACTCACCTGATTTGCAACAAAGAGAGATTGCTCCCTTACAGGATGCTCAAAGAGCCATGCAATTGATCAGAAGCCATGCTGCCGATTGGGGTATTGATACGAGCAGAGTAGGGGTGATGGGATCATCAGCAGGTGGGCATCTGGCCGCAACCCTTGGAACACTGAAGACAAACCATACCTCGATAGGCGACAGTAGCCTGACAGATAACTATATGCCTGACTTCATGATTTTAATTTCACCCGTGATAGATTTGGGTGAATTTGCCCATCAGGGAAGCAGGGATAACCTGCTGGGAGAAAACACGGGTGAGGTCAATATAAGGCAATATTCTCTACAGTATCAGGTCAATGAAAATACACCCCCAACCTTTATCTGTCATGCCTTCGACGATACAGTAGTATCACCCTTTAATAGCATGCTGTTCTACGAAGCGCTTTTAAAAAACAATATTCCATCTACCCTGCACATATTCCCACAGGGAGCTCATGCCATAGCCTTGCGCAACAATCCAGGCTCTGCCAACCTTTGGACAGATGTATGTGAGCAATGGCTGATGGAGATGAAAATTAAAAAATAGTTTTATGAAAAAATCAGTGTAAAAAGGATGAATGATCATACAGTAAATTACAACACCCTAACTTACAAAAAGGGTTCTATAAGCATCATCTGTATGCTGCTGCTGCTGGGATTTCCGTTTTTTGTCAAAGCACAACAGGCAGAATATTCCTGGCAAAATCTGCCAAAGGCAGAAGAACCTTCCTTTCCCGCCGATACTTTGAATATCGTATCCTTCGGTGCAGTAGCTGATGGTAGCACTTTAAATACAGAGGCAATTAACAAGGCCATTGAAGCCTGTAGTGCTAAAGGTGGAGGCGTAGTGCTGATCCCTGACGGATTTTGGATGACTGGTCCAATAAGGCTTAAAAGCTACGTGAATTTATACCTGGCCAAAAACGCTGTGCTGCAATTCACTAAAGATTTTGATCAATACAAGCTCATTGAGGGCGTGTATGAGGGAAAGCCATCGGCAAGAAATGAATCGCCGATTTCAGGTAGTAATCTGGAAAATATTGCCATAACCGGATCCGGTGTGATAGACGGGAATGGGGACGCATGGAGAATGGTTTTTAGATCCCAGTTGACTGAGTCTGAATGGAAGGAAAAAGTAGCATCCGGAGGGCTGGTCAGTGGGGATGGTAATACTTGGTTTCCCTCTGAAAAAACGAAGAAAGCACATGAAGAAGGGCGTTCTATGGTTTTAACTGGGGATGCCTCTCTATCTGATTTTGAAGACATCAAAGATTATTTAAGGCCTAATCTCATCGTATTGACGCAATGCAAAAAGGTATTACTGGAGGGTGTGACCTTTCAGAACTCTCCGGCATGGAATCTTCACCCGCTGCTTTGTGAGGATGTAACACTCAGGAACTTAATGATCAAGAATCCTGACTATGCGCACAATGGAGATGGGGTGGACCCGGAATCCTGTAAAAATGTAGTGATAGAAGGCTGTGTGTTTGATGTAGGCGATGATGCCATCTGCATCAAGTCCGGCAAAGACGAAGAGGGAAGGAAAAGAGGAGTGCCGACCGAAAATGTTTATATCAGAGACAATGTCGTTTACAAAGGACACGGTGGTTTTGTGGTGGGCAGTGAGATGTCGGGCGGAGCCAGAAATATCTTTGTAGAGGACTGTTCGTTTATTGGAACCGACAAAGGAGTGAGATTCAAGACCACGAGAGGACGTGGAGGCGTTGTTGAAAGAATTTATATCCGGAATATACTCATGGCTGATATCAAAGACGAAGCCATCTTCTTTGATATGTATTACTGGATACAACCACCTGCTAAAAATCAGAAAGTGGAAATCCCTGAAGTAACAGAAGAAACACCCAAATTCAGAGATATTACCCTGGAAAATATCATATGCAATGGTGCTGAAATGGGCATCTTTATCCGCGGCCTGCCCGAAATGCCTATACAGGGATTGGTTTTGCAGAACCTGAAATTAACATCCAATATAGGCGCTGAAATCAAAGATGGTAAGGATATTTTGCTGGAACATGTGAATTTATCGGTTGATAAGTCTCCTTTGATCTATATAGAATCCAGCGAGGATATTGTGCTGAACGATATTACGTATGGGAACAAGATAAAGCTGCTGCTGGATATCAATGGAATAAAAAGCAATGATATCTACCTGAAAAATTCAGAAATTTCCGAAGATATGGAGGTGGCTGTTTTCAAAAATGGTGCCTCTGAAAATATACTCAAAGTCAATTGACAGGGATGAAAGTCTGCATTCTCTGACAAAGATTTTTAACCATAGATTTTCAAACAACCTACAACCTGATGAAATTACGCAAAACCTTTTACCGAATAGCTATTTTGATGATGATCCTACTTGTCTACTTTTCTGCAGATACCCACAGCCAGGGCAGGGAAGACGATATGGTAGTAGCCAAAGACGGGAGTGGTGACTATCGCTACATACAGGATGCCATTGATGCTACTCGCGCTTTTGTGCCCAGAGACTTGACCATCTTCATCAAAAACGGAGTCTACAAAGAAAAACTGCACATCCCCGGCTGGATCACGGATATCACCCTGAAAGGGGAAAGTGCAGACAGCACCATCATCACCTACGATGACCATGCTGGCAAAGGCAAAATGGGTACCTTTGATTCCTATACAGTAAAAATAGAAGGCAATGATATTGTGGTGGAGAACCTCACCATCGCCAACACCGCCGGGGAAGTAGGACAAGCCGTGGCCCTGCACATAGAAGGAGACAGGTGTGTTTTCAGAAATTGTAGACTCTTAGGCAACCAGGATACCATGTTTGCCTCTGGAGAAAACTCCCGTCAGTATTATCAGGATTGCTACATAGAAGGCACGACTGATTTTATCTTTGGTCCTGCCACGGCTGTCTTTGAAGATTGTCTGATTCACAGCAAGCGAGATTCCTACATCACGGCTGCCTCCACCCCTGAATGGGTAGATTATGGCTATGTCTTCATAGATTGCAAATTCACGGCCGATGAGGAAGTAGAGAAAGTGTATCTAGGCAGGCCATGGAGAGACTATGCCAAAACGGTTTTTATTCGTGCAGATCTGGGAGACCATATTCTGCCCGAAGGTTGGCACAACTGGTCAAGACCGGAAGCGGAAGAAACTACTTTTTATGCAGAGTATGGTTCTAAAGGTCCTGGTGCTGCGCCTGGATCAAGAGTAGACTGGTCGCATCAGTTGAAAGAGGAAGCATTGGAAGACTATGATTTAGAGATAATATTCGGTGGCTGGAACCCTGCAGAAACCATAAGCACCAGAAAATAACCTTATGAGCAAACTTTATCTCTTCCTATTCTTTTTGCCACTGGTTAGTTTTGCCCAGCAGGAAGCTTCTTTTCCCCGGGATACCTCTTATACTGTCCAAAGTACCTATCAAAAGCTGATCAAAGATTATCCTAACATAGAAGCCGTAAAGCCTGCCTTACCTGCTGGCGTAACCCATCAGAGTAAAATCTATCGCACCTTGGGCGAGAGGAAACTGCAGGCGGATATTTTTTATCCTCAGCAGAAAGCAAATAAAAAATATCCAGGCGTGCTGCTCATTCATGGTGGTGGATGGCGTGCTGGAGACCGCTCGCTAATGCTGCCTTTGGCCCAACAGTTAGCAGCCCAAGGCTTTGTGACGGTAGCCGCTGAATACCGTCTTTCTCTGGAAGCCCAATACCCTGCTGCGGTGCTTGATCTCAAACAAGCCATCCGCTGGATGCGTGCCCATGCCGTTGAGTTCCAACTGGGCGGCATTCCGCTTGACCAAGATCAGATAGCTGTGTTAGGCTGTTCGGCAGGAGGGCAACTAGCCGCTTTGATAGGTACTACCCAGGGTGTAGATAAGTTGGAAGGAGAAGGTCAGTATCAACAATACAGCAGCGATGTGCAGGCCATCATTGATATTGATGGCATACTGGCCTTCCATCATCCTGAATCTGAAGAAGGCAACATAGCTGCCCAATGGCTGGGAGGCACCTATGAAGAAGCGGCTGCCAACTGGACAGAAGCCTCTGCACTCACCCATGTGGATAAAAACACACCGCCTGTGCTCTTTATCGGCAGTGCCTTCCCCCGTTTTCATGCCGGAAAAAACGATATGATCAAAATTCTGGAGAAGCATGGCATTTATTACGAAACACATGTTTTTCAAGAAGCGCCCCACTCTTTCTGGCTGTTTCATCCCTGGTTTGAACCCACTCTAGAGTATACTGTAGCCTATCTAAGGCAGGTGTTCAGCCAGCAGTAGGCTGTTTAGCCAGCGGTAATTTTGATAAAAAAAGCAGGCAAGCCATCACTTTGCCTCTCTCAGTTTTATTATTTATGAACCTCTGATGATCATGAGAAGCCTAAGATATACAATTACCTCCCTGCTGGCTGCTATTTGTTTACCTTGGATGGTGTATGCCCAGCAAAACAATCAAGAAAGTAGAGAAAAGGCAATGGCCACTGAGGTGTGGGTACCTGACAAGGGTGATGGCACCTATCGCAACCCCATCATCCATGCCGACTATTCCGATCCGGATATCGTGCGGGTAGGGGATGATTTTTTTATGACTTCTTCTTCTTTTAACTCAGTGCCAGCCCTTCCTATCCTACACTCCAAAGACCTGGTGAACTGGAAAATTATCAACCATGCCATCAAACTGTTTCCTGATCCTTATTTTGACAAGGTGCAGCATGGCAATGGCGTATGGGCTCCTTCCATCCGCTACCATGAAGGCTGGTACTACATCTACTGGGGCGATCCCGACCGGGGCATTTACATGGTGCGAACACAAGATCCTTATGGGGAGTGGTCGGCTCCGGTGCTGGTCAAGCAAGCGTATGGTAATATTGATCCTTGTCCTTTGTGGGACGATGATGGCAAAGTTTATATGGTGCATGCTTTTGCCAACAGTCGTTCCGGGGTGAAAAACCTGCTGCAGGTGATGGAGCTTTCTGCCGATGGCTCCAGGATTGGAGAGAAAAGAGCCATTGTCTATGATGGGCATCAGGACCAGCCTACCCTGGAAGGGCCTAAGTTTTACAAAAGAAAGGGTTATTACTACATCTTTGCCCCAGCCGGGGGTGTGCCTACAGGCTGGCAACTGGTACTGCGCTCTAAAAACGTGTGGGGACCCTATGAAGCCCGTAAAGTACTGGAACAAGGTTCTACAGACATTAATGGTCCGCACCAGGGCGGATGGGTGGAATTGGAAAACGGAGAGAACTGGTTTGTGCATTTTCAGGACAAAGGCGCCTATGGCCGCATTGTACACTTACAGCCCGTACAGTGGGTGGATGACTGGCCGGTGATGGGTAAGGATCTGGATGGCAATGGGGTAGGAGAGCCTGTGACTGAGTTTCAAAAGCCTGCGGTGAAAAATGCTTCCGGCCTGATAGTGCCTCAGACCAGCACGGAGTTTGACAGTGACAGCCTGGGGTTACAATGGCAATGGCACAGCAATTATTATGACCATTGGTATGGGTTGCAGGATGGAAAACTACAACTCCATGCCCAGCCGTATCCTGCCCTGCCCCATACCCTCTGGCAAGTGCCCAGTCTGCTGTTGCAAAAGTTTCCTGCCCCTGCATTTACCACTACTACTCAGATAGATGCATCATTCCTTCAGCAGGGAGAAAGAGCAGGATTAGTAGTGATGGGTTTGGATTACGCTGCCCTGCAACTAACGCATGCCGAAGATGGCATTCAACTCTCACTGGCTGTTTGTGAGGATGCCATAAATCTGAAGTCGGAAGAGGTGATAGCATCAATCAAGTTGAAGGGGGAAAGCGCATGGCTAAGGGTAGCGGTAAAGCAGGAAGCTTTGTGTCAGTTTACCTACAGCGAGAACGGAGAAGACTTTACCCCCATTGGAGAACCTTTCCAGGCCAGAGAAGGAAGATGGATCGGTGGAAAGGTAGGTTTGTTTGCGCTTACAGCCCAGGAAACGGGTTTGCATGGTTATGCTGCTTTTGACTTCTTCCGCGTACAACCGACGCAAGGTGGTGAAGATGGTGCATCACAATTAGAACAGTAATTTCGGAATACCTGAAAACAACAATACAACCTTGTGAAAAAGTTGATATAATCTTCATCAAAAGAAGAATCCTATTCTCATAACTTTTGAGATTAAACTTTTTAATTCTGATATTGAAACCGACAGTGAAATGACGAAATCCTTTTGGAAAAATGCCTGAGGTAGCCCAGTTCAAACGAGAAGTCTTGCAAGTTTGATTTGCAGGTTTTGCCATTGATAAAGAAGGCAAAGATGATCCTTAGCATCCGACACCCGGTCTGGCCAGACTCAGTGTGAAAAAACAAATAAATATGGGTTGCCCAGGATGGAAGTTGCCTGTACACTTGTTACTGGTGAAGCTATAATAGGAGAGCAGGCAGTTTATAATGAAAATTCCTCAGCTATAGGTGCTACTTTAATAACCCTGCTTATGATAAAAGTATAAAATCCTGCTACACATACTTGCCACTGTGATACTGCATGTGTTTCAATACTTAAGAGATAAAAAATAGTGTAACAATACTTCCTAGGTTTTACTTTAGAATGTACAAATCAATTACTTTTGCTAATAGCTTAAAATTATTTTTATAGCAATCAGGAAGTTATTTCTACTGTTAAAAGAGTCTGCTGTCAAAGACAAAATCATGTACTGCTACTATTTTCACCTCAGCAAAACGAGGATGCATGGGATTGAGCAAGTAGTTGTATTCAGTAGGCACAATAGCAGAAGGTACTTTCAAGCATAAATACTGCTGTTGTGCTACAAATTCATCTCCTATACTTTTGGTGATCTCAGAAGCCGCCTTCTGTTGCCAGTTTTGTGGTAGTATATCTAGTGATATTTCCTGCACGTTATTCTCCGGACAAGTAAGTTTCAGGTAAGCATAATCAGTAGGAATAAAGGTAGGAGGGAAGTGCACCAGACATTCTAAAGTGCAAAGTGATAAACTACTGCTGGTATATACTACGGCTATGCCTTTACTATTCCACCGGTTACCTGCCAGTTTAGCACCAGTGCCTGTTAAATCTTGTATGTATTTTCTCTTGGCAATACGGTACAGCTCCATGAGTTAGGCAAATACACCATGCTCAATACGGATCAACTCATCCTGGATAAGGGATAAGCCTGTGGTAGTATCTAGCAAGGTGAGGGGAGGCTTTCCACCAAAATAGACACTGGGATGACGCATCCATCCATTGAACTTTTCCTGACTGCCAAAAACTTCTTCTCCATAGTGATAGAGTTGTGCCAGGGCAATGACTTTTTCTGTGGCAGCTTTATCTAAGATATGATCCTCACTGTATCGCTGCAGGGTTCTCTCTGAGAGATGTATGGCTTGCGCAAGTTCTTTTAAAGATAGGGAGGTGTTCTTTGCCAATGACGTCAAGGCCCTTTTGGGAATGCCTGTACGGGTTAAGGTAATCAGATCCATAGGTGTGTTGAGCTGCTTTACAGACACATTCCTGGCTCCTCCCAAATAAAAAAGCAAGCTGTTCTGTTGTTCTTTTCCATTCTTTTTACCTAAAGAAGCTTTTACTTTTTGGGTTTGCATATCATTATGTCAATTGACATCAATATACAGACAAATGTCTATATCCCCAAATTTGTTATATATCATTTTTCTAAACAATGATAAAGGGTAGGTTGGGTAGCAATGGATCAAAAAAGCATTTGAATATTGATGTTATTTTCTTTTTCTGCGCGACTTTACAAGATAATGACCTAGTTTCTTTTGTAACTCGTGCTTTTTGGCTTGCTTTTCTCTGGCTAGTTGTTCCTCTTCTTTCTGCCAATGAACCAGTTTGGTTTTTCTAAACAAAAGTGATCTTGAAGGCTTCATGTAAGGGATAGGATGCTTGCTACATTTGATTTTTTTCCTAATCGTACCCATTGGTAACTGTAAGAAGTCAGAGGCTTTAATAATATCAAGAATTTCATCTTTAAAAGATGAAACACTTTCAACTTTAGTGGTAGACTGCTGTCTTTGTGCCTCTTCCTGAACCACTTTTCTCAATAGAGCTTCAAATTCATCCGGACTCATACCGAATACCATCATATTTTTCATGTACCGATCAAAATTAAGTTTGATCAGCAAAAGAAGAGACTGTAGTAGGTTACCATCCAGTCCCTTACTGATACTTAGGGACCCAATAGGGACCTACTTTTTTACTTTAGGGACCCAGTAGAGACTTTGTTTTTTACGATATCTGAAAGATCTATCCTACTTTCTTTCTTCACCTGTCTGTCAGGATGATTACAGAGAATCTGATGCACTACGCTTTGAGCAAGCTCCTTCTGCTCTGTTGTTCTGATATTTTTATAAGTGAAGTGCTCACAGAGCCATCTTTTTAGGTAAGCTTTACTTTCAGCAATGAAGTTATTTTCCTGTAGTTGCCGGAAAGCAATGACTAAAGTGTTTTGTTGCGACAGAAAGTGTAGCTTTTCAGACAGAGGCTCCCCTTTTAACAGCTGATACAACTTTGCCTGGTCTTCTTCAGAGAAGAAGGGGTTGAGTTTATCCAAGACAGCATCAAAGATGTTTACCTGTAGATGAATAGTTGTGGAGGCTGCTACTGGTTGTTTTGCTTCTCCTTTACGTACTTTTTCTTGAGCTAAAGCAACTGCCTGTGTTCCTTCTAGCCTGTCTTTGACAGCATCTATAGCATCTACTACAGCGTCATAGTAGAGGATAGCTGTCTGCTCATGCAACAATTCTTGCAGAAAATGATAAAAATGCTCAGCATTATTTTGAAACGACACCTGTTGCTGATAGTTGAGGAAAGCTTTAATTCGTGAAGGTTTTCTCCGATAGCTACTCACCTGCAAGGCAAATAAAGCACTATATGCTTCTGGAAAAGTATGTTTTGTGATGTCTACATCTCGCTCAAAGGAGTAGAGCTTACCGGCTTGCACAAAGAAAGTAGGATGAGGAAAATCATCATAATTTTTCTGTACTTGTGCTAGTTCTCTCTGATACCGTCTGACTCTTTCCTCAAAGACATGGGCATTGAGCTCTTCTTTTTCCATCACATATTCTTGCTTCTCAACCAGTATCTTTTTGAGCGTTTCTACCAACTCAATGGTTTGCCTTCTTTGGCGGATACCCTCATCCCACTGTCTTCGTAATATTTCAAAAAGCTGATAGGTATTGAGGTTATAGTTAGGATACTTCATGGGCTATTTCTGTTCTTTACTAACCTAACAGCTAAAGTAAATTTTCGTTGGCTTCATCAAGCACAGATTCATGTAAACTATCCAAGTAAACTTGGGTGGTTTTTTCCAACTTGTGTCCCAAACTTTCCATAATAGTACTTGTAGAATATCCTTTGTGTTTTAAAACAGTAGCATAACTGTGCCTGGCTACGTAAGTCGTTAATTTGAGTGGGAATTCAAGTTCTTTACCGATCCTGTTCAACCATTTATTAGTGGTTTTCACAAATTGGCGCACTTTGTTCTTTTCTTGTTCCGCAGTCAAACCTTTTTGCAGGATGGGAAAGAGATAATCACCGGGATTTCTCTGATCAGTTCTTAACTGATTCATGATGTTAGCCAACTGATCGGTGATCTTAATAGAAAAAGAAGTAATTTCCCCCACTGTCCGACTCGTTTTTTGCCGTTCATAACAGATCCTACCCTCAATGATGTTGCTGCATTTCAAGTGAGCCATATCGGTAAAGTTCATACCCTGCGTTAGATAGGAAAATAAAAAATAGTTCTTGGCATACCATTGTGGAGTAGCGGGTATGGCTGGATAATCATAAATTCGCTTCATCCCCTCATGCGTTAGGGCTCTTTTTCTGCCTGCTTTAGCTGGTATTTTATAATGAGTAAAAGGATAATCTGCCTGCTTGACCAATCCTTCTTTGATGGCTCGGTTATACATGGTTCTCAAGGAACGCATGTAGATGCCAATGGTATTGATTGACAAATCCTTATCTCTTAAATGTCTTTCATATTTTTTGAGGAACTTAAGGTCAACATCTGGAAAGCTGAAGGCTTTTTTATTTTTAAATACCATAATACTGTTCAGAGCATTGCCATAGGATTGCGCTGTTCCTATACGTTTTTCTTGCTTAAGTTCTTCAATAACAGTTTCAAACATCTCCTTGACGGTTCCTTCTTTTCTTTTTTCTAGAAACTGCTCCTCAAGGCGGTTAAAAGTAAATTGTTTATTTTGAGCTGCCAGATCTATTAGGATTTGCTTTGCCTTTTGTTCATATACTGCTATTTGTAACTTCATATCACGATACCTGCCTTTAGCTTTTGGGGAGTTAATTTTGTCCCACTCCTCTTCGGTAGCATACATAATTTCATCCTCCATTTCAAGAGAGATATATCTCCTTTCCTTTTTATGAGTCACTCTCAATCTGATAGGATAGCTACCATCCTGGCGTGGCCTTTGTTTATGAAGTATGATGCTTACAGTAGCCATAGATAATTGGTAAGGTTATAAAATTTGATACACCATTTGATACACTTTTCGAGTGTAAAGTTAATGATTATTGATCAAGAAGCGTATGTATTTGGTAAAATCAAATGCATAAACTACTGAAAATCAAATAAATAAAATAAATTTGAGAAATATTGATAAATATTGAAAAAGTATAGGATACAGACTTGTAATCAGTAGGTCGGCGGTTCGATCCCGTCAGGGGGCTCTCCACAGTGCAACTGTGAAAATCAAGCACTTACGAAATCTCGTAAGTGCTTTTTTATTTGACACATGATTTGATACACAGCTTAGCTGTAAAAAATAAAGATAGCATAAGTGCCTCTTGAATACTTCTATTTGGAGGCTTTAGGGATTATCTATGAATGTAGAGAAGGTTTAGTTCTTTCGTTACACCACCGCAAGAAACTCCATAGAGTTAACCACTACCAAATGGCTTTTTAGAAAGTCCTTTTTATTTCTGGTAATCATATATTTTATTTCAGAGGATGATTCAGCGGCAACATTCTGTACTGCATCTTCAAAATCCTTGAAGTCAGAGGTAAGGGCTTTTTGTATCACCTGTTGATCTACAGGTAGAATTTCTATCCAGTAGGATAAGGCTTGTAATTTCTCTACTATATTTTTATGACTATTCCCTCTACGGAGCACATAATAAAGGGTAGTGAAAGATAAGGATGAAGTATAGAGCTTCACTTTATTATCTATGCCTAATTGTATGATCTTTCCGGCATATTAGCAAAAGGTTTTCTCTGCAACAGGTAGTCAAACAGGATGTTGTTATCCAGGCAGGCATGTTTCATCAGAGATACTTTTCAGCCAGGTAATTATACTTTGCATCTTCTACAGACTCCTTTTTAGGCATTTTAAGTCCTTTAGGAAGTTGCTTTACCTCTTCTGAAATGATGATATCTTTTTTTGTTACCAGTTTTCTCAAGTAACTTTCTACCAACTGGTCAAGGTCTGAATTTTGTTCCTTGGCTAACTTCTTGGCCTTCTTAAGGATTTTCGAGTCTATATTCAATTCGACTTTCATAAAAAGAGATTTTTCCGAATTCTTTCACATCCTACAAATCTTTTCTATCTGCCCACATGCTAATGACTGCTTTCAGGGCTTTGTCTTTATCTTTGGTAGTAGCAGGAGAAACAGAAGCATCTTTGATAGATTTAGTTGCTTTTGCAGGCTTATTTTTATTTTTGGTAGTTGACATAATGAACAATAATGTAATACTTTATTAACTCTTTAAAGAGACACTGTTTACATTTTTACCTGATTTTTCTAAGAAAAGTTTCTGAGGATTTAAGACCGAAACCTTATTTCGTTCTTCCTAATTCTTGCATCACAACATCAGCACCAATAGGCATATTTAGCAAATTGAAAGGCAAGAAAAAACTGGTCATAAATACGAATACTATCCTTTAACAATTTTTGATGCCCTACAAAGTAGCTCTTGAAGCTATCTGCCAGCAGTTTCAGGTGGCCAAATTATATCTCTTCGGTTTAGCGACTACCCAGGCTTTTCGGCCAGAGCACAGTGATATAGATCTGATTGTGCAATTTGAAAATTTGCCCTGGCCTCCTGAAGAGAAAGGACAGTTATATTGGGATTTACTAGACAATTTGGAAAAGCTATTTAAGCGAAAAGTAGATTTACTGGTCGAGAAAATAGTTTCCAATTCATAGGAAGGAATTTCATTTAGGTAAAGTACAGTTTTCAATAATTTCTTTTATTTGAAATCACCCCTCTTACTCCGCCCATAGGATCTTCGACATCTCCTTTATACCTTGGTATTACATGAATATGAACGTGAGGAACTGTCTGTCCGGCAGAAACACCTATATTAATGCCAATGTTAAATCCATCTGGCTTATATCTTTCTGTAATTAATATTTTCACCCGATTTACTACCAGCCAACAAGCCATTTGATATTTAGGAGACAGATCAAAATATTCGGCTATATGAATTTTAGGAATAACCAAAGTATGTCCTTTAGATACAGGATATCTATCTAAGATACTATAAACAGTAGCTGCTTCTGTTAATACCTCACGGTCTGAACCTGGATTGCAAAAAGGACAAGAAGGTTGTTCTACAATATTAATAATATTGTAATGCTGAAATTCGTAGATTTCACAGTGCTCAGTTCGCAAAATACTTTTAAAAGGTAATTTTACATTACATTGATAAGTTGGTTTCCGGTGTATTTTATGGGTCCGGAAACCCTCAAACTTCAAGTCTCTCCTGACAGTAAAGAATGCTTTACCTCCTGGTTTAAGTAATTCACTCACATGCATCAGCACTTCTGTTTGTTCATCCATCAGAAGCACATTTAATACATAGTTGCAAATAATAATATCAAATTTGCCTTCAGGATATGTATTTGCATGGTAGTTATCATATCCATCAATATCTACGCCTTCCTTTTGTAAAAATTTTACATCCGTTCCGAAACCACAGCCATAATCCAGAATCCTTCCTTGAATCATACCATTTTTAAATAACCATCTGGTAGGAAAAGAAGCACTTGTTCTTTCCTTGGCTGTAAGATGAGCATATAAGTTTTTGTTAGAAAAGAAATCCATATATTAAATATACCAAGGCTCAAAACCTCTGGTGTTGATTAAATAATCACATTTACTCTTCAAGGCATCAAACACCTGCAATTGCCACTTATGGGTATCAAATAAATTTTCTCCCAACAAACCTATACGTACTTCCTTTTCAAATGCTTCTGAATAAGTTTTTTTTATCTCTTCCCAATAGTGTAGAATGCAATCTTTTCGTTTGTTGAGTAAGCTTTCCGAAGGAATTTTATCACGTTTTTTGTTATTGATTTCTGCTTTTGCAGGCAGCAAATTCCAAAGATCATTGTTTTTCCAGATGGCAAAGGGAAGCACATGGTCTATACTCAAGTCATCATTTATCACTTTACCTGACCAAATACACTCCAGGTTACCTTGCCATTTTTCTTGGAGAAAAAATTGTTGGGCTCCTCTGACCTCCCGAATATCTACAGGCGTTTGCATAATTTCTTGTAGCACTTTTTCAGTGGTCAGCGTACGCTGCTTATCACACTTCACAGTAAAATCAGCCCAGGCCAAAAGGATAGCATTTTTGCCGGTAAGGTAACTGCCTAGATACTCAAATACGGTGTAATAATCTTTCGGAAATGAATAATATCCGAAATTATCTATCAAATATGAGAGATCTAGGTTTTTTGGTGAACGGACTAATGAGCTTTCATATTGAAATATCTTGTAATAATCCCCATACACGGAGTACCCAATATATTTCATTGGCATTTTAGTAATTGTTTCACGTAACTTTTTAGCCAGTTCAAAAACAAGTTGAGATACATCAGATTCTAACTTTCCTTTTTTCAAATCATTGAAGAAAGCAGACATTCTTCCCTTCATAGAATAAGATTCTGTTAAGGATTTAAACTTTGAACGAAAGGCGAGTGACTTGCCCTGGGCTTCACCATTTTTTTGAGGAATGAAATAAGGAGAACCAATAATAGGATAGTAATACTCTAGCCATCGGTAAATCAATAATCCTAAAGGCATGATTATCCGGTCTTCCTCCTCTTTCCGAAGATGAGCAAACTCCTGAACCGATTCAATCACACCTCTAAGTAAAGCAAACTTATAGGTTGTATCCTTACTATCTCTCTCAATGATCTGGTTGATATTTTTAAGAATCTTGAGATTTATCATGGTAAATGAATATGAACCAGAATTATGTTGATTTTAAGCTTGAACTACTGTTTCCCATAGCCCTGGTTTTCATAAATGGCAAGCAACTCACCAGGAATATCCTGAATGACCAGGCCAGCAGCTGGAATGGTCATATGATTCAACAGTTCCCCTCTCAAACAAGGATCATTAAAAGAATTTAATAAATACATCTAAAATGCCACTACTACCACAGAAAATCAGAACTAATACATGTAAAGATACTATTTTCTATTTCTAGTGCAGTTGCAGCAATCAAAGCAGCTGCCATTCAATTTTCGTGATAGTAAGCTTCAATAAATATTTCCCGCAGGTGCTTGGAAATGCCTGCCTCAAGATCAATAATCCGGAAAGGCATTCGTCTTACATACTTCATTTTTGCAAGTTCTAACCAAAACTTCGCCATAGGTCATGATGCAGATAAAGAGATTTTCCCAGGAAAGGGAGGTAAGCTGTTCTATGATCTTCTGATCGCCTCTGAATACTGCAATAAGAATATTAGTATCACAAAGTACTCACTGTTTTTTCGCCATAGTTTACGGCTAAATTCTTTCACGTCCTGCAAATCTTCTCTATCTGCCCACATGCCTATGACTGCCTCTAAGGCCTTATCTTTATCCTTGGTAGTAGCAGGTGAAACAGAGGTCGCCAGGAAAGGTAAGGTAATCCTTACAGTTTTATAAACCAGGCTTCTGTTAAGCCTGTTGCTTTAGCAATGATGCCCACATGCATACTTTTTTTTGGTTTAACCGCTTTGCCATGTTAACTTCCCTTTCTATAGAAGGTCACATGCCTTTTTTCTCAAGACCTGCCCATACATCCAATAAACTTCATGGGTTAGTTCTTAGTTGAACCATTGATGTTCCATTTATCATTACCACGTCTCATACAAAAAAACAGACGAAATAGAAGAACCCCACAGCGATCTCTTATTTCCTTCAGCGGTCTTGAGCGGATTCCTATTCCTGTGCGCGAACTATGGCTTATCAAAAAACTACCCAGGCAAATGTTCCGATCCTGTCTCCTGATGATGCTACTATCAGGGTATATGGTGGTCTCCTTCACCCGTTGTGCGCCTAAGGCAGCGAAATCCATGCTGCCGCTGAAGACGCCAGACCGCTTTACCTATTCCGGAAACCAGGAACTCCCTGAAAAGTGGTGGACTAGTTTTGAAGATGAAAGACTCAACGGACTGGTCGATGTGGCGTTGGATTCAAACTTTACTCTGCTGGCTGCCTGGGAGCGTTTTCAGGCTGCTGAGGCCGTGGCTGACCGGGAAAGCTCTTTTCTATTACCGGATGTGGAAGCTTTCTTTTCAGCAGGAAGAAGTTATCCGGAACCTGATTTCAGAGGGGGTGAAAACCAGCAAATCGGGCTGTCAACCGTCTATGAAATAGACTTATGGGGGCGGATACGCTCCCAGGTACAAGCTGAGCGTTACCGGGCTGAAGCTTCGCTTACTGACTTCCAGGCCGCTGCTATCTCCCTTTCCGCTGAGATAACCCTTACCTGGTATCAGCTGATGGCAGCCTGGGGCCAGCTGACACTTGCCCAAGAACAGGTCGCTACCAATGAAGACATATTGTCGCTTATCATCGCTCGCTTTGGGAGCGGACAGATCAGAGGCGTGGATATTCTCCGGCAGAAACAATTGGTGGAAGCCACCCGCGAGCAGCAAATCTTTATGGAATCTCAGATACAGGTCTTAGAACATCAGTTAGCTGTGTTGCTAGGTGCTCCTCCCCAGGATGAAATCGCGTATACGCCTGACTCCCTGCCACGCCTGCCTCCCTTACCGCAAACCGGCATTCCGGTTGAACTTGTCCGGCGGCGGCCCGATGTAAAAAGCGCCTTTTACCGCTTACATGCTGCCGACCGGGAGGTCGCTTCGGCGATCAGTGCCAGGTATCCCAGGTTGTCCATTAACGTTTCCGCCTCTGCAAGAGCCAACGAAGCGGAGGACTTGTTCAAAGATTGGGCCTATTCTCTGGGCGCTAATCTGGTAGCCCCTCTCTTTTATGGCGGAAGGCTCAGTGCGGAAATAGACCGGACAAAGTCCGTAAAACAACAGCTTCTTTACGAATATGGACAAACGGTACTCATCGCTTTTCGTGAGGTAGAGGACGCTTTGATACAGGAGAGGAAACAACAGGAAAGAATACAAGTTTTAGAAGAACAGGTCAGGCTCGCGCAGCAGACCTATCAGCAGCTCCGCATTGAGTATTTTAACGGGATGAGCGATTACCTGGCAGTGCTGACAGCGATCAACCAGGAGCAGCAGCTGCAACGCAATCTGATCTCAGCCAGGATGACGCTGTTAGACTTCCGGATTGCCCTCTACCGTGCGCTGGCAGGAGGGTTCGAAATGGAAAGAGACAACCGGGGACGGGAAATACAAGAGCCAGATAATTGATCAATAATGTATGAATAAAAAGAAAACACTTCTCATCTGTCTGATGATCCTGTTGGTGGCAGGAGCGGTTACTGCCTTTATTTTTCTGACAGAACCTACCGCCAGCCAGGGAGGGGCTACCAAAGAAACCGCTATGCTGGTGGATGTCATTAAAGTACAAAGGGGATCTTTTCAACCTGAAATCGTGGCGACCGGCAATGTGCAGCCTTCAAAAGATATTATGCTGAGCCCGCAGGTGGGTGGTAAGATTACACGGATTACCGGCGCGTTTACCCCCGGTGGTTTTGTGAAGGAGGGAGAGGTCTTGCTGCAGATTGATCCTGCCGATTATCAAAATATACTGAAACTACGGAAAAGTGATCTGCGACAGGCCAAGGCGGATCTGGTGATTGAGCAGGGGCGTCAGGACGTAGCCCGGCAAGACTATGAACTGGTGGATGAAATGGTGTCTATGGAAAATAAAGAACTGGTACTCCGGGAACCTCAGCTCAATGCGGTGAAAGCCAGGGTGGAAGCGGCGGAAGCAGCGGTGAATCAGGCGGAACTGAACCTGTGGAGAACTACCCTCCGTGCTCCTTTTGATGCCCATATTCTTGGCCGCAATGCCAACCTGGGCTCGCAGGTGGCTCCGGGTAATAATCTGGGACGCCTGGTAGGCATGGATGAATACTGGGTGGTGGTGACACTTCCGCTTTCCAAGCTCCCTTATCTTTCTCTACCCAGGGATGGTCAGAAAGGATCGGAAGTGCGTATCATAGACCGCAAAGCCTGGAAAGAAGGGGCCTATCGCACCGGCTATGTGTTCCAGTTGGTGGGTGCCCTGGAAGATCAGACAAGGATGGCCCGGCTGCTGGTGTCGGTTCCTGACCCCCTGGCCTACCAGCATGATTCTCTACCGGCGTTGATGATCAATTCCTTTGTGGAAACCCGCATATACGCCGATGAAATCACGGATGTGGTACGGCTCAGCCGGGACTATCTTCGCGAGAATGAAACGGTATGGGTCATGGAGGATAGCAAGCTGCGCATCCGGGAAGTGAACGTGGCCTTTATGGACGCTCAGTACGCCTACCTCTCCGACGGGTTGCAGGACGAAGACCAGGTGGTAACGACCAACCTGTCAACAGTAGTAGACGGGGCTCCACTCCGTACATCCGAATCTACCGCTACTGCCCGGGATACCGCCTCCGACGAGGCAGAACAAATGCAGGGGGACATTCCATCATCAGACAGCAAAGCCCAATGAAAAATTCCAAGACACCTCAGGAGAAAGACTTTAGCGGCCCTATTGCCTACATGGCCCGTAACCCCCTGGCTGCTAACTTATTGATGATGCTCCTGATCGGGGGAGGTATATGGACGATGATCAACGTACAGAAGGAGGTATATCCGGAGTTTCAGCTGGATATTGTGGAAGTAAGTGTCGTATATCCCGGAGCCGCTCCTGCCGAAGTAGAGCAGGGCATCTTACTGCCGGTAGAGGAGGCAGTACGTGGCATTCAGGGCATCAAAGAAGTTGTTTCTACCGCAGAGGAAGGATCGGGTCAGATATCGATTGAGCTGGTAGCAGGGACCGAACGCATGAAGGCTTTTCAGGAGATAGATCAGGCGATCGCCCGGATACGCACCTTTCCCGACGAGATAGAACAGCCGGAGATACGGCTTCAGACCGAGCAGCGCAGCGTGATGGAAGTGGGGCTGTATGGTGGAGAAGATATCTGGACCCTCAGAATTTTAGCGGAGCGGCTGCGAGACCGTCTGTTGAGCAATCCTGCCATTACACAGGTAGAGATCGGCAACGTGCCGGAATATGTGACCCATGTGGAGATTCCAAGACACAGGCTACGGGAATACGGGCTGACCCTGGGGCAGGTGGCGGAGCTGATCCGGCAATCCAGCGAAGATGTGCCCGCCGGAGCGGTGGAAACCAGTGCCGGAGAAATTTTGCTGCGTTTGAAGGAACGTAAACAGTGGGCGGAAGAGTTTGGCCGGATTGAAATCATTACAGCGCCTTCTGGCGCTACGGTCACCCTGGCCGATCTGGCCGACATTACCGACGGCTTTGAAGAGGAAGGCTTTCATGGGCAGTTTAATCAGCAGGCTTCCGTAGAGCTGGAGATCTTTCGGGTAGGAGCACAGTCTCCTCTGGAGATTGCCGAAATTGTGCAGGCAAATCTGGCAGATTTTGAAAGTACCCTTCCTCCGGGTATCAACGCTCGCATTGACAGCAACGCTGCCGAGGATTACGAAGATCGGCTCTCCCTGCTTACCGAAAACGGATTGATGGCCGTTGTGATCGTCTTATTGATCCTGGCACTCTTTCTGGAATACAAGCTGGCCTTCTGGGTGATGATGGGGATGGTCATTTCCTTTGTGGGAGGTATGGTCTTTCTGCCCATGATCGGGGTGAGTATCAACATGATCTCTATGTTCGGTTTTCTGGTGGTGTTAGGGATTGTGGTAGACGATGCCGTAGTGGTGGGGGAGAATGTTTACCAGTACCGGCAGCAGGGTATGGGTTTTCTCGAGGCGGCTATCAAAGGAACCAAAGATATAAGCAAGCCAGTGGTCTTTAGTATTCTGACCAATGTCATCGCCTTTATTCCTCTACTATTTTTACCCGGCACCTTCGGTAAGTTCTGGTGGCCTATGCCCGCCGTAGTGATCGCAGTGCTGTCCGTATCACTGATCGAAGCTTTATTCATTCTTCCGGCTCACCTAGGGCATGGTGCTCAAAAAGACAGGTTTAAAATTGGGAAGTATCTCACCCGCTGGCAGCAGGCCTTTGCCCGGCGTTTTGATCGTTTTGTGGATCGCTACTATCAATCTCTGTTGGAAACCTGCCTCCGCAACCGCTATATCACCCTCACGGCAGCGGTAGCGCTGCTGCTGGTGATCGGTGGGTTCGGCTACAGCGACCATATGGGGATCATCCTGATGCCCGAAGTAGCCGCCGATGAGATTGAAGCCGGTGTAAGGCTGCCGGTAGGTACCACACCCGACCAGGCCGCTAAAGTGGCTACCCAGATCACCAACTCAACCGTGGCTATGTTTGAAGCGCATAACCTGTACCGGGCGGCTGAAGGGGTAAAGACCAACGTCCGTAACCAGAATTTTATCGATGTGGAAATTGTGATGAAGCCACCCGACGAGCGCGACCTGACCGCTCAGGATGTCATCGAGCTTTGGCGCGATGAGATCGGGGATATTGAAGGGGTAGATCAGATCACTTTTGAGGCAGAACGCGGACCGGGGGGTGCCCGACAGGATATCACCATTGATATCAGCCATGCGAATATCGATGTGCTGGCGAAAGCCAGCGAGGCTTTTCTGGAACAGGCAGAAGCCTTTGAGAATACCCGGGATGTGAGTGATAACTACGACAAGGGTAAAATACAGTTCGACTTCAAACTTCTTCCGGAGGGCCGGAATCTGGGATTTACGCCTTCCGATGTAGGTCAGCAGATACGCGATGCTTTTTTCGGCGCTTTGGCCATGCGTCAATTGCGAGGCAACAATGAGGTAGAAGTGCGGGTGAAGCTGCCGCTGGAAGAACGCAAAGACCTGTACAACCTGGAAGACTTTGTGCTCCGTACGTCCGATAGTGTGGAAGTACCCCTATTGGATGTTGTGTCGATAGAGGAACGGGAAGCTTTCAACTCTATCAACCGCCGTGATGGTCGGCGGGTGGTGTCGGTAGGCATGGATGTAGAGCCACCCAGTGCGACCACCCAGGTGTTGGAAGCGATGCAGAATGATGTGCTGCCGCAATTACGGGCCGATTTCCCCGGCATTACCTGGAGTTTTGAGGGAAGCCAGGCTGATATGCGGGAGTCTACACAATCATTGTGGGGTGGGTTTATCCTGGCCATGCTGGTCATCTATGGGTTGCTGGCCATTGCCTTCAATAACTATATTCAACCGCTGATCGTGATGTCTGCGATTCCCTTTGGAATTGTAGGAGCCGTCATTGGCCATATTCTGCTGGGCTATGATCTGTCGTTGGTCAGCCTGATGGGCGTGATTGCCCTTTCCGGGGTAGTCGTCAATGATTCACTCATCATGATTGATTATGCGAACCGAAGACGATCTGAGCAGTCAGTCTTTGAAGCGATTCACGAAGCGGGTGTCCGGCGTTTCCGCCCGATCATGTTAACTACCTTAACCACTTTTGGCGGGTTAACCCCTATTATTCTGGAAACCTCCAACCAGGCGAATAACCTCATCCCTATGGCTATTTCCCTTGGTTTTGGAATTATCTTTGCCACTTCTATTATACTGCTGATCGTGCCCTGTCTGTATTTAATTCTGGAAGATGCCGTGAGAAAGACGAAAGAGGTAAAAGAACAGGGAAAGAAAGCTGTCAATCTCTCTTGAACCATAACATCCATATTGTTGCATCATTTATAGCCATTTTGGTAAAACAATGAAAAATATCTTTCCCCTTTTATGCATCCTGTGTGGGGTGATAGTGTATGAAAGTTGTTCTTCCGATACACACAAAACCGAACCGGAAATGTCCCAAACGAATGAACAGATGAGTGATGTCTATATCTCAGGAGAAGTGCAAGAGGTCCGGCAAGGCAAAGATGGTTATACCGCAAAGATCCTTACAAAGGACCATCAGATTTATTTTGCTACCATTAGTCGTGCTAATCTGAAAGATAAGGCAGCCCAGTATAAAACAGTGGTAGTAGGCGATGTGATCTCTGTCAAAGGAGATATTTGGAAAATGGGAGAGGAAACACATGTTACGGTACGTGACATGAAATAGGCTGGACAGTAGGCAACTGCGATGGGTAGCATGAAGAGGGCTTCCGATCCAGGTACTATGAGCATCCGGACAGAAAATCTGACAGAAAGTTTGCAGATCCGGATATCATATCAGCATCTCAGGCGTTGACTAGAGAATGGTGCGTAAATATCAGCGCAAAACTATCATTCGTGCGCCAGAAGCAGTATATTGGGTCATTGTAGATTTTTATGAAGCAGAACGTATCGGGTTTTATTCTACTGTTGTTTTTCCTGCTGTCCTCTTTCTTATGCCTGGGGCAGGAGAAAGAGCCGGTGGTGCTTCAGGGTGTGGTGGTGGCAGCCGATAGTTTAATTCCTTTGCCTGATGTACATATACGTTTGAAAAATGCACGCCTGGCGACGGCGACTGCCGCCAACGGTCGGTTTAGGGTGAGTATTTATGCCCATGACACACTTGTTTTTACCAGGATAGGCTATCACCCTTTCTTACTCACGCCAGCCGACAGTACCCCGGAAAGCCTGAACGATCTTGTGATTACCATGAAAGAACAGGTGTATGAACTAGGGGAGGTAAAAGTCAAAGCCTACGAAGATATCACCCAATACATACGGCGGCCGCAAAAGCCATTCAGCATGGAAAGATCCAAGGGAACGCCTTTGTTTGAGAAAAAAGAGGCGGAAGAGCGATCCGCTGTGGGTATGGGTACCGGCATGAATGGAGCCTCGCTGGAAGGAGCGGTCACGGCCTTTGCCAACCTTTTCAACAGTAAATTTCAGCAGGAGAAGAAGCTGAAAGAATTGCTGGCCCTGGAAGCAGAGGAAGAAAGAAAGCAGTATCTCAGAGAGATGATGACCGAAAAGTATCAGGCGATGGTAGCGCATGTCTCCACCCTGAATGAAGCGGAGATAGAACGGTTTACCCTTCAGTATATGCCCGATCCACAGGTGATGATCAACATGAATGACTATGCGGTCATGGTGAGCATTCTGGAAAGTCTGGAACAATATCAGCCGGTAGCCAAGGACGATCTTTGGCTGGATAAGTTGCTGGAGACAGGCGTATTTGAAGGAGAAGTAAAACCCGGACAGTAATACGCGCTATGCCTGTTTGGGTTGTTGTTAGCCGGAAGATACTGCCGGGAATAGCTTATCTGAAAAATATTGATCGACTCCCCTGTTTTTATGGCTTCCTCAAAGTGCCCATTGATGTCTCTCAGATTTCTTAGTTGTCAGGGTATAGCCTGGTATCTGATAAAAGTGCCCGGTGTACCCGCGTATGGTAAAATGATATAATATATGGCGAAAAAGATATACAAATGCTGCTTTGGCCATCTGTATATTTGTCAATTAATACTTCTAATAAACAGTTTCATGAGAATCATACGACAGGATAGTTACATCATATGGATTTGATTTTTAAGGAAAACCCCTCTATCATCACCACATTTTCTAACTCCCTTTTTTATTAAAACACGCATCAAACCATGGATGTGAAATATCCATACTCAGCTTAAACATGTGAACAATGAAAGAATCAGAAAAAGGTTTTGTGCCCGTCATGTTAACGCCTTTCAAGGATAATGGCGAAATAGACTATTCCGGATTGAAACAACTTGTTGAATTCTATTTGAACGCAGGGGCAAAGGGGCTGTTTGCCAATTGCCTCTCCAGTGAGATGTTTGACTTAAGCCGGGAGGAAAGACTAAGCGTCACTAAATATATTGTAGAGGAGGTAAAGGGCAGTGTTCCTGTGATAGCTTCGGGAACCTTTGAAGGATCGGTAGCGTCCCAGGCGGAGTTTGTCAAAGCCATGTATGATACAGGCGTAGAAGCTGTGATTGTCATCACCAGTATGATCGCACAGAAAGAGGAATCCGATGAGGTATTTTCCGATCGGGTCTTTCAATTATTAGACCTGACGGGTCGCATTCCACTGGGCTTTTATGAATGTCCTGTCCCGTATAAAAGAATCCTTTCTGCTGACCTTTTACATCAGTTTGTTTCCACTGGCAGGGTCATTTACCATAAAGATACCTGCCTCAATATTGAACAGGTGCGTGCCAAAATAGCTGTGGGTCAGGGGTATAATTTTGGTCTGTATGATGCCTATATGGTGCATGCCGTTGAGTCGTTGAAGGCGGGAGCCGCAGGGCTTTCCTGTATACAGGGCAATTTTTTTCCTGAACTCATCGTCTGGCTGTGTGACCATTATCATCTGCCCCATCTTCAGCCTGAAGTGCAGAAGCTGCAGCAGTTCTTAACAGAGAAAATGGACATCATGCACCATGTGTATCCGACGATAGCAAAATACTTCCTGCAAAAGCGAGGCTTAAACATGACGACAACCCTTCGGCAAAAGGCAGGAGCCTTTACGGAAGACATTAGAAAGGGAATAGACAGTTTATATGATGACTACCTCTGTCTCCAGCAGGAACTGAGCATTAAGGCAGCCTTATAACAATACTCCGGGCTGTTTTCTAACTATCCGGAAATCAACGATCAAAGACTGTAACAATTGTTAGCGATACAAGCATGGTTCATGACAGCGCCGCCTGTTTTCGGTTGGCTTTTCATTCTAACCCTCATCGGTGCCTGTTCTACAGAGCCAGGGCAAAACATGTATTTTGAAGAGGTACAGCTTACCTATGATGAAAAAGGCCATTGTCTGCATAATACACAGTGTTTTTCTCCGGACCATCAGTGGCTGGTGTATGACACCCGGAACCACGATACACTGATCCGCAGTACGGGCAGCATTGAAATGGTGCATGTGGCCACCAACGAAATCAAGGTTATTTATCAAACCAACAACCAAACGGAATTCGGACCGGGTGTAGGCGCTGCCACTTTCTCTCCCGTAGCCAAACAGGTGCTTTTCATTCATGGAATACGCAATGCCAATGCGCAGCGTCCCTACGGAGTGACACGTCGCACGGGCGTTTCCGTCAACATTGGTCAGCTGGAGCATCCTGTCTTGATGGATGCCAGAGACATCACCGAACCCTATACGGAAGGCGCTTTACGAGGGGGAACGCATGCCCATACCTGGAGTGGGGATGGCCGGTGGATCAGCTTTACCTATAACGATTATGTGATGGAGCAGCGCAGTAAAAGCCAAGCCGACGTGAAAGATCTGAGAACAGTGGGTGTGATGGCTCCTTTTAAACCTGTGGATGTGCCGGAGGATGGTTTGATGGAGAATCACAGTGGAAAATATTTTTCAGTAGTGGTGGCGCAGGTCACCGAAAACCCGGCCTGGGGAAGTGATGAAATCGATAAAGCTTTTGACGAAGGCTGGATAGGGAAAGACGGTTACCAGAAAAAAGAGGGTAGCTGGCAGAAAAAGGCTATCGCTTTTCAGGGCAATGTCAGGGATTCACTCGGAAATACCCAAACGGAAGTCTTTGTCGTGGATTTGCCTGAAGACCTGACCCAGGCTAAGCTGAACCAGCCGTTGGCAGGCACTTCCTTGACGCGCCCGAACGTTCCGGCAGGGGTTGTACAACGCAGAATCACCTATTCCAGACAAGGGATACAGGGACCCCGCCATTGGCTGCGGACTACCCATGATGGTTCCCTCATTGGTTTCTTATCGAAAGATGAGAAGGGCTTTGTGCAGCTCTATGGCATTTCACCTAACGGGGGGGAAGTGAAGCAGCTAACCTTTCATGACTTTTCTGTACAAGGCCCTTTCAATTTTAGTCCTGATGATCAGTATGTAGCCTATGCGGCAGATGGTAGCGTATTTATTACAGATTTAAGTACAGGTAAATCAAAGCGAATCACCCGGCGTTTCTCTGAGGATGAGGCTCCGGTGGGGGGTGTCGTCTGGGCGCACAATGGAAATATGCTGGCTTACAACAGGTATGTCGATGGTGAAAAAGGGCGGTTTCTACAGATATTTTTGTTGAAGAAACAAGCAGATTGAAATAACAATAACGGATAACAAAAGAAAAGCGCTGGGGGTTATATCACATATTTTTTAGATACTTCTTCTTATATTCCAAAGGCGTCATTTTTGTTACTTTTTTAAAATGGCGATAAAAGTTAGAAACATTGTTAAACCCATGCTCAAAACAAAGAACCTCCGTGGCTAACTTGTCTTCTACCAAAGCCCTGCATACATGACTGATGCGTACTTCCGTTAAGAAATCGTAGTATGTTTTTTTCGTCATTAGCTTGAAATACCTGCAGAATGAGGTAACACTCAGATTGACAATAGAAGCGATTTCCTCCAGGCTGATTTCTTTTTTATAATGGGTGAAAGTGTAGGAATAGACAGCATCCAGCCGTAATATTTCCGATTCTTTCGATTGATAAAAAGCATGCGCGGAAGCAATGGTCTCGACCTCATCGGTTTCCGCCAGAATCTTAAGCATGGAGAGCAAAATGATCAGTCTGTCAAGGTTGGTCGCATCCAGCGCCGAAACCATAATTTCCGCTAATTTGTCTTTGGCTTCTCCTTTGACGATCAGTCCCCTTTTGGCTTTTTCAAAAAGCTTCGGAATGAGGTAGGCTTCCGGTAAGCTCAATATATCCCGTCCCAAACAATCAGGCAGGAAATGTAAGACCATGGCTTCCGCAGCCAGGCCAGAGTTTTCCTGGAAATAGTCTTCTCTGCACCGCCAGGTATGGGGTAAATTTTCTCCTAACAACAGCATTTCACCAGCCGAGAAGTTGTTGATGTTATCCCCAATGAAACGAAGCCCTTCTCCTTTGATGGTATAATGCAATTCAATTTCAGGATGATAATGCCAAACCGTAGGGAAGCTGGGCTGAATGTCATGCCGGATGCTGTAAGAGTTTTGTAACTGAATGGGTACTTTGTGAAAACGGGGTTTCATGGCTGGCGTATTAGGGATGATGTTCTCCGGGAGCAATATGGCAAACAGAATGATAATATCCTATAATAATTGGATAGGAATTGATAAAAAAGGGAGCAGTATTTTAATCAACTTTGAAATATATACACTAAATAAACCTTATACATTTAATTTTTTATGAAATATGACAGGATAATTTTCATATTATCTAAAAGGCATGCAGCGTGTTCTATCACCAGTGATACCTCAAGGACGATCAAACATTATAACATGTTGGCATACTCCTCCTGTTTTAACTAACTGAATTTTACTTAAGCTACCTTTCCTCATGACCTTCCTTCAACATCCACAAGAAATTTACCTGGTCGCCAGTGGAGATGCCAGGCTTGCTGCCAACCAGTTGGGCTGGTCTGCACAAAAAGAAATGGAATCTTTGCTGATCAAAGCGGTGGAACAGCAAGGAGGCTCGGTAAAGCGGGCTCATCCTTATGACGCGGAAAAACAGCATGGTTTTATAGACTCCCAAAAAATGGGTATGAAGGTATTCAGGAATATTCCCCCGAAGGCACCTCTCATCGTGGCTGAAAGCGTCTGGCAATATAGCCATCATGTGTTGTCAGGCTTAGTCACCCACCAGGGGCCTATTTTAACGGTAGCCAACTGGAGTGGCACCTGGCCCGGCCTGGTGGGCATGTTGAACCTGAATGGTTCTCTTACCAAAGCGGGGGTAGACTATTGCACTTTGTGGAGCGAAAATTTTGAGGATGAATTTTTTATCAAAAGCCTGCACGAATGGCTCTCTACCGGCCATATCCGTCACGATCAAAGCCATGTGAGAAGCTTTGCCTCAGTGAAGATCCCCGAGAGTGAGGAAGAGACAGGGAGAAGGTTTGCCCGGCAGTTTCGGGAGAAAAAGGCTATTATGGGTGTGTTTGACGAGGGCTGTATGGGCATGTTCAATGCGATCGTTCCGGATAATCTGCTGCACAAAACGGGTGTCTTCAAAGAGCGTCTCAGTCAGTCATCGCTGTATGCAGCCATGCAGGAAGTGAAAGAGAGCGAAGCCCAAGCGGTACTGGATTGGCTGCTACGGAAGGGGATGCAATTTGACTGGAGCGATGATCCGTCAGCACTTACCAAAGAGCAGACCCTGGCGCAATGTAAAATGTACATAGCTGCCGTACGGATGGCCGATGCGTTCGGATGTGATACCATAGGAATTCAATATCAGCTGGGTCTGAAAGATCTTACCGTAGCCAGCGACCTGGCCGAAGGGCTGTTGAATAACAGTGACCGGCCACCGGTCTTTTCTCAGGAAGGAGAAGCATTATACCCGCAACAGGCCTTACCCCATTTCAATGAAGTAGATGAGTGCGCAGGACTGGATGGCTTGCTGACCTACCAGCTTTGGCAACAGGTGTTGAAGATGGGTGGTGAAAACACTTTGCACGACCTACGATGGGGCGAACCTTTTTCTATCAATGGTCAAGCGCATTTTGTGTGGGTGTTTCTCATCTCAGGCGCTGCGCCCCCCGCCCATTTTATCGGAGGGTATGAAGGCGCCAGCAGTGAAAGACAACCGCCAATGTATTTTCATTTAGGAGGTGGCAGTCTGAAAGGTATTAGCAAGCCAGGATTTATCGTCTGGAGCAGAGTCTATGTGATGGACAACCAACTGCACTGCGACCTGGGCGTAGGAGAGGTCGTCAAGCTGCCCGAAGAGGAAACACAGCGTCGGTGGCAGGAAACCACCCCTCAGTGGCCCATTATGCATGCTGTGCTGAAAGGGGTAAGCAGAAATCAAATGATGGCCCGGCATAAGGCCAACCATATTCAGGTAGTGTATGCCGACGATGAAGCCAAAGCCCATCTGGGCTGTCGGATCAAAGCGGCTGCCATGACCGAATTAGGGCTGCAGGTTCATTTTTGTGGCGATGTGGACTGGAAAGGTCAATCCCCTCAGGAAAGAAGTTGAAAAATATGGCTGCAAGCCAAGGTATCTCACCAAAAAACAATAAAAACTCTGTGACACCATAACAACCAACAACTATGATTAAAAAATTACCAAATCCGCATGAAAAAAAGGATGGCTCCTGGTTTAAGCCTGCGGAAGGAAAACATATCCTGAAAAAACATACATCAGGATGGATTCCTTTTTGGGGCTTTGGCAGCCAACCCTCTGCTACCCAGCTAAGCCTGCTGTGTATGGTAGTGTTTGTCTTTTTCGCTACGATCCCGCAGCCTGCTTCAGCAGTACCTGCTTTTTTAAAAGCACAACAGGAGGCTGACATTGTCGTTACGGGCAAGGTGACCTCTTCTGAAGACAATGAAGTTTTACCTGGTGTCAATATTCTGATCAAAGGCACTTCTATCGGAACGGTGACCGATATAGATGGTAACTACAAAATCAATGTGCCGGAAGCCAATACGACCTTAGTATTTTCTTCTATCGGGTTTCTTACACAGGAAGTAGCCTTAAACGGAAGAACAGTGGTGGCTATAGCCCTGCAACCTGATGTTAAATCGTTGAGCGAAGTGGTGGTGGTTGGGTATGGAACACAACGCAAGAGTGACCTGACAGGCGCGGTCAGTTCCTTGAGAAGTGAAGATTTTAACCAGGGCGTCGTCACCTCAGTGGACCAGATGATTGCCGGGAAAGCGGCTGGCGTACAGGTGGTGCAAAACAGTGCCGAACCGGGAGGAGGCATATCCGTCAATATCAGAGGTTCGGGTTCTATCAATGCCGGAAACAGCCCCTTGTATGTGATAGATGGATTACCCATTGATAACTCCGCCGCCGTGACAGGGGTGGGTGAACGCTTTACCACCAGCCGGACCACAAGAAACCCGCTGTCTGCCCTGAACCCTGCTGATATAGAATCTATTGAGATCCTCAAAGATGCGTCTGCTACGGCCATTTATGGAGCCAGAGGCGCCAACGGTGTCATTTTAATTACGACCAAAAACGGATCGGCCGGAAAGCTTAAAATCAATTATAATGGATATGTGGGAACGCAGACCATTGCCAACAAAATACAGTTGCTCAATCCGGAGCAATACATGAGAACGATCAATGAGATCATTCAGGAAGGGGGCGGCACCCCGGATCAGGAAGTGACAACTATTCAAAATGGAGGGACAGACTGGCAGGATGAAATTTACCAAACCAATGCCCCCGTACAGGATCATAACTTGTCTTTTTCCGGCGGTAGTGAAGAAACACAATACCTGATTTCACTCAATTACTTCAATCAGGATGGTATTGTAAAAAGTTCTTCTTTTGAAAGATATGGCGCTCGGTTGAATTTAAAGCACTCAGAGAGCGATCAGTTTAATGTGGGTATGAACCTCAATACCAATTACCTGCGGGATGATTTTGTGCCTTTTGGTTATGCGCTCAATGAGCACTCAGGGGCTATTTATGCAGCCTATAATTATGACCCTACTTTGTCGGTAAGAGATAGTGAAGGGAACTATACCCAATCCCGCCAGATCAATGTAGACAATCCGGTGGCACTGGTGTATGGAAAAGATGCCATCTCTAACACCTACCGAACCTTTGGTAATATTTATGGTGAATACTTTATCTTACCGGAGCTGTCAGCCAAAATTAATATTGGAGGGGATATTTCCAATCAGCAGAGGAATGTCTATATAGACAGAACCACCATTGACGGCTTTGCGGCAGGTGGCATTGGGACGATCCTGAGCGGGAAGAAAGCCAATATCTTACTGGAAGGAACTCTTTCTTATAACAAGACCTTTGACAACCATAGCCTCAGTGGTGTGGTGGGTGTCACTACCCAGAAATTCACGACAGAGCGGTTTTCGGCAGAATCCAGGGGTTTTCCCGCGGATGCTACCACCACCTATAATCTGGAATTAGGGGATCCTAACCTGGATGTGGTGACCAGTGGAAAAGCGGATAACAAGTTGCTGTCTTATCTGGGAAGAATCAATTATGCATTTCAGGATAAGTATTTGGTGACAGCCTCTTTCAGAGCCGATGGCTCTTCCCGGTTTGGGGCCAATAACAAATTCGGATACTTTCCCTCCGTGGCTTTGGGTTGGAAACTACACCAGGAAAGTTTTTTCAGCTCCCTGGAAGATCATATCAGTACCTTTAAGCTAAGGGCCAGCTGGGGGCAGACGGGTAACCAGGAAATAGGTAATTACCAGTCGCTGACTACTTTTAGTGCCGGCCCCTTAGCCGTTTTTGACGATACGCAGATCACCACCACCGACCCATCCAGGATCGCTAATCCTGACCTGAAATGGGAAACCACCGAGCAATTAAACATAGGACTTGACTTTGGCATACTGGAAGACCGTATTTCCGGTGGCATCGAATGGTATCGCAAACATACGAAAGATATGTTGCTGGCCCTGCCCATTCCCAGGTCTACCGGTTTCAGCTCCAGAATGACCAACATAGGAGAGATGAAAAACTCAGGCATAGAGGTCGCCATTACTTCCAATAATTTGAATGGGCCGGTTTCCTGGAATTCCAATGTTGCCTTAACCACCGTCAACAATGAGGTGCTGGATTTAGGAGGGATTCCACAGATCATTACCGGTAGTGCCGGTCAGACACCGCAAATAGGTATTATTGAAGAAGGACAACCGGTATATTCCTTTTATGGATATGAAGTGTTAGGAATCTGGCAGAGCAGCGATGATTTTGAGTCGACGATTGATAACGTACAGCCAGGAGATGTAAAATACAGAGATGTGAATGGCGATGGTACAGTCAATGCGGACGATAGGGTGATCCTGGGTAATTCTGTTCCGGATCTGATCTGGTCTTTTGGGAATACGGTCAGCTACAAAGGGTTTGAACTCTATGTTTTCTTCGAAGGCGTAGAAGGCGTCAGTATGCTCAACCAGAATTTAGTAGAGACTTATTTTCCTACAGGCTTGAGGAGAAACAGGTACGCTGAGCCTTTGTTAAATCGCTGGACCCCTGAAAATCCCAGCACTACCTATCCTTCCTTTGTGAATCCTACGTCACAGGGTGAAAAAAGGGTAAATTCTACTACTGTGGAAGATGCCTCTTATCTCCGGCTGAACACGGTAAAACTCAGTTATCAGCTTCCCTTGAATAATAGTGTGCTTTCAGCGGCTTCTGTTTATGTAACGGGGCAGAATTTGTTCACCATCACGGATTATTCCGGCGTAGATCCGGCACTGAACGGCAATGGAAACGCCAACTTCAGGATCGACTGGAATCCTTATCCGTCGGTGCGCACCTTTTTAGTGGGGTTAAATCTTAACTTTTAAGCTTATTTAATTATGAAAGCGATCAAGAATATTCAATATATAGCTATTGCCTTTGTGCTGCTGCTGGTTAGTTGTGAAGACGTGTTGGAGGAAAATGTGTATGATCAGCTCGCGCCCGAAAACTTTCTCACCACCGTGGAGGGTGTGGAATCCGTATTGGGCGCCGCTTATGCTTCCACGGCCAATATGCGGGTGAATAATTCAATCTACACCTTTGCACAGATGGAATGGACCACAGACATCATGTGGCAAACCGGAGATGGCGTGAACGCTACAGCGGTGCAGTACATCAATTTTACCTGGGATCCTTCGGTAGGTCTGTTGCGCGGTGAAAATTGGGATTGGCCGTATCAGGGGATCAGAAATGCCAACATCATCATAGAAAATATGGAGCCATTGGTAGCGCCAGACTCTGTAAAATCATTATATACGGCGGAAGCCAGATTCTTGCGGGCGATCAACTACTACAAACTGTATTTAAACTTTGGGCCTGTCCCGCTGAGAAAAAGTACGACAGATGTGCTGGAACTGCCCAAAGCATCGGAAGAGGAACTGCTGGGTTTCATAGAAAATGAGTGGCTGGAGGTAATGCCGGCCCTGCCTGATCCGGGTAAGGAGGCGGCCTATGGAAGAGCCCATAAAGCAGCCGTGCAGGGGTATCTCGTGGAGTTTTATATGAATACCAGGCAGTGGGACAAAGCCGCCAGCATGGCAGCAACGTTAATCAGCCAGTGGAATTATAGCCTGTTTCCGGACTATGAAGACCTTTTCAAGGTGGAGAACGAAAGAAACAGCGAGCTGATCTGGGTCAGACCGGCCAAATCAAGTGCCGACCGCCTGACGGCCAACAGCTGGATGAATGCAGCGTATCCCCCGGATTTTGCCAAAGACCCCCGCACCGGACTGGAGTTTCAAAGTGCCTGGCGAAACTGGCCGAATGAATTCAGACTGCTCGACGATTTTTATGATTCATTTGATCCCGAAGATACCAGAAGAAACCTGATTCTGACAGAATATATCAATACCTCGGGAGATACTATTTCCCTGTTGAACGAAAATAATACCCGCTCCTTCAAATACTGGCCAGATCCGGAAGGAGCTAATGCTTCTTATGGCAACGACATTCCTGAAATCAGATACGCCGATATCCTATTGTTGAGGGCAGAAGCCCTGAACGAAATCAATGGACCTAACCAGGAAAGTATTGATTTGATCAATCAGGTGCGGGAAAGAGCAGGTGTAGACCCTATACTATTGAGTGATTTTTCCAGCAAGGAGAGCCTGAGAGATCATCTCTTGCAGGAAAGAGGCTGGGAGTTTTATTCGGAAGGTAAGCGAAGAAATGATCTGATCAGAATGGGCAAGTATATTTCCAATGCACAGGCAAGAGGAAAAACCAATGCGCAGCCTTTTCATGTCAGGTTTCCTATTCCTCAGGATGTGATGGATGCAAACCCGGCTTTAGTACAAAATGAAGGTTATTAATGAATGATGAGGCTTAGGTTTGTGTCCCTGATCTGGTAAATTTGAAAGAAATGGTACTGAAACCTAAGCCTGCCTTCCTATGAAAAATCAATAAGCATGGTGTTTACTTGTCAAATCAGTCTCCCCGGAGCAGTGCGTAGCTGTTGTTATATGCTCCTTGCCTTGATCATGTCGCAGGCCTATGCTGCCAGGCCCGACAGGCCCAACATATTACTCATTTATGCGGATGATCTGGGGTATGCTGATCTGGGATATTATGGCAGTGCCTATGGTAATAATTTCATAGAGACACCTCACCTTGACCAACTGGCAAAAGAAGGTATGAAGTTTAACCATGCTTATGCCTCAGCACCTCTCTGCTCTCCTTCCAGGGCGGCGCTATTGACAGGAAAAACACCTGCCAGACTAGGTTTTGAGTTTGTTACTAAATATGAGAAAGATAGTCTGACCTGGGAAGATAAGGCCTGGCAAAACAGATTTAAAGATAAAGCGCTTGTGGCTCCTCCTTATACACTGAATCTTCCACTGGAGGAGGTGACCCTTGCCGAAGCCCTCCAGGCAGAAGGGTATACGACAGGCATCGCCGGCAAGTGGCATGTGGCCTCTCATTACCAAAAATACAAAGGGTGGCATCCGCAATACGGACCTGCTCAGCAAGGGTTTGACTGGACAGCAGAGACGTTTGGCTCTCATCCTTACGGCTATGAAGAGGGCAAAATTTCTTCTACGGAAGATGGAGAATTTCCCGTAGATGCGCTGACAGAACAAGCCATCAATTTTCTTCAAAAAGACCATCAGCAACCTTTTTTTCTATTCGTCAGCCATTACTATGTGCACACCCCTTTGGACAATACAAGGAAGTGGCTGATCGAAAAATACAGGAGAAAAGCAGGCAAAGGTATAACGGAAGATCGCATCAGGTACGCCGCCTTTGTGGAAACCTTGGATCATTATGTGGGAAAATTGCTGGAAGCACTGGCTGCGGAGGGCTTGGCTGAAAATACACTGGTACTGTTTACTTCGGACAACGGAGGACATCCGGCATTTGCGTATAACAGACCGTTTCGGGGTAGTAAGTGGAATTTATATGAGGGGGGAATCAGAGTGCCCTTGCTTGCCAGGTGGCCTGGGGTTATTGAAAAACAGACAACCTGCGAAGATCCGGTGGTGCAGTACGATTTTTTGCCTACTTTTCTGGAAATAGCGAATCCTGCCGCTACCCTGGAAAGGCCTGTAGATGGCATCTCCATTCTACCCTTATTAAAAGGGCAAAACGATGCAACGTTTGAGAATGACCGGGCGTTGATCTGGCATTTTCCTTATTATCATCCGGAAGGTGAATTATTTGAGGCGGCGGAACCAAAAATCGGCGTAGAGGATGGCTATGTTAGCCAGACGTACCCGCAATCTTCTATCAGAAAAGGAGACTACAAACTGCTCTATTTTTATGAGGAAGACAGGGTGGAATTATATAATCTCATCAATGATCCCTCCGAAAAGAAGGATCTGAGCGTGCAAAAAGCCGGAGAGGCAAAAGCTTTAAAAGAACAGCTGTTTGCTTATCTATTTGAAGTTAATGCCAGATTTCCCAGAAAGATAACGGAATAAGTATTACCTATGAAAATAAACACTCAACCTGGAATGCTAAAAAAATATCTGAACTACCTGATTTTCTTACTGCTGCTGCCTCTATCTCTGGCGTGTAGCAGTCAGGGAAGTACTGAAACAAAAGAAGCGGAAGCAGAAGCACCAGCGGACTTTACCCTGGTGACTTACAATAATCCCGGTCTAAAAGTTGACCTTGGCGTGGGCTTGTGGGCCTGGCCCCTGCCGATGGATTTTGACGAGGATGGCGACATGGACCTGGTAGTTTCCTGCCCGGATACGCCTTTCAACGGATTATACTTTTTTGAAAATACAGGAGAAACCCATGAAGGGATCACGAGCTTCAAAGCGCCAGTCAAAATAGGCCCTAGTGTCAAAAATATACAGTTATCCTATGTCAAGGGAGAAGCCAGAGTGATGGGGCCCGGCGTAGAATTTCAGGATTTCAGCAGTGCCATATTAAATGCGCCCGATAGTATATTTAACGCCAAAACTTTGGAAGAACGGCATGAGAAGATCAGGTTCAGCCAGTGGAAGTATGTGGATTATGAAAATGACGGTGACCTGGATATCATCGTAGGCATCGACGAATGGGGAGCCTATGGCTGGGATAATGCTTTCGACCAAGAAGGAAACTGGACCAACGGACCTTTGCATGGATATGTCTACCTGCTTGAAAATGTAAAGGGCAAATATGTGGAGAAAGGTAAATTGCAGGCTGCCGGCAAACCCCTTGATGTGTATGGAGCCCCTTCGCCCAATATGTATGACTTTGACGGTGATGGTGATCTGGACATTATCTGTGGTGAGTTTCTAGATAAACTGACCTGGTTTGAAAACGTAGGCAGCAGAGAGCGGCCTGAATATGCAGAAGGAAAGATACTGAAAAATGCGGAGGGTGTCATAAAAATGGACCTGGAAATGATCATACCGGTGGGGGTAGACTGGGAGGGTGATGGAGATATGGATTTAGTAATCGGTGATGAGGATGGCAGGGTCGCTCTGGTAGAAAATACCGGTGAAGTGAAAGACCATATGCCTGTTTTTGCGTCACCCAAGTATTTTAAACAGCAGGCTCAAAACGTGAAGTTCGGAGCTTTGGTCACTCCCTACAGTGTGGATTGGGACCAGGATGGGGATGAAGATCTGATTTGCGGGAATTCTGCCGGATATATCGGATTTATTGAAAATCTGGACGGAGGCAATCCGCCTCGCTGGGATCAGCCGAAATTGCTAAAAGCAGAAGGAGAAGTCATCCGGATCATGGCAGGAGATAGCGGGTCTATTCAGGGACCGGCCGAAAGTAAATGGGGCTATACCACCTTGTCGGTGAACGACTGGGATGGCGATGGCCTGCAGGATATTATCGTCAATTCTATCTGGGGAAGCGTGGAATGGTATAAGAATGTGGGCAGCAAGCAGAACCCTGAACTCAGTCAGGCCCAAACCATCAAGGTACAGTGGGAGCAGCAGCCACCCAAACCGGAGTGGAACTGGTGGGATCCGAAAAGTGATCAACTGGCTACCCAGTGGCGCACTACTCCTGCGACGACAGACTGGAACCAGGACGGGCTCATGGATCTGGTTATGCTGGATCAAGAAGGTTATCTGGTCTTTTTTGAACGATTCAAGCAAGGGCAGGCGCTTTTGTTGCATCCTGGTAAACGCATCTTTTATGGCGTCAACGCATCAGGATTTGATGCCAAACATGGAGTGAAAGACAGTACCGCCGGGGTGTTGAGGCTGAATGTCAATCCGTATGGAGGAAGTGGCAGAAGAAAGTTGTGCATCACCGATTGGGATGGCGACGGTGACATGGATGTGCTGGTCAATAGTTTAAATATCTCCTTGATGGAAAATCTGGGAGTGGAAGAGGGGATGGTACAGTTTAGCAACAAAGGAACCCTGGCAGAAAGAAAACTGGCAGGCCATACCACCAGCCCAACCACTGTAGACTGGAATAAAGATGGAAAACCGGAATTGCTGGTGGGGGCTGAAGACGGTCATCTGTATTACCTGAACAACAGATAAAGGAAGCCTGCATTCAAGAGGCTGACCTGAGAGACACGATAAGCAGAAAAAATATTGACAGAAGAGTGATTAGTACAACTACGCATGCATACACCTAACCTAACGCAGCTGATTTTTTGGTGGTTGACACTGGGGCTGATTCTTACCATTCATTCCAATGGATTTTCCCAGCCTCAGCAGCCTAACATCCTCTTTATCTATACCGATGATCAGGCGCCCTGGGCGCTGGGGGTTTCGGGTAACCCTCAGGCACTCACACCCCATTTAGATCAACTGGCTCGGGAAGGGGCTTATTTGCCCAACTCATTCGTCACTACTCCTGTCTGCAGCCCGGCACGCGCCAGCCTCATGACCAGCCAATATGCCAGCGAGTACGGTATCCTTGATTTTATCCCCCAGCCCGGCCATAAGTTGTACAACCCGGATGAGGTCGTGGGTCTTCCTCCTGAAAGCATCACCTTCGCCGAAGTACTTTCCAGGGCTGGCTATGTAAACGGACTCATCGGCAAATGGCATCTGGGCGACTGGACAGCCACCAACGACAAGCGCTATCACCCCCTCAATCATGGCTTTCATTACTTTATGGGGCTTACAGGCGGGGGTACCACCCCGGAGCATCCTACCTTGGAAAAAGAGGGCGTGGTGCAGACAGTGGAAGGGCTGACGACCGACATTCTGACCGATCATGCGTTGGCCTTTATCAGGGATAATGCAGCCCGGCCTTTTATGCTGTCTTTGCATTACCGGGCTCCGCATGGTGCATGGCTACCCGTTGCCGATGAAGACTGGGCTTCTTATCAGGACATGGATATACAGCTTCCCGATCCGGATTATCCGGACCTGGATGTCGAACGGGTAAAGCGTATGATGCGGGAATATCTGGCCAGCACCAGCGGTGTAGATCGCAATGTAGGGCGTTTGTTAAAGCAGCTGGATGCCTTGCAGCTGACAGACAACACCATTGTTATTTTCACTTCGGACCATGGCTACAATATGGGGCACCATGGTATTACCCATAAAGGAAACGGGATTTGGGTGACCAGGACAGATCATCCTGCCACTGACAATATTGCGGAAAATTCACGTCCCAATTTATATGACAACTCCCTGAAAGTGCCCACCCTCGTTCGATGGCCTGGTGTGATCAAACCGGGAACCCTCATTGAAGAAACCGTTTCAAGTCTTGACTGGTATCCGACGATTGTTGAAATGGCAGCTACCCAAATACCAGCAGGTAAAATTATCAGAGGTAAAAGTATTGTGCCCTTGTTGAAAGGGGAGGCTGTTGAAAACTGGGACAATGACTTTTATGCTGAATACAGCATGATCAACTATTCAAAAGCATACATGAGAGCCTATAGAACCCCTACATGGAAACTCATGAGAGATTTTCTGAATCCTGGCAGAGATGAACTCTACAACCTTGCGGAAGACCCTGAAGAAAAGATCAATAGGATTGATGATACCGGAGAAGAAATCCGGCAGGTCATCCATAGCCTGGATCAGAAAATTATAGAACATATGAAAGTCATCCAAGACCCTTTACTCGAGAAAATAAATCATTAAAGCATGCCTGTTAAGATAAAATGTTGGATACTGTTGTTGGCAGGAATATTCCTGCTGAACATTGAAAAAGGGAACAGTCAAAACCCTGATTTTTCTAAAGTACCGGGCGCCGTAGTAGCCTACAGTCCTGCCGCTTCGGGCCAGTACATTGGTTCTCCCAGTATATGCATTCTGCCCAACGGTCATTATGTGGCTTCTCATGATTTCTTCGGCCCTCAATCCACCGAGCATGTCAAGGCAGTTTCCAGGGTGTATACGTCTTCCGACAGGGGAAAAACCTGGGAGCAGATTGCTGAGATCAAGGGCCAATTCTGGTCCAAGCTTTTTACCCACCGGCAGGCACTCTATTTCTTAGGAACCGACAGGCATCACGGCAATATGATCATCAGGAAGTCAACCGACGGAGGGCGTACCTGGACAGAGCCCACGGATGAAAATAATGGGTTGATCCGGCAAGGGGAATACCATTGTGCTCCCATGCCTGTCATCACCTATCAAAATAGATTGTGGAGAGCCATGGAATATGCGAAAGCCAACACTACGAAATGGGGCAAAAGATATAGCGCTTTTATGATGTCTATTCCTGTGGAGGTGGATCTTTTACAGTCTCAAAACTGGATCGCCAGCAACAAGCTATCCTATGATTCTACCTATATGGACGGACATTTCGGAGGCTGGATTGAAGGGAATGCCGTGGTGACGCCCGAAGGAAAAATCATTGATCTTTTAAGAGCGGATAATACCGAAGAGAATGCGGTAGATAAAGCCGCAATCGTCCGGATCAGCGACGATGGGAAGGAAGCTAGTTTTGATCCGGAAACCGGCTTCATCAATTTTCCGGGCGGTTCAAAAAAATTTACCGTCCGCTACGATTCTGTGGCCCAAGTATACTGGACTATTGCCAATTATATTCCGGAAGAATTTAAGATACAGGCACGGCCTGCCAGGATTCGGAATACACAGGCGCTCTGCAGCTCAGCTGATTTAAAAAGCTGGAAGGTCAACAAAATACTGTTGCAGCACCCTGACGTGAAGCAACATGGGTTTAACTACGTGGATTGGCAGTTTGACGGAAAAGATATCGTGTTTGTGTCTAGAACTGCCTTTGATGATGGGGTAGGAGGGGCAGCGAATTTTCATGATGCTAACTTTTTGACCTTTCACCGGATCAAAAACTTTAGGAAATTGAGAAAAAAAACAGTGGAGCGCTTCTAAGAAGGCGCGTACGGAATATTTACCAAAGTAACTTATCATCCTAAACTTCGGACATTTTGAAACTTCCCATTACTGATACTATTGTCTTTTTAGTGTATATCATCGGCATTGTTGTTTTTGGTGCCTCTTTCTATTTTCGTAACAAAACGGCAGATGCTTTTACCTCAGGAGGAGGTAACCTCCCTTCCTGGGTAGTGGGCCTGTCTATATTTGCCACTTTTGTCAGCAGCATCAGCTTTCTGGCTTTGCCGGGCAATGCCTACCAGACCAATTGGAATGGGTATGTCTTCAGCCTCTCTATTCCCTTTGCCGTTTTCTTTGCTGTTAAATTTTTTGTGCCGCTGTATCGTAGTATCAATAGTGTTTCAGCATACACTTACTTGGAAAAACGTTTTGGCCCCTGGGCCCGTATCTATGCGTCGGCCTGTTATCTGCTCACCCAACTGGCCCGGATGGGATCTATCTTATATTTGCTGGCCCTGCCCATGCATGCCCTGTTCGGATGGGATATCCGCCTCATTATCATCGTGACCGGCATCATCGTCATGTTTTATTCTATGATGGGAGGGATACAGGCAGTCGTCTGGACCGATGCTATTCAAGCTATTGTTTTGATCAGCGGAGCGCTGGCCTCTGTGTTGGTGTTGCTCTTTTCCATGCCGGAAGGGCCCGGACAAATGTTCGCCATCGCTGCCGACTATGATAAATTCAGCCTGGGAAGTTTTTCCCTCAACTTTTCTGAATCTACCTTCTGGGTGATCCTGGTCTATGGCTTGTTTATCAATCTGCAAAATTATGGGATTGACCAGAACTATGTGCAGCGATACATGACCACCAAATCTGATAAAGAAGCCAAATTCTCTACCTGGTTGGGAGGAATTTTGTATGTGCCTGTCTCTCTCCTGTTTTTCCTGATAGGTACTGCGCTTTTTGCCTATTACAAAGCATATCCTCAACGGTTGCCTGAAGAATTACAAGCCATGGATATGGCAGACCGTATCTTTCCCTATTTTATCGTCAACGGACTGCCAGTGGGTATTACCGGCCTCCTGATTGCTGCTATTTTCGCAGCAGGCATGAGCACGATCTCCACCAGCCTGAACAGTACGGCAACCATTGTGCTCACAGATTATTATCAAAAATACTTTGGTAAAAACGCATCTGATAAATCTTCTATGGCGGTTCTTTATATTTCTTCGCTGGTCATTGGAGGCATAGGCATTGTCGCCGGACTGGCCATGACACAGGTAAAGAGTGCCTTGGATGCCTGGTGGGCCTTGTCGTCCATTTTCAGTGGAGGGATGCTGGGCTTGTTTCTGCTAGGCTATATATCCCGGAAAGCCCGCAATGTAGACGCTGCCATCGGAGTGATAGCAGGGGTACTGGTTATTTGCTGGGTTAGCCTTTCACCCACTTATTTTACGGATGGAGCCTGGGTACAGTTCAAAAGCCCCTTGCACACTAACATGGCGATAGTGGTAGGGACTCTTTCCATTTTTATCGTTGGCTTTTGTCTGGGCAAATGGTTCGGAAAGCCTCGCAAGGTCAGAGAAAGAGCTTCCTTACAAAAAGCGAGTAAACCATGAGTGCCGAGTGTGTCTGTTTGTATTCTTATTTTTGATTTGATATAAAGATGAAATATCCCTGCAAATGTACCTGTCGTACCCTCGGCATAATTATGATATTCGCACTCCTGTCTGTACGGCCTTCTCTGGGTCAGAGTGTTGACAAGGAAGAAGCGCCTAATGTAATACTCATCCTGGCCGATGATATGGGAATAGGTGATTTGTCGTGCATAAATCAGGGAGCCAGCCGCACACTCACCCTGGATCAGCTGGTAGAAAACAGTATCTGGTTTAACCAGGCCTATTCTGCTTCCTCTGTCTGTACACCTGCCCGGGCAGCTTTGCTAACAGGGCGTTATCCGCATCGGACAGGCGCTGTTACCTTAAACATGGAGAAATTTCCTACCCTTACCCGCATTGATAAAAACATGCTGACCATCGCGGATATTTTTCAGGCGAATGGCTATCAAACCGGACTCGTCGGTAAATGGCATACCGGCGATGGCGCTGAGTACCATCCTTTGAAAAGAGGCTTTCAGGAGTTTGTCGGATTCAAAGGGTATGATGTGTCAACTTATTTTGATTTTAGTCTGGACGTGCAAGGCACCTATCAGAAAAGGGAGGATCAGTATCTGACAGACGTATTGACAGAGGCAGCCATTGACTTTGTCAGGCGCCATAAAGAGCAGCGTTTTTTCTTACATCTGGCTTATTATGCGCCGCACAGGCCGCTTGGAGCCCCTCAGGAGAAAGTTGATTATTATTTGAACAAGGGACTTGATAACCAAACAGCTACCATTTACGCTATGATTGAGGTGATGGATGAAGGCATTGGTATGCTCCTGGAGGCACTGGATGCGGCAGGTATCCGGGAAAACACTATTGTCATCTTCACCAGTGATAATGGTCCGGACCCGCTGACGGGAGAAAGATTTAACGGAGGGTTGAAGGGGAGCAAATACACTGTCTATGAAGGGGGTATCAAAGTACCCTTTGTCTTCCATTGGAAAAATCAGGTGTCGCCGGGCGTCAAAGAGGAAGTCATACATTTTACTGATATTTTTCCCACCATGGTCGATCTCTGTAAGCTTGATACACCAAATGATCTGCCATTGGACGGGGGTAGTATGGCAGAAGTCCTTCTTGGTAAAAAGGCTACTAAACTTCCACCGGCCAGGTTTTGGCAATGGAACCGGGGAGTGCCTTCTTATTCCCATAATGCCGCGATGAGAGAAGGTGACTGGAAACTGATCCGGCCTTTTGTGACCCGTGAATTGCCTGAAGGGGCATCCCATGAAAAGCCCATGCTCTATCATATCAAAGAGGATCCCTATGAAAGGAAAGATCTTTCAGAAGAGTTTCCTGACATATATAGCAGAATGAAGGTGTTGCTGGAAGAATGGAGCCAGGAGGTGGAGCATGACAGAATCAATGCCACAGGTCGTTAACCCCTATGGAAGATTTACCGATCAGCAATAAATACCTTACCCATCCGGTAGAAGTTTAGCCTGCAAGCAAACGAACACAGGGTGTTGCTTCACGATTAAGGTCATGGTTTGCCTCTGGAAAAAATCCATTTTTCTGGGTCCACCAGTCCACATATCGGGACATTTGCCTGCGTGTAGAAAGAATGGGGTCAAATTCTATAAACAGGCTCTTATGGTTTTGCACGATCTGATAGAGGTTTTGCAACTGGCGATGGGTAACTTCCTGATCATAAGGCGCGCCCGGTGTGACGGAGGCCAAAAGATTCAACTCGGCCAGAGAACCCAAAGCCCACACCTTGTTCTTTTCAAGAGAGGCCTGTTCGAGCTCACGTTCTGCCGCCACCTGGCAGGCATACCATTCTCCCACTTTTTCTATCTTACCGGTCAGCACAGCCTGAAGGGCCAGGTATTGCACACCGCTCCAGTGATGGGATGTGTTGTGCAGAAAGCCTGAGCGGTATACCTCACAGGCTTTCTCTAAAGCAGATCTGCTCTTTTGCTTCCATTCCTCAGCCTTTTCCGAATCAATAATAGAACGCCTGAACAAAAGCTCAGCCAGTCTTTTATAGGCACTGCCCAGTAATCCTGTATTTTCCTGGATGACCTCGCTTTTTACTTTCAGATTGGCTGACGCATACTGCTTTAAAAAGCTTTCAAGGGTAGTAATACAATATTGAAGTTTGTCGGTGATCTGATTGTACTGCCAGGTCTCCTCAATGCCTTTTTTCAGCAAAAGGTCAGCATACCTGGAAGCTGTATCCAGGGCTGCCAGCTGGCTCTGTAGCCTGACGTCCATCAGATATTCACTGTAGCCTTCGGGCAGCCTGACATAAGCGACCATACTAACCCAGTCATGATAGGTGTGGCTGTCTTTGTGTAGCGCGACCCTCGTCCGATGCAGTGCCTCACGAATATCAGCGCCCCGCATCCACTCTTTGTAGAGTATTTCAGTCATAATTTTTGAACCGGGGAAGGTCAAAGGAAGTTGGGAAGCGATCACGATGGCTACGCCCTGCCGGTGCAGTTCCTGCGCTAAGCTACTCGATTCGGTAATGGTATTGCTCTGGTTACCCCCATCACAGATGGCCATGGAAACCATGACAGGATACGTATAATAGGCCTTATCGGTCAGGGATGGCTGAAGTAAAGCCTCTACTATCTCTTTGGGCTGTGTGCCTTTCTGCTCCTGGGAACGTAAAGCCACCCCAAAACCGTTGCGGTGAGGTCTGATCGGGTCTTTGATTTCAACGCCGTGGGCCAGCAGATGCACATGGGTATACGGTTTGTTTTCCTCAAAAGCCTTTTGAATGGTCTGTTTGATATCTTCCAGACTGGCCTCGGCCAGGATAGTAAGCACTGTTTTTTCATCGCCAATGGCTATGTCCAGATCCGGTAGCGGATCAATCCAGGGTTGCAGTGCTTTCAATAGGGCTTCCTTATGGTCAGCAGCCGGTACGGGTGGCGCAGAAACCCAGTCGGGGGAAGCATGCACAAACAGTACCCGTGGCCGGGGCGGCCATTTGAGCGCCTTTTCTGCGAAGGACTGAGGAACCCGGCGTGTCAAAATGACGGGCTTGGTTTCATTGGCCAGCAAAGGTTGCTGATCTGTGCTCAGAGCTGCTTCAAAGGGTAGAGCATAGAGTTCCCTGGCGTTGGTGACCAGGTCAAGTTGCATCAGGTCTGGCGTATCCAGGGCAGGCGGCTTCAGGATACTGGTGACCGTTTCACTCAGTTTTTTTAAAGCTTCTTCCCGTTCTGCCTCACTGATCTGCTTGTAATACCGTAAACAAACCAGCAAATCCAGAAACTCCTCATGGCTCATCGGCATCTCAAACTGACGGTGCTCGGATGACTCTATGACTACATGATAGGGTCGGTTTTTTTGGATAATGCCCGTGTCATCACCAGAACGGACAAAATCCATTTTGATGGATTTCATATAGCAAAACGATAACTATTGAACAGACACTTTTGGGTTTGGCTAAGTCCAGGACCCGTCAGTGAAAAGGGGTATACTTTAGCATGCCAGGCTTACAACCTGTCGTCTTCAGGTTCATGCCCCCAATCGGTTTCAGTGGAGAGTTCTTCCTCCGTAATGTCTTCTCCCAACAGGTCGATGTTGCTTCCCAATAGCTTGAGTTTAAACAGGCTCAGCCCGATCACCCCCGTCTCACCGATACTCCTGAGGATTGTATCGCTGCTGAAGCTCACGCTCGGTTTCAGCGTAATTTTACCCATCTCCAGTTGTTTCAAGGCACTGGCTTCTCCATCAAAACCCACTTCAGTTCCTCTTTCGCTGGATAACAAAATCAAACAATTTTGCCCTGTAAAGGTAGCAGATACCACCTTATAACGATGCGACCATTTCTTATTACGCCTCAGCTCCGCTAGCTTTTGGGCTATCTGATGGGCATTTTGCATCTGCGTTACCTGGATCTCGCTCGCTTTCAGCACAAAAGAATTTTCTTTTTCAAACTTGAACTTGACGGTTGCCCCCACATTCGCTGCGGGTAGTTGTGGAACTTCAGCACCGGCTACTACCTTGATCATTTTGGCACCTTCAGAGAGAAAGTCGATAGAGGTAGGCTTGCCTTCTTCAGTTTGAATGGCTACATCAAATCCATCGCTTTTGAGCTGTGTCAGATGGCCGATTTTCTGAAAGACACCATTCTGGAAAAGACCATAGTCGCCGATCTGGTAAGGCATAGTAATGGGAAACCAGGCGGCGTAAAAGTTGGCATGTTGGTGCAATGCTTTGTTGTAATCTTTGGGTAGGCCCATGGTAGGAAGTGTTTAGGTTGTATAACGACACATAAGTTACGAAAGCTTTCATTCTTTTTGTAGTCAATTATCTTTTATTATATTCCTGCCACCTGCCTCCTAAGCCTTCACTACTGCATGTTTGTTAATATAGTCCGGGTCAATGGTAACGCCGAGCCCTGGGCCTGTCGGGACCTTGACGATTCCTTCTTTGCTCGTCAGCGTGGAAGTGGGAGAATCCAGGGGCAACTCCTTGTTAAATCCCTTAAACTCATGGTAAGGGCCTGCATTGGGTACAGCCGACACAAAATGCATCATATACAGATAGCCTAAGCCTGAGCCGGAAATGTGTGGGGTACACACCTTGTCGCGGGCCGCGGCCATGCGAGCTACTTTCATAGAGCGGATCATGCCGCCGAAATAGAAGATATCGGGTTGCACCACCTGCAAGGCATTGTTCTTGATCAGCCAGCGGAAATTATGCATGCTAGGTTCCTGCTCGCCACCGGCAATGGGGATTTGCAGGGCTTCCGCCACCTGCAGGGTTTCTTCATACCAGTCGAAAGGGACAGGTTCCTCATAAAAATCAAAGTGGTACTCCTCCATCATCTTCCCGATCCGGATGGCTTCGTCGGGTGTATAGGAACCGTTAGAATCCGCGTAGATGGTCATAGTATCCCCAAAAGTTTTGCGTACCAGCGGAATGAGCTTTTCCGTTCTTCCCGGTGGGTCGTCGGCGTTTTTGCTCATACGTCCTCCTACCTTAAATTTCAGGGCTTTGGCACCGGTCTCTCTGACCTCCTCCTGTATCAGGGTTATGGATTCCTCAGCCGATTTGCCCCGGTAATTGTTGGCCTGGTAGACGGCAATTTCTGGGTGGTGAATCTCTCCAATCAGTTCACCGATAGATTTGCCAGCTATTTTGCCGAGCATGTCCAGCACAGCAAACTCAATAGTAGCCAGCGGCACCCACAGGGCCAGACTCTGCAGCTTGTAATTGCTCTGGTATACATAGACTTCTTCCAGCAAATCTTCCCAGTGGCGTGCATCTTTTCCTATAAAAAAAGGCTGTAGCCGGAGCGTAAAAATGGGATAAAGCGCTACCATTTGCATGTTGTTGCTGACCGAAATGCCTTTCGCCCCGTCGGTGGAGGTGACCCGGCAGAGGAAGTTGTCGTCCAGGCGCAATAGCTCCAGCCGGTCTATGAGTACCGGGCTGGGAAAGAGTTCCTTTTTCAAGACCGGCTGGGCCAGGATATCATCCAGATCAGCATCATCCTGATGGGGTGTGCTGTCAGCAGAAGCAGAGGCGTTGAGAGAGACAGCACTACCCAAAGTGCCCATAGCCACCGATTGAAGAAAATGACGTCGGTTTGATGGCATCGTAGTTCAAGGTTAAACAACTTTTCCTGAAAATACATTTTATGCCAGACTCCTGAAATAAAATGGTCAATTTTAATCATGCTGAAAACAAAGGGTTTAGGGAAAGTAATTTTGTACATTCGTCCATCATGCTGTAGTTGGTTTTAGCGTGAAAGCTTCTAACTCTTGTTATTGATGAAACCTGCTTCTTTAGCCTTCCTCATCCTTTTGATCCTGGGAACAGGATGCCAAAAGCCTGTGGGAACAACAGAAACCGCTGAGAATGCTCTCACTGATTCTGATTTACCCTTCCGGTGGAAACATTTCAGTTCTGCGCATGGGGATCTGGAGCCTCCCAACACTGGTCACCAGCAGACAGCCTCACTCGTCTGTGACATAGACCAGGATAGTCTCCTTGATTTTGTGATTGCTGAGCGTACGACTGCTCCGGCTGTCGTCTGGTACCGTCGTCATGAAAGAGGGTGGACGAGGTATGTGGTAGAAGACCAGGCTTTACCCATAGAAGCTGGCTCAGCCCATTATGATATTGACGGCGATCAGGACGAGGATATCGTTTTCGGAGGCGATGCGCAGAGCAACGAGGTTTGGTGGTGGGAGAATCCCTATCCTGCTTTTAACATTCATATTCCCTGGACGAGGCATACGATCAAAAATAGCGGGGAAACCAAACACCATGACCAGGTGTTCGGCGATGTTGATGGCGACGGTGAGGTGGAATTGGTTTTCTGGAATCAGAATGCCCGACAGCTTCTTCTGGCAGAAATTCCGGAACAGGTCAGGCAGGCTGAATCCTGGGAACTGCATGAGATTTACCGGTGGGAAGCAGAAGAAGTACCCCAGCGTGGAAAGTATCCGGACTGGAAAAGCGCTAATGAGCATGAAGGGCTAGCCCTGGCCGATATGGACGGCAATGGCACCATGGATATTGTAGGAGGTGGTCGATGGTTTGAACATAGGGGAAACCTGAGCTTCAACATGCATGTCATAGATGAGCGTTACGCCTTTACCCGCATACTGGCCGGGCAATTCATAGCGGGAGGGCGACCGGAAGTGGTATTGGTGGCAGGTGATGGCGTAGCCCCTATGATGTTCTACGAGTGGAGGGAAGGTCAATGGACAGGTCAAGTACTCATTGATTCTGTTTATGACGGGCATTCCGTCTCTTTGGTAGATGTCGACCAGGATGGAAACCTGGATATTTTTAATGCGGAAATGGGGTTAGGCAATAGTCCCCATCCCAAAGCCAGAATATTGTTGGGCGACGGTGCCGGTAACTTCAGGATGACCGAAGTCCTGACTGATTATGGACTGCATGAGTCGGTGATGGCAGACCTGGATGGTGATGGACAATTGGATATTCTGGGGAAGCCTTACAACTGGAAAACCCCACGGCTGGATATCTGGTTGCGCAGCATCAAGGCCGGCGAGGAAAGATGAAAGCTCAAAAGACTTTGCTGCTGGCTTATGCTTCCTTTGTCAACTGCTCCGTCAGCCGGTGTATAAAAGCAGCCTGTGCTGCATTGATTTTTTTGAGCGCCACGGATTCTTCCATCCAGGCAGCCTGGTCTATTTCGGCAAAACTTTGATACTGACCCGACCGTGGCGGCCACTCTATGCGAAAAGTATTACATTGAATGCCCTGTGCCGGTTGCCAGTCGCCTGCAAAAGCCCAGGCATACACTTTTTTGCCTCCCTTTTGTTTGACCTCTCCCAAAGGCAGAAAGGGAGGTTGCGGGATGATACCGGTTTCCTCCTGAAATTCACGGATGGCGGTGGCTAATAATTCTTCTTCCGGATCGGGTTCTCCTTTAGGAATAGTCCACCAGCCTGCATCTTTCTGACGAAAATAAGGGCCTCCCGGATGAACCAGAAAAAATTCATAAGCAGTAGGCTTCTTCCGGAACATCAACAGGCCAGCACTGAGAGTGTGTTTTCCCATAGGCTATGCTTTTCTCACCCGGATCGTGAAGGCTTCGGCCGGATTCCGTACCAGCAGCTGTTCTATATTCCGTTCCTGGAAACCCAGTTTTTTCAGGGCCGGCACCAGTTGCTGAAAGATGACAGCATGCGATCGGTATGAGCCCCCTTCCGGTTCTCCCACATGGTACCATCCTGCATCGCAGGAAACCAACACCTTTTCCAGCAGCCCTGCTTCCTGTATGGCTTTGACCTGCCGGGCTGCCTCTTCGTAGTTTTCCATACTGATGCCATCAATTTCCACCCAGGTGCCCTGTTGAGCCGCTTTTATATGATTGTCAGTCCCTTTCTCCTGAGCATGCACCCAGATGAAAGCACTAGGATGCACCCCTGCCTGCCGGATGATTTCCAACTCTTCAAAAGCGGCAGGAGCGTCGCCGGTATGGGCAGCGATAGTCAGCCCTGTTTCCAGGTGTGTGAGGGCAGCGGCGGCTACAATTTTGCGGTCGTATTCAGGAAGAGGATGGTTATTCACACCAATTTTGATGAATCCCGGTCTGATACTGCTCCCATCAATGCCATCCCGGTATTCCTGAATCCAGTGCTCAGCAATCTGTTCGGGTGTTTCAGTGTGCACGTTTTCCGGTAAAAACATACCATCCCTGGCGCCGTAGTAACCGGTATTGGTAAGAATTTGTAATTGGGAGGCTTTTGCCAGTCTTTGCAAGAGCCGGACATCGCGGCCCAGAAAATTAGGAGTGCATTCTACGAACGTTCTGCATCCCAGTTTTCTGACCTCTTCCAGATAAGGCAGCACTTTTTGAAAAACCTGATCCGCATTATATCGACGGGGGTCTACCTGATCGGCCCCAATAAAATCTACCAACACATGCTCATGGGAAAGCGTCATGCCCAACCTGTCCGGAGAAACAGGGCCATCGACCGTGAGAATCTGAGGCTCACTTTGAGCGGAGACCAGCGAAAACGGGACAACACTAAAAGCCAGTGTGCTTCCGGCTATTTTTAAAAAGGAACGGCGTTTTAGGTTTGTAGAGAAAGTAGACATATGAAAAATTAGAATGCTTTAGCAGTAATCTACATTTTTAGCGTTAGAATACCAACGGATGCTACGCTTTCAAGGCGGGAAACCTGTTGGTCAATACATGATCGTTGGTGTGGGGGAAGTGCATAGGGTAGGGTCAAAAAGTAGCAAGAGAAGTAGTAGCAGGCTTTTTTGTGAGTCTATAGGTTTATAGTATCTTGTTCTTTTGAAACCGGTTAAGATTATTGTCCATTGGATACACAGGCGCTGCCATTCTACACGTTGACGCAACTAGCTTTAAGAAACGGTCAGGACCGTAAGGAAATCTGGTGTGCTTATCAGGGTGTTATTTATGATCTCAGCACTTCACGCTTATGGCATAAGGGCGTGCACTACGAACACTGGGCAGGGCAGGACCTGACCGATGAACTGGTGGATGCGCCGCATACCGCAGCGGTTTTTGAACGATTTCAGGCCATTGGACAGTTAAAGAAATAAAAACATGCGTAGACTTAAGCGTTATTTTCCCTGGCTCCTGGTGGTGATTATGGGTTGGTATTTGTGGAGTCACCGGCACAGTATCAGTCAGGAAGAGGATGCGATGAATCAGCCGGTAGCTCACCGCAATACGGTGATATTGGGTCAGATTGAGGCTTTAGGCAAATTAGAATTAGTGAAATATAATTTCCAGGAGGTGACAGAGGTTCAGGAAATGGGTAAAGAATATTTTAAGATTTTTAAAGTGGAGCCGGATGCTAAAGCCATTCTCATTACCCAGGGAGAGGCGGTTGGGTGCATAGATCTGACCAGAATGAAGATACAGGATGTATCGGTTACAGAAGATACCCTGTATATTAAACTACCGGAGCCTGAAATCTGCTATTATAAATTGAATTTGGAAAAAACACGGTTGTATTCAGTAGAAACGGGCTTTTTTACAGACCGGGATAAGTTTATAGAGAGAGCCTATCAGCAGGCAGAACAGGATATCAAGCAAGCTGCCCTGAATACTGGCATACTGGAGCAGACAAAAGATAATGCCCGTATGATACTAAAGCCGATGTTAGAAGAAATGACAGGAAAAACCGTGATTATCAGGGAAGAGATTCCTCCTGTTCAGCTCAACCGGTCAAGCTGAAGACAAAAGGGAAAGAGTGTTTGTTAGAATTAGAAAGAGAAGAACCAGATGCCAGATGGAGGCGTACATAGCGCAAATCTCTGCATCGGGCATCCAGTACCCGGTCAACAGGGGAGGTTACCCCATGACTTCTTCCATCATTTTAAAAAAATCCTTTTTATATTTTCTGAATTCGGAAGCAAAGGCACTCAGGTGATTGTTCAGGCCTCCGAATTTTTGCTGATACTCATCAAAATTAAATTCTCCTTTTTCTTCTATGTGCTTATTTAAATATTTGGAACACCTTCTGGTTTGTTGTCTGAACTGATCCAATAATTCTCCATTATAATATATGATCAGGTTTTGGAAGTGCCCTAATCTTTGTTTTTGACTGACAGTTTCAAATTTGGAAACATAGTGGTCTAATAACTTCTGAAAAAAATTAAGCTCCTGTTTCCAAAGAGCTACTTCTAATTGCCATTCCAGGCTGTTCTGATACAAATTTTCCAGGCTTTGCTCCAGCATGAGTGTGCGGGAGTCCATCATTTGATTTTCCATAGAAGTGTAAATTTAGAATTGATAAAAATATAAGACGATATGATTGGTAAGAGGCTCAATCTCATGATTGGCAATTGGTTAGGCTTATGATAAATATAAAAGGAATGAGTAAATGAAGAAAGAAATTTTCAAATTATATTGTTGGTCCTCTCATAGGAACCAGTAAAAAAGTCTTTTGTTTGTATCTCTCTGTGCTGCGGGTATAGTTTACAGTTTAGTGTTTTTAGTGCTGAGTTTTAAGTTTACTGTCTGCTATTCCTGCATGCTATCATTCATTTTCCACCGTGACGGCTAAATCCGGCATATCGACGTCCTCTGCCCATATATGCTTGGCAAACCACTGCCAGTTGTGCCAGATAGCAGCTAATCTTTCTTTAGGCTTGTCAATCCCATGCCCGAACCCCTTGTAGACAATCAGCTTGGTATCCACCCCCACATCCCGTAAGCCCTGATAGAGCTCGTATGCATTCGGAATGGGCACTCTTTTATCTTCTTCGCCATGTTGGATCAGGGTAGGGGTGTTGGCTTGGGTGATATTGGTCATAGGAGAGGTTTTGGCATAAATGTCCGGATCGCTCCAGGGTGTGGCCTGCAAATATTGACGGGTAAAGGGATGAATGTCCGTATTAACGTAATAGGTGACCCAGTTAGAAATACCAGCTCCTACCGAGATGGCTTTAAAACGGTGGGTATGGGTCGTTAGAAAGGCAGCAATATACCCCCCCTGACTCCATCCCATAGCCCCCAGGCGGGTGGAGTCTACTATGCCCTGATCTATGAGATGATCTACTCCGGACAGTATATCCCAGGCATCTCCTACTCCCAGGTTTCTGACATTTTTAGAGCGGAAGTCTTCTCCGTAACCGGCAGAGCCGCGGTAATTGGGTCTGAGGACTAATACGCCCTTGTTTACCCACTGATTGACGGGATATACATAAGATAAAACCGGTGTAGGAGTATCTACCCCGGTAGGCCCGCCGTGAATAACCACCAGCAACGGATATTTTTTGTTGGGATCATAGTCGTCGGGTTTATGCAATACGCCTTCAATAGGCAGGCCATCCTGGCTTTTCCACTGAATGACTTCGCTACTACCCAGTCGCCAGTCTTCTATTTGCCGTGTCATGTTAGAGATGGCGATCGGATTGAGTTCCTGGGTGCTGGTTGTGTAAATTTCTGTCAGCGTTGCCGGTTTACGGCCCAGCAAGGCCAGTTGTCTGCCATCGTGGGAGAAGCTGAGCGAATAAATATTTTCTGGATTTCTTAAAATGGCTTTGGATTTACCAGAGCTTGGATTGATACTGTACATAAATGACTTGGTATGTTCCAGGGCAATGGCATACATCCCAGCCGGGGTCCATTTCAAATCCATAATGTTTTCATCCACATCTTTCGCCAGGGGAATGGGCTCTCCGCTACCATCCGCTGCCATTTTAAACACCTTCCGGTTTTTGTAGAAATTAGCCAGGGTGTCTCCAGCATCTGAACCATAGGCGATCCACTTACCATCGGGCGACCACACCGGGTTACCATCATAGCCGGCTCCTTCTACCAAAGACGTAATTTTTTTGTTCTCCAGATGAATAAGCGCAATATCAGCCGACATAAAAGAGGTCAGATCGGGGGTATCTTGGCGCTGGAAGGCTATTTTGCTGCCATCGGGTGACCAGGCAAAACTGTTGACAGTGAAGTCTTTTCCCTTTGTCAGACGTTCCGGTGTGGGCAGATGGATACAGTTATTTTCACTTTCAGCGGCTAAGCTGTCTTCCTGATAACACGGTGATTCTTCCGGTCGAGGCCACATATCAGGCTGCACTTTCACTACCCACAAATGAGACTGATAGTATTCCTGGTCTTCTACAGCATAGTTGCCATATTTGTCTTTTCTCTTTTTTTCTTCTTTCTGGTTTCTGTCTTCTTTGGTAAAGGCAATGCGCAGGTCCACGGGTGACCAGGCGAAACTAGCCACGCCTTCTTCCTCATTGGTCATTTGTTGTGCTTCCCCGCCATTGGCTCTGATAACATAAATCTGTTTTTTATCTCCTCGGTCAGCTAAAAAGGCAATCCATGTATTATTAAATGACCATTGAGGCGAAGAACTGCTGCCGTCCTTGGTATTAGTAAGCTGAAACGGGGATTCCGAGCCGTTGTATAGCCATATTTCATCGTCGTAGCGGTTGTTTTTCCAGTCGGTGCTGCGAACGGTAAAGGCTGTCTTTTTTCCATCGGGGGAAATTTGCGGATCCGAAGCACTACGCAAAGACAATACTTCTTCAAAACTGGGGGTAGGCTTTTTATGTTGTGCCAGGCATAGTGTGCCAAAAGACAATAAAAAAACAGAAAATAAGCCGTTAAAAATGGTATATCTCATAAAGAGCATCTGTTTATGAAAAAAAGATCAGATGTAATCTATATTATACGCTCCAAACTTAAAAAGTATTCACACATTATTTTGTTTCAATAAATGATCTCTTCCATAAGAATTTTTATCAGCACCCAGGAAGGGCAATGCCTTTCTTAAAAAGCGCCTGAAACATTGTTCAAGGAATCAGACAGGAAACGGGACCTGAAAGTGATCAGATATAACCCCTGTAATACTGATAAATCCGGTTGGTAAGCTGGTCATAAATGGGTTTGGTGAATTCAACAAACAGGTCCTGGGGAGGAGGCGGTACGGAAGCTCTTTTACCACACAAATGGAGTTGTTCTCCTGTGAGAGCACGTTTATCACCCTGGTAGGTGGCCCATTCATCTACCCAGGTAAATTGACCTTCCATCTCATCATTTAGCAAGACACCATGATTTTGTCCATCGAGTACGATCATACTGAGTATGCCTCCGGAGATGACCTGAATATGATGGGTCGTCAGCTTGGCTGAAACTTCACCGTAGACAGGTTTCTTGGTGCCGTCCTCCATGGTAATTTCTCCCACTTTTACACTGTCTTTGGTAATATTCTCTGTGTGCCGGGAAGTATTGGTTTGTCCTACGGTAAAATCTTCAAAGCGAAGTTCCAGAATCTGGTCAGGAACATCAATACCCCATTTATTAGCCTCATGGGGTGTATAAAAGGCGATGAAGCTGTTTTGTCCATACTTGTTCTTCAGGTGTTGGGTGACCTGATTATAGAAAAAATCGCCGCTCACTTTGTAGAAACGGGAAGGAACAGGCACCGGATCTATCACTACTTTGAGTGTGGCTTTATCTTTGGCTTCTCTCATCTTCTTTTCCACATCCTGATAACCCGCTACATACTGATCGGCTCTTTGAAAATAATAGTAAGCTTCACGAGCCCCTTCCCGGGTGTTGTCGGACAAGGCGTGGTCACCAGCTTTATACTGTTCCTGGGCGGCTTTTCCTTTTACCTGGGCATACTGTTCGTAAAACGACTTAGGGTTACTCACGATCTGCCGCGCTTTGGGAGTAGACTGAATGGCTTCATACATGGTATTCAATGACTGATAAGCGTCTGCCGTAAGACTCCACTGCCATTGATCTTTGGTAACTTTAGCTTTATGGATCTGTTCTTTAAAGTGTTGAACGGCCAAAGGATATGCCATTCGTAAGGCCTTCTGGGTCTTGTCATGCCCCGGATTTTTCTTCAGTTTGTCGGTAGCCGTCAGGACAGCTTCGTAATAAGCACCTTGTTTTAATAATTTTTTGCTGGAAGTGCAACCAAAGCCTATCATCAATAGGGTTGAAAGGCACATGCAGGCATATAGAGGCTTCATTTTGTTCATGGTAGTAGTACGCTGTTCTTATTTATCTATGCTAAAAACGAGCCAATATTTATTTCGTTGTTTCTAATAAAACAGTAAAGGAAGAAAGGTTTTGAATTAATAGTTCTGAGTTCTAAGTTCTTGGTTCTAAGTTCTGATTTCTATGATCTCTGTTCTGAGTTTTTAGATGAGGGTTTACAGTTTTGAATTGAGAGTTTTGTGTTAAGATAAAAGTATCAATCAGTTCCTCAATCCTTCAGTCCTTCAGAAATTCACTCACTCATTTCCTTATTCTATCATTCAAGAAACTCCTCAATTAACTTTTAAAGATGATTTCTGTGGCTGATCGGCATAGCTTAACAGTGCGTTGACTAACCGGTCAAGATCACTCGGTTTGGTATACACGTGCGGCGTGATGCGAACGCCTTTCAGGGTTTCCCAAACCACTGGTGAGGCATGGATCTGGTAGTCTTTAAAAAGGCGGTTATTCAGATCAACCGGATCTATCCCGGCAATGCTTACATTGCACAAAGCGCAGGAGAATTGAGAAGATAAAGGGGTATTGATGTTGATCATCGGGTGGTCTTTTACCTTTTGGACCCAGTAATCCTTGAGATAATACAGACGGGCCCGTTTACGGTCAGCTCCGATGGCGTTGTGAAAATCAATGGCCTGACTAATGGCCTGCTCTGGGGCAAAGGAGCGGGTACCCAGGCTTTCAAATTTACGAATGTCATCCCGCTGAGGATCATGATCCGGGATGAGCGGCCATAGATTTTTTATATGTTCTTTTTTCACATAAAGCATGCCTGTACCAAAAGGTGCACAAAGCCATTTGTGCAAGCTGGTGCCATAGTAATCGCAGCCAATGTCTGTAATGTTCGAGTCAATGTGGGCAAAAGCATGCGCCCCATCTACGACAGTGCGGATACCCTGTTTTTTCAGGGCAGCACATATCTTTTTGACAGGCACAATCTGTCCGCTCCAATTTATCAACTGCGTGATATGGGCTACTTTAGTTTGAGGAGTGATGCCTTCCAGGTAACGTTGGGCAATCGCATCCTCGTCTTCCATTCCCAGATCGAGCGTCATCCAGTTCAGTTTGATGCCGTCTCGCTTAGCCCTTTGCTTATAGGCATTGATCATGTTAGGGTAATCGTATTTGGAGAGTAGCACTTCGTCGCCCCGCTTCAGGTCTAAGCCGAAAATGATGGTGTCCAGGGCTTCGGTCGCATTCCGGTTGACGGCCAATTCTTCCGGTGAGCAACCGGCCAGTTCGGCCAGTTTCATTCGGACAGACTCTCTGCCCTGATCCAGAATTCGCCACATATAGTAGGAAGGACCTTCGTTAGAATAATGATAATAACGGTCTACGGCATCCTGTACAATTTTAGGCTGTGGACTGACCCCACCATTGTTCAGATTGATAATATTGGGAGAAACGGTGTAAGCCTGTTGAATGCGTAGCCAGAGTTCCTCATCTTGTGCGGCTTCTTCCGGATGTAATTGGTTGAGTTGTAGTAAAGCTTCCTTGACATCTTCTGCCAGGACTTTTGTCATGAAGGGACTCATGGTCATCAATCCGCTCATTCCGGCCAGCTTTTTCAGAAAGCTTCTTCTCAGATTATTTGGTGTCATATCATTAGAATGGTTGAATGATAGAACGTAAGAAGGTTAACTAATTATGCTTAAAAGTAATGTGCTGTGTCATGATAACAAACTTTCAATATTTTGTAACTGTATAACTCACTGTAACAATATCATGCTTTCATGCTCCCATTCCATCTAAGTGTACATCTCGTCGGCTACTTTTTTAATGGCTAGCACCATTCGTTCCGTATCTTCCCGTTTGGGTGTAGTGTCCCAGCTACCTACAGTATGCGTACCCCCTACCACAATGCCATCTTTGCGGTTGATGGTGTAAGTTTCCCCTGTATTAATCCTGTAATGCACATAATGTTGAGGAATCACAAAAGCTAACTGACCCGCAATGGGTAGCAGACATTCATCCTGTGTCAGGGCTTTGGCCCCGATTCCTGTGCAGTTCACAATACAGCGTTGTGGCAAGGCATCCATATTTTCCAGGGACTTAAATTCCTGAATTTTTATTTTTCCTCCAAATCGCAGGAAATCATCGGTATACATTTTTAGCAGAGAGGGGATATTAAAAACCAGGGTAGTATGCTTAATAACCGCGGGAGCGCGAAAGGGATGTTCTTTTTTCTTTAAGATCACGGGGGCGGGCATTACCTTCATAAAATCAAAACGGCTGTCTCGTTCTTCCCAATGCTCCTGAAGGTTTAAGGGCTTCTCCTGCCGGATGTCATAGCTGTCTGTCCACACCACATAATCGCCTAACCCCAGCATATTCTGGTATTGGCGAAAGGAATAGTTGTGTGCCCTTTTGAACTGCTCATAAAAGGTAGGCGTTTCCTTCCCCTGATCAATCAGGCGGTGTGCAGGCGACCAGGTGCCTGTGGCTTTGCTGGAGGTAATATCCGGAGCCATTTCTTTGGTATAGATGGTGACCGCGTATCCGCGACGCTGCAAGGTCAGGGCTGTCGTTAGCCCGATGACACCACAACCTATGACAGCAATATGTCTTTCTTGAGTCGTAGCGACCAGATCGGCTACCAGGTCTGCCGAACCCCATGATAAAGACCAGCCGCTGCCTCCATGTCCGTAATTATGGACCAGTGTTTTATACTCACCCAACGGCTCTTTTTCAATACGGGGACCTAGGGTACGATATGGCCGAAGACCCACCGTTTCTTTGACAACCCGGTCTAAAGTAATATCCAGTTTCGGCAGATATCGGGAGGAATAGAGGATGTTTACATTCTTTTCAGCGAGTCGGAGCGCTCTGCCGGCACAGGCAGTAGTACCCGCTGCTAAGCCCAGTATAGCAGATTGCTGTAAGAATTGGCGTCTGTTCATATTGTCAGAATATTATTTTGTAAATAAATAAAATAATGATGTAATAAAAAATAAAAAATTATTATAGCAGAATTTTATGAAATTAATAAACGCTCAGTCAGAGGAAATCATGATAAGTTCTTCTGCTGAGGCAGGTTCAGAAATTCGGAAATCATACAATATCATGAACCGGATGGGCGTATGCTGGTTAAATGCCTAACGATTGACTGCTAATCGATGGGATTATGATAGAAACACCTCTTTTTTCTTTTGGCGTGATAACCGATGTTCAGTACTGTGAGGCCGAACCAGCCTATGGGCGTTACTTCCGGAATTCTATCGACAAACTGCAGGAAGCGCTCACTATTTTTAATCAGCAACCCCTGGCTTTTATTCTGGATCTGGGCGATCTGATTGACCGCTATTATGTTAGTTTCGATACGGTCACCAGGCTATATCAGTCCGCGAAGGCACCCGTACATTTTACTGTGGGAAATCATGATTACAGTATTGAATCCGAAAGAAAGCCAGAGGTAACCCGTATCATGGGTTTGAATCAGGAAGGTTATTATGCTTTCACCCACGCATATTGGCGGTTTATCATTCTAAATGGCAGCGAGTTAAGCTTGTTTGCCACTTCAGAAGATACGGAACAAAGACAGCATAGCCTGGCCTTGCTGGGACAGCTCAAACAGAAAAACGCAGTGCATGCGCAGGAATGGAATGGTGGCATGGGTGAGCAACAGAAAGAATGGCTTTACAATGCCCTGACGACAGCACAGGCGCAGCAACAGCAAGTGATAGTAGCGGGGCATTATCCGCTTTACCCCCGAAAGCAACACAATTTGTGGAATGATGAAGAGGTGATCGCCATATTGGAGCAGTTTCCTCAGGTAGTGGCTTATTTCAACGGCCACGATCATGCCGGCAGTTATGCCTGTAAGAAGGGAATCCATTATCTGAACTTTAAAGGGATGGTGGAGACGGAAAGTGAAAATGCTTTTGCGGTAGTGAAAGTATTTGATAGTCGGTTAGAAGTTCAGGGATTTGGCAGAGAAGAAAGCCGGTTGTTACCAATAAAAAATCCTTAGTTTTTGTATCTTCTCCGCGAAATATAACAAAACACAGAATACAGGTTACATGACGGTTGCCAAAGGTGACCAATGGTTACATGTCCAACCCTGAAACTAACCGTCATGAGAAAGCTTATCTACCATTCTTTTCTACTTTCCTTCCTTCTATGCATCAGCGCTCCCATAACCTGGGCACAAAATACCAGGTATGATACCAATGCCGGCTACGCTAATAGGGTCTATTCTCCCTCCGATAGGGAATTCAAGCAGACTCCTCAGGATTCTACTGCCCGCCGCCTGCCGAAAGGCAGTCAAAACGGTCTGATTGCGCAGGAAGTGTTGCCGGAACTGGTCGTAGCGGATGAAGAAGGTTATCTGTCTGTCAATTATACACGAATGATTCCCGTGTTGGTAGAGGCTATCAAAGCATTGCAGACGGGGCAGGATACTTTGGTATCGCTTCAGCAACAAATACGAGCGTTGCAGCAGGAGAATGTGGCTATCAAAAAGCAACTGAGTGCGATGCAGTCTTTACTGAACACAGGTTCCGAATCTCCTTCACAAGTTCATGACAAGGGACTATTGCTTCAGAATATCCCTAATCCTCCTCAGCAAACCACAACCATTACCTATCAGATTCCCGCTTCAGCACGACAGGCTTACCTGGTCATCCGGAATTTGCTGGGAGAAGAAATAATGCGGGTAGATCATTTAACGGCAGGGCAGGGGAGTGCAGAAATCTCTACAAGTGGTTTGACATCAGGAACATATATTTACAGTTTAGTTGTAGATGGGAAAGTGGTAGATAGCAAAAAAATGGTAGTCAAGTAATAGGTGAAAAAGACCTGCCAGCCTATGAAAAATCTGGCAGGTCCTCTTCTTCTCTTATCGAGAAAGGAGTTGAAGGCAAGCTTACTCCGTCTGCTTTCCGTTACCCGGGTAGGGGAGACCGTACTGGTCTATCAGGTAAACCAGGGAAGCCATCGCTGCACTGCCCAGCAACAGCTCCCGGCGGTTGACGATCTCAAATACATCCAGCGCTGAGTGGTGCATGTCAAAGTAGCGCTGGGTATCCACACTCAGGCCAATAAGGGCTGTTCCCTGCGCCTTGAGTGGACTGATATCGGCGCCGCTCTCACCGGCTTCCAGCTTATGCAGGTCATAGGGTTGCAGCAATGGTGCCCAGCTTTGTATTTTTTGAAGAGAAGCCTCATTCATTTCCAGTCCAAAACCTCTGGGAGTGAACCCACCGATGTCGGACTCGATAGCAGCTATATGCTTTTCATTTTTCTTTGCTGCCTGCACTGCATACTGTCTGCCCCCCGCCAGTCCATTTTCTTCATTCATATACAATACCGCCCGGATACTGTGCCTGGGTTGGTAGCCTAGTGCTTTGAAAGTGCGCAGCACCTCTATAGACTGTACCACACCCGCTCCATCATCATGAGCCCCTTCAGCTAGATCCCAGGAATCCAGGTGGGCTCCTACCACAATATATTCATCAGGATAAGTAGCGCCGGTGAGTTCTCCTACTACATTGTAGGACAATACATCCGGCAGCATCTCACAGTGTGTTTCAAAGTAAAATTGTAGTGCCGGGTCTTCTTTCAGCAAATCACTCAGCAGGTCAGCATCGTTAGTGCTGATGGCAATGGCAGGTATTTTGGGAAGATCATCGGCATATACTGTGGTTCCTGTGTGAGGATAATCATCGAAAGCGGTGGATAAAGAACGGACAATCGTACCAATAGCACCGTACTTCGCCGCCTGGGAAGGACCATTGCGCCTTTGATCGCCCGCCAGACCGTAGGCCGCTCCGGTTTGAATCTGGGTTTGGTCCATAGGCCTGTTGAAAAATACAATCTTCCCTGCTACTTTTTCTCTACCCAGCGCCATCAGTTCTTTAAAATTCTTCACTTCTATGACCTGACCCAGCAAACCCTCCGGTCCTGTGCCAACAGCATTGCCCAAGGCAGTAATATTGACCTCTATTTTACCATGTTTTCTGCTGTTTACAATATGCGCCACTTCCTTTTCCCCTCGTACCCAATGGGGTACCATTACTTCCTGAAGAAACACGGTGTCGAAGCCATACGCTTCCATCAATTGCTGCCCCCAGGTGACTGCGGCGGCGGCTTGCGGAGAACCGGATAAACGACCCCCGATGTTTTTACACAGATACCTCAGCTTTTCATAAGCCTCTCCCTGGGTCAGCATCTCATCATAGATTCGCTTGATCATTTGTGCGTCTCTTGTATTCTTTTGCTGCGCATAGGTAGAACACCCTAGTATGGTAAAAAAAAGGGTGAAAGTGGTGGTCAACAGGCAACAGTATTTTTTTATGGTGATAGTCATGGTTGCAACATAGCGGTGAGGGTTTTGATTTTATGATTCAGGCTGCGGAAAGCGACCAGATATTTTTCTTCCAGTTTCGGAAGCTGATCACTGGATTGTAATGAGGCTTCATACAGCAGTCCGGGTAGCATCCAGGAAGCATACCCGCTATAAGGGTCGGGAGAAGCATACAAAGACCGGTACCAGGAACCGAAGGCCATGCCTTCTTTGTCAATAAATGATTTTTCCAACTCAAGGAGTGCCCGGTTGATCTTTCGAGCAGTGCCCGGCTTGATGTTGCCTGCTGCCAGACTACGCTGATAAGCTTTCTCAAAATCTCTGGAAAGGGTGTCCATTTGCACCAGGGCTTCCATCAGTGCCTGACAGGAATAGGTCGTATCATACTGTTGAATCCTGGCTTCTGCCTGCTTCACATGTTCTTTCAGGTCAGTGGCATAACGGGAAATATCATAAGGGATCAGGTCGGCGTTGGCCAGTCGCAGGGTCATCAGGCCCACTACTTTTTCCAGGGTAGGACCATAGACAAACTCAGGATCTGCAAATTTCTCAAACCAGGCAAAATTATCATAAGCCGAATGATAGATACCTGAGGCCCCGTGCAATCCCACACCCGCGGAAGGAATGCCTATATGCGTATAAAAAGCAACATGGTCTGAGCCACCGCCCAGATTTCCCAGGGTTGGGGACTCCTGACTTTTAGTCTGGGTTTTCCACTGCTCATACACGGTTTGGCTGCTGTCGGCCGGATAATCCGCCTTCCTGGTAACGTCTATGATCAGTTGTTTCAGGGTAGGTGAGGCAGCTCCTCCAAAATGAGGGCCGGAAACAGCAGCGTCCAGGTTGATGTAAGCGACTGCTTTCTGGCTCAGTTCATCAGCGAACTGCTCTACCCATTCGGTAGAACCTAATATACCATATTCTTCCGCATCCCAATGGGCAATTTTGATGCTGCGTTTCGGGCGATACCCCTCTTGAGCCAGTTGGCCTAAGGATTCGGCCAGGGACAACAACAAAGCGGTTCCACTGTTGGGGTCTTGTGCGCCAAAGCTCCAGGCATCGTGATGGCAACCCAGGATAATCCATTCATCCGGATAGTCAGTTCCGCTGAGCGTACCTACTACATTGGTGCAGCGGGTGAGCTGTTTGTCCTGTTGTACAGCCAGCCGTACTTGCAACGCTTTGCCTCCTTCTACCCGATAGGTAAAAGGCAAACCTCCCTGCCAGCTTCTTTCCGGAACGGGCGCGCCCTGCATGCGGCTGAGAATTTCCCGGGCAGAACCGTAAGGAAGTGGGGCCACCGGGATGGTATGAAAATCTACTTCGGAAGGATGCAGTCGTTTTACCGGCTGAGAACCCTCCACCGGCAAAGCCGGTTCAAAAGGGGTAAGCGGATCTCCTGTATAGTCCAGCGTCAGCAAAGAACCTCGCTGAATAGTGCTTTCATCGGCAAAAGGGCCCTGTGGATAGGTCAGTCCGGCCGCATAGCCGTTGTCACCCGGATCAGAATAAATAATCAGACCCACGGCACCGTAGGCCTGGGCATATTTAGCTTTATAGCCCCGGAAGTTGCCACCATACCTTGCTATGGCAATTTTCCCTTTGGGAGAAATACCCATAGCTTTCAGTCTTTCAAAATCTTCCTTTCTGCCGTAATTTACATAGACAACTTCTGCTGTCACATCGCCGGAACCGGAGAAAGCATTCCAGCCCATAGAGAGATCAGGATGCGAAGAGAAAGAATCCTGCGCATGAACATATTCTTTATTGTTGAGGGGCAGGCGCACAGGCGTCACCAGCTCAATACGGGTATCCGTGGGAGCCTGGTCCAGATAAATATCGTAGTCAAATTTTTCAGCGGTAAAGCCTGCTTTTTCCATGGAAGCTGCCAGATACTCTACTATTTCCTGGCTTCGGGCAGAGCCGGCAGTATGCGGTTCCCGCGTAAGCTCCCGCAAATGCTCCCGAAAGACAGCTCCCTCAGGCAAGGCAAGAAATCTTTCTTCCATTTCATATTCTTTGCGCTGATGGTCAGGTGTAAATCCGGTAAGCTGTTGGGCATGGATAAAAAAAGAGCAGAAAAAAAATAACAGGAGCAGGCAGCCTTTTTTCATAATCGGCATGAAAGGTTAGGATCTGAATTTTTGTAATGGGCTAATATAATAAATAAAGTATTAGCCCACCTTCTTAGGCCGGACTAACCTTGCCATATGGAGGCCCTGCTATGTTCCGGAGAAAGGGAAAACCTTTACGTCTATACCTTGCTATCCCAATCTTTTAGGTTACCTTAGAAGTACAAAAATATTTCACTTCTTTTGAAAATACCGATGCGAAAGTTGACAAATGCCGCGTGCCTGTATGGGTTATGGCTGCTACTTCCCTTTAGCTTTGCATATGCTCAGGAAGCAAGTAAACTGGTATGGTCCGATGAATTTGATTACGAAGGACTGCCGGATACTTCCCGATGGAACTATGATGTAGGTGGTCATGGATTCGGCAATCATGAAAAGCAGTATTATACGGCTCAGGATCCTGACAATGCCATCGTGAAAGGAGGTTATCTGATTATTACAGCCCGAAAGGAAAATTACCAGGATAATCAGTATACGTCCGCCAAACTTACTACCCAGGGAAAAGGTGATTGGCAATATGGCAGGGTAGAGGTTAAAGCAAAGTTGCCATCCGGGCGAGGCACCTGGCCGGCTATCTGGATGTTGCCGAATGTGGAGCCCCTTCAATGGCCCGCTGATGGCGAGATCGATATCATGGAAGAAGTAGGCTATGATCCGAATAATATTCATGGCACCATACACACCGAAGCCTACAACCATACCAAAGACACACAAAGAGGTAAGCAGATTCTGATCAAAGATGCACAGCAGGCTTTTCATGTATATGCCATTGAATGGACGCCGGAAGAGATTGCCTGGTTTATTGATGACAAAAAGTATCACACTTTTGCCAATGAACATACTGGCAAACATACCTGGCCTTTCGACAAACCTTTTTATCTGATCCTTAACATTGCCGTTGGGGGCGATTGGGGGGGTGCTCAGGGTATAGATGATTCTATATGGCCGCAGTCTATGGAAGTAGATTATGTGCGGGTATTCCAGCAGGAAGAATAGAAGCGCATCATCTCATCTCTGTGCAGGTTGGCTGTTTGAACCCTTTCCGGTCTCACAGAATATGCAAACATGATAATTTTTGTGATTATTATAACAATTTTTACAATGTATTTTATTAATTGTTTTAGAAAATAACAAAAATCATATTTTTTATTCATTTGTGTAAAATTTTATGTTTTACTAAATGAATATGATTGTGAAAAAACTATTACCTCTTTTTATTATCCTCATTACAATGACCCATGCAATGGCTCAGAATAATGAATTTAAGTCAACGGCTAGTATGAATGTTGGTTTTAGCCTGGTAGGTTCTTTGTTTAACATAGCTGACAATTACAGCAACAGCACAGAAGTCAGCAGTTATGCTTTGCCTGCCTTTCAATTTAACTATGATCGCGGTTTACAAAAGTGGTTCAGTTTAGGCGCAGCCGTTTCTTATCAGGCAATGGGCTTAAGCTACAAAAATTATGAATATCAGGAAGGTGGTAGTACTGTTTCTGAAGATTTCAAAACTACATTCTCCCGTCTGAATGTAGGCATCAGACCTTTGTTCCACTATGGTAATATCAACAGAATTGATATGTATTCAGGTTTGCGGATCGGTTTGACCAACTGGTCTGTCAATACTGATACCAGTGACCCTTCTTATGATCCAGAAAATGATATTTCATTTGGAGAAGGTACTAACTTTTCCGCTCAGGTAATTCTGTATGGACTACGGGGTTATTTTACCGATAATATTGGTGCTAACTTTGAACTGGCTATCGGTGCACCTCACTTCTTCTCTATGGGATTGAATTACCGCTGGTAATATTACCGTATACTTTTCCATCAATAGTATAGGCTTCCAGTGATAAGAACCATTGTTTCTTATGGCTGGAAGCCTTTCTTTTGTGATCCTAAGGCTTTCAGGCTGTAAGGTGAACAAAAATGTGCCGATTACGCTTATATATTTTTATAATATAATCAGATGAACAAGCCTTCCATTAAGATAGAAAATAATCCGGCTCAGCGCCGTTTTGAAGCAAAAATCGGTGATGATATTGCCTCGGTAGAATATATTCTGGGAAAAGATTATATCGTTTTTGCACACACCGAAGTACCCCAGGCCTTTGAGGGAAAAGGAATTGCTTCTCAGCTGGCCCAAACAGCCTTAGAGTATGCCAAGGATCACCAGTTAGAGGTGATGCCACTCTGTCCTTATTTTGCCGCCTATATGAGAAGACATCCGGAGTACCAATCCCTGTTGAGAAAAGGATTTCACGTCTGACAAACACTTAGAAAACCAGTCCGGCAGAAATACTTAGCACATGGTTATTACCGTCCGCCAATTTGAACACCGGCGTGATCCCCGCTTCATAATTGAAATCGATGGTAACAATAGCCAGGTCAATGCCTAATCCGCCATTGAAGCCAAAACCAAAAGTTTTAAAATCACTTTTTTCAATTCCCAGGTTATTATCTTCCACGCTCAGCGTCGCGGTAGGTGTAATACCCGCATTCAAACGGACCTTTAAAATGCCATCGGTGCCTGTCAGGTAAAATCCTCCGTTTAAAGGGACCTTCAAACTATGAACAGAAATAATATCCTCTATTTCTGCATTATTGCCATCATCATTTAACAGCAAACGTCCGCCCACATTATAATAATGAAGACCGGGTTGCCAGAAAAACCAACCATCTCCTAAACGCGCATCTGCTCCTGCATGAAAACCTACCCGAATACCATCTGAGTCTATGATGTCTTCTTTTTCAGTGGTAATAGTGGAAAGGTTAATCCCTACTTTAGGATTGATCCTTAGCTGTGCATAGGTATGGATCGCAAATAATGAAAGAGAAAAAAACAAAATCAGCTTTTTCATAACAAAAATGAAAGAATGTATATCAATTAAGTACAATAAAATAACCATATTATTTGGTCATTTGTTTGCGAGGCATCAGCATTCTCCGGTAGACAGTTTTCTGACAAGAGATATTTGAAAGGTAGAAGACGACCAGCCAAACAACTTCAGGGCTTGTGGGTTCTGAAAAAGTATGTGATTTGTTTTGGTACTTATTTTTCAGGCATTAAAATTTTTTGATTATGGCTAAGAATCACGGTCCCCAGATTAAAGATGACAAGGCTTATGAGGATCTTCGTAAGCAGGGATACAGCAAGGAAAAGTCAGCTCGTATTGCGAACTCCGATCACCATGAGACAGGCAAGAAAGGTGGAAAAAGCAAGCCCTATGAAGACAGAACCAAGGAAGAGCTTTCCCAAAAAGCCAAGGAAGTGGGTATTGAAGGCTACAGCAGTATGAGCAAACAGCAATTGATAGACGCTTTGAGAAATCATTAAAAAAGTAAAGCGTAGAAAATCATTTGATGGATTGCATTGAAAACTAAGTTTTAGGATAAGGGAGGTTTTTCACTTCCCTTTTTTCATGTATATTCGGTGCTTTTGAAAAAATATTTTGCTGCTATGAGAAAAAATCTGGTAATGCTTAGCCTGTTGTGGGTAATTGCATGTTGGATACAGCCGGACCTATATGCTCAAAAAACGGAAGAACCAAAAAAAGAAAGCCCGGAAGATCCGCCCCTATCCGTTACACAACACCAGGTAGTAGCCAATGGACAAACAATTTCCTACACCGCCACCACAGGGTATCTGATGTTGAGGAAAGAAAACAACAAGCCCCGGGCCAAAGTATTTTTTATCGCTTATACAAGGGAGGGTGTCAGTGACCCGTCGCAGCGTCCCCTTACCTTTTCCTTCAACGGCGGGCCTGGTTCTTCTTCCGTATGGTTGCATATGGGGGCTTTAGGGCCCAAACGCATTATGATGACGGATCAGGGAGAGCCTCTGCCACCTCCTTACGAGGTAGTAGACAACGAATATACCTGGCTGGACAAAACCGATCTGGTGTTTATTGATCCGGTAGAAACAGGCTACAGTCGTCCGGCCGAAGGGGTAGACAAAAAAGAGTTTACGGGTTACGAAGAAGACATAGAAAGTGTAGGTGAGTTTATCCGCCTCTATACCTCCCGCTACGAGCGGTGGCTCTCCCCCAAGTTTCTGGCCGGAGAAAGTTACGGTACCACCCGTGCGGCCGGTCTTTCCGGTTATTTGCAGGATCGCCATGGGTTGTATCTCAACGGTATCATGCTCATTTCTTCTATCTTAAATTTTCAGACAGCCCGTTTCACGCCAGGTAATGATTTACCCTATATTCTTTTTTTACCCACCTATGCGGCCATTGCGCATTATCACCAGCAATTACCCTCACAGCGGCCTGACCTGGATGCTTTCTTACAGGAAGTGGAAGCTTTTGCCTTAGGGGATTATGCCACCGCACTGATGTTGGGTGATAGCCTGCCGGAGAATAAAAGAAATGAAATCATCAGCCATTTACACCAGTATACGGGTTTGTCGGAAGCATATTTGCGAAAAACCAACTACCGGATTGAGATTGGGCGTTTCACGAAAGAACTGATGCGGGAAGAAGGAAAAACGGTAGGTCGGCTAGATGGCCGGTTTACCGGTTTGGATTATGATGAAGCCGGAGAGAATTTTGAGTTTGATCCCAGCTATAACAAAGCCATTTATGGACCTTATACAGCGGCTATCAATCATTATCTTCGCGCTGACCTGAAGTATGAAAGTGACCTGGCCTACGAGATACTGACCAGCAGGGTCCGGCCCTGGAATTATAGCAATGTACAAAACGAGTATCTCAATGTGGCAGAGACTTTAAGAAATGCCATGGCTAAAAACCCATTTTTGAAGGTACATGTCTTCAACGGGTACTATGACCTGGCTACTCCCTATTTTGCGACAGAGTATACGTTTAGTCATATGATGCTGGACGAAAGCCTGAAAGACAATGTGAGTATGTCGTATTATGAGTCAGGCCATATGATGTATATCCACAAACCTTCTTTACAAATAATGAAGCAGCAGGTGGATACCTTTTTTGACAATGCCCTGCCCCAATAAAAATAGGTGTAATCATTTTTTCACCTGCCAGGAAATTTTCTGGCGGGTTTTTTTATGTCACTTCCTGAAAGGCATAGGCGCTGAGTAGGAAAAACTTATCATGAATGAAATCCTAAACCATCTCCCGGCTTTGGCCGAACCTGTAGAGATTATTGAGATAAAATTTTACTTTTCGTAAAGACTATAAAGTCAAATTTTAATATCAAAAAAATAGAAATGAGCCAGATGGTAGCATGTAATAATGGTTAAATGTTCAATAAAAGCCATTTCTTTCCATTGGCAGACAATTTTGGCAATTCACAATCTTAACTTTTGAATATTTCAATTAATGATTAACTTTAAGCGGTATTTTTATAGATAAGAATCAAACGAAAAGATTGATTGATTGATGGATAAGGATTCTTGATTATTGTATTGTTTGCCATTGCTGACCCTCTCTTGCTGGGAGTAATCTCCAGAGAAAACCTTTTATCAATTCATATAGCTTACTGGAAAATCTGAGGGTTTTCCCGGTAAGGCATGTGTAAATAGAGTAAAACAAATTTATCAACAGTTAATCAATGTCTATGAGAATTAATTTTACGAATTGCGTATCACACTGCACCCGATTACTTTTTTGGGTCGCGTGTGGTTTTCTCACGCTGAATGTAACGCAGGTCTATGCCCAGGGCCAGACCATATCAGGAAAAGTAACTTCAGCCGAGAGCGGAGAACCTCTACCTGGGGTCAACGTAATTGTGAAGGGTACCACTACTGGTACTGTCACAGATGTGGACGGAAATTACCGTCTGAATGTGCCTGCTGATGCTGATATACTGTCTTATACCTTCATTGGTTTAAAAGCGAAAGAAGCGGCCATAGAAGGCAGGTCGGTCATTGATGTTGTAATGGAATCCGATGTTACTGAGTTGAGTGAAATTGTAGTCACAGGTCAGGGCTCAGGGATCAGCAAAAAGAGATTAGCCACTACAGTAGACGTAGTTTCCTCAGAGGATCTGGCCAACACACCCATGGTCCGGATAGACCAGGTATTGCAGTCAAAGTTACCAAATACACAAATTCAGCTTTCTTCCGGTCAGCCCGGTACGACGTCTATTATCCGCACCAGGGGTATTGCTTCTGCCCTGGTCTCAACAACACCTATTATTTATGTAGATGGTGTCAGGGTAGACAATTTAAATACGGCTTCTGCTTTATCCAACGATACCGGTGGAGCCCAGAGTAGTACGTTAGCCGATCTACCTATTGAGAATATCGAAAGAGTAGAATTTGTAAAAGGAGGGGCGGCCACTACTTTGTATGGTGCAGATGCTGCTAATGGGGTGATTCAAATTTTTACTAAAAAAGGTCAGGCTGGGGCAGCCAGGGTTACCTTTGAAACCCAAATGGGAGCTATTGAAGGTACATCAGATTATTTCAAATTTGATCAGACAGGTGAATTGGCTTTTCGAACTGGCTTTTTGCAGAGCCATCGGATAGGTGTCAATGGTGGTAATGAAAATGTTACCTACACCTTTTCAGGAAATATTTACAACGATAATGGTTTTCAGGAAGCCATCGACAATACCCGTTTCAGCTTGCGTAACTCTATCAACGCACAATTGAGTCCGAAATTCAATTATTTTGGTTCTTTAGGTTTCACCAATAACCAGTTTACCCGCTTGCCCAATGCTAATAACTCCCGGGATGTGTATTATGGCGTAGATCAGGGCGGTTTTGGAGATCCTAATGAGTGGGATGAAAATCCTGAAAATCGGGAAGAAGCCATTAGAGTTCAGGAAGCTACTTCTGACTTATATGATCTGACGGAAGCTGTATCCAGATTTACTACCTCTCATAATTTTACTTACAACCCTATTGAAGAAGTTACCATCAAAGCGGTCATTGGGTTAGACTCTCGTAACAGTCGTACACAGGAGATACTGACCAATGCTTATCAGATCGCCATCGGTGAAGTTCCGGAAGGTACTGTTGATCAAGGCACCATTGACAACTACACTCGAAACTTTCTGTCTACTACTGGAAGTCTGACAGCGCAGTATGAAGCGAGTCTGAACGACTTCTCTTTTATCACCGTGGTGGGAGGCCAGTTTTTCAGAAATGATGACAGACAAATCAATGCGGCTGCTTCCAATGTGGTAGAAGGATCACAGTCCATCAACAATGCGGCTGATAACACGGCAGAAGATTTTATTTATACGGTGACTAACTATGGCTATTTTGCGAAAGAGAATATAGGATTTCTGGACCGCTATTTCGTGGATTTTGGCTTCCGGATAGATTATAATACAGGATTTGGCAGTAATGTAGGAGGTCAGTTTTTCCCCAGTGTAGGGGCATCCTATGTGCTTTCAGATGAGCCTTTCTTTACCAATGCCATTCCTACCAGTGTGATTTCCACCTTAAAACTTAGGGCTACTTATGGTGAGGCGGGCAACTTCCCACCCCCTTTTGCACGCGATCCTCAAATCAATGCCAACCCCTACCTGGGTGGGACTGCTTTCCAGCCTGGTCAGCCGGGTGATCCTAACCTAAAGCCTGAACGCGTACAGACGTTGGAATTTGGTGGTGATCTTAGCCTATTGGATGACCGTATCGGTGTAGGCATTACTTATTATGACCAAAAGACAACGGATGCCTTGTTTACTGCGCCGTATGCCCCCTCCACAGGGGATGAGAACCAAACCAGAAACCTGGGAGAAATCTCTAACAAAGGATTTGAAATCTCAACCAATTTTCTGGTGCTGAACTCTGAGAGTTGGACCATGAATATTGGAGCTTCTATCAACACTGTAGAAAATGAAGTACTCAGCACCGGAGGAGCCCCAGAGTTTAACCTGGGTGGGTTTTTATTCCTGGGTCCATTTGTCAAAGAAGGATTACCCGTGGGTTACCTGAGAGGAAGCAAGCCTACTTTTGGCCCCAATGGAGAATTGGCATCAGTAGAAGAGAACGCAAATCTGGGAAATCCAATACCCAAAGGGTTTGGGAACCTGTCATTGAATGCTACTTATAAGAACAGACTCAGCTTGTATATAGGGGGCGACTATCAATACGGTAGCCAGTCTGTCAATGTCAATGAAGTACTACGTTTCTTTAATGGAGTAGCCGACGATAGGGTACCAGAAGCCTCTTCTGACCCAAATCAGTTCTTTAATTTGGCTGGTGTTTGGATTGAAGATGCAGATTTTTTGAAGATCAGGAATATTACCTTGACCTACACCCTTCCGTCGCAGATTCTGGAAAATGTTTTCAGTAACATCAGTGTGTCGTTCTCAGCCTTGAATCCTTTGAATTTTTATTCAGCTACTAATTTCGATCCTGAGATCACAGGTTCTGGTGCCCGTGCTACCTTACCCGGTACCAATACGAGTGCGCAAAACCTGGTCAATATTGGTGCGTTTGGCTATGGTACTTTTTCACAGCCAAGACAATATCTGGGCACTTTAAAACTGACATTTTAATTATCTGACATTTTATCAAGGATAAATACCATGAAAAAATTATTGATCGCCATATATTTCCTGAGTGTATGCTTTTTACCCACAGCCTGTGATTTTCTGAACCCTACCGAAGTGATAAACCCTAATCTGACAGATCAGTCCGTTATTGGTACCGTAGGCTCTGCAGAACGATGGGTGATAGGGTTACAAAGGCAAAATGCACTCGTCTATAACGGAATTGTAGATATTGCGGAATTAGGGTCTGACAATTATGTGAATACGGAGACCTTTTTCAACCAACAATTTGATGGTCTTACCATCTCTTATCAGGACCCTGATGTCAATACTGCGCAATTTACCATCGCTGACCTGCGGCAGTCGGCTGCTTTTGGTATTGAAGAAGTTTTTCCGGCAGATGCTTCCGCAGAAGTTACCGACCAGGCAGAAATGTATTTTTACAGAGGTTGGGCCAAATTGCTGTCCGGAGAGTTGTTCCGAAGATTACCTCTGGAACCTGATGGTCCTGCCGTACCTTCTGTAGATCATTTGCAAAGTGCCATAACAGATTTCCAGCAGGCTGATCAGTTAGTACCTGGAAATGCAAGTTATCAGTTAGCTTTAGCCAGGGTCTATTATGATCTGGGAAATGCAGCGGAAGCCAGCCAACACGCACAAGCTGCCATCAATATCGATCCTGAATTTTTACGATCTGTAGAATATGATGCCCTCAACGCCCCTACCAGCGACATGCAGGATGCCTTGTTTGATAGAGGTAGTTTTGATGACTTACAACCATTACCCAGGCTGGACTTTCTGGATCCCAAATACTATGGGCGCAGTGCCAGTGAAGAAAGTCCTATTTATTTTCAGAAAATAGAAGAAGCGCATTTGATTATTGCCGAAGCCCAACTGGCTGCGGGTCAGTTAGCCGAAGCGCAAGCCACTATGAAAAATATTGTAGCATTGGTGCAAACCAGACCCTTGGAAAGTTTCTCCGATGCTGCTGAAGACAGGACAGATGACAATCCAAGTTCTCGTCCGGATTCTACCATCGTAGAAGTACGGGCAAGTCCGCAGGACCCTTTCAGAGCAGGCTTAGTGCTTAATCGGCAGGGGGGAGAGGTATCTGTGCCGGTAGTCTCAGGAACATCGGTCACAGCAGCTTATATAGATACTCAAAATACGCTGGAAGGATTACTGGAAACTTTGTACCTGATGCGACAAGAGATCTTTATTGCAGAAGGAAGAAGGTTTATTGACTTAGGTATTAAAATGCCAGTATCTGAAACGGAGCTGCTGGCTAACAGTGATATTCAGCAAGGAGAGGATATACAAGCACTTATCCCCACCTTCCTGCCTACCGATATGGATGCGATAGAATTTACACCTGGTTCTACCCAAGCTACTATTAAATACAATCTCAACAGAATTTTAGTGGAAAATAGAGCGTCAGCAGAGGTAGTACCCTTTTTCTGATGTATACATTTATTTATATAAAAAGCACAGGTGGCAACGCTTGTGCTTTTCTATTTTGACTACTATTCATAGCGATAGCCTGGAATTAAATTACAATATTTTGATGCATCACAGTCAGGGTGAGTCATCAAAAGTTACCTTTTGATAAATTTCATGCAAGGCAATAGCCCGGTCCAGGGTATTGAGTTTTACAGTAGTTTCCAATCCCTGATATACCTGGTATAACCATGTCTTATCATCCTGTTTGGCAAATACTTCTACCAAAGGCTCTTTTTGAGCAATGAGAATATACTCGCTAAAAGAAGACAGTGAACGATAAAAAGCAAATTTCTTTCCTCTGTCATAGGCTTCTGTGGAAGGTGTTAAAACTTCTACGATGAGCGTTGGATTTTTGATAATATCATTTCTGTTTTCAACAAACATCTGCGGAGCACATACTACTAAAGCATCTGGATATACATAGGTATTAGCTATAGCAATGTCAATTTTCATATCACTACCGTAACCTATACAGTCGCGGTTATCTAGTCCCTCTAAGATACGCCTGACCATATTAACGGCAATAAGGTTATGGGTGGCACTTCCCCCAGACATATCAACGATTTCTCCGTTATGGAATTCACTTTTATAGTCTGCTTGTTCTTCTAAAGCAAAGTATTCCTCTTTGGTGTAGCGTTTCAACGGATCATGCTTAGGTCCCATATTGAAAGTTAATCTGTGCTCTCAACAAATATACACAAAGTGCAATTGTAAATTTAATCTAACGCAAGCCCTCCAATAAACAATACAGTGATAATGATCATTATTATGATGATGTTTTTGTGAATAGTCGTATTTTTAGCGTCGAATCATTAGCGGATGATCCCATTGAATAAGAAGTTATATTTTACTTTTTGGCCTTTTCTATTTTTTTGCCTGTATACTTTTGCTCAGGAAAAACACCCCTACTTCCGGCTGGACAAAGGCATTACTCAAAAAGATTATCAGCCCGGTGTGATGCTCGTCCGGTTGAAACCCCAGTACCGCGACGCTTTTCAAGGTACTTCGGCACGGGAAAAAACTGTGAGCTGGCTCAGGCAGCAATTGGGCATTCGCCAGGTCAGGCCCGTAGCCCCACAAGCCATGCTGCAGCAGGCAATCCAGCGTCGGCAAAAGCCCCCCAGCGTCGACCTTTCAACCATGTACGTCTTGAACTTTAATGCACAACAGTCGATCGAAGAAGCCATCAATGCCATGTATGCCTCTGGCCTGGTCATCTATGCGGAGCCTTCTTATGTAAGAAAAGCGCACCTGACGCCCAACGATCCTCTGCAAAGCAGTCAGAATTATCTCAATATTATTGAAGCGCTGGATGCCTGGGATATTACCCAGGGGAGTGAGGATGTCGTGATTGGCATTGTAGATTCAGGCATCGACACGGATCATGAAGATCTGGCAGACAAAAAGGCGATCAATGAAGACGAGATTCCGGATAACGGGGTGGATGATGACGACGACGGATTTGTAGATAATGTGTGGGGATGGGATTTTATTGGCAACGATATCAACGATATCCAGGAAGACAATGACCCGGATGAGGGCTCGGAAGATAATGATTCGCACGGTACGTATGTAGCCGGTTGTACTGTTGCTGAGACAAATAACAACACGGGTATCGCAGGGGTCGGCTATAACACTAAATTTCTGGTTACCAAACATTCATACCCGGGCGACACTGCCAACTCTATTTATGCAGGTTATCTGGGCATCTCCTACATGGCCAACCAGGGGGTGGATATTATCAACCTTTCTTTTGGCGGTCCTGGCAGAAATCAGTTTGTTCAGGATCTGATCGACTATGCGGTGGTGGATCAGGGCTGTCTGGTGGTAGCCTCAGCCGGTAATGATGGCAGCAGCACTGAGAATTATCCTGCCGCCTACAACCATGTGTTGTCTGTTACAGCTACCCGCCAGGATGATGTCAAAGCCTCCTTCAGCAATACCGCCCTTTCGGTAGATATCAGCGCGCCGGGAACCGGTATTCTGACCACCGCCGCAGACAACCGGTATGCTACCGTACAGGGCACTTCTTTTTCAGCACCCCTTGTCTCAGGAGCGGCTGCCCTGCTCAAAGCGGCATTTCCGGAAATGACAGGCATGCAGATAGGAGAAATACTGCGGGTGACGGCCGATGAAAGTATTTATGAGAAACCCGATAATCCACAGAACCGTCTGGGAAAAGGTCGTTTAAACATAGTGCGGGCACTGACCGAACAGTATCCATCCATCAGAATCCAGGAAAGTAACCTGCAGAATACACAAGGAAGGGTACCCCAGGAAGGAGATACCGTGTTGATCACAGGCGCTTTTGTGAATTACCTCTGGCCCTCTTCCAGTGCCCTAACAGTGACACTTTCTACGGATAACGCTTATGTGGAAATACTGGAAGAACAGGTGCCCTTGGGCGTTATCGCCATGAACGATACCGTTCGCAACGAACAAACCCCTTTTCGTATGGTGATCAGCCAGGATACTCCTGAAAATACGAGGATAGATTTGTTGGTCACCTATAACGATGGGGTTTATCAGGATTATGAATATCTGAGTATTCTGGTCAATCCGAGTTATTTGAATGTAGAAGAAAATCAGGTGTCTACGACGGTCAGTAACAATGGCCGTATTGGGTATCAGGATAATACCCTGGAAACGCGCGACGAGGGTTTGGGATTTATTTTTGAGGATGCTAATCTGCTGTTCGAAATGGGATTGATGCTGGGTACTTCGGCAGAGCAACTCTCCAACGCTGTGCGGAGTGGTACCGACGAAAATCCGGATAACGATTTCCAGCCACTGGGTACATTGAGGACAGTGCAACCCGGAGAATATGCTTACTCGGAGGTGGTGGGCCGTTTTAATGATGAACAGGCGGGTGTCGACAAATCCAATGTAACCGTTAATTTCAGAACCCTGGTGTGGGTTGAAGAACCGGACGATCATTATATTATGATACGCTATGCGATCCGCAACGATGGGGAAGACAGTCTGCTCAACTTTCACACCGGTTTGTATGCCGACTGGGATATAGGAGAAGGGGACAGAGCCGACTGGGATGAAACCTACCGACTAGGCTATGTCTATAGTGCACAGGAAGAAGGCCGTTTGTTTGCGGGGATACAGGAACTCAGTGGAAAACCCAATTATTTTGCCATAGATAATGATCAGGAAATTCAAAGCAGCCCCTGGGGTGTATACGATGGTTTTACGGATGAAGAAAAATTTGAAAGTATGTCCAGTGAGGTTGGCCGGAAGCAGGCAGGCTTTTCTACGGCAGGGGGTACCGATGTAAGCCATACGGTGGGCAGTGGTCCCTATTCCATAGCCCCCGGCGATTCCATTCAGGTAGTGTTTGCCCTGCACGGAGCGCTTAGCCTGAGTGAATTGCAGGCGTCGGCGCAGGCCGCCATAGATCAGTATGAAAGCATTTTGCAAATTTCTCCCCCTGAAGCATCCGATGTGAGGGTCTGTTACGGAGACACCGCTACTTTAAAGGCCAGCGGGGCAGGTTCATTCCGGTGGTATGACAGCAAAACGGGTGGCAACCTTCTCGATACAGGCGCAGTCTATACCACAGGCCCTGTAACCGAAGCAACTTCCTTTTTTGTGGCCACTGTGGTCAACAATGAGGAAAGTGTCAGGATAGAGGTAAAAGTGGATTTAGCACTCAATGCAGCCCTCATCTTTGATGGCAGCGCCCGACTTTGTTCCGGAGATTCTGTCGTGCTCTCAGTGGCAGAAGCGGATGCCTATCAATGGAGTACAGGAGATACAACGCAGTCGGTAGTCGTGCAGGAAGCCGGTGCCTATTTTGTACAAGTCTTCAATGATTCTCTGGGCTGTACGGCCACTTCTGATACATTGCTCATTGAAATGTTTCCTGCGCCCGCTGCCGACTTCCAGTTTGAAATGACAGGCACTGCCCTAGATACCAGCGAAGTAGTGCAATTTACAGATCAAAGTACAGGGGAGGTGGTATCCTGGTTTTGGGAATTCGGCGATGGAGATACCAGTACGATGCAAAATCCGGAACATCGGTATGAAGCAACAGGCGAATATACGGTAAGTTTAGAGGTAACTTCAGCAGGAGGGTGTGCTGACAGTTCCATCCAAACAATCGATGTAGTGACTGACGTTGACGATCCGGTAGTGCAAAAAGAGTATTATTTGTTTCCGAATCCGGCCTCTACGAAGGCCACGCTCCCGCTTGAAGAACCTGTTAGCGGAACCTTCCGGATCAGCCTATGGAATACGGAAGGAAAACAGATTCGCACCATCCCTGATACAGCTGTATCCTCCCAAAGTATTACCCTGGATCTGCAAGGGTTAGTGCCAGGTACCTATGTGGTGCAGCTATGGCAGGCTGAGAAAGTATCCTATTACCGCTTGGTGATCAGTCCATAAATGCTGCCTTTCCTTTTTTCAACAGACTTGGCAAATCTGGTCTTTTGTTCTGAAAAAAACAGAGTAATTGTACAAAGGCAAGCCCTGCGCCAGCTTAAAATCCCTATTTCCTTTGCCATCAATACACCTGAATGTCGCCTGGTTCTTAAAAAAAATTTCTGACACAATACTGGACTTTTGGCCTTTTCTGAGGATGCTAAGCACATGCCAGATTTGTGTGCTTGTTTTGAGTGTAGGCTGAGTTTTTGTAAAAGATTATATAGTGAAACCGTTAGCTTTTAGCATTCATGTAAATATTCCTTTTTGTTAGAGTTTAAAATTTTCAAATGAAAGTTGCCTTTTGATATCAGGGTGATAATGAAAACCTTGTTTTTTTGAAAAGAAAAACTACATTTAATTAAAGTTTCTAGTCAAATTCTTCAGATTAAAAAGCCATTTTTTAGTTTATACAAGGCTCTTTCTGTGGTAATTGCCTGAATGTACTGACAGGTATTTTTGTGGATTATCGTGGCTTATGTGCTGGCCACATGAAGCTGCTTCCATGGGGTTCATCTATTTTTTTGCTTTGTCCTCAATAAAGTGCTCTTATGTAACATCAATTAAACTCGCTGATTTATGGGAAACAATTCTACTTATCTGTTTTTTCCGAAAAAGAAAAAACACATTTTTTGTATTCTGGGACCACTACTGCTTACATGGGTTCTGATCATGCCCGCTTATTCCCAGGAAAGTACGGTAACGGGTACGGTTACCTCCTCAGAAGAAGGCGCCCCCTTACCCGGTGTGAATGTCATTGTCAAAGGAACCAACCTGGGAACCGTTACGGACATTGACGGAAACTACAGGCTATCTGTTCCGGCAGAAGGAGAAATCCTATCCTTCTCTTTCATCGGCTATACTGCCCAGGAAATTCCGATTAGTGGCCGTTCCACCATTGATGTACAGATGGTTTCTGATACGCGGCAGCTAACGGAAGTGGTGGTCACTGCCATTGGGATTGAGCGACAGGAACGTGCTTTGGGCTATTCCGTAGAGAATCTGGCAGGGGAGCAGGTGCAAAGGGTTTCGGAGCCGGATCCCTTACGGGCCCTGCAGGGTAAAGTGCCCGGCTTGTCAATTTCAAGTTCTACAGGAGCACCGGGAAGTGCCACCCGTGTGACCATCCGGGGACAGTCTTCTTTTCTGGGAAACAACGAACCCTTATATGTAGTGGATGGAACGCCCTATTTTGCAGAACAATATACGACTTATAACCAATTGACCGGAGGCGGTGCCTATGCTTCCCCGCTGGCGGCTTTGGACCCAAATGCTATTGAATCCATTTCCGTATTAAAAGGAGCGGCAGCGGCTTCCCTTTACGGTTCCAGGGCTGCCAATGGGGTAGTGGTCATTACCACAAAAGCAGGGAGTACCGGTCTGTCCAGGAAAGGTTTGGAAGTTTCTTTCAGCAGCTCTTACTCCATAGAACAGATTGGCAACCTGCCCAACTATCAGAATACCTATGGAGCGGGTACGGAATTTCAGTACCGGGAATCGAACGGCTCCTGGGGACCACCCTTTGCCTGGTTTGATTCTATCCCTGTCTGGACAGGCTATAAAGCTGCTTATCCGGAACTGTTTGGCGACAGTGTGGCCTATGTAGCCTATCCTGATAACATTAAAGACCTGTTTCGCAACGGACAGGTGGTGGATAATTCCATCACCATACAGGGAGGAGGAGAAAATGGCTCTTTCAGCCTGACCGCTTCGCATCTGGACAACCAGGGATATATCCCTGAGTCAGAATTTGTCCGTACCAGCTTGTCCCTTGGGGGGAACACCATACTGGAAAACGGAATCCGGGCGGGAGCCAATGTGTCTTACTCCGTGAGCAGACAACACGGACCCATTTTTGGAGAGAGCGGAGCGCAGGACCCTGCGGCTGCTTCTTCCTTTGCGCGTACCTTGTGGTTGGCCCGTAACTGGAATATGGATCTGCCATACCAGGACAAAGAGGGGAACTCCCTATTCTTCATCGGTTTAGAAGATCATCCACTCTGGTCCTGGAAGAATAACGGCCTCACCAGCGACCTGGACCGGGTCACCGCTAATGCTCATGTGGGATATGATTTTACGGATTGGTTAAGTGTAGATTACCGTATTGGGTTTAATGTGTTTGACGACCGCCGCCAGCAGGTGTGGAATGAGGGGTCTACTGCTTTTGGCGGCTCAGGTGCCCTGATCGATGACGACATTTACCGCCAGGAGATAGAGTCTAACCTGATCGTGACAGTAGAGAAAGATCTGAGTCAATCGGTGTATTTCAAAGGTCTGGTAGGGCAGAATATCAACCAGCGCAAAGAAGACCGGCAAACATTCCAGGGTGTTGACATTATCGCACCGGGAATCTTTGATATGGATAATGTGGTCAGCGTGACAGCCAATGGCGGAGATTTTGAGAAAAGGCGTCTGATGGGTGTGTATACTGACCTGACCTTTGGGTATAACGACTTTCTGTATCTCAACCTGACGGGAAGAACCGACTGGTCATCTACCCTGCCGGCCAACAAACGAAATTACCTGTATGGCTCAGCCAGTGCTTCCTGGATTTTTACAGAAATGTTGGAGACTAACGAAAATATCTTTTCACAAGGAAAGATACGGTTGGGGGTAGCCAGGGTAGGCAACGACGCAGACCCCTATCAACTCATCAATCTCTTTTCCGTCAACAGAGGAAACAGTACCAATCTGATCGCCTCCATTCCGGACAATGATCTGCCCTTCAACAGCCAGCCAGGTATTACCCGCGATCCGGTGGCTTATGACCCTAACCTGAGTCCGGAATTTACCGACGAGTTTGAGGCTGGAGCCGATCTGGATTTCTTCCTGGGGCGTGTGGTGATAGACTTTACCTACTATGACCGTGTTACCCGGGATCAGATTGTCTCCGTGAGCGTACCCCATTCTTCTGGCTTCCAGCAATTGGTAACCAATGTAGGAGAAATGGAAAACAAAGGGGTGGAAGTAGGGCTGACCCTGGTACCTCTTCAACTCAGTAACGGATTACGGTGGGAAATCTTTACTTCCTTCACACGCAACCGGAACAAGGTGCTGGAGATTGCAGCCGGACTGGACCGATTTAACATACAAAATCTTTTCGGAGGAGGCATTACCCCCGTTATTGAGCCTGGAGAACCCTATGGTATCCTGAGAGGCTCCGTCAGTGCCCGGGATGAGGAAGGCAATCTATTGATTGACCCAACCGATGGGATGTTGTTCCCGGCTTTGGAATTTGCCAAAGTAGGAAACCCTAATCCGGACTATCTGCTGGGTGTCACCAATACTTTCACCTGGAAAGGACTGTCTTTGAGAGCCTTGGTAGATTACAGAAAAGGTGGAGATATTTATACCACTACGGTAGAACGTCTGCTGGGAAGAGGGGTAACCAAAGATACGGAAGACAGGGAGGCCCCCCGTATCGTTCCGGGTTTTCTGGGAGATCCCAACACCGGTCAACCCCTGTTGGACGAGAATGGCAACAAAATTCCCAATACCATCCAGGTGAGCATGAATGACTTGTATTTTCAAAACGGAGGAGGATCATTTGGAATTAATGCAGAGGATGAATGGAGTGTGTACGATGGCACGGTTATCCGTTTGCGGGAAGTCTCCCTGGGCTATGCCCTGCCACAGTCCATACTGGAAAACACTCCTTTCGGTACACTTTCTCTCACCTTTACCGGGAGAAATCTGTGGTATCATGCCCCTAACTTCCCGGAACATACCAATTTTGATCCGGAAGTGAATGGTTTTGGTTCTACCAATACCCAGGGAATTGAATACGCTTCAGCGCCGACTACCCGTCGATTTGGTGTCAATTTACAAGTTACTTTTTGAAGCCTAACCTCCATCACCATGAATAAAAAGCTATTCCCATTGATATGGATACTCAGCGTGCTGTTGACCAGTAGCTGTGAAGATTTCTTTGATATCAACGAAGATCCGAATAATCCGACTACCGCCACGGTAGATTTGCTACTGACCAATACACAGCTGGCTACGACCAACAGCGTTGGGTTAGGCACGTCGGGTCTTTCTGCTATTCTATCGGTATATATGCATCAAACTACCCGAAGACAAAGTTTTGATGCCTATGAAGTCACTGGAGAAGACTTTGCCATCACACAATCCTGGAGTGCTTTATACAGTATTGCCATGGAAGATTTGCGGGAGATAGTACAGATCGGCACGGAGCAGGAAGCCTGGCATTATGTAGGTATTGCTCAGATTCTCAAGGCGTACTATACCAGCCAGATGGTCGATGTGTGGGGAGATATTCCTTTTTCGCAAGCCAATACGACTCCGGAAACTTATACACCGCAGGTAGACGATGATGCCAGTATCTATCCGCAACTTTTTACCCTGCTGGACGAAGGCATCGCCAATCTGGCAAAAGAATCTGACCAGCCGCCCGGAGCCGACGATCTCATCTATGGAGGAGACCTGGATAAATGGAGAAAACTGGCGAAAACCGTCAAACTCAAGCTATACAATCAGCTTCGTCTGATACAGGATGTGTCTGCTGAGGTCAATGCTTTGCTGGCAGAGGGTGATTTGATCAGCACCCTGGAAGAAGATTTTGAACTGCCTTATTTTCAAAGCCAGTCGCCGGATAACCGGAATCCAGGTTTTATTGCAGATTATCCGGCCACCCGTATTTATTATATCAGTGTATGGTTTTATGAAATCATGACCGGACAGAATCCTGCGATACTGACAGGGATCACCGACCCACGCATTCCTTATTACTGGTATAACCAACTGACAGAAACCGAAGCGCCTCAAAATCCCGCAGAATATCGGGATGGCACTTTCCAGTCTATTTATTTTGGTTCTACCGGTACCAACCAGGCCGGGAGCCAGGATCAATCGCAAACGGTGATGGGGATGTATCCTTACGGAGGGCGCTATGATGATGGCAGTGCCATTACAGTCACTCAGAATGATGCGCCGGGCGATGTGCCTCAACGGCTCCTGACCTATTATGCCCGGCTGTTTATTGAGGCAGAACTGGCTTTGGCAGGGGTAACTACCGGTGATCCACGGGCCTTGCTGCAAAGTGCCATACAGGCTTCTTTCGATAAGGTCAACGAGGTAGCGGCTAACTTCGACGCTAAAAACCAGGATCCCCCTCCTTTGATGACCCAGGAGGCCATGGATACCTACATCAATGCAGTGTTGGTGCAGTATGATGCTGGCAGCAATGACCGTAAACTCGAGATCATCATGACTCAGAAATGGATTGCCTCTTTTGGTTACTCTGTGGATCAGTATACGGATTACCGGCGAACGGGCTATCCGGTACTGTACGATCCTAACACGGATCCGTTGAGCTACACCAATGCGTCCAAACAGTTCCCAACTGTGCTGCCCTATTCTGCCAATGAGGTAGAACTGAACCCAAATATAGAACAACAAAACCCCAGTGCCACCAAAGTATTCTGGGATGCCAATTAGTATCAACAGAGCAGGTGTGATGCAGAAGAGCAACCCTCACACCTGATCAGTAAATTAATACTGCAGAATGATGAAAAATTACTTAAAAATAGGAATACTAGCAGGTGTCTTGATCATGCAGACTGCCTGCGAAAGTGAAAATTTTGTCTCTGAAATTCCCAAAGGGGCCATGGTATATATCACAACCGGCACTGATGATACGGGTTTGGTCAACATTCTGAACCCTGAGGAGACGCGACTTTATTTTACCATCAGTTTGACGGATGCGCAGGGTACAAACCTGGAATTTGCGCCGGTAGCCTCTATTGATGTGACGGTAACTTTTAACAACGCTTCCGAAGGCACTACCCACAAAGCCCTGATTCAGAATATTACGACCTGGCCGCAAACCTATGATATCGATACCCAGGAACTGATCGGGTTTTACTCAGAAAATGTACTGACCCTGGATAGCCTGGATTTAGGAGATAGTTTTTTTATCACTACCGACTTTCACATGGAAGATGGTCGTTTGTTGAGTGGTTGGAGTCCGGCTTTGCTGGATAATTCAGCAGCGTCCATTTATCGGGTTTTTGTCAACTATCCGGTAGGATGTCCTTCCGCTATTGCGGGAACTTATTTGGCAGAGTGTATCAATTGTCCGAACGGAGAAAATCAGAGTCAAACCGTCACTTTGACAGAAGTTTCTCCAGGCAACTATACCATTAGCGATATTGCCCTGGGTTTGTTTGGCGCTGATTTACCTGTGGCTTACAATGTTAGCGATGTGTGTGGGCAGATCATACCCGCAGCGGCTTCCAGGGATTTTGGTACGCAGGTAGTGGTGGAGGCCTTGCTGGGAAGCCAGATCGATTTTTCTACAGGCATTATCACCCTGAACTTACAATATGGGGCCGCGTCCTGTTGCGGGATAGCAGGATGGCAATTTTCTTATACTTTAACACCTCAATAAATGGTGGAACAGGGGCATCCTGACCGGTGCTCCTGTATTATACTTTTCTACTGTGAGTTGTCTATCCATTTTCATGGGTAAGGGGTCTGCTTATCTTTGAAAAACGGGGAAGGCATCCCCCTGATTTTCTCCTTTCCGCAACGGAAATAATTATCTTCCTTTCATCCACTGTATTTTTATAGGGCAGGTTGACAATCAGCTTCAGAAAATGCATTGTCAAAGAGGTGTGCTACACCTGCGCCACAGTAGGCTTTCATCGGCTGACTGCCAAATCCTTCAGCACTTATACAGCAAGTTTTCCGCTGGCAATACACCGTCCATCAGGCAATTAGTATAGGGAATTCGTTCAGCCATTGTAGCACTCATAGGGACTGGGCCTGTGACAGGCCGAAAGTATGATTTACTGAGAAAAGTGCGCTCCGAAAATAGCATCAGGAGAAACCCAATAATTTTTCGGCTGAGGTAACATATCTTACTTTTAAAAGTTTGATTTTCATCATAAGATTACCCTTCAATTTTGCCTTACCTATTCAGCAATATTAGTATACGCTTTTGCATTTTTATTAATAGATATTTAATAAATGAAAAAAATTATTGATATTATATTCAAATATTTAGTTAATATTGCTGAAATAATAATTGTATGTCTTGGTTTGGCTTTTTAGAATAGTGGGAAATTCTAGCAGAAACTCAAAAAACATGCGTATTAAAATTGACTTTTTGAATTAAAGATTTACATTTACACACTATTTTATTGCCATAACTTCAATGTGCAGTAATTAAATGCTGAAAAGTTAAAATTATTAACATTTTGTTTTGATCTTCAGCATATTTTTAAAATTATTCTCTTTTAGCAAGATGCGTCTCTACGAAAGAAATGCCAAGCCTCGCTTCTACAGATTTGCCATATTTTTATTGCTTTTATATTGGTATGTTCAATTAAACTAAAATGTTAGACTATGAGATGTAATTTTACTAGTGAACCCTATCCGGATCTTCGATGGCTCTGGACGGGGCTCTGCAGTTTTTTGCTAATTTTCTGCCTAACCCAGAATTTGTATGCGCAGGAGAGTACTGTAACCGGTACAGTCACTTCCGCTGAGGATGGGGCTGTCTTGCCAGGGGTCAACGTCATTGTAAAAGGATCTACAATCGGTACTGTCACAGACATTGAAGGGAACTATCGCTTAAATGTTCCTAATGATGCCAATACCCTTACTTTCTCCTTCATCGGATTATTGGAGCAGGAAATTGACATTAATGGCCGCTCTGAGATCAATGTGGTCATGCAATCTGATGTGCAGCAGCTGACAGAAGTAGTCGTTACTGCGATTGGTATCGAGCGGGAGAAAAAAGCCTTAGGCTATTCGGTAGCCAGTGTGGATGGAGAACGCATTGCCCAACGATCAGAACCTGATCCGATTCGTTCTCTGAGTGGTAAAATGCCTGGTGTTAACATTCAGGCGGGCGGAGGTGCTCCGGGGCAGTCTACCAAAATCAATATCCGGGGTATCTCATCATTGACAGGCAATACCCAGCCTTTGTTTGTGGTAGATGGTATTCCTTTTGACAACTCTACCAACTCTATCAATCCGACTGATCCTTCCGCTAGTGTGGGGGTAGATAACTCAGCTTTTTCAAACCGCGCCTTCGATATTGATCCCAACAACATTGAATCATTGACAGTGCTGAAAGGCGCTGCTGCGGCTGCTCTGTATGGATCAAGAGCGACCAACGGGGTTGTGGTTATTACGACCAAATCGGCTAAGAAAAATGCTAAAAAGGGTCTGGAAGTGACCTACAACGGGTCTTACAATGTAGAAAATGTGTCTAGCTTACCTGAATACCAGGACATCTATGCCCAGGGGTCTAACCAGTTGTATAATGCTGGCTTCATTGGCAACTGGGGAGCGCCTTTTCCAGATCATGTAGACCGGCTCAATGCATTGTATGGCACCAACTATTCTAAAACGATGTACGGTGGTGTAACAGATGCAGAAGGTAACGTCATCGTGCCAGCCACGCCTGAGGGTTATATCCAGCACCCCTTGATTGAAACCTCATACGGACAATCGCAGGGGTATCATCTCGTATTTCCGGAACTGGTCAAAGGCTATTATATCGCCGACGAAGGTGTTTTTATTACTGACAGAAATGACCCCCGTTGGGGTACCGGAACACCTATTGGTATCGATGTGCCTTTTCAGCCTTATGATATTGTAGGAGGCTTCTTCGATCAGGGCCGGGTGATAGAAAATAGCGTGAATATCACTTCAGGAAGCGAAACCACAACCTTATCCGGTGGCGTTTCCAGAATGGATAATACGGGAATCATACCAAATTCTGAAGCATCCAGAACTTCTTTGAATTTTGGCGGGAATGGTCAGCTTTCCAATGGTTTGTTCATTTCAGGAAACGTGAACTATGTGAACACCACCCAACAGACCCCGCAGTCTGGTGGTAGTTTCTTCCTGGATTATACTACAGCTACTTCTACTTCACTTTTTGGCCGACTGTTTTATCTGCCCCGAAACTTTAACCTGAACGGATATCCCTTTGAAAATCCGGTAGATGGCTCCAACGTATTTTACCGTGCCCTGGATAACCCGCTGTGGATCGCCAAATACAATAGCTACTCCAGTGATGTGAACCGGGTATTCGGAAACATGTCCTTATCTTATGACATTGGAGAATGGCTAAACATAACAGCGAAGGGAGGGGTCAACACCTATAGTGAAGCTAGAAAAGACATTGTCAGGTCCGGTGGTACGGCTATCCCTGCCGGTAGAGTATGGACAGAAGATTTAACCTACACAGAGCAGGATTACAACGTGATTGCTACCGTGACCAAAGATTTTACCGATGCCATCGGTTTTCGGGCTATCGTCGGAGGTAACGTTAACCAGCGGGAACTCAGCCGCAGAAAAGTGACAGGCTCCGGGATCATCTCCGAAGGATTATACAATGTAGATGCTACCACACAGACTACCGTTAATTATGATTTCCGCAGTCTGAGAAGGTTTTATGCAGCCTATGCGGACCTGCAGTTTTCCTATAATGATTACTTTTTCCTGAACGTGGTAGGAAGAAACGATTGGTCGTCTACGCTGCCGGTAGATAACCGGAGTTACTTCTACCCTGGTGTCAGTGCTTCTCTGATCTTTACCGAAGCTTTTGGGATCAGCAATAATATCCTGAATTATGGTAAGGTCCGTGGGGCTATCACCAAAGTGGGTAATGAACCCAACCCATACCTGACCGCTACCTATTTTAACATCATTCAGCCTTTCACCGGCGCCAATGGCGTAGATTATAATGGTGCTACCCTGGGCGATGTGTTGGGTAACGCGAATCTGAAACCGGAATTTACTACGGAGATAGAAGCGGGTGTGGAATTACAGCTGCTCGATAATCGTGTGGGTCTGGATCTGACTTATTTCAAACGGACTTCTACCGATCAGATTGCCACAGCCCGTATTCCGGCTACCAGTGGTTTTGAAAGAGAGGTAGTCAATATTGGTGAACTGGAAAATAAAGGATGGGAGATAGGCTTAGACCTTACCCCTCTCCGCTTGAATAACGGATTCAGCTGGAATATTTATACAGCTTTTACCCGTATCAGAAGTCTGGTGGTGGATGCAGGTCCTGCCGGTGAAATTTATATAGGAGGTCCTTTGACTACTTTGGGTACTATTCATCGTTCCGGTGAACCTTATGGACAAATACTAGGCAGCAAAAATGCTCGTGATGAGGAAGGGAATCTGTTGATCAACAAAGCTTCCGGACTACCCTTTAGAGTGCCTACTTCAGAAATTATCGGAGACCCAAACCCTGATTTTATCATGGGTATCACCAATACCTTTACTTATAAAGGTTTCACGCTGAGAGCTTTGGTAGATTGGAGACAAGGGGGTGACATTTACTCGGCTACGGCCGCCTCCCTGTTGCTGCGCGGTCAGTTGAAACTTTCTGAAGACAGAGAAGGACTACGGGTTGTGCCTGGTGTATATGGAGATCCGCAAACGTATGAGCCTGTGCTGGACGAAAATGGTAATAAGATTGTCAATACTACCCCGATAACGGCTTTTGATTACCATTTCACTGATGGATTTGGTGCTTACGGACAGGATGAAGTCAATGTGTACGATGGTACTACTATTCGTTTGAGAGAGGTAAGTCTGGGCTATGCCCTTCCTCAATCTATTATTGAAAAAACACCTTTCGGATCTGTAAAGGTCATGCTTTCCGGACGTAACCTCTGGTTTAAAGCGCCGAACTTCCTGGAAGGCCTCAACTTTGACCCGGAAGTGTTGGCCGAGCCGGCAGACTCTAATGTGCAGGGCTTTGACTACGGAGCTACACCCAGTACTCGTCGTTATGGTGTAAACCTCAGTTTGACTTTCTAACTGTCTGATTGGCTATTTTAATTGATTACAATACAATGAAAAGAATTTATAGTAACCTTTATATATATCTCCTGGCCATCGTGCTTTCTGGTACGGTAGCCAGTTGTGAACTGTTTGATCTGGATATTAATGACGATCCAAACAATCCTAAAGAAGCCTCTCTGAACCTATTACTTTCTCAGGCTTTATTGGATGGATCAGAACTTTTCGCCGATGAACTGAATGAAGATGTGCATTCCTTTGTAGGCATTCTGGCAGAACAGGGTACCGACGGTTTTGATGTGGACAATCAGACCTATAACCTGGATTGGTTGCAGTTATATTATGGTCCATTGAAAGATGTACAAGCCATCATTGATCTGGCAGAAGAACAAGGCAACAACCCTTATTACCTGGGCATTGGTAAAGCTTTGAAGGCATATTACTTTAGCTTAATGGTAGATCTGTGGGGAGCTGTGCCTTATACAGAAGCTTTAAGGGGAGATGCTGAAGAGATCATTAAATATCCTGTCTATGACGATGGTGCCACGATTTACCAGGATTTATTCCGTTTGCTGGATGAGGCTATCGCTCATTTTAATGAATCCAGTGCCGTCACAGTGCAGGGCGATCCCATCTACAACGGTAACATTGACCGTTGGAGAAAAATGGCCAAGTCGCTGAAGCTGAAAATGCTGATTCAGACGCGCCGGGTACAGGATAATACCGCTGCGATCAATGCATTGATCCAGGAAAACGACCTGATTCTTACCGATGCGGAAGACTTTACTTTCCAGTTCAATAGTATCAATAACCCTGAAAATGAAAACCGCCACCCCTGGTATGTAGAAGGCTACGGAGGTGCCGAATACGGGTTTACCTACTTATCTCACCAGTTTATGGTAGAAATGCTGGATAACCAGGACCCTCGACGGCCTTTTTACATGAGACGCCAAACTTCTTCCATACTGGATCAAAGCGTTTCTACTCAGCGTCAGAATACGCCCTGTTCGCAAATTACTGGATGTATTTACGGTTATCTGGTACTCAATGATAATATCATTGACAGACTTTATACCAATAAAGGCAAAGAGTTTACAGGGGCACAGGAAACTTTTCTGGCAGGTATCTTCGGCCGCGACCGTTCAGACCCCTCCGGTATTCCGTTGGATGGAAGTTTAAGAACAGCCATAGGGGTCTATCCCATAGGTGGGTTGTACGATCTGACTTCTCCTGAAGGTGCCAATAACAATAAAGGGAGTGGAGCCGGTATTTTCCCAATGATCACTTCGGTGAATATCAACTTCTATAAAATAGAAGCCATGCTGACGCTTGGTACACCTGGAGATCCCAGAACCTTGTTTGAGCAGACTATCAGAGGGCATATCAGCAAAGTGGTCAACTTTGCCAGCAATATTAACCAAAATCCTTTGGGGCCCGACGATCCAATTGATATCTACGTCAATGCGCCAGTGGATTCAGCTACAGATAATTATGTAAATCTGTATATGCAAAGGTTCGACAATGCTCCCTCTAACGAAGCTAAGTTGGCGGTAATTATGAAACAGGCCTGGTTTAGTAACTTTGGCAATGGTTTCGAGATCTATAATGCTTTCAGAAGAACAGGATATCCGAATGATCTGCAACAACCGCTCAACCGGAGAAGACAATTTGCGTTGCGGTTGCCGTATGCGCAGGATGACCTGACTTTCAACCAAAGTGTAACAGACGATATCAGGAATGTAGCCTTTGATCGGGATCCGGTATTTTGGGATGTAATCGGTTACCAGTTCCAGTAATATTTGTACAGCATTAAGATTTGAACCATATGAAAAGAATATCGATTATCAATAGTACCTTTTTGCTGCTGAGTTTACTCATCGGTAACACCGCCTGTGAGGACGAAGAGCTAAATCCTTATGTAGAACCATTACCGGGCGTGCATGCATTTGCAGAAGTGCCTAATCCGGGTGAAAACCCCACCAGTTTTATCTACAGAGATCCTTCCGTAGCCATTCCTTTTGAGATTGAATGGATTTCAGTTGACAGGCAATTAGAAGTAGATAGAATAGAGTTATATCTTCTGTTCAATGAGAATTATGTAGATGAAGATGGTAATCCGCAAATCGCCCGGCACGGGGGCACAGCAGGAAAGCTTTTTCAAACTTTCGAAGGGGAAGCCGTTCCTGGCAACCGGGAAGATATAAGTTTTTCTGTCTCTCAGGCAGATATGTATGCGCTGTATCAGGATGCTGCCTATGATTATGACGGCGATGGTGAAACCACACCCGTGTACAGCAATCCTATGACACCGAATCGTACGGCTACCGTACCTTTCATTCCCGGCGATGACTTTGCCGTAAAGTGGATATTATATACCACAGATGGTCTTAAGTATGATTCCTGGTCTCCCAGTGTATGTACTGAACTTCCTGGCGCTAACTGTGAAGTAGCCTGGGGTATGCAATGTGTTTCTGATCTTGCCGGTACTTATACTTACACTACTTCGGGACAAACAGATGGTAGAGGGCCCTTTGAGTTTACTGGCACAGAAACCTTTACCGCTTTAGGAGGTGGAAAATACAGCATTGCAGATCTGAGTTCAGGGATGGAACCACAAGTCTGGGAAAATCCACCTGTGGCTGCCACCCTTATCGATGCTTGTGGTAATATACAACTGGATGCCGCTACTTTTAGCTATATCTATGCCTATGAAGTGACCGGCGGCTCAGTGGATCCGGATACCGGCGTGATTACCGTGATGTGGCAGAATGTATATGGTGAAAACGGAATTACCATCTATACACCGCAATAAAGTTATATAGTTTTATAACAATCATGAAAAGAGCATCTGTAAGGTGCTCTTTTTTTATTTCCAGGGCTAAAGGTTAACATCATTTTTCCTGGGCTACCGGATGCTCCGCCTCAACATAATAAAGAATAAGGTTCATCATCTCGTGGGTGGTATTCCAGCCATATGTGACATCTCGGGGAGGTACATGGGGGTTTGCCGGATTGGATGCTGTATTATCATAGGTAGCTTCCGCATAAATGACAGCCCCTTCCGGTACAGTCAACAATTCTTTAAATACATAGGTAGATTGCCAGTTAAAGTCCCAATCATCGATCTTTACCAGAGGTACTACTTCTCCTGCCGGAGTAATCGCAAACGCACGGAAAGATTTTCCCAGCGTGTGCATGTGAGGAAGTACTGAAATCAACTCAATCGGATGCGCCAGCGGTTCAGAACGCATGTAAAAGATTTTAACCTCGTTGGCCGGAATGACAAAGGGTTGGTTGATAATATCAGTCTCCCGCAAAGTCATGGTCTTTACCTCCCGGTCAATGGGCTCCTTGGCAAAATACAGATGGACAGAAGACTGATCCTGCGCCACCACGGAAGAGGGTGCATAATGAATGTTCAAGATAAGATCACTGTTTTTTTTCAGCGGTTTGCCGGTTCCGGCAGGATACATCACCGGCAGGTTGCCAGGCACCCATCCGTATAAAAATTCGTCGGCCAGAGGAATGGTCTGAAAACGTGCCAGTGCCGGATCTGTTTCTGATATACCATCAATGGCACGAATGAGATGGGAAGTATCTACCATGATGCGACTGTGGTGTACCAGTTGCGGATTACCGGGTCTGAACTCTATGGCTTTCAGAAATACATCTTCCGGCAGTTCGGTAGGAATACTGAAATACCTGAATTCTTCCGTACCGTCGTTCGGTATAGAAAAGGGTTTTTGCATGGTAAGCACCAGGTCTGGTGCTTGCAGTAACTGAGAGTTTTCCTGAAAAGTAGGGGGCGTTGGTGTAGCTTCCGCTTTCCCTTGTGGTGCGCCATTTTCCACCCACTGAGCGATCAGATCAATTTCCTGCTGGGTTAAACCCCTTTCATTCTGGTAGGTTTGAAAGGAAGGATCCGCTTTCCAGGGGGGCATGTAGCGGATGGAAGTGACGTGTTGAATAAATGGGGCTCTTTTGGCCACATCCTGATAGGTGATCAGGCTAAAGGGGCCTACTTCACCAGGGCGATGGCAGGGCGTGCAGTTCTTATGAATAATAGGGGCAATGTGCTCATTGAAAGTTACCTCCTGGGCCTGCAGAGAAAGAGAAAGAAACAAAAGCAGTAGCCCATTCCCTGATATCCAACCACATTTCACAGCCTTTTTCTTTATTCTCTTCATAAAAACTTTACTTTTGAAATATCTTTCAGATAAAACAAAGATACTTGAAATTTTAATGTACGGAATTTTATTTGGTTAACTGCTAAAGATTGCTTCAATTTTCTTGTATACTAGGTAATCACTGAATAGATATGCTATGATGAAAAGTAAAGGTTTATGGGCTGTGGTGATCCTCGTTGTGCTTTGCTCACCACAAGTCAGTGGACAGGAAAGGGCTTCCTGGATGCAATTGACACTCATGAGCAGCGAGAAAACACCTTTCGCTTTAGATACCCTGCAAAACCACCCCTATACCGTACTGCTGTTTCTGGATCCGGAATGTCCGGTGACTCAAAAATATGGAGCGACCCTCCGTCAGCTGTCTCATCAGTTTAAAGAGCAGCAGGTAGCGGTGGCGGCCATCTACTCCCAGGTAGGAATGACTGCTGAAAAAGTGAATGCGTTTGCGGAAGCCTACCAGTTTTCTTTTCCCCAGCTATTGGATACCCAACTGCAACTTGCTACCGCCTTGGAAGCAGCCGTAACCCCTGAGGCCTTTCTGATCAACCCACAGGGACAAGTCTTATACCATGGGGCTATCAATAACTGGTTTTATGCGCTGGGACGTTACCGTCAGGTGATTACCGAAGAGTATCTGCAGGATGCGGTAGACGCTACTTTATCAGGAGAAGAAATCACAGTGAAGGAAACCAAAGCGATCGGTTGTATGCTGGCTACTGGTAAGATGGACAAACATCACCATGAATGATACAGCCTACGCATGCCCATAGCGTAAAAAAAGCCAGTGGATTTGCTCCTCGCAGCACTGCTGTTTCCGTTCAAACAAAAATTATGAAATGACCGTTGTTACTTCAGTTTTATCTTCAGCAATGGCTCTTGAGGATTCACTGAAAAATCCAAAAATAGACCTATTACCTTTTAACTTTTTAAACTAAAAAATTATGCGCTGGCAAGGAAGAAGACAAAGTTCCAATGTGGAGGACCGCCGCTCCAGCACTGGTAGAAAAGTAGCTGTAGGAGGTGGGTTAGGCACCGTTATCCTCGTAGTATTATCCTTACTTTTTGGTGGAAATCCTTTGGATGTCATTAACCAGATCGATGTGGGATCAGGACCTCAGCAGGAGACTACTGCACCGGCTGATACGCAGAAAGATGAACTGGCTGATTTTGTGTCCGTGGTGCTAGGAGATACCGAACAGGTCTGGGGAAACCTTTTCGAAGAAATGGGCAGAACATACCAGGAGCCAACGCTGGTCTTGTTCAGAAACAGTGTGGAATCAGGTTGCGGTTTTGCCAGTGCAGCCACGGGTCCTTTTTACTGTCCGGCCGACCAGAAAATATACATTGACCTTAGCTTTTACCAGGATCTGAAAGACCGATTTCAGGCTCCGGGAGATTTTGCAATGGCTTACGTCATTGCCCATGAGGTAGGTCATCATGTACAGAACTTGTTGGGCATCTCTGACCAGGTGCACCAAAGCAGGTCCCAGGTGAGCCAGAAGGAATACAATCAACTTTCTGTGCGACTGGAACTGCAAGCGGATTTTCTGGCAGGCGTATGGGCTAAGCATGACCAGCAACTCAATAATATTCTGGAAGAAGGGGATATAGAGGAGGCGCTGGGCGCTGCCAATGCTATTGGAGATGATCGCCTGCAACGCCAGTCACAGGGGTATGTGGTGCCGGATGCTTTCACCCATGGAACCTCTGAGCAACGGATGCGCTGGTTCCGTCGTGGTTTTGAAACAGGTGACATCAATCAGGGGGATACCTTCAGTACTCCTAACCTATGAAAAAGGCTACTGCCCCTTTGCGTTTAAGAATGCTGGTAAGAGGGTAGTTTAGCCTGCTCCTGCGCTTGCACACTGACAAAAGTAACTAGGTGATCATCAGGTAAAGAAAGGATTGGGCTAAGAGCCTGAGGCGTCATTTTCTTACAATCTTTATGTTAAAATCTGCCGACTGAAAGGTACCATACAGTCTGAGCCATAAGGGAAGAAACATTTCGGTGCCCCGGGCACTGGTAATGTCACCCAGGTCTATCACCGATTTCCAGCCAAACTCATTTTGCAGCAATTTTGTCACTGTGGCTTTGGCAGTGGTTTCATTGCCACTGATAAACACATTATGCTCTTCTTGTAAGCTGTCCGGTTTTACCATGATAGCGCAAGTCATGGTATTCAGGGTTTTGACTACCTTTAGCTGGGGAAAAGTTCTCTGTATCCGTTCTGCTAAAGAATCCTCATTGCATACAGAAAGAACAGGCGGCATTCCCCTGGAAAAGTCCAGCGGATTAGAAACATCAACCAGTATTTTGCCTGGCAGATTATCCGGACCTGCCTGTTGCAATACTTCCAGCGAAGCCATGCCAGCCGTACAGTTGAACAGTATTTCTCCGAAACGGGCTGCATCCGCAAAGGTACCCTGTGATGCATGCTCTCCCTGCTGCTGTACCCATTGAGCGGCTTTCTCATTTTGTGCCGAGCGCGCGCCTAACATCACCTGATGGTGGTTTTGAATGAGTCGGGAACCGATAGTTTGTCCTACTATGCCAGTTCCTAAAATGCCTATTTTCATTGGCCAATAACATTTACATTGACTACGATAAAGATGAGCTATACTTAAATGTAGAAAGCTTATATATTGAATACAATAACTGTCAAAAAGGTTAGTATTGCACCTAAATGACGGCAACACTGAGTGTCAATCGTTTACAAATCATAAATTCTTAAACTTTATTATTATGATCATAGAAGGTAAAGAATATCGCTTCAAGATGAAGGACAAAACCTACCATTGTGCCCTGGATGTTACCATGAATTTTATCGGTGGCAAGTGGAAAACAGTTGTCTTGTGGTACCTGAGAAAAGAATCCAAAAGGTTTAGTGAGCTGAAGCGGCATATTCCCGATATCACGGAAAAAATGTTGTCTATGCAGCTCAAAGAACTGGAAAAAGATGGAATCTTGCACCGGAAGGTATATGCCGAAGTGCCACCCCGGGTGGAGTACTCACTCACCCAGGAAGGAAAGACGTTGTTACCGGTTCTTGAGGCGTTGGCATCCTGGGGTAGGTATATGGGGCAAAAGTATGGGATCGTAGAAGAAGTGAAAGATTGATGCCTCTGCGTTGAAGGAGCTTGTTATCAGCCATAGGCAGTTTGATCTGTGTTGCTATCATAGAAAAATTTGATGAGCCAAGCAAATAGGTCAGCCAGGCCAGCCCTGAAAGGATGTAGGGTTCCGCTTGGACGTATCTGTAGTAGGTCTCTACAGCAGTATCGGACTTAAAAATAAGTTTCAACCCTTTAGCGGGAAGCTGCTTTTTGAAAGAAAGCCTTCATGGTCATAGGCTTTCTGCCGGTTATTTTCTCAAAGTCATCGGTGATAAAATCATATTCACCCGCCTGCATGGCCTGGTAACTGCTGACCATGCCGTTGAGCTCGAAGCTGTAAGGATCTCCCTGCGCATAAAAAGCGCGTACTTCTTCCAATCCCATATCTACATAGCGCAGCGGTTTGTGAAAGGCGTCAGCAAGCCACCCGACAGCCTGTGCATAGGTAAAAGTTTCGGGCCCGGTCAGGGTATAGGTGGTATTGCCATGCCTGTTTTCTGTTAAAACGGTGGCTATCGCTTCTGCAATTTCCTCTCTGGGAATAGAGTTAATGTTTCCTTCTCCGGCCGCAGCAAAGAACTTTCCGGAAGTGAAAGCCTGTTCAATGCCCTCCAGGAACAGGTCCGCATAGAAAGCATTCCGGAAAATGGTATAGGTCAGACCGCTTCTTTTCAGGAAAGTTTCCGTGGCTGCATGTACTTTGGCAAACTCAAAGTAAGAGTGCTTCTCCGCGTGCGCAAAGCTGGTGTAGTGTACCTGACGGACTCCGGCCATCAGGGCAGCGCTGATCGCTGTGCGGTGTTGTCGTATTCTGTCTTCGTTGGGCCCATGGCCTGAGATGAGTAAGACTTTATCTGCGTCCTGAAAAGCAGTGATCAAACTATTCTTGTCATCATAATCACCGAAAATAACTTCTATGCCTTGCTGAGCAAGATCCTGGGCTTTTTCAGGAGAACGGGTAGTGATGGAAACAGTGGGTTCACCGGATTTTCTTTTTTGTAAAGAGGCCATAACCAACCTTCCCAATTGTCCTGTTCCACCCGTGATTACTATTTTCATATAGTGATAACCGACCTGTATGGTGAAAGTTCAGGGGCAGAAAATATAGTTTGTAAATTCCATAGAATTTATTTGAACAAATTAGTTCTTTACATGATTTTGTTGTAAAATTTATCCGCTTCTACCCAGAGCTTCTCAGTAGAATGAACCAGATGAAAGGGCAGTTTTCCTTTGGTTTAAATGAAAAGACTCAACAGATTTATAGTAACCATGACCGGAAAGTCCTCTGTTTGAAGGCACCAGAAAACTATGGCTGAGCAGTTAGTAAAAGAGAAAAACGCGAATCATCAACAGGTAGTGAAGGATAAGCCATCAGGGTTGGGAACCTTTGGCGGTGTTTTTACCCCTTCTATCCTGACCATCCTGGGGGTCATTATGTATCTGCGGTTCGGCTGGGTCGTGGGCAACGTAGGGCTTTTCTACACCCTGATCATTGTGACCCTTTCTACCTCTATTACCTTCCTGACCGCTCTCTCCATTGCTTCCATCGCAACCGACCAGGTGGTACGGGTAGGAGGGGCCTATTTTATGATCAGCCGTTCGCTGGGTATAGAAACGGGAGGGGCTATTGGGATTCCGCTATACTTGGCACAAGCGCTTTCCATTGCCCTGTATACCATAGGCTTTGCAGAAAGTTTGACAATCGTCTTTCCTAATCTCGATGGTAAGCTGGTAGGTTTGCTGGTAACAGCAGCGGTAGGAGTGCTGGCCCTTTTTTCTACCCAGGCGGCTATTCGTTCACAGTATATCATCCTGGTGGCTATTGGCCTCTCTCTCTTTTCTTTGTTTTTCGGAGAACCGCTGGGGGCAGACAGTAACCGTGTATTAGGGCTTGGAGCAGGCCTTGAAACAGAAAGTTTTTGGGTGGTTTTTGCTGTTTTTTTTCCTGCCGTGACCGGTATCATGGCAGGCGTCAATATGTCGGGGGATCTGAAAGATCCTACCCGTTCTATCCCTAAGGGGACCTTTCTGGCGGTAGCCACCGGCTATATCATCTATATGGTCATACCCTTCTTCCTGGCTTTCCGGGCCGATGCCAGTACACTGATAGAAGACCCTTTGATCATGACGAGAATCTCTTTTTGGGGCGATGCCATTTTATTGGGAGTCTGGGGCGCTACCTTATCCAGTGCCGTAGGCAGTATCTTGGGGGCTCCCAGAATATTGCAGGCTATGGCCAAGGATCAGGTATTGCCTCCGGGTTTCAGCTGGTTGGCCAAAGGCAGTGGCCCGGATAATATTCCCAGAGCAGGCACTATCTTTTCTGTTGGTATTGCCTTGGTAGCGGTGTATTTAGGCAATCTGGATATTATTGCTCCCATCCTCTCCATGTTTTTCCTCACAACCTATGGGGTGCTCAATATTGTGGCGGGAGTAGAACGTTTGCTGAAAAGCCCCTCCTTTCGTCCCAGCTTCAAGGTCCATTGGTCTTTGTCTATCCTCGGAGCCATAGGTTGTATTGCGGTTATGTTTCTGATCAATGCCCTGGCCACTGTCATCGCTATCTTATTTGTAGCGGCTGTATTCATCTGGCTGAAGCGGCGTGGATTGAAAGCCACCTGGGGAGATGTCAGGCGGGGCATTTGGTTGGCAGTCATCCGGACGGCTCTATTGAGAATAGATGCCACTCCTGATCCTAAAAACTGGCGCCCGAATATTCTGGTGCTTTCCGGAGCGCCTACCAGGCGTTGGCACCTGATTGAACTGGCTAATGACCTGACCCACGGCCAGGCCTTGATGACCGTTTCTACGATATTGTCCAGCAACAGTGTCTCCTTTGAGAGAGTGCATGCTATAGAAGCTAACATCCGGGATTATCTGCAAAGCCGCCAGGTATCTTCTCTGGTACGTGTAATCGCGGCGCCGGATCCTTTTGTGGGGAGCATGCGGCTGGTGGATAGTTATGGTTTGGGTGCTCTGGTTCCTAATACTATTCTGCTGGGAGATACCCGGGAAATATCCCACCACCAAGCTTATTGTCAGATGATTGATTATTTTCATCAGGCACAGCGGAATGTGATTATCGTAAGGGATGATGATGAAAAAGGATTTGGAGAAAGAAAACAGATTGATGTGTGGTGGAGTGGTTTGAAAAAAAACGGCGGCCTGATGATGATTCTGGCTTACCTGTTGCAAACAGGGGCCAGTTGGCAAAACGTGGTGGTCAATGTAAAAATGGTGGTGCCAACCCCCTCGGCGGTAGAAATTGCGCATCAGAATCTGGCTGCCATTATCAAAAGAATGCGTATCGACTTCCAGCATCAGGTCATTGTGGCGCATGACCGTTCGTTCTGGGATATCCTACAGGAAGAATCCCAACAGACTGACCTGGTCATGCTGGGGCTGGCAGAACCTTCCGGCAACTTCCAAACCTATTATGAGCAACTCACGGAAAGGACCCAGGGACTACCTACCACTGTCTTTGTGCTGGCGGCACAGGAACTGGCTTTTGAAAATGTCTTATCATAGGTAAACCGAATCGGGCACTGCCCTGCTGCGTATGCAAACGTATACTTTTGCAGGGGCTGTGGCATTCTCTTTTTGAGTGTTTATGGAGCGAGGGCATCCAATACTTTCCGGGGTGCCTTGAATACTGTGCCATGCCGGGTGCCTTCCGGAAACTGTATCTGATCAGATATGTCTGTCCAGTTATTCAAATCATCAGAAGCAACAGCTCCCATGGTATGATTGATATACTTGTCGAAGTAAACAATCCAGCGTCCGTTGATGTGGGCTACCGTAGGACCTTCCGCCCAATAATCGCCGGTAATGGGTGCAGAAGGCTGGCTATAGGGTCCGGTGAGCTGTTTACCCTGGGCTATCCGGATATTTTTTTCCGGAGGATAACGGGTTTCGTTCTTCAAAAACATATAGTATTGCTTATTTGCCATCACGATGGTAGCATCTATCACATTGAAACCCTCGTCATACAAAAGCTGGGTGGGAGAAAACGACTTAAAATCCTGGGTAGTGGTGTAATACATACGATGGTTGTATTTTTCGTCACCGGAAGCATCCGTTTCCGGAAACCTGCCGGGAATGGTGGTGGCCCAGTAAATCATATATTGTTTTTGGAGCGGGTCATAGGATATTTCCGGTGCCCAGCAGTTGAGGGCCTCGGATTCGTGTTCCATCACAGGAATATACTGCTGAGTCGACCAGCGGATCAGGTCTTGGGAGCGCGCATAGCCAATACCTTTCTCACCCCAGCTGACCGTCCATACCATATGGAAGTAGCCATCAGGGCCTGAAATAATACAAGGGTCGCGCATGAGTTTATCCTGGCCTACCTGGGGTTTTAGAAAAGATTGGTCATCGTTCAGCGCTTGCCATTGTAAACCCTCTTCACTGTAAGCCAGGTGCAACCCATCTTCTCCGTTGCCTTTGAAGTAAGAAAACAGGTAAACGGTATCCTGGGAGGTTTCCTGAGAAAATACGTTGAAAAAAAGAAGAAGAAAAAGAGAGAGTAAGTGTACTTTTTTCATGAGCAAAGAGGGTTAGGTTTTGGTGAAATGAGCAGTGCTGCCAGTCAATTTCGAAGCAAAAAAATAAAATTTCACGATAATTCCTTGCCAGTGCTTTCGCTGGTTCAATAGAAGTTGTGCCCTCAGCCATAACGCGCTAAAGAAAACCCGATGGCAAAGAGAGGTTTATCGTTTTCTCAGGGATTAGAGGTAAGGCATGCTGATAGAAAAGGTAGATGGCTTTATTCCAAAGTATTCTTTTTCTGCTATTGTGAGCTTACTGAAGCGATCCCTCCCATAGCTTTAGTGCCTATCAGCCTTTACATTATTTAAAAACTAATGCCTACAGACAGAGAAAGGCGGCGAAGGGTTCGGGCTTCATGGTAAAAAATGTCTCCTCCCCACCCAGGCGTAGTGTATTCGAAAGTGGCTTTTTGCCAGCGGTATCCTAACCCGATCAGCAGGGCTGAATGGGCCATGTTAAACTGATAACCAATGCCTGGTTGAATCATCAGTCCACCCAGGGTTTTCGAGTAGTTCACATCGCTTACATTATTGTTGGCCCAGGCCAAGGCATAGCCCGTATTAAAAAAATAGTAAGGGGCTACCTTTTTATTGGTCAGCAGGCCTCTTGCACTGGCGTAGATAGGCAGGGTGGAGATTTCGCCGTAAATATCCAAACCCACGCCTATGCCAGCCATCAGGTATTGGTTAAACTGGTAGCCATTGATCATGTTCAGCGACAGGGAAGCATTGCTCCCAATATGACTTTGGCCGAAAAGCAGCCCTATATCTGCATAGTGCACAAATCCTTTTTCTATGGAAGCCTCATTCGTTTCAACAGGTTTGGTTTCTGCCAGCTTTCCAAAATGGATACTCTTAATCCTGTCAAAACGTATATCCAGATGCGTCACTTCATCAATTTCCAGGGTCAGATATTCTTCAAAAATAGAGGTAATGATAGTGCCTTGCAGCACTTTTCCGTTTTTCAGATAAACGGTCACTTGGGTTTTCTTCTCCTGGGCCTGTACTGGGTTCACCAGAACGACCAGCAACCATCCCAGGAGAAACATGAGGGCGGCGATGCGCATATCAGAAAGCTATGGTTGGAATCTTACTCAACAATTTGATATCGGTGGGGTCGCTGTAATCATACTGATATAAGCCATCCTTCCCGATCATCATCAGAACCTGGTCCAGCGGAATCACATCGTAGGCATGAATATCCTCGAAATGTGCCAGCAGATGCTGGTCTATGGTCTTGGCATTTTGGGCATCATATACTTTCAGGCCAAATTCTCCTTCACAGACGAAGAGCAGGTTGCCATCTATACCCAGGCCATGGGGGTGTTCCATCGCATACACAGTGACCTGCGAAGGGTGGGTAGGATCAGACACATCCACCACTTCCAGCTGGTTGGTAAACCCTCCACATTCCGTACCATCCCGCAGCGTTACATAGGCCGTGTCATTTTGTACAACTACCGGATCACAGCTGGTGACATGTGCATAGGTGGAAAGATGGGTAGGATTTTCAGGATTAGTATTGTCATAAATATGCATGCCATTCTGAGCACCTATGAATAATTTATCCTTGTAGGGAAAGATGGTTTCTATAGCAAAGCCAACGGCTATCTCATTTCCTGCTTTGGGCTCTTCCAGTGAAGTGATATCAAAGACCTGCATATTATAATCATCAATGGTATAGAGATGCTGGTCTACAATGGTAAAGCGGGCCATAGAACCACCCACTCCTGCACTTTCTGCCGACCCTTGGAAACCATTGGTAGGCATGGGGGAAGCCAGATCATTGGCGATACTCCTGAAAGCCGCATCGGTCAGGGCCATACCTCCCCGGTAGTAAAACCAGCCGGGTGCAAATTCATTGGCTTCGCCTTCAAAAGTCTCTATCACTTCCTCTTCCTGCCAACTGGTTACCACTCCTTTTTCCGCATCGGGATAGTACCCGTAGCTGTTGTAGAGCGGAAAGACGTTCTCCACCCGTTTTACAACTTTCACATCATGGACATCACTGATATCCAGGGCCAGCAGGTCTATGTAACTGTCTGCATACAAAATGTGTCCCTTTCCTGCCAGGTCAAAATTACCCGGGATGTTGATAAAGCTAATATTGGTAGGATTAGCCGGGTCAGTATTGTCTATAATATGAATACCTTCATTAGGTTCGTTGATGAACAGATACCCATCGAGAAAATAAATCTTGCCGGGAGCAGACACAGGTTTGGGAGGAAGAATATCAAAGGCAGCCCTGAGGTCTTCTGTCGAGGTGTAAACGGGTGTCAGATAAGTATATCGCCGGGTTACCTCTACTTTGTCAGTACACTGGCAGAGCCATAAAAGGCAAAGGAAGGCAGCCATCATATGGCTTCGGGAGCCATGATTTCTTGGGGAAAAAGTGTAAAGCGTATTCATGACAATCAGGATTAGCCGTTAGGAAAGATTTGTATGATAAGAGACACAATCAACAGCCCGAATGGTTGGAACCTGCTGATTTTTTTGTAAGTTTTGCCAGCAAAGCCATTTTAAAACTTGACTTTTACATGAAATATACGACTTTACCCAACACTGACCTGAAAGTTTCCCGGATAGCCTTTGGGGCCTGGGCCATCGTAGGAGGATTCAACTGGGGCCCCCAGGATGAAAAAGATTCCATAGAAGCCCTGCAAGCTGCTTATGAGGCAGGGATCAATTTTTTTGATACGGCAGAAGCCTACGGCAATGGTGCTTCTGAAAATCTGATCAACAAAGCTTTATCGGATGTAAAAGACAAGATTGTGGTGGCTACTAAGCTCAAACCGGAAGACTTTGCCTATCAATCTGTGAAGAAGGCCTGTGAAGCCCGGCTAAAAGCTTTACAAACAGACTCTCTGGACCTGTTACAACTCCACTGGCCTAATCATGACATTCCGCTGGAAGAAACCATAAGTGCCCTGGAAGCGCTCAAAAGCGAAGGAAAAATCCGGGCCTTTGGCGTATCTAATTTTGGTGTACAGGATTTAAAAGAGTGCCTTTCGTACTCGGATCAGGTTGCCAGCAATCAGTTGCCTTACAATCTGCTGTGGCGGGCTATTGAGTTTGAAATCCTGCCGCTATGTATAGAAAAAAACGTGCCTGTATTGTGTTATTCTCCCCTGATGCAAGGCCTGCTGACCGGAAAATTTGCATCACCTGAGCAAGTACCGGATGATAGGGCCAGAACCCGACACTTTTCAAAAGAAAGAGCGCAGACCCGTCATCAGGAATTTGGAAAAGAGCAGGAAACTTTTGCTGCAATAGAAGCGATTCGTCGGATTGCAGAAAAGGCAAACTTGCCCATGGGATCGCTGAGCTTGGCCTGGTTACTGGCACAGCCTGGTGTAGGCAGTGTGATTGTGGGCGGTAGAAACGGCGAACAGGTCAGAAGAAATGTAGAAGCCATGGAAGTGCAACTCCCTGATACTATTGTGAGTGAACTGAATCAAGCGACAGATCATTTGAAACAGGTGCTGGGGGCCAATGCCGATCTGTGGCAAAGTGACTCCCGGTATCGGTAATTACCTTCCCTTTTATAAAAATACGCTATTACGGTGTCTTCAACGATGCGTCATCAGAGGAGCTTAGAGAATTCTTGATGAACACTATGCCCCTGGCCCTGTAGCCTGATGTATCTCTCTGGCAGCAGGTTTATTTTGCATTTTACATGCCGAGGTGGATATCCTGGCTGATGGAATGGCAATCTCCCGATAACTTTGGCCGAAGCCATGAGGTGCTAAAAGACTTACCAGCTATCGTCAGGGGGCAACACAAAAGCAAAACTGGGACAAAAGAATAATCACAACAAAGAGCAGGGGTATATTAGTTACTAATGGTATAGGAAAATTGTTTATTTCAGTAAGTTGCTTTAGTTTTCTGCGTTAGTGCGTAGATTACCAATCCTTATGGAGCACCATCACCACCATGATCACGAACACGACCATTCTCATGAGCATGCCGGACCGCATGTGCATCCGGTTACGCAAAATCTGAAGGTGGCCTTCTTCTTAAACCTGGGCTTTACGCTGGTAGAGTTTATCGGAGGATTGATTACGAATTCTGTGGCCATATTATCTGATGCTGTGCATGATCTGGGAGATACCTTTGCCATAGGTTCTTCCTGGTTTTTGGAAAATTATGCCCAAAAAGGGCGCACCACCAAGTATTCTTTTGGCTATAAAAGATTTTCCCCTTTGAGTGCGCTGATCAACTCAGCTATTTTGCTGACAGGTTCTTTTTTTATTGTTTTTGAAACAGTGCCTCGTTTATTCCAACCAGAACCAGTGAATGCGCAGGGTATGCTGTTGCTGGCTGTATTGGGTGTGGTGATGAATGGAGCCGCTGTTTTACGACTGAGAAAAAGTCAGGATTCAGTAAACCAGAGAACGGTGATGCTACACCTGATGGAGGATGCCCTGGGCTGGATTGCCGTTTTGATAGGCAGTATCGTGATGTATTTTACCGGATGGACTGTCATTGACCCTATTTTGTCGCTGGGTATCGCTGTCTATATTTTTGTCAATGCTTTCAAAAATTTAAGGGCTGTACTGACTATTTTTTTACAGGCTACGCCTAAGGATGTGGACATTGAGAAAGTAAAAGAAGATTTGCTGAGCATCGAAGAAGTCCAGGATCTGCACGATACACATGTGTGGACCATGGACGGGCAATATAATATTCTGACAGTACATTTGGTATTAACCCAAAACAGAGCACTCAGCGAATTGCCAGTCATCAGAGACCGGGTGCACCAGGTGCTTAAACAACATCATATTCAACATATCACGGTGCAGTTTGAAGTGCCGGGAGAAATGTGTGAACTGGAAAAGCATTGACAAAGGAATGTATTGATTCACTCCGGCGTTCTACTACTGTATTTTTTTGTTTCCGGCGTGCACTTATTCAAAAAAGACAATCATGAACACAAAAGTAAAAGAAAAAGATACGGCGCATCTCCTGAAAGTGGCCTTCGTGCTGAGCATGATTACTATCTTCTATAATATGCTGGAAGGTGTGGTTTCTACGTATTTTGGCTTGTCTGACGATACCCTGGCCCTGTTTGGTTTCGGTATTGATAGTTTTGTGGAAGTACTATCCGGTATTGGTATTGCGCATATGATTTATCGCATGCGTAGTCACCCGGTGCAGGAAAGGGACCAGTTTGAAAAACAGGCCTTACAGCTTACTGGCTTTAGCTTTTATTTGCTGGCTGTCGGTATGGTCATCACTTCCTTTCTGACTATTTATACCGGAGAACAACCCGTTACTACCCTGGCTGGCATCATCGTCGCGCTGGTGTCTATTGTAACCATGTATTTTCTGGTGCAGAAAAAAATGGAGGTGGGCAAAGCACTAGACTCTCAACCCATCCTTGCTGATGCCAACTGTACAAAAACCTGTCTTTACCTTTCTGTTCTAGTGCTGGTATCCAGTGTATTGTATGAAGTCTTTCATCTGCCTTATGTAGATGCGGTAGGCGCTTTAGGTGTTGGCTGGTTTGCTTTCCGGGAAGGAAGAGAATCATTTGAGAAAGCCAAAGGCAAAAGTTGCGGTTGCGCTACCTGTAGCGATGAATAAACTTGAAACCTATCCCCACTCATACCAACCAATCGCCTCTAAAACTTCTATTATATGAAACATGCTTTGGCTTATCTGGAAAAAGGAAAGGGAAAAGCAGTCGTCTTATTACATGGATTCTGTGAACGAAAGGAGTTATGGAACGACACCCTGGGTACGATCAGCCAGGTGGCGTATGGGCTTGCACCTGATTTACCGGGTTTTGGCGATAATCCACCCGTTACAGCGCCAGTTTCCATAGAAAGTATGGCCGATAGTGTGCACGACTGGCTACAGCATCTCGATATTACGCAGGGAATTCTCGTAGGACATTCGTTGGGAGGATACCTGAGCCTGGCTTTTGCTGAAAAATATCCGGACTGGGTGAAAGGCTTATGTCTGTTTCACTCTACAGCAAAAGCAGACCCGGAAGAAAAGAAACAAAACAGAACGCAAACAGTCGATTTTCTGGAGAAAAATGGCATGAACCCTTTTGCGGGTCCTTTTGTAGAACGTTTGTTTTTCCAGCCTGATCGTCCGGACTTGCAGGCCACTGTGGAGCAACTCAAGGATGTTGTTGTGGCTACCCCTGTGGATACGGCAATTGAAGTGACTAAAGCCATGCGGGATCGACCGGATAGAACCCATGTGCTTGTGAATGCCTCCTTTCCGGTACTTTTTATAGCCGGTAGAGAAGACCAGTCGGTACCCTTGTCTACATTGCATGATCAGTTTCTTTTACCACCCAGCTCTGTTACCGTCCAGGTGTTGCCCAACACCGCTCATATGGGTATGTACGAAAGGAAAGGAGAGGCTTTACAGACACTGCGATCTTTTGTGGAACAAATAACGAGCCCCGGTTTATGAAACTTTGTATGACGAATTATGCAACAATTGTCAAGATAGTTTTCAATTTCATACATAATGGATGTAACATAAAATTTAAATCATTTTTTTATAAAAGGGGATTATAGTTAATTTCGTACCCATTTATTAACCAAAAATGCTGAGCCTTTGGATATACAGCAACAAGCTTCAGCCATTTTTCAAGGTATAGTCATTAAAATTGTTGTTTTTTTATGAAAGTATTTAAATTTCTGCTTTCATTCATTATTACTATTGCGCTGACAGTCGCTCTTAGCATCCGGATAGGCAGCATTCCCCCCCTGGGTAATTTTCTGGACCCCTTTCATGGTTTCTGGCAAAATGCCCTCAATGAGGATGATAGTATTCTGCAGACGGTTACGTTGGAAGGACTCCAGGCTCCCGTCACGATAAAATACGATTCATTGATGATTCCGCATATTTTTGCTGAGCATGAAGAAGATCTGTATATGGTGCAGGGGTATGTGACAGCAGCCAACCGGCTCTGGCAAATGGAATTTGTTACGCATGTGGCGGCGGGCCGCGTCTCTGAAATAGTGGGAGAACGTGCTTTGTCATTTGACAGACTGCAAAGAAGGAAAGGACTTGGTACCGGTGCCGAAGAAGCGCTGAAAGCCTGGGAACAAGATTCTGTTACCCGGAGGGTCATCAATGCTTATGCCCGTGGAGTGAATGCCTATATCCAAACCCTGGATTACGCCAGCCTTCCGGTTGAATACAAATTGCTGGACTATACACCAGAACCCTGGACACCCCTGAAAAGTGTTCTGCTGCTGAAATATCTCTCCAATGACCTTACCTATGGCGATGTGGATCTGGAAAATACCAATACGCTGCAGCTGCTCGGTCAGGAGCGTTTTGATTTTCTTTTCCCTACCTACCTGCCTGATTATGACCCTGTGATCCCCAAAGGCACTCCCTGGAATTTTAAGCCCATTGCCATTGATAGTCCACAAGTAGGTTTCATCAATCAGGCGCTGTTGCCTGGTGAAAGCCCTCTTCGGTCGAATCCGGATAATGGCAGTAACAACTGGGCGGTAGCGGGTAGTAAAACACGTTCGGGAAAGCCGATACTGGCCAATGATCCGCACCTGGGGCTGAACCTGCCCAGCATCTGGTATCTGGTGCAGTTGCACGGACCTGGTGTCAATGTCTTCGGGGCGACGGTACCCGGCGCTCCCAATGTGATCATAGGATTTAACGACTCTATTGCCTGGGGTATGACCAACGCCCGGCGCGATGTGACGGACTGGTATAAAATTGATTTTGCCAATAGCGAAAACACCGAATACCGCTTTGATAAAATCAACCTGAAAACACAAAAAAGGGTAGAGGAAATCCGGGTCAGAGATGAGGAAGTGTTTTATGACACGGTGGTGTACACCCATCATGGCCCTGTGGTGTATGATGAGCATTTTCCTGCCGACACGGTAAACAACAATCACCGGGGCTTTGCCCTTAAATGGGTAGCCCATGAAACATCAATGGAAGGGCTTACTTTCTACAAACTCAACAGAGCTAAAAACTATAAAGATTACCAGCAAGCGCTGAAGCATTATGTTTGCCCTGCTCAGAATTTTGCCTTCGCCTCAGCCCATGGAGATATTGCCATGTGGGTACAGGGAAAGTTCCCTGTCAAGTGGAATGGGCAGGGAAAATTCATGCTGGATGGTAGCAGGGCTGATCATGAATGGCAGGCCTATATTCCTTTTGATCAGAATGTGCATGTAGTTAATCCCGGGAGAGGATATGTCAGTTCGGCCAATCAGGTTCCGGTAGACTCTGCTTATCCCTATTATGTATACGATGACACCTACGAACACTACCGGAATCGCCGTATTAACAATCGCTTGTCTCAGATGCGCAACATTACCCCTAAGGATATGATGAGCCTGCAGAATGATAATTATAACCTGAAGGCTTCTGAAATTTTGCCACTGATGCTCGATAGCCTGGATCTGGCGCAGTTCAATGAGTCGCAGCAAAAGGCGTATGAGAGATTGAGAAAATGGAATTATCAGAATAATGCCGGTCAGTTGTCACCGGTCTTCTTTAACTTATGGTGGGAAAAGTTCATGGCGTTGCTGTGGGATGAGTTTGATCAGGGGGAGGTCAGGCTTCGCCGGCCTGATAGTGAGGTCACAGTGCATGTGATGCGGCAGTTTCCGAATGATCCCTTTATAGATAATCAAAAAACTACGGCTGTAGAATCGCTGACGGACCTGATCCGCGAATCTTTTGCGCAGGCCATACACGAATCCGACGATTGGGAGGAGAGTCATGAAGAAGAACTCAATTGGGGGAATTTCAAAGCGACCCATGTAGATCATCTGCTTAAACTCAATTCTTTCAGCCGGGCAAACATCCAGACTGGAGGAGGATCAGGCATCGTCAATGCTACCAAAAGTGATCATGGTCCTTCCTGGCGGATGATCGTAGAGATGGGCAGCCCGGTAAAAGCCTGGGGTGTTTATCCGGGCGGGCAGTCCGGCAATCCGGGGAGTCCTTTTTATGACAATATGATAGAACGATGGAGTGAGGGACAGTATTTTGACATGTGGTTGCTTCAGTCTGAGAGTGATAAACCGGAGAAGATGATGTCGACGCAGCGTCTGTTTCCTTCAAACTAAACAAGACCTATGAAATTTATTCTGAAAGTGATTCTGATTGCTTCCCTTAGTTATCTGGCAGAACTGTTTTTTCCCTGGTGGTCAGTGGTGTTTTGTGCTTTTCTGGTAGGGGGCATCCTACCAACCAAAGGATTCAACGATTTTCTGGCTGGATTTCTGGGAGTAGGATTACTCTGGCTTATTTTTGCCTTGCTGATTGATCTAGACTCCGATAGCCTGCTGGCTCAGCGGATAGCACCAGTGTTGCAGATGAGTAATGCCCTGGTGGTGACTTCCGTTACAGGCTTATTGGGCGCGTTGGCTGGTGGTTTCGGTGCACTCAGCGGTAGTCAGTTGCGTAGAATCTTTATGGAAGATCCCCCTAAGCCTGGCTATTTTGGCTAGTCTCAGCAACTTCTGTTTTGCAGGATCAGCTATTAATCATAATGATAAACTATACAAACCTATATGCACACAACAGTAGAAGATATACTGCGGAAAATTGAACAGGCATCCCCTGCTGATTTTCCCTGGAAAGCCATACTTTCCGAAATACTACAACAGTTTGAGTGTACTACCGGCACTATTCATGTTTTAGACCCGGAGATGCAGGTACTATTGCTCAAAACCTATATTGGCATTCCCGAATTTTTGTTACCTAAAATGTCTGAAGTGCCTATTGGCAAGGGTATGGCAGGCATAGCCGCGGAAAGAAGAGAACCTGTGCAGGTGTGTAATTTACAAACGGATGCTTCCGGTGTGGTCAGACCGGGCGCGAAGGATACCAAGGTAGAAGGGGCTATTACCCTGCCCTTTATTTATCAGGAGACCCTGTATGGCACCCTTGGCATTGCCAAAACAGAACCCTATGAGTTTTCCGATTCGGAAATTGCTGCCTTGCAGGAAATCAGTATGGCTATTGGCCGGAAAGTGTTCAACAGAAACCCGGGTGGCAAGTCCATGGCATAGGTTCTTCTGGCAAACGGATGTTCTCGGAGAAAAACAGAGAAAGGTTTAAAAGCCTAGTTTACAACCATCCAAGGCCCAATGGCCGAGGTCTGAAATGGCTAAACCGGTAGCAAATACCAGAATCTCCAGCCAATAGAGCTGAGGCCAAACGAGTAAATCAAAAGGATAATAGGGCTGTAAGAAATAGTGTAAACCCACATAACACAGCGCGATATATAAAATTCGGCTCATGGTACCAAAAATAGGAACATGGCTCAACCCCCTGTGTTTATGGATTAAAGCGTAAGGCAGCCAAAGCAATACCCACAGTCTTCCCAATAGAATATTCCATCGTAAAACTATCGATTCTGAAATGGTTCTTCCCGCCATATCCAGATCAGGGCTGATCAATACCCCACTCAGGCATCCCAGGGCACTCAGGGCTGTAAGCACAGGATTCCCGTCCGCCAACTGCCAGGTGGCCATTGCCGTAATGGGGGTCAGAACCAGGGTTCCTGTTATATGAGTTCTTCCGGAAGCCATTTCATTACTGAATAATCTCAACAGCAAGCTTTTTGTTGTGGTATGACTAGTCTCGCCTGCAAAAATTCTAATTTATAATTTGGGTGATTGTACAACGCGCCAGTGTATGGATTTATTACACAAAATGAGCACCAGCTACCCTTAATCTATCCTTCATGTATAAAAATAATGATATTTGAGGATTTTTGCTCATCACGCTGTAAAACAAAAATAAGGACTGCAGGTTGTTAAGTCAACTATAAGAAAGCATAGGTATGCAGGAGGCGCTGTGGTCAATCATCCATGGCATATAACGGCCAACGAAAAATACCTGCTTTTCCAATAGTGTCAAGGGTTCAGTCATTATCTAAATAAACACACTCGAATATGCAATCCAGGAAAGATTTAATACAAGCCATCATGCGCGAACTGGACAATATGCCTGAGGAATACCTGAAGGAAGCGTATGAGAAGGTCCATGCGCTGAGTCAACGCATTCCGATAGAAGGCAAAGTTCCGGAAACGAAAGAGGGCCATCCTTATATTGATGAAATAAATAGCGTGAAAGAGCAGAAAGAAAAAATATGGCAAGATTCACCAGACAAGCCTTCTTTAACCTAGTCTAAGAAACAAGCCAGACTTTGTGGTGAACAAGCTACTCTGCTGTTAATCAAAAAGATTACTGCGCTTTGCTTAGTGGTTAGGGCCTTTCTGTAAATAAGCCTGCCGGGCGTTACGAATAGCGTCGATGGCTTCTTCTTTGTTGTGCCAGCCTTCAACCCCTACTTTCTTTTTCTCCAGGTCTTTATAAACCTGAAAAAAATGCTCAATCTCGTTTTTCAGGTGAGGATTCACTTCATCCAAATTCGTAACTTTATTCCAGATAGGGTCACTCACTGGTACACATAATATTTTATCATCCGGCCCTTTTTCATCAAACATTTTGAACAATCCGATAGGACTTACTTCTATAATGCAACCGGGGAAAGTAGGTTCTGATACCAGTACCAGCGCATCCAAAGGATCCCCATCTTCGGCCAGGGTTTCCGGAAAAAAACCATAGTCGCTGGGATAAAACATAGAAGAGAAGATCATACGATCATAACGAATTACCTTTTTTTCAAAGTCATATTCGTATTTATTCCGGCTACCTTTTGGAATTTCTACGATTACATCGAGGGTAAATGGGGTAGTATCCGTTTGCATACAAAACTTTTTTATGGTAAAATAATCAAAAAGGGGCTTCTCTTGTTTATACTGAATAAAATAGCAAAAGATTTGCAAAGCCGCTCGTCCGATCGGTTATTAGCCTGTAAACTTACAAAATATTGCTTGGTTTCATGCATTTACATGGTTATTATCACAAGTATACCTTGCACTTTACATTTGACGCCGGTACATCCCGCGGTATTTTAAGAAAAAAAGATTCATACTTTATCAAATTATACAACCCTGCCATACCTGCTGTCTTCGGCATAGGAGAATGCGGGCCTTTGAAAGGATTGAGTCCGGACGATCGTCCCGACCTGGAAGAGCAGTTGCAGCAGGTCTGCCAAAATTTAGCCCAGGTATCTGTCCCAGATTCCTGGCCGGGCATGGAAGCAGGGGACTGGCTGGATGCCCTGGTTGGGCCTGAGTGGCCAGCGATTCGCTTTGGAGTGGAAACGGCCCTCTACGATCTATGGCAGGGCGGAAGACTCAACATTCTGCCAAACACCTGGTCAGAGGCTCCTTTTCGCCCTATCCCTATCAATGGGTTAATCTGGATGGGAGACAAGGATTTTATGCTGCATCAGATCGATGAAAAACTGAAGGCTGGCTATACCTGCCTCAAAATGAAAATTGGTGCCATTGATTTTGAAACGGAACTCACATTGCTGTCTTATATCCGTAACCAATTTGATGCGCACACCGTGACTTTGCGGGTAGATGCCAATGGTGCTTTTGCTCCGGAAGAAGCTTTGTTTAAACTGGAAGCATTGTCCAGGCTGGATATACACTCCATAGAACAACCCATCCGGCCAGGTCAGGATGAAAGTATGTACCGCTTATGCCGGGAGAGTCCGGTTCCCATAGCTTTGGACGAGAGCCTGATCAATGTGAAAGACAAGCGGGCTTTCCTGCAGCAAATACAACCCCAGTTTATTATCATCAAACCTACGTTGCTGGGAGGATTACAGCGCTCCCGCGAATGGATTACCCTGGCAGAAGAGGAAGGTATAGGTTGGTGGATCACTTCAGCCTTAGAATCCAACATTGGGTTAAATGCCATTGCCCAGTTGACAGCCTCACTGGATGTAACGCTGCCTCAGGGTTTGGGGACCGGGCAACTTTACCGTAATAATATTCCTTCCCCCTTGTATATTGAAAACGGATTTTTACGATATCATCCCAACCATTGCTGGGAGTTGGAGGCCTTATCATTCACATGAACTTTACCCTAATTACAGGAGCCAGTAAAGGCATAGGCGCAGCCTTGGCAGTCCGATGCGCCCAAGAAGGCATGCCATTGCTTTTGGTAGCCCGTTCGGCTGATCTGTTGGAAACTTTGGCCCAGGATCTGCGCACCACCTACCGGGTAGAAGTGGTTACGGTAGGCATGGATCTGCTGGAGACTTTTGCTGTCAGGAAGTTATACAATTATTGTGTGGAGAACGATTACAAGGTGCGGGTTTTGGTTAACAATGCCGGTTTGGCTTCCTGGGGTGAATTCGAGCATATTCCTCTGGAAGATCAGCTTAACATCATCCGGCTCAATCAGACCGTGATGGTAGAAATGTGTTACAGATTTGTTCCTATGTTGAAAGAAATGCCTTATGCGCATATTCTGAATGTGGCCAGCACAGCCGCCTATCAGCCGGTGCCCTATTTCAGTGTTTTTGCTGCTGCCAAAACATTCATTGTGTCATTTTCCCGTAGTTTGCGCATTGAGTTGAAGAAGAAAAAGATCAATGTAAGTTGTGTTTGCCCTGGCCCCACGGAAACAGATTTTTTTGAAAAGGCCGGTTTTGAAAAGTTTGGTAACGCCGGTTATAAAATGAAACCGGAAGAGGTAGCCGCTGCTGCCATTCGGGGTATGATCAACCGGAAAGCCATCATCATTCCTGGTTTTTCCAATCGACTGGGCTCCTTTTTTAGCAAACATCTTCCTACCAGCTGGGCCGCCCGTTTTATTGCAGGATATTTCAAACCCTGAGAAATTTCCAGATAATTTATTAATTTTCGTTTGGTTAAGGCACTGATCCGATGATACTGAACAAGAAACAGGGTAAGATAATGGAAGCCTGCATCCAGCGATGGGTACAGGAGGGGTACATCGATGAGGAGACAGCCGGTAAGCTCAGGAAAACTTACCAGATAAGCGCAGCGAGGAAAGCAGCATTTGACTGGAAGAACCTTTCCCTGATTGCCTTTTTCTTTTCTATCATTTGTATTGTGTTGGCCACCACCATGTTAATAGCCGATAAATGGCTCATGGCCTTGTTAGATGCCCTTATCGATACTTCTGATACGCTGAAAACCTTGTTCTTCGCCTTGTTGGCGGGAGCTCTGTATTACTGGGCGAATCTCAGAAAAAAGAAATATCCAAAGCAGGTATTCAGCAATGAAGCGCTCTTTATGTTTGGTGCTGTGAGTATCGCTTTTGCCCTGACCTATCTGAATTTTGTGCTGGGTCTGGAGAAAGGCGATTTTCCCATCCTGATACTCCTGGCCACTCTCATTTTTGGTTGTGTAGGCGTTTATTTGCATTCCAGCCTGACCTGGTATCTGGCATTGCTGGCCTTAACCCTCTGGTTTGGTACAGAAACCGGCTATCGTTCTGGCTGGGATACTCACTTTCTGGGCATGAATTATCCCTTGCGTTTTTCTTTTTTTGGACTCTTTCTGGTATCTCTGAGTTTTCTGTTTAATCGCTTTGGCAGGACAAAGCAATTTGTCAGAAGTACTTTTGCCGCAGGCCTGATAGGGCTCCTATTGTCCTTCTGGCTTCTTTCTATCTTCGGCAATCATGGCGATTTGGACACCTGGGCCTCTGTTGGGCAATGGCATTTCCTCTTCTGGGCCATCTTGTTGGGTGTAGTCAGTGTAGGGCTTATTTATTATGGGTTGAAAAAGGAAGATAAAATCGCCAGAGAATTAGGCATCATCTTCCTGCTGCTGAATATTTATACACGGTATTTTGAATACTTCTGGGATAACCTGCACAAAGTATTGTTTTTTATCATACTGGCTATCTCGTTTTGGATTATCGGTAAGAAAGCAGAAAACTTCTGGAACCTGACAGAAAAGGGTTAAAGAAAGTAGTTCTGAGCATTGTATTGGGAAGTTTCATGCTTGCTTGTGTGCTATGAAGCCAGGATACAAAAATAAAAAGCCACGGACTTTACAAATCGTGGCTTTGCTATTATGGAAGAATGAAATATTATTCTACTTCTGTCATTCCCTTCACTTCATCTGATGTGATCACTACTTCTTTTTTCTGCTGCTGATCCTGTATTCCCTTGTTCACTTCGTGTTCTCCAGTGCGTTCCGAAATATGCGGTGCAATAATCAAAGCCACGATGGACATCAGTTTGATTAAAATATTCATGGAAGGTCCGGACGTATCTTTAAAAGGGTCGCCTACGGTATCACCTGTGACGGAAGCTTTATGGGCAGGAGAACCTTTATATTCCATCTTGCCATTGATAAGCACTCCTTTTTCAAACGACTTTTTAGCATTGTCCCAGGCGCCGCCGGCGTTATTCTGAAACATACCCATCAGTACACCGGATACGGTGACGCCTGCCAGCAGGCCTCCTAGTATTTCAGGAGAGGAAGCTGTAGGAAATACGCCTTTCAAGCCAAAACCAACTAAAAGAGGAACGACCAGCGCGATAGCGCCCGGAAGCAACATCTCCCGGATGGAGGCTTTTGTAGAAATAGCTACGCATTTTTCATACTCCGGTCTGGCCTTGTATTCCATAATGCCCGGGATTTCTCTAAACTGCCTTCTGACCTCATTCACCATATCCATAGCCGCTTTACCTACAGCGGCGATAGCCAGAGATGAAAAGATAAAGGGAATCATCGCTCCTACAAAAAGAGCACCCAGTACCGGTGCTTTGTATAAGTCAATGGTAGAAATACCTGCGATACCGACAAAAGCAGCAAACAAGGCGAGGGCTGTTAAAGCAGCAGAGGCAATGGCAAATCCTTTTCCGGTGGCAGCTGTAGTATTACCCACTGCATCCAGATTATCTGTTCTATGTCTTACTTCTTCCGGAAGGCCACTCATTTCTGCAATACCACCTGCATTATCGGCAATGGGGCCGAATGCATCAATGGCCAATTGCATGGCTGTGGTAGCCATCATGCCAGCAGCGGCAATAGCCACGCCATACAGACCGGCAAAACTATAGGAAGTAATGATACCAGCCGCCAATACCAAAATAGGCAATACGGTAGATTCCATGCCCACCGATAAGCCGCCGATAATATTGGTAGCATGTCCTGTAGAAGATTGACGAACGATAGAATTGACGGGTCTCTTACCCATCGCGGTATAATATTCAGTAATCACACTCATTAGAGCGCCTACTACAAGTCCTACAAAGATAGCCCAGAAGACATCCATTGCCCCAAACTGATAACCCCGCAGGCTCAGCTGATCCGGTAACAAATAGTTGACAACAAAGAAGGAAGCGATAACGGTCAGAATAATAGATGACCAGTTGCCCAGGTTAAGAGCGTTTTGAACGCTATCCGTCTCTTTGGAGATTCTAACGAAGAAGGTTCCTACGATTGAGAAAATCAGCCCAATGCCAGCGATGAGCATAGGCAACAGAATGGGAGCAATACCACCAAAATCATCTTCGGAGACAATTTCTCTTCCCAAAACCATGGTTGCCAGAATAGTGGCTACATAAGAACCAAACAAATCAGCACCCATACCGGCCACGTCACCCACATTATCCCCCACATTGTCTGCGATGGTGGCAGGGTTTCTGACATCATCTTCCGGGATACCTGCTTCCACTTTTCCTACCAAATCGGCTCCAACGTCTGCGGCCTTGGTATAAATACCACCACCTACACGGGCAAACAGGGCAATACTTTCAGCACCCAGAGAAAATCCCGCCAGCACTTCCAGGGCTTTTTCCATTTCCATGCCATTGACTGTAGCGCCCTGGCTCACTACATAGATCTGATAGAATACAATAAACAGGCTTCCCAGTCCGATCACGGCTAAGCCAGCCACACCCAGTCCCATGACGGAACCACCGGCAAAAGATACTTTCAAAGCTTTAGAAAGGCTGGTACGGGCTGCCTGGGTAGTTCTTACATTGGCTTTGGTAGCCACATTCATCCCGATATAACCTGCGGTCGCTGATAAAACCGCTCCAATGATAAATGAGACAGCAATGATAGGGCTGGAGGTTTCTACCAAAGTTCCTGAATAAGCAAGCAAGAGCGCCGCAATAATGGCGAAATAGCCTAATACCTTCCATTCAGCTCTCAGAAAGGCCATTGCCCCGCTGGCGATATAAGCCGCCAACTCTTGCATATTTTTTTCTCCTGCATCCTGTTTTTTTATCCATGAAGATCTGACTGCAGTGAAAATCAATGCAATGACGCCAAAAACAGGTATTAAGAATACTATCCAATGCATGAAATAGAAAAATTATTGAGTTAAATTTTGACTATTAGTAAATTGCCGTGCAAATATAGAATAACAAAGGGTTATAAAAAACCATTTTAACTTTTCTTGTTGCTGGCTTAAATCTTACCATTTTCTAAGATTCTGTTTTCAGCAGCAGAAAACAATCTTTAGTCTTAGCGGTTTTGTGAGTAAAAATTTTTATTATGAACACATTAGGAAAAATCGCGGTAAGCCTTGCCGCCACTTATGTTGCTTTTAAAATAGTATCTACCAAACCAATCCGGAATTATATTTTGGGCACTGCAGTAGATACTGTCTATTATATTATTAAGCGGAAATTGAAAGATTAATTATCTGGGGCAGATTCGCTGATTTCTGCCAATTCCCCTTCATATAAGGTATCTACTTCCTGGGCTTCCAAACCTTTTTCCCGTAACCATCGGCTAAAAGAAGCTGTGTATCCATGGGTGACATATATCTTTTGTGCGCCGGTTGCTTCTACAGCCTGGTTAAGACCTTCCCAGTCTGCATGGTCAGACAGAACAAAACCTCTGTCGGCTGACTTCCGCCTTTTAGTCCCTCGGATGGCCATCCATCCTGAAGCAATTCCTGTGCTATAGGGTCGTAGTTTCTGAATCCAGGGGCTGTTCAAAGCAGAGGGAGGCGCTATGATCAGACTTTTGACGATTTCTGTCTTGTCTATCTTGGAAGGAAGTTTGGAAGCCTGAAACAGGGGCAATCCATTCTGGCGCAAGGCCTCACTTACATTGGCCACTGCTCCATGCAAATAAATAGGGCCTATAGAAGGGTCCACATGCTGAATGATGCGTTGTGCTTTTCCCAGGGAATATGCCGAAAGGATGGAGGTTTTGCCCATCTGTTGGTTTTGCTGCCACCAGGCATTGATCTCCTCAAAAACTGAATGCTGGTCTTTCCATCGGTAAACCGGCATGCCAAAAGTAGATTCTGTAATAAAAACATGACAGGGTACAGGTTCAAAGGCCGTACTCAGGTGATCATCTTCCAGTTTATAATCGCCGGAAACTACCCACCTTTCACCCCCGTAGGATAAGCAGACCTGGGAAGAGCCTGGGATGTGTCCTGCCGGATGTAAACTGATAGAAACACCATGGATAGTCAGTTTTTTATGATAAGGAAGGGTTTCAAGATGAATATCCTGACCCAGACGATAACGAAGCACTTGTTCTGAAAGCGGATGGGATAAATAATATTGCATTCCCCAGCGGGCATGATCACTATGCGCATGGGTGACAATCGCTTTAGGGACCGGCTTCCAGGGGTCAATATAAATATCTGCCTGAGGGCAATAGAGTCCTTCTTCCCTGAATTCAATCAAATGTGTTTGCATTGTTCATATAATGCACATGGAATGTAATTGTTTAGATAACTCCAAGCCTTTTTTAAAGGTTGGCCCTGGTGGTACAAGCCATGTTATTTTTTTGAGAGCGGTTGATCAGGTTTGGCGTAACTGAATCTGGCTATTTTCTGTGTTTTATGATAGGTATCCAGACCTGAACAGGTAAGGGTACCGGCTATTTCAAGATCGACAAAACCATCCTGTCCTAAGGCTTTTGCAGGAAGCATCACCTCTACAATTTCGCCCACTATCAAAATAGTGTCATTAGTTGCTATTGCTACCCTTTCCTTCAGTTGCAGACCTATTTTTACGTGCGCTTCTTTCACATAAGGAGCTGGCAGCGATGGGGTATGTTCAGGAGATAATCCACAGGCTTCAAATTCTGAAATGTCCCAACGAGCGCTGGTATGATGCGCTTTATCTACAAAGTCCTCGAGAATATGATTAATTGTAAAATAGTTTGTTTCCAGAATGTTTTCCAGTGTATGGCGGGCCACTGTATGGGGGCGGAAAAGTACACCCATCAAGGGGGGATTGGCACCTACATGGATGATCTGACTAAAGATAGCCAGGTTTAATATGCCATTTTTATTTTGGGTACCCAATAAAGCCACACTCTTAAACCCGGTAAGCGCGTTGATAAAATTTGTCCGATATTGCTTCTCCTGTGATTCAATATCCTGACGATTCAAGGTAAAAAATTCCATGTTTTGTGTTTGCCTTTCAATGATGACTAGACACAAAAAAGTAAAGCAGGGTACTGATCAAGGCAGCCTTCTTCTCTGAACATGCCAGCAACTCGATCGTTGTAAAGCCCTACCTGTTTTTGCTTATTTCAAATTTAAATAGTCTAGAAACTCTTTTTTCTTCTCTTCTTCAGCAAACTTTCCTCCATAGTATGAAGTAACGGTTAGGCTGTTGACATCCTGTACCCCACGGGAAGAAACGCACATGTGGGCAGCATCAATGACCACTGCAACGTCTTCTGTTTTCAGTGCTTTTTTTAGTTCAGTGGCAATCTGAATTGTCAACCGCTCCTGTACCTGGGGTCTTTTGGCAAAATATTGCACAATTCGATTGATCTTCGACAGTCCGATCACATAGCCATTAGAGATATAAGCTACATGGGCTTTTCCTACAATGGGTACAAAATGATGCTCACAGTTGGAATAAAAAGTAATATTTTTTTCCACTAGCATTTCATTGTACTTATACTTGTTAGCGAACAGTTTGGCTTTGGGTTTATTTTCTGGTTTTAAACCGCTGAAAATTTCTTTTACATACATTTTTGCTACCCGATGTGGAGTACCCTGCAAGCTGTCATCGTTCAGGTCCAATCCCAGAATGAGCATAATTTCTTTAAAATGTTTTTCGATGAGTTCAATTTTCAAATCATCATCTTTTTCGAATGCATCTGCTCTAAGGGGAGTATCGGTAGAAGTGCCAACATGATTATCACCTATTTCTTGTTCTTTAATATTTTCATCTTCCGGGATATTCAACAAAGTTTCTTTCAGTTTCATAAACGATTACTTTTAAATCTAAATTTTTGTCAATCTTGTTTCTTAAAATGTTCCAAATCACTATGGCAATATTTTCAGCGGTTGGGTTTAAATGAAAAAATTCTTCTACATCCAGATTAAGATTTTTATGATCAAAACGGTTTGTAATATTTTCATGAATTAGATCGCTGAGTTTTTTCATGTCATACACATAACCTGTCTGGGCATCTGGTTCTCCGGTAAGCTTCACCACCAGCTCATAATTATGGCCATGATAATTGACATTACTGCATTTTCCAAAGACCTGCTGATTTTTCTCCAGAGACCAATCAGGATGATACAATCTGTGGGCAGCGTTAAAATGCTCCTTTCGGCATATCGTCACTTTCATCTATTTCTCATTTATATAGTCCTGTAAACTCTTAACAACTGTTAAAGGATATAAAGTTTACCTAATATACGTTTGGGTTCCATCTACCAATAACTTTCATCTGAATACAGGTACGTAATATTACATATCCCGTTTTGAATAAGTTTCTATTTTTGGTAATAAGCATGACATAACAATGATTATATTTTTAACTTAGCCAGGAAATAAAAAATACCTATGAATAGCTTATATCTTGCTAAGACATCTAAGACACCGGAAATTGCTTTTGATCCAAAGAGTGAAATTTTTGAAATTTCCGGGCGGTCTATTCCTGAAAATTCTGTAGAATTTTACAGGCCTGTGATGGAATGGCTGGACGCTTTTCAGAAAGAAAAAGGAAGCTCCATCATTTTGCTGGTTCGTTTAGAGTATTTTAATACCAGTTCATCTAAATGTATGATTGATATTTTCAGGAAACTGGAAAAAATGCATTTCAATGGACACAATGTGGTGATTAAATGGTATTACGAAGAGCAGGATGAAGATATGAAAGAGTCAGGAGAAGATTTTAAAGACATTTTGAAAGTCCCTTTGGAAATGATCGGCTACATTTCTGAAGACGAATGAAAATCAGCGATTTACCGTTTTAACAATTGGTGACGGGTAGTGGTTAGTGAACCAATAAACTCTTACTTTTCTATCAATTCTATTCTATAAAAATGAAGTTGTAGTCATACGGATTCTCTTGCAATGGGGTATCACAAAAAAGCGGGTTTGTTATTACCATATTTGATGTCATTCAATATGATCTTTCATAGAAGCTCGGGTGGCCATTGATATTTCGCTTTCTGTTGAATTATTTTTAGCTAATCTTCTTTTACTACCCTACTTTTGATCAAACCTCCTTATCCTGCTTGAAGGGTAGTACACATTTATTGGAATTTTTATATTGTAAGGTTTTTTGCTAGCGTGCTTTATTCGTGCGAATTGCTCATGATTTGTCAACATGAAAAACCAGGGCTAGCTTTTTGATTTTCAGGCAATTATATTTTATATGTTAGAAGTTTTTAAGGTTAATTTTGAAAATTTTCTCGAAATTTTAATAAATAATGTTTTGTAATTTGCTTTTTAAAATAATTTATTTAATACTGAATGAAATATCATTAAAACTAAATTTTAAAATGTATCTTTGTTAACAGCAAAATTTAATTAAGCCATATAATAGACAAACCTTTCTAAAGTATACCATAATGATGAAGAGAAGTGTAGTTAATCAAGATATTAAAAGGCTGGTATTCATGACAGACAATACCTGGATTTTGCATTTTGGAAAGAATTACGAGGAGTTAGTACTAAGAAGTATCAGAGATAAAATTCCTGTTATAAGGATTACGAATGTCAACGGCAGCACCTCTGCCCTTCCTTTAGACAGGGCTAAATATTTGTTAGATAAGTTTTATAAGCTTACAGGGAAACCTTTGGAAGAACAAGGAGAATTGGACAACAAAAATATACCAACAGCTTCACATTTTTTCTCTGAAAAAGCGATAGCCTCCCCCAATTTTAAAAACAGGAAGATGGCTGCCAACGGCTATTAATATTGACCATCTTTCTCCCGTAAATGTAAATGGCTAGCTATCAAGCTGTCCAGTTTTTTCTCTAGCAGGTATTCTCTTTTGGTTACTTTATGGACTGGTTTGTCTTCATCGATCCTTTGTAAGTATTCCTTTTCATCAAACCAGACATAGCCATTGAGAATTGTAGACACCCGGAGATATACTTTCTTGGGAATATTTTTATGCTCATATTCCGTCTTGAGTAACTTAAACCACTCTCTCAACTCATTTTCATCAGTGATATTATCAACTTCCGCCATCAGTCGCGTTTCTTCTTCATTGATAGCAGTATTATGATATCGCTGAATATTAAAATTACTGTCGCCTGGAAAAGATGAAATGTTAAACACAGGTTTCCTGTTCGGTAAAAGCCAGGAATTGTTGGAATTCCAATGGGGCTCCAAGGTAAGCCGATAAGCAGTATGGTTACCCATCTCCATGATGATCCAGGTAAAAGAAAGTAAACTGCCAACGATAGTTATGAGCCATAGAGAGATATAAAGCGCATCCATGATTTAATTATTTTAATAAATATTATAACTAAATTAGTTAAATTTATACAAATGAAAAAATGGATGCAATAAATATATAAATATTTAAATAATAGATATAATTTTCATTTGTATAAGTCCATAAAAACTTATCATAAGTTTAAGAAAATTCATCGTAGAGGATTTGAGGTGCAAATGACTTAGAAATTTTACCATACACCTGCCAAAGGGAAAGGACGTAATTTTTTGGTAAATCATAGGGTTGGTAAAGCTTGTTATCAGAGTATAGTGTCACACATTCTGGATCATGGCTCTTCAAAATTCGTTTTACCACTCGTCCATCGGTAGTCACCACCACATGAGGCTCACCCCATTTAATATACCGTTTATCTTTTAAGACCTTGATAATGATAAAGGTGCCAGGAATAATAGTAGGAAACATACTATCTCCTTCTACACTGATCATGTACAGGTCTTTCTCTGTAAAGGTTGGAATAGAAAAAGTCAGGTAATCTTCCTGTTTTGACTGATCGGCGAAATTATCTAAAAATCCAGCCTGGGCATGGATAGGCACGTAGGTAATATTACCAGCGGTTTGTCTGAAGCCTTTCTCTTTACGTTTTCCGTACGATAAAATATCTTCCGGCGATAAATTAAACACTTTTGACAAGTCTAATAGTCTGTTCAGGGTAAGTTGAATCATGCCACGTTCAATTTTACTGTAGGTAGTAGGTTGAATGTGGAGGGCTTGCGCTACTTCTTCCTGGCTCATTTTCAAATCCTTTCTAATATTTTTAAGCACAATATGATATGATCTCATAAGACATTTTTTGAAATTTAAGTTAATGAAATAGTCGTAAAAAGAAAAAAAAATTGTTATAATTATTAAATAATATTTTTGTGTTTCTTTTTGCGACATATGGCGCTTATTTTTTATGAAACTATCTATGATTGGTACAGTAGAAATGTAATTTTTTAATATATAATATTTTCAGGCTTATGACTTCAGAAAACATCAGACCACAAACCAAACAGGAATTAGCAAAAGCCTATGGAGTTAGTGTAAGGACACTTACCAACTGGCTTAAACCCTTTGAAAACAGGATAGGAAAAAGAATGGGGCATACCTACACCCCCAAACAAATTAAAGTGATCTATGAATTATTAGGAATGCCATCTGGAAAAGAATCAGAGCAGTAAGACTATAAAAAGTAAAGAAAAGTCATAATTTGACATATTTAGTCTTATTTTGACATAATCAGGAAAGTATTTGATCAGAAAACGGTATATTTAATATATGAAAGATTCATCCATATTCATTCTTGTAAACAGTGTCTTGTTGAGTGTCACCAGCACTGCTTTTCTGATCATCAGTTTTTTCTTGAAAGATTTATACAAAGATTTTAAGAAGCAAATTGAAAGGACCAATGAAATGCATGCAGATCTGAATGTGCATGTTAAATTATTTCAGGAGCTTTCTCAGGTATTTCAACACCAGATGGAAGAACTAAAGGATAGGATTTCACGATTGGAGCATGACTACAAAGTAATGCTGGATAAGGAAAAAAGAAGGTGAATTGAAACCTTATCGTTTTATATACAGTTAAATTCAAATGCAACATTGTTGCATTTGAATTGTATAGTTCCGAAATTTGCCCCCATTATCAATTAATTTTATGAAAGATTACAAAACGAAATATGCTGATTTTTTGGGTATCCTGAGTTCTGTTTTGTGTATCATTCATTGCCTGATCTTTCCCTTCATTTTTCTTTGGTTCAATTACCAACATCAGTCAGCCTGGCATATGCTGGATTATGTATTTATTCTTCTGGCTGGTATGGCTGTCTATGGGAGCAGCAAGCATAATCCTTTTATTTTCCTGAAGATTGCTTTTTGGCTGAGTTATCTTTTGTTTGCTGTTTCGCTGATATTACATGAAACCCTATGGTATTCCTTTTACCTCTCCCTGGTAGCGTCTGTGTCTTTGGTTGTATGCCATCTGTTTAACTTTTCATGGCATGTTCGGCAGGAGCACACTTATTCCACCACCCTTAAGCAATGAGTGACAACTAATTTTCATCCTCTCATTGATTTCGCATCTTATTAATTCTCTAAGAATTATTTAATCATTAGCAAAATTATGCCGATGTTGTTTGGTAAATAGTAATTTTTACTTAAAATTATGATAGGTTTTAAGAAATTACTATCCATTGGCTACCCTTCCCTGTGATATAAATCTCTGGAAAGCTTTTAAAAAAGGAGATCAGAATGCTTTCCATACTATTTATCTGCAACATTACAATAGCCTGTATCACTATTCCCTAAAAGTAACCCAAAGTAAGGTTGTTACGGAGGATTGCCTGCAAAATCTGTTTGTCAACTTATGGAGCAACCGGAAAAATCTGTCAGATGTCAGCTGCATTAAACCTTATTTATTCAAAGCTCTACGGCGCGATCTCAAACGTATTAGCTATTCTGCTGAAACCACAAAAAATAAGGAAATACTGTTATCTCATTTAGCTACCGGCCCTACATTTTCTCAGGAAGACATGGTGGTAGAGGATGAAACCAAGCAGTATGTTAAAGAACAAATGACAGAAACTTTAAACCGGTTGCCAAACAGGCAAAGAGAGGTCATTTATTTGAAATACTATGAGGATCTGAGTTACAAGGAAATTGCTCAAATCATGGGTATTCACTACCAGTCTGTCATCAACCTTCTCTTTAAAGCCATGACCCAGCTGAAAAAGAAAGAAAACCTGCAGAAACTCATTACTTTGTTCAACATTATTTTCATCCTGGTGGTCGATTGCTTTCTGATTTTTGCCTGACACCTCATTTTTACAATCTCTTCTATTTTTTGCCTAAATATTTATCAATAATATAGCTAAATGTGTTAATCAATGTTATTTTCTTTATACAACGCCTTTTCTTTTTAATTACTCATACTTCAAGGAGCACTGTCTGTTGAAAATTTTTATTTAAAAGAGAGTATCAAACCTACAATTCGTTCCTCTTCCTTAAGAAAAGCCCTTTTTCCGTGCAAAAAGATATTAATTCCCTGGATGAACTTATCCATGACCCTTCCTTTATCAATTGGGTCCTTCAGTCAGATCCTGCTGATGTTCAACACTGGCAGGAGTGGTTGGAACAAAATCCGGAAAAAATACCACTGGCAGAAGAGGCAGCTTTACTAGTCAAAGGTATTAGTTTCAGAAAGAAACAATTGCCGCACACAGCCATTGCCCAGTCCTGGATCACTGTACAAACTATTATCCAGGAAAAATCTAAGAAAAAATATAGGTTCGATACAGTCACACTGCGGTGGGCTGCTTCCCTGTCTTTGCTTTTGATAGGTGCTGTCATACTATGGCTTTCGTTCTATCAAAAGAACCTATCGTACACAACGCAGTTCGGAGAAATTAAAGAGATTGGGTTGCCAGATGGTTCTAATGTTATTTTGAATGCAAATTCAACCCTCACCTTTAACCCTGCCACTTTAGAAAGTACAGTACGCAAGGTACATCTGGAAGGGGAAGCCTATTTCCATGTAGTAAGAAAGAACCTGAAAGCTCCAGTAAAATTTATCGTACTCACTGAAAATGGTGAAATTGAGGTGTTGGGCACACAGTTCAATGTCAACAGTCGTCATGGTAAAACCAGTGTTGTGCTGAATTCCGGTAAGGTAAAATTCAATGCTGAGGAAAATCAAAATACCATGCTGGAACCAGGAGATATGGTAGAATACAGTAAAGACAGTAAAGCACTTACAATGCAGAAAGTGGATCCTGAGACGCACAGTTCCTGGAGAAATCATAAGCTCAAATTTGATGACACCTCACTGCTTGAACTGACCAGAATACTGGAAGATAATTACGGGTTGAAAGTGGTGATCGAAAATCAGGATTTGCTACAGGAGAAAATTACCGGGGAGATTTCTGCCAAGAATGTGGACATCCTATTACAAGCTGTTTCTAAACTATTCAATATACAAGTCAACCAAACTGGTAAAACAGTGTACTTTAATTAAATTTTAACTACTCATCATTATGGTAAAACGTTTACAAAACAACCTGAAACAAATCTGTATGGGCTGCTTGGCGTTTCTCCTGAACCTAGGAGCGTATGTCCCGGTAAACGCGCAGGCATTGGCTGTCCATCAGGTTACGTCAAACGAACAGCCGGAGTTACAACAGGAAAAAAAGTTGAGTTTCATTATTGAAAAATTGCAGGATAAATATCAGGCTTCTTTCCTGTATGAAAAAGAAACGGTAGCCAACAAACTGGTTAGCGGAGAGATTGATTTTAAAAGCGACCTGGAAGAAAATCTGGTTAAAATTCTGTCGCCATCGCAGCTGACTTTTGAAAAGCTGGATGAGCATACGTACATTATTTTTCCCATAGAGGAGAAGAGTTCTTCCCAGCTAGAAAAGCTTAAGAAAAGGCCATTACAAAGCGGAGGAGAAGCTTTTCATGCTTTCCAGGGAGGCAACACTCCTTTATTGATCTCCAACGCTAGTCGGGACGCTTCCTATCAGGAACAGTGGGAAATAACCATTACCGGAAAGGTGATTGATATGGAAAACAGTCAGCCACTGCCTGGTGTGAGCGTACTGGTGAAAGGAACCACTGTGGGTACCGTCACTGACATTGAAGGAAACTACAGACTCAACGCACCGGACGATGCGGAAACCCTGGTGTTTTCTTCTGTGGGCTATACGACCGAAGAGGTGGCCATCAACGGGCAAAGTGTGATCGACGTCACCTTAGCGCCTGATATTCAGTCGCTAACAGAGGTAGTGGTCACTGCCCTGGGTATTGAAAAAGATTCCAGAACCTTGGGTTATGCGACAGCCACGGTAGAATCTGAGGCCTTTACGATCAACCGTACCCCTAACGTGATGAATGCCCTGCAAGGTAAAATTGCCGGTGTGAATATATCTTCTCTAGGCACTGGTCCGGGCGGTACTTCAAAGATCCGTATCCGAGGTCAATCTTCCATATCCGGACAGAATAACCCCCTCATAGTCATCAATGGTATTCCTATTGACAATACTAATTTTGGTACGAATCCGGGTGGCAATGACCCTAATTCCCCGGGTCCTGATGGTACGGGCTTAACCTCTGATGGTGGTGATGGGCTATCCAGTATCAACCCGGATGATATAGAAAGTATGACGGTGCTGAAAGGGGCTGCCGCAGCAGCACTTTATGGATCTCGTGCCAAAGACGGTGTCATCATGATTACTACCAAGAAGGGTAGGGGAGCTCAGGGCATTGGAATTTCGTATAATTTGAACTATACTAATGAGGCTCCGCTGGACTTTACAGACTATCAGTATGTCTATGGACAGGGAGAAAATGGTGTTCGTCCTACCACTGCCAACCCAACTTCTGGCCAATGGTCTTTTGGGGAGCGATTTCAGCCGGGCATGACCCAGGTCTTGTTCGATAGCCTCGTGTTGCCTTATGTGCCCGTGTATGATAGGGTCGACAAATTTTTTAGAAATGGTCAAAATGTAACGAATACTATTTCTTTGTCTGCTGGTGGAGAAAAAGGAGGGCTCAATTTGTCATTGTCTAACTTGAGCAGCCAGGGCATTGTGCCGAACAACCGCTTTGAAAGAAGAACCGTCAATCTTGGATTCGACTATTCAGTATCGGATAGGCTCAGTGTCACGGGTAGTATCAACTACTCTAACGAGTATAACAAGAATCCACCAAACGTGGGAGAGCAGGACAATACCATTCCGGTAGCGCTCTACAACCTGGCCAACTCTATGCCGCTGGATGTACTGGATGCGAATAAATATGATGAGAATGGTAATGAATATGTCTACTCCAGGTTCCGGAACCGTACCAACCCTTATTTTACGCTGGCAGAGCAATTCCAAAATATTCGCAGAGATAGGGTTTTCGGTAACATTGCCGCGAAATATGACCTGACAGACTGGTTGTATATTCAGGGCCGTATTGGGCAGGATTACTGGTCTCGCGACCATGATGCCAATAACTATCCTACCGGTCAGGCCTCCCGGCCGCCTGCCCCCGATGGTTTTGTGAATGGTATTTTCACCCAGGAATCACGCCGGTTTAGAGAAATCAATGCGGATGTCCTGCTTTCAGGATACCGTGAATTTGGAGAACTCGGTGTGAATTTAAGTCTGGGTGGGAACCAGATGTATCGCCGTAGCGATCTAAATTATGTACAGGTGACAGACTTCGTCATCAGAGACCTCTACACGGTGCAGAATGGCCGTGTGAAGAACCCAACGTATTCTTTGTCTGAAAGGGGCGTAAATTCACTCTATGCTTCCGCCGAACTGTCTTACAACGACTTGTTATTTTTAAACGGAACTTTCCGCAATGACTGGTTCTCTACCCTTTCTCAGGAAAACCGTAGCATTTCCTACCCCTCTGTTTCTGCCAGTTATGTATTCTCAGAATCCCTAGGCAATTTACCCGGTTGGCTTACCTTCGGTAAATTGAGAGCAGCCTATGCAGAAGTGGGTAGTGATACGGATGTACCCCCTTATTCTGATGTGCTATTCTATGGTGTCAACGCCAATTTGTTTGCCAATCCTTCTGGCATTATGCAGCCGGTGGGTACCATTAGCGGCACAACGGTTCCTAATCCCAACCTCCGCCCTATGCGCGCCTCAGAAATAGAAGTAGGATTAGAGCTGAGATTACTGAACGACCGGGTTGGCCTGGATGTGGCTGCCTATAAAAAGAACACCACAGACCAGATCGTTCAGGCACAGATTTCTGATGCTTCCGGTTTTGTCAATACCCTGATTAATAGTGGGGAGAGTGAAACCCGTGGATTGGAAATGCTGGTAAATTTTGTGCCTGTACAAACTGAAAATTTCCGCTGGGAATTTACTTTTAATGGAGCCTACAACACTACCGAAGTGCTGAGTCTGAAAACAGATGCTGTTGGCGAAGAAATTACGGTGGGTAATCACGTGTTCAATGGTTTCTTAAAACAAATAGTAGGCAGAGAGATGGCACAAATCGCTGGTTTTGGCTACAGAAGAGATGATCAAGGAAACATTGTATATGGTGCGAATGGGGTAGCCCTTCGAACTCCCGAATTGATCACTTTTGGCAGTGCCTTGCCGAACTGGGTCGGTGGTTTCAACAATGCCTTTAATTTCAAAGGAATCAATTTCTCATTTCTGATCGACTTCAAACTGGGCAATAAGATGTTGTCGGGGACTAACTTCAACGCCATTCGGCATGGTTTACACAAGATAACCCTGGATGGCAGAGAAGGAGGCGTTGTAGGCGATGGGGTCATGATCGTAGAGGAGATTAAAAATGATGCTGGTGAAGTGATAGAAACCCGGTATGCTCCTAATACCAATGTGGCGGAAGTACAGACATTCTGGGAAGTAGTGCGCTCTCAACAACTGGTAGAACCTGTTATCTATAACGGAGGTTACTGGAAACTGCGCCAAATCACCCTGGGATATGATTTCACCCGTTTTCTTCCCAGCGATTTCCCAGCCAAAGGGGTGAGCCTGAATCTGGTAGCTAACAATGTTTTAGTATTAAAGAAATGGGTTCCCAATATTGACCCTGAATCGTTTGGTTACACTTCTGATAACATCGTTGGTTTGGAATCAACAGGGTTGCCATCTACCCGAGGGTTGGGTTTCAATTTGAATGTTAAGTTTTAATCAGCAAGCATCATGAAAAAAATATATAAGTTATTTTTGCTACCGGTCTTATTTCTATTTGTGTTCTCCTGTGATAGTGGTTTTGACGAACTCAATACCAATGAAACCGATGCTACGACCATCGATCCGGTTTTTCAGTTAAACAATGCCATTATCAATACTTCCTATCCGGGTTCGGTACTGGTATATGATATGGGCATTGTACAGCAAATCGTCACCCCGAACTCAGGCGTTTTAACCGGTGCTAATTTCAACCAGGATAACCGGAATTCTACCGATGATATGTGGATAAATTACTATCAGAATGTCATCCGACATACCCGAGACATCATCGGCCGTATTGAGGATAATCCGGAAAGGAGCAATCTGCTGCAGATGACACGCATTCTGCAAGCCTATGCCTTTATGTTACTCACCGACACCTATGGTGATATTCCTTATTTTGAAAGCGGGAAAGCTTTTACAGATCAGAACTTTTTTCCTGTCTATGATGCGCAGCAGGATATTTATCCGGATATTATTCAGGAACTGACGGAAGCCTCCGGTGCCTTAGATGCTGCTGGCACCAAGGAAACTGCTGACGTGTTGTATGGGGGTGATGTGGAGCAGTGGAGAAAATTTGGCTACTCCTTACTGTTACGGGCAGGGATGCGACTAAGCAAAGTAAATCCCACCCAGGCTGCACAGATCGTGGCCACAGCTGTACAGGGAGGCGTTATCACTACGAATGCCGACAATGCTGTCATCCGGCATGATGCGAATTACAGAAACGGTCCTGGCGTAACACTCAATGCCACAGAGGCCAACAATTATTACCTGGCCGAACCTTTTGTAGATTATCTCAAAAACACCAATGATCCACGGCTGGCTTCTATTGCTGTAACCTACGTAGGGGCTGCTACCGGACCTGAACAGGTACCTGGCCCTGATGGCAATGGCTCCAATGACCCCAGCATTCAGATAGGCATGCCCATGGGGCACAACGATGGTACCATCAAACAGGTCGCTACTGATATGGGACTGGCCAGCTTTTATGAGTTTGCGCAGGCAGATCGTACCCGTGTCGTAACCCAAACCTCACCCATGTTTCTGGTAACAGCATCACAAACCCAGCTTTTAATGGCGGAAGCTGCCTACAGAGGATGGATCTCCGGATCAGCAGAAGAATATTATAACAATGGTGTCAGAGCGCATATGGAACAAATGGCCTCTTATGGTGAAGCTTCTGCTGTGCCTGAAGAAGAGATCGCGGCCTATCTTACTGCCAATCCGTTTTCAGAATCTATGGCCTTAGAACAAATCAATACCCAATACTGGGTGGCCTCTTTTTTGAACGGACCAGAAGCATTTGCCAATTTCCGGCGTAGTGGTTATCCTGCCCTGGAACCCAATCCTTTTCCCAGCCAGGATATCACAGGGGATTTTATCAGGCGGCTCACCTATCCTAGTTCTGAGATTGCTGTGAACACGGAGAATGTCAATGCTGCCATTGCCAGAATGGGCGCTGATAACTTAGACACCCGGGTCTGGTGGGATGTAGCGCTCTAGCGGAAAGATTAATAAGGGCAGATGGTGCTTTGCGCTAAAGCAGTAGGCTGTCTGCCTTTACACTTATTTTTCTGATATTATATAGACAACCTTACTTATGATGCACTATCGATTTTTCGTGAGCGCAATGCTCCTGTCATGGCTTTGGGTTTTTGACCAGGTCAACGCTCAGACCATTCCAAAAGAACAAATGATATTTTATACTCGCCTGTGGGAAGGAGAGAGGTTTCCCGATGGCAGGCCCAAGGTGCCGGATGATATTCTGGAAAGAATGAAACTGGTCACTCACGAAGAAGCCTGGGCTACCATGAAAAACGAAGGGTATCTTCATCAGTATGAAGAAGGCTGGTTATGCATTCATCCTGACAGTGTGCTGGTAGGCAGAGCTTTCACCGCCATGTTTATGCCGGGTCGGCCCGATGTGTACGAAGCCATTCTTGAAAAAGGGCATGCTGAAGGGCGGATCAAAGGGCAGAATTCCTGGCCTGTCGACGAACTTTCTCCCGGTGATGTCTATGTGGCCGACCAGTTTGGCGCGCATGAGGATGGCCCCACCATTGGTGACAACCTGGGAAATGCGATCTATGCTAATTCAGGAAACGGGATTGTTTACGATGGTGCGATCCGGGACATAGAAGGATTGAAAGAACTGCCAAGTTTCACCTCTTTTGTCAGAAGCTATCATCCCTCACACCACAATCCCAGCCACGATCTCAACACTACACTCATGGGAATCAATGTGCCTATCCGGATAGGCAGTATGATGGTAGTGCCTGGCGACGTGGTATTGGGCAAGGAAGGGGCTGTGACGATCATCCCGGCTCATCTGGCGGAAAAAGTGGTCACTACGTCAGAAGTAGTACGGCTGCGGGATATGTTTGGTCACCAAAGACTGAGAGAAAAGAAATATACGGCAGGTCAGATTGATTCCCGATGGAGCGATGAGATAGAGAAAGATTTTTCAGCCTGGTTAGAAGCGCATATGGATGAGCTACCAGTGCCCAAAGAACAGATTCAGGAAATTCTGAAAAACCGAACCTGGTAAGTCTACAATAAACCTAAAGCTAACTGTAACAATGTCACATAAACAATCAAGAAGATCATTTTTCAAAAAAAGCACAATGGCTGGCTTGGCTGGTGCTGCCTGGGCTACTCATTTCGGACAGGGTTTGGAAGCTGCGGTGGAAAAAGCCCCCTTACTGTCCAGTCCCTCTGACCTGCAAATCACCGATATCAAATGTGGTTATATCCGGAACGGACATAGCTTGTTTGTAAAAATATATACTAACCAGGATATCTGGGGATGTGGAGAAGGGGTAGACGCCACACCTGGTACCTACTACCTTGTAAAAATGTTTGGGGAACGTATCAAAGGGAAAAGCCCATTGAATGTGCATCGCTTATTCGAAGACATCCGTAGATCCGGTTTTTTCGAAGGGGCGCAGTCAGGTATGTTTGTCGCCGTACTGACAGCGGTGGAAACAGCTTTATGGGATCTGGCGGGTAAAGCCCTGGGCGTGCCGGTCTATCAGTTGCTGGGCGGGAAGTTCAGAGATAGCATCAGGGTCTACATGGATACGGCCCTGTATCAGCATCAGTTGCCTACACCGGAGCAGTTTGCAGAAAGTGCTTCAGAGGCCGTAGATATGGGTTTCACCGCTGTGAAATTTGACCTTGACCAAAGTAATGACCCAAACAAATATGATAAGTATAACTGGACAGCCAGCCCGGGTGAACTGACAAGAATGTATGACCAGATTGCGGCTGCGCGTGAGGCAGTGGGCCCCAATATAGATATTTGTGTGGATATGCATGGCCGCTATGACCTGCCCACTGGTGAGCAAGTGGCCAAGATGATGGAGCCGCTCAAACTGATGTGGCTGGAAGAGCCTGTGCCCGCTGAAAATGTAGAGGCCTACAAGCGTATTGCCGATTCTACCAGCACGCCTATCTGCGCAGGAGAGAATGTTTATCTGGCACATGGATTTAGGCCATTGCTGGAAATAGGCGCTGTAGATATTATTATGCCGGATTTGCAGAAAGCAGGGGGCCTGGGAGAAGGGCAGCGAATTGCCAACTTGTCTAATCTGTATTATGTGCCTTTTGCCCCGCATATGGTGGCTTCCTATCTGGGCGCAATGGCTGCCTCTCATGTCTGTGCCTCCGTGCCAAACTTCCTGATTTTGGAATGGCAAATCTACTTTCACAAGAACCCTATGTTTAAGGAAATTGTGAGTTATGATGGTGAAATGGTCGTGGATGGTTTTATTCCTTTATCGGATAAACCGGGGATTGGAGTAGAAATTAACGAAGAAGGTATGCGCAAATATGCGGATAAAGACGTCCCTTTCTTTGCCTAAACAAAATAATATCTTTGGAAAGAGAAAATGATTTCTTAACATTCAAGTTCATTACAATAGTGTTTAAACGATTTAGTAAACGATAACCTATCCTATGAAACACATTATTATCCTTGTATCTCTCGTATTATTCTTCCAGTCTCAACTACAGGCCCAGTCGGTCGCCCTGACCAAAGAGCAAATGATGGGGCTTACCGCTCAGTGGAAAGGAGAACGGTATCCTGATGGTCGGCCGAAGGTTCCGGAAGAACTCTTAAAAAGAATCAAAAATATTTCTATTGAAGAAGCTTGGGGAGTACTACGTAATAAAGGCTATCAAAGTCAGTTCGAAGGTAACTGGCAGATGATTCATGATGACCAGCCCATTGTGGGCAGAGCCCTGACCGCACAGTATATGCCTTCCCGCCCCGACATTGAAGATGTGCTGAAAGAATCCGGCAAACAGGAAGGCCGTATTGGCGGCATGAACTCCTGGCCGATTGATCAACTGCAACAGGGCGATGTTTATGTGGCCGATGGGTATGGTAAAGTGGTGGATGGCACCTTGATTGGCGATAATCTGGGAAACTCTATCTATGCTAAATCCGGCAATGGGGTCATCTTCGACGGCTCTCTGCGGGATTTGGAAGGATTGCAAAGAATAGAAGGGTTTAATGCCTTTGTCAGAGGATGGGATCCTTCTTATATCATGAACATGATGCTGACAGGCCTGAATACGCCGATCCGGATTGGCAGAGCCACCGTATTGCCGGGCGATGTGGTACTGGCCAAGAGGGAAGGTGTCGTCTTCATTCCTGCTCATCTGGCAGAGGAAGTGCTGATTAACTCAGAATTTATCGCTTTACGGGATCAGTTTGGTCATCAGATGTTGAGAGAGGGTAAATTTACCCCAGGCCAGATAGATACCCGATGGACCGATGAAATCAAGCAGGCTTTTATGAGCTGGCTGGATAATAATCCGGACAAACTCCCTATGTCGCGTCAGGAACTGGACGCATTTCTGAAAGATAGAACCTGGTAATCTCAAATGTTACTTCCTAACCATGAAAGAAAGAATAAAAAAGCTATTACAACAACCGGCTCCTCATCCAACGAAAAATACTACAGACCATACCGCTAAAAATTCCCGGAGAGACTTTATGCAAAAGGCTACCCTCGGCGGGTTATCCCTGGGGGCCTTTATGAACAGCTCTGTGGAGGAAACCTTGGCGTTTACAACCCAGCGGGTAAATCGTTATTCGGCACCCACCGATCTGAAGATCACCGATATGCGCATTGCCCAGGTAGGCAATGTTCCTCTGCTTCGTATTGATACCAATCAGGGTATCTACGGATTAGGCGATGTCCGTGATGGTGCCGACAAGCGCTACGCCTTGTTTCTGAAAAGCCGTTTGTTAGGAGAGAATCCCTGTAACGTGGAGATGCTTTTCAAGAAAGTAAAGCAGTTCGGCGGGCACGGTCGGCAAGGAGGTGGCGTCTCCGGGGTAGAAATGGCCTTGTGGGATCTGGCGGGCAAAGCCCATGGCGTGCCGGTCTACCAGATGATGGGCGGAAAATACAGGGATCAGGTACGGATTTATGTAGATACACCCACCGTGAAGGATCCTGACCAGTTTGCCCAGCGCATGAAGGGGAGGGTGGACAAGGGTTTTACCATCCTGAAAATGGATGTAGGTATAGGCCTGATCAAAGATATACCGGGTACTTTAACCAATACAGCACCCTGGGGAGAAATGCGAGGCTGGACCGATCGTGAGGTTACCAGTTATGCTCAAACGATGCATCCCTTCACCCGGGTTCAGATTACCGACAAAGGCATAGAATTGCTGGCTGAGTATGTCGCCAAAACCAGAGAACATATAGGATACGATATTCCTTTGGGGATTGATCACTTCGGCCATATGGGGCTCAACAGCATGATTCGCCTGGGAGAAGCCCTGGAAACCTACAACCTGTGCTGGCTGGAAGATATGATCCCCTGGCAGTACCATGAAAACTGGAAAACTATTTCTGACCGGCTGGATACCCCTACCATGACCGGTGAAGATATTTACCTCAAAGACAATTTTAAGGCGCTGATAGAAAACCGGGCCGTAGATATAGTTCATCCTGATCCGGGCAGCGCCGGCGGTTTGCTGGAAACTAAAAAAATCGGTGACTTCGCAGAAGAGTATGGCATCGCTATGGCTGTCCACCACGCGGCTTCTCCTATCTCCTTTTTAGGTACCGTACACGCTATTGCCGCCACGCAAAACTTTATTGCCCTGGAACACCACTCTGTAGACAATGAATGGTGGGAAGACCTCATCACTGGCATAGAGAAACCTTTTGTCAAAGATGGGTATGTCAAAGTGCCTGAAAAACCAGGTATAGGGATAGAGTTGAATGAGGAGGCGGTCAAAGAACATCTGGCCAAAGGAGAGAAATATTTCGCGCCTACTCCAGAGTGGGATGAACTCCGATCCTGGGATCGTATCTGGAGCTAATCATGTTTTCACAACCTAAATAAATGTCTGATGAACAAGAACCTCAAAGACTTATTCAAACTACCTCAAAAATCCTCAGGTACTGAGGCTAAAGTCAATGATAGAAGATCCTTCTTACAAAAGGCCAGCCTGGGTGGCTTGTCCTTGGGAGCATTCATTAATAGTCCTATTGAAGAGACTTTAGAGTACACCACCCAAAAAGTTAACAGGTTTTCTGCACCTACCGATCTGAAAATTACAGATATGCGCATCGCGGAAATCAGCGAGGTGGTATTTCGTACACCGATCGTTCGCATCTATACCAATCAGGGTATTGTGGGGCATGGTGATGTGAGAGATGGCGCTGCCAAGGAATACGCCCTATTTCTGAAAAGCCGGCTGTTAGGAGAAAACCCCTGCAATGTGGAGCGCCTGTTTAAAAAAATCAGACAGTTTGGTCACCACGGCCGTCAGGGCGGTGGCGTCTCCGGGGTGGAAATGGCCTTGTGGGACCTGGCCGGTAAAGCGTATAATGTGCCTGTTTATCAGCTGCTGGGTGGAAAATATCGTGATAGAGTCCGGGTCTATTGCGATACTACGACTTCACCCGATCCTACCGAATATGCCAAACGGATGCAGGAAAGAGTAGATATGGGTTATACTGCTTTAAAAATGGATATCGGTATCAACCTGATCAAAGACATTCCCGGTGCCCTCATCAATGCTCCTGAAGGTGATTTGAATCCCTATCAATATGAGTACACAAAGTATAACATGACGCAACACCCCTTTACCAACGTGCAGATAACGGACAAGGGGATCGACAAGCTTATGGAATTTCTGGATGTGATGCGTTCTCAGATTGGCTATGAAATTCCGATGGGTACTGACCACTGGGGCCATTTTAGTGTGAATGAAGCTATCAAAATAGCCCGTGCCGCTGAGCCTTACAACCTGGCCTACATTGAAGATATTATTCCCTGGCATTATATAGACCAGTGGCGTGAGATTACCGATTCTTCCACCACGCCTACCCAAACCGGAGAAGATATTTATACCTTGGAAGGTGGTTTCAAAGAGTTGATCGACAAACGGGCCGTCGACATTGTACACCCGGACCCCAACACGGCTGGCGGTATCCTTGAAACCAAAAGAATAGGAGATTATGCTTCCTTGCATGGCATAGGGTTCATGCATCACCATGCAGCTGGTCCTGTTTCATTCCTGGGATGCGTACACAGTGCTGCTGCCACAGAAAATTTTAAATGGCTGGAACACCATGCGGTTGACAAACCTAAATGGGAAGATCTGGTCACAGGCATCGAGAAGCCGATTGTACAAAATGGCTATGTTAAAGTGCCCGAAAAACCAGGCATTGGTGTGGAGTTAAACGAAGAGGTGGTGAAAGAATTCCTGATCAAAGGAGAAAAACTATTTGCACCTACTCCAGAATGGAATGAAATCCGTGCCAATGATAGATTATGGAGTTAATACCTTAAGATAATAAATAATATGACAATGAATAAGTATCTACAAAACCTGCTAAAAGTACCTGGTACCCAACAAACCAAGTCTAACAACCGCCGCGAATTTTTACAGAAAGCCAGTTTGGGTGGTTTGGCTTTGGGAAGCTTCATGCACAGCCCTATCGAGGAAACCTTAGAATATAGCACACAGAAGGTAAACAAATATTCGGCTCCTTCTGATCTGAAGATTACCGACTTACGCATTGCTGAGGTGACGGGTGCTCCCATGCGTTGCCCTATCATACGTATTGATACGAACCAGGGAATCTATGGTCTGGGGGAAGTCAGAGACGGTGCCAGCCCTAAATATGCCCTTATGCTGAAGAGCCGGCTGTTAGGAGAAAACCCCTGCAATGTGGACCGTATCTTTAAAAAAATCAAGCAGTTTGGAGGCCATTCCCGGCAGGCTGGCGGTGTTTGTGGCGTAGAAATGGCCTTGTGGGACCTGACGGGTAAAGCCTATAATGTCCCGGCCTATCAGTTGGTAGGTGGCAAATTCCGGGATACCGTGCGGCTGTATTGCGATACCGCGGGTTCTGACGACCCTGCCGAGTATGCCCGGCGGATGAAAGAAAGAGTAGACCAGGGATTCACTTTCTTAAAGATGGACTTCGGTATCCAGATGTTGAAAGATGAAAAAAATGTGGTCATCAACAAAAATATGTATGACATCGGCCGGCAGTGGGGCGCAGAATATGGAAGCTATGCCACGACCGCCCATCCTTTCACCGCCATACAAATCACAGATGAAGGATTAGAGAAGATGGTGGACTACGTCAAACAGGTAAGAGATATTGTGGGCTATGAGGTGCCCTTGGCTGCCGACCATTTTGGGCATTTTGACACCAACGAATGTATTCGTTTAGGGAATGCGCTGGAACCCTATCGTCTGGCTTATCTGGAGGATTTGGTACCGTGGCAGTATACTGAAAAGTGGAAGGAAATTACCAATTCCATTAACACACCTACACTCACCGGAGAAGATATTTATCTGAAAGAAGAATTTATCAAGCTGATTGATGCCCGTGCCATCGATATGATCCATCCGGATCTGGCTTCGTCTGGTGGTATTCTAGAAACCAAGAAGATAGGTGATTATGCGGAAGAACATGGCATTCCGATGATGATGCATTTTGCCGGTACCCCTGTATCGTTCATGGCCAATGTGCATTGTGCCGCTGCTACGCAAAACTTTATTGCCCTGGAGCATCATTCCGTAGATATTCCCTGGTGGGAAGACCTGGTCACTAAAGATCAGCCGCTGGTCAAAGATGGTTTTGCCATCGTTCCGGACAAGCCGGGTTTAGGCATAGACCTTAATGAGGAAGTGATCAAAGAACATTTGGTAGAAGGCACAAAGTATTTTGCTCCTACTGAGGAGTGGAATACGGATCGCTCGGCAGACAGGCAATGGAGCTAATGGTTAGTAAACCATACAAGCCTGCCTTTACTTTGATACGAAAAGGCGATAGTACCTAAAATGATTGTAAAAACTGCTGGTGCTTTGCCGCATGAGCAGTTTTTTTGTTTAACTAAATATTTCACAGAGAGAATGTTTTGCGTATGAAGAATAAAAAATTGTACCAAGCCATGCTGGGCCTGGCTGCTGTCTGTGCCTTGGTAGCGCTTATTCTATTGATTACCGGAAATGGCGAAAATTCAGGGCTATGGCTGACAGGTTTTTTTCTGTTTCTGGCCATAGGCTTCAGAGGATATGAACATCTCAAAGGGTTTTCTTTTACAGTGATCATTTTTGCTTCTGTCACTGTCGCCATGTTTTATCCTTCCTATTTTCAGGAGGTCAATGGCTATGATCTGAAAAACCTTTTTGTACCCCTCTTACAGATCATTATGTTTGGTATGGGAACAGCCATGAGCCTGAAGGATTTTGCCGGGGTTGTCAAAATGCCCAAAGGGGTTTTGATCGGTACTTTGTGTCAGTTTACCATTATGCCTTTTGTAGGATATGGTATTGCCAATCTCCTGGGGGTAGATCCGGAAATTGCCGCGGGCATTATTCTCATTGGCTCAGCACCCAGCGGACTGGCTTCAAATGTGATGTCTTATCTGGCCAAAGCCAATCTGGCTCTTTCCGTAACCCTGACTGCTTTTGCTACCCTGTTAGCTCCATTCGTAACGCCTTTCATGATGGGATGGTTAGGCGGAGAGTTTGTAGAAGTAGATGTGCTGGGCATGATGTGGAGTATGATACAGATTGTCGTGATTCCTGTCGTAGCTGGCTTGCTGTTTAATTACTTTGCCCATGGCAAATTCAAATGGCTGGACAATGCCATGCCCATTGTGTCTATGTTTGGTATTGCCTATATTATTACGATCATTACCGCAGCCGGTCGGGATCAGCTGTTGAATGTTGGTGCCGTACTGATTTTAGCAGGTATTTTTCACAACGTTTCCGGGTATTTTCTGGGATACTGGGGCGCACGCCTGTTCAGGATGCCTGAAAGAGATTGCCGTACGGTAGCCTTAGAGGTAGGCATGCAGAACGGTGGGCTAGCCTCCACGTTGGCTAACGAAATGGGAAAAGTGGCGACCGTAGGTTTAGCCCCGGCCATCTTTGGTCCTGTCATGAATATTACCGGTTCAGTATTGGCTTCCTACTGGCGGGGCAAAGCCCTACCGGATGACAAACAGAGCCGGGACAAAGAAAAAGAGAAAACCAAAATGGAACATGATAAAGCGCATACCTAATTTTCTCTTCTGTTGTGTCATCATAGCGGTTGTTATCCTTGGCCCTCCGGCAGAGGCGCAGCAAAACAGCCGGTCTTTTCCCACGCAGTCCCTCAAAGAAGAGGTAAGCAAGGCTTTAACCACCCAACTGCTTCATTGTTGGTACCCCAGAGCCATTGACCGGGAACAGGGAGGGTTTCTTAGCAGCTTTCAATACGACTGGTCACAGGCAGAGAACCAAAACAAAATGATCGTAACCCAGGCTCGGCATGTCTGGACGACTGCCAAAGCCGCAGCCTTCTTTCCGGAAGATACCATGTACCGGCAAGCAGCGGCCCATGGATTTCAGTTCTTACAAGAAAAGATGTGGGATCATGCCTATGGCGGTTTTTTCAATCTGGTGAACCGTCAGGGCGAGCCTTTAACAGGTCAGGGCTATGATCGGTATAAAAGAGTGTATGGGAATGCGTTTGGCATTTATGCTTTAGCGGCTTATTATGCCTTATCGCAGGATGAAAAAGCCCTGGATCTGGCCAAAGAAGCTTTTTTATGGTTAGATCGCCACGCCCACGATGCCTTGTATGGCGGGTACTTTTCTTCCCTGACCCGGGAAGGACAGGTCATTCTGGACGACGCTGATCAGGATATTTTTCAAAATATTCAGCTCCTGTATAAAGAACAAAATACCAGCATCCATTTGCTGGAAGCTTTTACGGAATTGTACCGTGTATGGCCCGATTCCCTGTTGGAAAAACGATTACAGGAACTGCTCCAGATCATACGGGATAAAATAGCGACCGAACCCGGCTATCTGCAATTGTATTCCTACCGTGACTGGCAGCCTGTGTCTCTCCGGGATTCTGCGGAAGCGGTTCGTCAGGCGCATGATCATATAGACTATGTTTCTTTCGGTCATGATATTGAAACGGCTTTCCTGATGCTGGAGGCTTCTGAAGCCTTGGGAAAATTTGAGTGGGATCAAACCATGAAAAAGGCGAAAATGATGGTGGATCATACCATCGCCAACGGATTTGACCCGGAGCGAAGCGGGATCTATGATGGCGGGTATTATTATAAAGGGAAAAAAGATATTACCATCACCGATAAGCATAAAAACTGGTGGTCGCAGTCTGAAGGGTTGAATGCTTTGCTTTTATTTTCCAGGCTTTATCCGAAGCAGTCACAATACCAGCAGGAATTCCTGAAGCTATGGAATTACACCAAACAATATATTATTGATCAGGAACATGGTGGATGGTATCCCAATGGGATCGATACAGATCCGGAAGCGAAAAAAGCCATGAAAGGGCATATCTGGAAGAGTGCTTATCACAATGGAAGAGCACTGATGAATATCAGCCATATGCTGGAAGGAAAGGATATTCTATCGGGTCATCCCTGAACAGAATCATGTAAATTTTTAAAACAATTGCATAGGGAACCATAGTTATAGAGCATGTTCACTGCTGAATTTTTTTATGGTGGTTCAGTAGGCCATAAAGATCATCAGCGCAGCCCGAAACAACTATGGACGATACATTAGCTACTTATTTACAGGACCATCTGGCAGGATCAAAAGTTGCAGTTGAGTTGTTAGAAGCTCTGCAAGACCAGTATGCCAACGAACCTACGGGCCAGTTTGTGACCGAACTGCTCGCCGAAATACAGGAGGACCGGACGGTCTTGAAGCAGTTAGTAAAACGGTTGGGAGAAGAGCCCAGCCCGCTGAAAGAGGCTACAGGCTGGCTGGGAGAGAAAATGAGCCGTTTTAAATTTAAACGTCGAGTGGGCAGCGATTTTGGCACTTTTGAAGCATTAGAATTCCTGTCGCTGGGTATTACGGGCAAGCGGGCACTCTGGCGGATGCTGGCCGAGATTGCCCCGATGGATGCACGGGTACAGGGGCCGGATTATGAGCAACTCACCAGTCGTGCGCAGGCGCAGTATGACCGTGTGGAAGAGCGCCGCTTAGAAATCGGACGAATGGTCTTGCCTCCTGCCGTAACAGAATAACAACAATGGTTTGTCTGATCGGTTCGCCAGATTCTTCTGAAAGCATCAGGACAACACAGAAGCTTCTTTTTCCGAAGCCCTTTGCCTGAATTTTTGAAGAACCGGGCTATGACCTATCAGAAAAATACCCAAACCTATCCAGGCACACAATGCCATGACACTCACCATTGGCAGGGTAGTATTATTGTGTAAAACACTGACAACAGCAGAAGCCAGCCCCCCCATCGCCATCCGGAAACAGCCCAATAAAGCTGAAGCACTACCGGCATGTCTGGTAAAAGGTGCCAGCGAAAGGGCCGATGCATTGGGGTTGGTGATCCCTTGTCCGGTCAAGAACAGGAACAGCATGGCGATCAGGCTGTATTTTCCATACCAGCCATACCAGCTTCCTATGACCAACAGTACCCCCAGGGCTGTCTGATAATATAAGGTAAAACGAATAAGCTGTGCGCTGCTGAATTTATTCAACAAAATATGATTGAGCTGTGTCGTTCCTATCATGGCAAATGCCAGTAGCGCGAAGATCCATCCATACTCCTTTTCACTCACCTGGTAGAGGTTGATGAATACATCGGAAGACCCCGCAATGTAGGCAAAAGGAGCCGCTGTGGCGATCCCGCCGGCCAGAGTAAAAAGCAAAAACTGCGGTTGCTTGAGCACCTGCAAATAATTATGGATCACCGACCTGGGTTTTAATGACAAAGAGGTATCTGCCAGCTGACCCTGGGGTAAGGTGAAATAGACACCCACCATGATCAGCGCTGTGATCACTGCCAGCAGGATAAAAACGGAATGCCAGCCGAAGGCTGCAATCATATAACCACCCAGGGTAGGTGCTATCATCGGAGAAACAGCGATGACCAGGGTGAGGAGCGAAAAAGCCTGTGCCGTTTTGTTAAGTGGAAAAAGATCCCTTACCAAGGCTTGCGCGGCTACCATACCGGCACACCCTCCTATGGCTTGTATGAACCGCATCATAATCAGACCATCCACCGAATTTGTCAAGGCACAGCCTAAGGAAGCCAGAAGATATACCACCAAGCCTGCGTAAAGCGGTATCTTTCTGCCAAACCGATCTAACAAAGGACCATACAGCAACTGACCCACCGCAATACCGATCAGATAGCTGGTCAGAGAAAGCTGAATTTGGTCGATGGTAGTCCCTAAATCCTGCGCAATAGCGGGAAAGCCAGGTAGGTACATGTCAATAGAAAAAGGGCTGATGGTACAAAGAGCCCCTAAAACCAAGACAATCACAAAGTATTGTTTTCGTGTCATAACCTATGCATGAAAAATAGCGCAAATGGTTATAGCCTTTTCTTCATTCGGTTTGGTACAGAATAATATTAGGCCATAGCAGAGGTAAACGGCCATGACAGGCATAGAGTTCCGCTAAAAGCAGGTTAATTTCACGATACGATAATTTAATGCTTTTATAAAGTATGGTCAGTGAAAGGGCGCTATTGGATTTGCGTAAAAAAGTAAGGAGAAAGGTAAACAGACAGGGGAATGATGTTGGAATGATCAGTGAGGCAGCATCCTTATTTATACCATCAGCTTCGACAAATTGAGCCTGAAACCAGGCAGGACTGGATCCGCCGCCAGTTGATGTTGGAAACCCTGATGCTGCCGAACTTCCTGGCCAGCCTCATAGATATACACCTTTTCCTCCTCAGGAACGATCAACCAGCCTAGTTGCGCTCCATTTTGCAGCCAGCTTTCCATTTTAGCTTGCAGATCGTCTAACCGGTCATTTTTAGACTTCAGTTCTACTACAAACTCAGGGCAAACCGGTGCGAACTTTTCCTGTTGGTCGGGAGTCAGTTGTTTCCACTTTTCCATCGACAGCCAGGAAGCATCCGGAGACCTTATGGATTGATCGGGTAGGGTAAACCCGGTAGAGGAATCAAACACGATGCCTGCTCCCTCTTTTTCATTCCAAGCCTCGAGCTGATAGGCTATTTTCAAATTAATAGACCCTGTTTTTGAACCTGTAGGTGACATAATGATAATTTCTCGTTGTGCATTCCTTTCGATATTCAGGTCAGCATTGGCCTGGCAAAAGGCAAAGAACTCATCATCGGTCATTTGTACTTCTTTTCCTCTAAGAATGATCTTGTCTAACATGGCTCATCTCAATTTTTTCTGACAAAAAATACGCATATCGCTCTTGTAATAAAACGAAAAGTGCAACAAATAGTCTGAAACAGTGCAAGCTTGGAAGTAAAAGAGAACTTTTCGTTTTATTTATTCATCATACAAAGTATCCACCGGATTCACCAGCGCGGCCTTCAGGGCTTGTCCGCAGATAGTGATCAAGGCCAATAGGCCCACCCCAACACCAGCGCTCACAAAAGCCCACCAGGGAAAGTCGATGCGAAACTCAAAGTCAGACAGCCACTGGCTGGCGCCATACCAGGTAAGAGGTATTGCCACCACCAGGGCAATCCCTATCAACTTTACAAAATCCCAGGAGAGCAGTTGTAATATTTGCCTGATGGAGGCTCCCAGTACCTTGCGAATGCCAATTTCTCTGAAACGTTGCTGGGTAGAAAGGGCCGTAATGCCCAGCAGACCAAAACAGGAAATGAAGATAGCCGCAAAGGCAAAATAAGACACCACCCCTGACAAGCGGGCTTCTCCCTGGTACAAATCATTCAGAGAATCTTCCAGAAAGGTATATTCAAAGACTTTTTCAGGAAAAAAGTCTTTCCATTGTTCTTCGATAAAAGCAATCGTAGCGGGAATATTGCTGTTACTGATGCGGATCGCATAATAGGAAAAAGCACCGGGTCTCACTTCCAATATTAATGGCTCGATGGCTTCCCGCAGACTCTGAAAATTGTAGTCCTTGACGACGCCTACTATTTTTCCTTCTTTGCCTTCCAGCGTGAGTCGTTGGCCTAAGGCTGCTTCCGGGCTTTGCCAGCCTAATGTTTTAACGGCCTGTTCATTGATCATAAATCCTTCCTGATGATCGGTGCCATAAGACAGATCGAAATCCCTTCCGGCGACAAATTCCAGTCCGAATGTTTCTGCATAGTCATAGTCTACGGCCAGGATATCTACAAACAGGTTCTCATCCGGACTGATCTGGTCGGTCCATACTTTTCGCCGTACAGCTCCTAATCCGGGCAACTCGTAACATTGGGTGACTGCCTTAATGTGTGTGTGCTGCATCAAAGTTTCATCCAGAGCGTTCATGCGCTGCCTCATCTGAGGATCGTCCCCTCTGAACACGGCATTCATATTGACACTGTTCAGGGGAATGCTCAACACCAGCTCTTTATGGAAGCCCAGAGGACGGTTGCGCAAAAAGTCGAGCTGCTGAAAAACGATAATAGCGCCTCCAATAAAGACAATGGCGGCCAAAAACTGTAGAGTGATCAAAACCTTCCGCAGCCATAATCCTCCCGCTTTTTGCGTATTCCCTTTGCTGGCTTTCAGCACAGTGACAGCCTGAAAACGGCTCACAATCCAGGCCGGATAGCTACCTGCCAATAAACCGGCCAGCACGAAAAGACACAAAAACAGCCCTGTGATCCCTACATAGGTGAGAGGTTCAAATGCCAGTTGTAGACCCAGCAGCGTATTCAGTAAGGGTAGAAACTCCATGACCAGTACCAGAGATAGCAGAAAGGCTACAAAGCTATAACACAGTGATTCCCCCAGAAACTGGCCGACCAGGTATCTTTGCCGGGCTCCCAGCAATTTACGTACACCCACCTCTTTGGCCCGTTCTATAGAACTTACGGTGGATAAGTTGATAAAATTGACGCAGGCGATCAGCAGGGTAACGATTCCTATACCGATGAACAGATACAGGTAATCTAGGTTGGCCGTTGGCCGGGGTTGCCCCTGTGCGGTACTGTAGAGGTGTATATCCCGGACAGGAAACAAATTATAGCTTTGTTTCTCCCGGAACTGCTCATTCCCATATTGCTGTAAGAAGGCAGGAAACTTAGCATTGACGCTGGAAGCTATTTGTTGTTCTTTCAACAGTACATAGGTATACGAATGGGAGGCTATCCAATTGTGGGTCAGATTCTCCCGGATACCCGCCCGCATGTCGGCAGGTTCCAGGTCGAACATATTATCAAAGGGGACCAGCATCCTGAAAGTCAGGTGCGATTGTTCGGGCCAGTTTTCTATCACGCCGGTAACTGTGAATTCGTCTCTGTCGGCCAGGCGTAGTCTTCTGCCTACCACATCCACAGTGCCAAACAGTGTCTCTGCTGTTTCCCGGGTTAAGACGACGGAAAAAGGTTGTTGCAGGGCCTCCTTGGCCTGCCCCTGAATAAAATCAAAGTGAAAGACCCGGGTAACCGTGGAGTCGGCAAAATAGATATCTTCCATCTCGAGCTGCACCTGACTTTCCGGTATACTGACACTCACATTTCTGGGATAGAGTCGGGCGGCTGCTTCTATTTCAGGAAAATAGTCGGTGAGCAGTGGTCCGATCGGAGGGGGGATGCGGGCAATCTCAAGCTCCTGGGCCAGCTGTATATGATAGGCTACCTGATACAAACGATCTTTATGTGCATGAAACCGGTCGTAGGAGGATTCATACCACACATATAAGACGATCAGGAAACAGCAGGCCATCCCGATGGTCAGCCCCAGGACATTGACAGACGCAAAGAACCAGTGCTTGCGTGCATTCCGGAAGGCAATTTTAAAGTAGTTCTGCAACATATTTAAATAAAAGATTCAGGTAGTTTGAGTGATAGCAAAAGATATTAATATTTTTCTGAATTTGTGGAATAGGGGAGGATGCACTATGGCTGATCCTCCTTGTTATTCATTTCTCAGAGAATCCACAGGGTTCGCCACAGCTGCTTTCACAGATTGAAAACTCACAGTGATGAAGGCCATCAATACCGCTATTGTGCCAGCCAAAGTAAAAATCCACCAAGCTAGTTCTATTCGATAAGCAAAGTTTTCCAGCCAGCGGTTGATGGCAAAATAGCCTAACGGTATGGCCACCAAAAGCGACAGTGCTACCAGTTTTAGAAAATCGTTGGAAAGGAGGAAAACAATGTCGGATACTGCGGCACCCAATACTTTCCGGATACCAATTTCTTTGGTACGACGCTGAATGGAGAGCATCGCTAACCCAAACAAGCCCATGCAGGAAATGAAAACAGACAATATAGCTCCAATGGTGATCATCTGCTTCCATTTGGCCTCAGCTTCATAATTTCTTTCGTTGATGGTATCCATAAAATCATAGGCGAACGGGCGAAAAGGAATGACCTGCTCATAGGCTTTTTGAATGGCTGCCATTGCCTGAGGAAGCTGGTCAGGTTTTATTTTGACCCACAGATCGCCAGTACCTTTTTTGAAAAGCAGCGGGCCGATTTTTTCTTTCAAAGAAGTAAAATGATAGTCTTTGACGACTCCCACAACGGTAAGCTGTTGATCGAAAAAATCGATCACCTGACCAACAGCTTCTTTGCCGGATGAAGGTCCCCAACCCGCTTCCCGGGCAAAGGTTTCATTGATGATCACAGATTGTGTAGCATCGGAAGGAAAATCCTGAGAAAAATTGCGGCCTTGCACAATGGGGATCTGTAGGGCAGGCAGAAAGTTCTCATCGATCCAGCTGATGGCAAAACCTAATTCTTTTTCCTTGTTATTGACTTTAGCTATTGTATAATTCTGTCCAAAATCTTTGGTAGCAGCCATTTCAATGGAAGGCTTATTAGCCAGTTCATTTTTTAGCGCCTCAATTTCAGTATCATGCCTGCCTCTGCCCAGATGCACAACTGCCAGGTTCTCATCACTGTATCCCAGATCTGCCTGGGTTAAAAGAGTAAATTGAGCATAAATTCCGACAGTTCCGATGATCAGAAAGGTGGCCAGCGCAAACTGAAACACAACTAATCCTTTGGCTAAATAATTTTTTCCGGCCATTTGATGACGATTGTATAAGGTTCTGACAGGATCAAATCCGGATAGCACCAGGGCCGGATAAAAGCCTGCGGTGAATCCGGTAATCAGGAACAATGCCAGATATCCTGCCATCAATTTAGCATCCAGTAAATAGGAAAAACTCAGACGTTTGTTGGCCAGTTCGTTAAAATAAGGTAACACCAGCTGCACGATCAAAATGGCTGCTACAAAAGCTAAAAAGCTAAGCACCATGGACTCTCCTAAAAACTGGGCGATGAGTTGTTTGCGCTGACCGCCAATAACTTTCCGGATACCAATTTCTTTGCCTCTTCTCAGCGAATGGGCAATGGTCAGGTTAATGAAATTAATACAGGCAATGACCAGTATGAATAAGGCGATGCCTGAAAGAATATAGGAATAAATGGGATTACTTCCGTAGGTTAATCCATTTCTGAAATCTCCAAATTCAGTGTCAAGGTGGATCTGCTGGAAGGGTTGTAAACCGAAATGGACTTTTTCTTTGAAATCAAATTTTTCTTTCATGGATTTCAGCTCTTCTTCGGCTTTGCTGAGGAAAACCTGATCGAGTTTAGGCTCCACTGCTTTGTAGTCGGCATCCGGATGGAGCATTACATAGGTATGGACATAAAATCCTATCCAGGAAGTATCTAAATATTGTTGTCGGGCAAATAGAAAAGGAATAATTATTTTGAACTGAATGGAAGAGTTTTGCGGTGGATTTTTGGCTACTCCGGTGATCACGAAAGTCTCAAATTGATCATTAAACTGTAATTCCAATGTTTTCCCCACTACATCTGTCGTACCGAAGTATTTCTCAGCACTCTCTTCTGTCAAAACCATGTCATTCAGATTGGATAATACCTGAGTGGGATCTCCGGCGATCAGCGGAAAAGAAAATACAGAGAAAAAGTCATGATCAACAGACAGAACATCCTCATTGAAGGTGTCCGTTCCGTGGCGTAGAATGTAAGGCGTAGTTTCCATACGCACATAGGTGGCTACTTCAGGAATTTCCTCAGCAAAGGAGGGACCTACTACTACATTGGTACTTCCTATCCTGTTGGTGCCGTTTTCGCTGCTCATGGTGGCTGTCACCCGGAAAATCTGCTCCTTCTTTTCATGGAAGCGGTCAAAACTCACTTCGTCTTTGGTATACAACACAATGAGCATACAACAGGCCAGCCCGATACTCAGACCCACTACATTGATGAAAGAAAATACTTTGTGACGGAACAGATTCCGGTAGCTCACTTTAACATAATTGCTGACCATAGCCTGGGAGTTAAGGGATGTATACTGAATATTTTGTCTTTTGAAAAAGTAAGGTTTGAGAAAAGTGATCACATTAAGGACATACAGCCATCGGGCCTTCCTGATGCCATGCGCCTGCACCCACTGGTGAAACAGCTCCTGCAAATCTCCTTCAATCTCCGGCAGCAGCTCAGGCTTACAAAACCAGCGGAGGAACTGCTGTGCCCTTCGGGGTGGGGTAGGCATATCAATGTTTATCGTTGATTATTGTAAGTAACTCATTTTTAAATACAGGCAAGTGCACTGTGATGATTCTCCATAAAATATCACTTTGAATGCCATAGTATTCGTGTACCAGCACATGTCTCAAGGCGATAATAGGTTGCCATTGTACTTCGGAATGCTTTTCCTTCAACTTTACACTCAGGTGATTAGCGGCTTCTCCGATGATTTCCAACTGTTTGATAGAGGCGAACCGGGTTTTTGAATCTTGTGCAAAGGCATCGAAGTCCATACCTTCTATGTAAGCCTCTACTTCTGAGATAGCATCTGCTATATGTAGCAACCGAGCTAGGTCATTAGGTTTATTTTTCATAAATCAACTGCTTTTCCCGATCTACCTGGGGTTTTACATACTTGGAAAGTGATTGGCTGGTCACTAAATCTATTTCTTTTCCTGTCAGTGCTTTCAAGTCTAGATACATTTGTACGTATTCTATCCCGATAGGCACATCCGGGTCAAGCTCTACCAGTATGTCAATGTCACTGTCTTCCTGTTGGCTCGCACGGGCATAGGAGCCAAATAAATAGGCCTTAAGCACAGGCTGGGTGCTAAAATAGCGGCGCAACAAATCAGTTAAATGCAGTAAGGTCATAAGCCTAAAATTTTTAGTCAATAAAGTTAACAGTTTTTGCTACTCATTCATTAAACTGTCCACTGGGTTAGCCAATGCGGTGTAAAGGCTTAAGGTCAATAAATGAATAAGTAAGGCGCCTATACCAGCTGTTGTCTTTATCCACCCACTGGTGAAACAGCTCCTGCAAATCTCCTTCAATCTCTGGTAGCAGTTCAGGCTTACAAAACCAGCGGAGGAACTGCTGTGCCCTTCGGGGTGGCTTTACATTGTTCTTCATATAGGACAGCGTTACATTTGATCCCAGGCTACTTTTGGAATCAGCTGCCACAAACGGTTGCGCATCGACCGGCTTTTTTCCAGGGTCTGTCGGCCGTAAGCCGTGATTCTAAATAGCCGTTTGGGACGTCCGCCCCGTTCTTCTGTAGCTCCTCCTAAGCGGGAGGTAAGGAATCCTTTGTCTTCCAACCTGTTTAAGGCGGCATGTACGGTACTCAAGGTGACCTTTCTACCGGTTTGTTTTTTGATCTCTTCCTGAATGGCTACGCCATAGGCATCATCATACAACACCCCTACTGCGAGCATCACCAGCTCCTGGAATTCACCGATATAGGTTCCTTTCATGTGAAATTTTTATTTTTTAAAGGTCAGTATCCAGGCAACCCCTTTTCATTGTTGTAGCAGCACTCCGACCATCATCGTTTTGTCCGGATTTCTCTGATTACTTTCGTAAATGACGATTTCGTAAGGTCAAGGATAGTGCCAACGCAATAGAATACCTTAATGAGCAGCTTAGAGCGTGATAGTTGTATATTTAGTGTTCAGATGCGAACAAGGCCTGTTCAGTAACGTACAAGTGAGTTTTACTTATAGCGCAGGCTATCTACTACTGTATGTCAATGCGGTAAGCAAAACTTTCAAGCCAGTCGGTGATGAAGTAGTTGGCTACGGCCTATTGATGAATATAATCTTTAAGCAGTAAAAGTTGAATTTGAGGAGTACTCTTCATCCGGCTGTCGTTGGTAAGAAAAATAGTGCATTGGCGAAAAAGGGCTGTCGCTAGGTGAATAGCATCTGGCAATCGCAATGCTGTATATGTGGCTCTCAGCAAAGCTGCCTCTTTTAATATGGGTCTGCTGACAGGGATCACCTCAAAAGTATCAGAGGTGGTGAAGGTTTTTTCAAAGGTAGCCTGCTTCGCACTATCCTTTTCCATGAAAGGTTTCACCATACATTCTGCCAAACTAAGTTCAGAAGTAAGTGCGGTCAATTGACCATTATCCACACTTTTGAATACATCTCTCAGTTCTTCAGAGAATGGGCTTATTCCTTCAAGCGCATAAATAAAAATATTAGCATCAAAATAAACCTGGGAAGCTTTGGCCTTTTTTATCGCTGTCAGTACTAATCCCATTCATCCCGAAGTTTATTGAGATGATCGTCTACTTCCTGAGCAGAATGAAAACTACCTTTAGCAGTGCCTATCATATCAGCAAGACGGGTTTTCTTAGGTTTCTTTTTTTCTTTTGTATGCTCAGATTTACGAAGGATTTCCCACTCGCTAATAGGTACAATTACAGCCTCTTTCTGCCCCTGTTCATTATAAATGTATTTATAACCCATATCTCATTTTTAATGAATACAAATATAAATAAAAAAACTATCAGCTTCTGTTTAATATCTTACTCATACCGCAGGCTATCCACCGGATTCTGCTGTGCCGCTCTGACGGTCTGCCCGCTCACGGAGAGCAGGGCAATGGTCAGGACAAGCACGCCTGGTATCACATACATCCACCACTGTATGTCAATGCGATAGGCAAAGCTGTCCAGCCAATCGGTGATGAAGTAGTTGGCTACAGGAATAGAGATGACAAAAGCCAGCAAGATCAACCGTACATATTCTTTGGATAAGAGGACCAGTATACTGGCAATGGAAGCACCCATTACTTTGCGGATGCTGATTTCTTTTCTTCTCTTCTCAATCATGTGGTTGATCAGCCCAATCAGGCCCAGGCAGGCAATGAACAGGGTGAAGAAGGTGAAATAATCAAAGATGGCTGCCATTCTTTTCTCAGAATGGTAGAGGTTTTCATACTGCTCATCCAGGAAGTGATAAGCAAAAGGATAGGCTGGGTTGAATTGCTTCCATGCATTTTTGATCAGTCCCAGCGCCTGAGAAGTATTGCCTGGTGCTATTCTCACCATCAGGTAAGTGTTCCAGGGGGGATTCATGCGCAATACCAGCGGTTCTACCTTTTGATGCAACGATTTAAAATTAAAATCTTTGACAATGCCTACAATGGTTCCTTCATTGTCCCACATATTAAACCGCTGTCCGATAGGATTGGTAAGGCCGGTGAGTCTCAGGGCTTCTTCGTTCAAGATGTAGTTGGTAGAATCGGCAGGGAAATCAGGGGAAAAGCTCCGGCCTTCCAGCATTTCTAACCCCAATGTTTCTATATAGTCATAGCCTACGGAGAAAGAATGCAGTAAAATATCATCCTCTTCCTTTTTACCCTCCCAGTCGAATCCGCCAAAGGAGTGCACCGTATAGGTAGGTATATCGGAGGAGACAGTAACGCCTTTGATCAGGGGCTGTTGTAACAGCTCATGCTTAAAGCTGTTGTAATGATTCATAATGTCTCCCCGGACAGGCATATATACCAGCAAGTCTTTGTCATAGCCCAGATCTTTTTCCATAAAATACTGAAACTGCTTGTATACTACCGTAGTCCCCAGAATCAGTATTACGGTGATGGCAAACTGCGTGACCACCAGCACTCTTCTGAAAGTAGTATTGCTACCCTGGGTTTTAAATCCCCCTTTGAGCACCTGCACAGGCTTAAAACCAGAAAGAATGAAGGCAGGATAACTTCCGGCCAAAAAGCCAATGAAAAGGGCTCCTGCCAGAAAAGCGATCCAGACCGCTCGCCTCTCTATGCCAAAGGTGATAGACTTATCCACCATATTATTAAAATGAGGTAGTACCAGCACCGTAGCGGTCCAGGCAAGGAGTAAGGCTAATAGGGTCATCAGTACCGATTCACTCAGCAGCTGAATGATAATCTGCCACCTGCGTGATCCGATGGCTTTTCTCAGCCCGATTTCTCTGGCTCTTTTCTCAGACTGTGCCGTCGACAGGTTCATGTAGTTGATACAGGCAATCAGAATGATCGCTAGGGCGACGACTATGAAAATTCGCACATAAGGATAACGGAGTTCGGTAGTTCCATACACGTCTATATCAAAGTCAGAGTACAGGTGTATCTTCTCAAGAGGTTGTAGGTATAGAATATCGGTGAGGTCATCCCGGGTTTTACCAAATGCTGAAAATTGTGCCGACAGTGCTGCCGGGTCAGCGTCTTTTTCCAGTAAAAAATAAGCGTAGAAATAATTGTTACCCCAATCCAGGTACCAACCATATTGATACAGTTTACGAAAAGGAAGCAGTATATCAAACTTGAAATGGGTATTGGAGGGTAAATTTTCTACCACACCACTGATCATAAAATGCTCAGTAGTATTCAGGGTCAGCGATTTGCCCAGTACCCCTTCCTGTTGCCAGTCGGCACCGAAGTACTTTTCAGCCATGCGGGCGGTGATGACCATAGCGTTGGGATCAAACAAAGCGTTATCAGGATTTCCGGCCAGAAAGGGAAGCTGAAATACTTTAAAAAAAGTAGAATCCACATAGGTCACCTCTTCATAAAATTGCTTGTCATGCTGTTGGACTAATACCTTATCCGGTAGCGGGCGAAAACGGGTGTATTCTGCAATGCCGGGATAGTTGTCTTTGAAATACACTGGCAAAATGCCGGGATTGGCTGCCACCTTAAATATACTCCCGTCATCATACTGCTGATCCTGTACCAGCCGATAGATTCGCGCTGAATTGGGCCAGAAGGTTTCATAGCGCAGTTCATCGTGAATCCAAAGGATGATGAGCATAGCGCAAAACATACTCAGCGCCAGCCCCAAAATATTGATCAGAGAATAAACCTTATTTCTGAGAAGGTTCCGGTAAGCAATGGTCAGATAATTCTTAAGCATGGTGGTCAAAAGTGGTAGTCATGATTATCAGGAGGGTAGCTCCTTTTCTTCACCCTGAAAATCCTGAAGTATTTGCAATTCTCCAAAGTATTTGCAGCCAGGGGTTGCTATTTTGCAGGGAAAGGAAAAAGCCTACTCATCACGGAGCGAATCTACCGGGTTGCGCTGCGCTGCCCGGATCGTTTGTGATCCGATGGTGATACCTCCCAGTACCAGTAACAGAAGGGTGCCTGCCACAATGGTCCCGATCCCGAAATCTACCCTGTTGGGCAGATACTGCAACCAAAAATTGTTGAGAAAATAACTCAAGGGGGCGGCAATGCCTATGGAAATGAGAAGCATCTTCAAAAATGACTGGGAGAGCAAAAGGGCAATGCTAAAGGTTTTGGCTCCCAATACTTTTCGTATGCCTACTTCTTTGGTTCTTCTTTCTGTCGTATAAATGGCCATACCCAGCAACCCTAAACAGGCGATGGTAATAGCCAGGAAGGCAATAAAGCTGATAATGGTGACTATATCCAGAATGCCCTGATGGGTCGCTGCCAATTGCTGGTCATAAAATTCATATTGAAACGGGTGCACCGGATCAATGTTTTTCCATTTTTCTGCCAACCTGGCTACCGTACCACTCAGGTCGCCTGAGGCAATTTTTATATTCACATAGCGAAATAAGTCCGGCTGGTTTCGCAGCATCATCGGGCGCGTCTCATCTCTGTTCATGGGTAGGTCTATCCGAAAATCCTCTACCACGCCAATGACCTCCAAATCGGTGCTGTCCCATTTGGAATCGAGGACGAGTCCTACCATTTCAGCAGGAGAGGCATAACCGAATGCTTTGACAGCTGCCTCATTGACTACAATAAAGCGTTCTGAAGCAGTTCCGGCCGGTGGCAGGTCTTTGCCTGCTACGATGTCAACCTCAAGGTTTTCTACAAAGTTTTCGTCGGCTGGCAATGATATGAAATAGGTATATTCCTCCTCGCTGCCTGCTTTTCGTAAAGAGGTACCATTGTTGGTGCCAGTTGCCGGAATGTATTCACTGGCTGAAACGGTAGATACGCCTGCTACGGATTGTAATTCGTTGGTTACAAGCTGATAATCATTCCCCTGCAAAGGCACGTTGATGATATGCTCAGTAGAGAATCCATAATCAAAGGCCAGGAAATGTTTAAATTGCCGGTAGATCAACAAGGAAGTGACGATGAAGCACAGGGAAATGATAAACTGTGAGGTACTGATCACTCTCCGCAACCCTAACTTTCCAGGTTGTATATTCCCTATGTTTTTGAGCACTTTCACCGGGCGGTACTTGGATAGAAACAAGGCCGGGTAAAAGCCGGCAAACAACCCAATGATGAGGGCAAAGCCTACGAAAATACTGTAAACAATCATGTTTTCCTGCAGCTCGAAGCGTAAGTGCCGGTTGATCCAAAGATCCATGAAAGCATTCTTCAGAAAAAAGAGCAAAACGATAGCCAAGCCCAGAGCCAGCAAAGCCGTCATCATAGATTCGCTCAGAAATTGATACACCAGGTCTTTTCTTAGCGCTCCTGTTACTTTTCTGACACCAATTTCCTTGGCACGGGTAAGGGCCCGGGCGATGGATAAATTGGTATAGTTGAGGCAGGCGGATAGCATGATGATCAGTGCCAGACTTGCCAGCACATAGTATGCTACAAGCGGCAGGCCATGATTGGGCGCATTACCCAAAATGGGGCCTGGCGTAATATCCATGAGGGGTTGCGCTGAGAATTGAAAATCTTCCCGGTCTTCTAAGCCAGCATACTGGCGTTGGGCGATATCATGGAGGGAAGCAGTTAAATCCTGGATATTGCTTTCAGGGTATAGCAGTGCATAGGTGTAACATTGAAAATGATTGGGCCAATCATTGGAAAGGTCTGTCATTTTCCCTTCAGCATACAATACGGGTAATGAAGCAGAAGAAATCAGCACATCAAATGTCAAATGGGATTTGTGATTTTTATTGTCGATAACGCCGGTAACCGTATACAGCCCCCAGGGCACTGAGATATCGCCAGGTCCGCCCCCTAACAGCGGTAACCTCCGGTCTATCCATTCTACTGTTTTACCCAGTGGATCTTCTTCCTGAAAAAGGCTGGTAGCTAACGCTTGGGTGATCACCATGGTGTTAGGAGCTTGAAGGGCTGTCTGGGAATTCCCTTTTGCTAAGGGATAGCTGAAAACATCAAAAAAGGAAGTGTCGGCAAAAAAGCCACGCATTTCCGCCATACGCTGTTGGTAGATAGCCTCACCACCTACTCCCTGGATCAGATGCGTGCTGGCTTCAATTGCGGGATAATCATTTTTTAATGTGTTCGCCAGAGGAACGGGTGTCGTGGCATAAGGGGCTTTGGCATCTTTGGGCTCAGCCAGAATACGATAGATTCTGTCTTTCTTTACATGAAACTGATCATAGCCTTTCTGGTCGGCCAGCATCAGGATGATCAGCATACAGACAGACAGGGCCACAGCCAGTCCGAATACATTGATAAAGGAGAAAGTCTTGTATTTCAGAACATTCCTGATACTTACTTTGAGATAATTATGCAACATCATCGTTTGAGGGGTTGGGTTATGTAATTCTTTTCTTTTAAGTACAAAAGGCCGGAAAAACTTCAGCGTATGCCAGATATAAAGCCACCTAGCCTTCTTCACTCCATGCTGCTCTACCCATTGGCCATAGAGTTCATGCAAATCTCCCTGTACTTCTTCCAGCAGGTGAGCAGCACAGAAGTACTCCAACAAGCGGTCAGCAAATTGTGGTGGTTGAAATTTATTCATCATAATCGTTTAATGGCTCTTTCCCGTGATATTTACCAAACAGGTTCGGGTTATCGACCAAGAAATAGTAGGATAGCACCATTCCTACCAAATAAATGATTCATTCATTTCTCAAACTATCCACTGGATTAGCCAAAGCAGCCCGGATGCTTTGGAATCCCACAGTTAACAGTGCGATGATAGCTGCTATTACTCCAGCTAGTACAAACATCCACCATGCTAGGGAGATGTGATAATCCATCTTCTGTAGCAGTTGCTGCATGGTCCAACCTGCCAGGGGCGCTGCCACAATAAATGACCATACTACAGGCTTGAGAAAATCATGAGATAATGAAAAACTAATTTGTGATACAGAGGCTCCCAACACTTTCCGAATTCCAATTTCTTTTCTACGTTGTTCTGCTATATAGGCTGAGAGTCCTACCAAACCTAAACAGGCAATGAAAATGGCTAATCCGCTAAAAGTGGTGGTCAGATTGCCAATTCCACGAATTTCATCAAATTGCATCTGATATTCTTCCTTGGTAAAATGAAAATCAAAAGGGTACGTAGGGCTATGCTTTTTGATGACAGTTTCCATCTGGGCAATCCGTTGTTTCCACTCTGCATCATTCTGAAACCGTACGAAAAAATGTCCCAATCCATTCGTTCTGAGAAAAATGATCATGGGTTCCGGGTCTGAAGTCGGATTGTTAAACACAAAATCATCTACTACTCCAATAACCTGGTTATTTTCCCCAACGATGGTTCCAATAGGCTCTTTCAGTCCCATCCGCTGTACAGCTGTTTTATTAAGTAAACAGGCAGATTGATCGCTTCCATAATCAGGACTAAAATCCCGTCCTTCCAGCAAATGCAAACCCGCCGTTTTGACCCAATCGTATTGTACCCAGGTTACCGTAATTTTAAAGTCTTCTTCAGGATTTTTACCAGGCCAGGAAAAATCCGTAAATCCACCTCCTAGTTGTAGCAGATTATCAGTGCTGGCAGAAACAGAAGTAACTCCTGGAATGTGCAGCAGATCATTTTTTACTACTGCAAACTGCTTACTCAAATCGCCATTTGCCGGAATTTCAATCAGGTTTTCCTGTTCGTAACCTAAAGGACGTTTCTGCACATAATCCAGTTGTTTAAATATGACGATGGTGGTTATAAGGAGGAAGATGGATATAATAAATTGAAAAGTTACCAATCCCTTTCTTAGCCTGGCCGCCCATCTGCCCTGAATTACTACTCCTTTCAATACTCTGATCGGTTGAAATCCGCTTAAATAAAAGGCTGGGTAGCTTCCTGCAACAATACCGGTTATCAGTCCAATTACTAAAAGTGAGGACCAAATCTGCCAATTTGTAAAATTAAAGTCTAATTTCTTTACAATAAGTTGATTGAAAAAAGGTATCAGCAAATTCACCAAACAGATGCTTAAGGCTAATCCAAGGAAAGTCATCAGCAGGGCCTCACTCAAAAACTGTCCAACAATCAATCTGCGATAGGCTCCCATCACTTTTCTAATGCCTACCTCACGGGCCCTTCTTTCTGATCGGGCGGTTGCCAGATTCATGAAATTGATGCAGGCGATTAGCAGAATAAAAATACCGAGGCATCCCAGAATCTGAATCATTTCAATATTACCTCCGACAGGTTCACCATTCCTGAATTTACTATACAAATGCAATTTGGCCAATGGGTAAGCAAATAGCTCTACCTTCTCATTCTCTAAATTTTCGGTAAGTAAAAATTTAATTTTTTTATTGAATAAACTCAGATCCGTTTCGGGTTGCAACGCCACAAAATTTATAAAAGAGTTATTATCCCATTTTAACTTCTCTTTTTGTTCGAGCAACCGGAAGGGCAATACCATATCAAACTTAAAAGTGCTATTGTTTGGCACATCCTGTATCACGGCACCCACCTGTAATTCATCCGTATTATTCAACCGAACAGTTTTCCCCATAGGATTTTGGTCACCAAACCATTTTTTGGCCGTGCTTTCAGTGATGACCAATGAACTTGGATCATTCAATGCCTTAACAGGGTCTCCCATCAGCGCGGGGAAAGTTAGAATATTGAATAAATCACCCTCTGCATACATCCCATTTTCATAAGAACTTTCCGTCTCACGATTGATTAAATGTTGACCAAATCCGCCTGTACATGCTACATATTTTATTTCTGGAAAATCATCACGCAATTTAGATGACAATGGCGCAGGCGTTGTTTCTCCGGTATAGATAGTTCCGCTTAAATCCTGGTTTTTCATCATCACGAAGGTATCAGGCAGATTCTTATGGAACTTGTCAAAGCTGAATTCAAGGGAAATCCATAGAAGAATAAGGATTCCACAAGCCAGCCCAACCGCTAAACCTGTTACATTGAGTATTGAGTAAAGCCGATGGAGGAGAATATTTCTCCAGGCGATTTTCAGGTAGTTTTGAAGCATATCTATAGTTAAGTTTTTTTGGTATAGTAATTTTTCTTTTTTGAATACATAAGGGCGTAAATACGACAGCACTTCTCTGACATATTGCCTTCTGGCTTTACCAACACCTACTTTTCCTGCTCTCAGATAGAACCTTTCATGCAAATCGCCCATCACCTCTTCCAGCAAGTGCGGGGCACAAAACCGCTCCAGTAACTTGTCCGGCCAGCGGGGAGGAGATGCATCAGGCTTTTGCTCTTTTGGTAACATAATTAAGCAATATTGATTTGAGGTAAAGATTGGGGTGCAATTCGATCCCACAGGCTGTTCCTCACTTCCCGCACTTCGTGGAGAATTCTGCTACCTGCTACAGTTACCATGAAAATGCGTTTTCTTCTGCCGCCCCGTTCCGGTGTAGCTTCGCCCATTTCAGATTTTACAAAGCCTTTGTTTTCCAGGCGTTGCAAGGCGGCATGCACAGCCCCTGTAGTTATGGTTTTGCCGGTTTGCTGCTCGAGTTCTTCGGCAATTACCACACTATAAGCTTCGGGAGTGAGCACGGCTACCGTCAGTAGCACCACTTCTTCAAATTCACCTAGATCACTTCTTCTCATGAGTATATAGACATTGATTTTCGGAATGATTACTTCTATTTCGGTAGAACAAATGTGTTGCCAGGAAATAAAAATGGCTTTTATGGCCAGGGAAGAGGTGTTTTAATAGCTACTAACATTCTAGATTGTGCGGTAATGAACAATGGTTATCCGATTTAGAACAATTTATTAATCATTCCGCAGGTTATCTACTGGGTTCATTAAGGCGGCTTTGATGGTCTGGAAACTGATGGTAAAGAAGGCGATCAGAAAGCTCACGATGCCTACTACCGCAAATATCCACCAGCTCATATCAATCCGGTAAGTAAAGTTCTGTAACCATTGCTCAGCGGCATAATAGCCCACAGGCATCGCAATGAAAAAGGCAATGACCACGAGGTTGACAAAATCTTTCTAAAAATTTAAGCGTCTACCCAGGCATTTCTCCATCACTCATATTTCAAGGTGTCAGCCGGGTTGACAAGTGCCGCTTTGATGCCGTGGTAACTGACGGTAAGCAAGGCTACCAACAGGCCGATCATCATGCTGCCGGCAAACAGCGGCCAGCTCAATGCTACTTTAAATTGGAAGTTTGCCAGCCATTCATTCATCATATAGTAGGAAAAAGGTACAGCCACAATAAAAGCGATGACTGCAAACCTTATATAGGGTTTGTTGATCATGATAAAAATATGCATCAGACTGGCTCCAAACGCCTTGCGAATGCCAATCTCCTTCGTACGGTTGGTAGTGTTGATACCCGTAAGCCCAAATAAACCCAGGGAAGCAATCAGGATAGCGAAAATGGTAGAAAATGTTATGATTTTGGTCCAGCGCTGGTAAGATTGGTATTGCATAGCTACATCTTGGTCTATAAAGCTATATTCAAACGGTTTGTTAGGAGCGATAGTAGTCCATATGCTTTTGATTCTGTCAATCGTAGTCGGTACATCCGTCTTTTGAATTTTCACCAGTATATACCGGGGTATTTCATATTCGCTGGTTTCCATGGTAAGCATCATTGGGTCCACAGGATGCTCAAGAGACCTGTAATGGTAGTCCCTCACAACACCTATTACGCGTGAACTATCAATATACTGACCCAGCGGATCTTCCCATTCCATCGCTTTCACCAGGGATTCATTGACAATTGCCGTTTTCTTTTTGTCGGCTGGATTATTCACATCAAAATTCCTTCCCTGAATTATTTCTAAACCAAGGGTTTCAAGATAATAAGGATCGACCAGGTACCGTTCTGCGGCATATACAGACCGACCTCTGTTAAAAGAATTGTTGGTTCGGGTGGTAGACAATACAGCAGATTCCCGTTGGAGGGCCGCTTGTAACTGGTCGGCAGTACGCACTGCTTCTTCTTCATTCCAGGCTTGCGTAGGGATCACAAGGATCATGTCGCTATTATACCCCAGGTCTTTGTCCGCAATGAAGTGCATTTGTCGCATCATTATGACAGCACTGATCACCAGAAAAAATGACAAAGCAAACTGCAGCACCACCAGCGGTTTGGTAAAACCGGCTTTTACACGCAGAGCGGACTTCCCTTTGAGAATGAGGGCAGGCCGGAACCGGGACAGATACAAAGCCGGATAACTCCCGGCCAGGATACCAATCACAATAGCCAATCCTAAAGCAAATCCGCACACAGGCAGCCAGCTGGTATTGAACCGGATCGTTTTTCCGGTAAATTCATCGAAAGAGGGTAGAAAAAACATCGTGAGCGCCATACCTATTACCATTGAGATCACGGCCAACAGGATGGATTCAAGACTAAACTGAGCAATTAGTTGCTTACGGTAAGCACCCACCACTTTTCGAATACCTACTTCCGCGCTTCGTCCTGCCGACGAGGTCAGCGCCAGGGAGATGTAGTTGATACAGGCAACGACCAGTATCAGGATAGCAATGCCGCCTAAAATCCAGGAGTACTGGGGATCACTTACCCGGTCGCTGGATCCTCTCACCTCATTTTTAAAATAAATGTCTGGTAAAGGCGTCGCCCGGTATTGAAAAATCTTCACATCTGCCGGAGGCTTAAAATTAGCTTTCCAAAGGGCAATCCTGTCGGCCATGTGTTCCTGAACGATTCTATCCAGATTCTCACGAAAATGTTGCAGATTGGCATCCTCTCTCAACTGCACAAAGGTAGCATAACGAAAACCACCCCAGTTATCCGAATTCCTTTTCAGTGATTCCTGGCTCTGGAGGGGTAATAGAATGCTGAAATCCAGGCTGGAGTTACCGGGAGGAGCCTGAATAATACCGGTAACGGTAAAAGAGCTCTCCGTTTCTCCTTGGATACTGATGGTTTCTCCCAGCGGATTTTCCTGTCCAAAGTACTTTTCGGCAATGGCTGGTGTAATCACAACTTCTTGTGCCGTTTGAAAAATTTTGTCCGGATTACCAGCCAGCAGGTGGAATGAAAACATGCGGAAAAAGTCGGCATCCACACAGGTAAACTGCTCATTAAAAACCTTATTACCATACTGTACGATGCCGGATTCCTTCGAAATACGCGTAGCACATTCCACAGCGGGCAGTTCATCTTTGAGGATAGGAGCCAAAGGGGCCTGTACACTGGAATAATGATAAGGTGTCTCCCCTTTGCTGGCTTTCTCTTGACTGTAATTGACACTCTCAATCCGGTAGATTCTATCTTTATGGACATGAAACAGGTCAAAGCTGTGCTCATCCCGGATGAACAGGTAAATGAGGATACAAAAGGACATGCCAATGCTCAGCCCAAAGACATTGATCGTAGAATACAGTTTACGCTTCCAGATATTTCGAGAAGCCACTTTGAAATAATTTTTGATCATAATAGTGGGGATCAATGAAATTGAAAATTTATTCCGTAAAAAGATGCCGGGACGGAAAAACTTAATGACATTCCACACAAACCTTCTTCTGGCTCTACTGATTCTGTAATCGTCGGACCCTCTGGGATTGTCTGCTGTTTTTTGCAGATCCTGTTCAAAAGTCTCCCTTAGGTCGCCTTCAATGCCTTCGTGCAATTCCGGCGGACAAAACCAGGCCAGAAAACGTAAGGCAGCCTTTGGTGGATGCGGTAGTGGGTCAGTCTTTTTCATACCTTCGGGATGCTTATCCATCGGCTTTCAACCTAAGTAACCTAGTAGTTCAACTGAGGAACTAGTCGCCACAACTCTATTCGGGCTTCCTTCAGCGCACGCAACAGGGCTACACCGGCGCTGGTCACCGTGAAGATGCGTTTTCTCCGGCCACCTCTTGCCTGGGTAGCCCCGCCCATGTGAGATTTAACATATCCCTTGTCTTCCAGTCGGTACAAGGTGACATGCACGGCGCTGAGGTTGACCTGTCGACCCAGACGCTCTTCAATTTCGTTGACAATGGCATTGCCATACGCTTCTTCCTGTAAGATACACACCATGGTGAGCACGAGTTCTTCAAACTCCCCAAGATAGGCTTTGTTCATTTCTATATATTTTGTTAAACAAATGTAATTACTTTCTATATATTTTGTAAAAGAAATAAGCGAAAAAAATTTTGGCACGTTATTTTTATGGAACTATGAATCCTGTTACTATTGATGCCATTCATACCAGCACGTATCATGATGTTTCACAATACATTACTATCCATCCTGGCCATGGTAATAACCTGCGCTCATGCCCAAGATTCGGTACCCAGGTCGGAGGTTATACAATTCACCAGTAGCGGTATCCTGCTGGAAGGTGTACTCAATTTACCCAAAAAGGAGGGAAAGGTTCCTCTGGTCGTATTTGTGCATGGTTCGGGGAGGAGAACGCGCTCTGATTATGGGGAATTTATATCTCCCTTGCTGAACGCTGGCTTTGCCACATTCCGCTATGACAAACGGGGGGTGGGTGCTTCGGGAGGAACCTATGTAGGTGTTGAAACTTCTAATAGTCCGACAACCATTCCAGCGCTGGCCATGGATGCTGCTTCGGCCATCATGCAATTAAAGCACCATGCTAACATTGATAGTACCCGTTGCATGCTCATTGGTGCCAGTCAGGCAGGATGGATAATACCGGTAGCGGCCAGTTACTCAAATTTATTTTTGACCGTTTGTTTTTCAGGCCCTGCGGTATCTGTTGGTGAGGAAATTTACTTTAGCTGGCTGGCGGAGAATGGAGACTACACGGTAGAGGAGGCCAGCAGCATGCTTCAGTCCTACCAGGGAAACCATGGGTTTGATCCGATTCCTTATATCCGTGATTTGCATCAACCGTCACTTTGGGTCTTTGGTGATCAGGATCAGAGCATTCCTGTCGAACGCTCCGTTCAGTTACTGGAAGCAGCCAGGAACAGCTTACAATTGCCTATTCAAATACAGGTTATTCCCGGGGTCAATCATAGTCTGATGTCGAAAGATGGAAAATATGCGGATTATGTTGGCTATATCCTGGATTGGATCAAAACACACCGGTAGAAGCGACATCCAAAGAATGAATAAGGGACGCTATCAATAGTCAAGAAATTGTTTTCATACACTCCTTCAGAACATCAATCAAGTGCTCATTTATGGACACAACTTGTACGGTTTCGTACGAGGGTTTGATGCTTCACACCCAAAATCTGCTGTTTCTTCCCTGTAAAGCGAATTGGCATCATTATTATTCCTACATTTAGGAAAAAACTTCAGTGCTATGAAGAAATACCATTTGGGTGAGTTTGAAGAAATTGTCATCCTTACCATTGGCGTCTTGTACAACGAAGCTTATGGCGTATCCATCAAAAAAGAAATTGAGTCCAGGCTTTCGCGCAGTGTGAGTATGGGCGCTTTGCACACCGCCTTAGTCAGGCTGGAGAATAAGGGATATGTCAGGTCTTTTGAGGGAGAGTCCACTGAAGAACGGATGGGGCGCCCCAGGAAATACTTTCAGATTACTGCTTTTGGCAAGCAGGCCATGGCCTACACCAAAGAAACTCGGGATGCCCTGTGGCAATCCATTCCTAAAATAGTATTTGATCCTAAAGGTACTGTTTGACCATGAAGCATTCACCACCCAAATTCTTCCTTCGCTTTTTCCGGTGGTACTGCCACCCGAAGCTGGTAGATTTTATTGAAGGGGACTTACTGGAAGAATACCAGGAGCGTGTCAGGGAATCCGGCAAACGAAAAGCTGACAGGAAATTTATCATGGAGGTGCTGTTGCTTTTCCGGCCGGGCATCATTCGGCCCATTAAAGGTTATAAAAATGTAAACATTACTGATATGTACCTAAGCTATTTCAAATTAGCCTGGAGAGTCCTTTTAAACCACAAAGGCTACTCTTTCATCAATGTGAGTGGTTTGGCCCTGGGCATGACCGTGGCCCTGCTGATAGGCTTGTGGATCTATGATGAATTGTCATTCAACAAATACCACAAAAATTATGAGGATATTGCACATGTGTGGGGTGGGCGCACTAATCCGGAGACCATGAATATTGAGGGTTTATATGCCTTGCAGTATCCTGTGGCGGAAGTCCTCCGCAACAATTTCCCGCAATATTTCACACATGTATCGATGGCCTGGTGGATTGGTGATTATGTGCTTTCAACGGAAGATAAAAAATTCAATAAAATAGGACTGATTGTGGAAGAAGGTTTTCTCGATATGCTTTCCTTGAACATGCTGAAAGGTTCCTATCAAAGTCTGAATGATCCGCATTCCGTTGTTCTTTCTGCGTCTACGGCGGAGACAATTTTTGGAGATGAGGATCCTATCAATCAAACGTTAAGAATTAATAACCGCGTAGAGGTAAAAGTAACCGGGGTTTATGAGGACATTCCCCACAATAGTAGTTTTAGCGAAATTCAGGTTTTCTTCCCCTGGCCAGTGCTGGCTACCTTCCGAGGAGGGATGGAAGGAAGTGAAACCGACTGGGACAACCAGTTTGTCAATGTTTATGTACAGCTACAGCCCAATGCCAGCATGGAAGCAGCCAATGCCGCCATTCATGATCTGTATGCCAAAAATGTACCGGCAGATTTCTATGCCACCATGGAGAAGTATCAACCCTTTGTGCAACTCATTCCCATGCGTACCTGGCATTTGTATTCAGAATTTGAGAATGGAAAACCGGCCGGTGGACGTATTACCTACGTGTGGCTCTTTAGCATCGTAGGCGTGTTTGTACTGCTGCTGGCCTGCATCAATTTCATCAACCTTTCTACGGCACGATCTGAAAAACGGGCTAGGGAAGTAGGTGTGCGCAAAACCATGGGTTCTCTTAAAGGGCAATTGATTACACAGTTTTTGAGCGAATCATTCATGACCGTACTGCTGGCTTTCGCCTTGGCTGTATTGCTGCTGGTAGTATTACAAACCCCCTTTAATGCATTGGCGGATAAAGATATTGCATTGCCCTTTGACAAGCTGGTTTTTTGGGGCATCGCCTTGGCCTTCATGCTGATGACGGGTTTCATGGCCGGACTCTACCCTGCTTTTTATTTGTCTTCTTTTCAGCCCGTAAAGGTGTTAAAGGGGGTGTTACGGATAGGCCGTTTTGCCGCCTTACCCAGAAAAGTGCTGGTGGTCGTGCAGTTTACGGTTTCGGTGGTCTTGATCCTGGGTACACTGATCGTGTATCAGCAGATTCAGCATGCCCGCCACCGGCCTATTGGCTATGACCGCCAAAGTTTAATCACAGTAGAACTGAGCGACCCGAATTATCAAGGCGAAGAGGAAGTCATCAGAACGGAACTGTTCAACACAGGCGTGGTATCAGCAGTGGCCACTTCAGACGGTCCCCTGACAGCCATATGGAATATTACAGGCGGCTATAGCTGGGAAGGAAAAGATCCGAATGTAGAGGCAAGTTTTGTGACATGCAATGTAACGCCCGACTTTGGCAAAACCGTAGGCTGGGAGATAGTGGCCGGCCGGGATTTTTCCAGAGATTTTGCCACCGATACCACGGATGCCATCATCATCAACGAAGCAGCCGTAAAATATATGGGCTTAGAAGATCCGATTGGGCAAAAACTTACCGATGTAGATGAGTTCGGCCGTCCCAAATGGACGAAAACCATCATAGGGGTTGTCAAAGACATCATCATGGCCTCACCCTATGAGCCAGTCGGGCAGACTATTTACTACTTTAATGACTATGCGTCAGGCCTGTTGCATATTAAAATAAACCCGGAGGTAAGTGCCAGTGTCGCTTTGCCAATCATAGAAGCCACCCTGGAAAAAATAGTACCCTCTGCGCTTTTTGATTATACGTTTGTGGATGAAGAATATGGCCGAAAATTCAGTCAGGAAGTACGCATCGGTACACTATCAGGCATCTTTGCCATGCTGGCTATTTTCATTTCCTGTCTGGGCTTATTTGGTCTGGCCTCTTTTGTAGCCGAGCAACGCACCAAGGAAATTGGCATCCGCAAGGTAGTAGGCGCCTCTGTATTTAACCTTTGGAAGCTATTATCCAAAGATTTTGTATGGCTGGTGCTCATTGCCTGCGGCATGGCCATTCCGATTGCCTATTACTTCTTAAGCGGTTGGTTACAGCAGTATGAATACCGCACCGACATCTCCTGGTGGCTATGGGGCATCACTTGTCTGGCGGCCCTGTTCATCACGCTACTGACCGTAAGCTATCAGACCTTGAAGGCTGCCTCGATAAATCCGGTGCAAAGTTTACGATCGGAGTAGCGCTTGTCCGTTGTCAAAGGTCGCTACTAAGCTATTTTCTGTTGAAGAGGTTGTTATTATTCATTTCTCAAAGTATTGACTGGATTAGTAAGGGCTGCTTTCACGGATTGTATACTTACCGTAAACAAGGCAATCATTACAGGGATCAGCAGGGCAAGGGCAAAGATCCACCAGCCGATATGGGTTCGATAGGCAAACGTTTGCAGCCACTCTTGCATGAGCAACCATCCGATCGGTATGGCTATCAGCGTTGATAACAGCACAAGCCTGGAAAAATCAGTCGTCAGGAGCAACACAATGCTACTGACCTGGGCACCCAGTACTTTCCGGATGCCAATCTCACGGATACGCTGTTGCAACATAAATGTAGAAAGACCGAACAATCCCATACAGGCAATCAGAAGCGACAAGCCTGCAAAGATGTAGAAAACCCACTCCATCTTCTGTTCACTGGTATATTGTTGTTCCAGCGAATCATCCAGGAAAGCATATTGCAGGGGAACATCGGGTACCAGTTTTGCCCAAACGTCTCTGAGATGTTCTAGTCCATCCTGAAGGTGTGAGCGCTCGATACGCAGGGAAAGGCTGCTTCCGCCTTGCACATGGCCAATGAGAAGCGGTTCAACCTGTTTGTGTAAGCTTTCAAAATGAAAATCCTTCACCACTCCGATCACGTACCTGGCGTCTTCCCCTTTGCCGAAAGGTTTTCCAATCGCATCCTGAGGGGTGGGCCATCCTATCACTTTCAGGGTGGCTTCATTCACGAGCACAGCCTTGGATGAGTCAGCGGTACCTTCCAAAAAGGTGCGGCCGGAAACGAGTTCCATTCCGTACGTTTCTATATAATCGGCATCAACACTCATGCGATAAATACTAGTGGTCACTTCTTTTCCCTGCATATTTTCAGTAGTAGTCCATCCGTTGCCCAGTCCACCAACCACATTGGCGCTGTGCTGTGTGACGGCCAGTACGTAGGGAGACGAAAGCAGATCATGTCGTATAGCCTGGTAGTTTTTCCGAACACTTTCTTCCCCATTGAAATCAACCGTGATCACAGCATCGCTTTGATAACCGAGCGGTGTTTGCTGTATGAATTTCATCTGATGATGGACGGTCAGGATAGAGATCAGCAAGATGGTGGATATCGTGAACTGAAGAATGACAAGCGTCTTTCTCGCTGTTTGTCCGCTATGGCTGTGCGAAAACCTTCCCTTGAGCACAGCTACGGGCTGAAAAGAAGAAAGTATGACCGCAGGATAAAATCCTGAAAACAGGGTGATGATGAGAATGAAACCTGACAGCATAGCAACGTTCATGAAATTGATAGCCAGGTGATAAGACTGACCCATCCATGCGGAAAACACAGGAAGCACAAACTCCAACATCAGCAGGGCAATACCGACAGATAGTATGGTGATGATCAGGGTTTCGAAAAAGAACTGCCGTAATAGTTGCTGCCTGCTGGCGCCAGCCACTTTTCTAAGGGAGATTTCTTTGGCACGTTGAAGGGCTGTGGCTGTGGTGAGGTTGATATAATTGATGCAGGCCAGCAGCAGAATAAAAATTGCCACCGCTACAAATATGCGTACGGTGATGTCATTACCATTATTGGCTGAGTCATACCGGAGGGCAGACTTTAGGTGAATATCCCGAACAGGTTGCATAAAATACTGGTATGACATTTTGTTGTTTTCCCAATCTTTTTTGGAAAACCGTGCGACCACCTGATTCACCATTTTCTCCACATTTTCCTTGGTCGAAGTTTCAGCGATCTGAATGTAGGTGTATGGCCATCCACCCACCCACACATGGTCTATGTCTTCTTTCCAGCTCTCCAGTGCGTACGAGTGAAGCCATGCATAGGGAATGACAAGGTCGAATTGGATATGAGAATTGACGGGAGGGTTGGCAGCGATACCGGAAACCCTCATAGGGTTATTATCCATGAGGACGATCTGATCCAGGGCTGCCTCTACACTCCCGAAGTATTTGATGGCGGTTGATTCGGTCATCACAACTTCGTTGGGAGTTCGCAGCAGGCGATCCGCTTCTCCCCTTAGCAGTGGGAATCCAAAGAAGGTAAAGAAGCTCGAGTCAACGGTTAGGGCACGGTGCTCAAAAAATGTCTTGTCCTCATAGCTGAATTTATAACTGCCGCCAAACACCCGGCAGGCACTGATGATAGCGGGAACATGATTGGGCAACTGTGCACCCAGGGCAACCCCCGAAGGCGCCTGAGAAAAGGTTTCGCTTTCACTTTTAAAAGTATTCCATACCCGGTATTTACTTTCAACGTTGGGATGGAAATCGTCGAACGACCATTCCCGTTCTGCCCAGATGAAAATGAGTAAACAGGTGGAAATGCCTATAGCAATGCCGCTAATATTGAGCATGGCAGCCGTCCTGTTCTTGATCAGGTGGCGCATGGCAGCGCGATAGTTGACTTTCATCATAGTAGAAAAATTAAATTGAATACTTCATTGTTGGAAATAAAATGGCAAACAAAACAGATAGACCATCATATAGTTAAGCTGCTTTAGCAGGTAACACCCCGCTGGTTGTATTGACTGAATAATCCCATACTCCTCCACCCATTGGCCATACAACTTATGCAAATCCTCCTGCACTTCTTCCATGTGGTGCACCCAAAACCACTGGCAGAGGCAGTTGAGCCCTTGGGGTGGAGAATGAAATGGTTTTTTATTACTCATTGCGTAATGAATTTACCGGATTAGAAAGTGCTGCTTTGACAGATTGAAAGCTAATGGTAAACAGCGCAATCAATAAGGCTAGCAAGCCTACCACGATAAAAATCCATCCACTTATTTCAATGCGGTAGGCAAAGTTTTGTAACCATTGATCAACGGCAAAATACCCCAAAGGAATGGCGATAAAAAAGGCAATAACGACCAGTTTGACAAAATCTTTGGATAGGAGTGTAACGATGCTGGAAACAGAAGCTCCCAACACTTTACGAATGCCGATTTCTTTGGTGCGTTGCTCAATGCCAAGGGTCGTTAAACCAAACAAGCCCATGCAGGAAATAAAGACAGACAAGATGGCAGCGAATTGTATGATTTGTTTCCACTTAGCTTCCGTTTCATATTGCCGGGCGTTGATAGTAGCCATAAACTGGTACTCATACGGATAGAAAGGCACCAGTTGCCGATAGGTTTCTTCCAGCAGTTCCAGGGTTTGAGGAATATCATCGGGACGAATCTTTACCCAGATCTGCCCGTATTTTACATCAGGATACTGGAAAAATAACTGAGGGCCTATTTTCTCTTTCAGTGACCTGAAATGATAATCTTTCACCACACCGATAACGACCTTCTTTTGCTGTTTCGTGAAAAAGTCTACGGTTTGACCAATGGGCTCTTTCCAGCCGGCTTCTTTCACAAAAGCCTCATTGACAATCACAGCCTCAATGGTATCAGAAGGAAAGTCCTGTGAAAAGTTGCGGCCTTCTATCAGAGGAATCTGAAGGGTAGGAAAATAATTTTCATCAATTCTGATATAGTCTGTACCCATTTCCTTACCGTTGGCTTTGACATTGGTGCCATACCTGCCTCCACTTTTACCGGCTATGCGCACAATAGAAGATTGATCAGCCAGTTGGTTTTTAAATAATTCCAACACTTTACCGTTATCCTCCCACCAGGGCAGATTAATACTCACCAGATTATCATCTTCAAAACCCAAATCCTTACGGATTAAAAAATGAAACTGCGAATAAATGGCAATAGTGCCAATAATCAGAAAAGTAGCTAAGGCAAACTGGACCACTACCAGACTTTTGGCAAAATAATTTTTTGAGGTGAGCTTCTGCTTCCCATACAGCACTTTCACCGGCTGGAAACCCGACAAGACCAGGGCAGGATAAAAACCAGCCGCCAGAGTGGTTATCAACAAAAGCGTGACAGAGCCTGCCATTACATCAGTATCCAAAAGATAGGAAAGGCTCAGTTTTTTATGGGCCAGTTGGTTGAAGAAGGGGAGCACCCATTGTGCCAGCAAAATAGCAAGGGTAAATGCCAGTAGACAGATGACAAAAGATTCTCCTAAAAACTGGATGATAAGCTGTTTGCGCATGCCTCCTGCCACTTTTCTGATCCCGATTTCCTTACTCCTTTTCAGCGACTGAGCTACGGTGAGGTTGACAAAATTGATACAGGCAATAAAGAGGATAAAAACCGCAATTGCGCTAAGCACATAGGCATAAATGGGGTTACTCCCGTCGACCAGCCCATTACCCAGATACCATGCTGTGTTTAAATGTAAATCTGCTAATGGCTGTAAACCGAAGGTAACTTGGTTGTTAAAGCCCCAGTTTTTGGCAGCTTCCGCAATTTGCTCCCGGGCATTTTTCTTAAATACTTTGGCCATTTTGGATTCCACCGCTTTCACGTCCGCTTCGGGATGTAGTACGACAAAAGTATTTAGAAAAAAATTAAGCCACTGCTCGTCAGGATGCTTCCCGGCATAATGAGCAAAAGGTAATAGTATGCTAAACTTGATGGTAGAATTTTGGGGAGCTTTTTCTGCGACTCCCGTAACCACAAAATTCTCAAACTCACCCTCTACTCCTAATGCCAGATTTTTTCCCAGCACATCGGTGGTGCCAAAGTACTTTAAGGCTAACTCTTCTGTGAGTACGACGGAATGTATGTCACGCAATGCAGTTTCAGGATTGCCCTGCAATAGAGGAAAAGAAAAAACAGAGAAAAAATTGCTGTCGGCATACAAAGCGGATTCATTGAAAACTTCTCCTTCTTTCCGGATAATAAAAGTGAATTCTTTCAACCTCACAAACTTCTCTATTTCAGGAATTTCGTTTTTAAATGCTTCTCCCTGAACCATACCCGTACTTCCCGATTTCCAAGGATCGCTACTCCCTTCTGGGTCTGTAATAAGGGCAGTAAGCCGGTAAATCTGGTGTTGCTTCTTATGGAAGCGGTCAAAAGTGATCTCATCTTTGGCATACAAAAATATCAGCATACAACAGGCTAAACCAATGCTGAGCCCAGCTATATTGATGAATGAAAAAATTTTGTGCCGCCACAGATTCCGGTAAGCAATGATGAAATAATTTTTAAACATAGCGGTAGGGTTGTTGACAGATAATCTCTTGATACTATAAGGTCTTAAAAACTTAAGCGAATGAACTATATAAAGCCACTTTGCTTTTCTCAGGCCATGTTGCTCCACCCATTGGCCATAGAGTTCATGCAAATCCCCCTGCACTTCCTCCAGCAGGTGGGGATCGCAAAACCATTCGAGCAGGCGATCGGCCCAGAGTGGGGGATGAGATTTATTCATTTCTTAAAGTTTTGACAGGATTCATGAGTGCTGCTTTGATCGATTGGAAACTCACTGTCAGCAAAGCGATCAGCACCGCAAATAGACCAGCCAAAGCAAACATCCACCATTGCAGCTCGATCCGGTAAGCAAAACTTTGTAGCCACCGATGCATAATGGACCAGGCAATGGGTGTAGCCAAGAACAGGGCGATCAGTACCAGCCTGATAAAATCTTTGGAAAGCAAGGCCACTACACTGACCACAGAAGCCCCTAGCACCTTCCTCACACCGATCTCTTTGGTGCGTTGCATGGCCGTGAATGCTGTTAAACCCAAAAGCCCTAAACAAGAAATGAACAGGGTGAGTCCGGCAAATAAACCGGATAGTTGACCCAGCATTTGTTCTGTGACAAACTTCTGCTCATACCGGGCATCCACAAAACTGTATTGGAAGGGGTAGGTAGGATTAAGATTTTTAAATACACGCTCGATCTGTGCCAGGTTGTCAGAAATGCTCCGGCTATTATCCAAACGAAGGGCAATAACACTTGCCCGTTGAGGCATAAAACCAATGATCATGGGCTGGACAGTCTGGTAAGGCGAACCTTTTATGAAATCTTTGAACACACCTATCACTGTACGGTTTTCGTGCTGCCACTTTACCTGCGTACCTATGGGATTTGTCAAGCTCATGGCTGCCACGGCTGCTTCATTTAATAGTATGGCAGAAGAATCCGAAGCATAATCCTCCGAAAAGTCTCTGCCTTCCACGATTTCCACTCCGTACGTTTCTGTAAAATGATAGGCTGTTGCCAACTGCACGAACGAAATGTTGCCATCAGGCTGCTTTCCAGGCCATTCTACCTCCCAGGTGCTGGTCCAACCACCTACCATGGGATTGGAAAGAACACACATACTTTGTATGGCTCCTGTATTCAATAATTCTTCTCGCAATAATTCAGATTTACCGTACAAGTTTCCCTCTATGGGTACCTCTAGCAGATTGGCTATATTATACCCTATGGGTCTATCTTTGATGAATTGAATCTGCTGATAAATAATCAGCGTACCCAGGGTGAATACAATAGCGGCTGCAAACTGAAAGACCACCAGCACCTGCCGGGGTCGCAGTGTCGATTTACTGAAGCGAAGATTGCTTTTAAAAATGCGAAGCGGGTTTAGTCCGGACAGATAAAAAGCCGGGTAACTTCCCGCCAATAGTCCGGTAAAAAGTATCAGAATGAACCCGACACTCCAATAAAGAGGGTTTCCATATTCTAGGGTCAGGTGCTTGTCAAAGAGGAGGTTAAAATAGGGTAATGTGAAGTGTATCAGCAATACCGCCACTGTCAAGCTGAGGGCAGAAAGTATCAGGGATTCACCAATAAACTGACCGATGAGTGCGGTACGGGCAGCTCCGGCTATTTTGCGTATACCTACCTCCCGGGCGCGTTTTTCTGAGCGGGCTGTGGAAAGGTTAATGAAATTGATACAGGCAATCAATAAAATACCTGCAGCCATGATCAGGAACAAACGTACATATTCTACTCGACCGCCCACCGGTATGCCATTTCTAAATTCGCTGTAAAGATGCCAGTCTGTAAAAGGTTGCACCATTAATGTTATATCCTTCTGCTCGGAGTGCTGCTGGACTAAAGGACGTATTTTTTTATTTACCTCAGTTACAGATGCCTTGTCAGACAATTCTACAAAGGTGCGGAATGAGAAATTTCTCCAGTTTGGTTCTCCAGCACCATGCTGAAGATTCACAGCATATTGCCATGGTAATAAAAAATCAAACTGAAGGGTAGAATGATAAGGAGGATCTGCCACAATGCCGGTTATATTCATGTCGGTCTGCTCATCCATCCGGACCATTTTGCCAAGGGGATCTTCCTCCCCAAACAAGGCTTTAGCCACCGATCGGGTAAGCACAATGGCATTAGGGTCATCCAGGGCGGTTTCCGGGTTGCCTGCCAACAGGTTGAAAGAAAACATCTGGAGGATAGATGGATCGGCAAAGTTGCCGTTCTTTTTGATAGATTGATTACCATACGCCAATAGGTGTTCTCCGCCCCAATCCCATCTGCCCGCATTCACCACTTCCGGTACGGAAGAAAGAATTGCTTCTGCCAGCGCATTAGGGGTGGTTTCATTCGTGCTGATCTCCCCGTTGGGTTTTATCTGGTTCATCCATACCAGGTATAACTGGTCCTTTTTAGTATGAAACCGGTCGTAACTCAGTTCATCGTCCACAAACAATAGTAAGATAATGCAACTGGCCAGACCGATCGCCAATCCTCCTACATTGATCAAGGAAAATACTTGGTCTCTTTGCAGATTTCTGAAAGCAATTTTAAGATAGTTTTGGAGCATGGCTGTTAAATTCATTGAATACCTATTTTTATTTCTTTTAAAAGCATAAGGTCTAAAAAACTTCATAGCATGCCAGACATAAAGCCATCGGGCTTTCCTCACTCCATACTGTTGCACCCACTTTCCATATAGCTCATGCAAATCTCCCTGCACTTCTTCCAACAGGTGAGCAGCACAGAAGCTTTCCAGCAGACGATCCACCCAGGCAGGGGGATAATGCGGTTTATTCATTTCTTAGAGAATCAACTGGATTAGCAAGTGCGGCTTTCATTGACTGCCAGCTCACTGTGGCTAGTGCAATCATAATAGCCGCTATACCTACTAGTAGAAACACAACCGGACGAACATCGATGCGATAGGCGAAATTTTCCAGCCATAGGTTCATCGCATACCAGGTAATGGGAATTGCGATCACGAAACCAATAAGTACCAGTTTCAGGAAATCCTTGCTAAGCAGGACCACGATGCCAGCCACACTTGCGCCCAGCACCTTCCGGACACCCACTTCCTTGGTGCGCTGCTCGACCATGAAAGAGGTCAGTCCGAACAAGCCCAGGCAGGAAATGAAAAGGGCGATGCCGGCAAAGACGTTGGCAAGCGTTCCCATGACAGCTTCACTTCGATAGGTCTGCTCGAACTCCTGATCGACGAAAGTATACTCGAAAGGATAGCCTGGATTGAACCGTTTGTAAACCGTCTCCAGGCTCGCAAGAGCTTCCTGTGCTCGACCCGGCTCCGTGCGGACAAAAAGGAGGCCCGCTGCTTCGGGGTCGAGGCGAATGATAGTAGGCTCGATGGGCGAGTAGAGAGAATTCATGATGAAATCCTTAACGACACCGACGATCTGCCCTCTCTCACCGTATACCTCGAGTGGTTTGCTGAGTACGTCTTCCCCCAAGATCCGGGCCGCTTCCTGGTTGACAAGGTAGTTTCCGGAATCCGTCCCGAAGGCCCTCGAGAAGTCGCGCCCGGCTGCCAGTTCCATCTGCATGGTCTCCACAAAATCATAGCTCACATTAATGATATGAAAGAGCTGAGAATTGTTGGGAGCTTTCCCTTCCCAGTCCACGCTGGTCGTGTTGCTGGCGTAGGTGAGGGGGTTGTTGCCGGAGGCCGTTACCCTCGCAATGCCAGGGTGCTTCAGCAGTTCCTGTCGCACGGTTTCATACTGGCTGGCCAACGCACCTTCCCGGGCTAAGAACAAAAGGTTTTCTCGTTCCAGGCCCAGGTTTGTCGTGCGGATATAATCGATCTGCTGGTACATCGCCACGGTCGAAATGATTAACAACACTGAGAGCGCAAACTGGAACACGACGAGCCCCTTGCGCAGGTTGACAGCACCCGACCGTTGCCGGGAGGTACTACGCGGGACGGCGACCGGGTTGAATGACGACAGATATAACGCCGGATAGCTGCCCGACACCACTCCCACGATCAGCGAGATGCCGAGGATGCCCAGCAGGAAAGAGCTGTTCAGGTCGGCTACTGTGAGGTGTTTGCCCGTCAGGTCGTTGAAGGCGGGCAGAAGAGCGAATACAACTCCCACTGCGACAAGGAAAGCGATCAGGGCCATCGCCATGGACTCCGTCATGAACTGGCTAATGAGCGATTGCTGGTGAGCCCCGATGACTTTGCGCACGCCGATTTCACGGGCGCGTTGCGAGGAACGGGCGGTCGCGAGGTTCATGAAGTTGATGCAGGCAATCAGGAGCAGAAACACCGCCACAGCCGAGAAAATACGCACGTATTGAATTCGCCCGCCTACCAGCTGTCCGTCCCGGTAGACCGAATGCAGGTAAACATCCTCGAACGGTTGAAGGAAGATCTGGTGGTCGGTTGCCCCAGTATGCTTGTTGAAGAGGTCTGCGACCTTTTCATTGAAGGCTTCAAGCGAGGCACCTTTCTGTAGCTTCGCATAAGTTGTAAAGACCATGTAGTACCAGTTTTCGGTCTGTTCGTTACGTTCGATATATTCCTGGGTCGGCAGGAGCACATCGAACTGGATGGTCGAGTTCTTCGGAACATCCCGGACGATACCCGTGATGACAAATTCTCTGCGATGATCGATGGTGAGGCTTTGACCGAGTACGTCGCCCCGTGTCTGCCAGTCTTCTCCGAAGAGCTTACGGGCCGTGCGGGCCGTGATCACAGCGGAGCCTATTCCTTTCAGGGCCGTCTCAGGGTTGCCCTGCAGAAAAGGGAATGAGAACACACGAAAGAAATTCGGGTCCACGTACCCACCGGTTTCCCGGTAGCTCCTGTCGCCGGTCGTCAGGACGAACTGCTGAGAAAACCGAGTGGGAACGGCCTCCAGGACTTCAGGGTACTCCACCTCCATGATTTCTGCAATATGCTTGGGCAGGGAATTGTATGTGTTGATCTGTCCCTCGGTGGTCATGTGGCGCCACACCTGGTGAATCTGATCGCCATTATCGTGAAAACGGTCGTAGCTGGTTTCATTCGTGACCCAGAGCAGGATAAAGAAGCAACATACCAGCCCGATGGAGAGCCCGGCGACGTTGATAAAGGCATAGCTTTTCTGCCGGAGCACGTTACGAAAAGCAATTTTGACATAGTTATTAAACATATCGGTAGGGTTGTTAACAGCGATTCTTTTAAAAGCATAAGGTCTTAAAAACTTAATGGCATGAACCACATAAAGCCACCTTGCTTTTCTCACTCCATGTTGTTGCACCCACTGGCCATACAACTCCTGCAAATCTCCCTGCACCTCTTCCAGCAAGTGAGGCGCACAGAAGCTTTCCAGCAGACGATCGGCCCAGGGTGGGGGATGTTGCGGTTTATTCATTTCTCAGAGAATCTACAGGGTTCGCAATGGCTGCCTTAATAGATTGAAAACTTACTGTAAACCAGGCAATGGCCAAGGCAATCAGGCCGGCTACCACAAACACTCCGATACCAACATCAATATGATACGCGAAATTATTTAGCCACCGGTTCATGGCCCAGTAAGCTACCGGAGTTGCCACGAGCAGGGCCAGGAATACCAGCCTGGTAAAATCCTTTGAAATCAAGTGTACCAGTTCTAGCACCGAAGCTCCCAGCACTTTGCGGATGCCGATTTCTTTGGTACGTTGTTCGGCTGTGAAGGTGACCAGTCCGAACAAACCCAAACAGGCAATGAATATCGCCAGGATGGCAAACAATCGGAACAGTATCCTCTGCTTTTGCTCGGCTTTGTACAGGTTGTCATATTCCTGATCCAGAAAGTTGTAGGCAAAAGGATACTGTTCCGTTGCTTTTTGCCATGCATCTTCTACCATTGCAACTGCTTCCTTTGTATTGCCCGGGGCCAGTTTGATGGCCACTACTCGGTGGTCATTGCCGATGGCAATGGCCAAAGGGTCGATGGTGCTATGTAGTGAAGCATAATTGTAGTCGGCTACCACTCCTATCACCCTTTTTGGAATAGAATCCAAGAATTTGTTCTGGATCTCTTTCCCGATGGCTTCTTCGGGTTGCCATCCCAGAAAGCGGGTAGCAGCTTCATTGATGATGATGGTTTCCTTTTCATCGGTACTGAAATTCCTAGAAAAATTCCTTCCAGCCACAATTTTCAGTCCCAGGATTTTTACATAATCATGATCCGTGAATACGGTACGCAGATCAATCGCTTCATCTTGATGGCCTTCTATCTCAAAAGAATAGCTATCGTGAAACCCTCCCGGTTCACCCGACATGCTGGATACGTGCTGGATCTGTACATTTTGCCTTAGCTCATCTTTAAACAATTCCACCTTATCCATATCCAGATTGTTGACCGGCACCAGCATGATATGATCTTTATCGTAACCCAGTTTTTTATTGCTTACAAACTCAATTTGCCGAGTTATTACCAGCGTAGCGATGATCAGCACAATAGAAATGAAAAATTGAAATACAACCAGCCCTTGGCGCAATCCTACAGTCTGCCTGCCCGACCTGCTTTTTCCCTTTAAGGCAGCTATCGGACGAAAAGCAGATAATACCAAAGCGGGGTAACTTCCAGCAAGGAGACCTACTGCTATCACAAAAATTAAGAAAAATGCTACCGTCTTCACTATGCCGAACGGCCATGTAAAAGTGGTTTCTACCAATTGATTAAAGTAAAGTTGTAATATAATGATGAGCACGATCGCTACAATCGTGGAAATAAAGGCAAGGCCGAGGGATTCTGTTATAAACTGAAACACCAGGTTGCTCCGCATGGCTCCCAGGGTTTTTCTCACGCCTACCTCTAACGACCTTTTGGCCGACTGAGCCGTAGCCATGTTCATAAAATTGATACAGGCAATCACTAGAATAAACAAGGCGATCAGGGCGAAAATGTACACAAATTGCTGGTTACCACGCCTTCCACTTTCAAATTCCATATTGGATTGAAAATAAATAGCAGAAATAGGTTGTAGTTTTGCCTGGAGTTGTAGACCTTTTTCCCGTAGATCGTTGCCCATATATTTTTCAATAAAATTAGGAAACTGGGTCTGTAAGGTTTCGGGTTTTACTTTCTCACCTAGTAGTACATAGGTTTGAAATGCATTAAGCCACCAGTTTTTGAAGAAGTCCCTATCTTCAAATAATCGCATGGAGGCAATAAAGTCAAAAGTTAAAGTTGAGTTTTTGGGTGTATCTCTTAGAACACCTGTTACTGTAAACTGATTTCCGTCGTATTCCAGCACTCTCCCCATAGGATCTTCATTCCCAAAATACTTTTTAGTCATTTCCTGGGTAATCACTACCGAATGTTTTCCGCTTAAGGCGGTTTCAGGATTTCCTTGTATCAGTGGAAAAGAAAATACCTGAAAAAAATTGGCATCCGCGAAACAAAATTTTTTCTCTACAAAAGAGGTTTCTTCGTAGGTGACAAGACCGTTATCTTCATAAAAGCGAGTAGCTTCGGCAACAATGCCTGGAAAATCGTTGACAAGTGCTACTGCAAAGGGTGGGGAGGTAATCCCAACTAAATGTTCTCCATCTTTATCTTGATAGGCACGTATCACCCGGTAGATACGATCACCCTGCTCGTGAAAGTTATCGTAACTTAACTCATGGTGTACGTACAAAAAAATAAAAATACAGCAGGTGATGCCAATGGAAAGCCCAGCTATATTGATGATGGAATATACCTTCTTGCTGAGAAGATTTCGGATTGCGATGATGAAATAATTCTTAAACATATCGGTAGGGTTGTTAACAGTTATTCTTTTCAAGGCATAAGGCCTGAAAAACTTAATGGCATGCATGATGTAGAGCCACCTGGCCTTTCTCACTCCATGTTTCTTTACCCACTTTCCATAGAGCTCCTGCAAATCCCCCTGCACTTCTTCCAACAGGTGAGCAGCACAGAAGCTTTCTAACAGACGATCGGCCCAGCCTGGGGGTGTGTGATGCTCTTCTTGCTTCATAAAACTTTCCATTGCAAGGCCTTGGCTGGTATCTGCTGCCAGATCTGCTCTCTCTGCTCCTTGATCTCATGCAAGGCCCGGCTGCCAGCAGGCGTGACGGTGAAGAAGCGTTTTCTTCTGCCTCCTCGCTCAGCGGTAGCTCCCCCCATAAAAGAGTTGACAAAGCCTTTGTCCTGCAACCGGTGCAGGGTAGCATGCACAGCACTGATGCTGATAGACCTTCCTGTCTGCTCCTGGATGGCTTCTTGGATGGCCACCCCATAAGCCTGCTCAAAGCGCAGGGCTACGGTCAACAGGACTACTTCTTCAAACTCTCCCAGATAGGTTTTTCTCATAGCAGATATTATTTTCAATTTTGCAGAACAAATGACTTGCCAATGAAGCCGATGTGTTTTTCGCGCGAAAAGAGGCAGATTTGGGTAGATGGAAATGTTCAAATACGGGCAGTTACTGTTCAAAGCAGGACAGTTATGCTCGAAACCTTCTATATACCTTTTTCTGACCGAATGTTTTTACAATGGAAGGGCTGTACTTCTTAGGGAACAAGCTGTAAATTGCTGTGGTGTTTGTACTCATTCGACAGGCGATACACTGTCTTCAGCCTTCATGGGTGTAAAACACAATGGGTAACTTAAATAATTTACACGCATGAAAAATCATTTCCTGACCTTCCTATTTTTACTGAGTATACTGCCAGCCATTGCCCAAGACCGTATGACGCCTGAATTGCTATGGCAATTGGGGAGAGTCAGTGGGGTAGGGCTCACAGAGGATGGTACCGGGGTAGTATACAACGTCACCACTTATGATATAGAAGGGAATAAAAGCAGTGGTCAGGCCTATCTGATTCCCATTCAGGGGGGGACCCCACAGGAAATTAATAACCCTGACGAACGCGTTGCTAACCGTCTATTATCACCGGATGGACGGTATCTGCTCAGTGTAGAGGAAGTGAAGGTAAGCAAAGTGTTCGGCAAAGATTTTTATCCCGACCTGGATCAGTCTGATGTGCAGATTTATGATGATCTCAATTACCGCCATTGGGATACGTGGGAAGATGGAGCTTACAACCATCTCTTTCTGCACCCCATCACAGCAGGGGAGCCTGGCGAAGGCAAAGATATCATGGAAGGACAGCCTTATGATTGTCCGCAAAAACCTTTTGGCGGAGAGGAAGATTTTGTCTGGAGCCCCGACAGCAAACAGGTGATTTATGTGACCAAGAAAAAAGCCGGAGCCGCCTATGCTGCCAGTACCAATACAGATATTTATGCGTATGATGTCAGCAGCGGCCAGACGACCAATCTTACAGAAGGGATGATGGGGTATGATACCCAACCGGCTTTTTCCTCCACAGGGACGCTGGCCTGGTTGAGTATGGCAAGAGATGGGTTTGAGTCTGACAAAAATGACATTATCATTCGCCGGGGCGATGTCACGCTGAACCTTACGGAGCAATGGGACGGGACCGTAGCGAGCTTTATCTGGAGTGAAGAGGGTAAAAAGCTATACTTTACCGCCCCGGTAGAGGGTACTATCCAGTTGTTTGAAGTGGAAGATCCTGGCCGCACCAAAAAAATGCCGGTTGTCAGACAAATCACCCAGGGTACTTTTGATATCACAGGTATCGTAGGACAATCCGGTCAAACACTGGTGGTGGGAAGAACCGATATGAATCATGCTGCCGAATTGTATACGGTTAATCTGAGCAACGGACAGCTGCAACAACTTACCCATGTGAACGATGAAGTTTTCAGCCGGATCGCCCTGAGTCAGGTAGAAAAACGCTATGTACCTACCACCGATGGCAAAGAAATGCTGGTGTGGGTGATCTATCCTCCCGGATTTGATCCCGACCAATCCTATCCTGCGCTGTTATATTGCCAGGGAGGCCCACAGGTGGCGCTCACCCAGTTTTACTCCTACCGTTGGAATTTCCAGCTGATGGCTGCCCAGGGGTATATTGTAGTGGCGCCCAACCGGCGGGGAATGCCAGGGCATGGGGTGGACTGGAATGAACAGATCAGCAAAGACTGGGGAGGGCAGGTGATGCAGGATTATCTGTTGGCTATTGACCATATAGCTGAAGAAAGTTATGTGGACAAGAATCGCCTGGCCTGCGTCGGGGCCAGTTTTGGAGGATACTCCGTATTTTATTTAGCGGGTATCCACGAAAACCGTTTTAAGTCTTTCATCGCTCATGATGGCGTTTTCAACCTGAAAAGCATGTATGGTACTACCGAAGAGTTGTGGTTTGTCAACTGGGATTTTGGTGGCGCTTACTGGGAAGAAGACAATGCTGCTGCCCAGAAAACGTATACTCAGTTTGATCCCAGCCTTAGGGTCAGTCAGTGGAATACGCCTATCCTCATCATGCAGGGAGGCAAAGATTTCCGGGTACCCATCGGTCAGGGATTGGAAGCGTTTCAGGCCGCCAAACTTCAAGGTGTTAAGAGTAAACTGTTGTATTTCCCCGAAGAAAACCACTGGGTGCTCAGCCCTCAGAATGCGCTCGTATGGCAGCACGAGTTTTTTAAGTGGCTGGAAGAGACCATGCCACCACAGGAGGAAGGAAAGTAAAGGTCAGGAGAATAGCACTGAGGGATTGCCCATTGGTTTTCTCCTGAAATATAGGTCCGTACCGATTAGCAATGAACGATTAATTCCATTGTAGCGCTACCTTGCGGATACAATGGTTGACATTGTCTGCGAGGAAGATTTCTCCCCGGCTGTTTACGGCTACGCCGTGGATGCCATTAAATTTAGCCACTTTGCCGTCACCATCCAGATACCCATGATTAAAGGTGTCACCGGGATCGCCTGCCAAGCTGAACACCAGTCCGTTAGCGGTAGCCACCCGTAGTTTGCCACCACTGTGTGAGGACATATACAAGTGCTGACTATAGGGATCATAATGGGTCAACAGTGGATAAGTAGCTCTGGCCTCAGCCAAAGGTCCATCCAGTTCCAGACCACCGCCGGAATCAATCATGGTACTGACCACGCCCGATGGTGTTATTTTGCGAATCCGGTGATTATAGCGGTCGGGTACAATGATATTCCCTCCTGCATCTATGGATTGTCATAAACCTGAGCGTGTGGATATGAAAATTCCATGATACGCCTGTAAAAACCAAATGTGGTGGTGAGGAATCAACTTGAGCTATCCAACAGAAAAGAGGACTGTATGACCTTTCGTAATATTTACTGAATGAAAAGTCTTACAGTCCTTTTGTTGTATACCTACACCTAGGCAGCAGTGTTGGGAATGATGGTAGACCAGCCGTTTATCAGGCCAGGGCAGTTTGCAGTTGATGCTGTCGCTTATGGAAAGTGAGGTAAGAAGTTGCCAAAATGGCAAGTGGGACGATGACGGAAAAGCCGCCGCTCACATCACCCACTGCGGCATGTGACCAGAAAGCTCCTACAAGGTCAAACACAAAACCGGCGTAGGCCCATTCTTTCAGTCGTGGATATTTAGGAACCAACAGGGCAATACCGCCCAGCAATTTAGCTACACCAAGGATATCCAGTAGGTAGGCCGGATACCCCAGCATTTCCATCCCTTCCACAATTTGCGGCGAACGGGTCAGATACATAAGGCCACTCATAAGAAAAAGCAGGGCAATCAGTCCGGTAGAGATCCAGTAAGCAATATTGATTGTTTTCATGGTTATTAAAAGAAATTTAATAATGATATAAAATATAACAGTGTTAACTAAATTGATAAAAATAAATACTGCTTGCTATTCAATCAGTATCTTGTATTGGTGTTACGGAAAATAACAGTGTTAGGTTTTATTTTGTTAGTGAAATAATAAAACTTTGCACGGCGTCTTCCAGGATCGTTTTGTTGAGGGTGTGGGGGGTGACTGTGTTGCCCGTCATATTCATAGAAATAAGGCCATGTAAAATAGACCAGAAAGTATGGAACTTCAGGAAGGCATCGGTTTCAGGATAGGGCCCATGCGCAATGAGCTGTTGGATAGTGGAGAGCATAATATCCTTGAATTTTGTTATTTGGGGTACTTTTTGGAAAGTTTCACAGGCAGATACGCCTACCCCAAACATAAGCTGATAGTATTCCTTGTGGGTGAAAGCAAAATCCCAGTATGCCCAGGCAATGGCTTCCAGTTGTTGGGCGGGGAGGTCATGCTTTTCTTTGGCTTGCTGTACCTGCTGACCCAATAAATTAAATCCTTCTTTGGTAAATTCCAGCAGAATGGCATCTTTACTCTCAAAATGACTGTAGATCACGGGGATACTATATTCTATAGCATCCGCAATTTTACGGATGGAAAGTGCTTGCCAGCCTTCCTGCTGCACTAATTGCCATCCGGCACCAAGAATGCTTGCCCTGACTTCTTCTTTCTGACGTTGCCTTCGTTCTGCAATTCCCATGAGATGTAGTATTGTATTTAATAATGACTAAATAGGGTAATTTTATAAAATTAAGAAGTTTTCAGTAAATTTTTAGTTTTTAACGGAAAGCAAGGTAAAATAGATGAATATCTGTTGCGAAATCTTCCTATAAAACTTAACATTAAATTAACAAGTAAGTTAATCTTTTTATATATCATTAACGCAGCTTTCGTAGATGTTCCTTATATTTGATTGTTTTTCAACTTAATCCTCTTTACTTTATGGGGACAATTCAGAATTTTTTTTCCTATCCAATTAACGAATATCACCAACTTCGCGAAGTTTTTGACTTACTGACTTTGGTTAATCAAAGTTATCAGGCCCTCAACATTGGAAACATCAATGATATCCCTGAGCTCCGTATGGCCATCGAAGATGTGAGTTCTGTGAAAAAGCAGGTGATGGAAAAGCAATATCCTGCGGATACCGAAAGCTTAGGATTAGCCGCTGCTCTGATTACCACAGAAGAAGTAGATACCTACGAAAGAATGGTGTCTTTTTTCCATAAAAGAAAACCTTCTCAGGGCATTCCCTGGGAACGGTTTGCGATAAAAGACGGGCAACTCCTGCTAAAGGAAGAAATCTAAGTTTCTGAGTGCCTGCTGTCAGATCATCCGGAACCATATCCCCCTCCTCCGGGTGTTTTTACCACTATGCTGTCGCCTATCGACAGGTTGGCCTGGTCTACCCCTTTTAAAGCGGTTTTCTTTCCTCCCTTTCGCAAAATATATTGCTCTCCTGTAGCGCCCGGTGCTCCCCCTGCCAGCCCATAGGGAACTTCCCGACGGTGTTGAGAAAGTATCGTTAGGGCGACGGGACGTAAAAAAGTGATCTGCCGGATGATCCCATGGCCGCCATTCCATTGGCCCTGCCCACCGGAATGGGGACGAATGGCAAAGATTTCCAATCGTACCGGATAACGAAATTCCAAAATTTCCGGATCAGTAATACGGGTATTGGTCATGTGTTGGTGTACCGCATGTGCTCCATGAAAGCCGGGACCGGCTCCACTTCCTCCTCCTATCGTTTCATAATAGCCGAAAGTGTCATCTCCGAACAAAAGGTTGTTCATGGTACCCTGGCTACAGGCCACAATCCGTAAGGCTTTGAGCAGCGTATCTACCAGGCGCTGGCTGGTTTCTGTGTTGCCGCCTACCACGGCAGGGCACTGAAAGGGGTCATCAGGAAAGGGGGGATTCAGCAAAGAATGAGGTAGGTGAATCTTTACATTTTCCATCATACCTTCGTTCAGGGGAATGGGCTGGCGAATCAGCAGGCGTAATACATAAATAACCGCACTGTTGACAATAGCCTGGGTGGCATTCAGATTACCGGGATGCACTTCTCCGCTACCCTGGAAATCTATGTCTACCCGATTGTCTCTGATATGGAAACATACCTGTAAAGGAGTACCATCATCCAGTTTTTCCTGCGCCTGGTAAACTTCCTCCTGAAAAGACGAGAGGCTTTCTGATAAGCTGTCGGTGGCAAAACGTTTGAGCAATGCCATGTAATGCTGCACAGCCTCTATGCTAAAACGCTGACATAGTTTTTGTACGGAATCGCTACCGAGCTGAAGCGAGGCCAATGCACCATTTAAATCTGCCAGGTTTTCCTGCAAGGCACGGGTGGGGTAGGGTGCTTCCTGGAAGATGGCGCGTACGGCTTTCCATTGAGGGTTGCCTTTTTTTACCAGATAGGTAGGGCTGATCACCACCCCTTCTTCCGCCAGACATTTTGCATCCGGAGGCATAGACCCAGGACGTTTGCCCCCTATTTCTGCATGATGAGCCCGGTTAGCTACATAGCCTACCAGCTTTTTTTGATAAAAAACAGGGCTTATCAGGGTAATATCCGGTAAATGAGAACCCCCATATTTCGGGTGATTCGTGATCACAACGTCGCCTTCTTCCATGGTGAGTATGGATTTGACGGCACGGACACAAATTCCAAGGCTACCCAGATGGACAGGGATATGCGGTGCATTGACAACCAGCTCTCCCTGGGCATCCAACAAGGCGCAGGAAAAATCCAGCCTTTCTTTAACATTCACTGAGAAAGCGGTTCTTTCCAGCAAAGCCCCCATCTCTTCGGCTACAGCTCCAAAACGATTGGTAAACAACTCAAGCTGCACCTCTTCGGATTTAAGATGAATGGAATCGGAAGAAGTTGGTTGGGCTGTTTGCTGTACCAGGGCATTATTGTGGTGATCCAGTGAAAAACGCCAGGACTTCGCTACGTAAGTGGTACTGTTTTGGCTGGTGATTAGGGCTGGTCCACCGATGCTGGCTCCTGGTTTCAATTGCTCCCATTCGTAAATAGATACTGTTTGCCACTGATCCTGTACCCAGCAGGGTTGTTGGGCTGTAGCGGCAGGAAGATAATTTTTTAAGGGAGCCTCTTCTGTCTGAATCCGGGCGGGTTTGGTAGAAGCCATCACCTTGATAGATTCCAGTTCTATGGTTTGATCTTCCAGCCAGTGACCATACTGCGCTTCGTATTGTTCCCGAAAATGTTGTTGAATGCCAGTATCTGGCGAATAATCTACTTCCAGGGTGGCATCCTGTCCGGCAAAACGTAAATACAGGCGCGTAAACCGTATGTGTAGCTCCTCTTCTTCATACCCCTCCTGTTGCAGTTTATAGCGTGCCTCTTGTTGTAGCATGGCCACTCTCTCTTCTAAAACCGCCTGTGCTTCCGACAAAGGTAATAATACCTGCTGGCTGACCATTCTCTCAACGACCGCCTGTCCCATACCAAAGGCACTTAAAAGACCGGCATCGTAGGGGATGATGAGCGTATCAATGCCTAGCAGTTCGGCAATCTGACAGGCATGTTGTCCGCCCGCCCCTCCGAAAGCCAGTAATGCATGTTCTTGAGGATCATACCCTTTCCGTACTGAAATCTTCCGGATGGCCTCTGTCATTTTCTCGTTGGCGATCCGAAGAAAGCCCAGCAATATTTCTTCTTCCGGATAGTCTTTTCCTTTTTTCTCCAGAAGCTGTTTTGTAAGGTCTGCCAGGGCTTGCCGGGCTTTTTCTTTACTGATCGGTATACCGAAGCTCTGCTCTTGTAACCTCCCCAACAGTAAGTTGACGTCGGTAATGGTAAGCGGCCCACCAAAGCCATAGCAGGCAGGTCCGGGATAGGCGCCGGCGCTTTCTGGGCCCACAGAGAATCTATATCCATCGAAATAACAAACAGAGCCTCCTCCGGCGGCCACCGTCTCAATGGCCAGGGTAGGGCTAAACAGATCGATGGCACCCACCCTGGTTTCAAACTTATAGTCAAATTCACCAGCGTAGCGGGAGACATCAGTACTGGTGCCTCCCATGTCAAAAGCCAAAATCTGTTGAATGTCCGGATGCTGCTGTTGTACCTGACGCATAATATGGGCAGCGCCTACCACGCCTCCTGCCGGTCCACTCAGCAGGCTGTCTTTAGGGTGGAATAAAGTGGCATCTACCAGACCTCCGGCACTGGTCATAACCTTTAATGACCCATGGGATAGTTTCCCATTCACAGCCTTCAGGTAATTGTCAATAATAGGAGCGAGGTATGCATTGACCAAAGCAGTTTTGGCACGTGGTAAAATCTTGATAGAAGGGGTGAGAGCGGCCGAACAGGACACAAAGGAAAAGCCTGCTTCGGTAAGTGCCTGTCCCAGTTGTTGTTCATGTATTGGATTCACATAACTATGCAGCAGGGCCACCGCGACTGCTTCTACTTCAGCCTTTCTGAGTTGGTCGATAATTTTTTTGATTTCTGTGTCTGACAGGGGAAGCAGTATTTCTCCCTGCGCGTTCAACCTTTCCTTTACTTCTATGACAGTGGCATAATAGGGTTGTGGTTTCACAATGTGTAAGGAAAAAATATCAGGGCGTTGCTGTGTATCAATGGCCAGCAGATCTCTAAAGCCCTGGGTTAGCAATAGGGCGGTACGGGCTCCTTTTCGTTCCAGCATGGCGTTGGTTCCTTTGGTAGAACCCAGACGCATATGCATAGGAGGTAAAGGCTGAGTCAGGGGTGTTTGTGTGACCACACGGGCTGCCAGAACAGGTGCTTCCTCTCCTGTAGTGATCTCAAAGTCGGCAGGCTGTTGCTGTGTGGGGAGAGCACTCGTCAGGGTGATGGTCTTTTGCTGCAGGTCGACCTGTTCTACCTGGATGTCGGGGTGCGACTGGTTAGAAAGTCTGAAAGTATACTGTTGAAAAATATCTTTGCTGACCGGCCAGTGAAAGGCTGCCTGAAAAGTCTTTTCATCAATAGGTTGGAGTAATTTTCCCCGCAAGGCGCTGCTACTCAATACTTTGACACGATGCAAGTTTCCATCAGGGTCATAGGCCAGGCAATCGGTAAAAGTACCACCCGTATCGATCCAGATCCGCCAAAATGGGTAAGACATTTTCATACAGGAAGATCAAATTAAAAAATATAGGCACCACCTTTGGTAAGATAGTGAAGGAAACTCAAAATCTTTTATGCTGACAAAAAATCTAGGAATTTTCTGCTTCTTCCACCCGAACGCCCACAGAGATAATTTCAGGTAAGGTATCGGTTCGCATATACTGTTCCAGTTTAATCTGGTAGACGCCTGCGGTATCAAATTTATGTTGAGGAATGGCTAAGAACTGGTGTGAAAATATGTCGCCCAGACCATCTCCATAAGGTTCTCCTGTTTTGGGGGCGAAAAGTTGCATGTTGTGCAAATCCGTATCCAGGCGGTGACCCAAGGTATCTTCCAGAAAGTAGGTGAGATACAGATTCTGATAAGGATAGCTGATAGTATTCCTTACATTCCAGTAAATATTATAGGTTTGCTGGGGGTCATCGATGGTAAACTGAAAAGTAGGCGTATCGCTGACAACCCACTGTTTGTTGTGAAAGTCTCTGTTTTCTTCATAGATACGGTCCGTGTCACAACCCATCAGCAGCAGGAAAAACAAACAGAGTAAAAGCCAGTGTCGGAGCTTTCGGATGCCGGAGTATTCTTTTTGTAAATATTTAATGAATGTCATATTGAATGAAAGTAAAACTGGCAGATATACTGCCAGTTCTGAAATTTCTAATAATCGCCAAAGATATCAAGGCTGCTGATTTCCTCTTCTTTTTTTCTTCTTTTTCTTTTTACCGGATTTTTTCTTTTTGTTTTCAAATTTCTTATCCATTCTTACCAAATCGCTGTTGAGCACATCGCTTTCGGCTTTGGTAGAGACTTCATTTTCCAGGAGTGTATCCGGCCTGATTCCCTTTTTGTTCAGCTCTAATATTTCCAGCACCCGCAAGGTTTTGATCGGTTGCCAGGAGCTTTCTCCTTCATAGCAGAACCACATGATTTTCCGGAAGATATCTGTTTTTTGCAGCGTGGCTTCTCCTACTTTGGTAAGCAGCGATTTCTCTATTTTAGGAATATTCTCCAGGGCTTCTACATAAGTTTCCAGTTCATAGTTCAGACAGCACTTCAGTCTGCCGCACTGGCCTGAAAGTTTGCTGGGGTTGAGAGAGAGATTCTGATAGCGGGCAGCGGCAGTGGAAACACTCTTAAACTCATTGAGCCAGGTAGAGCAGCATAGCTCACGGCCACACGAACCAATGCCTCCCAACCGACCGGCCTCTTGCCGGAGGCTGATCTGCCGCATTTCAACTCTGATCTTGAATTCACCAGCCAGCACCTTAATCAATTCCCGAAAGTCGACCCGTGTATCGGCCGAATAATAAAAAGTGGCTTTGTTATTATCCGCCTGATACTCCACATCGGAAAGCTTCATGGTCAATTTCATCTCTTCTATGATCTGGCGGGTACGGTAAAGCGTAGGCATTTCCCGTTTGCATACCTGTTCATAACTTTCCAGATCTTTCTGGGTAGCCACCCGGTAAATCTTGCGGATGTTATCGTCATTGGCTACTTTTTTCTTCTGCATCTGCAGCCTGACCAGTTCACCTTGCAGGGAAACATACCCTATATGATGGCCGTTGGGAACATCTACGACCACAGGGTCACCCGTGGTCAGGTCAAGTTCATCCACATTTCTGAAAAATTCTTTTCTACCTCCTTTAAACTTGACTTCTACAATATCAAAGGTATCCAGACCGGGCAATTCCATGTTGGAGAGCCAGTCGAATACATTCATCTTATTACAAGCTCCGGTACCGCATCCGCCATTATTTCTGCATCCGGCCACAGCAGCGCCATTACTTGTACTGCACGTACTACATCCCATGTTATCATTCTATATATTTATAGAAGGTCATTGACTTATTAGCAATGGTTATCCTTCCTTCGTTAACAATAAAAAATTTTATCAATGTTGGTGAAATTTTACTTTCTGTTTCCCTGTGAAATACAGGAGCTACACGCATAATGTTGAAAAATTTCACAATCACATAATATATATCAAAAACAAGCTTTAAACAAATTTATCCTTTATTCTTGCCAAAGAGACCCACAGGGTAGGCATTTCAGCTTACAAAGCCTGTAGGTCTTTTCCAATATCTCTTCTAAAATACAACCCTTCCCAGTGAATCCGGCTCACCCCTTCATAGCTCTTCTGTAGCGCCTCTTCCAGGCTATCGCCCATACCGGTGACGGCCAATACGCGGCCTCCGTTGGTCAGCACCGTATCGGTATCGCTCCGGGTGCCTGCATGAAATACCAGTGCCTGGCTCTTTTGATCCAGACCCTCAATTATTTTTCCTTTTTCATAATGATCGGGATAGCCTTCAGAAACCATGACAACGGTAGTGGCTGTTTTGGAAGAGATAGCAAGAGGGGCCTGGTCCAGCTGCTGTTGTGCCGTGGCGAGGAGTAAGGATACCAGGTCATTTTCTATTCTGGGAATGATCACTTCCGCCTCCGGATCACCCAGTCGTACATTATATTCAATAACGTATGGGTCACCCTTCACATTCATCAGGCCAATGAAAATAAAACCTCTGTAGTCTATGCCTTCCCGGGACAGCCCGGCAATGGTAGGTTCAATAATGGTATCTTTCACTTTTTGCATAAAAGCCTGGCTGGCAAAGGGCACAGGAGTAACAGCGCCCATACCACCGGTATTAGGACCTGTATCTTTTTCACCAATCCGTTTGTAGTCTTTCGCTTCAGGGAGTAGTTTGTAGTGCAGCCCGTCTGTCAGCACAAATACTGAGAGTTCTATCCCTTTGAGGTAGTCTTCTATGACTACTTTTTCACTGGCTTTTCCAAATTTCTCTCCTACCAGCATCGATTCCAGGGTTTCCCGGGCCTCTTGGTGGGTTTCGGAAATGATCACCCCTTTGCCGGCAGCCAGACCATCGGCTTTTAACACAATGGGTAAGGGTAGCGTGTCAATGTACCGGATACCTTCCTGGAGTTGCGCTTTGTTGAAGGTCTTGGATTGAGCGGTAGGGATATGATATTTTTGCATAAAGGCTTTGGCATAGTCCTTACTGCCTTCCAGCATAGCCCCTGCCTGACTGGGCCCTATAAAAGCGATAGAGCGAAGATCGGAGCGGCTATCAAAATAGTCTCTGATACCGGCTACCAGCGGGGCTTCCGGCCCTGCTACTACCAATCCTATTTTTTTATCTACTACGAAGTCACCTACCTGTTCAAAGGCCGCAGGATTCAAATCCCCTTCAAACAACGTCACATTGGTGGCCAGGGTCGCTGTGCCGGCATTGCCGGGAGAAACGTACAAAGTGTCGCATTGGGTACTTTGTCTGATCTTCCAGGCCAGTGCATGTTCCCTGCCGCCAGAACCCAATATTAAAATGTTCATGTTTACAGTAGGTAAGGTTGTAATGTGGTTGTAAAGCTAATAAAAAAGGGTTGCAACCTGCAACCCACAAGCGGTAATATCTTGGTTTTGGAAAACTTTATGAATACTATTCTAAAGAAGGAGGGTACAGGTTCCTGAAAGCGCATCCGTACTCACCCCCTTGAAGGAGATGAAAGGAGACTGACCATTCTATTAGGATATTAATTAGCGTATTCTGACATGAATTTGATACGCATCAGGCGAATTTCTTCTTCTGTATAGTCGTTACCGAATTCTTCCAGGGCCGCCTGTATGCTGTCTGTTTGTGAGTTGAGAAAATAATCCCGGAGTTCTTCCTGCTGATCTTTTTCCAGTACCTGGTTGATGTAATAATCCAGGTTCAGCTTGGTACCCGAATAACAGATATGCTCAATTTCTTCGATAAGCTCCTCCATTTCCATATCCTTAATATCAGCGATTTCTTCCAGATCTACTTTCTTGTCTATCTGCTGAATAATAAAGATCTTATTTCTGGATTTATTGACAGTACTTTTAATGACTACGTCTGAAGCCGTAATAATATCATTCTCTTCAACGTATTTGTTGATCAGATCCAGAAAAGGTTTTCCGAATTTTATCACTTTGCCCATGCCTACCCCATTGATAGCAGCCAGATCTTCCTTGGTAGTAGGGTAGGTGGTTGCCATTTCTTCCAGCGAGGGCTCCTGAAAGATAACATAGGGAGGCAGGTTCTTTTTCTTGGCAGTCTCTTTGCGCAGCTTTTTCAGGGCATCAAAAAGATTTTCATCGTAAGATTTGATGTTGCCTGCAGGAATATTGTTATTTCCATTGGTAGCGGCTGATGTGTCAGGTTCTTCTTCCTCTCCCAGGTCGGTATAATCATGGTCTTCTGTTAAGCTCACCGCATAAGAAGCCTCCATAAACTGCTTTCCCTTGTCGGTCAGTTTCAGCGCTCCGATATTTTCTATATCTTTTTCCAGAAACTCAAACAGCAGCGTCTGCCGCACAATAGAATTCCATCGTGTTTCTTCATCGCCCTGACCTTTTCCGAAAACCGCTAGCTTGTCATGGTCATAACTTTTGACATAGTCGGTTTCGCGGCCCAGAATGACATCCACCAAATGATTCAGGCCGAAGCGCTCTCCGGTTTGTTGTGCGGTTTGCAACACCGTTTCCACATAGCTTTCTCCTTCGTATTCTTCTTTGGGTCTGATGCAATTGTCACAGTAGCCACAATCTTCAGACAGATGCTCTCCAAAGTAATGCAGCAGCTGACGCTTCCGGCAGACCGAAGATTCGGCATAGGAAATCATTTCCTGGAGAAGAATCTTGGCATTGTCGCGTTCGGTCACTGTCTTATCTTTATTAAATTTCTCCAGCTTCTGTATATCGTTGTGGCTGTAGAACATAATGCATTTGCCTTCCAATCCATCCCTGCCGGCACGGCCTGTTTCCTGGTAATAACCTTCCAGGGATTTCGGCACGTTATAGTGAATCACAAAGCGGACATCCGGTTTGTCAATGCCCATGCCAAAGGCAATGGTGGCTACAATCACATCCACTTCTTCGTTCAGAAAAGCATCCTGGTTCTGGATACGGATAGCGGCATCCAGACCGGCATGATAAGGCGCTGCCTTGATATCATTTACCTGCAGGAACTCAGCAATTTCTTCCACTTTCTTCCGGCTCAGGCAGTAGATGATACCCGACTTTCCTTTATGCTGCTTGATAAACTGTATCAATTGTCTTTTGGCGTGTTTCTTGGGCCTTACCTCATAATACAGATTCTCCCGGTTAAAAGAAGATTTGTAAACGTCAGCATCTTCCATTTGCAGGTTCTTCTGTATATCCAACTGCACTTTGGGGGTTGCTGTAGCGGTGAGGGCAATTACCGGCACCTCGTCTCCCAACTGAGCGATGATAGCCTTGATTTTTCTGTATTCCGGACGGAAATCATGGCCCCATTCAGAGATACAGTGGGCTTCATCTACAGCGACAAACTGTATATTAGCTTCCTTTAAAAACTTGATATTTTCTTCTTTGGTGAGCGATTCCGGGGCAACATACAACAGCTTTATCTTTCCTTCCAGGGTCTCTTTTTTTACCCTGTTCATTTCTGTTTTGGTCAGGGTAGAATTCAGAAACTGTGCATTGATACCGAAGGCATTCATCTGATCCACCTGATTTTTCATCAGGGCAATCAGGGGAGAAATCACAATAGCCGCACCGGGTTGGATGATAGCGGGCAACTGATAGCACAGCGACTTCCCCGCACCGGTAGGCATGATCACAAAAGTATTTTTTCTATTGAGTATGTTACGTATGATAACTTCTTGGTTTCCTCTGAACTGGCTGTAACCAAAATATTCTTTGAGGTATGCTTTTAAGTTAGTTTGCTGATCTACTATCATCTCATCATTTAAATTTACCTTTTTTCTTGTTAGCAGATTTTTAATTGAGTTTTGAAATTAGTAAAAATTATTGATATTATTGTTTGCTTGTTCTTTACAAATTCCAGCACAAGAATGTTCTATATTTAGCAATGAATTTAGGAAATTTTTTAATCTGTTTTAACAAAATTAAAGTTTTTTTGAGTTCATTATTACTTTTAATTTTTTCTACTTAAGTCCACAAATAAGTTCTATTTGTTGTATGACTCGTAACGATACCTATGTTGTGATTGCTGTGGGAAACACTGCCAGCAGTCATTTTTGGCCTTTTAGCAGAAGACATAAGCCTAAACAATTTTTGGATTTTTTAGGAACAGGCCGCTCTCTTCTGAAAGCTACTTTTGAAAGATACAAAGGTATCTGTCCTGAAGAAAATATTTATGTAGTGGTCTCCAAAGATTATGCCCCTCTGGTTCATGAGCAGTTACCCCAATTGAGCCCGGAGCAGGTGCTGCTGGAGCCGGTGAGGAGAAATTCTGCTCCCAGTATCGCTTACGCTTGTCATAAAATTAAAAAAAGGGATCCTGATGCCGTTATTGTGGTGACTCCCACCGACCATATTGTGTTGGGAGAAGTGGCTTTCGTCAGAGATGTTCGAAAGGCCGTAGAGATTGCTTCTAATGATCAGGACAAGTTGCTGGTAGTGGGGATCAAGCCTCATAAACCCGAAGAAAATTACCGGTATATCCAGTATCATTATGATAGCGGCGGGGTGGTCAAGAAAGTAAAAACTTTTACGGAAAAGCCGCAGCAAGAACTGGCAGAACTGTTTCTCAACAGTGGTGACTTTGCCTGGAATACGGACATTTATGTGTGTCATGTAGAAGCCCTCCTGACAGCCTACAGAAAATACCTGCCCGAGGTAGCCGAAATCTTTGAAGAAGGAGAAGGGTTCTATCTGACCCCGGAAGAAAATTCTTTTATACAGCGCGCCTACTCTCACTGCAAAAGCGTTTCCGTAACGACCGGCATCCTGGAGAAAGCAGAGAATATTTATATGATCCTGGGAAACTTTGACTGGGCTGGTATTCATTCTTGGAATTCTTTGTTCGACCTGAAATCCAAAGATAGCCACCACAATGTGACAGAAGGCAATACCTTGCTCTATAGCAGTAAGCATTGCCTGGTCAAAGGAACGCCGGATAAACTTATTGTGCTGCATGATCTGGAAGGATACCTGGTGGTGGATACCAAGGATGTACTGTTGATATGCCCCCGGCATTTGGAGGATAAGCTCAAAAATTTAACCAGCCACATCCGAGAGAAAAAGGGAGATCAATACCTTTAATTTCTCTGCCGGGTCGCTTCGTATAACATCATGGCTGCAGCCACGGAGACATTTAGAGAAGCAATGCGCCCATAGAGAGGGATGCTGGCCTTCTCATCGGCAAGCTTCAGGTATTCGGGGGAAATGCCATCTTCTTCTGATCCTAACAGAAAAGCAATGGGACCTCGCAGATCAACGTCCGCAATGGGGACCTGTGCCTTTTCTGTGCAGGCAATCACGCGGAAGCCACTGGATCGTAGGTACGATAAGGTTTCCTTTAAATGCTCTTCACGGCATACTGGTATCATATGGAGCGCTCCTGCCGATGTTTTGACAGCATCGCCACTGATTCTGGCACTTCCTTTGGCCGGAATCACAATGCCATGAACGCCCATACACTCCGCCGTGCGGGCAATTGCCCCGAAATTACGGACGTCTGTTACCCGGTCTAATAGCAGAATCAAAGGGTCTTTTCCCTGCTGGAAGCACTGGTTGACAATATTGTCCAAAGAGGCGTAGCTAATGGCTGAAAGAAAACCGATGACACCCTGGTGATTTTTTTTGGTCATCCGGTTGAGCTTCTCCACCGGCACTTTTGAAACAGGAATGTGATAGTCGCGGATGAGGGAAAGCAGTTCCTGAGAAAGTTCGTTTTTTAAGCCTTTCTGCAAAAACAGTTTATCCAGCTCCTTGCCGGCTGTAATGGCTTCCATCACAGCCCGGGTGCCAAATATCATTTCCTTTCTATGATCAGTTGCTTGGTCCATTACTGCAATACTTTTCTTCCTTTACGCCAGAGATCGATATTTCTGAACCAGAATTTTTTATAATCCTCGTCGGGTACCAGGTTGTAATGGCTGTCGGTATAAATGTTTTTTACCTTCACAAAAGAAAAGGAAAGGTCTATGAGATCCCGGTCGGCATCGTATACCCATACTTCGCGTTCGTTTTCACGGAATACCTGATCGGGCACACCATACAATACAAACACCATCCCCTGCCCGGTTTTCCAGCCTTCTTTATAGGTGGTGAACAGCCGGTTGGCTTCTGTCACCTGTCGGTAGTAATCCCGGATCACCCCTTTAGCTCTTTCCTGAGAACGGGTGATCTTCAACCAATATTTATCCAGGGCTTCTTTGGCCTCGGCACTCTCTTCTATCATGTCCATTTCTTCCGACGTACTGATGTACCTGAGGGGCTCGATCAACTCCTGGGCTGTGACAAACCGCGGAAAATATTTGTCGCTGATACGAAAAGAAATGCCGGAAAGGGAGGTAGTGTCTGTCTGTACAAAATACAACCCTGTGTTTTCAAAGGTAAGGGGCTCGTTGAGAGGCACTGAAAAAAGCGAGTCGATGCTGAGGTTTTGTTGCGCTTCCGTGCTGCGCACCGCCATAGGCGGGGGGTTCGGCAAAAAGTCGTGGGCATAATGGTAAATGAATGCCTGCGGCGTGGTCTGGTACACAGAGACCAGCCGGAAACTGTCGTCTTGCTCTATGTAGTTTTTAAAAATAGGAATATCTTCCTCGGAGCGCATGGTCAGCAAATCGGTAAGGGGAAAACTGGTATCTGTTTCCAGGGAGATGTCAAAGCGATACTCAGTGTTTGTGCCTTCAACATTCTGTTGAACATAGACAAAAACATAACGTGCCTCATTCTCTATCGGCACAGTGAAACGGTAGAAATACACATTGTCTTCCTGTTTGATGAGCTGTTCGGGACGAAGATTTTCATTACTGACTATATTTCCCTTTTGATAATCGCTCCTGATCTCATAGCGAATAGCGGGGGACCCGTTCTGCTCTTCCCCTCTTGCCTCCACCCGCAAAAAAATGGTAGCCTCCTGCGTTCCCATGGCTACCCGATTGTCCACCAGCACGGGGGCATTTCTGTCGTACATATACTGAATATTGGTTTGCGCAAGATTGGCATCTTGAGCCCGGGCCTTGTGTTGAATACTCGCCCAGACTCCTGCTATCAGGATAAGACAGGTTAGGTGTTTGTGCAACTTCATGCTTTTACAAGCTTATATAAAACTGGTACACGCAGGGTGTGTCCAGTTAAATGGGTTTTTCAGTAACAATGTAGTGGCGTACTGCCTGATGCTCAACCATAAGGAAAAATTTCCGCTCCCTCATGGTTAGTTGATCTGATTATAATATTTCAACAGAGTATCTTCATACTTCTTGCCAAGCTCACTTTGTCCCGCACTGGTCAGTGCTCTGGAGATTTCATTGAGAATGATCATCTGCTTTTGTCTTTCATACCCGTAATTACCTCCTTCTTCCTGCATATAAGATAACATAGCATCGGCCCGGTCTCCAATGATTTGCGCTACCTCCTTGGCTTTTTCATCTTCTCCTACTTCAAAAAGCAGTTGTATAGACTGGGCCGTTACATAGTCATAAGGGATGGCTACATCGGGCATCAGTGCCAGGCTCTTGTTCAAAGTCTCCCGTGCCTGCTCTGTTTTGCCTTCATCTAACAGGGCTCTGGCCAAACTGTTAAAGCTCGATCGGTGGTTTAAGGCAAAATTCCGGTAATCTTCACTATAGTATACTTCAGGGTTGTCCAGCTCACGCCAGAAGAAATTTTGCGTCATATTTTCATGCATTACTTCCGTGTTGACCAACTCATCAGAAGGGTCCGGGTTGACGATAGGTAAGAGGCGGTAAGCCGTTCCTTCCTGTATCACATTGGCCCTCAGGTCTATGTTGACACCCATCAGGGAAGTATTATTGAAATAAATAGGTCGTTCCCATTGGTTGGTCAGCATCAGGTCAAGAATCATCAGATCCTTTTTCTCCAGGGCCCTGCCTTTCAGATTAATATACATCCGGTCTGTATACAGGTTTTGCATACTGGTAGGGATGATGTCATTCAGTTGGGGCGACAAAGATCTTTCAGTAGCCGAAACCGCGGTTGCCGTATCCGCTGGCTCTTCATTGACTTGTACGGTTTTGACATCCAGGTAAAAGCTTCTGGCCGGCACGGTGTTGTACTCTGCCCGGGCGTTAGGCATTTTCAGTGCGGGCGAATTTTCTTTGATCAGTTTGATATACTGTTCCAGGTTTATCGCTCCTTTGATATTGGGTCTTTCCACATACGGCAGGTAATCGTTAGGCCCACCCTGCTTATAGTTTTCTTTGGTCAGCGAAAAAGGAAGCGGCTCCGACTCATAAGCGGGCCGCGTCATCTGCTCGATATACCAGTCGGTGTTGAAATAGCTGAGCACGATAACCCGTACATCCGTACGGAATCCTTCCACTTCCTGTACATACCACAGGGGAAAGGTGTCATTGTCACCACCGGTAAACAAAATGGCGTTAGGCGCACAGGAGGCCAGGAAATTCCTGGCAGAATCCACAGAAAAAAACCGGTTGGAACGATCATGGTCATCCCAGCCTACCACGCCCATCAGCAGGGGAACAGAAAGGCAAATCAAGGCAGCAGCGGCACCTGCAGCAATTCTTTTTTTGATAAACTGGTGAAGGAACTGACCTACAGCCATCACACCAAAGCCGATCCACATGGCAAAGGCGTAAAAAGAACCGGCATAAATATAATCCCGTTCTCTGGGCTCTACCGGTGGCGAGTTCAGATAAACCACCAGGGCGATGCCCGTCAGGAGAAATAGCATGCCCACCACAGAAAATCCCTTGATATCTTTCCGGTACTGGTAGAACAAGCCAATCAGGCCTAGGAGGAGTGGCAGCATGTAAAAGTTATTTCGGGCTTTGTTTTCAGCCAGGGCTTCCGGTACATCACTATCCGTATCCCAGGGCATCAGCCAGCCTGCATCCTTGATATCACTTTCCCTGCCTACAAAATTCCACATAAAGTACCGCATATACATGTGGCCTACCTGATAGCGGAAAAAGAAACCCAGATTATCTGCAAAGTTAGGCTCTTCATTAGGCCGCAGGTTCATCCATTGCCGGTATAGTTCTACGTGGTTATCCTGTGTGCTATACGCTCTGGGAAAGATAGTACTCTTCTTGGGATCATAAATGTTGTCCAGCTTATAATCCGTGACAATATATTCTTCTTCCCCTTTTTCATAAATCGGAGCCCCTTGCTGCTGGTCTATCAGGTCTGCTGTGAAATATTGCCCATAGGCCAGTGGCCGACTGCCATATTGCTCGCGTTTCAGATAAGAAACAAAGCTGATGATCGTTTCCGGATTATTCTCATCGATGGGTGGATTGTAATTGGAACGAATCAGCACCACGGCATAAGAAGAGTAGCCAATCAGGATAAAAGTTAAGCCTAGCAGTAGCGTATTCAGCAATACCTTTTGATGCTTATAGGAATAAAACAACCCATAGACCAAACCACCCAGTAGCAACAGGACAAACACAGCCAGACCGGATCCGAAGGGAAGTCCGAGGCTGTTGACAAAAAATACCTCAAAGGAACCTGCCAGCGACGGAAGGCCGGGAATGATGCCTACCATGATCAGGCCGATCAGGATCAGACTGAGCAGAAGGGTGACAAAGACGCCGCGGGTGGTGGTTTTATATTTATGAAAGTAGTAAATCAATCCTAAGGCAGGGAGCGTGACCAGGTTCAGCAAGTGAACACCAATAGACAACCCCATCATGTAGGCGATCAGAATCAGCCAGCGGTTGGCAGCGGTCGGAGAGGTAATGTGCTCCCACTTGAGAATAGCCCAGAAAACAAAAGCCGTAAAGAAAGAAGAGAGTCCGTAGACTTCGGCTTCGGTGGCGGAAAACCAGAAGGAATCGGAAAAGGTATAGGCCAGCGCGCCAATGAATCCACTTCCTATCAGCCATACGGCCTGTTCCTTGGTTTCCGCCCCATGCTGTACTTTGAGAATTTTTTTGGCCAGCAGGGTGATAGTCCAGTGTAGAAACATGACTGTGGCAGCACTGCTCAGGACGCTAATCAAATTAACCATCAAGGCCACCAGTTCCCGGTTATCACCTGCCAGCAGGGAAAACATACGGCCCAGCAGCAGGAAAAAAGGAGCGCCCGGTGGGTGAGGGACCTCCAGTTTATAAGAAACGGCAATAAATTCGCCACAATCCCAGAAGCTGGCAGTCTCCTCCACCGTAAGGGCATATACGATGGTGGCGATGATAAATATGAACCAGCCTGCTAAATTATTTAGAGTTTTGTAACGCAACATGAATACTTTCGACTTTTCAAAAACTCCGCAAAGGTAATGTAAAGTACATGTGGAGTAAAATGATTTGCAAGAATACCTAAATTTTATAAGAATTTACATCAATAAATCCTTTAATTATTTCTCACTAATACGAATGAAACGCTCTTAAGAATGTATTTATGATAAAAGATAGAAAAATTAATCCCTTCGGGCTGTCAGCGGACCTGACGCAAGCAATTGATGGTTGATCTCCGGATAATCTTCCGTTATTTTTTCTTTGATCGTTTGCATGGCCGTCTTAAAAGCTTTGATGTTGGATAAGCGGTAAGCATCCGTGGTACGGTAGCCACGCCACAGGGCAATCGGTACTTTGCTGTAGCCGGTGGCGGCATACCGGGCGACCAGTTGCTGACGCGAATCATAGACTTCCACTTCCAGTTCCAGATGCGTCATATGATTGTTGAAAGGAAAACCGAATAGGTTTGGAACAAAGAAAGTAGCCAGGGAAACCATAGCACTCACCGGGCTATACCGGCATTCTCCCGTCACTATTTTACAGGTAATGTAACCGTACTTTTTCCCTTTAGGGTTTGTCAGATTGTCTTTTACTTCTCTATCAAACAGCATGATGGCATCCTGTATGCGAATATCCCTGACATACGGAGGCCGGTGATGTGGCCGTTGCCAGTTTTCTTCATAAGGGTACGGATGATGAATAGTGTGGTCGTTCCAGTAAAAAGTTTCCAGACTGATCGTATCAACGGCAGCAAAAAGGGAAGGAAGCAGAGGAGGATGGGCTGATTCGGGCCTGAATTCATCAAAGGAGATGGATCGGCAGGCACAGCATAGTAAAATACAGGCTACAAAAAGTTTTAAGATATGCATCAAGCATGAATTTACATATTTCAGGAGGGAATGTAAATATGCCAGATGATTTTCTGTATATCACGGAAACGTTTCTTTTCCAAGGGACGAAATGAGCATCAGCAACCAGAGGCTTTGTAAAAGGCAAAAGTCAGAAGACAGATCCCGGGTACAAAACCAGATTTCTGTTCTCTGACTTTTTCTGTTTGTATAACAAGGTTTGTTACTTTTCCTTCAGACCAAACTTCGTTTGAAAACTAGTCCAAAGACTCGATGAGTTGTTCGTTCAGCCTCACATAATCCATATTGCCATTTTCTTCTGCTAACTTCATAGACTTTTGGGCGGCTTCCAGGGCCTGCTGTTCATTATTATTCTTGGCATGAATCTTTGCTTGCAGGTGCAACATCCAGTATTTCGTATCATCCAGGGAGACCGCTTTATCAATCCATTCCTGTGCTTTTTGTAAATCTTTATTGTTGGTGAAGTAGTAGCTGGCTGCCTGAAAATACAATCCTGCATTGTCACCGGCTTGTGCCATCTGTTGCTCAATCTGTGCCATGACTTGCTCATCCACATCCGCATCCTCTATGCTGAAAGCTACTTTGGTGTTGGCCCAAAGCAAATGAATCTTCGCTGCTTGATCGGTCACATCAGAAAACAAAATAGTAAAGGTTTCTACAGGCTCCTTGGCATTGCCAACCGGCACCTTGAAACGGGCTGCCTCTTCGCTTTCCTGATATTCTGTGGTACTACTCTCCAGGTTTTTATTCAAAATGATGGTCCACTCTTTTTTGCCTGGGATGGTATATAAGGCATAATCTCCGGCCGGTATTTCCTTGCCTTCTACCTCCATCGCATCGCTCAAACTGATTTTTGTGGCAGCATTAGCCCCGGTGCGCCATATAGCATCAAAAGGAACGAGATCTCCAAATATTTTTCGCCCTTTCATGCCCGGCCGGGAATATGTGATGGTAACCTCAGATAATCCTACCTTTTGACTGACAGTAGCCAGAGGACTGGGTTGTGGCATGTTGATCTGTGCCTTTACCCAGGAAACAGACGCCAGCAGACAACATAGTGTAATGAGAAGAAGGTTTTTGGGTGCATTCATAATTGTAAAGTTAACGCAGTTAATTTTTTCACTGCAATGATAAGTGGATACTCCCATTTTTCAAACAAAGCGTGGGCTGACAAATATCCCAGACCGTGCACAGCAGTAGACCATGAGCTGCTTTTGAGTCAGTGTGGATAGGGTTTGTGGATCATACATTATCTAACCAAAAATTTCCGAGAAAATAATAAAGGTTTAAACCCGCCTTGTCTCAATGGCTTATAGATTGGCCGGAAGTATGATAAAATAAAGGATTATTTGGGTAATATAAAGTAAGTTTCTTTCCCCAGATTGTCAGATATTTATAGTTATTTTTCTTCTTGCAGAAAAATGTGGTCTTGCGTATCTCATTTTAAGAATTTTAGACGTTTCTATTAAATAAGTACTTTTTGTCTATTAATACTCTTTCATTTATCTAGTTGATTAGTAAAGGCAGTCATAATTATATGGCTGTTTTTTTTTATTTTGCCCTATGACCGTCGTGTTGGAGAAGCTAATCCGCTACCCATCGTTCCTGAACACAGGGGCAAGCATCCTCCCAGCCGGCATCGTTATCCAATGTCACAGACACTAAATAAGCCTTTGATGAAGCACACCTTGCTGATGATCGTTGCTCTCTTATTCATTCAACCGGCCAAAGCCCAATCCGATACTACCCCTTCACTATATCTGCAAACCAGCGAGGTCCATCATCTGATGGTACATTATAAAGCTGACTATGGAAGTCTGGACAGATTTTACGCCATCAAAAGTGCACCCGAACGGATGGAGAGGTTGCGTAAGCTGGTAGAGCGCTACCAGACACAATTGTCGGCCCTGGATTTTAATAGTCTGCCTACCGGCAGCCGGGTAGACTATATCCTTTTTCAGAGGGATTTGCAGGAGACCCTGCGTCAATGGCAGGAGCAGGAAAAAAAACAGCAGGAGGCCGGAGCTTGGATTTCTTTTGCAGACATGATCTATGAGCTGGAAAAAAAGAGAAGGAGAGGGGCTTCTTTAGACGGGCAGCAGGTGGCAGGACAACTGGATAGCATGACACAGATGCTCAAAAGATCAATCCAACAGCTCACCCAAGGAGATTCAGTAGAAAAAAAGGTGGCAGACCAGGCCATCCTACAATTAGATGATTTACAGGGTGCTTTGGAAGATATTTATACATTCTATCATGGTTATGATCCTATGTTTACCTGGTGGGCTGACCATCCTTACCAGACAGTAGACACTTTGTTACACCAATACGCGGATAGCCTGAAGAAAAAAAGCAAGGTGGTCAGTACGCAAAAAAAAGATGCCAGCGGTATTGTGGGGCGTCCTATCGGTAAAGAAGAGCTGATACGTCAGTTGAACTATGAAATGATTCCTTATACGCCGGAAGAACTCATAACGATTGCCCAAAAAGAATTTGCTTGGTGTGATGAACAGATGCTGCGGGCTTCTCGTGAAATGGGTTTCGGCGATGACTGGAAAGCGGCCCTGGAAAAAGTGAAGAATACTTTTGTGCCACCGGGCAAACAGCCAGAGGTTATTCTCAGGTTGTTGAATGAGTCCATCAATTTTTTAAAGAATAACGATCTGATTACCATTCCGCCTCTGGCAGAAGAAACCTGGCGCATGATCATGATGACCCCTCAACGGCAGCGGGTGAATCCATTTTTTACAGGGGGCGAAGTGATCAGCATTTCTTATCCGACACAGACCATGAGCCATGAAGATAAGTTGATGAGCATGCGAGGTAACAACCCGCACTTCTCCAGGGCTACAGTGCATCATGAACTGATCGCCGGACATGGACTGCAGCAGTTTATGAACCAACGGTATAAGACGTACCGGGATTTCTGGACACCCTTCTGGGTAGAAGGCTGGTCGCTGTACTGGGAACGGCTGTTATGGGATCTGGGCTTTCCTCAGTCGCCGGAAGATAGAGTAGGTATGTTGTTTTGGCGCATGCACCGCTGTGCCCGTATTATCTTTTCTTTGAATTATCATCTCAGCCAGTGGACGCCCCAGCAATGTATTGATTTTCTGGTAAACCGGGTAGGACATGAACGCGCTAATGCTGAAGGCGAAGTGCGGCGTTCTTTTGAAGGAGGATACAGTCCTCTGTATCAGCTTGCCTATATGATCGGAGGTTTACAGTTTGAAGCTTTGAAAAAAGAACTGGTAGACAGTGGTACGATGTCGTATCGGGAATACCACGATGCGGTCATGCATGAAAACCTCATGCCTGTGGAAATGCTGAGAGCGATTCTGCGAAATGAACCTCCGGAGAAAGATTTTAAAACACAGTGGAGATTTTATAGGCTCCCCTAGAATTTTTTCCCTTAGCCGGTGTCCCGGGAATAGCTTTGGGAGGTTCCGCAGTTATGGATACCGGCAGCAGATGCATCATCTGATTTTTCGCTCAACCAAGCGCTAGCATAGAACTTCTCCAAAATTTCCCAGTTTTTTCATACGCTTTGTATTGAGAGGTGCCATCTCTGCGGTATACCAGCAATAATTCATGATTAAATGAAAATTTAACCCTGCAAAAATCTTGAGAAAATTAATTTAATATTAGTAAATTTATATTTCAAGGTGTGAGCTACCCTATGGAAATTAATCCCTATGGCTTCTCACAATTGATAAAGACTTATACTACTTCGTCCCTACTGCCTAAAGTATGAACACCAAGACTATCCGAAAAATAATCTGCTATTCCCTGGCCCTGATGCTTGTTTTAATCATGATCAGAGTGAAAGTGCTGGGAATGAACTACTCAGCCTTAATCTATCCCTGGCGTTTACTAAAAGTTTTATCAGCTAGTTACTATGATCTCATCTATGTGGCTGGCCTGGGTGCGTTATTCATGGCATTGGCCTTTCTGTTTCGAAAGCATCCGCGAAAGCTGACTTTTCTTTCGGGTACTTTTATCGGATTGGCTGTCCTGCATATTTTTTTCGGACTGGCCAACGTTGAAGTAATTCGTATGTTGGGCGTCCCGTTTAATTATCAGTGGATGTATTATTCTGATTTACTGGGCAATAGCGAAGCCAACAAGGCTATAGCCGAGAACCTCTCCTTCTATCTGTTTAAGGAATTTGTGTTGTTAACGCTGTTGCTGATGGCTGTCGGAGGCGTTCTGATATGGCTATTGGGCAAACTAAGCCAATATGATAGCCTGTATCGTAAAATCTTATGGGGTACGGCAGGCTTCCTGCTATTGTTTTTGATAGCAAGCCGATATTTTGCTGGTTATCTTCAGATAAAATACACTAAGATGGCCCATCCGGTTATTGCGTTTGCAGAATCTGTGGTTGCTTCGTGGGTCCACCAGCCTGATCTTTTTACGGTTTCTCTACCTTCAGATCTTGAACCTTTTCCTGTTCGCCAGCAGCTATCCCTTACAGAAAACCATGCGCCAAATCAGGATAAGGTACGCAATGTTATCTTTTTTGTGTTAGAGTCTGTTTCTTCTCAATATGTATCCGGCTATAATGATACGCTAAAGGCGACTCCGGTGATAGAGCGACACCTGGATCAGTCCATGCTTTTTACTGATATTTATGCGCATTCGCCTTCTACAAACAACACTTTGGTGTCCTTACTGGGATCTATTTATCCTATGATCTCTTTTAGATCCATTTCAGCAGAATATCCACAAATCAACTGGCCTATCCTCAGTACGGTTCTGAAGAAGCATCATTATCGTACCGGTTTCTTTTTTGCCTCTGATAGCCGGTTTCAAAAAATGGATGCATTTCTGGAAAACAGACAGTTTGATAAGATAGCAGATTACAGGAGTATGCCTTGTACACAGGATATTCTGGCCACAGAGTACCAGTTTCTGGATGGAGTGGATGAAGCCTGTATGGTAGATGCATTTACAGATTGGCTGATGGAAAACGATACGCCACAGCCTTTTTTCGCTACGCTCTGGACCATGCAAACCCACTATCCCTATTTTAACTCCGGGCCGGAGAAAGATTATGGTGTCAACGACCCTTTGTTTAATCGTTACCTCAATGCCCTGCATCATAGCGATGCTATGTTAGGAAAAGTACTGGATGCACTAAAAAGACAAGGGTTGGACGAATCTACCCTGGTAGTGGTAGTAGGAGATCATGGGGAAGCTTTTCTTCAGCATTATCAGTACGGTCATGCCTCTCATATCTATGAGGAAAATATCAAAGTTCCCCTTATTTTCATCAATCCTCTTCTGTTTAAGGGAGAGCGACAGGCCGTGATCGGCGGGCATATAGACATTAGTCCCACCTTGCTGGATATACTCCGCTTGCCTGTGCCCGCAGAATGGCAGGGTATCAGCCTGTTTCATCCAAACCGAGCCAACAGGGCCTATTTCTTCAGTCCCTGGTCCGACTATTTGTTTGGCTATCGGGATGCAAAGTATAAAGTCATTTTTGATGCAACCAGTTTTAAGACCATGGTATTTGATCTAAATGAGGACCCTGGCGAATGGAATGATCTGTCTGCTCAAATGCCTGGGTATGTAGCGCTTAGCCAGCAAAGACTGGCCCAATGGGTGCAGTATCATACCTCCCTGCTTACGGAGAGACTTTCTGTCCCTGTGACAAAGGTTTCTCATACACAGACAACGGCTACCCCATAAGAATAGCTTAATGGGAAAAGTCAACTTTCTTATCACAGAAAGCCGGAAACAGTGTCATGTTTTCTCTCTGAGATCAGATTAAAACAGGAGATACCATTTGGTTTGCTGTGACCTTGCAGAATAATCTATAGGTAGTTGCGAAAAACTGTAAAAATTTTCTGATCTTTCTCTCACTATCGCCTTGTTTATACTAATGCAAAACCTAACGATGAGATCTATCTGTAGTGCCCTTCTTTGTTTCTTTCTTCTACCTGTCACCTATGCCCAACAAACATCTCTTGGCATTTTTGAGAAAAGTGAAGACATAGGTCGTCCTAAAAACGCAGGTTCGGCGCAATATGATGAAAGCACCCAGACTTATACCCTGAAAGGCGCTGGCTATAATATCTGGTTCGAGAGAGATGAATTTCAGTTTCTTCACAAAAAACTCTCGGGTGACTTTATACTCACTGCCCATTTTGAGCTGGTAGGCGCCGGTACAGATCCTCACCGTAAGGTGGGGTGGATGATCAGGGAATCTTTAGAAGATGATGCGGCGCATCTGAGTGCTGTGGCCCATGGCGACGGACTCACCGTATTGCAGTGGCGGGCACTGAAAGGCGCTTTCATGAGAGACCCGCAGGATGAAATATTTGCGCCCAAAGGTGGCTATCAGATTCTTCAAATGGAAAGGACTGGCAAAAAAGTGACCATGAGAGCAGCCCATGTAGGGGAGCCACTACAAACGATTGGGTCCCATACTATGGAAGATATGCCCGACGATGTATTTGCCGGATTGTTTATTTGTTCCCATCATGAAAATGTAGTGGAAGAAGCCAGGGTTTGGAATGTTCGTATTGATCAACCGGTGCCTGAGGCCTATGATCCGGGTGAAGAAGGGTGGTTGGGCTGCCGCCTGGAAACCATGCATGTTTTTAGTGGCCAACGAAAAGTGATTTACGAGTCGACGGGACGTTTTGAAGCACCAAACTGGATGCCTGATGGTAAGAAGCTTTTGTTCAACATGGAAGGGGCATTATATACTATTCCGGTAGAGGGAGGAGAACCCGAAAAATTCAATACGGGGACGGTGAACCAAAACAACAATGACCATGGCATTTCCTTCGACGGAAAAAAACTAGCCATCAGCAGCAGTAGTGAAGGAACATCCTCTCAGGTATATGTGCTGCCCATTGAAGGCGGTACGCCTACACTGCTGACAGAGAAGCATCCTTCTTACTGGCATGGCTGGTCGGCCAATAGCAAAGAAGTATACTATGTAGCCCAAAGAGATACCAACATTTACAATATTTATAAGATGCCTGTCAGCGGAGGCCCTGAAGTGCAGTTAACTTTCAACAAAAGCGGACATGTGGATGGTCCGGAAGGTTCTCCCGATGGAAAATACATCTATTATAATGGCAGCACCACAGGCACTATGCAGCTCTGGCGTATGAAACCCGACGGATCTGATCCCGAGCAACTTACCTTTGATGAATACAATAACTGGTTTCCCCACCTCTCACCCGATGGGAAGTGGATTGCATTTCTTTCTTTTGGGACAGAAGTGGCGCCGGAAGACCATCCTTCTTACAAACGAGTCATGTTGCGGCTCATGCCCGTGGCCGGAGGGGCCCCCAGAGTGATTGCCTACCTTTACGGAGGACAAGGAACTATCAATGTGCCTTCCTGGTCGCCGGATAGTCAGCATATAGCGTTTGTGAGCAACTCCGGAAAGGGCCGGACAGAGGAATGAATGCCGCTATCAGGGCTGTCATAGAATTAGTTTTGAAAAGTCTGTATAGCGTATTGACAATAATATCATTATCTTTAGATATGATGGGATCATCCAGAAATGGTCGCCATGAAATGGTCGCCATGAAATGGTCGCTTCTAATTTTTTAAGAAAAATTGTAAAAACGAATACATGAAAAAAACTACACTACACACATGCTTATTAAGCATTGCTATGCTGGCCATGCTGCATTTTCCGGCATTTTCACAGCAGGAGTCAGTGGGTATCTTTGATGGACATGGCGATATCGGGGACGTACTGAAGCAAGGTAATGCTACTTATCATCCTGAATCGCAGGAATATGAAGTGTCCGGATCAGGCTATAATATCTGGTTTGATCATGATGAATTCCATTTTGTGTGGAAACGCATGAAAGGTGATTTCATTGTATATACCCGCGCCCGTTTTGAAGGAGAAGGCGTAGACCCCCATCGTAAAGTAGGGTGGATGGCCCGCCAGAGCCTGGAAGGCAATGCGTCCCATATCAATGCCGTAGTACATGGTGATGGCCTTACCTCTTTGCAGTTTAGAAGAACGGCAGGTGCGGAAACAGAAGAAGTACGTGCTGAGCTGACAGGGGCCGATGTAATTCAGCTGGAAAGAAAAGGGAATACCTATACCATGCGGGTTGCCAAATTCGGAGAGCCCTTTGTGACAGAGCAGGTGACCGATCTGGATTTGGGAGAAGAAGTATATGTAGGCCTGTTTGTGGGTTCTCACAATGCAGAGGTAGTAGAGACAGGTATCTTCAGCGATGTACGCATTACCGTTCCTGCCCGGGATGATCTGGTGCAATACAGGGAGTACATTGGTAGCCGTCTCGAGATCCTGGATGTGGAAAGTGGTCAGCGGGAAATCATCTATACCGATCCCAAGTCTATACAGGCTCCCAACTGGACACCCGACGGCAAAACGCTGATCTATAACAGCGACGGACTTATTTATACTTTTGACCTGGAAAAAAGGGAGCCGGCAGTACTCAACACAGGCGAAGTAAAAAACAATAACAACGACCATGTCCTTTCTTTTGATGGCAGCATGCTTGGCTTGAGCAGTGGCGTCGCCGAATTGGGTGGGTCTATCATTTACACGGTTCCTGTCACGGGAGGAAACCCCAAACAGATCACACCCCGGGGGCCTTCTTATCTGCACGGTTGGTCGCCGGATGGTAAAACCCTGATTTTTACCGGTCAGCGTAACGATGAGTTTGATATATACAGCATACCTTCTGAGGGAGGTGAGGAAGTGCGTCTGACCACCGCTGAAGGCCTGGACGATGGTTCTGAATACACACCGGATGGAGAATGGATTTATTTTAACTCCAGTCGGGAGGGGAGCATGCGCATCTGGCGAATGAAAGCAGATGGCAGCCAGCAGGAAGCCTTGACCAATGATGATTTCCACGATTGGTTTCCTCATGTGTCGCCCGATGGCAAGCGAATAGTATTTATGTCTTTTCTCAAAGAGGAAGTAGCGGCCGATGATCATCCTTTTTACAAGCATGTATACCTGCGGATGATGCCTATCGAGGGAGGTGAGCCTACAGTGATTGCCTATGTGTATGGCGGGCAGGGCACGATCAATACGCCTTCCTGGTCACCGGATAGCAAAAAGGTGGCTTTTGTCAGCAATACCGATCAGGTAGCAATCAGCGATACGGAGGTAAGCCGGAAATAATAGCAGCTTATGTCTTATACACCAGCACCAGATCGTTATCAATCGATAGCATACCGCCGTTGCGGCCGTAGTGGTTTGAAACTGCCACCCATCTCTCTGGGGCTCTGGCATAATTTCGGCCATGTAGATGTGTTAGAAAATTGTCGTCAGCTGTTGCACCTGGCCTTTGACAGTGGCATCACCCATTTTGACCTGGCTAACAATTACGGACCACCACCCGGTTCTGCTGAAGAAAATTTTGGCCGTATCCTGCGGCAGGATTTTCAGGGATACCGGGATCAGATGATCATTTCTACCAAAGCGGGCTACTATATGTGGGAAGGACCTTACGGAGATTGGGGCTCTAAAAAATACCTGGTGTCCAGCCTGGACCAAAGCCTGCAACGGATGGGTCTATCCTATGTTGATATATTTTATCACCACAGGCCCGACCCTGACACACCACTGGAAGAAACCATGACGGCCCTGGATCTGATTGTGCGCCAGGGCAAAGCCCTGTATGTCGGCTTGTCAAATTATCCGGTAGAAGAAGCCACCAAAGCCCTTCAGATGCTCCGGGAGTTAGGCACGCCCTGCCTGATTCATCAGCCTAAATATTCTATGTTTGAGCGATGGGTGGAAGGAGGGTTGCTGGATCTTCTGGAAAAAGAAGGGGTAGGATGCATTCCCTTTTCTCCGCTGGCTCAGGGCTTGCTCACCGATAAATACCTGGAAGGCATACCGGCCGACTCCAGAGCCGCCAAACCACATGGCTTTTTGAAGGCCAATCAGGTGACGGAAGACAAACTGAATAAGATAAGGCAACTCCATGCAATCGCCCGGCAACGGGATCAGACACTGGCACAGATGGCTTTGGCCTGGCTGCTGAAGGATCCGCGTGTTACCTCCGTATTGATGGGGGTAAGCAAGCCGGCCCAATTAAGTGATGCCTTGCAATGTTTAACAAATACGCGCTTCAGCGAAGAAGAACTGAGCCGGATCGAGACCATCCTGCAATAAACAGCGCGTAAAAGTGCGAGGTATGTTCCAATTTCTGGTCTTACTAACTTACAGTCATTGCTAATACAACTAACCATGGTAAACAGAAGAATTTTTTTTAAACATGCGGGCAGTTTCGCTTTAGGCACCTTGCTTTTACCTGCTTGTCAATCACAGGAAAACAAGACGCAAACCAGCGAAAGTGCATCGACACCTGCGGAAAGCACCACTACTTCAGGACAAAGTTTGGGTGCGATTGGTATGCAATTGTACTCAGTAAAAGATGTGATAGAACAGGATCTGAAAGGTACTTTGCAGCAATTGGCCGAAATAGGCTATCAAGAAATAGAATCCTATCCCGGTCAGGAGGGGCACTATTTTGGTATGGAACCCAAGGCCTTTGCCACCATGCTGAAGGATATGGGATTAACCCTGGTGAGCAGTCATTTTGGTTCCGGTACCCGCGATAGTCAGGCAGAATCCTGGTATCAGGCAACCCTGTTGAGTCGTTTTGAAGAACTGGTAGAAAGAGCAGCAGAAACCGGCCAACCCTATCTGACCTGCTCCTCGCTGAATGAAAGCCTGCGCAAGACACCCGATGATCTGAAACGAACCGCTGAACTTTTCAATCAGGCCGGAGAAGCCTGTAAAAAAGCAGGCTTGCAGTTTGCCTATCATAATCATGCTTTTGAGTTTGAGAAGGTAGGCGATGTCATGATGTATGATTTTTTGCTGGAAAATACAGACCCGGAGCTGGTGCAATGGGAGTTGGATATGTATTGGGTGGTAGCTGGCGGACAGGACCCGATTACCTACCTGACCAAGTATCCCAACCGTTTTCCGCTAGGACATGTCAAAGACATGGATAAGCAGGATAACAGTAAAAATGCGATCATTGGTCAGGGTGCTATTGATTATGCCAATATTTTGAAGGTCGCTGAAAAGAACGGGATGAAACATTTTCTGGTAGAACAGGAAACCTTTACAAAATCTTCTATTGAGGCTATGAGAGAAAATTATGCTTACCTATCGGAGGTAAAAGTGTAGAACCATATGATCACCAACCATTCATTGTTTATTTTTTACTATATGAAAACTTTTCACCATCGTCTCCTCTTTTTTACAGGAATATGGTTCAGTCTGCTGTGTGTGCCTGTCGGCCGGATATGGGCTCAATCGGCTGCTGCCGACGTACCGGCCGTTACACTCAATCATATTGCCTTGTATGTATATGATCTGGAGAAAAGCACTGCTTTTTATGAGGAGGTGCTCCAGCTTAAAAAAATTCCCGAGCCTTTTCATGATGGCAAGCACACCTGGTTTAGCATAGGTGTTCATAGCCAGTTGCACCTGATAGAAGGGGCTGTTGAGATCACAGAGCATGATAAAAATTCTCATTTGTGCTTTAGTGTGAAATCTGTGGATGATTTCGTCACCCGGCTGGATCAGTTTCAGATCGACCGCATCAATTGGGCAGGCGACTCAAAAGAACCTACTATCAGAGTGGATGGGATCAAACAGATTTATTTCCAGGACCCTGATGGCTATTGGATAGAGGTAAACGATGATTTCCCGGGAAGGCAATAAAGATCAGTGCAGGCAGGAGCGTTCTTACATAAAAGATAGATACAGCCAATCTTGCAGCTATCTATGGCCTTTCGGTGCAGGGCTTTGCTAAATCAAATGCCTCAAATACATGGTTTTCAATGGGCGGCTAGTACTCCAGTTTTGCCAGGTAATCGTAGTTATGCTGAATGCTCTCCGTAGGGTTGTTGGCGTATTCTTCCTGTTCAACAAAAAAATACTTCATGCCTGACTTTTTAGCATTTTGCAACATCTGGGTGATATTCAGACGCCCTTTGCCAAATTCCGTACTGACCGGCTCATTCTTCTTCATGTCTTTCAGGTGCCATAGGGGAAAACGACCCGGGTATTTCTCAAAATAGGCAATCGGATCGTTACCTGTGACTACTACCCAGCCCAGGTCCAACTCCATCGTCACCAGGTCGGGGTCGGTCTCGTCCAGCAAAATATCGTATAATACCTGTCCGTTGGCTTTTTCAAATTCATATTCGTGGTTGTGGTAGCCGAAGGTGATACCTGCTTTCTTACAGTCTTCGGCCGCTTTGGAAAAGGTGTCCGCTACCTTCTTGTAATTATCCACTGTTTGTCCCTGTGAGGGTAAGGAAGAGCAGACCAGATAGTCCTGCCCGACTTCGGCGGCCTGATCTACGGATTGTTGCCAATGGTCATCAATATGCACATGGCCGCTCCGGAGGGTCATGCCCAGATCCTGGGTGATTTTCTTCATTTCTTTGGGCGACAAACCATAATAATTTCCTTTCTCACTCCTGGCCGACTCCAGCTCCTTATAGCCAATTTTAGCCAGTTGCTTGAGGGTACCTACCGCATCGGCGAGCATAGCTTCCCGCACGGTATAAAGCTGTATGCCTATCTTTTTTACTTTAGCAGCATGGTTGAGGTGAGGCAAGAGAAACGTTCCCAGGGCCAGCCCACCGGAAATCTTTAAAAATGCACGTCTGGTTTTCATGTATGTCAGGTTGTATGTAACAGTTAAATAATATAGTCATGAATAGTGAGCACCCCTGCGTGAAGAATCATCTTTACAGAGGCGCTAGGATACTGCAACTGTTGTCTCTTTGTACACTGTAATGTAGCAATAAAATCAGGATTAAAGCCTGAGAAGCTTAAAATTAGTTGAACTCCGGAAGAGGTTGAAAAAAATAATGATAAATATGTAAACATTAACGTAAATATTAACGTAAAATCTGCAAAAAAACGTTATGGAAACTATCATACAAGATACCATAGGGCAGTTGAGAGAGCTGGCATTGGCAAGCCGCCTGAAACGGCTGAGTGATACCTTCATGCGGGATGTATCGGCGGTGTACCAGCAGTATCACTTAGATTTTGATGCCACCTGGTTTCCGGTATTTCATCTGCTCTCCCAGAGAGCACCTCAGAGCGTTACGGAAATTGCAGAAGCGCTGGGAGTGACCCATCCGGCCGTGATTTATATAGTGCGCCAGTTGGGGCAGCATGGTCTGGCTGCTTCTGAAAAATCAAGCAAAGATAGCCGCAAACGAATGGTTCGCCTGACCAAAAAAGGAGAAAATCTGATACCCCAGTTGCAACCTTTGTGGCAGGCTTTTATTGAAGTGAATCAACAACTCCTCAGTCAGCAGCAACACAACTTGCTGTTTGCCTTGGAAGAAATGGAAGCCATGTTGGTCACCAAAACGCATTTTACCCGTGTGATGGAACATTTGAAAAGTAAGCAACAAGAACAGGTAGAAATACTGGACTTTGAACCCCGGTATCGGGCATTTTTTAAAAACCTGAACCTGGCATGGATCGAAAAATATTTTCAGGTGGAGGAACCTGATCTCAAAACCCTGGAGCATCCTGAAGAATACATTCTCTCGAAAGGAGGATACATCTTTTTTGCCCGCTACCAGGGAGAGATCGTAGGCACCTGTGCCTTGCTCAGACAGGAAGAGGCCGTTTTTGAATTGTCTAAAATGACAGTGTCTGAGCAGCATCAGGGCAAACAGATTGGCAAAAAACTTTGCATCCACGCAGTGGAAAAAGCCCGGCAGGCAGGGGCAAAGCAGGTTTATCTGGAAACCAACTCCCGCCTGCTGCCGGCTATTGCCTTATACCAAAAGGTTGGTTTTCGTAAAGTAGCCATGGGTCATTCGCCTTACCAGCGGGCTGATGTGAAGATGGTGATTGATTTTTGAACTCTACGCCTCCTTTAAAGTGGCTTGCATGGGTCTGTGAATAAAAATGACTGTCTGAACGCTTTACCCTATGCTTCCCGGTACGCTCAGGCTTTTTGAAGTCAATGCTTTCTATAGTGCTGCTATATATCCTCTGAGAAAGTCTGCTTTTGTCCTAAGCATCGATCGATGAATTTACTTCTGTAGGTATAAGGGTGTAGTAAACAAGGGGAATCATTCGTATGTTTGCAGTGTATGCTATACACTAACAAATTACTCACAATCTTTACCTTACATTATCATGTTGATCAACAATCAAAAATTACCCTTTTATCTACTCTTTTGCTTATCGTTTTTGGCCCTATCAGTACGAGGTCTGGCGCAAAAACAAAATTTTTTTCAGATAAAAATATACCATTATAACAAACAGGATCAGGAAAAAAGCCTGGATCAGTACCTGGAGAAGGCTTATATCCCTGCCTTGCATCGTGCCGGCATCAGTCATGTGGGTGTCTTTAAATCTTTGAAAGAAGAAACGACAGAAAATAATGCAGCCAGCGATTCAGCCGTATATGTGCTGATTCCTTTTACTTCTATCGACCAGTTTGTCAACCTGGAAAAAACCTTATCAAAAGACAAGCAATATCTGACTGCCGGAAAGAACTATCTGAACGCGCCTCATGACCAGCCACCTTACCAGCGGTTTGAGTCAATCCTGCTGGAAGCTTTTACGGGTATGACTGCGCTGCATGAGCCCGAACTATCATCCCCTTCCGAGAAAAGAATTTATGAAATGCGCAGTTATGAAGGCCCCACTGAAGCATTGCATTTAAATAAAGTTGCCCAGTTCAATGCAGGTGAAATAGAAATCTTTGACCGACTGAACTTCAATGCTGTCTTTTACGGGCGGGTTTTAGCCGGCAGTCAAATGCCCAATCTGATGTACCTCACCACCTTCGAGAACATGGAGGAAAGGAATGCCCATTGGCAGGCTTTCCGCGACGATGCCCAATGGAAAAAGCTGAGAGAAGAACCTCAATATGCGAATAACATGCTTAGAATGGATATATACTTCTTGCAACCTACGGCTTACTCTGATATTTAAAGAAGTGACCATTCAGAAAGAACTGTTGCATACTTAATAGACAAAAACAGAGATCCCTGTATATTCACCGAAGTAAGTTCATCGGTTATATGAATGATGAGAGGGCAGTAATGGTCTGTAATGGATAAAAACTGCCAATTTGTTATGAAAATTATCAGAGATTTTTGAAATTATACAGGGATAGCTGCCAGCCTGAGCACAAACCATGAAGGCTGCAGTTTTGTTACTTTGTTTGAAGATGGGGTGTTGATGGCTCCTCAGGACAACGCAGAATTGCCTTAAACCGTGGTTTGAGGAGCCCTGCTGTAAAGAAGATAAAGTTCGTGGTTACTATTTTAGATTCTCCGCTGTCTAATATACCATAGTCAGGAATACAAAACATTGACCTGCCATGACCGACCATCACTTCATCAGTTATTCTTCTGTAGATGCGGCTGACTTCGCTCTTCGGCTGTGCGACGAGTTAACCGCAGGACCCCCACCCATAGCCGCCTGGCTGGATAAACGGCAGATCAAACCCGGGCAGGATTGGGATGATCAGATTGTGGAGGCGATCCGTACCTGTGAAAGCCTGATTTTTATCATGACGCCAGACAGCGTAGAGAGTGAATCGGTCTGTAAGAACGAATGGACACGGGCGATCAAGTACAAGAAAGCTTTGGTGCCTGTTTTGTTGCATCAGGAGGTCGATATTCCTTTTCAGATAGGAAATCGCCAATATATTGATTTCACAGGCGATTATGAGATCGCTTTAGCCAAATTGCGAAATCACCTGACCTGGTTGAAATCTTCTGAGGGTAAGTTGCAGGCACTCAAAGATCGTTTGGCCGATGCTACCCGGGATTTGCGTCGAACCGATGATCCCGTGAAGCAGCAACATATACAGGATGATATTCGCACTTTGAAAAAGCAGATAGAAACGCAGGAGCAGGTAGTAGCCAATCCAAAAAAGGTAGAGCGGTGGGTGCAGGAAAATATTGAAAGGGGGCTGGAACGGGAACGCACTCCTAAAAAAAGGACAACCGGCATTGTCAAATCTAACTTTATCAACATGCCTCCCGGGGTAGCACCTACCTACTTCCAAAATCGATTTGTAGAAACAAAGCTGGTAGGTGATTTTCTGAAAAATGAGGCAGAACGTTTGCTCACTATTGTCGGAAGAGGAGGCATTGGTAAAACAGCCATGGTATGCCGCCTGCTGAAGTCTCTGGAAAGTGGCCATCTGCCTGATGAAGGAGGCGATTTGTCGCTTGACGGTATTGTATACCTGAGCGAATCAGGTTCCCGGAAAGTAACCTTTGCGAATCTGTTTGCCGATCTCTGCCAGCTATTACCGGAAGAAACAGCCAGAGAACTGGAAGCTATCTATAAAGACGCTAAAACCAATACAGTGCAGCAGACACAGGCCCTGCTGAAGGCATTTCCCCGGGGAAAGTATGTGGTTTTGTTAGATAACTTTGAAGACAAAATTGATCCGGAAACCAGAGATATTCACGATGAGGAACTCAATGAGGCGTTGACCACCTTCCTGACGGCTGAGCATCACGCCATCAAACTGATCATTACCACCCGAATAGCGCCCCGTTCTTTGGCACTCACAGAGCCTGGGCGTCAAAGGCCTCCCCTGTATCTCGACGAAGGATTAGGATCTCCCTATGCCGAAAATATCTTACGGGAGATGGACAAGGATGGAAAAGTGGGCTTGAAGGACGCTCCTGATGCGCTGCTGTCGCAGGCCAGGCAACGTACTATGGGTTATCCACGCGCCCTGGAAGCACTTTTCGCCATCCTCTCTGCCGACCGCGATACCACTTTACAGGATATTCTGGCTGATGCAGAGAAGATGCTACCCAACCATGTAGTGGAAAAGCTGGTAGGAGAGGCCTTCAGCCGTCTGGATCCTAATGCACAGCAGGTCATGCAAGCGCTGGCGATCTACGGGCATCCGGTTACCAATACAGCGGTAGACTTTTTGTTGCAGCCTTATCTTCCGGGGATGGACAGCGCCCCCATACTCAGCCGGTTGGTGAATATGAATTTTGTCCGTAAAGAAGGAGGTCGCTACTATCTTCACCCTGTCGACCGGGAATATGCCCTATCGCATGTGCCTAAAGGAGAAATCTCTGACAAATTTCAGGATGCCGTATTTTCTCAGTATGCCCTCCGATACAGAGGAGCAGAATTTTTCAAGTCTACCCGGTTGCCCCGCCAGGATTGGAAAGCATTGGAGGATCTGGCTGCCCAGTTATCGGAATTTGAGTTGCGATACGAAGGGGAAGATTACGACACGGCTACCAGTTTACTGCTGGAAATTGATTTTAACTACCTGATGTTATGGGGACATTATCGATTAGTCCTTCAGTTGCATGAGCGGTTAAAAGGAAAAATCAAGGAGCCTTCTTTAGCGAGAGCCAGTGTAGGCAACTTGGGTACAGCCTATTATTATATTGGACAATACACTCCGGCATTTGCGTATTACGAGCAGGCGCTGAAAATTGCTCGTCAGACCGGAGACAGAGACGATGAGGGTACCTGGTTGGGAAATCTGGGTAACTGCTATAGTGAGACAGGAGAGGTTGCGCGTGCTATTGAGCACTACGAACAGGCGCTGAAAATTGCCCGTGAGACAGGCAACCTGGGCAACGAAGGGAATTGGCTGGGGTGTCTGGGAATTTGCTATAAAGATTCCGGGGACACGCAACGTGCCATAGATTTGTATAACCAGGCGCTGAATATAGCCTTGAAAGTTGGCGAACGACGTAGCGAAGGGACCTGGCTGGGCAACCTGGGTAGCTGTTACCAAAATCTGGGAGATGTGCAGCGTGCGATAGACCTCTATAACCAGGCACTGAATATTGCTGTGGAAATAGGTGATTTGGGGAATGAAGGATCCTGGCTGGGCAGTTTGGGAAGTTGCTATCGGGATTCGGGAGATTCCCGCCTTGCACTTGACTACTATCAACAAGCCTTAAAAATTGCCATCGAGATTGGCGATAGGCGTAATGAAGGCAACTGGCTCGGTAATCTGGGTAACTGCTATGATGATATAGGGGATATACAACATGCCTTGAAATGCTACCAACAGGCGCTGGACATAGCGCTGGAGATTGGCGACCGGCGCAATGAAGGCAACTGGCTGGGCTGTTTGGGCAATAGCTATAGCTATCTGGGCGATACGCATCGGGCTATCGATTATAATACACAAGCTTTGAAAATAGCCCGGGAGATTGGCGACCGGAGAAATGAAATTATCTGGTTAATAAATGTGGGGGCGGGTTACCATGATTTAGGAGAAATACCCCTGGCCTCCGACCACTATCGGCAGTCATTACAAATTGCGAAAGAGATTGATGATCCCCTGGGAATCATGGCCAACATTACTAATCTGGGTACAGTATATATCGAGCAAGGTAAATTCGACGAAGCTAAAAAGGAATTTTATCAGGCCATAGACATAGCGGATAGGATAGAAAATATGCAATTTCGGAATGAAGCACGGTATTTCCTGGCTTTGACATTTTTCTACACCAATGACTTCTTGCAGGCCAGTAAAGTACTAAAAGAAGCACAATCCCTCCAGTATCCTCCTACCGAACATGTAGAGTGGGTATTGCGAGGGCTCATCTCTATAAGCCAGGGGGATCGTCAGGGAGCCCAGGAGGCTTTCACAAAAGGACTTACAGAAACAGAGGCCATGATCAAGCGGTCTGAGTTGAACTATAAAGCGCTCTATTCCAGGGGATTTTCCCTGTGCGGTCTGGTATTGCTGAAGAAAGAACAGGATTTGCTGGAGGAAGCGAAGAACACTTACCGGCAAGCCTGTGCTATCAACAAAGACCCTGGCTATATAAGAGGCATTCTACGGCTTTTTGACAAACTGGCCGAACATGATGCAGACCAAATGCTGCAGGAAGTCAGGAATATTATTAGCGCACCATAATTGATTGATACCTTCTACCATTCATTTATTAAATTATAGGGAGCATTTGTTTCAAAATGAAACAATTGATATTTTGCTTGGATGCCTCCACTCGATGGAAAAATATTGATTGTTGATGATGACCAGGCTGTGCTGTACACAGCAAAATTAGCTTTAAAAAAAGCTTTTGCCCAGGTCAGAACCGAAAGTGCTCCTTCTCAAATCATCCCTATTCTTCAGCAAACTCACTTTGACGTTATCCTGTTGGATATGAATTTTGCCCAGGGAAAGACCAGTGGCCGGGAAGGATTGTTCTGGATGAAAGAAATATTGAAACAAGACCCTCAGACCCTGGTGGTCGTCACAACTGCCTATGGCGATATAGAGTTGGCCGTGAAAGCCATGAAAGAAGGTGCCGTAGATTTTTTGGTGAAACCCTGGGAAAGCGAAAAACTGCTGGCTACACTGAAGGCTGCTTACCAGCTGGGGCAGTCAAAACGTGAAATAGAACAATTAAAAAATAAGCAGAAGGCGCTTAGCCAGGAACTGGAAAGCTCATTTTCAGAAATCGTCAGCAAGTCGACAGCAATGCAACAGGTGTTTGAGGCCATCCATAAAGTGGCCGCTACCGATGCCAATGTTCTGATTTTAGGAGAAAACGGCACCGGCAAAGAATTGGTAGCCCGGGCGATCCATCGGCAGTCGGCTCGGAAAGAGGAAGCATTCATCAAAGTTGATTTAGGAGCCATCACAGAGACATTGTTCGAGTCCGAATTGTTTGGGCATGCCAAAGGGGCTTTTACCGGAGCCGTAGAGGATAGAGCCGGTCGTTTTGAGGTAGCGTCCGGAGGTACTTTGTTTCTGGACGAGATCGGTAATTTATCTCTGCCATTGCAGGCTAAATTACTGACAGTCCTGCAAAGTAAGCAGATGGTGCGGGTAGGTACCAATCGGCCGGTTTCTATCGATGTTCGGCTGATCTGTGCGACCAACCAGCCTCTATACAACATGATAGACAGCGCTAAGGCGGCTTTCAGGCAGGATCTGCTCTATCGGATCAATACGGTAGAAATTGAAATCCCTCCCCTAAGAGAACGAAAAGAAGATATTCCGCTCTTGATTCAGTATTTTCTGGAAAGGTACGGCAGAAAGTATCAGAAAGAGGCTATCCGAATGCATAAGAAAGCCTTACCCCAATTACAGCAATATCATTGGCCAGGTAATGTCAGGGAACTTCAACATGCGGTGGAAAGAGCGGTCATTATGAGCAACCATCAAGTGCTGGAGGTTTCCGATTTTCTATTCAATACCAAAACGAAAGCTGAGCCGAACAGCAAGCAGGTATATACCATTGAAAAAGTAGAAAAGAAAACCATTGAAGAGGCCATCCGAATGTATCAGGGGAATCTGAGCAAAGCGGCTGACGCCTTGGGATTGGGGCGCAGCACCCTTTACCGCAAAATGAAAAAATATGGCTTATAGTAGTACACATCCTATGCTAAAAATGAGCTACCAAAAGCTGGGGTTTCGTATGTATATCATGATCCGTTTGCTGCTGCTGATCCTCATTGGCTATGCGATAGTATGGATCCTTACCCAAACCCATTTCTGGCTGGTTTCATTCTGGTTGATCTTGTTATCGGTGGTGCTGTTTATAGAACTCCTGCATTACATAGAGAAATCTCATAAAGAAATGAGAAACCTGGTGATTGCCATACGGGAAGGCGACTTTTCCAATACTTATCGTCAGGTTTCCTATCGTTCGGGTAATATGTTGGGAGAGACCTTTGAAGCATTACTGACTATGTATCAGCGTTTGCGACAGGAAAAAGAAAGCCATCATCTGTATTTACAGAATATGGTAGAACATGTGAATATAGCCCTCCTCTGCTTTGATCAGCAGGGAAAAATGCAGATGGCTAATAAAGCGGCTCATCAGCTATTTGCCAAGCCTTATCTGAAGCACCTTGACGATATCAAAGAGGTAGATGCAGAATTGCATCAAACGCTTCAAAAGGTAGCCGCCGGAGAGAAATTACTGATTAAGATTTTACTCCACCAGCAGCTGATGCACCTTTCTTTGCAGGCCACTGAATTTAAAATGTTGGGGGAGTATTATAAACTGGTTTCTTTGCAGGATTTTAAAAACGAACTGGAAGAACAGGAAATAGATTCCTGGCAGAAACTCATCAGGGTGTTAAGCCATGAAATCATGAACTCAGTGATACCTATTTCCAATCTTTCGGCTATGGTAAAACAAACCTTATTCAGTCAAGAAGAAGGTTCCCTGTCTTTTCATGATATTTCAGCAGAAGACAGGGTAGATTTGCAGGAAAGTCTTCAGACTATTGAGGAAAGATGTAATGGCCTGGTCAGCTTTGTCAAAGCCTATCGTAGTCTTACCCAAATCGCAATCCCTCATTTCCGGTCTGTTAGCATTCATCAGTTGTTGGAAAGGGTATATACTTTGTTTCGCCCCGATTTGCTTCGTCAGCGAATCCAATGCTCTATACAGGTAACGCCGGATCACCTTTCCATTAAAGCGGATTTTGAATTAATAGAACAAGTGCTGATCAATCTGATCAGCAATGCCATAGACGCTTTGGCTGACTGTCCGCAGCCGGAAATTACCTTGAAAGCCATAAAAAATGCTCAGAATCAAACCCTGATTCAGGTCATCGACAATGGTCCTGGCATAGAGGATGAGTGGGGAGAGCAGATATTCATTCCTTTCTTTACCACCAAAAAAAATGGGTCAGGCATTGGGTTGAGTCTTTCCCGCCAGATTATGCGGTTGCACAAGGGGACGATCACCATGCATACACAAGCAGGACGAGAAACCATATTTTCTCTCATTTTTTAATATATTTGCCTTTTGTAACCCTATATCTATGACCAAAACCTCGTCCTTTCTTTCCTGCTGCCTGTTTATCATGTTACTAGCCTGTCATACCCGGGAGCAGGAAGTCCAGTCCAACTGGCAACCCCAAAATAATCCGATGATGACCCGATGGGTAGACGATGTGAGTCCACGAAATGTACATCAGGAGTATCCTCGTCCCCAGTTGACCCGGGAGGAATGGCTTTCTTTGAATGGTATGTGGGATTATGCCATTACCCCTAAAGATTCGACACCGCCTACTTCTTACGAAGGGCAGATATTAGTCCCATTTCCCATAGAATCTGCTTTATCAGGGGTGAAAAAGATGCTACAGCCCGCTCAGAAATTATGGTACAGACGTACTTTCCAGATTCCTGAAACGTGGCCTGACGAAAAAATATTACTCCATTTTGGAGCGGTAGATTGGGAAACAACTATCTGGATCAACGGGCAAAAGATAGAAACGCACCGCGGCGGATATGATCCCTTCACCTTGGATATTACCAGTGCGCTCTCCGGCGAAGAGAGTCAGGAAATTATTGTGGAAGTCTGGGATCCGACAGACGAGGGAAAGCAGCCTGTGGGTAAGCAAACGTTGAATCCACGGGGTATCTGGTATACGCCTACTTCCGGTATCTGGCGTACCGTATGGCTAGAGCCCGTTCCTGAATCCTATATCACTCAGATAAGAATGACGCCTGATATAGATGAGAATGCTTTGCTCCTAGAGGTTTTTACCAATGACAAAGCCAAAACAGGTACGATAAAAGCGGTGGTAATGGATGGAGAAGTCAATGTGGCGGAAGAAGAAGGTGCTGATCATAGCGTGATGCGCATTCCGCTGGATAATCCTAAATTATGGTCTCCCTCTGATCCTTATTTATACGATTTGCGTGTGCGGCTGGAAGATAATGCCGGAAAAACAGTGGATGAGGTAGGCAGCTACTTCGGCATGCGGAAAGTCTCTGTGGAGAAAGACGCCCAGGGATACAACCGTATCTTTCTGAACAATGAACCTTTGTTTCAATTCGGTCCGCTGGATCAGGGGTTCTGGCCGGATGGCCTGTATACGGCTCCCACCGACGAGGCCTTACGGTATGATGTGGAGATTACCAAGCAACTGGGTTTCAATATGGCACGGAAGCATGTGAAAGTGGAGCCGGATCGCTGGTATTACTGGTGCGATAAGTTGGGGTTGCTGGTATGGCAGGATATGCCTAGTGGCGACGAGCGTATTCGTCCGGAAGATGAGGAAATCCAGCGTTCACAGACGTCTGCCGAGCAGTTTGAAACAGAACTGAAAGAGCTGATGGATGATTATTACAACCATCCCTCTATTGTGATGTGGGTTGTCTTTAATGAAGGATGGGGACAGTATAATACCAAACGCCTTACCGAATGGGCACAGGATTACGATACCACCCGCCTGATCAACCCGGCCAGCGGCTGGAAAGATATGAAAGTAGGGGATGTGCAGGATATGCACGAGTATCCTGGTCCGGACATGCCGGAAACAGAACCTGTGAGAGTGGCTGTGCTGGGAGAATTTGGCGGTCAGGCCTTGGCCGTTGAAAATCATTTATGGCTCACGGATTTTACAGAAGCACCTACTCATTTCAATACCTCCAAAACCATGGAAGCCTTACGACAGGAATACACCGCTTTGGTCGACCAACTGAACCCCTTAATAGAAAAAGGACTATCGGCGGCGGTTTATACCCAAACGACTGACGTAGAAATTGAGGTAAACGGGCTGTTAACCTACGATCGGGAAGTGATCAAGATCAATCCGGACACTTTAGCCATGATCAACCAAAAAGTATACATCCTGAAGTAAATATTCAGTTTCGTGGAAATATTGATCCTATACAATTTATTTATCTAATCATTCATCATCATAAAAATCAGGTCAAAGTGAAATCTTTTCTCCTATCAGCAACTACCAGTGTTACCATCCTGTTTCTTTCCGGCTGTGCTACTCATGGGCTACAGCAAGTCCGGGGTAAGAGTTATGAAGTTACCTTGTATCAGAGTCTTTCGGAAATAGACCATTATGCTTTAACGCCTGTGTTGGATCAACTCAAAGTGGAAAATCTGAAACCTGGCGAAACCAAAAAGTTGCTTTTCAAGACCAAAAGAAAAAATATCAGAAGCAGCCTCAGAGATCATCATAACCTGGAAGTTGTTTTGGCGCGTGGAAGCAGGCCCGTTTCCATTCAAAAGATTGATTACTATGATACTCTTTTCATAGAGGCCGATATTACCCAACTGCTGGAAATGGCCAAAGCAGGAGACCGCCTGATCGTGGCTTCCGGTGATGGAGCCTATGTTTATAAAGTCACTTATTTTATTTAACAAAGCTTTTGAAAGCGCCGGCAGTAAACGGGTTATAGAAGAAAAACATCATTATATAATCTCAAAAGCAATCCTGCGGTTCTTTTGGCGCCCTTCTTCTGTATCGTTGTCCGCTACGGGCTTGGTCTGTCCATAGCCTTTGTATTCCAGACGCTCACCCTCAATGCCGGACCCCATCAGATATTCATAAACGGCTTTAGCCCGGTTGGTAGATAGTGTCTGGTTGTAAGCCGGAGTGCCTACATTGTCTGTATGCCCGTTGATAGCAATCCGGATGGTTGGATTTTTCTGTAAAAAATCTATGACTTTGTCCAGTTCCGGCTTAGATATTTCCTTGATTTTGTATTGGTCGGTATCAAAAAAGATATTGTTGAGCACCGTTTCTTTGCCTTTTAGAATAGGCTCCAGATAAATATCTATGGTTACCGGCTGGTTTATTTTTTCCTGTTTTTTTTCTGCAAAGGTAAGACTTTGGAAAAGGTAGCCTTCCCGGTCTACATATAAACCATAATCCGCACCCTCTGTCAGCACCATCATGTATTCCCCTGTCTTAGGATCTGATGTCACTTTAGAGATACGGCTCTGCTTTTGTAAATCAACCAGTTCTACTTTCGCCTGAAGTGGATCTTTGGTGACCGCATCAAAGACATGGCCTTTGACATAACTGCTGCGATGGCTGACGCGTATGACTTCCGGAATGACAAACGTATAAATCTGGCTGCTTACATATTCTCCGTTTCTTTGCTCTTCCTGTGAATAATAGGCGTCTTGCCCGTTGGCTGTGATAAAAAGCCCGGACTGGTCCTGGCAATTATTAATAGGATACCCCAGATTTTTGGGGGTGGACCATTCCTGCTCTTTTTTTTCAGCCACATACAGGTCAAAACTACCAAACCCCGGAAAGCCATCGGATGCAAAATATAAGGTTTGGCCATTCACATGAATAAAGGGAGACACCTCATCCCTGGCAGTATTAATGGAGGGCCCCAGATTCTGCGCTTTTTGCCATTGGTCCTGTTCATCGAGTGTGCTTACATAAATGTCTCTTCTGCCAGCGCCCCCATTGCGGTCCGAAACAAAGTAAAGTGTTCTTCCATCAGCAGAAAGGGAAGGCTGCGACTCCCAGGCACCCGAGTTGACCTGAGCACCCAGGTTTTTTGGCGGTGTCCATTCCTCTCCGGTTCTATAAGAGATGTACAGGTCACAACTTCCAAAACCACTCCGTTCCTGGCAGGAAGTAAGGATTAAAGTGCGCCCGTCAGCCGAAATCGTACAGGTTCCTTCATTCAAAGGAGAATTAATATGTTGAGATAATGATTTTGGAGCAGTCCAGTTTCCTTCTTCATCTTTCTCACTAAAATAAATATCTTCATCATATTGTGGCGTAATCCCTTGCCGGCCGGTGAATATCATGGTTTGTTCGTCTACTGTCAATACGGGAAAATACTGTAGCGGAAGTTGGTTGACTACGGCGGAAACAGGCTCCGGATGAAAAGGCAAGGGGTTTTGAATAGCCACCTCCGTAAAATCTATATTCTGGAGAAGGTGCCGGGCATCTGCCTGTATGATTTTTGAGGCTCTGGGGAAAGCCAGTATCTTCTGGACCAGCTTTCGGGCTTCGGGGAAGTTTTCTTGCTTAAAATGCTCATGGGCCAGCAGTAAGTGCGCTTCTATAAAAGAAGGGTTATCATACTGGCTTTTTACCACTTTTTGCAGATGAGCCACAGATTTACCCTGATCTCCCAGCGCGGCATAAATTTTACTGAGCCTCAGATGAGCTTCCGCAAAGCCATGATCTTTATCGACAGCCTTTTCCAATAGCTCCAGCGCATAACCATACTGGCGACGGACAAAATAGTTGGTTGATTCTTCATAAAAACTGATGGCTTTCTTTGATTTGGAAGTATACGTATGCACACTTTGCGCAAAGGTGGTGGATGCCATCAGAAAAAATAGAAGCGTGAATCCCTGCCAAAATCGAACCATGAACGTGATATGCTTTTTTACCGCAACGAATAAATAATAGATTGAGTGCCTGAATGTAGGCTAATTCCTTATTTTTGTTCTTTTAGAAACTAACATTACTACATTAATGACTCAATAAAAACTCCAACCCTACCATTATATGTCATGACACAAAGAAGATCATTTTTGAAAAAATTATCCCTGGGTGCCATTAGCCTGGGAAGTTTCTCGAGTATAGCCAAAGCTTTTCCTTTCAGAGGGAAAGCGGTGAAACCCATTGTAGTATCCACCTGGCATCATGGCTTAGCCGCTAATGAGGCTGCCTGGAAGGTTTTATCAGAAGGAGGGAGAGCCTTGGATGCCGTAGAGTCAGGCGTGCGTGTCACAGAAGCGGATGCTGACAATTTAAGTGTAGGGATTGGCGGTTTACCCGACCGGGAAGGCCATGTTACGTTGGATGCCTGTATTATGGACGAAAACGGTAATTGTGGTTCCGTGGCTTTTCTGGAAGGAATTGTACACCCTATTTCTGTAGCCCGGTTGGTGATGGAAAAAACACCCCATGTCATGCTAGTAGGCGAGGGTGCTCTACAGTTTGCTAAAGAACAGGGCTTTAAAACAGAGAAGCTGCTAACGGCAAAGGCAGAAAAAGAGTGGCGTCAATGGTTAAAAACTTCCGAGTACAAACCCGTCATTAATGTGGAGAACCACGACACTATCGGTTTGTTAGCACTGGATGAGCAAGGAAACTTATCGGGTGCCTGTACTACCAGCGGTCTGGCTTATAAAATGCGGGGCAGGGTCGGTGATTCGCCTATTATCGGGGCTGGTTTATATGTCGACAATGAAGTGGGAGCCGCTACAGCAACAGGTTTGGGAGAAGCGGTCATCAAAGTGTGTGGTTCTCACCTGATAGTGGAACTGATGCGACAGGGGCTCTCCCCCCAGGAGGCTTGTGAGACAGCCATCAAACGGATCGCTAAACAAAAAAATTCGCGGGAATTTCAGATTGGATTTTTGGCGCTGAATAAAAACGGAGAAGTGGGGGCTTATAGTTTACAACCGGGGTTTGATTTTGCACAATATGCAGAGGGAACTAACCAGATGAAAGATGTAAGGAGTTTTTACGCATAAATTGTAAATTATTTTCATGAATATTGCGTTGGAATAGTGGAATTCCATCAACTTTAATCAACCGGATACCAACTTGAAATCCATGCGCATTTTCTGCCAGTTAACAGCTTTCTGTTTAGGGAGTATTTTACTTTTATCTTGCCGCGAGAGTGTAAAACATCAAATTCCCGAACCTCCTCGCTTTGATAGCGATTATTATCAGTATGCCTTGACATCTTTGGATGAGACCATTCGGGAAGACCCCGATAATGCGGAAGCCTATTACAGAAAGGCGGAAATGCTATTGCAGCAGCAAAAGGCCAACCCGGCGCTGACCAGCATTCGTAAGGCTATCGAGTTAGAGGGCCATCATCCGGCCTACCGCCTCACCATGGCAAAGGCGCTCTTGTTAAAAGAACAATATAGAGAAGCCTTCCGGGAAGCCAGAGAAGCTTCCAAGAATGGAGAACCTTCTGTCGAGCTATATGAGGTGCTGGCAGAAGCGAGTCTGAGAAGTAATTATTTCAATGATGCCCTCCGGTATAGCGACAGCGCCTTGTGGCTGGCACCTAAAAACTATCAGAATTACCTGAGAAAAGGCATTGCGCTGGCTGCCAGAAAAGATACAGTGGCGGCAGAGACAAACTTGCTGAAAAGCATAGAACTAGGCGCTAAACCTACCGAAGCTTATAGTGAGCTTATGACCTTGTATGTGAACGCGGGAAATTTTAAGAAAGCCCGTAGCTACATGGAAAAAAGTTTAGCGATTCAGCAGCCTGACGAAAAAACGAAGTTGCTGCAAGCTAAAATTTACAGGCATACCAATAACCAGGATAGTGCTTTGGCAATTTTATACCGGATTGTAGACAGTCCCGTACTCAACCGCTCGGATGTTTTTCAGGAGTTGAAAGATTGGTATTTTGATAACCGTGTGTATGACTCTACTATTCATTACGCCAATCAAATATTAAGTCTGGAACCCAACAACAAAGAACCCATGTTGACCCTGGCCCGCGTCTATGATCGCCGCCGCAGCTATCAGCAGGCCATTCGTACTTATGAACAAATTGCCAGTCTTGACTCGCTACAACAGGAAGAGATTCATAAAATTGCTACCGAAGAACTGGTTAATCTTAGAAGAAAAGTTGCATATTTGTGGAAAAAACAACAGGAGGAGGAGTTTAACAGGATGAAACAAGGCCTAACGCCTTTGCCTGCTATTTCTCCTAATGAAGAACAGTAGCGTTTTTATGATTGATAAAGTAAAGATTACACTACCTGACGGAAGTACCAGAGAATATCCTAAAGGAGTTACCGGATTAGAAATTGCCCAGAGTATCAGCGAAGGATTAGCGCGAAACGTACTGGCTGCTAAAGTCAACCAGGAGGTATGGGATGCTTTTCGTCCTATTGAGTCTGATGCCACCGTACAATTGCTTACCTGGAATGACCGGGAGGGTAAATCTACTTTCTGGCACTCTTCAGCCCACCTGATGGCTGAAGCGCTGGAAGCGCTCTATCCTGGCATAAAACTCGGCATTGGCCCGCCCATCGAGAATGGTTTCTATTATGACGTTGACTTTGGCGATATGAACTTCAGTGCGGACGATTTGTCCCGCATAGAGGAGAAAATGCTGGAGCTGGCCCGCCAGAAAAATGAGTACAAACGCATTCCTATTGATAAGGCCTCGGCGATAGAATACTATACCAAAAAAGGCGATGAGTATAAATTAGACTTACTCAAGGATCTCGAAGACGGAAGTATTACCTTTTACGAACAGGGTAACTTTACGGACCTTTGCCGGGGGCCTCATATCCCGAATACCGGTTTTATCAAAGCTGCGAAGCTGATGAATATTGCCGGCGCTTACTGGCGGGGCGATGAAAAAAACAAGCAACTGACCCGTTTGTATGGGATCACTTTTCCCAAACAGAAAGAGCTATCGGAGTATCTGGAATTGCTGGAAGAGGCTAAAAAACGGGATCATCGCAAGCTAGGCAAAGAGTTAGAGCTGTTTACCTTTTCTGAGAAAGTGGGGGCCGGGTTGCCTCTTTGGCTTCCTAAAGGCGTTGTGCTACGCGACCGGTTAGAAAATTTTCTGAAGAAAGCCCAACTGAAGGCGGGTTATCAGCAGGTGATTTCTCCTCACATAGGCCAAAAGCAGTTGTATGTAACCTCTGGCCATTATGAGAAATACGGCAAAGATTCGTTTCGGCCTATCAAGACGCCTCATGAAGATGAAGAGTTTCTGTTGAAACCCATGAACTGCCCGCATCATTGTGAGATTTACAAGAGCAGACCCCATTCTTACAAGGAGCTGCCTTTGCGCTATGCTGAATTTGGTACTGTCTATCGCTATGAGCAAAGTGGAGAGTTGCATGGCCTGACACGGGTAAGAGGCTTTACCCAGGATGATGCCCATATTTTTTGCCGGCCCGACCAGCTCGGCGACGAATTCAAAAAAGTCATTGATCTGGTATTGTATGTTTTCAATGCCCTGGGTTTTGCCAATTTTACCGCCCAGATCTCCTTAAGAGATCGGGAAGATCGGTCTAAGTATATTGGAAATGATGAACACTGGGCTTTGGCTGAACAAGCTATTATTGAAGCGGCCCAGGAGAAAAAGCTGAATACAGTAACCGAGTATGGCGAAGCTGCCTTCTATGGTCCAAAACTGGATTTTATGGTCAAGGATGCTTTAGGGCGACAGTGGCAGCTGGGCACTATCCAGGTCGATTACAACCTTCCCGAACGTTTTGAGCTTACCTATATTGGGGCCGACAATCAAAAACACCGGCCGGTGATGATCCACCGGGCTCCTTTCGGTTCTATGGAGCGCTTTGTGGCTATCCTTCTGGAGCATACAGGGGGTAATCTGCCCTTATGGCTGGCGCCAGAACAAGTCGCTATTTTGCCTATCTCTGAAAAATTTGCTGTTTACGCAGAAGAAGTTCGAAAACAACTGGAAGAACAGGATATCCGTGGATTTATTGACCAGCGGGATGAGAAGATCGGCCGGAAAATCCGGGATGCGGAGGTCACTAAAATTCCTTTCATGCTGATTGTGGGAGAACAGGAACAGGAACAAAAGACAGTGGCTGTTCGTAAGCATAGAGAAGGAGATGTAGGTAGCTTTTCTGTAGAAGCCTTTGTGGGTTTCTTCAAAGAACAGGCTGAAAATTATCTTCAGTTTACCTTGGGTGAGGTGCAATCCGAACTTTCTAAATAGTTTTTTGTATTAATTAATTAGGTGATTTTTTGATTAATTCAAATAATCACGATATTTGCAAATTATTTTTAACCAGCAAAAGGAGGAAAACCATTAACAAATTTAAAAAACGAAATATCGTACGTAGGGAAGAGCCCTACCGAATTAACGAGCGAATCAGAGCACAATTTGTGCGGGTGGTAGGTGAAAATGCCGATAATGAAATCCACGATATCAATACGGCTTTGAAATTGGCCGAACAGCAGAATCTGGATTTGGTAGAGATTTCACCAAAAGCAGATCCACCGGTTTGCAAGATCATAGATTATTCCAAGTTCAAATACGAACAAAAGAAGAAGCAAAAAGAAATAAAAGCCAAAGCCCAAAAGACCGTTGTCAAGGAGATCCGCTTTGGCCCTAATACTGATGATCATGACTTCGAGTTTAAGCTGAAGCATGCCAAAGGCTTTCTCGAGGATGGTGCTAAAGTGAAAGCATACGTTCACTTTGTGGGCCGTTCTATTGTGTTTAAAGACAGAGGAGAAATGCTGTTGCTAAAGTTTGCTCAGGAGCTGGAAGAATTTGGCAAGGTAGAAGAAATGCCTAAAATGATTGGCAAGCGGATGTATGTCATGATGGCCCCTAAACAAAGCAAGAAAAAGTAATATAAATTTTCATTATTAAATCGTAGAAAGATGCCGAAAGTTAAAACCAAGTCAGGAGCCAAGAAGCGGTTCAAGCTGACTGGGACCGGGAAGATCAAAAGGAAACATGCATTTAAAAGTCATATTCTGACCAAAAAAGACACGAAACGTAAAAGGTCACTTACCCATATGACGCTGGTCCATGCAGCAGACAGAGACCGTGTTAAAAAAATGCTTAATCTCTAATTATTTTCTCAAAGGTTTAATTTGTTCACCGGAAATTTGGTATTAAGTGCCCTGTGGGGTCGCCAAAATTCAAAAACGTAAACGTAAAATGCCAAGATCAGTCAACAATGTAGCTTCAAGAGCTAGAAGAAAAAAAGTCCTGAAAAAAGCCAAAGGGTTTTGGGGGCGTGGCAGCAATGTATGGACTGTTGCCAAAAATAAGGTCGAAAAAGGTATGCAGTATGCCTACCGTGACCGCAAAGCCAAGAAAAGAGAATTTCGTAAACTTTGGATTCAAAGAATTAATGCCGGCGCCAGGGAGTATGGTCTCTCTTATTCTCAATTCATGGGAGCCTTAAAAAGTGCTGGCATTGACCTGAATCGGAAGGTGCTGGCTGATTTAGCCATGAACCAACCCGATGCTTTCAAAGCTGTCATTGACAAAGTCAAATAAGATAAATATCATTGATTGATAGAGAAAAGCCCTGAAAGACGGGCTTTTTTTGTTGACGATGAATAAAACTGACAGATCAGTCTGAAACACTTACCCTTTTTAAGGCTCTGTCAGCCCCTTTAGGTAAGCTTCCAGCCCTATTAATAGCGCCCAGACTATACCTGTCTTTCTTTTTCAGAGTCATTCAACTCCCCATGTATTCCCCAATTTCTTTAACCCTTATATTTTTCATACGCTGGTAAACATGTTATGACACATATGCCTATGTTTGTGTTCCATTACCATTAGATCGTCATCAATCAACTTTAACTGCATGGGAATTCGATCCATTCTAAGTAAACCCCTGGCCGCCTATGTGGCTTATCAACAAAAGCAATGGAGCAGTGCACCGGAAAAATCGCAAGATCAGGTTTTCAAATCTCTTATTGGCAAAGCGCGGCCTACTCAATTTGGCCAGGATCATCATTTCGCTGATATTCAGTCTTACCAAGATTTTACAGAAGCCGTGCCGGTGCGTGACTATGAAGCGCTGAAACCCTATGTGGAGAAAATCATACAAGGCGCCTCTGATGTGTTATGGCCCGGTCAACCGGCCTACTTTGCCAAAACCTCAGGTACTACTTCTGGCACCAAGTATATTCCTATTACCAAAGATTCGGTTCCCAACCATATCAATTCTGCGCGCAATGCGCTGTTGAGTTATGTGCATGAAACGGGTAAATCTGCTTTTCTGGATGGAAAATTGATCTTTCTTTCGGGAAGTCCTACCCTGGATACCAAAGGCAAGGTGCCCACGGGTAGGCTTTCTGGTATTGTCAACCACCATGTACCAGCCTATCTGCGGACCAATCAGCTTCCGAGTTATGAAACAAATTGTATTGAGGACTGGGAAACCAAACTGGGAAAAATCGTGGAGGAAACTCTCCACCAGAATATGACGCTGATCTCCGGTATTCCCCCCTGGGTACAGATGTATTTCGACTGGTTGATAGAAAAAACAGGTAAACCCGTAGGGGAGATATATCCTGACTTTTCTGTGATGGTCTATGGAGGAGTGAATTTCGCACCCTACCGTAACAAGCTGTTTGCCTCCATTGGCAGACCTATCGACGCCATCGAGACCTACCCGGCTTCTGAAGGGTTTATTGCTTACCAGGACACACAACAATCAGAAGGCTTACTGTTGTTATTGGATAGTGGTATTTTCTTTGAATTTATTCCGGCCGATCAATATTTCTCAGCAAAGCCACCCCGACTCAGCATCCATGACGTGGAATTGGGAGTCAATTATGCCTTAGTCATTAATAACAATGCCGGGTTATGGGGCTATTCTATTGGAGACACGGTCAAGTTCGTTTCTAAAAATCCATACCGCCTGTTGGTCACTGGCAGGATCAAGCACTTTATCTCAGCTTTTGGCGAGCATGTGATCGGAGAAGAAGTGGAAAAAGCAATGCAGCTCACGATGCAAAAGTTTAAAGAAGCCGATATTATCGAATTCACAGTGGCGCCACAGGTGAATCCGAAAGAAGGACTTCCTCTGCACGAATGGTATATAGAATTTGCCAGCATGCCTCATGATTTGCAGGATTTTGAAACCACGCTGAACACACATCTTCAGGAACTGAATACCTATTACGATGATCTGATCTCAGGCAATATCTTGAGAAATTTAAAAATCATGCCTTTGCAAAGAGACGCTTTCCGTAATTATATGAAAAGTCAGGGCAAACTGGGAGGGCAAAACAAAGTGCCTCGTTTGGCGAATGACCGTACAATTGCTGATGTCTTGGTAAATTACATCCGCCAGTAATAGTGTACAGGTCTTCCATTTCCAAAATAAATCTTATTATATTTGCCTTTGCCTTAGTTTAGGAATTGTGGGTACAACAACATTAACGAACAGCACGCCAAAAAGACGCATTGCCATTTTAGGTTCTACGGGTTCTATCGGTACCCAGGCATTAGAAGTTATTCGAGCCCACCCAGATAAGTTCGAAGTGGAAGTGCTGACCGCCCATCGAAATGCAGATTTGCTCATACATCAAAGCATGGAATTTCAGCCTAATGCTGTGGTGATCGTAGATGAAAGCCAGTATCAACGAGTGAGCGATGCGTTGTATCCTCAGGGCATTAAAGTATATACCGGGATACAGGCATTGGCTTCCGTCGTAGAAATGGAAAGTATTGAGATAGTACTCACGGCTACCGTTGGATACGCCGGTCTTTTGCCTACCATGCATGCGATCAAAGCAGGAAAGCAAATTGCTTTGGCTAATAAAGAAACATTGGTGGTGGCCGGAGCACTGATTACCCAGCTTGCCAGAGAAAAAGGAGTCAATATTTACCCTATTGATTCTGAGCATTCGGCTATTTTTCAATGTCTGGCGGGTGAGTTTCACAATCCTATTGAAAAGATCATACTCACAGCCTCCGGAGGGCCTTTTCGTGGCAAGAATAAACCCTTTCTGGAAAAGGTGACAAAAGAGCAGGCCTTAAAGCATCCTAACTGGGATATGGGTGCCAAAGTGACTATTGATTCAGCTACTTTGATGAACAAAGGCCTGGAAGTGATAGAAGCCAGGTGGTTGTTCGGATTGCATCCTGAACAGATTGAAGTGGTCGTACATCCCCAATCTATCGTACATTCGCTGGTTCAGTTTCAGGATGGTTCTCTCAAAGCCCAGTTGGGGTTGCCTGATATGAGGCTCCCTATCCAATATGCCTTAGGATATCCGGAAAGACTACAGGCTGCCTTTCCCCGTTTTAGCTTCATGGATTACCCGGCACTTACTTTCGAACAGCCTGATACACAAACATTCCGTAACCTGACGTTAGCTTATGAGGCCTTATACAAGGCTGGCAACATGCCCTGCATTCTGAATGCTGCGAATGAGATAGCGGTATCTGAATTTTTAAGAGACAATATTGGTTTTCTGGATATGTCGGATGTAGTGGAAGCCTGTATGCACAAAGTATCCTATATACAGCATCCAGATTACCAGGATTACGTTGATACCGATAAAGAAACCAGAATTAAAGCACTAGAAATAATCAACAATTAATGGAAGGATTAGTAATGGCGGCCCAGTTACTTTTGGGCTTATCAATATTAGTAGGGCTTCACGAGTTGGGGCACCTGATAGCAGCCAAAGTCTTTGGCATGCGAGTAGAACAATATTATATTGGATTTCCCCCCAAAATTTTTGGCTTCCGGTATGGTGAAACAGAGTACAACCTGGGAGCGGTTCCTTTAGGTGGATTTGTGAAAATATCAGGGATGGTAGACGAATCGTTGGATACCAAAAAGCTTAGTGAAGAGCCCAAACCCTGGGAATTTCGTTCTAAGCCTGCCTGGCAGCGGCTGATTGTCATGATGGGAGGTATTATTGTCAATGTCATCACAGGCATTATCGTGTTTATTGTCATGACCTATGCCTATGGCGATGCTTACCGCCCGAAGGAGGAAGTGCTGAAATATGGCATTGTAGCCCATGAGCTGGGGCAGGAGATCGGTTTGCAAACGGGTGACAAGATCTTAAAGGTGAATGGAAAGGATTATGAGAAATTTACCGATCTGACCAGTGCCGACGTCCTGCTGACGGATAATAGCTATTATACCATTGAGCGGGATGGAAAAACCATGGATATACCTATTCCCGGAAATTTCCTGGATAAATTCTCAGAACGGGAAGCGGCTAGCAATTTTATAGACCTCCGATTGCCTTTTACCGTAGGAGAAGTGTTGGAGGGAACCCCTGCCGACTCAGCCGGCTTGAAGACCGGAGATAAGATTTTGCAGGCAGCTGGTCAGGAAATTGAGTTTTTCGATCAGTTTCAGGAGGTGCTGGGTAACCATAAAAACGAAACGATTGCCCTGTCTGTCAACCGAAATGGAGCAGAGGGTGTGGAGAATAATGTTGCTACCCCTCAGACATTACAGGTGAGGGTGTCAGAAGAAGGTACCATTGGGTTTCGCGCAAATCCACTATGGGATATTGCCACCACCCAGTATTCTTTGGCGGAGTCTATTCCGATTGGTGCCCAGGAAGCCTTCAACGTTGTTTGGATTAATATCCGGGCTTTTGGCAAAATTTTAAGTGGAGAAGTCTCTGCTTCCAAATCCATTAGTGGCCCTATTGGGATTGCCCAGATTTTTGGGGGTGAATGGGATTGGCAAAGGTTCTGGAGAATCACAGGACTGCTTTCTATGGTATTGGCTTTCATGAATTTCCTGCCGATTCCGGCACTGGATGGTGGGCATGTGATGTTTCTCTCTTATGAGATGATCAGTGGCCATAAGCCTTCCGATAAGTTTTTAGAGGGTGCCCAAAAAGTAGGGATGGTGATCCTGCTGACCCTTATGACCTTCGCAATCTTCAATGATATTTTCAAAGTGATCTTCTGAGAAATAAAAATTGTACTTTAGAAACGGCCGGTAGCGTTGCTGCTGGCCGTTTTTGTTCTGTGAGGAAACAAAAATCATCGATAGATATTAAACTCTACCCGGCGGTTAAGCCTTTTATCATCCTCGGTTTTTTCAACCGCGATAATGGGTTTGGCACTGCCATAACCGATAGCTTCTATCCGGTCGGCAGCGATCGTGCCGAAGTTGACAATATAATCTTTGATCGCATCGGCCCTTTCCTGGGAAAGTGCAAGATTTAATGCTGCATTGCCATCCGAATCGGTGTGCCCCTCTATCCGAAGATGGAAGTCAGGATTGTCTAACAGAAAGTCAACGACTTTATCCAGATCGCCATACATATCGGGTTTCAGGTCTGCCTTTCCGTTGTCAAATTTCATATTGTCAAACTTAAGACGGCTGGAAATAGAGGCTACTTTCCGATGGAATTCCTTATCACCGTTCAGATAAAAAATTTCTTCCAGTCTGAAAAAAGCATCGCCCTGAATAATGATGAGGTAATTGTTGTTGTTGATAAGTTGAAATTCAAAACTGCCATCCGGGCGAAGAAATTTAGGTGCCACCTCAATACCATGATCCAGGTCAATGATAGAAATAATGCCTTTGGTAAAGGGCTGATTGGTTTCTTCGTCCCGTAAAGAGCCTTTCAAACGGGTGTAAGCGGTGGGTTGGGCTTCCATCGGGAGGGGAAAGGAGTATAAGTCCAGATTTCCCATACTCTCTTCTACCGAGCGGGCATAATAGAGATTCTGTGATTTGGAATCTATCGTAAAATAAAATTCACTTCCCGCTCCATTGACCAAAGGACCAATATTTTTAGGTTCATCCCACTGCTGATGTTGGCGGTAAGCTTTGTAAATATCAAATTCTCCGAAATTCAATAGATGTCCATCAGAGCTAAAGTACAAAACATGGTGGCCCGGATGGTAAAAAGGGCTGACCTCATTGCCTTTTGTATTGATGATCGGCCCCATGTTTCGGGCAACGCTCCATTCCCCTTTATCGTTTTTGTAGGTATAATATATATCTGAAAGTCCAAAGCCACCTAAGCGGTCGGAAGCAAAATATAAAGTGTCTCCACTGTGTGAAAAGGAGGGGTGAGAATCCCAGTAAGGGCTGTTTATCTGCTTGCCCAAATTCTGGGGCTTGCTCCATGAATCATCTTCTTGCCGGTGAGCCAGAAACAGGTCACAACTGCCTAATCCGTCAGGGGAATTACATCGGGAGAAGACAATACTGTTTCCATCTTTGCTGATACAGGCAGATCCTTCGTTATAGGGAGAGTTAATTTCCTTCAGCGGCTCTGCTTCCATCCAGTAACCACCCTGGTTACGGCTCAGCATCAGATCTTCATTGTAGAGCTTTTCCAAACCTCGCTCGATTTTGTTTCTTTTAGAGGTGAAGACCAGCATATCGTCTGAAGCATTCAAGGTGGGTCCATAATCCCCATCCGCGGAATTGATACCATCTCCCATATTGATATAGACACCCCGGGGGGGACGTAGGGTATCCACTTCTTTCCTGAATTCTACCAGTTCATAATAGTATTGCAGCGGCACATAATCTTCCTTCTTTTCATTCTTCAAAGTGTCCAGTTGTTGATGTATCAACTGTACATTCATCTCGGTATGATAGTGCTTAAGCACCAATTTGTACAGACGGATAGCAGACAATGTGTCACCCTTTCTTTCTTCCAGCTTCGCTAATTGCCAGATTAAATAATTATCTTTGAAAAAATTTTCAATTCCGAAGTGAGAAACATATTCAAACAACAGAGGGTATAAAGACTGGTCATCCCGCTGAGCTATTAACTTCTGAATTCGTCCCTTGGCTTGCTTATCAGTATAATAAGGAACTTTATTCACATTAGGGAAAGAAAGCAAATAAGATAACTTTTCGCTGTAAATCTTACTTGTGGTGTCGTTCAGTGTGAGTTTATCGTTTACAGCTCTATATTGGCTGTATCCTTCTTTTGTAAAGAGTATGAAAACAGATAACAGTAGAAGGAGTTGTTTTAACATGAAAATGAAAAATAGTTTAATACAGTCAAAACAGGTCATTCAGAGATGATAACATTATTATTGGGTCATACAAGCTGGCCATGACTTCTGATTGCTGTAACGATCTCCGGGAGATTGGCATAGCTCTTGTCCTTTACTGAATACAGCGGCTTTTAACAATAATGTGCAGATAATATGCCAATTTGGCATGAAAAATTAACGTATGAACGATTTACATATCATAGATTCTTTATTTTTAACCAACCTAGATGAAACTGATTCGGATGATCTGGTCCAACTTATTTCAGGAGAAGATGAAGATGAAACCATTGATGAAAAAGTGCCTGAAGACCTGGCTATCCTCCCTATTCGGAATACGGTCTTGTTCCCAGGGGTCGTTATTCCTATTACAGTGGGTAGAAAAAGGTCTATCCGATTAGTAAAAAACGCCTATAACCATGGCAATCGCATTATTGGTGTGGTTGCCCAAAGAGATAACAGTGCAGATGAGCCGGATCCGGAAGATATATATAAAGTGGGAACGGTAGCCAAGATTATCAAAATGTTGGTGTTGCCAGATGGTAATACCACTATTATCATCCAGGGCAAGAAAAGATTCAAAATTACCTCATTTTTACAGGAAGACCCATACATCAAAGCCCAGATCAAACTGATTGAAGATAAATTTCCTTCCAAAAAGAATAATGAAATTCAGGCTATCTTCGCTTCTATCAAGGAAGCAGCCCGTAAAATACTAAAATTAAATCCTGAAATTCCCCAGGAAGCACAGGCAGCTTTGGACAATATTGAGAGTCCGAGCTTTCTGACCCATTTTTTGTCTTCTAACATCAATGCAGAGGTAGCCGACAAACAAAGGCTGCTGGAAACCAATGATGGCCTGGCCAGAGCGAAGCTGTTGCTAGAATTTATGCTCAAGGATATTCAGATGATGGAAATCCGGCAGGAAATCCAGAGCAAAGTGCATTCTGATATAGACCAGCAGCAAAGGGACTATTTTCTCCGTCAACAGATGAAGATTCTGCAGGATGAACTGGGAGACGGAGGGCTGGATCAGGAAATTGAGAAAATGCGCATGCGGGGCGAGAAAAAACGCTGGTCCGAACCTGTCGCAAAACATTTTAATAAGGAGCTGGACAAACTGAGCCGGATGAACCCGGCAGCGGCTGAATATCCTGTATCCTACAACTATGTGGAATTTCTGCTGGACCTGCCGTGGCAGGACTATACAAAAGACAATTTTGACCTGAAAAGAGCCAGAAAAATTCTGGATAAAGATCATTATGGGTTAGAAAAAGTAAAGGAAAGGATTGTGGAATACCTGGCGGTCTTAAAGCTCAAAAAGGATATGAAAGGGCCGATTCTGTGCTTATACGGGCCTCCGGGTGTGGGAAAGACCTCCCTGGGAAGATCTATTGCCAAAGCCCTGGGACGGAAATATTGTCGTATGTCTTTGGGAGGGGTTAGCGATGAGGCAGAAATCAGAGGGCATAGGAAAACCTATGTGGGAGCCATGCCTGGTAAAATTATTCAGAATCTGAAAAAAGCTTCCAAAGCCAATCCGGTCTTTGTGCTGGACGAAATTGATAAAGTGCATTCTGACTTTCGGGGAGACCCCTCTTCTGCTTTGCTGGAAGTGTTGGACCCGGAGCAGAACGATACTTTTCTGGACAATTACCTGGAAGTAGAGTATGACCTCTCCAATGTATTATTCATTGCCACAGCCAATACGCTGGATACCATTCACCCGGCTTTGCGTGATAGAATGGAAATCATTGAAATCAACGGATATACCTTGGAAGAAAAGACGGAGATCGCCAAGACACATCTGATCCCTAAGCAGAAGAAAGAACATGGTCTGAAAGTCAAAGATGTGACGCTGGATAAAAAGGCCATTGTGCGGGTGATCGAAGATTATACCCGGGAATCGGGGGTAAGAAATCTGGAGAGAAAGCTGGGCGCCATTGTTCGCCACGTGGCGAAGTCTATTGCCATGGAAGAAGATTATCCGAAGAAGATAACTGAAAATGAGGTGATCAAAATTTTAGGATCTCCTGTTTTTGATAAAGAGATCTATCAAGATCATGATAATATGCCGGGTGTGGTCATTGGGCTGGCCTGGACACAGGTGGGGGGAGAAATTTTGTTTGTGGAGTCCAGTGTGAGCCGGGGTAAAGGGAAACTGACACTTTCCGGACAGCTGGGCGATGTGATGAAAGAATCAGCGATGACAGCCCTTTCTTATCTGAAATCCAGTGCCGAAAGGCTAAATATCCACTACAAGGTTTTTGATCACTATGACCTGCATGTGCATGTACCTGCGGGTGCCGTGCCCAAAGACGGACCCTCCGCGGGGATTACCATGCTTACCTCTATGGCTTCTGTGTTTACACAGCGTAAAGTGAGAAGCAGACTGGCCATGACCGGAGAAATTACCTTGCGGGGAAGGGTGATGCCAGTAGGAGGTATCAAAGAAAAAATCCTGGCAGCCCGTAGAGCGGGTGTTACCGATATTATTTTGTGTGCTAAAAACCGGAAAGATGTGGAAGAGATCAGTGAGCAGTACATCAAAAATCTAAATATTCACTACGTTGACACGGTAGATCAGGTATTGGAAATCGCTCTTTTAAAAGAGAAGGTGAAGAATCCCATTGAGTTTGTGACGGAGTAAGCTTTGGAGGCCGCGATCGATAGTTTTTTTGCGGCTCTTATATTTTTAGTATAGGCTTAAGGATACATTATTTTTTCCTATTTTTAGTTGATATGGCAAAAATTGCTAAATTACAGAATTGAATTTTTAGGATTTTTTTATCATTTTTTTGACTCCTGTTTTTAATGGCATACCTATGAGCAAAAGGTTAAAGTCATGGCTATTAGGCGTATCTTTATTTTTTGTCCTACTATTTATCCTGTTCCGCCTAATCATCTTTTTCTGGATCAATCCTATTGTAGGAAAAATATTAAAAGAGGCTGTCAGTGTATATTCAGATGGTCTATATCAGGTAGAGTACGACCATCTGAAAATCAAGCCTCTGGAAAAAACGCTTTACATTGAAAACTTTCAGCTTACTTTTGACAGTACCAGAATCGGAAAAGATACTTCATTTCGGAAAAACGTTTTTGTGAAAGCTTCAGCCAAAGAAATAGAACTGGCTGTGGATAATGTGAATGAAATGATATTCCACCGTTATTTGGATATCAGGCAGCTTTTTCTGGAAGCCCCCCAGGTGTCCTTATACAATTATCGTGATTCCATAACGGAGAGTTCTCAAGAGCCCTTCAATGCTTTTCAGTTGATCAAAGATTACTTTGACTCTGTCCATGTGCAATATATCAATATTGAAGAGGCCGGCTTATCGACCCGCAATATCTCGGGCAAACCTTTCCGGGATTTTTCCCTCGAACATATCAATGCTTCTGTAATCAATCTGGTTGTAGACTCAGGCACCGTTTACAGGAATTTTGGCTATCCCAAAGCAGACCAGTTTACACTGATTGTAAAGAATCCTGAATACCTTCTCCCCGATAGTCTTTTTCATGTGTCGGCTGGTCAGGTTGCCTTTTATCCTATCCAAAACACGGTTGTGTTCAATAATTTTCAACTTTCTCCGCAATATGAGAAACACCAGTTTGCGCAAGCTACCGGATTTCAGCGCACCTGGATTCAGGGCGATGTCACTGAATTGAAAATAAGCGGTATCAATCTACACCAGCTGATGGTTGATAATATGATCTCTGTGCAAAGAATGGCTGTGAACGAAGCAAATCTCCATATTTACAGAGACAGAAGCAGAAAATCAGGGAAGCACCAGGAAAGAAAACTGGTAAAAGAAGCCCTTCAAACAGTGAATGTACCCTTTTATTTTGATACGATTACGGTAGCCAATGCTTCTGTGATCTACGAAGAGCAGGTTCCGCCAGCAGAGGTACCGGGAGAAGTCAGTTTTCGCCAGATATTTGCTTCCATATACCATACCTCTAATGTAAAAAGCCTTTCTCAAAAAATTGAGGCCGATGTACAAACCTATTTTATGGGAAAAAGCCTGATGACACTCAAATTCGACTTTCCTATGGACAGTCCGGACAACTGGCACAGGATTACAGGCAGGCTGGATGCCATGCCCCTTAATACTTTGAACCAGATGCTGGAGCCTACCGCTTTTGCTTCCGTGCAGAGTGGCGAAGTTCATGCCTTGAACTTTGTGATTGAAGCCGATGACGAAAAGGCTGTCGGGAAAGTCAATTTTGAGTATTCAGACCTGAAAGTAGCCCTGCTCAACCAGAAAAAACCGGAAGAAGATCCCACGCTCAAACATAAGGTGGGTTCTCTCATTGCGAATTGGTTTGTCATCAAAGCCAATAATCCTCAGCAGGATCAACCTTTACGGGAAGGCACCATCTACTACCAGCGAAACAAAGAAGCTTCCATGTTTAGTTTTTGGTCAAGGGCCTTACTGTCCGGAATCAAAGTAAGTGTGGGTATGGAAAAAGATCCGGCAGATGCCAGTGCCTCTAAAAAAAGTGATGAGGAGAAAAAAGGAATCCTGAAAAAATTGTTGAAGAAAAAAAACAAATAGCAGGTCAGGAGTTTATTCTTTGCCTTTGCTTTCTTATTACCTTTTTAACTTTTTTCCAGGTAAGGGCATGTTGTTCTGTGCCTTGGGTGCTCAACAGAAAAGCAAAGGGCTTGAGGGCTTCTACATGCTCACAGACAATCTTGAACATAGCCAGAAAAGGAAGAATGATAAACATACCGGGGATGCCCCAGAGCAAACCTCCAAGGATGATAGTCAGAATTGTAAAGAAAGGATTGATCCGCACATTAGAACCGACTATGTTAGGGGTTAGGATGTTGTTCTCGATGAATTGTATGATGATGAATAATAGGATGACCCCAAAGGCATAACGGGGTGAGTCTTCGGTAATAAGTGAAATAATCAGCGGAAAGGCGCCTCCGATGAGCGTGCCGAAATAGGGAATGAAGTTCATCATGGCAGAAATAACGCCTAGCAGCAAGGCATACTGAATTCCCACAATAAGAAGCCCTATACTGTTCAGCACACACAATATCAGCACCACCATGGTGATACCACCCATATAATGTTTGGTGACTGAAGAGATGCCTTGTAGTATTTTTCGGGTAGCAGGATGTTTTTCCGTGGGGGTGATGCGCAGCAAAAATTCAGCGAATTTATTGCGGTAATACAAGAGGAAAAAAACATAGATAGGCATCAGCCCTATCTTGGTAATGGTGCTGGCAGTGGTGGTAAACGCTTCTTTGAAAAACACATCACCGGAAGCAAAAATCTGTGAGATGAAATTTTTTAGCCATTGATCCTGACGCTCTACAGAAACACCAAACTCCTGCTGTATCGCCATTTCCATGTGCTTCAGATTTTCTAAAGCCTGTGCCTTCAGCTTGGGAAAATCCTGGACGAAAAAATTCAGTTGAGCATAAATAAAATAAACGGCACCGGCTACTACTGCAATGCCAAAGATGATCGCTATCAGGTTGGCTAAGATTCTGGGAACCCCTTTGCTTTCTAGTAAACTGGACAAGGGATACAGCAAAAATGCGAGTAGAATACCTGCAAACAGAGGTACCAGAAACGCCCTGGCTGCCGTTAAACTATAGACCAGTAAAATGAAGAACAGTAATACATAAGTAGCTTTGACGAGAAAAGAATCTTGCAGTTGCATGAGGTTAAAAAATTATGTGACAGCTGAAAACGAATGCGTTCAATGGCCTGTTGACTCAGCTATATTGTATATTTTCCGGGGTTATGTTTGATTTTATCCCTACGTTTTATTCAATTTATTTATTTTTGAAAAACTATACCAAAAAACATGGATAAAGATTACAACATTAACCCGAATGAAGATACGCCTCCCTTTTTTAAAAGCTGGAAAGGTATGTACTGGCTGGTCATTGGAAATCTCATTGCGATGGTTGCTTTGTTTTACTGGCTTACCCTGTATTATTCATGAGTACGGCAGACTGGATTGTTCTTTTTGGTACTTTATTTTTAATAGTAGCTTATGGCGTTTACAAAACACGGGGCAGCCGGAACATAGAAGGTTATTTCAAGGGAGACAACAGCATGAAATGGTGGACCGTGGGGCTTTCCGTTATGGCCACCCAGGCCAGTGCCATTACCTTTCTTTCTACCCCGGGTCAAGCCTATGAGGATGGCATGCGGTTCGTTCAGTTCTATTTTGGGTTACCACTTGCCATGGTCATTCTGTCTGTTACGGCCATCCCCATTTATTATCATCTGAAAGTATATACAGCCTACGAATATCTGGAAAAGCGTTTTGATTTAAAAACGCGTACCCTGGCCGCCTTTCTTTTTCTGGTTCAGCGTGGATTAGGAGCAGGCATTACCATATATGCGCCGGCCATCGTGCTGTCTACTTTATTGGGATGGGATCTTTCGGCAACGTGTAGCTTCATTGGTATTTTGGTTATTATTTATACCGTTAGCGGAGGTACCAAAGCGGTGAGCAAGACGCAAAAATACCAGATGGCGGTGATGATGGGAGGTATGCTCGTCGCCGCCTTTGTGATCATTGACCTTTTGCCTGAAGAAGTTTCTCTGGGCAATGCCCTGGATGTGGCCGGAAGTATGGGTAAATTCAATGTGGTGAATTTTTCTTTTGACTTTACAGACCGGTATAACTTCTGGTCTGGTATTACCGGAGGATTGTTTTTAGCCCTTTCCTACTTTGGTACCGACCAGTCGCAGGTTCAACGGTATTTATCGGCCAGGTCTATCACGCAAAGCCGGTTAGGGCTACTGATGAATGGCTTGCTGAAAGTACCCATGCAATTTTTTATCTTGTTTGTAGGGGTGTTGGTCTTTGTTTTTTATCAGTTTTACCAGCCTCCTTTGTATTTCATAGAAGGAAATCTGGACAAAATCGAGCAGTCATCGTATGCCCGGGAGTGGCAGGCCCTGGAACAGCAGCATGCCGAGACCTTTGCCCTGAAAAAGCAGGAGATTCAAGGTTTTTTAAGGGCCAAGGAGCAAAATGATCAGCCTGCGATGGCTTCTCAAAAAGAAAAGGTAGAGCAGTTGAATCAGCAGGTAGCTGAAATTCATACCCAGGCTCAAACACTCGTCAGCCGTGCCGTGCCGGAGGCTGAAACCGAAGATACCGATTATGTTTTTCTTCATTTTGTGGTTACCAACTTTCCGGCCGGACTGGTAGGACTACTGCTGGCAGTCATTTTCTCTGCTGCTATGTCTTCTTCTGCGTCCGAATTAAATGCCCTGGCCTCTACCACTACCGTAGACTTGTATAAGCGATCGGTTAAGAAAGAAGGCAGCGAATTACATTATCTGTGGGCTTCCAAGTTTTTCACCTTATTATGGGGTGTTATTGCGATGTTATTTGCCACTTTTGCTTCGCTGGCCGATAATCTGATAGAATTTGTAAATATTGTGGGTTCTATCTTTTATGGTACCATTTTAGGCATTTTCCTGGTTGCCTTTTATATCAGATATGTGCAAAGCAGGGCGGTTTTTATTGCGGCTATCTTATCGGAAGCGATTGTCATCTACCTGTTTTTTACAACCGATATCGGTTTTCTTTGGTTTAATGTGATTGGTTGTAGCTTGGTGGTAGCACTGGCTACGACGCTGCAATGGGTAATAGGCAGGAAAGCCCAGTAAAAAGCCTGTCTGAAATGACTTTGTCAAGGAACAAAACCATGTCAGATGATGAAAAAAGGGGCATTCAGCTTATAATGCCAGGTGTTTGGATTGTACAGTCTGCCCAAAGAAAACACCGGCTTTGACGTCAAAATCTTCCGGGTATTCAGTGGTATAAAAGGCACATTGTCCGTTTTTACTGCACACCGCTTCTATTTCCGTATGGCGTTGCAGATAGTCTACCAGCCGGCTGGCAATAATTTCTCCCTGCGAAAGAACCGTGATATGAGGGGGGAGAAACTGTTGAATTTTATGCAGCAACAAAGGGTAATGAGTACATCCCAATACAATGGTATCAATTTCAGCAGACTGATCCAGCAACCTGCCGATGCTCTTTTTGATAAAATAATCAGCCCCGGGGCTGTCATGCTCGTTGCTTTCTACCAACGGCACCCACATAGGGCAGGCTTCCTGAAAAACTTGTACCTCCGGAAAAAATTTTTTGATTTCGATGGGGTAAGACCGAGAACCTACCGTACCGGCTGTGGCCAGTATCCCTACCTTCCCGCTGCGGGTAATCTTTCCAACAATCTCAGTGGTAGGGCGGATGACACCCAGGACACGGCACTCAGGTTGAATATAAGGCAGATCCCGTTCCTGTATAGTACGCAGGGCTTTCGCTGAAGCCGTGTTGCAGGCTAATATGACCAGGCGGCACCCCATACCAAACAGATGCGTCACACATTCCAGGGTGTAATGATATACCGTTTCATAAGAGCGAATACCATAAGGGTTGCGGGCATTGTCGCCCAGATAAAGGTAATCGTATTGGGGGAGCTGTTTTACTATTTCTTTAAAGATGGTCAATCCTCCATATCCTGAATCAAACACACCAATAGGACCTGGCTTCATATATTTTGTTAGTAGTTTTAAATGTATCTGTGCCTCATGCGCTATACAACATCCCTTGAACTAGCAAAAAGCTTGCTGTTTTACAAAGCGATCATTCTTTAAAAATGTTTTCTGATAGTATCCATCATTTTTCTTATGCCCATACTTTGGTTCCTTCTGTACAGTTTTGGCATATATCTATCTGGCTGCGGGAGTGTAGCAGCTGTTTTCTAAAATGATGATAAGCATCCCCATGCCATACTTCCCGGAAACTGTTTTGAGCGATGTTACCCAGGCTATGTTGTGCGTCTTTGTCAAAACAGCAGGGTACTACCTGTCCATCCCAGGTAATCACACAGGAATGCCACATCTTCCAGCAATGGTTAAGCAACGGATTCTTAATTGCATAAGTGCCGTCTTTTTGACGATGATAGCGGGCATACTGCTCTTGTAGAGGTATGAGTGGAGAACCCTGCTGGTAATCATAGATCTGAGCCGTTTTCAGTAATACCTCGTCTACACCTAGTCGACGGGCCAGGGCTTTGACGTCTGCAATCTGATGTTCGTTGGGGCGTACCACCAAAAACTGGAAGATCACATGAGGAGTTCTGGATTTAAGGGCTTTCTTCCAGCGGATGATATTTTGGGTGCCTGCCAGCACCTTTTCCAGCTGGCCTCCTACCCGGTATTGCTCATACGTTTCCTGGGTAGTGCCGTCAATAGAAATAATAAGGCGGTCCAGACCCGATGCTACTGTCTGTCGGGCTTGTGCATCGTGTAGAAAATGGGCGTTGGTAGAAGTAGCCGTATAAATGTTGCGCTCTGAGGCATACTGTATCAGCTCCAGCAGGCGGGGATGCAAGAAGGGTTCCCCCTGAAAATAAAAAAGAAGATACAAGAGGGTATCCTGCAACTCATCGATTATTTTTTTAAACAGAGCTTCCTGCATCATGCCTGTCGGACGGGTAAAAGAACGCAATCCGCTAGGGCATTCCGGGCAACGCAGGTTACAGGCTGTGGTCGGCTCGAAAGAAAGGCTGATGGGCAGACCCCGGTGAACGGGCTGGCCATTTCGTTGAGAACGATAATAGCTGGACAAGACACGCCAGGCATTTCTACTCCTTGTAGCATTGAGTTTGGATAAAAAGTTCAGCCTGTCGTGCAGCTTATTGTTCATAAAAATACTTTACTTTTGAAGATAAAATTAAAACAGTAAGCATGGCATTAGCAAGCAGTGTTGAAACTTTCTGGTTTATGGGAGTATCAGCGATACTGATTTGTCGGGTAACAGAGGCAGCATGCACTGGCTATTGCCTTATCAAAAAGCATCAATGACATGATACTGATTGCCGATAGCGGTTCTACAAAAACAGACTGGCGTATCCTTGACGGACAAGAAAAAATCACACAGGCCAAAACGGTGGGGATCAATCCTTATCATCAGACGGAAGAAGAAATTGCACGGCTGTTGACAGAAGAACTGCTGCCACAAATAGCGCCTGAGATTCAGCAGGTATACTTTTATGGAGCGGGGTGTACCGGAGAAGCGGTCATACAACAGGTTAAACGGGCATTTGCCGCTGTTTTTCCTGGTGCAGACGTGTGGGTTCATTCCGATTTGTTTGCCGCTGCCAGGGCTTTGTGCGGGCATGAACCTGGTATCGCTTGTATTTTAGGGACCGGTTCTAATTCTTGTCTGTACGACGGGAAGGAGATCATAGACCACATCCCGGCCCTTGGCTATATCCTGGGCGATGAAGGGAGTGCCTCCTATTTGGGAAGAGAATTGCTGAACCGGTTTTTAAAACGGGATATGCCTGAGCCCCTGCGGCAGCATTTTGAAAAGCGCTATCAGGTCACCCAGGCGGAAGCCCTGGAAAATGTGTACCAGAAACCCCAGGCCAACCGGTATATTGCTGGATTTTCCAGATTTGCTTTTCATCATCTGAACCATCCCTACATCGCCCGAATCGTGTACGATGGTTTTAAAACTTTCTTTGAACGAAATATATGCCGGTACGAAAATTATCAGCAGTATAAGGTGCACTTTACCGGCTCTGTTGCGTTCTACTATGGTAACCTGCTGCGGCAGGTAGCCAACGACCAGGGTGTTGTGTTGCAAAATATCCTGGAAAGTCCGATTGCCGGCTTAACATTGTTTCATCAAAAAATGTAAAAATACATGTCTACAACTGAATCACCCTCAAATTTTGATAATCTGGAAAAAATGCCCATCCGGGATTTATTGTCGGGTATTAATGCGGAAGATAAGACAGTGCCCTATGCGGTGGAAAAGGCCATTCCTCAGATTGAGAAACTGGTGACTGGGACCGTCGAGCGTATGCAAAAGGGAGGGCGATTGTTTTATATTGGTGCCGGCACCAGCGGTCGGCTGGGAATTGTGGATGCTTCCGAATGTCCGCCGACCTATGGCGTGCCCCACGATTGGGTGATTGGCCTGATGGCCGGAGGCGACCCTGCGATCCGTAAATCGATAGAATTTGCGGAAGATGATACGGAGCAAGCCTGGAAGGATCTGCAAGCCTATCAGATCAGTGATCAAGATGTTTTGGTAGGCATTGCAGCTTCCGGCAAAACACCCTATGTGATAGGCGGTGTTCAGAAGGCACGTGCTGAAGGTATTCTGACGGCCTGTATCACCTGTAACCATGATACACCCCTGGCAGCGGCAGTAGATATTCCGATAGAAGTGGTGGTAGGACCGGAGTTTGTCACAGGCAGTACCCGGATGAAGGCTGGTACGGCCCAGAAACTGGTCTTAAATATGCTTTCTACCGCTACCATGATCGGATTGGGCAGGGTAGAGGGCAATAGAATGGTCGATATGCAGCTAAGCAATAATAAACTGGTAGACCGGGGAACCCGCATGATTATGGAGCAGTTATCAATAGGTCGTGAGGAAGCCCAGCACCTGTTACAACAGCATGGCTCTGTCAGGAAAGCGGTGTACGCCTACCGGCAAAACTCATAAGAGAAACCTTCTGGCCATTTGGAGATTTTTTATAGGGCTGTAGCATTTAAATTCAGACACTATGCACGAAATTGAACCTTACTACAACTGGCTCAAATATTATGATCCTGCCACTGATGAGCAATCCCCTTTTTTTGGGAAAGAATACAATTATGATCTGTATACCAATGCTATCTATAATTATTATATAGATCCGGCCTGGGATTTTATGGGTTCCGAGACTTTGTATATCAAAATCTTATATACCAGCTACAGGCAGGGCTTTTGTGTGATAGAGTTTATCGGTGAGTGGAATGATGCCATCAATAACGATATTATGCACCTGAAGCGGAATATTGTGGACCATATGACCAAACGGGGCATCAATAAATTTATTCTCATCGGTGAAAATGTGTTGAATTTTCATGGTTCAGACGACTGCTACTATGAAGAATGGTTTGAAGATGTGGAAGAAGGCTGGATCGCTGCTGTCAATTTTCGTGACTTTGTGCTGCGGGAATGGCAACGCTATAATGTGGATTCTTATGTGAATTTTGGGGGAAATCTACAAATCGACAACTGGCGCACCATGAAGCCTACGCACTTTTTTGAGCTAATTCATTCCCTTATTACCCGGCGCTTATCCGCTTCCTATTAAATGATCTCTACCAGCGCAGATTCAGCGACTGTATAGCATTTGCCTGTTTTTACTTCCCGGCACCAGGCCCGGGTGCGTTTTACTTCTTCCTTTAAAAAGACCCTTTGATTAAACCGGAATTTGCGGTTGAGCTGCACATCGGCCAGTGTAATAAACCCTTCATTAGCGTCCTGTTGCTGAAGGGCTCTTATCAGACCCGGGTCTGAACAGGTGGAAGCTTTGGGGTTTTGTAGATACCGTGACAGGGCAAGCAAAATATCATCCGGAAAAATGGAAGGCAGCAGGAGCGGCCTCATCAGCGTCCGGAAATGATTTTTCCACTCCAGGCCATGAGGGGCAATTTTAAAACCAAATTGCTGAAAAGTTTCCAGATGAGCAATTTCGTGGATATAGGTAATTAGAAAGGAGTAAGGATTCAAGTTGTGATTGATCGTAATGGTATGTGATTTCTCCCGTTTGTAGTATCGGTAGTCACCCTGTTTAGTCTTTCGCTGCCGGGTAATTCTGAAATGAAAAGGGTAGTGCAACCAGAGGCTAAGGCAATAGGAAACTGCTGCCTGAGGGACATGCCGCTCCAACATCTCTCTGATATTGGCATGTGAAATATTTAGTTTAGGATTCATGAAGATTCTGACTGTGGATGATAGTGTCTTGTTCGCTTTTACTCATCTTCAAATCGCGAAAAATACGGATGATGGTCGGACGGCTAAAGGAAAAAACTACTAAGGCTATTGCATACAGCGCCGCAAACAGTTGTTCACCTGTTAGGTATAATCCGGCAACCGGAAACAGATTTCCCAGGCATAACAATAAATATTTGATACTGGACTTTCTGAAGAAAAATATTAATTTATCAGAGGAAGGAGCCGTATTATTTAATTTTCGAATTTCTTTCCGGTACCATACGGAGGCCAGCACCAGGCAGCCTGCTGTGAGCACAATAATAAGCCCATGAGATAGCCAGCGAATTTGTGTAGTATCCTGAAAACCCGACTCACTTTCATACTGTAAGTAGACCATAGAAAACAGGATCAGTGGAATACCTACCAGCAGGTAATAGACAATATTCAGGGAATTAAGATAATGGTTCAGATCTTTTAAAAGTTTTGCTCTGCTGAACATGATCTTTGCTTTAATGTTAATTTGCCTTTCAGAAAACTTGCATTATTTTGATGCATGGCGTAATATCGTGCGAAACGAGGCTGTATGGAAGTTACTATTCGCTATTAGGTAAAGAAAACAGCGAAGGTGCCTCAGGGAAATGCCGCTGGGAAAAGTTTTTCATAGCTACTAAAATTTCTCTCTTTACAAACAACATAAATAATCAAAAAAACTCACTAACTTTTTCATGTTCGGTAAAACTAATTTTAATTTTGTTTAACGAACAATTTTCAATGAATATTCAACGCATATTTTTTGCCTTCATGCTGGTCGGGTTATTTTCTTTGATGGTGGGGTGTAGTACTACCATCAACCGGCAGATGGAACAATCCTCCATAGAACAGTTCGATTCGCTGCGTCAGGTGTACTATCATCTGAATGACAGCCTCAGCCAGTCTTTCCAGATCATGCTGCAGGATGACAGCAAAAAAATAGAGCATATGCAACGCTTGCTTGCAGAGATCAAAGACTCTGGTCATTTTGATGCCGATACTTTGCAGACGCTCTCTGCCTCTCTAGACGAACTACAGCTGATGCGTTATGATTCCATCTCTTTGGCTGATGCCAAGGTAGTGGACCGATACGACAGTATGGATCTGGCCACCAGCCAGGCCATCATGGAATATACCGAACAACATCCCGATTTCGAGAACAACCCCGTCATGACCGTACTGGTAGATCAAATTATGGATGCCAACAACAGCGTCATGTTATACCGGCTTCAGTATGACCGGCTGATTCAGCAATTCAATCATTTTCTGGAGGAATACAAAAGTGTGATTGCCACCCTCGACAGCACCGGGGCCCCCGTACAGAAAAGGCCTATGTTTAAGTTAGTGAACGAAAAGTAGTGCATCATGGAAATTGCCGAGGCTACATTTGTAGGAAGCTATGTGAACTATCAGCAGTGCCCCCCGGGAAAAATTGCGGAATATGCTTTTATCGGGCGGTCTAATGTGGGCAAGTCTTCTTTGATCAATATGTTGACAGGAAGGAAGAAGCTGGCGAAGACTTCAGGTAAGCCCGGCAAAACGCAAACCATCAATTTCTTTTTGATCAACAATAGCTGGCATCTGGTAGACTTGCCAGGGTATGGTTGGGCCAAAGTCAGTAAGACAATGAGGGATTCCTGGACCCGGATGATAGAAGATTATCTGAGGCATCGTGAGCAGCTTATTACATTGTTTGTATTGATCGATTCCAGGATTTCTCCTCAGAAAAATGATCTGGAATTTCTGGAGTGGCTGGGTACCCATCAAATCCCTTTTAGCCTGATTTTTACCAAGGCAGATAAACAGTCGCCCAATAAAACACAGCAGGCTGTGGCTGCCTTCCGACAGGAAATGCTGCGTACCTGGGAAGCGATGCCGCCCGTATTTATCAGCTCAGCCATTGACCGTACCGGAAGAGAAGATATTTTACAATATATCTTGGGCATCAATAAAGGTAATTTTATATGAGCAGCGGGCTATTATTTGTCGTGAGGCTGTTTATCTTTGCATCAATTTTTCTAACACAACGAACCCAATTCAATTTATGGATTTAAGTGAAATAGCATCAATTAGTGGAAAAGGCGGGTTATACCACATTCTAAAACCTACCCGGGGTGGCGTTATAGTGGAAACGCTGGAGGAACCCAAGAAAAAAATAGTGGTAGGCAGCAACCACCGGGTTTCTATTCTGAAAGAAGTATCTATTTATACCACTGAAGGAGAAGGCTCTGTACCGCTGGAAAACATTTTTCAGAAAATTTATGAAGAGTTTGGAGAGGATCCCGGCGTAGATAGTTCTTCTGACCAGGATGAGTTGAAGGCTTTTTTGAAGCATATTCTCCCGGAGTATGATACGGAAAAAGTATATCCCTCAGATATGAAAAAGCTGGTGGCCTGGTATAAGATTCTTTACCAGCATGCTCCCGGAATTTTCACCAAGGAAGAAGAAAAAACGGAAGAAGCCCAACAGGAGGAGCCACAGGAAACTGACACTTCTGAAGAAAAAAAAGAACCTAAAGCCACTGCCGGTAAAGCCAAGAAAAAAGAGAGCCAGTAAACCGCTCTTTGACAGAGTATCTTTCCGGATTAGGAAATTCCAAGACCAACATAGCCTGGAAAACCCTCCCTGATCCGGAAAGTATGCTGATTGCACGTTCCTCTGATCGCTTGTCTCTCATCCTAAACTATTTATTCTCCCTGTCCAGAAGAGTAGGCATGCTCTCCGTTAAAAGTGTATAAATTCTCCGTTTTGATAAAATCTAAACCAACTTCTTCATGTACTTTCCTGAGAAGGTCCAATACCTGTACATGGGTTACAGTGCCACCGGCAGGATTTACGAAACGGCAACGCCAGTGGTCCGTATGAAAGGTTTCCGGCTTCCCTTCGGGATAGACCTTCACCCCCCGGTTGGAAATCATCTTCAGCGTCAGTGTCTGGTGATCCACAGCGCTTAGCTTTTTCCCCAATACTTCAGGATTGCGCTCATCTTCATTCCAATCCACAAAAACATCTACGCCAACCAGTTCTTTTTTGAGGCTTTTAGCGGGTGGGGTAGTCTTATGCAACTGGGAGCCTGACACCGGGTGAAATTCCACGGGCTTCAGATGCTGGGGCTTCTGACCCAGGTGATCTACCACGGCTTTGGCAAAATCCTGTGTCCCCACAATCTGCCGGCTAGACCCTACCCGGTAGATATCAGCAGTGTGGATGCCATCTTCCAAAGTTTTCAGCCAAGCATTGTTGATGGTAGCTGCCACTTCCGGTTGCCCGATATGAACCAGCATCATGATGGCCGCATTCAACAAGCCGGAAGGGTTGGCAATGTCTTTACCGGCGATAGGCGGTGCTGATCCGTGAATGGCTTCAAACATAGCACAGCATTGCCCGATATTGGCAGAACCGCCCAAACCCACAGAACCTGCTATTTGTGCGGCAATATCCGAAATGATGTCTCCATACAAATTAAGGGTCACAACCACATCCAGGGTTTCCGGTTTGTCTGCCAAGATGGCTGACCCTATGTCGATAATCATATGTTCCTTTTCAATCTCAGGATATTCTTCGCCCACTTCATTAAAAATACGATGAAACAAGCCATCTGTCAGTTTCATAATATTATCTTTGGTGAAGCAGGTGACTTTCCGGCGGTTGTAGGCTTTGGCATATTCAAAGGCATAGCGAATAATTTTTTCAGATCCCGGCCGGCTCACCAGTTTCAGGCTCTGCACTACCTCTTCCGTTTGCCGATGTTCTATTCCGGAATATAAATCCTCTTCATTCTCACGAATAATGACCATATCCAGCGCACTGTGCCGGGTAGCCACATAAGGGCTGTAAGAACGACAGGGGCGCACATTGGCATACAACCCCAAAGTGGTGCGGGTGGTCACATTCAGTGATTTGAAACCACCGCCCTGGGGGGTGGTGATAGGTGCTTTGAGAAATACCTGGGTGCGTCGGAGAGACTCCCAGGAAGAAGGCTCGATGCCGGCACTGACCCCCTGGCGGTACACTTTTTCTCCAATTTCTATTACTTCAGGATCGATGGCGGCACCGGCGGCCTCCAGGATATGTAAAGTAGCCTGCATAATCTCCGGACCGATGCCGTCACCGTAGGCCACTGTAATTTTTCTTTTCTCAGCCATAAAAAGATTTGTTTAAGGTCAATCAAGTTTATTTTGGTAGTTAGGCGGCAAGATAGTATACACACAATACCTAACCAATGTAAGGTTTGCAAAAACTCAGCTTATTGTCTGTGTGATCAAGAACTCATAAGATACTGCTTTTGATTATCTTTTTTTTAAATAGTTTTGCCAAACTTTGCAAAATCTTCTGTTTTTATGGTGCGTTTAATCGTTAGGTGTTTTTTGAGATTTATACACCACCTGTTATATTTGAATAAATTATTTAAGCATTGCAATGACAAACTTCGACTATATCAATACCAACCTTAAAGAAGGCATATTGGTTATTTCTATTAATAGACCTGATAAAATGAACGCTTTGAATAAAGCTACCATTGAAGAAATTGGGGTGGCTATTCAGGAAGTGTTCGACGACAAGGATATTAAAGGGGTAATCATTACAGGGGAAGGAGAAAAAGCTTTTGCTGCTGGAGCAGACATTGCTGAGATTGCCGAATTAAATGAGGTGAATGGCCGTAAGTTTTCTGAAACGGGTCAGGAAGTATTCGCTTTGATTGAAAAAAGTGATAAACCCGTGATAGCGGCTGTCAATGGTTTTGCTTTAGGAGGAGGTTGTGAACTGGCGATGGCCTGCCACTTAAGAATTGCCTCTAAAAATGCTACCTTTGGCCAGCCTGAAGTAAATCTGGGGTTAATTCCCGGGTTTGGCGGGACGCAACGGTTGCCACAGTTGATCGGCAAAGGCAGGGCATTGGAGATGATGATGACCGCAGATACTATTTCTGCGCAACGTGCGCTGGATATCGGCCTGGTCAATTACCTGGTGGAAGACAGAAAAGAACTGATGGAGTTCAGCGAGAAACTGATGAGAAAAATTACTTCCAAAGCGCCTTTAGCCATCGGTATGATCGTAGATTGTGTCAATGCTTTCTACATGTACGATGAAAATGGCTACCAGACAGAAGCAAACAGCTTTGCGGCTTGTTGTAAGTCTCAGGATTTTGAAGAAGGAACACAGGCTTTTCTTGCCAAACGGGAAGCTCATTTTACAGGAGAATAATGCTATCACCTATCTTTAGGGTACGTTATTTGATTGGCAGTTAACTAAAAAAACTGGCTGCGAATCTGCTGCTCTCTTTTTATGAACCCAATAAAAAAATTAGCCGGACAAACTGCTCTTTATGGGGTCAGTACCATTTTAGGGCGTATCCTCAATTATGCGCTGGTGCCCTTGCATACGGATGTGTTTACGGATGCTGCGCAGTATGGGGCCATCACAGAATTGTATACGTATGTGGCCTTTCTCAATATTGTCTATTCTTTTGGCATGGAAACCGCCTACTTTCGTTACGTCTCCCTTTATCGTAACGATGCACAGGCTGTTAAGCATGTCTATAATGCTGCGTTTACCTCGGTTTTTCTGGTAAGCTTGTTGCTATCAGGATTTATTGCCTTAAATGCGGATGGTATAGCTGGTATGTTGGGTTACCCGGGGAATGGAAATATTGTGATATGGTTGGCTGTTATTCTCTTTACCGATGCCATGGTCGCCATCCCTTATGCCCGTCTTCGGAATGAAAACAAGGCCCTAAAGTTTACCATTACCAAGCTCTCCGCCATTGTACTCACGGTCTTGCTGAACCTTTTTTTCTTACTGCTGCTTCCTGAAATTTACCATCTAAATGCTATCCTGGCCTGGATGTACCGGCCTGATATGGGCATAGGCTATGTGTTTCTGGCTAATCTGATCGGAAATGCCATCATTCCTTTGATGCTCTGGCGGTATCTGCTGGATGTGAAATTTGCTATCGATTGGAAGGCTTTTAAACCTATGTTTGTCTATGCTTTTCCGATCCTGATTATGGGGTTGGGAGGGATGGTCAACGAGAATATTGAGAAATTGCTGCTGAATGATTTGCTGCCGTTTAACTTTTATCCCGACAAAACACCGCAGGAAGCGCTGGGGGTGTATGGAGCCTGCTATAAACTCAGCATTTTTATGATGCTGGCCATACAGGCTTTTCGATATGCGGGAGAACCCTTCTTCTTTTCCAACGCAGAAAATAAGTCTGCCCCCGAACTCTTTGCCAAAGTCATGCATTACTTCGTGTTGCTGAGCATATTAATACTGGTAGGCGTCAGTGTCAATCTGGAGCTGTTGGGCAAACTATTTTTGAGAAATGAACAATACCGGGATGCTTTGTATGTAGTCCCTTTTCTGTTGGTAGCCAAACTGCTGTATGGGGTCTATATCAACCTAACCGTATGGTTTAAGCTCACAGATAAGACACAATACGGAACCATTTTTAGTATTATCGGGGCGGGCGTTACTATCGGAGGCAACATAGTGCTGATTCCTTATCTGGGGTATTTTGGGTGTGCCGTGGCCAGTATCGCCTGTTATCTGGTCATGTCTGTTATTTGTTATTATTACGGACAAAAATATTATCCCATTCCATATAATTTCAAACCTTCTTTCCTGTATATGGCGGCAGCCATCGCCTTAGTTTTCGTGGCTTTTAAACTAGACATCGATCCTTTTATCCTGAGAAGTGTGACCAATATAGCATTAGTCATGGGTTTTACACTAGGGGTATTTCTGATTGAAAAGAAAACTCTTAAGTATCATAAAGTTTAATTGCTTACATTTATTGCATGTTACAAGTTAAAATTATTAATCAATCGGATCAGCCTTTGCCGGCTTATCAGACCGATCATGCTGCAGGCATGGATGTTCATGCCAATCTGGAAACGGAAATCACTTTACAACCTTTGGAAAGAGCTTTGGTGCCCACGGGCTTTTTTATAGAACTTCCGGTAGGATACGAAGCCCAAATTCGACCCAGGAGTGGATTAGCTTACAAGCATGGTATTACTGTGCTGAATAGTCCTGGCACAATTGATGCTGATTATAGGGGAGAGGTAAAAGTGTTGCTGGTAAACCTTTCTAACCAACCGTTTACCATCAGAAATGGAGAGCGTATTGCCCAGATGGTAGTGGCTCCTCATGCTCAGGTCCAGTGGCAGGAAACAGAGTTATTGAGTGAAACAAAGCGGGGGATAGGAGGGTACGGCAGCACAGGTAACCAATAATGTATGTTTAACGCAAACCACTAAAGTACTGTGAAAATTATTGTTCCTATGGCAGGCATGGGCAAGCGTATGCGTCCGCACACGCTGACCATACCGAAGCCCCTGATCCCTATTGCCGGCAAACCGATTGTCCACCGCTTGGTAGAAGATATTGCTAAAGTAGTGAAAGAACCCATCGAAGAGGTTGGCTTTGTCATTGGGCGGAGTTTTGGCAAAGAAGTAGAGAAAAGTCTGAAAGAAGTGGCCCAGTCCATCCGTGCTCAGGGACGGATATTTTATCAGGATGAACCCTTAGGGACAGCCCATGCCCTGTATTGTGCCAAAGATATGCTGGATGGCCCTGTCATTGTAGCTTATGCCGATACCCTTTTTAAAGCTGATTTTACCCTGGATAAGGAAAAAGACGGTATCGTTTGGGTGCAGAGAGTAAAAGATCCTTCGGCTTTCGGGGTGGTGAAACTGGATCATCAGCATGTGATTACCGGATTTGTAGAGAAGCCTGCTACATTTATTTCGGATCTAGCGATCATAGGTATTTATTATTTTAAGGATGGGGAGTTTTTGAAAAATGAACTGAAATACCTGATCGACAACGAAATTACCAATTCCGGTGAATACCAGATCACCAATGCGCTGGACAATATGAGAAATAAAGGGTTGAAGTTTGTGCCGGGGCAGGTTGATGAATGGCTGGATTGTGGCAATAAAGATGCTACCGTCCATACCAACCAGCGTTATCTTGAATTTATCAGAAAGGATCTGAAAGTGCCCGCCTCTTCCGGCACAGAGAACTCTGTGATCATACAACCCGTATATTTGGGTGAAAATGTAAAAATTGTGAACTCAGTCATCGGGCCCTATGTCTCTATTGGAGATAATACAGAAATTAAAAACTCCCGCATCAGAAATACCATAGTGCAAACCAATACCCTGGTTGATAATGCAAACCTGGAGAATTCTATGTTAGGTAATTTCGTGACGCTGAAGTTAAGTTCCTCAGATTTAAGTATTGGTGATTATAATTCTGTTATTGAGAATTTGCACTAGAGCACATTGGGAATCTGCGTTTTGGCTTTGCGAGCATTTTTATTAGTAGCTTGTATAAACTTTTCTTAATTTCTCGTTGTAAGAAATATAGCGTAACAATGTCAGGACCAAATATAATTCTCTTGAAAAACTTTTTTCAATTTTTTAACAGGCTGTCTGGCAAATACCTGGGGTTGCTGCTCTTGGTAGGTTTGTGTATCCTGGCAAGCCATGCTGTTGCCCAAAAAAGGAATAAATCGTCGGAAAAGTCTGAACGGGAAGAGAAAAAGATTCAGGAAGCCACCTTCTACTTCACGGAAGGTGTTAAATATTATATTCTGGAAGACATGGAAAAAGCGCTCATGCTTTTCAATAAGTCTTTGGAAATAGATGCTGAGAATGACGCTGCTTACTTTGAAATAGCTAAAATACAGATCGGTAAAGGCGAACTGGATAATGCCTTGGTCAACGCAGCACGGGCTCTGGAGCTGGATCCGGAAAATAAATATTATTATCTGGTCAATGCGGAAGTGCTCACTCGCCAGTCTAATTTCGAACAGGCAGCGCAGATGTACGAAGCCATGATACAAAAAATAGAGGGTACCAATGAGTATCTTTTTGACCTGGCTGCTCTTTATTTGTATCAGGATGAGTTTGAAAAGGCTTTAGAGACGTATAGCAAGGCTGAAGCATTATATGGCATTTCCTATGAAATCACCACCCAGAAGCAAAAGATTTATTTGAAGCTGAACCAGTTAGATCAGGCTATTGCTGAAGGGGAAAGGCTGGTGAATGAATTCCCTGGTGAACCTCAGTTTGTCATTGCTTTGGCAGAAATACTGGTGTCTAACGATCGTGAAAAGGATGCCATTCCTTATCTGGAAGAATTATTGGAAATAGTGCCGGATAGTCCGGAAGCCCGCCTCATGTTGGCTAAAATTTATGAGGAAACCAGTGACAGTCAGAAAGCGCTGGAAAATATGGAAGTAGCTTTCTCTAATCCTGAACTAACGCTTGAGCTGAAACTGGATCTGATTGCCAAATACTTAAAAGAATTGCCGAATGAAGAGGTAGAGCAACGCTGTGATTCGCTGACCGATGTGATCATAGCCACCCATCCGGAGTCGGCAGATGCCTACATTGTAAAAGGAGATTTTTATAATGCTGTTGGTAAATCAAAAGAAGCAAGAGATTTCTATCTTCAGTCTACAGAAATTGATGATACCAATTTCAATGTATGGCATAATTTACTGACCATTGAGTTTCAGGACTTACAGGAAACCGATAGTGTTATCAATCATTCAGAAACTGCCCTGGAGTTGTTTCCCAACCAGGGTGTCCTTTATTTTTACAATGGAGCCGCTCATGCGGCGAATAAGAATTATGAGGAAGCCCAATATGCCTTGGAACAGTGCAAACAACTGTCTAATAACTCCGAACTGACAAAGTATTGTAATGTATATCTGGGCGATGTGTATAATGCTTTAGAAGATTATCCTAAGTCGGAAGCGGCCTATGAAGCTGTTCTAAAAATAGAACCTACCAATGTGTATGTTCTCAATAATTACAGTTATTTTCTGGCGCTTAGGCAACAAAAGCTAGATTATGCCAAAAAGCTATCTACAAAATTGTTAGAAATTGAACCGGAAAATCCTAACTATCTGGATACTCATGGCTGGGTTTTATATATGACTGGAGACTACAAACAAGCCAGGAAATTTCTGGAGCAGTCTATTGAGAAAGGGGCCAGCAGTGGAGAAGTGGTAGAGCATTATGGCGATGTGCTCTTTAAACTGGGAGAGGTAGATGAAGCTGTCAAACAGTGGATGAAGGCCAAAGGAATGGATGATACCTCAGATCTTATTGACAAGAAAATAGCGGACAGGAAGTTGTATGAATAAATACTATTTATTGCTCTTTGCTTCTCTGATTCTTTTATTGCCCGCATGCAGTAAGAAAATCACGGGAACGGAAAGCAGCCCTAACCTGAAAGAATTTAAAATCAATAATGTTGATTTTAATTATCTGACCACCAGTAGCAAGATAAAATTCAGCAATGATGATAAAAATCTGAATGCTACTGCCAATATCCGGATGAAAAAGGATAGTATCATCTGGATTTCCGTCACCCCTGGTTTTGGTATTGAAGTGGCCCGTGGGCTTATTACCCGTGATTCGCTGATTTTTATCAACCGGTTAAATAAAGAATACTCTGCCTTTAACTTTAAGGATTTAAGTAAAGAGTTTAATTTCGAAATTGACTTTAACCTGGTACAGGCTATTTTATTAGGGAATATGCCGGTAGAGGTAAGCCCGGAAGATAAAGTGAAAAAAGAAGCGAGGTATTTTGTGGTTCGACAAGAGGACGGCCCTCTTTTTATTGAAAATTTCATTGATGCACAAACCATGAAGCTGGCTAGGGTAGCAATTGTGGAAAAAGAAAAAAACGAAGAGAGCAGAAAGGTTGAAAATAACGCTTTAAATCTTAGCTATTCTGATTTTCAAATGCTGAAAGAACAGATGCTCCCCTTTGAAAATTTAGTTTCTTTGGATTATCAGCAAAATGGACAAAAAAAACGGACTGAAATTAATATACAGCATAAAAAAGCAAACATTGCAGATGAAGCGCTCCGTTTTCCTTTTTCCATTCCTGAAAAATATGAGCGCCGGTAAAGGTTTCGGTATTTTTGCCATTGTATTCTTTTTGGCAGTAGCTGCTGTGGCTCAAACAGAACAGTCGGAGGCAGACCGTGCCCGTTTGGAGAAAGAAAAAAAGGAAAATCTGCAAAAGATCAAAGAGGCGCAGCGCATTCTGGTTGAAACTTCCACCAAGAAAAAAACCAGCATCGGTCAGCTGAATGCCATCAATCAGCAAATTGAAGCCCGTGAATCCCTGATCCGTTCTATCAACTTGGAGCTTGAACTGTTGCACAGCCAGATTGAGGAAATCAGCAGTGTGATCACTGCCTTGGAAGAGGATCTTGTTCAACTGAAGAAAGAGTATGCCTACATGGTTTATGCAGCCAGCAAAACCCGAAATAGCTACGATCGGCTTACGTTCATCTTCTCTGCCCAAACCTTCAATCAAATGGTGATGCGGATCAAATATCTGCAACAGTATAGCGAAGCCAGAAGAAATCAGGTAGAACAAATTCAAAAAGTGACCAAAACACTTTCCAATCAGCGGGAGACTATCGTAGGAAAACGGCTGGAGCAGAAAGTGCTGCTGGATCAACAGATTAATGCTAACAGAGATTTGCTGGCCCTGAAGGCCAAGCAGCGATTGGTGATTAAAGAATTAAATGAGCAGGAGAGCGAACTCCAAAAGGAAGTGAATGACCGGAAAGCTTCTATCAATCGCCTGGATAAGCTCATTGCTGATTTGATCAAAAAAGAAATTGAAGAATCCTCTCAAGGCAAATCTTCTACTAAAATTGAGCTGAATGCTTCGGCCAAAGTGCTGTCTGAGTCATTTGAAAAAAGCAAAACGAAGCTACAGTGGCCCGTCAACAGCGGATTTATTACACAACGTTTTGGTTATAATCCTCATCCTGTTATGAAGAATATCATGATTCCAAATGATGGAATTGATATTCAAACCAACCAGGATGCACAGGTAAAGGCTGTCTTCGATGGTGTTGTTAAAACCATAGCTTCCGTACCAGGCATGAACAAGGTCGTGATTGTTCAACATGGCGATTATTTTACTTTATATGCCAGGCTCAAAGAAGTAACTGTCAAACGCGGACAGCAGCTTAGCACTTCCGATGTGGTAGGATCTGTATACACGGATACCAATGGTGTGTCTTCCCTTCAGTTTCAAATATGGCGAAATAATGAAAAGCTGAATCCTGAGCCCTGGCTGGAGAAAAAATAGTACATAAATAGGGCAAGGCTGTTTTCTGTGGAAGCAGTAAAAATCAGAGTGGGTTGAACTTTTTTTTACCGCCTACCCTTAGCTATGTATAATATCTTTTTGCGTCGCCAATATATTAAGTATATTTACAGGTAAGTTTAAACAAAAAATTAGTTATGAACACGACGTTAGCATTTATCGGAGGTTTGGGAGGATGGGAAGTTTTAATCATCATTCTTGTTTTATTAATCTTCTTTGGCGCTAAGAGAATTCCGGAATTAGCCCGAGGTTTGGGTAAAGGAATCAGAGAATTTAAAGACGCTACCAAAGAAATTAAAGACGAAATTGAGGAAGGGACCAAAAACACCACCACTACCAGCAAATAACGATCTATTGGACCTAAGGTCTTTCTCAGCTATCCACGAACATGTAAAGAATGGGCGTATTTCATGCAAAGAGATCGTAGACCATTATCTATCCATAATAGAGCAAAAATCTCATCTGAATGTTTTTCTGGAAGTGTACGAAGGGGAAGCCAAAGCCAGAGCGGAGGAAATAGATCAAAAAATACAACAGGGCAAAGCTGGAAGATTAGCGGGCATGGTATTGGGTCTCAAAGATGTGCTTTGCTATAAAGGACATCATGTACAGGCAGGTAGTAAAATTCTGGATAATTTTCAATCACAGTTTACAGGTACGGCTGTGCAGCGTTTGCTGGATGAAGATGCTATTATTATCGGGAGGCAAAACTGTGACGAATTCGCTATGGGCTCCTCCACAGAGAATTCTGCTTTTGGCCCTACCCGAAATGATGCTAACCCCGAACATGTGCCAGGGGGGTCTTCAGGCGGGTCGGCTGTTTCCGTACAGGCAGGGATGTGTACGGCCGCCATTGGATCTGATACAGGCGGATCTGTCCGTCAGCCAGCTGCTTTTTGTGGTGTTGTTGGCTTAAAACCTACCTATTCAAGGGTTTCCCGCTATGGTCTGATTGCCTATGCTTCCTCTTTTGATATTATTGGCCCTTTTACCAACAACATGGAAGACAGTGCCCTGCTTCTGGAGGTGATGGCAGGAGCTGATGACTTTGATAGCACTGTTTCTCACCAAGAGGTACCTCGTTATACCCAGTCTCTTCAATTCAATGGCAAAGTCAGGGTGGCTTACCTGAAAGAAACGCTGGAGAGCGAAGGCTTGCACCCGGAAGTAAAATCTAAAACACTGGAAACCCTCCAATTTTTACAGCAGGAAGGACATACAGTAGAAGCTGTAGACTTTCCGCTTTTACGCTATGTACTGCCCACTTACTATTTGTTGACGATGGCTGAAGCCAGCTCAAATTTATCCCGATATGATGGGGTCAAATATGGGTATCGAAGCTTTCAGACAGCCAACATGGAATCTATGTATAAGAAAACCCGAACAGAGGGTTTCGGCGAAGAAGTGAAGCGGAGGATTATGTTAGGAACTTTTGTCCTCAGCGCCAGTTATTACGATGCTTATTATACCAAAGCACAAAAGGTAAGAAAATTGTTGGCAGATGCTACGCGCAAGATTTTGAAAGAATATGATTTTATTGTACTGCCAACCACACCCACACCCGCCTTTAAACTGGGTGAACATTCTAATCCACTGGAGATGTACTTGGCAGATTTATTCACTGTACAGGCCTCTATTGCTGGGGTTCCTGCCATATCTATCCCTAACGGAACCGATGTCCATGGATTGCCTATTGGACTGCAAGTCATAACTGACCTTTTTCAGGAGGATAAACTTTTTGGCTTTTCTCAATATCTTTTAGAGAATAAATAAGGAATGCAATATTTAAGTGCTAAAAAAATTTTATATTTTAATGTTTTATTGCTATTTTGTATAAATTTTAATTGTACTTGTTCAATAATTTTTTGAATTGATATTGAGATTCTCATCTATTATGGCAATAAATAATTTCCAGGCTGTTTTTGGCCTGTTTTTCGTATTACTACTTCCCTCAGGTTGTGCGCTGGCCGATTCTCAAACGGATCCGGTGGATTCAGTAAAGTTAAACCTGTTTGAACCTGATTATACTTATGAGTATATCCCTGATGTTTCTTATGACTTGATTCAGGATCGCCTAGCTTGTATTACAAGCGACATTCCCTTGAATTTCAATGAGAGTGTGCAATCGTTCATTAATTATTTTACTGTTAGAGACCGTGAGTATTCCCGATTGATGATCCGGCGCAGAGATTTATACTTCCCTATCTTTGAGAAATATTTAAAAAGATATGGTCTTCCTGAAGATTTAAAATATTTATCCATTGTTGAATCCGGATTAAATCCTGAAGCCAGATCGAGGGTAGGTGCCGTAGGCCTATGGCAGTTTATGCCTAGTACCGGTAGGCTATTCGGATTGCATCAGGATTGGTATGTAGACGAACGCATGAACCCTGAAAAATCGACAGAAGCTGCTTGCAAATACCTGAAGCAGCTGTACAATATGTTTGATGATTGGGAACTTGCCCTTGCCGCCTATAATACAGGTCCAGGAAATGTAAGGAAAGCTATCAGAAGATCAGGCTATAAGCGGGATTTCTGGTCAATCTACAAATACCTTCCCAGGGAAACTCGTTCTTATGTGCCTCAGTTTGTAGCAGTAGTTTACACGCTTAATCATATTGATGAGCACAATCTTCATGAAGAATCCCCCGAGTATGCTATTGAGACTGATACTGTTATGATTAACCAGTTTATCAGTTTAAAAGCCTTTAGCGCTCAACTGAATATTTGTGAAGAAGAATTGATAAAGCTAAATCCAGAATTACGGAGAGACATTGTCCCGGAAACTGCCAAAAACTATCCCTTAGTTATTCCAGCAGATAAGTACGATTTCATCGCTGCTAATCGCGCTTCTGTTATGGATTCTGCTGGCAATGAAAAACTGAAGCAGGAATTTGTACAGGTTGCGCAGCAGGTTTCAAATAATACTTATAACAAAGAAAAGATTGTATACAAAGTGAAGAATGGTGATGCGTTGAGCCGGATCGCAGATCGTCATGGTGTCGGACTTTCAGAATTAAAATCTTGGAATAACATCAAAGGGAGTCGCATTTATCCAGGGCAACGACTTACACTCTGGGTTAAATCCTCTCAAGCTGCTGCCATGAATCAGTCACTGGCTACTAATAGCAGAAAAGACATACCCGCCGGGAAGACTTATTTAGTACAACCAGGGGATTCTCTGTGGGAAATTTCCCAGAAATATGAAGGGTTGAGTGTCGCCAAAATTAAAGAGCTGAACAATCTCAAAAGCAATGAGATAAAACCCGGACAAAAACTAATCATAGGCCAGTAGGCCTATTTTTTTGGTATATAATACAACTCCTTCCAATCGTTTTGTGTTTATAAAGGATATAGACGATTTTATGTTTTACTTTTAAATCAATATACCATTGTTGACACAAAGATATTTTCTATATATTCTCTTGGTTTGCCTGCTATGGATGTTCTCCTGTACTATAGAGGAGAGCGATTCTGGGGGAGGTTTGCCTGTTGCCAGAGGTGCTACCGGTGAAATTGTATTGGTTATGGATTCCAGCGCATGGAGTGGTAGGCTGGGGGATGAAATCCGGGAAACTTTTATGAAGGCTATGCCAGGATTACCTCAACCAGAGCCTTACTACGATCTTCGTTATGTGAATCCATTCAAGTTGAATAAAGTACTGCGCAACTCTAAAAATATGTTGTATGTTGCTACTTTGGATAATGAAAATCCGGGTGGTAGAAGAATAAAAAGCTACTTTACTGAAAGTTCTTTGGAAAAAATACGGCAGGATACAGATTTATTTATGTACCCTAAGAAAAACGAGTTTGCCCGAGGACAGGAGCTCTTGTATTTATTCGGTAATACCGAAGAAGAACTGATTAACAACCTGGAGAAAAACCGGGAGAGAGTCAGAAGTTTTTTTGGGATTATTGAACGAGATCGAATTCAAAAAGATCTTTATAAAGCTAATGAAGAAAGAGGGATTATGCAGGGGTTATTGCAAAAACATAATTTTTATATCAGAGTCCCCTTTGCCTATGATTTGGTTCCTTTAGAAGATAGCGTGGAAAATTTTGCCTGGATAAGGCAATTAGGGCAAGAAGTTGATAAAAGTGTGATTGTTTATTATCAGGATTATACTTCAGAAGCAGCTTTTCATCCGGATAGTATTCTTGCCCTGAGAAATGAAGTTACCAAAAAATACATTGCGGATAGCAAAGAGGTCTACATGGTCATGCAGGACCATATGCCCGTTAGTTTTGATACAGTATCATTTCATGGAAAGTTTGCGGTAGAAGCCAGAGGGCTATGGAAACTGAATAATAATTCTATGGGTGGCCCTTTTCTTAGTTATACCTTTGTAGATGAAGAATTGGGAAGACTGTATTATATTGAGGGATTTGTTTACAGTCCAGGCCAAGAAAAACGGCCTTTCATTCGTGAAATGGATGCTATTTTAAATACATTCAGGACTTCATCTGAGCAAAAAAACAAAAGGTAAGCGGTATCATACCTTCGCTTATTTAAGCTTGCTAATTATGCTGAGTAATGCATAAAAAGCAAGCTTTTATTTTTTATACAACTCTCTTCCTGATGTATAATTTTTATTTGTCCAAAATCAGAGAATTTTATTTTTGTGCAGATAAAAACATGATTATCAGTGTGTTGCAGATCTTCTGTGATCAGTGACCCCTTTTAAGAAATCCAGCATTTATCTTCTATCTTTATTCCAATAGATTTTACTACTTTTACAAAATAAAAAGCAACACATGTTGGAAAATAAAGTTCAGGAGTTTCGGTCCATCAAAATCAGAAAAGAAGACGCTTTAAATTATCACACCCAGGATCAGCCAGGTAAGATTGAAATTGTTCCTACAAAATTATTAAGTTCCCAGATAGATCTTGCTTTAGCCTATTCACCAGGAGTAGCTGAACCCTGCAAAGAAATTGCTATAGACAGAGAAAATGCCTATAAGTATACAGCGAAAGGTAATTTAGTGGCCGTCATATCAAATGGAACAGCCGTATTAGGGTTGGGTGATATAGGTCCGGAAGCTTCTAAACCCGTCATGGAAGGGAAAGCCGTATTGTTTAAGAAATTTGCAGGTATCGATGTCTTTGACCTGGAAGTGGACAGTAAAGATCCTAATACTTTTGTTCAGATCGTGCGGGCTCTGGAACCTACCTTTGGAGGGATCAATCTTGAGGATATCAAAGCTCCGGAATGTTTCGAAATAGAAGCAAACCTGAAGAAATTGATGCATATACCCGTCATGCACGATGACCAGCATGGCACTGCTATCATTTCCAGTGCCGCTTTACTGAATGCTTTGGAAATTGTCGGAAAAAAAATTGAGGACATACGCATCACAGTGAGTGGCGCAGGGGCTTCTGCCGTTGCTTGTACTAAGTTATACTTAGAATTGGGTGCCAAGCGTGAGCATATTGTCATGTGCGACATCGATGGGGTTTTGCGGAAGGATCGTCCTAATCTGGATGAAATCCGCTCCTACTTCGCTACCAGTAGAAACATTCATACTTTAGCGGAAGCCATGCAGGGCGTTGATGTTTTTCTAGGCTTGTCGGCAGGAAATATCGTGACGCAGGATATGATCCGGTCTATGGCAGAAAATCCTATCGTTTTTGCATTAGCCAACCCCGATCCTGAGATCAGTTATGAACTCGCCATGTCTAGCCGTGAAGATATTGTCATGGCTACAGGCCGTTCAGATCATCCAAACCAGGTCAATAATGTGTTAGGATTTCCTTATATTTTCAGGGGTGCGTTAGACGTCAGGGCTATGTCCATTAACGAGGAAATGAAAATGGCCGCTGTGCGTGCCCTGGCCAAATTGGCCAAAGAGCCTACTCCAGAGATTGTGAATAAAGCCTATAGCAGCGATAAAATTATTTTCGGAAAAGATTATTTGATTCCCAAACCTTTGGATCCCCGCCTAATCACTACAGTAGCACCCGCTGTGGCAAAAGCTGCCATCCAATCTGGTGTGGCACGGGTGAAGATCAATGATTGGGAGCAATACCATGTAGAGCTACAGCGGCGTATAGGAATTGATCAGAAGCTCATGTCACAGGTGATCAGCAAAGCGAAGAAAAATCCTAAACGGGTGGTATTTGCTGAGGCTGAAGATCAGAAAATTCTAAAAGCCGCACAAATTATTCAGGATGAACAGATCGCTATCCCGATCCTTCTTGGCAATGAACGAAAAATTAATAAACTGATTCAGGAACATAAGCTGGAGTTGTCTTACTGTTCTATCATCAATCCCTACAAAGAAAAACAACATTGCCGTATTTATGGGGATCTCCTTTACGAAAAGCGTAAACGCAAAGGCATGACGCAAAGTGAGGCTCGTAAGCTCATGCGGTCGCGCAACTACTATGGTACAGCCATGGTAGAAAATGGAGATGCAGATGCTTTCATCTCCGGCCTAACCAGCGACTATCCTAAAACCGTGTTGCCTGCCCTGCAGGTCATAGGGGTCAGTAAGGCGGTAAAACGGGTGGCCGGCATGTATATCATCACCAATAAAAAAGGAACTTTCTTTTTTGCAGATACTACCGTTAATGTCAATCCAAGTGCTGAAGAACTGGTGGATATTATCGGGCTGACAGCTTCTAGCGTACGTTCGTTCAGCATTACACCTCGTATCGCTGTGCTTTCGTATTCTAATTTTGGATCCAGTAAAGGGGATGTACCCTCAAAAACAGCCAAAGCAGTAGCGCTCGCCCATGAGAGATGGCCTGATCTGATCATAGACGGAGACATCCAGGCCAACACCGCATTGAATGTTGAGCTACAACGGGAAAATTATCCTTTTAGCCGCTTGGCCGAACAGGGAGCGAATACCTTTATTTTTCCTGATTTGGCCTCAGGCAATATTGCTTACAAATTGTTGATGGAAATTGGTGGAGCCGAAGCCATTGGTCCCATCCTGCTGGGAATGGACAAACCCGTACATGTGTTGCAATTGGGAAGCACTATTCGTGAAATCGTTAATATGGTTTCGATTGCTGTGGTGGATGCCCAGGCTTACGAAAGTACACGGTTATAATAGAAAGAAGCAAGGGCAAAAAACTTTGCCAAAATTTCCATTTATATCACTTCTTTGTATTGCATCCGGTGTAGCTGAGAGTAATATCCATTTAAGGTAAGCAATTCATTGTGGGTACCTCTTTCTTTAATTTCTCCATGATCCAGCACCAGAATCTGGTCAGCGCTCTGGATGGTAGACAAGCGGTGGGCAATCACAATAGAGGTGCGGCCTTTCATCAGTTTGCCGATGGCTTCCTGAATTAATTCTTCCGTTTCGGTATCTACCGAAGAAGTTGCTTCATCTAACACGATGATTTTAGGATCATAGACCATGGCTCTCACAAATGAAATCAGTTGCCTTTGGCCTACAGAAAGGGTAGCACCTCTTTCCATCACATTGTACTCGAAGCCACCCGGTAGTCTTTCAATAAATTTACGGGCACCCACCAACTCGGCAGCTTCTATGATTTTCTCCCGGCTGATGTCCTTATTCCCCAGGGTAATGTTCTGCTCGATGGTGTCAGAGAAAAGAAATACATCTTGTAACACCACACCGATATTCGCTCTCAGACTACTCAAATCAAAATCTTTGATATCAACGCCGTCAATAGAAATTTCGCCACGGTTGATATCATAAAAACGATTCAGTAGGTTAATAATAGAGGATTTTCCCGCTCCGGTTGCACCTACCAGTGCCAGCGTTTTTCCAGCCTCTACTTCAAAGTTGATATTTTTCAATACATAATCCCGTTCATTGTAGGCAAACCATACATTTTTAAAGGCCACCTGTCCTTGCACCTTTTCGGGCGCATAATGGCCATTGTCAGGAATGTGTTCTTTCGTATCCAGAATATTGAGTATGCGGGAAGAACTGACAATCCCTAACTGTAGCGTATTGAAACGGTCGGCAATCTGGCGAACGGGGCGGAAGAACATATTGATATACATGATAAAAGCGATCAGAATACCAATGGTAACCTCTTCATACAATACGCCTCGGGCTCCGTACCATACCAAAAGACCAATACCCGTAGCCTGAATAACTTCTGCCACCGGAAAGTAGATGGAATAATACATGACCGATTTAATATGCGCCCTCTTGTGTTCTTCATTGATAGCAACGAATTTGTCATATTCACGCTGCTCACTGCTGAAAATCTGGACGATATTCATCCCGGTGATATGTTCCTGCACAAAAGCGTTAAGATTGGATACAGCATTCCTTACTTCATTAAAAGCTACTTTTATTTTTTCTTTGAAAACATAAGTGCTGATAATCAGCAGCGGGAAGGTGGAAAGGCTGATCAGCGTAAGCTTCCAATCGATATAGAACATGACACCAAGAATTACCAGGATTTGCAGAATATCTCCGATAATGGCCGCCACCCCCTGGGTGAAAATATCCGATAGGGTTTCTATATCGGAAATCGTCCGTGTCACCAGTCGGCCGATCGGAGTTCTGTCAAAGAATTTTAGCCGAAGGCTTACCAAATGCTGATACAATTGAATTCGGATATCCCGGATCACATGCTGGCCGAGCCATCCAGACAAGTAGGTATGAAAGTATTGGGCAATTCCCTGGGCAATTAAGAGTCCTATTAAAAGGAACAACATATGAACCAGCCCCTGATAATTACTGATCAGAATATAGTTATCGATGGTTTTTTGGATCAGCAGCGGGACAGCCGGTGCCAGAAAAGCTACTAAAATAGTGAGGAAAACTAATAAGTAGAATCGCTTGATATAGGGTTTAACAAATTGAAATATTCTCCTGAGGATGTGCAGATCAACGATGTCACCACTGCTAACTTTTTCTTTATCCATGTATATACAATTACGCCAATAGTAAAATGGTTTCCGGATACTTTACTTCGTAAAGATATAATCCACAAGCTTCCACGGAGCGCCCTGCTTGGCTCCGGTCACCGCTTTGTATAATCTGTAAAAACTGATCAGTACTGATTTTATGTTTTCCTACCTCCAGCAAAGTCCCTACGATAGCCCTTACCATACCACGCAGAAAACGATCAGCCGTAATAGTGAAGACCAGTCTGTCTTTCTCTAATACGTACCAAGCAGCCTGAAGGATGTCACAATTATAGGTCTGACTGCTGTGACCTGATTTGGAGAAACAGGCATAATCACGACGCCCGGCTTTTTCCAGGAAACTGGCTGCTTGGTTCATGGTGTCCAAGTCTAAAGTGGGATGGTAAAAATAACTTAAACCCTGAAGAAATGGATTTTTTACCTGGTGAATATAATAGACATAACGCCTGGAAACAGCATGAAAACGGGCATGAGCATTTTCCTGTACAGGATATAGTTGATTGATACTGATGTCGGGCGGTAATACTGCGTTAAATCTGTACAGGTATTCCGGAGCGGAGAGCGCTATCTCCGTGTCAAAATGCGCTACCTGCATGTGGGCATGTACGCCCGTATCCGTTCGTCCACTGCCTGTCACTATGATATCCTGTTGTAAAATGGTGGATAGGGCTGTATTGATTCTTTGCTGTACAGTGTCAGCGGAAGGTTGAACCTGCCAGCCTTTGAAGGGGGTACCCCTATAAGAAATTTCCAGGAAATACCGCAAGGTGTTGTTAAAACTGAATAAAAAATAAACGAAAAGTGGTACAATATTAAACAATTGTTAAGTCAAATATAAGCGATTTCAGATTTTAATAGCTTGCTGTTTTTAAATGATTGTATTTCAGTATATTGACCTATTCTTAATAAAGAAGCAGATAAGATTACTTTTCAAAAACTTAACAATAACTTTACAATGAATCTGTGAGTTTTTGAAATACTGTAACTAATTTTATATCTAAATTTGTGCCGGGTATATTTGGCACATTTTTCTTTATATCATATCTCATTGTCAAAAAATACCGAAAGCAGGGTGAAGGTTGCAGAGAAACATATCCATCACGAAAAAGTATTTATAGCCGGTAAAGTAATCCTGGTTATTATTTCTATACTCCTTTTTCTGCTTTCTATAGACCTGATGAGTAGCTCTTTTGAAGGTGGCAGAGAAACTGCGCTCAATTACCTGCTATCAGCTACTTCTAATCCTTTTGTTGGCCTTTTTATTGGGTTGCTGCTCACCGCCATTATTCAGAGCAGTTCTACCAGTACTTCTATGATCGTGGTACTCGTTGGAACCGGTGCTTTGAGTTTGCCGGCAGCCGTACCCATGGTGATGGGGGCTAACATAGGCACTACCTTGACCAGCACACTCGTCTCTTTGGGTTTCATCACCAGCAAACGCGAATTCAGAAAAGCGATCAGTGCTGGTATTATCCATGATTTTTACAATATCATTCTCACACTCATTCTTTTTCCCCTGGAATATCATTACCAACTTCTGTCCCGATTAAGCTCATACCTGGTCGATGTGCTGTCTTCTGTCACAGTTGCCAATGTGACCTATCAGCAAAATGGTCTTTTCTTCTCTAAAACCCTGGGAACCTATATCAGTGAGCTAGTGGATAACAACTGGATATTGCTGATTCTCTCCATTTTACTGCTCTTTATCACTATCAAATTAATGTCTCAGCTTATTTACGGTTCCCTGATTGGAGAGTCTAAAGACAAACTGAAAGCCTATATTTTTAGCAACCCTTTTAAATCTTTTGGATGGGGGGGGCTCATTACCGCTGCGGTTCAGTCGAGTTCTATCACCACTTCCCTGATGGTGCCATTGGTAGCCACGGGAAGAGTATCCTTACAAAAAGCTTTTCCTTTTATCATTGGCGCCAATATAGGCACCACGATTACGGCGTTGATAGCTGCCCTTTTCAAATCTGAGGCGGCGGTTAGCATTGCTTTGGTACATTTACTGTTTAATTTCAGTGGAGTCCTGTTGTTTTTGCCTTATAAGCCTGTAAGGAAAATACCAGGCATTCTGGCAGCCAGTTTTGGCAGGCTCACTCAGAAAAATCGTATTTACGGATTCCTTTACATCATACTGATGTTCTTCATCATACCTTTCGTGTTAATTTATTTTTACCAGACAGGTTCTCTGCTCCCTTAACCCTATTCTATCCCCATTTCATCTTTAACAGAATAATAATTGTTGAGGAGGTTCATTCACTTGCTTTTGCTTATCTGCAGGAACATCAATATCTTGCCTTAAATTTATTTTTTAAAGGCACAATAATCTGTCAGCCTAGAGAGGGAATCCTTTTTTACACAGGAAAGTATTTTCCTCTTTACTTGTAATACTTGTGTATACACAACACGATTTTTATATCTAAAACTCTTACTAAACATGGCAAAGAAAAACGCAACCGACACCTTAGAAAACGAAAAAGAAAAGCTGCTTGAAGCACTGGAACATTTGAAGGAATCTCTAAACCTGGGTGACGATGAGATCAGGGTTATCAAAGAATGGGGAGTGGCCTTATTAGTGACAGGCGTATCCGTCTTTGTAGTTTATCAGCTCATCAAAAAAGTATTTGGCTACAAAAAAGATGTACCTGTGATAGAAGCCGAGCCCTCCAGTAGCAGAACACGTATCAAGGAGTCTTCTCCTGTGTCCAGAATGATCAAAGAACAGCTGGCTTTGTTTCTTATAGCTTTTGTCAAACAAAGACTGATGAAATTTCTGGAATCGAAACATATACTGGATGAAGGAGAAAATACATAATGCTTTTTTAAATACCAGAACCAACGGCACTAAGGCTTTTGCGGTGCTGATTGATCCGGACAAGGTAGTAGATGATGCCTATTGTTTGCGCATTATCAATATGAGTATTGAGAATAAAATTGACTTCTTCTTTGTAGGAGGGAGTTTGATCACAGGGGATAATTTTAGTCAGATAGTCCGCCTCATCAAGCAGGAATGTCATATTCCGGTGGTCCTTTTCCCCGGTAGCAATATGTACATTGAACCGACAGCGGATGCGATCCTGTTTCTTTCCCTGATCTCAGGCCGCAATCCTGACCTGCTGATCGGTCAACATGTGGTGGCTGCCCCGGTGCTGAAAAGAAGTAATCTGGAAGTGTTGTCTACCGGTTATATATTGGTGAACGCTGGTAACCAGACCACCGTCTCCTACATGAGCAACACCACGCCCATTCCTTATGACAAATCCTCTGTGGCAGCCTGTACGGCTATCGCTGGGGAAATGCTGGGCCTCAAGCTCATTTACCTGGATGCGGGAAGTGGGGCAGAGCAGCCTATTAGCAGCAGAATGATTAGTATGGTGAGAAAATCAGTAGATGTACCCCTGATTGTGGGCGGAGGTATTGACAACCGGCATAAGGCAGCGCGGGTTTTAGAGGCCGGAGCCGATGTGATTGTGGTGGGCAATGGCATTGAAAAAAATCCGGAACTGCTGATAGAAGTGGCCGAGCTGACAGAAAGTTATAACCAGAAGCTGAGGGTATAATCAGTATCGCTGAGCAGGTCAATGGTTTTCGTTGTGGGCTGAAGAAGCATTGCTAGCGCGTGGCACTTTGTTTAGCGCAGCTCCCGAATCGAAACCGCAAAGCGATACTATACACAGGCAACAAAAAGTTTAGTGTCTTGTCTTAAAGAAACAGCTTGCTTTTTGTTGCCTTACCGTTCCCCCCCGAAAGAAAATTAGTCTTCCAGTTCACAGCAATCAAAACCTGCTGAGCGCACTAACCTGATGATATCCCGGGAACCTGCACCGCTGCTTACCACTCGCAAAATTCGGTCGCAATCTTGTAAATCCGTGTTCCATTCATACACACCGGCTAACTGAGCCAGGAGCGGTTGGAGGGTTTGTGCCTCTTCTGCACTTTGCAAATTTGTACGGAAAACTAAAATTTCCTTTTTCATAGAGATAGAGCGACTCCATTGTCTGCCAACCAGCAGGTGAAAATCCGCTGTCACCCTGTTTAGTTTGTTCTTTGCCACTTCATCCTTTTTTTGCTGCGGTACTTTCCAGGAGAGTGGTGTCATCTCTATAAGATAAGGCAGCCTATGCTCCGGCAGCCGGGTCTGATAGGTGAGGCGAATGCTGTTCATCACTGGCATGTGCTTTTTCATGTGTTGTATCACTTCCTCGCTCCTGACTGCCTGAATCCCTTTGGGGCAACCCAAGGCTTCCCGAAGTTCTATGAGATGTCTGTTGCCGGGAATTACTTTCAACAGTTGGCCATCCTTTTTCAACACTCTGCGAAACTCAGTGTAGTTGGCTGGAGAAAGTATATTTAACAACACATCAAACTGATGAGGGGCAAAAGGTATTCTCGCTAAATCCCCAACACACCAAACCACATCGGAGTAAGCATTGGCTGCCATTTGAATGGCTTCTTTGGAGAGGTCGATACCTGCGCCCTCTGCTTTGTATGTCTCCTGATTGTTCAGATGCCGTATAGCAAAAGCAAGGAATGAGCCTTCTCCACAACCCGCGTCCAGGATGCTCAAAGTGGATGAATCCTTTTTATCATAAGTCAGCAACTGCTTTTCCACTTCCTGTAACAACGGATCAAAAAAGCCAGCCCGGAACATCTGACTTCTGGCTTCCATCATAGACTTGCCGTAACGTGTATTAACAGGTTTGTACAAGAAATTCACATAACCTTTTCGTGAAAGATCAAAACTGTGTCGATGCGCACATACCAAACGCAGGGTAGGAGCCAAAACCAGATGACTGCCACAAAAAGGACAAGAGAGTTGAGCAGACAATCTGCTGATAAGCTTTTGTGCTCTTTCTATTTTCTTCATCACAACTAAATTGACAGCAGCGACCGTGAAGAAGAGTAGTACACAGCCGAAGAAGTTAATCCTTTACTTTTCTATGGTTGGAAAGGAAAAAATCCTGAGCAGCTGTTACCAGCATAAGAAACGGCCTGCTATCTTTCAGGATAGCGACACGTCAGTCTGAAAGTCGACACAATAGAAAAGTACTCTTCAAAGGAAATTGAAGATGGATGCCAAAGGGCACTAAACGCTTATTGATAGATGAGCTCTAGGGTAGACATGAGATGAAGATGAAAATATGTTCAATACTTCAAATATAAGAGATTTTGGAAAAAAGAGTCAACAAAGAAGAAATCTCACGTATCTTGATAGAAGAAACTATAACATAAAGGACTTGGGGGTGGGCATGGGCCGGTGGTAGAAAAAAATGTAGTAACCATAGGTCTGAAAACGTTTTAACTTGATGACCCTGCAAAAGCTCATGAAAAGTGTAGCAGGAAATTTTATTTTGACTGAATGTAAATCATAAAACCATGCGATATATTGTGCAAGCTCGGTTAAAACACCACAAAGAACAGGCTTTAAAACAAGCCATCCGGAAGAGAACTTTGGGCAAAGGTTCTATTGCGGGGGGTGAGTATGTCAGAAATATGAAGCAGGCCAGGTTATTAGACAATGGTACTGCTACCTGGATTGAAATATGCTTTTGTGATCCTCCACTGGACGAAGAACGACCTTATTGGGAAGAGTATTTTCACCTTCTTGCCATAGAAGACGCGGTGGACAGACAACATTGTAAACATGAAACGGGCAAAAAGCCCTGGTCTTGTGTCAGCTGTAACTGCACGGCAAAGCAGGAAAAAGCAATGGAAAGCTTGGGCAAGTCTTTTTATGAGTCCTTGCCACACACTGATGATCCGAAAAGCTGAGTTATACGGAAAAGTGATCAGCCTGCTGACAGTATTTGTCCGGAGGGTCTGTGAAAAGGCAGCGACTTAAGCCTTTAGGTCTTCATGGATACACAGATAGTTGCCTTCCGTATCTTTGAACCAGGCTGCTTTTTCAGCGCCTAATACACAAACATGATTCACTGTTTTGAGACCGGGCAGATCGTAGTCTTCAAAAGTAACCCCTGTGTGTTCCAGATCCCGGACCGCTGCTTCTATGTTGTCTACCTCGAAGCTCAGCGCTGTATGATCTGCCTTGGTGCCTCCTTCTTTGGGAAACAGGGCAATCAAAGTGCCATCGGTGCACGAAAAAAGAAACTGTCCATCCTCTTTCATACCTACCGGATGGAGTCCAAGCGTTTTTTCATAAAACCCCCGTGCTCGTTCTAAATCAATAACGGGTAAAATAGTGGTGACTTTGGCGTGAGTAAGCATAATAATACCTCCTTTCTGTAGAGAGGCTCGCCAGGGCTTAGCGATGCAGAGACTTTCTGCCAGGCCCAGTCTGAAGAGGATCAGCTTGCGAAGGCCTTACTGCTACTATATTCTAATGTCAGCAAAATTTTGAATATGTTCAGCAGCAATGCCTTACTTTTTTTATTTTTTCAAGGTAAAGGTAAACAGGCAGCCTTTTCCCAAGACTGAAGAGAGTGTGAGGTGTCCTCCCAGTTCTTCCACCAGGGATTTGACGGTAGAGAGTCCAACACCACTACCCAGCTTGCCGTACCGGTCTCTGATGCCCAGGGTATGAAATACTTCAAAAATTTTTTCCTGATCTTTTGGATCAATGCCCGGACCATTATCTTCTACAGTAAATTTCCAGTGCGTGGCGGTTTCTGCCATAGCAATCTGGATGAATCCCTTTTCTTTGTCATTGTATTTTATGGCATTGCTGAGTAGGTTTTGCAGAATCTGTTGCAGCGCAACTTTATAAGATTGAATGACGGGCAAGTCCTGGGAATAAGCGACAGTGACATTGTCAGGAATGGTCAGCAGTTCACAAATTTCTTTAAATAGCTGATTGAGGTCTACTTCCTGGGTATCCTGCGAAACAAGTTCAGGTATTTTTGAGTAAGACAGAACATCATCTACCAAACATCTTAATCTTTCAGCAGACGTGTTGATATGTTCCACATACTTCCGCCCTAGTGGATCAAGATGGCCACTGTACTTTTCCTGCAGGGTATTTGTCAGGGAAGTAATATTGAACAAGGGAGCTTTCATATCATGAGAGCAAATATGTGCAAAACGGCTCAATGCTTCGTTCGTTTTTTCCAACCGATGGGTAATAATTTCCATCTCTCTGACCTTTTTCCTCAACTCCAACTGGGTCATCACCTGATGAGCCAATGCTTTTAGTGCCTCCTGCTGTTGCTGGTTTAGGTTTCTGGGCATGTTGTCGATCACACACAACGTGCCTAACGGGTGCCCTTCTGGCGTGATCAGAGGAGCCCCTGCATAAAAAACAACATGCGGTTCTCCGGTTGCCAGAGGATTATCGGCAAACCGTTCGTCCTGAGAAGAATCAGGAACTACTGTAATTTGCTGAGGATTCAGGATAGCATGGGCACAGAACGAATAGTCTCTGGAAGTTTCCCGGGTTTGTAAGCCATAATGAGATTTGAACCATTGTCTGTCAGCATCAACAAAACTCACCAGGGCGATAGGCGTATGACAAATTTCAGCAGCAATTTTCGTGATATCGTCAAAATCACTCTCGGGCAGTGAATCGAGTATATTATAGTGGTTCAATGCCCTCAACCGCTGATTTTCGTCTTCCGGTAATGGAGCTTGCTTCATAGTATTTGTAAAGGTTACCAGGTATGAATGAGGGTTAAGACAGTGTGGAAAGTAACAATAAGAAAAAGCTATCAGACTGGCAAAAAGTTCCCGCTTTCTGCAGTATTGCTACTCATTCTGGTAAAATGGAAGACCGGCGATGTGTAAGATTATTCTTCTAAATTCATAATTTCTACTTTCCTGAATTCTATGGGATGGCTTTCACTTTGTAAAGAAATGTATCCGGCTGATAGGAGGGTTCCATCCCTTTTTATTGCAGGGTCATACCCACTGACTACACCGCCACCGATCGTAGGGTTTTCATATACGAGCACCGTATCACCTTCCACAATGTGTTTGATCAGTTCAGAGCCATGAACTTCCACTTCCACGGTCACCCATTGATCTCCATCATAAGTTTTAGAGCTGGAGTTGATGCAGTGCCCGGGAATCTGCTGACTTTCCCTCATCGCTTCCGTACCGGGAGTGCATAAGTTGGCCGTAGGACGTTCGCCGGAGCCTGTGCCACCGAGCAACTGGCATTCCAGAGAAATAGGAAAATCCTGATCTTTCCCCATACTTTCAGGGGACTGGCCGTGGAGCATAATGCCGCTGTTACGGATGGCCCAACCTTCGCCACCAGGAGGTTGTTGTCCGGTAAAGCGATATTCTACCCTCAGGATATAATGAGAAAAAGGCTGGTTGTAAAAAATATGACCGTACTGCTGATCGAAATTCTCATACTGGTCATAAGCTACTTTCAGGATGCCCTCTTCCACCCGAAAAGTATTACCGAAATTATCGTTCAGTTCGTGTCCTCTGATTTTAACAGACCAGCCATCCAGATCCTTTCCATTGAAAAGAGATACCCATTCTCCTGACGCCGGCGTTTTCTGATTTTCTGTAGAAGTGGCTACAGTGCTGTCGGATTGCGTAGTATTTTGCGCTTCCTGCTGCGTCGTTTGGCTACAGCCCAGGAACGTGACCAACACCATGATAAATCCGCCACTGTTGTAGATGATGTTCTGTAAATGCATAAGCAGTTTTGAAAGTTTAGGATAAGAAATAGCAAGGGTAAATGTAATCAATGCTTGAGGATATCTTAAAAAACAATGTGTCAAAATAAAGCAATGATAGGCCAGAGGCAGTGAAATATATGCAAAAAGAAAAACCTTAAAGGAAATAAAGCGGTTTTTAAAAGAGTAACTTTTTGAATTGTATATAGGATCGCTAATTTTTTTATCTATGGAAGAAATGAAGGATAAGATATGTTTGATCACGGGAGCAAATTCCGGTATCGGTAAAGTGACAGCCCGTGAACTGGCGAAAAGAGGGGCCCATGTGATCATGCTGTGCCGGAATGAGGAAAAAGCGGAAAAGGCAAAAGAAGACATATTAAAAGTATGCGGCCACGACCGAGTGGATATTGTGTTGGCAGACATGGCCTCTACCCGGCAAATCAGAGAGGCAGCTGTTTATATCAATCAACATTATCCCAGGATTGATATTTTGAACAACAATGCCGGTCTGATCATGGGAAATAAACGGAAAACAACTGAGGATGGCTTTGAGATGACCTTTGGTGTCAATCATTTGGCGCCCTTTCTACTTACGCATCTGCTGATGGATCAGCTGAAAGCCAGTCCGCAGGGTAGTATCCTCAATGTGTCCTCTGAAGCTCACCGGTATGCAAAGCTGGATTTTCAAAATGTACAGTATGAAAAAGGTTATGGGGGCCTGAAAGCATATTGTCTTTCCAAACTCTGTAATATTTTATTCACCCGGGAGCTGAGCAAAAGACTCAGAGGAAGTCATATTGTCACCAATGCCTTACATCCGGGAGCCGTGGCTTCCAATTTTGGTAGAGATGCTTCCAGCCTTTTTGGTGTTGTTATTCAGCTGTCCAAACCTTTTATGATCAGTGAAAAAGAAGGGGCAGAAACCAGCATTTACCTGGCTACCAGCAAAGAAGCTAATAAAGCCAATGGCTTGTATTTTAAGAATAAAAAACCCATTCAGCCTTCCAAAGCAGCTTTGAGCGATCATAATGCCAAAAGATTGTGGGAAATCAGTGAAGAACTGTTGCAAATTCATTTTGATCCCCAGGTCAAAGTAAGCGTTCAAAAAGTTTAGCTGAACCCTCTGTTCAGGAAGAATGTTGTATATTTGCCACTTCATGCATAGTAATTAAACTGAAAATTATGACAATTTACGATGTGCTCATTGTGGGGGCAGGTCCTTGTGGTTTGTCTTGCGGCATTGAGGCGAAAAGGAACGGTCTTCAATATGCTATACTGGATAAAGGCAGTATCACTGAGTCTATACGCCGTTATCCTATTAACATGACTTTTTTTTCCAGTGCCGATATGATCGCCATCGGCGAGGTGCCTTTTGTTTCCCTGAACCTTCGCCCGAGCCGGATTGAAGCACTCAAATATTACCGGAAAGTAGCAGAGCATTTTGCACTCAATATTCACATTTTTACAGAGGTACAAGATATTCAGCAGGAAGGTGACCTTTTTGTGTTACAGACAACCCAGGGAGAATACCGTACCAAGAAGGTTGTCTTAGCCATTGGTTATTATGATATTCCTCGCGAATTAAATATTCCGGGAGAAAATTTACCCCATGTAACCCATTATTACGACGAGCCTTACCGCTATACGATGACCCATGCCGTAGTGGTAGGAGGGGCTAACTCAGCCATTGAAGTAGCCTTGGATTTATACCGGAACGGTGTTCATGTGACAGTGGTGCATCAGTTCGACTGGTTTGATAAAACAGCCAAATACTGGATTGTGCCGGACATTGAAAACAGGGTGAAAAAAGAAGAGGTAAAGGCCTATTTTAATTCGGAAGTAACGGAGATCACAGAAAAAGAAGTTTTCATTCGAAATATTCAAACCGGAAAGACCGATAAGATTCCTGCCGACTTCGTATTTCTAATGGTAGGCTATCATCCGGACGCAAAATTTCTGCGCAGGGTAGGCGTTGGCCTCAATGGAGAAATGCTGATACCGGAAATCAATGCAGAAACTTTTGAGAGCAATATACCCGGTATTTATATGGCAGGTTCTGTCATTGGTGGGGAGGAAACGGCAAAGGTATTCATCGAAAATGGAAAATTGCATGCCCAACCCATTATGCAGCATATCAGGCAGCAGCTTTCTGAAAAGCAGGAAAAGGTATGGGTAAAAAAAGAAGCTTAACAGAAAGTGCCTGGCTACCCTGAATCTGACAGAGGTTTTATTCCCGTCCATGGAATTAACCTCCTGAAGTGTAACCCCTTTGCATGTAATTACTGTCCGCTCGGTGCTGCCACAATCACTGTACGGAAGGGTGTTGTGTCTACCAAAGGAATATCCGCATCAAAAGCGCTCTCAATGACTTTGATCACTTCGTTAGCAATCAGCGCATGTCCCTTTGGGTTCGGATGAATCCCATCGGTTGAAATGATCCCATTGGGAGAAAAGTCTGGCTGAAGGTTTACCCCATCGACTACCATGCCTCGTACGCCGTCGGCGGCGGCTATTGCTTCCGGAGACAGACCTAGTTGTGTAGCCTGTGCTGGCGTCAGCCCTGCCAGATTAGCAAAAATTTGATTGATATCTACCAATGCCACTCTTCCTCCCGTAGCAGCAACAATCTGTGCTATAATGGCATTAAAAGTAGCCAGACGGGTATTCAACACGATCTGTTCATTGAGGGTGAGCACGTGCTGATCGCCTGCGGCTTGCTGCAATCCATAGGGCCCGTTTCCTGAGTCCTGTCCCAAAACCCTGGCGATAGGAAACAACAGCAGATCGGTAGGGTCCGCCTGTCGGAGCTTAGGCAACAGGACGGTGTCTTCCGGCGCGGGAGTAGCAGCCGATATATCCGCTTCGCTCAGGGCGCTGTCTATCATGACAATAGGGTTGTTAGGCCCTTCTGTAAAAGCTATTTTTCTTCTGGCGGCTTCCTCGGCTGTGATTTTTCCTAGCAGTACGGCAGCATCCAGCCCGCTGTTGTATTCCTGGTAACCGGCATTGAGTGCACTGGTACTGGCCTGGTCCAACGTAAAGGGATTGTAACGGACTGCCCGGAAATAGGGGAGTAAGGTTACCGAAGGAAGGTTGATCGCCACGCCCTGCGCATTGGGTACAGACAACAGACTGTTGATGACAGCTGTATAGGCCTGGGTAAAGCTGTTGATATTGGTCAGGGTAGCGGTATTGGTGGCTTGAACATCCGGGTTCGTTTCTCCATCCGGGGCTGTGCCGCCGGAAGTTGCCCAGCCCAATACATCGTTGCCTCCCAGCCAGACGCTGAAGAAAGTGCCCTGGGCTGCTGTAGCATCTCCAAGCATGGAGGTCGAAGGAGAAGAGGCAAATCGCCCGAAAAAAGGATTGGCTTGTCCGTAACCGGCAAAAACCGCATCGATTACCCGGGCTCCCGGCACACCAAAGTTGTTAAGCTGAGCAATATCTCCATTGTATGGCGTGATAGGGTCTCCCGGTGAAGTAGCCACAGGACCGGGGATAGAAAGATCCAGTACAAAACGCCCAAAAGCAGGATTGGCAAGATCATTATTCAAAGAGATATTGAAACCATTGGAAGCTGCAATATCAGGCTGGTTGAAGGTTCCACCCCCGATGCCTTCAATTTTAAACTGTTCTGCCAGAATATTAGGAAAAGCACTGATTTGTCCGGTGGTATACAAGGCCGCATCCATCAGGCCCGCCGTCAGGGAATTCCCAATGGACACATATTTGGAGAAATTCGCAGTGCCCGGATCCCCTGTTAAGGTGGGTGTGGTAGGTTCAGGATTGTCTTCTTTTCTCTGATCAATCAGATCATCTTCAGAGCTACAGGCCGAAAACATAAGAAGAACCCACAGAAAATATATCCTATATTGATTCATGATCTTTATTGATTTAATTCAGGAACTCGTCAAAGGTGACAGAAATATAGTAGAGCGCTCCCATGCGTGGATTGGCAAAAGAGGTGGTATACCTTTCGTTGAGAATATTGGAGCCGCCAATTTTCAAAATAGATTTCAGGCTGGAAAGCTTATAACTCACCTGTGCATCCAGGGTCTGATAAGCCGGAATCACGCCTTCGCCAATAGAAGATTCCCACAAAAAGGCATCCTGCCACCGCCATACAACATTGAAGCCTATGTTGTCCGTTACTTTACGGTTAGAAAACCGGATATTGTATCGCCACTCCGGAGTGTTATAAGCAGCCCGAAAACCCTGGGCAATGAGATCATCCTGATCCAAGAGCCTGTTGTACCCCACATTGCCTCCGATGGTATAGCCTTCCGCCAGCGCATAATCTACTCCTAAGGCAAAACCATGGGCATCTACCGTGCCGTCTGCATTGACATCAATTCCGTAGCGTTGGATAGGTACCCTTTGCTGGACAATTCCATCCGGATCGGCAGGTCCCTCAAAGGGAGGATTTCCGTCGCCGTCAGGATCTCCTACAGCAGTTTGTACTACATCTATTTCCGCTCCGAAGTCGCTGTAAGCACTATAATAGTAGTAGGCATCAATGAGCAGTTTATTGTCAATCAATCCTTTGTAACCCACTTCATAAGTATTGACTTTTTCTGTTTTAAACTCTTCAAAGGTGACAGGCTCCAGCAACGCACGGGAAGCTGCCAAATCTCCGGTTTGCTGATAGTTTTGCTGGGCAGCGATCACACTCTGTGTCATATACACCTGGTTACTTACAAAGTTGTACCGATTTATCACTGCCGGATTTCTGCCGACCAGCCTTCTGGTAACCACATCCAGGTCGATAAACTGATCCTGTGTGGTAGGAATACGGAAACCCCGTTGAAAGGAAGCCCGAAAGTTGTGCACCTCATTGAGGGTATAGACACCGGAAATTCTGGGTGAAAACTGCCCATCGAAATACTCATTTTTGTCGTAACGGACCGAGCCGGTCAGGTCCAGGGTTTCGTCCAGCAGCTTTTTTGTAATTTGGGCGTAAGCCCCCCATTCATTGATGGTAAATTCTTCTCCATTGTCTTGCAGGGCAAACAAAGTCCCATCAGATTGCAGCGCATACTGACGGAAGTTGGCACCCACCACAATTTCTGCAAAATCAATCTGATTGCGCAGGTTATACATCCCTTCGTAGTGCCACAGACTGGTTTCATCCAGAAATTTAGCGCCCCCTTGAGAGATGGGAACCCGTCTTAAAGAATCATAAAGTTCCTGAAAACGGCCATTGCCCAGGTTGTTGTCTCGAATCCGGTCGCTTTCTATTCTGGCAAGCGTATGGGCGGCTTCAATAGAGAACCCTACCAATCTGGCTCCTGCAAAAGTTTGTACATAGGCCGGAATAGTAGTTTCTACATTGATCAGAGAGGCCAGGGTATTGGCGGCATAAGAATCTCCTGCGTTTTCCTGTGTCTTATAACCTCGCAGGAAGAAATTGCTCCCTCTCAGTTCTGCCTTGGCAGTCCAGATGGTAAAGTCATCCAGCACAAAACGGTCATTGGCTGTATAAACGGTGCTGCCAAATCCCTGGTTGAATTGAACGAGCGCTTCCACCTGGTCATTAATTCTGTAGTGCAACGCAGCACCTACTTTGATGCTTTCCGTGGTATTGTCTACAAATTCTGTTTCCGTATAACCGGTGGGTGTAAAGTCTCCTCTTTCATCTAAGGGAAGTAAAGCTTCTACCCCGCTGCCCTGTCCGAGCAGGCCAACATTGAGTAGCGGATCACCGTAAACGTTTACACCATTGTAGGTCCGCATGTTACCCCGGTTATCAGGATTGATATTTTCCGGGCTTCTTTCTACAATATCACTGGCATCGCGATAGTCTACACCAATAAAATCCTTTGCCTGTAAATACTCTCCGTTGATCTTAAAAGCCAGGCGGTTATTAATAGCCCTGGCATAACGCAAGCCATAGTGCTGGTAAAGTGAGGGGTCGTCATCTTCTCCATCGATGTGCGTTACGCCTGCTTTGGCAAAAGCACTTAATCCCTGGTATTCGAACGGACTTTTGCTGTTCATTAAAATAATACCATTGATGGCATTGGGACCATAGAGCGCAGAGGCGGCTCCCGGCAGGATTTCCACGCTTTCCAGATCCAGTTCCGGAATTCCCACAATATTACCTACCGGAAAATTTAATCCGGGGGCCTGGTTATCGATTCCGTCAATTAATTGCACAATGCGGTTGTTTCCATTGGCCGCAAATCCTCTTGGGTTGATGGACTTAAAAGTAAGGCTCTGGGCACTGACGTCAATCCCTTTCAGGTTGACGATCTGATCGTAAAAGCTAGGGGCTGCGGATTGTTGAATGTCACGGATATCGAGTTTTTCAATAGAAACAGGGGATTGTAAAACGTTTTCTTCTACTCTGGAAGCAGAAACAACTACTTCTTTTCCCAGTAGCGTTTGTTCTTCGAGTTGTATATCCAGGTTGGCCGTTTGGTTCTCAACTTCCACTTCCTGTGTTTGATATCCTACGCTAGACACGACCAGCGTGACAGGAAGCGGGACGTTGACAGAAAGCGTGAAATTACCATCCGTATCGGTGATAGTACCCACTACAGTTCCTTTTACCAAAATGTTAACGCCAATGAGGGGCACATCGCTTGCAGCTTCTGTCACTTTTCCTGATATAGTGGCCTCTTGCGCTTGAATAGGATGAAAGGCAATTATCAGAAGAATGACCAATAGTTTAATAAAAAATATTTTTTTAAACATAAATAATTATGCTAAAATGTTGATAATAGCAAAAAAAGGATTTGATTATCTTGCTATTTTGGGAATATTATAAATGTATGGCAAATTATTAAAAATATCGAAAAGTTGCAGGGGTGTGCCTGATTTTTTATGCATGCCGAGTAATTTATTTTCATCCAAGAGTTTAACGCCTGCTTTTTTACAGAATATTCTGTGTTATTGGACGCAATAATAATTTGTTGTGGGCATACAGCAGCATGTCGAATGAAGCTAATAGAGCCGTTGCAGATGAGTGGGAAATAGGAAACTGAAAAAGCAGGCCGGGTAGCAGTTCACCACCCGGCCCTTCTGATGCTATACTTTGTCCAGTTCATCTCTGACAAATTGTATCAGAGAGCGAATGTAATCCGTACTGAAATCAAATTTGATATGGGCTGCCTCATACACTTCAGGAATAGAGCGTGTATAGCCTAATTGCAGGGCGTTCTTATAACCCGCCAACCCCCTCTGCGGATCTATTTTATAGTTCTTCCATATGGCAATTGCTCCTAGCTGAGCAAATCCATATTCTATATAATAGAAAGGCACATCAAACAAATGAAGCTGCTTTTGCCATAAATAACTTTTTTCTTCCTCCAAACCGCTCCAGTCGGTGATATTGTCAGAAAAAGTGTTGTAAATCTCATTCCAGGCATCTATTCGTTCCGGAATGTTATGGGCAGGATGCTCATAGGCCCAGTGTTGGAATTTATCGATGGTGGCTACCCAGGGAAGGGTTTCTATGATTTGTTCCAGATGTTCCCGTTTGGCCCGCTTCAGATCCTCTTCATCGGTAAAGAACAAATTCCAGTGATCCATAGAGATCAGTTCCATAGCCATAGAGGCTAACTCAGCCACTTCAGAAGGAGGGTGCTGAAAGTTGGTTAACTCTAATTCACGGGTCAGGAAAGAATGAACAGCGTGCCCGCCTTCATGCATAATGGTGACCATATCCCGCAAGTTGGAGGTGGCGTTCATAAAAATAAAAGGCACACCGGTTTCAAACAGGGGATAGTTATAGCCTCCCGGTGCCTTCCCTTTTCTGGATTCCAGGTCCAGATGCCCCATGGCTCTCATAATAGCGATACGTTCACCCAAAAACGGATCTAGTTTTCCAAAACATTGAATGGTTTTATCAGTCAATTCCTGGCTGGTATCAAAAGGCTTCAGAGGCGGTTGTCCGGTAGGGTCTACACTTTTGTCCCAAGGTCTTAGCCTATCCAGTTGCAAGGTTATTTTCCGTCGGGTAGAAAGCTCGTTGAGCATTGGCACCACTTCTTTTTCTATGGCCTTATGAAAATCAAAACAATCCTGGGGGGTATAATCGAAACGCCCCATGGCTGTAAACATATAATCTCGGTAATTGGGGAAACCCGCATTTTTTCCCATCTGATGGCGTATCTGAATGAGTTTGGAATAAAGTTCATTCAGGGTATCCTTGTCTTGCAGGCGGCGTTGGGTGATCTTCCGGTACGCCTCCTCCCTTTTTTCACGATCGGTAGACTGTAACAGATTTGCAGCTTGCGGCAATGTCATCTCTTTGCCGTCAATGTCCACCGTCATGGCTCCGGAGATGGCACCGAATTTCTGAGCTTCTTTTTGTTCTTCGGTTTTCAGGGGTACGTTTTCCTCCCGGAAGATTTTAGCCTCTTTTTCCAGTTCCCTGATGAGGATGGTGTACCCTTCCTGATTTTTCAGCTTTTCCAGATACGGACTGGCCAATGCTTTTTTATTGAGTTCATTGGAAACGGGAGCGATTTTAGGCTCTATCTGTGTGATAAACTCATTGTAACTTTCCCGTAAATCTTCATTGGCTGTATCACAGGTCATCTTGATGTATCTCCAGGCCAGATTTTCAGAGAGTACCGCCTCCAATTCACTCCGGTCCCGAAACCACCTTCTGAGTTCTTCCGCAGAATGAATGGAGCGGTTTTGCAGATCATCATAGTAAGGTTTTACGGCATCCCAGGTAGTGACGGCAAAGTCCTTGGGTAAAAACTTTCGCTCTCTTATTTCAGGAATTACCACATTATCTTGTTCCATAAGTCTGTATTAAGTTTAATGATGTTTTTACTTTGATGCGCTAACGAATAAAAATATTAGAAGTAGCCCGATGCATGCAAATTACCTATAAATAAGAATAATCTAACCAATCAGCAATGAGAACCTAGCACTCAGAAACACACCATCTTATCCTGTACGACGAGCTTTTTAGTCTATTTTAATCACGACATCTGAAGTCAGCGGATGCCCCACGCAGGTAAGCACATACCCTTGTTGCAAATCCTCTTCGGTCAGGCTATCTTCCTCATCCAGTTTCACGCGCCCGGAAGTACATTTCCCCATACAAGCTGTGCAAATACCACTTTGGCATGAATAGGGAAGGTCGATATCCAGGGCCAAAGCTGTTTGTAGAATAGTACTTTCCGGCTCTACTGCAAAGCGATAGGTTTCTCCTTCATACATTATCGTAACTTCAAAGGTTTCGGTTGCCTTTTCCTTAAATGTTTGATAGGCACCAATTGGCTGAGGGGCATCCCAGGTAGCCTGCTGGGTGGGCTCGATCTTTTCCTCCTGCGAAGGCTGAGGTTCTGATTTCCGAGATGATTCACTGCTGACAAAACTTTCTTTATGGATCTGATGTGGAGGAATTTCCAATTGCCTCAACGCCTCTGTCACCTGGTCCATCATGCCCTGGGGTCCACAGATAAAATAATCCGCAACGGGTTCCTGCAAACGCAGCTGTGTCAATAGCTCAGGTACCCGTTCTGCGGTGATAAGCCCTCCAAGACAGGCTAGGGCACCGGATGTTTCCTCCAACACATGAATGATCTGAAAACGCTCTGGATATTGCTGTGATAAGGCTTTTAACTGGTTCTTGAAAATGATGCTTTCGGCGTGCCGGTTGGCATAAATCAATGAAATTTTGCTGTGAGGTTCCGCATGTAACATAGATTTGATGAGCGACATCAAGGGGGTGATGCCACTGCCACCGCCAAACATCACTACATGCCTTTGGTTTTCGGCGGCCAGAGGAGTGGTAAAAACACCCATAGGCTGCATAACCCGCAGTTGGTCACCGATTTGTAAGGTATCGTTCAGGTAGTTGGATACTTTACCGGAAGCCACCCGTTTTACGGTGACGGCGGGGTAAGGATCTGTCATAGGGGAAGAACAAAGAGAATAAGATCGCCTGATCTCACGGCCTTCAATGGGAATGATCAACGTGAGAAACTGACCGGGCTCATAGGCCAAACCATGCGCTGGTTTTTCAAAAACGATGGTAATAGCATCGGCTGTTTCTTTGATGATTTCTCTGACCTGCAACTGCACATACTTGTCAGCAGGCTTGTCTTCGGATTTTTCTTTTCTCTTACTGAATAAGTTAAATAACACTGGAACGATCGTTTAAATGCTTGTTTACAAAGTAACCACCCGTAGGGAAAAACTTCCTGAATACAGGCTAATTTTTACATTACTTTTCAAAATATACTTAACAAAAGTAGGGCGAAATAATTCGGAATGCCAGCGATAAGGAATGCTGCCTTTTTACCTGGGCAGTGTGTGATGCAGGCGTACTAACGGGCTAATAATTGACGAAAGGATACTAATCCTGATAAATCCTGTTTACATTTGCCCTATGTTATCATTAGAATTTATGGAGTTAAATATCTTAACCGCTGTTTCTCCCGTCGACGGACGGTATCGAAAAAATACCCGGAAATTAGCTTATTACTTTTCAGAATATGCCCTGATTCGCTATAGAGTGATGGTAGAAATTGAATATTTTATTGCGCTTTGTGAAATACCTTTACCCCAGTTACAATCTGTAAACCATCAGCTTTTCCCGACACTCCGTCAGGTTTATGAAAATTTTCAAGAGGCCGATGCTTTCAGTATCAAAGAAATAGAAAAAACGACCAACCACGATGTGAAGGCGGTAGAGTATTTTTTGAAACAGAAATTTGATACCATAGGGCTGGGAGATCATAAAGAATTTATTCACTTCGGACTGACATCACAGGATATTAACAATACAGCTATTCCTTACGGTTTGCGGGAAGCATTGTATCAGGTTTACTTGCCTTTGCTGAAGGAGATAATGCAGCAATTAGAGCAGCAGGCAGAAGTTTGGAAGGATATTCCTATGCTGTCGCGCACTCATGGACAACCCGCCTCGCCCACCCGTTTGGGGAAGGAATGGCGTGTTTTTCATGAGAGGTTGCTGAGGCAAACGGCCTTGCTGGAAGCTTTGCCCCATGTCGCTAAATTCGGAGGTGCTGTCGGCAATTTCAATGCCCATGCGCTGGCCTATCCCGAAGTGGATTGGGTGGCTTTTGGCAACAAATTTACCGAGCAACATCTGGGTTTGAAGCGAAGCTACCCCACTACTCAGATTGAGCATTATGATTTTCTGGCCGCCTTGTTCGACAACCTGAAAAGAATTAATACTATCCTGCTGGATTTTAGCCGGGATGTATGGCAGTATGTTTCTCTGAGTTATTTCAAACAGAAAATCGTAGCCGGAGAAGTAGGATCTTCCGCCATGCCCCATAAGGTGAATCCTATTGATTTTGAAAATGCGGAAGGAAACCTGGGAATTGCCAATGCACTTTTTGAGCATCTGGCTGCCAAACTCCCTATATCCCGGTTGCAGCGTGACCTGACCGACTCCACGGTACTCAGAAACATAGGAGTGCCAATAGGGCATAGCCTGATTGCCTTGCATTCGCTGAAGAAAGGTCTAAAAAAGATTGAGGTCAATCCGGAGGCGATTCAGGATGACCTGGAAGAAAATTGGGTAGTGGTGGCGGAAGGTATCCAGACTATTTTGCGCCGGGAAGGCTATCCGCAACCTTATGAAGCGCTCAAATCGTTGACCCGTAATAATGATCATATCTCTGAAGGGGTAATTAAAAAATTTATACAATCCCTGGAAGTAGATGATAAAGTAAAACAGGAGTTGTTGGCGATCAGCCCTTTCAATTATACGGGTGTCCGATAGCTATAAGTTCAAAGTTCTGAGTTTATAGGGTTGCGTTTAGGAATTAATTTCACCACAAGAACACAATAAATAGATATTTGATAAAATCATCAAAATAGCTAATTTTGTAAAACTGTTTGACGGCAGGCCAAGTGCATATCATAACTGCTGTTGATCAACAATCAAAAATTATTTATTTGGCTAATAAAGGAAACGGCTGCTTTCGTAAGCCGTTCTTTTATTTTTTTGAGTCATAGTCAAATTATTTAACAAGTATTATTATGACAAATGTATCGTATTACACGCATGAAGGTTTACAAAAGCTAAAGGATGAATTGAATGAGCTTAAAACCAAAGGAAGGGCAGATATTGCTAAACAAATTGCGGAAGCAAGAGATAAAGGCGATCTAAGTGAAAACGCTGAATATGATGCCGCCAAAGATGCGCAAGGTTTGCTGGAACTTAAAATCTCCAAATTAGAAGAAATTGTGGGTAATGCCAGAGTCATCGACGGTTCAACACTGGATACTTCTAAAGTGTCTATCTTATCTACCGTTAAAATAAAGAATACGAAAAATGCAACGGTAATGACCTATACCATTGTCTCTGAGGAAGAAGCAGATTTAAAAGCCAATAAGATTTCGGTAAAATCTCCATTCGGACAAGGTTTATTAGGTAAGAAAGTAGGAGATGTAGCTGAAGTAAAAGCACCTGCCGGAGTGATGAAGTTTGAAATTCTGGATATTACCATTCAGTAGGAATTAGAAAGTAAACTGTTTAACGGCACACAGGAGCCTACCTTTAATACTTATTCTACCATGGCCAGTATTTTCACTAGAATTATCCATCGTGAGATACCCGCATATATCGTTGCGGAAAGCGATGATGCGCTTGCTTTTCTGGATATTCGTCCGCTGACGAAAGGCCATACCTTGGTTGTTCCTAAGCAAGAAGTGGATTATTTGTTTGATCTTGATGATGAGCTTTACACCCGTCTTCATTTGTTTGCCAAGGAGGTAGCCATTGCTTTGAAAAAGGTAATACCCTGTCAAAGAATTGCTACGGCGGTGATGGGGCTGGAAGTACCCCATGCGCATATACATCTGATTCCCATGAACCACATGAGCGATGCGAATTTCAGTAACCCCAAATTAGAACTTACCGAAGAAGAGATGCGGCGTATTGCTGATAAAATCAAAGCGGCTCTATAATATAATTTTATTGCTGGTTTAGTTTAAAACCAGGGTCGACTTGCTTTAATGCAAAGCGGCTCTGGTTTTTTTTATGCCTTCCTGTCAAACCTTCCTATAATTAGTTCTTTTTGCTCTTAGTTGATGACCATTTTTCCCTTTCCGATACCATTTCCTACATCCTTCTAATTTCACAATTCTTTAGGAGCAATCCTTTATAATCCAAAAACAATAAATTTAATAAATATAGAACATAGGCATTGAATGTTATATAGTTTATGCTTTTAAAAGTGCAAAAGTAAAATGATAAAATTATATATAATAAATCAATATTTTGAAAAGTACAGACAGGAAAAGTACTACAAACGATATGAAAACTGTCAAAAAATAACCTTGTACCTTTTTTAGATTTTACACCGGAATTAACACATCCAGGGAACACAATGTGATACTCTCAGGATAAGCACCTTTGAAATTGATAATAAAGATAAACTAATGGGATCTAAGTTCATTTATACCACACTCCTTATAGGTTGTATTGCTGCATCTGCGCTAGCGCAGTGTCCTTCCGTTGAGCCAGAATTTATTGTAGTACACGAACAAAATCAAAACGGAAGAGATGGGGAGATACACGCTGTATTTAAAGGGTTTGAGGAGCGACTTGATCCAAATACAAGCAACTACAATTTTCATTTATGGGATGGAGATTTACAAGCTTTCGTATACAACGCCAATAAACTGGATCCGGGTTTTTACGAGAACAAAGATATTACACTCTCTTTTCTGCCCCCACATACCATCGTTTTCAAAAATGTACCTCCCAGCGGAAGCTATCAGGTTGTGATAACCGGTCCGAAATGCAGACACACCTATCAACCTCAGAACATTACTGTAAAAGCTTATAAAAAGTAGGTCTTATGACAAAGAATTTTACTACAATACCACTGACTTTATTGTTAGTAATTTTTTTCACAGGGTGGTTGATTCCGACAGAAGTATTGGGGCAGATATGCCCTAGCAGGCCTGCCAGTAGTGCTACCATCGTGGCTACTTCAGAACAATGTTTAGATGCCAATGATGGTCAGATTCAAATTTCCTTTGTTAACAGTTCGGGAAATTATGATCCGAGTCTGGGTAATTTTGATCCTAGTGGAGGAGATTATTCATACAACTTGTTTGATGGTGGAGAAGGCGTTTGGGTTTATGATGAATCTGGATTTTCTCCGGGCTTAGATGTGGTGCCAAGCATCAGTGTTGCTTATACTGCCCCTAATACTATTGTATTTACGGGACTGCCACCTAACGATGATGGTATCGGATACACCATTTATATTACAGGGGGAACCTGTAGTGGACCCGGTGGCAGTGAGCGCTTTACCTCAGGTGCTTTCGGTATCATTATCACTCCTGCTACAGATATTATCATTGATAATACTGCTATCAATACTACAGGAAATGCGAAATGTACGGCACCTTACAATGGAGAAATAGACATGACAGGTGCTGTAACCGGTGGTGCAGGGAGTTATGAGTATTCTATTGATGGGGGTACCACTTTTCAGGTAAGTCCTGTATTCAGTGCCCTGCTTCAGGGGACTTATACAGTAACTGTAAGAGATGCAAATGGCTGTGAGAAAGATGAGGCCAATGTGGTGGTGGACGATAACCAGAGTGCGCCTACTGCAAATATCTCTCCGGATCCGGCAGCGACATGTATCGGAATAGATCTGAACCTGAATGGTAATCCGGGAGGTGGCATGGGACCCTATACGCACAGTTGGACAGGCGATATTGGCCCCTTGTCAGCTACTAATATTTCCAATCCGGTCTTCAACAGTGCAGCAACAGGAGTGTTTAACCTCACTTATACAGTAACCGATGCTAATGGTTGTACAAGTTCTGATGCAATCGTTGTGACCGTTAGTGAGGATAATGCCAATTTTTCCTATGTAAAGTATGCCTACTGCCAGAATGAAGTTGATCCAGTGGCCAGTACGGCTCAGGCAGGTAGCTTTACGGCTGCTCCAGCCGGTCTGGTGTTTGTGGATAACACCACAGGAGAAATAGACCTGGATGCCTCCACGGTGGGGACTTACACTTTGACC